>NZ_AANB01000005.1 GCF_000152965.1 Roseobacter sp. MED193 | reverse complement strand
TTTTCGATTGTAGCCGCAAAGCGATAATGTCACCCATGAGCAAAGCAGAAGTGTCACTCTCCTCGCAAAACGATGTGAGGATGAGCGGATATGGGATGGTTGATGATGAGCGAGCGCGAGCTGAACCGCGTGGAGGTTTTGGCGCAGGTCGATGATGGCCAGTTAAGCGTCGACAACGCGGCAAACATGTTGGATTTGACGCGTCGGCAGATATTCCGACTGTTAAAGCGGTATCGCCAGGATGGTGCGGCAGCGATCCGGCACAAGTCGCGCGGTCGCACGCCGAACAACCAAATCCACTTAGCCAAGCGTGACTATGCGCTGACCGTCATCAAGGAACAGTATCCGGATTTCGGCCCGACATTGGCCGCTGAGATGTTGGCCGAAAATCACGGCTTCAAAGTTTCCCGCGAGACGTTGCGCAAATGGATGGCCGAGGATGGTATCTGGCTTTCTCGTAAGCAGCGCCGCCAGTTCCACCAGCCCAGATTGCGCCGGGAATGTATTGGTGAGCTGATCCAGATTGATGGCTCTGATCACCGATGGTTTGAAGATCGCGGCCCACCATGCACCCTGCTCGTCTTTATCGATGATGCCACCAGCACGCTGATGGAGCTGAGGTTCGTCAAATCCGAGAGCACGTTCAGCTATTTCGAGGCTCTGGAAAGTTATCTGCGCCAACATGGTCGTCCCGTCGCCTTCTATTCCGACAAACACACGGTTTTCCGTGTGGCGAAGGAAGATGCCAAAGGTGGTGCCCGCATGACCCAATTTGGGCGTGCGTTGAATCAGTTGAACGTCGAGATCCTCTGCGCCAACAGCAGCCAGGCCAAGGGCCGCGTCGAACGCGCCAACAGGACGTTGCAAGATCGCCTGGTCAAGGAACTGCGCCTTGCTGACATCTGCGATATGGATGCTGGAAACGCCTATCTGCAAGGCTTCAAAGAGCGTCACAACGCCAAGTTCGCCAAAGCACCGGCCAAGCCTGACAACCTGCATCGCGCACTCAATGTGGAGCCAGATCGGCTGGATGATGTGTTGTGCTGGCGCGAGAACCGCTATGTCGGAAAGCAGCTGACGTTCTCTTATGATCGTAAGCGGATCATGCTGGAAGAAAGTGACGTCACGCGCGGTCTGGTAGGCAAATACGTCGACACCTATGCCTTCGTGGATGGCAGGTTTGAGGTGCGCTCAAAAGGCCGCTCCCTGCCCTACAAAATCTTCGACATGGATCAGCGCGTGACCCATGCAGCTATCACCGACAACAAGCGCCTCGGTGCGGTTCTGGAACACATCAAAGAGATACAGGACGCCGCACCGCCCAAATATCCAGTTAGGACAAACTCTGAGAAGATGGGCTATAAGCCGCAAGGCCGACCTTCAGGATCGAAAGCAAAGAGGCAGCGAGATGAAACAAATCAAGCTACGCGTAGTATCTGACGACGGTGTCGAGGCGACCATATCGACCGATGGCAGCCAAGGCGGCGTCGAGGACTACTATGCGGTTGTTTCAGTGGACGGTTTCATCAAGGAAAAGAAAGTCTACGGGATAGACCCAGTTCAATCCTTTGTGCTGGGTCTCAAGTTGATCGAAGAACTGACAACGGACAAACGCATTGGCGACGACGATGACGTGGCAATCACCCCCGGCGCATCATGGCGTATTGAGGTCGTCGAAGACTAAGCCTTGCTCATGTCGCGCCCCTTGGTGACATTCCTGCTTTGCGCAACCAGTGACATTTCTGAATGGCGTTTACAATTCGCGGTTCAAGTATCGCTCACAGAGGCGAAAACCCTCGGTCGGCGAGGCTGATGGTGGTGCTCGGCAAGGAGACACTAAGCGCTCCATCGTCTGAGTTGTGACGAAAAGGAGGATCTCTTGCAGATCACACATGATGAAATTGAAACCGCCCTGGAAACCTGGGGCGACGGGAAAATCTCCATTTCGAAGGCCTTCGAAGAGGGTGGAATAGAAGCGGCCCGCGTGGTGCCTTCTGCCAATATCGACAGCTATTATGGCTATGATCTTGGGCCGGTCCTGTTCAAACCGACCATGGCAAGCGGTGCTCAGACGTTCCGCCCGACCAAGGTCGGCGCCCTGGCCTATTTCTGTGGCCACTCTGCAGAGTATCCACTTGATAATGGTTTTGCGATTATGGGTTGGCGCGCGATGGAGAGCATTCCTTCGGCCAGCTTCCTTCAGGGCGACGTGGCGATGTGGATGGGCTGGGTCAAGCTGACCAACAAGGACGGGTCGGTCACCACTGTCGACAAAAGTTTTGGCTATAAGAAGGACCAGAGCGGTACGCTGCGCATCGTCCTGCATCATTCCTCGCTCCCCTATCAGCCCTAAAGGCACCACCATCAAGCGGAAACGGTACGATGTTTCTCCCGATCCCCGAACTCGATGACTGTACGGCCATCACAATCAAGCCCGGTGATCTGAGGGCCATTCACCGACCAGCCTGCCCCGCGATGGTCTGGTAACGTGATCTGTTACCGCTTTTCCTGCATTTGGTTCAGACGTAGCCGCCGGAGCCCTTAACACGGGCGCGACAGATCTTGCGGCGAGTTGCCATCCGCGATGCATCAGGCTGCGGTCTTCTCAAAGAACTGCCGCGGCAGTCTGCCTGCCCAAAATGGGTAGCGCGAGTTGCCGTGCCGGTAAATTCTAAGGTGTCTTTTCTGGCAAGGTCAGTGCGGCAGCAACGGCCAAATGCGTGGAGGCGACGACGCCGTCTATCAGCTTTGTGCCCGTTCTCCGTGCAAGAACACCGTGATGCATTGCCATACCGGCGCAGCCCAGAATAACGGTTTGGCAGATATATTGATCTTTTGCTTCGAGAATGGCCTGAGACAATTGATCCAACATTTCTTCTCCGCCTTGTTCGATTGTCAGAACAGACAGCCCGCTTGCTTTAACCAAGGTGCAATTTTCGCCAAAGCCCGAGGTCTCTATATTGCCTTTGATGACTGGTACCGCATTTTCAACGGATGTGACGACACAAAATCCCCCACCCTGCAATGATGCCATCGTATAGGCAGAGTGGCCAATGCCCAGAACTGGACAGGTTGCCAGGCTGCGGGCCTGGCTTAGGCCGGTGTCATCAAAACAGGCGATGACAATGGCGTCGGCCCCTAGGAGCTGAGCCTCCGCAACAAGCTGCAACACGCCAGGAATTGCCGCATCGCCGTCCTCTGGGCCCTCAATGGCCGCCGGGCCTTTGGTATTTGTCAGCCCGGTCACCTGCACCTGCGGGGCATTTCGGGCGGCGACCGCGACCACACTCTGTGTCATCGCCTCGGTCGAGTTGGGATTGATGTAAACCAGATGCATTAGACCGCCTTTCCGGCGTCGGATCCCACACGTGAGCGGCGTTTCCCCACAATCCAGACAACAGCCAGAAACACACCGATGATCGCCAATGAAAACAGGGTAGTAAGCGTCCCAAGCGCATAGATGACCGGGGTGGTGACATTGGTGGTCATGCCAAAGATCTCCAGCGGTAGGGTGTTGTAGCTGCCTGCGGTCAACAAGGTCCGGGCAAATTCATCGTAGGATAGGGTAAAGCCGAACAGAGCGACCCCGATCAGCGAGGGCGCGATAATGGGCAGGATCACATGGCGAATAGTCTGCCAGGATGTGGCCCCCTGATCACGGGCGGCTTCCTCATAGGATTTGTCGAACCGGTTAAAGACGGCAAATATGATCAGCAGCCCAAATGGCAATGTCCATGTCAGCTGACTGCCAAAGCCAGAGCTGGTCCAGTGAACCTTGAGGCCAAGCTGGTTGAAAATCAGACCGACCCCCAATGAAACAAGGATGGACGGGATTACCAGCGATGTAATCGCCAGGTAGAACAACACGGTTGAACCGGCGAATTTTTTGCGAAAGGCCAGCCCGGCCATGACCGAAACCACCACGGTGGAGACCATCACCATGAGCCCCAGTGCCAGTGAACGGCGGAACGATCCCCATATGTCTCCGACCGCCTGTTGTTCAAACAGTTCGCGGAACCAGTTTAGGGAGACACCGCGCATCGGGAAGGTCAGCCCGCCACCTTTGCCCTGGAACGACAAGATTCCGATCGTCAGGGTCGGACCATAAAGGAACAGCAGGAAGAGGCAAAAGAAGGCAGCAAGATAGTAGAAAGACCGGGGGCGCTGTTCCATATCAAAGTTCCTTGCGGATGTTTACAAAACGCAGCAGCACGCCGATGACGATCAGGACCGTACAGAGCAACACAACAGCCGTAGCTGCGGCCGAGGGGTATTGCAGCAGCGCGATATCATTGGAGATCAGGCGCCCCACATTGGCCTTTTGACTGCCAGACATGAACCGCACGGTGATGAAATCCCCCATCACCAGCGTCACCACAAAGATGGTTCCGATCATGATGCCCGGCTTGGTCAGCGGGACGATCACATGCCAAAGTGTTTGCAACCCGGTTGCGCCATTGTCATAGGCCGCTTCGATCAGGGATTTGTCGATCCGCATCATGGTGTTGAAGATCGGAACAACCATGAACAGCGTATATAGGTGAACAAAGGCAAGGATGACCGAAAAATCAGAGTACAGCAGCCACTCCAGCGGTTCATCAATCAAGCCCCATGAGATCAGAGTCTGATTGGCTATGCCATTGCGGCCCAGAAACGGGATCCACGAAATCATCCGGATGATATTCGAGGTCAGGAACGGGATCGTGCAGAGTAAGAACAAGGCGGTTTGCATGGCCTGCGTGCGCACATGAAACGCCAGGAAATAGGCAACGGTGAAGCCGATCGAAAGGGTGAAGATCCAGGTGATAAAGGCGTATTTGAAAGTGGCAAAGAACACCTTGTAGGTGACGGGTGAGCCAAACAGGAACGCATAGTTGTCAAACTGAAACGCGGGATAGATCGAAAACTCGGTCGCGCCCCAAAAACTGACCACAACAATCATGCCGATTGGCACAACAAGAAAGGCGAGCAACACAGCCATCAACGGCGCGGCTTGCAGATAAGCAATGATATCTCGGGATTTGCCCATGGTGGCTTTCTTGTGCTCTAAACGTGGATCTGTTGCCGGATGCCGTAGAGGACGCCGACCAATCGGCCGGCGCCCCTGTTTGGTCAGGCTGCGATGAATTCATTCCATTTGCGCACCATGTACTGGTTCTCGTCCATGACGGAATTCCAACAGGCAACGGCGCCCATGCGCTCGGTGAACGAACCACCATCGCGCACATCTCCGGCCTTGGCCAACTGGTCCCCTGTCGGCGAGGTGATGACGTCGGTTGCGGGCTTGCCTTCGAACCAGTAGCCCCACTCGTTGGCGGTCATGAATTCTTTGGACGTCTCGGGCACGGCCGAGTAATAGCCCTGACGCATCAGGTAGCCGCCGACCCAACCAGACAGATACCAGTTGATGTATTCATAGGCCGCATCCAGCTCCATCCCCGACAGGCTGGAGGACAGGCCAAGACCGCCACCCCATGACCGGTAACCCTCTTTGAGGGGCTGATAAACGCAAGGGATCCCGCGCGATTTGACGGCTGTAATGGCAGGCGACCACATGGACTGGATCACCACCTCACCAGAAGCCATCAGGTTGACGGATTCATCAAACGATTTCCAGAAGGCGCGGAACTGGCCGTTTTGTTTGGCTTCAGTAAAGATCGCAAAGGTCTTGTCGATCTCTTCCTTGGTCATGTTGCCCTTGTCGCCATACTGGATCTCGCCCATGGCTTCGCAGACCATGGCCATGTCCATGATCCCGATCGATGAAATGTCGAGGATAGAGGCCTTGCCCTTGAACTCGGGGTTTAGCAGCTCGGTCCAGCTTTCGATGGGGCGGCCAATCAGGTCAGGTCGAATGCCCAGGGTATCCGCGTTGTAGATCGTCGGGATCAGAGTCATCCAACCGGTTTCGTTGCCGGCAAAGGTTTTGCCGCCTGGCCCCTCAACAAAGCCTACAGTATGGGGCGCAGTGCCCTGTGCAATCACGCTTTCCGGAGTCAGCTTGCCCGAGCGAAAGGTGCCGACGATCTTGTCGTAATTGGCGATCTTGGATGTATCCATCGCTTGCAGGTTGCCCGTTGGCCAGACCTTTTTGCAGATCCAGTATTCAATGTCGGCGACATCAAAACTGTCAGGCTGCGTCGCGGCGCGCTGGGTAACGCTGTCACTGTCCAGAGCCGTCATTTCCAGATTGAAACCTAGGTCTTCTTTGACCTTGGTTGCGACATCGTTGAGGTTGGAAACACCGGTCCCGAACTGACGCAGGGTGATATCCTTGATTTCCTGAGCCCAGACCATCGGTGCGGCCAATGCGGAGGCAGCGGCAACAGCAGCGCCACCTTTCAAAACAGTACGACGACTATAACGCATTTTAGACATTGAGTTCATCCCTTGTTGGTTGATTTGATTAAGATTGGAGGCGGTGCAGCCGCCCCTCATCCCAGGCGAGATTGACCAGATCGCCCAGGTTTTTTGGTGATTGGAAAAAGATGGCTTCGGGCACCAAGGCCAGCACCTGCTCGCCTGCCTCGATACGCGCTGTCAGCGCCACATGGCCGCCTTGATATTCGATCGACGTAACCCATGCGGGCAGCCCGTGGTCGCCCAGCTTCACATCATCGGCCCGCAGGGCCACTTTGCCCCCGTCCAGAGCGATGACATTGTGGCCGCCCATGAACCGGGCCACAAATTCGGTTCTAGGGGCCGTCCAGACCTCCCGCGCGCTGCCTGCTTGTTCGATCAGGGCGTTGTTCATGACGACCAGCTCATCTCCCAGCGCCAGCGCCTCATCCTGCCCGTGGGTGACATGTACAAACGTGATCCCGAGTTCGCGCTGCAGCTTTTTCAGCTCAGCCCGCATGCGAATGCGCAAAAACGGATCAAGGGCCGAAAGCGGTTCATCCAGTAAAAGCACCTTGGGCTGGGTGATCAGCGCCCGTGCAAGCGCGACACGTTGCTGTTGCCCGCCCGAAAGCTGTGCTGGAAGCCGATCTGCAAAACCCGTCATATCGACCAGCTCAAGCAGCTCGTTTGCCCTGGCATCGCGCGTAGCTTTGTCTTCGCCTTTCATCCGCAAGGAAAACGACACATTGTCCCGCACATTCAGATGTGGAAACAGAGCATAGTTCTGAAACATCATTGCAGTGCCGCGTTTGGCCGGGGTCAGATGAGAGACATCAAAGCCCCCCAGAAGGATCGCTCCCTCTGTCACGTTTTCATGGCCCGCGATCATGCGCAGGGTTGATGACTTGCCGCATCCCGATGGCCCCAACAGGCACACATAGGAACCGGCCTTAAATCGGTGGCTGATCTTGTTTACGGCGAGCGTGTCCCCGAATTTCTTTGTCAGATCGACCAGCTCAAGATCATATTTGCCGCGCATATTCGCCCCATCGCTCATCTGAATTCGCCGTGTTCAAACAAGCTTAAGATTGCGACGATCGCCCCCGGCCAGCCTTTCTGCCGCTTTCCAGACTGCAAAACTGAGATTGCCGTTTATTTGTGCGCCTGCACTGCGGCGATCTTGATTTTTGTGCGCAAAATTGTACACAACCTTGAAAACAAAATTGATCCCCATCATCGGTTGCCTATTCTCTGTGGTCAGCCCAAGGTGATCATCGAAGGATGAGACATGACCGAACAGACCTCAGCACCGTTGACCGCAGAGCAATTGGTTTCCCAGTTGGAACTGGCAATTCATGAACACCGCCTGGCTCCAGGCACAAAACTGGGGGAGGATGAAATTGCGAGTATCTATGGTGTAAGTCGAACAACAGTTCGGTCCGCTTTGCAGGCGCTTTCGCTGCAACGCCTGGTGGAGCACAAGCGCAACCGCGGGGCCTATGTCGCGCAGCCGAGCCTTCGGGAAGCACGGGAGGTGTTTGAAGCTCGGGCGCTATTGGAACCCCGCACGGCCTTTTCTGCGGCGGAACGGACCACAGAAGAAGACATCGCAAAGCTACAAGTGCATATCGACGCCGAACATGAGGCCATGGCAGTCGGCAACCATGGCCGGGCACTCTACCTGTCTGGCCAGTTTCATATCGAAATTGCGCGAATTGCTGACCAGACAACGATTGAGACCTTCATTAAGCAGCTGATCTCGCGGTCTTCTCTCATCGTGGCCCTCTACTGGCAGCGCCGAACCGCCATGTGCGAAAGCCACGCTCATGACGCACTGGTGTCCGCTCTTGCAGATCAGGACGGCCTAAGGGCAGATGAATTGATGCGCAACCATCTCCTCGATCTGGTCACCTCTTTGGACCTGCGCAACAAGACGTCGGCGCCTCTGTCGCTCAAGGATGCGCTGGCTCAATGAAGGATCTGATCTTTGACACGGCCAACCTGAAGGACCTTGAAACAGCGCTCATCTGGGCTGCGCAAGAGGGCTGGAACCCTGGCCTTCACGATGCGCAGGCGTTTTTGGCCGCTGACCCGGATGGCTTTTTTGTTGCGCGGATTGCAGGTGAAATAATTGCTGCAATCAGTGTGGTGAACCACAGTGATACCATGGCCTTCCTTGGTCTGTACCTGTGTAAACCGGACTTTCGCGGCCAAGGCATCGGGTTTGCGCTATGGCGCCACGCGTTACACCATGCTGGGGCGCGTTGTGTCGGTTTGGATGGGGTTGCGGAACAAGAACCCAACTATGCCAAATCCGGTTTCGTCCGAACCGGTGCCACCACGCGTCTGCAAGGAAAGGCTCCAACGGGAACCACAGTGGGGACCCGTAGCTTCGATATGGCCCGTGATTTTACAGCGGTTGCAGCCCTCGATCAGCTTGCAAACGGGTATGACCGTTCTCGGTTCCTGTCGCATTGGGTGGCAGAGGGGGCAGGAACGCGCAAAACGGTTGTGTCGACCCAAAACGGAGAAGTGTCGGGTTTTGCAACTATACGCCTGTGCCAAAACGGCGCCAAGGTTGGGCCAATTACGGCGCCGGATACAGCAACGGCGCTCAAATTGTTGCGCGCCGCAGCGGCCTCTCTTGATGTTGCCGATGTAACTCTAGACTTGCCGAGCTCAGCCATCGCATTCCACAAAGCCCTAGAAGAACTGGGGTTTGTTGAGACCTTC
The DNA here is from genome assembly GCF_000152965.1 of Roseobacter sp. MED193. Classification (GTDB taxonomy): domain Bacteria; phylum Pseudomonadota; class Alphaproteobacteria; order Rhodobacterales; family Rhodobacteraceae; genus Pseudophaeobacter. The sequence goes on along the minus strand of NZ_AANB01000005.1, from coordinate 253,813 downwards.
AAAACAGCACGAATGTATAGCGGAGTGGTCCCGAAATCCTCGCCGCTCAGGATGGCAATTGCTTCGATGGAGCTTGGGTAACGTTCGCATTGCGATGCGTTACCGGGTATGAAAAAATCGCCCAATTCCACAGGTCTGTGATTGATGAGGCGTTTGCCATTTAAGCAGCGTCTTGCTGTAGGTAAAGCAGCTCCTGTTTCCCCACACCAAATTGTATCGTGTCGGCCATCACCTGGTTTGAAGCCGCGCTCCAGATTTTCGGGAGCAGACTATTGGAGTCTTGGCAGAGCCTCTGCCGTAGTTTCAGAATTTAGACAGAGATGATCTACGCTCACATGGCCATTCTTATGACACGTCCCAAGCGCCTGCCCTTAAGCGCTTGGGGCTTGAGATTTCCCAGACTAAAGGAAACAAACCATAACCTTTGAAAACATCGTCAGATCGAAGTGCTAACGATAGCGCCTTTCAGGGCAACCTGGTTCAAGATCGTTTGGGCATTTGGGCTATGAGCAACGGCGGCCCTATGCAGCGTTTCAAACACCTCTGCGCTGGCGTCTCCTGTCACATGGATCGTGTATTGGATCTCTGGAAAACCTACAGCGCTATTTGCCTCAATCCCCATGAAGCCGCGTAGGTCCAAGCTGGCTTCAAAATCGATTTCAAGCGTTTCGATCTGAATTCCCTTGGCGGAGGCGCCGGCCAGAAAGCTCACCATCATACAGGCCCCTAACCCGGACAGAAGCAGCTCTTGCGGGTTGGCAGCGTGGTTGGTGCCCATTAATTGGCGCGGTTCATCGGCCTTCCAGCTGAATTTGCGACTGACCCTATGGCCGCCGACATGCATGGGCTTGGCCTCGACATGGCTGCGGGTGCCGCTTTCCCAGGTGATGTGGATGCCATAGTCCATCACCGCCTCATGCGGAGTATCGCGGACCTCATTCACAAACTCGCTTAGCGCGGCTGCTGGAATACCGTTACGCATGTGTTGTCTCCGTCTTATCTGTCATCTGGCCTAGGGCTTGTTTAAAATCTGCAATCAGATCGGTGGCGTCTTCGATACCGACCGATAGGCGCACTGTGCCTGGCAGGATGCCCATATCGACCCGTTGTTGATGGGTGAATCCCGCTTGAGATGAGTTGAAAGGCAGGCTTATCAGGCTCTCGACACCCCCAAGGCTGGTTGCCTGTTTGGGTAGGCGAAGTGCCTTCAAGAGCGCGAGAGCAGCCCCGTCCCCACCTTTGACCACAAAGGTCACGTTGCCTGTAGCATTGTCGAGCAAGCGCTGTGCAAGGGCATGATCCGGGTGGCTGGGCAAAAGCGGATAAAACACCTTCTCAATCGCTGGGTGCTGTTCCAGATAGGTTGCCAAGGCAAAAGCGCTGTCCTGATGGGCCTGCATTCGGATCGCCAGAGTCTTTAGACCACGTTCGAGCAGGAAGCAGGCATGGGGATCAAGCGAGCCCCCATATGTCAGCATCCGCGGCCAAACCTGATCAATCAGCTTGCGAGAGCCCAATACAACCCCGGCAATCAAATCGCTATGGCCGTTTAGGTATTTGGATGCTGAGTGCACCACAATATCAACGCCAAGTTCCAGGCACCGCAGGCCAATAGGGGTGGCAAATGTGGCGTCTATGATCACACGCAGTCTGTGCTTTTTGGCAATTTCAACAATCTTTGGGATGTCCACAACCGTCAGCAGCGGATTGGTAATCGCCTCAAAATACAGGATCTGCGTATTGGGCTGGATCGCCGCTTCAATAGCGTCAAAGTCGCGTGGGTCGACCAATGTTGCGGACATGTCCAGACTTGGCAGCTCCTGATTGAACAGGTTGTAGGTGCCGCCATAGAGTTCTTTAGAGGCCACCACATGCGCGCCCTTATCCATGAAGCTCAGGACAGCCGTGGTGATCGCGGCCATGCCTGAACTAAAGACTATAGCGGATTCCGCGCCCTCCAAGGCAGCCAGTTTTTGTTGCACTGCCCACTGAGACGGATTTCCATAGCGCGCATAGATAAATCGATCGCGCGCATAACCATCATGGATCGAGTTATACTGGTCGTCCTCGAGCAAGAAGGTCGATGACTGATAGATTGGGGTTCCCACAGCTCCGGTGCGGGGATCATCTGAACTGCCCGCATGGACTGCACAGGTCGATGCGCCAGACCAGGTGTGTTGCGCCTCTCCAAAGAAGGGGCCGGGCTTACGGCTGCGTTTCAAATCAGACAGCCAGTTGATGCCGGGGGAGAGTGGGGATTGGCTGGATGCGTCCCCGCGTGTGGTGTTCGATGTTGTCATAGCCGATCCTTGCGTTGCTCATTGGCAGGCTAGAACGGTATTTTGGGTGAAACAGATCCAAAGTTGGTGCAGGGGAGAGGCGAAATTGGAAGAAACTGCCAATTCTTTCACCTGTCCTTCGGTACAGCTCTAAACGCAACACGCCCACCTTTGGTCATAAAGGCGGGCGTGCAAGTCCAAGCTAACGGAGCTCACAGGTCGGTAATGGTGCCCAGAAAAGCCTCTGAGGCCAGACCCACTGTTTCTGATAGGGTCGGATGCGGATGCACAGTCAGCGCGATATCCTCTGCATCAGCTCCCATTTCGATCGCCAGGGCAAGTTCTGCGATCAGATCTCCGGCACCCTGCCCTGCAATCCCAGCCCCAAGAAGGCGTTTACTATCTGGATCAAACAACAGCTTAGTTATGCCATCGTCGCGCCCCATGGACAAAGATCGGCCTGAGGCCATCCACGGGAAAAGGCCCCTCTGGACTTTGATCCCTTTTGCCTTAGCCTGCGTTTCGGTCAGGCCAACCCAGGCAATTTCAGGATCACTATAGGCCACGGATGGGATGACAGCGGCGTCAAAAGAGGCCCTGTGCCCTGCGATTACCTCGGCGGCGACATGGGCCTCATGAACCGCCTTATGCGCCAACATGGGTTGGCCCACCACATCTCCAATCGCAAAGATATGCGGGATGTTGCTGCGCATCTGTTTGTTCACCTGTATGAACCCGGCCTTGTCGACCCCGAGCCCGGCAGCCTCTGGCGCGATGCAATGGCCATTTGGGCTGCGTCCAACCGCGACAAGGATTTTGTCATATTCGGCCTGGTGGGTTATGCCGTATTTCTCAAAGCTGACAGTTAATCCCGTCTCGTGGGCGGCTACGCTGGTCACCCGTGTAGAGAGCATCACCTCGCTGAAGCGGGTTGAGACACGTTTGAACAGGGGCGCCACAATATCCGCATCGGCTCCGGGGATTAGTTGCGCCATCATCTCGACCACCGAAACCTTAGCCCCGAAACGTTGGTAAACCTGCCCCAATTCCATTCCGATGATGCCGCCTCCCAGCACCAAAAGGCGTTTGGGAATGTCGTCAAGATCCAATGCTCCGGTGCTGTCGATGATCCGCGGATCCTGAGGCAGGAATGGCAGGGACACTGGCGACGAACCAACTGCAACAATGGCAGATTGAAAGCCGATTTGAGTTTCACCATCAAGACTATGCACAGATAGGGTATGCGGGCTTTGGAACCGGGCATGACCTTGTAAAAGCGTCACTTTACGCCTGCGCGCCAGGCTTTTGAGCCCTCCTGTCAACCGGGCAACAACGCCATCCTTCCAGCTGCGCAGCTTGTCCAGATCCAAATCCGGTGCGGCAAAGGTCAAGCCATGATCGGCGGCAGCTTCGGCCTCGTCCATAGTTTTGGCGATGTGCAGCAGGGCCTTGGACGGAATACAGCCTCTATTCAGACAGACGCCGCCGAGCGTATCAGAACTGTCAATCAGAATGACCGACAGGCCGAGGTCGGCGGCACGGAACGCGGCACTATAGCCGCCGGGTCCTGCACCTATGACGACCACATCTGCCTGTACAGGAACCTGTTCACCAGACTTGAGCGCGGCCTGCTGATCTAGCTCTTGTGAAACAGAGCCGACCGGGGGGGGCGATGTGTCACCTGCCCCCACAGATATGACCATGACCACGGATCCGATATTGACCAGATCCCCAGGTGCGACCCGGATTTCTGCCACAATACCTGCCAAAGGGGCCGGAATATCCAGCGTCGCCTTGTCGCTTTCGAGCATGAGGATCGGGTCATCCACTTCGACCCGGTCCCCAACTGCAACATTGACCTCAATCACCGGTACATCCGAAAAATCTCCGATGTCGGGAATTTCCACGAGAGTTGTCATCTTGGCGTCCCTCACAGGCTGATGCGGCGAAAGTCTTGCAGGATAGATTGCACGGTTTGCAGAAAACGGGCCGCGGCAACCCCGTCGACCACCCGGTGATCCCAGCTCAGGCTCATGGGTTGGATCAAGCGGGGTTGGAAAGCACTGCCATCCCACACCGGTTGCATGCTGGACCGGACCATGCCCAAGATTGCCACCTCTGGGGCATTAATGATTGGGGTGAAATTTGTACCACCAATGCCGCCCAGAGATGAGATGGTAAAACTGCCGCCCTGCATGTCAGCAGGTTTGATCCGTCCATCCCGTGCATCGGCTGCCAGATCCGCCATCTCAACGGCAATGTCGCGCAGAGATTTCTGGTCCGCCGCTTTGATAACCGGAACAACCAATCCGTCCGGGGTGTCCGCCGCAACGCCAATATTGAAGTATTCTTTCAGGACGAGATCCTCTCCATCCAAAGAGGCGTTGAATTTGGGATGGGCCTTCAATGCGGCGACGACGGCTTTCACCACAAAGGCCAATAGGGTCAGCTTGGCCCCCTTCCCCTCGCTGTTGACGGACTTTCGAAAGCTCTCAAGGTCGGTGACATCGGCATTTTCAAAGTTGGTCACATGCGGGATCGCAATGGCATTGCGCGCCAGGCTAGGGCCTGAAATGCGTGCGATCCGCGATAACTTTGTCCGGCTCACGGGCCCAAATTTCGCAGGATCCACATCCGGCCAGGCTGGCAGGTCCAACCCAAACCCTGCGGCTAGGGTAGGTGTTTGCAGCGCCTTTTTGATATGCGCTGTCACGTCCTCGCGGGTGATCCGCGATTTTGGCCCTGTTCCTGTGACCTGACTAATATCCAGCCCAAGTTCACGTGCCAGTTTGCGAAGAGAAGGTGACGCATGAACCATATGCTTGGATTGGGGACCCTCTGGTAAACGACTTGGCAAAATTCCCGAAGTACTGGCCTGCCCCGCATCAACCGTTCCAGCGGCGGCCCTCTCTACGGCTTCTGTTGGATTGGCTGCAGGGCTGGGGATCTGAACAGAAGAGGCCTCTGGCGCGGGCCCCTCAGACTTGCCGGTCACTTCCACTCGTCCGATGATATCCCCTTCCGAGACTGTGTCGCCTTCGCGGATCAAGACTTCCAGCAGTTTTCCTGAGCTGGTAGCGGGCACATCCAATGTGGCCTTATCGCTTTCCAAGACCAGGACTGTGTCATCCAGGTCGATATGATCGCCCACGATGAGCGGCATCTCGATCACTGGGACATCGCTAACATCTCCGATGTTCGGAACGCGCAATTCAATAATATCGCTCATGGTCTGCGCTCCTTACACTGTCCAGGGGGCGGGTTTCTCGAGGGGCATCTGGAGTAGCTCCAATGCCGTGGCATGGGTGCCCTGGGGTAGAGAACCCTCCTGCTGCATGGCTTCGATTGCTGCCAGGGCAATGCTGTTGCGGTCGATTTCAAAAAAAGCCCGCAAAGGCGCGCGCTGATCACTGCGCCCAAAACCGTCGGTGCCCAAAGTCACTACCCGTTGCGGCAGATAGGCGGCGATCATTTGCGGCACCGCCCGCACATAGTCGCTGGCCGCAATCACGGGCGCCTCAGAACCAAGACAGTCCTGAACATAGGGCTGGCGCGGCGTCGCCCTGGGTGACAGGCGGTTTTGGCGCGCGCAATCCTCTGCTTCACGGGTGAGCTCAGCATAGCTGGTTGCGCTGAACACATCAGAGGCGATGCCAAACTCTTGCTCCAGTATTTCGGCTGCTGCCAGGACCTCGGGCAAAATGGTGCCCGATCCCAACAGATTGACCTTTGGCCCGTTGCCCTGTGAAGCAACTTTGTACAGGCCTTTGAGAATACCCTCTTGCGCGCCGTCAGGCAGCGAGGGCTGGGCGTAGTTTTCGTTCATCACCGTGATGTAGTAAAACTCGTCAATCTGTTCATCCATCATCCGGCGGGTGCCGTGATCCATGATCACTGCCAGCTCATAAGCGTAGGCAGGATCATAGCTGCGACAATTGGGGATGGTGGCGGCAATCAACTGGCTGGTGCCATCCTGGTGCTGCAGCCCTTCGCCCGATAGGGTTGTACGCCCGGCCGTGGCACCCAGAAGGAAACCGCGCGCACGCTGATCCGCCGCGGCCCAGATCAAATCGCCAACCCGTTGGAACCCAAACATGGAATAATAGATGTAGATGGGCAGCATCGGCATGCCGTGGATGGAGTAGGAACTCGCCGCAGCCACCCAGGACGAAAGTGCGCCGGCTTCGGTGATGCCTTCTTCCAGCAGCTGACCATTTTCAGCTTCTTTGTAGTACATCATCGATCCGGCATCTTCGGGGGTATAGAGCTGACCATAGGGCGCATAGATGCCAATCTGACGGAACAGGTTATCCATACCAAAGGTACGGGCCTCATCTGCGACAATGGGAACAACGCGAGGGCCAAACTGTTTGTCCTTGAGCAGTCCCCCCATCATCCGAACGGCCGCCATAGTGGTGGACATTTCCTTGCCATCCGCCTCAAGCGCAAATTTTCCGTATTTTTCCAGTGCCGGAGCAGCGGCCATGCTGGCCTTTGGAGCGGCGCGCTCCCGTTTGGGCATATAGCCCCCCAGCGCCTGACGCTTTGCGTGCAGATAGATCATTTCTTTGCTATCTGCTTTCGGCTCAAATAGGTTCATCTCTTCTACGTCCTGATCCGAGATGGGAAGATTGAACCTGTCGCGAAACTGAAACAGTGCCTCCGTGTCTATTTTCTTGGCCTGATGCGCGATCATCCGGCTTTCGCCAGCGCCGCCCATGCCATATCCCTTTTTGGTTTTGGCGAGGATGACGGTTGGTCGTCCCTTTTCGGCCTTGGCGGCAGCAAAGGCTGCATAGAGTTTGCGCAGATCATGGCCGCCGCGTTTGAGGTTGTTGATTTCCTCCTCAGACATATGGCTGACCAAAGCGGCACTGCGTGGATCCGCATTAAAGAACTTTTCCCGGTTATAGTCTCCATCCTTGGCTCCAAGATTTTGGTATTGTCCATCAACGGTTTGGGCAAAACGGCTCAACAGCACATTGTCTTTGTCACGGGCAAACAGTTCATCCCATTCAGATCCCCAAAGCACCTTGATCACATTCCAACCTGCGCCGATGAACAGGGATTCCAGCTCTTGGATCACCTGGCCATTGCCGCGCACCGGACCGTCCAGGCGCTGCAGGTTGCAATTGACGATAAAGGTCAGGTTATCCAGTCCTTCGCGTGCAGCCAGTGTGAGGCCGGCAATGGATTCCGGCTCGTCCATCTCGCCGTCGCCAAACACGCCCCAGACATGGCGATCCTGGGTTTGGGCCAAACCGCGCGCCTCGAGATAGCGCATATAGCGCGCCTGATAGACCGCATTGAGCGGCCCAATTCCCATGGATCCGGTGGGGAATTGCCAGAAATCGGGCATCAGCCAGGGGTGAGGGTAGGAACACAGCCCATTGCCGGCAACCTCCTGGCGATAGTTGGCCAGTTGGGTCCGGTCCAGACGCCCTTCCAAAAAGGCGCGTGCATAGATGCCAGGGGCAGAATGAGGCTGGTAGTAGACCAGATCGCCGCCAAAGCTGTCGTCGCGGGCGCGAAAAAAGTGATTAAATCCAACCTCAAAGATCTCGGCTGCAGAGGCATAGCTGGCGATATGACCACCCAGACCGCCATAGGCCTCATTGGCGCGTACAACGGTTGCTAGGGCGTTCCAGCGCATAATTGAGGTCAGCCGGGATTCGATCTCTAAATCGCCGGGATAGGTGCCCTGTTGCGCGACAGATATGGTATTGCGGTAAGACGAATAGGGTTGTTCACCGGAGTTCAGTCCTTCGAGCCGGGCTGTGTCTTCAAGCTGTTTTAGGATGAAGCGGGCACGGTCTGCGCCCACTGCGTTTTTGAGACCAAGGAAAGCCTCTACCCAATCGCGCGTTTCTTCCGGATCGGTGTCGGCAACTGCTGCCGATGGATTGAAACCCTGTTGCATGTTCATCTCCTGTTTCCTTGGTCGTTTATTGTTTAGGCAGCAGCGGTCTGTGGCGCGGGCAAAGCAGAGCTCAGATCGGCAAGAATGTCTTCAACGCCCTCCAATCCGATCGATAGCCGGATCAATCCGTCACTGATGCCGTGTTCTGCCCGTTCTTCGGGAGAGTAGGTGGAATGAGTCATGCTGGCGGGGTGCTGGATCAGCGTTTCGGCATCCCCCAATGAGACTGCCCGCCCAATCATGGTCAGGGCGTTCATCATGGCGCGGCCCGCTGCAATGCCGCCTTCCAGTTCAAAGGCAATCATGCCCCCAAAGCCATCCATTTGCCGTTTCGCCAAATCATGTTGCGCAAAGCTGGTCAGGCCGGGGTAGTGGACTTCGCGGACAGCGGGATGAGCCTCCAGCATCTGGGCAACAGTCATGGCGCTTTGACAATGGCGCTCCATCCGCAAGGCAAGAGTTTTGATACCGCGCAGCACCAACATGGCGTTGAAGGGGGAGATCACTGCGCCGGTCATATCCTTCATACCAAACAGGCGGATCTGCTGGATCATCTCGGCACTACCGGCGACCAAACCGGCAACCAGATCTCCGTGGCCACCCAGATATTTGGTCGCGGAATGCACAACAATATCTGCCCCATGCTCCAATGGCCGGGTCAAAAAGGGCGTGGCATAGGTATTGTCGACCACCACAGTTGCACCGGATGTTTTTGCGATTGCGGATACAGCTGCAATATCAACCAGGCGCATGTTCGGATTGGCTGGAGTTTCAAAGTAGACAACACGGGTGTTTTCGCTGATAGCGCGCGCCAAATTCGCCGGATCAGTCATGTCGATAGGCGTCACCGTGATGCCAAACTTGCTCAGCCCATGCTGCATAAAGGCAAAGGTGCAGCCATAGAGCGTCTTGTCGATGATCAGCTCATCGCCTGGGGACAGCAGTGTCCAAAGCGTTGAAGTGATGCCACCCATGCCTGACGCCAGCGCCAGACCGGCTTCTGCGCCTTCCAGACATGCAATGCGCTGCTCCAGTAGGTCGTTGGTGGGGTTGGAAATACGCGAATAGAAATGCCCCTGACGTTCGCCTGCAAACATTTCGCCACCCGCCTCGGCGGTTTCAAAAACAAAGGTTGATGTCATATGCAGCGGTGGCGTCAGCGCGCCTTGGTTTTGCTGAGGATCATAGCCATGGTGAATGGCACGGGTGGCAAAATCATCGGTAAGACGGGTCATGCAGAGGTCTCCAGTTAACTGAAGTCCAATGTCCCGCACGATGGTTGGATGAAACTGCCAAAGATCACTCGAAAATTAAGATTTCTTAGCAGAAGATTTCACAAAACCCTTTATATATCTAATGAGAACGCCAGAAAACGTCAGATTTGGGATGGTTCGTGCCTTGCTACTCGGTGAGCGCATGCCGCCGGGAGACAGAGATATGAATACAAAGTTGGATGCGAAGGACCGCCAAATTCTACAGGCGCTGCAACGCAATGGGCGCATCACCAATCACGCACTTGCTGAGGAGGTTAACTTGTCTCCTTCCCCCTGTTTGCGACGGTTACGGATACTCGAGGAGAGTGGCGTTATCCGGGGTTACAATGCCGACATAGACCCCAAACAGTATGGCCTTTCGATGATGGCCTTTATCTCTATCCGTCTGGAGCGGCACACCAAAGAGTGCGTTTCACATTTCGAAAGCCGCATCAAACTGATCGACGAAATTCTGGTCTGCTATTTGTTGACGGGTGGGCAGGACTATTTGCTGCATGTCCTGGTCAAAGACCTCGATGGTTACGATGACTTTATTCGCAATCGGCTACATGCAATTGGCGGTATCGCCTCTATCGACAGCAGCCTTTGTTACAACATCGTCAAAAACACGCCTGTATTTCCTGATGTTTGATGTCTTGTTTGCGGCTTAATCCTTTCCCTCGATCCTCGGGAGGCCGACGGTGGCGACATTTCGCATTTTGCAGCCCCTGTGCGCAATTGGCAGGAACCTTAGATGAACCGAAACGCAGAAAAAGAGGCGCCACTAATGACGCCTCTCCTCTACCTGTAGTGATGTCTCTTTTAGTTCGAAGGCGTTGAAAGAGCCTCTCTTTTTCCATCTCGGAACAGCGCTTTGACCAACGCGAGACACATTAAACCCATTACGACGGTGAATGGCAGCGCCCCAATAATCATTGCACTTTTCAAGGCCTCCATGGGGTCGGCTTCACCGTTGGTCTTGCCAGCGATGAGAAGCGCGCCGATTACAAACGTCAGCAAAACCCCCCAAACGATGCGATGTTTGATGCCTGTATCCTGCTCGCCACCTGACATGATCGTATTCATCACCAGGATGCCTGAATCCGCTGATGTCACCAGGAACGTCATGATCAAGACCACGCACATGATGGTGATGCCAGACAGAAAGCCGCCTGAGATCATTTCGCCGAGGGTAACAAAAAGCTTGGATGTGTTTGAGGCGCCGATAATGACGCCGTCGGCGGCTCCGTTCAGCTCAAGATCAATGGCGGTGCCGCCCAGAATGGTCATCCATGCGAAGCAAACCATCGCAGGAGCAAAGACGCAGCCAATAATGAATTCACGCACGGTGCGTCCTCTGGAGATCCGTGCAAGAAACAGACCGACAAAGGGTGAAAAGGCGATCCACCAAGCCCAGTAAAAGGTTGTCCAGCCAGCCTGCCAACCAAACTGACGCCCCTCATTGCCAGCTTCATACACCACAGCCAGGGTCTCCGCTGGAAGCTCAGCCGCGGCACCTGTCAGTCCGCCAACAAACCCATCGTAAGATCCCCAGGCATTGGTGGCACCGGCCTTAAGCTCACCGGCCAAAGGCTTTGCTGCCTCAGGCAAGGCCGCCGCAAATGCGTCAGCCGATTGCGGGCCATAGGCCCCAAAGCTGAGCGAGGCAAAATTCAAGATATAGTCGACAAAGGCGCTCGCATAGGTTGTCATGGCGAACAGGAACGAGCCGAACACCACGAAGGTCAACAGCAGGATGACCGACAGAACCAAGTTCAGGTTTGAAAGGTACTTTACGCCGCGACCGACACCTGAAACCGCAGATATGATAGACAGGCCCATGATGACAACGAGGCCTGCAATCAGCCCAACTGTTCCCGGCGCTGGCGCATCTCCGGTCATGTCCATCATCCATTCCATGCCAGTAATTGCATAAACCCCGTCAATGAACTGACTGACACCAAACCCAATCGTAACCGAAACACCAAGAATGGTTGCAACAACGCCCAAGACATCAACGACATGTCCCAGGATGCCGTTGACCCATTTGCCAAACAATGGAGTCAAAGCAGAACGAATGGTGAGTGGCATATCGCGTGTATAGGCATAGTAGGCCAGTGACAGCCCCGTCACCACATAAATGGCCCAGGCATGAAAACCGTAGTGCAAGAAGGTATAGCGGTAGCCTGATTGGAGCGCCTCGGTTGTATTGCCTTCGATGGCACCGGAAACGACCAAGGGGTTTGACCCTCAAAGACCCAAGGGCTCTGCAGTCGCAAATACCATCAGGCCAACGCCCAGACCTGCCCCGAACATCATTGAAAACCATGAAAAGTTTGAAAATTCAGGGGCTTCCCCATTTCTGCCCATGATCCGCTTTCCTGTTTGCGGTAGGGCTGCAACGACCAGCAAAAAGAACGCAAAGAAGCCAACTATGATGATGTAGAATGCATTAAAATCTTCAAGAATTCGCCAATTCAGGCTCCCAAGAACACCATTGGCATTTGCGGGCCAGATCAAAGCCCAAATCACCAAAGCGACGATAATTCCTTTGCTCAGCAAAGCGATTTCGACGCTATGCCCTTCGTAAAAACCGGAACCGGCCTTTTTTATTTCAAGATCTGTAAATGGCTGTTTCATTGATGCTAGCCCCTCCCCGAGCGCATTTGAAGCATGCTCAAAACCGTGCGGTGGGCGCACATAATATGCAGGCTCAATTGCGACACTTTGACAGACAAGGTCGCCTCTTGCCTTGCCTGTCATAGTGGTTTCAAACGCAACAGAAGTTTGCGCAGGGGGCTTTGCCCTTAATGGTCAGCGCATTTTGCGGCTAACTTTCCCTCACAACCTATCAGTCTGACCCCCGATAGAGGATCAAGGCGCTGCAGTACCGCTGGAAATCCATGCGTGCATCCTGACGGTTTTCTTCTTTTCTGCAGATGAACTCAGATAAGTCATCACTGATGTCCCGCCTCTTGGATTTTGTCCGGATTTCTCATGATATATAGCCAGGCAATTTTCCCGTGGTAATCTGGAGCGAGTGTCGTAATGGAATCCAACTGTCCGAATTGGTAGCGCAGAAACGCGGGCTTGGAATTCACCGTTGATATTTGCGTCGTCCAGCCCTGTTCATTTCGTGCCTTCTCATACAAGGCGCGGAACACTTGAAGGATTTCCTTCCCACCCATCAAAGGACGGCGGGCTGCGCGTCTTTTGGCGCCACCATCTGACAGGGCAATTGAGCTGGGGCTCAAGAGAGAGAGGGCAGTGTCAAAGTCTTCTGACATGATCGCCAAGAAGAAACGCTCACTCAATTCAGAGACTTCCTCTGGAGTCGCATCGAAGCGAGGTCCGGAGTCTTGTAACTTCTTCTGAGAGCGACTGACAAGTTGACGGCAGCTGGCTTCCGTTGCGCCCAGCGTGTCAGCGATTTCCGCGTAGCTGGCATCAAACGCCTCCCGAAGAATAAACGCTGCGCGTTCTCTTTCGGTGAGACGTTCCATGGCCCACAACAGGGCCAATTCGCATTCCTGGGCAAGTTCAAACGGGTGCCTTGGCTCTAGCGTCTCTGATTGAATGAGAGGCTCGGGAAGCCAGGGACCTACATATACCTCGCGTTGGTGATGCGCGCTGCGCAGGGTGTCTATCGCGATGTTCGTGGCAACCCGGCGTAGCCAAGCCGCTGGGTTGTCAATCTGACCTCTGTCCGCTACCGCCCACTTCAGCCAGGTATCCTGTACCACATCCTCCGCACGCGCACGTTCGCCCAGCATGCGATAGCAAAGCGAAATCAGCTTGGTTCGCTCCGCTTCAAATATTTCTACCGAAATGTTCATGTTTGGCGCAGGACCTTTACTGGTTCATCTTGGATAGTTACAAGGCTGCAAGCCTGACCAAAGCCTAGGCTTCGTTTCAAAACCGGGTATATGCGTCCGCTAGAAGCCGCAAATGACGCTGCAACCAAGGCTGTTTCGCCAAAGCGCGTTTTGATCTCCTCGCGCAGCATCTCTAATTCTGGAGCATCGGCAATAGCTGCATTGGCAAACCTGAACCCTAAGCCAACATCGCCTGCCGATTTCGCATGGCCCGTGAGGCAACGAGCGATTTGGTCGGTCGGAACTCCGGCCTCCAACGCCATATCAACAATCAGTTGCACGCATGGCCCACAGTCTCCTTCCCGTGTCGACGCAAGCATGGCGCCGGCCCAGACGTTCTGGGCCTTTTGCGGGCCACGGAACTGACTATAGGTCGAAAGCATAGATAGTCGAAGTCCTGCCGATGTTGAGATGTCTGCAACATGGGTCATATAGGTTGTATCGTAATTGTAACGCGATCCGAACCGCCGAATACCTGCTTTGAGAAGTCTAAGGATCATGTTTTCACCTTTTCCGAAGTCAGGCTGATCGCCGAGGCAAGGCCAATAAATGCAGGCAATTGAATGCCTGTAAGGTTGACAAGCGCAACTAAGTCTACAGGCGCGCCCCGATGGACCCAGATCCAGATGTGAAACAGAGCATGTAACGCCAACCAAGCAGCGCCAAACAGGCCAACATTTCTATCCTGTTTTACCCCAGCCCAGATCAACGCGACCCCGCTTGTCAGATAGGCTAGCGCGACATCTTTCGCAAAGTGGGAGTTCAACGGGCCGGTAAAACTGACCCCCGGAATAGTGTCATACCAGTGCTGGGTGGCAGTCCACATATAGGCGGCAGTCATTACTGAGAGCCCCCCAATCCCGATCATTAGCAAGTTTCGCATCATCCCTCCAAATTCGAGTTTCAGAGATATGACGGTTCGATGAGAGCCTTTGTGACAAGCTACGCTAAAAAAGTGGTGGTTAGCCCAACCTAGGTCTAGGTTAGCACGGCTTCAGCCATCACTAAACGGCCAGGGGCCAGCGAACACGCCAGTTGGGATAATATCAGAGACCAGGCAGGGTTCTGGCGTGGTGAGCCAGCTGTGAATGGTCACTGCGCCGGGTTCCAAGATCAACCCGTTTGAAACTCCTGGGCGATGGTCGATATCTACCGCGTGGCAGGTTGCGGGGGCCACCTGGCAGGTCACGCGTCCGATTTGTGTGGTCAGCGCGCGGTGGACATGTCCCGAAATCATGCGCACGGGGCCAGGATGCGCTTCCAAACGGTCCATCAGCGCCGCACCGTTTCGCAGATTGTCAGCATCCATGGCTGCAATACCAGAGTGCATCCAGGGGTGATGGGTCGCTACGATCACGGGCTGAGTGCCGATCGCAGTTAGAGTTGCGTCCAAGAAGGCAAACCCTTCCTTGCACAGCTCGCCATGATGGGCGCCTTCCAACAGCGTATCGAGACCGATCAATGAAAATGCACCTAAATCGTAGTGCCATTGGATGGGGCCGGATCGCGGCATCCAGGATGCAGCCGAAAGACTTGTTCGCATTGCCTCACGCTGATCGTGGTTGCCCGGAACTGCAAGCCAAGGCAATTTGAGACCCGCCATGATCGCGGTAAACTGTGCGTATTCTTGCGGCGTGCCATGGTCCGTCAGGTCCCCTGTCACAATCACGCAATCCACCTCACCCAGCACAGGCAATTTAGTATTGAGTGTCGTGACGGCGGCTTCCAGTGCCTTGGAGGAGTCAGACTGGCCACAGACAAGGGCATCTTTGACGACGATGTGGGTATCGGTGATTTGAACAAAGCGGGGCATCTATGCGACTTCTTTATCAACTGGCAGGGTGAGGATCGATTGAGGCGCGATGGCAAGGCGCACGGTGTCGCCAGGACTGGGGGCATTTAGCCCGCCATATAGGGCAAACAGCGTCTCCTTTGCCGCGCCAGTAAGCGCAATACGGTAGTGGGCGCCCAGGAAGGTAACCGCTTCGACCTTGGCGCAAAGCGGCCCTCGCGGTTCAAGGCGGATATCCTCGGCGCGCACGAAGGCCTGATGCCCCTCTGCCGCTCTCGACAGGGGCAGTTTTCCACCCTGGAGATAGAGCATATTGCCTTCGATCCGGCCAACAAGTGGCTGGGCATCCCCAACGAACCTGGCGACGAAGGCGGTATCCGGATTGCGATAGAGCGCTTCCGGTGTGCCGATCTGAGCGACTTTGCCATGGGACATCACAGCGACGCGATCGGCGATGGCCATTGCTTCGTTCTGGTCATGGGTCACAAAAATAGCGGTAATGCCAAAGTTACGCAGCAGCTGTGCCAATTCATCGCGCAATTGGGTCCGTAGCGCGGCATCAAGTGCCGAGAGCGGTTCATCCAGCAGCAACAGTCGCGGACGCGGTGCAAAGGCGCGGGCCAAAGCAACCCGCTGGCGTTGCCCACCTGACAAGGATGCGATGGGCTGGGATACGTATTTTTCCAGCTGACACAAGGTGACGACCTCATCCACCCGTGCCTTGATCTCGGATTTGGGCAGCTTTTGCATCTTCAGCCCATAGGCGATATTGCCCCGCACTGACATGTTGGGAAACAGCGCATAGGACTGGAACACCATGCCAACCTTGCGGCTTTCCACTGGTTGCGCGGTTACATCCTCGCCGTCAAAATGGATCGCGGCCCCTGGGTCGGCCGTTTCAAGCCCGGCAATGATGCGCAGAAGCGTCGATTTTCCGCAGCCCGACGGGCCCAAAAGCGAGACAATCTCGCCTTTGTTGATCTCTAAGTCAGTGGGCAAAAGGGCACGGGTTCCGCCAGCAAAGGTCTTGGCGATATTGCGCAGTGTCAGCGTCATTGAGTGATCCTTTGGGCGCGGGCAGAGGCCCATTGCATGGCGAGGAGAAGCGGCACGATCATTACAAAAAAGACCAGCGTGTAGGCTGACGCGACTTCGAGCCGCATTGAGGCATAGCTATCGGCCAACCCAACTGGCAAGGTTTTCAGATGGGGCGTATGCAGCATCCAGGTTAGATTGAACTCTCCTATCGAGAGGGTAACAACCGTGAGTGCACCAGCAAGAATACCAGGCAGAGCATTGGGCACAACGATATCGAAAAACCGACGTTGCGGGCTGGCACCAAGTGACGCGGCGCCCTCCTCCAGGGTTTTTAGGTCGATTGCGGCAAGTACAGACATCACTGAGCGGACCATGAACGGCAACGTGTAAAGCACGTGACCGACGAGGATAAAGCTCCAATGGGTACGGAAGCCGTGGTTGGTTCCATAGAGCTGCAAGAGTGCCAACGCCAGCGCGAGACCAGGAACGGCAAGCGGCAATGAGATAAACTCCTCAAGCACGCGTGACATTCGACCAGGGTTTCTGGCTAACGCATAGGCCGCCGGAACGCCGATAATCAGCGTAGCCGCAAGGCAGGCCAGAGCAATCTGGATCGACAAAAAAATGCTTCCCGCATAGAGCTCCCAGACCTGCCCAACCCATTTCAGGGTCAAACCCGAAGACACGCCCCTGAAGTAATTGGCAGTAACCCCAGCCAAGACAGATTGCAGCGTTGGCACGAAGAGAAAAGCGCAGGCCGCGAGTGTCACGCTGAGCTGGAGGAGCTTTGTGTTTGATTTCAGCATGTTACCCTCCTGCCGCCACGGTCGTGCCAGAGAAACTGCGGGCGATCAGCAGCAATGCCCAGGTCACAAGGCCCAGAACCACGGAGAGGGCCGAGGCCATCGCGATATTCGCTGACAGTGTGAATTCGGTATAGATGACCATCGGCAAGACATCGATTTTGGTGGCGAGGGTGAAGGCGGTTCCAAAGGCGCCCATTGCGGTAGCAAAAGCAATCGCACCCGCCGCGATCAATGCCGACGCAAGGGCGGGAAGCAGGACATCAAGGGTGATCCGATAGGAGGGAGCGCCCAGTGTCAGCGCCGCCTCTTCCAATGCTGGATCAATCTTCTCCGCGGCGGCCATTACAGTCAGCAACACTCGCGGGATCGAGAAATAGAGATAGCCCAGAAACAGGCCCAAGACAGAATAGGCAAAGACCCAATGGCCCGGAAGTAGCTGGTTTACCAAACCCTGACGTCCACCCAGAAGGATGATCATGAATCCAACAACCACCCCTGGAAAGGCCAGTGGCAAAGTCAGGATCGACAGGAGCACACTCCGCCCGGGGAAGGTGTTGCGCACCAGAAACAGACCCGCAGTAGTCGAGATCGCCAGCGCCGCAAAGGTCACAGCGACTGACACCAAAACAGTCTGAAGCAGCGTCGAAAGATAGCGCGGGGTTTGCAGGATTTTTAGATAGATCGCCCAGCCTGCTTCGCTCTCGCTTGAGGCCAGGATAAGGCGCGCGAGCGGCAAGGCCAAAAAGGCCAGCGTAAATATCGCCAGCGGCAAAAAGCAAAGCAGCAGGAATTGGCGTTGTGTCATGTCGAGAATTCCAAGGCAGACAACAATCGGGCGAAACAACGGCGCTCCGCCCGACCGTTTGGTTGCGCGTTACTTAACTTCGGAGAGGTAGCGCTGACCGAAACCTGCCTGCGCCTTTTCCATCTCCGCGTAGTTCACGGCCATCGCGCGCTCATATTCGCTGGCGGGCAGGAACTTTTCGGCGACTTCTGCGGGCAGTTCCACGGGCCGGGCTGGCTGCAGATAGGCGTTTGTCCAGATTGCCTGACCTTCGTCCGACAGGATAAAATCAAGCACCCGCTTGCCAAGTTCAGGGTTCGGCGCATCGGCAACAAGGCTCATGACGTAGGGCACGCGCACTGATCCTTCGCAGGGCAGAACAAACTCAAAATTTCCGTCCTCTTCGTATTTTCCGCGATAGGCATTGAAGTCGTAGTCAAACAGGATTGGAATCTCGCCGGAGACCACCCGTGCAAAGGAGGTCTGCTTTGGAACGATCGGATCGTTTGCAGCCAAGTCGTTGAAGTATTTGATTGCCGGATCAAAATTTCCCAGATCCCCGCCAAAAGCAATGTTCGCGGCCACTGCGCCTGCATAGCCTACAAAGGCCGATGAAGGGTCGAGATAGCCAACCATCCCGCGGTACTCGGGCTTGGTCAAATCGGCAAAGCACTGCGGAATATCAGCACCGCCCAGAGCATCAACATTCACAAAGAAACCAAGCGTGCCGTAGTGAATGGCAAACCAGTTGCCTTCGGGATCTTTCAACCCTTCTGGGATGTCTTCAAAACCGGCAGGTTTATAGGGCTGTGCAACTTTTTCATTGCCGGCCTTGATGCCGGTTGTGACGCCGTAATAGGCCACATCTGCCACCGGGCTGGCGCGCTCAGCGAGAAGCTGGCTCAGCGTCTGGCCTGAGTTTTTGTTGTCATGTGGCATCTGGATATCGAGAGTCTTATCAATCGCCTCGAGCATCGAGGCCCAGTCGGCCCATTGTGGCGGGCAGTTGTAACAGATTGCATCTTCCGCCATGGCGGGCGCTGCAATGCTGGTTGCGAAGAGCATCGCAAGAGCAGTATGTTTCATGGGTTCATCCTTGTTTGAGTATGGTCTTGATCAGGGGAACTGACGGCGGTTGGGCTGCAACCCGACCGTCGTCTCGGCTTTTCGCGCGCGGCGCTGCAAGCGTGGCACCTGCGCGAAATCTGAAAGGAAGGGGGGGCAATTGCTCTAGCACTCCTCCCTGCATCGCGGTGAGAAGTGACTTCGCTGCCTGACGTCCCATCTTCTCTGGCATGGTTTCAATCGTCGTAAGCGGAACATCCAGGAGCTTGCCAATTTCGATCCCGTCAAAGCCGACGACGGACAAATCGCGCGGGACGATCCAGCCCAAAAGGCGTGCTGCTTTCTGCACTGCAATAGCAAGAAAATCATTTGAGGCAAAAATCGCCGTTAGATCGGGATGAGCGGCAAGGATAGCTGTTAGTTTTTCAGGTCGATTTGCGTCTGTTTCGCTAAGCTCGATAAGTACCGGATCGGGCATACCGCGCGCTCGGCACTCCGCATGGAAACCGGCGTAGCGATTGCGTGAGCGATCTGATGTTGCAAGACGCAAAGCCAGAAATCCGGTCCGTCGGTGTCCGTACTCTGAAAACCGCTGCGCCACTTCGCGTGCGGCTTCGAAATTGTCCACATATGAGGTCGCAAACCCCTCAATCGGGTCATGGAACATCAGCGAAGCAGGAATGCCGCGCTGATGTGCCAGTTTCAGGGCCGGGCTCCGTTCTGGTGCCACCATCGTCACGATCAACCCGTCCACCTCTTTGGAGACAAGTGTCGAAATCGCATCGTCGTCGGCTTTGTCATCATAGTTCGAGCTGGAAATCAAAAGCTGATAATTGGTGCCCACCAGCTCATTTTGAACGCCTTGCACCGCTTCGGCAAAAACCGGATTGGCGAGCGAGGGCACAAGACAGCCCACAGTCATGGATTTGCTGCTCTGCAAAGCGCGGCCGATGGCGCTGAAGGAAAACCCCAGATCGAGTGCTGCCCTGTTGACCCGTTCGCGTACCTCAGCACTGGTGGGGCCTGAATTGTTCAAAACCCGGCTTGCAGTCGCAATGCCACATCCCGCTTTGAGCGCGACATCTTTGATTGTGACCTTGGCCTTTGGGGGCATGACAGCACCTGAATGGAAACGTTTCCATATTTGTTACAGGTGATTCTCTACAGGAGTGTGACAGTCGCTTTCAGACACCAACTCGTTTGGTTAGACGTCTATTACAACCTTGCCGATGGCCTTTCCGCTGGTCAGGTGGTCATAGGCCCCAGCGAGGTTATCGAGACCATATACAGACTCATCCAGAAGTGGCTTCAATGCGCCTTGGTCTACAATTTTTGCCAGCTTAGCCAGGATCGCCCCGTGGTTTTCACGACCTAGATTACTAAGCATTGGCAACAGCATGAAGACGATGTGCAGCGACAGTCCTTTGAAATGTGCAGGCGACAGATCTATTTCCAGCAGACCTACGGTTGAGGCGATATTGGCGTTCAGCGCTGCGGCCTCGAAGGAATTGGTCATATTGGCGCCACCAACGGTGTCGAAGATCAGATCAAACCCTGCGCCGTCGGTATATTTTGCTACATAATCGACGATCTTTTCAGCAGCAAAATCAATGGGCGTCGCCCCATACCCCTTGATCACGCCCATCTGGGTGTGGCCCGTACCGGTGGCATAAACCTCTGCGCCAAAATGTTTGGCCAGCTGCACTGCCAGATGACCAACGCCGCCTGCGCCCCCCTGTACCAGAACCTTTTGGCCCGCCCTGACGCCTGCCCGTTCTAGCCCCTCATAGGCAGTGATCCCAACAAGAGGCATGGCCGCGGCCTCGCGCATTGAGATGGATTTAGGTTTGTGGGCGATCAAGCGCGCATCGGCAAGCATGAACTCAGCCAATGTGCCCTGCAGGTCAGCCAATCCGCCGGCGCAGCCGTAGACCTCATCGCCAACGGCAAACGCGCTCACGCCTTCGCCAACGGCCTCAATAACCCCGGCAAAATCCATGCCCAATACCGCAGGCAGAGCCGGAGAAAGCGGCAGGTCACGGCCCATTGCCCGGATCATTGTGTCAACTGTGTTCACGCTGCTGGCCGCAATACGGATCACAACATGGCCCGAGATCGGCTCCGGCTTGGGCAGATCGGCAGCCTCGAATTTTGCGGCTTCACCGTAAGCAGTGAGGGTCATAGCTTTCATTGTGCACATCCTAGTAAGTGAGAGATGCAAGCTATGTATAGTGCTACATATTGGAGTAAATTGGCCCAAAACTAAGTTCAGTTTTCCGATTTTGAATACAATTAAATCTGTATCATTGGTTGCGCTTTGAAAACAGCATTACGAGGGCTGCGCAGATGGCGACCCTCGTAAGCGCGCTTAGATGGCGCACGACTGCCTATAGAACGGGGCAAAACCGTCGGTTGATATTGTCGGCGCGCTCCAACGCTTCCTCGCATTAAGCTCTGTTGGACCGCCATCAAAACCGGGCAGCTGAACCTGATGATGCGCTCTCAAACCGATTACAGATCAAGCACCTGCGGCTCCTCACGTGTCGCGGGCTCGGTGGGCATCTCCTTCTGGAGTTCAGAGTCATAGCGGCAGATCAGATTTCCGGGCTGTCAGATAGAACGATGACCACCTTTATGTCGCGTTTCAGCCGCTGGCCAGGCAATTAAAATCGGGCATTATTTCCTGACCTTACGCATTCACTGCCCCCAAATAAGAGATGACGGCGGCAATAGCGCTTTCGATTTTGATGTCAAATGTCGTGAAGTTCTCATACTTCACTGGCTTGCCTATCTCGGCGCCGCGCAGAATTCTCTGGCGGATTACTTTGGTTTTGATGGGGGGACCAAGGCCCGGTTTCAGTCGGGCCGAAGCTGTTTAGGGCTGTAGGCTCAGCACATCCTGGATAGCCTGCATTACATCGGCACTATGCGCCGCATCCAGAGCAGCCGCATGTGGCTGCGTAAACTGCCCGCTGTCATTGTCAAAATATTTGCCACTGGCATCTGCAAATGAGGTCCCCAATGCGGCTTCGCGCAGAATGTTCACGCCAATACTCAGATCGTTTCCGGCAATGCCAAAGCCCTCTTTGACCATTTTCGAGGCCAGCAAGGAGCCTGGGTTCACGGCGACAAACACGGGGCCCTCCGGCAGGGCCTTTGCCATCTCGCGGGACCAGATTGTAATGGCCAGTTTGCTCTGGGCATAGGCGGCCATATCGTCCAGCTTTTTGCGCCCCAGCAGCGCCTCCAGATCAACCGGTGCCTGCGCAGCCGAGGATAGGTTCACGACACGACCGTCTTTCGCCATGATCGGCAGCAGGTCGCGCGTCAGCGCATAGGGGGCAAAGGTATTCACCACAAACCTAAAATCGTACCCCTCTTTGGTCTTGGTGATCGGGGTCTTGAGGATGCCAGCGTTGTTGATGACCACATCAATCTGATTGTGCTTTGCAACAATCGCCGCGGCCAGTGCATGTACCTGCGCCATATTCGACAGATCCGCTATATATTGCTCTGTGGTGCCGCCGACAGTTTTTGCCGCTGCCTCCAGCTTGGCCACATTGCGACCATGCAAGAGGATTCTATGCCCTTCAGCCGCAAGAGTTTGCGCGGTCAAAAGACCGATACCATCGGTAGCGCCCGTGATGAGAATTGTCTTGGTCATTGGCAGCTCCTGTGCTCGTCTCGCTAGCAGTATTATCACTTCTGTTTTCGATATAAACAGGGTATATTTGAGTTCAGAATTCCAGAAAAGTAAATAATATGGACACTCAAACCCTGCGCCTTTTTGTTCTCGCCTGTGAGACGCTGAATATCAGCGCGGCGGGTCGCACACTGGGCATGGCGCCTGCAGTCGCAAGCACACGTATCGCCAAGCTAGAGCGTCTTGTCGGTGCGGATCTGCTACACCGCTCAACCCGCAAGGTTTCATTGTCCCTCGAGGGGCAGGATTTTTTGCCCTACGCGCGTGAAATGATCGCGCAGGAGGAAGCCGCGCTGGCCGCGCTAGGCAAAGGCCGCACCAAGGTCAGCGGCACCCTGCGCTTTGCGGCGCCCAGCACCTTTGCACAACTCTACTTAGCACCGCTGTTGCCGACATTTATGGACAAGTACCCTGACCTTCGGCTCGACCTGCATCTATCGGATTCGCAGTTTGATCTGATCGAGGGCAGCTTTGACCTCGCTCTGCGCAACGCGGTTCTTGCCGATAGCAGCCTCACCGCGCGCAAACTGGCAGATGATACCCGTATCCTTTGTGCTTCGCCCGCTTATCTGGAACGGTATGGCACTCCGGCTAATCCAAAAGACCTGGCGAAACACCGATTGATTGCCTTTAAAGATACCGAACCAAAGGCCTTGATCTCTAACAACGGGATGCAGGCGCTGTTTGACCCCAAGTCCGCCGCACATTGTCTGATCCTGAACGATGGGTTGACCCAAAAACTAACGACGCTCAACGGGGCCGGCATTTCCGTCAATTCGCTCTGGGCGGTGCAAGAGGAAATCGCAGACGGAACCCTGACCCGTGTATTGCCCGACTATGCCCTGTCGACCGAACCCGCGCTTTGGCTGATCTATCCCAAAAGCAATGTCGTTTCAGCCAAAGTCCGTGTTTTTATGGATTTTCTGATCGATCAATTGGGTCGTGCAAATGTGGCCCACAGGACGCCTAGACACCGCAGCTGACACGCGCGCCGCAACGGGTATGACGCGCATGCAAACAAAACCTGCGGGCTCCCCGAAAGCGCGTCAGATCGCCGTCTGGTTCACGCGCCTGATCAACGCTTCACCGGTTTCTTTCCGCTCACTATAACGTTCAACAAGGTAATCAGAACGCCCCCGAGTGAGGAGCGTGAATTTGACCAATTCCTCCATGACATCAACCATCCGGTCGTAGTTTGGCGATGGCTTCATCCGGTCATTATCGTCGAATTCCAGAAAGGCCTTGGGCGTAGAGGATTGGTTGGGGATCGTCAGAAGGCGCATCCAGCGACCAAGAATACGCAACTGATTAACAGCATTGAAGCTTTGCGAGCCGCCATTGACCTGCATCACCGCCAGTGTCTTGCCTTGGGTTGGCCGGACAGCCCCGAGCGAGAGCGGAATCCAGTCGATCTGTGCTTTCATTATGCCTGTCATGGCGCCGTGTCGTTCCGGCGAACACCAGACCATGCCTTCGCTCCAGGCCACCAGGTCGCGTAGTTCCTGAACCTTTGGATGGTCCGCTTCGGTATCATCGGGCAGTGGCAATCCGCTGGGGTTGAAGGTCTTAGTCTCGGCCCCGAAACGATGTAGAACGCGGGCGGCTTCCTCGGTCATCAAGCGGCTAAAGGATCGCGCCCGGAGGGATCCGTAAAGCAGCAAAATACGGGGCGGTTGACCGATGTCGTCGCTTGCGAACAGCCGATCAGTGTCAATGGCGCGAAAGTGGTCATCTTCGATGTTGGGTGTGTCAGTCATGTTTGTCTCATCGTTTTGAAATTGCCGCATCCAGCCCATCAAGGGCCTGGTCCAGGCGCGCCCGTGGGCAGGCTATATTCAGGCGTCCGAACCCTTTGCCTGCTTCTCCAAATGCAATGCCACGGGTAATGGCCCAGCCGGCCTCTGTGCGCAAAAATCGGGTCAAGTCATCCTGGGCCAAGCCCAAGGCACGGAAATCGAGCCATAGCAGGAACGTGCCTTCGGGCGTGATCAAGGTGACTTCCGGGATATCGTTTAAACGCGCGTGCACCAGAGCTAGATTGCCCTCAATGTATGAAACAGCCGCGTCCAACCATGGGCTGCCCTGCCTGTAGGCCGCTTCCATTGCCACACTTGCAAAGGCGTTGTTCTTATTCACCGTCAGGCGACTGTTTTCAGCCTTGAAGGCATTACGACGTCCCTCCTCAGGTACGATGGTGAACGCCCCGCAACAGGCCGCAATGTTGAAGCTCTTGGCAGGGGACAGGCAGGTGATCGAGTTGAGAGCATCTGCTTCTGAGACCGTGGCAAAGGGTGTGTAGGCGTGCCCCGCAAAGGTGATATCCCCGTGAATTTCATCCGCCACGACGAGCACACCGTGCTGGCGACAAATTGCGCCGAGCCGCGCCAGGTCTTCCTTGCTCCAGACCCGCCCCACGGGATTATGTGGATTGCACAAGAAGAGCATTTTGGTGCGCGGATCGGCGGCGCAGGCCTCCAGGCCTTCAAAATCCATGTCATACTTGCCTGCGGACAAGACAAGCGGGTTTTCAACCAGGCGCCGTCCATTCTCGGCAATAATATCGGCGAAATCAAAGAACACGGGCGGCTGAACGATGATGCCGTCTCCGGGGTTGGTGAACAGATTTGCCGCCATCGACAGGCTGTTGAGCACATTGGGCGCACGCAGGATGTGGTCGGGAACAATATTCCAGCTATGTCTGTCCTTCATCCATCCCGTCAGGGCAGGCAAAAGACCATCCGGCACAGTCTCATAGCCAAAGACACCATGGGACAACCGCTGCGCCATCGCGTCCCGTACGGGCGGGGGCGCGCGAAAATCCATGTCCGCGACCCCTCCCGGGAACAGGTCCATCCCGTCTTCGCCCAGCACCATGCGGTGGGATTTGAGCGCAGGCACATCGCGGCGATTGATCACCTCGTCAAAATCGAATGCCTCAGCCATGGTTTTCCTCACGCAGTAGCCAGCCAAAGAACCCTGTCGCCATCACAGCCGCGATCACCTGAACCATAATGAAAGCGGCCACATCCACTGGCGCAATCCCTGCGAAAGTGTCCGAAAACCCACGCGCAATCGTGACAGCGGGGTTTGCAAAGGATGTGGAAGAGGTGAACCAATAGGCTGCGGTGATATATAGGCCAACAGCCATTGGCACCGCAGTTGGGCGCGCCTTTAGACAGGCAAGGATCGTACCTACCAGGCCAAAGGTCGCGACAAACTCACCCGCCCATTGGCCGATGCCGCTGCGAGTGGTGGTGGACGGATCGACCAGCGGGTGGTCGAACATGACATGGGCCGCCAGCACGCCAATGATCCCACCAAACACCTGCGCGCCAACGTAGAAAAGCGCGTCACGCTTTTCAATCTCGCGGCGCAGGGCAAAGCACAAGGTGACCGCCGGGTTGAAATGCGCGCCCGAAATGGGGCCGAATATCGTAATCAGCACCACAAGGATTGCCCCGGTCGGGATCGTATTTCCCAAGAGCGCAATTGCGACATTCCCATCTGCCAAGCGCTCGGCCATGATGCCGGAGCCAATGACGGTTGCCAAAAGCGAAAACGTCCCAAGCCATTCTGCCATAAGGCGTCGTTCAAGCGTCATAATCGTCTCCTGTGGGGAATACAAACCGTGCCCCGTCGATGTTGCCGCATGTGATAGCTGTCGCAGATAGCGGCAAGCGTGAGGGGCTCCACATTCATGCCTTGTCCGCTTCCGCCTCAGCGTCGGACGCGATCTGAAAAACCGCATCCCCCCTCTCGACCCGTGCCATCGCACGAGAGCACAGGACGATTCCTGCGTAGGGAGAGGAAACCTTTTCAGGCTCGGCTTTCGGCGTTTCCGGATGGTGAATAAGGCCGACAGTCTCCCCCACCTCAACATTATCACCGATCGATTTAGTTGACTCGAATATACCAGCCGAATAGGCATAGACCGACCCCTGCACGTTCAGCTCTTGGGTGCCACGGCGCGCGTCTGGCTGGTAGTCTGGCAACATGCCCAAAGAGTTCAGAATGCGTCGCAAACCACGTTCAGTGCTCTGTAGAATCTCAGGCGTGACCACGCCGCTCCCGCCAAGTTCCGCCATCACGTTGATAGCACCCTTGCGGTTGGCAGCCCCCATGGCAGTACGCGCCGAGCTGCTGCGCCCACCGCCGCCAGTAAAGACCCATGCATAGGGAAGATCAAACGCCGCTTGCAGATCGAGGAGAGCCTTTGTTTCTTCGGTGCTGTGTCCCTGGCCGCGTAGCAGGGTGGGCGGATAAAACAGGGAGCTACCACCAGAGTGCAGATCAACCGAATAGTCCGCCAGAGGCATCAGAACCTCTTCGATGTAATGCGCAATCATTTCAGTTGGCGTGCCGGTGGCGCTGCCAGGAAACGAGCGGTTGAGATTACCTGAGTCAATTGGCGAGATACGCAGACCAGCCTCAGCCGCAGGCGTATTCACCATTGGCAACAGGATCAAGCGACCGCGAATGTCAGCTACGTCCAGCGAACGCGCGAGGTTTGAAACAGCGATCTGTCCTTCATATTCATCGCCATGGTTTCCAGCCATGATGAGGAGAGTTGGGCCCGGGCCGTTGTTTATACAGGTGATCGGAACTGGGATCCAACCATAAGCCGAACGGTGGACAGAATGTGGCAAACGCAAAAAGGCCGCCTGTTTTCCGGTCACGGTGAAGTCGACTTCTGACGTAATGGATGTTGCAGTCAACGATGGCTCCCAAAAAACATCATTTCGGAAATTTCCGAAATATCGTTTCGCTAAATGAAACCAGACCGGTTCGCTTGTCAAGCTTCGTTATTTCGGGCATTAACGAATTATGGATCAAGCCAACGCCCTCGAAGCCTTTACGGCCCTTGCACACCCCACCCGACTGGAGGCTTTCCGATTGTTGGTCAGAATTGGCCCAACAGGCTTGCCAGCTCTGGAAGTCTCGCGCCGACTGGGGACAAAGCCGTCAACCCTTTCTGGCCATCTCTCCATTCTGAAACGCGCAGGCGTTCTAACAGCAACCCGTCATCAACGTGAAATCCACTACTCGGCAAACCTCGCCAGTGTGAATGCGCTCGTCCAGTTTCTGATCGCAGATTGTTGCGGAGGGCAATTCGAAAACTGCTCTGAAATTGTTGCTCTGCTGGATATGGCAGATCCCTTGCAAAGCTAACCCTGCAAGGGAAAGGCCGGCCTCAGCGGGCAACGACAGCTCTGTGTCCGTTTTGATCAGCGCACCAGTTTGCCTGAAGGGCAACGCAGGAACTTAACCGCTCGTCATGCCTGCGATCATGGCCGCAAGCGCGACCAAGTGGACAAGCATCAAAGCCCTGTCATTCCACAATGCGCCAACGGCAAACCAACCCAGAACACCAATTAGAAACAGATAGAGGTTCCAGGGTGTCCAGCCAAACCCCGTCGCAGTGTACCCCATGATTTGAATGGCGGATGCCGCCCATTTGACCATGAACACGAGGCGTTCGCGGTACTGCCTGCGAAGAGCGAGATCAGACGGCACGGGTTAATCCCCCGTCAATGCGCAAATTTTGGCCAGTCATGTAGCCGCCGCCCTCAGAAGCGAGCAACGAGATGATCGAGGACACTTCTTCGGTACGGCCATATCGCCCCATCGGAATGCGGGCCTTGCGGTCTGCGGTTTCAGGCAGGCTATCGATAAAGCCGGGCAAGACGTTGTTCATGCGAATGTTGTCTGAGGCGTATTTGTCGGAGTACAGCTTGCAGAAAGCAGCCAACCCGGCGCGAAACACACCAGATGTCGGGAAGAGCGGATCAGGTTCAAACGCGGCAAAGGTAGAGATATTGATGATCGCCCCACCTCCCTGTCTTTGCATCAGAGGGGTGATCAACCGCGTCGGGCGGATCACATTCATCAAATACACCTCCATACCCTG
This sequence comes from Roseobacter sp. MED193, assembly GCF_000152965.1. Classification (GTDB taxonomy): domain Bacteria; phylum Pseudomonadota; class Alphaproteobacteria; order Rhodobacterales; family Rhodobacteraceae; genus Pseudophaeobacter. Next base: position 225,390 of record NZ_AANB01000005.1, on the reverse strand, counting down.
GTGCCAGTCGTCATCGCTGATTTCCAACACCGGCCCCTTAGGACCGTGTCCTGCCGAATTGATCAAAACATCCACCCGGCCCCACCGCTCCTGTGCCCCCTGCACAAGCGTGGACAAATCATCGCCATTGAGATTGGACCCGGTGACACCAAAACCGCCGAGTTCAGTGCCTAGTGCTTCGCCTTTACCCGATGATGAGAGGATACCGACCTTGAATCCGTCAGCTGCAAGCCGCCGCGCCGCGTCTGCGCCCATCCCGCTACCACCTGCTGTTATTAGGGCTACTTTTTCTACTGACATATCCAACTCCAATGCTTTTCCCGTCAATTATATTGGATCTTTCCAAGTTCCTGGATTGAGAATTGATGTTTCGCGACAGTAGAAATACTATCGTCAAATGATAGATCTTCCTCCCCTCAACGGGCTACGGGCCTTTGATGTTTCTGGCCGTAGGCTGAACTTTCGTGCCGCTGCAGATGAGATGGGCGTTACCCAAGGGGCCGTGGCACAGCAGGTACGTCAACTTGAAGCGCATCTCGGCATCACGCTTTTTGAACGTCTCCCCAAAGGACTTGCCCTGACACCTGCTGGCCGCAGCTATCACAAGAGAATTGCACACGCCTTTGCCGAGCTGCGTTCGGCGACGGCCCAGCTAAAGCCCGAGAACGGAAAAGTTCTAATCAGCGTGACGCCAACCTTTGCTTCAAAGTGGCTCATTCCAAACCTACCAGATTTCTCAAACAGACATCCCGAGATAGATTTGCGTATCCTGGCAACTGAAAAAGTCTCTAGTTTCCATAGTGACGGCATTGACCTCGCCGTTAGACAGGGATCGCCACCGTTCGGCGCGGCACTAGATGCCACGCTTTTATTTAGACAAAATCTAATCGCCGTAGTTGCCCCCAAACTGGTGCAAACCGCGCGCCCTCCCTACAGCGATGAAACGCTAGCCCACTTGCCGAAAATTCATGACACACATGATCTCTGGCCAAAAGTGCTGTCGGAATGGGGGATAGGAGACCAAAGCAAACGGGGTCTTCGGCTCAGCCAAACTGCCCTTGCAGTGGATGCAGCGATCTCTGGTCAAGGTGTCGCCTTGGTCAGCCGTTTTCTCGTGGCCAATGACATAGCCGCCGGAAATCTGCTTGAGATTGGACCGCTGAACGCCGTCGGAGCTCAGGATTTCTACTTGTTGACGTTGCGCAAAACCACGTCGAATGCTGCCATTGACACAGTTGTATCTTGGCTCACCTCGCAGGCCAACAAAACGGACTAATAAGTAGTAGCTCCTTCGCAACAATCGCCAGGTACTGAGATTGGCACAACCGCGTAGCTCCTGCCTTCATTCTTTGTACACTCCTCAGGCTAGTTCCGGTCAGACAGCTAGGTTACCCGAAGGGCGGTTCAGGCCTTCGTCGGAAAATGCATCGACACTTTGGCCGGAAGATGAGAGCCTAAACGTCCTACGTTTCCGCCCTGCTCGCTCGCCCCGTGAGGATATCTCTTGCTTCTATCGATTCAGGCCCACCTCATCTACACATGCGCGCAGCCTTGCGATCTTTTGCTGCAGATTGAGGTGGCACAAGATCCCGAGCAACGGCTCGAGGAGATGCAGTTTCGCATTTCACCCGATATTGAAACCAATATTGTGCGAGGTGAAGAGCAGGTTGGGATCAGGCGCTGGCTGCGCGTGGCCGACGCGTTTGAGTGCCTGTATCAAACCAAGGTCGTGGTAGATCGGCAGAGTGTTGAACTGGCTGATCTGCAAACCACACCGCTCAACCAGATCCCCAGTGAGGTCACTAAGTTTCTGATGCCCTCAAGATACTGTCACCCTGAAGACTTCCTGAATGCTGTCCCAGCTTTGTTTGGGCCGCATTCTGGTGGGCAGCTGATTGCAGTGATGTCCAAATGGATCAGGAACGAATTCACCTACGACAACCTTGTGAGCAACGGTATGACAACCGCAACGGACAGTTTTGGGGCGCGTGCAGGCGTTTGTCGTGACTATGCGCATGTCTTGATCGCAATGGCACGTGCAGTGGGCATTCCCGCCCGATTTTTGAGCGCCTATGCGCCAAATGTCACCCCCCAGGATTTTCACGCCGTGGCAGAGGTTTATCTAGAGGGCAAGTGGCATTTGGTCGACCCGACAGGCATGGCAAAAGCGAGCGAGATTGCCCGAATTGGTGTGGGCAGGGACGCCGCAGACGTCTCTTTCATGACCTCCTACGGCAGCATGTCGCTCAAAAAACAGGCAGTTAATGTGTCGCGAATTATCTGACCGAACAATACGCATTGCGAAAGCATCAGTACCTCCTAAAGTGTTCTTATGGATTTAGAACGCCGCCACTTTGATGAAATGCTTTTGGGTTCAGATGGCGTACGCGCTCCGTATGCCGAGTACCAAAAGTGGTTTGCAAACGAAGACCCCACGCGTCTTTCGAAGAAATCAAAGGAAGCCGAGGCGTTTTTTCGACGAACCGGCATCACCTTTAATGTCTATGGGCAAGCCGAGGCCCAAGAACGTTTGATCCCGTTTGACCTGATCCCCAGGATCATCGCAAACCGCGAGTGGACAAAACTGTCCAAAGGGATCAAGCAGCGTGTGGTTGCCATCAATGCTTTCCTGCACGACATTTATCACCGGCAAGAAATCCTGCGGGCAGGGATCGTGCCGACTGAACTGATTTCGCGAAATGAAGCATTCCTGCCGCAGATGATCGGCCTTACTCCACCGGGGAAAGTTTACACGCACATCGTCGGCACGGATCTTGTGCGCACAGGTGAGGATGATTTCTACGTGCTCGAAGATAACGCCCGAACCCCCTCGGGTGTGTCCTATATGCTGGAAAATCGCGAAACGATGCTGCAAATGTTCCCTGAACTTTTCAGCCAAATCAAAGTTCAGCGGGTTAGCGACTACCCCAAGAACCTGCGGCGCTCCCTTGCCGCATGTGCGCCCCAAGGATGCTCTGGGAAACCCACGGTGGCCATTCTGACGCCTGGAATTCACAACTCTGCCTATTTTGAGCATTCGTTTCTGGCCGATCAGATGGGCGTCGAGCTGGTGGAAGGTCATGATCTGATGGTCGTGGACGGCCACATCGCAATGCGAACAACCAGGGGCTACAAGAATATCGATGTTCTGTATCGGAGGGTCGATGATGACTATCTTGACCCGCTGAACTTCAACCCAGACTCCATGCTGGGTGTACCGGGGATCATGGATGTCTACCGCGCCGGCAACATCACGATTGCCAACGCGCCTGGTACAGGCATTGCTGACGACAAAGCGATCTACTCCTACATGCCTGATATCATCGAGTTCTATACTGGCGAAAAAGCAATCTTGAAGAACGTCGAGACATGGCGCTGTTCAGAACCGGACTCTCTGGCCTATGTGCTTGAACACCTGGAAGAGCTCGTCGTGAAAGAGGTCCACGGGTCAGGCGCCTACGGGATGCTTGTGGGGCCAGCGGCCAGCAAGAAAGAGCTGTCCTCCTTTGCCGCCAAACTGCGCAAAAATCCAGGCAACTATATCGCCCAGCCCACGTTGTCTTTGTCGACAGTGCCCATCTTTGCCAAAAAAGGCCTTGCGCCGCGTCACGTCGATCTACGGCCGTTTGCCTTGGTATCTCCTGAGGGTATTGACATAGCCCCTGGCGGGCTGACCCGCGTAGCTTTGAAGGCGGGTTCTCTGGTGGTCAACTCCAGTCAGGGCGGCGGTACCAAAGACACTTGGGTTCTGGAGGACTAGCAGAATGCTTGGAAAAACCGCTGGTGGCCTCTATTGGATGTTTCGCTTTTTGGAACGCTGCGAAAATACTGCGCGCCTTGTCGAAGCCGGTTTCAGGATTGCTCTGACACGATCCAATGATCCGGCCTCTGAATGGAAATCTGTTGTGACCACAGCGGGTGCCCGCAGCAACTATGACGCAAAATATGACACCTACGAAGCCGCCTATGTGGTGGATTTCCTGCTGCGTGACCCCGCCAATCCGTCAAGTGTTCTCTCAGCTGTTGAAAAAGCACGGACCAACGCCCGTATGGTTCGAACCGCCCTGACCACAGAGGTTTGGGAGGCTGTCAATGAGGGCTGGATGGGCCTGAAACAGACACTCAAGTCACCTGTCAAGGAAACGGACCTACCAGCCGTGCTCGGAGAGATTCGCCGTCATAGCGCATTGGTCCGCGGGGCTCTGCACGGCACAATGCTGCGCAATGATATTTTTGATTTCACCCAAATGGGCATCGCATTGGAAAGGGCAGACAATACGGCGCGGATCATTGATGTGAAGTATTACACGTTATTACCTTCCGCCAGTTTTGTCGGGTCTGCGTTGGATAACGTGCAATGGGAAACCATTTTACGCTCGGTTTCTGCGCACCGGTCGTTTCGTTGGCTCAACGATGAAAACATGACGCCCGCCAGCGTCGCTGACTTCCTCATTCTTGACCCACGCTTTCCACGCTCTCTGTCCTTTTGCAGCCGAATTCTGGAAGAGAGTCTCGGTTTTCTCGCCAAGGATTATGGTACCCGTTTGACCTGTCACGACATGATCAGCGCGCAGCGTGACAGGCTGCGCGGGCATACAATTGCAACGGTTTTTGACGAGGGGCTGCATCAATTCATCACAGCCTTCATCGACGACATCAACGCGATCGGACAGCAGATCGAAAAAGACTATCGGTTCATCGGATAGGCATTTGAAATTATGAAACTGGAAATCTCTCATACCACCCAATACACCTATGATGCGCCGGTCTCTTATGGGTTGCAACAGGTGCGCCTGACCCCGACCTCCACAAAGCATCAGACGGTTCTGGACTGGAATATCTCGATTTCCGGCGGGGTGCAGGAGCTTGAGTTTCAAGATCAATATCAAAACCAAACGCTATTGGTTCAGGCCGATGCCGGCACCACCGCAGTCTCCGTTCAGGTCTCTGGCGTGATTGAAACCCATTCGTCTGATGGTATCTTTGGCAAAATTTACGGTAAGGCACCGCTTTGGCATTTTTGCCAATCTACGCCCCGCACGATACCTGGCCGTGGCATTCGCAAGCTCGCCAAACATATAAAGCCCAAAGGCGATACGCTGAGCGACCTTCACGTATTGTCAAAGGAAATTCTTGCAGCGGCGCCTTATGGCGAAGCAAATACATTTGCAGGGACCAGCGCCGAAGAGGCGCTGAAGGCTGGCGGTGGCGTTTGTCAGGACCATGCGCAAATCTTCGTGGCTGCGGCGCGGGTGGCAGGCATTCCTGCGCGCTACGTTAGCGGATATCTCCTGATGGACGACCGGATCGATCAAGATGCCAGTCACGCCTGGGCCGAGGCTCATGTGGAGGGGCTGGGGTGGGTCGGCTTTGACGTCTCGAATGGCATTTCACCGGATGAGCGTTACGTCAGGATCGCGACAGGCCTCGATTCACGGGATGCGGCACCCATTACGGGCATTCGCAGGGGCGCTTTGGACGAGACGATGATTGTATCGCTGCAAATTCAGCAATAGATACGGGAGACTGTTTCGCATTTTCTACCCCGTACTGGACCAAAACAATGACCTATTGCGTCGGACTAAGATTGAACAAGGGCTTGGTTTTCATGTCCGATACCCGCACCAACGCAGGCGTAGATAATTTCTCGGTCACGCGGAAAATGTTCACATGGGAAGTTCCAGGTGATCGGGTCATCACGCTGATGACATCCGGCAATCTTGCAACGACCCAATCATTGATCAGTCTTCTGGAGGAGCGTTCAAAGGTTACAACGGAACGTAGCCCCTCCATTTTAGAACTGCCGACCATGTTTCAGATCGCGCGGCTTGTTGGCTCCACATTGCGAGAAGTGATCGCCGATAGCCATACTGAAGGACAGCAAGCATCGTCGAAATTCAAAGCCTCGGTGATTGTAGGGGGCCAGATCAAAGGCGGGGCACCGACGATGTTTTTGATCTACCCTGAAGGCAATTTCATTGAAATCACGGAGGACAACCCGTTCTTCCAGATTGGTGAAGCCAAATATGGCAAACCGATCCTTGTGCGGGCCTACGACCCTGACATGTCATTCGAAGACGCCGTAAAACTTCTGATCGTCTCGTTTGATTCAACGATCAAGGCGAATTTGTCAGTAGGGCTACCCCTTGATCTTCATATCTATTTTCAAGACAGCTTTGTAGCCACCGCGAGACCACGGATCGAAGCGGACGATGCCTATTACCAAGCGGTTTCCTCAAGCTGGGGGGACGCCTTGCGCAACGCGCTGGCCCAATTACCAAGCTACAGGATCGACTAAGCAGACGAGGCGGGGAAACCCGTAGCCAACCTGCCGCGAGTTTTAGCACCCGAACCGGTATGCCTAACCAGCTTTAGGGGCTGGGGGATACTCCTTTTGCCTTGATAACAACTGCGGCGCAGCGACGCTTATGGCGCGTTGCCTGCGACCCAGACCAGAGCACGGTGCCCAGATTGAACAGGTCACTGGCCCTGCTGCGCCCAGCCAAGCAGTGAACGCATGGTTTGCAATGGGGCTTTGGAAAGAAAGGTTCAAGACGCGCCATCTGCGCATCCGTCAGCCGGAAAAGAACGGACATGATCACTGTTCGTTTTTGAACCCTTAGTCACACCATCGAATAGTGAAGTGGTCCGGCAAATTCGGACAGCGTGCTAAGATGTATCCAACCCGATTGAATGGATACAAGAATGACAAAGCGACGGAATTTTTCAGACAAGTTTAAAGCGACTGTGGCCCTTGAAGCATTGCGCGGTGACAAGACGGTGCAGGAGATTGCATCGAAGCGCCAGCTGCACCCTACGCAGGTGAGCACGTGGAAACGGCAGGCGATTGATGGCATGGTCAACGTTTTCTCGGACAAGGTCAAAAAGGCTGAGAACAAAGACGGCGAAATCAAAGAGCTTCATGCCAAGATTGGTCAGCTGGCGGTGGAAAATGATTTTTTGTCACAAGGGCTGAAGCGATGAGCCTGTCTGAACGCCGCGAGATGATCCGCAAGGACAACACCGACCTTAGCCTGACGCGCCAGTGTAAGCTGCTCAAGATCAGCCGTTCCTCAATCTATTACACGCCTGTTGGCTTTGATCAGGCGACGATTGATCTGATGCATGAGATTGACCGGATATTTACGAAGTATCCGTTCTTCGGCAGCCGCCAGATCGCGGCGTATCTGCCCCAATCAGGGTTCTCGGCAGGACGGCATCGCGTGCGTCGCCTGATGGGCATCATGGGGCTGCAGGCCATCTACAAAGGGCCGAACACCAGCAAGAAGCACCCGCAGCATAAGATCTGGCCATACTTATTGAGAAAGCTGTCGATTACGCGGCCCAACCATGTTTGGTGCAGCGACATTACCTACATTCCAGTGAAGAACGGGTTCCTGTATCTGGTGGCAATCATGGATTGGGCAACACGCAAAGTGCTGTCCTGGCGGCTGTCAAATACGTTGGATGCCAGCTTTTGCGTTGAAGCACTGGACGAAGCCATCGCCAAATATGGCAAGCCCGAGATCATGAATACGGATCAGGGTAGCCAATACACGGGCGCGGATTGGATCAAGACGCTGACGAAGGCCGATATCAAAATCTCTATGGATGGGCGGGGCCGCTATCTGGACAACATCTTCATCGAGCGGCTCTGGCGATCCCTGAAGCAGGAGGCAGTGTATCTGCACGAGATCACCAACGGCTTTCAAGCCAAAAGGATCATCGACGACTGGATCGGCTTTTACAACGCAGAGCGGCCTCACACCGCCCTCGACAAGCGCACGCCAGACGCGGCATACTTCGAACAAAGTGAAACACGAAAAGCGGCATGAACATAAACCAGATGCATCTTAGCCAAGCCGCAAACCTGTCCTAAAAAGCAGGACCACTTCATAGAAATCAATCGGCCCTGCCCCTCGCCAATCTATTTCAGCTATCTTGGGGTACGCCAATCGACCAAACGCTTAATCCGAAAATTGAGTGAATTATGCATCCTGAAGAAAACACATGACGATTCCGCCTAACTTCGACATGTCGGACGCGACAAGCCTATTGTCGACCTTTCTTAGATCGACAACACTATCGCCCTTAACCTCTTCTAGGTTTTTCACCCGAACATCAAGCGCCGCAATCCTGGGCCCATCCGACAGGTAATCTGCTGGAAGTTCAGCGCCGTAGAAAGATCGAAATTGCCCTGGCCCAACGATCCGCCAATGACCGTTGGCTGTCTCGATACTGTCAAAACCCTCGGCATCTTTGGTCGCGGAGACGTTGTGAATGCGGGCCAACCAATCCATCACAGGCGCTTTATCCTCAGCTACAATGGTCGCTGCGGCAAAGCCCTTCGCGCCGTTGGGATGTGTCATCTTATCGGGAAACTCCAGCAGGTCGCGCCGATGTTGTTGGCAGGCAAAGACCGACAGCCGGGGCATAGTGTCGTTGCGGAATACCTTCAGTGTGGTTTTGGTTCGGTCCTGCTTTCCGTCGGCACGAACAACATCGCGGCCAAAGTTCACGGTGCCTGTGCACGAAATCCGATGTTTGGCCAGTTCGGCCTCTGCCTCGTCGGCATCCTCTGTGAACAGCGCGGTGAGCGCTACACCTTCCGATTTATCCAGGAACGCTTCGACATGGCGCCCAAAGCGAAAGCCCCCGGTTTCATAACCGTCTAGCAAAGACGTATCGCCGATGCTTACGATCTCAAGAATTTGATGTCGGAACAGGGCGAGCGCTGTGGATGTCCCCCAAGGGTGCTGACCGGGCGGTGCAATGAAGAACCCCAAGCTGCGGTAGGTCTCAATCGCTTTGTCCAGATCGCGCACGGCGATCAGCGGGTGGTCGATACCAAGAAATGCCATGGAACCCTCCTATGTGAAGCCACTAAAGCTGCCGGGTTTGCGGTCTCGGATGGTGGCTTTGGGACCATAGACAGTTTTGCCAGCGGGAATTGATTTGGTGACGATGGCCCCTGCAGCGACGACCGCGTTTTCGCCAATATCAATACCGCCCAAGATGACCGAATGGCCCCCCAGCACGGCACCTTTGCCTATCAGCGGGTGACGACGGTCGCCCATGGAGACAAAGTTCGACCCCAACGTGACACCGTGCCAAATGCTCACGTCGTCTTCGATGACCGCCGTCCGTCCGATCACGACCCCAAGCCCGTGGTCGAGCCAAACGCGACGGCCGATCTGTGCCTCTGGCGCGATATCCACGCTGAGTTGCCGTCCAAGCATGGCTTTGATGGCCGCGGCCGCGGTATCGCGCCCAGACATCAGCAACGCATGCGACGCGCGATAGGACAAAAGTCCCTGATATCCGGGAGCGAACAACAAAACACGGGCGGCATCGGTACTGAGATCGCGTTCAGCCGTGGCCACGAGATCTTCCAAAGCGAAAGCGACGCTCCCCGCATCCGCTGCAAACGCTTCGCCAACCAGATCGCGAATCCTATGCCGCGCTTGCGCGTCAGGCACCAGTCCAGCAAGAACCGCGGCGAGCAGGTCAGCATCGTTTTGCACCTCGTCCGGCGTAAAGCCGTACAACGCAGCCAGCGCCGGCTCTTCGTGAAACAGCTGGGCAGTGTCTTCGATCAGGGTCATATCACTCGCTTGGGGCATAGCCAAAGGCCACGCGCGGCACTTCGGCAGTTTCGACCCAAACGCTTTTGGGTTCGGTGTATTCCATCAGCACATCCGTACCAGACGAGCGCCCAAAACCGGAAGAGCGCGAGCCACCAAAAGGCGTAGACACATGAATAGCCTTGTAGCCATTCACCCAAAACGTGCCCGCCCGCACATTCCCTGCCATACGGTGTGCGAGGCTGACATTGTTCGTCCAAACCGCGCCCGCCAGACCAAAATCTGTGCTGTTGGCGATGCGCACGGCATCAGCCTCATCGACAAAGCTAAGAGCCGCCACGACGGGGCCAAAAATCTCGGTTTGGGCGGCGTCAGCTTCTGGAGGCAGGTCCGTCAGGATCGTAGGCGGCACGATGAGAGCATCGCCTTTTGTTCTGTCCCCAGACAGTACCTTTGCCCCGTTCTTTGCCGCCTGATCAACCATCGCTGTCACATGGTCGAACTGGCGACGGTTACTGATCGGGCCGATCTCAGTCGCCTCGTCGAGCGGATCGCCAACCTTGAGCTGTTCCATCCCATCCGCGACCATCTTAACGAATTTATCCTTTATCGATGCCTGCACCAACAGCCGCGAGCCAGCGACACAGCTTTGCCCAGCGGTTGCAAAAATCGCGGCCTGTGCGCCTTTGCAGGCTGCCTTGAGGTCGGCATCCTCGAACACGATGTTGGCCGACTTGCCTCCCAACTCTAGCACGACAGGTTTCAGCGCCTTCCCTGCCGAGGTCGCCACAACCCGTCCAGTTGCAGGAGAGCCCACAAACACCACCTTGCGCGTCGCGTCATGCGCAATCGCAGCTTCGCCGGCCGTTGGGCCTAGGCCCGCCAGCACGTTGATCAACCCTGCGGGCGTACCTGCATCTTCGCAAATGGTGGCCAGCGCGATGGAGGTCACAGGGGTCAATTCGCTAGGCTTCAGAACTACGCCATTGCCGCAGGCCATCGCTGGAGCAATTTGCCAACCGGCAGTAAACATGGGCGCGTTCCATGGGGTGATCTGGAAAATCACACCCAGGGGTTCGCGGATCGTATAGTTCAGATGGCCCGACGGAACCGGGATCACCTGACCGTGCAGCTTGTCCGTATACCCCGCGTAATAGCGGAACATCTCGGACACTTTCGCAACCTCAACCCGACAATCACGGAGCGGCTTTCCTGAAACCACGGCCTCGACCTGCGCCAGTGTCTCTTGACGTTCATCCACGAGGGCAGCGATTTTTTGCATTACGATACCGCGGCCAGCGGCGGTGAAATCGGTCATCCACACCTTCTGCGCCACCGCTGCTGCCTCACAAGCACGGTTGGCCGTTTCAGCACCACAATCGGGATATTCAGCCAATACGGTACGAGAGTACGGGTCCTCCAGAGCGATCATCGCGCCTGTCCCAGAAACGAACTCCCCCCCCACATAGCTTTGTGGGACCTCCGACAAGTCAAGCTCCGCGCAACGCGATTTGTAATAAGCAATACGATCAAACATTAGAGCGTTTCCGATATTTATAGATTTCATTGAAGTCGGCGCTGTCATCCAGAATCTCTCGGCTGTTTTCCCAGATCGCCGCGATTTCCCGGGTTGCGGGAAGATCGATTCCCAGCCGTTCGGCCAGTCCGGTTGCAAGCCCGACGTCCTTTCGCATCAAGCCCATGGTGAAGCCAGAATCGTAAGCCTCATTGGTGATCCATTTGGGGAAATTCACCTCACTGACGCCCGACCGGCCGGATCCTGCGTTGATACCTGTCAGCAGCTCAGTCAATGAGATACCAGCCCGTTCGGCCATCTGCGCCATCTCGCTCATCAGGACAAGGTTCGCAGCGCAGAGCAAGTTGTTGGCGATTTTCACGGTGTGACCCGCACCAGAGGGGCCGATATGGACCAGCTTGCCGGTCATCTTCTCAAGTAAGGGGCGGACCTTGGTAAAACCAGCTTCGTCACCGCCGACAACCATGGTCATCGTTCCGGTGCGCGCGCCAAGTGGGCCGCCGCTGACAGGGCCATCAAGGAAGGTGTAGCCGTTGCTTTCCGCCGCCGCCGCGAGGCGCTTAGTGGTGTCCGGCTCTGACGTTGAGGTGTCGACAACGATACTGCCCTTTTTCAGATATGGGCCTAGTTCCTCCATCACCGCAGAGACAATAGCAGCTTTGGGCAAAGACAGGATAACGGTGTCGCAAGCACTAAAATCGGCCAAAGAGTCCGCCACCTTGGCCCCCGCCGCAGCTGCGCGCGCGCGGGCTTCTGGCATCGCGTCAAAGCACATCAAGTCGCAGTTCTGCGCCATCAAGCGCGAGAGGTATCCGCCCCCCATCGCCCCCAATCCAACCAATCCGATCATGAAAATCTCCCGATGTTTCAGGGAAAGTAATCCAACATCAGGCATCCGTGAATTGCAGCAACCTAGAAATAATGTTGCATTTGGCGCAACAATGCACCTCAGTCAAACCTGAAACGCCTGCATCGATCGCATTGCGTGATTGGCGAGTTTCACAGCCACCTCAGGCAAGCGCCGACCTGAGCGAGCGATTAAACTGACTTCACCCCGCGAAAATTCCGAAACATCCAGAGGCAAATCCACGATGGTGCCATCTGCGATCTCTTGCGCCACAACAAAAGCAGGCAGGACGGTGACGCCTAGCCCTTCGCGTACAAAATTCCGGATAGCCGCGAGCGAATTTGCTTCCAAAGCCCGATTTAACCGCACACCATAGATCGTCTCAACCTCGCGCACCATTGCCCCAATGCCGGAACCAGACGACAAGACCGCCGAAGGCATCGCAGCCAGGCTGCTTATTGAAACAGGCGTCGCAGTTTTGGCCCAGTCCGAAGTCGGAGCAGCCAATAGCCGCAAAGGCTGCGCCATATGTACCAACACCTTGCTCTGACGATCAGGCTTCGCATTGAAAACAAACCCTAAATGGGCTGCATCATTATGAATGTCTTGTACCACGGCTTCAGTGGAACCACTGCGCAGGGTGAATGTGATTTCAGGATAGGTTGTCTTGAAACTGGGCAAGGCGTTCTTAATCAAGTCGCTAACAAACCCTTCGCCCACCGCCAGCGATACGCAACCTCTGCGCATCCCGCGCAAGGCGTCAAACTCCGCCGTCAGTGCCTCAAACTCTGCCGCCTGTCCACGCAAGTGACGCAACAGCAAATTCCCCGCCTCGGTTGGCTTAACCCCCTTCTTGTGCCGTTCAAGCAATTGAATGCTAAGCTGCTCCTCCAGCGCCGTCAGCCTGCGACTGATCGTGGAAGGCTCTTGCTCTAGCGAAACGGCTACGGCCCGGATCGAACCCTCTCGGCAAACCTGCAGAAATGTAGAGGTGAGTTTGTCGTCCATTTGAGTTCCGGAGTTGCGCTGTTCACAACAAATTTTACATAGAGCCACCTAAGAACGCAACATTTTGGCACTAGGGCCAATGGCGTCATGTAAGCTGCTATTCTCGAGAAAAGACATTCATCTGGATTCAGTGAACGGCCGTTTTGTCCGCTCTGCCGAGCTTGACCGCCTGCCTCAGTACGGATTTGGTGTACTGGCGCGGAGAACGGTGGCTGTGAGCCCTTACCGGTCATTTTGCACGTTCTCTGATGCTGCAAATGCACCTGGTTGCTCCCGGCCCAAACCTGCCGTTGACGAGCTATGCATGCGCCGCATTGCAGCTTACCCAAGGCAACCGTTCAACACATTCTTCGAGAACTAGCCGTTAAGGAAGGTCGACTGCGCTGCATCTGAACGTGAAGGTTTCGTTATTGAACTGTGTCCAGACCTGATCTTGGTTCACGATACGGGCCATGATCTGATCATAATTTCCCCTCGCGCATGATAGGTTAGTACGTTTGAAAGACGTCATTTGCGCCACCACATCGAAGGTTCACTTTGTCCCGCAGGGCTGCTGTCTATGTATGAGGCCCGTCCGGCTTGGACTCAACCTGGCACGCCAACAGAGCCTTGTTTGCCAGTTTTGCGCCGGATTCACGAGCCACCTTGAAAGGGGCACTGAGCGGCTCAGCAAGTGGAGTGTCAGTTTTTACACCCCTGCTGCACACCCAAGTTGCATCTCTCTTTCAACCGCCTGCTATCCTCTCTCGTCCAGTTCTCAGGGGCGGTCACCTCTGCCCATGGGGCGATATAGTCTTGGGCGTAGTAGGCGTGACCGTGGCCCGCAGGGGCATCAAAGGCCAAAGCCAAATCGAACGCGAGCTGAAACTGGGTCACAATCGGGATAAACTTAAGGCGCGTAGAAACATCATGAGCGGGTGGGTCATTCATCCAGGGCGGCGCCCGCCACAGAGAATAGGGATCATAGAAAACAATGGGATCGCTCGAGTATTGCAGGAAGACAATGCGCATACTGCCCCACTCCGCTTTGGCTTGTGATGCATCCGAAATATGAGAAGCGTATCGGACCAATGAGCCATCACCGATTGTCGGCAACCACCAAGAGCTGCCTGGCCGGCGTGAGTGTTGAACATATTGCCAGAAACGGGAGGGAAACGGCGGACCGACCCAAAAAGCACCATCAATTGGGTCTCCGACGAGCCTGAAAAGGTTGGTGGCATACATGGAGGACCAGGCGCCAAGGCTCAATCCATGCGCGTAAAGGCGGGGTCTGCTGTCCTGCGGCAGTGTTTTCCAGTACTCATGCACGGTTTCAAGAAGGGCGGTGGCCTGATCCAACCCGGTCTTGGTTTCCAAAACCAGCGCCAGAGGCGATTGAAGATAGGAATACTGCGCACTCACCGTCGCGATATCTCCGTTGTGCATGTACTCAACCGGGTCGTGGGAGCCAGGATCCATCCAGCCGGTTCCCGTGGGGCTGGCAACAATCAGGACCTTTCGATCAAAGGCTTTGAGCCGTTTGAGTTCGGCAAGAGCCAGCTCCGCCCGCTCTGTCGCCGTGTCACCATTCGCACGTCCGACATAGACACGGATGGGCTCGAGCGCTGGCTTACCGGAAAACGCAGCGATCGCTTTCGCATCAGGGCCAGTCATCACGAAATCACGACCAGGCTGCCCCATCGCAGCCCAATCGATCAAGGACGCGGCAGATCCTGCCTTGTGCTCTGCTGTTGGCCGAGGCGGAGCATTTTCGAATAACTTTTGCGCGGCTTCATAGCTTTCATCCAGCCCCGTAACAGCGCGATCGAAAAGACCGTCACGCGTAACAACAAATAGAAGGAGAATGACTGTGATAACCCCAAGAATATTTGCACGCCGAACAGGCATAATCCGATAAAAGGCTGCTCTGACCCATCTAAATACCCCCGAAATCAAAATGCCCATGACGAATGCAATGGCAAATGTGATGAGCGCTGAGACAAGAATGGTCGTGAGGTATTGCGCTTCTGCAGGTTCCAGTCCCATTTTCTGCCGCAGTTCATTCTGCCAGTCCAAGTGGAACCAAATAGTCAAGACGGTCACCGATACAGTGATGCCCAGGAGAGCGAGGTTCAAAGAAGCGGCCAGTTTTCCTTGCAGGCGTGGCATATCGGCGGCGCGCCATATCAAATCAGCCGCTCGACCAAAAAGGTATCCAAGTGAAATTAGGACCCCGCCAAGAATACCCTGCACAGCCGGGCCACGGGGGATCAGAGACGGTGTCAAGGAGGCGGCAAACAAAAGCACGCCCAGCAACAGACATGGTAGAGAAAACCGCGGGACGAGTGTGCCGATTCTGAACATTTCCTAGCCTCCTCGCGCAGGGATAAAATACTTAAACAGCATAGGTTTGATGATAGCCAAGCTACACATTCTTTTCAGGCTTCAATGTTTATTCTTCCCTTTATCGCGTCAATTTGGCGGGCAATCTGCTAGCCGGCAGGCCGAATGCCAATCTGGTGGGGCTGGTGGCCCACCCGGCAAGGGTCTATATGGACATCTGCAAAAGGGCGCCATCCGGGCATCCCAAACGTGCAGGAGCAGAGCATGCCAGATCAGATTTGCATCATTGGCCTTGGCTATGTGGGTCTGCCCCTCGCGGTGGCCTTTGGACGGCATCGTGCCACCCTAGGGTTTGACATAGATGGCGCGCGCATCGCAGAACTGCGCGCAGGCGCGGACCAAACCCGCGAAATCTCGCCACAAGAGCTGAGCGAGGCAAGCCATCTGGCGCTGACTTCAAATCCTGATGAAATCTCTGATGCCAGGATCTATATCGTCACCGTGCCCACCCCCGTAGATGCAAGCCATCGCCCGGACCTGCGCCCTTTGCTGGCGGCCTCCAAAACCGTTGGAGCCGTTCTGAAACCTGGCGATCTGGTGATCTACGAAAGCACCGTCTACCCCGGCGCCACAGAAGAAGACTGCGTGCCGGTCCTAGAAGCGGAATCCGGCCTGCGGTTCAATCAGGATTTCCACGTCGGCTATTCGCCCGAGCGGATAAATCCTGGTGACAAAAATCGCCGCTTACCCGATATCACCAAGGTGACCTCTGGCTCCACCCCCGCAGTGGCGGCGCAGGTGGATGCGCTCTACAAAGAGGTCGTAACCGCTGGCACCCATCTGGCACCCAGCATCCGCGTGGCCGAGGCTGCAAAAGTGATCGAAAACAGCCAGCGCGATATCAATATCGCCCTGGTGAACGAGCTTGCGATGATTTTCAACCGTATGGGTATAGACACAGAGGCTGTGCTAAAGGCCGCTGGTAGCAAGTGGAATTTCCTACCCTTCCGTCCCGGCCTCGTTGGCGGGCACTGCATCGGGGTGGACCCCTATTACCTAACCCACAAGGCAGAAAGCCTCGGGTACCATCCGGATATCCTGCTAGCGGGCCGTCGTTTGAACGATGGGATGGGGACTTACGTTGCCCAGCAGATGATCAAGGCCCTGGTCAAACGCGGCAAGCCCATGCGCCGCGTGCTGATCATGGGGCTGACGTTCAAGGAAAACTGCCCAGACTTGCGGAACACCCGTGTCATTGATGTGTTGCGAGGGCTGGAGGACTACGGGTTAAGCGTCGACGTGCACGACCCCCACGCCGATCCTGCCGCCGCAAAGGCCAGCTTGGGTGTGGAACTCGTCGCCGAGCCCGCGCAGCAGGCCTATGATGGTATCATCCTCGCAGTTGCCCATAGCGCCTTCATCCAGATGCAGGAAAGTGATTTTCGCGCTTTCGGCGGCGAGGATGCGGTGCTTTACGACCTGAAGTACATCCTGCCACCGGACGCCTCCGATCTGCGCCTCTAATAGTGAAGTCGGGCGGCAAAGTCGCCAACCCTACATATCGATAGCATAGCACTGGAAGGACATTCTCTCCTCGCTTTGACACATGGATATGGACCGCAAAGCCGGAGCGCTGACAAAGCCCCTATTCGTTTAAGAGCATACTCTGCTCAAGCCTGAAGAAACTCGACGGCTTGACCTTTGACCACAGCGGCCGTGAGCCGCCCAGTGGCAAAGGCTCCCGTATCGATGGAAATGCGGCCTGCCTCGGCACTCGGTGCATCCACTATCGTATGACCATGCAGAACCCAATTTCTATCCTGGAGGGGCATTTTGAAAAACTCCGGATGCCCCCACAACAGATGGCTGGCGCTCTGCTCGTCGACGGGCACCGCCGGATCACAGCCAGCATGGGTCACAAAGATGTTTCCCGACTGCCAAGACAAGGGTAGGCGTCGCAGCCAGGTAATGAGGTCCTCCCCCATTGCCACCGTCAGGGCCTCGCAAGCCTTTTCAAGATCTGTCCCCTGTGAGGTATCGCTAACCCCCGCCACACCAAAACTGGCCAGTGTTTGCAGACCACCATATCGCAACCAACGGGGCCCAGCCGCCTTTGGATCATCTAGAAACGACAAAAGCATTTGCTCATGGTTGCCCATGAGGCAGGTGATCTCCGGGTGCGCCTGGAGAAACCGCAAAACCTCGGCGCTGTGTTCGCCGCGGTCCACGTAGTCGCCAACGCAGATAACTTGCAACTCTGGTTCGAGCTTGGTCAGCAAGCGCGTCAACAGATCAAAACGCCCGTGGATATCCCCAATGGCGCAGAAGGGTCCGCCTGGAGACAAAGGGGCAACAGGCTGAGAGCGAGCGAGGAGTTTTGCCAGCCAAGATCTAAGCATGTACCAGGTTCCAGACAGGTTTGAGTTAGGTCGTATCGCCTTTTACAGAGAGCCGCGATGAAAGGGAACGGCTGGAAAAGCGCACTATTTTGGGCGCAAAGGTGTTTATGTTTCGTGACCGTTCAGTGAAGCATTGGACGCCAATTCTGAGTTTTCGAAGCTTTGAATCAATAGCTGATCTGAAAACAATCACAAAACCGGCAATCCGAGAGGTAATTTATTTCCTTCGCAGGCAACAATGATGCCACCCCGACGCGGTTCTGGGTAAATTCAGACCCAGCATGGGGATCTCAAAATGGACGAATTTCACAAGCGCCTGACAGCGCTGCGCCAGCAGTTTCACCAGGACCCGGAGCTTGGCTTTGAAGAGCATCGCACCAAGGCGCGTGTGGCGGAACGGTTACGGCAGCTAGGCCTTGAGGTACATGAGGGCGTTGGCGTCATCGGTGTGCTGAAATCCGGCGGAGGCAACCGGGCAATTGGCCTGCGCGCCGATATGGACGCGCTACCGATTCACGAAGCCACGGACCAAGATTACAAGTCACAAAACACGGGGGTTATGCACGCCTGCGGCCATGATGGGCACATGGCAATGCTCTTGGGCGCTGCAGAGGTCCTGGCCCAGAGCCGCGACTTTGATGGCACAGTGGTTTTTATCTTCCAACCAAATGAGGAACATGGACTGGGGGCGCAGGCGATGATCGCTGAGGGCCTGCTGGAGCGTTTTGAGCTCGAAGAAATTTACGCAATCCACAATCTGCCTGGCGATCCGCTTGGCCAGGTTTCGACCCGCCAGGGACAAATCTGCGCCAGTGAAAGCCTGTTCGAGATCACCCTGCGGGGCCAGGGCGGGCATGCCTCAATGCCCCACGTGGGGGTAGATGCCATTACCGTGGGCGCTGAGCTGGTTCTCGCCTTGCAGACGATTGTCTCCCGCAAGCTGGCCCCTTCCTCCGGAGCTGTGGTCTCTGTCACTGAATTCATCACCGATGGGCAACGCAATGTGCTGCCTGGCCTTGCGCGGCTCAAAGGCGACGTGCGGGCGCGCGCCCCCGAAGACCGCCTGGCACTAGAACGGTTCATGCGCCAAATCACCAGTGGAATCGCAGCGGCCCATGGCGTCACTGCCACGATGAGCTTTGACACGGAATTTATCGAAACACTGAATGCCACAGATCCAACAGAAGCGGTGGTGCGTGTGGCACAAGCCATGCAGATCGCAACACTCGCAGATCGCCCCCCAATGAGCTTTTCGGAGGATTTCGCTCATTTCAGTGCTGCGGTTCCCGGCTGCTTCCTGCTCCTGGGCAACGGCGTAAGCGGTGCCCATGGACAACCGCTGCACTCTGCCGACTATGATTTCAATGATGCGCTTTTGCCGATTGGAGCTGCCCTATGGGCAGAACTGGTCCGTGATCGTCTGCCAAACAGAAAGACCACCGATGTTTGATTTTCTCACTCTCCCAAAGCTGGGCCATGTCGCTGCCAAAAAACGCAAGGGTGACGCCGTCGAGAGAGTTTTGTCCCGACAGGACTTTGCCACCTCCCGCGCTGAAATCACCCAGTGGCAGGGCTATGCGCCAACGCCACTGGTCTCGCTCAGGGCATTGGCGGATAAGATCGGCGTTGCTGAAGTGCTCTACAAGGATGAAGGCCCACGGTTTGGGCTCGGCAGCTTCAAGGCGCTTGGCGGTTCCTATGCGGCGCAACGGGTGCTGCAACGGCAACTCGCGGCCAATCTGGGGCACGAAGTCTCATTGGAAGATATCCGAGAAGGCAAATACAAAGCAGAGGCCGCCAAAATCACTCTGGTCTCTGCCACCGATGGCAACCACGGTCGGTCACTGGCCTGGGGCTGCCAGCGATTTGGCGCCCTTTGCCGGATCTATATCCATGCTGAGGTCAGCGAAGGACGGGCTGCCGCCATGCGTGATTTGGGCGCCGACGTGATCCGTATCGCAGGCGACTACGACGACTCCGTTCTGCTGGCCAAACAAGAAGCCGAAGAAAACGGCTGGTTTGTAGTCTCCGACACCTCATGGGAGGGCTACTCTGAACCGCCTCGTGACGTCATGGCCGGCTACGGTGTGATGACGCAAGAAATCTGCGACAGCCTGGAGCAGGCCCCGACCCATGTGTTTTTGCAAGGCGGGGTCGGCGGACTGGCCGCAGGAGTCGTTGCTGGGCTGCGGCAACACTGGGCGGCAAAGGGCCCACGGGTGGTGATTGTTGAACCTGAACTGGCTGCCTGTCTGTTTGAAAGTGGCCGGGCGGGTGCTGCCACCAGTGTTGCCATTCAAGAAGAAACAATGATGGCCGGCCTGTCCTGTGGGGAACCCTCAGAAATGGCCTGGGAAATTCTGGCCGAGGAGGTTTCCGATTTTCTGACCATACCGGATTCGCTGGTAGCCCCTACGGTACGCCTTTTGGCGCGGCCCCTCGAGGGGGATCCGTCAATCGAAGCGGGCGAAAGTGCCATTGCTGGCTTGGCTGCATTGATCGCCGCACGCCAAGATGGCGCACTTTCGCAAAAATTGGAACTGGATGCGGGATCGCGTGTTTTGCTGATTGGCTCAGAAGGGATCACGGACCCCACCATTTTTGCTCGGATCATGGGAGACCTCGATGCAGCGTAAGGCCCCAGCACGCGGGTTTGAGCAGGCGGAATTTCAGGCGCGCACCCAAAAAGCGCAGGCACTGATGGCGCAGCAAGGCTTGGAAGGCTTGCTGCTGATGACGGAACCGGATGTGAGATATTTCAGCGGATTTCACACCCTGTTTTGGCAGAGCCCGACACGCCCCTGGTTTTTGTTCATCCCGGCATCTGGCAAGCCGGTCGCGGTAATCCCTGAAATCGGTGCCGCCCTGATGCGGCAGACTTGGATCGAAGATATTCGCAGCTGGAGCGCCCCAGCCCCACAGGATGACGGTATCAGCTTGCTGCACGAGCTCTTGGCGCCCTTGGCACGACGCGGGGCGCGGCTTGGCATTCTGAAGGGGCATGAGACCTCCCTGAGGATGCCGTTGGGGGACTGGGAACGGCTGGTGCGGGCGCTGCCGGGTCTGCAGCTCACTGATGCGACCGGATTGATCCAGGGGTTACGGATGGTCAAATCAGCAGCCGAGATCGAAAAACTGGCCCATATCTGCACAATTGGTTCAGCCACATTCGATCAAGTGCCTAAACAAATTTCACAGGGAATGCCCCTAGAGGAGGTCTTTCGTGCCTTTCGACGCGAGGCACTGGCCCAGGGAGCGGATGATACCCCCTATCTGGTCGGTGGCGCCGGGCCGGGGGGCTATGCAGATGTCATCTCCCCCCCCTCGCGCCGTCCTTTGCAAGCCGGGGATATTCTGATGCTGGACACTGGCGCCACATGGGACGGGTATTTTT
The DNA here is from genome assembly GCF_000152965.1 of Roseobacter sp. MED193. Classification (GTDB taxonomy): domain Bacteria; phylum Pseudomonadota; class Alphaproteobacteria; order Rhodobacterales; family Rhodobacteraceae; genus Pseudophaeobacter. The sequence continues at coordinate 204,299 of NZ_AANB01000005.1, read as the reverse complement.
GCGACTTTGATCGTAACTTTGCCATCGAAACCGCAGATGATGCCGCCCGCCGTGCCTATGATGTATTGTGGCGCGCCACCGAGGCCGGGTTGGCAGCAGCCCAGCCGGGCAACAGCTGCCAGGATCTGTTTCAGGCCATGCAAGGCGTGATTGCTGAGCTTGACGATCAAAGCGGCGACATTGGCCGGTTGGGACATGGGCTTGGAATGCAGCTGACCGAACAGCCCTCTCATGCGGACTTTGACTGCACCCGTCTTCAGGAAGGCATGGTGCTGACGCTGGAACCCTCCTTGGGCTATGGCGACGGTCTGATCATGGTCCATGAAGAAAACATCGTCATCCGTGCCGACGGGGCTGAGCTGCTGACCCGGCGCGCACCACCAGAACTGCCGGTGATTTAGCAAACACCCCTGAGGAAAAGCGCAGAAACCGGTTGTCCTTTGACCTGCTTCTGCGCTTTATCGGCACATGGACGACAAAGATCTGGAAATACTAAAGCTGATGCAGGGCAATGCCCGTTTGACCGCAGATGCGCTGAGCCTCGAAGTAGGCCTGTCCCCACCTGCGGTGCAAAAACGGGTGAAACGCCTGCGCGACTCTGGCGTCATTCACAGCGAAATTGCCGTACTCTCCCCAGCCAAGCTGGGCCGCGAAATGACAGCGATTGTAGAGGTGGTACTAGAACGCGAAAGCCGGATGCACCTCGACGCGTTCAAACAGCGCATGAGGGCGGCACCCGAGGTGCAGCAATGCTACTATGCCACTGGTGCAGCCGATTTCATTCTCATTGTCGTCACCAAAGATCTAAAAGAATACGAGGCGTTTACCCAAGAGTATTTCTTCGACGAGTCCAATGTCAGCCGGTTCAATACCTCGGTGGTGATGGATCGGGTCAAGGTCTCGTTGGATATTCTTTGACGCTCGCCTCAGAATCAAAGGCCAGCGATGCTATCGGGGCAAGTGCCTGAACTGTATCAGGTCTTATTCTCCAGCGCTGTCTGTAGAATATGCGACAACCGTGCCTTGTTCATCGGCTTCTGCAAGAAAATATGGCCACGGAGAGACAGAGCTTCCAGCGTCGCTTCATCTTGCATATAGCCTGACATCAAGACTGCCTTGATCTCTGGGAACCGCCCCCCAAGCCGGTCGACAAACTCCAAACCGCTTTCGCCCCCTGGCAGAACAATATCAGCTAGGATCAGCGCAGGCCTCGGGCCCTGCGAAATCACCTGCATGGCAGAGGCGGCATCGCTTGACTGTGTAACTCGGTAGTTTAGTGACTCCAGAATACTGCGCAGCGTGCTTTGCACCGCCCTGTCGTCCTCCAGCAGGTGTATATTCTCCCCATTGCCGGGGATTGGAGTGGCCAAGTTTGGCGCCTTACTTGCTTCCGGATTCTGCAGGGATCGGGGCAGAAAAAGTGAAGCACTGGTGCCCTGCCCCAGCTCACTGTGCAAAGCAAAACCGCCGCCTGATTGCTGTGCAAAACCAAAAACCATAGAGAGGCCTAACCCACTGGTCTGACCAGGTTTACGCGTGGTGAAAAAAGGCTCACAGGCGCGGTTAAGCGTGTCTGGGGTCATCCCCTCACCAGTATCGCGGATCAAGATTTCAACGTATTCCCCGGGCTTTAAACTATGCTCCCCCCCTGGCAGAGGCTGTGCCTCGGTAACCAGATGGTTCTGGCAGGATATCTTCAGCTTCCCACCCTCTGGCATGGCATCCCGCGCGTTACTGGCGAGGTGCAGAATTGCGCTTTCGACCTGGGCTGCATCGGCATAAACAGGCCATAATCCGCCAGGAATTTTTATCTCGACCTCTATCCCCGCTCCAAGATTGGCCAGGAGCGGTTTGCGAATGCTCGTTATCAACTGGGACAGAGCCATGGGGCCGGGATTAAGGGTTTGCTTGCAGGAATAGGCCAGCAGATGGCGTGTCAAATCTGCGCCCCTCAAGGCCGCCTTCTTGATGGCCCCGATTAGCTCGTGATTTGAACCGTCGGCCATTTCCAACAATTCTGCATTGCCCAGGATCACCGTAAGCAGATTGTTGAAATCATGTGCGATACCCCCGGATAACTGTCCAATAGCCTCCGCGCGGTGAGCCGCAAGAAGAGAGGCTTCGAGCTCCTTCCTTTCAGTGATATCCGTCAAGATCCCAACAGAGCGGGCAGCCCTTCCATCCGGTCCGGAAATTGCTTTGCCACGCGCATGAAACCAGCGATACCGGCCCAGTCCGGTTTTCAACCTATGCTCATGGCTAAAGGGTTCATCCGGTTCCTTCAGGTGGCGCGTGAGCTCTTCCAGATAGGACTCAATATCATCGGGATGCAAAATTCTCTGAAGCAGACCTTCGCCATTTTCACCAACAAGAGTATCGATTTTGGTATCAGGCTCCAAATCAAGCGCCTCAAGAAAACTAGGCGAGAAATAGAGGTGATTTTGCTCTATGTCCCAATCCCAGACCGCAACACTTTGGGTGGCCAAGGCATAGCGTTCCTCGCTGGCATCAAGCCGCCGGGTTCGCTCTTCGACTTTGCGTTCCAATTGAGCATTCAGCCTCTGCATCTGTAACCGCAGGGCGTTCTGTTTAGTCACATCCTCTTCGCTGATAATGACTGCAAAGGCACCAGTAATGGGGTCGCGCCCCCGCCGGGCCAGAAGCCGGTGCACACGAGACCCATTCTGGGTCCAGACAAGTTGTTCCAGATCCAGACTCTTGCCGTTTATTGCCGTTTCCAATAACTGTTCCGCAACGTTTGGATCCTTTAGACGGCTGGCCATTTCATTCCCGCTCAAACCTGGCCTGGGAGGCCCGTAACAGCACAGCGCTGCGGGGTTCTGCGCGAGCAACTCACCATCTGCCGAAAAAGTACTGACCATCAGCGCCGAAGCGCGAGTCGCTTCGAGGATCCGCAGGGATTCCGCATCAACCATACTGCCGACGAATTGCTTAACCTCGATCAGAACCGCATTTGTGTCCTGCTCGATGATGATGGGAAGAAAGGACAAGATGACGTTCTTTGGCGCATCATTGGGATAAAGCGTCCAGGTGTCCTGGATGCGTTTTTGGCCAGGGCCATTGCCTATGATCTGACGCAGGCGGGTGCGGACCATGTCACTATCAGTGGAGAAGTCTCGCTTTAGCAGGTCATCGAGGCTCGGTGCTTCCCAAAACAAAATACCTGCCGCGTTTGCCCACCAAATTTTGTGATTGTCGACGTCAAAAACCCAAATTGGCGTGGCCAATTGTTCAAAATGGCCCAGGCTATCCCGAGTTTCAAAACGAGAGGCGGTGTGGAAACTATCCATACTGGTAAAGTACCGTAACTACAAACTGACGAAGTTGTACACTTCTCCTATAGGCAACCCAAGCAGTTTTGACACTTCTGCGTTCACGATTTCTGGCCCGCCGAGCTAAAGCCCTGTGGAAAAGCAAAACGGAGAGAAACACCTAACTTCTGGGCGGTACATGGAGTATCACTGCCCGACAGGCTAAGACTGCCGCAACATTGCTGGAAACCCTCAGCGCTCTGCAACCGAGGCCTTGACCTATACACTTAGACAAAAGGCCCTTATGATTGCACTTAACGACAAAGGTGCAGAGATCATGAAGGCTACATTCCGGCACGTCAAAGCCGACATCATGGGGAAAATCACCTCGGGGGAATGGGCTCCAGGTGGGTTGCTTCCTAATGAAATGGATCTGGCCGAAAGCTATGGCTGCGCCCGCGCCACCGTCAATCGCGCCATGCGCGAACTGGCTGATGAAGGGGTGGTTGAGCGCCGTCGTAAGGCCGGCACCCGCGTCCGACAGGCGCCCCTTCGCCAGGCACGGTTTTCTATTCCTATTGTCCGGGCGGAAATTGAAGAGCAAAACGCAGCCTATCGTTATACCTTGATCAGCCGTGCAGTGCAGGCGGCGCCCCATTGGCTCTGTGCCCGTTTGAGCCTGGATCAGGGCACCCAGGTGCTGCACCTGACCTGCATGCATTACGCAGATGGCCTGCCCTATCAGTTTGAGGACCGCTGGATTTCCCTCTCCATCCTGCCTCAGGCAGAAGAGGCCGATTTCAGCACGCTGGGGCCAAATGAATGGCTGGTCTCTACGGTGCCCTTTTCGGATGCTGAAATTGCCTTTTCGGCCACAGCCGCGACCCCGGAACTGGCAGAGTATCTGGGCTGTGCACAGGATGAAGCCCTGTTCACGGTGGAGCGCTCCACCTGGCTCAAAGAAGAGGCGATCACATTTGTGCGCCAGACTTTCCGACCTGGCCATCGGATGACGACGCGGTATTAAACCGCGCCGCCCTTAGTTTATTTCAAGATGCCAGGCAGGCGCAGGTTGTGCACACGGGCGCATTCCTTGGCCTCTTCGTAACCCGCATCCGCGTGACGCATCACGCCCGAAGCCGGGTCGTTCCACAACACGCGCTCCAGCCGCTTGGCGGCGGCATCGGTGCCATCGGCACAGATCACCACACCGGAGTGCTGGGAAAAGCCCATGCCGACGCCGCCACCGTGGTGTAGCGACACCCAAGTCGCACCTGAGGCGGTATTGGTGAGTGCGTTCAGCAGCGGCCAGTCCGACACCGCATCAGAGCCATCCATCATAGCCTCAGTCTCACGATTGGGCGAGGCAACCGAGCCCGAATCCAGATGATCTCGACCAATCACCACCGGTGCGCTCAACTCGCCGTTTTTCACCATTTCGTTGAAGGCCAGCCCCGCCTTGTGACGATCGCCCAGACCGATCCAGCAAATTCGCGCCGGAAGCCCCTGGAAGGCAATCCGCTCCTGCGCCATATCGAGCCAGTTGTGCAGATGGGTATTCTCCGGGAACAGTTCCTTCATCTTGGCATCGGTCTTACGAATGTCTTCGGGATCACCAGATAGGGCGACCCAGCGGAAGGGGCCAATGCCACGACAGAACAGCGGGCGGATATAGGCAGGCACGAAACCCGGGAAATCAAAGGCGTTTTCCAGCCCTTCCTCCAGCGCCATCTGACGGATGTTGTTGCCGTAGTCCACGGTGGGCACGCCCATGGCGTGGAACTTGCACATGGCATCTACCTGCACCCGCATTGAGGCCCGCGCCGCTGTTTCCACTGCTTTGGGATCGCTTTCGCGCCGTGCTTTCCATTCCCCCATTGTCCAGCCCAGTGGCAGATAGCCATTGACCGGATCATGTGCGGATGTCTGGTCGGTGACGATGTCAGGGCGCATACCGCCAGACTCGGCACGGACCAGCAGCTCAGGGAAAACATCGGCGGCGTTGCCCAACAGGCCGACCGACTTGGCTTCCCCCGCAGCGGTCCATTTTGCAATCATCGCCAAGGCTTCATCCAGAGTCTCAGCCTTTTCATCCAAGTATTTTGTGCGCAGCCGAAAATCAATGCTATCGGGATTGCACTCCACCGCCAAACAGCAGGCGCCAGCCATAACTGCGGCCAAAGGCTGGGCGCCGCCCATCCCTCCCAGACCACCCGTGAGGATCCATTTCCCACTGAGATCACCGCCATAGTGCTGACGGCCAGCCTCAGCAAAGGTCTCATAGGTGCCCTGCACAATGCCCTGCGTTCCGATGTAGATCCAGGAGCCGGCCGTCATTTGGCCGTACATCATCAAACCCTTTTTATCGAGTTCGTTGAAGTGATCCCAATTTGCCCAATGTGGCACCAGATTGGAATTGGCAATCAAGACACGAGGTGCGTCTTCGTGGGTTTTGACGATGGCCACGGGTTTACCTGATTGCACCAGCAGAGTTTCATCGGCCTCCAGATCCTTGAGACTGTCCACGATAAGATCAAAATCTTCCCAGGTGCGCGCGGCGCGACCAATGCCGCCATAGACCACCAGTTCATGCGGATTCTCGGCCACATCAGGGTGCAGGTTGTTCATCAACATGCGCATTGGTGCTTCGGTCAGCCAGCTTTTGGCAGTGATTTCAGATCCGGTAGTCGGAAAGACATCGCGGGTGTTTTTTCGGGGATCGGTCATGTGTTTCCTCCGGTCTGGGGCGCCCAGTCAGCCAGGCGAGTGAGAATGGTATGTAAATGTTCACGCAGGCGATTGGCCTTGGTCTGGTCATAGATCCAAGGGGCGGCCTCGCGGGTTAGATAGGTGCTTTGCGCCAGTTCCATTTGAATGGCATGCAGGCCTTCATCAGGGCGGCCATAGTGGCGGGTGGTCCACCCCCCTTTAAAACGCCCGTTGACCACAGAACGATAATTCTTGGCCCTTGTGCAGGCTGAGACCACAATCTCTTCGAGTGCAGGATCACAGGTGCGGCCCATATTGGTCCCGGTGTTGAAGTCCGGCAGGACTCCTTCAAACAGAAAGGGAATAGTGCTGCGGATCGAGTGGCAATCATAAAGAATGGCAAAGCCGTGTATGGCTTTCACCCGTGCCAGCTCTGCCTCAAGTGCCCTATGATAAGGCGCGTGAAATTCCCGGCAGCGGGAGTCAATCTCTGCTGCATCTGGCTCCTGATCCCAGATAGGGTGACCATCAAAATCCGTCAGCGGAACCAAAGTTGTGGTGTTTTGGCCAGGGTAAAGCGAGACCCCCGATGGATCCCGGTTGGCATCAATCACATAGCGATGAAAGACCGCACGGACAGAGGTCACATCGGGCAAAAGCCCCTCGTAGAGCCTATCTATGTGCCAATCGGTGTCATCCAACCCCCTGCCCCGCGCGTTCAGCTTTGCTGCAACCTCTGCAGGGACATATGTCCCTGTATGGGGCAGACCCAGAACCAAGGGGCTGTCGCCTCTGGTGACATCAACAGCGGAGATCATGCTCCCAGCTCCGGCATGGCGATCTGACTACACCTTGCAATTTCTCCGCTCACGATCAGCGCCGAAGCGGCCTCAATATCCGGTGCGGTGTAGCGATCTTCTTCTAAGGGCGGCACCGCATTGCGCAGCTTTGCGATCACGTGCTGCAATGCGTCGCTGGTGGGTAAAGGAGCGCGGAATTCCACGCCCTGGCTCGCGCAGAGCAGCTCAACCCCAAGGATGCGCTCAAGGTTCACCAGCATCTGCCCCAGACGCCTGGCACCGTGAGCAGCCATGGAAACGTGATCTTCCTGATTGGCAGAGGTCGGCGTGCTATCGGTGACGCAGGGGTTGGCCAAGTGCTTGTTCTCACTCATCAGCGCGGCGGTTGTAACCTCAGCAATCATGTAGCCAGAGTTCAGACCGGGGTTCGGCGTCAAGAAAGGCGGCAGATCGTGGCTCAGAACCGGATCGACAATCAGCGCAATGCGGCGTTGAGCGATGGCCCCGATCTCTGCAATCGCCAGCGCGATCATATCGGCAGCAAACCCGACGGGTTCTGCGTGAAAATTCCCGCCCGAGACAATCAAATCAGCCCCAACCAGCACCAGCGGGTTATCAGTGGCGGCGTTGGCCTCGATCTCCAGCGTCTGCGCGGCTTGGCGCAGCACATCCATTGCGGCACCGACCACCTGTGGTTGGCAGCGGATACAATAGGGATCCTGCACGCGGGCATCATCGTCACGATGGCTTTCGCGAATGACCGATCCCGCAAGCAGCAACCGCATGGTGGCTGCGGCCTCTACCTGACCGCGATGACCGCGCAGGCTATGAATTTCGGGCTGCAGTGGCGCCGTGGATCCCATAATCGCATCCGTGGTCAAAGCCGAGGTCACAAGCGCGCTTTGCGCCGCTTGCCAGGCCCCAAACAGGCCGACGAGGCCAAAGGCGGTGGAAAACTGCGTGCCATTGATCAACGCTAGCCCCTCTTTGGGGCCAAACTCGATCGGAGCCAGACCAGCCGCCGCGAGCGCCGCCTCTCCCGACAGGATCCGGCCGTCATATTCCGCCTCAGCCGCCCCCATCATCACCGCTGCCATATGCGAGAGCGGCGCCAGATCGCCAGAGGCCCCAACCGAACCCTGCGCCGGAATGACCGGGGTAACGCCTTTTTCCAACATAGCCTCAAGCAGATCGATGACCTCCAACCGCACTCCAGAGGCACCACGGCCAAGGCTGAGCAATTTCAGCACCATCATCAAACGAGCATGGGCCCGCGGTATCGCCGGGCCGACACCACAACAGTGGCTTAGGATCAGGTTGCGTTGCAAAGTGGCGGTATCCTCAGCCGCGATTTTGACGCTGGCCAATTTGCCAAAGCCTGTATTGACCCCATAAACTGCGGCCTCTCCAGCAGCCGCGGCGGCGATATGGCTATGCGCGCGCTCAATGTCCGGACGGCAACTCGCATCGAGACGCACAGGGCATTCTTCGCGGAAAACCCGTTCAAGCTCGGAAAGAGAAACCGCACCAGGCGTGAGGGTCAGGGTCAAGGTTTGGTTCGTCACAGGGAACCTCCAATAATGCGCGCGTAAAGAGGGTTAAAGCCAATGCGATAGGCCAGCTCTGCCGGATGGGCGACGTCCCAAACCGCAAGATCCGCAAGCTGCCCCACGGCAAGGCAGCCGCGGTCCGAAAGCCCAAGAGCCTGGGCCCCGTGGCTGGTGACACCGCACAGGGCTTCTTCGGGCGTCATGCGAAACAGGGTGCAGCCCATATTCATCGCCAGCAAAAGCGACGTCATCGGTGCAGAACCAGGATTGCAATCGGTGGCCAGCGCCATGGGCACGCCCGCAGCGCGCAATAGATCCAGCGGCGGCATCTGTGTTTCGCGCAGGGTATAAAAGGCACCAGGCAGAATCACAGCCACGGTTCCAGCCTCCGCCATGGCGGCAACCCCGTCACCATCGAGGTATTCGATATGGTCGGCAGAAAGCGCACCGTAACTGGCCGCCAGTTTGGCCCCGCCCAGATTGGACAGCTGTTCTGCGTGAAGTTTCACTGGCAGGCCCAAACGGCGTGCCTCGTCAAAGACCTGTGCGATCTGTGTTGGGGAAAACGCTATTCCTTCGCAAAAGCCATCAACCGCATCAACCAGACCTTCGCGATGGGCTGCGCGCAGCGTTGGGATACAGACCTCTGCGATATAGCCATCAGCATTGCCGCTGTACTCCGCAGGTACCGCATGCGCCCCAAGAAAACTGGTCACAACCCGGATTGCGCGATGCTCTGGCAAGGCGCGGGCCGCCCGCAGCATGTTCAACTCGGTCTCTTGGTCCAAGCCATATCCGGATTTCACTTCTACCGTGGTGACCCCTTCAGCCAGCATGGCGTCAATGCGGGGCAGTGCTTGAGCGACCAACGCCTCCACGGTGGCAGCACGGGTGGCGGTGACTGTGGAGACAATACCACCGCCTGCCCGTGCAAGCTCTTCATAACTGGCTCCGTTGAGGCGCATCTCAAATTCCGCAGCGCGATTGCCACCATGCACCACATGGGTGTGGCAGTCGATCAAACCTGGGGTGACCAAACGGTTGCCCAAAGAGGTTTTGGGGCAGCCCTCAAAGGCGGCTGGTAGCTCGCTTTCGGGGCCAACCCAGGCGATTTCCCCCTCAACCACGGCAATGGCAGCGGCATCAACGAGCCCGTAAGGCCCTGCTCCGGCGACAAGAGTAGCCGCACGTAGCTCGGTAAAAACGTGACCCTCTGTCGTCATGGGTGACCTCCACAAAAATCTGTTTTCCTCTTTTCTCGTACAAATCAATATGCCATATGTCTAGACATAAAACGAGGTGAGAAATGACCACGATCTTTGCAAAACGTGCACTATTGACCACGGGCTGGGCTGAGCAAGTGCGCCTGACACTGCATGGCGGCAAGATTTCAGAGATCTGCGTCAACACCCAGCCAGAGCCAAGCGATTGCCACGTCAACAGCCTTTTGCCCGCGCTGGGGAATTTGCACAGCCATAGCTTTCAGCGGGCCATGGCCGGGATGACCGAATACCGCCTGGCCGGGCGCGATAGTTTTTGGACCTGGCGCGAGCTCATGTATCGCTTTACCGCTCACCTTTCCCCAGACCAAATCGAAGCCATCGCCGCTTTGGTCTTCATGGAAATGCAGGAGGCTGGCTATGCTTCGGTCGGAGAATTCCACTACCTGCACCACCAAAAAGACGGCCAAACCTATGATAACCTGGCAGAACATTCGGACCGGATCATGGCGGCCGCGGTTGAAACGGGTATCGGCCTCACTCATCTCCCAGTGCTCTATAGCTACGCAGGGGTCGGCAAACGACCGCTAGAACCGGGGCAGCTGCGGTTTGGCAATGATGTAGACCAGTTTTGCAGGCTCGTGGAGTTGGCGCGCAGCGCGGTCTCCAACCTGCCCGCCGATTGTCAGGTTGGCATTGCCCCGCATTCCCTGCGGGCCACCGCACCAGACGATCTTGCTCGGGTTTTGCAAACCCAGGCTGAGGACTGCCTTGTCCATATTCATATCGCTGAACAGCCAAAGGAGGTTCAAGAGGTCCTGGCCGGTCTCGGCGCGCGCCCGGTTGAATGGCTCATGGCCAATGCCCCGGTGAGTCAAAACTGGTGCCTGATCCACGCCACTCATATGACCCAGGACGAGACAATCGCCATGGCTCGATCCGGCGCAGTTGCCGGTCTTTGCCCGATAACGGAGGCCAATCTTGGCGACGGCCCTTTTAATGGCGCCACCTATCTGGAAGCGAACGGAGCCTTTGGGGTGGGGTCGGACTCCAATGTATTGATCTCCCTCACTGAAGAGCTGCGTACACTTGAGTATTCACAGCGCCTGCGAGACCTGGCGCGCAATGTGCTGGTCCGCGGTGAGGGCTCGGTCGGCCACGCCCTCTATACTGGTGCCGCGAAAGGCAGCGCTCAGGCCCTAGGGCGTGGAACGGGAGAAATTGCGGAAGGCCAATGGGCGGATCTACTGGCAATCGAGACCAGCCATCCATCGCTCTGCGCTCTGACAAATGATCAACTTCTGGATGGGCTTGTCTTCGCCGCCAAAGACAGTGTTATCACCGATCTGTGGTCAGCAGGTCGTCATACTGTTCAGGCGGGGCGCCATATTGCCCGTGATCCAGTCGTTGCCCGTTACCGTAAGGCAATGTCCGATCTGCTATCAGAGATCGGCTAGGCTCCTCCCCAAGACTCGTGGGCCCGTGCGCTCAAGATGCCCCCTGTGCGGAAGCAATGGGTAAGGCCTGAAGGAGTGCTTGGCCTAGGTGTACAAATTTCTACCCTAAATTGCATCAATGCAACGCAAAAGCAGCCCAGGGAAGATATTGAAATTTCCCAGTATAGTGTTGACATGTGGCTTTTGCGCATGAGAACCCGCAGCCGCATTGTCCAAAGTCAGGCATTTTATCGTTTAAAACCAAAGCTACACATAGTTTTTAATCTCATTTTGCGATGCAAGAAGAGGTGCCGAAATTCCAAGCGTAACGCCATGTTGACGCTGATTCGGCAATTGGTTAATAAATTGTTAACTTTGGTGAAAGTCCTGGCATCGCCGCCCCAGGACCAGCCAGTATGCCGCGTTAAAGGGTAACAGATTCAGTGCTACAGTCCTTAGATTTCCCCACAGATGACAGCCCTTCACCCGCCCCTGCGGCCAAGCCCTTCAGGCTCAACACTGTTGTCACCAAAGGCCATATCCGCGTTGTTTCAGAATCGGGTTTGCAGGTGGTTTCCCCGCAAGTGAGCGATGCGACCAGCCCGGATCTGGCGATCGACGCTGTTGATCTTGGGGAGCCAGAAAATACCGAAACAAATGGCGCGGAGAACGCGTTTGTTTCAACTGTGGAACCCGCTACGCCTTCGGCTTCTGCGCCTTGGAACGAGGGGTTTACTGAGCGTGCCCATGACACGACGCCGATCGATTCTGTAATTTTGCCTCCGCCGGGACTTTCTATGAAAATGATAAAACTCATCGCCGCGGCCTCTGTTTTGGGCATTGCTGCTATCGCCCTGACCTTCTTGCAATTTTCAGGATCTGACAGTGAGATACAAGGCGGAGGCTTGGCAGGGGCTTCGGGCTATAGCCCAGTCATTGCTGCGGCTGATGCTGGAACTTTGTCGACGATCCCTGTTGCGCAGTTGGCCACAGCCTCTGACGCAAATAACGCTGACATAGTGGCCCAAATCACCGCAGGCACACTGGCCGCCCTGCGCAATGGGACGTCAAAGTCACCCGCAGCCGCGCTGCCTGAAACAGCCGCACCTACCTCCGTGAATATGGGAGAGGTCAGTGGACTTTATGCCATGGTGTTGACAGCACTGGAGCAGGGACAATCGCGCCAGTACATCGATCAAATGGTCAACGACGCGCATCGCACGCAAAAAGTGGCCGTGCCCGCCCTGTTGTTGACAAGCTCAGGTGAGGTCAACACCGACGCGCTGTTGACACTGTTTGGCGGACAATAAAACGAAACATGTCGTCCTTGGGATCCTGCCATCCTGAGGGCTCTGTCAACTTTGGGCTCCTGACTGCATCGGACCCGATGAAATACCTTCTCAATTTTCAACCGGTCTCAATTCAAAACGCGGCTTAGATCGTGGCGACCGAATTCTTTGCATCCCTGGGGGGAACCACATGAAGAACAAGCTCCTGGCGGCAACTCTTGCAGTTGCCGGCCTATTTTCCGCACAGACCCTCGCTGCTGAAACCTGTGGTGGGTACTACAAGGTCAGATCCGGAGACAGCCTGTCCGTGATCGCGGATCGGTTGTACAAGGATGTTGGCACTTGGAGCACCATCCATTCGCAAAACATCGACGCCATTGGCCCCAAACCAAATGCTATTCGCGTCGGCATGAAACTGCGGATGCCCTGTATCAACGGATTGCCGACCGGCTTGGAGGGCGGCACCAAGGCCGCCAGCACAACCCCGATTGCCGCAGCGCCCGTAAAAGTGACACCAGGCAATGCATCGGTTCGACAAAAAATCAATCTTCTGACAGGTGATGACTACGCGCCCTTTACCTCCAAGGCTTCGCATAATGGCGGGCTAATCACGGATGTGATGGATGCAGTTATGACCTCGGCGGCCCCAAAAGAAGGCTATGCCATCCACTGGGTGAATGACTGGGGATCCCATTTTGACCCCCTACTGTCCAACGCCCTGCTCGACGTGGGCTTTCCCTGGTATCGACCCGATTGCGACAGCATGCCAGACAGCTATCGCTGTGTGAACTTCCTGTTCTCGGACTCGATGTTTGAGACCTTGATGCTGCTCTTCGTCGACAAAAGCCGCCCCTTCACCTTTGAGGATGACGCCGACATTCTGGGCAAGACACTGTGCCGACCCAATGGCTATTTGACCTTCGACCTGGATGGCTCTGGCCGCCGCTGGATTGCAGACAACAAGATCACCCTGAAATCCCCTCATACGGTCAAAGACTGCTTTGACATGGTGGCAAAGGGTGAGGCCGACGCGGTTGCGATCAATGAATTCACCGGCCGCAGTGTCATGAAAGAGCACGGGCTGGGAGATCAGTTCAATGTTCTACCACAGCCGCTGTCGGTTCTGGGCATCCACGCTGTGGTCCATAAAACCCATCCGCGGGCCGAAGAGATGATGGCTCTGGTCAGCCAGGGATTGAAGGATGTGCGCGACAACGGCACCTACCAGCGCATCATCGAGGATCACCTCTCCCGCATCTGGGCTGAGTTCTAGGAGAGGCTATCATGCTGAAAAAGCTATCGCTCTCACTGGCTCTTGTGCTGGGCTTTCTCAGCCCAGCGACTGCCTGGGCCATTTGTGACGTGGATTACCGTGTTCAACCCGGTGATACGCTCTTCTCGATTGCAGAACACCATTATGGGGATCGCGGTCGCTGGACCCTGATCTACTACGGCAACCAAAGCCGTCTGACCGGCCCTGTTGCCGAGCCAGGCAAGGTTCTGCACATCCCCTGCGCCAAAGGTGTATCCGCCCCAGATGCCACGCCGCTGCGCCGCGATGATGCCGAGATGAAACTGCTAACCGGAGGCGGGTTTGCCCCTTTCACGGATCAGGATTTGCCAGGTCAGGGCCTGATTACCGAGCTGGTGAACGCCGCAATGGAGCTCACTCCCTCTCCTGTTTCCTATTCGATCACTTGGGAAAATGACTGGTCCAAACATCTGTTCCCAAAACTCGACGACAAAGAGTTTGATATGGGGTTCCCGTGGTTCAAACCGGATTGTGAGACCACGCCGCAGGATAAACGCTGCGTGAACTTTCATTTCTCGGAACCACTGATCACCATTCCAATCATGCTCTTTGCCCGTGCGGATGCAGGGTTTTCCTATGAGCAGGACAGCGATCTGGAGGGCAAGACACTGTGCCGCCCCAAGGGGTATTTCACCCATGATCTGGATCGCCCCGGCCGTCGTTGGCTTACGGAGGAAAAGATCACTCTCGTTCAGGCGGACACCCCTGCGGCCTGCTTTCATCTGGTGAATGAAGGCCGTGTAGACGCCGCCACAGTCAATCTGTTCCTTGGCGCCAATACCCTGATAGAGGAAGGTCTGCGCAACAGTATCCTACCGGTCGAACGCCCCCTCTCCGAAGAGGGGCTGCATGTGGTGATTTCCAAACGCCACTGGCGTGGCACCTCACATCTCTACCGGATCAATGCTGGCCTGAAGGCTCTGAAGAAAGAGGGACGGTTTGAGGAAGTCGTTGCCCGCCATCTTGAGCTGTTCTGGGCACAGTTGCAGTAGCCGCCTTAGGGGTTGACCTGCGAAGATACCTACAAGAGGCCGCGCTTTGGGCGTGGCCTTTTTTTCTGATCTAGTCGTCAACTGGCACAGCACCGCCAACATCGCTGCGGGCAATGGCTACGGATTTGACAACGGCGTAGCACTGCGTTCCAGAAGACAGCTCCAGCGCCTGAGCAGAGCGCCGGGTGATACGCGCCAGCACCCGCCCAGCATCGGTCTTGAGCGAGACCATGGCGCCAGGACCGCTGCCACTACGGATCTGCTCGACCTCGGCGGGTAATATATTCAGAGCGGACAAACCCTCTGGGCGGTGTCGGGACAGGATCACATCCTGCGCCAGTATCCGCACCCGCAACAGGCTGCCGGGGACCTGTTGCACCTGAGGCAAAAATAGCGAGACTCCCCCTGCATCAAGCTCGCTGAGCCCATCAGGATGATGGCGCAATAACCGAGCCTCGAGGAGCGCCCCTGCGGCGCGCACCCCAGTTGGCATCACCCGATCGTCACCCAGGACCTCTGCCGCGTTACCCTGGCGTTGCACCTGTCCGTCTTTCAGCACCACGACGGATGTGGCTAGGCGCGCCACCTCAGCAGCGGAGTGGCTGACGTAGAGCATCGGCACCTTCAGCTCATCCCGCAGGCGTTCAAAATAAGGCAGGATTTCTTCTTTGCGGGCCTCGTCCAATGCGGCCAGAGGCTCATCCGCAAGGATCAGATCTGGGCTGGAAAGCAAAGCCCGTCCAATGGCCACCCGCTGCTTTTCCCCCCCCGACAGCGCCACGGGATGACGCTGCATCAAAGCACCGATGCCAAGCATAGCCACGATCCGATCCAGATCCTCCCGCACGGCCCCACGCGGCGCAAACCAGCGGCCAAACAACAGATTTTGGCGCACGGTGAGATGAGGGAAAAGCCGCGCCTCTTGGAAGATATAGCCCAGGCGACGGCGGTGCGGCGGCACCCAAAGGCCTTTGCCTAGATCAAACAACACCCGACCGTTCAACGCCACCCGACCACTTTCAGGGCGCTTCAGCCCGGCCACCGCGTTGATCACAGTTGTTTTGCCCGCCCCAGAACCGCCAAACAGAACTGTCACCCCGGCAGGGGCCTCAAAGCTAAGATCAAGCGTAAAACCATCCAGGGGCTGGCGCAAAGACACCTCAAGCATCACAGACCTCCCAAGCGGCGGGCTGCGCGGCGCGCCAGCACTTCGGAGAGGATCAGCGCCCCCATGGCGACAGCAACCGAGATCCCGACCAGACGTAGCGCGGCACTTTCGCCACCCGGAACCTGCAAAAAGGCATAGATCGCTGAAGGCAGGGTTTGGGTCTGCCCCGGGATATTCGAAACAAAGGTGATAGTGGCGCCAAATTCCCCCATCGCCTTAGCAAAGGCCAGAATGACCCCGGCCAAGATACCCGGCAGAATGAGCGGCAGGGTCACTGTGGCAAAGGCCCAAAAGGGGTTGGCCCCAAGGGTGGCAGCGGCTTGCTCCAGCTTAGGGTCCACAGCTTCGATCGACAAACGAATAGCCCTGACCATCAAGGGAAAGCCCATGATCGCGGCTGCCAAAGCCGCACCAGTCCAGCGAAAGGCAAAGGAGATGCCAAACTGCTGCAGAAATCCACCCAGCCCCGCCTGCGGCCCAAAGGTCAGCAGCAACAGATAGCCGGTCACAACCGGCGGCAGGATCAGCGGCAGATGCACCAGGCCATTGACCACTTGTTTGCCAGGAAACTGCCAGCGCGCCAGCGCGTAGGCCGTAAAGATACCAAAAGGCAGAGTTACAAGGCTGGCCCAGATCGACACTTTGAGAGACAGCGCAACCGCCTGCCATTCTTCGGGGCCAAGCCAGGTCATGCGCCACTACTCCGCAATCACGTCAAAGCCAGCAGCAACAAAGGCCTCACGCGCCTTTGGGCTTTGCAGATAGGCATGAAAGGCCGCGGCGGCGGGGCCACCCGCCCCTCGAACCCTGGCGAGCGGGTAGCGGATCGGGTCGTGAGCGTAGGCAGGGAATACTGCCAGAACTGTCACGCGTGGATCAGCTATGGCATCGCTGGCATAGACCACGCCAAGCGGGGCGGCTCCGGCCGCGACAAGGGCAAGTGCTGCGCGCACATTATCTGTCTGAGCGATATGTGGCGCCAGATCCTGCCAAAGCCCCAGGGTTTCCAACGCGGATTTTCCATATATTCCTGCTGGAACAGCCTCGACCATGGCCATGGCCAGTTTCCCCTGTCCCAGCTGTTCGAAAAGTACTGGATCCTCAAATCCGGTAATGGCGCGAGCGCTCTGTTTTGGCGCCACCAGTACCAATTTGTTGCCAAGAAGGTTCAGGCGACTGCCTGGGACAATGCGGTCTTGGGTCTGCAGGTAATCCATCCATTCCGGGCTAGCGGGAAGGTAGATATCTGCGGGCGCTCCCAATGCGATCTGGCGCGCCAATAGCGAAGACCCCGCCAACGATAGGGCAGTGCTATGACCAGTATCAGCCTCAAATTTCGCACTGATTTCATCCAATGCCGTCTTCAGACTGGCAGCCGCAAAGACCGTCACATCCGCGGCCAAGGCAGGCGCGGCAGAGCCAAAGCCGCTCACGCAGACCAAAGCTGCAAGGAAACATCGGATGCGAGATTTGATGTCAAAGCCTCCCTGGGCCAGCTACAAATGCGTCCCTTTTGGGTAGCTCTGCCATTGTCCTTGGGCAAGTCAAATATGCAGATCATCGATGCCTAGTGCCTGCCCAGAGGGAACCGAGACACGGGGACGAGACATAAAAAGCCCACCCCATGTTTCCTGGGGCGGGCTTTGGCGAATTCTGTGTGCACGATCAGAAGAGCGTCAGCCCACCTGGATCGGCTGCAGCTGGCGTTGGGGCGGGCTTTGGAGCCGGCCGCGCTGCCGCCAATTCCTGTTCACCAAGGCGCCGGTCATTTGCCACCCGCGTTTGCTGCGCACTGCCCGAGACCGCATGAAACCGGACACGCCGCGCAGAGGTGCCACCAACACTGGAAGAAATGACTGGAATGCCTTCGTCCTGTAGGAACTGCTGCACGAAGGCAGAGTTAGACGCGCCGATATCGGAGAGATTCACCGACATTTTTGCGCCGCCAAAGACCTTGGCCTTGAGGTTGCTCCGCTGCGCTCCCTTTTTCATGATGCCGTTGATCAACAGCTCCATAGCGTGGATGCCGTAGCGGGCGCTCACACCGTTACCATTGGCATTGGCCAGCAGGAAATGGTTCATACCGCCGACACCATTTTCGGCGTCATAAATACAGGCGGCAATACAGGAGCCGAGAACGGTAGAAAACATCACTTTGGGATCTGTAGTGACCCGGTATTCCCCCTGCAGAACCGTGACCGAGGTAGTATTGGCAAAAACTGTTGTCACAGCACACTCCTTATCAACTAAACTCAGGCTTTTGCAGCCTGTAAAAGGGCCCCAGCCATGCGGGCAAGGGAAACTTGTTTCTCAGCAGCTCCGGTTTCCCAGGCGACACGTGGCATACCATAGACGACCGAGGATTTCTCATCCTGCGCGAATGTGGTTGCCCCTGCTTTGCGCAGGGCCAAGAGCCCTTTGGCTCCGTCCTGACCCATGCCGGTCAAGATGGTTGCAACCACCTCTTTTCCATATGGCACGGCAGAGGTGAACAATGCGTCAACAGAAGGCATATGACCTGAAATAGGTGGGCCTTCTTTGAGGCGGACCCGCATTGGCTTGCGTTGGGTCATGCCCATATGGCGTCGTTGACCCGCCGCTACATAGACGTGTCCTGGCTCCAGCGTCATATTGTCGTCTGCTGGGAGAACTTTGGCGGCGCAGATCCGATCCAACAGCGAGACCAGACCCTGGCCAAAATTCTTGCCCGTGTGCTGCACAATCAAGGTTGGTGGGCACTGCGCCGGAAAACCGACGAGAACGCTGCGCAAAGCTTCTACCCCACCTGTGGAGGAACCAATCAGAATGATCTTTTTAAAGTCTGTCGCAGAGCCAGCTGCGCCGTTTCGTTTTCCGGCCCTGGTTTGATCACGTCTGGGAGCTTTGACCATCATGTCAAAGTACTGCGAGAACTGTACCGGAGAATCCGTTTTTGTCAGTTCAAAAATCCCGGCTCCGACATTGAGCAAAGGCGAGGATTTCCGCGCCGGCGTGGCCCCGAGACTATCCATCACCGCGACCCACCGGGTATCTAGCGCCGAGAACAGCGCCAACATCATTTCAAATTCTGGCAGCTTGGTGAATCCATCTTCAACGAAGGCAAAAACCGGTCCTGCGGCCTCTGCCTGATTGTAGGCCATCATCAGGTTGTTGGCCAAAAGCACTTTCATCCCAGGATAGGTGGATTCCATGTGCTGTTGAATGGAACGGGCAAAAGCCCGGTCAGTTGTAATGATCAATAAGTTCTGAGACGGCAATGTGTCACCCAGTCAGGTTGATCGGTAAAAAAACCGAAGTTTACGGTCGCCTCGGGGCAGCTTTGGCGCCCCGAGAATGGTTATTCAAAAATCTTGCCACAGGTCCTCTGCGGCATTTCCACCGGTCTGGGCGGCCACGGGGGATGGTGCCGGCGTCGCCTCGTCCAAATCCCAGTCGTCATTTCCATGAGCTGAGGGAATTTGATCCTGCGCCGCAGGCAGTGAATCCTCTGTCTTCATCTGGACGACCTTTGCGCCATCCTTGATGCTAAAGCGGGAAACCAGCTGCGCCAGCTGCGTCGAATCTGCGCTCAGCAAATGTCCAGCCGCTGTCGCTTGTTCCACCATCGCAGCATTTTGCTGCGTCACCTGGTCCAACTGGGTCACGCCAGTATTGATCTCATTGAGCCCCGTGGATTGTTCCACGGCCCCCTCCGCAATACCGGACACCAGCTTGGAGATGTGGCTGACGCGTTCAACGATATTGTTGAGCGCATCCCCAGCTTTGCCGACCAGATCAACACCGCGTTCGACCTGTTTCGAGCTGTCACTGATAAGGGTCTTGATCTCCATCGCCGCATCAGAGGACCGCTGCGCCAGAGCCCGGACTTCAGAGGCCACAACCGCAAAGCCCTTGCCAGCCTCACCGGCTCGGGCCGCTTCTACGCCCGCATTAAGCGCAAGCAAATTGGTCTGGAACGCAATATCATCGATAACCGAGATGATCTGACCGATGTGATTCGAACTCTGTTCGATTTCAGTCATGGCTGAAACCGCACTTTGCACAACTTCACCGGTGTTCTCTGCCTCTTTCTTTGCTTCGTCCATGGTGGCTTCAACACTACGGGCGCCATCGGCCGCGGATTTCACACTTGCGGTCAATTCATCCAAAGCGGCCGCTGTTTCTTCCAAGGTCGCGGCCTGACTTTCTGTCCGATTGGACAGATCATCAGAGGCACGGCTGATCTCTGTCGCACCGTTGCGAATGGAACTAGAGGAATCAATGACTTGAGAAACAGTCCCGCTAAGGGTCTCGATTGTCTGATTGTAGTTCAGACGCAGTTTTTCGTGCTCACCAGAGAAGACCTGTTCAATAGGGAGAGAGAAATCGCCCTCAGAAAGCCTGACCAGACCCGCGCTCAGGTTCTCTACAACAATCTGCTGTTCCTGTTGCAGCTCTGCGCGATGTTCTTCGGCGATGCGGGCCTGCTGCAGATCTTCCTGCATCGAGACCAGAGTTTTGCCAATCTCGCCAATTTCGTCCCCACGGTTTGCATCCGGCACGTCAGTATCCAGGTTGCCAGAAGATACAGCATCCATATTGCGACAGATCCGAGCCAAGGGGCGGGTAATCCGGCCAGCAAACAGCCAGCCAAAGACCGACATGACGGCCGCACCCAACAGCGAGGCAATCGCCAAGATATTGCGATCTCTTACCACTGGCGCCAGCAACTCTTGGCGATCTTGTTCAATGGCAATAACCCAGGTGCCTCTTTCCAGTGGAATGCTTTCGGCATAGGCCGCGACAGGTTGGCCGCGCAGGCCAGTTGCTTCTGTGGTAAAGTGACCGTTGCCTTCGAGGGCTTGTGTCAGGTAGTCGCTGGCAGGCAGCTGATCCAAAACCGCATGGCCATCTTCAAAGCGGGAAGACGAGCGCGCGGTGAGGTCGGGCCCCGCCAAAAAGATATCGACCGAATCGCCAATACCCTGGTCATCGTTCATAATGCTGTTGATCATGTTCATTGAGATTTGCAGGACCACAACACCTACCGTTTGGCCCGAAGGTGCCACGATCTTAGTTGCAGCAAAAGCAGCGGGTGCATTGCCACTTGGCGCAAAAGGAGCAACATCAGAAAAGACGGCCCTGCCGGCCTCGGCCTCCAGCGCTTCGCGGAAGAGCACAGCGAGATCGCTATCCTTATAGGCACCATTCATCAGGTTGGTGCCATAGTCGTCTTCTTTAAAGACTGAATAGATCACATCGCCAGGCATGCTGATCAGGAAGGCATCATAGTAGCCTTTCGCAGTCAGCAGCGTCCGGAAGGAAGGATGAAACTTGGAGTGATGGATATTGTAGGGAATCGTCTGTTTGCCCCGGTCGAGCATGTGGCGCTCACCAGCCGGAAAGGGATTCTCTGCGATGTAGGTCTGGCGTGCGATATCCGAGGCCTCAGCCCCAAGGTTGCTCCAGGCTGCTGAAAGCCGCTGAATGGCCGTTGCTGTGGAAGGCGTGCTTGCCAACGTCAGCAGGTCGGCGTTGACCCCACGCAACAGCGCCTGAAAAGCCGTTTTGCGCCCGGCAATCAGCGACTCGAACTGATTTTCAGCCTGTTGAAAGGCGCTTTTCTGAAAGTTGATCGTACTGATCGTGACGATAATCGCGGTCAGCAGCACCCCAAACCCGACGACGAACAGCGGTAGTTTGTGGGCAATTTTCAGAGACTTCAAACCCTGCATGTTATTCTCCTGCGGCATGTGTCGCGGCAAACCGCGTAATGACTAGCGGCTAGATTGCAGAAGAGATGTTAATTTGCGGCTTACGGATCCCGTCAGTAATTTCAATTTTAGAAATCTAAAGTGATTTCTTGCTGTTTTCTGTGTCCAGAAAGCGGCCTTTTCCTTCAAATAGTCGCCCAGTTGGAACAGTCAGCAAATGGCGCCTATATATACGGTACTCTTACGCTGTCCCCTTTAATTCTGTACAGAAGCCAAATCATTCCTTTTGATTCAGCGACGCCGCAGGAAGCAGAAAACTTTAGGAAAATGCGTAGATCTCCCTGGTTTTCAATCGCACAAAACCTCTGTTCTCACTGTTTGCAGCAATCAATTGTTAAGCCCAAAGGCCTAACTATGAAGCTATCGAATACAAACATGTCACCGACAATGGGGGTGAGAATCGCGGAAGATGACCACAGAAACGCAGAAACACCTTTTGGAATTGCCAAATGCATTTGCAGAGTTGAGTCCGCTCACAGCATTTCTGAGCGGGGCACGCTCCGCTGCAGTGGAGATTGACTGCAGTAATGTTGCAGCCATGCCTTCGCGCTGTCTGCAACTGTTGCTTAGCGCCGAACAACAATGGCGCTCCGAAGAACTGGGGTTCGCGGTAACCCATATCAACGATTCCTGCCGCAAGTCCCTGACGCTCTTGGGTCTTGAGCCCAACCGATTTGAAGACGAGGTAACAGCATGAAAACCAAAGTACTGGCAATCGATGATTCCCGCACCATCCGGAATCTGCTCGCGGCCACCCTGGAAGAGGCCGGATTTGAGTATGTAAGCGCGGTTGACGGCCGCGAAGGCGTCGACATGTATGATGATGTCGCACCGGATGTTGTGATCACCGATATCAACATGCCCAACCTCGACGGTTTTGGCGTGATCGAAGAACTGCGCGGCACTGACATCAATTCCAAAGTTCCAATCCTGGTACTGACCACAGAAAGTGCACCAGAAATGAAGGCGCGTGCCCGTAACGCCGGTGCCACCGGCTGGATCACCAAGCCCTTTGACGATGCTTCGCTGATCTTTGCACTCAAGCGCGTGACCGGAGCTGCGGCATAAAATGTCGGGGTCTATTCAAGATACCTTCTTTGAGGAGTGCGAAGAACTCCTTGAAGCAACGGATGAGGGTTTGAGCGCCATCGAAGGAGGCGATCATAACCCAGAGGTAGTCAATGCCGTTTTCCGCGCGGTTCACTCGATCAAGGGTGGCGCGGGCGCATTTGGCTTGGACGAGTTGGTGGCTTTTGCCCACAGATTTGAGACTGTTTTTGATGAGGTCCGGGCCAACCGGATGGAGCTTGATGAGCCGCTGATCCAGCTGCTGCTGCGCTCCTGCGATCACCTGTACAACCTGGTTGCCGTTGCCCGCGATGGCGGCGAAACCGACCAGGCGCATCACGACATGCTGATCGAAGCTCTGGACAAATATATTCCTGAAGAGGAAGAAGATCTGACCTTTGAGCCTATGGGGCTTGGTGGTCCGATGGATGTAAGCGCGATCGATATTCCTGCGGCCCCGACCGAAGAGACTTATCAGATCCATTTCCGTCCCCTCAAGGATATGTATAGCACCGGCAATGAGCCTATCTTCCTGTTCCAAGCTCTCCAAGAGATGGGTGAGCTGAGCATCGAACTTGATGTCATGGAGCTGCCCGGGTTTGACAGTATAGACCCAGAGGAGAGCTATCTGAGCTGGAACCTGACCCTTGTCACCACCGAAGCACGATCCACAGTTGAAGCGGTTTTCGAATTTGTCGAAGGCCTCTGCGAACTGTCCATCGAAGGTGCCGGTGACGCGGAAGCGGATGCTGCAGCCCTAGCAGCACTAGAAGCCGCTTTTGGTGGTGCCCCAGCAGACCCAACGCCTGTATCGGAGCCCGCAGCCATGGTTGAAGAGACCCCCGCAGCCCCTTTTGAACAGCCGGCCCCCGCACCAACACCGGAGGCAAAACCGGAAGCGTCCGGCGGCAAGCCTGCGGCCCCCAAAGCCGAGAACGCAAAATCTGAGCAGCGTGGGCCAAATCCAACACTGCGCGTTGATCTCGAGCGGGTGGACCGGCTTATCAACGCTGTTGGGGAGCTGATCATCAACCACTCGATGTTGGCACAGCAAATTGCCAATTTGGATGTGGCCGATGTACGGGACGTCGAAACCGAACTGGAGGGCTTTAAGAACCTGGCCCGTGATATCCAGGAAGGCGTAATGTCCATTCGTGCGCAGCCCGTCAAACCGCTGTTCCAGCGGATGGCTCGGATCGTTCGCGAAGCCTCCAGTGCTACCGGCAAGACCTGTAAGCTGGTGACCGAAGGTGAAAACACCGAAGTCGATAAGACGGTGATTGAACGCCTTGCAGATCCTTTGACGCATATCTTGCGGAATGCGGTCGACCACGGCATCGAAAAGCCCGAAGATCGTGAAGGGACAAACAAGGACAGGGTCGGCGAGATCCGCCTCACTGCCTCGCATCGCTCTGGCTCGGTCTGTATCGAAGTCAAAGATGATGGCGCAGGGGTCAACCGTCCTCGCGTGAAACAGATTGCCATCGAAAAGGGTCTGATCCCTGAGAATGCCGAGCTTACGGATAGCGAAATCGACAATCTTCTGTTTGCTCCCGGCTTCTCCACCGCCAAAGAGGTGTCCAACCTCTCCGGTCGCGGCGTTGGCATGGATGTGGTGAAAAATGCTGTGACTGGCCTGGGTGGCCGGATCAACATTTCATCGTCGCCTGGCAAAGGATCGACCTTCACGATCATTCTACCTCTGACCCTTGCGGTTATGGATGGCATGGTGGTTTCAGTCGCAGATCAGACAATGGTGGTTCCGATCACCTCGATTGTCGAAACAATGCGTGGCAACGACGACATGATCAACAACCTAGGCGCAGATGGCACCTTGCTGTCGATCCGCGGCAGCTTTGTTCCGATCTGTGATGTCGCCGGCGCCCTGGGTCTCGAAAAGAAAGATGACCAACCACCCGGCGTCTATCTGTTGGTGGAAACCGAAACGGGCCAGCGCAGCGCCTTGGCAGTGGATGACATCCATGACCAGCGGCAGGTTGTGATCAAAAGTCTGGACGGTGTCTGCGGAGAGATTGCCGGCGTCGCAGCCGCAACCATTCTGGGGGACGGCAAGATCGCGATGATCCTTGACCCTGAAAGCATCCTGGCGACCTCGCCTGCGGTGGGAGCCTTTGATACCGAGCGGAGAATGAGCAATGCAAGCTGAAGTAAAAAGTAATGACCAAGAAGTTAAGCACGCTCAGTTTAGCGAGTTTGTCAGCTTCACCGTCGCCGGGCAGGCCTTCTGTCTGAAAATCACCCAGATCCGGGAAATCCGGCGCTGGTCCCCAGTCACCATCCTGCCCCATGCGCCTTCGGACGTTTTGGGCGTGATGAACCTGCGGGGCGCGGTGATCCCGATCTACGATCTGTCGGCCCGGTTTGGCCTGGAAACAACCGAAGCCAGCGAGCGCAACGTTGTGATCGTGGTCTCCTCTGCTGGAAAACCAGTTGGCCTTCTGGCGGAATCTGTGTCCGAGATCATTTCGATCAATCCCGAAGAGATCCAGGAAACACCGCCGGTCGATAGCCGCAACACCAAGGAATATATCCAAGGTATCATCTCGCATGATGAAACTATGGTGCGGATCATCAATCTCGACGCTGTGATCTCGGTTCCGGAGCAAGTACTGTAATGATGGCTGCTGGCTCTATTGAACCCAATAACGACGGGTTTACCCTGACGGATCAGGATTTTGAAGCAATCGCTGATTTTGCCTACAAGCACTTTGGGCTGGCGATGTCGAGCAGCAAGAAACCTCTGGTTTCTGCTCGGCTTGCCCGACAATTGAGGCAGCAGAAAGTCGTCAACTTCAAAGAGTACCTGGCGCGTTTGAATGGCAAAAACAGTGAACAGGAACGTAGCAAGCTGCTGTCTCTCCTGACCACAAATGTCACTCATTTCTTCCGCGAGCCACATCACTTTGAAACCCTGCGTAAGGATGTGCTGCCTCCACTGATTGAAAAAGCACGCAACGGTGGGCGGGTTCGGATCTGGTCTGCAGGCTGTTCCAAGGGGCCAGAACCCTTCACAATGGCTATGATCATTCACAATATGTGCCCCGACATTGGGCGCTATGACTTCAAGATCTTGGGCACGGATATCGACCCGCAGGTGGTTCAATTCGCCAAAGCGGCAAAATACCCGCAGGAAGAACTCGACCAGATCCCTGCAGAGTACCGTAGCTTGGTACCAAAGATGGAAGCTGGTGGGCGCATGCCTGAAAACCTGAGATCGATGATCACATTTGGGGTATTGAATTTGATCGAACCTTTCCCGTTCAAGGGCAAGTTTGATGCAATTTTCTGCCGCAACGTGGCCATCTACTTTGACACACCAACCCAGCAGAAGGTCTGGCAAGCCTTCCAGCGCAGTTTGAATCCCGGCGGCTATCTGTTCATCGGTCACTCCGAACGGATGTCTGGGCCCGCTGAGGCAAAACTGACGACGTCTGGCATTACAACTTATATCAACACGCCCCCTGGAGGCGCTGCTTAACTAACGAGCAGTAAGAGCAACACGAGGAAAAATGACATGAGCCTAAAAGACTCTTTACGCGTTATGGTCGTCGATGACATGTCCACAAGCCGCGGTATTATTACCCAGTGTTTGGATGAGCTCGGCATCAAAAATTACATGGTTGAAAACAACGGCCAGTCTGCTTTTCAAAAACTGACGACAACCCCTGTGCATCTGGTCTTGTCAGACTACAACATGCCAGGAATGGATGGGCTAGGCCTTCTTCAGGCTGTCCGGGGTCACCAGGTGACACAGCGGCTTGGCTTTATTCTGGTCACAGGTAAACCGACGCCTGAAATCATCGAGGTGGGCAAAAAGCTCGGTTTGAACAACATCATCCGTAAGCCCTTTACTGTGGCGACCATGAAACAGGCGATCGAACAGGTCGTCGGGCGGCTGTAACCATGGAAGGACAGCACCAAACAATTTCTGGCCTTAGCGCGATCTCAGCACGAGAAATGCGGCAGCTCTATTCCAAGGTGCAAACCTTGGAAGACGTGGTGCATGACATCTTCGATCGTGGAACCAAGCCAACCCGGCAAGAAACACAATCGCTGCAAGACTTTGATCTGGTCATGCAGACACTCGCAGGGATGGCCAGCTTCTTTGAGAAGGTGGAAACGCAGATTATGGATACCGGCGAGGCCGATATCCAAGCCGCGACGGAGACTGTCACGCTGCAAAAACTGCGGGAACGTCTGCGGGAAATTGGCAGCTTTGTGGCCAACTAAGCGGCCTACTGCGGCCTGTCCGCGCCCCTACGAACTCTCTAAAGCCGTTTGAGCATTTTGCTTGAGCGGCTTTTTCTCTTTCTTTGCTGCACCAGCGCGTTAGATTACCACGAGATAGGTGAATTTTCATTGGTATTGGTATGACGCGGTTTTTCAAGGTTCTGACAGCGATAGTCTGTTTTGCTCTCCCCCAGATCGCAGAGGCGGCGCGGGATCGAATCGCGCTGGTCATTGGCATGGCCGATTATCAATATCTCCCGCCTCTGGAGAACACCCATAATGATGCCAATGGAATGGCACAAAGCCTTGAAAATATTGGCTTTGACGTCACCCTAGCGTTAGACGCCACCGCCCAGCAAATGGTTGGGCTTCTGGATGATTTTGCCTTCCGGTCTGAAGTGGCAGATCTTGCATTGGTCTATTTTGCAGGGCATGGAATCGAAGTGCAGGGCGAGAACTTCCTCATCCCAATTGATGCCAATGTGACCAGCAATAGGGATGTTCAACGTCAGTCCGCCTCCCTGAAGCAGCTGCTTGCTGCCGTGGATCGTGCCCGGAAGATGAGGATTGTTATCCTTGATAGCTGCCGCGACAATCCGCTGGGGGACTCTATCGCACTGGACCAAAGCAATGCGTCTGGGACGGCCTCAGAAGAAACCCGCGGTGGAGGGGGCGGTATGGCCGCCGTAGATCCTGATCGCGGCACTTTAGTGGCCTTTGCTGCCCGCGATGGTCAGGTCGCCCTCGACGGTACTGGGAACAATAGCCCCTACGCCCAAGCCCTGATGCAAAAAATGGCGCAGCCTGGGTTGGAAATCAGCCTGATGTTCCGTCAGGTGCGAGATCTGGTTCTAGAAAAAACCGGCAATCTTCAGGAGCCTCATACTTATGGCTCCTTGACCGGGGTGCCCTTTTATCTTGCCGCCGCGACGCAAGACGGTGCCGAAGCCGTTCCAGCAGGCACCTCCGAAGCCTGGTCGGCAATAAAACCTGACCAGGAAGAACAGCTTCTCGCCCTCGCTGAACAGGGGGATACCCGTTCGATGCTGGGGCTGGCCTATATGCGGCTCAACCCCAATGCCGGGCGGTTTGATCCCGTCGCTGCGGTAGATTTTCTGCAACGTGCGGCGGATGCAGGCGCGCCAGAGGCCCAGTTTGAACTGGCCAAGCTTTATGAGCGTGGCACTGGCGTTCCTGCCAACCCGCAAAAAGCTCTGGAACTTTATCAAGCTGCGGCCGCCCAAAACTTTGCCGATGCCATCAACGACTTGGGCTTCCTGCATCATCAGGGTGGTCTTGGCCTGCAAGCCAACCCGCAAAAAGCCTATGGTTTTTTCCAGCGTGCAGCTGAGCTGAGGCACCCACAGGCGCAGTTCAACTTTGCCGCACTCATTGACGATGGCTTGGTTCCCGGAAAAGGCCCAACTGAAGCGGCGCATTTCCTTTATGCCGCGCTCCGGTCCGGCAGTGCAGATGTGCTGGACCTGCTGAGCAAACGCCCCAACATGTTCACATTAAACACCCGCAGGGCGCTGCAGGACAAACTAAAAGAAAACAAGTTTTATCAAGGCTCTATTGATGGTGATTTTGGTCCCGGAACCCAGCGGGGTATTCGCCGGGCCTATGGGCTTGATGGCTAAGGGCCAAGCCACAGATTAGCGAGTTACGGAGGTTGTATTATGAGAAAGCTATTGAGATTTGCTCTGAGCTGTATCGGGGTTGTTTTTCTGGCTCTGACCCACCCTGTCACAGCGCAAGAAACCGGTGACTCACAAAGCGGTTACAGCGGCGACCCCAGCGGGTCACCAACAGGTCGCTCGCCATCCACCCAGGTGGCATCCGTACCGCAACTGGCCACCCGGCTATCGCAAATGAAGAACCTTTGTACCGCCACCGGCGGATATGTTGTCGATTGTCTCGCAGAGCGAATTGAAACTTTGGGATTGGATGCTGCCAATATGAACGGTCACACAGAACTCAAACAGATTCTGCGCGAGACTGCGGAAGAACTGCGCCTTCTGGCCCGCGCGAATAGTGACAAAACCGCAGCCCGGGCACGCATCAGCAGCAATGACGGCCAGCGCTCCGCACGTCCCCTGGTCGCAGTGACCCCCGAACGCCGTGCAAGCGCCCAAAGGCAGGCTATCGCAATCCTCCAGGAAGCCGAAACCAAACTGCTGCGTTCATCGACGCAATCCGCCGCACGGGCCAGCCAATATCAGCAGGTGGCGGCGGCCTTGGGGTCAAACAAGGTTCTGCTGCGCTCCTGAGCCCCCTATCTAAGACATTTCTATATTGAAGGTCTCCTAGAGGCGGCCTTCTGCGATCCAGCTATCTAGCTGGCGGCGGCTGATTTCAAAATGCATGCTGTCTTCGCGGCGGAAACCCGCGCCCCAAACCCAGCCCTCTGCAAAGAAAAAATCTGCCATGATGGTCAGGCCCAATTGGGTCTTCCCATCGGTGAAATTATCCAACTGGCCATCGATATTCAGATCAACTGCCAGGCCGTAACTATGGGTGGACAGTGAATTGGTTGTGCCCCGGATCCGCCGCACACAGAGCGCGCCGGCCGTGTTGATACGATTGTACAGATCAGGATCCGCTTGGCGGATATTCTCAAACACCACTTTCAGACTTTCGATTGCTGGGCGCAGCATACTGACACGAATTGGCCCAACCTGCTCCGTCACCAGCTTTTCTTTTAGCTCTGGGTTGGTCATCGGCTGGCAGGTATCGTTCAAGGTCTCACGTGGACGTCCCAGCCGCTCGGTGAGGTAGCGGCCACCCGTCACCTGCAGGCCGCGATTGACGTTCACACGATCCGCAATCAACACAACCTGTGCATAATCCAGGTCTGCACCTTCGGTTTGATCCCAGATCTCCCGCTCGGCCTCAGCCGAAGAGGCCGCAGGCGCCATCTGGCCGCCATTTCCCAGCGGCAGGCGCGTTACCTCTGTTTGCAGATCCGTCAGGCGCAATTGCAGGTCTTCGATTTGCTGGCGCAGCATCTCAATTTCGATTCGGGCGGTGGAATCAACCGAGGCCCCCTGGAAATCCTCTTCGGACAGCATCCATTTGAGACCAATCCAAACAGCCGGGGCCAAGAGCAGCCCGATACAAATAATAATCGCCGGTAAAACCCGCATAACACCCTCTACTTAATACCACCCCATTCAAGGCCGAGCAGGCAGGCGAGTAAAGCCCTTTGTCCAGATTTGTCAGATCAACTGACAAAGTTCTTATTCCTATCCAGCCCATTGGCAGAACCGTTCATGTGGTATAGTCTTTTTTGGGTAATGTTTTTCAGTATAGGGGACAAGTTATGGTCCGCGTCAGTATTATTGCCGCCTTTATGTGTTCTGCGCTGCTCCTGCCGACCTCCGGGCTCCATGCTCAGGCCAGTAGCGAGGGACAGTCTGTCGAAGAAATTACCAAAATTCTTCAACAGCAAAAAACCCGTGGTTTGGTGATCGCCCCCAGCAGCGCTGCGGCCCCGGCACCTCAGGCCTCGGATGCGCAGGAGACCGCAACGGTTGCGACTGCAAATACCGATTATTCTCCCGTTGATCGTCAATCACAGATCAACCTGCAGATTTCCTTCGACTTTGACAGCGCCACCCTGCGCCCAGATCAACAGCCCAAATTGGTCAATATGTGCGCATCGATGCAGGCCCTGCAGGGCACCGTTTTCCAGATCATTGGTCATACGGACAGCTCTGGATCTGCGCGCTATAACGAACGTCTCTCTTTGCTGCGCGCTCAGGAAGTGCGCCGCCATCTGATCAGCAACTGCGGTATTGATGAAGACATGCTCAAGGCAATCGGAATGGGAGAGGCTGCCCCCTATAATTCCGCCAATCCCCGTGCAGATGAAAACCGCCGGGTAGAATTCCAGGCTCTGGGCTAACCTGATGCCGTTAGCCCCGGCCCCCGCGCGGCCTGATGATGCAAACCCCTCTTGGAGTTGCACAGCTGTTTTTGCTGTGGGCTGGAGCCGTGCAATCACCGCGATTTTTGACAAGGACAGGCTGCGATGATCGCATCTCATCCCAGTGACCTTTTTCAGCCAGGTGACTTGCTGAATAACACCTATCGCATTGAAATGCTTTTGGGTCGGGGCGGGACTTCAAACGTCTACAAAGCGCGTTCAGAGATTTCAGGAAACCTTGTTGCCATCAAGGTGCTAAAGCAGGAGTTTTCCGGGAACGAGGATTTCACCGTCCTGATGGCCCGCGAAGAAAACATCCGCGAAATTCGCCATGATGCGGTTGTGCGGTATTCGGAAAACCACCGCACACCGGATGGCCATATCTATTTGTTGATGGATTACATCGACGGTCCCGGACTGGACAAAAAGCTCAAACAAGGACCAATGGAAGCTGCCGATCTGTTGGTGATCTGTCGGCGCGTCGCTGAGGGGCTGAAGGCCGCGCATGCCCGCAACATCGTTCACCGGGATCTAAGCCCAGATAATATCATCCTGCGCGACGGCGATCCTGCCCAAGCCGTGATTATTGATTTTGGCATCGCCAAGGACACCAACCCCGGTGCAGAAACAATTGTGGGCAACGAATTCGCCGGTAAGTACTCCTATGCCGCGCCTGAACAGTTGTCCGGCAATACCGATGCCCGCGCCGATATCTATTCGCTTGGGGCGCTTTTGTTGGCCAACTTCCGGGGAGCCTCGCCTCAGCTGGGCGCGAACCCAATGGAGGTTGTTGAAAACAAACAAAAACCAGTAGACACGGAGGGACTTCCTGCGCCCTTCAAGCAGCTTATCGAACGGATGTGTGACCCCAACCCGGACAGCCGCCTCGGCAGTGCGGCGGAGGTATTGGACTTTTTGGACCGCATCGAGAGTGATCCAAACGCAAGCGTTGAGGCGCGTCCAGTCGCGCCCTCGGATGAAGAGGCAACCATCATTGTCCCCAGTGCGGCTGCAGCTCCCAAAACCTCAGGAGCCACCAAGGGCAGATCAATCAAGGAAGAGCCCAGCCGCAGCAAGGCCCCTCTCTTGGCCTTGGTGGCTGTGCTTGCACTCGCCCTTGCCGGGGCTGGCGCATTTTTCTCTGGCCTGCTGGATCCCCTCCTAGGACCAAGCTATCCAGTGGCGCAGCCCTTTACTCTGATTGTTGAAAAAACAAAACCCGGGCCACGCCGGGCCATTGGAAACATGCCGTCAGAAGAGAGCCGCGATGCACTGACGGCCCTGGTGGATCAGGCCGATATCACCCTTTCAAGCGGAGCCATTGCCGATACCTGGGCTGAGGATGTTCTGACAACACTTACCCCCCTATCGGATCTGCAGCAGTGGCGCCTAACAGTCAGCGACAACCAGGCAAAGCTGAGCGGGATCACCAGCGATCCAGATCTGGCCGCTACACTCAACGCCCAGTTCGAGGACGGGTTGCCCGGGGGCTTGGACGGCGTGGCCATAATCACTTACCGGCTGCCGGTTCTGGCCATTTCAGAAGTCCGTGGTCTGGTTGGCGGATTTGAGGACTGCGGACCGCTCCATGTGGCTCCGGGGTCAGTTGGTGGCGGGTTTGGTCCGGAGGATACCGTAACGGTGACCGGACGGCTTGCAGGATCCGAAGCACGTGTCCGTCTGTTTGATGCTTTGCGCGGTCTCGCTGAAACCCGCAAAATTTCCCTGGATCTAGAGATCCTGAACCCCTCCCTTTGCGTCGTCGAAGGCGCTTTGCCCAAGGCCCCTGCTGGCAAGTTCGATGTTAATTTTAGCACAGGTAACGACAACACACCCAATCCTTCAGGTCGCTTTTTTGTCGGGGAAAACCCGGTCATCGATGTCACGATCCCAGCGTCGATCACCTCGGGCTACCTGACGGTCTCCATACTGGATGTATCAGGTAACGTATTTCATTTGCTGCCTAATATCTCGCGTCAGGAGAATTCGATCACGGATCTACGAGAGGGCAGAACAGGCCAGATTTCTGTGCGCGTTGCCTATACTCTGGCGGAGTCAGCACTGAACGGTGGCCTGGCCTTCCGGGTTGATGACAGCACACTTGGCAAAAGCCGCATTCTGGTGCTGCACTCATCCGAACCTCTGTTTGCAGGACTGCGCCCAACCTCCGAAAGCGCCGTTGGCTTTGCCGAGGCCCTTAAAGAAAACAGTGCCAATGATGCCAATCTGATCCTCTCCATGGATAGCAAAATCCTGGAAACAGCGCTGCCCTAACGACTGGCCAAGCGGCAGGTCAGCGACACCCCCGGCTCTGTTTTCAACAAAACAGGGGGTGTCGTTCCCATTAACGCGATCGCTAGCCAAGCAGAGCCTGATTCAAATCTGAGATCAGATCATTGGCATCCTCAATCCCGATTGAGATCCGCAACAGGTTTTCGGGAATACCGGTATGGGGTTCAATGGTGTGGCGATGTTCTACCAGGCTTTCGACCCCACCAAGCGAGGTGGCGCGGTGAAACAGGTTCAGGCGCCCCGCCACCGCCAAGGCTGCCTCACGCCCACCCTTGACGAGAAACGACATCAAGAACCCATAGCCTCCCGACATCTGCTGACTGGCCAGCCCATGTCCTGCGTGGCTGGGGAGGCCTGGATATAGCACATCTTCGACCTCAGGGTGACTGGCAAGAAATTCTGCCACAGCCATTGCATTTGCGCACATCTTTTCCACCCGTAGCGGTAATGTGCGCATGCTGCGCACCAGCAGCCAGGCTTCAAATGGCCCCATTACTGCGCCTGCCTCGTTGCGATCCATACAGATCGCCTCCCAAAGCGGCGTGCGCAGACGCGTGCTCAGCACGCCCCCCAACACATCGGAATGACCGTTGATCACCTTGGTCGCCGAATGCATGACAATATCCGCCCCCATTTCCAAAGGACGGGTCAGCAGCGGTGTCGCCGCCGTGCTATCCACAACCAGACTGGCACCCGCGGTCTGCGCACAGGCCTTTGCAGCTTTGATATCAACAGTTTTCAACCAGGGGTTCGACGGGGTTTCAATGAACAAGAGCTGCGCCTGATGCACGGCACACACCGCCTGCAGGGCCCCGATGTCGCTGGCATCAACTTCGTGCAGAGCGATATCGCGGCGGGTGCAAAAATCACGGATCCATTTTGTGGTGCCCCAATAGATACCGGACTGCACAATCACTGCGCCGCCATTTGGCACAGTGCGGAACACCGCCGCGATGGCCGCCATGCCCGATGGAAACAACTGGGTATCCTCAGCGCCTTCTAGACGGGATAGGATTTCCTCACCCAGGCGCACCGCCTCATTATGGGACCGCAGATAGACGTTGCTTTCATTGACCAGCTGATAGTCACGGTCTCGCACAAATGTCGTCGAGGGCTGCAAGGGCGGCACAACGCCGCCACTGGCCGCGTCAATTGTTCCAGCGGCCTGGGCCGCAATTGTCGCGGGTTTCAAATCATTGCGCTGCATATTAAAAGCTCCCTGGCTGCGTTGCCCCATCTTTGAAGCGCACCAGCGCCAAGTTCAATCGCCTTTCACGCAAAAGCTGCAGCGGCCGAGTTCCAGGCCGCACTTGTGGTCACTCAAAATGCATGTTCCTGTCCCTGGCACCAACGGCGCCCAAAGGAGAGCCAGCCCATGCCCGTAGAAATTCGCCAGGCCCAGCCACGGGACGCGACCGGCATTGCGCGCATTGCCAATTCAATGATCCGCGAAACACTGTTTACCTTCACTACTCAGGAGCGTCGACCTGAAGAAATCGCCCTGCGCCTGCGTGAGGACCCACGGCCGTTTCTAGTGGCGGAGCTGGACGGGCGGCTTCTGGGCTTTGCCACCTACGGTGACTTCCGCACAGGGCCGGGGTATCGCCACACGCAGGAACACTCTATCCAGCTATTGCCCGACGCGCAGGGCCATGGCTTGGGGCGGGCCCTAATGGCCAAGTTGGAAGATGCCGCCCGTGCCAGGGAGGTGCATGTCTTGGTGGCTGGCATCAGCAGCGCCAATCCCAAGGCCGTTGGGTTTCACAGCGCCATAGGGTTCACCCAGACCGGCCTGATGCCCCAAGTTGGGCGCAAATGGGATCAATGGCTGGACCTGATTCTGATGCAAAAACGATTGTAGTTCTGTGTGACCCTCAGCTCAACTGCGCCACCGCCCGCGTCAGTCGCGCCAGGGCCTCGCGCAGCTCAGCCGTGCTGGTCGCATAGGAGATCCGGAAATAGGGCGACAGGCCAAATGCCCGCCCTGGTACCATGGCCACATCGTGATGTTCCAAGACATAGGCGCAAAAATCAGCATCTGTGTGCAAAACTGAGCCCTGCGGGGTTCGGCATCCTAGAACACCTGCACAACTGGCAAAGGTGTAAAAGGCGCCCTCGGGACGCGGACAACTGATACCGTCGATAGCGTTCAACCCATCAACCACCAGATCACGACGGGCCTGAAAACTGGCGCGCCGCTCGCGCAGGATCTCTTGTGGCCCGTTCAGTGCCGCCTCAGCCGCCGCCTGCGACACCGAAGAGGCACAAGAGGTCGACTGCCCTTGGATCACCGCCATGGCGGCAATCAGAGCAGCTGGCCCGCCGGCATAACCAATACGCCAGCCAGTCATAGCGTAGGCTTTGGACACACCATTGATGGTTAGGCAGCGCGATTTCAATCGCGGCTCAACCGCAGCCGGGGTGGCAAAATCGAACCCCGGGTAGGTGATGTGCTCATACATGTCATCGGCCATGATCCAGACATGAGGATGCTGCAACAACAGCTCCAGCAGGGGCGCATAGTCCTTTGCCGAATACGCCGCGCCAGATGGGTTGGAGGGAGAGTTGAACAAAACCCAGCGCGTGCGCGGTGTGAGCGCCTGCTGCAACTGCTCCGGTGTCATCCGAAAACCGGCCTCAGCACCGCAGGGCACCAGCACCGGCTTACCTCCCGCCAGAGCAATAATATCCACATAGGACGTCCAATAGGGGGTAGGCACAATGACCTCATCCCCCGGTTCCAGACTGGCCATGAAGGCATTGTAGAGCACCTGTTTGGCACCAGTAGAGACGATGATTTCATCCAGCCCGTAGTCCAGATCATGGTCGCGAGCAAACTTGGCGCGGATCGCCTGCTTCAACGCCGGGGTTCCGCCCAGGGCCGTGTATTTGGTTTCTCCCGTCCAAATGGCATCAACAGCCGCCTGTTTGATCGCGTCTGGCGTGTCGAAATCCGGCTCCCCTGCGCCCAATACGATCACCTCTCGCCCTTGGCGCTTCAGCTCCGCAGCCCGAGCTCCGATCTGCAGGATCTCCGAAACTTCAATGGCATCAATACGGCTGGCCTTACGAAACTCTGACATGGATGGGGTCCTCTCGCTGCAAGAACTGGCGCCCAGACTTACCGCCCGAAGCTCACCGTCGAACCTACGCTGGGCAGGCTTGCAGAATACTCCTCAAATCGGACAGCACTCATTCCACCACTGCATGAATGGGCGCAAACAGATGCACCGTTGAGCAGGTAAACTAGCCAGGTTTCTGTCGCAATTGCCGCGTGATCCAGGTCTCAAATTTGCGCACAGCCTCTGGCGCGGCCCCATGCGGGCGGGTCAGATAGTAGCGTTTACTCGACCTCAGAACCGGCCCCGGCAACTGTAGCAAAGTGCCTGCATCCAGCTCCGCCGCCACCATATCAAAGGGCACAATCGCTGCCCCAAGCCCAGCAGTAGCCGCGCCGATCACCATGGAATACTGATCAAAATAGCGCCCATCCTGGCGGGGTTGGCCACGCATATCGGCGGCAAGAAACCAGTCCGCCCAGGCATCACTGCGGCTTTCCAGATGCACCAGGGGCACATCTGTCAGCCTGTTCACACTCGCCAGGTCATGGCTGGCAAATAACTCTGGTGCCGCAATCGGCACCATCTGTTCGCCAAACAGCTCCACCATGCGGGCTCCGGGCCAATTGTCGCGCCCATAGTGGATCGCAAGATCAAAAGGGTCGCGGGCAAAATCAAAGGGCTCCAGCCGCGTCGACAGGCTCAGCTCGATCTCTGGATGGCGCGTAAAAAAGTCCGGCAAGCGCGGGATAAGCCAGCGATTGGCAAAGGTTGGCAGCACCGCAATGCGCAGTGCACTACGCCCGGCCCCAGCCGCCACAGCCTTTTGCACTGAGTTGCGCAGCGCCCCAAGATCCTGGGCCAGATCTGCCGCGAGGCTGGCACCAGCTGCCGTCAACACCACACCGCGCCCCACCCGCTGAAACAGAGCAAAGCCAAGATCCGCTTCCAGCTCCTTAACCTTCTTACTGACAGCACTTTGGGTCAGGCCAATTTCTTCACCCGCTGCTGTAAAGCTCTGGTGACGTGCAGCACTGTCAAAGCAGCGCAGATGTGTGAGGCTCGGCAAACGCATATCAGCACTCCTCTGCTTTGATTTGATCCAGCAGCCAATTGCGAAACTGCATAAGCGGATAGTCATCGGCGTGTTCCGCAGGCCAGACCAGGAAATACTCCCCCAGTGTGACCGGGGCTCCGCTGATGGCCAGTTGCAAGCGACCAGCAGCGATCTCCCCCTCCGCCAGGAAGGTCGGCAGCAGGGCGATCCCCAGCCCGTGCACCGCCGCCTGTGTCATGGCTGAAGACTGGTCAAACAGCATGCCCTGTAACCGCGCTGCTTCCACATCATGCAGGCCAAACCACTGCTCCCAACTGTCGGGATGCGTTTCCAGGTGCAGCAGGGGATAGTCCAGCAGATCCTGGGGCCGGTGCAGGGGGCTGGGCAAAAGGTCTGGCGCACAAACCGGGAGCACATGTTTGGGCATCAGAGGAAGGTATTGCACCCCTGGCCAGTCACGGGTGCCATAGTGAATGGCCGCCTGCGCGGTGCCTGCCTCAAAGCTGAAAGGCAGGTTGTGGGTCTGCAAATTGACAGTGATACCCGGATGCTGACCGACAAAACCTTTGAGCCGGGGCGCCAACCAATGCAGCCCAAAGGAGGCCAGAATCGACAGATTGAGGCTACCCCCATCCGGATTTGCCCGCAGTTTGATCGAAGCCTGCGCCAATCGGGACAGGATGGCCCGGGCCTCTTTGGCATAGTTTGCCCCGCCCGGCGTTAACTGCATCCGCATCTGGTCCCGCGCGATCAGATCGACCTCCATCTGCTGTTCCAACTGCTTTAACTGGCGACTGATAGCACTTTGCGTAAGGTTGAGATCTTCTGCCGCTGCCGAAGCACTCCCGAGGCGGTCCACAGCCTCCAGTGCGAGCAGGGAAGAGATAGAGGGCAAGAACCGACGGGGTGCTATCATATAACCTTACCTCATAGCTTCAGGATTTAGTATCATGTGCATTTTGCGATTTGTCTTGTGATTTATAGAAAAGTGCCGTGAGTTGCCAGACAATAACCCCGCAATGAGCTCATGGCTTGATAGATCCCCTGAAAGGATAGACCATGCCTCATACCCAGATTCTTGCCGCTGCCGGTTTCACCAAAGACGCGCTGACCGGCGGCAGTCTCAGTGTCAAAACCCCGGTTGATGGCAGCGAGATCGCCTGTATCCCCATGCACAGCCTGACCGATGCAGAGGCGCAGATCGCAAAGGCCAAAGACGCCTTCAAATCCTGGCGGCTTGTCCCCGCCCCCCGTCGTGGCGAACTGGTGCGTCTGCTGGGCGAAGAGCTGCGCCGGGAGAAAGAAAACCTTGGGCGCCTGGTGACGCTGGAGTGCGGCAAGATCTATCGGGAAGGTCTGGGCGAAGTGCAGGAGATGATCGACATCTGTGATTTCGCAGTCGGTTTGTCGCGTCAGCTTTATGGCCTGACCATCGCCTCGGAACGCCCCGGCCACGCCATGCGAGAAACCTGGCACCCGATGGGAACCTGCGGCGTGATCACCGCGTTTAACTTCCCCGTAGCACCCTGGTGCTGGAACGCCGCTCTGGCACTGGTCTGTGGCGATCCGGTGATCTGGAAACCTTCGGAAAAGACGCCGCTGACCGCCCTTGCCGTGCAGAAAATCTGTAACCGGGTCACCGCGCAATTCGGCGAGGATGCGCCCGACGGTCTGATCCAGACCCTGATCGGCGAACGCGATCTGGGCGAAGCCCTGACGGCCTCCAAGGATGTGGCGATCATTTCCGCAACCGGGTCGGTACCCATGGGCAAGGCTGTGGCGCAGGATATGTCCCAGCGACTGGGCCGCACCATTCTGGAACTTGGCGGCAATAACGCGATGATCGTAGCGCCCTCGGCGGATCTGGAAATGGCCCTGCGCGCCATTGTGTTCTCAGCCGTGGGCACCGCCGGTCAGCGCTGCACTTCGCTGCGTCGTCTGATTGTCCATGCCGACATCTATGACGCGCTGATCCCGCGCTTGATCAAGGCCTATGCCGGCCTGCCCATTGGCGATCCTCTGGTCGATGGCACCTTGGTGGGACCTCTGATTGACGAACAGGCGTTAAAAACCATGGATCGCGCCTTGACCCAGGCCAAGGCAGAAGGCGGCAAGGTTCATGGCGGCGGCCAGGCCCTAACCGATAGCCACGCTGCTGCCGCCTATGTGCATCCGGCCATTGTCGAGATGCCCGCGCAATCGGCGATCATGCATACCGAGACCTTTGCACCGATCCTCTATGTGGTGAAATATCACGATTTGGATCAAGCAATTGAGCTACAGAACGAAGTCCCGCAAGGGTTGAGCTCCTGCATCTTCTCGACGGATCTGCGTGAGAGTGAATATTTCCTCTCGGCAGCCGGATCTGATTGCGGTATCGCCAATGTCAACATCGGCCCCTCAGGCGCTGAGATCGGTGGCGCCTTTGGCGGTGAAAAGGAAACCGGCGGTGGACGGGAAAGCGGCTCAGATGCCTGGAAAGGCTACATGCGCCGCCAGACCAATACCGTCAACTACTCGCGGGAACTGCCGCTTGCACAGGGAATAAAATTTGACATCTGACCTAACCACGAGCCTCTGGCATCAGACCTGCCAGGAAAACCCCGCCTCCTCGGTTCTGACCGGGGAGGTCACGGCAGATCTGGTCGTCATTGGCGGCGGCTATACCGGGTGCTCTGCCGCCCTAAAGGCAGCCGAGATGGGGGCCTCTGTCTGCCTGATTGAGGCGGAGGTCTTTGGCCATGGTGGATCTGGGCGAAATGTTGGTTTGGTCAATGCAGGGCTGTGGCTGCCGCCAGAGGACATCAATACCCGCCTTGGTCCCGTAAAGGGCAACGCCCTGTCCCAGGAGCTGGGGAAGGCGCCAGACCTGGTTTATGGGCTTATTGAGCGCCATGGTATTTCATGCGAGCCCGTGCGCAATGGCACCCTGCACTGCGCCCATGCCCCCAGCGGCATGCAGGATCTACAGCGCCGCGCCGATCAATTGCAGTCCATTGGCGCGCCAGTTCTGTTGCTGGATGCGGCCCAGGCACAGAGCCGCGTTGGTTCAGAGGCCATCCACGGGGCCCTGTTCGATCCACGCGCAGGCACCATCCAACCCTTGGGCTTTGCGCGTGGCCTTGCCCGCGCCGCAATCAAAGCTGGCGCGCAGCTCCATGATCAAACTCCAGCCACAGCCATCAACCGCAACAAAGGCCACTGGCAAGTCACCACCCCCAAGGGCAGCATCCGCGCCAAGTATTTGGTTATGGCCACAAATGGCTATGCCCGTGCGATGACCGGTTACAGCGCGCCGGCGATTGTGCCCGTGCACTATTTCCAGGGCGCTACCGCGCCACTTAGCCCGGCGCAACAAGCGCAGATTCTGCCGGGGCTCGAAGGCTGCTGGGACTCCGCCCTGGTGATGTCCTCCTGGCGAATGGATCAACAGGGCCGACTGATCATCGGCGCCATGGGCGCCTTGGACCATTTTGGCAGCAGCATTCACCAGAGCTGGCTCACAAGGAAAATGGCTGCCGTTTTCCCAGCGCTTACTGGTGCAAAATTTGAAAGTGAGTGGTTTGGCCGCATCGCTATGACCCAGGAATATTTGCCCAAGATTGGCAAGCTGGAAGATGGCTATGTCAGCTTTGGCTATTCAGGGCGCGGTATAGGGCCCGGTACGCTCTTTGGCCACAAGATCGCAGAGGCGCTGATCTCCGGCGACGAGGGCCTGCTGCCCTTGCCTGCAAGCACGGATCACAAACTGCCCTTTGCCCGGCTCCGCGGCGCCTATTATGAGGCAGGCGCAACGCTGACCCATCTCGTCAACGACAGGATATAAAGCAAAAAAGGGTCAGAGTTTTCCCTGACCCTTTTGAATTTTTCACGGTTCAGTTCAAACCCCTATTTAGTGACAAGCCGCCATGGCTGCGCCCAGCTCTTTCAGCAGCGCCGGATAGAAGTTAGCGCCCAGCTCCAGTCCCGTTCCCAAAGGATCAATGACCACGGTTTGAGCGCCGCTTCCCTCTAGCACAGTTGCCACCAGTTCCGGATTGAACTGCGGTTCTGAGAAGACACAAGAGACCTGTTTCTCCTTCACCACCTGCTGGATTTCCGCGATACGCGCGGGGCTTGGATCGGAGGAATCACCCAGAGAGATTGCGCCGGCGGCCTGAAGGCCAAAGCTGTGCTCGAAATACTGATAGGCATCGTGGAACACCACAAAACCGCCGTCGCGTACTTCCCCAAGGCTAGCCATGATTTCTGCTTTAGCCTCTTTGATTTCCAACTTCCCAGCCGCAGCATTGGCGGCATAGGTTGCGGCGTTTTCGGCGTCATGCTCCGACAGTTCGGCTGCAATCACATCAAGCCAGAGCATCGCGTTTTCAGGTGCCAACCAGGCATGGGGATCCACTCCCTCATGGGCGTGGCCCTCATGGCCTTCGTGATCGTGTCCCACGTGATCTTCATCGTGGCCTTCTTCGTGCTCATCTTCATGGGCATGCCCCGCCTCAGCGTGGCCCGCGTGGTCATGACCTTCATGGTTGCCATGGTCATCGTGGTCATGACCTCCATGGTCGTCGTGGTCACCATGGTCATGACCCTCATGGTCTTCGTGGTCACCATGGTCATCGTGATCGCCATGATCATGGGCCTCAAACCCAACGCCCTCACGGAAGGGAAGCGCCAGACCGCCTTCAAGCTCCAACAACTCGATCACATGGGCATCTTTGGCCAGCTCATCCACGGCGCCCTCCAACCAAGGTGTCAGCGCCTCGCCCATCCAAAAAACGACATCCGCCTGCGACAGCGCGAGGGCCTCAGAAGGGCGCATGGAATGCTGATGTGGTGAGGCACCCGCCGGCACCACCAAGCTCGGCTCACCCAGCCCCTGCATAACCCGCGCCACCAGGCCATGTACTGGCGTGATATCGGTTGCAACCTTTGGCACATCGGCCAGAGAAACGCCTGCCAACCCCATAAGGGCAGCAACGGAAGTCAGAGGAGTATTTAGCATGGGAGCTCTCATGTAATTTTATAACATCTCACGGCTTGTTAAACGTCATACCATAACATATCAAGAGCCAAGATCATCACAGGCCAGGCGACGCCCCTCTCAGCGGAGACCCAAGACCATGGATTCCATCGGGTTTGAAACTCACGACCACGCAAGCTGCATTGCTGACTGCATTGAAACGGCCGATGCCCAATGCAAAGCGCAGGGGCTGCAATTTACCCCCGTGCGCAAACGGGTTTTGGAAATCTTGCTGCAAGAACACCGGGCGCTCGGGGCCTATGAAATCCTAGATCGTCTGCGCGAAGAGGGCCTTGGCTCACAGCCGCCTATTGCCTATCGCGCGCTGGACTTTCTGGTAAGCAACGGGTTTGCCCACAAAATCGAACGCCTGAATGCCTTTATTGCCTGCACCCATCCCGGCGAGGATCACGCCCCAGTATTCATGATCTGCCGGATGTGCAAATCAGTGGCTGAAGCTCAGGCGGTGCCGACCAACGGTCAGCTCGGTCAGGCCGCACGCGACGCAGGGTTTCAGATCGAACGCACAGTAGTCGAGGCCGAAGGTCTCTGCCCAAAATGCCAAGAATCCGCCAATAAATGCAACTGATCTCCCTACAGGATCTCTCTGTCAGCTATGGCGGCAATACAGTTTTGTCGCATGTGACTGTCGGCATCTCACCTGGTGAGATCGTCACGATTGTTGGTCCCAATGGGTCTGGCAAATCCACCCTTCTGCGCAGCGTCATAGGGGCACAGCTACCGAGCCAGGGCAAGGTGATCCGCAGCCCGGGTCTGCGCATTGGCTATGTTCCACAAAAATTGCATATCGACCCAACCCTGCCAATGACAGTGCGTCGTTTTCTCAGCCTGCCGATCAAAGTGTCAGACAAACAGGCCAAAGAGGCATTGGAACAGGCAGGCGCCGGGCAACTGTCCAACCGCCAGATGGTTGATCTTTCAGGCGGGCAGTTTCAACGGGTGTTGCTTGCACGTGCCCTGCTGTGCAAACCGCAGCTCTTGATCCTGGACGAAGCCACCCAGGGGCTGGATCAACCGGGATCCGCCGCCTTTTATCAACAGATCGAAATCCTGCGCCAAACCTTGGGATGCGCCATTTTGATGGTCAGCCATGAGCTGCATGTGGTGATGGCAGCCTCAGACCGGGTGATTTGTCTGAACGGTCATATCTGCTGTGAGGGGGAGCCTGAACATGTGGCCTCGGCGCCAGAGTATCGCGCCCTGTTTGGCAGCGGCACCCAGGGAGCCCTGGCCTTGTATCGCCATGAACACAATCACAGCCATGACCATAGTTGTGGCCATGACCACGGCAAGGAACACCCCGGCTCCCACAGCCCGGATGTTATACAAGAGGCCCGAGGATGATCACGCTGTTGGATAGCTTTCTGCTGCGCGCCGCCCTGGCTGGTACCGGCGTCGCCGTTGCGGCCGCACCATTGGGCTGCTTTGTTGTCTGGCGCCGCATGGCCTACTTTGGCGATGCCACCGCCCATGCCTCCATCCTGGGGGTGGCCTTGGCGTTAGGGTTCCAAGTGCCTATTTTTGCTGGGGTTCTGATCATAGCCTTACTGATGGCGACCGCCGTTTCTGGCCTCAGCGGGCGAGGCTTTGCGATGGACACTTTGCTGGGAGTTTTGGCGCATTCCTCACTGGCCTTTGGTCTGGTGGCGGTATCCTTTTTACAGGGTATCCGCATTGATCTGATGGCCTATCTGTTTGGCGATATCCTGGCGGTGAGCCGCATCGACCTCGCTGTGATCTGGGGCGGAGCTTCGCTGGTCCTGCTGCTGCTTTGGGCCAGATGGTCGGCTTTGCTAACGGCCACGCTCAGCCCCGATTTGGCCTATGCGGCAGGGATCAACCCCAAGCGCGAACAGCTGGTTCTGACCATTGCCCTGGCTCTGGTTGTGGCCGTTGCCATCAAGGTGGTGGGTGTTTTGCTGATCTCAGCCCTCTTGCTTGTCCCTGCGGCAGCGGCCCGCCCCTTTGCCGCCACACCTGAGCGCATGGCTGCCATCGCCGCCGGGATCGGAGCCCTGTCTGCACTTGCTGGTTTGCAGCTGTCTTTTATGCTCGACACCCCGACCGGGCCAACAATTGTCTGCGTTGCGGCGGTGCTGTTTGCGCTGACCAATCTGGGTGGCACGATTTATCGGCAAATAACCGCGGCATAAGAAAGGGCCTGGTAAACACACCAGTCCCTGGCTAGTTGCGGCGGGTCCTGATGTCGACTGGCGCATCCTCGTCGACTTCGACCCATTTTTGAATGGTCGCAATCAAGGCCTTCTTGTTAATTGGCTTGCTGAGGAAATCATCCATCCCCGCGCGCATGCATTTGTTGCGATGGGACTCCATCGCATTCGCGGTCAGTGCAATAATGTGGCAGCCCCTAGACCGAGCAGCCCGTTCGATCTCTCGGATTTTCACTGTAGCCGCAACGCCGTCCATCACCGGCATCATCATATCCATCAAAATGATATCCGGCTGAACCTCCTTGAACCGCTCGACCGCTTCAACGCCGTTAGCAGCAATGGTGATATCGAACCCAGCATCCTTGAGCATTCGGGTCACTACCAATTGGTTGGTTCTGTTGTCCTCAGCGATCAACAACTTGACAAGATTGGAGGTTTGGTAGGTCGCCTGGCTGGACTGAGGCACGCTGAGCGGCTGTTTCTCA
The DNA here is from genome assembly GCF_000152965.1 of Roseobacter sp. MED193. Taxonomy (GTDB): domain Bacteria; phylum Pseudomonadota; class Alphaproteobacteria; order Rhodobacterales; family Rhodobacteraceae; genus Pseudophaeobacter. Next base: position 159,446 of record NZ_AANB01000005.1, on the reverse strand, counting down.
AGATGAAGAGCCCGCCGCAGAACCTGCTTTAGTTGCGCAACCCGCAGAGGTTTTTGCGCTATTTCAAAGTCTTGTAACGCGTTCGGATCTGATCGATCTAAAGCATGATCAACCGCTGACAGCACAACAATTGGAGATGTGGCGTAAGCAGGGATTGCCCGAATGCGCTGCGCCAACTCGCAGCCGTCAGTCTCGGGCATCTGGTAGTCCAGAATGAAAAAATCTACAGACCGCCCTTCCCGCCTCAGGTCGGAAATCCGTTCCAAAGCCTGGATTGCGCTCCCAGCCTCAAGACAATCGACACCCCAGGCCCGCAGCCGTTCAGTCAGAACGGATCGGTTCAACTCCAAATCATCTACAATCAGTCCCGTCAGCCCCTGGAAAGCTGTAGTGTTTACTTTGATTTCGCCAACTCGCTCTGCTCTTGGCAGCGGCAGCTGCACCGTAAAGATAGAGCCTTCCCCCGCCTTAGAGGCCACCGCCACCTCACCCCCCATAAGGGCAAGAAGACGCGCGGAAATTGCCAGTCCCAAACCCGTCCCTTCGAAACTGCGAGTTGCGCCACTGTCCACCTGTTCAAAGGCACTAAAGACCGCTTCTAGACGGTTTGCCGGAATTCCAATCCCGGTGTCAGCCACCTTGATCGTCAGGCTATAGTTCTCAGAATTTTTGCCACCCGAAACATCAACATGGACATAGCCCACGTCGGTAAACTTCACCGCATTGCCAATGATATTGGTAATCACCTGACGGACCCGGCCAACATCTCCCTCAAAAAACTCAGGCAGGTTTGGATCATAGCGTAAAATTATCTCAACCCCTTTTGCATTGGCCCTGGGAGAGAGCAACGTGACCACGTCTTCGATCGCGGTCAACAGGTTGAACGGCGCCAGGTTTAACTCCACCTTGCCGGCTTCGATCTTGGAGAAGTTGAGAATATCATTGATAATTGTCAGTAGTGCAGTACCGGATTTTGATATCGTTTCTGCATAGATCTGTTGATCCTCGTCCAGATCGGTTTCCATGATCAGCTCTGCCATACCAATCACACCATTCATAGGCGTACGGATCTCATGGCTCATATTGGCAAGGAAATCCGATTTGGCCTGATTGGCAATATCTGCGTCCTCACAGGCCCGTTCCAGCGCCGCTTCGCGCTCATCGCGCTCGACAAAGGTATCTTCTAGCACGCCAACGGAAAAGTTGAGTGCCCAGAACTCACGCGAGGCATACCAAGGTAATTTCCTCACCTGCCCCTGCACCCCAGAGAGCGCGTCCGACATACGGTCATGGATGGTTTTCAGCGGCTGCAGTGCCAGCATGTTGAGCAAAACCAACATAACCGCAGATAGCCCCACGACAGCGAGAACGGTCCACATGATCGTAAATTGCACCCGATCTTGAACGAGAGCCTTCCCTTCCCGCAGCGACCACTGAACCACCATGGTTCCAAACGTAAATCCCGCCAATTCAACCGGTTGCTCGTAGGTAACAGTGTCTTCCTCTGCGAGGATCTGGCGCCGGTTGGCAGATGCAATTACGAGGCCGTCATTGTTCAATATCTGAATGGACAGGATTTTGGGTACTCGAGCCAGCGTCTCGTAGAGACCTGTTTCCAGGACTGGTACGTCTTCCACAATGATCGATTCAAGCATCAACCCGCCAACCAGCGAGATTGTCAGTCCCGCCTGCTCGGTCAATTCTTCACGTGACCGGTCACTCTCATACCGCCGGGCAACGGCTCCCACAACCATGGCAACCAAAAAGGCCGCCAGAGACAGCGACAGGACAATCTGAAACAGGATGCCGTGGCGTTTCATTTCTCTATTCTTCCCGCGCTAAAAGCTGCGACTTTGCTCGATGGCTTCGCGGATCAAATTAAAATCTGCATCGTCACTCGGCAAAAATCCATTGTTAGAAATATTCCGGATGATCTCTACGTTCTGCGGTGCCAACATGACATCCCGGATTGCCTGCAATATCTCCAAATCTAAATCAGCAGAGGCCAGCCAAGGGTTTGTCACATTTTCAAATGAGACCAGAACTCGGATCGGGACACCCTTGGCAACAAGTGTTCGAAACGTGCTCTGCTTTAGGGCCCCCGCTGCAAATTTTCTGGCGCCAACCGCCTCACCCACCAGATCATGCCGCCCCAAGTAGGAAAATCCGCGCAGATCCACACTGGTGATACCCGCGCCAAGGAGCTGCGCCTGCGCCAGATATCGCCCGGTTGTTGACAGCTGATCCCCAAAAGCAAAGGTCAGGCCAGCCAGCTCCTCCAAGGACTGAATGGGACTGTCGCGATGCACCACAATCACCCCTGTAAAGCGCTTCTTACCTTTTTTCGTCTCAATCGCAACGATACGGATCCCAGGGTTGAGCTGCTTGGCCCTGACATAGGAAGCAGGACCAAAGCGGGCCAAATCAATCTTGCCCTCGGCCAGCTGGCGCACGGCCTCGACATATTGCTTGGAGATTGACATCTTGATCGTAACAGGTTTCCCCAGCCGCTGAGACAAACGCTCTTCCAGGAAGGCCAAAAAGGGCCGGTACTGACGCACGGTTTCCGTGGGTTTATCCGCAGCATAGGTCCCAAAGGTCAGAGAGATTTCAGCGCGCGCCTCGCTAAGGCCAATTGTCAAAAGCATCAGAGCAATTAGCAAGACAGTGCCGCAGATACGTCGGCATTTTAATGCAGCCGAGGAAACGCTGCTTTCCGTCTGCTTCATGTCTGAACCTCCTGGCTCTTTCGCTTTGTCTCAGCTCCCCAAAGACACTGCAAGCCGCAATCAAGAATTGCAATCATCACGTGAGTGATCCTTGCACTCTTGTCAGCGAATTAAAATGAGGCGATCGCGTTTTCTGCCACTTTACTGATCTGAGACATGTTGATTGGCCTTTTTTACAACCCCACAATCATAGCCGCTTTCCCAGACCAAACATAACGGCCACCAAAAGCAGGACTTCACGGCCAGCTATTAGTTGACGGCAGATCAAGCTAAATACACATGTTTTGGATTTCGCACGAAGAGATCATATGCTTCTATCACACCATGGACCCACATCTTGACCCGAAACAAACCGCCCGCCTGATCGCCGCTCTGAAGGACCAGATCGTGCAGATGCCTACCAAACTGGCGCAGGCGGCAAAATATATTATCGACAACCCAGGCAGTTTTGCACTGGATCCCGTCCGCGACACCGCGCGAAAAGCACAGATCAGCGCAAATAGCTTTGTGCGGCTCGCTGATCGCCTTGGCTATGACAGTTTTGAAGCCCTGCGCCGCCCCTTCCGCGATGCGTTGATCACCACCAACGAAAGCAACCTTGGGGCGGATTGGATCGCGCAGATGGCCGAGGCTGGGCCGACAGCGGCTCAGCAGGCACGCATGGTGCAGAGCGAGCTGAACATGGTCTCTCGGTCGCTGCGGCAGATGGGGGCGGACCGCACGCAAGCGATTGTTAAAACCCTACGACAGGCGAAGCACTGCTATGTGACGGGCAGTCGCGCCAGCTATGCACTGGCGTATTATTTTCACTACGTCGCTCGCATGGCGCTACCCACGATCGATTTGGTGCCCCGTCACATTGGCACGACCCTGGATGATCTGATCGGGCTCGGAGCTGAGGATTGCCTGATCGCCATCACCTTTGCACCCTATTCCGCCAGCACCATCAAAGCTCTGCGTCAGGCCCGCAGGCTTGGAGCCCAAATTGTGCTGATTTCAGACAGCGAGGTTATCGCGCCAGGCGTAGACGTCGATCATGTGCTCCCAGTAACCACCGCCTCTGCACATCCCTTTGGCGCCTATGGGGGGGCAATGGCAGTGCTTGATTGCCTGCTGTCCCATCTGATTGAGGCAGGCGGCGCCGAGGCACGTCAGCGCATAGAGGCCTATGAGGCCCTAAGACAGGACAGCGGCGCCTATTGGACAGGATCTAAACTGCCACAGATCCGCAGTTAAGCAGATCTGCGGCGGGGCATGAATTCAAAACCGCAAGGACAGGCAGGACATGCCACCATCCAGTTTGGCACAGTCAGCATTGTCGATCTGCACCACTTCAAAACCGGCCTTATCCAGCATCTCTACCGTGCGCGGGAACCCCGCAGGGCACAGCACCAAGTTGTTAAAGCGGATGGCATTGGCTGCGGCCTCTTCCCCCTCGGCCACATCCAGAATCCTGTAGCCCTCAAAACAGCCAGAAGCCGACAGACGTTTGGTCGACAGAATCGTCTCACCGTCCATCAGTGAACAATCCGTCTTAAAATGCAAAACACCCGGGGGGGTGAAAACCTCGCGCAGGCTGTGCCCCCACTCCGCAACTATCTCCGCCAGTTCGGCAACGCCCGCCGCATCGGTCCGGTCCGAGCGACCAACCAGCACTTCGCGCCCCGTCACCAGGATATCGCCGCCCTCAATATGGCCGGGGCCGCTGATTTCACGAACATCGGCGTAGCACTGCCGCAGGGTAGGCGCCATCTCGGCCACTTCCCCCATACGCGACGGGGCCCCAGGGCGCATCAGTACTGCCCCCTGTGGCAGGCAAAGCGCGGTGTCCTCTACAAAAACCGCATCTGGAAAAGCCTCCAGCGGTTCCAACTCGATCACCTCTGCACCCGTGCTTTTGAGCGCCGCCACATATTGCGCATGGGCGGCCAGCATGCCGGTCAAGCTGGGTGTGCCCATATCGGTGGCGCGCAACCCGTCAACGATACTGGACGCAGGACGACGGGTAATAGCGCGGGAGAATTCAAAACTCGGGTTCTTCATCAGCTTAATCCTTAGCTGGCGCAAAGACAGGCGCAGTAATTTCAACAATTCTGGGCCCTTGGCCCTGATTTTTCGTAATGGCCGCAGATATCTCAGCGGGGTCAGTTGTCACCGTAACATGGGGGATCCCAAAGGACTGGGCAGTACCTGCGAAACTTGGGGGGGTTGGATCGCAGCCGATAACTTCGACCCCTACATCCTCCATCGAGGTGGCGATTTCGCGGTACCCCTGATTGTTCCAAATCACAAAAGTGATCGAAAGGTTCTCGTCCACGGCGGTCATGATCTCAGGCAGAGAGAACTGCGCCCCCCCATCGCCAACGATGCAGATAACAGGCGTATCAGGGGCAGCAATCGCAGCGCCAATGGCAGCAGGAATGCCATAGCCAAGTGCACCATAGCCCGTAGCGGCATTGAACCAGCCACCTGGCCGGTCGTGATCATAATAGAGATTGCCTGCATAGATGGGCTGGGTGGAATCCCCCACCATCAAACTGCCTGGCACGGCGTCCCGCATAGCCCCTAAAACGGCAACCTGCCCCCGGTAGTCTGCCCCAATTTCCTGCAGCGCAGCCGCGCGGGTTTCTGCAGCTCTGATCTCCCCATCTGTGCCCGCGCAATCTGCCGGCAGGACCGCCAGCAGATCTGTTGCAAAGGCAACCGCATCGGCCTGAACCGGAACCAAAGCCGGGTGACGGGACAGTTGCTGATCACAGATATCGACCCGGATCAATTGCTGTATCTGTGGCCACTCACCCGTGGCATACATGTCGTAATCCGTGGGGCCGAATTCAGTTCCCAGGGCCAACACAACATCGGCTCCTTCAATCAAGGCACGCACCGACACAAGGCTCGGGCTTGCAGGCACACCAAGAGCATGTTGATGCATCAACCCCCGGCCATTTGCGGTTTGCACAACCGGAGCATCCAGGCGTTCCGCCAGCGCCTGAAGTGCCTCCGCTGCCCGTTTGGCGCCACCGCCTGCCAGAATAACCGGGTGCTTTGCCTGTGCCAAAAGGCGCGCGGCCTCCTGCAGCTGCGCGGCCTTCACAGGGGCGGGCTCAGCCACCGCAGGCATCGAGAGATCCGTCGCAGCATCACCGGCAACATCCAGCGGGATCTGAATATGGGTTGGGCCCGGCCGACCGGAGGTAAAGGGCGCAAAAGCCTTGTTTAGAGCCGGATCCAGAGCCTCTGCCTTGGCAATATGCTCCGATGTCAAGGCAACTGTTTGGGCCAGCGCATGCTGGTTTGGCAGCTCATGCAGATGCCCCATGCCCTTGCCCAGGCTCGCCTGGGCATTGACGCCTGAAACCACGAGCATCGGCACCGAATCCGCGCGCGCCTGTGCCATTGGCGTCAGCACATTGGTCAGCCCCGGCCCGGTGATGACAAAGGCGACACCTGGCTTGCCAGACACGCGCGCATAGCCATCGGCCATAAAGCCCGCTCCCTGTTCATGACGCGGTGTCACGTGGCGCAGGCCAGAAGCCGCAACCCCACGATAGAGCTCAACCGTGTGCACACCGGGAATGCCAAACACGCAAGAGACTTCGCGCGCCTTCAGCCCGTCAACCAGGGCCTCTCCAATGGTCTTGACTGCCTCGCTCATGCTGCCCCCTTGGCCAATTTTTGTGCGTGAGAAATCAATCGGGTGAGGGCGGTCTCGAACTCTGCGTCATCAATTGTCAAAGCCACACGGACCCAGGAGGTCAGGCTTTCACTGAAAGCAGAACCCGGCATCACCGCAACGCCGTGGTCCAACAGATCCCAGGCATAGTCATCACCGGTCATGCCCGTTGCAGCAACATTGATCATCGCAAACATACCCGCTTCGGGCCGATGCACCTGCAGGGCGGTTTCCGCTTCGACCCGCTCCGACAGCAGCCGGGCACGGCGGCTGAAACGCGCGCACATCCCCGCAGAAACAGAAGAGCCTTCGCGGATCGCCAGTTCAGTCATATCGGCAATAAAGGGCTGGTTCCCAAAGAGCATGGTTTCCGAGAACGGCAGCAGCGCATCACAGAAGGCCTTGGAACCAACGCACCAGCCACTGCGAAACCCCGGAGAGGCGTGGGACTTGGAAATCGAAGAGACCGCAATAACCCGATCAGCATACTCCGCAAGCGACAGAGGGGAGGCAAATTCCGAGCCCTCAAAAACCAATTGCTCATAGACCTCATCTGAAATGATCCAGAAATCATGGACCCGGGCCAATTCGCACAGCTCCAACAGTTCGGATCTGCCCAAGATGGCACCTGTAGGGTTGTGGGGACTGGTGAGCAATAGCGCGCGGGTACGCGGCGTGATCCGATCGGCCACATCGGCAGCCTGCATGCGGAAGCCGTTTTCCGGGCTGAGCGGCACCGGCACCAAAGTCGCCCCTGTGGCAGCCACAACACCCTCATAGGTCGCATACATTGGGTCTCCGACCAGCACTTCGTCCCCGTGCTGCGCTACCCCCATCATCGCCGCAAAGAGAGCCGTCTGGGTGCCGGGAAAACACAGGAAATTATCCGGCTCAAACTCTCGTCCACGGCTGGCGCTATAGCTTTCAGCCAGGGCACGACGCAGATTGATTTCACCTCGCCCATCGGAATACCCCGTGCGCCCGGCGCGCATCGAGGAGATGGAGCGCTCCATCAACTCTGCCGGAACCGGAACATCGGGCTCGCCGATGGTCATCTCGACGATATCCGCGCCAGCCGCGATGCGGTCACGCGCGGCCAGGTGGAGATCCCATTTGGCACCACCAAAGGAAGCCAGTCGTTTAGTAACATCCGTGGTTTTCATCTTTCCCACCCATCAGAAAACAGGTCCCAAGGCGCCCCTGCCGTGACAGGCAGGTCGGTAACGTTCAGGAATCCTGTGAGATCCAGTAATTATTCACTTGTATAATTACTGGATCTCAGATTTTCAGCAAGCCCAAAATCACCGAGACTTGCTAAAGGGCAGCACTCCCTTTCATCGACCTCCGCCTAGGGGCGCGTTGCCACAGGCATAATTGGCTCAAAAACCAAGGGGCGCAGTCAATTGAACTGCGCCCTTATCAAAGGTCAACCAGCTGGTGATTTCACGGGAATTGAGGGGAAATTGCGTTGCAGGACCGAAATTCAGTGTGACCCGCCCTGCCGAAAAGCGGCTCTTGTTGTGAAAGTTTCATTGTACAACAAGAGCCGCGCTTTAGGTCCGGCGGACAACTGCAGCTTTCTTCAGGATGTGAACATGCCTTGATACTGCTCACGCAGGATGTTCTTTTGCACCTTGCCCATGGTGTTCCGCGGCAGCTCCTCCAGCATGACGAGCTTGCGCGGATGTTTGAAACGGGCCAGGCTTTGGCTCACAGCTTTCTCTATACTTTCCACATCCGGGGTCACGCCGTTTTCGGGAACAATGACCCCTAGGACGGTTTCCCCAAAATCTGGGTGCGGCACGCCAATCACTGCGCTTTCCAGAACGCCGGGCTGATCGTCGAGAACCAGTTCGATTTCTTTGGGGTAGATATTGTAGCCTCCCGAGATAATCAGATCCTTGTTGCGGCCGACAATTTGAACATAGCCGTCCTGGTCAATGCGCCCCAGATCCCCGGTGATGAAAAAGCCGTTCTCGCGCAGCTCAGCGGCCGTTTTTTCTGGCATCTGCCAGTACCCCCTAAAGACATTGGGGCCGCGCACCTCTATTTCGCCAATCTCCCCCTGCGGCATGGCTGTACCCTCCGCATCGCAGATCCTGACTTCGACCCCAGGCAAGGGAAAGCCAACTGTGCCTGCCCGCCGCTCTCCCTCATAGGGGTTTGAGGTGTTCATATTGGTTTCTGTCATGCCGTAGCGTTCCAGTATCCGGTGGCCAGTACGGTGCTCAAACTGAACATGGGTTTCCGCCAGCAAGGGGGCCGAGCCTGACACGAAGAGGCGCATATGAGCGCTGAGTTCTTTGGTAAAACGCGCATCCCCCAGCAGACGGGTATAAAAGGTCGGCACCCCCATCATGGTGGTTGCCTCTGGCAGGCGATCAAGCACCTGATCCAGATCGAATTTCGGCAGGAATATCATGCTGCCGCCTGCGGCCAGCGTCACATTTGTCGCCACGAACAATCCATGGGTGTGAAAGATCGGCAGGGCATGCAGCAGCACGTCCGCCGAGGTAAAACGCCATTCCTCCACCAGGGTCTGCGCGTTCGACAACAGGTTGTTCTGGGTCAGCATCGCCCCTTTTGAACGCCCCGTCGTGCCAGAGGTATAGAGAAAGGCTGCCAGATCATCACCGTCACGCTCAACCGTGGCAAAACTGGTCGCCATCTCGCGGGCCTGTTCCATAAGGCTGCCGCCGCCATCACTGTTCAGGGTTTCGATCTTTGCATTCAGGTCCTTGGCCACGATCCCCAACTGATCTGCACTGCCGCCATCGCACACAATCAACGATGCGCCGCTGTTCTCAATAAAATAGCTTAGCTCATCCACTGTGTAGGCGGTGTTGAGCGGCAAAAAGACCAGTCCCGCCTGGGCACAGGCGGCATAAAGCGCCAGGGCCTCTGCGGATTTTTCAACCTGAACTGCAACGCGGTCTCCCGGCTTCAGCCCTATCTGCGCCGTCACATGGGCGATCTGGGCACTTTTCGCCAGAAAATCCCTATGCGTGATCACCTGGCCATTGGGCAAATAAAGGAAGGCTGTGGTCTTTTCGGCATGAATACCAAAAAGACCATCATAAAGCGGATTAGCCATGGGAGGTCCTTTCTTGGGTCGTTGGAACAGCCACGGATGCCGCCAGAGCTTTGACGGGAGAGGCGGCAACGACTTCACGGGTGGTGGCAAAATTTTCGTGGTTCTGGCCGACTTTTGAAAGGTCGTAGAGGTAGTTTACCATGGTGCCTCCTGACTGAGATCGCCCCTTTTCCGAGGTATCTGCGTCAGCATGCACCGCATGAACGATGGCGCCATTGCCAAGGTGGAACCGAGCGACCGGATCAAAGGGTAACGTCCCACGGGATTTGGCGTTCAGCAGATAATGCGCGGCCAGAGCCTGCATGGCCTCTGGCGCTTCAACGTCCCAGCTCAACCCAACCTGATCCAGCCATTTGGTCAGCCCCGGAATAGGCGATAGGGTCACAAAGGTGTTCAGTTTCGACAGCTCAGCAGAGAGGTCAGAGGCCACCTGTTTGATCAAAGAGTTGCCAAAGGAAATGCTGGCCAGGCCCGCCTGACAGTTGGAAATCGAGTAGAAGACAGCCGTATCTGCGTCTCCTGCTGCCATGGCATCACGGTCTTCCGCCAAGAGCGCCTGAACCGATCCTGGAATTCCTCGGGTCAAAGCGACCTCGACAAAAATCAGGGGTTCGTCAGGCATGGAGGGATGGAAAAAGGCAAAACAACGGCGGTCCGCAGGCTCCAACCTGCGGCGCAGATCTTCCCAGCTGTCGATCGCATGCACCGCCTCATAGGCGATGATTTTCTCCAGAATATGCGCCGGGCTTTCCCAGTTTATCGGGCGCAGAACCAAAAAGCCCCGATTGAACCAGGAGGCAAAGAGATGACGGAAATCCAGATCCAGGGCTTCCAGCTCTGGATCCCGACGACCTAGCCTCAGCAGATCTGCCCGCATATTTACCAAGGCGCCGGTGGCACCAGGCACACTGTTCAGGCGACGCACCAGCTCTTGGCGGGCAGGTTCCGCAGCCTCCGAAAAGGCCCGGTAGGTGGCCTTGGATGGGGCCTGTTCATAGGCATCCAGGGCGCTGCGAACCTCTTCGGGATCAATGTTCATCGTGGTGGCAATGTCGCAAAAGAAAGACAGCTTTTGCGCGTCGTCCAAATCAGCAAACCGGGACAGTATCTGCCGGGCCAGGGCGAGCCCTGATGTCTCACCCGTTGATCCCACCAAATCCGTTGCCAATTCGATCAATGGCCGACCATCTTCGACCAGCTCCGATGCATCGCGGCGATAACGCCGCTCAAACACCGTTGAAAGAAGATCCGCGAGCAATGTCATCGGGTTGCCCCCATAACCAGATCAGGTAACCAGGTCGCCAGGCTCGGAAACAGGCACAGCAGAACGATGGCCAGTACCATACAGCCGACAAAGGGCAACGACCCCGTGAGAATGGTCTTGAGCGAGATATCCGGTGCGATACCGTTGATCACATAGAGGTTCAAACCCACAGGCGGAGAAATCAGGCCGATCTCCATATTGATGGTCAGAACCACTGCGAACCAGATCGGGTCAAACCCCGCCGTGTCGATGATCGGTAACAGGATCGGGGCAGCCATCAGGATCACCGCAACAGGTGGCAGAAAGAACCCGGCGATCAGCAAAAAGACATTCACAACGCCCATCAAGACCCAGCGGTTTACCTCAAGCGTCCCGATCCATTCGGCAATCGATTGGGTGATAAAGAGCGAGCTGAGCATGTAAGAAAACACACCGGCCGCTGCGATGATAAAGAGGATCATCACCGATTCTTTGGTACTGTCGCGCAGCACCACCCAAAGATCCTTTGGATTCCATAGCTTATAGATGACCATCGCGATCAGTAGACAGAGCAATGCGCCGACGGCCGCGGTCTCGGAAGGGGTCGCAATGCCGCCATACATGGCATAGAGCACCCCCAAAATGATGCCCAGGAAAGGCAGAACCCGTGGCAGAATTTCAAAGCGCTCGGCCCAGGTATAGCTGCCTGCGCCCAGTTGGGCCGCATTGCCGGATTTCCATGTGGAATAGAGCGACCAGGCCATGAACAATCCTACCAACATCAACCCGGGGATTACTCCGGCCAGAAACAACCGACCAATGGAGGTTTCAGTAGCAATGCCATAGACGATCATCGTGACAGAGGGAGGGATCAGAATGCCCAGCGTGCCACCGGCTGCAATTGATCCAGCCGCCACGCCATCCGGATAGCCACGCTTGCGCATCTCTGGGATGCCCATTTTGCCAATCGCCGCACAGGTCGCTGGCGATGAGCCAGACATCGCGGCAAAAAGCGCACAGGCCCCGAGGTTGGACACCACCAGCCCACCGGGAACACGGGTCAGCCAGCGTTCCAGCGCTTCATACAGATCGGCACCTGCCCGCGTCGAGGCGATGGAGGATCCCATGATGATAAACATCGGGATAGACAAAAGCGCAAAGTTATCCAGCTTGCCGAACAAGAGTTCCGGCATCAGCTCCAGTGAACGCGCCCCGTCAAAGATGAGCAGAAAGGCTGCAGAAACGATCAGCAGGCCCAGAGCCACGGAGACGCCTGAAAACAGTACGAGGATGGTGGCAATTGCTACAATTGCCCCAAGCAGAAGTGGGTCCATTTAGGTGTCCTCCAAGCCAAAGGGCTTGTCTATGCCAATCAAGACGGCGAACAGATCGGCAATCAGCTGCAGCAGCAGCAGGCCAAATCCAACAGGGATTGCAAGATAGGGGATCCACAGTCGAACGCCCCAAACGGTGTCTGATTTCCATCCACGCTGCCAGGCAAAATGCCAGTACTCGTAGCCGTAAAACAGCATGATCGAAACGATTGTGATAGACAGAAGAGAGGTCACAATCGCCATAAAGAAACGTGGCCGTGGCGGCAGCGAAATCGGGATCAGGTCCACGTTCACATGCCCGCGCAGGCGCTGAACATAGGGCAGGCCAATCAGAGTTGCCGCAATGACCAAATAGATCACTGCTTCGGTTTGCCAGATGGTGGACTTGTTCAGCACGAAACGTACAACGATCATCTGACAGGTGATTGCCACGGCAGAAACAATCATGGCAGCGGAGCACCAGCCAGCCACAGTGGATAACGCCGCAACGACGCGTAGAAAAAGATTGTTCCCCGTATGGGAAGCAACGGCAGAGCTATGACCAGCCATTTGCACCTCTTGTTGGTATGAATGCAGAAAGAGAAAAAGCGGTGGCAGGGCGCGGCTAACAAAGCCCGCCCCGCCCAAGACTCATTCGACGGCCAAAGCCAGATCGAGCAGTTCTTGTCCGTCAGCGACCTCTTCCACAAACTTCTGGTATGAGGTCTCCATCGCCAACTGGCGCCAGGCCGCAAAATCCTCAGAGCTCATATGAGCGATTTCCACGCCCGCATCTGCAAAGACCTTGGCGGAGGCTGCATCCTGCTTTCTGGCCTCTTCCAGATAATAGGCTTCTGCCTTCTCTGACGCTGCCAACAGCGCGTTCTGCTGGGCCTCATTCAGACCTTCAAAGGTGCGTTTATTCATCAACAGGGGCTGATACATGAACCACAGAGCCACATCGCCTGCAGGCGTATAGCAGCTGACCTGCTCGTAGATACGATAGCTGACAAAGGACGAGGACGAGGTATTTGCGGCCTGAAGCACACCCGTCTGCATCGCGTTGTAGATCTCAGACGAAGCCATGGATGCGATCGAAGCATCCGCACCTGCCAGCATCTGCTCAAAAGACTTGCCCGCGGCACGGGTCTGCAATCCCTTCACGTCTTCGGGGCTGGTGATGCATTTGTCTTTGCCTGCAAATCCGCCTGCAAGATAGCCGTGCACCAAGACCATCACATCATCTTCGGCCATCTTGGCCTCAAGCGCCTCCATAAACGGAGAGTTTGACAGACGCGCAGCGTGGTCGTGGTTCTTTACCAGGCCCGGCATAAGAGTGAGGTTATATGCTGGCTGCTGGCCACCGGCATAAGACAGGGGCAGCACGGTCATATCCAATTGACCCCGGCTCAACGGCTTATACTGCTCACGTGGCTTAAAGAGCGATTTCGAGCCAAAAATCTTGATGTCCAAATCCACATCTGCCGCAGCAACTTCGTCAGCAACAATCTGGGCGACCTGATGCCGGATGTCTTTGGTGGACCATTGGTGCGATAGGCGCAGTTCAGTTGCCCCGGCCAATGTCCCAAAGGACGCAAGTGCCAGCGTGGCAACGGCGGTCTTCAAAATAGATGTCATGTCTTCCTCCCAAAAGAATCCAACCCGGAACAAGCCGGGTGGCCTTCACGATAGGCGGATTGTGTTTTTCAAGTCAACATTCTTGTATACAAGATGCCAACTCTTGAATTTCATAGTCGCGTTTGTTAGCTTGAAACCATGGAAAAACGTCACGCGGATCTTATCGCCGAACAATTGGAAGAGCGGATTTTTGACGGAACCCATTCAGATGGGGACCGGTTGGATGAGGTCCGTCTTGCAGAACATTTTGGCGTTTCCAGAACCCCTTTAAGAGAGGCGTTACAAAGGCTTGCACGTTCTGGCCTGGTAGAGCTTATTCCCCGCCGCGGGGCCTTTGTCCGCCAGCCTGGACCGGTTGAGCTCTTAGAGATGTTCGAGGTCATGGCCGAGATGGAGGCCGCCTGCGGTCGGTTGGCAGCGAAACGCATTTCAGACGCTGCGCTGGCAGAGTTACATAGCGCCAATGAGAAATGTCAGGCGGCGGTCAGTGCCCAGAACACTGATGACTATTACGCCGAAAACGAAAAGTTCCACAAAATCATCTACCAAGAGGCAGGCAACGGGTTTCTTGCAAAAGAGACCGGAAATTTGCACCGTCGGCTTCAGCCTTTTCGCCGCCAGCAGTTGCGGTTTCGCGGTCGTATGGCGCAGTCCATGAGCGAACACAAAGCCATACTGGAAGCCTTGGAGGCTGGTGATTCAGAGGCTGCCGCCCATGCGCTTCGCGGCCATGTGGCAATCCAAGGCGAAAAGTTTCACAGCTTGATGGCAGGCCTGAAAAACGCTGCCGAATAAGGTCCCTAACGACGGGTCCGAACCAGGGCGCTTTCACGCGACAGACTGCCAGACACCAAGAGCACTACTTAAGGGTGTTTTTTATCCAAAAAATCACCTATAAGGGTCTAAAGCCCCCTGTTCTCTGACATCGTGGAAGATGGTCCCGACCCCTGGGGGCCCAAAATCCGCACTCCAAGATCGCGACATCTCCAGTTCTTTGTCTAGGCCCCTTATGATTGGATAAGCTATGCGCCTCATATTTTTGGTTTCGCTCCTGTTGGGAACATCAACGCTGCTCTCTGCTCAAGGGCGGGACCTGCCGCCGAAACTGATCGTGCAAATTACCGTGGATCAACTCAGGGCCGACCTTTTGCTGCGATATTCGACCGGTTTCACCGAGGGCGGGTTTCAACGCCTCATGACCAAAGGCACCTGGTTCAGGGATGCAGAACATCGCCACGCCAATACGGAGACGGTGGTTGGGCACACCACCCTCTCAACCGGGGCAGATCCCGCGGTTCATGGGCTCATCGGCAATAATTATCTCGACACCCAGCTTCCAAGTTCCGATGTAAATACAACAGGCAGTGACACACAGGGTATCGTGCTGGACGTGTCGGATGCGCTGCACTTTGCCACCCAGGATTCCAGCGCCCCCTTGCTGTACCCAGACGGCAGCCTGTCTGCTCCAGAAGCAGGCCGGTCCCCGCGCGATCTTCTGGTAACGACAATCGGCGATGAGATTCGCCTGTCCCGTGGCGCAAAGGCCAAGATCTTTGGGGTTTCGATGAAAGACCGCGCCGCCATTGGGGCAACAGGCCATGCGGGGACGGCCTATTGGTACAACACTGAAAAATCGACTTTTCTCAGCTCTACCTTCTATGTCGAAGCGTACCCGCAATGGCATCAAAACTGGACCGACAGGCAGCTACCCGAGAGCTACGCCGGTTCAGGCTGGGAGCTGCTTTACGACATAGCCAACTATGTGTTTGCCGCCTTTGATGACCAACCCTGGGAGAAAGACTATCCCGGCTGGGGTATCACCTTCCCGGAGCATCAATACCCAGATCCGTCAGATGGGTTTTATCAAGCCTTCCTGGAGACATCGCCAGCAGCGGATGAGCTCACGCTCAGCTTTGCAAAGGCCCTGATCGCGGGCGAGCAACTTGGCACGGATGAGGTGACGGATTACCTGGCCGTCAGCCTAAACTCCGTCGATTATGTTGGCCACACCTTTGGCCCCTCCTCGCTGGAGGCCGAAGACACTCTCAAACGGCTTGATGCGCAATTGGCCGCGTTTTTTGACCACTTGGAGCGGGTTGTTGGGCTAGAGAACACGCTGGTGGTTCTTTCGGCCGATCATGGCGCGACCGAAGTTCCCGATTATATGAATGCACGGCTGCGCACAAACTTGGATCTCTTTGACTATGATCAGGTTGAACAGGCACCGGCCATACAGGCCTTCAAGGCCAAATACGGTATCAATGACCCCATCAGCAGCTACACCTCTCCCTGGATCTATCTGGATCATGACCTCCTGCGGTTCACAAGGGCTGGCGCGGCTGAGGCTGAGGCGCTGATAATTGCGACCCTGCGCGGGCTGCCGGGGCTGGCCTGGGTCTTTGAAAGGGACCACATCGCACAGGGAAGCCTGCCGGATACGCATATTGGACGGGCCGTGACAGCGAATTTCATGCCCTCCCGGTCCGGGGATTTATATCCGATACTCTCTCCTGGCTGGTTCATGAAAGATCCAGACCCGCTAGCAGGTGCATCACAGCATGGTTCTCCCTATGCCTATGACCGGCATGTCCCGATATTTTTCATGGGCCCCGGAATTCCGGCTCAGGTGGTGCATCGCAAAGTGCAGACCGTCGATGTGGCACCCACAATCGCCGGCTATGCAGGCACCCGACTGCCATCGGGCACAACCGGACGCATGTTGCCAGAAATTCTAGACCGCTGAGGATCGGCTCACCTCTCTTTGGTCAAGGCTCGCTTTCAGTGCCTGGGCCAGAACCTCGACATGAGGCTGAGCCATCATGGTGACATGATCACCGGGCACCACCTGGGTCTCAAACGCACCCCCAGCCGTTTCGCGCCAAAACTGTGCCCAATCCGGATCCGCTTTGCGATCGTCCTCCGCCTGAAACAGGACCACTGGGGCGGTGTGACGCCCAGGGTGATACGCAAGCCGTGCCGCGCGGTGGGAATTGGAAATCCGCAACACCCCCTCGACCAATTTGCGCGCGGCCGGTTTCGACCCGATACTGGCGGCCATCACATCAGCGGCGCGCCCAAGCTGTTCCTCCAGGGAGAGATCGGACAAGGCCCCTTCCTCCAGGCTCAGGTCACTCTGGGTAAAACGGGCATATACCTGGACCGCAACAGAAAGATCCCGCGCCGCCACACGCGCCGCACTATGGTCGGCGTGCCAGGC
The DNA here is from genome assembly GCF_000152965.1 of Roseobacter sp. MED193. Lineage (GTDB taxonomy): Bacteria > Pseudomonadota > Alphaproteobacteria > Rhodobacterales > Rhodobacteraceae > Pseudophaeobacter. The sequence goes on along the minus strand of NZ_AANB01000005.1, from coordinate 142,539 downwards.
GTCATCAGGACGGGTCAAGCTACTGTCGAATAGATAGACCCCAGACACCTCTTCCCCGGCTGCCTGCAATTGACAGGCCATCTCCCAGGCCACCAGGCCCCCAAAGGAGTGCCCAGCCAAGCGATAGGGCCCCTGTGGCTGATGATGACGCATATTTTGGATAAAGGATGACGCCATCGCTGCAATACTGTCCTGCGGCTCAGCCCCGTCAAACAGGCCTTTGGCTTCGAACCCGTAGATTGGGAAATCTGCCGCAAGGGCGCGCACCAAAGGCTGGTAATTCCACAGCATCCCACCGCCAGTATGTACTATCCAAAGTGGCGGCCCCTCCCCACGCAACCAAAGAGGAACCAGGCCATCGCCTGTCTCCCTCGTCTGCGCCACCTCAGCAAGATGGGCGATGGTGGCAGATTTGAACAGCTCCGCCAGGGGAATTTTGACCCCCATGCGTTGTTCAATTAGCAGCACCAACCGCAAGGCCAGGAGCGAATGACCTCCGACATCAAAAAAGTCATCATTGACCCCTAAGTCCGACTTTTCTAACACCTCTTCCCAGATCTGCAACATCTGACCCTCAACAGCAGAGCTGGGCGCTTGCCCAGAGGGGCTATTTTGCAGCGGGACTATAGGGGGCAGTTGACGACGGTCTAGTTTATGATTTGGCGTTAGCGGCAACTCTGGCAGCAGCAAGGGCCCATTAGGTACCAATGCAGCAGGCAGACGCGCGCGCAGATAGCTGCGCAATTGGGCCCGCATTTGCGGCTCTGTTGTTTGGGTATTGTTCAGGTTGGCGTGCGCCATAACATAATAGGCGTCCAGCTCCATCTCCCCTGCTGCGTTCCGGCGTGCCACAACCGCGCTGGCAGCGACTGCGGGGTGCTGCTCCAACAGCGCAGAGATCTCAAGGGGTTCCACCCGAATACCACGGATTTTGACCTGATCATCAATTCGGCCCGCGACATGCAACCGCCCCGCCGGATCGAGCCAACCCAGATCTCCGGTCAGATAAATGAAATCCTCTTTACCTCTATCCCTATCGCCCGCGTCAGGAGAGGGAATAAACCTTGCCTTGGTCAAAGAGGGGTCATTGACGTATCCCAAGGACATAAATGGAGTGGCGATGGCAATTTCACCCAGTTCACCCGAAGCGGCAGGTTTGCCACGCGCAGTCACGATAACCGCCCTGGTCTGAGGCAGCGCATATCCCACGGGCTGCCCAGCCTCAAAGACATCAGGGCCTGGCTCAAACGCGAATTTGGCCAGCGTCGTTTCGGTCGGCCCATAGAGGTTGACCAACCTCACAGCCTGACCGAAACGGTGGCGCCATCGGCGCAGCAGGGCGCCCTCCAAAGGTTCCCCAGCAATAAATGCAAGTCGCAGATGCGGAAGTTTTGATACAGAAAGCTCTGTCGACACCCAGCTTTGCAGGAGCGAAGGCACACTGTGAAGCAGAGTTATTTCGGCCTGATCCATCCAGCCGAGCGCCCCAGGCTGGGCAGGTCCGGTCCCCTCTGGGGGGATCACAAGTGTCGCCCCTGAAATCAAGGGGACAAAGACATCGCGCAGCAGCACATCAAAGGACAGCCCGGTAAACTGCGCAGCACGATCACCGGGCCCAATCTCAAAGCTATCACGCTGCCAGCTGAGAAAATGCGCCAGCCCGCCGGCTGTGCCCAAGATTGCTTTGGGGGTCCCGGTAGAGCCGGATGTAAAGACCAGATAGGCTGGATCCCGCGCCCCGCAGGGTGGCGCAAAACGATTGGCGCTAAAGGTTTGCACCTCTCGGCGCGATACAGCCTGTGTAATCGGAAGGCGCGGAAGCTCCAGCCCTTTTAACCAGTTCATTTGCGAAGCAGTGAGCCCGCCACCATAAAGAATGCGCTTGACCCGCCCTTGTTCCAGCATAACCGCACGTCGATCCTCGGGCAGATCCGGATCAAGAGTCATGAGCACGCCGCCACACTCCAGAACTGCGGCCATTGCCAGCACCTGTGCTGCGCCGCGTGGGGCAAAAATCGCGATGTTTTGACCTGCGGCCGCGCCATCATGCGTGGCTTTGTCACGCCGGACCGCACCACCTTGATTGCCTCCAGCCACCGCACCCTAGCCCTGTCGGAAAAGATGGCGCCCGGAGATGGCATTGCCTCAAGTGACGAAGTGCGCGCTGCTGCTGAAATAGCTGCTGATCACCTTATTCTGTTTGATATGGACCGGTTGGCAGTGGAAAACGGGTCGGTGATTTCATCGGCGCTGTTTGGGGCTCTGGCCGGGTCAGGGGCTCTGCCCTTTCCCCGTGCAGCATTTGAGGAAGCAATCCGCGCCTCTGGCAAAGGAGTCGAGGCCAGCCTGCGCGCCTTTGGGGCTGCCTATGCGCGCGCCCAGGCAAAGTCCGATGAGACCGCACCGTCAAGACCTGTTGCGCCGATCACACAAACGCAGCCTGCCCAAGGACCTGCCCGACAGGTTCAACACTGGCAAGAACTGGCAGCCCAGGCTGAGGCCCTGCCCGGTGCTGACATGGCGCTGCGTGGGCTGCGCCGCGTCGTGGCCTTTCAGGACCTGGCCTATGGGCGAGAATACCTCTCCCATCTGACCGCCTTTGCTCGACAAGACTCCGGTGACGGGCGCCTGGCCGAGGCCGCCGCCAAACATATTGCCAATGCCATGTGCTACGATGACATTATCCGGGTTGCTGATCTCAAAACCCGCAAGAGCCGGTTTGACCGTATCCAAACCGAGATGAAGGCTGAGGAAAAGCCAGTCCTCCTCACCGAGTTCTTTCACCCCCGCGGTGAAGAGATCATCAGCCTTCTGCCTGCCCGCCTAGGGGCGTGGATAGAGTCCCGCCCAAAACTGGCAGCCTGGATTGACCGTCGCCTGAACAAGGGGCGTCGCATCCGCACCCACCGGCTGCGGGGATTTGTTCTGCTCTACCTGATCGCCGGATTGCGCCGCACCCGGCGCTATAGCCTCCGCCACAAGATCGAACAGGCGCATCTACAGAACTGGCTGTCGCTGTGCCAACAAACCTTGCCACAAAAGTATGATTTGGCGATTGAAATTCTTCTTTGTCGTCGCCTGATCAAAGGCTATTCCGACACCCATAGTCGGGGACTGTCAAAATTTTCCCGGATCATGGAGACTCTCCCGCTCTTGGCCCATCGCGATGATGCTGCTGAGTGGGTTGCCCGGCTGCGTACCGCAGCACTACAGGATGCCGAGGGCAAAGATCTGGAGGGGGCTATTGAAACCGTGATATCTTTTTCAAGCACGGTTCCAGCAACTCCCCCACCATAGCAGGGTGCAACTGGACGGCTCAGGCCTAAACCCCGCCCCAAACACCTGGCTCGTTGAAACAGGAAGCCCTATTTCTTGGGGCCGTCGCGGGCGGCTTTTTCTTCTTTGGTCATCTTGTTGTTCCAGACATTGTTGCTCAACCCAAGCTCGCTTGGCATGGGTTTGGTTTTGCCAACGCTGACTGTTCCACCCTTGTTCAGAAATTCCTGAATAAGAGCGTCATCGGTGGTTTCTTTTGGAACATGTTTCATGCGGTCATTTCTTTCCTCTACCCCATATAACTGGGCAACAAAGCGATTCAGATCCAGCAGTGACAGGTCTTCAGCTGTCCCATTTTTTCTATCCGATTCCCGGGGCTTTCACCAGCATGCAGACCCTATGTGATCTCCGTGTGACCCCTTAGGGAAAAGCGCACAGCTTTGAGCAAGGGGAAACCAAACGGCAGAGCCTTGTCCCCCGCCCAGTTAGACCTCAAAAGCCTCCGGCTCCATCTCTTGCCAAAATGCGATGATCGCACTGGCGTTCAGAGCAGATCGCCAGCCATGGGCGCGAAAGTTTTCGCGTTCCAGGTCTTCGTCAAGGCTGGCCATGAATAGCTGCTTGTCTGCATCCCGCTGGGTAGGGTTTCGCCGCGAAACCAGGTCCTCCACCAGGTCAAGCAGGCGCGCGCGCCCTGCCCGCTCCGCCTGACGCGCCGCATATTCAGCCTCTTCTTGGGCCCGCTGCTGATCCCGCAGACGTGCGGCCTCAATCGCCTCCGGGCTGGGTTCGACCTTTGCCGGTGTTTTCTGAGGCTGGTAATCATCGCGCAGCGCTGCTGACAGATAACCAACCGAACTTTTGACCTGGGCCTGCTCCCCCATCAGCGACAGTTTCTGCTTCACATAGTCTTCCCCATGTTCGGTGATCCATTGCCGTGCCAAACGGTCAGAGACCCCCTGCCCACGCAGCGCCTTGTAAGTGGACAGATTGCGCATGCCATCGCTGTCATCGATCTGGAACATCGCCATCTGCGGGTTTGACTTGATCAGGAAACGGATTTCCGTAACCGCCCTGCCCTTTTTCTGGAACTCTGGCGTGATGATGATATCCGAGCTTTTGTTTACCTCTGCCACCGCCGGTTTGATGATCTTGGCGTTCAGATGTTTAAAGCTCTCGTAGTAGCTCGAGCCATCCACGCCCATCAGCTTCCGAAAGGTCTCAAGGCTCCACCAGCCCGTCGAGCGGGTGCGTACAAATCGATAGCAGTTTTCATAGAGCGCCAACCCGTGGCCGGAGCTGAAGTTGCGCTGGATATGCACATTGATCAGCGCGTAGATCTTGGGGTCGTGCAGTTTTTGCGCCAAGGCTGGCGAATAGGCATATTCGCAAACCCCATTCTTGAGCTTGGCAAAGGACAGCAGGGACGAGACCCCCCATTCCTGCCGCCCCTTCTCATCCAGCATATCCCATTCCGCCACCGTTTCGGCCAGGGCCCTTAGGCTGGCGCGCAGGGTGTCAAAATCATTGGAGTTGTAGCCAACGATGGTCGCCAAGGTCCGCGCATCGATTGTATGGCTCTGCGCCGTCGTCAGCGCATCATAGGCATTGAGCAGCAGCACATTGGACAGCTTCCGCTGCAACAGGCTGAGTTTGCCGCTGATATGAATTGCAGCCACATTCTTTTTCACTGTCTCCCGCCGCAACGGGCCAGAGAGAGAATCCATGTCAATCTGGGAATCGCTCATACCATTTGCCTGCTCGATTTTTTTGGCATCATGCCATATAAGGTACCTGCCAATCAATCAATGATAGGTTCCCAACATCGAACTTCTAAGGTACCCATATACAGGAAAGACCCAGGCCGGTCCGTTTTGCTTCGCGACTCGCCCAGCCACCAAATCGCCATAACGGGCCATACAGCGCACCTCAACCCGACCCCGCCACAGAGTCAATTCAGAGCCTAAACACCCTCTCAAGAGCCTAATATAGACTCTAAGCTCCATCCTGAGAATCGGCACCTTACATCCCGAACCAGGCAACCTACTGTCCCGCTACCGGGTACCTTTGATACCGCAGAAAGGTACCTTTAGACCCGTTTGCGGGCACCCAAAGTGGGCTAGAGAATTGAAATATATTACTATTTCCTGAATAAAGATTCTAAAATTACTAAAATACCTAAACATATGTTGTGCCTAATATTCTGATTTCAGACAGTTTCGTCGCGAAACCTGCGATTTTTACATCTCTTGGACAATAATTCATAACAATGCTGGATTGCTGCGGGGATGTCCGCTAGTTTCCCAGATATACGCCAAAAAGGCGAACATGATATGAGGCAATCCCATGAGCAAACCCACGTCTCCCGCCCTGCCCCCCTATCTTAATCTGGACCCAGAAGCGGCTGCGAAGAAACTGCCGCCCCCCATTGGCACAGCGCGCTTTGCCAAGGCCGCAGCGTTTTGCACAAAGGGCCGTGAGGATCTGGCGCGCCGAGGCTATGCCCCAGATGGGCAGAAACGTCTGCGAAAGTTTTCGACTTGGGAAATCACAAAGTACCTGATCCCCGTCGCCCCAGCCCATCTACGCCGCGTCTTAAAGGCCAATCCTGACCTGCCACAGGGAGAGGGCGAAGGCGGATCCAAATGGTTCACGCTGGAAGAAGTTCTGGCCCTGCGCCAGCATTTCGACAGCGAAGGTGTGAGCACCAAAGAATATGTGCCTTACCGCCCCAAAGGCCTGCCAGCCAAGGTCGTATCAGTGGCGAATTTTAAGGGAGGGGTAGGAAAGACCTCGACCGCTGCCCACCTGGCGATGTCCGCGGCTCTGGACGGCTATAAGGTGCTTGTGATCGATCTCGACAGCCAGGGATCCATGACCTCGATCATGGGGGGGAAGGTTGCGGATGAATGGCAAACGGTCTTTCCCCTGGTGGCGAAGGACTACGCCAAAGCCGTCACAGCTGAGAATGAGGTGCGCGCCGCTGCCGGTCAGCCTGAAATCCCTTTAGACGAAACCCTGCAAGAGGCGTTGAAGACCACGCCTCAGGATGTCATCCAAAAAACCCATTGGCCCAATATCGATCTTATCGGGGCGCAGCTCAATCTCTACTGGGCCGAGTTTCAAATTCCGGTCTGGCGCATGGGGCTGCGCAGCTGGCCGCTGTGGGATGGGCTGACCAATTTCCTGCAGGATGAAGATATCCTCGAGCAATATGATGTGGTCTTTCTCGATACACCGCCTGCGCTTGGCTATCTTACGATCAATGCCTTGGCGGCGGCAGATATTCTGCTGGTGCCGCTGGGGGCGTCTTATCTAGAATTCGACTCTACGGGGCGGTTTTTTGACATGCTCTATACCACCTTTGCCTCGATCGAAGACGGTGAAAATTCCGCACAGCGCGCGGCGGGGTTACCTGAAATCAAGTTCGAATGGGATGTAGTACGGGCCATTGTCACACGGTTTGACGCCAGCCAGCAGACCGATATGGCCAATGTGATCCAAGCCTACTTTGGTGATTTCATGAATGCCTACCGGCAAGACTACACAGCCTTGGTTGGTCAGGCTGGCGAGCAGGTGAACGGGATTTATGAGGCCGACTATCGGGACTTTAACCGCGACACCTATGTGCGAGGGCGGGAGACCTTTGATCGAACATATGCCGAGTTCAAAGAACTGCTGATCGGCTGCTGGTGGCGCGATGCAAATATGGGAGACGAACAGAATGGCTAAACGTAGAAGACTGATCGCCCCGGATGCCAGCGAGTTACAAGAGCTGGAGGAGGGTTTCGCGACGAAACCCTCGGCCAATCCGTTTGAAACAAAATCTGCGGTGCCCCCGATAGCCCAGGTTGCCGCCGAGGCCGCCAGTTTGAACAGTATGGCTGGGGTCACGGATCGGGTGGCGCTGGCCCATGACCAAAGCGATGCCGCCCGTTGGCGCGCGGCTGAAAAAGACGGCCTCGTGGTGCAGATGCTGGCGCTTTCTGACATCGATCAGGACTTTATCCGCCGCGACCGGCTGGTTGAGGACGCCGAGGCCATGGCGGAGCTGCAAGCCTCGATCAAAGAAAACGGTTTGCGCGCACCGATTGAGGTGGCCAAAACGAGCACGGGCTATGGCCTGATCTCTGGCTTTCGTCGCTTGCAGGCCTATCGCGCGCTTGCGGGCGGGGATGAGCGATTTGCCCAGATCCCGGCCTTTGTGCGCGAGGCCGACGCAGGGCAGGCGGCCTATGTTTCCATGGTCGAAGAAAACGAGGTGCGTGCCAACCTCAGCCATTATGAACGCGGGCGCATTGCCGTGCTGGCAAAGGGCCAAGAGGTTTTTCCCAGCATTGAGGCCGCGGTGGATGCGCTGTTTGCAGCGGCCTCCAAGGCGAAACGCTCCAAGGTGCGCAGCTTTGCCCTGGTGCATGAGGCCCTGGGCGATCTGTTGCAGTACCCAACCGGCCTGACCGAAAAGGCGGGGCTGGCCCTGGCAACCGCATTGCGGGATGGCCGCCAAGGCCAGTTGCGCGCTGCGCTGGCCGAGGCAAAATCACAGGACGCCAAATCCGAATGGGCGCTGCTGCAAAAGACACTAAAGGACGCAAGCGCCGCGCCACGTGACAGGTCTCGGGGGGGGCGTCCGCAGGAAATCACCCGGTTGCCAAGCCGTGATCTGCCCAAAGGTGGTGCGCTGAGTGCGGAGGTGTCATCCGATGGGCTGCGGATCGAGCTGAAGGGGAGGGTGATCAATGCCGATACGGCAGAGCAGATCCTGAAATTGATCGCCCGTCAGATTGGCTGAGGCTACACGCCGTTGCTTAGATCGGGGCTGCTATTTCTGATAGTAGTCCCGAAACCAGGTGACAAAGCGATCAATCCCCTCGCGGAAATTGGTTTGCGGCTGATAGCCCGTTAGCTTTTTCAACAGCGTCGCATCGGCCCAGGTGGCGGGCACATCGCCGATCTGCATCTCCATGTAGTTGCGAATGGCCTTTTTGCCGAGGCTGATTTCAATCGCGTCAATGAAATCCAGCAAGCGCACTTTCTCGGAATTGCCGATATTGACCACCCGGTAGGGCGCCACCGGAGACAGGCTATCGCCCTCTTCGATCTCTTCTTTGCTGGCCGGGCGCTGGGGCACCACGTCGATCAGCAGGCGGATACCGCGCACCAGGTCGTCGACATAGGTGAAATCGCGGTACATCTCACCGTGGTTGTAGATGTCGATAGGGCGTTCTTCGAGGATGGCATCGCCAAATTTGTAAAAGGCCAGATCTGGCCGCCCCCAGGGCCCATAGACGGTAAAGAACCGAAACATGGTGGTGGGCAGGTCCCAGAGATGCGCGTAAGAATGGCCCATGCTCTCGTTCGCCTTTTTACTGGCGGCATAGATGGTCAGTGGGGCGTCAGTGCGATCCAACTCGGTAAAGGGCATCACATCATTGCCACCATAGACAGAGGAGGAGGAGGCCATCAGCAGGTGTTCGACTTTTAACCGGCGGGCAGCTTCCATCACATTGAAGGTGCCCATCACATTGGTCTCTAGGTAAGATCTAGGATTTTCAAGGCTGTAGCGGACACCGGCCTGTCCGGCGAGGTGAATGATCACTTGGGGCGCAAATTCATCGGCCATGGCGTCAAAGGCTTGTGTATCCTCCAACATCGCTTCGGTGGCTGAAAAGTTCGGGTGTTGCAGCAGCATGGCATGGCGGCGCTGTTTCAGGGCGACATCGTAGTATTCCGTCATGCCGTCAAACCCATGCACACGAAAGCCTTCGTCCAGCAGCAGTTTGGCGAGGTGAAAACCGATGAAGCCGGCCGTGCCGGTAACAAGAACGCGTTTCATGTGATGTTTTTAAGTCCTGCGTTCGGGTCGCCAAAGGGGCCGCCCTGGTGATGATCGCGTTGCTATAGCACGACAGATCCCCCTGCGCGAGGGGGCAGGGGGATCTGATCACACTAGTTTGAAGTCAATGATTTTATTGAACTATCTGGAAAACAACGGGGCTCTTTGCCTTGGCTCTCTTGCCACAGACCGATGGAGCGACGGGTTTTGAAGCCAACCAAGCCATCGGCGCCGCCGACATCATGGTCCAGGGCCTCTAGTCCGCGCTGCATGGCAGCCACCTCCGAGCGGTAAAGCTTATCCAGGCCCTGCCAGGGGGCGGTGAAATCCCCGACGCCATATTGGATGCGGTCGCCAACATGGCCGACAAACAGCGCATAGAGGTCACTTTTGTTGTAGTCCTTCAGCACATAGAAGTTGGGCGTGACGATAAAGGCCGGCCCATAGCGCCCGGCTGGCATCATCAAAAACCCTTGCCCTGGACGTTCAGCTGCTGGGAACGGCCGGCCTGAAACCCGGGTGATGCCTAGGGCCTCCCAGTCGGCAATACTGCGCCCTTGATCCGGACCTTCGAGGCTGCACGACACCGAGGCTGGGACCTTTACCTCAAAGCCCCAGTCGCGGCCCTTTTGCCAGCCATGTTCGGCTAGGAAATGTCCTATGGACATCAGCGTGTCGGCCTCAGAACCCCAAATATCGGCGCGCCCATCGCCCGTGCCGTCCGCTGCATATTTCAGGAAACTGCTGGGCATGAACTGTGGCTGCCCCAAGGCGCCGGCCCAGCTGCTTTTCATGGTCGAGGCCTGAACATGTCCTGCCTGCGCAATCTGTAGCGCAGCGATGAGCTCTTGGCTGAAATAGTCTGCGCGGGTGCTCATAAAGGCCTTGGTGCCCAGCACCCGGAATACATTATGTGGGATCTTGGCCCGACCATGGGCGCTTTCACGCCCCCAAATTGCAATGACAATGCGGCCGGGTACGCCGGTTTTGGCTTCGACACGCGCCAGAGTGTCAGCGTGACGCTGCAACATTTGCCGACCCGTCGATGTCGCCCCATTCAGGCCGCCGCGGTTAAAGTACTTTGCCGGAACGCCAAATTCCGCCTGCCGTTGTTGGCGTGGCACCTGGGGCGTGCTGCCGGGCGGTACCAGATCGGGCAGATCCCAGTCCAAGGCCACGCCTGAAAATGCTGATTTAAAGGTCTTGCGGCTGACGCCCGCCGCCTTTGCTTCGGGCCAAATCTCCTGTTGGAGCCAGTTCTGAAACTGGCGCTCCACTTTGGCACGGTTTTGCGCCGGGGCGGGCAGGGGCAACAGCCAGAGGGCCATAAGCAGGATGAGAAAACGAGTGACCATGAAAACAGGCTCCGGCGCGCAAGGGGTAGCTGCTGCCAGCCTAGCGAGGTTGCGGAGAAATGCCACCCAGGCGTGAGCGGGTTTCAGCGCGTCGGGACAGGTGTAAAAGCGACAACAAAGCAGGCCCCGCTCTCGCCTGGGCGTAGTGAGATCTCGCCGCCATGGACGCTCAGCATATTACGCAGGATTGTCAGCCCCATGCCGGTGCCGCCCTGGTCGCGTTTGGTGGTGAAAAACGGGTCAAAAATCTGCGCGGCATTGCCGGGAGAGATGCCCTTGCCATCATCTGAAACGCTGAGCTCTAGCCCAGAGGGAGACCCCTGCGCAGCAATCACGACGCTTTGTGCCCCTTGTTCACGGGCGTTGTTCAACAGCTGCGTCAGGATCACCCGTAAGCCGCTTTCGCCGATCGGCAGTGAAAGCGCCGCGCCAGAGAAGGACAGGCCTAGATCGGCAAAATCCTCCCTGAGCCAGGTTCGAAGCGTGTCGAGTCTGGCGCTGCCTTGATGGGTCATTTCACGGGCGCGGGCAACTTCGCGCAGGGCCGTCAGTTGGTCCTCAATCTGACGGGCAGCCCCATCAATCTGTGCAAGCAGTTTTTGATCGTCAGGCGCGAGGGTGCCGCTGTCTTCGATCAACTCAGAGGCGGCGCGAATGGCGGAAACCGGGGTTTTGATCTCATGGCTGACGTGATCGGTGAAACTGCGGATAGTCATTTCGCGGTTGCGGAGATGATCCGCCATGTCGACCACATTCCTGGCCATCTCGTGTAGCTCTGCGGTTCCAGATTGATCAGGGGGATCAAGGGTTTGCCCCGGTTGGCTGCGGGTCTGAGCGGCATAGGCGTTGAGCGCGCGAATAGGCGAGAGCAGCAAGCGCACCAAGAGCCAGCCCAGAAAGGCGGTTGCCAGCAGGATCAGGGAGCCCAGAAGGGCGGCAGCATTGCGAAAGCCGATTTCAGGCCCCAGATAGCGGAGGGCAACCAACCCGATCAGGGAGAGCACCAGCGTGCCCGCCAACCCGCCACCCAGCACCAGCGCCAGAGACGGACGCCATTTTTGGACCAGTTGCGCCCGCATCAGCTCAACCCCCTCAGGCGAATGCCAACGGCATGCACCGTTTCAATTAGATCATTGCCCCCGGCCTGTTCCAGCTTGGCGCGCAGATTGCGCAGGTGGCTGTCCAGGGTCCGATCTGAGACCTGACTGCCCGCCCCCCAGATCTGAGAGATCAGTTCGGCGCGGCTGCGAATTTGGGCGGGGTCCTGCAGCAGCAGGGCAAGAATGCCCTGCTCGCGGGCGGTCAGTGCGATTTCCTGCCCGTTGATCTGGCAACGGTGGGCGCGCGGGTCCAAAGAGAGCTCCCCATGGGTCAAAGAAGTCGAAGCCTGCGCTTTCTGACTACGTTTCATGATGGTCCGGATGCGGGCCACCAGCTCACGCGGGCTAAAGGGTTTGGTGACATAGTCATCCGCCCCCAGTTCAAGACCCAGAATGCAGTCGACCTCATCGTCGCGGGCGGTGAGAAACAGGATCGGCACCTCTGAACGCTGCCGGATGCGGCGGCAGACCTCAAACCCGTCCAGTTCCGGCAGGCCAATATCCAGCACGATAAAATCCGGGTCTTCGCGGCTGGCATGCAGCAGCGCCTCTTGCCCGTCGGCGGCGGTCACCACCTGCCAGCCTGCGCGTTCCAGAGCGATGCGCACCAGGTCACGCAGGCGGGGATCATCATCGACCAATAGGATTTTCATCGCTCTTTGCCTTATCTGCGCTTGCGCCGTCAAAATTCAGCCCTGCATAAGAACTTACCCGCCAGGAGCGAAAGCCCCATTCGCGCCAGTTATCCTGTTCCGCAGAGATCTCCCAGCAGCTGTGATAGCCGGATGGTATTTTGAGGTCTGGATTTGCTTGCAGGGCAGTGTGGATACCACCAGAGGCATTTGGCCCGAGGGTGCACAGGTAGTAGAGGTCCAGCATCTGCGTTGACTTCATGCTGAGGTTCTGGGTGGCTATCACGCTGGCAAAATTGACAAACGCACAGATATAGAGCGTGCCCAGCCCCAAGCCGGCACACCGTAGCAGCAACCACCGGTTTGAACGCACTTTGAGAATTTGCCAGGCAGTCAGCATCAGGCCGACCACCACCAAACCGATCCAGATCATCGCGTAGAGCCGCAGGTAGGTAAGGCCAAAGCTGGCAACATAGAGATCAAGGCGCAGGACTGAGCTGAGGCCCAGCAGGGCATTCTGACCAAGCCAGAGCATCATCAGCGGTTTCAGGCTGGCATGACTGCCCAGATAGGGGCGTGCTGCCAGGGCAAATCCCCCAGCCAACATGGCGGTGGCCAGCAAAGGGTAGGCGCCACGATGGGCATAGGTCGCCAGGCTCATGCCCTCTGGCAAGGCCGCTCCGCCGATGAGGATGGAGAGATCCATCACGCTTTGTACTGCCAGGATCAGGTTGAACATGACCAAGGCCCTCAGCACAGATCCTGCATTGAGGCCAAAGCTAAAGCTCCTGCGCTCTTCGGGCTTGGCTGCTTTTGTGGGTGTGGATTTTTTGCTCTTTTGCGTGTCCTTTGCGCCTGTGTCGATGGGGCTGGGAAGCAGGGCCTTAAGAAATGCACGCAGGGCTGAAAGGGGCAGGGCGCGCAACAATTGCATCGCTGCTGCGGGTAGGGTCGCGAGGTGATCCTTGGATGATAGCTGCAGCCAGGCCACAGCAGTGATGAGGCCAAGAAGCTGAAACCCCATTGATAGAGCCTGATAATGTTCGATCACCGGCAGACTGGTGAGCAGCAAGAACAACAAGGCAGGTTTTATATGCCGCATATTGGGGGTGCTTAACAGGGCCGCTGCGCCAAACAGGGCCCAGCTGAACAGCGCCACGGAAATTCCGGGCGCATAGCCCCAGAACAGCCAGTCTGCCAGGGCCACCAGAACCACCAGCGCCAGCAGACCACTGCTGCCTTTGCGGCTTAGATCTGCCCAGTTGCGTTGCTCGGTTGGGCTGTCAGTGGGAGCTTCATCTGCGCTGTCACAGGACAGCCACCAGCCGTCGCGCTCAAGTGAAGCGGGCAGCCCGCGTATGATGTATTCACCTGTCATCGTCTGTTCCTCGTTTTTCATTTTCTTTGAAAGGACAGGGAGAGAGATGCCACAGGCCACGCGCAGGGCTTGCGCAAGAGATGTGCAGGAGTTGTGCAGATAGGCAGCGTCCCGTTCGGCGGGGAGACGCCCACGCGCGTTTCGCCTAGATTGCAAGCGGGGAGAGATGCGCTAGGGTAAAAGAAAACAGCGAGCAGAGATCATGAGTTTTTCTAAGAAAGTGACGACCCAAGTCTCCCGGCGGGCCTTTGGCTTTGGCTTTGCCGCCTTTGGGCTGGTAGCCTGTGGCAATGTCACCTCAGCCAATCAGCGGGTGAATTCAGCCAGTAGGCCTGTGGCGAAACCGGGCCTGCCCGCAGATCTGCAGCCGACGCCCAACGCGGGCTATGATAAATGGGTAGAGGGGTTCTACACCCGCGCGCAAGCAAAGGGCATAACCGAGGCAACGCTGCGCACGGGCTTTCGCAATGCGGGATACCTGCCCGGCGTGGTCAAGCGAGACCGCAACCAGACAGAGTTTAAACGCACATTGGAAGACTACCTGTCGATTGCCGTCTCGGATGAGCGGGTCAGCAAGGGGCGTGCGGCCTATCAGAAACACCGGAAAACCCTGTTGGCACTGGAGGCGAAATACGGTGTTGATGCCTCGATCATTGCGGCGATCTGGGGGCTAGAGAGCTTTTACGGTGAACGGCGTGGCGATTTGCCAGTGGTTTCGGCGACCTCAACGCTGGCCTATGATGGGCGACGCGGGGCGTTCTTTGAAAAACAGCTGATTGCAGCGCTGAAGATCCTGCAAAATGGCGATATCTCCGCCAACAAAATGACCGGCAGTTGGGCCGGCGCCATGGGCCATACCCAGTTTATTCCCACTTCCTATCAGGCCTTTGCGGTGGATTTCACCGGCGATGGGCGCCGCGATATCTGGTCTGAGGACCCGACCGATGCCCTGGCCTCTACCGCCGCCTATCTGGCGCGCAATGGTTGGACACGAGGCCAAAGCTGGGGACGTGAGGTGACCGGCGCAGCGGCGGCAGGGGCCTTGCAGCCGCAGGCGGGTGGGCCGAGCTTTGCGGTGACCGGGAACTTCAAGGCGATCAAGCGTTATAACAACTCCGATGCCTATGCCATTGGGGTTGGTCACTTGGCTGATCGCATCGCAGGTGGCCCGCCATTGCGTGGGAAGTTTCCACCAGACGCCAATGGGTTGACCAAGGATGACCGGGTTGCGTTGCAAACGCGCCTGACGGCCAAGGGTTTTGACACCGGGGGCGCTGATGGCGTTTTGGGACCCAAAAGCCAGGCGGCGATCAGCGCGTATCAGACCAGCATCGGCCAGCCCGCAACCGGCACACCCTCACAGGATCTGTTGCGGTCCTTGAAGTAAGAGCAAACGGTGCAAGACATCTAGGACAGAAAGGCGGCGACGCGAGCCGCCCTTCTGTTAGAACATCACGCTTGGCAGATAGGTGGCTATCTCTGGCAGAAACCAGATCAGCGCGACGGCTATGATCTGGATGAGGATAAAGGGCGTCACCCCCGCATAGATCTGACCTGTTGAAATCTCCTTTGGCGCCGCGCCGCGCAGGTAGAACAGTGAAAAACCAAAGGGGGGCGTGAGGAAGGAGGTCTGCAGGTTGATCGCAATCAGCACCGACAGCCAGACCGGGTCATGGCCCATGATGATGAGGGTTGGCATCACCAGTGGCAGTACAATGACCGAGATCTCGACAAAATCGAGGAAGAAGCCCAGCACAAAGATAAACAGCATAGAGAAAATCAGCGCCCCGGTTGCGCCGCCCGGCATCGCTGCCAACAGCTCTTGCACCCGGTCTTCGCCGCCCAGCCCGATAAAGACCAGCGAGAAGATCCCGGCCGACAGGATGGTGGCAAAGATCATGGCTGTCATGGTGAGGGTGGAGTTCAGCGTGGGTTGCAGAACTTTCTGGGTCACCATGCTGCGCAAAGCCAGGGCGATGGCGACCAGCCCTGCCACGGTGAGCCCCACATAAACGGCCCCCAAAGCATAGCTGCCAAGGCCGAGATCACTGCGTTGCAGCCGCACGGGGAACAACCCGGCGCCAATCGCGAGGAGAACCAGAGACAGCGTTCCTATCAGGATAACGCGGCGGTTGGCGCCGGATTTGACGGCCGCCATCAAGGCGGCTCCAATGCCGCCGACAGATGCGGCCTCAGTAGGGGAGGCAATCCCACTGAGAATCGCGCCGAGCACGGCGAGGATGAGCAGGATCGCAGGTAGGATCGCCTTGGCCACCTCAGACAGGGGCGGGCGCGCCATATCGGCGGGGGCAGGGGGCATGTCCTGGGGGCGGATCCAGCCGCGCAGCAGCACATAGAGGATGTAGAGCCCCACCAGTGTCAGACCGGGCAGCAGGGCAGAGGCAAAGATCTGGCCCACCGAAATGGTGTCGATGGTGAATTTGCCCTGTTCATACTGCGCCTGCTGATAGGCGTTTGACACCACATCAGACAGAATGATCAACAGGGTTGAGGGCGGAATAATCTGTCCCAATGTCCCTGCGGAACACACCAGCCCCGAGGCCACGCGCGGATCATATCCGGCCCGCAGCATGGTCGGCAGGGCGATCATCCCCATAGCCACCACCGTGGCCCCGACAATGCCGGTGGAGGCGGCCAGTAGCATCCCCACCAGGATGACGGAAATGCCCAGGCCCCCGCGCAGCTGGCCGAAGGAACGCCCCATGGTGTCGAGCATATCTTCTGCGATGCGGCTTTTCTCCAGAATGGCTCCCATCAGCACAAACAGCGGGATAGCGATCAACACGTTATTGGTCAGCAGCCCAAAGATCCGCTGCGACATCGCTCCCAGCAGGTTGATGTTCATCACGCCAAGCGACCAGCCCAGAATGGCAAAGAGTATGGCGGTGCCAGCGATCGAGAAGGCCACCGGAAAGCCAGAGAGAATGGCGACAACAAGCGCGCCAAACATGAGGATATCGAGATATTCAGCCATCACGGGTCTCGCTCTGGAACAGGATGCGCAGCACGCAGGAGAGCGATTGCAGCAGGACAAGGATGCAGAAGGCGGGGATCAGGCTTTTCAACAGGAAAACCGCCTTGATTCCGCCAACGGAGATGGGGCCTTCCAGGATCTTCCAGGCGTTTGTGACAGCGGGCCAGGACCAATAGATCACCATCACCATGGCGGGCATCAAAAGCAGCAGATGCCCAGCCAGATCAATGCGGTTTTTGCCAGAGGTGCTCAACCTGTCGTAAAAGATATCAACCCGCACATGGCCATCGTTCAGCAGGGTATAGCCAGCGCCCAGCATGAACAGGGTGGCATGCATATAGAGCACTGATTCCTGCGCTGCGATAGAAGAGTAGCCAAAGACATAGCGCGCGATCACGATCAGGAACTGCGCCAGCAACATGGCCAGCGCCAGCCAGCGCACCAGATTGCCCGTGGTCCGGCTGATGCCGTCCAAAACTGAGAGTATTCGCTGCATCTGCGCCTCAAATCCAGAAAACCGGCGCGAGAGACCCCGCACCGGTATTGCTTCGTATATAAACGGCTCTTAGTAGCCGAGCGCCTTGGCGCGGGCGTTCATTTGACCGTTGTCGGCATAGCTCATGTAAGAGCCAACCGAGTCGCGATAGGCGGTGAAGCTTGCAGTGATGCGGCGCACCAGTTCGTCCTCGTCCTCCGCCAGTTCCGCCATCACCTCAGCCGCGGCCGCAGCCATGGCGGCGACCACATCGTCAGGCAGCATTTTGACCTGAACGCCTTCGTTTTCCACCATCTGTTTCAACGCCTGAGCATGTTTGGTGGTGTATTCCGTCCAGACCGGGTTGTAGAGGCTCTCGCAGGCAAAGCTGACCGCCTGTTTCAGATCATCCGGCAGCTCCGCATAGGCGGTGGCGTTTACGGCGCATTCCTCAGCCGAAGAGGGCTCACCTACGCCGGGCCAGTAGTAGTTTTTGGCAACCTGATAGAAACCCACGGCGCTGTCGGTCCAGGGGCCGATGAATTCGCCGGCATCCAGCGCGCCGGTCTGCAGAGCCTGGAACATGTCGCGTGGCCCCATCGCCTGCACTGCCATGCCGATCTTGGAGCACATTTCTGAGGCCAGACCTGTGGTGCGGAACTTGAGACCTTTCAGGTCATCTAGCGAGTGGATCTCATCGCGGAACCAGCCCTGCCATTGCGGGCCAGAGTTGCCACAGAGGAAGGGCTTGAGGTTGAACCGGCCATAGATCTCATCATAGAGCGCCTGTCCGCCGCCGTGATACAGCCAGCCAAACTGTTCGTCCGCGCGCAGGCCAAAGGGTTGCGAGCCAAACAACAGCATGCCCTTGGACTTGGAGCCCCAATAGGCCGGAACCGCGTGATAGAGCTCTGCCGTGCCTTCAGAGACGGCATCAAACACACCGCGTCCGGGCACCAGCTCCCCTGCGGCGTGCAGTTTCACTTCAATGCGCCCGCCCGACAGGGTGGTGATCCGATCTGCCAGCATCTGCGCGGCGACACCGGGCCCGGGGAGGTTCTTGGGCCAGGCGGTGACCATGTTCCACTGGCGAATCCCCTGCGCTGTTGCTGGCGCAGCCAAAGAGCTGGCCGCGGCACCCGCGGCGCCAATTTTGATAAAGTCTCTGCGTTTCATTTCACTCTCCGTCCCTGAAGATTTTTTATTAAGCATACGCATGAATTTTTTAAGTCTGCACATAATTAATGTCAATTCTCCTTTGATTTTGAAGGAGCCAAGGGCGCTGAAACAAGGCTTTTATGGGTCGTTTTGGCTCAATCCTGCTTAGGCCCAAGGCGCTATGCGTAATTTTTGAGCTATGGCGAACAAGGGCTTAGGAGTGGTTTCAAGTTTCACTATGGCGACATGAATTCCACATATTGAAATTTACAATGAAGGGGTCTATACCCTTGGCTGTAGCGCGTCCCCCGCAGCTTTCGGGGCCGCGGTACGCAGCCTTCCAGTGCCATAAGGGGAGAGGCACTCGGATTTTGTAGGATTCATAGGGAGGGGACCTGCGTGCAGACCCGAATTCACGACACATTAAGCGCGGCTGTCGCTGCAAAGCCTGACGCCTTGGCGATGATCGACTATGCGGATGGGAAGTTCACCTGGTCCGACCTGGCTGAGGCCACGGCTGCAGCACGGGAGGTTTTGCTGGCGCAGGGTGTCAAACCCGGGGACCGTGTGGTCATGGTGTTTGAGAATTGTTTGGCCGTTTGCGCCTTTATCTTTGCCACCAGTCAACTCGACGCGATCTCTGTGCCACTGAATGCGCGGCTGACCCATGCCGAGCTCGACCGGCTGATCACCCACAGCGACCCAAGCGTAGTGGTGTTTTGCAATGATGCTTCAGAGTCCGCAGTAATTCACGGGAAAGCCTTTTCGGCCAAGGCGGCCATTGGCCGCTATGGCACCGTCGGTCTGTTTCAACGCCGGGGCAGCCAGCCGGAGCCCTGTTTTGAAGATGGTGCAGAACAGGTGGCGCTGCTGCTTTATACCTCAGGGACCACCGGCGTGCCAAAGGCGGCGATGCTGACTCATAACAATCTGCTGTGTGCAGCTGTGGCCTCGGCAAAGGTGCGCGGCATGCAGGACGACGATATGACTTATCTGGCGCTGCCATTGTCGCATATCTTTGGCTTTGTCACCTTTGTGTCGATCTGCGGCGCGCAGGGTGCGATGCGGCTAGAGGCGCGGTTCGCAGTTGAGCGGCTGTACAAGGCCCTGCAAATGGATGTGACCCTGCTGCCTGCTGTGCCACAGATGCATGCCCTTTTGTTCCACTATGCGCGGGCGCAGAAGAACCCGCGCTATGACGTCGGTCTGTTGCGCTTTGTCTCCTCTGGCGGGGCGCCGCTGGATCCGGTGTGGAAGCGCGAGGCAGAGGCGTTCTATGGCATTCCACTGCAAAACGGCTATGGTTTGACGGAGGGCACTGCCGGGGTCTGTGCCACCGCCAGCCCGCTGGGGGACCCGGATGTGAGTGTTGGTCACCCGATGCAGGACAGCCTGTTCCGGCTGGATTTTGAGGCCGAAGGTGCCACTCCGGATGAGGGGATCGGTGAGATCCTCGTGGGTGGCCCGCAGATAATGAACGGCTATTTCCGCGATCCAGAGCAAAGCGCCAAGGTGCTGACAGAGGATGGGTTCTTCCGCACTGGTGATTTGGGCCGGTTTGATGACGCGGGACGCCTGCATATTGTCGGTCGGTCAAAAGAACTGATCATCCGCTCAGGGTTCAATGTCTACCCGGTGGAGGTCGAAGGCGCGTTGACGGACCATCCAGAGGTGATCATGGCCGGTGTCGTTGGCAGGCAGGTGTCTGGCAATGAGGAAGTGCTGGCCTTTGTGAAGGTTGCAGCCGATTGCAGCTTGAGCGAGGCGGATCTCTCCGCCTTCGTGAAGGACAAACTGGCCCCCTACAAACGGCCTACAAGAATTGTCTTGGCACAGGATCTGCCTGCGGCACCGACAGGAAAAATTCTCAAGGCAAAGTTGATCAGCACCTTTGCGGATCAGTTGATGCCCGAAACCACTCACTAAACAAAAATTCTACTATACGGAATGTGATTCTGTATGGTAGCCATTCTTGCATGATAATCTCGGGGAGGAGATTTTGACTATGAGCGTAATTAAAACCACATTGGGTGCAGCTGCTGTTGCCCTGTCCTTTGGCACCGTTGCAGCGGCGCAGACAACGATTTTCTACGGCCACAGTGGCCCGGCGCGCGGTACGGTTCCGGCGGCGCTGAAATGGTTTGATGGCCGCATCGGTGAATTGTCCGAGGGTGATCTGAAATTGGACGTACAATGGGGCGGTGCCCTGTTCAAAGCTTCCGCTTCGGTTCAGTCGATTGGCGACGGTGTGGCGGACGCGGGGTCGATCATCTCGGCCTATTTCCAAAAGGAAATGGCGGCATACTCCCTGGCGGACCTGCCGCTGGGTGGTCCCAACCCTTGGGTTGGTCTGCGCGCCACCGACCACCTGATGCGCACCATGCCAGAGATCACCGAGAATCTGGCGCGCCAGAACCTGGTCTATATCGGCACTTTCACCGCGTCTGATGTGAACGTTGCCTGTAAAGGCGCTGAGATCAATTCGATCCAGGATATCGCAGGTCTGAAAGTGCGCGGTGCCGGCGTTTACGGCAAGGTCTTTGGCGAGCTGGGTGCAACTATGGTGAACCTCAGCGTCTACGACGCCTATCAGGGGCTCGACACCGGGTTGATCGACTGCACGCAGGGCTATTCCTACATCATCCCCGCGCTGAAATGGCACGAAGTCATCGACAGCTATACTGTGTTGAACTGGGGCCAAATCGGTGGCTACGGTATGTTCATGAACAAGCAAAGCTATGACGCGCTGAGCGATGAACAGAAAGCTGTGATGACCCAGGCGGGCACAGAGCTGGCGGACAAATTTGCTCAGATCGTTATTGGCGCTAATTCCAAGGCCCTGAACGCAATGCGGGCAGATGAATATGAGCGTCCGGTCAAGGTGCTGGAAGTTTCAGCAGAGGAACGCGCTGCGTTGAACGCAGCCACCGAACCTTTCCTGGCGGATTGGAAAGAAAACGCAGCCAGCGTTGGTCTGAACCCTGACAAGATGATCGAGGTCTATACCCAGGCGGTCGCGGATTACACCGCCGAGTTCGAAGCCAAGGGCTATCCTTGGGAGCGCAACTAAGCTGCGCCACTGATCAGAGGCACCGGGGCAGGGGAGATTCTGCCCCGGTGTTTCAAAATTCACTCGCTTGCAGGGAGGGGGCAAGATGCTGGATCGTATTGAAAAACTCTTTATCGACGTGGCAACGGCAGCGATCATTCTATTGGCTTTGATGATCTTTGCTGATGTGGTTGCGCTTAACCTGTTCAAAGCTTCGGTGCCGGATGCGGTGATCATTGTACGCGAACTGATGGTGCTGGCGATCATCATGCCCTTGGCGGCGGCCACCACCCAGCGGGCGCATATCTCTGTTGAGTTCCTGACCAATATGCTGCCGCCCAAAGTGGTGGAGTATTTTGTTGTCTTTGGTACTCTGTTTGGCGTCTTTGCCCTGTCCCCGCTGATCTATTCGGGTGCCAAGGAGCTGATGCATCAGATCAATACCGGCAGCGCTTTTTATGGCGATCTGAACCTGCCGCAATGGCCCGGGCGTCTCGCCTTTGTCATTGGCATCTCGTTGTGCTGGCTACGTTTGTTGATCATGGCTTTGGGCGACATGAGGACCGTCTGGCGCGGCAAGACCCTCAATTTTGAACCCACAGGCCACTGACAGGTTAGCTGACGGGTTACCGGAGCGCGCCCTTTTCACAACAAGATCGCGTCCCCGGCGCGTCGGCTGCTGAGGGTCGGTGCGCTTCGTAGAACACTTCAATTTCGGGAATAGACTTCATGGATCCGGCAACGATTGGATTAGTGGCCTTTGGCCTGATGCTGGTACTCTTGGCGATGCGGGTGCCGATTGCCTTTGCATTGATTGGGGTAGCCACGCTGGCCGCCTTTACTATCTTTGCCTTCAGGACCGGCACATTCATGCCCGAGCGGGCCATTCGCGCGACCTCGTCTTTGGTGTTTTCCAACTCCTTTGATCTGGTGCACAGTTTTGACCTGTCGATGATCCCGCTGTTCGTCGCACTTGGCAATATTGCCTATCGTGCAGGCATCACCACGGCTGTTTACAACTCGGCCAAGGTCTGGCTGGTGCGTCAGCGCGGCGGGTTGGCAGTGGCTTCGGTCATGGGCTGCGGCGGGTTTTCTGCGATCACCGGCTCCAGCCTCGCCTGTGCTTCGACCATGGGGAAGATCTGCACGCCCGAGATGTTGCGACTGGGCTACGATCCCCGCCTGGCCACGGCGAGTGTCGCTGCGGGTGGCACCCTGGGATCGCTGATCCCGCCGAGCATCCTGTTCATCATCTATGCGATCTTTACCGAAACCTCGGTCAGTAAGCTGTTCCTGGCCGGTGTACTACCTGGGTTGTTGACACTGGCAGGTTTTGTTTTGGTGATCTGGGTGTGGATCCGTGTCAATCCCAAACTTGTTCCTGAGCAGGGCGCAGCTGCCAGTTGGTCCGAAAAAATGGCCGCCGTGCGTGAAGCCTGGCCAGCGGCGTTGATCTTCTTGATCATTGTAATCGGCATCTACGGCGGCTTTTTCACGGCGACGGCTGCAGCGGCGGTGAGTGTGGTTGTGACCACGCTGATTGGCTTTGCCCAGAGACGTTTGACCCTGCAGGGGCTCTGGGAGGCGGTGCGCGAGACCTGCGTACAGACCTCAGCGATCTTTGTGGTGGCGGCAGGGGCGAAAATCTTTGTGGCAGCAATTGCGCTTACAGGTATGGCGCCAGCTCTGGTGCAATCGGTGGCGGATGCGCAGCTTTCGCCTGTGGTGCTGCTGATCTGCATCTGTGCCGTCTACCTGATGCTGGGTATGTTCCTGGATCCGATCGGGATCATGGTTCTGACCCTGCCCCTGGTGGTGCCGCTGGTGGAATCTTACGGAATGAACCTGATCTGGTTTGGGGTCGTGGTGGTCAAGCTGTTGGAGATTGGTCTGATTACACCGCCCGTCGGGTTGAACGTCTTTGTCCTGTCAAATGTGGTGGGCAAGGCCGCGCCAATCGGCACCGTCTTTGCTGGCATCTGGCGGTTCTTGTGCGTTGATGTGGTTGTTCTGGCACTGATTGTCGGCTTTCCGTCGATTTCTTTAGTGTTGTCGATGACAGCGAAATGAACGGGGTTTTTCATTTGCAAGAAATTCTATACGTTGGAATTTCTAACCACCGCTAGGACTTGAGGCGATGCCAGATCTGAAAGACGACAAGCGATTTGCCAATACTCTGGCGCGCGGCCTCAATGTGCTCCGGGCTTTTGGACCCAATGACGATGGTCTTGGCAATCTGGAGATCTCAGAGCGCACGGGTCTGCCGCGTTCTACCGTGTCGCGGCTGACCTTTACCCTATGTGCACTTGGGTATCTGACCCATGGCCATCACCACGACAAATATCGCCTTGGGCCTGCGGCCCTGGCACTTGGCAATATCGCGGGGGCCTCTTTTGGTTTTGTGGAAACAGCCGGGCCGATCATGCAAAAGCTGGCGGATGCCACCAAGACCCTGATTGGTGTGGCCATTCAGGACGATGGCAAGATGCTGATCGTCAAGACTTGGCGCCCGCGCAATTCCACCACCACCTGGCTCAACGTTGGCTATCGGATGCCGATGTTGCAGTCGTCTTCGGGGGCGGCCTTCCTGGGGGCCTTGGCGCGCAGCGAGCTGGCAAAGCTGACGCAGGCCATGTCCGCTGAGGATCAGGCCCTGTATCAGGATTTTGGCGGGAAAGCGCAGTCCAGCCTGTTGAGCGATGGCTATGCTTTTGTGCGCGGAGAACAACGGTTCAACGCCACCATCAACGCTATTGCCGCGCCCTATCGCCCCTCGGAATTTGGGGAACCGGTCGCCTTTCTGAGCGGCGCGCGCAAATCGGACCTGACGGATGAGCAGGTCACTGAAAGCGTTGGCCCGGCACTGGTGACAGCGGTGCAGGAGTTGCTGCACATCACTGGCAGACGTTTTCCGATCATGTCTGACGACTAAGAGTTGGGGAGTTGCCCTTTCGCCGCCGATGGCAAAAGGGCAGAGGCTATTAGCCGACAATCATCTGTTTAAGCTGCAGCGCTTCATATTCCAGTTCGTTCAGGCGGTAGTTGACCACATCGCCAATGGTCAGCATCCCGCAGAGTTTGCCGTCATCGACCACCGGCATGTGACGGAAACGCCCCTCGTTCATGCGCCGCAGGACCGCCACCAGAGGATCGCTGGGCGAACAGGTTTCAACCTTGCTGGTCATGTTCTCACCCACGGTTTGTGGCAGGGTTTGACCAGGTGTTTCCGCCAGTTTTCGCACGATATCGCGCTCTGACAGGATCCCCTCCAGGGCTCCACCTTCGCCAGTGACAAGCAGCGCACCAATGCGACGATCGCGCAAAACGGTGACAGCCGTGCTGAGCGTATCACTTGAGGTGATGGTATAGGTGGTGCCGCCCTTTTTGCTGATCAGCTGGCCAACAATAGCCGTTTCGTGTGAGATATTGCTCTGGGCGGACTGGCTATGAGTGGTCTTTTTGGCCTGATCCCCGCGGCTGGGGGCCTGATAAGAACTTGGCATGTTGAAATGCTCCCTGTTGTTGGCTGCGCCTGGTTGTCTAATGGTCCTGTGCTGTGTCATTCAGGTCAGACACCATAGTGCCTTAGGGTAGCTTAGACGACAAAATGCCTTAGGGGGAATAGCTTGCTTGCCTCGCAGATCACACTGACGCCGTTAATCGCCACCATTTTGATTTTCTTGGCGGTGCTGGCGGGCAACCGCTATCGTCGGGTCTGGAAGGCCGAGGGGCCGCGCTGGCAGCTGTGGCTCTTTGGTTTGATCGCGGCTGCGTCTCTGCTGACACTGGCTTTTGTGCCGATGCCCTAGTTGTTGCGCGCGGCGCGGTGCAGTTCCAACTGGTCCTTCCAGCGATACCAGCTAACGGCGGCGGGCAGGAACCACGGGGTGCCGCGATAAAAGGGTCGGGTTGGGAACTTTAACCCATCAAGCGCAGTTGCCGGTGACATGGACCCCGGCTTCAATTGCCGTATTCAGCAAGGCCCGGTGGTATTTTGCCGGATCCAGCGAGGCATGGTGTGGAAAGACCACCCCACCAAAATAGGTTTCCGAGCCCAGCTCGGTATGTTGCTGGTGGCGCGGAATGGCATAGGCTTCTGCGCCTTCGGTCTTGTTCAGAACATCAGCAGAGCGTCAAAATGCTTGGGGCTATGGGCCGCTTGATAGCGCCCGCAGCGGGCAAAATCGCAATCAAGCGCCTCTGACTGGATGAACCCATCAATCCAATTCAGCGCATCAATGCCTTCCTGGCGAATGGCGCGGGCCTTTTGCGCGCCGTAGCGTGAGGTCAACATTTTTAATGTGGGTTTGATGCTGGTGCTGATCTGGCCGCCGTTTTTGGTGCTACAGCCCCAGCCGGGCGCGCCTGCATCCAGGACCAGTGTTGATCTTCCGGCCCGTGCTGTGACCAGGGCGGCGTTTAATCCAGTATAGCCTGACCCAATGATAGCCACATCTACTTGGGGCAAAGGGTCTCGCGGCGTTGCAGGCGCAGCAGGCAGACCGTCACACCAGTAGATGTCGCGACGATCTGAAGAGGCAGGCGCGGTGGCCGCCAGGCGGTTTGTGGTCATTTGGCTCTTCCGGGGCAAATATAAAAAGGCGCATGAAGCCCTAGCAAATCAACGGCGGGCCTCAGGCCTGAATACAGGCTGCAGGCCGTAAAAATCCTAGCCTCTTTACGAGAGCAGGGGCAATTATTTTTGCCACCGTTTCAACGTAGTATTACAAAGCAAAAGGCAGCCACAGCGACTGCCTTTCGAACATTTACCCGGCGGATTGAAACAGATGCTAGCTCTCCGCGCGCATCTCTGCTTCCATCTGCTCGACCATCTTGCGGGCGCGCTTGCACTGCAACTTGTCGCGCAGCGGGCTGTCTGGATCGATGTCTTTGCTGCAGACCACACATTTATCGGCGCCTGAAATGGCGTTTAGCCCGCCGCAGCTGCCCTTGATCGTCTTGCCCATCAGCAAAACGCCCAGCGACATGCCCAGCATGATCAGCGCCAAAAACCCAAAGGTGAAAAGAAAGGTTGCCATTGGATCTATCCTTATTGCTTGGACTGCAGTTTGGAGAACTGCGTGCTGGTCGTGGTTTCAAAGCCTGTTTCACCGGAATCAGGCTGGCGTGCAATGAACAAAACCGCGAGGCCCTCGGCCTCGGCAATCTTAAGCCCGCGTTCCTGACCCAAGGCGAGCAGCGCCGTTGCCCAACCGTCGGCCATCATGGCATTCTCCGCCAGCACCGTAACAGAGGCTGTTCCATGGGTGATCGGGCGGCCGGTGACGCCATCGATGATGTGAGAATAACGGGTCCCGTCTTGCTCAAAGTAGTTGCGGTAATCCCCTGATGTGGCCATGCCAAGCCCCGAGACATCGACAATTTCCTCTATCGTCTGGCTGGCCGAATCGGGGCGTTCAATGCCAATGCGCCAGGCTTCCCCATTGGGGTTCAGCCCTGCGGTGACCAGATCACCACCGATTTCAACCATGTAGTCGGTGATACCGGCCTCGGCCAGAACAGCGGCAACCTGATCCACACCATAGCCCTTGGCGATGGCCGCAAGATAGACGGAGGTCTCCGGCAGGTTTTTGCGGAGCGTCAGGTCATCCTGCGACAGCGAGAGGATTTTGCCCTGGCCCACGACTTTCAGTGCGGCGGCGATCTCTTCATCAGCAGGGACGGGGCTGTCGGCGGTGCGGGCGCCAAAGCCCCAGATTTCGATCAGGGGGCCAAGGGTCACATCAAACAGGCCTTCGCTTTTGCGATGGATCTCATTGGCGGCCGCCACAACGCGGGCCAGTTCGGGCGAGATCGCGACCGGATCAGTGGTGGGGGCGCTGTTGAACTGTGAGATTTCAGAGTTCGGGTCCCAGTTTGACATCTGGCTGTTCACCTTGGCCAGTGCTGCGGTGATGTCGGCTTGCAGCGTCTCTGGTGATAGATCTGCGGTTTTGTCGATTGCCACGATGTTATATGTCGTGCCCATGGTCTCACCGCTGAACTTCAACGTGAGTGGGTCTGATTTGCATGCTGCCAAAATAAACATCAGTGCAACAACAAAGAAGCGAGCCATTTATTCACCTACCCTTGAAACGCCCTTCTATTGTACGCTATTCGCGGCCCTGTCAATCAAGGTCGCGTATGGTCGTGAATGACACGATACGAGGCTTTTTCATTTTCCCGGTGGGAAATTGATCCAGATCAGACTATTTGCAGGCCGAATCCGAACAACGGCCCAGAGATGTTGGCTCTGACCAACAGCAAAAGAAGAAGAGATAGAGTTGCGGCATTACAAGCTACGAAAAGGACTCGAACTTCCGGTTGCGGGCGCTCCCGCGCAGGAAATTCACGATGGTCCGGCAGTCAGGACCGTTGCCTTGCTGGGCAGCGACTACCTAGGTTTGAAACCCCGTCTTGCGGTGCAAGAGGGCGATGTCATCGCCGCTGGCGCCCCGGTCTTTGCCCATAAGGACACAGCCGATGTGCAGGTGGTCTCGCCGGTGTCGGGCCGCGTCAAAGCGGTGAACCGTGGTGCCCGCCGGGTGCTGGTAAGCGTCGAGATCGAAGTGGACGCGACAGCGGCAGAGCCTGTCGATTTCTCATCGGTGGGAGATGTCTCTACTGCAGAAGGTCTGGCTGAGCGTCTTTGTGCGGCGGGTCTGTGGACCTCGTTCCGCACCCGGCCCTATTCCAAGGTGCCCGCATCCGATACACGCCCAGCAGCGATCTATGTGACGGCGATGGAATCAGAACCTCTGGCTGCGGATGCCAGTGTGATCATCAACCAGGCAGCGGATGAGTTTGCTGCGGGGCTTAAGGCTATCGCGGTTCTGAGTGAGGGGAAGACTTACCTCTGTCAGTCGGGCGACGCATCCATCCCCAGCGCAGATGGCGTTGAGGTTGTCGGTTTTGACGGTCCGCATCCTGCGGGTCTTGCTGGCACCCATATGCATTTCATCGAGCCCCCCACCGCCACTAAGACTGTCTGGAGCATTGGCTATCAGGATGTGATCGCCATTGGCCGTCTGCTGAAAACGGGTGTGGTGAGTGGCGAACGTATTGTGGCCCTCACGGGCCCATTGGTGAGCAAGCCACGTCTGGTCCGCACCAGCGTTGGGGCGTCGATGGCGGAGCTGCTGGCTGGTGAGCTCGACAGTGCTGCGGCACCACGGATGATTTCCGGTTCGATCCTGTCGGGACGTGCAGGCGAAGGGGCCGATGGCTACCTGGGTCGCTACGCGCGTCAGATCACCGTGATCGAAGAAGATCACAAGCAAATCCCCATGGGCTGGATCCGCCCCATGGCGAGCAAATATGCGGTGCAGCCGGTGCTTGGCTCATTGTTCTCCAAAAAGCTCTATGCGCTGACATCGAACCTCAACGGCGGGCGTCGCGCCATGGTGCCTACCGGCACCTTTGAGCAGCTGATGCCGCAGGACTATCTGCCAACGCAGCTTTTGCGTGCGTTGCTGGTAATGGATACCGATCAGGCCCAAGCGCTGGGTGCGCTGGAACTGGACGAAGAAGATCTCGGGCTGGTCGGCTTTGCCTGCCCGGCAAAATACGAATACGGACTGGCGCTGCGCGACAGTCTGACGAAGATCGAAAAGGAGGGATAGTCTCTTGGGTCTCCGTAACTTTTTTGACCGCATCGAGCCGAACTTTACCAAGGGCGGCAAGTGGGAGAAACTGTTCCCCATCTATGAGATGGTGGAAAGCTTCCTCTACACACCAAAGACGGTCACTACCGCTGCACCTCATGCGCGGTCCTATATCGATATGAAGCGGATCATGACCTATGTGGTCATCGCGACGATCCCCTGTATTCTGTTTGGCCTGTATAACACGGGGCTTCAGGTTAACACCGCCATTGGTACCTATGGTGCCTCCGGCTGGCGTGCGGCTGTGATCGAGGCGCTTGGCATTGGGTTCAATCCTGAAAACCCGCTGGGCAATATGCTGCATGGTCTGCTGTATTTCCTGCCCATCTATATCACCACTTTGGTTGTTGGTGGTATTTTTGAGGTGATCTTTGCCACGGTGCGCGGCCATGAAGTCAACGAGGGCTTCTTGGTGACTTCGATGCTTTATGCGCTGATCGTGCCGGTCAGCATTCCATTGTGGCAAGTGGGCCTGGGCATCGCCTTTGGCGTTGTCATTGGCAAAGAGGTCTTTGGCGGCACTGGCAAGAACTTCCTCAACCCGGCGCTGACGGGCCGGGCCTTCCTGTATTTTGCCTATCCGGCCTATATGTCGGGCGATAGCATCTGGACGCCCGTGGATGGCTTTTCCGGCGCGACGGCGCTTTCGGTTTCCGCGTCGCAGGGCTTTGATCAGCTGGCGGCCAACGGGATTGAGTGGATGGATGCCTTTGTCGGCACGATCCAGGGCTCCTTTGGCGAGACCTCTACGATTGCCTGCCTCATCGGTCTGGCCTTTCTGTTGATCACCAAGATCGCCAACTGGCGTCTGATCGTTGGCTGTATGGCGGGCATGGTGGGTTTCTCGCTGCTGCTCAACACCATCGGCTCGGACAGTAACCCGATGTTCGCGATGCCTTGGTATTGGCATCTGGTCACCGGTGGTTTTGCCTTTGGCATGGTCTTTATGGTTACCGAGCCGGTCTCGGCCAGCCACACCAATCTGGGCCGTTACATCTATGGCGCGCTGATTGGCTTCATGGTGGTGATGATCCGGGTGATCAACCCGGCCTTCCCAGAAGGCATGATGCTGGCCATCCTGTTCGGCAACGTCTTTGCGCCGCTGATCGACTATTTTGTCGTGCAGGCCAATATCAAACGGAGAGCGAAGCGTCATGTCTGAGCAAACCAAAAAAGGCGCTCTCCAGCGCTTCCTTGAGGCCTCGCCGGATTCCACTGGCAAAACCCTGTTTGTCGCCGTGGCGCTTTGTCTCTGTGCCTCGATGATTGTTTCGGCGGCGGCCGTGGCCCTGCGTCCGACGCAGGAGGCCAACAAGCTGAAGGACAAGCAGATCAACATTCTGCAGGTCGCAGGTCTTTATGAACCTGGTGTCAACGTGACAGAGGCCTTTAACGCATCCTTCGAGCCACGCATTCTGGAGCTGGCCACTGGTCAGTTTAACGATGACTTCGATGTGGCCAGTTTTGATGATCGCGCCTCAGCGGATGATCCGGCGACTTCGATTGCGCTGGAGGATGACCCAGCCTCGATTGGGCGTCAGTCAAAATATATGACTGTCTACCTGCTGAAAGACGATGCAGGCGAGATCGACAAGGTGATCCTGCCGCTGCATGGCTATGGTCTGTGGTCAACGCTCTATGGCTTTATCGCCGTGGAAGAAAACGCCAATGACATCTTTGGCCTGCAGTTCTACAGCCATGCCGAGACCCCCGGTCTGGGTGCTGAGGTGGACAACCCCCGCTGGAAGGCGCTGTGGAATGGCAAACGTCTGACCGATGAGGCAGGTGAATTGCAGATCACTGTCGCCAAAACTACGACCGCTGCTGGCAAAGAGTTCCATGTGGATGCCCTGTCAGGTGCGACGCTGACCTCTGTGGGTGTCGACAATCTGGTGCGCTTCTGGATGGGCGAAACCGGCTATGCGCCTTTCCTTGCCAATCTCAAAGCAGGAGATATCTGATGTCCCAGACACGTAGGGAAATGCTGCTCGACCCGCTGGTCGACAATAACCCGATCACCCTGCAGGTGCTTGGCATCTGTTCTGCCCTGGCGGTGACCTCTTCGCTCAAGGTGGCGCTGGTGATGACCATCGCGGTGACCTTGGTGACGGCGTTTTCGTCCATGTTCATCTCGGTGCTGCGCAACCAGATCCCCAGCTCGATCCGGATTATCGTGCAGATGGTGATCATCGCCTCGCTGGTGATCCTGGTGGATCAGGTGCTCAAGGCCTATGCCTTTGAGATCTCAAAAACCCTGTCGGTTTTTGTTGGCCTGATCATTACCAACTGTATCGTCATGGGCCGCGCCGAAGCCTTTGCCATGAAGAACCCGCCCGTGGCCTCCTTCATCGACGGCATTGGCAACGGCTTGGGCTATGGTCTGATCCTGATGCTGGTGGGCTTTGTCCGCGAGCTCTTCGGCTCTGGCTCGCTGTTTGGCGTCACCATTCTGGAAACCGTGAACAACGGTGGCTGGTATGTGCCAAACGGGATGCTGTTGCTGCCGCCTTCGGCCTTTTTCATCATCGGTCTTTTGATCTGGGCCTTCCGGACCTGGAAACCAGATCAGGTGGAAGAGCGTGAACATAAAATTCAAGTTGTAGAGGCCCACTGATGGAAGCGCTCCTCTCCCTCGCGGTCAAGGCGATCTTTGTTGAGAACCTGGCCCTCTCCTTCTTCCTCGGCATGTGTACCTTCATCGCTGTCTCCAAGAAGATCTCGACTGCTATCGGTCTGGGCATTTCGGTGATGATCGTGCAGGCTATCACCGTGCCTGCCAACAACCTGATCCTGACCTACCTGCTGGCGCCCGGCGCGCTGGCCTGGGCCGGTTTCCCGGATGTGGATCTGACCTTCCTTGGTCTGATTTCCTATATTGGCGTCATCGCGGCCTTGGTGCAGATCCTCGAGATGGTTTTGGATAAATACTTCCCGCCACTGTACAACGCGCTGGGGATCTTCCTGCCGCTGATCACCGTGAACTGCGCCATCCTGGGTGGCTCGTTGTTTATGGTGGAGCGCGACTATGGTTTTGCCGAGGCGGCGACCTATGGTCTGTCTTCGGGCTTTGGCTGGGCACTGGCGATTACCGCCATGGCCGGTGTGCGCGAAAAGCTGAAATATTCTGACATTCCTGATGGTTTGCAGGGGCTTGGCATCACTTTCATCACTGCGGGATTGATGGCGCTGGCCTTCATGTCCTTCAGTGGCGTGAAACTGTAAGGGGGCTGACACAATGGCTACTTTTGGACTTGGCATTGTCCTCTTCACCCTGATTGTTCTGGCGCTTGTCAGCATCATTATCGCGGCCCGTTCCAAGCTGGTGTCGACCGGCAATGTGAACATCACCATCAACGGCGAGAAAACCATCTCGGTGCCTGCAGGTGGTAAACTGTTGCAGACGCTGGCGGCGGAAAAGCTGTTTGTACCTTCGGCCTGTGGCGGCGGCGGCACCTGTGCCCAGTGTCGGGTCAAGGTGCATTCTGGTGGCGGATCTATTCTGCCGACTGAGGAAGGCCATATCACCAAGCGTGAGGCCAGCTGCGGCGACCGTTTGTCCTGTCAGGTTGCGGTCAAACAGGACATGGAAGTGGAAGTGCCCGAAGAAGTGTTCGGCGTTAAAAAGTGGGAATGCACCGTGCGTTCTAATGAGAACGTCGCCACCTTCATCAAGGCCCTGGTGCTGGATCTGCCCGAAGGCGAGGATGTGAATTTCCGCGCTGGTGGCTACATCCAGATCGAAGCCCCGGCCCATGCGCTGAAATACACGGACTTTGACATCGAGGAAGAGTACCGCGAGGACTGGGACCGCTTTAACCTCTGGCAGTATGAGTCGGTGGTGGATGAGCCCGTTGAACGTGCCTATTCCATGGCGAACTACCCGGATGAAAAGGGCATGATCATGCTCAACGTTCGGGTGGCCTCGCCGCCTCCCGGTTCCGAGGGCATCCCCGCTGGTCTGATGTCGAGCTATATCTTCAACCTGAAGCCCGGTGACAAGGTTACGATCTCTGGTCCCTTTGGCGAATTCTTTGCCCGCGACACGCAAAAAGAGATGGTCTTCATCGGTGGGGGCGCCGGTATGGCGCCGATGCGCAGCCATATTTTTGACCAGCTCAAGCGCCTGGAAAACCGGGATCGCAAGATCAGCTTCTGGTACGGTGCGCGGTCCAAGAAAGAGATGTTCTTTGTCGAGGACTTCGACACGCTCGCGAAAGAGTTCGATAACTTCGACTGGCATGTCGCCCTGTCAGACGCGATGCCCGAAGACGACTGGGAAGGCTATACCGGCTTTATTCATAACGTGCTGTTTGAGGAATACCTCAAGAACCACCCGGCCCCTGAAGACTGTGAATTCTACATGTGTGGTCCGCCCATCATGAACCAATCGGTGATCAACATGCTGGTGGATCTTGGTGTGGACCGCGAAGATATCATGCTGGATGATTTTGGCGGTTAAGCCGCTGTGATGTGCAATTAGAAAAGGCGGCTCCTGTTTTAGGGGCCGCCTTCTTTGTTTTCTGTGATCTCGCCTTGGGGCAGGAGTGTCAGACGCTCAGCAGGCGGTGCTTTTGCAATAGATCCAGCATCATCTGTTTGGCGTTCTGCCGATGGGACCGGTGGACCTCCCCGGCGCGTTTCGCATCCCCGGCTTTGATGGCCTCATAGACCTGGCGGTGGTCCTCGTTGGATTGCACTGGCATATCCCGCATGAACAGGGTGACGGCGCGCGCGCGGCGCACCTGGTCGTTCATCATCTCAAAAATCGCCGTGACCCTAGAATTGCCACCCAACCGAACCAGTTCGCGGTGGAAAGCGTCGTCAGATTGGGCCCATTGTTCTAGATCCCCTGCGGAAACGGCCAGCTCCATACTCTCGATCGCATTGGTGAGGGTCTGCAAGCTCTTGTCTGTAAGCCTCTTCTCTGCGGCGCTGCGGGCGGCAAGGCATTCCAGTTCGGTCAAGACATCGTAGATTTCAGCCATGTCATCCGGTGACACAGGCAGGATGCGCACCCCTTTGCGCGGTCGAAGCTCCAGCAACCCCTGGCTCTCCAGCATCAGCGCAGCCTCACGTACGGGGGTACGTGACACGCCCAGACGGGACGCCATTTCGCTTTCCAAATGATCAGATCCAGGGGCAAGCTCGCCAGAAAAGATCATGTCACGCAGGGCCTGATAGGCCCGTTGCGAATTGGATGGCGGTTTCTCCGATAGAGGTGTCACTCTGTCTCCAAACTTATCTTTCTGCCTGTCTGCGCGGAGTGATAAACCGCTTCTTCGATTTCGATGACACGCAGATAACTGGCGGCTTCGTTTTCAAAGTCACCTGCGCCAAGAAGGCCAGAAATGACGTGGGACTGCAAGTGGTGAACACAATCGCCGCCAAATCCGTCCCAGGTGTCCGGGGCCAGAAGGCAGATTTGATTTTGGGCCCCAAAGCGGCGCAAATGCAGCGCGCCATCGCCGGTGAGCGTAATGCTGCCTTCCGTGCCCTCCAACAGGGCTTCGCCCATGGTGCGGCGGTGGTTTTCAGCGGCGTGATCCAGGGAACGGTTGCCGTCAAATAGCGCGCGTACGCCGCCGGGATGCTCTGAGAGAATATAGCCTGCATCTTCCCCAGCGATCACAGGGTTCACCTGCCGCAGATCTGCATAGATGGCTATGGGGTCGCCCAACAGGTAGCGAAAAGTATCTATCCAGTGCACCGCGGTCTCATGCACCAGGAACCGTTCCATTGTTTGAAAATAGGGCTGGCGCGCAAGATAGGCCTTTGGCCCCTGTCCGTCACCAGGGCGTAGTCGAAAGGTCAGCTGCTGGACGGTTCCAATATCGCTGCGCATCAGCGCTTGCTTCATTGCGCGGTACCAGGGCTGAAACCGAAAGTTCTCATGCACAATAATCCGGGCCCCCTGGGCCTTGGCCAGAGAGACCATTTCGCGGGCCTCTGAAAGATCCCGACAAAAGGGTTTTTGACAGATCATGGTTTTTACCCCAGCAGCCAGCGCCATCCGGATGCACGCCGCATGCGCAACGGGCGGCAAGATGATGTCGAGCAGATCCGGGGCAGTTTCCACCAACATCTGCGCCAGATCGTCATAGGCTGCCAGACCGGTCGCGCGGGCCTTTTCGATGCCTCGGTTGCAGGAGCCCACCAGGGTAACATTTTCCATCCGGGCCCAACTTGCGTAGTGGAACTGGCTGAAATAGCCAGCCCCAACGCAGGCAACTTTTATAGGTGAAGCAGAGGTCATGCGGGCGCCATCGCCAAGAGCGCTTCGACCGCGCTGGCCGCATCTTTGGTACTGGCTGAGCCGCCCAGGTCTCTGGTTAGAATTTGACCACTGGCAACGACGCTCTCGACTGCCTCGCGCAGGCGCTGGCCATCGGTTCGCAGCGCGTCATTGTCGTGTTTTATGCCCAGCCACTCCAGCATCATCGCCGCTGATAGGATCATGGCGAAAGGGTTGGCCACGCCTTGACCGGCAATATCCGGGGCAGATCCATGGCAGGGCTGAAACACGGCGTGGTCTAACCCGATATCGGCAGAAGGAGCTAAACCCAGCCCGCCCATCAACCCGGCACCTAGGTCGGAAAGAATGTCACCAAACATGTTTTCGGTGACCAGAACGTCAAAGTCCCAGGGCTTTTGCACCATCCACAAAGCAGTGGCATCAACATAGGCGTGATCTGCCGTCAGATCTGGGTGCTTTGCCGCTTCGGCGTCGTAGATCTCGCGGAAAAAGGCAAAGGCGCGGAACACATTGGCCTTGTCTACGCAGGTCACGCGCCCCTGGCCACGGCCGGCGGTTTGGCGTTGTTTGGCCAGATTAAAGCTGAACTCGAACAGCTTTTCTGAGATCTCGCGGGTGATGAGCAGGGTCTCACGGGCCTCGTCTTTTGTGACTTCGCCGCAGCCCTGGGTGTGGAAGAGACCCTCGGTGCTTTCCCGTACCAAGACAAAGTCGATCTCCTTACCTGCCGGCATTTTCAACGGCGTCAACTGGCCTGGGCGGACCGTTACCGGGCGTACGCCAGCAAAAAGCGTCAGCGCCTTGCGCAGATCAATCTGCGGTGAAATCTCGGTGCCATCCTCATAGCGCACGTCGGGCAGTCCCATGGCTGAGAGCAGAATCGCATCTGCGTTTTGGGCGATCCGCATGGAGGTCTCAGGCAGAGATTCTCCGGTTTTTGCGTAATGCGCGGCCCCTGCGGGAGCCTCGGCGAAACTGAGGTCATAGCCCGTGGAAACCTCTGACATGAGACGCAGGATTTTTACCGTGGGCCCTGTGATTTCGGGGCCGATGCCGTCGCCTGAAAATACTGCGATCTCGAAAGTGTTGGCCATGGTCACGCGTTCCTTTTCTTACCTCTTTGGCTGATTTCGCTGCAGAGATCTATTAATAAATTTGACAAGCATTTATTAATGCATACGTAAAAAGATGCAATAGGAAACGCATTGAGTCTGGGAGGACATGATATGGAACTCAAATTTGGTAGAACGCTTGGTCTGGCGGCGCTGCTTGGCGGCTATGCTGTAGGGCTGGCCGGCGGTGTGTCAGCGCAGGACTATCCCTACCGTGACATTACAGCTGCGGTGGTCTGGGGGGCAGGTGGCGGCACCGACACCATTAACCGCATGATCATGGCAGAGATGGAAAAGCACCTGCCGGTATCGATCAATGTGACCAACCAGACTGGCGGTGTCGCGGGGTCCAACGGCATGGTCTATGTGATGAACCAGCCCGATGATGGCTATACGTTGGTGGGCCTGTCGGAATCCAACGTGACAGCGGCAGTCCAGGGGGGCTGGGACAAGAAATTCGACTATTGGTATCCCTTTATCGTTGGCGGCTCGCCGGATCTGATCTCGGTGCCTGCGACTTCTCCCTATTCAACAATCCAAGAATTGGTCGATGCGGCCAAGGCCGCGCCAGGGACCATTCCTGCAGCGGCCTCCGGTGCGGGATCGATCCACCATCTAAATCTCTTGGCGATCCAGAATGGTGCCGGAGTTGAGTTCAAATTCGTCCCCTACAAGGGCTCTGCCCCCGGTCAAGAAGCCGCCATTGCGGGCGAAGTACAGTTGGTTGTGACCTCACTGGCGGAGCAGGCGGCTCTGATCCAGGGGGGGCAGTTGAAGCCCTTGGCGATGCTGACTCCTGAGAGTGCTCAGATCGCTGGCATGACAGTTCCCTCGGCCTTCTCATCCTATGAAGGTCTCGACAAATACCTGCCTTTGAAACAGGCCATTGGCTTTGCCGTGCATAGTTCGGCCAGCGCCGATGTGAAGGCGGCCCTGGGCGCTGCCTTTGAAAAAGCAATGTCGGGTGATGCCGTTGCGGAATGGGCCGCTGCTAACAACTACGATGTCGGGGGGCAATATGGCGACGAGGCCAGCAAGATCTTTTCTACGCTGGAAGCCAATTTTGCCTACACCCTGAAAGATCTGGGCGCGACCACCGTAGATCCGGCCTCTTTGGGTATTGAAAAACCCTAGCCCGACAGATCCGCAGAAGCAGGAGAGGACGTGGCTCTGCCGCGTCCTTTCTAATAGGCGCCCGGATTGGGTTTTGAACAGGTGAAAGATGGGAATGCGACGGTGGTCAAGGACAACAGCGAAAACGAAATAAAACCGGCTCTATCTCGGGCCAAACCACAGGCACCTGACAGGGTTTCGGATGGGGTGGTCGGAATTGAGGCGGAGCAGTTGGCGGTTTTGCGGGCGCGTGATTTCTGGGCGTCCTTAGCGCTTCTTTTGCTGTCGTTGTTTTTTCTGTGGCGCACCTCCCTCATTCCGCTTTGGGGTGAAAATCGGGCAGGGGTGCAGGGGGGTGATTGGTACAACTCCGCAGCGCTTGTGCCGCTTGGCATTTTCAGTGCCTTGTTGGTGCTCTCGTTGGTTCTGATGCGGATCGCGGTCACAGCAGGCGGAGCGAAGCGGGCGCTCAGCTCTGTGGGGATCGGGTGGAACCGGACCGAGGCGTTGCGGTTCACAACGATCAGCGTGGTCCTTTTCTTCTATATCGCGGGCCTGGTGCCACGTGTCGATTTTGTCATTGGATCAGGGCTTTTGATCACCGCACTGATCTACGGGTATCACGGAGGGCATCCGCGACGCATGATAGTGGCGGCGGGGGTTGTGGCCTTGGCCGGAGGCTATGCGATGATGATGCATCTGCCGCGTGCGGAGTGGCGGTTGCATGATGATGATTGGCTAACATTGGCTCTGTGGCTGGGGTTGACGCTTTGGGTGCTGATCCTTGGCCGGGGCGATCCTGTGGCGCGGGCCATCCCGGCGATTGCCCTCGTTG
Organism: Roseobacter sp. MED193; assembly: GCF_000152965.1. Classification (GTDB taxonomy): domain Bacteria; phylum Pseudomonadota; class Alphaproteobacteria; order Rhodobacterales; family Rhodobacteraceae; genus Pseudophaeobacter. Next base: position 104,308 of record NZ_AANB01000005.1, on the reverse strand, counting down.
CGCCGCTGGTGCTGGTCTGCGCCATGGCCTTTGGGTTTCGCCAGAATGTGCCAAACCGTGGCGGGCTGATCTTCAAAACCATTGAATACCACTACTACGTGACCCTCAAACCGTTGTGGAGCCGGACCTGATGGAGTTTGTATTTTCACAGCTTGCAGGATTTGGCGGCGCTTTTGCAGCCCTGGTGGCCGACCCCTGGACCTATGTCTACCTGGTGACATCAGTTTTCCTTGGCATCACCATTGGCGCTTTGCCGGGACTGACTGCGACCCTCGCTGTCACCATCCTGACGGGCTTCTTTGGCAATAAGATCCCACTGGATTACTCCCTGATTGCCCTGTTGGGTGCCTATGTCGGTGCCATATATGGCGGTTCATATCCGTCGATCCTGCTAAATATTCCTGGCACGGCTGCCTCGGCCGCGACGGCGATGGATGGCCACCCGTTGGCCAAGGCCGGTCGTGGTGGTGAGGCGCTGGGGCTGACCACAACAGCCTCCTTTATTGGCACCTTGATTGGCACAGCTGCGCTGTTGATCTTTGTTTGGGTGCTGCTCTTGGTGTCAAAGAATATCGCCAGCCCGGAAAAGGCTTTGCTTGCGCTCTTTGGTATTTTGCTCTCAGGCACACTGATGTCCGAGGATCTTGTGATCAAGGGCTGGATTGCTGGCCTTATCGGGTTGGCCATGGCCATGGTGGGGATGGATCCTTTGCTCTCTGAGCCGCGCTACACGTTTGGCTGGTCCTATATGTTGTCTGGTTTTCAGGTGGTGCCGGTTCTCATGGGGGCCTTTGCCGTGCCGCAGATCATCGAAGGCCTGCGTCATATCGAAGTGGGAAAAATTGTCGCATTGCAGGGGCGCATTTTGCCAAACCTTGCCACAGTGCGCCGCCATATGCCGACCATCACCCGATCCGGGGTGATCGGCACCGGTATCGGGGCGCTGCCAGGTGTGGGCGAAGACGTGGCGGGCTGGGTTTCCTACGGTGTTGGCAAGACAGTCTCCAAGGATGGCAAGAACTTTGGTAAAGGCTCGCTCGAAGGGTTACTATCTTCTGAGACCGCCAATAACGCCTGCATCGGCGGCGCGCTGATCCCGCTATTGGTACTGGGCATTCCCGGCTCACCGCCAGCAGCCGCCTTGATGGGGGCCTTCAAGATCAACAACATTATTCCAGGGCCAACGATCGACCCCAATATCATTCTGCGGGTGGTGGCGATCATGGTGCTGGCCTCTTTGACCATGTGGATCCTGGGGCTGTTCACCGCGCGGGTGTTTATCAAGATCCTGCGCATCCCGCAGACCGTGTTCCTACCGGTGGTCATGGTGCTGACGGCGATTGGGTCGTTCTCTGTGGGCGGGGGTATCAATGATCTGTATCTGATGCTGGGGGTCGGATTTGTGGCCTATTTCATGAACCTGATGAAATACCCAATTGCGCCGTTGGTGATTGGCGTCATCCTTGGAGGGTTGTTTGATGAAACCTTCCGTCGATCGTTGTTCTTGGCCGACGGCAGCCTTGCAGGCTTTGTTTCGCGCCCAGGCGCTGCCACCCTGCTGTCACTCAATATCGCGCTGATAACGGCGCAATTTCCAGCAATGCGTCGGATCTTTGCCCGCCTGCGCCGAAAGGAAACATAATGTATGCTGTCTGTGTGACATTCAAAATTAGACCCGGCCAGATGGATCAATTCCTACCGCAAATGGTTGAGAATGCCCGCACGTCGCGCGCCTTAGAACCGGGCTGCCAGCAGTTTGATATCTGCCGGGCGGGGGACATGATCTTCCTCTATGAGATCTACGATGATCACGCCGCCTTTGAGGCGCATCTGGCCAGCCCCCATTTCCGGAGGTTTGAAGTCGGTACCGCTGATATGATTGCCGAAAAACAGGTGCAGTTCTTTGATGAGGTGATCCGATGACAGGGCTTATGATCGGGGCGTTGACCTGGGAGGTCCATGCAATCAAATATGCTGACCGCAATGCCCGTAGGCGTGCGGATAGCTTTCTGTTTGACGACAATCACGATGCGCCGCACGCCATGGATTTTTTCATGTGGCTACTGCGATGCGGCGATCGAGTGATCCTGGTGGATACCGGCTATGACCATGCTGAGGCGGCCCAGCGGGGTCGCCCGATCCGGTTGGATCCGCGTGAAGCCCTGGACCCATTGGGTATAACGCCAGAGGATATCACCGAGGTAATCGTCACCCATCTGCATTATGACCACGCAGGCGGGCTGGCGCTGTTTCCCAACGCGCATCTGCATCTGCAAGAGGCAGAGATGGCCTTTGCCACTGGCCCTTGTATGTGTCACGACACGTTGAAAGCGCCCTTTACGGCCAGCCATATCTGCGAGGCGGTGACCCGGCTGTATCGCGGCAAGCTCAGCTTTCATGCGGGCGACAGTCAGATTGCTGACGGGGTTACGGTGCATTGCATCGGCGGTCATTCGCGCGGGCTGCAATGCGTGCGGGTGCGCACCGCGGCTGGCTGGCTGGTGCTGGCCTCGGACGCAGCGCATTATTATGAGAATGTCACCGCGCGCAAACCCTTCCCTATCGTGGTGGATTTGCAGAATATGCTCGATGGTTTTGCCAGGCTTGAGCAACTAGCCTCTTCGCCTAACCTTATCATCCCCGGCCACGATCCATTGGTGCGCCAACTGTTCCCACGGGGCGTGGCGGATCATATCACCCGTCTCGACCAGGGTCCGATTTCGGAGATTTCTTCATGAAGCTTGGCGTTATCGCTGATGATTTTACGGGCGCATCTGACATTGCGCTGACCATCGCAGAGGCGGGTCTCTCGGTGGCGCAGTTTATTGGAGTCCCTGGGGCGCCTGCACCTGCTGATCTGGGGGCGGGCGTCGTCGCCTTGAAATCGCGCACTGCCCCGGTGGCGGAGGCGATCCAGAGCAGTCTTGCCGCCTGCGAGTGGTTGCTGGCCCAAGGGGCGGAACAGATCATCTTTAAGGTTTGTTCGACTTTCGATAGCACGCCCAAAGGCAATATCGGCCCGGTTCTACAGGCTCTGGCGGAACGATTGGGCGCGCAATCCGTGATTGTTTGTCCGGCGTTTCCTGAAAATGGCCGCTCAGTCTATCAGGGGCATTTGTTTGTGAATGATGTGCTGCTGAGTGAAAGCGGCATGCAGGACCACCCGCTTACCCCGATGACGGACCCGGATTTGCGCCGGGTTCTGGCTGTTCAGACTGACTGGCAGGTTTCCCATATCCCATCGAAGGTAGTAATGCAGGGGGGCGGTGCTATTCGGGCGGCGCTGCCTGCGTTGCCGCGCATGGTGGTTGTTGATGCCATCACCGAGGCGGACCTTTTGCAGATTGGCGCTGCCGCAAAGGGCGCTAAGCTGCTTTGTGGTGGCTCTGGGATTGCGCTGGGATTGCCGCTGAATTTTGGCGCTAAACCGGCCCAGCCAGACTGGACGCCAATAACCGGGGGCGGAGTGGTCATCTCAGGATCCTGTTCCCAGGCCACGCGGAGGCAGGTCGCAGCCTATGCGGCGGACAATCCCTGCTTTGAAGTCAGCGCTGAGGCGATCGTAAATGGGGAAATCACCGTTGCTGGGCTGGCGGAGTGGGTCTTGGGGCAGCGGTGCGCGCCATTGGTCTATTCCTCGGCGAATCCGATCGTGGTTCGCCAGGCGCAGGAGGGCCTGGGGGCAGAGCTGGCGGCAAGCGCGATTGAAGGGCTGTTTGCGGAGCTGGCGGCAGAATTGGCGGCACGCGGGATTGCCCGGATCGTTGTTGCGGGTGGTGAGACCTCCGGCGCTGTCGTCAAGGGGCTGAAGGCGCGCGCCTTGGTAATCGGGCCTCGGATTGCTGCTGGTGTGCCTTTGCTGCGGATGTCTGATCAATCCGTGGCCCTGGCCCTAAAATCAGGAAATTTTGGCGGTGAGGCGTTTTTTGGCGATGCCTTGGCCCAGATGGAGGGCAAGGCATGAGCGAGGAGACAAGGGCGCGAGAAGACATCTGCCGGATCGCCAAGTCTATGTTTGACCGTGGGCTGACCTGTGGCGCTTCGGGCAACATTTCACAACGGCTGTCGGATGGCACCTATCTGGTGACGCCAACGGGTTCTTCGATGGGGTTCCTCGACCCAGGTCGGATCTCGCATATGGATGCGCAGATGCGTCACATTGGGGGCGACCAGCCAACCAAAGAGATTCCGTTACACAGCGCCTTTTATGAGACCCGGGCGCAGACTGGTGCGGTTGTGCACCTGCATTCCACGCATTCCGTTGCACTGTCGATGTTGCCGGATACGGATCCAGACAATGTATTGCCACCGATGACTCCCTACGGGATCATGCGCTTGGGAAAAGTACAGTTGTTACCGTTTTTCCTGCCTGGCGATGATCGCATGGGGGAGGCGGTGCGCGGACTGGCTGGGAAACGCTCGGCGGTTTTATTGGCCAATCACGGGCCGGTTGTTGCTGGCAAAGATCTTTGGGCAGCAGCCCATGCGATTGAAGAGCTGGAAGAAACAGCTAAGCTCGCACTTTTGACACAGGGCCTGCAGCCAAAGATGCTTAGCGATGCGCAGGTACAGGCGATTGTTAAAAAGTTTGACGTCGACTGGTAGGGCGCTGACACAATCAGGCGGCAGTCCTGTCACGCGCTAACTGGCGTCATCAGTGGCAACCTTCCCGAGCGCTTTGCGCGCCAAGGACAAAAAGGCGGAGCGTTCTTCACCTGTCAGCATCTCCAGCATTTCACCCTGCATGTGTTCAACCAAGGGCAGGACATCTTGAAAGAGCGCAAGTCCTTGATCCGTGAGGTGGACCTCGCGGGCACGGCGGTCACGTGTGCTGACGCTACGACGGACATACCCCTTTTGCTCCAAACGGTCGATGACGCCACCAATGGTGGCCCGGTCATAGGCGATCCTGGCGGCTACACCGGCTTGGTCGATCCCCGGATATGACGCAATTGCGTCCATGGCCGCAAACTGAACTGGGGTGAGATCGACGCCGGTTTCTTGCATGCGCTTTGCAAAAATATGGGTGGAGGCCTGGTTCAACCGCCGTATCAGGTGACCTGCCATGTTCTGAACTTTCATTTGCCGGTCCCTTTGTAATTCTGCCTCGATGATTTCTGTTTAATACAGCCCGGCTGGCGATAGTAGGTAGTATACATACTAATTTCTTGACTCAAAATAGTAAGTATAGTTACTAATAGTGCTGTAAGGGCCCCGACAGGTCTGGTTGAACAATGAAGGAGGAGTGGCATGCAGTTCTACAAAGAGGGTTTTCGCGGTGGCGACCCGGATGTGAAATCAGCAGTGCCAGGATGGCGCGTGCGGGATTCCTTTGCAGCTTTGCCTTCGGAGGTGGATGTTTTGATCGCAGGCTGTGGCCCGGCAGGGTTGTGCCTTGCGGCACAGCTGGCACAATTCCCAGAAATCAAGACAATGATCGTAGAGCCAAAACCCGGGCCAATTGAGAAGGGGCAGGCGGATGGCATCAATACCCGCACAATGGAGATGTTTCAGGCCTTTGGCTTTGGTGAGACGGTCAAGCGGGAAAGCTATTGGGTGAACCAAACAGCTTTCTGGGCGCCTGATCCGCAGAACCAGGGGCATATCAGTCGCATTGGCCGCGTGCAGGATGTGCCCGAGGGGTCCTCTGAGATGCCGCATGCGCTGATCAACCAGGCCAGGGTGCATGAGCTGTTTCTAGACGTGATGAAAAACGCCCCAACCCGGCTGGAGCCAGATTACTCTTGGGGGGTGAAGGATCTGGTGATTGACCCGAGTACCGAGGACCATCCGGTAACCGTTACCTTGGAAAATACTGGCATCAATGCTGGTGAAACCAAAACGGTACGTGCGAACTATGTGGTGGGCTGCGACGGGGCGCGTTCCAAAGTGCGCACTGCAATTGGCGGAGAACTGCACGGCGATGCAGCCCATCAAGCCTGGGGTGTGATGGATATTTTGGCCAATACCGACTTTCCTGATGTACGTCAGAAATGTCTTATCAGCTCCGCCACAGAAGGAAACATCCTGATCTTGCCCCGTGAGGGGGGCTATCTGTTTCGGATGTATGTCGAACTGGACAAGCTGAACCCCAATGAACGGGTCTCAAGCCGGAATTTCACAGCTGACCATATGATTGCGGCGGCCAACAGAATTATGCAGCCCTACGCCATCGACGTGAAAGAGGTGGTGTGGTGGTCCATCTACGAAATCGGTCACCGGCTAACAGATAGGTTTGATGATGTGGCTGAAGGGATGGATCGAAATCCGCGGGTCTTTACCGCTGGCGATGCCTGCCACACCCATAGCCCAAAGGCTGGGCAGGGGATGAATGTTTCGATGCAGGATAGCTTTAATCTGGGCTGGAAACTTGTGCAGGTGCTGCAGGGGCGTTCTGACCCTCACCTTCTGCGCAGTTACTCGGCTGAGCGCTGGAAAGAGGCAAAGCGGTTGATTGAGACGGATCACCAGTGGGCACGGATTATGTCGGCACCCCCGGGAGAGTCCGAGCTGGACAGCGGGGATATGCCACGGTTCCAAAAACAGTTCATCGAAAATCTCGAGTTCACCGGTGGGCTTGCTGTGAAATACCTGCCTTCGGCACTGACGGGTCCTGACCAGTTTCAGGCCTTGGCACCTAGGTTTGAAATCGGGCGCCGGTTTCATTCCGCGCCAGTGGTTCGGGTTGCAGATGCCATGCAGATGCAGCTGGGCCATGTGGCCGAGGCCGATGGGCGTTGGCGGATTTATGCCTTTGCGGGAGAGGACAGCGCGGCGGGCTCCGATCTCTATCGGCTGTGCACGTGGCTGATGGAGGATCCTGACTCGGTGGTGCAGAAATACCGTGGTCAGGATGAGGATATTGATGCGGTGATAGATCTGCGCGCTATCTTTCAGCAAAGTTTTGATGCGCTGTTAGATCAGGAATTGCCTGAAATTTTGAAACCGCGCACCGGCAAGCTGGGCCTGCAGGACCATGAAAAGGTCTTTGGCGTTGATCACAAAGACGCGGGGGACATTTTTGAGATACGTGGCGTTGACCGTAAAAAGGGCTGCATGGTTGTGGTGCGCCCTGATCAGTATGTTGCCCATGTTTTGCCGCTGACTGCCCATGAGGCGCTGAGCAGTTTTTTCGAGGGCGTCTTTAAGCCGCGCAGCGACTAAGAAAGGCGTTTGCGCGCTGGTTCAGACCCAAGGGTCCTGTGCAGTAAATCACTTACTGCGCAGGTTTTTGGTGTCTTGCTTTAGGAACCATTGATAGGTTTCGGCAATACCGTCGTTCAGCTCGATGGAGGCCTTCCAGCCCAGGCGTTCCAACCGGGTCACATCCATCAGTTTGCGGGGCGTGCCGTCAGGTTTGCTGGGATCGGTCAGGATCTCGCCCTCAAATCCGGTGACCTGGGCCACCAGCTGTGCCAGTTCCAGAATCGAGATATCGGTGCCGCAGCCCACATTGATATGGCTCAGCATCTCTTGTGTCTCGCTTGCATAGGTCGCTTGGGGCAGATCCAGCACAAACAGCGCCGCTGCAGCCATGTCATCCACATGCAGGAATTCGCGGCGCGGCGCACCGCTGCCCCAGATGGTGACACTGGCGTCCCCATTCAGCTTGGCCAGGTGGAAACGACGGATAAGAGCTGGCAAAACATGGGAGTTATCGGGGTGGAAATTATCTCCGGGCCCATAGAGATTGGTGGGCATCACCGAGCGATAGTCCACGCCATATTGGCGATTGTAGCTCTCGCAGAGCTTGATGCCGGCGATCTTGGCAATGGCATAGGGCTCGTTTGTGGGCTCCAGAACCCCTGTGAGCAGGGCATCCTCGGCCATCGGTTGGGCCGCCAGTTTTGGATAGATGCAAGAGGATCCCAGCTGCAAAAGCTGTTTCACCCCGGCCTCATAGGCGGCGTGGATGACATTGCATTCCATCATCAGGTTTTCATAGATGAACTGCGCAGGGTAGGAATTGTTGGCCACAATGCCCCCCACCTTGGCCGCTGCCAGAATAACCTGATCGGGGCCTTCGGCCTGCATAAAGCTCTGCACCTGCTGCTGATTGGTCAGGTCCAGCTCGGCGCTGGTGCGGGTCACCAGCTGCAGATCCTCCCCGCCAGCCCGGCGCGCCTCAAGCTGGCGCAGGATTGCGCCCCCCACCATGCCGCGGTGACCAGCCACATAGATCTTCATCTCGGCTACCCCTCCACACTCACGGGCAGGTCCATGCCATGTTCTTTGAGCAGGGCATGGCGGCGCGCGGTTTTCAGGTCTTCGCGGACCATTTCTGCGCACATCTCTTCGGTGGTGATTTCGGGCACCCAGCCCAGTTTTTCCTTGGCCTTGGTGGGGTCCCCCAGCAGGGTTTCAACCTCGGCAGGGCGGAAATAGCGTGGATCAATCCGCAGCACCACATCGCCCGGTTTCAGGGCCGGCGCCATATCGCCTTCAATCGCCGCAACCGTGGCGATCTCATCCAGACCTGTGCCGCTAAATTCCAGGCTGATGCCCAGCTCAGCTGCGGACCAGGTGATGAACTGGCGCACCGAATATTGCACGCCGGTGGCGATGACAAAATCATCCGGTGCGTCCTGCTGCAGCATCATCCACTGCATGCGCACGTAATCCTTGGCATGACCCCAGTCGCGCAGCGCGTCGATATTGCCCATGTAGAGACAATCCTCGAGACCCTGGGCGATATTGGCCAGTCCACGGGTGATCTTGCGGGTCACAAATGTCTCGCCGCGGCGCGGGCTCTCGTGGTTGAACAGGATGCCGTTGCAGGCATACATGCCATAGGCTTCACGGTAGTTTACCGTGATCCAATAGGCGTACATCTTGGCCACCGCATAGGGGCTGCGCGGATGAAACGGCGTGGTCTCGCGCTGCGGGATCTCCTGCACCAACCCATAGAGCTCCGAGGTGGAGGCCTGATAGAACCGGGTCTTTTTCTCCAGGCCTAGGAACCGAATGGCCTCCAGCAGGCGCAGCGTGCCCATGGCATCGACATCTGCGGTATATTCCGGGCTCTCGAAGGAGACCGCCACATGGCTTTGGGCGCCTAAGTTATAGACCTCGTCCGGCTCAACCTCCTGCAGGATACGGGTGAGGTTGGACGTGTCGGTCAGATCGCCGTAATGCAGTTTGAAATTGGCGTGATCCACATGGGGATCTTGATAGATGTGATCTACCCGCTGGGTATTAAACGAGGAAGCCCGGCGCTTAATGCCGTGCACCTCATAGCCTTTTTCCAGCAGGAACTCCGCCAGATAGGATCCGTCCTGGCCGGTCACACCGGTGATAAGCGCTTTTTTCATTATTTTAACTTCCAAATTTCTCTACGCGGCCCTTTGGTGGGCTTTACTCAACATGATCTGTTCGTACCGGCTCAAGATGGTCTCTCGATTCATGTTCTTTTGAACAAACTGACGACCAGATTCACCCATCTTCTGTTGACGTGGAATATCCGACAGCAGTGCCTCTACTTCCTGACATAACTTTGCTTCATCCTCAGGATAAACACAAATGCCAGCTCCAGAATCCTGTGCGAGTACATCTAGGGGGCTGTTTTTTTCGGCGATGCAAACAAAAGGGCGCCCAGCAGACATAACTGAAAACAACTTCGACGGCAGCGCATAATTTGCTACGTTTAGGGCTTGGGGAACAAGGTGCACGTTTGCGCTTTGTAGGGAGGCCATGAAGGCGTCGGATGGAGCGAGCTCCAGGAATTGAGCACTGGTTATTCCACGCTTTTGCACCTCTTCTTCGATCCTAGGCCGCTCAGAACCGCCGCCTCTCATCACGATTTCCACGGCCGGGAGGGTCGAAGAAATATGAGAAAGCAGAGGCAGCAACTGATCCAAGTTTTGTTTCTTGCCAAAGTTTCCAGAATACATAACGCGCACTGGGCCTGCATCGTCGATGGGCGCTATGTCAGCGACCTGCGACCAGATGGGCAATACGTCGATTGGTTTGCGGCATCCAATGTCGATGATCTCATTTTTCATGCCTTCGGTTAGAACGATGACATGGTCTGCAAAGTTTAACCCGATCCGCTCTACCATGCGCATGATTTTGAGCATGATGGGTTTTGAGGTGATGCCAAGGGAATGTGCGAGGCCACTCTCAATGTCATGCACGATAGCAATAAGAGGGGCCCCAGATCTCATTTTCAGGACTTTGGCACCATAAAGGGTCAGGACACTGGGGATATAGGCGTAGATGGCTTCCGCATCACTATACGATCCTTTGATCGCATGTGTGAGACAGGACTTCAGATAGCGCAGATCGTTTTTCAGCCGGTCTTTGAAGCCGCCTTTTCCACGCGGGCTAACCGCGACACGTTCAATCTTGATTTTTTCGTGGGTTTCAAAATCACGTTCACCTCCGGCCCAGGCCTTGAAGGGTTCAATGCTCGGATAATGCGGGCGAAAGGTAAGTGCAGAAACGTCATAACCTTTGTGTGAAAGATATTGGGCCAGCTCACGGCTATAGGGCGCAGAGCCTATTTCTTCAGGCCAGAAATAGGGGGACAGATAAAGTATGTTTTTCTTTTTTCGGGTCATTGAGTTTTGGCGGCCAATATTGTTGGTGGAAAGAAATGATACGATCAGTTTTCGTTGATAGTGAGCTTCTTTTGTGCCTAATCCCCGCCAAAAAGATCTCTGGTAAAGACCTTGGCCGCTACGTCCTGAATTTCATCTGTCATTCGGTTGGCCACGATGAGATCAGACTGACTCTTAAACGTAGAAAGGTCGCGAATTACTCGGCTGTGGAAGAAATGATCCTCTTCCATAACAGGCTCATAGATAATGACCTCAATACCTTTCGCCTTTAACCGCTTCATAATGCCTTGGATTGAGGATTGCCGAAAATTGTCTGATCCTGCTTTCATGACCAACCGGTGAATTCCGACTACCTTTGGACCGCGCATCAGAATCTGATCGCTGAGAAAATCCTTGCGGGTGCGGTTGGCGTCCACAATTGCACGGATGAGATTTTGCGGTACGTGGTTGTAATTCGCAAGGAGCTGCTTGGTATCCTTGGGTAAGCAATAACCGCCATAGCCAAACGAGGGATTGTTATAGTGATCACCAATCCGAGGGTCGAGGCTGATTCCTTGGATGATCTGACGGCTGTCCATGCTGCCCGCCATGGCATAGCTGTCCAACTCGTTGAAAAACGCCACCCGCATGGCAAGATAGGTATTCGCGAAAAGCTTGATGGCCTCGGCTTCATTCGGGTCAGTGAAGAGGATCTCGACATCTTCATCTTCGGCGCCATCAAGCAACAGCTCCGCAAAAACCCGAGCGCGTTCGGACCGTTCCCCGACAATGATCCGGCTGGGATGGAGGTTGTCATAAAGAGCTTTGCCTTCACGCAGGAACTCTGGGGAAAAGATCACCTGATCTGTCCCTAACCGGGCACGCAGGTCGCGCACATATCCCACAGGGATTGTCGACTTAATGACGATGGTGGCCTGCGGGTTGATCTGAATGACCTCGGCCACGACTGCCTCAACGCTGGAGGTATCAAAAGAGTTGGTCTGTGCGTCATAATTCGTTGGCGTCGCTACGATGACATAGTCAGCCCCGCCGTAGGCCTCAGCGCTATTTGTTGTTGCGCTGAGTTGCAGGTCCCGCGTTGCTAAGAAGTCTTCCAACTCCTGGTCAACAATGGGGCTTTGGTTCGAGTTGACCATTGCAACCCGGCCCTCGTCGATATCAACGGAGACAACCGCATGCCTCTGTGCCAGCAAAACCGCGTTGGAAAGCCCGACATAGCCAATTCCGGCAACTGCAATTTTCATAGTTAGCGCCTTGTATTATGTGATCTATCCGCGCCAGTGCTCTGTGAACAATCGCAGCGCAAAAAAAATGGGAAACCGGCCCCTAAAACCGTATGGTAAAACTGCAGCAGACAATTGTGTAGCCAATGTCCCGCGCCCCAAAACGACCTCTTTCGCTCATCTTTCAGCTCCTAGCATATTTGTCCTCATATCGGACGATGTCGTCTTCGCCGACATAGGCGCCGGTTTGGACTTCGATCAGTACCATGGGGACTTTGCCGGGGTTTTCCATGCGGTGGACGCAGCCAAGTGGCAGGTAGACCGACTGGTTTTCGGTCACCAGCTTGACCTCGTCATCAATGGTCACCCGTGCGGTGCCCTCAACCACGATCCAGTGTTCCGAGCGGTGGAAATGGCTTTGCAGCGACAGGCTGGCGCCGGGGTGGACCAGGATCCGTTTGACCTGGAACCGGTCGCCCACCACCAGGCTCTCAAACCAGCCCCAGGGGCGGTGATCCTTGGGGAAGGCGGTGGCCTGGGCCGCGCCCTTTTCCTTGAGCGCCGCAACCGCCAGTTTCACGTCCTGGGCGCGGGATTTATCCGCCACCAGAACCGCGTCATTCATCGCCACGGCCATGATGCCGTCCAATCCGATGCCGACGACCTCCAGCCGGTCGCTGTCTGAGCGCAGCAGGCTGTCGGTGCAGTCAATCGCGGTGGCCTCTCCGCTGGTCACCACACCGTTTTCGTCCGGACCCGCTTCGCGCCAGACCGCGTCCCAGCCGCCCAGATCGGACCAGGCCGCATCAAAAGGCACCACCGAGAGGTTCTGGGCATGCTCCATCACCGCATAGTCGACCGAGATATCATCCGCCTGTGACCAGGGGTTTGGTGCCAGCCGCAAAAAGCCAAGATCGGTCTGTGCCTGATCCAGCGCGGCCTCTACGGGCGCCATCAACTCGGTGGCATGGGCCTGGAATGCGGCAATGATGTCTTTGGCGGCAAACAGAAAAATCCCGGCGTTCCATTTGAAATTACCGGCAGCCAGCATATCGCTGGCACGAAGGGTATCGGGTTTTTCCACAAACTGTTTGAGCCGCACCGGGCGGCCCGTTGCATCCGGCATCTCAGCCAGTTCCAGATAGCCATAGGCGGTTTCCGGATGGGTCGGGGTGATGCCAAAGGTGACCAGCTGGCCCTCGGCCACCGCCTGCAGCCCCTGATTGAGCGCGGCGTGGAAGGCTGCCACATCCGGAACCACGTGATCCGAGGGGGCGACCAGCAGAATGGCCTCGGGGTCCTGGGCCTGGGCATTCAGCGCGGCGGCCAGAACCGCGGGGGCGGTATTGCGCCCTTCGGGTTCGATCAAAATGGCGCCGGGATCAATGCCAACCGCCTGCAACTGTTCGGTGACGATAAAGCGAAAATCGGAGTTGGTCAGCACCATGGGGGCGGTAAATCCAACGCCATGCCCCTGATCCGTCAGCCGTTTTGCCGAGGCCTGAAACAGGGTCTCCTCGCCCATCAGCGGGACAAATTGTTTCGGATAGCTCTTGCGCGACAGAGGCCACAACCGGGTGCCAGAGCCTCCGCAAAGCAGAATGGGGATAATATCGGTCACAAGAAATACTCGGCTACACAAAAGGTGCAATTATGTCTTGGTACCGGAGCTTTAGCTTCTAAACAAGATGATGGGCCGCTTTGTCGTTAAAATTTCGTTTTCGTTGGGCCAGTTGAATGAATATTGAGCAGGGAATTTTGGTTGGCAGTAGGTTCAGCCCAAACTTTGATAACCCTAATTGACGGATGCCGCTGTGAGATTCGCCCAAGCTTGGCGTGTCCGAACACCGCCAGATTGCCACAAGGACTGTGGCAATCTGTCTAGCGCGGAAGGTGTCGCCACAACTTTTTGACACATGCGCTTGGTTCTGTACCGCAGGATTTAAGCGGTGTTCAGACCATCCCTGCATCCTGCCATTTGGTGTTGTATTGCAGGTGAGCAACCTAGTGCGAAGCGGCAATCAAGCATCAGGCGCAGGATTTTACGCCCATGCGGATCAGCTCTGACCCCTTAATCTTGTAGACACCTGAAATCCGGTGGCGCCCTTCGCGCATGAACCAATCCCGCAGTTGTGTCGGATAATGGTTTGCCATCACCTGTGAAAAATACTCGAACTTTTGCGGTGCAAGCCGCCTGCCGCTCTTGGAGGGGCCGTGAAAGCCAAAGGTGGTATTGGGATTGACACAGGTACCTGACAGTCCAAGGAACATGGTGCAGGTCGAGTAACAAATGTTGCCGCGTATCTGAACGCGAGTGCCATTGCGCTGGAGATTGCCGAGCTCAATCAGGCGGTCGTGCAGATAACCGCCTCGGTCATTGCCAACAACATAGGTGGCACGTTGGGCAGCCTTGGCAGTTTCCAATGGGAGCAGCAGTGCGGACAGGCCCAAGGTTGCCACAGTTACAATCTTGCGCAGGCTAGGTTTCGAAACGGCAGAGTTGAGGAACGACATGGTCAGATCTCCGATGCAGAAAGAGGCTTCGAAGTCTGGATAGGAAGGCGAGGGGTCGTGCTTGGGGTTAAAGGTGTGGCGAAAATGCGGAGCTTATTGCTAGTTTTCTGGTAATAAATGTTAAATTATATTAATAGCTTGAGCTCATGCTTTAACGAACAGCAGCGTCTCGCGCCCTTGCAGGGCTGGGTTCTTCTCGCCCTGCCATTAATATATCGTGCCTGTCGCTCTGCCCCCGCCAGCGCTGCCAAATGAAACACCGCGTCTATTGATCTGCCCAGTTCTTAACGATTTGGTTTGTCTTAACGATCTGGCTTGGCGGAACATTTCGATTACACACCAGGCCGCATAGAGGTAGAGCATTGTGGGTGTGGAATGAAAATTGCCGTCTTACTGGCGCAGAACCATCAGGTGACGGCAGTGGATGTTGCAAAAGAGCGGGTCGATATGATCAACGCCCTCAAATGCCCTATTGTTGATGCTGAGCTGGAGACCTTTCTTTCAGACAAACCCCTGAAATTACGAGCAACCTTGGACGCTGAGGCGGCCTATAGCGATGCAGAGTTTGTGATCATCGCGACGCCAACCGACTATGATACCGACACAAATTATTTTGATACATCCAGTGTTGAGGCGGTGATTGATCAGGTGTCGGCGGTGAACCCGGCAGCCACGATTGTTATCAAATCGACGATTCCAGTCGGATTTGTGCAACGGCTGCGTGCTGAACGGGGCATCAACACCCTGATGTTCTCGCCAGAGTTCCTGCGCGAAGGCCAGGCGCTCTATGACAATCTTCATCCTTCACGGATCATTGTTGGCTCGCAAAGCGAGGCCGAGGCGATCAAGCTCTTTGCCAATACCTATCTTGCCATGCGGGTGGCGTTCTTTAACGAGCTGGACAGTTATGCCATGGCGGGCGGCATGGAGGCGCGCCAGATCATCGCGGGCACTGGCCACGATCCCCGGATCGGCAATCATTACAACAACCCCTTCTTTGGCTATGGCGGTTACTGCCTGCCCAAGGACACCAAACAGCTATTGGCGAACTATTCCGAGGTGCCACAGAACCTCATCCGCGCCATTGTGGATGCCAACCATACCCGTAAGGACTTTCTCGCCGATCAGATTATTGCCAAGGCGCCCAATGTGGTGGGCATCTACCGTCTGGTTATGAAGGCAGGATCGGACAATTTCCGCCGGTCTTCCATCCAGGGCATCATGAAACGGATCAAGGCCAAGGGGATCAAGGTTGTGGTCTTTGAACCTGTCTTGCAGCAGGATGATTTCTTCGGCTCAGCAGTGGTGCGCGACCTGGAGACCTTTAAACAGGTATCGGATGTGATTGTTGCAAACCGGTTGACGGATGAAATCCGCGATGTTGAAAGTAAAATCTTCACCCGCGACTTGTCAGGCACCGATTAGAAGGAAGGGTTTCAAATCTGGTTGGTCCTGGGATTAGGTGGGGTGAAATTCGAGATGTGGCCCAGCAGACTTTCGCTGGGCTGCAAAGCAATGGATTTAGGTTGGGGAATGCCCCAGAACTGAATTTGGGCGCCTATTTATCAATGATTCTCATCTGTCAGGATTCTAAACCATGACGTCTTCGTGCTGTTTGTTGACCAATGAAGCTCTTAGCCTTGCGGTCGCCCCTCTGGGGGCCGAAATGCAGTATCTTCGGACAGGTTCCGGTGAAGATCTTCTTTGGCATGGGGATGCTGCCTTCTGGTCTGGGCGGGCGCCTGTGCTGTTCCCCATCGTCGGGCGGGCAGTGGATGATTTAATCGCTGTCGGGGATCACACTGCTGCCATGCCGCAGCATGGATTTGCCCGACGCCAAGTGTTTGCCTTAGAAGAACAGACTGAAACCTCCTGCCGTCATGTGCTCAAAGAAAGCCCTGAAAGCCTGGCGCTCTATCCGTTCTCCTTTGTTTTGCAGGTGACGCATGAACTTGACGGTAACAGGCTGCATGTGACGGCTGAGGTGCAAAACACCGATCAGCGGGTCATGCCATTTGGCTTTGGCTTTCACCCTGCATTTTGCTGGCCACTTCCGAAGAGCGACCAGAAAACCCACAGCATTTCACTGGCATCGGGTGGCAACCCCAACAGGGTTGGATTGCAGGATGGCCTGTTGCGCCCGCAGCCTGTTGCTGGCCCGTTTTCTGATGGGGAGTTGGAACTTCATGAGGCGCTTTTCAAAGACGGAGCCCTTGTCTTTCCTCACGGTGCAGAGTCCCTGCGCTATGGGCCGCCAGATGGACCAAGCCTGGAATTTCAGTTTCACAATCTCCCAGATTTGGCGCTATGGCGTCCACCAGGCGCGCCCTTTTTGTGCATCGAACCCTGGCACGGCACGGCGTCTTATCTTGGCGATGGCCCTCAAATTGCGCGGCGTCCGAATAGTATCGATTTGCAGCCCGGCCTGGCAGTTCAGTTTGGCTATTCGGTGACAGTTCATGTCTAGCTGTCGTTAGGTGGCGAATTCCGGTCAGTGCGCTTTGTTGCCACTTGCACGAACTGTCTGAACATCTGGCGGTTGTTCGCTTTGGCAACTCAGGCCGTAGCCTCCAGAAGGGTGGAGCTGGTCAGCGCCTCGGGCCAGAGGCAAAACTCAGTGATTGTGCCCGTTCCTGGAGAAAAGAACTCCATAGGTGCAGCCATGAGGCTCGGCAGGCCACCATGCGCCACTTTTCCAGTGGAGACCCCATTGTAAAAGCCTTCAATATCGGTTGCGGTCAGGACAGCGGCAACTGAGAAGGGAACTTCCACCCCCGGCGAATATGCATCGGGTGCAGAAAGCGCCGAATTGGCGACACCGTCCTTTTGGGTGAAGGCGATGAATTGCCCGGTGCGCGCATCGACCGTATTGAGCTGGAGCCGGATTCGGTCGATGCTATCTGCCTGCCAGAGCAGCATGCGAACCTGGGGGTTAAGCCCTACGTCTGCGTAGCTCATGGTTCCCTTCATTACGAAGGTCAGTGCCTCGGGCATGACCCCGCCAAAGGCGGAGGACAGCAGAGATGGGTTGATCTGCAAGCTCTCAGAGGCGGTAGAAACCGGAGCGGTTTCGGTCTTGATATAGTTCTTTGGACAGCGGCCCGCATTCACCTGAATGGCCGTGCATCGGTGGTCCCCCGTCCAATGAGGTCCACCATTGCCGTTCACCCCATTATGTGCTGGAAACACCTGAATTTTTGCTTCGTTGAGCCCTATCCCAGTGGCATCAAAAGAGAACCAAGCAAGCCAATAATCGCCACAGTCCTGAACCTTTCGCTCAATGATTGTAGACCCCCACATGCCAATAATTCCACCGCCTGTTTCAGCGTTGAACGAAATACCATTAAACTGGGTAACGCCTCCAGCGGAATAGGTGGCGCGAATACCAAAAGCATTTACCTTGGTCCTAGACTTAGCAACCTTCACCTGACAGCAAAATTCACCATCTCCGATGGCCCCAATGTTCTGGCTTATCTGCCCAAAGGTGTCTGTCTGATCGGATAGGGCAAATGAGGGGCTTCCACCAAGAGTGCCCTGCGGTGTTACGGTGATATTGTTGTCGAGTGACCAGCTGCGCAGGTCGTCGCTGTAGCTTGCCAGGTTCGTCCGCACCTCTGAGCAGACAGCAATGCCAGCAGGTGCCAGTTTGCCATCCCTCCAGACGTGGTGCCCGGTGCGCGGCTCGCCGGCCAGCACCTTGACCCAATGCCCCAGGGCATTCAACTTCCAAGCGGCAGAGAGCCGCGAGAAGGTGAACAGGCCGTCAAAACCCACAGACCGCCCGCCAACGCCATAGACCCCTGCCACTGTATCCGCGATCACAGCAGGGGCCTTGCCGCCGAGACTGTAGCGCGCCAGGAGGGCGGGTTGCATGCCACGCACCCCCAGTCCCAAGCCAAGACCAGGCATCAGAGCCACCCGACTACGGTTGCCGTAGTCCCTGTCGCTTCGATGCCGATAGCGGAGAATTGCAAAGTCTCCCCGGCAGAGACGGAATAGGTGATCACCACACCTTTCGCGTCTCGCATGGAGATATCGCCTGAGGACACAACCCGTAGCACCCGGGGGCGTGTCGGAAGATCGACACCATCCGTCGGCACAATAGCGAAATGCTCTGTTGCGGGGCTGGTCAAGCTGCGGCTCATGGCGGAAAAAGGATCATTCGGGGGCATGGTACGACCTCATACTCAGGTGGATTATCCGGCCCAACTAAGAGCCGTATGGGTTCAGGGTCTCGACGCTTGTGGCGCGTGTTTCATAGGTGCGGCTCCAGCCCTGGGGCGGCGCGCTAAATGCGTCAGAACTCCGGATTACCGGTGATAAGAAGAAAAGAGAGATAACCACGACAGGGTTGAAAACACTTTGCAGCGACGTGCGCAGATGCGGCAACCCAATCTGGGCCCCGGTCAAAAGTGCCGACCAGTGGCAAAGGCCAATGAAGGGGGCGCACTCGTAGGGGGCAGCCTGCCACGCTTTAGCCCCTGTGTGGCATTTGTCATGTTGTTTTCAATGGCGGGATTCCAGCATTTCAAAACAAGGGGTGGTCCCATATGTTCCTGAAAGCGATTGGCTAATGGAGTTCCTTTGAACACTTTTATTCTTGGCACAGGACGGGCTTTGCCGCTTCATTGCGCGCAGAGCACTGACCTTGACATCAAATGGTCCGCAGGGGGGCGTATTGCGGCGAGTGGCGTCCGCAGGCGCCACCACTGCACGGATGAGAGCCAGATTGATCTTGCCGTATTGGCCTGTCAGCGCGCATTGGAAAATGCGGGGTGCAAGATTGGTGAGATCGACTTGATAATCTCAGGGGCCTCCGTCGCCTATCAACCCATTCCAGCGATGGCTCCGTTGATCATGCGCGGCCTCGGGATGGAGGACGGATCTGCGGCAGCGTTTGACGTCAACAGCACCTGCCTGAGTTTTGTGACGGGTCTGGACATGGCCGCCCGCATGATTTGTGGCGGGGCCGCAAAAACTGCATTGGTTGTCTCGTCAGAAATCGCCTCCCGAGCGCTCCCGTGGAGCACGCAGCCTGAAACTGCCGCATTTTTTGGGGATGGCGCTGGCGCTGCCGTGATTGGCGCCGCTTCATCAGGGAGTGCTGCCGCAATCAAAGCAATAAGGCTGCGCAGCTATCCGTCTGCGTATGAGGCCTGCGGGATTGGGGCGGGGGGCACGCGTTTTGATTTCAACATCGATCGTGAGGCCTTTGCTGAGCATTCCAAATTCAACATGGACGGCAAAGCGCTTTTCCGGCTCACGACCCAGCATTTCAACGGTTTTGTTGATGCGCTCTTGCGCGAAGCGGGGTGGGATCACAGTGATGTGGATCTTATCGTGCCGCATCAGGCCAGCCCCGGCGCTCTTGATCACATGATCCGCCAAACAGGCTGGCCGCGCGAAAAGGTGGTCCGCATCGTAGAGGACTACGGCAATCAGATTGCCGCCTCGATCCCCTTTGCATTTGATATCGCACGCGAGCAAGGCCGTGTGCCTGCCGGGAGCAAAGTCCTGTTTTTAGGCACCTCTGCCGGGGTGAGTCTGGGCGGCGCGGCGGTGGTGACCTGAGATGGCCGCACGCGTTCTTGTGACTGGCGCCACCGGTTTTCTGGGCGGCGCGGTGCTGCGTCGGCTTGGGGACAATGGCGTCGGACAGGGGCGCAACCCTTCTCACTGTGCGGCATTGGATGCCGCAGGGATCAATGTCGTTAATTGGACCCTGCCCGGTGCGGCCCCCCAAAGCCCGCAGTTGGCACAGGTGGATACGATTGTGCATTGTGCCGGGCTCTCGTCCCCCTTTGGCCGCGCCGAGGCCTTTCATGCGGCAAACGTACTTGGCACAGCGTCAGTCCTGAATTTCGCGCGGCTGCAGGGGGTTAAGCGATTTGTCTTTATCTCCAGCCCATCGATCTATTTTGCCCTCAGCGATCAGCTGGATGTGCCCGAGGATATGCCTTTGCCGCCTGCTTTCACCCCCTATGCTCAAAGCAAGATTGCCGCAGAGCAGCTGGTGAGAGCGGCACCAGAGGTGGGGCCGATCATCCTACGCCCACGCGGCATATATGGCCGCGGAGACAGCGCCCTCTTGCCACGATTGCTCAAAGCCACAACGACACGCGCCTTGCCGCGTTTTCGCCAAGGGCAGGCGCGGATTGACCTGACCTATATCGATGATGTTGTAGACGCGGTTATGAGCGCGATCAGTGCCAAGCAGCTCCAGGAAGGGCGGGCCTTCAATATCTCGGGCGGCGAAGTGCTTCCGATCAGTGAGATTGTCGAAAGTGTCTGCGAGCGGGCGGGCATTGTGCCGCGCTGGCGGGATATGCCGCTTGCGCCGACATTGTTTGCCGCCCGTGTGGCCGAAACCCTGGCACTGATGCGCCGTGACCCACGCGAACCGGTGGTGTCTCGCTATAGTTTGGGTCTATTTGCCTATCAGCAGAGCCTTGATATTTCGCGTGCGCGAGATGGTCTTGGCTGGGCGCCTCGGGTCGCTTTTGCTGAGGGGCTGGACCGTGTGTTTGATCAAGGGGAGGCGGGGTGAGGCCGGTTTTTGCCAATAGTGCCTGGGTCGCGGCCCCAGAGCGGTTGATCCTGCGCAATGGGCGTTGGCGGCGGCGGTGGCTTCAGGTGCGTTATGGTCTGTTTATCCACCCCAAAGCAGGACCAACACTGATTGATACCGGCTATACCAGCCATAGTCTCAACACTTCGTCGCGCACATTGGCGTTGCGCAGCTATGCTGGCATATTGGCACCTCGCCTAGTTGTTCAAGAACAGGCTGGACCGTTCCTGACACAGTTTGGGCTGACCGCTGTTGATATCTCGCGGGTGATCGTCACGCATTTTCACGCTGATCATGTCTCTGGCCTTGCGGCTTTCCCAAACGCCCGCTTTATTGCCAGCGGTGCAGCCTGGGCGCAGGTGCAAGGTAATAGCGCCTTGCAAAACCTGCGGCATGGGGTCTTTGCCGAGCTTATTCCTGGTGATTTCGGAACTCGGCTTGAGGTGGTCGAGAAATGCGCCAGCCAAAAGATCGCCCATTTACCGGATGGGCATGATATTTTTGGGGATGGCAGTGTCTTGGCGGTGCCTCTGCCCGGTCATGCACATGGGCATTTCGGGCTGTTGTTTGGCCAGCTTGAGGTGCCATTTCTCTATGCCACAGATACGCAATGGGTTGGTGAAGCACTATTGCCGGGCGGGAGGCCGCGCCTCTTCCCGCGCCTGATTTCTGACAGTTTTTCCGAGGTCGTGCGCAGCAGTGAACAGGTTTCTGCCTTCCAAAAGGCCGGAGGCGAAGTTCTCTTGTGCCACGATACCGCGCCATCGCAGTTTGATTTTGCACAGGGGGCTGAGCTGTGATCGCCCGGCTAAATGCGCCTATTAGTTTTCTCTCTACCCGATATCTATCGCGCCCTGGGCTGACCCGTGCCCGTTTTTTGCAGCACCAAGAACGGGCTCTGGGCAAATGGTTGCACCGTGCCGTCCCAAAGGTGCCTGCCTTCGTAGATGCTCCCCCCCATTTGTCGATCTTGCCAGTAATGGATAAGGCGCAGCTGATGGCAAATTTTGCGCAGTACAATAGCCAAGGCATTTCAGCTGATCAGGTACGTGGGGCGCTGAAGAGCGGGGATCAGATAGGTGCACTGACCGTCGGGGCCAGCACCGGAACAAGTGGCAATCAGGGACTATTTGTTATCTCTGATGCTGAGCGATTTCGCTGGTTGGGCAGCATCCTTGCCAAAACGATGGCGGATCTGTTGTGGCACAAACAGCGTGTGGCCATCCTATTGCCGCGGGGCACGGGGCTCTATGACAGTGCCAACCAAATCCAGCGGCTCCAGTTGCGGTTTTTTGATGTGACCCGAGGACCGGATGCTTGGCGCGCAGAGCTGGAAGCTTTTGATCCTACGGTTATTGTCGCCGCGCCCAAAGTGCTGCGGGCCATGGCTGAAGAGAAGTTCAGCCTGCGTCCCTTGCGGGTGTTCTCTGCCGCTGAAACGCTTGACCCTCTTGATCGCCCTGTCATCGAGGCAGCATTCGGGCGCGGACTTGGACAGATCTACATGGCGACCGAAGGATTGTTGGGCACTACCTGCCGCCACGGGCGGCTGCATCTGGCCGAGGACTCTGTGCATTTTGAATTTGAGCCAGTGGGCGATGGCTTGGTCACGCCGCTGATCTCTTCATTTCGTCGTGGGACACAGATCCTCGCCCGTTATCGGATGAATGATTTGTTGCGGCTGGACCCCGAGCCCTGTTCCTGTGGCACGCCCTTGCAAGCCGTGACGGAGATCGTTGGGCGGATGGATGATTGTTTTCATTTGCATGGGGCAAGGGGGCTGCAAATGCTGACCCCTGATGTGCTGCGCAATGCGGTGGTCATGGCGGATCACAGAATTTCCGATTTTCGTGTCATTCAGACCGGACCGCGGACTGTGGAACTTGCGTTGCCCGCAGACCTGCCACCGGGCGCAGGGCTGGCGGCTAGACATGGGCTGCAGTCCTTGTTTGACGCGCGCGGTCTGCATGCAAAAATCGCGTTGACCTATGGCCCACTGCCCTTGGATGTGAGCCGAAAACTGAGGCGTGTCGAATGTCGCGCCCAATCGGTAAAGCCGTGATGGAGCAGCCATCACAGCCTCTGGATGCTTTTGTTGAGTGTTTCGCGCGCCACCCGAGTGAGGCGCTGATCCGCAACCTGCAAACACGGGTTGCGCGGCTGGATGTGAGGGGGCAGGCCTTTCCGATCACGGTCAATGACGGGGGTCTGCCGGGCAATTGCTACATCTGCAATCCAGTTACTGGCTATATCGATTATGCCTTGGAAGAGACCCGTAATTTTGCGCCCAACCCGTTGTTGCGCAAATCCCTGATCACCATGATAAGAGCGGCGGCTGTTGTCGTACGCGCTAGTGGCCTGGACCGTGCGGTGCATGTGAATAATTGGCTGTTTTCCACCAACCCTGCCCCGGTTGTTACACGAGACATGGCGGCAGCCCTGCGTGATCAACTGGCGGCGCAGTTTCCAGGCCATGCCATCCTTTTGCGTTCCCTGAATACCTACTCTGACCAAAGCGCGCTGACCGCATTGGTGCAGGAGGGATTCCAGTTGTTGCCATCCCGCCAGATTTATCTCTTTGACGCAACAGCGCCCATGGGCCTGAACCCGGATATGGAAAAGGATCTGGCCTTGCTGCGTAAAACACCCTTTGAGGAGGTCGACAATGAAGGCTTTACCCAGGCCGACTATCCAGCCTGCATAGGGCTCTATGAACAGCTCTATCTTGAAAAATACACCCCTCTTAACCCGCAGTATACGCCTGCCTTTCTCGAGATGGCGCATCAGTCGGGCATTTTGAGATTGAAAGGACTGCGCGATGCTGACGGGCAGCTCGTCGCTATTGGGGGGCGGTTTCAATATGGGCGCACGCTGACGCAGCCGTTGGTGGGCTATGATACCAGGCGCCCACAAAAAGAGGGGCTGTACCGTATGATCACGGCGATGGCGAAGCGCGATGCACTGGCGGAGGGGCTTCTGTTTAACATGAGTGCGGGGGCGGCGGGCTTTAAACGCAACAGAGGCGCGATTCCTGCGATCGAATATAGTGCCGTCTATACCCGTCATTTGTCGCGCAGGCGTCGCATCGCGACAGGCATAATTGGATCGGTCCTGTCGCGTGTTGGGGTGCCCCTTTTGAAAAGGTTCGAGCTGTAACCAAGGCGGTTGCCGCATTACGAAAGGACGCTTTGTTCCGCACCATTCCATTCAATGCCCCAGGTAGAGGCGCGCTCGAGGCTGATCTTATGACGCAGGGCGATGCCCGCGAATTCTGCCAAGGCGCTTAGCTGCGCCCCATATCCGACCCTGTCTGAGGGCCAGCGCATGACATCCCCTGCGCTGCGCAAGGCGTTTAAGAATACCGGCCTTTGATCAGGGTTCAGCATCATTGGCAATCCATAAAGCCAAAGAGCAAGGGGCAGCGTTAGGGGCGCTGTTACATCAGGTTCGACCTCGTGGTTTTCCCCAAAAAGGGCCTCGCAGAACGCGGTCCCTTTTGAGAAGAAATGTAAACCGCTGGTGGCGCGTGGGTTGCATTCCAAGGGCAAGAGCCGCCCGTGCGCTGTCTGTACGACGTCAAAGGATATCTGTCCGGTCCAGTTTGTTGCTGAAACGATCCGTTCAACAAAGGCGCGCAGTGGTGCAGTTTCCTCTGGGGTAAAACAGACCGCTGCGCCCACTCCCGCACGGACCAGACCGCGATAAGCGCTCAGCGCCACCAGATGGCCAGCGCGGGCAATGGCGTAGATACAGAGTTCCGTTCCATCAACATATTCCTGTGCAACCCAGGGATTTTGAGCCGTGGGGCGAAGCCGCTGGAGTTTTGGTGCTTTTGGCTTGATGAGAACCTGAGATCCAAACCGGGACCAGACCGGTTTGAACACCAGGTTCTGGGCGTTTTGCACATGAAGGGCGAGCTCTCGCTGTGTCGTGACCAGCTGGGTTTGTGGTGTTGGCAGGCCCAAGCCCTCACACAGACGGATGAAATGGTATTTGTTGTGGACCTGAGAGAGCTTCGCCAGTTTTGGCGCAAAAAGCCGAGCATTGGGGGGTCTGCGTTGCCAAAGTGCGCCTAGATGCAAGACCTCTTCACAGGTTGGAATGACGAGGGTGATGCCTCTTTCTTCTATGATATCATGCAGGGCGTCACCTGCCGCCTCTGGCTCTGTGCTAAATGGCGGTATCCGGTAATAGGGGATATTCATTTGGCTGGCCGCGGCGAGAGGATGCTTCACGTGATCCAGCAAGGACACGCCATGCCCTGCGTCGTTAAGCAACCTTGCCAGATGCAGCGCGACGGGTGCGCGTGCTCCGGTGATTAACACGGATGGTTTTGCATTCATCGTCGGGACGTCACTTTACCTTAGCGAAATAGGGCTGGATCGTATTGAATTATACTGAGTTTGAAATGGGTAGCTGAAGTTTCGCTGTTGCCAGAAGTAGAGCCTGTCAAGTTGAAGGCTAAGATATGTCTTGGCAAGCTGCTAGGTTCGCCATTCAATAACCGGGTGGGTCAGTTTCAAAAGAAGACACCCTTCCATGCTGGAAGAGTGCAATAAACCCCACCCTGCTACACATGATCAGAGATCACTTGTTGTCCAGCCCAGCTATCAGGTGGTCTATTGCGGCGCGCACGCGTGTTGGCATGTGTTGACGCTCTGGATAGACAAGCCAATGAGATCGCGTGGTGTCGACGAATTCAGGCAAGATCTCCACGAGCGTGCCCGCCTGAATCTGAGACACAACATTGCTGGCGGGCGTATAGATCACGCCCAGCCCTTGGACAGCTGCTTCACGCGCTGCGACGATACTGTTGGCGCGTACCCGCCCGGACACGCGGAGTTCGATGTTCGTTTTCTGGTCAGGGTCACTGAAGCGCCAAAGATCATTGTTGATCACCAGGCAGGAATGGTCGCGCAACGTGCGGGGATGGTGTGGTGCTGGGTGCCGGTCCAGGTAGGCGGGGGACGCAGCGCAGACCAAGGGGCGGCTGGACAGCTTGCGGGCGATCATGCCACTTTCTGCCAAAACCCCGTATCGAATGGCAAAGTCAAAGCCCTGATCGACAAGATCCACCAGCCGGGTTTCAAAATCCATTTCCAGCGTGATTTTTGGGTGTTGCGCCGCGAATTGCACCAGTAAAGGCGCCACCTGCTCTTCGACAAATGGCCCAGCCCCTGACATGCGAATGGGACCGGCCAAATCAGCGTGGGTGCTGATGGCCGTCTGGTTGGCCTCCTGCAGCCCTTCGATT
The DNA here is from genome assembly GCF_000152965.1 of Roseobacter sp. MED193. GTDB lineage: Bacteria > Pseudomonadota > Alphaproteobacteria > Rhodobacterales > Rhodobacteraceae > Pseudophaeobacter. The sequence goes on along the minus strand of NZ_AANB01000005.1, from coordinate 78,190 downwards.
ACCCGTTGCACCTGTTGGTGATAGCGCTGGCCGATGTCGCTGAGCTGCACCACCCGTGTGGTGCGGTTGAGAAGTTTCACCCCAAGCCGATCTTCTAACGCGCTGACCTGTCGAGACACATGAGAGGTAGAGACACGCAGCCTTTGCGCGGCCTTGGTGAAGCTGCCGCACTCCGCCACGGTTGCAAACTCTAAAATGCCTTCAAACATGGGCCGCCCGTCACCTTATTGTTGCAGTGCTGCAATTATGTTTTGACAATTAGCGGGATAATGAATGCACGGCAACAATGATAGGTCCGTTTCAGCACTGTATTCTGATCAAGGAAAACCGCGATGACCAACTCTGTTCTGGTGGTAGTCACCTCACACGACAAACTGGGCGACACAGGCGAGCCTACCGGCTTCTGGCTGGAAGAACTGGCGGCACCCTATTACCTGTTGCAAGATGCTGGTGTGAAAATCACTCTGGCCTCCCCCAAGGGCGGGCAGCCACCACTGGACCCCAAAAGCGATGATCCGGCCGCAGAAACCGAGGCAACACGGCGCTTTAAGGCGGACGCAGCCGCCAATGCGGCGTTGAGCGAGACGGCCAAACTGTCCGAGGTGAAGGCCGAAGATTATGATGCGGTCTTTTATCCTGGTGGCCACGGTCCGATGTGGGATTTGGTGACAGACACAAACTCGATCGCGTTGATCGAGGCCTTTTGGGCCACAAACAAGCCTGTTGCTGCCGTCTGTCATGCCCCCATCGTGCTGGCCAACACCAAGGACGCAAATGGCGCATATATTGTCAAAGACCGCGCTGTGACAGGTTTCACCAATAGTGAAGAAGACGCCGTTGGCCTGACGGATATCGTACCATTGCTGGTCGAAGACACGCTCATTGACCGCGGAGGCAAGTTCTCCAAAGGCGCCGACTGGGCTCCTTTTGCCAGCCAAGACGGCAATCTGATCACGGGCCAAAACCCTGCCTCGTCTGAGAAAGTGGCGGAGCTGCTGTTGCAGCAACTGCGGGCCTAACGTTCCTCATCTTTCATCGCTGACATGGCCGGAGATTTCCGGCCATGTCCCATGGTTATCCGGGTACGGCTGGGGCGATTTCGATATCTGTCTCGAACAGATAGTTGGCCAAGGCCGCTTCAACCGCTTGTGCCGATGCTTGGGCGTCGCTGGGCAGGGTCACTGTCACGCAAAGCCCGCGTGGACCACCCGTCGCGGCATCCACCTGCGCGTTGGGCAGGTTGAACTCCTCTGTAAGTACTTTGGACACCACCAGTTTTGCTGCGTCACAGCGAAGGCTCGGTTTGAAAATCTTGCCAACCGAGGTCAGTGGAATTGCGTCAATCACCTCTATGATTTTAGGCCAAGCGGGGCGTTCATCGATGGTCTTTTGTGCATGTGCCATAAGTTCTGCAATGCTGACACTGGCCTCTGGGTGCAGCTGCACATAGCACATGGGGAGTTCACCTGCATAGGCATCGGGCAGGCCAACCGCTGCGGCAAGGGCCACATCGGGGTGCGTGCTCAGGGCGTTTTCGATCATGGTTGGATCGATGTTGTGTCCGGATCGAATGATCAGATCTTTGGAGCGACCTGCCACGTAGAGACAGCCATTGGCGTCTTTGTACCCCAGGTCACCTGAGTTCAGCACGCCCTGTGCAAAGACACCGTCATTGTGGGCCGGGTCGCGGTACCCGGGCGAAATATGATCCCCACGGATTGCGATCACACCGATCTCTTCGACATCGCAAACCCCACCCAGGCTTCCATCGGCATTGAGTTTCAACACATCGACCTGCGTATAGGGCAAGGCCCAGCCCACGGAGCCGGAGGTGCCTTTGCCAAATGGTGGGTCAATGCTGATCAGGCCGGAGGCCTCTGTCATCCCGAGAATTTCGTACAGCGTGCATCCTGTGACGTCTTTGAAACTGTTGGCGACGGCTGGTGGCAACAGCGAGGCGCCCGTCATGCCCGCGCGGACGGTGCTGATGTCATTGTCACCCAAAGGTGTTTGCAACACAGCCCCCAGCGCTGTTGGCACGCCGGCCACCAGTGTGACCTTGTGATCGGCGACCAATTGCCAAAAGTTGGCAACCACAGCAGGGTTACGCAATCCCGCCGGTGTTATGACCAGCAGCTCAATACCCGCCATGAAGCCGCTCAAGCCAGCGACGATGGTGCCGGCAACATGAAATAATGGGAAGGTGGCGGTCAAAACATCATCTGGCGTGTAGCCGCACATGACCGCCCCGCCAAAGGCCGCTACCAGCTGACTGCGATGGGTATGCGCCACCAACTTTGGCACGCCTGTGGTGCCGCCAGTATGGAAATAGGCGGCGAGATCATCCCCGCTGCGGGCATCCCCAAATGTCAGGTGATCGTCAGGCTGTTCTGCCATCGCAGTGGCGAAATCAATAATCCCGTCGTCTGCCGCGGCGCCCGGAGGCGACAGGCGCACCAACTGGAGCTCAGGCATTTGCGCCTGTATCACTAGCGCCTTTTCCCAGATGTCCAGTTGCGGGTGGGGTCCCAAAGCCACCAGTATCTTCACCTCCGCGGCCCGGAGCAGTTCGACGATGCTTTCAGGTTGCAGCAGAAAGTTGATGGGAACTGCATATCCCACCGTCTCAGCGCCCCACAGGGTGGCATGGGTTTCCACCAGCGCAGGCAGCATGAAGGCGACACCTGGCGCTGTACCGCCGATCTGTGCAAACAGATTGGCGGCGCGCCGGATCTGTCCCAGCAAGTCCTGATAGCTGACCTGCCGTGGGGTTTCATCTGGCGCGCCGGTCATGAGCATTGTCATCGCTGTGGCGTCTGGGGACCGTGCGGCGCTGTTGATGAACACGTCCAAAATGCTCTGCTCGGGCAAACGTGCCTCAAGCGACATCTCGGTTTCAAAGCGCAAAAGATCACTTTGGGACTTAATCGGATGTGTACCGAAATCTGCCATCATATGCTCCCAGCACATCAGTTAATGTAACATAAAACCTCCGCTAGACAGCCTGCCTTTGCAAGCCCCCAGCACGTGGCGTTACAGGTGAAAGGAACCCGCATGCGCCAGTCTCAACAGGGCACAATGGACTGGTGCGAAGGTCCGGGGAGGGGCCTGTGTTCAAAATTCGCCGGACATTGCGGCCTGCGGGCAGGCTGTGGGATTGGTCGTTGCGTTCCGGCCGCCCTATGGCGATGTTGTTTCAGAATCTTGGCGCCAGTGGGTGAAACGTGCTGGCGGGATTCGACCCGGTCAGATGAACAGTTCAGGATTATCGGCAGCTATGGCAAAGAATTCTCCCAAAACCTCCACCGCCTCGGCTGGGAGAGCGGCCTTGTCTCAAAATCCCCATGCGGTTCGGGAGGTCCGCGAAAAGAACCTGGAGGTCGCCATCGGACGTCAGGTGCGGGAGCTGCGAAAACGGCAGCGCCTGACAGGGGCCAATCTTGCGGAGCTGACGGGGCTGTCCGTCGGGATGCTGTCGAAAATCGAAAATGGCGTGATTTCTCCATCGCTCAATACGCTTCAGGTATTGGCCGACGCCCTTCGGGTGCCTTTGATGCAGTTGTTTTCAGGCTTTGAAGAGGCACGCGGAGCGATGCATGTCAAAGCCGGGCAGGGCGCTGAGATTGAACGCGCAGGCACCCGTGCAGGCCACCAGTACCAGCTGTTGGGACATATCGGATCTAACAATTCGGGTGTCGTGATTGAGCCCTATTTGATCGAGCTGACCACCGAGAGCGACCGGTTCCCGACGTTTCAGCACGAAGGCCTGGAGCTGTTATACATGTTGGAGGGTGCTGTCGACTACCGCCACGGAGATCAGATCTATCACCTGGAGCCAGGGGACAGCTTGCTTTTTGACGCGGATGCACCACACGGTCCCGAAAATCTGGTGTCTCTTCCTGCGCGCTACCTGTCGGTGATTACTTACCCACAACAAAGATGATTTCCTGTGTGCTCAATAGATGTGCGTTGACGGCATTTTTGCCGATCTGTTGAGCAAAATCTTCGATGCGGGCGGAAAGTGTAAGGAAAATTCCCCAGGGGAAAATAATTGCATTTTTAGTAAATAAACTTTCCCTGTAGTCAATTTGTGACGGCATAGAGGCCGAAGCAAATTGGAGAAAGCAATGTGTGGCATCGTAGGGCTGTTCCTGAAAAAGGAAGAACTGCGCCCGCAATTGGGCGACATGCTCACGGAGATGCTCATCACCATGACCGACCGGGGGCCTGATAGCGCCGGGATCGCGATCTATGGCGATGAGACCGAGGGTGTGATCAAGATCACCATTCAATCGGATACGCCAAATGAGGCATTCCTCGGGTTGGACGGGCGCCTGAGCGCTGCGATCAACAAGCCAGTGGGCATAAAAGTGATCAGCACACATGCCGTGCTGACTGTGCCAGCTGACACAGAAACGGCTGCGATTGCTTTTCTTGAGGAGAATGGCCTGCGTATCATGGGGTCGGGCCAGTCGATGGAAATCTACAAAGAGGTCGGTTTGCCCGAGGATGTGGCCGCACGTTTTGACCTGCGGGGCATGGGCGGCAGCCACGGGATTGGCCATACCCGTATGGCCACCGAAAGTGCTGTCACCACAATGGGTGCGCACCCGTTTTCGACCGCCGATGACCAGTGTCTGGTGCACAATGGTTCACTTTCGAACCACAACCAGATGCGCCGCACGCTGGCGCGCAAGGGGGTCTTCACCCGCTCGGAAAACGATACCGAGGTTGGGGCGGCCTATATCTCCTCGCGCGTTGCCGAAGGGGCCACTTTGGGTGAAGCGCTAGAGGGCACGCTGGAGGACCTGGACGGGTTCTTTACCTTCGTGGCGGGCACCAAAGACGGCTTTGGTGTCGTGCGTGACCCGATCGCCTGCAAGCCCGCCGTGATGGCCGAAACCGACGACTATGTTGCTTTTGCCAGCGAATACCGTGCTTTCGCAGATTTACCTGGTATCGATGGGGCCCGTGTCTGGGAACCCGAACCCGCAACCGTCTATTTCTGGGAGCGCTGAACCATGAGTACCACTCTCGACATGGCGCAGCTTGACCTGCGCGCGGTCAACACCAGCCTGCAGGCTGCTGCCAAGGCCCAGGCGAACGATGAATTTGTCATTGAAAACCCCCGTGGCAGCCACGCCATGGCCTGCGGTTTGGATGGCGCGATCCGCGTGACCGTGAACGGCTCGACCGGCTATTACTGTGCAGGCATGAACCAGGAGGCTGAGATCACCGTGACAGGTTCGGCGGGTCCGGGTGTTGCGGAAAACATGATGTCCGGCATCGTTACCATCGAAGGTGACGCCAGCCAATACGCCGGAGCCACCGGCCATGGTGGTCTGCTGAATATCAAAGGCAACGCCTCTTCGCGCTGTGGCATTTCGATGAAAGGCATCGACATCGTGGTGCATGGCAACATTGGCCATATGTCTGCCTTCATGGCGCAAAAAGGCAACCTGGTTGTCCTGGGCGATGCCGGGGACGCCCTGGGGGACAGTCTTTACGAGGCGTGCTTGTTCGTGCGCGGAGAGGTCAAATCCCTTGGCGCCGACTGCATCGAAAAAGAGATGCGCCCAGAACACATAGAGCTGCTGACCGATCTGCTGGCCCGTGCCGGTGCTGACGCGCAACCGCAAGAGTTCAAACGCTATGGCTCAGCGCGCAGGCTTTACAACTTCAACATCGACCACGCCGGCGAATACTGAGGAGAGCGACAGATGGAAAACACCCCAAATACCCTGCCGCGTCAGTCGTGGACCTTCTCAAACGATACCAACTCGGAAATTCGCCGTGCTGCGGATACTGGCATCTATGACATTCGTGGTGGTGGCGCCAAACGCCGGGTGCCGCATTTCGACGATCTGCTGTTCCTCGGCGCCTCTATGAGCCGCTACCCGCTGGAAGGATACCGTGAGAAATGCACCACCAGCGTGACGCTGGGCACACGGTTCGCCAAGAAACCGATCGAGCTGGATATCCCGATCACCATCGCGGGGATGTCCTTTGGCTCGCTTTCCGGCCCGGCAAAAGAGGCCCTGGGCCGTGGCGCCACCATGGCTGGCACCTCGACCACCACAGGCGACGGCGGCATGACCGAGGAAGAGCGCGGCCATTCTGAAAAGCTGGTCTATCAATACCTGCCCAGTCGTTATGGGATGAACCCCGATGACCTGCGTCGCGCCGATGCGATTGAGGTTGTGGTCGGGCAGGGTGCCAAGCCCGGCGGCGGCGGCATGTTGCTGGGCCAGAAGATCACCGAACGCGTTGCTGGGATGCGTTGCCTGCCTGAGGGGATCGACCAGCGTTCAGCCTGCCGTCACCCAGACTGGACCGGCCCCGACGATCTGGAGATCAAGATCCTCGAGCTGCGCGAGATCACCAATTGGGAGAAGCCGATCTATGTCAAGATCGGCGGTGCGCGCCCCTATTACGACACAGCACTTGCCGTGAAGGCTGGGGCCGATGTGGTGGTTCTGGATGGTATGCAGGGCGGCACCGCTGCCACACAGGACGTGTTCATCGAACATGTGGGCCAGCCGACGCTGGCCTGCATTCGCCCCGCCGTTCAGGCCTTGCAGGATCTGGGCATGCACCGCGAAGTCCAGCTGGTGGTCTCCGGTGGCATTCGCACCGGCGCGGATGTGGCCAAGGCCCTGGCGCTCGGGGCTGATGCTGTCTCCATTGGGACTGCCGCGCTTGTTGCGCTGGGGGATAATGACCCCAAGTGGGAGGCCGAATACCAGAAACTGGGCTCCACCACCGGCGCCTATGACGATTGGCACGAAGGCCGCGACCCTGCTGGTATCACCACGCAGGACGCCGATCTGATGGCCCGTCTTGACCCGACCGAGGCCGGTCGGCGCCTGCGCAACTACCTCAATGTGCTGACGCTGGAATGCCAGACGCTGGCGCGCGCCTGCGGCAAAAGCCATGTGCACAACCTCGAACCCGAGGATCTATGTGCGCTGACGATGGAGGCCGCCGCCATGGCCCAGGTGCCGCTGGCAGGCACCAACTGGTACCCCGGAAAACCCGGATTCTGAAACGCCCAGGGGCGGGGAGACTTCCCCGCCTTTCTTTCAATGACAGGGAACGACCAAATGACCGATCTGGCCGCCTTCGCCCAGGAAAAGGGCATCAAGTACTTCATGATTTCATTCACCGATCTTTTCGGTGGACAGCGGGCCAAGCTGGTGCCTGCGCAAGCCATTGCGGATATGCAGGAAGACGGTGCAGGCTTTGCCGGCTTTGCAACCTGGCTGGACATGACACCAGCGCATCCCGACATGCTTGCGGTGCCAGACCCCGAAACTGTCATTCAGCTGCCCTGGAAGCCAGAGGTCGCCTGGGTCGCCGCCAATCCAGTGATGGAGGGCGCAGACGTCGCACAGGCGCCGCGCAATGTGCTGCGCAAACTGGTGGCCGAGGCCGCCGAACTTGGCCTGAACGTAAAAACTGGCATCGAGGCAGAATTTTTCCTGCTGACGCCTGAGGGCGACAAGATTTCAGACCCCGCCGATACGGCTGAAAAACCCTGTTATGACCAACAGGCCGTGATGCGGCGCTATGACGTGATCGCCGAAGTGTGTGATTACATGTTAGAGCTGGGCTGGGGCCCGTACCAGAATGACCATGAGGACGCCAACGGCCAGTTCGAGATGAACTGGGAATTCGACGACGCCCTGAAAACCGCCGACAAGCACAGCTTTTTCAAGTTCATGGTGAAATCTGTCGCTGAAAAACACGGGCTGCGCGCGACCTTCATGCCAAAACCCGTTGAAGGGCTGACCGGCAACGGCTGCCACGCCCATATCTCGGTCTGGGATCTGGCGGGCAAGACAAATGTCTTTGCCACCGACAAGGGCACTGGTCAGACAGGTGAGCTGGGCCTGTCCGAGCAGGGCGCTGCCTTCCTGGGTGGCATTATGAAACACGCAAGCGCGCTGGCGGCGATCACCAATCCGACCGTGAATAGCTACAAGCGTATCAACGCGCCGCGCACCATGTCGGGCGCCACCTGGGCTCCGAATACCGTGACCTGGACCGGCAACAACCGCACGCATATGGTGCGCGTACCGGGGCCTGGCCGTTTTGAGCTGCGCCTGCCTGATGGCGCTGCCAACCCCTACCTGCTGCAGGCCGTGATCATCGCCGCTGGCCTGTCGGGGATCAAAACCAAGGCCGATCCTGGCCCGCGTTACGACATCGACATGTATGCCGAGGGCCACACTGTCACCGACGCGCCCAAACTGCCGCTGAACCTGCTGGACGCGATCCGCTGGTTCGACGAGGACGCCGCGTTGAAGGCAAAGCTGGGCGAGGAATTCTCTGCTTCTTACATCAAGATGAAGATGCAGGAATGGACGTCTTTTGTAACCCATTTCTCCCAATGGGAACGCGATACCACTCTTGATATCTGACCCCAAGGTGAACGGCCCAGGCCCATGGGTCTGTTAGGCCTCTGCGTCAGCGCGGCGGCCCCGACCGGTCACATCGGTTATGGTCGCCTTTGGCAAAATCCAGATCCCCTGTAAGGGGCAGAGTTCTTTGCGACTTAGGGGAAGCTGCCCGCGCTTAGTTCAGGACCTTAAAGGCAATGCGGCGGTTCTTTGCCCGGTTTTGGGCTGAGTTATTGGGAACCAGGGGGGTGGATTCTCCATAGCCCACCGACTGTAGACGGTCCCGCGCAATCCCTTTATCTGACAGGTAGCGGACGACCGAGCTTGCCCGTTTCTGACTGAGACGGGTGTTTGCGGCAGCGCTGCCCTTGTCATCCGTGTGACCCCCGACCTCAATCACCATTGCCGGGCAGCGGCTGATGATATCAAACAGGCTGTCCAGAAAGCTGGTGGAGCGTTGGTCCAGCCGCGAGGTTCCGGGCGCGAAGTTCACACTGCGGCTTTGTGACAGAATGTCAAAACGCCCAATGCAGGCCTCCCGACTGAAATCGCCCGCAGTTTCCAGTGCGGCTGTGGCGCCACTCACCGCTGGCACTGCGGCCAGAACCGGGGTGCCAGGGGCACGGCGATCAAAAGCAAGGTTCAGGTTCACAATGCCCAAAGGAGTGATCGTAACATTTGCCGCCTCCTGAAGCTTGTCTCGCCCTCCCATCAGGTTGAAATCTTCGAGTTGCAGGATGACAGGGTTGAGGGTTGAGATATTGATCCGGTCATTGCTGATCAGGGTGACTGCCACCTCCGCTTCCAGCTCGACCTCGACGCCATGCAGGGAGAGCGTAACCGGTAGGTTGATCACTTTACGCCGCAGGCTGGGCAAATCCTGGAGGGGCACAGGATCAAGAACAGCGGTCACCGTGGCCTCTGGGAAGGTGAAGGTTTCAAAGAACAAAAACCGCATGCGAACATTGCGCAGGTCGATTTTTGTATCAACAGAGTCCAGTGCGATGATCAATTGGGCCACGCCACGCTCGGTGATTTGACCGCTGATGGCAGCAAACTGGCTGGTTTCCGCGATTGTGTCTTTCTTCACCGACAAGAAGGTGATGGCGGAGGCCTCCGGGTCGAGCTGCCAGCCATGCTCAAAAGGGTCCGCCGCCAGCGCAGGCTGCGCGATGAAATAGAATAAGACTAGGAGCGGGCGAAGAAACTGGCGTACCATGGCAAAATACTCATACTAGAAAGATCAATTAGGGTTGCCCCGAAGGTGACTGAAAACTGGGCGCCTGTGACGATTAACGAAAATCCTAGGGTAAAATGCAAGGATTGCGTAGCTTCGGCCTGTAAAAACCTCGATTCTGTGAGGTGTCCCCTTGGGACAGAATATTTGGAGAGTAACTGTTGTGACTGGTTTCTGGGCGAGCTGCCTCTTTCGCATTGTTGTGCTGGTAGCACTGCTGACGGGTGCGGCGCGGGCCTCTGAAGATGACGCGCGTCTCGCGCTGGTCATCGGTAATGCGTCTTATGGAAGTGTATCTGCGCTGGATAATCCGGTGAATGATGCTCAAATGATTTCTCAAACTTTGCAGGGCCTGGGCTTTAGTGTCACCATGGCGGTTGATCTCGGCCAGACAAAGATGAAGCGGGCCATCGCGCAGTTCGGTCGAGACCTGCGCGCGGCCGGGTCAGAGGCCACGGGGCTGTTTTACTACGCGGGCCACGGTGTGCAGAGCTTTGGCAACAACTACCTGCTGCCGGTGGATGTTGCGCTGGCGGATGCTGCTGATCTGGATCTGATGGCGGTTGAAGCGCAGACGGTACTGCGACAGATGGCTTCGGCTCGTAATCGGACCAATCTGGTGATCCTGGATGCCTGTCGGAACAATCCTTTTGAAAATGTGCCTGAACTGAACGAAAGCGGGCTTGCAGAAATGAAAGCCCCAACCGGAACCTTCCTGGCCTATGCCACCGCGCCGGGCGGGGTGGCCTTGGACGGGCAGGGGGAAAACAGTCCCTTTACCCAGGCTGTGGTCGAACAGATCGTGGTGCCGGGGCAGCCGATTGAACAGGCGTTCAAAGAAGTGCGCCGCGCGGTGCTGGCACAGAGTGGGGGACAACAGACACCCTGGGATACCTCCTCTTTGGTGAGCGATTTCATGTTCGTCGAGGCGCCTGAAAGCCCGATTTTGACCGTTGCTGAAACCGAGGAATTGCAGCTCTGGCGCTCGGTCCGGTCCGCGCGGGACCCGGTACAGCTGATGCTGTTCTTGCGGGGCTATCCTGATGGAAGTTTTGCCGATGAGGCCCGCAGGTTGTTGGCAGACGTCATGGCTGAAGAGCTTTCTGTTGGATCTGCTGCACCGAAGGAAACGACCTCAGCTCCGGCTGCTCCGGATGCAACTGAAACAGCCCTGTTCAAAGCGGCGCAAGAAGACGGATCTCTGGCGGGGTATGAAGCCTATTTGCAAAGCTACCCCACTGGAACATATGCTGAAATAGCCACAACGGAAATTGCAGCATTGCAGGCTGGGCAAAGCACAGATCCAGTTGGCGAGGGCGTGGAAAACGACACCGCAGTGGCAACTCCGGAACCCGAAGCTGTGCCGCGCCACAAGGAAGCTGGCCCTGTGACCTTTGTCAGCCCTCTGGAGTCTGACCTGGAGACGATTAGCGGCCGCAGCCTGGCAGAGCTTATTGAACAAACGCCTTTGTTTCCTCCGGTTGAAGGTCTGCCAGAAAGTTACTGGAAAACCCAGACCTGCAGTTCGTGCCATCAATGGACCCAAGAGCGCCTGTGTACCCAGGCCAATACCTATCTGAGCCTGAACATGCAGCGATCTCTGAGCAAACAACACCCTTTTGGTGGTGTGATGAAACGAAGCCTGAAATCCTGGGCTGCGGGGGGATGTCAGTAGTTTGACACCTTAGTCAGAGTGGCATTGGTTCGGTGGGGCTTTGACAGCGGGCATTTCAGGCTGAAAACGGGGGGCTCCCGCCCAAGACCGGTCAATCAAAGATCGACCAATCTCGGTTGGGCCTGGCAGCATGCCCTTGGCATGCTGCAGTGCCTCAGTTTGCCTGAGTTTCCACGAGGAAGTAGACCCATTCCCCCTTGAAATCGGCATCTTCGCCACGTTTCTCTGCGACTTTGCGGCGCAGAAAATCCAGATAGGGAGCAGCAGGTTCGCTGAGAGGGCGGAGGCCCTCATAGAGGGGGGTGGACGCTGCAAAAGCCACGGCGATCTCCTGGCCATAGGGTGGTCCGACGGTAATGCGCAAACCTGGATCTTCGGGTGTCTTTGCGCCAACCCGCTGGGGGCTCTTGGGGGCGGCCAGTTTCAGGGGAATATGCGCATTGGGGCTGAGATGGATAACATCGCCTGCGGCGTCAAAGTAATCGACATAGAGATAGGCCGGATAATCGGGCGCTGTCAGGTCAAAGTAGAGTTGTTCACCGCCGGAATAGCCCAGAACGCGGGCCTGTGCATCGGGCCCAAGCAGCAGCGGGTTGGTAATCTGATCTGTACTTTGTGGCAGACCAACGGAGGAGATCCCGCTGAGCGCGCCACACTGCGGGCGCGGCAACAGCCGCATTTTGTCTGACAGGGCAATATCCCGCCCCATCTGGCCCTGCAGGGCAGCTAAAATCGGCTGGCGCAGGGCGTCTTCGGGCAGATGGCCCCGTAACTCCAGCGTGGCAGTTTCGGGATCAAAGACCACTTGCAGGCGGGAACAGGGCACCGCTGCCAGCAAACCTGCGACACCATCGCGAAGCCCTGCAGCTTGGCTGGTTGGATCGCCAGGTCTGGTGAAGCTTTGAAAGGCTGCGATTGAGGCGGGATCAAGGTCTTTGGTTGCATCGCCCTGAAAGGCCAAGGCGGCGGTAATGGCTTCTGCTTGCGGTTGGCTTTCTGGGGCGTGTTGGGGCGCGGTGGCAGCCTCTGCAAGGGGCTGGGTTGGGGCGATACTGGTCTGTGTCACATGGGCAAGCGCCTGTGGAGAGGTAGCACTGGCATCGGTCGGGTTTTGCGCCGCGGCAGTGACTACATTCGACGCAGGGGTTTGCACCAGAGCTGCGGGCAGTTCGGGGCGTTGGGCTTGCAGGGTTTGAGCCGCTGCCGGGCGCTCTGACAGGGGCTGAGCCTCTACGGGACGGGTCGGGACAGGCTGTGCAAGGGCAGGGCGGGCTGACACGGGCTGGCTGGGAGCGAGGCGCACTGGCGCGGGTTCTCCTGAGGCGACACGGGCGACTGCGGGCTGTGGTTTTGGGATCTGAGAAGAGGTGGTGACGCCTTGGGGCGCTCTGCTGGCGATTTGGTCGCCCTGGCTTGGTGCCGCTGTAACGGGGAGCAGGGCGGGGGAGCTGGGGCGTGCTGAGGTTTCCTGCACTGCCCCAGCGCCTAGGCTATCGCCTTGCGCTGAAATCTGTTTTCCGCGTTCTGGGTTGGCCCTTTGCTCCTGTGCCCGACTGCGTGCAACCTGTTGCGATTCCATCGTCAGGGCGCTTTCCGGACTTGGTTGCTGGACCACAGGGTCAGGCGCCAGAAATGGAATAAGGCCTGCCAGAACCCCAAGATGCGCGGAGGCAGAGGCGGCAATCCCCAGGGCCCAGAGGCTGACACCGGGTGAGCGATTTTCTGGGTCCAAACTATGCGCCGCTGGTTTCACGGGCGCCCACCCGATGCTGCGGACCGTTCCGGTGTCACCACAAGGATGACGTCAAGGATACCCAGGCCCTCTGCTTGGCTGACAAAGGGCAGAACATGGCGCAGATCCGTGTCACGATGGGCATTGATGCGCAGACGCAGGTCAGGGTCCTTGACCAATTCGACAGTCAGTTTAGAGGCAAGGGTTTCAGCGGCAATTGCACGACCATCCAGGGCCAGATCACCCATCGGGGAGATCGCCAAGGTGACACCGCCTGCGGGCATGTCACGACCTGTCTGAGCATGCGGAGGGGCAACGTCAAAGGGGGCAGTGGCATCCATGCGCCCAATCAGCATAAAGAACACCAACAGAAAAAACACCACGTCGATCAATGCGATAATGGTCTCGGATTGAGGCCTGGTGCTGGCGCGTTTTAGCTTCATTGCCGGGCCTCCAGGCGCAAGACGCGCATGTTTTGCATGCCTGCTGTCGCGGCGAGATCCATCACCGTAATCAAAGCCTGAGTAGAGGCGGCTCCTGAGGGCAAAATGACCAGCTGCGTCAGGGGATCTTTGGCCAGGGCCTGATCCAGAACCCGGTTCAGATCTCGGGGGGACAGCGTTTCGCCGCGCAGACTAGGCTGACCATCCGCCTGTATGCGGATCATCAGGCGCACATCAGGCGCACTGTCAGACCTGGCGCTGCCTTCACCGGGGCGCAGGGCTGGGATCATATCGAGGTTGAGATAGGTTGATGTCACCATGAAGAACACCAAAAGGATCAACATCACGTCGATCATCGGCACCAACGAGATCAGGGCCTGGGGGCGGGCGCGACGGTTGAGCACCATCAGGATATGCTCCTGCCGTTATCTGGCATGATCCGCCAACATCAACTGGCCGACAGCGCTTTCTATCAGCATTGCGGCGTGATCAATGCGGGCAGAAAACAGCCCCGCCGCAATGGCCGCAGGAATAGCGACAACCAGGCCAGCAGCGGTGGTGAGCAAGGCCTGCCAGATCCCCCCGGCCAGCACCGAGGCATTGGCGGCACCCTGTGCCAGTTCCAACTCCTGAAACGATTGGATCATACCCAAAACGGTGCCCAGCAACCCCAGCAGCGGAGAGACCATCGCGATGAGCTCCAACAGCCGGATCAGCCCATTCATGCCTTGGATTTCTTCATTGCCGCGTCGCTCCAGTTCAGAGGTCAGCACCGGGCCTTTCAGCCCCCCTTGCATCGCGCTCATGGCGAAATGCAGGATCCTGTCAGCAGGAGATTTTCCCGATGCAACCTTGGCCTGAGCTCCGTGTTTATCGCCGCCCCGCCAAAGCTCAATCGCGGCCTGGCGTTGGTCTTTGCCCGAGGTCACCGGCCAAAGCTGCGCCAGCTTCACCGCGATCAGGGTGAGCGAGAGCAGCGAGATCACCGCCAAGAGCGCGATGATCGGCCCTCCGGTGGTGAGGTTTTGCAAAATTGCTCCCATTGTTATTTCACCAGTTTGGCACTGGCGCGCGAGCCCAGAGTAAGGATCGCAAAACAATCCATTTCAGCCTCGTTTTGTGGCTGGCAGGCGGTCACATCATGGAGCAGGATCTCTGAGATATTGCTGCAGGAAATCTCAGGAACCTCAAACAGTTTCAAGGTTGTACGCTGGACCGGTAGGGGGGAGGCATCCACCGAGAGCAACCGGTCGATAACGCCCTGACCATCCAGAATGGCCAGCGACATTTCAAAGCCGGCAAAGCTTTTTCCTGTTTGATTGCGAAACAGGAAAAAGGCGCGACACCCGCCGCTGTCGATCTCTTCCATCTTGTTCAGCTCGACCAAAAGCGGCCCGGTTTCGGCTCTGCTGAACTGCGGAAGCATGACCAGCAGGACAATGGCTAAACTACGGCTCATGACGGAAAGAAAAGAGGAGGTGAAGGGCATCGCGGTCTCCGGGTTTGCAAGGGATCTGTGTTAAGTCTCAATCTTATCTATGTGTTCCGGTGGCTTGGGCCTGGGGGTGATCAAACCAAAGAGGTCAGGGCCTTTTCGATCTTGTCCATCGCGTCTCGGGCACCGTTCAAATCACGTTGTTTCAACAATCTTGCGGCTTTGTGGATGGCCTGGGTCAACCGATCACGGGCCGGTCCGGGGGCGCGGGCCACATGCGCCTGCAAACCCTGCGCCCGTTTGACCTGCGCCCCAAGTGAGCGCTGATCGGATTCGCGCTGGCCGCGTTTGAGGGTGGTTTCTTCGTCTTCGCGATCCTTGCCCAAAGCGGCCAGGGCGCGTTCTATCACCAGCACCAGGGTTTCGGCTTCTTGCAAGCGCCCCGCATTGATGAGGGAAACGGATTTGCCCAGGGCGCGGTTCAGTTTCAGTTCCAACGGTCCAGGGGCCAGAGCGATTCGCGGTTGAATGCGTTTCAGTCGGCGCTTGAGCGGCTCTATGGCGCTGGCGTCAATTCCCGGCGCGGAAATATCACTGGCATCGGCATTTTGCGCGGCGGCGTCTGTTGCAGAGTCAGGTTTGAGACTGTCGAGCGTATTGCCGCCATCGTCTAGGAACAAAACATTCACTTTGGGACGGTTGGCTTTCATAAACCGTTTGAGCTGCAACAGCATTTGCGTCGGGGCCTGCTCGCAGGTCATTTCCATCTGGTCACCCTGTACAACATAGGTTCCCCAGAGCACCGGAGGCTTGCCGCCGGCCTGCTTCAGAGGCGCGCGCAGGGTCTCTGGTTTGCTGCCGGGTTGTATCATCATCAAGGGGTCCTTGAGCGGATCCAGACAGAAAGCAAAGCTCGTCCGCCGCTTGGTACCTTCACGTACCATGGCCCGAATTTCGTCACCAGTAACACGGTCTGCACACATGATAACCACTCACAAAAAGGTGCAAAAACAATTGACTTTAAGATGGCGATAAGGCTCACTCCACGTCAAGTTATTGTTTTGTGAGTGGCGCACCTGGGGTCGCTGCATGTCTGTACGTTGATATGGTATGTGGTTTTCCAGATGGCGCTTGACCTGATTATTGGGGGGTCAGTCGTATGGATTTGGCTGTGTTATTACAGTCCATGGAGGAGGACGCCCCGAGTGGCGATAACCTCGTGTATGACCCGGCCTTTGCCGAAATGGAGCGTGCGGCTCAGCCCAGCAAAGATGACAGTGGCCAAACCAATCCACCGGATTATCCTACAGTAGAAGAAAAGGCGCTTGAGGTCCTTGAACGTAGCCACGAGCTGCGCGCTGCAGTGTTTTTGGCGGAGGCTTTGCTGCTACGCGGCGAGCTGGTGAGTTTTGCAGATGTGACCAGCTATATGCGCGGCTGTCTGGAGCAGTTCTGGGAGACCTGCCACCCGGAACTGGATGAGGACGACGGCGATCCGATCATGCGGATCAATGCGGTGCAGGGTCTGTGCGGTCAACCGGATGGCATGGCGGGTCCATCTGCGGTCTATAGTGCTGTGCGCCGCGTGCATCTGAGCGACAGTCGCAACTTTGGTCGGTTCTCCGTGCGCGATATCGAAATCGCCGAGGGGCAGATGAGCGCGCCTGAGGATATGGATACGATCCCGGATCAAGCCTCTATCGCTGCCGCCTTCCAGGACAGCGATGATGACTTTATCGCGGCACGTCTGGCAGCGGTTGAGCTGGCAGAGGAAAACATCAGGGCAATCTCGGATGTGTTCTCAGAACAGACACCGGGGCAGGGGCCGGAACTGGACCCTCTGGTGAAACTGCTGCGCCAAATGGCAAAGCGGCTGCGGGACTATGGTAATCTGGGTGATAGCAGTGTGGCTGAGGACAGTGACGCTGCCGAGGAAACAGAGGCGGTCGAGGCTGCACCTGCCGCGGGCGGTGTTGCACGGGTTGCAGCCCCCGGTGCCATTAATTCGCCCACGGATGTGGCGAACACTCTGGATCGCATTATCGCTTATTATCAGCGGGAAGAACCCTCTAGTCCGCTACCGCTGCTGTTGGAGCGGGCCAAGCGGCTGGTGGGGGCCGACTTCCTCACGATTGTGAATGATATGGCGCCGCGTGGGCTGGAGAATGTTCAGCTGATCGGTGGCCTGGAGGACGACGACTAGGGGGAGGCAAGGTGCTTTTCGTCCTGGGGTGATCCGGGAACAGGGGTCTTTGTCCAGTTAGATTACGAGTTAAGGAGAGCTAGATGGCTGGAAGTGCACAAAAATTTGTTGGCCGCAATCGGGCGCCACGGGTCCAGATCGAATATGATGTGGAACTTTACGGCGCTGAAAAGAAGGTTCAGCTGCCCTTTGTCATGGGTGTTCTGGCTGATCTGACCGGGAAATCCGAGGTTGAGCAACCCTCTGTTGCGGATCGCAAGTTTCTCGAGATCGATGTCGATAACTTTGACAAACGGATGAAATCCATGGCCCCGCGCGCGGCCTTTACCGTGCCCAATACGCTGACCGGCGAAGGCAATATGGCGGTGGATATCACCTTTGAAAGCATGGATGATTTCAAACCTGCTGCCATCGCTGCCAAGGTTGCGCCGCTCAAAGAGCTGTTGGATGCCCGCACCCAGCTCAGCAACCTGATGACCTATATGGATGGCAAGACCGGTGCTGAGGATCTTATCACCAAAATCATGCAGGATCCCAGCCTGCTGAAAACCCTGGCAGCCCAGCCCAAACCCGGCGGTGACGCCGGTGGTGAGACGGAATAAGGAGGGATAAAATGGCAGACGAAGCACTCCAAACCGAAGCCGCCCCGGCAGAAGCCGCATTTGGCTCCAGCGAATTTGCAAACCTGTTGCAAAAGGAATTCCGTCCCAAGTCGGATCAGGCGAAGACCGCCGTCGAAAGCGCGGTGAAAACCCTGGCGGAACAGGCGCTGGCAAATACCGGTCTGATCTCTGATGACGCGCTGCGCTCCATTGAGAGCATCGTCGCTGAGATCGACAAAAAGCTGACCGAACAGGTCAATCTGATCCTGCACAACAAAGAGTTCCAGCAACTCGAGAGTGCCTGGCGCGGGTTGCACTATCTGGTGAACAACACCGAAACCGACGAGATGCTGAAGATCCGGGTGATCCCGATCACCAAAAAGGAACTGGGCAAGAGTCTGGCCAAATACAAAGGCACGGCGATGGATCAATCGCCGATCTTCAAAAAGCTCTATACCGAAGAATTCAGCCAGTTGGGGGGTGAGCCCTACGGCTCCCTTGTGGCAGATTTCCACTTTGATCATTCGCCGCCGGATATTGAACTTCTGGGTGAGATGTCCAAGATCGCAGCAGCAGCCCATGCGCCCTTGATCACTGGGGCAGAGCCTTCGCTGTTCCAGATGGACAGCTGGTCCGAGCTGTCGAACCCGCGCGACTTGACCAAGATCTTCCAAACACCGGAATACGCTGCTTGGCGGTCCCTGCGGGAAAGCGAAGACTCAAAATATGTTGGTCTCGCGATGCCGCGCTTCCTGGGGCGGATGCCCTATGGGTCCAAGACGGACCCAGTAGATGAATTTGCCTTTGAGGAAGACACCACCGGTGCTGAGAGCGATAAGTATTCCTGGGTCAATGCCGCCTACGGCATGGCCACGAATATCACCCGTTCCTTCAAATCCTATGGCTGGTGTTCGCGCATTCGTGGTGTGGAAAGTGGCGGTACGCTGGAACAGCTGCCCTCGCATACTTTCCCAACAACGGACGGCGGCGTGGATCAGAAATGCCCCACGGAGATTGCCATCGATGATCGCCGCGAGGCAGAGCTTGCCAAGAATGGCATGATGCCGCTTTTGCATCGCAAAAACACCGATGTGGCGACATTCATGGGCGCGCAATCCCTGCACAAGCCCACCGAATATGACGACCCGGATGCAACGGCGAACGCTAATCTCGGCGCGCGTTTGCCCTATCTTTTTGCCACCTGCCGGTTTGCCCACTACCTGAAATGTATGGTGCGCGATAAGGTCGGGTCGTTCAAAAGCCGTCAGGACATGGAATCCTGGCTGCAGAACTGGATCAACAATTACGTTGATTTTAATGCCGATATCTCTTCGGAGAATGAAAAGGCGCGCAAACCTCTGGCGGCTGCGGAAGTCGTGGTCGAAGAGGTCGAGGGCAATCCGGGTTATTACAGCTCAAAATTCTTTCTGCGCCCGCACTATCAGCTAGAGGGCCTTTCGGTTTCTCTGCGACTGGTGTCGAAACTGCCTTCGGAAAAAGGGGGCTAACAACCACTCCTGCCTCTGAATTTGTCAATGAGTTAAGTTTTGAAAGGATAGCAAAATGGCTGCTAGCATGTTTGTGGAAATCTCGGATATCGAGGGTGATGCCACAGAAGACAAACACAAGAAATGGATCGTCATTCAATCGGCGAACTGGAATGTTGAACGCGCTGTTGAGATGACAGATCTTGGATCGACACAGCGGATGCATGCCAATTCCAACTTTGGCAAGATCGAACTGACCTCCCAGATGGGCAAGGCTTCTAACGAGCTGGCGAAATCTGTGGCGAACGGGACTGTGCGCCCCGAAATCATCATGCATTGGTGTCGTTCGGGGGATGCACAGGCTGAGGGTCTGCTGGAATATTCCATCTGGAAGCTGAAGGACGTTGTGATCGACAGCTATTCGATTTCCGCCAGCGAGGATGGCATTCCGGAGGAGACATGGTCACTGGCCTATGCCGCGATAGAGCATACCTATAAGTCCACCAACCAAAAAACGGGCAAGTTGGAAAATCCGATTGTTTTCCAATGGAACGTTCAAACCGGCAAGTTCGAATATTGATTTGCACCACCCCGGGCGTGGCATCACGCCCGGGGTTTTTATTGTTTTGTTATGACATGTTTGACATGGCGGAGTTTTGCCCATGACCCCAGAAGAGCATTTGCGCGCCGGTGATCCGGAGCAGGCTCTCGCAGCGCTGCAAGAGCAGGTCCGCGCCGACCCCTCTAACGCCAAACTGCGGATATTCCTGTTTCAGCTGCTCTGTATCCTGGGGGATTGGAAACGCGCTGTTGCGCAGCTGCGGTTGAGCGCTGAATTGGACGCAGGTGCCACGGTCATGGCGCAGGCCTACCGCGAGGCGATCCTCTGTGAAGTCTACCGTGAAAAGGTTTTCAAGGGCGAAAAAGACCCGCTGATCCTGGGTGAGCCAGAGGCCTGGCTGGCGCAGTTGATCGAGGCGCAAAAAATGCTGGCGCAGGGGAATACGGATCAAGCGACTGCCCTGCGTGAAGCAGCCTATGAGGCAGCGCCAACAACAGCGGGCACCGTGAACGGCACCGCGTTTGATTGGATTGCCGATGCTGACATGCGTCTTGGGCCGGTGCTTGAGGTGATCCTTAACGGGCGCTATTTCTGGCTCCCCTTTACGCAGATTCAAAGTCTCGAAATCGATGCGCCTTCGGATCTGCGCGATACTGTCTGGATGGCGGGCACATTGACCCTGGCCAATGAGGGCGCGCTGGCGGTTCTGATCCCGACGCGCTACCCGGGCAGCGAAAAGGCAGATGCCGGCGCCAAGCTGGCGCGCGCGACCAATTGGCAAGAGCTGGACGGAGGCACCTATACTGGCCTTGGGCAGCGGCTGTTGACCATTGGTGAGAAAGACTTTCCGCTGATGGATATTCGGCAGCTGAAGATTGGCACGCAGGACGAACCGGATGGCTGACAAGATGCTTGCCGAACGCCTGCAACCCTCGCTTTTGGACCGGCTGACAGACAACAATCCAACAGACCGCAAAGAAACACGCGACAGTCGGGTCATTGATTTGAACCGGTTGCGTGAGATCATTCAACGGGATCTGTCCTGGTTGCTCAACACGCAGAACGCCGGCCATCAGATTGATGCGGATCGCTACCCGATGGCGGCGGCTTCGGTGCTGAATTTTGGCTTGAGCGAGGTCACAGGCGAATTCAGCACCACTGAAAAAGCCGAGAAGATCCGCCGCGCTATCGAACAGGCTGTGACCAGTTTTGAGCCGCGCATTATTGAGGGCACGGTGGATGTGCAGTTGATCGGTGATGTGGATGTGGCAGGCATGACTATCGGTCTGGATATTCGCGCAGATATGTGGGCCCAGCCCCTGCCGCTGGAATTATACCTGCGCAGCAAGGTCGATGTGACCACGGGTGAGGTCAAGATGGAAAGGGGGCTCTAGCCATGGATACCCGCCTCTTGGGCCACTATGAGAATGAGCTGAACTATCTGCGCGACATGGGCGCGGAGTTTGCGGCGGCCTACCCCAAGATCGCCTCGCGGCTGGGTATGGAGGGGGTCGAGGTTCTTGACCCCTATGTGGAGCGCCTGCTCGAAGGCGTGGCCTTCTTGTCCGCCCGTGTGCAGTTGGAGCTGGAGCTTCAGTATCCCAATTTCACTTCAAACCTGCTTGAGATCATCTACCCGCATTATCTGGCACCGACGCCATCGATGATGATTGCGCATTTTGAGCCTGACCCAACCAATTCCGCTGTCAAAAGCGGCTATGTGATGCCACGAAATTCGGTTCTGCGCTCGCGCTTGAATGAGGGGGAGCAGACGCCATGTGAATTCCGCACCGCCGCAGATCTGACGCTCTGGCCGGTGGAAATCTCCGAGGCGCAGTATATTGACGGGCGGGGCGATCTGGTCGCTGCAGGTGTCGCAACCGGGTATGAGGCCCGCGCCGGCATTCGCCTGCGTCTCAAACGCTCTGATGGCGAAGCGCTGCGTGATCTCGATATGGATCGGTTGCAGATCTATCTGGGCAGTGCAGCTGGCAACAGCTGGCCCTTGCTTGAGCTGCTCTGTACCCAGGTCCAGGGCATTGTGGCGCGCTCAACCGACCGTCGGGCCGATTGGCACCTGCCGCTGCCTGAGGGGCGCATCGTACAGAAAGGGTTTTCGCGCGACGAAGCACTGTTGCCCGTTCCGGCAAGGGTCTTTGATGGCTATCGTTTGTTGCAGGAATTCTTTGCCATGCCCGAACGGTTTCGCTTTGTTGAATTGCAGGGGCTGCGTCCGGCCTTGCAAAAGGCAGAAGGTTCGGAACTGGACCTCTACATTCCGCTTCGCGAAGGTATGCGCGATATCGCGCCCGTGGTGATGCCCGAGGTCTTCCAACTAAATTGTATTCCTGCGGTGAACCTGTTCGAAAAACGCTGTGACCGGGTGCGCATGACCGTGCGTAATACCGAACATCAGGTGGTTCCCAATCGGACGGCGGGTTTGGATTTTGAAATCTACGCCCTGAAAAAGGTCACTGGTATCAGCGGCGAAGGTGCTGATGACGTGGTGTTTCGCCCCTTCTACTCAGCGGATGATTTCACCGCAGCGGGTGAAACGCATCCAGCCTATTACACCTTGAAGCGGCGCATGCGGGAGCGCTCGGAAAAAGAGCGTCTGCGCGGTGTGCGTTCGTCCTATTTGGGGTCAGAGGTCTACCTGACCTTGGTAGACCGCTCGCAAGCGCCCTATGGGCCGGATCTGGAGCAATTGGCGGTTCAGGCGCTCTGCACCAATCGCGATTTGCCGCTCTTACTGGCGACCGGGAACGAGAATGTTTTTCATCTGCCCGAAGGCGGGCCAGTGAGGCAGATCAACCTGCCAATTTCACCCACCCGCCCTCATCCTTCCTTGGGGCAGGGTGATACGGCTTGGCGGCTGATTTCACATCTGAGCCTCAACTATGTTTCGATTGCTGACAGCGGCCGGGGCAATGCTGCAGAGGCCCTGCGTGAGCTGGTTGGGCTCTATGCGCCGCTGGGAAATCGGGTGACCGAAAAGCAGCTGGAAGGCATTGTTTCCGTTTCCAGCCGCCCCATCGTGCGCCGGATGAGCGACGAGATTTTGTCGACTGCAGTGCGCGGCATGGAAATCTCTATCGGCTTTGACGAAAGCTTCTTTGAAGGCAGCAATATCTATGCGTTGGGGGCTGTATTGGAGCGGTTCTTTCATGGCTACGCCAGCATTAATTCATTTACCGAAACGGTTCTGACAACCGAAAAACGAGGGGAAATCGCCAGATGGCGTCCGCAAAAGGGTCTGGGCCGAATGATTTGAGCCTCTTTGACCGTCTGGTTGAAGCCCCTGAGGAACACCATGTTTTTCAGGCCCTTAGGGTATTGGAAGCACATTATTCTGATGCGCCGCGATTGGGTGAGAGCCGCCGCCCCCGGCAAGATCCGCTGCGCCTGGGCCAAGAGGCCGAGCTGGCCTTTCCTCCCTCCTCGATTGCCGATTTTACCCCCGCGACCAAAGAAGGGCCCGCGCGGCTGACCAATCGGTTTTTTGGTCTCTTTGGGCCGCAGGGCCCGCTGCCGCTGCATCTGACCGAATATGCGCGCGATCGTAAACGCAACCATCGCGACCCCACTATGGTGGGTTTTGCTGATATGTTGACGCACCGGATGATGTCGCTGCTCTATCGTGCCTGGGCAGAGGGCGCGCCTGCGGTGAGTTTTGATCGCGATGAAGACCCTTTGGCGGACCGTGTGGCAGCGCTTGCGGGCTATCATGGCAAGGGGTTGCAGAACCGTGATGACATGCCGGATCTGGCCAAGCTGCATTTCACTGGGATTCTGGGGCAGGGGACCAAAACACCTGCCGGACTTGTGGCGATCTTGTCGGACTTTTTCCAGGTGCCAGTACAGCTGGAGGAATTCGTGGGCAGCTGGCTGCAGCTGGAACCCGATGACCGCTGGCAGATGGGCCGGGGGCAGGGGGGCTTGGGCCAAAGCACCAGCCTGGGAGAAAAGGTCTGGAGCCGTTCGGCCAAGTTTCGCCTGCGTATCGGCCCGCTGAACCTGCAGGATTACGAGCGGCTGTTGCCGGGTGGCGCGGCGCTGGACCGCCTGCGCGCGATTGTGCGCAGCTATGTGGGTGATTTCCTGGACTGGGATGTGAACCTTGTTCTGGCAGGCGATGCCGTGCCCCGGGCGAGCCTTGGAGGCACAACGCGGCTTGGCCATACCAGCTGGATCCGCAGCCGACCTGACCCAGACATAGACCAGCCAGATGTTGAAGATTTGTTTTTGTACCCCGGCAGCAGCTCGGGGAATTAAGAGTGCCTATAGGGAGTGAAATACCATGACCGAGATCAGCCGCGTGGCGCTATTCGGGAAGCTCAACAAATTGGGCTATCAAGCGGTAGAAGGGGCAACTGTGTTCTGCAAAATGCGGGGCAACCCCTATGTTGAGCTAGTGCACTGGATGCATCAGCTTTTGGCGCAGCAAGACAGCGATATGCACCGGATCATTGCCCATTATGATCTCGACACTGGAAAGATCGCTTCTGAGATGACCCGGGCGCTGGACATGCTGCCCCGTGGGGCTTCGGCGATATCTGACCTTAGTGATCATCTGATGGACGCGATGGAACGCGGCTGGGTCTGGGGCTCATTGCTCTATTCGGCGAGCCAGGTGCGCAGCGGCTATCTGCTCCTGGGTATGCTGAAAACACCAGCCCTGCGTAATATCCTCGCCTCCATGTCGCCGGAACTGGCCAGCATCGGCGCCGATGATCTGGCGGATAACTTTGCTGAGGCCACGGATGGCTCGCCTGAGGCCACGATGTCGGCGCAGGATGGCAGTTCTGTGACCGGTGGCGGTGCCGAACCCGGCGAGGCCTCTGGTGCCATGGCCCCCGGTGCCATGGGCAAGGGAGAGGCGCTGGAGCAGTTCTGCACGGATCTGACCGAACAGGCGCGCAATGGGGAAATTGACCCCATTGTGGGGCGCGACGAAGAGATCCGCCAGATTGTTGATATCCTGATGCGGCGACGCCAGAACAACCCGATCCTCACAGGTGAGGCAGGCGTTGGGAAAACGGCTGTTGTTGAAGGCTTTGCCCTGCGGATTGCCCGTGGAGATGTGCCGCCAGCGTTGCAAAATGTGCGGCTCTTGGCCTTGGATATTGGCCTATTGCAGGCTGGCGCCTCGATGAAGGGGGAGTTTGAAAACCGCCTGCGTCAGGTGATTGATGAGGTTCAGGCCAGTGCCCAACCTATTGTGATGTTTGTGGATGAAACCCACACACTTGTTGGGGCAGGTGGTGCGGCGGGGACGGGCGATGCGGCTAACCTGCTGAAACCGGCGCTGGCACGGGGTACTCTGCGTACCATTGGCGCCACCACTTGGGCAGAATACAAGAAATACATCGAAAAAGATCCGGCGCTGACCCGGCGTTTTCAGGTGGTCAAGATTGATGAGCCCTCGGTGCCCAAGGCAATCCTGATGATGCGCGGTATCGCCTCGATGCTGGAAAACCATCACCGGGTGCAGGTTCTGGATGAAGGGATCGAGGCCGCTGTCAGCCTGTCGGCGCGCTACATTCCAGCGCGGCAGTTGCCGGATAAATCCGTGAGCTTGCTGGACACCGCCTGCGCCCGTGTCGCAGTTAGCCAGCATGCAGTCCCGGCGGAAGTGGACGATAGCCAACGCCGGATTGAGGCGCTGACCACCGAGTTGGAGATCATCGGTCGGGATGAGACAGCAGGCTATGACGTCGCAGACCGGCGCGAGGCGGTGACAGCGGCAAAGACCACCGAGGAAGAGCGGCTGGCAGGGCTCACCACCCGTTGGGACAAGGAAAAAGCGGTGGTCCAGGAGATCCTCGACCTGCGCGCCAAACTCCGGGAGGGGGCCGCGCCCGTAGACGCCGCAGTGGATACTGGGGAAGAGGGGGCTGAGGGCGCAATGACCAGCCCGCTAAGCCCTGAGGATCGTGCCGATCTGATGCAACAGTTGAAGGACAAAAACGCCGAGCTGGAGGAGCTTCAGGGCGACTCCGCTCTGATCCTGCCGATTGTCGACCATCAGGCCATCGCCAGCGTTGTGGGGGATTGGACCGGCATTCCGGTGGGCCGCATGGTCAAGGATGAAATCGACACCATCCTACATCTGGAGGAACATCTGGCCAAGCGGGTGATCGGTCAGGATCACGCGATGAAGATGATCGCCAAACGCATCCAGACCAGCCGTGCCGGGCTGGATAATCCCAACAAACCCATTGGGGTTTTCATGCTGGCCGGTACATCCGGGGTGGGCAAGACCGAGACCGCCCTGGCCCTTGCCGAGGTGCTCTATGGCGGGGAGCAGAATGTCATCACCATCAATATGTCCGAGTACCAAGAGGCCCATACGGTCAGCTCTCTGAAGGGCGCTCCTCCTGGCTATGTCGGCTACGGCGAAGGTGGTGTTCTGACCGAAGCGGTGCGGCGCAAACCCTATTCGGTGGTGCTGCTGGACGAGGTCGAAAAGGCGCACCCTGATGTGCATGAGATCTTTTTTCAGGTCTTTGACAAGGGCGTGATGGAGGATGGCGAGGGCCGGGTGATTGATTTTAAAAACACCCTGATCCTGCTCACCTCCAATGCGGGTTCTGACATGATTATGGATATGTGCGCCGACCCGGATCTGATGCCCGCACCAGAAGGCATCGCCAAGGCATTGCGTGATCCGCTGCTGAAAATTTTCCCAGCGGCGCTTTTGGGGCGGTTGGTGACCATTCCTTATTACCCGCTGAGCCCGGATATGATTGGCAAAATCACCAGGCTGCAGCTGGGCCGGATCAAAAAACGGGTGGAAGAGGCGCATGGGGTGCCGTTTTCCTACACAGATGCTGTTGTCGATAAGATTGTTGATCAATGTCAGGAGCTTGAAAGCGGCGGTCGGATGATCGACGCAATCGTGACCAATTCCATGCTGCCGGATATCTCCAACGAGTTTTTGCGCCGCCTGATGGCGGGGGAGGAAGTTGCCTCTGTCGCAATCGACGTCGCGGATGGGGAATTCACCTACAGCTTTGACTAACTGACGTTTGAAATGGGGAACTGGGAGGGAATGACATGGTCAAACATGTAGTAATGGACTTCAAGAATCTGGACATCAAAGTGTCTGGACTAGAGATGGTTGAGCCGCCAAAACTCTCGTTCAAAGTTGTGATCGATCTGGACAAGAAGATGGAGAAGGGGGCCGATAAGGACCCTCTTTTGCAGCAGGAATTTCAAGCGGCCGCCAGTGATGTGCTGGAGCAGACCAAAGAAACCATCGAGAAAAAATGCAAGATTTTCGACAAGCTCTTTGGCCAGATGGTGAACAAGGGTGCCTCTGAAAAAGAGATGGAAAAGCAGCTGAAGGGGCTGAATGACGCCATCAAGAATGACGTCAAAGTGGCTGAAAAAGGCGCTGAACTTGCGGCGGCCAAAGCCTGGAGTGATCTGCAAAAGAAACGCAAAGAATGGTCTAAGTTCAAGATCAAGATTGGCGTCTCGATCGTGGGTACGCTGGCGGGGCTGGCCGTCAGTATCGCAGCCATGGCGACCTCGCCCTTTTCCGGCGGTGCAGGGGCGGCCTTTGCGATCATTGGCTTTATCAAGTCTGGTGTCAGCCTTGCACAGGATGTGGGCAAGCTGGCCATCAACATCGACCAGTCCAAAGCCATTTTGGTAAAGAACCTGGCCTTGGTGGAAAAGGCGGCGTCTAACCCGGCGCTCAACGCCACCAATGAGGTCTCCGCTGCCATTTTTCAGGAGTTTCTCGGGGTGTCGCAGCCCTCAGTCAAAACCGTTGAAGATGCTGCCGATACCTTGAAGGCGAAATATGCCCAGATGGTCGTTAAAATGCATGATCTGTCAAAGACCCTGGCAAAAATCCTCAAGGAGCAGGACAAGCTGAAGAAGGAGTTTTTGACGGAAGTCAGCAAAAGGCTGAAGAAACACCCGGTCAAAGACAAGAAGGCGCAGCTGGTGATGATCAGCAAAGCCTTGGATACAGCTTTGGCGAAGAACTACGACGCTGTTCAAAGCGCCATCGACAAGATCCAGTTCATGTATGGTGATGCCCGAAAATGGGCTGACAATATCAAGGATCTGATGAAACGGGTCAAAGCACTGACGATCAAGGATCCCAAGGCGCTCAAGGTGTTCCGTGAAGCCCTGAAATTTGCAGCTCTTGGCCTGTCGCCGATTGATGGCAATTCCATCGCAACCGGAACCAAGGATCTCGCCCTTGGCGTGGGCGGAGCGGCAGGTGGCTATGTCTATGACAAACTGGCAAGCAAAGCCCTGGATGGCACCGTATTTGATGCCGCCTGACGGAGTGAACCCAAAGGCCGGGCACCTTGGGTGCCCGGCGTATGAATGACGCAGAAACGCCATGACCAGTGGAGATAACCCGTGACCGAGAGCGCCCAAACCCAGCCAAGCCTACAGGACCGCGCCCGTGTTTTTGTTGAACGCCCAGTTGTGACCAACTCCATTCTGGGGATCATTATCTTTAACGCGATCACATTGGGGCTCAGCACTTCTGCTGCTGTCAATGAACAAGTGGGCGGCCTGCTTGGGGTGGTGGATAAGCTGGTGCTTGCGGTCTTTGTGGCTGAATTGGCGCTCAAATTTTTCGCCTACCGGCTCAAATTCTTTTCTTCCGCCTGGAATATCTTTGACCTGCTGGTGGTCAGCGTTGGCCTGCTGCCGGATAAACAGGGTTTGTCGGCATTGCGGGGGCTTCGGGTTATTCGGGCGCTACGACTGCTCTCAGTGGTTCCGCAGATGCGAAAGGTGGTCCAGGCGCTGCTGGATGCCCTGCCGGGCATGGGCGCGGTGATTGTGATGATCTCTATCGTCTTTTACGTTTTTGGGGTGATGGCGACCCTGATGTATGGCTCCGCTTTCGATGAGTGGTTTGGTACACTTGGTCGTTCGCTCTATTCGCTGTTCCAGATCATGACACTCGAGAGTTGGTCCATGGGCATCGTGCGCCCGGTGATGGAGGTCTACCCAATGGCCTGGTCCTTCTTTGTGCCCTTTATCGTTGTCACTGCCTTCTCCGTTTTGAACCTGTTCATCGGCCTGTTGGTCAACACCATGCAAACAGCGGTGGAGGCTGAGGCTGAGGCGGAATTTGAGCAGCTGCGGGATTTGGTGCGCAAGGAAACTGACCTGGTGGACGCCCATGTGCTGGAGCTGCACGCAGAAATAAAAGCCCTGCGTCAGGAACTCGGAGCGCTCAAGGGAGGCGACAATGGCTGATAGTTCGCAGAAATTTATAGGCCGCAATCGCGCGCCGCGGGTGCAAATCGAATATGATGTGGAGCTCTATGGCGCCGAAAAGAAGGTGCAGCTGCCTTTTGTCATGGGGGTGATGAGCGATCTTGTGGGCAAAAGCAAAGCGCCCCAGCCCGCCATCGGGGATCGCAAGTTTCTCGAAATAGACGTCGATAATTTTGACAAACGCATGAAGTCTATGGTCCCGAGGGCGGCCTTTACGGTGCCAAACACCCTGACCGGGGAAGGCAATCTAGCCATCGACCTTACCTTTGAGAGCATGAAGGATTTCAGCCCCGGCGCGATTGCATCAAAGGTCGATAGCTTGCGCCCTTTGCTGGAAGCGCGCACCCAGTTGCAAACCCTGATGGCCTATATGGATGGGAAATCCGGTGCTGAGGACCTGATTGAAAAAATCCTGCACAACCCGGCCTTACTGTCGACATTGGCACAGGGGAATGCAGCCTCAGCGGCAGACCAGGAAAGCGCTTTGGACAGTCTTCGCGGCGTCGCACTGCCCGAAGCAGAACAGGATCAAAGCGACGATGTGCTTGCGGATTTGGCAGCACGCGCACCGACAGAGGCAGAACACGACGATGGCGTCGAAGGGGCCTTGGCTGCCCTGGCCTCCACCGCACCAGAGGATGCTCCCAATCAGGATGATGCGCAGGCTGACGCAGCGCTGGCCGCCCTCGCTGCCGCCGCTCCTGAGGAGGCCATCCAGACCGAGGATATGGGCGAGGAGGCTTTGGCCTCTTTGCGGGCGGTCGCGCCAGCCCCCGAAGAGATACCAGAGGGCAGCGCAGATATTTTGGGCGATCTGGCCCGCGCTGGCGAAGACCTTTTGCCCAGCGAAGTACCATCCAATGACGGCATTCTAGATGACCTGGCTGCGCAGGAGTTGCCGGAAACCGATGCGCCAGATCCGCTTGCAGATATCCTATCGGACCTGGAGGCGTCAGCGCCGACACCGCAAGAGGACGGGGATGATCTGTCAGATGTTCTGGGGGCCTTGCAGGAACTGACGCCCCCGGCGGAGGAAAGTGAAACTGCGCAAGAGGCGTCAAAAGCTATCCTTGACGGTCTGGCCACGCAGGAGGGGGCGGCGGATCCTGAAGACAATGACCTCTCGGCGCTGTTGGATGAGCTCTCTGCCTCGGCACCTACCGAAGAGGACAGCGAGGAGGCTGATCTAAGCGATATTTTGGGCGCATTGGATGAGGGCGCGCAGGAGGAGCAGAGCGAAGATCAGGTGGACGATATTCTGGCGGATGTGCTTTCCGCTGCGCCAGGCGAACCAGAGGATGCGCCTGAAGAGGACCCGCTTGCGGATATCCTCGGCGGGCTGGATGTGGAGGAAGAGCCAGGCGCTGTGGAGGAGAGCGTGGACCTCCAGGGTTTGCTTGGCGAGCTTTCGACAGGCGAACAGGATAGCCCGGATAGCTCTGCAGCACTTGACGAGGTGCTTGCAGGTTTGGACGGGGCGGAGGACCCATCGGAGCCGGACAGCTCAAGCGATTTGGAGGCTGTTCTGTCTGACTTGGCTACAGAGAGTGAAGAAGATAGCGCGCAAAGTGAGGGTGATCTGAGCTTGGAGGGGCTGCTTTCCGATCTGGATTTGGGGCAAGATGCAGCTGGCGATACAGTTGATGTAGACAGTATTCTTTCTGATTTGGAAATCACAGACGAAGCCGAAAGCCGCGATGACAGTGAGGCAAGCCTGACCGAGCTATTGGGCACAACGGATGCGGCGGAAGCTGATCTCGACGATCTGTTAGGGTTCTCTGATGAGGGGGCCGAAGCTGATGATCTCAATCTTGACGATCTCTTGGGTGATTTGACCAGCGATCCTGCAGAGGAAACCGAGCAGGAGGCGCCAAGTCCCACCGAAGCCGCTGATGAGAGCGATGGACTGGACGACCTGCTGGCGGATCTGGACAGCGAGGAAGCGGCGGATCCGGCAGCAGCGGAAACAGCCCTGGATTTGAGCGATGATCTGTCGGATTTGGAGGCTCTGTTGGGGGATCTCGAAAGCGATGCCCCTCAAACGGATGTGGAGGAAGTTGCTGAACCACAGGCCGCTGCGCCGGACGCAGAGAAACAAGTGACGACTGCAGAGCCAGAATTTGCCTATGGCACCATCAGCGCAGAGCGTCCTGAGGCGGAGCAGTTAACGCGCAAGCGCTTCCGTATTGCGCTATTCGGCGATTTCTCAGGTCGGGCGGCCCGGGGGCAGGTAGAGACTGGCGCGGCGCTGGCACAGCGACAGGGTATATTGCTCGACCCGGACACGGTGGAGGAGATCATCGAAGGCTTTGCCAGCGAGTTGGTTTTGCCCATCGGCCAGGACGAAGGCGGTATTGCCGTTAAACTCAAAGAGTTTGACGATCTGCATCCAGATGAGCTGTTTGAAAATGTTGCCCTGTTTTCCGAATTGGTCAGCCTGCGCGACCAGTTGCAATCAGGCGTCACGGTTGATCATGCCAGCCGCAGTCTGGCGACCTGGGCGGCACAGTATGGAACACCTGTGCGGGTGCCGAAACGCTCCTCGCCGAGCAATTCCATTCCCGCCGACCGGCGACTGAGTGCCTTTCAACAACTGATCGGTGACACAGAGAACAGCCTTCGAGAGGCCTCGCCGGTTGATGAGATGCTGGCCCGTGTGGTGGGCCCCTATATTCGTGCCTTGCCAAACCCAGAGGTGCCGGCGATGCAGGCGGCGGTGGATGCAGCCCTGTCGGATGCCATGCGCTTGGTCTTGCACCATCCTGAGTTTCAGGCGCTGGAGGCGCAGTGGCGCTCGCTGGATCTGATTGCCCGCTCCGTCGAAGTTGACGACAGTTTGGAGGTGGTGCTCTATGATGTGTCCGCCGAAGAACTGGCGGCAGATCTGGCGGCGCAGGACGATCTGTCCGGTTCCGGCTTTACCCGGTTGCTGAGCGAAGAGCCAATGGATCCCGAGCTGGGGCGGGGCGGTTATTCCGCCCTGATCGGGATGTATGGGTTTGAAGAAACGCCTCCCCATGCGGAGCTGCTGGGCCGGATTGCGCGGGTGGCGGCCCATGTGGATGCGCCGTTCTTTACCAGCCTGTCACCGGAATTCCTGAAAACGGAAAAAAAGGATCGCCCAGCAGTGGTGGCCAATGCCTGGGATACCCTGCAACAGATGCCCGAGGCAGGCCATTTGGCCCTGGCCAGCCCCCGGTTCTTGCTGCGCCGTCCCTATGGCGCCAAAAGCAACCCAGTGGATGCCTTCGACTTTGAGGAGTTCTCCGAGGCCGAGGGATTGAAAGGCATGCTCTGGGGCAATCCGGTCGTCTTGGTAACAATCCTGCTGGCGCGTTCGTTCAAGGAAAATGGCGCGTCCATGCAGTTGGGCTCGATTATGTCCTTGGGGGGTATGCCCTATCATACGGTCAATGACCGTTTTGGGGATCAGGTGGCCCTGCCCTGTACCGAGCGCAATATTGATCTCGACAAGATTGCCATGGCCAATGAACGGGGCGTGATGGCACTCAGCGCGGTCAAAGGCCGCGATGAGCTGCGCCTGACTTCGTTCTCTTCGGTTGCCGGAGGTGAAGTTCTAGGCCCTTGGAGCGGGGTGCCGGCTCCTGCGCCCTCACCGGCGGACCCCCGCGAGAAAACGGGTATTGCGGCAGCAAAACCCGCTGAACCTGCGATGGAGCCCGACTCAGAGGCGGATGATCTGGATCTGAGCGATCTGGGCCTAGATGAT
The DNA here is from genome assembly GCF_000152965.1 of Roseobacter sp. MED193. Classification (GTDB taxonomy): domain Bacteria; phylum Pseudomonadota; class Alphaproteobacteria; order Rhodobacterales; family Rhodobacteraceae; genus Pseudophaeobacter. The sequence goes on along the minus strand of NZ_AANB01000005.1, from coordinate 45,418 downwards.
TTGGATCTCGGCGACGGGGATACCGGCGCGGCCACCGCAGATGAGGCTGACCTGGACGACTTGGATGCGCTGTTGGCAGGGTTCGGCGAAGAGACGGATACGGAAGAAGACGATGACGAGATGGACGCCGAATTGGCGGCCCTCTTAGCAGATTTGTAATGACGCATTTTAAGTTGGCAGTGGCGTATTTTCGCCCAGTTTTTAACCCGATCTTGATCGGGGAAAGGAGGAGCCATGGTTGAGAGCAAAGCACATGACAGTGACATGGTCTGGATGTCCGGCAGCTATTCTGTACGGGATCTTTTGCTGAAACGCGCCATCGTGCGCGAAGGCCTGAGCAAACTGACGGAAACCACCATAGAGTTTCAGTCAAAGAATAAAGCAATCAAACTGGAAGACATCGTGGGTCAAACGATGAACCTGCATGTTCAGACCGAGGATCAGACGGATCAAAAGTTTTCCGGCCTTTGCATCTCGGTTGAAAACATGGGTTTTCGCGATGGCTACGGGCTTTACGTGGCCGAGGTGCGACCCTGGTTCTGGCTGCTCACGCGGACCACGGACAGCCGGGTGTTTCAGGAACTCTCTGCGGTGGATGTCATCAAGCAGATCTTTAGCGAAAACGGGTTCAGCGACTTTCGGGATCGTTTGAGTGAGAGCTACGAGGCGCGCGATTATTGCCTGCAATACCGTGAGACCGATTACGATTTCATTTGCCGTTTGATGGAGGAGGAGGGGATCTATTTCTACTTCGACAGCACGAGCGACAAAAATGCGGCAGAGAAGCTTGTTCTTTGTGACGGGATGAGTGGTCATTCGCCGGTCAATGGGAAATCGCAGATCGAATTCCACGCCCGCGATGATCGCGACCGGCGCCGGGAAGATCATATTTCAGAATGGGCACACGAAGAAGTTCTGACCACCGGCAAAGTGACCCTGAATGATTTTGATTTTCTGTCGCCGGCGGCGGATTTGAAAGTCAAAAACGCCATTCCCAAGGGCAGCCACAGCCACAAGGATTATGAGTTTTATGACTACCAGGGTCATTATCGCAAGGATACTGGCCTAGGGAATAAACGGGTGCGCGTTCAGATGGAGGCGGAGGCCATCCGGCACAAGCGCTGGCGGGGGGCTGGCAGTCTTCGGACTTTGGGCACCGGCTATACTTTTCAATTGAAAAACCATCCGGATAAGCCGGCCAATGGCGAATATCTTGTGGTGGATGCCGTGCACTATTTACAGGTTGCAGGGGACTACAACGAACGGGAAAAACGCACGACTTCAGCGGCTGAAGCAGGTGAAATGCGCCATGATATCAAGCCACGTAACATGGACTTTCCCGAGGAAATCAAAGGCGACGCCTATGCCAGCACCTTTGGCGCGATTGAAAAACACGAGCAATATCGCGCGCCGCTTGCCACACAATGGCCGCAGGTGCCAGGATTACAAACCGCAACCGTGGTTGGCCCCAGCGGCGAAGAAATCTTAACGGACAAACACGGTCGCATCAAAATCCAATTTCACTGGGATCGCGAGGGCAAAGCCGATGAAAAATCCTCCTGCTTTGTGCGGGTCGTGACGCCTTGGTCGGGAAAGAACTGGGGGATGGTCGCGGTGCCACGCATCGGTCAGGAGGTGGTGGTGCAGTTTGAGGACGGCAACCCGGATCGACCGATTTGCACGGGCATGTTGTATAACGCCGATACCATGCCTCCCTATACCTACCCGGATGATCAGACGCAGCTGGGGATCAAGACCAACTCCTCCAAGGGCGGCGGCGGCTACAATGAGCTGATGTTCGACGACAAAAAGGGCGAAGAACTGATGCGGGTGCAGGCCGAAAAAGATCACCAGATGCTGATCAAGGATCGTTCTGCCGTTACCATCGGTTTGGATGCGCCTGAACCAGATGCGCCAGGAACGGATGAGAAGAGCTATGCGTTGACCATCAAGCAGCATATGGATGAGGTGGTCAAAAGCGGAAACCGCACTGAGGTGGTTGAAACAGGAGACAAGGCCGAGACCATCCAGAAAGGCAATATGACCCTGGATGTCGACACGGGTAACTTGACCGAGACAATAGCCAAGGGCAATCATGACGAAACTGTCAGCCTGGGTAATATCTCGGTGGATGCCACGGCGGGCAAGATCAAGATGACTGCTGGCCAGGAGATCCTGCTTCAGGTGGGGCCCACGTCGGTAAAGATCGACAATTCGGGGGTGACGATCAAAGGGCCCATGATCAAGGTCGAAGGCAGTGCCATGGTTGAAGCCAAGGCTCCAATGACAACCGTCAAAGGGGACGCCATGCTGACCCTTAAGGGCGGCCTGACGATGATCAACTAGGTGGGAATGATGTCAGAGAATTTTGAAAACCTGGTCAAGCTTCCCGCTGATCCCGTGGCCAAGCTGCTGTCACATGCCAATGTGCTGTTGAAAACACCTTTGACGGCACCACCAACGGCCACGGCAGGGGTGGTATTGCGGGAGCTCTATGAGAAAGAAGCATTGGTCGACCTGTTGCGTTTGCTGGGGGTGTTGCTGCCCCCGCGAGAACGGGTTTGGTGGGCCTGTATGGCCGCACGCGATTACATTGGCCCGCGATCAGACAAAGACCCGGCCTCGCTCAGTTGTTCCGAAGCCTGGGTGCGTGATCCATCGGAGGAGAACCGTGATGCTGCGCGTCTGACGCTGGATCACGCCTATATTGACGATGACACGGTGAACTGCGCGCTGTCGGTGCTTTATGCGCCGGGGACATTGGGGCCGGGGGATCTAAACCAATATCCAGCCCCAGCCGGGGCCTCGGAAGCGGCGGCCTTTGCAATGAATATGGTAGCATTGAGCCAATTGTCTGATAAGTTTGAAGAACACGGCCGGGTTTTGGTCGCGCGTGCACTGGATATTGCGCGCGGTGGTAATGGGCAGGGTAAGGCCAAACAAGCCGATCCTGATCCAGGTAACGAGAAGGAGGAGGCCTGAGATGGGAATGCCCCAGGCGCGGTTATTGGATCTGCACGCATGTATGCTGCCGTCGATCCCTCCACCACCGGCCTTGCCGGTTCCCACTCCTATCATGCCACCCTGCGCGGTGACGGTTCTGGTGGGCAAACTGCCCGCAGCCCGGTTGAGCGATATGTGTACGGCAGCGCCTCCGCATCCGATTGTGAAGGGCTCTGCGACGGTGTTGATCAATAAGTTGCCTGCGGCGCGTATCACGGATAACGCCGCCTGTGGCGGTTTGATCATCAAGGGTGAATTTACCGTGCTGGTGGGAGGTTAAGCGATCCATGGCGGTGACACTCAAGTTTCAGAATTCGGGCGCGATGCCTGGCAATGCTGCGCCGGTTTCCATGCTGGGTCCAAGCCTGACCATCGGGCGCGGTGATAGTAATGATATGGTCCTGCCAGACCCGGATCAGATGTTGTCGCGCAATCACTGCGCCATTGAGGACCACAATGGCAATGTGGTGGTGGTGGATCTCAGCGCCAATGGCACCTTTCTGAACTATTCCAAAATACCGCTGGGTCGCACACCGACGCCGCTCAACAATGGGGATGTGCTCTGTGTTGGGAACTATGAGTTGTTGGTTGAAATCCACAGTAAATCCGCCGCGCATATGATCCCAGATCCGCTGTCCGATGCGCCGGCCTCGCATGGTGTCGCCGATAATGCGCCCGATCCTTTGGCGCTGCTGGATGATGCAGGTCCTGCAGGGGATTTTCTGGACGATCTGCTTGGGGCCTCGGGTCCCACCGGGCCCTCTCAGCTCAATCCGGTTGATCCCATTGATGATCTGTTGCCCCCTCTGGGGGAAGAGGAAGATCCGTTTTTCCAAAAGCCTAGCGATGGGCGCGAAGGGGTAGGGGCCAGCTTGCCCAGTCACTCCGCTTCGGCGGCAGATAGTTTTGCAGCCCCCAGCGCCCATATTTCGACAATTCCGGATGATTGGGATGATGACTTTCTGTCAGGCATAGGGGAGCCTGCCGCGCCCGAGCCAGCGCCCACACCAGCTGCGGCGCCGGTTGAACCCGTCGCAGCGCCTCCTGAACCCGTTCCGGTACAAAGCACTGCGCCCGTCAGTCCAGCTGTTGATGCGGCCTCCTCCGACCCATTTGCGGAGCCTTCCGATACAGCGGCCACCACGTTGGAGGCCCCTGTTGCTGCCCCGGCCGCTCAACCTGCGGTAAAAGAAACGCCAACCCAGCCAGAGCCGGAACCTGCAGCTCAACCAGGGTCGTCGTCAGCCGCAACTTCTGCTTTTTTGCGGGGGCTTGGTGTGGAAGAGGATGCTTTGGGGGATGAGGACCCGGTCAAATCCATGGGCCGCATGGGGCGGGTTTTGCAGACTCTGGTAACCGGCATCCGTGAAATCCTGATGACGCGGACCTCGATCAAGTCGGAGTTCCGTATCGAACAGACGATGATCTCGGCTGGGGGCAACAACCCGTTGAAATTCTCGATCACGCCGGAACAGGCGATTGAGGCCATGCTGAAACCTGCCACCAAGGGCTACCTTAGCCCGGAAACCGCAGCGGAAGAGGCCTTGAAGGACATCAAGGCCCATGAGGTTGCTATGGTGACCGGTATGGAGGCGGCCCTCAAGGGCGTTCTGACCCGGCTTGATCCTAAGGCGCTAGAGGCGCAGATCGAAGACAAGGGTGGGCTTAGCGGTCTCTTACGGGGCAAGAAGGCGCGTTATTGGGATGTCTATGAGCGGCTGTTTTCCGAGATTTCGGATCAGGCTGAGAATGATTTTCATGACTTGTTCAGCCGTGAATTTGCGCGGGCCTACAAGGCGCAATTGGACAAATTAAAAGACTGAACCGTGCCGATCGGCGCGGGCAATTAATAGGGGAGAACCAGGTGTCCTGGGACAGCAAGGTGCTTTGGACGGAGGGGCTATTTTTACAGCCGCATCACTTCCAGCAATCAGATCGCTATACCGAAGGCCTGGTGACAGGCCTGGCCCGTCGTCTTGGCCCCTATGCCTGGGGGGTCAATGCTTTGGAGATTGACCATGAGGCGCTGAAAATTGGCCAGTTTGCGCTTAAATCCTGCGAGGGCTTGACGCAGGATGGGTGTATTTTTCGGGTGCCGATGGCCGACCCGCACCCCCCTGCGCTGGAGGTGCCGACCACCATCAAGGATTGCGTCGTCTACTTGACGGTTCCCCAGCGGCGCCAGGGCGCGATAGAGGTGGATCTGAGCGGCGCTGAACGTTCCGCCAGCCGATTGCGTCCCTCCAGTCAGGAAGTCACCGATGTGACCAGCACTGAGCGCAAACCGGTGCCGCTTAATGTGGGTAAGATGCGCCTGCAGTTTGCCCTGGGTGTCGATGACATGGCGGATATGTTGGCAATCCCGGTGGCCCGTATCATCGAGGTGCGTTCGGACAAAGAGATTATCCTGGATCAGGCCTTTATCCCCTCCTGTCTGGATGCGCGAGCGGCCTCAGTCCTGCGGGATTTCCTGCGGGAGTTAGAGGGGCTGCTGGCGCATCGGATGGAGGCTTTGTCGGGCCGTCTGGCAGAAGCAGGCACTGCCCGTGGAGTGGCGGATGTGTCTGATTTCATGCTGCTGTCAGTGGTGAACCGGATGCTGCCAATGATCCGGCATTTACGCCAGATCGAGAACCTGCACCCGGAGCGCCTTTATATGCTTTGTGCCGGGCTGGCCGGAGAGCTGTCTGGCTATATGGCGGCAGACAAACAGGCCCCGGAACTGCCGTCATATACCCATGATGATCTGATGGGCTGCTTTGCTCCGCTTATTCGCGTGTTGCGGCAGTATCTCAGCTCAGTGCTGGAACAGACGGCCATCGCGATCAAGTTGGAAGAGCGCAAATATGGTATTTCGGTTGGGGTGATTGCCGACCGCAAATTGCTGGGCAATGCTGGTTTTGTGTTGGCGGTTAGCGCGGATTTGCCTGCCGAAGATGTACGGCGTCATTTTGCAGGCCAGGCCAAGATTGGCCCGGTGGAAGAAATCCGCCAGCTGGTCAATTCGGCGCTGCCAGGGATCACCCTGCGGCCCTTGCCAGTGGCTCCGCGTCAGATCCCTTATCATTCTGGTGTGGTCTATTTTGAGATGGATTCCGACAGCCCCTATTGGCGCAAAATGACCACCTCTGGCGGCGTGGCGGTGCATGTGTCTGGGCAGTATCCAGGGCTTAAGATGGAACTTTGGGCCATCCGCAACAGCTAAGGCAAACAGGCTTATTAACTCTCCGCTGCGGCGGGTGGTTTTAGTAATATGGTGAGTGGGTAAGAGATCATGGGTGATTATGACGATCCCTTTGCGGAACCGGGTGATACCGACAAAACGGTGATCCGCCCAAATCCTGGTGGACGTCGACCTGCGACGCCGCCCTCGCCCTCTGTTGCTGCACCTGAAGCTGGCCAGGGCGGGGCTTCAGGTCTGGGAGAAGATGCCTTTGGGGTGCCGCAGGCCGCCAGTACCACGGGTCAAAGCAACCAGACCGCGGGTGGTGCCGCTGGAAAAGCGGCCCCTATGGCGCTGACGGGGATGAACCCCCTGGCGGCCTGTGCCTCGACTCTGTTTGCCCTCATTAGCCGCATTCGTAACCGCGCCCAGCATATGGACCCGGACGGGCTGCGAAAAAACGTGGTGGCAGAGGTGCGCGCCTTTGAGAACCGCGCCTTGCAGGCGGGTATTGCCGCGCAGACCGTCAAGGTCGCCCGCTATGCGCTCTGTGCGACCCTAGATGATGTGGTGCTAAACACGCCTTGGGGTGGGCAGTCCAGTTGGGGCTTGCAGTCCATGGTCGGGACGTTTCACCGCGAAACCGTGGGTGGTGATCGGTTTTATGATCTCTTGGCGCGGCTGGAAAAAGAACCTGGCGCCAATATCGACATGCTGGAGTTTCTCTATATGTGCATGTCACTGGGGTTTGAGGGCCGCCTGCGTATCGAACAGGGCGGACCGGAGAAGCATCTGCAAATCCGCGCAGCGCTGGCCCGTATCCTGCGCAATCAGCGTGGCCCGGTAGAACGGGATCTGTCGCCCCATTGGGAGGGGGTCGTCAGACCCTTCAAGGTGCTCTCCGCGTGGCGCCTGGTTTGGATCGCCTTGGTGGTTACTTCTGTCTTGCTGGTGGCGCAGTTCCTGGGGCTCAGCTGGGTATTGTCCAACCAAACAGGAAATGTAGTGGGCCAACTTAGCATCGTGGATTCCGGTCCGGCTGTGGAGCTGGAGCGTCGGGCACCGCCGCCACCACCGCCGCCACCCATACAGACCCTCGAAGAACAGGTGGCAAAGGTTGCAGATTTCCTGGGCCCTGAAATTGACGAAGGCATTGTTCAGGTTTTCCAGAAGGGCAATACCTTGATTATTCGGCTGGCGGGTTCGGGGATGTTTGGCTCTGGTTCTGATCAGCTGAGCAAAGCATTTAAAACGCCGGTCGCCCGTGTCGCCGAGGCGTTGAACGATGAGAAGGGGCAGGTCATTGTGGCCGGTCATTCAGATAATGTTCCAATCCGCTCCTCCCGCTTTCCCTCCAATATGGCGCTGTCTTTGGCGCGGGCGAAATCAGTGATGAGTGGCATGGCTCAGGTTTTTGATGACCCGGATCGCCTGTCCGCCGAAGGGCGCGCGGAGAAAGAACCGATTGCCGATAATGGCACCAAAGCCGGGCGGGCAAAGAACCGTCGCATCGAGATCTTGCTGGTGCAGGAGGTTGACCAATGATCCGCCGTTATTTTCTGCCGCTGTTTAAATCGCTCTATTCGGCACTGATCCTTCTGGCGATCGCGCTTTCGGCCTGCACCTGGTTCTTTGCGCCCTATATCGGCGGCGCAGACTGGCGGCCGTTTGACAGTGTTCAGGCGCGGGTAATCACCATCGTGGTGATCTGGGTGATAATCCTCTTTATCATTGGATTGGTGTTCTTCCTCAGACGTCGCCGTGACCGCGCCATGGCGGACGACATGGTTGAGGCCGTCGATACCGGTGAAGACGACGATGCGACGCTCGAAGAAATTGGCGAGCTGCGGGGCAAGTTCAAGCAAGCCATGGCAGAATTGCGCAAGTCCAAAAACGGGCGGCGGCATCTGAATGTGCTGCCCTGGTATGTCATCATTGGCCCCCCCGGATCAGGGAAAACCACGGCCATTGTCAATTCTGGCCTGCAGTTTCCATTGGCGGATAAGCTTGGCAAAGCCGCGATTGGCGGCGTGGGCGGTACGCGTAATTGTGATTGGTGGTTCACAAATGAGGCCGTTCTGATCGATACCGCTGGGCGCTACACCACGCAAGAAAGCGATGCTGAGGCCGATAATGCAGCTTGGCTTGGGTTTTTGGGCCTGTTGAAAAAGTACCGCAAGCGCCAGCCGATCAATGGGGCTTTGGTGGCGATCTCGCTCTCCGATCTGTCATTGCAGGATGAGGTGACGCAGAAATCTCATGCGCAGGCGGTTCGGCGTCGCTTGTCGGAGCTGCGCGAGCGGCTTGGCGTGCGGTTCCCGGTCTATGTTTTGTTCACCAAGGCGGATCTCATCGCGGGCTTTCAGGAATATTTTGACGCCTTAGGGAAAGAGGAACGCGAGCAGGTCTGGGGCTTTACCCTGCCCTTGGTCAAAAGCAAAAAAGAAGCCGCCGCGATTGAACATTTCGATGATGAATTTGCTGGGCTTCTGGGGCAGATGAACGCGCAACTGCTGGAAAAGATGCAAAGCGAGACAGATCACCAACGTCGGGCGTTGGTGGCTGGGTTTCCCTCGCAGGTGGCCTCGATGCGCAGTGTTGCCAAGGAGTTTTTGAGCGAAGTCTTTCAGGATAACCGCTACGAGCAACGTCAGATGCTGCGTGGTGTCTATTTCACCTCGGGCACCCAGGAAGGCACGCCAATTGACCGGCTGATGTTGGGTATGGCGCAGACCTTTGGGATTGGCAGACAGGCCATCGGCACCGGGCAGGGGACCGGGCGGTCCTTTTTCCTGACCCGTCTGTTTGAAGGTGTGCTGTTCCCTGAGGCAGGTTTGGTTTCTGCCGATGACAAGGTCGAGCGCCGCTACCGCTGGACCCGTCGTCTGGCAATTACGGCAACGATCCTGGTGGCCTTTGCTATGGGTGGGCTCTGGGTAAATTCCTATTTCCAGAACGCTGAATTTATCCGCGCGGCTGAGGCAAAGGTCGTGGACTATCAGGCCCGTGCTGCCACGCTGCCGCCCAGCCCGGTGGGGGATACTGATTTGGTCCCTGTGGCTGCGGCGCTCAACCTGTTGCGAGATATGCCTGGCAATCCGGTGCTGTCAGATCCAAAGCCCGAACGCGCCATGACCTATGGGCTCTATCAGGGCGAGGTGATCGGCACCCAAACAGCACAGACCTATCGTGCCGCGCTCAACCAACGTCTGCTGCCACGTCTGTTGGTGCGTTTGGAAGAGCAAATCGAAGGCAATGTGAACAATCCAGACGTGCTCTATGAGGCGCTGAAGATCTATCTGATGCTAGGCTTGCAGGGACCGATGAATCCGGATCTGGTTAAGGAGTGGATGCGGCTCGACTGGGAGCTGGTGGCCTATCCTGGTGCGTCACGGGGGCAGCTGCGGAGCGATCTGACCGATCATTTGTCCGCGCTGCTGTCGCAGCCGATGGAAGAGATCGCTTTGAACGGCCCGCTGGTAGAACAAGCACAGAATATCCTGTCTGAAATGCCGTTGGCGCAACGGGTCTACAACGGAATTATCAATTCCAACCAGGCCACCAGCCTGCCAAAATGGCGGCTGACCGAGATCGGTGGTCCTTCGGTGAAACGTGTTCTGGTGCGCAGTTCTGGTAAGCCTTTAAACGAGGGCGTTGAGGGTATTTTCACCTACGATGGCTTTAACAATGTCTTCCTGCCCGAGGCCGTCAGCGTGTCCGAACGGGTACAGAATGAGGCCTGGGTATTGGGCGAGCGTGCCGGGGATGGCCAAAGCGATGCAGCGCTGTTGGCGCTGAGCCGCGATGTGCTTGATCTCTATTACAACGACTATATCAGCCGCTATGATCAGGTCCTGGGCGATGTGGATATCGTGCCGCTGGAATCGCTCAGCCATGCGGTCGAGGTTACAAATGTCCTGTCCGGACCAACCTCACCGATTATGAACATTCTGACGGAGATCAGCCGCGAGACCCGTCTGGCTGAGGATCGTTCGGCTTTGGATTCTGAATCCCTCAACGAAGGGGTTTCGCAGATCGTAGGGATCGAGACCCGTTCCGGGTTGTCCATTCAGGGGCAGATCCTGTTGGAAGCATTGATGAAATCCGCAGCCAACGCGCCCGGAGAGGCGCCCAAACCACCGGGATCTTACGTTCAAGAACGCTTTCAATGGTTGCATGACCTTGTGGTCCGATTGGAAGGGCAGCCTTCGCGATTGGACGACCTGATGGGATCCTTGCAACTGGTTTATCAAGAGCTGAACAAGATGTCGTTCAGCGGTGTGGCCTCTGGCGAGAGCGGTCAGGCCCTATTGCAGTTCCAGCAGACAGCCTCCCGGATTGACGGGCCAATCCAACGCTGGGCAACCCAGATTTCGGCGGGCTCCTCAGGTATCACATCCGAAGGTACGCGGGCGTCGATCAATGCGCGCTGGCAATCTTCGGTACTGCCGTTTTGTCAAAAGGCGCTGGATAACCGCTATCCCTTCAACCGGCGTGCACGGGCCGATGTGGCAATGGTAGATTTTGCCAAGCTTTTTGCACCAGGGGGGCTCATCGATGGGTTCTTTGACGAAAACCTGCTGAAATATGTCGATACCCGCACCCGGCCCTGGACCTGGAAAAGGGTCAATGACGTGGACCTGGGCATCAGCCAAGCCGTATTGCAGCAGATGCAATATGCTGCGGAAATCCGCGATGCATTCTTCAATGGTGCTGCGACGCCTTCGGTGCAGTTTCAGATCACGCCCAAGGCGCTGGACCCCAAGGCCAAGGAAGTATTGCTGGAAATTGACGGTACCAAGGTGAGCTATAATCACCGCATGGGGCAGCCGACGCCGGTCGCCGTGAATTGGCCTGGGTCGGTTGGTTTGGCGCGGATCACTCTCTTGCCACAGCGGCGTGGCAATGAGAATACCATGTCTCGTGACGGTCCCTGGGCTTGGTTCCGGCTGCTGGACGCGGCTGAGGTGCGGCGCACCAATGTGAGCGACCGGCGGCGGGTGAATTTCCGGGTCGGCGGCCGCTTGGCCCTGTTCGAGCTGCAATCTGGATCGGTTGTGAATCCCTTTGCCCTGCCGGCAATGGCCAAATTCCGCTGCCCGAAGTCGATGTAATGGCGGCAGGTGGCGGAGCCTTCGGCAAGATGCCCGAGGTCGGAGATTTCTTCCGGCTCAATGTGGCGAGCAGTTTTGTGCGGGTCTGGGACAACTGGCTGCAACAGTTGATCATGGAGGGGCAGGCCCTCTACGGGGCGGGGTTTGACGCCCATTACATGTCAGCCCCCCTATGGCGGTTTACCCTGACGGCTGATTTGGCCGGGCCCAGCAAGATCATGGGGGTCTTGATGCCTTCGGTGGATCGCGTGGGCCGTCGGTTCCCCCTGACCCTGGTGATGCCACTTGAATCCCCCGGCCCCCCGGCGCTGGACCATCTGCGCGAGGGCAGCTTGTTTGAGGCGCTGGAAAACATTGCGCTTTCGACGCTTGAAGATGGCATGACCAAAGATAGGCTGGAAGAAGATCTTCAGTCTCTTGCGACAGCTGGATCCGAGGATTGCCCCCCCTTGCGGCAGGACGGGGATACGCTGGTGTTGACGGGAAGCCGAGAGGACGGATCTGGGGTTGCACCCCAACTGGCCGGTGCCTTGTTGGCGAAACAAACGCCTCGGTGTTGCCTGTGGAGTACCTATTTGGACAGTGGACCGCGGATGCTGATCACAGCGGATCTCCCGCTGGGGCGGGCGGGGTCCGGGTTGTTTGATCTTGCAGCCCCTATTTGGCGGGAGGCCCAACCGATATGACAGATGTCAGGACATACCGATATGCGGCTCAGACCCATGTAGGTTTGAAGCGGAAGGTAAACGAGGACGCAATCCTTGCCCTCCCCGAGCATCACATTTGGTTGGTCTCAGACGGAATGGGCGGGCACCAGGCAGGGGATTTTGCCAGTTCTCTCATTGTGGACAGTGTCGCTTCTTTGCCTGTCTCTCTAGATCCAACTGAAAAAATGCATGGGTTGCGCGACAAAATTCAAGGCGCCCATCGGGCAATTCAGGCAGAGACCGCCGCACGGGGCGGGGGCACGATCGGTGCCACGGTTGCGGCTCTTGTCTTGGCAAATGGGCATTTTCTGTGTCTGTGGGCCGGCGACAGTCGGATCTATAGGCTAAGAGATGGCATTATTGAAATGTTGACCTGTGATCACTCGGCCGTGGCTGACTATGTTCTGGCTGGAAAGATGGACTGGGACGAAGCAGAACAACACCCTCATTCCAACGCCATCACCCGCGCTGTCGGGGTTGGCGAGGAGCTGGAGTTGGATAAGGTGCGCGGTATTGTCGAAACCGGAGATCGGTTTCTCATTTGCTCGGATGGGCTGACCAAATACGCTACCTTTCCCATATTGCAGGATGTGCTTTCAAATACCCCGCTGGAAACTGTTGGTGATCGGCTGTTGCAGATCGCGCTGGACGGTGGCGGCGCTGACAATATCTCCCACATCGTCGTGGATGTGATTTGACGCCTTGGCCGCCCTTTGGAGCGCCAAGTATTTGTCTGTGCATACCGGAGTGGGTGTCTGCACCCAGTTTTGCAGTGCGCTGTGATCGTTTCAGGAACTCTGGAATAGCCCAACTTGCCGCTTGAGAAAACTTTGCTCAGCAGGCCCGGACCCCCATCCGGATGAGTTCGCTCCCCCTAATTTTGTAGACACCGTCGATCCGCATGCGGCCGGTCTGCATGTACCACGAGTTCAGTTTCTGTGGGTAGGTGGAAGCGATGATGCGCGAGTAGTGGTCGAACTTTTCAGCAGACAGGCGTTGGCCACTCTTTGAAGGGCCATGAAACCCAAAGGTGGTTCTGGGTGAGATGCAGGTATTGGGCAGACCCAGCAACATGGTGCAGGTCGAATAGCATACCCGCCCCCGGATCTCTACGCGCCGCCCGGATGAGCGCAGTTCACGCAGTTCAATAAGACGATCTCGGACAAAACCGCCTCGATCGCTTCCCACCACATAAGGGGCCTGACCTGCCGCTGTGGCTGAACTGGTTGTGCTAAACAGGGCCATTGTTATGGCTGCGGCGGTAACAATGGCTTTTGCCAGGTTGCCGTAACTTGCGTTCACCCGATGTGCGACTTTGCGTTTTGCCGTTGGGATTATGCCCTTTAGCAGATCGCGCATAGCTTACTCCTCGCAGTAATAACTGTGTTGGAGATCAGGGCTAAGGCCGCGGAAGGTGCAGCTTGGGAACAAGATGTGGCAAAAAGTGGGCTCTTGTTTTCAAATTGATAAGGATTATTGACGAAGTGTTGCCGTCCAGTGGTCGCCCAGCCGTCTGCTGCGGTCCATACCGGCTGGTAAACGATGGTTTTTGTGCCCAAAGGCACCGGGTCAATTAGATGGCCCGTAAGGGCAAGACTTGTAGCGGGCTCCCCGCAGTCTGTGTCACCTGCGCCTCAATACCGCACATGATCCGGAGGGTCGTTGGAAATCTGACAGTGTTCTTTGGCGGTCAAGTCCACATTCGGAAAATGCTGACCCGGCTGCGGGAAATTGTCTGACGTCAGCGTCAATGAGACAGAAACCCTGCACCAAATAGAGCCACGGCGAAAAGGTTGTTAAAGGCTTCCGTTGTGCCACCCGCGAACAGCATTGCCCAAAGGCCTATGTTACGGCGTCGTCACCTATGCCCTAAGTCCAACAAGGGCAAGTGAACACCGGTTAATGCGACAGCACCGAGTTTGTTTCATGCATCGTTCTTCCAACGTGTTTTCTACCAGCAAGTTGTGTTGATAGCCAAACCACAAAGGAACAAGATATGACAAAAGAAACAGGTTCAGGAGAAAAACGACAACTGGGGGTCAAAATCTCGGCAGCAGCGTATAGCGTTTTAGAAGGTCGAGCACGGGATAGGGGCCTGTCGCCGACCACTCTCGCAAGATGGTTGCTACTTGACCGTGTCTGACGTCAGCGCCTATGGGTCCAAATAGCGGTATTTGATAAGAGAGTGTTCTTGGCTCATCGTAACCACTGAGGAGTGGAAGATGAGACAGACACCAAAGAGCCCCAGCGAGAAGATCGTCAAAGACATCAAACGGGCTACGCGCAAACAGTATTCTTCTGAGGAGAAGATCAGGATCGTTCTGGATGGCCTGCGTGGCGAAGACAGCATTGCAGAGCTTTGCCGTCGTGAGGGGATTTCCCAGGGCGTTTACTACAAGTGGTCCAAAGACTTCATGGAAGCCGGGAAGAAGCGGCTTGCCGGTGACACAGCACGTGCAGCGACCACCGACGAGGTCAAGGAACTGCGGCGCGAAGCTCGTGATCTGAAAGAGGTCGTGGCGGAGCAAACGCTCGAGCTTCGGCTGCTCAAAAAAAAGCATGGTCGGGGATGGGGGCGACCAAGAATGAGATACCCTGCATCTGTGAAGCTGGAGATCATCCGGTTGGTCGAAGACAGCCATCTGTCAGCGCGTCGAACATTGGCTAAGCTCGGCATTCCCCGCACAACGTTCTACCGCTGGTACGACCTATACCTGCAACGCGGCGCAGCGGGTCTTGAGGATCAATCTCCAAAGCCCAAACACGTTTGGAACCGCGTCCCTGAGGAGGTGAAGCGCAAGGTCGTCAGCTTCGCCGTGAAGGAGACAGAGCTGTCACCCCGCGAGTTGGCGGTGACCTTCACAGACCAAGAACGGTACTTTGTATCGGAATCCACGGTGTATCGCACGCTCAAGGCATATGACCTGATCACCAGCCCTGCGTTCATCGTGCTGAAAGCCGCAAATGAGTTCGAGCATAAAACAACGGCCATCAACCAACTTTGGCAGACCGACTTTACCTATCTTAAGGTTCTGGGGTTGGGCTGGTTCTATCTCAGCACGATCTTAGACGATTACAGCCGCGACATCATCTCGTGGAAGCTCTGCACGACCATGCGGGCTGAGGATGTGACAGGCACCCTCGACCTGGCCTTGCAGGCATCTGGCTGTGATCAGGTCCATGTCGTTCACAAACCAAGATTGCTCAGTGACAACGGCTCAAGTTATGTCTCTGCCGACTTGGCTGAATGGTTACAGGACAATGGTATGAAGCAGTCACGCGGTGCGCCGTATCACCCTCAGACACAAGGTAAGATCGAACAATGGCATCAAACCCTGAAGAACCTGAACGTTTTGATGGGTGCGAGGATGTTGATCTTGAAGCCGAGAACTGGCTGGAAGTGTCAGAGTTCGAATGCGTAATCGCTCCCAACGACGTATTTGTCGCTTTTTCCAAGTCACTTTATGACCGGAACCCAGCCGTGGCGACAATGCTGAAGAACGTTCAGTTCACCGGTGATGAAATCAACGGTTGGATTGTCGAAATGTTTGAGAACAAGCGCGATCCGCAGGAAGTGGCCGAAGAATGGATCGAGGATAACGCCGAAATCGTTAGTAGCTGGATCAATGGCTAACAGGAAACCTCTCCAACTAGATGGCCGCGCATTTGCGCGGTCATTTTTTAGGTAATATTTGCAGCCCAATGGCAAAAGTCTTCATGGGTGCCATTCTGGAAGGGACCCGAAGCAAGAGCGCAGTCAACACCCGTTTGGCGAACCTGCGCTCAAACTGAAATCATGCGGTCAAACGCTTCACGTAATAGCTTACCTGGCATTGTCATGTTGTTTTCTCCGCCTAAGAAGTAGTCGAGCCATGCCGTTTCAATCGGCCATTTCGATAGCGCATTCATTCCATTGCCGAAATGCGGATGCCCGTTTCTGGCGGTAGGTTGAGGCGGTTATTTGTGGCGACAAGGACGGAACAGATTTGCGGCTTCATCATGG
Source organism: Roseobacter sp. MED193 (assembly GCF_000152965.1). Classification (GTDB taxonomy): domain Bacteria; phylum Pseudomonadota; class Alphaproteobacteria; order Rhodobacterales; family Rhodobacteraceae; genus Pseudophaeobacter. Next base: position 29,428 of record NZ_AANB01000005.1, on the reverse strand, counting down.
ACGACTAGAAATCTCTGGGCCTGGCGAGCTGACTTGAAACGACCTTGTATTTTCTCTCGTTTCCGCGTCGGTCTATGCGTGCCTTCGATCCGGATATTCAGGCCCTTATGCGCCCGGTGATCCACACCTAACGCAAGCTTTCGCAGGGCGGCACCGTAGCTTCTCAGCCTATCTGTTATGATCACCCTTGGCACGCCCCAGCGGGCGACCAACCTTGAAATGAACCGTTTGGCGGCGCGGGCGTTTCGACGCGATTGCACCAAGATGTCGAGAACTTGCCCCTCACTGTCCATCGCGCGCCAAAGCCAATGTTTCACACCACGGATCATGATCACCACCTCATCCAAGTGCAATTTGTCGGAAGGTTTCCTGCGCGCAGCTCTGACCCAGTTCGCCATTTGAGCCCCAAACTTTCTCATCCAGGCCCGGAACGTGTTCTACATCGCCGATCCTGCGGGCCTTCTGGCAATCTATGTCAATATACACGAAAGCCCTGCCGGTCAGTTGCTGGCTTTCCCCAACCTCAAAGTGAAACGGATTGAGCCCGCGCTGCGGGTTGTTGCATTCTGACACTTGATTTTGGTATGACTGCGTCATACTGTGGATATTGGAGGCTCTCATGACGATCAAAACATCCATATCTTTACCAGACGCCCAAGCGGAGTTTGCCAAAGACCTTGTTGAGCAGGGCCTATTTTCGTCGCTCAGCGCCGTAGCCCAGCACGGGATTGAACTGGTCCGGCAGCGACAAGAGGCCGAGCGCGTCGACACAGAGGCACTTCGGGCAGTGCTGCAGGAGCGGGCGAAAGGCCCCTTTGTGGACGCAAAGACGTTCAGATCCCGCATGGCTAAACGGCTAGAGGATAAACGGCGGGCGTATGGCCTGGACCATTGAGGTCTCAGCGGAGGCTGAGCGCGACATTGATCTATTGTTCGACCACCTGGCGGATAGCTATGTTGAATTTGGTGAGACGCGATCGGTGGCCGCCGCACAGGCCGTTGATCGGGTTGGCAGAATTCTAGATATGATGGAGCGCATTGCCACAGCCCCGTATCGAGGGGAGATCCATGATGACCTATTACCAGGATTGCGCCATCTGACACTGGAGCGTGCAATTTACTGGTTTCAAGTCGAAGAGAAGGCCGAGATCGTTCGGGTTCTGGCAATCTTCTATGGAGGGCAGGATCATGTGCGCCAAATGCTGTTACGCCTGCTGAGCAGTCCGGCCGCCTGAGACAATAGGGCAGGGCGGTCTCTCTCGTCGCGCTGAGCATTTTCAGCCAGGCATCGTGAAGTTGTTGACCATGTTTCTGGTCGAGCTTAGCGCGTGGCAGTGATGAACCAGCTTTCCCGACCCCGCCTTAAGGGCTACGCGTTTCCCGCGTTCTGTGATTTCCTACGCGGTTTGGGTTTACCATCGCTTTGCTCTCAGCCTGCGAGACATCGAAGATCTGCTTGCAGAGCGCGGGATCGTCGTGAGTTACGCACTGCACTAGAAATAGATGACGACAGGTTGGAAATCATTGTCAGCGACAATTGCAGCTTGGACGATACAGCGGATGTGGTCGCCTCGTTCAACGACCCGAGGCTCAAATATATTCGAACGCCGGAAAGAACATCCATGCGTGCAAACTTCGAGTTTGCTTTGCGGAGCAGCACCGGTGACTTTGTGAGTGTGATCGGTGACGATGACGGCTATTTGCCCGCTCAGTTCCCAGCGCTTCGTTCGATCCTAGAGAAACACCAACCTGATTGCCTATATTGGGATCTTCCCGCCTATACCTGGCCCGCGAAAGGGGAAAGTGGGTTGGTAAAACTGCGACGCCGCTCGGCATTCGGATTGCCAAAGGCAATAGAGGCCGATGTCTTCCGTGAAAACCTGCTAGAGGCGCGTATTGAACAAACGAATTCGGCCCCGTCTGTGTATCACGGGGTTGCGTCTCGCAGCTGTCTGGAGCGGATAGCCTGCCCTGATGGCACCTGCTTTGCTGGCAGTATTCCAGACATCTACTTTAGCTATCGGTCGCTTTTTGCAGGCGGAAACATGCTGCGGGCTGCCCATCCGTTTTCCATTGCAGGGCAAAGCAATGCAAGTAACGGAGCCGCACATAACCGCCAAAAAGAAAGTGACATCACATGGACCTGTCGCGTTTTAGTGCCGCCCCAAGTGCTCGTTTAAGCCACCTTTCGTTCGAAGGCGACAGGGCTTTTCCAGCCCAGTGCTGAGTGACGGCGGCGTGGATTGTAGAACCCGTTTATGTATTCGAAGATCGCCATTTCAGCCTTCCGACGGGTCTCCCAAGGATGCCGCCAGATCAGTTCAGCTTTGATGGTCTTGAAGAACGTCTCGACGGCGGCGTTGTCGTAACAATTACCCTTACCGCTCATCGATACTTTGAAGCCGTTCTGGCGCAGGATTTTCTGGTAGTCATGGGAACAATATTGCGACCCGCGATCCGTATGATGGATGCAGCCTTTGGGCGGCTGCCGGAACGCGATGGCCATATTCAACGCCCGGATCGCCAAGTCGCGTTTCATCCGATTGCTCACGGCCCAGCCGATAACACGCCTTGAATGCAGATCGAGGATCACGGCCAGATACAGCCAGCCTTCGCGGGTCCAGACATAGCTGATATCCCCCGCCCACTTTTGATTTGGCAGGTCAGCTGAGAAGTTTCGATCCAGCAAGTTCGGCGCGATATTGAACTTGTGGTCACTGTCTGTCGTGACCTTGTGTTTGCGTGTTCTGACAACAGATATCCCGTTCTGGCGCATCAACCTGCCAACACGACGGTGGCCCACGTTCAAACCGATCTCCTTCAACTCTTCGGTCATTCGTGGGCGGCCATAGCTCCCCAAACTAAGCCGCGACTGCTCTTTGATATGAGCCAGCGTGACCAGATCAGATCGCTGCCTACGACTGGCTGGGCGACTGCGGAATGCGCGTAACCCGCGTGCGCTGACACCGACGACCTCGCACAACCGGGCGGCTGGAAAGCTGCCCCTGTGTTCTTCGACAAACCTAAATCTCATTGCTTTAGGCCCGCAAAGAACTGGGTGGCTTTTTTTAAGATCTCCCTCTCCTCCTTCAGGAGCCGGTTCTCCCGTCGAAGTCGATCATTCTCTTGAGCCAGGCTCAAATCCTCTTTGGAAACCACGTCTGTGTCTCGGTGTGCAGTGATCCATTTGTTCAACGTCGACATGCCAACACCCAGATCGTCAGCCACCTGCTTACGCGTCAGCCCACTGGTTAATGCGATGCGCACCGCATCTTGTCGAAATTCGTCTGTCCGTTTCAGTCCCATAGTTCATCTCCTTTGTTGCAGTAAATGCTATCAAAGGAGCGGCATCAAACCGTGACAGGTCCAACAACGAGCTTTATCGCTGACAATGAAAGCGGTCCTTACTGTGATGTCGTGCCTCAGAGACGCTCGATTCCCTGGGTGCTGTTTTCGACAATGGAAACTGTCAGAGCCCGGTTTCCCGAGATTGCCGACTCTCCAAACTACGAAGATTGGTATCGCTACATTCTGCAAACGGAACCTATCCAAAGCAATGAGTGGAAAGCAGAATTGGATGGGGCGCTTCACGCCTATGCTGCACAGACCGGAACCGAAGAAGAGCTGAAACGAGCCTACGTTCCCAAGAAGATAGAAGCTGGTGGTTTGTGGGACAAACTGCGCTGAGAACTGTCCAACGCAGAGCGCATCAAGATCTCGAGCGGCCTCGACGGTAAAGACAATATTTACTCGGCCGCCAAGGTTTATGACCGGTTGCGCAAGACCCGTTACGCACAGGTCTTGGATAGGAGTATGAGTGCACGGGCCGCTTGGCGTGCCATGAAACGGGACGCATCGAGATTGTGAAAACCTGGTGGCAATCTGAATTGGTCTGGACGCTGGGACGCGCTCTCACGTCCCAGAAATAGATCAAGTTCAGCCCGGTCATTCAGCCCATGTGATCTCGAACTCTTCACGGAAAGCAAAGCGGACCAGGTGATCAGAGATCACTTTTTTCCACCGCTCCAGGTCACCGCGTGGCCCGGTGGTGGCAGTGATGCTGAGCTCTTCGCCCAAGGCGCTCATTTCGACCCGGTTTCCAGTGGCGAAGCTGACGCTGCCCTTATCGGCGTCAAACTCAGCCGTTCCCTTGTGGGACCAATGTTTGCAGAGCTGTTGCAGGTAGCGGCTCGCGTTTTCTGTTTTTGCCGTGCCAGTGGTGATCTGATCTGGCAGCAAAGCCAGTGCCGCCTTTGCCGTGTTACGCATTGCGGCGGCAAACAGAGTGACGTCGATATTTGTGGCGACAAAGGTTGCACCAGCATCAAGGCAGGCCCGTTGCATTTCAGGGTCCAGGGTTAAAATACCGCCCGCCTTGCCGGAAGCGACGATCTTGCCCATAGCCTCCATTACGGCGGCTTTCACCTCAGGCGCACCGGCATTGCCGATAAAGCCCATATCCGCCGCCAAATCTGAAGGCCCGATAAAGACACCATCCACGCCCTCTACTTCTAGGATCTCATCCAGCGCTTTGATGCCTGCGCGGTTTTCCACCTGCACAAGAAGGCAGATTTCCGCATCTGCGGTTTGCAGATAGTCCGGGATGGCTGAAAAGTTTGAGGCGCGGGCCAGTGCCGAACCAACGCCGCGCACGCCATGGGGTGGATAGGTGACAGCGCGGACCAGTTCTCGTGCCTGTTCGGCGCTTTCGACCATGGGGATCAGCAGGGTCTGGGCGCCAGCATCAAGGTACTGTTTGATCATCCAGGTTTCACCAATAGTGGGGCGGACGATGGCATGGCTGTCAAACCCCGCTAGAACCTGCATTTGCGCGGTGATTGAGCGTAGATCATTGGGCGCATGTTCCGCATCTATCAACAGCCAGTCAAACCCAGCCCCGGCGCTGATCTGGGCCACGTAAGGATCTGCCAGGCCCAACCAGCAGCCCATCTGAGGCTTTCCGGCTTTGAGTGCGGCTTTGAACGGGTTGTGGGGTGCGGGCATTGGCTTATGTCCTTATGCGATAAGATGTGATGTCACAGGAGCCTTAGGCGAAGCGAATGTCAACTGAACCAAAGGCGCCAAAGTCAGCGTGAATATCTGCGCCTGACGGGCACTCAACAGGGCGGATAAAACTGCCAGAGAGGATCACCTGACCGGGCTCAATGCTCTGACCATACTGCGCCATGCGCCGCGCCAACCAGACAACGCTTTCCACCGGGTCATTCAGAACGCCGGCGCCCAGACCGGTTTCTTCCACTTCGCCGTTGCGCGATGTGATGGCTCCGACCCAGCGCAGATCATGGGCGTCAACGGCGTGGCGTTCGCGGCCTAGCACGATCCCTGCATTGGCGGCGTTGTCGCTGATGGTGTCAAAGACACTGCGGGTCTGGCCGGTTTCAGGATCTGCCCGCTGAATGCGCGTATCCAGGATCTCGATCGAAGGCGTCACGTAGTCGGTGGCGGCAATGACGTCATCACGGGACACATCCCCGCCGCCAATGGAGGTTTTCATCACAAAGGCGATCTCAGCCTCAATGCGGGGCTGGATAAACCGCCCAGCAGGAACGGTTTCACCCGTCTCAAACAGCATGTCATCAAACAGGATTCCGCTGTCGGGGATATCGATATTGAGCGCATATTGCATCGCCTTTGAGGTGAGGCCGATCTTCCAGCCGATCACCTTTTGGTCTGCCTCCAGTTTAGCGCGGTAGATTGCGTTTTGCACTGCATAGGCATCATCCATGCCCATTTCGGGATGGCGTTTGGTCAGCAGACCGATCTGTTGGCCAGTGGTTTCCGCGTTTAGCAGATCAGCAGCAGCCTGAGCGTGATCCTGTGGTGTCATGCTGGCACCTCGTCTTCAACACCATTGCGCAGGGTGCCGATGCCTTCGACCTCTACCTCGACCACATCGCCGGGTTTCAAATAACGCGGCGGATCAAAGCGGGCACCGGCCCCGGTAGGGGTGCCTGTGATGATGATATCGCCAGGCTGCAGGGTCATGAAGGTGGAGATATATTCAATCTCGCGACGGATCGGGAACATCATCCGTGACAACACATCGTCCTGACGGACTTCGCCGTTGACCCGGGTGATGATGCGCGCGTCATCCAGCTGTTTGGCATCAGTAAAGGGCACCAACCAGGGGCCGATGGAGCCAGAGCTGTCCCAGTTCTTGCCTTGGGTGACGTTGAATTTGGCATGGCGTACCCAGTCGCGAATGGTGCCCTCATTGCAGAGCGTCAGCGCGGCGATATGGTCATAGGCGTCGTCCTGAGCAATTCGGCGGCCGCCTTTGCCGATGACGATGGCAACTTCGCCCTCATAATCCAGGGTGTGGTTTTCCGGCGGGCGCACCAGATTGCGTCCGTGGCCTGTAAATCCGCTGGCGAAGCGGGGGAACAGCGACATGTATTTCGGCTGTGCACTGCCGTCTTTATATTCAGCATTGCGATCTGGAAAGTTCACTCCAACACACAGAATGCGTGGGGCATTGGGCAGGACCATTTCATAGATGAAATCCGTATGGCTGACAGGCTTGTCTGCCGCCAGTTTCTCAAGCTCTGCCAGGCCACCTGCCGCAATCACGTCGTAAAGCGTTGCCCATTGAGGGCAGGCCTCATTCAGGGCGATCATGCCGACCTCGGTGACGGCGCCAAAGAAGGTATTTCCCTCGGCTGTATAGGTTGCAAAACGCATCTGGTTCCTCCTCCACAGGCAGGCCTTGTGGCGCTCCCTTGGGTACTATTGTTAAGGTGCCCGGCTAGACCGGGAAGATCACATTGGTCTGACCAGTGCCCGATGAGGGGAAGTATTCTGTCAGAACTTCGCATTTGCCATCGTAGTTGTCCCAGCCAAGGGCACCATATAGCATTGCCGTGTCATGCATTGAGCCTTCGCCACAGCAGAATTGAGCGTACTCGCCGAGCATTTTGAGGAAGGTGGCATGATCGCCCTGCTTCCACATCTCCAGCACATGCAGGTCCATTTGGCGGTTGAACTCGGAGGAGATGGTAAAGGTGCCATTGTTGGCGGCATAGTCTTTATTGGCCCAGATCTTGTGGCTGAGACTGCCCGAAGCGACGAGCAGCACTTTTTCATCTGTAGCTTCAATGGCTTCGCGGATGGCTTCGCCGACGATGCGGCTTTCATCGTGATCATGCACCGTGGCCCAGGCGGCAACAGAGACCACCTTCATGTCGTGCTCACGGCTCATGAAGCGCATGGGCACCAGGGTGCCATATTCCAGCTCAAGACTATCGAGTTGATGGCACAGCGTATAGGCGCCACGATCGGTGGCGGCTTTGGCGATGGCCTCACCCAGCTCCGGGTTGCCGTCATAGGCGTAGGGCAGGTTTTGAATGAACTGCGGGAATTCATTCGAGGTGAACAGCCCCTCGAAATGTTTGTTGGCGTTAATGTGGAAGCCTGCATTGATCACCCAATGGGTGTCGCAGATCACCACCGTAGTGGCGCCGAGTGTCTTGGCGCGTCGCGCGATTTCGCGGTGGCCATCAATGGCCGCCTGACGTTTGCCTTTGACGGGCCCCTCCTGCTCGGACATGAGCATGGTTGGGACATGGGTCATTTTGGCGGCGAGAACGATTTCTCCCATTGGGATCTCTCCTTAATGTATAACCGGGGAGGGGCCAGCCCTTCGATTTCAAATGGGCATTTGAAATCTCACCCCGGGATATTTCTGGCCAAATGAAGCCAGGTTCAGGTGGTGGACCTCAGGCGCCGAGGCGGGTGATTTTATGTTGTCCGGTGGCAAAGCCGATGTGTTTTTGTTCCATGTAGAAATCAAAGCTCCAGTCGCCACCATCGCGGCCGATGCCGCTGGCTTTGACCCCGCCAAAGGGGGTGGGCAGGTGGCGCACGTTTTCCGAGTTCACCCAGATCATGCCAGCCTCCAATTGATCGGTGAAACGCAGGGCACGGGTAAGGTCGCTGGTCCAGAGATAGCCGGTGAGGCCATATTGGGTGTCATTGGCCAGCTCCAGGGCCTCTTCCTCGGTGCTGAAGGGGATGGAGGTAAGCACGGGGCCAAAGATTTCTTCCTGGGCGATGCGCATTTGATTGTTGGCCTCTGTGAAGAGGGTGGGGCGAACAAAGTAGCCCTCATCGCCAAGTTTGGTTCCGCCAGCGGCCACGGTGGCCCCATCTTCCGTTGCGATCTGAAAATAGGAGGTCACCTTGTTGTAGTGTTCCTCGCTGATCAGGGGGCCAATTTCGCTGGCGGGATCCAGAGGGTGCCCGACTTTGATCTTGTTGACGCGCTCCACCAGCTTGGCCTCGAACTCTGCGCGAATGGTATCCTGTACCAGCAGGCGCGAGGAGGAGGTACAGCGTTCGCCATTGATGGAATAGATCATGAAGATCACCGCATCCAGCGCCCGGTCCAGATCTGCATCGTCAAAGACGATGACCGGATTTTTGCCGCCCAGCTCCAAGTGCATGCGCTTCAGGGTATCGGCACCCTGTTTGGTGATGATCGACCCTGTGCGGCTTTCACCGACAAAGGCAACGGCCTTGATCGCGGGGTGTTCGGTCAACCGCTTTCCAGCATCATGACCATAGCCGTTGACGGTGTTGAGCACACCAGGGGGCAGGCCGGCCTCTTCTGCGATTTCAACCAACAGGCGGGCTGTCAGCGGGCTGTCTTCGGCGGGTTTGTGAACCACGGTGCAACCAGCTGCAAGGGCGGGCGCAATCTTCCAGGTCGACAGCATAAAGGGGGTATTCCAGGGGGTGATGACGCCGACCGGGCCGATGGGTTTGCGGGTGGTGATGTTCATCAAGGTCGGCGACTGCAGATGCTGGCCATCGCGGGCCTGGACCACCTGATCGGCAAAATAGCGGAAGTTTTCGGCGCCGCGCAGGGCGGCTTTGGACATGAATTTCAGGGTCTGGCCGGTGTCCCAACATTCGCACAGAGCGATTTCTTCGGCGCGGGCTTCGATGCCTTCGGCGACGCGGATCAAGATCTTTTTACGCTCAATAGCGGGCATATCGCGCCAGGTTGGGAAAGCAGTCTTGGCGGCTTCTGCGGCCATGTTGATATCCGACTCAGAACCACGGGCTACATCACAGATGACCGATTTGTCTACGGGCGAGATCGACTGGAACTTACCAGCCGAACCGGGGTGATCCTCTCCGGCGATACGGTTCTGGATGCCGGTTTCCTGGAAGCGGGCCAGAAAGCCGCTTAGCTTTGTGATATTGTCGTTCAGGGCAGTCATGAGGATACCTCCTGCGAAGGGCGACCAAGATGGTCACGAATTGAGCCGGTTTTGGGGGAAAGATCGGGGTCAATATCGCGCATTTCCAGGGAAAGGGCGATCGAATGTTTGGCGATGGCGGGGGATAGAAAGCTCTGTGCCGCGTCAAAAATGCGCTGTGTTGCCTCCTGTTTGACCTCTGGCGTGCGGCCAGCGCGCAGACGGATAGAGATGTCGACAAAGCCATGTTTTGGGTCGCCATCCGCAATGGCATAGTGATCGACGCGTGTGGCCCGCACTCGAACACCTGCTAGGGGAAAGGTGTCTATTTCAACTGCGGTGGCGCGAATATGTTCGCATAGAGCAGTGATGTCGACAATCTGGTCCAGATTTCCTGAGTATTCGATCTGAAAATGGGGCATCACAAAACCTTTACATGTTAAGTAAAGGCACCATAGCCGCGGTTCAATGCGCTGTCAAGAAAAGCTTAACATGATAAGTAAATAGTGCTGCAACTTCCAACAGCACCGATGGCCCGTGGGCGCCTCAGTTCCAGTTTCGACTTATTGTCAGGGCTATCTTGCGGTGGAATTTAAGAACACCGGGGCAGGACGGCGTTCGGCCAACAGAGAAAGTCTGTGCAGCCGAACCCGTCATTTGTGGCAAAATCGAGTTAGCCCAGAGCTCCGGGTGCTATGGTGCACCAGTCCGAGGCCTCTTCAAGTTGGGCAGCCAGTTGTATCAGGCAGCCGTCTTGGCCAAAGCCGCTGACAAGCTGAACCCCAATAGGCAGCCCGTCAGCGGTTTGATGAACGGGCAGGGTCATTGCAGGCTGACCAGAGGCATTAAAGGGGACTGAGAAAGGGCTTAGATCCAGGAGGCGATCCACAAAGGGATCAAACTCTAGATCCTGATCAAGGGATGTCAGCCCAAGCGGATGCGCAGGCCCATTTGTGGCTGCCGTCAAAAGAATATCGTAGGATTCAAAGAAGGCGCACATTTTGCGCACCTGGCTATTCACCGCCGCATAACGCGCCAGATAGTCATGTAATGAAACCCCAGCTGCATAGCGCATGGTGCGCTGAGTCATTGGTTCAAACCCCTGCATCGGTCCGGCTGCGAACTCGGGCGAGAAAAACCCGGCGAGTGATCCGACCAGCAGGCGGAAGGCCTGTGAGGTCAGCTCGGCAAAATCAAAATCAGGCCGTGCTTCTTCGACGGTATGACCAAGCGCGCTGAGCTTTTGCGCGGTTTGTGTGACGGCCTCGGCGCTGGCTGGATGGATGGCCTTGCCGTCAAACCGATCGGTGAGGAAGCCAATCCGCAGTTTTCCAGGAGGGCGTTGCAACAGCGCTTCAAAGCCACCTTCCGGTGTTGCAGTGAAATAGGGGCAGCCCTGATCGGGGCCAGATGTCACATCCAGCAGGGCGGCACAGTCACGCACCGTGCGGGTGACCGCGTGCTCATGGCTCATGCCGAAGTTGGGATCCCCACGATGCGGACCAATGGCGTTAACGCCCCGGGTGGGTTTTAAACCCACCAGCCCGTTATAGGCAGCAGGGATCCTGATGGAGCCCGCACTATCGGTGGCATGGGCGGCGGGCACCATGCCACTGGCAACTGCAGCTGCAGCACCACCGCTTGACCCACCAGCGCTGAGCCCTGTGTTCCAGGGGTTGCGGGTTTTGCCCCAGGCTTTGCTTTCGGTGGTGATGGTCAGGCCAAACTCGGGCGAAGCCGTGCGGCCCAGTAGCCCAAACCCGGCGGCGCGCAGACGCGAAACGGTGGTTGAGTCGAACCCCATATCGGTGCCGCGGAACATCTCGCTGCCATTGGACAGGGGCATGCCCTTGGCGGGCGCATGCAGATCTTTCAACAGATAGGGTAGGCCAGTAAATCGGGATGTCTCGGCTGTTTTTTCCAGGGCATCCAGCGCTTCCTCGAATTGGGTTAGGACCACGGCATTGATGGCCGGGTTCTGCGCCTCGATCTGTGCGATTGCAGAGAGCAAAATATCACGGCGCGAGATTTCACCCGTTTCGGCCAATTCGGCCAGCCCAACCAGATCCTGTTTCAGCCATTCGTCACGATTTAGCATTCAAAAACTCCTGGGTCATATTGGCACCTGACACGATGTTCAGGATCACGGCGTCTTCCTCGCTTACTGACACATAGGCATGGGCCATGGCAGCGTCGTAATAAACGCTGTCGCCAGACTCGAGCCGGACGGGTTCATAGAGGTCAGAATGCAGCTCGACCGCGCCGGAGAGAACAATCACCAGCTCCTCACCGCCATGGCGAATTGGGGCCGAGAATTCGGTAATATCGCGCGCGGTGACCGTGGCATAGGTGGCGTCGATCAGGCGGTTTTTCAGCTGTGTGGCGATGGGCTCAAAGATGTAGTTGGCAGCTTCAAGGCGCGGTAATTCCGATCGTCGCGCCACCGACAGACGACCCGTTGGCGAGGTCTTAGGAACCTGCGCAGAAGCCCCGTCAAGAATAGAGACGATGTCCGTATCCAGCCCCGCCGCGAGTTTAAGCATCACATCATAGGTTGGTGACAGATTGGAATTCTCGATCTTGGAGATTGTCGACAGAGCCAAGCCAGAGGCTTCTGACACCTGCTTTAACGTCAACTTTTGCGCGCGCCTCAGGCTTTGGACCATGGCGCCAAAGGCGGCACGCTTGTCTTGAAATTCTTCTGACGTTTCGGTCTTGGACATGATATTTTCCGATACGAAAATTTTATTGACTTTTTTCCTATCATCAAATTTTCTGCCAAACAAGGAGAACCAATGATCTGGATACTGCTTATCATTTTTGCGCTGGCGGCTGTGCTGTCTGGGGTCGCTATCAGCTACGTTGCCGGGGCGGCTGCGGTTCTGGCCTTTGTTCTGACGGATCACGCGGCCTATCTTGGCATTCTGCCGCAGCGGATTTTCAGCCAGATTGACGTCTTTACCTTTTTGGCAATGCCGTTGTTCATTCTGGCCGGCGAGACTATGACCAAAGGCGGAGTGACACGGGTGTTGATTGACCTCGCTATGCTGCTGGTCGGGCGGCTGAAAGGCGGGCTGGGCTATGTGAATATCGCATCCAGCGTCTTTTTGGCGGGGATCTCTGGCTCAGCCGTCGCTGATGCGGCCGCCACCACAAATACGTTGGTTCCAGCTATGCGCGAACGGGGCTATCGCACTGATTTTGCCGCTGCCCTCACGGCGGCCAGCTGTGTGATTGGCCCCATTATTCCGCCCAGCATCGTCATGATTTTTTACGCCGCACTGATGAATGTCTCTGTCGCGGCGCTTTTTGCTGGGGGCATTGTTCCGGGCCTTATGATGGCTGTTTTCCTCGGGGCCTATAATTTCTGGATCGCCCGCAAGGAAGACCATCCAGGTGGAAATTCAGAGACCCTGCCGCCGGTCAAACCGACAGTCTTGCGCGCTCTGCCTGCGCTGTTGATCCCGATCACCATCGTTTCGGGAATTGTCTTTGGCGTTGTCACCCCAACAGAGGCCGCGGGTCTCGCGGTGGCCATCACCCTCTGCCTCGTCTTCTTATATGCCTATTGGGACCGGCAGGGTCTTGTTGGCGCTTTCAAAATCTCTGCCAACCTGGCTTCTGGCGCGGTGGAGCGCACGGTAATGCTGACAGGGTCAATCTTTATGATCCTCTTTGCGGCGGCAGTCTTTGGCTATCTGATGGGTATCCTCAAAGTACCTGATCAGATTGGCGCGGCGGTACAGAGCCTCGGGCTGAACAGTACCTACTATTTCCTTTTGGCCAGTGGCGTGATGTTTCTGGCAGGCATGGTGATGGATATTTCCATGGCCCTGGTGCTGCTGGTGCCTGTGCTGATCCCAGCTGCAATTGCTGGCGGCGCCGACCCCGTGCATGTGGGGGTGGTGAGCTGCCTGAACCTGACACTGGGGTTGATCTCGCCGCCCTTTGGAGGGTGTCTCATGGTGATCTCCAGCGCCAGCGGTGTGAACTATATGCGGTTGAGCCTAGCCATCCTGCCCTTTCTGGCGGTTCAGATCGCCTTGCTGATCCTGTTGATTTTCTACCCTGAAATTACCCTCACCCTGCCTCGGGTACTGGGGCTTATTCAATAATGACTACATAAGGGAGACCACCATGAAACACGCATTATTTGCTGCGGCCGCTACGCTGTTGACCGCTGCGCCGCTTTGGGCGGAAGAGATCAAAATTGCCGTTGGCTGCCCGCCAGTGAACGCCTGTTCCGACTATGTCTATGCTGAAGATCTGGCTGCGGGGCTGCGCGAACAGGGCCTGGAGGCCAGCGTCTTTGCAGGCGGTGCCCTGGGCAAAGATCCAGAGGTGGTCGATCAACTGAGCCAGGGCCTAGTGCAGTTTGGCATGACCAACTTTGTGATGATCAAGGAAGTGGATCCGCGTATTTTGGGCTTTATTGCTCCCTATATGTTTGATGACATGGAACATTTTTTCCGCGCGACCCAGGATACCCAAAGCGACCTGCTGGAGGAAATCAAGGCCTCGATGGAGGGGCAGGGCGTCAAGATCGCAGGTCTGCCGGGTCTGGGCGGCACAATGGGTGTGTTCAACGTCAAAACTCCGGTGGCCAAGGTCGAAGATATGGCTGATCTGCGCCTGCGGGCGATTGATGCCACCCAGATTGAACTGTTCAAAAACTGGGGCGTCCAGGGGGCTGTGGTCGATATGCCTGAATTTGCTGGGGCGGTGCAGCAGGGGGTCGTGGACGGCTATTACAACCCGCCCGTGGTGGCTCTGATCTTCCGCCATACCGAGTTCTTGAAACATTATACTGATATAGGAGCAGGTACGCCATTCCGCTCAGCCTTGATGTCTGCAGACTGGTATGGCGATCTTGATGACGCAGATAGGGCCAAAGTGGATCAGGCGGTGGATCAGGCCAACGCTAAAAACCGTGTCTGGACCGCCAAGGCCGCTGCCGGTGAGCTGGCAGGCCTACAGAAATCTGGCGTTACAATTTCAACCATGTCGCCAGAGGCCCTGGCCGATCTGAAGGCCCGCAGTGAAGAGGCCTGGGCTGGCCTCATGCCCGCTGATTCAGTCGAGGCCTTTCGTGCCTTGGCGGCCAAAACACGGTGACCGGCTTTCTCCATCAGGCAAGCGCGCAGGTTGACCGCGCTTGCCTCCTCTTGGCAAAACTGGCCCTGATAGGCATGGCCCTGACCGTGTTGTTGCAAATCTGGGCGCGCTACGGCTTTGACTATCCGTTCAGCTGGACAGAGGAACTGGCCCGCTATCTGATGATCTGGGCCGGGCTACTGGGTGCTACATGTGCCTTCAAACGCCGTCTTGATCCGACGGTTGTGCAGGTCAATCCTGAAGATCAAAGCACCTGGCACAGGGTGGTTTTTGCCCTGACGGTTCTGATCTTCCTGTCCCCTATTCTGTATTATTGCTTCTTTGGCCCGAATATGAATTTTGAGCGTGGTTTTCTGTGGCGCAGCAGCAATCGCATGTCACAGGGGATGGGCGTGAATATGGCAATGGTCGGCGCAATTGTCCCGCTCAGCTGTTCCATATTATTGCTGCATCTTGCGGCGCTCTTGACCACGAAAAAGGCTGCTACATGATTAGCCCTGCGATGTTTTCAGCTGCCGATATTCACGCAGCACTTGAGATCCCTGACCTGCTGGGCCCGCTCAAAACTGCAATGATTGCGGTCTCAAATCAAACCGCTGGCCACCCGCCCCGATTTGCCGCTCCGATCAATGCGCAGGGGCGCATGGGGATCATGTATGGTCATCTGCAAGATCCACCCGTTCATGGAGCCAAGGTGCTGAGCCTGTTTCCAGGCGCACCTGCGATGGGCCTGTCCAGCCATCAGGGCTTTGTCATGTTGTTTGACAGTCAAAATGGCAGGCCATTGGCGATTTGTGACGCCGATGCGCTAACGGCTCTACGTACATCTGCCATGTCAATGCTGGCGACCCAGACCCTGGCGCGCTCCGATCCGCAGGAAATCACGGTTTGCGGCGCAGGTGAGCAGGCGGAGTGGCATATCCGCGGATCCCTTGCTTGCTTTCCGAAGGCCAAGATCCGCATCTGGGCACGGCGTTTTGATGCGGCGCAGCAATTGGCGAAGCGCTTTTGCGATCACTCTTCGCAGGTTGTCGCGATATCTGACCTGCCAGAGGCCGTGAGGGGTGCCGATGTCATTCACACAGTCACTGCCTCAAAAGAAGCGTTTTTTTGCGGCGCATGGTTTGAGTCCGGTCAGCACATCAACCTGGTCGGCGCGAGCCTCGCTGACACGCGTGAGCTGGATGATGCAGGTGTAGCCCGCGTGTCAATGTTCACGGATTCCTGCGAAAGCAGCAGTCGCGAGGCCGGCGAAATACTGGGCGCCAAACATGCGGGCCTCATTTGCGAGGATTACACTGTAACCGAGATTGGCCAGGTCCTTTCGAACCGCCATGTTGGACGCCAGTCAGATGCTGAGATTACGGCCTACAAATCTCACGGGGTTATTGTACAGGATCTGGTTGCAGCCTATGAGGTTCTAAAGCGCAAGGAATGCGGCCTTTGATGCGGAGCAGGTGTGGGAACCCAGTCCCCAAACCCGTTTCACTGGTCAGGACCGCGCCGGTGCTGTTGCGGGCTTGTCCTGCAATCGTGCCGCGGCAAGGGCGCTGAGTGCAACCATGACAGCCGCCGTGCCAAGGCAGGCGGCCAAGCCCCCCAGTTGATAGGTCAGCCCTGACAGGAGGGTCCCGATCAAGCGGCCTGCCGCGTTTGCCATATAGTAGAAGCCAACATCCATCGTGACCCGTTCGGCCTTGGTGAAGGCCAGGATCAGGTAGGAGTGCAGGGATGAATTAACGGCAAAAATTGCCCCAAAGGCCAGCAAGCCGGCGACGAGCGATACGGTGAGCCAAAGTGCCGGTTCACCGGTGAGCAGTACTGCCAAGGCGAGGACCGCAGGGACGATCGCCAACAGCAGGGCCCAATTTCGTGCAGCGGCAATCAACTCGGCTTCGGTGCGCGTCGCAGCCTTTAGGATGCGCGGCGCGCTGGCCTGAATGACCCCGTAAAAGATCGTCCAAATTGCCATGAAACTGCCGATCAGAAAGAACGCGGCTCGGTTGCCCTCTTCGCTGCCATCCGAGAATACCGCGTAGAAATAGACCGGGATGCCAACCACAAACCAGATGTCGCGGGCACCAAAAAGAAACACCCGCGCCGCTGACAGCCAGTTAACATTGCGTGATTTTGAAAACACTTCGGAGAATTTGGCTCCCTTGCGACCCACTGGCAGCCCCTTGGGCATGGCCAGCAAAACCGCTGCCAAAATAATCGCGAGGATCAACGCCATACCAAGGACTGCCCAGGTGAAACCGACTGAGGCGAGGAGGGCGGCGCCAAGCAAAAAGCCGAAGCCTTTGACCGCGTTTTTGGAACCGGTGAGAACCGCAACCCAGCGAAACAACCCGTCCCCCTCGCTAGGGGCCAGCAGCTTGACTGCGGATTTTGACGACATCTTTGCCAGATCTTTGGCCACTCCTGACAACCCCTGAACCATCATCACAAAGATAACAGAGGTACTGATTTGCCAGCTGGTATCCAGCTGTGTCAGCAACAACAGGGCAACCACCTGCAACGAAAGTCCGGCATATAGCGTTGCTGTCAATCCAAAGCGCACGGCAATCCAGCCTGCAGAAAGATTGGTCACCATGCCGGCGATCTCATACAAAACAAAGAGATAGGCCAGTTGCACTGGGGAGAACCCCAGCGTGTGAAAGTGCAACAGCACCAACATACGCAGGGCGCCATCCGTTAGCATGAAGGCCCAGTAAGAGGCCGTGACCGCGATGTAGGCGGCCAGTCCCGGTTGTTGTGTCACAGCTGGTCCCCAACCATGCGAGCCACATCCACCAGTCGGTAGGCATAGCCCATTTCATTGTCATACCAGGCATAGATTTTCACCTGCGTGCCATTCACCACCATGGTCGAAGGCGCATCGATGATGCTGGAGCGCTGGTCATTGGTGTAGTCGGCCGAGACCAGCGGCCGGGTTTCATAGCCTAGGATTCCTTTGAGCGAACCTGTCTCAGATGCGGCTTTGAACAGGGCATTGACCTCTTCTGCGGTGGTTTCCTGCTCGACCTCAAAGACGCAGTCGGTAATGGAGGCATTGAGCAGCGGCACCCGCACCGCATGACCGTTGAGCTTACCGGTAAGCTCTGGGTAGATCAGTGTGATCGCTGTCGCGCTGCCGGTGGTGGTGGGGATCAGATTGGTGAGGGCCGAGCGCGCCCGACGCAGATCCTTGGCGGGCCGGTCAACGATGGTCTGGGTATTGGTCACGTCATGTATCGTGGTGATTGAGCCATGTTTTATCCCGAGGTTTTCGTGGATCACCTTGACCACGGGGGCCAGGCAATTGGTGGTGCAGCTTGCGGCTGTCACAATACGATGCTGCTCTGGCTGATAGATGTCATCATTCACGCCGACAACGATATTGGCTGCATCGCCATCCTTGACGGGGGCCGAGACCACCACTTTTTTGACACCTGCATCAAAATAGGGGGCCAGCTTGGCCTCCGTTTTGAATACGCCAGTGCAATCAATCACCACATCTACGCTCTCAAGCGGCAGATCCTCCAGGCGCGTCTCACGATGGGTGGGCAGGCGGGTGCCATTGATGGTGATGGATTTGTCGTCATGACTGAACTCTGCGTTCCAACGCCCATGCACAGAGTCGAACTCCAACAGATGCGCATGCATCTCTGGTGTGCCGACTGCATCATTGATCCAAGCGATTTCAGCACCGCTGTCCAGCAGTGGTTTCAGCGCAAGCTTACCCATTCGGCCAAGGCCGTTCAATGCATAGGTTGTCATGACTTATCCTACTCAGATGTGCGCGCGATCTCGTCGACGGCGCTTTGAAGAGAAATTCGATCCAATTGTTCGATGGGAAGGGCGGCAAATCCCTGCAGTCGGTGGTTCAGCACCCCATAGGCCTGTTGGAAGGCGAGGCTTTTCTCGGCCTCGGTGCCCGTGGCCTTGACCGGATCCGGCATGCCCCAATGGGCGCTGATTGGTTGGCCATCCCAGGTGGGACATTCCTCATTTGCGGCCTGATCACAGACCGTGAAAACAAAGTCGAACTCTGGGGCACCCTCACCGATAAATTCTGCGACGTTTTTGGACCGCAATGTGCTGATATCATGGCCTTTGGCCTTGAGCATCTCAATCGCAATGGGATTGAGGTGGGACTGAGGTTGGGTTCCCGCTGAGAAGACTTGAAACCGGTCTTGCCCTTTCGAGTTCAAGATGGCCTCAGCAAAGATGGAACGGGCCGAATTGCCGGTGCAGATAAAAAGAACGTTGTATTTCCGGTCAGTCATTTGGTTTTCCTCTGACGTAACAGGGTCTGGGTAGGACCTGCACAGATCCGGACGGCCCCGGCAGCAGTCCAAAAACAATGAGTCCAGTGTTTCACGTGTCGTTTGCATGTTGATCTGATACCGCAACCAGGTGCCGGTCCGGGTTTTGCTCACCAGATCCGCCTGCATCAAAGCAGAAAGATATGACGATAATGTGCTGGCTTTTATGTCCAGCGCAGCCCCGATTTCCCCGGCAGGAACCTGGTCGGGATAGCGGCGCATCAAGAGGCGAAACACCGCAAGGCGCTGGGGGTGCCCAAGGATGGACAGGCGGAGGGGAATCATTTCTTCCATATTTCACGTAATAATGAAATAAAGATCCGAGGGCAACAGGGGAGATGGCAGATCCTGTGATGATTTGGCCCGCCAGCCTCCTATAGGGTGGGAGGGCTTAACCTTGCGGTACGTGAAGCAGCCTTCACCAACTGACTTGGCACATCAAATTATCGATCAAATCTAGGCGTGCTCATATGGGTGGCTGCATCTTGTCGCTATCCAGGTTTAATCATCTCACCGTCCCGGCATGGGTTCCTCCGGGCAAGTCGTTGGTCATCCAGCCTGGCTGAAGTTTGTTTCATGCATCGTTTTTCCAAAGTGTTTTTTACCAGCAAGTTGTGTTGGTAGCCTAATCACAAAGGAACGAATGATGACGAAAGAAATAGGTTTAGTTGCAAAACGTCAGCTAGGGATCAAGATTTCGACGGCGGCTTATGGCGTCTTGGAAGGTCGAGCCCGGGATAGGGGCATGTCGCCAACCACTTTTGCAAGATGGTTGCTACTTGACCGGCTTGGATACGAAGGTGAAGTTGTTTTCCGTGGGGCGCGCCGCAAAAAAGTCATCAAGCCCTTAAGTTCGGAGTATAGAGCCGCTCTTTCATTGCTGCAGGAACTCCAGTTGATCAAAATGCGGTTGGATCAGATTTCCCCTCCAAGAAAAAAGAGGAAGCAAACTCCAGCGATTATAGTGGATCCGGAAGAAATTGCAAAAACACTACATGATGCACAAGCCCTGTTTCGTCGCGTTTTGGCTTCGATGTCGAAAGCCGAAAAATGATCATTAAGTCTTCCCGGATTTCAAGGGGTCGCACAAAGGCTTTGTCCTCTTACTTTAGTAGTAAGGGGGATAACCAGTCGGTCTGCTGGCGTTACGGCGGTGTTAGTGACATCGCTTGGATGGCTTTACCCGCCCAAATCACAGGTCAAGTTTTTCAAGTACGCCACGTCATCATCGCCCCAGAAATGGAGCTGTCGATGACTGACCTGGCTGCAGCCACAAAAGCAGTTTGTGATGAGTATGGCGTTTCCCACCTAGCACGTGGGCAAGTCTGCATTGTCGAGCATGCGAAAGCGACGGACGGTCAGGTGAAGGCTATCCCTCACTTTCACCTGCTGCTTCCGGAATATGACATGGGAAGGGAGCGGGTCATGGACAGTCGTTTTACGCATATGCGTGACGAGAAACTTTCGCGCATGTTGGAGTTGCGATTTGAGCATCCGAGCAGGGCAGGGCAATTCAATAAAGAGGTCTATAGCGGCTTGCAGGAGGAGTTTCCGGGCCTCTGTCTCATCCCGTTTCAACAAGCTTTGAAGCAGATGTCAGTCGAGGCAGGCCTGTCGGCGCGAGACTGGCTGTCATTTCGGGCAAAGGCCCCCGCACCAGCCAAAAGCTGGATGGCGCGGAGGAAGGATGCCAAGACCATGGCGCTCTTGGAGGTCGTCAATGGATTGCACATGCCGCGATTTTTGTAGGGCGGCCTAACTGGACTGACATAGCGAGGCAACAGGAACTTTAGAGAAAGGTGCGTCGGCTGCTTTGGGATGCCCAGAAGCGGGACCTGGAGGGGGCTGTAAAAGACTTGCAAGCTCCACAGCTGTAAGCTGGCGTTTTGATAGAAGATCTACCACGATTGATTTCACCATAAGACCGTGCTCTTTTAAAATTCGGGTTGCAATCTGTTCCGCGTCTTTCAAGAACTTATTCATGCGGGATCTGGTTTCCACGTCTTTAAGCAGCTCAGGCAAAGAGCTTTCAGTCACGTGCCGCCAGATGAGGCCTTCACTTCCCAGCCCGAATTGAAACTCAAGCCGTGCGGCCAGCAACGTGGCCTGGGCAAGGTCACTTGTCATACCGCCGCCAGCCGCCGCTGAGGGGGCTTCGCAATATAGACTTTCCGCCGCCCGCCCCGCTAGCAAGGTTGCCAGATCTCTCTCTAGTTGTTTCTGGGTTGGAAAAGCAGTCAAATGGCGAAATTGAACAAATCCTCCGGTGCTCCCAATTTCTGCGTTGAGCGGAACGCCTTTACCGAGCAGAAAGCCAACAACGGCGTGACCGGCCTCGTGGGTCGCTGCCCTTTTTAAGTCTTCAACAGACGCGGTTGGGGTAGTTTGCTGTGCCGCAGTCCACAGGTCTTCACCTGTGATGGAGCGGCGGTGGTAGCGCGAGAGGCTTTGGGCCTGTCGAACGACGGCTGCGGCATCTGCACCGCTTTGTCCAACCAGATGGGCAGCTGTTCTTTCGATGTCTGCCACCGATACAGAATCCGGAACATGAGATTTTAGAATCTCAGCAATGGCCTGTTTGTCCGGTAGATATAGCGATACCTTCTGGTCAAATCTGCCCGATCTTGTGAGCGCCGGGTCGAGGGCACTGATGTCGTTGCAAGCGCCTACCACCAATACACCCGCTGATTTTGCTGTGCCGTCGAGCTGCTCCAAGAGGGCGTTTACCGTACTCCGAATATATGTAGCGTTGTCACCTGATGCTTTTGCGCGGTCAGTGAAACTGTCAATTTCGTCGATGAACAGGACTGACGGAGCGTTGTCGCGTGCTTCCTGGAAACAGCGATACATTGCCGCTAGAAAATCCCCAAGATGGCCTTCCCGCTGCCAGTCTGCGTAGCTTGTTGCAATGAAATGCCCACCCACTGCTTCTGCTAGCTTACTTGCTGTGAATGTTTTTCCGGTGCCTGGCGGACCGGACAACAAGACGCCACGGGGGATTTCTGACCATTCTAGCTCATTTGCTCTCCAGGCGCGCATATCCTGAGCCAACTGTTTGATTGGAGAGCTAGTAGGTCCGAGCCCTTTAACTTGGTTTAGAGCCTCAGGATTTGCTGATGTGTGGTTTTGTTCGATTAATAGCGAGACAGCTCTAGCCATTTCTAGAGGTTCTCTATGACGGGCGGCAATAGAAACGTCCTGTGGATCTAGGCGTCCAAGTGCGGTATCAAACGGCAATTCTTGAAAGGTACGCGCGAACTGTCCAGTTGATGCAGAGTTGTGAATGACTGCGTGTAGTTTCAACAAGCTCTTGCGGCACAGTGGGGCAAGGACAATTTCATTTGAAATGGCTTGCCTGATGTTGGCAGGTAACTGATTGATGGTATCAACGACAATCACTGCTGGAGATTGGTTTTGGAGTACTTGAAACAGCTCTTTTTTGAAGTCATCCTTATTTTTGACCGGATTTGACCGAGCGCCAAGGGTCTTCTCATAATGAACTTTCATTTTGGGAAGGTGATCGTGCTTGCTTTCAATCTCAGGAAGTAAACCTCGTTTGATCGCATCGACTGTTGGTTCGATCAAGCGTGTATCTTGCGTTGTGATTACAGTGATCTTGAATGGGTTATAGATTTCACTGACGAGCGCGTTATTTGACTGTGGTAAGGCAGAACAGAGCCGGATGAGGGCAGCTACAGTAGGAATATCGTAGTTTGCGGTGATTTTGCGCCAAGCGGAACTAGGCCCTTGATCTACTGCTTCATCTGGGTCGAAATCTGGCAGTTCCCACAGGGTGTTCAAGCGCGTGAGAGCGTCAGGAAACCAATCACTTAGAATGGGCGTAAAAGCGGGACGGCTGGGGCTCATGCGAACCATTTTGGAACCTTTCGGGGTAATCTGAAAATGCGGAGAAAGCTTCTTGCCCTGCTGTGGCAGAGGCGGAAGGGTTAGGCTTTCGATATCAGCCGCCAGGCGGTGATCGCGTTGAATTCAGGTTTTGATCCGGAGAAGGTCATTTCTGTCGTTTCTGGTTTAAGGGTTTCAAAGAGTGCAGAGGGCTGCTCTAGGTGTATCAAGTATTGGAAATATTATGTTTTTTGGCTTCTAGGAAAAATATGAGCCCCCAACGACTTCGGTCACAAATTTTGCCACATAGATCACAACTGCGATTTCATGAATCCGGTGAAATTGAGTCTGAATTTTACTGAGCATAGAGGACTTCCTTTCGTGTTGAAACCCAACTATATTAAATAAATATAATTAAATCAATATGTTAAATGAAGTGAGGTGCAAATTTAATTTGGTGGGGTGGTTGAGCCTCCCTCAATTGGCCGCGAAGATTGAGGGAGGAACGGCCTTCTCGCTTAGCTCACTGAGGTGCCCTGCTCGGGCTGGGGAGACACTAGTATTCCCCGCGTTGCAATTCTGAGAATGTCCGCATGGGCTGCTGGGTGCACGTGAACGCTTTTGGCTTCTGACTGATTTACATAGCAATGATCGCGCTTTGCTTCGATGAGCCGCCAACCGTCTGTTACACGCCGTAGTCTCACTCGGGTCGTAATGCTTGAGCTAGCTTTTGCTGCATACGCATTTGATGCTTTCTTTCCAGCCGGCCGGAGAGAAACCTCTGCACCAATTATATTTTTTTGTGTAAACCCCTTATTCATAAGAAGTTCCTCCGTCTCACGTGCAAGAAAGACAACATTGGAAGCCGAAAGTGTATGAGCTTGCGCTTTTCCATTCACCAAGTCGAGTTTCTCAACTAGAGGGTTCATCAACGAGGTTTCGAGATGGCGCTGTTGCTCCCGGAAATTTTCAAGTTGATCGTCTAGGAGAGACCGGCTTCGCAAAGCGGACTTTAGATCAGCTTGAAATTTTGGATCCCGGGGCTGGTTGTCATTTGGGCATTCTTGAAATTTTTGTTCCAAGTGTTCAATGCGCCGTATGATATCGCTCCTCTTCATACTTAGCTTATTGATCTGATTTTGAAGTTTCGCAATTTGACCGTCGATCTTCCGGCTGGTGACTTTGGTTCTTGCCATTCGGTTTTCCATTTCTGTTGGAAGGGAATCTATATTTTGAACGCACTTTTCTTCTTGCCGTCCCGGGGTTTCTGGGCGGGGTGCGGTTTTGGATGGTGAGGGTCTTGGTGGGTATATTCAGGCGCTCTTCCGACTGACTGTCAGGCAGAAATGAAAGGTAGCTCTGATCCCTA
Source organism: Roseobacter sp. MED193 (assembly GCF_000152965.1). GTDB lineage: Bacteria > Pseudomonadota > Alphaproteobacteria > Rhodobacterales > Rhodobacteraceae > Pseudophaeobacter. Next base: position 5,567 of record NZ_AANB01000005.1, on the reverse strand, counting down.
TTTCCGTGGCTTGAGGAGTATTGACTCCAGTTGCTCGCGCCTGCGCCCGTATTGCTCTCTGGCCTGTGGTCGCTTTATTTATGTATTGTTCTTTCACTCTCTACTCCGCTCAATTCATATTTTTCCGGCTGTAATATAAGCTCTAACCAGAAATCGCCTTTGCGATAATTGAGTTTATATCAGACTATTAATAATGTGTCCTGATCTTTTTTAACGATTTTCGAAAATAGACGAGAATATGACGGGCAAATAAATTCGTTATTAAATTTTTAGATGGCGTGGCCTTGTGATAATAAAGTGTCTTTAGAAGCCATATGCGAACCCTTCTGGACTTCAATTTATGTCAGCTTGGAGTGATTTGATCCTAAATGTGAAATTGACCCCAAAAGGGTGTTTGCGAGCCTTCAGGGAATGTTTCCATTTCGCCTAAAAAAATAGGCACATTTCCCAGCATTCACTTTGAAGTGAACGAGATCCCGTGCCTGCAGAAGTTCAGCTGCTATGCTGAAAGAGTCATGCACTCAGAACCTCATCGAGGTACTTGTCTACTTCTTCAGCGGTCCACTCTTTGGTCGCCAGGCCAACCCGGGTAGGGGCGTAATAGTCCTCTGTATATTTGACAGATCCATCGTGATCTGTTTCGCCAATGGGCGGCGCGTATTCGTCGGCGGGATCGCCAAGGAAACCTCCCCTGTCCAAAACTGTCATGGGTGCGCACTCTATAGAATGGATTCCAGCTGCAATGTTATGAATCCCAATCGCCTCGCCTTCCTGGGTCAGCACCAACCTTGCATTAAAAGGATGCCGATATACCTTATCACTATCTGTTCCGTGTCCCCTCTTTCTAAGCGGTTGATAAGGTATATTCGCAGGCCCAAGAGCTGATGTTAAAGCAGCCGTATCACCAAACACCTCTATCAAGCCAAGGATCGGTCCCAAGGTGCTGACGCCATATGCGCCGTCCAAGTCGACCCACCGCTGCGTATAGAGATGTTTTTTATCCCCCTTTCTGATATGCACTGTATTTTCCACTGTCTGCTCGGTGCTTTTTATCAGTTCAGCCGCAATCTGAGTCATCCATTTGCGAGCTGTTGGCCGGGAGATTCCTGCTTGTTTTGAAATTGCTGTAATGGTGGGCTGACCTTCGTGTCGGCTAAGTGCTTCCAGGGCGTCCAGAACCCGTTGACGTGTTTTCTCAGCGTTTTTTCTGGCTCCGTACCTGCCCCCCACTCCCTGTTTGAAACTCTGAGTCATGCTTGCGTCGATCAAGTGGGCCCGGTGGCACGCGCCCCGATCTTTGCTGTCGCTGCTTGGCGCGTATATATTAATGACGAAATTGGAAACCGAATTGACGATCACGTTGATCTCGGAGCGTGGAAGAGGTCCTTTACTGAATTGAGCGAACTGATCCTGGTTCAGTTGGTGCGCGCGGGTTTCGATCCAGGCACGCATATCGAAACCCTCTGGGCTTCGTGTTTTCTTCCTGTAGGCAGCTAGCCGTGTTCGATTGAAAATGAAATCGTTTCGTCCAGCGTAACCCTGCAAAAGCTGCTTATCTTGGCTTAAGCGAGTTTCTGACAGGGCAGGGAGAGATTCGGCCAATTTGTTGGTTTGCGTCCCTGAAGCCAAGGTGTTCTGTTTACTAAGGGCGCGCCTGTAATATTTTTTGGCAGGCTCAAGGGGGCCAATCGCCTCCCGGAGCTCATCTAGTGACCAATCACGGTAGTCACCCTGAACATGATCCCAATTGTCCGCATGGGGGTTTTTGCTGAGATCAATCAGTTTCTGGTCGACAGTCAAACCAAGGTCTTGAAGTCGCATGATCAGGGTTTTGCGGATTGCATGATAAAATAGCTCTGCTCTGGTTTGCCCGCCATTCATGCTTCGTTTGACCGGCGTGCGAAGCCAGTAAACTAAATGGGGTCTGCGCAGGAATGACGGGGGGTCGACCGCTTCTTTTCTGCGCGAGACGAAGTACCTCGGCATAGGCAGTCCGGCCGTTTTCAACAGGTTGAGATCGAAGTTGCAGTCTACGTCGATAACTAGAACATCGAAACGACCCTCTCTATCCAATGGTAGGTAGGCCATCTGCATGAGAACAAAGCGCTCAGCGTCTATGCGTCCCTGAATTTTGTTATTCTCGTCGATAACAGCGTACTGGCCAACGTGCGGCAGCCGTTCTTCGCGGAGCAGGGTGTTTTTAGGCGGAAAACGGTTCGTATAGACCGTTTTCCACCCCTTGTGGGCGTGAGCCTCACGGGTCCGGATTTGCTCCCAGTATTGTCCAAAGACCCTTGCGCGTTTCGCTTCAGACAGGGCCGGGCGACCGGGTCGTTGGTTTCCGAGACAAAGAAATTCAGGGAGGCTCAGATCTTTCCAGCTGATCAAACCGCGCTTCAGGCGGCAGCAGATGCGGGCTTGGTATTGGCACGTGCAGTTTGCCTGCGCGTTCGAGACCGATGGGCACTCCTGCTGCTGAGGTTCTGGTCTTGCAATCTGGTTTAGATCTCGAAGATTTGCGGATTGGAAATGTTTCATGTGGCGGCTGCGAGTGTCTCCGTTCGGATCCTGAGATCGGAGAACCAGGCCATCTTCGGATTCGCTGAGAGCTCAACGAGTAAATTCCTGAAGCAGTCGAAGTTTGTCATTCTTTCCTTTTTTCACGTCGAGTTTTTGCTGTGCGGTTGTGAGTTTTGATGAGCCGATGAGCCCGGTTCGCGACAATTTCTTGCCTCGTTTGCGGTCGATTGACTTTAATGTATTTAGTCCGTAAAAATTGGTCAAGAAAAATGTCTTTCATCCGTTAAAAATGCCTGCTAGCGTCCTAAAGTTGGTCCAAGGAAATTGTGACAGGGAGATTCAGCTTTCTTTTTTTTCTTTCTCCCGATGCAGTCTCCTGACTTCGAGTCGCCGGAATTCTCCAATTTTTGCCATGCTTGCTTTGCTGTCCGCCGGTTCAAGCCAACTTTGACCATTGCCCAACTTCGGACTGCGCTTACCGTCTCTGCCTCCACTAGACCCATGGGGTTTCGCGAAGTCGCCAACTCTGCTGAAATCAAATATGGGCAAGCTACACACCAAATCGCGCAGTTGGCAGACGGTAAGGGCTCTGATCTTGGCCTGAAGTTACTTGTCCGGCAGAAGGCGGAGGGGCGTCGCTCAAGCTTTGTAAAGCCCTCGCGGACTGGCAAAGCGATCGCATGTTGTTATGCGTTACCTGAGGAAAGAGACCCAGCCCTAACGTTAGACGGGGTCAAGCGATCTGAAATGCTAGCTAAACATTTGAAACAATCAATTTTGCCGGCGTTTAACGAGGTCACTTCGCGGACACAGGGGCTGTCTTTGGGCTCCTTTTGCGTTTTGTTGCATGTAACCCTGAAACAGTTCGAGATTGCATTCGAAGGCCGACCTTTGCATGAGGTTTCCTCGTCGATTGGCATATCCAATGTCCCAAGGCATATTTCGTTCCTCTCGGAAGGTACTCCCAAAAGAAAGGGTCTCGGACTGATAGAGCTGACTCGGAACCCCGAAGATCGGCGGCTGACGCTTCCCAAGCCATCAGAAGCTGGAATTGAACTGATGACGGCAATTTGCTCACGGCTGTTGCAGCGACCCGCTGCCCAGCTTCGCAGGCCAAAGCCAACATCAATCGAGGCTTTGGATGCCCCGGTTGATGCGGCTACGTTGAAGAAAGACGATTTTGACTATATCGACCCTGGGACACTGATGCGCCCTGAAGACAAAAAATCTTAATGGTTGCACTCAAGGAATAAACGCTCTGTCAACTAATCAAGTTAACATAAGACTGATTATAAGATATATTCGTGTAGCCGCAAAGCGATAATGTCACCCATGAGCAAAGCAGAAGTGTCACTCTCCTCGCAAAACGATGTGAGGATGAGCGGATATGGGATGGTTGATGATGAGCGAGCGCGAGCTGAACCGCGTGGAGGTTTTGGCGCAGGTCGATGATGGCCAGTTAAGCGTCGACAACGCGGCAAACATGTTGGATTTGACGCGTCGGCAGATATTCCGACTGTTAAAGCGGTATCGCCAGGATGGTGCGGCAGCGATCCGGCACAAGTCGCGCGGTCGCACGCCGAACAACCAAATCCACTTAGCCAAGCGTGACTATGCGCTGACCGTCATCAAGGAACAGTATCCGGATTTCGGCCCGACATTGGCCGCTGAGATGTTGGCCGAAAATCACGGCTTCAAAGTTTCCCGCGAGACGTTGCGCAAATGGATGGCCGAGGATGGTATCTGGCTTTCTCGTAAGCAGCGCCGCCAGTTCCACCAGCCCAGATTGCGCCGGGAATGTATTGGTGAGCTGATCCAGATTGATGGCTCTGATCACCGATGGTTTGAAGATCGCGGCCCACCATGCACCCTGCTCGTCTTTATCGATGATGCCACCAGCACGCTGATGGAGCTGAGGTTCGTCAAATCCGAGAGCACGTTCAGCTATTTCGAGGCTCTGGAAAGTTATCTGCGCCAACATGGTCGTCCCGTCGCCTTCTATTCCGACAAACACACGGTTTTCCGTGTGGCGAAGGAAGATGCCAAAGGTGGTGCCCGCATGACCCAATTTGGGCGTGCGTTGAATCAGTTGAACGTCGAGATCCTCTGCGCCAACAGCAGCCAGGCCAAGGGCCGCGTCGAACGCGCCAACAGGACGTTGCAAGATCGCCTGGTCAAGGAACTGCGCCTTGCTGACATCTGCGATATGGATGCTGGAAACGCCTATCTGCAAGGCTTCAAAGAGCGTCACAACGCCAAGTTCGCCAAAGCACCGGCCAAGCCTGACAACCTGCATCGCGCACTCAATGTGGAGCCAGATCGGCTGGATGATGTGTTGTGCTGGCGCGAGAACCGCTATGTCGGAAAGCAGCTGACGTTCTCTTATGATCGTAAGCGGATCATGCTGGAAGAAAGTGACGTCACGCGCGGTCTGGTAGGCAAATACGTCGACACCTATGCCTTCGTGGATGGCAGGTTTGAGGTGCGCTCAAAAGGCCGCTCCCTGCCCTACAAAATCTTCGACATGGATCAGCGCGTGACCCATGCAGCTATCACCGACAACAAGCGCCTCGGTGCGGTTCTGGAACACATCAAAGAGATACAGGACGCCGCACCGCCCAAATATCCAGTTAGGACAAACTCTGAGAAGATGGGCTATAAGCCGCAAGGCCGACCTTCAGGATCGAAAGCAAAGAGGCAGCGAGATGAAACAAATCAAGCTACGCGTAGTATCTGACGACGGTGTCGAGGCGACCATATCGACCGATGGCAGCCAAGGCGGCGTCGAGGACTACTATGCGGTTGTTTCAGTGGACGGTTTCATCAAGGAAAAGAAAGTCTACGGGATAGACCCAGTTCAATCCTTTGTGCTGGGTCTCAAGTTGATCGAAGAACTGACAACGGACAAACGCATTGGCGACGACGATGACGTGGCAATCACCCCCGGCGCATCATGGCGTATTGAGGTCGTCGAAGACTAAGCCTTGCTCATGTCGCGCCCCTTGGTGACATTCCTGCTTTGCGCAACCAGTGACATTTCTGAATGG
>NZ_AANB01000012.1 GCF_000152965.1 Roseobacter sp. MED193 | reverse complement strand
TGGGGCCTTCTCAATCAACCGACAGGAGGTTCCCATGACAGAGGAGAGAGTAACCCCGCTGCGCCAGCGGATGATCGATGACATGCGCATCCGTGGGATGGGCGAGAAGGCGCAGAAGTCCCACATCCGGGCGATCAAGGACTTCGCGGCCTTTCTTGGGCGGCCACCCGACACGGCGACACCGGAAGATCTGCGCGCGTATCAGCTGCACATGACAGACAGCGGGGTGACCCCGTCGACGTTCAACGTGCGGATCGTGGCGCTGCGGTTCTTCTTCAGCATGACCTGCGGGCGGGAGGAGATGAAGCGCTACATGCAATTCCGCACCGAACCGCGCAAGCTGCCCGTGGTTTTCAGCGTCGAGGAGGTGTCCGACATCCTGATGGCAGCACCCGGACCGGGGCTGAAGTATCGGGCCGCGCTCAGCATCTCTTACGGCGCAGGACTTCGGGCGTCCGAGGTCTGCAACCTAAAGATCAGCGATATCGACAGCGACCGGATGCTGATCCATGTCGAGTTGGGCAAGGGCCAGAAGGACCGGAAGGTGATGCTGTCACCCGGCTTGCTGGAGTTGCTAAGGGCCTGGTGGCGCGAGGCACGTCCCGAAGGCTGGCTGTTTCCCGGCAAGCCGAAGATCAACCCGATTTCGCCGCGTCAGTTAAGCCGCGCTTTCACCTCAGCCAAGCATATGGCAGGGGTCAAGAAGCCGGCGACATTGCACACGTTGCGACACAGTTTTGCCACCCACCTTTTGGAGGCAAACACCGACGTGCGGGTTATTCAGGTGCTGCTCGGCCACGCCAAGCTGACGACCACTGCGCGATACACTCATGTGGCCACCAAGACGATCCGCGACACTGTCAGCCCCTACGAGATGCTGGCCAAATTGCAGGATCAGACGGTGAAGCGAAGTCTGGAGTGACCGGGCGCCGGGGTGCCCCGGACCGAACTGGAGATTGCTGATATCTTCCGCACCCATGGTCCTGCGTGGCGGCTGGCCAATGCGGGGCATGTCAGCCTCTCCCAGTTGAAGGTGATGTCGTCGATCGAGGCCTGCCGGACTGAGGCTCTTGGCGGGCATGTGGCTGGCTGTGCCAAATGCGGCCACCATCACATCGCTTATAACTCCTGCAAGAACCGACACTGCCCGAAGTGCCAGGGACCGGCCGCGCGCGACTGGATGGAGGCACGGGCCGAAGATCTGCTGCCCGTGGAATATTTCCACGTCGTCTTCACCCTGCCAGCTGAGATCGCGCAGATCGCCTATTGGAACAAGAAGGCGATCTATGGCTTGCTGTTCAAGGCGTCGGCCAAGACCGTCATGACCATCGCGGCCGACCGCAAGCGCATGGGCGTGCGAGTGGGCATGACCAGCGTGCTGCACACATGGGGATCGGCACTGACCCATCATCCGCATATCCATATGATCGTCCCCGGCGGCGGCCTGTCGCCGGACGGCACCAAATGGGTCGCCAGCAAGCCTGGGTTCTTCTTGCATGTGCGCGTGCTGTCGCGCCTGTTCCGCCGCCTCTTTCTGGACGGGCTCGTGGCGCTGCACCAAGCCGGAGACCTGGCTTTCTATGGGGACTTGGAGCGGCTGGCGCTGACGGACGCCTTCACCACCTGGCTCACCCCTTTCCGCAAATCCGAATGGGTGGTCTATTCCAAGCCGCCCTTTGGCGGCCCAGAGGCCGTGCTTGCCTACCTGAGCCGCTATACTCACCGCGTCGCCATCTCAAACCACCGCTTGGTCAGCGCTGATGCCGACACCGTCGCCTTCCGTTGGAAAGACTACCGCCTCAAAAATGGGGACCGCCAGAAGATCATGCGCTTAGCCACGCCTGAGTTCATCCGACGCTTTTTGATCCACGTCCTTCCTGACGGGTTCCACCGGATCCGCCACTACGGCCTGCTGGCCAGCAGCGCTCGCAAAGCTAATCTCACAAAAATCCGCAAACTGCTCTGCGTCCAACCACCAGATCAGGCAGATGTCCAAGACGCTGAGCCAGACGTCACCCCGCTCACGCTGCGTGAACCATGCCCATGCTGCGGGGGACCCATGCGCATCATCGAGATCTTTCGTCGCGGGCAGAAACCGATGTCACGCGCGCCACCACGGGAGCAGGCCGCATGACCGACCGCCTGTCACAGATCATCAACCCACGCTGGCTGCTCCGTGCAGAACCGGACCAAGCCACCTGCGCCGATCAGGTATCAGCAGGTTCCCAAACCACAAATCCACCCAGCCCGGCGGGCAGCGCTTGGCGACTGGGCTGGGAAGCCCGCATCTGCAGCCTCGTGCAAAAGGCCAAACGGCCCGCTGAAACAGCCGTCGTCTCGATCGTCAGCGAACTTTACCCATAGCATCACCAAGACCCTCGCGGCTTCGACCTTGGGAGGTTTTCCAACGCGGGTCGTCCGCCCGCCAAGACGCGAACCTCACGCCGCGACCCGCATCAGAAAACCTTCACCTGAGCGGACGTTCGGTCCAAACCCGTCCAATGGCTTCTTTATCTCATAACCTATCTAAGGCGTGAAAACCGGCAAGTCCGACGGGGCGCGCATGCGCCCCGCCCTTTGGCATAGCAGGAAAATGCCGTTATTGCCCCGAGAGGGCCGCGTAGACCGCGCTCTCGAAATCCATATACCCTGGAAAGGAGACCCCATCTGCGAACGGCAGGATCTGCGTTGCCCAGTAGCCGCCGATCCCATTCTTTCGATCTATCCAATAGTAGCTGTTCGCCAGCCCGGCCCAGCCGATGGCGCCGGCCGGGCGCCCGGTGGACGCGTCTTCGGTGTTGACCATGAAGGTGTAGGACCAGTCCTTGGGTATGCCCGGAAAGAACTCTGCATCATTCGAAAGCGAGGGAATGACGCCGGGCAGCATGGTGACTTTCTGCGGTGGGACAAGTGCGCCCTGCACGGCCCATTCGACGGTTTCGGGTTTCAGGACCCGCCCGTTCGGACCGGCACCGTCGTTCAACCACATGCGGATAAACTTCATGTATTCCGGCACAGTCGCGTAGAGCCCGTGGCCGCCCATGTGGACCTCAGGGTCATCAGGTAGTGCGAAGTCGTCCATCGGGGTCAGCCCGCCATCCTCGCCCCGCGCGTGGATGGTCGCGGTCCGCTCCTTCATGTCGGGCGTCCGGGTAAAGGCGATATCCTGCATGCCGAGCTGGTCGAAGATCCTCTCTTTCATAACCTCGCCCAGGCGTTTGCCGCGGATGCCTTCGACGACCTGTCCGACCCAGTCGATGTTCGTGCCGTATTCCCACTTCGTGCCCGGATCGAATAGCAGCGGGGTTTCGATGCAGGCGCGGCTGCCGGTGACGACAGAGGGCTGGCCCTGCTCTTCGGCGAGGCGCTTATAGGTCTCGTTAAAGAAATCATAGCCAAAACCGGCCGTGTGCAGCATCAGTTGGCGGGTCGTGACATCACTTTTGGGGGCGCGCAGTCTGGGGGTGCCGTCCGCGTCGAACCCGTCGATCACCTTCAACTCACCGATGGCCGGGGCGTAGTTTTTCGCAGGCGCATCGAGGTCCAACAAACCCTCCTCGACACATTGCAGGGCTGTGGTGCCAGCGATTGCCTTGGTGGTCGAGAAGATGGCGAAGACCGTGTCCTCCGTCATTGCGTCGCCGTCCAGCCGCCGCTCTCCGGCCGCGCCGGCGTAGATATCGCCATTGCGGTCCGTTGCCATCGCGACAACCCCGGGCACACGCGACGGACCGGTGCCCAGTCCGTTCAGAACGGCGTCACACCGGATTTTCAGATCGTTTGGGTTGATGTCCTTCATTGGTTCCTCCCTTGAAGATGTGAAGAGAAGAATGCGGAACACTGATCGGCCGCGCTGTTCGCAACCGGTATGTTCTGTCCGATTTCGGAAACGAAGTCAGTGCGGGCGGACGCGTCGTGCGACCCGACCACGCGTCTGCGACGGCGTTTCTCCGAACCTTTCTCGATACCGGCCGGCCAGAGCGCCGAAGTTCGAAAAGCCCCAGTCTGCGGCGATCACGGTGACGGTCACATTGGCTGGCAAAGTTTCAAGATCCCGGCGAAAGCCGTCAAGCCGCCGCGCCACGAGGAATGCCCGAGGCGAAATACCTCGAAACTTCTGAAATCCGCCGGACAGTGTCCTTGCAGAAACGCCGACACGCTTGGCCACATCGCCGATTGAAGGTGCTTCGCGCGCTTCGGCTTCCATGATCTCCTCGGCCGCGCGAACGTAACCGGGGGCTGCACAGCGGGCCCCGGTCTCAAGGCTCAACCCAGCGGCCGATGCCCACTGTCGCAGAAGTTCGACGCAAAGCATCTCTTCGATATGCCGCACCAAGACTGCGTCGGATGAGACTTCGCCCGCGCGCGTTAAGGCACGGGTGGCATAATCGAGAAGCGCGGGCCAGGCTGAGTTGGGGCCGCCGATCTTGACACGGCTCGTCCACAGGCGGTCATCCGGCACGAAACCGAACCACCTCTCGGCCGTATCAACCATCGCCTGATGCGGGATCGTGAGGTTCAGCTGCATATGGTCGGGATCACCCTCAAGCCAATATTCGGCTCGGGAGCAATCTACGACAAAGCTTTCCCCGGCAGCGGTTGCAATAGAGCCACCATCGGTTTGATGATCCAATGCCCCGCGCAGGGTGTTAAGAACAAGGATGTTTCCGGCATCAGGATCGAAACGGTCAAGGTGAATGCCGGTGCCGTAGGCAAACCGGGTCATGGTCACACAGCCCGCCTTCGCCGAAATCATGGTCGCATCCGGCAGGGACAAGCGATCCAAAGGCCGCACCCGATATCGCATATAGACCGACCGGCAGAAGTCCTCCACTTCGTCCCAATCAGCTGAATGGGTTTTCTGCCGGTGCCTGATCGGCGCCCCTAACGAATCCAGAACAAGTGCATGTTCCAGCAAAACCCCGCTCCTCCTCGTGATTCCATTGTCAATGTAACACGATATTGGCGAGGTAGACATCCGGCATTGGTCGTAAAGAAATGAACGTGTTGGTGGGGACGCGCCGACACGGTCGCGATCTGGCGTAGGTTCTGATCGAGCGCGTTGTCCCCCCGGCGTGTGAGGCTCTACAATGCCGACATTGGTTCAAGCCGCAGCGAATGACCGCTCCCCGCCCTTTTTCATCTCAAAGAACTTCGCATCCGCAGCGCAAACTAAGCGCCCGCGGCAAATGGCAGGAATGTCCCGCAACTTACCAGTTCGTGGTTCGCGCAGCGAATGCTACTGAAGAGCCCAGTTTGACGAATGATGCAACTTGCACCAATGACCGCTTTGCTCGACCTGCCGATCACCCGCCAACATCCCACAAGGAGTGCCAAGAAGACCGCGCCATTTTGCGGCTATCATTTCCACGACTTTCGAATGGTGCAAAGCGCAGAGGGATTTGCTATGGTTCAGACCTGTCTTAGGAAGGTGTTTAAGTGATGGGACGAACCCGACATGCCGACAAAATTATCGAGGTGACCCAGTCTTCTTCTGCCGCCGCCCGGTCGCAGGTCGCAGCAAGTTGGCACCGCTCTGCCCTGAAATACGGGTTAGACCCGGATGAAACCCGCGCTCCGGAGCGGGTCGAACAAGCCGACCTCGAAAATAGACGGGCCGCGCTTGAACGGTTCATGATTGTCGCCTCTCCACGGTTGGACACACTCTTTTCGCTTGTTGGACAGTCCGGTTGTGCCGTTTTGCTGACTGACGCAGAGGGCATTGTGCTAGACCAACGGATGTCGGACGGGGACACCTCTGCGTTCGAGGCATGGGGCCTGGCAGCCGGATCGAATTGGAGTGAAGCCCATCAAGGCACGAATGGTATCGGAACCTGCCTGACCGAAAACCGCCGCGTCATTGTCGACCGCGATGAACACTTTTTTGCACGCAACACCGGCATGAGTTGCATCGACGCGCCCATCTATGGCGCAGACGGATCCCTGGTGGCAGCGCTTGACGTTTCCTCAGCCCGGGCCGATCAAACCGAAGCGTTCAACCGCTTGATCAGCGCGCAGGTCGGGCAAACCGCCCGCGCTATCGAAGAAGCCTATTTTCGCGCGGCTTATACTTCCTCTCGTATTATCGTAGCTGACGGCGATGATTGTGAAGCTGCGGTCTTGCTGGCGGTGGATCGTGATGACCTTGTTGTAGGCGCAACCCGTGCTGCGCGAAGTATCTTCGGTTTACAACGAACCGGCACGATATCTGCACGGCCTGCTGCGGACATCCTCGGGCGTGAAGATGGCCCAACCGGATTTCAGAAAGCCGAACGCGCTGCTGTGGTGCGCGCCCTCGCACGGGCTGATGGCAACGTGTCACAAGCAGCGCGGCAACTTGGTGTCGGGCGTGCCACACTGTACCGTCGTATGAAACGGCTGGGCCTGAACGAAAGTTGACCGAAGCTGTCTCACTCCTGAGACACAACCCCGCAACATTCGATTTCGCCCTGATGACCCCTCCGGAAACTTGCCCCTAGATGCCTCCAGCCTTGGTGGAGGACCGAGGCATATTGGAGGAAAATTATGAAAGATCTTACGCACACAGAGGCGGGAACATACACGTCGCCGTTCAAAACCAAATACGGGAACTTCATTGGCGGCGCATTCGTAGAGCCTGTGAACGGGCGCTACTTTGAAAACGTCACGCCGATCACTAACGAGAAAATCAACGACATCCCGCGCTCCGACGCGGCTGATGTCGAACTGGCACTGGATGCCGCCCACGCCGCCAAGGAAGCATGGGGCAAGACATCTGCGACAGATCGCGCCAATCTGCTGATGAAAGTGGCCGACGCGATTGAAGACAACCTCGACCTACTGGCGCAGGCTGAAACATGGGACAACGGCAAGCCGATCCGCGAAACCGTAAACGCCGACATCCCGCTCGCTGCGGATCACTTCCGCTATTTTGCCAGCATCCTGCGCGGCCAGGAAGGTCACATGAGCGAGATCGACGCCGACACGGTCGCCTACCACTATCACGAACCCCTCGGCGTCGTTGGCCAGATCATTCCATGGAACTTCTCGATCCTGATGGCCGCATGGAAACTGGCACCGGCATTGGCAGCAGGCAACTGCATCGTCCTGAAACCCGCTGAACAAACGCCAGCCGCCATTCTGGTGCTTGCCGAAATCATCAACCCGATCCTGCCAGCCGGTGTGTTGAACATCGTCAACGGCTATGGCGCAGAGGTCGGCGCAGCACTGGCGACATCCAAACGCATAGCCAAGATCGCGTTCACAGGGTCCACCGCGACGGGCCGCACCATCATGAAAGCGGCGACAGAAAACCTGATTCCGGTCACACTGGAACTCGGCGGGAAATCCCCCAACGTGTTCTTTTCCGACATCATGGCAGAAGATGATGCGTTCTTTGACAAAGCCATCGAAGGCTTCGTTCTGTTCGCCTTCAACCAGGGCGAGGTCTGCACCTGTCCGTCCCGTGCGCTGGTTCAGGAAGACATCTACGAGCCCTTCATGGAACGCGTTATCGAACGGGTAAAGGCCATCAAACACGGTGACCCACGTGACCCCGAAACCATGGTCGGCGCGCAAGCCAGTGTCGCCCAGCAGGAAAAGATCCTGTCCTACTTCACCATCGGTCGCGAAGAAGGCGCCGAGGTTCTGATCGGCGGCGAAGCGGCCAAATTTGACGGTGAACTGGCGGGTGGCAACTACATCCAGCCAACCATCTTCAAGGGTGACAACTCCATGCGGGTGTTCCAGGAAGAAATCTTCGGGCCGGTCGTGTCCGTGACGACGTTCAAGGACGAAGCCGAAGCTTTGGCGATTGCCAATGACACCATGTACGGGCTTGGCGCCGGCGTCTGGTCGCGTGACATGAACACCTGCTACCGCATGGGGCGCGCGATCGAAGCGGGTCGCGTTTGGGTGAACAACTATCACGCTTACCCTGCACACGCTGCATTTGGTGGCTACAAGCAGTCCGGCATCGGTCGCGAAAACCACAAAATGATGTTGGATCATTACCAGCAGACCAAGAACATGCTTGTCAGCTATAATCCAAACAAGCTGGGCTTTTTCTAGGTTTTTTTCAGCCCCCGCCTTTGTGCGGGGGCTGTCTCTACGATTATTTTGATCGTGCTGTCTCGCGCCCGAAAACAGGGTTCCGATCTTCATTTTGGCCTTTGTGATCAGGATGCTCCGCTCCTCAGACGTGAGGGTTCTGTCTGGACTATCCGTGCAGCAGCGTTTCAATCAGTCGTCTCGAAGTCAGTTCGACCCTTCACTCGAAGTCGTGTTTCACAAGGCATCGATAAGAGAAACTCACCGATTTTGAATCCCGAATGGAAATTCGGAACTTTTAGGAGAAGCCATTGGCGCACCCGCAGCGAACGACAGCAAAGTCCGCGTCTTTCCGGTTCAGGCAGCGTGCAGCGAATGTCGGCGGTGCCAATCACCGCTTCTTCGGCCACTTGTATTCGCCAGTGAGCAGGATGTGTGCCCAACCGAGCGGTGAGGTGTGTGCCAACAGTTCCGGTGGAACAGGCAATCCGGCGTCCTGGCGCTCGGCGACCGCCTCACCCAGACGGGCCGTATTCCAATATATTACGATGGCGGCCAGCAAGTTGAGCGCAGCCATGCGATAGTGCTGGCCTTCGGCGGTCCGGTCTCTGATTTCACCCTGTCGCCCGATCCGCAAGGCGTTCTTCAGTGCATGATGGGCCTCGCCCTTGTTCAATCCGATCTGCACCCGGCGCTGCATGTCGGTGTTCAGCACCCAGTCCATCATAAACAGGGTGCGCTCGACGCGGCCAACCTCGCGCAAGGCGACGGCGAGATCGTTCTGACGCGGATATGACGCCAACTTTCGCAGGATCTGGCTTGGCGCGATGGTGCCAGCAGTCATGGTCGCAGCAATCCGCAATATGTCCGGCCAATTTGAAGCGATCAGCTCCTCCCGGATTTTACCGCCAACCATACCTTTCAAGTTGGGCGGGGTACCGCCGGGATCTAAGACGTAAAACCGTTTTGATGGCAGATCCCGAATGCGCGGGATGAACCGATGCCCGAGGATCGAGGTAACGGCAAAGACATGATCGGTGAAGCCGCCCGTGTCGGCATATTGCTCCTTGATCCGCTTGCCCACGTCATTGTTCAGCAATCCATCCAATATATAAGGTGCCTCACTGACCGTGGCGGGGATGGTCTGCGAGGCGAAAGGGGCGAATTGATCAGACACATGGGTATAAACTTTCAACCCCGGTTCATTCCCGTACTTCGCATTGATCAGATTCATAGCTTCGCCCTGACGGGTGGTTGGGAAAAACTGGCCGTCGCTTGAGGCCGTCAGACCCATACCCCAGAAACGGGCCATGGGAAGATTGCCTTGGCCGTCAACTACGCTGGCTAGCGCCCGGCCATATGCCTCGCTTTCAATGTGCCAGCGGGAAATGCGCATCAGCTCCCAGAATCCGTGAGAGTTGCTGGCCTCTGCCATCTTGCTCAGCCCGAGATTCAGACCTTCGGCTAAGAGCACATTCATCAGGCCGATCTTGTCTTTCGGCGGTGCCCCGGTGCGCAAATGGGTGAAAGCATCGGTGAACCCAGTCGCCTCATCTACCTCCAGCATGATGTCGGTGATCCGCGTCTCTGGAACACGCTTGTAAAGATCGAACAAGAGATCGGCTGCGTCAGACGGTGTTTTCGTCGGCAAGCGGCTCAGGCTGAGAACACCATCTTTGATGACACCGCCTGGAATCGCGCCGTTTTTCGCAGCCTTCGATAACTGCTGAAGCCCAATCTCCATTTGCGCGTGCCGATCTGCCAACCATGCTTCGGGATCAAGCGGGACCGCTAGACGGCCATTCTCTGCCGCCACCGTCGCCGGAACCAGGACCTGTTTGAGATCTCCATAGCGCCTGGATTTTTTCAGCCAGACATCGCCTGATCGAAAGGCATCCCGCAGATGAAAACAGGCGGCGACTTCCCAAAGGCGTTTATCCCCCGTTTCTTGGCTGTCCAAATGCCGATGCCATTTGGATGTTCGACGCAGGAAATCCCTCGGTTGGTCATGCTTCGCGCCGCTCTGGATCAATGCCGTCGCCTCTATGAGAGGCGACGCAACCTTGGCACCTTCCATGTTCAAAAGGCGCAACATTCGCGGAAAGTATCGCCGGAATCTGTTGTGACCCTGAACAACATGCGCAACCGGATCGGAAGACAATGTGTCCGACAATCGCGCTGCGATAGCAACCAGATCAGGCAGGCGGTCCCAGCCCAGGCTGCCTTCGACCGCTTTCTCCAAGGATGCGCCGTCCTCTTTGGCTTCTAGCAATGCTGCACCTAAATCCCGGAAAAATCGAACGGTCTGTTGAACTGCCGATCTGGCATTCTCCACGCGGGCCGCGCAAAGCCGCTGCCCTTCGCGCCAGGTTTTCCCAACTATCCGGTCATGGGTCTCAACTATCGCGTCTGAAATTGCGGCTCGCCATTCCAGAGCACAGACAGCCAGGATGGCCAAACGACGATCGCCAGGCAGATCGCGAAGGCCATCGGCGAAATACCTTTCACCCTGACGACGGAGGCGGGTGACACGATGGTCTGGTACGCCATCAATCAAATCCGGCGGTAACTCGATGTCCTGTAAAAATCCAAGTCGGTCCAGCAATCGGTTCGCACCCGCCGAATTGTTGCCCACTTCAAACTGGCGCAACCATACGAACCGCGTTAGCCGGTCATCAATGCGTTCAGACAATAATGCGTCAAGCTGGCCGCATAGATCATCAGACAAACGTTGTGCGATCCGAGTTTCGATCCGTCGTTCAGCAGCTACCAACGCGTCTGCGCATAGGCGTTCGACTGTCGTGATCGCTGGCAGGATCGTCTGCGCCCTCCGACATTCATCGACGAATCGGCGGGCGATGTCCTCGTTGGATATGGAAATTTCTGCTTCCTCATCAAGCCAGGCCTTAAGATCACGCGCGCCGCGACCTGAAAATGCCCGATAGCCATACAAGTTACGCAGTGCCTCCATATGTTCCTGTCGGGTTTGCCGCCGCGCGGCGTATGAAAGCAACGCCTCACCGGTGAGTCCCAACTGAGCTCCTATGAAGGCAAGCACATCGTGCGGGATCAGTTCGCCTGGTGTCAGCGCTCGGCCTGGATATCTCAGCGCGCACAGTTGCAGCGCAAAACCCAGTCTGTTTTCCGGACGTCGGCGCAGATTGATATGCTCTAAATCTTCGTCCGATAAAGTGTAGTGCCGCAAAAGTGAGGGTTCATCGGAGGCCAGATCAAATAACGCTGCGCGTTGTCGTTCGGTCAGAATGTTGCGGCGAGGCATGAAATATGTACCTATTGAACAAGTGTCTGTTTATGACGATAGTCACGTCAGCAAAATCAACGACTTGCAAGGCAAAAATCTGAAGGGGTTCAAATGGGACAGCGAGCGGCGATCTATGCGCGGGTTTCGACTTCTGATCAGTCTTGCGAACGTCAGTTGCGAGAACTGACAGAATTTGCGGAACGTGGCGGTTATGAAGTGATGGGTGTTTTTAAGGAAACTGCGTCAGGCACCAAGTCAAACCGCGCGGAGCGATCAAAAATCATGGAATTGGCTCAAGCTCGGAAAATCGACGCCGTGTTGGTCACCGAGCTTTCCCGGTGGGGGCGCTCCACTCAAGACTTGCTCGATACCCTCAACAAGCTCTCGGGCTGGAAAGTTTCGGTCGTCGCAATGTCCGGTATGACTTTCGAACTGGACACACCCCACGGGCGAATGATGGCGACTATGTTGGCAGGGATCGCGCAGTTTGAACGAGACCTGATTAGCGAGCGTGTAAAATCTGGTCTTGCCGCCGCCCGCGCGCGCGGGAAGAAACTTGGGCGCCAGCCGGGGCAGCGTCCAAAATCAGACAAACTTGCGCCGGACGTTCTTGCTGCCGTTGAGGAAGGTCGTAGCTATCGCTGGATCGCGCGCGACCTCGGCGTCAGCAAGAATACTGTGCTCAGCATCGTCAAACGGCATCGCGAAAACGCTTAGAGTGTCATTTCGCCCCGTGCCGCAAACGACCCCTAGATAGGTATGTGTGAATACCTTTTCGGTTGCACCAAAGAGATGTGGCAGCCATCAACGACCACTCACTCAGGAGTTTCCATACATGAATGTCTATTACATGCCGGGGCATCTGATCCGTCGCCTCAACCAGATGTCCACCCAGGTCTTCTCCCATCATGTGCAAGTGGCGGGATATGATCTGACGCCGGTCCAGTTCGCGGCGATGGACGCTGTGCGTGCGAATCCAGGACTGGACCAGGCCGGCATCGCCGCTCTGATCGCCTATGATCGCGCGACGATTGGCGGTGTGATCGACCGGCTAGAACAGAAGGGCCTTGTCACACGGTCCATCAGCAAGCGTGATCGGCGGGCCCGTGAGGTCGCGCTTTCCGACATGGGCCACAAAGTCTATCAAGACGTGCTGCCGACCATTGTCAGGGTGCAAGGAGAAATCCTGGAAGGCCTGACTGACGATGAACAAAAGCAGTTCCTGCGTCTGGCGGAAAAGGCCCTCCGATCGGCGTCAAATTCGTATTCAAAAACATAGAACCCCCTACGCGCTGCTTTCTTCGTAAAATAACATAAACTTCATTATGCGAAAAAGAACAAATAATGAACATAGCCCCTCTTACCCTCACCGTGAGCTGAATACTAAACAACCGCCCCCCAAAATGATGTCTTCTTCCCATGAGACTGTTTCAAGCCGTCGAGATAAGCCTCGTGCGTTTCAAATTGTGCGAAGTCATCAATTCGAACCGCCAGGTTCTTGCACTCTCGCAAGTGGCGCGCTGCATGGCGATAACGTTTGACCCGTGAATTCTGCAGCGCAAAATCGATCAGGCCGCGTTTCAAAAGTGTGGCGGCCAGTGGATGGCGGTCCTCAAGGGCGTCGGACGCCGGTCCCAAAAGCTCATAGTGATGCCCATCAATCTCGGAGGCACGGTTTGTGATAAGAACTGCAGCCTGCTCAATCTCGGGCCAAGTCATCAGAAAATGGAGAGCTGTCGTGAAACTTTCAAAACCTAGCGCGTGTTCCATGGCGCGGGTCTCGGCTTCAACATCTTCGAAATCTGGCAGCCCGCCAAGCCATGCGCGCAGATGGTCTTGATTAAGGCTGCGAGCATAACACGCCCACATAAAGTCCCGCGCCGCTTCGGGTTCCCCCATCGCTCGCATCACGCTGATCCGTATTGCTTCCCACTCATAGGGTATCCATCCGCGATCTTTTCCATCTGGCGCATTAATAGCGCCCCGTGCGTCCTCAACCCGCCCTGCTTCAAGAAGACGGCGAGCTATTTCAGCGGCAACCTGTGGTGCCTTTCGCGCCAGATCACTCTGTTGGTCAATGTAGGCGTCTACATCACCTTCGACATCCGCAATCTGCTCGAGCGCCATGCGCAGCGCGTAGTTGTTCGACAGATCAATTCCCGAAGTGGTGATCCCAGCTTTAAGGTGCTGCAATCCTTCTGAACCCAAGACTGAAGCAAGACCTGATATCAAAGTTGGATAATGCCCATAATCATCATCGGCCAAGGCCTCCAGCAACTGGTCTGCCAGGACAAGCGGGTCCGGCGCGGCAACCTCGGCCAGATCGATCAGGTCTTCACAGGCTTCGTAAAAAATCGACTGCACCTTGCCCGTACTGTCATCGCAACGTTCATAGACCCCATTCGCAAGAGCTACGAACCGCCAGATCAGATCAAACGCCCCTGTTGGATCGACCGGCCCAACTTGAGAAACGATGGCGCGTCTCTGCATGTCTAAGTCAGCCGCGAAGGCATTGCGGCCCTGCCAGTCAACAAACGAACGCGATCTCGCAATGGTGCTAAGCCGCTTGCGGATCTCCCGAGCGACATTCCCGGAGCCGGCTTCTTTTGCCAGCTCCAGCCTCAGTCGCCGCTTAGCGCCAGCATTACCTTTGGTGACCTCAAGAAGAAGGTCGGCCAACCGCTCAGCGCCGAGCGCTGCAAGGTTCTTTGCATTCAATGTTGTTTTCGAAGCCATACCGGAAATTTAGATCAACAAGCAGCTGGAATGCCAGCCCCCTCCCCAAGTTTAACACCATCGCAGATTTGGGAAGACCTGCCCTTCGCTGCATAGCGCATGAACTGACACAGTGCGGGACGAAGCAGCATTTCGCTGCGGCTGCACGAATGTCAGCTCTCAGAATTTTCTCACGACATGGAAGCCCTATCGTATCCGTCCGGTACGACCGCTCTGACGGAGGTGGACCGCTGCCGATAATGTCCATGATCGATAATGGACATCTTGAGGCACACTATGGCGGGCAAGAAAGGCCAGAAGAAACGGTTCTGGTCTGACGAGGAAAAGCGGTCGATCTGCAATCAGACCCAGGTTCCCGGCGTTTCGGTCGCGCAGGTGGCGCGGCGGTATTCGATGAATTCAAACCTGATCTTCACCTGGCTGCGGGACCCGCGCTATGCGCCTGGACCGAAGGAGGAGAGCTGCGGACCGGACGGTGGCGACGTTTTCCTGCCGGTGGAGGTTTCTGGCCCAACCCTTGAGGACCGGACGGATGCGGCGCGTGTGGAGACGGTCGGCTTGTACAATGGGACCGTTCTGGCCAATCGCATCGACATCACGCTCTCGGACGGTCGGCGTATCGTCGTCGAAGGACCGACGGCGTTGTCAGCCGTGGTCAGGCTGGTTCAGGGACTGATAACTTGATCCCGGTGCCCAGCAACACGCGGGTCTGGCTGGCTGCCGGGGTCACGGACATGCGGCGCGGCTTCAACACGCTCGCCGCGCAGACGGAAAAGGTGCTGGCGGAGGATCCGTATTCGGGCCACCTGTTCGTGTTCCGCGGGCGCCGGGGAGACCTGTTGAAAATCATCTGGTGGGACGTGCAGGGCGCCTGTCTGTTCTCGAAACGCCTGGAACGCGGGCGCTTCGTCTGGCCTGCCGCCAAGGAGGGCAAAATCAGCCTCAGCCCGTCGCAATTGTCGATGCTCCTGGAGGGGATTGACTGGCGCATGCCGCAGAAGACGTGGCGACCTCTCACAACCGGTAATTTGCCAGAGAATCCAGCGCCATAAGCTTCACTTGCGCGCGGCGAAACGGTACTCTTCCGGTAATGCTGGAGATGCCTCAAACCCTGCCTTCCGATCCCGACGAGCTCAGTGCCCTCACGGCACAGCTACGCGATCTGGACAGGGCCCAGGCGTTGAAGATCGAGAAGCTCGAACATCAACTGGCCGGTCATCGCAAAGCGCGGTTCGGCTCCAAGTCGGAAAGCCTGGACCAACTGGCATTCGACCTTCACGAGGACGCCGATATCGCCGCGGCCGCTGCGACCCAGCAGGAGGAAGACGGTCAGGACGGTGAAGGCAAGCGCAGGCATAGCCGTGCCCCACTGCCCGACCATCTGGAACGGCAGTCCGAGGTGCTGTCCCCGGGCGAGACATGCGCCGACTGCGGCGGGACCTTGCGGGCTCTTGGCGAGGATGTGACACAAGAACTGGAATACATTCCGGGGCGGTTCGTGGTCCGCGAAATTGTGCGTCCGCGCATGGCCTGCAACTGCTGCGAAGCCTTTGCGCAAGTTCCACTGCCGAGCCGGCCGATCGAGCGCGGGCGTGCAGGTCCAGGGCTGCTGGCGCATGTGTTGGTCGGCAAGTACTGCGATCACCTTCCATTATACCGGCAGTCCGAGATTTACGCCCGCGAGAAGGTCGATCTGCACCGGTCGACGCTGACCGATTGGGTCGGGCGGTCGACGGCGCTCCTGGCACCCCTGGCCGATTACATTGGCAAGCAGGTAAGGGCGGGACCCGCTCTCTTCGCCGACGATACCCCGGTCAAGATGCAGATCGGGGGCAAGACCGGCAAAGCCCAGACCGCGCGGATGTGGAGCTATGTCCGCGATGAACGGCCCTGGTGCGGACAGGCTCCGCCCTGTGCCTGGTACCAGTTCAGCGTGGATCGCAAAGGCAAACATCCCGCCGCACATCTCGCGGCGTACAAGGGCACCGTACATGCCGACGGGTTCACCGGCTTCAACGGGTTGTTTGGCGAGGGTCTGGCCAGCGAGCAAGCCTGCATGGTGCATGTGCGGCGCAAGTTTGTGGATGTCTTTGAACGAAACGGCTCCACTATCGCGAAGGAAACCATCGAACGGATCTCCAGGCTCTATGCCGTCGAAAAAGATGCACGGTACAAGCCGCCCGAAGAACGTGTCGCCCTGCGACAGACCAAGGCCAAGCCCATCTTCGACGACCTGGAGACCTGGCTAAAGAGCCAACTGCCGAAAATCTCGGGGAAAACCAAACTGGCCGAGGCCATCCGGTATGCACTCAGCCGCATGCCCAAGGCACGGGCCTATCTGGAAAACGGCCAGTTGGAATTGGACAACAACATCTGCGAGCGGTCAATCAGGCCGCTGACTCTCGGGCGGAAGAATTATCTGTTCATGGGGTCCGAAGGCGGCGGCAAGGCCGCGGCGATTGCCTACACTCTCATCGAGACAGCCCGCATGAACCGCGTCGATCCGGAAGCTTGGCTGACTTGGGTGCTAACCCACATCGCCGATCACAAGATCAACCGCATCGACGAACTTGCGCCCTGGAATTGGCAGCCAAGTTGATTGTCAACGGCGGTCACGCCGGACGGATACGCCTCACCCTCCATCTCTGACACTAACAATGGCAGTCACAACTCCCGCATGTAAGTCGCCAGTGGCGGAACAGGCGGGGAGTAGATACGCGCATCTTGACGGTCGCCGTGATGCTTTTTTGTCCCGCATCCGGATCGCGCAGCCGCGCGTCTGCAGCCACTTCAATCGGTTCGTGACGTTAGACGGGAACACGATGAAGCGGATGACTGCTTACGCGAAATCCGACTTCACAAGGCATGATCTTGCAGCCGAAGAATGTCCCGCGCCGTCTGGCTCAGCCCGCGCGCGCGGGCCGGGGTTTCGGCGTAGCCATTGGCATGGGCGAGGTCGTTGCGGAGCTCTTCGATCCGGTCGTATTGGCCGCGCAGTTGCCGTTCCGTGCCCGGTAGGAGGTTTTCGCGCAAGAGGATGGTGAACTTGTCGCTGAGCTGGGTCGTCTCGAGGGCGTCGACGAAGGCGTCGGTTCGGCGCAGGTAGGCCATCCGGTCCCGGAGCTTGGCCTGTCGGTTGCTGCTCAGATGGTGCATCCAGCCGTCGCCGCCGTTCCAGTGCAGCTCAATCGCCTGTGCCCAGGCCATCTCGAGCCCGGTGATCAGCCCGAACAGTGCCATCCGCACGGGTAGTTTCTGCAAGTCGGAGACACAGACCAGCCCGGAGATCCGGTCCCTGTTGCGGACCAGCAGGGTTGGTGCACGGTCGGCACCGAGGATGAAGTCAAGGATACTGGCCTGCACGTCGATGAACATCTCGTCGCTCAGAGGGGCGACACCAAGGTCGATTGTATGGTCCGGCGCTGCACGGTTGAACCACTGTGCGGCGTGATACAACCCCACGATCTCCCCGGCATCGTCCGCGACCGGCACATAGCTGAAATCGTCGATGTTGCGTTTGGCCACGTCGGCGGCGGTGTCGCCCATCGCGCAGGTCTGGATCTGCGAGCGCGGCACCATGATGAGGCGGACCGGCAGGCTCTGCTGCACGTGTTCCACCACCCGCGCGGTCGGGTATTCCGGCTCGTCCCACACCAGGCTCACGCAGGCGCCTCCCCATCGGTCGAAGGGCCGCGCGCATAGCTTCGGGGCTCCACGATCGGGCGGAGGCGCTCGGCCTCACCTTCCGAGCCACGATAGTAGGGATTGGGCGCGGCGAGCCCGTCAAAAGCTGGATCGTCGAGGTAGTTGGCCCGCCGGGTGATCACCGGGTCATCGCCGCTAAGCACGAGAAGCTGCTCGTTGCGGTCCATGTCGCGCAACTCCCAGAGGTCGTCGAACCCGGTGATGTTCATCGCGTCCTTGCGCATGTGCGTGTTCCACAGCCCGAACATCTGGAGCGCATGGGTGTTGTTGAGGATCGTCCGCCATTCCGACGGGTAATGCGCGGTGATTTGGGAGAGGTCCTGCCAGAAGCTCCAGACTTTGACGCCGTAGCCGCGCATCAGCGTCACCGCAGAGAGAAACTCGTCCATCCGCCCGAGCTGCGCCGCCTCATCCATCAAAAAGAGCGTGGGTGTCTCGGGAAGCCGACGACGTTGGCTCAGGGTCGAGATCAGCGTCGTCATCCAGAGCCTGAGCAGCCGCCCCTGCGAGGCTAGCTTTTCCGGCGGCAGCACCATGTAGATGGTCATGGGCTCGCCTTCGAGCACGTCCGACAGGTGGAAGGTGGATTTCTGGGTAACCTCCAACGCCTTGCCCTGCAGGAACTCGACCGCGGCGAGCGCGGTGCTGACGACGCTTGCCCGCACCTTGGGCTCGGCTGGAAAGGCGCCGCTGGCTGCGGATTGCACGAAAGGGTGTTTCGAGCGGGCCATGTCCTTGACGGTGAGGCCGAGATCCTTGTCGGACTGGCTGAGCGTATAGACGAGCTCGGCGAAGTTGGTGAGCGCCTTGGGGGATTCCGCCATTATGTAGGCAAGCAGCGCACCTACCATGCGGCGGGCCGAGTTTTCCCAGAACGGATCGCGCAGTTGCGGAATATCCGGCACCAACGCGCGCGCGATCTGACGGGCGGTGTCGCCGAGGAATTCTCTGGCCTTTTCTTCGTCAGCCGGCAGCCCCTTGCCCGTGCGTTGCGCCGTGTTGGCCGGGATGAGCCCCGCCCGCATGAGGTCGAGCGGGTCGAGCCGATCGGTTTCGCCGGTGCCGCAAACGTCGAACGGATCGAGCAGAACGACCCGTTGTCCCATCGCCCGACGTGCGGCCGCGGTCACGTGGTAGTTCTCGCCCTTCGGGTCGATTACCACGGCCTGCCCGGGGTAGCGCAGGAGGGTGGGGATCACGGCGCTGACGCCCTTGCCGGCACCGGTGGGCGCGATGGTCATCAGGTGGCCTTCGCCGGACTGAAGGATTGGATCCCAGTCCTCCGGATAGGTCGGCCGCGGCCGCGGGCCGTAGCTGAAGCCGTAGGGCAGCGGCTCTGGATGAACGTCTTCCAAAGACCAGCCAAGTAGGATACCATTCCCCGTCAACGAAGCCGGCAATCTGGGAGCGGCGACAATGGATTTTCGCAAAGAACCTCCTGTATCAACACAGTCTTGGGTCTCGGCCTTGTGAGTGTTCCGCGCCGCAGCCCAGCACCAGGTCAGGACAGATAAACAGCATAATGGTAGAAACCCTTTTGTTTCGTGTCCAGAGGTTCCGGGTTTCGCGTTCTGGTGACGAAATCGGATTCCAGTTCAGCAGAGGTTGCTCGACTCTGCAAAACGTCCCGTCGGCCAATTGCTTCCAGTTCATTGGGCGAAACCAATTGACAGGGCTGCGCCGGGTCTTTTTACTTGTGGCGGGAAGTGTGCGCGAAATCGAAACGAACCATTGATAAGTATGAAGTCAGATTCCGTTACTCAAAGAGAATTGTCAGACCGCTTGGACAGAGCCTTTTCCGAAGCCTCTGGCAAGGCACCAACAGGCCCATATGTCTTCGTGCTTCAATCTCCGGCGTTATCGGGCAAATCGGAAGCCGTCGCACGATATCTTCAACGTCGGATCCAGCATGGGCCGGAAGGCCGAGAAACGGCTGGACATCATTGGGTAGCCCTAAGAACTCACCATGAAACGCAACGCGAGCTAAATCTATCCAAGGCGCGGGCGCGGCCAACGAAGTACGTTCCGGATTTTTTTTGGTTTTGCACCGGCGCCAGAAGGCATCGCAGTTTCAGCCGCGACGAGAACGCTCGGATAGACAGCCCGCTTTGGGATCTGGCCGAGCAGGTCGCTGACAAGGAGGTCCGGAAGAAACTGAGCCCAGGGGCTCGGGCAGTCGACTTCTTGGAAAACATACAGGATCGTTTCAGCTTGAAAGGACTGATGATTAACGCTGGCAACGCCATCCTCGGAACG
Source organism: Roseobacter sp. MED193 (assembly GCF_000152965.1). GTDB lineage: Bacteria > Pseudomonadota > Alphaproteobacteria > Rhodobacterales > Rhodobacteraceae > Pseudophaeobacter. Next base: position 146,732 of record NZ_AANB01000012.1, on the reverse strand, counting down.
AGCATGGAAGCCTTTGCTCCCGGAATGGCGGAGGCTCAGCCCTTTATCCAGAGGAGCATCGATACAGTTGCGGAACAGATGAGCCAGGTGTGGGCGGAGACAAACGGTGAAGATATTCGCCGGACACTTCGGTCAATTGATAGAGCCCTTGGCGACGCGTTCTTTGATAATCTCCGGGATTTTTCTCAGTCCATTTCCGGGAAACCCACATTCCTCGTTTTGGATGATTTCGATGAGATGTCGGAGATGGCGCAAGCCATCATACTAAAAAACATGTCGACCGATGGGTTTGAGCGCCTGATCGTAATCCTCACTTTGCAAGAGGGCACTGCACAGGCGAATTCGCTTGCCGAGGAACTGGGCCGAGGAGATCTGGCGAGAAACACAGTGCTCTTGACCCTCTCGGCGCCGACAGGGGTGGAACTGCTTTCGCAGCTCCAGGAGGACTTTGGTGCGGCAGTATCGCGCGAGCTAGTCGATCATCTGTCCAACAGGTCGGGTGGATCCAATCCGGTTATCATCCGGGAGATCATTCAGGCGCTGCTTGGTTGGTACGGCGGCAGACCCTATCTCGTGATCGACGGGCAGGCGGACGAGCGAACGCTCACATTTACGTCCAACGTCACATTGGAAGACATCAACTCCGAGTTCTTTTCGGTCGGGAGCAAGAGCAGTGACGAACTCAGCGACATCCTGGGGAATATCTGGGGAGACGCTATCAGGCGGCTCGACGACCTAGACCAGTTCATCCTGGCCGCGATCGCATTTGGGGGCAATGAGGTTTCGGAGGATTTCATCGTTGCCGCGTTGCAGCAGGATACCGGTTTCACGTCTACGGCCGTAACTGAGGTGGCCCATTGGCGGGAGCGCGTAAGGGATCTCGCCGCGCGCCTCTCGTTCTTGGTGAGCGACGCTGAGAACATCTTCCGGTTTGACGGGGCATATACGCGCTTTGCGATCCTAAAGGTAACCGAGAGGATCTGGGCCCCCCGCCGCGCGGTACTTCTGGCCGCCGCCGTCGTCGATGCCTTTCGCCTGGGCCACGCTTTGCAGCAGTCTGCGGCGTTCGGCTCAACTTGCGCCGAACTCGTGTTGTCGGTGGCAGATGGAAACCAGCCATTGTGTCGGATGCGGGTGTCCGGTAGCTCCCTCCACGCGTTCGGCGAGAGCTCGCTCGAGCGTGTCGAGTCGCTGCGGTCGGGGCTTGCAAGCATCGTCATTAGTTCTTTGCCTGACGACCGGCAAACTGAGGCCGACATCTCGGAGCGAGCAGACAAAATCCTCAGCGCTGCGGCCGAGCATTTCTACGTCCAAAGCTTGAGCGGTCGCGATCGGAGCGCCCAGGACCGCCTGAGGTTCCTGGCCTCTGCCCTCAGGGCCAGCGGATATCCCGATTTCCCCCATGCCCGAGCGCGCGCCTCCGTGCTGCAGCTGCGACTGGCACTGAACAGGCGGCCGCTGACATCTGGCGGATTGCAGAATGTGATCAAGCTGTCCGAGATTGAACGGAAGGCTGCGCGCGAGCACCTTGACGAGATGAAGCCGGAAGAGAATTGGCGTCTGGCACTTCTGGCCATCGAGATGGACATCCTTCATGCGGAAGCGGTACTGGGCGCAATAAAGTCTGGGCAGGCAAAAAGCGGCACCTCAAACCGAGACCGGGAGGAGGCAAGGCAACAGGTATTCAGGAGCCTTCGAGAGGCAGTTGAGCGTCTCAGCCGCGATCCCGGTACCGAGGCCGATCGGAACGGGGAGAAGAACAGACTCCTTGACAGGCTCCTGTCCGGAGAGATTGACAAGATGGCCTACCTGGACCTGCTGAGTGAGGTTGAGAAAAGCGAGTCGACAACCAACTTCGCCTGGCCGAAGGGCGCGAAGGCCGAGGTCGACTTCCAACTGGTGCGTGCCCGCGAGCGGCTCGTGTTCCTGCTCGAATTCCACGCCTCGCCCGACGACGACAGATCCCAACTCGAGGAAACCCGCGCGGAGTTGTCCCGGTCTCTTGAGGATTACGTAAAAATGGGGCCTCAACCGCATCTTCAGGCCCGATTTGCCTGGGCGACGCGAAAGCTTGGCTTGATTCTGCGCGACCAAGCTTGTGACACTCAGGGCGACCTGGGCACAGCTTCTCCCGAGACCATCAACATTAGCGAACGCGCGGTCCAATTCCTGTCAATCTCCTACGATCAAAGCAAAGCGCCCAATGTAGCCATGGAGCTTCTTCGTGCGATCGAGTTTCATGTAGGGCTAGTCGGTGACACCCGATCTCTAACGCGGCTCCGAGACCGGCTACTGGACCTTGGCCGCGAGCTTGTGACTGCGCCACTGGCGAGCCGAACGATTGTAGGGGTCGCCGAAATTGAGAGCCGGATTTGCGCCAGACTGGGGGACGGGGCGGATGTCAGCCCACCGTCTCTTTGGGCGGGTTATGTTGCGGGGGACACTGAGGCGCTCTTCGTCGAAACAGCGTTCACAGATTTCGCCAGAATCCCGAGTCGCAACGATCGCTACTGGGTGCTGTCCCGGCTCTTTTCCGAGCCCGAACTGGCAGAAACGAACGTTCTGGAACGACTCCTGGCCTCCGGGCGCGATATCGGCGGTCTGAGTATTGCAGCAATCGTAGATACGCTCGACGTTTTTGAGCAGCAGCGTTTTGAAGCGGTGCCAGATAAGACGCCGCTTACGGACCAGGCCTCGTCGGAGCTGTTGCGCGCCCTCGACCAGATAGGTCCCAAGATTCAGACCGTTGCCCCGCCCACGCGGGTCGCCCTCGATATGCTCCGCTTTCGCGTACTTGCTCAAAAGGCAATAGTGGCGATTTCGCACTCGAACGACAGCGCTAGCGTTTTCGAGGCGAACAAGTCGGTCGAAACCCTTGCCCGATCCATAGGCGATCTCGCCCAGGCCCTGCGCGACGAAAAGTCCGCAAAGAAGCTGATTGGCTACGCCAAGCAGATTGGCGACGCGTTTCTCGCCCGGGCGGCATCTATGGAGGACCGCGCCTTCCACTTTGCCCTGCGGGATGCGGCCCTGGCCTGGTATCAGTTAGCCACGACCACACTCCAGACTTGTCCAGATCTGAAAATCTCGGTTTCCATCCTCCGCAGCCATGCGGGCTTTCACCGGGATCACGGCAACTTTTCCGAAGCAAGGCTGCTGAACAACGCCTGCGCACGGCTGGAGCGATACCGGAAATGGGGAAACGACCTCGGTGGAACGGTGTACGCTGCCACGGACGCCATATTGACAGCTTCGGCAGAGAGCCAAGAGCGCGGCGCGAGACTGTTGCTACTTGCGGTCCTAAAGGCGGAAATCGTCGATCCGCAGATCATCGCCCGGATGCCCGCTTTTGAGGCCGAGCGCCGACAGCTGCGGACTCGACTTGCGGCGGTGCTTTGGCAGTCCCTGCGCAGTCGACAACCGAAACAGGTTTCTGCCTCCATGTCCCTTGCCCCACCAATCGATGCCGTCCGGAAATTCGCCGAGCCATCGAGCGCGCCCGACACCGGTGAGCGGCCCGGGCGAGCGAATTCACTGGTTGGAGACATCCTCTCCTTCTGGGCCGCCGAACCTCCACCCGCGCCCACGCCCGGCACGCTCGTGGTGGCCAGGATATCCGCCGTGCTGCCTAATGGCATCGAACTCCTCGACCTGCGCGGGCAACGGTTCCGGATCGACGATAACCTTCTCCCTTCCTCTTACTACCAGTTCTTAAAATACGCAGTCGGACGAGATGGAAGCGATCTCGCCGCGTCGTTGCGCAAAAAAAAGCTCGCCGCCATGCTTCCGATAATCGTGCTCGCGGGAGACGGCGAGGCGGGACTTGGTGACGGGGTCCTGCCCGCCACGGCGCGCGGCCTTGCCTATCTCGGCGACCTCATCGGTTGCCTGCTACCCGGGCTATCACGCGGCCTCGTGGTCGGCGGCTCGAACAGCGTGGTCGCGCTTCGGCTCGCCCAGCCCGATTTCGAGCCCTTCCGGGTTGGCGGATGGACGCTCCACAAGCAGATCGCCGCCGAACTTCTTTGTGTCAAACGGCTGATCCTCGCGCCTGCACCATACGTCCCGCAGGCGCCGAATTCGATGTATGACCGCCATGCGCTGCTGCAACAGGAATTGGCCGACTTCGCCCGCGCCACGTGGTCTGCCTTGTCTCTGGTTTCGCTCCGTCAGGATCTTTCCGAAGCCACTTTCGAAATCGCTATCGACGCCCCCGTTTCGCCGCAGACCGAACGTACGACGCGGTCTCTGTTAAGGAAGGCATTTCCAGATGTTCACCTCATTCGTTTCCTCGGAGGCGCACTGGAGGAAGAAGCCTTCAGTGACATTACCGGAGACACGGCGACAGATACCGGCCAAGCCACCGGAGAAACCACCTCGCCAAACGCACAATCTGGTGCGGTGTTATGACAAGACCCGAGCAGAAAAAACTGATCGCCGCAGTCCAATCGCTTCAAGCATGGCAAGCACATATTCAAGACCGCGGGAGCTTGCGACTACAGGTTTCGTTGTCCTGTCTCCTGCGATCGCGATACCGCCCGTTCAGCATCTCGGTGCGCGAATTTCAAAAACAGGTTTCCAATGGGGTCCTACTCAGACGCGACGACACGGCACCGGACGAGGCCGTTGATACCTCGGCCCAGCCAACACGTGCGCATTTCCGCCTTGTGACAAACCAACATGCCTTTTCGGTCACCAGCGCCCTTGATCCGATTGATGGCATGGGCATGCTGCATGCGCGCGACTATCTGTGGACGCGAAAACCCATCACTTTCGGAATGGCAGTCTCTGCTGCGCCTATCAAAGTCGCTCCGATTATCACCTTGCATTTGCTTCCTTGGACCCGACTGCCCACAGATTGGCAGGACTGGGTCCGTAGCCTTGAGACTGAGGGGCTGCTTGTGCCGTTCAACCCCAAGACCAAAGAATTGGACACCGGGTCTAGGCATGTCTGGCACAGCGGACCATTTGTTTTCGAGGTCCAGCTGCTCGCCGCCGAGGGAGAGGAACCCGCAAATGCCGTCGTGAACTGGGTCGGGCGGCGCAAAAACGGTAAGAACCTGCCTTCTCGTGGCAGCAAAGCGGTGCTGCATCTCGACGCTGACAGTCTGCGCCTGGAAACCTCCCTTCCTCTTGTGCTTCCACCGACACTCCTGGGCTCAAACGTCTTTCCACGCACCCGGTCACCGCGTCACTTCAAGTCCTTGGGTCTCGACAAAGCGCGTGACTTGCGAAGACCAGAAGAGACCGAGATCGAAGACTTGTCGCCACTTCCGGAAGACACCCGTTTCAGCAACGACGACATCGCGCCCTTGATGCAGAACGGGGTGGTCGCCCTTGATTTCGCAACCGGGCGCAACCGCTTTAGCCTGTTCGCAAGGCCCACCGTCAGCCCCTTGACCGGACGCCCATATCTCGCAGTTGTCGGGGCAAAACGCACCCCAAAGAAAACAGGGACGGGCCATAGAAATGCCGAAACCGCAACGTTGCGCAACGATTGCCTCAGACCGGTCAGCGCGTTCGCGCTCGAACTGAAGAAACCGGCGCTAGAACGGCTTTGGAAGGGCGCGGCCCCACCCCCGACCCCGCAGGCCGTATTCTCCGACCTCGATCATGGCTTCAATCTTCTGAATTTCGCCAGCGAGCCTGTCGATGGTGGCGGCATCAAGCTCAATTCCACCCAATTCTACCTGATCGTGCGTCCAGAACAAGGGCAACCGCGTGAGCCGATACCCGGTGTTCGGGTCCACATCGCGACCCATATTCAACCGAACGACTGGCCGCTGCGCGTGTGCTTTCAGGCCGACCTTATCCCCGTCAACCGCATCGAACCGCTTTTTCCCGACGAGTTGCTGATCGAGCGATCTAATGACAGCACACGACGGACCCTGGACGCCCATTACCATTTCAGCAGCCATTTTGCCCAGTTGCTGAATATCCGGGACGCGGGAACCTTCCACTATTCGCCGCGTCCCTCCTGGCGCGCCCCTGTCAATGTCCTAGGGGTGCAGGACCGGACGCGGCGGGTGTTTCCTAACGTTCCCGAACGCATCGCCCAGGTTCTGGGGTCCGTGCGTCCACGTGTCTTGCTGCGATTGAATGCGCCGCCCGGACGCGGGCTGTTTCTCGACGGCAGCGCCGTGGGGCTGGTGGACGATCAGGGAAACGTGTCGCCCTTTCGCATCGAGGTCATCAGCGGACAGCACGTGCTTCTGCGGGCCGTGCGGCGCCCTGTCGGCCCAGACAAAGAGCCCCCGATTGACCAATACGAATGCCCGTTTTCGCCCGGGGACAAGGCATGGATATTCCGGCGCCATGCCGTCGATCGCGCTGATCTGGAACAACAGATCCGGGACCTTCGCGCAGGAAAATACTTCGTCGCTTCACAGGAAGTCTTCGCACGCGTCGTATCGCAACCCGACGCCCTGTCAGGCGCATTCGAGCCCAATGCCCCGGTCGAACAGCTCATGGCGCGCAACACGCGGAAAAGGGCCTGCGCGAACCCACTCAATGCGCGTCAGAAGGAGGCGGTCTCGAAAGCCGCGCGCACGCCTCACGCTTTCTTCATCAAGGGGCCACCCGGCACCGGCAAGACTGAGGTCATCCGCGAACTCGTCGAGATCCTCGCGGCCCGGGGCGAGCGGATCCTGCTGACATCGGCACAAAACAAGCCACTGGCCGATGCAACCGAACGCTGCATGAACTCCTACGGCGTGGTTCCGACGCGGATCACGGGCCGACGGCCGGACTTGAACCCGTCCGAGGCAAGCTGCCTCTGGGCTTCGCTTGTGGAAAGGCTGACTGCGGCCTTCGACAAAGACGATGGTTTCGGCGACAGGCTAGACGCTGAAGAACACCGGTTACACGCGCTCTGGCAAAGCCGGATTGCGCTCGGCGGTCTGGACGCCGCCGCACGCGACGCGAGGATTGAGGACCTCGTCCGACAGCTTCTTTCCAGCGTCAATTTGTATGTCATCAATATCGACGCACTGGCTGGGCGGATTGGCTCGCTGCGTGCCAGACTGGAACGAGCGACCGCTGGCCCCAGGCCGGACGACGAGCCGGACGGCGGGCCGATCCACGCCGGCATCACGTCGGTCGCCGCAACGCAATCGGCCAGGAACTCCCCGACGATCACGCCCGACTTCGAGGCCGAGTTCGATACGCTGATCATCGACGAGGCCAGCCGGGTGAACGACAGCGCCTTCGTCACCGCCGCCCTGCGCTGCCGGCGCTGGATTCTCGTCGGAGATGAACGTCAGCTCCCACCGTTTCTCGCCGACACCGACGCCTCGTTCTTTCATGCACTATGCGCGCTCTATCTAGTCGAGGGCCGGATGATTGGTGCCCTAGCGCAAAAAGGCATACAGAAGCATCAGGTTCCGACGCTGGACGCCTATCTCACAGATACGGCCACATCCGACACCGAATTGAGGGACGCGGTCGAGCGGGTCGGCAACCTCTGGCTCATGAAGGACGACCGGCGTCCGATTCAGTCGGATCAGGTGCAGGACATCGCCGCGGCGCTGCTGTGGCAGGGCGCATTTGCTGGCAGGACAGCCACCGCGAATCCTGAAGAAGAGGACGCCCAGCCAAGACAGAGCACCATCGGCAAGAAGTTCGACAAGATCATCCAGGGCCAGGCAAGGCATCACGCGCAACCTCGCCGACCTTCCTTGCAAGCCCCGCAGACCGAGTGGCAGGCCTATCAAGACATGCTTGCCTCCTATTTTGACGCGGTCATTGACGGGGTGCAGAACAATTTTGACAAGTTTTTCGTCCGAAGCTTCTTCGAGCGTGGCTACGCGACAGGAAACACTACCGAAGACGACAATGGGCAGGCGGAGGGATTTCGCGCGACGCTCGTCGAACAGTTCCGGATGGTGCCGGAAATCGCGAACCTCGTAAGTGAACGGGTCTACGATGGCGAATACGTCACCCCGGAAACGCCACCAGTATGCCCCCTGCATCTGCCGAGTTTCCCTCATCAGGTGCATTTCGTGGATCTGTCTCTACTCGGCCGAATAAGCCCTGCCACGCAAATCGGCACCAGTTGGGCCAACCCGGACGAAGCCGAACATGTCATCGAGATCATCCGGAAGATCAGTGCGGAACTCCCCGGGGGAACCACGGTGTCGGTCATGGTCCTGTCGCTGTTCGCGGCACAAACCGAGTTCATTCGCGCCCGCGCGACGGAGGTGTTCGGCTCGAGCGGTGCCGCGCCCGCCCTGAAAGGCATATCGCGGCTGGACTTCGGCAACGTCGACGCCGTTCAGGGCGGCGAGGCGGATATCGTGGTTATGAGCTTCGTCCGGGTCGCCACGGGCGGAATGCCCGAACCGGGCATGGCACTGTTCCTTCAGGACATGCGGCGTCTCAACGTGGCGATCACGCGGGCAAGACGAAAGATCATCTTCGTCGGTCATGGAACGACGATCGAGAACCTGAGCGGCACCGCGAAGGCGGCGGATTTCCTGGCATGGATGGCCTCGGCGGAAAGCGGCACCGTCCGCGACATGCCGTTGCGCCTGCCCTACGAGCAACTGGTCGCCGGGCGGCGCGCGTTGCGCCGTTTCGCCGGCTCAGATCGCACATTGGCGCAGGACGCTGAGGCGGATGGAATACCAGACGAAGAGGCGGCGGATGAGTGATGATTTCAGTGTAAGGTGGGTCCGCGTGACGGGCCGCGAAGGCACTATGATGCCTCGGCTGACGTTCTCCGGGCTCCTGGTGCCATACCTGCATTTCACCGACATGACCTTGGTCTGGTCCGATCCTTCGCAAATCGGTTTTCAGAATCTTTTCCTACGGGATGCCGTGATCCAAGGTGCATTCTCGACCATTTCCGCCACGCGCCTCGAAAAGATCACAGGGGTTCCGGCCCAGTTCTGGCGCCCCTCGCTCCTTGCACTCGAAAGCGCGGGCCTGCTCGCCGTGGTGGACGATGAACCGCAGGACGCCACAGCCGGCGGCGTCACGTATCGCCTTGTCGATGGAGCAAAGGCCGATCCTGCCGCTCTTGACGAATGGGACCATATCTCGACCCGGATTCGGGTCATACGGGATGTGCTGGTGTTTCCCGAAACCGGCGAGCTGATGGTCTCGACTGGCAACCCGAACCATCCGGTCGACCGATTCATGGCATTCTTCCTACAAACGGATCCCAAGAAGACCTTCGACTGGTTCAGTTCGGTTCTGCCCCGTGTCGATTCCGCTGAATCATTGAAGAGCTACCTCACCGCGCTTGGCGCGGCATCGCCCCCCGTCGGGGTTCCAGAGCAAGTCACCAATCTAGATTTTCGAATCACTGGGGGCCGCCCGCGGGTCGCTCCGGTCCGGGCAGTTTCCGGCATTTTTGACACCACGCGCACCGACCTGCAGCCGTTCCTCACGCGGGTCCTGCAGGAGAACGAAAAGGGGCTCTGGTTCCTGCCGCCCGGAGCGATGACAATCCCGGAAGGGGCCCAGAGTATCGAGAACTTGCACGGCCTCCCGGCCATGTTGAGACGCAGACTCGATCAGTGCCAGTCCGACGAGGTCATCTCGGCGGCGCGGCGCCGTGCTCCAAAAGCTTTCCCGCAGTTGAGTGCGCTCGCGCTCACCGATCCATACTGTTGGACCATAGACGGCACAACCACTTCGCCCTACGTACTGGAGGTCCACTTCTCCGAGGTGCGAATCCGAATTGGCATCCCAAATTCAACGGCGGAAGCAATCGACGCGGTCCCTGCCAGTGCAGAGGCAGTTCAATAATCCGTCTCCACATACACCCCCGAACAATCGTAGCCGACCGCCGCGGCCGTCCCACCGTTGTTCATGGAATTGCGCGGGCTGAGGAGCTGGGTGGCGACGGGGATATCGGTGTCGAGCGTGAACTCGACCACCGCGCCGCTGACCTCCTCGACCATCCGGACCCCGATCTCGCTGCTGTTCGGAGCGGCGAGGAGCGTGAGGGTCAGGACGCTTGTCGTGCTCGCGACCGGGAAACTCGCGCCCAGATCGGTGAGCGTGGGCGCGCCAGAAGCATCGTTCTGGACCAGTTGCCAGTTCGTGTGGGTGCCGCGCTGGAAGCCGATGCCGATGCAGTTCACCACGGCCGAGAGCGTCAGGGTCGTGGTCAGCGCTGCCGTCGATCCGTAGAGGCCGAAGAAGCCCATGCCGGTCGCCTGCAGCGTCACCAGCGAGAGCCGGTTCACATAGGTGAAGCCGCCGAGCCCTTCGGCGTTGCCGCGCCAGCAGCCCCAACCCGCCGAGCGTTCTTCGGCCGCCGCATCGGCGCTGGCGGCGCTGGCCACGCGCCAGCGGCGCATCGAGGTCGAGAGTTTGGTGGTGGCGAGCGTCGGCGTGGCGACCGTGCCGACGGCGGTGCGCGGCATGCCGTTGGTGTTGACGGTCGTGCCGGAGGACGGCGCCCAGGTCGCGATGCGGTTCACCCCGAAATGCGGCTGCAGCGGGAAGAACCGGCCCGAGGGGCGCTGGATGTCGAGCCATCCCCGCCCGGCGCGATAGCTGGCACAGAGCGCCAACTCACCGAATGGCCACAGCGCAGAAACTGTGTCAAATTCGGGCTAGGCAATATTGGGTGAACACGTACTGCACACGACACCCTTCAACCTCTTGAAATCCTGCCGCAATCGCCGCCATCCATCACCGGACAGACGCAAAAACCATCCTCGAATGACCGCTCCGCAACTATTGTCGGACCTTGGTGCAAAGCGCAGCATCCGGAAAAATGGGCTCTTGTTCCTGTTTCGCTGCATTGTGCACGAAGGTCCGGTTTCAGTTTTGGGTGAGTTAATTACGCCCTTGCTGACTACCGCGCGAGGCTAGGCCAGCCTGTTTGCCCTAAAGGTCGAATGCAGATGGCCCTTGAACCACTTGCTCCGTCCACAGAAGACAACTACGCTTCAAAACAGCCGGAGGATTGGTCCACTGGCTTTTGGTTTCAAGTCCAGTTTCAACAACAAATGGAGGATTATCGCTATGGATAATCGGTTCGCTTACATGCGCAAATACCTTGGGTTTTCCCAAAAGGATGCATCCAACATTTTTTCCACTCGGCTCGATACGATCAAGAAATGGGACAGCGGCAAACTGCTAGTGCCGGGTCCGGTTTTGGAAGAACTTTATGATTATATACGGTTCTCAAATGATATGGTTGTCGAGTTTTGCGACGAGCGCCAAGCGGAAGATGAAGACGAGGGGATCGACGAAATCTACCTGCGCACCTTCACAGTTGAAGGTCTTGCCGAGCAAGGCTTGCCGCCCTCCCTTGGTTGGCAAGATCAAGTCATTGGTGCAATTATCGGTCGCCTTGCTTCCATCCATGTCTACGGCGCGGATACGCTGCCAGAGCATCATGACCCCGACTATCATTGGTATGAGTATTGGGGCTTTGAGCCAGTAAAGAAGCCAACAGAATTTTTCACCATCCAGGACGAAGCATTGTTCGCGAATGAACTTGCAAAAGCTGTTGAAGGTAACTTTTGGCAAGTGGATTTTGACCCAGACGAAAACTACTATTTGATTGGATTCCGAACAAAGTCAGTGTCCAAAGTTACACGCCATATTTGGATCAGAGCTGTTCGCGCTGGTCGAGGTTCGGAACTTGTAGAACGTTTCGCTGGTGAACCACTACGATATTGCGATTCATTTGGCGAAGGTGCCCCATACATCGAAGGACCAAACAAGGCCAAAATCCCTGTCGGTTTTGCGTCCGGCCATGACGATGACACCGTTGATCCGCATACATTAGCGGAGACACTTTTTGCGGCCCTCGCAACATCCTACCCAACCGAAGGCGCTATGCGTGAGGCATGCCGCGACCGATACGCGGCATTGGTCGGTGCTGACGAGGGCTACACAGCCGATTTTATGAACGATTGGGACGTGAAAGACACTCGCTTTGTTTCTCACAACTTTATCGCTGCCCTGTTTTTTGAAACCCAAAAACAGACCGGCTTGACGTTGCACCCCGAAGCTATGGTTGAACTATGCTCGATACTCGCCAAGTCGGAACCGTCGATACGCAGCATGGATCACGAAGTTGTTGTGATCGACATGGGCGAAATGGTGTTCACCATCACGCTTGATCTACGCGACGTTCTTTCCCAATCGGGTGATGGCAGAGACTTTCACACCGAAGCAAGCAAAGCCCTTGATGTTATCCAAGCGTCAATCGGAAACGATGGTCTGACCCGCATAGAGCCGTTCAGCACCATCGAAATCGAATTTACTTCGGACGACGCAGAAGGATAGGACACCTACCTTTATCTTCCCCGAAATAATCCTCGGGGGAGCGCCACTGGCGCGGGGGCCGATAGCCCCCTTCGTAGCTTGTCTTAGGGATCGGTGTTGGTACAATAAAGCATTATTGACCGATTGAGAGTGGATTGAATCTTGCCGTTGAACCCGCCAGAAACACCCAATGTATTAACAGAGGTCGCATTGAAACAGCGCCTTGAGACGGGTTCGAAACTCATCATTACATGCAACGTATCGCCAACGCGCAAAGCATCATCATGGTTTGGAGTTTGGACGATGCACGCAGAACATTCCGATGGGACTACGCAAATGTTGGTCACGGCGCGCTCCAGGATGGCAGGTGAAATTTCCATTCGTGAGTTCAAAACCGTGACGGGAATCGTGTCTTTTCTGACCGACTGCGGTTTCACCAAAATTTCCTTCCCCGTGATTGAGGGCGACACCGTGAGACTACCGCTGGATACTTAAACCCAGGCAGACATAGCGCCATTTTGCTGCGGCTACCCCACTGACCGCGAGGGGGGCATCGTGGCATCACCGATCAACATCGAGGGCGGAAAGTTCCTATTGCATCGTAGATACAGTAGAGCACTTTTTCTCCTAGATAATAAGCTGCACCATTCCAGCAACGCTTGCAGCGACCACTCCGTCCTGAATGATCTTTTGTTTCGCTTCTGTTGAAAGAGCGTCACCCTTCAACATGGACTTAGCATTGGTCGCAAGTGCCACCATCGCAGCGACGCCCATACTGTGAACAATGTCCACGTCTGCCTCGTGCCCGAGCTTCTGCAACGCCGAGGACGTATCAGCTGTAAGGTCAGCATTGCTGAATTCAGACGAAGACCAATCTGGCGACGATCCAGCTACCTCACTGGTCACAAGCACGTCGATGTTTTCGTATTTTTCGTTGTGTTCACGTACATAAGACGCGTAATTCGTCGCCTTGAGTTGAACCTCGGAAACGTCGCCGGTCTCGACATTAATAATCCGGACATCTGCGCCGGCATGGTTCGTGTCGCCGAAAAGCTCGACGATGTACTCGTCGCCATCCAGGTTCTCTTGCCGCTGAAACGCGAGTTCGTGGTAGATTCCCTTTACGTTGTTTTTGAGCCCGGAAATTTGCTCAACGGATAGAGATTGCACGTATTCAGACAGCTCAAGTTCACTGGCATCAGCAAGACTGTTATTCGATCGACGTAGCGCTTGAAGGACCAACTCCTCATCTTCCGTAAACGAAGGCGAGGTGTCAGACATCAATTTCAATATCGTGGCGGATACGACACCTGTAACAACAGGGGCAGCAGCTGTGGATTTTCTTCTGATCGACGGGTTTTGAACGTGAGCCATTGGTAAGGCATCGAGTAACTCGACCAGATCTACTTTACGATCTTCAAGCCGCATCAACGGAAGATCCGGCCAGTCGCTGACTTTGGCGATGCAGACATCCAACTGTTCGAGGAGGTCATGTTTTAAGTTCTGCTGCAAGGTTTCAGCAGTGAGAGGGTCCAAAACGGCATTTTGATTGGCCCGTTCACGAAAAGCCGTTGCCAACATCAAACACGTTTCGACAAAGCGCATTTCTTGCGGGTCCAAGGACTTTTTCTTGCGTCTTACACCGGTCCATTTCCCGACAAGCTTGCGAGACCCGAAATATGCGGCCGCCCCTCCAGCGGCCGCTACGCCCAAGACAATCCACCCGCCAGTTACAACGCTTCCACCAATCCACGCCAACGCGGCACTGTTGAAAGCCGCGCCTGAAAGTGAAGATATGGCCGTTCCCGTACTGGCCGTGCCAAGAATGGATGCGATGGAAAATAGACTTGCTGTCGTACCTGCCGCAGCCAACTTCCCAGAAAGTGCTGTAACGATCCTTGCCGACGTGCCGCGCTTCTCAATTAATAGCGCATCGACGAGGTCTTCCAAAGAGATCGCTCCTTTTTCAAAGAAGTTCTCCGGCGTATATTTGGTATGCCTCAGTTCAAATTCCGCGAACTTAACAGCCGCGTGATCTTTGACCGCTTTACCCCCTTTTGCGGCGAGTTTGCCTGTCTGCCGCCCGACAGGCTTGGCAATTGCCCAACCAGCTTTCCCAGCGACCTTAGCCAAAAACAGCGCCGAACGACCGGTCGCGCTTGCCGCCCGCGCTGATAGCGGAGGCCTTTTCTGGTTTCCATTATCCAATTTTACGCGCTCCAAGTGGTCTTTTAAATCGGGTACGGGATAGCCTATCGCTTATGGTTAGCCCGGTGAAACCGCATCGCGACGCCCGACACTTTCGCAGGGGTACGCAAAAGCCCCCCTATAATGATAAAAAGCAGCAAGGTGCGCTTGTCACCTGCCTACTCCGCCGCGCGACCTAGAACTTCTTCGGCCCATTGGTTCAGGCTTTTGCCAGATAGCTCTGCCGCGAGTGCCGCCTTGCGGTGCACCTCGGGATCGACCCGGAACATCACTTGACCAGAGAACGCCTTTTGCGGTTCCTTACCGACCTTTGCGCAGGTCTCAACGTAGTCTTCAACTGCCTCCTGAAAGGCATCCCGCAACGCTTCAACCGTGTCAGCATGAAATCCGACACCATCGCTGATACCGGCAAGGCGGCCAGTGAAAATGCCATCTTCATCATCATACTCGATGCGGGCTGAGTAGCCTTTGTAGGTCATGGTATTGGTCATGGCGTTACTCCGATCCGTTCCAAGAATGCGCGGGCGGCGCGCACCTGATAGCGTTTGGCTTCCTTGGCGGGATGCGGACGATGAAACGTCTCGACCTCGCCGTCCTTTTCGAACCGCACTCGTGAACCGCGTCCTTCGATGACCTGCGCACCAGCTGCGACAAGTAATCTCTCAACAGCGGACCATTCGACTGTTCCCGACACTGGGTCGGCAAAGACAACGGCCAGAGTCTTGCGGTGTTTGCTATTCATGGGTCTATATAGGTCATGCTTGCATATATTGCAAGCAAGTTGCTCACTAGGGTGTGTGCCGGTTTCTCATGATGCGCCGCACCAAACGTCAAAACAACAGAATCTGTAGTATACTCCGTCGCACTATCAGCCAAAATCAAGCCATTGATCTCGCATGGATTTACGAGATCGCGTTGGTGCAAATTTAAGAAAACTAAGGCGGCTTCAATCCCTTAGCCAAGAAGCCCTGTCACTTAAGGCAGGACTTGAACGAGGCTATGTTGGCCGACTGGAACGTTCACAATATTATACCTCAATGGCGACCGTGCAAAAGCTTGCTTTTGCTCTCGAAGTTGACCCCATCGAGTTAATCGAGCCAGTTCTGATAACCCGCGGTAAAAAGTCAGGAACCGCCGATCATGAAACCTCAGATGATCAAAAGGTGTCTGGAGGCTCACAGCTGCTTGCTGTGCCGTTTCAAGAGGGATTTGAGAAGCGGCAAGACGATCTTACCCTCGTATTGATCGACTATAGATGGAACGACGGATCAACTGTTCGCCGCTGGCTTGTCGATCCGAAGAAGGTCAAACAATCGGCCATTGTCGTGAAACCTTGCATACTGCTTTGACAAAGGCAGATACCTGCTCAGTAGGAAAACCAGTCTGAATGACCCATATTGCCTCCGTAGTCGCCATATTCGACCATGATATCGCGCGAGTAGAAGTTTCCAAAACCACGCCCAACGGGCAACAAAATAGTTTGCCCGCTTTCGGAGACAAATGAGCTCGGCCAACGCGTGTGCGAGCCGTAGACACGTGCGATATATCGGCAGGTTCGGTTTTCACGGTCACAAGACCGAATACTCCAGTCCCACTGCCTTGGATCGTCACGCGGCGTGTAAGAGCGGCCTGTGAACCAGATCACATGTGTGCGGTTGAGCCATTCGTATTCTGGAAGGTCCGTATCAACCTCGCCCTCACCGCCGGGGCCACCCAATTCAATCGGTACTGCGGCGAAGGTGCAAATCCCGAACGGAGGCCTACTCGGCCACGGCGTGATGCGGCGGATCATTGTGCGATAGGCCCGCGCGCAGACCGCGCTCGGAGGAAATCCACCCGCCATACAGAGCATAATCGCGCAATCTATATCGTAGGCCTGCGCCTTTTTAGGTGCGCCAAATGTCATCAAAACACCAAAGATTGCTGACAAAATAAGCCGTTTCATCGGAGACTCCTTTGTTTGGTTTCGTCCTATGGTTTAGCATTTTGTTAAATTCTGCAATATATCATATTGACTCAATGTGTCTTTCCGCTTGTACTAGGTCGGACTAGAAGGGCTCTCAGGGGGAGAGTCCAAATGCCGATAGCGCGCAATCAAATCTTGATCACACTCGATGGGGTCAAAGACCTTCAAAAGAGGGAAGTTGCGTTCCGCTGCCGGTATGAACTCGTGGGGTTCACGGACGATGGCAAGCCGCGCTACCAGTGCATCTACCTGCGTGAGGGCGAACCCGAAGCCATTCTTGTGTCCACGCGGATCACGCCTCTCGGGCCAGAAGCGCGATACTTCAATATCTGGCCGGGGCTTTTCAAACACCATCTCGAGTTTGGCGACGGGCGCGATTTGCGCTTTGGTGCTGACTACAACATTACCCTCGAGGGCAACGGCTGACGTTCTAGCCTTTCGCGCTGACGGAACGGCTACGGCGTCTGGGTGGACGTTTCACAGAACACGCCCGAGCTGGGCCACGTCCGACGATGCTGTGGAAGCGCAACCTGTTGCCGTTGCACCAATTGCGCCTGCGGCGGGAGCCTCTGCCCAAGTTCTCTCACTCATTCGTCAGACGGCCAGCCGGCACCAAAACAACAGGGCCATCGCGCAAGCAGGCCTTTCGACGCGAGACTGGCACGTTCTGTTTCAAGCGATGATTGAAGCGGAGAGCAGTTACAATCCGACTGCCATCAGCCCCAAGGGTGCCTATGGCTTAGGGCAATTGATGCCTGCTACGGCACGCGAGCTTGGTGTGGATCCCCGCGATATCTCTCAGAACCTCGACGGCGCAGCACGCTACCTGCTAACCCAACTGGCAGAATTCCGAAGCGTCGAACTTGCCTTAGCCGCCTATAACGCTGGGCCCCATCGCGTTGAGCAATACTCAGGCGTACCGCCGTTTTCTGAAACACGCGCCTACATTGCACGCATCCACGACATTCGTGAACGGCTGTCCGGTGGAACGTCGCAGCCAGCACCAATCCGCGTCGCCAATACAGCACCCACACGCGCTCCCGTCATTATTGAACTGAACTGATCAAGGACATTTTCATGCCAAGACACCACTCACGATACTTGCCACTCATGGTCGCAACCTTAGCGCTCCTTGCCTCCCCTGCCTTCGCGCAAGACTTGTCGCCCATTCAAACGATGCTGGAAACGGTCGAAGCCGCACTCACGGGACCAATTGGCATTGCCGTGGCCACACTGGCGGTCATTGGCACGGGGTTCATGTGCATGATGGGGCGGCTGAACTGGGGATGGTTCGCTTCCGTGATAATCGGGATCGTTTTGATTTTCTCGGCGGGCACAATCGTAGATGGGTTCACCTAAGAGCAGGCAGAGCAGGATGACTTTCCTGCAATCACGAGACCTTCGGGGGTCTCGAACGCGTTCTGCTTCGCAAACGCTGCCTCTCAGCCCCCTACGGTTCCATAATTTTAACTGAGCAGGAAAATCATTTGATGGCAGAACGTTCCCCACTTTTCCTCGGCCTTGCACGGCCACCCAAGTATCTGGGTCTCCCTGTCGGATATCTGGTGGTCTTGGCCATGGGGGTCGTTCTGCCGTTTATCTGGACGAAATCTCTGATCTTTTTCCTGATCGGGATCATTGCCTATCCAGTCCTTTGGTTCGTTGCGGACAAAGAGCCTCATTTCTTTGAAGTGCTGCGCATCTCCTTTGGCACCGTGCGCCCGACCAAAAACCGCGCACATCATGGGGGTGACAGCTTTGGCGCTTGATGGTGGAACTTTGAGCGGCATCGGCCCTGCGGTGCGTGAAGCTGGGGGAACAGGATTTGCCCGTGAAAGCTACCTTGCGGAGCACCTGCCCTATTTTGCTTTGGCAACGGACGATGTGATGGTGCTGCGCGAAGGCGATCTTCTGGCAACCCTACGCCTTGATGGTCTGAACCCGATGACTACCGAGGACGATCGCCTTGATGCGCTCAAGCGCGCGGTTGCCGCAATCGTGGCCCAAACCGGGAATACGTTCGGTTTTTACATCCACCGCGTCTCTGTTCCACAAAACTTAGACCTTAAGCCCGTCGAGGGTGATACCTTCGCGTCCCAAGTCGATGCCCGTTGGGCAGCTCACATCAAAGGCCTGCGACCTTCCAAGCGGCAGATGTATCTCAGCGTCATTCGCCGCCCCAATCTCGCAGCCCGCATCCCATTTTTGCGCGCACTCGCCCGCAAAGCTTGGGTCAAAGACCGCGCAGCGCGTGTTCAAGAGCTCAACGAGGTTATGGGCTTCTTTGCGGTGGCCCTCTCTTCGGCAAACCCTGTTCGCTTAACAAAGACGGGCGGTGAATGGCTCGGGTATCTGAACACGCTCAACGCAGGCAGCTTTTCACCCATCGCATTTGGTCAAAGCCCCCTGCCCCTGTCTCATACCATCAGTGATTGCCGCGCGACGTTCGATGGAGATGTGGCGACGATTACATGTGCCACAACAGGTGCCGTCAAATATGGCGCGCTCTTTAGCATCAAATCCTATCCCGCACTGACAGACGTGACGCTTCTCGATGCGTTAGATCTGCCTCTCGATATCGTACTGACCAATTCATTCAGTCCAATCCCGAACAACATCATGGCCGAGCGCATCCAGCGCATCATCAGACAGATGCATGCGTCAGATGATGCCGCCGTGTCATTGCGCGACCAATTGGCCTTGGCTGCAGACGATCAAGAGGCGGGACGCATCGCCTTTGGCGACCATCACCTTTCCATCGCCGTCTATGCGCCTGACCGCGACACACTTGAACGCGCCGCCGCACAGATCAAACGGGTCGGCCAAGAAATCATGGCTGTGATCGTGCGCGAAAACATGGCGCTGAAAGCCACCTATTTTGCACAGAGCCCGGGCAACTTTGGCTATCGCGCCCGAAAGACACCAATCTCATCGACCAATTTTTCTGATTTTGCAGCCCTTCACGGCAGTGTTGAAGGGCGTAGCAATGACGAGAGCCCGTGGGGTCAGAGCATTGCGGTTCTGCCAACAGTGGGTACATCAGGCTACCGTTTCAACTTCCACGAAGCGGGTTCTGCAAGCAAAGAACCTACTGTGGGCCACACACTGGTTTTAGGGCGCACGGGAACTGGCAAAACATTGACGACTGCCTTCCTCACCGCGCAAGCGCAACGGATCGGCGCACGCCTGTTCTTCTTTGACAAAGATCGCGGCTTGGAAATGGCAGTCCGAGCTTTGGGTGGCCGTTACAATGAAATCCGCGCAGGCGTGCCCACAGGCCTCAACCCGCTCGCCTCTGAAATCGATGAACGCGGACGCGCTTGGTTATCCGATTGGTTGGCCACCTTGCTGACGCGCAGCGGTGCCTTATCCGGAGAACAATCGCGCCACATCCAGGGTGCGGTAACACAGAATGCAGATGCTGGCGCAGCCTTACAGCGCTTTGCCAGCTTTGAAACCTTGTTCCAGTCCTTGGATGATGATGGCGAGCTGCAGTCCCGCGTCGCAGAATGGGCCCCCGGCGGTCGGTTTGGCTGGGTATTTGATGAACCCGACCGTGGGCAGCGCCTCGATCTCTCTGGCGACATCGTCGGGTTTGATATGACTGAGATCCTCGACATGACAACGGAGCGCATGGCTGTGCTTTCATACATTTTCCGCCAGATTGAACGCGTAGTTGAAGACCGTCGACCCACCATCATCGTCTTGGACGAGGCGTGGAAACTACTGGATGATCCTTATTTCGGCGCACGGTTGGAAAACTGGCTCGTGACCCTGCGCAAGATGAACTGCGTCGTGATCATGATGACGCAGTACCCCAGCCAGTTGCGCGACAGCCGCGTTGGCAAAACCATTGTTGAAACCGTCCCGACGCAGATCCTGTTTCCCAACGACCGCGCCACGGTGGCCGATTACGATTTTCTGCGCGTGAACTCCAAGGAAGCTGCTTTGCTCGTCCAACCCACCATTGGTCAACGTATCGCGCTGGTGCGCTCGGCAGGCGACAGCGTTTTTGTCGATGCTGATCTCTGTGCTCTTGGCGACTTGCTACCAATTTTGGGCGGCGGTGCCACGGGTGAGGCTCGCGTGCCAGCCGACTGGCGATCAAACCCCGATTTTTGGAGACCCCAATGAGACATTTCCAAATCCTCCTCTTGCTATCAGCATCGGTGTCGCTATCGGCCTGCGAGCAATACACCGAGAGAACGTCGCCCTGCTTTGATCGAAGTGGTGAGCCAGTTGTCTCACGCGCGACAATCTCGTTTGCGGCTACGGCACCCGTTTCAGGCGCGAATGGCAAAGACTGCACATTCGAAGCCCTGCCGCGCCCAGAATGATCCGCCCTGCAATCATAAGTGCCGGGCTTTGCCTCTGTATGCATGCAACCTCGGGCTTCGCCCAAGGTGTCCCAACGCAAGACAATGCTGCGATCGGGCAAACCATCGCGCGGGTGACCGCATTGGTTCAGGACTTAGGAACCCAAGGTGACAAAGAGGCCGAGCGTTCTTCCATCGCCGACGTGCAAGCAGATCAGCTGCGCACGCTTGAAGCCATTTCCGCGGCCATGACCGGTCCGGGCTTTGATATCAGCGCCCTTGAGGGCAACGCTGATTTTGGTGTCGCCTCGGTCTATCCCAACATCGATACAAGCCCGATGAACAGCCGTCTCTTTGGCGAGGGGCGCGAAACCGTCGAAATGATGATTGTGCGCGTTGCAGGCGAATATGCTGGCGCACCAGGCGTCGCACGGGCTGGTCTTTCCGCCACGCAATGGCGCTGCTTGTTTCAGGCACTGATCAAACAGGAAAGCCGGTTTAACATCACCGCCGAAAGTCATGTTGGTGCTTATGGTTTAACCCAACTTATGCCCGGCACGGCGTCAGACTTGGGCGTAAATCCATATGATCCAATGGATAATCTGCGTGGTGGTGCGCGCTACATCACGACCCAGTTGAACCGCTTTGGCAATATCCCGCATGCGCTCGCGGCCTATAACGCTGGCCCCGGACGCGTGATTGAGTATGGCGGCGTGCCACCGTTTACCGAGACCCAAGGCTACGTGCGCAATATCTCCAAGTTCTACAACGAATACCTCGCGGTTGTCGGCGGGGCAGACGCGCTTGGCACATTGTCATCCTCAGATTTCGCCCTCGCTGAATACGCCAACATCTCGGATGCAGGCGTCTATTATGCGGCAAGCAGCCACGCCACGACGATGCAGGTCATCAACCGCCTGCGCGCGATCATTCTGCAAATCGACGCCCAACCAAATGCGAAAGCCGCGTGGGAACTCAACACCTACGCCAAAGCTGAAATCGCCCGCATCCTAAATCTGCGCGTCAGGCTGATGGCAGCCAATCAACAACGCGAAGCGACCCATGCCCAACATCTGGTCGCGGACCGCCTATCCGAGCGTGAATTCATGCAAATGGGAGTGCCAAATTGAAACAACTTCTTCTTTCCGTCGCGGTGATAACCACCCTCGGTGTATCGTCACCCGCAAAGGCACAAGGTGTTCCAACCTTCGATGGATCGCAACTTGGTCAGCTGGTTGCCCAACTTGAACACATGGCTGAAGATCTCAACGTGCAGCTGCAACAGTTGGCGACGATGCGGTTGGAGCTGGAGACGCAGCTGTCTCAACTGCTGAACTTGGAAGCCCAACTCACATCTCTGATCGAAGGCAGCGGATTGAGCGGCCTCTTCGCATCGATCGAAGAATTCCGGGCCTTGCGGGGTAAGCTCGTCGCACCTTTAAACACGGCACGGGCTTTGGCGGACGGCGATTTCCTGAGCGGCTTCAATCCCGGCGCTGAACTGGAAGCCTCGGTCGAACGGGTTCTATCCGGCAGCGGGTTCACATCAGAGACATTGAGCACCCTTTCTTCCTCGCCGGAACCCGCCGACAATCGCATCGCGACCTCAGCAGGCGCTAGCGCGATGTTGTCAGTCGCGGCTCAAGAAAGCCATGCAGAAGCTGGGCAAAGTCTGGAGCGGCTTGAAACAATGGTTGGCTTGATCGACGATCAGGACGGCTTGAAAGCGGCTGTTGATCTTAACACACGGGTCACGGCGGAACTCGGGATCATCCTCACACAAATCTGGCGTTTGGAAGCGGCGCAAGGTGTCAGCGCTGGACAGCTTGGCGTTGTTGATGCGGCTACACTGGCTGACGAGCGCCGGTTCAGATCAATGGCGGTGGATCCATGATGATGCGCGTCTCACCTGCGTTCAGATTGATCATAACAGCTCTGCTTCTCACGCAGCCTATACCCGCCTTTGCAGAAACACCGGGCACAACATCAGGCGGGCCTAAGCCTTTCAATTCAATGGCCGTCGCACCAGATGCCGAGGAATTCTGCCGCGTTCCACGCCCTCCTGCTGGTCTCGCGGAGACCGCTTATCTGCGTAACGGCTATCGTGCGATATTGCGTATTCTCGTTGCCGAACGGCAGTTGGAAACTGAGACCTGTGATTGTCCCTTGAGCGATTTCACATGGGACATGGCTCTCGCAGAACTGCCGCGCTTTCAGACGACTGACAACCCGCGCCTGCCGTTCAAGGTCCTCGACCTCTATGCCATGGCCGATGCGCTCGAGGCCGAGCACGCAGAGGGTTGTTCATAATAGATGGGCATTATTCGCGATATCCTCGACCAGGTCGATGCAGCTGTCGACAGCGTCGCGCAAGAAGGGTTCATCTCATCTGCAGCCGCCGTTGGCGATGTCATCACTGCAGGTGCCATCCTGCTCCTTATCTTGCTCGGCATCAATGTCGTGATGCAGCTCAGACCCATGACCTTTGGCAGCGCGTTTGCGTTTGGGATCAAGATTTCGCTGGTCGCTATCTTTGCGCAGAGTTGGGATAATTTCAGCGTCATCTACGGCATTGCGACACAAGTGCCGGACTCCGTCGGCGCATCCATTCTCGCCCTCACGGGATCTGGCGACGAGGCTGGCGTCTATGAGAGCCTCGACAACATGGTGGCTCGCATCACAGCCTACGGCGACACCATCGGTGATCAAGCAGGCTGGGTCTTTGGAGCCGTGCTTGGCGCGATCTTCTTTGTGCTCTCCGCACTCTTCGCAGCCGTTACCGCTGGGATCATCGCCTTCGCCAAAATCGTCTTTGCGCTGATGATCGTAATTGCCCCTTTCATGATCATCACATCGCTGTTCAAGCCAACCCAATCCCTTTTTGAGGCCTGGAGCCGTGCGACCATCGGCTACGCCTTGATGCCCGTCGCCGCTGCGGGTGCTGCTGGCATCATCGTTGCGATCGCAGAAGCCATCGGCGATGCGTCCGCCGATCCAGTCGATGTCGAAACGGTGAGCCTCATCTTGCCATTCTTGGTCATTCTACTGCTCAGCGCCGGAATTATGGCATCCGTCCCTTACATTGCTTCCAACCTAACCGGCGTGATGGGTATTGCGTCCAACGCTGTCGGCCTGACCGGTCTGGCGCGCCGTGGTATCGTCAACACAAGCGACTATGGCACAGGCAGTGCCACGCGCTTCGCAACGGGCAAATCACCACAAGAACTCCAGCAAGCGGTGAACAGCGGCGTTGTCAAAACGGGCGAAGCGATCCGTCGAACACCGGCAACAGCGCTCAACACCGTCAAATCTTTCCGCGCCCCATAACGAAAGACCAACACCAAAAATGAAGAGTCAAACTAGCCAAGACCAAAGCGACGCCTTTGCGGTGGATTTTATCTACGGCCCACGCAGGCGCGAACGATTTGCCTATTTTGTGGCGGCAGCTGGCGTTCTGGTCGGGCTGGCAGGAATAGTCGCTGGTGCAAGCTTGTTCCCGCTCAAATCGATTGAAACCTTTGTCGTCGTTGTCGACAAAGAAACCGGCCAAATGGACCGCGTCGCTGCCGTTCAAGCTCTGTCCTTATCTGAGAGCGATGCCATCATCCAAGCCAATCTTGTGGCCTATGTGGATGATCGAGAGACCTACGATCTGACGGACGGCGAACAACGGATCAATTCTGTCCTCGAACGATCAGACGGGGATGCCGCACGCACCTTGCGCGATCTTTGGACCTCGTCCAACGAAGACTACCCGATTGCCGTTTATGGCCGCGATGCCGTGATCGAAGTGGTGATCAAATCTGTGAACCAGATCGAGCCCGGCGTGGCGCAAGTGCGTTTTACCCGCACTCTGCGCCGCGCGCGCGACACCCGCTCGGTGACCCGCAGCTACGTGGCCACTGTTGGCTACGCCTTTGAACCTGAAACCCGCCAACGCCTGCAGGACGTATGGGCCAACCCCATGGGCTTCGTGGTCACCTCTTACCGCGTCGACGCCGAGACTTTGGAGAACTGATCCCTTGAACACCGCTGCCTGTTTGATTTGTGCTGCCGCTTTGCTATCGGCGTCCCCTGCAATGTCCGAGACCGTTCCGCGAAGCGGGCCGCTCGACAATCGTGTGCGCACCGCAACTTACGTTGAGAACCAAGTCTTCGTGATTGAAACCGACTTGCGTCATTCAACGACTATCCACTTTGGGCAGGGCGAACGGTTTGACGTCGTCATCGTTGGCGACACCGAGAGTTTCCAAGTCGATCCGATCCCCGAGCTTGGCAATGTCCTGACCATCAAGCCCCATGTCCAAGGGGCCTCAACCAACATGACGGTGATCACTAACCGCCGAACATATTCTTTCCATTTGCGTGAAGGGGCCATTCCGGGTCGCTCGGGCATGTTTTTCGAAGTGCGGTTTCGGTATCCAGAGGATGAGCGTCGCGCGGCAGCAGCCAGTACCCAACCCAAAGGCTTTGAGGCCCCTCGCAACTACAGCTACCGCGTCGCGGGCGAGGGCGATTTCCGCCCAACCCATATCTACGACGACGGGCGCTATACGTATTTCACCTTTCCTGAAAACGGCCGCCAACCCGCAGTTTTTAAGGCCGACGAGCAAGGCCGCGAGCGCACAGTAAACTGGACCCAGCAAGGCAACACGGTGCGGGTGCTCGGGGTGAACGAATTCTGGACTCTTCGCATTGGCGATGAGGCCATCTGCGCCTTGCGCGATGACAGCGCAATTTATGTGAGCAACTGAACATGGCAGACGAGAACACACCCGACCTGCGGGACCGCCTCAGCACGTTCAGTCAAAAGAACAAGACCAAACGCCGTGGCGGCAACATTGGGGTCGGGGCATTGGCGATCGCCCTTGCGCTTGGCGGAGGTGGTGCTGCCTATTTGCTGGCGACCAATCTGCAGGAAGGAACAACAGGCTTAGAAACATCCGACGTCGAGACGTTCCAAGACCAACGCACCGGAAATGGTGGCAGATTAGAATTCCCACCGGATGAAGCGGAACAGCAGGTTAATGATGCACTGATCGCGGTTGAAGAGGCACTCGATGTTCCGTCCCCTGTCCCAGCTGCAGAACCCAGTGCCGCAGTGCTCGAAGAAATCGCAAAACTAAGGGAAGCTCTTGCCGCCAGCCAATCGGCCCGCAACGCCGAAATCCAAGAAGCTGTCTCAGATCTGCGAGAAGCATTCCAAGTCCAGACAGACGCGCTTGAAGCCTCCATTGCTGCCAAAGATACCGAGATAGAAAACGCGCAGCGGCAGAGCGAAGCACGTTTGGCAGGACTACAAGCGATGTTGGATGCAGAACGTGCGCAGCGCGAAGGGCTCGAGGCAGAGATGGCACGCGATGGATTGATTGCAGATCAGCGGTTGCTCGAAGAACGCCAACGCCAGGAAGAAGAGCAGCGTCAGCGCGAAGTGGAGCAGGCCGCCCAAGAACTGCTAAACGCGCAGATCGTCTCTCCCTCGGTCGTTTATGCGGATGGCCCGCGGTCCACATCCGCTGGCGGAACAAATCCCACTGCTGCATTGGCAGGAGCGGATGGACCAACCCTGTCTGAAAACGAGCAGTACTTGCGACAAGGCGCACGGCCGTTGGACGTGCAAGAAGCGTCCCAAATGGCCTTCCCAGAGCGAACGCTTTCACAAGGCTCTGTCATTCAAGCTGCCTTGCAAACAGCAATCAACAGCGACCTGCCCGGCTCTGTTGTGGCGGTTGTGTCTGAACCGGTGCCTGCGTTTTCTGGCGATCAGATCCTGATCCCGCGCGGCTCCCGCCTTTTTGGCCAATACCGTTCCGGAATTGAGTTGAACCAAAAACGCATCCTGATCCTTTGGACACGCGTTCTGACCCCCGATGGGACGTCGATAGAAATCGCCTCCGTTGGCGGCGACCAGCTTGGACGCTCTGGGTTAACTGGGATCGTCGACACAAAGTTCGCTGAACGCTTTGGTGGCGCGGCTCTGATCTCGCTCATTGGCGCAGCACCTGCTGTCGCCGCAAACAGTACCGACAATGAAATAGCCAGCGAAGTACTTGAGGGGGTTTCTGGTGACCTCGAAGATGCCGTGGGATCTGTGATCGCTGAGCAAGTCTCGATCTCACCCACTATCTATATTGATCAAGGTGCATCCGTGACCGTCCTCGTCGACCGCGATGTGGTGATCTATTGAGCCAATCGCCCCTGCCTGCGTCATACTTGGAGCGATATCTTGAACCGTTTCGGGAGCTGCTACTGCGCGACGACATCGTCGAGATTGCAATCAATCCTGATGGCAAAGTCTGGATCGAAGCCGCAGGTGACGCGGCAATGCGTCATGAAGGTCAAATCGTAGACCGCGCCACGGCATTCAATTTGGCACAGACAATCGTCGGTGATGCCAATGCCCGCGTGTCAGAGAAAAACCCACTGGTATCCGGAAAAGTTGAATACGGAGGCCGCCCGCTGCGCGTTCAGGTCGCGGTTCCACCTGCCATTGAACAGGGCGCTTCGATCACAATCCGTTTGTTCGCAACTGCGGGCGTCACGGGGTACACACCATCCTATCTTTTTGGCAAAGCTGTTTCGCTCGACCAGTTGAGAGCTGAAAAGATGAAGGGCATTGCCAACCAAGCTGAAGAGAACCTTGAAGCAGCGTTGGAGGCCCTAGTACATCAAAGGCTCAATGTCTTGATCAGTGGTGGCACGTCGACAGGCAAGACCACCTTTGCCCGACATCTCCTTACTCATGTCGATGATGGCGAACGGCTAATCACGATTGAAGATGCGTTTGAACTGTTCCCTAGCCAACCCAACACCGTAGCCCTGCTGGCAAGTCGCGGCACTGGCACACAGAGAAGTTCGAACGCGCTTTTGCAAGCTTCTTTGCGGATGCGCCCTGACCGAATTATCGTTGGGGAACTGCGCGGGGACGAAGCCTTGACCTATCTTGAAGCGATCAACACCGGACACGGCGGGTCAGTCTCAACCATCCATGCGGAAACAGCTGAGCTCGCAATAGATCGTTTAGCAATAATGGTCTTGCAAGCGGGCACGCCGTTGAACTTCGCTGAGGTGCGGCAGTACATTCAGAAGTCGATCGATGTCATCGTCCAATTGGTGCGGGTAGATGGCAGACGCGGAATCGCTGAGTTTTATTTGCCCAACTAGACTCAATAATGCGCGACGATTGCGGCCATTCGCTGCGCGGTGCACAAACTGGTAAGATGCGG
This sequence comes from Roseobacter sp. MED193, assembly GCF_000152965.1. Classification (GTDB taxonomy): domain Bacteria; phylum Pseudomonadota; class Alphaproteobacteria; order Rhodobacterales; family Rhodobacteraceae; genus Pseudophaeobacter. The sequence continues at coordinate 118,779 of NZ_AANB01000012.1, read as the reverse complement.
GACGAAGCCGACCTATGCAGGTGCGGCTATTGCATACGCAGCATTTGCTCGCATACGCAGCACTCTGATCGCTGCTATACAAAGGATGTCGCGAGACCAGCCATTTGCTGGCGTCACATTGACCAAAATCGAGGCGGTAATTGCGCCGCAGGGCGTCCCTACGTAAAGGGCGCTGACAGAGTCAGCTATTGCCCGCTCAGCCGTTGCGCGCCGAAAACTCAATTCGGTGTACGCGTTCGCGACAACCGGGTTACTTCACCGCAATGGGTTTCTCCAAACCGGACAATGAAGGGCGCGTTGCGGCACCCCTTGCGTCAAGTTTGGCAGGATATGTTTTTTTAGTTGACCAAAGTGCAAAAGTCTCGTTATGTATTTTTAGCACCTAAAAGAACACTAAAGGGAATCGACCGATGAACAAGCAGGCCTCCAATTCGTGGGAACAGAGAGATATGACGAATGTCTTTCACGGCTTTACCGACCTCGGCACACTGAACTCAAATGGCCCGGTGGTTCTGTCGCACGGTGAAGGTATTTATGTGTTCGACGTTCACGGCAAAAGTTACATGGATGCGAATTCCGGCCTGTGGAACAATGTTGCCGGGTTCAATCATCAGGGGCTTATCGACACGATCTGCGAGCAAGCCCGCCGGTTCCCCGGATATCATGCGTTTTTCGGACGTATCGCAGATACGACCGTTGCGTTGTCGGAAAAGCTGATTGATGTCTCACCCTTTGACGCGGGCAAGGTGTATTACACCAACTCAGGATCCGAGGCGAATGACACCATGGTCAAGATGCTGTGGATGCTGCACCGTCGCAATGGTCAGCCTCAGCGGCGCAAGATCATCACACGGCTGAATGCCTATCACGGGGTGACGGTGGCGTCCGCGTCGATGACAGGCAAATCATACAATGCCGAGTTCGGATTGCCGCTGCCGGGTTTTTTGCACGCGGATTGCCCGCATTACTGGCGATATGGGTTGGGGGGCGAAAGCGAACTGGAGTTTTCGCAACGGCTGGCGCGCAACCTGGAAGAGCTGATCATCAAGGAAGGGCCCGACACCATCGCTGGCATGTTTGCCGAACCAGTGATGGGTGCGGGCGGCGTCATTCCACCATCAGAAGGGTATTTCGAGGCGATCCGCCCGATTTTGCGCAAATACAGCATCCCTTTCGTCGCCGATGAGGTGATCTGTGGCTTTGGTCGCACGGGGGCGATGTGGGGCAGCGTCAAATACAACATGGAGCCTGATGCAATCATCGCGTCGAAATGCATCACCGCCGGGTATTTCCCGATGGGCGCGATCATACTGGGCAAGGAATTCAGCGACGAGTTGCTGCGCGTGTCCGAGAATGCCGAAGAGTTTCCGCACGGGTTTACTGCAGGAGGCAACCCCTTGGGCAGCGCGGTCGCCCTCAAGGCGCTGGATGTTCTGGAAAACGAGGGATTGTTGGAAAACGTCAACCTCGTCAGCCCCCGGTTCCTTGAGCGTCTGCACAAACTTGGCGCGCACAAATACGCCGGCGAGGCGCGTGGCGTTGGTCTGATGGGGGCCGTCGAACTTGTCGCCAACAAGGACACCAAGGAAGCACTTCCCGGTGAGATGCAGGTCTCAGAGCGGATTGCAAACAAGGCACTCGAAAAAGGTCTGATCTGCCGACCTCTTGGCGCCTCAATCGTTCTTGGACCGCCCTTCATCATCACAGAAGACCAAATCGACGAAATGTTCGATATCCTTGAAGAGACGATGGCAGAGGTCTTCGCCGATGTCGGTCTTTGATCAGCACCCCTGGGACATTGGGTTTCAGGAAGGCTCGGTGCCCCGGCGACCTTTGCTGGGAGCAAAGGAACCTACCCCGGCGAAAGTGCTTAACGGGTCTGGCAAAGGTCCGTTTGTTTTCGGTTGTGAGCACGCAGGGAACCGCATTCCAAAGTCGCTTGGCACTCTTGGGCTGACCAAGGCAGAGCGATCCCGGCACATTGCCTGGGATATTGGGGCAGCGCATCTGACCGAAAAACTGTCCGAAAAACTGGACAGTCCGGCGGTTTTACAACGCTATTCCCGGCTGGTGTTCGACTGCAATCGAACCGCCAGTCATCCCGGTGCATTTGTTGTCGAGGCCGACGGATCAAATGTGTCCGGCAACGAAAACCTCGGCAAGGAAGAAAAGTTAGAACGCGAAGAGGCGATCTATCGCCCCTTTCACAATACTCTGAGTGAAATCACGGACCGGCGTCGTTGGATGGGTGAGCGCATTGCCTATGTGGCCGTGCACAGTTTCAACGATCAAGTTCACGGCGAAACCCGCCCATGGCATGTGGGGTTTCTCTATAATCAGCGGTCCGGAATGTCCCGCTTTATGATCGACTGGTTCCAGAGCAACACGGAATACGAGGTTGGCGACAACCAACCCTACTCCCCTCTCGATGCGGTAGACCACACGCTACGGAATCAGGCCGAAACTCGCGGTCTGCCTTACACAATGGTCGAAATCCGAAACGATCTTTTGCGGTCAGAAAGGCAGATCGCTGTTTGGGCCGCCTTGTTGACGCAGGCGCTCCGGGCATTTGCCAAAGACCACAATCTCTAATTCAGGAACCGGAACATGATGGGTAAACAACTCCACCTGAAGACTGTCGAAGAGGTTCGGCAATATGTATCCGAGAAGGATCCCAAGCACATCAAAGTCGGTTTTTTCGATGTCGATGGCGTATTTCGCGGCAAGTTCATGGCGCAAGGAAAATTCCTGTCGGCCCTTCAGGATGGTTATGGGTTTTGCGACGCGGTTCTCGGGTGGGATGTCGCGGATACGCTTTATGACAACTCAAAATTCACTGGCTGGCATACCGGGTTTCCCGACGCGACTCTGCGGATCATTCCCGAAAGCGGCGTGATCCTGCCTTTTGACAATGAAACGTTGTTCTTCTCATCAGAGTTTTCCGGTCGCGCAGAATCGATCTGCCCGCGCGGCGTATTGCGCCGGGTTCTTCAACGCGCACACGACATGGGCTTCATTGCCAAAGCAGCGATGGAATTTGAGTTCTTCATGTTCCAGGAAACCCCGGACAGCCTTGAAGAAAAGGGATTTCGGGACCTGAAAAACCTGAGTCCGGGAAACATGAGCTATTCAGCTCTCAGATCGATCGTTCAGGAAGACTTGTACCAGGATATTTTGGACACTTTCGGCTCGATCGGGATCGAATTGGAAGGGCTGCATGCCGAAACTGGCCCCGGGGTGGTTGAAACCGCACTTGCGGTCGATGGCGCGCTGGCGATGGCCGACAAGGCATCGATATTCAAGGCCTTCATGAAGATCCTCGCGCAGAAGCGCGGGCTGATGGCGACATTCATGGCCAAATGGAACCAGAACCTGTCCGGGCAAAGTGGCCACACCCATATGTCTTTGTGGTCGCTTGATGGGGCACCACGGTTTTACGACGCCAATGGCGATCACCGAATGAGCCAGACGATGCGCCATTTCCTTGGCGGGCAGCTTGCGTATCTGCGCGAGTTTGCAGCAATGATCGCGCCGAACATCAACAGTTATGCCCGTTTGACACCCGGCCATTGGGCACCGACATCAGCAACCTGGGGCGTAGACAACCGGACAGTGGGTATTCGCGTCATCCCAGAGTCTGAAAAATCGCATCGGCTGGAATACCGGATTCCGGGGTCGGACGTGAACCCGTACCTGTCCATGGCTGCGGCCATAGGCTCGGGGCTGTTGGGCATTGAACAGGGCATTGAGCCCGGCGATGCCGCGACCGGCAACGCCTATGACCTTGATGTTCCAACCACGCGTCAATTGCCGACCAATCTGGAAAGTGCCGGGATATTGTTCGGAGCGTCCCAAGCGGCCAACGCGATGTTTGGCAAGGCCTTTGTCGAGCATTTTTCCGCCTCGCGGATCTTTGAGGCCCGTGAGTTTGGCCGCGCCGTCACCGATTGGGAACTCAGACGCTATTTCGAAGTGCTCTGACCCAGACAGAGTACCGAAAACCACTCAGGCACCTTCAGGAGATTGTCATGTCCAATGCGATCAAATGCATTTCACCGGTTGATGGCAGCGTCTACGCAGAGCGTCCGGCGACTTCGGTTACGCAGGCGCGCAGCGTATTTGCCGCCGCCAAACAGGCGCAAGCAAAATGGTCTGCCTTGTCCCTGGAGGACCGCTGCGCCTTGCTGCATCGGGCGGTTGATCATTTCGTCTCGCATGCCTCCGACATCGCCATTGAAATCTCTTGGCAAATGGGGCGTCCGGTGTCGCAAGCGGCGGGTGAAATCGGCGGGCTCGAAGAGCGGGCGCGATACATGATCGACATCGCGCCAGAAGCGCTCCACCAAGACGCATTGCCGCAAAGCGGGCTGGCCTTGCGCACCATCCGGCGTGAAGCTTTGGGCACGGTTTTTGTGATCGCGCCTTGGAATTTTCCTTTTCTGACTGCAACAAACGCGGTTTTTCCGGCCCTTGCGGCGGGCAATTCCGTTGTACTGAAACACTCGGCGCAGACGCTGGTGTGTGGCGAACGATTTGCCCAGGCTTTCGCGGCGGCGGGACTGCCCGAGGGGGTGTTTCAGCAGATCATGCCGACTAACGCCGACACCACAACCCTCATTGAAGAAGGCCATCACGATCATATCGTCTTTACTGGCTCTGTCGGGGTCGGACGGTATCTGCAACAGGTCAACGCAGTGAATTTTTCCGGCATTGACCTGGAATTGGGCGGCAAGGATCCGGCCTATGTGCGCTCGGATGCCAATATCGGCTTTGCCGCCGAATCCCTTGTCGACGGCGCGTTTTTCAATTCAGGCCAGTCCTGTTGCGGCATCGAACGTATTTACGTTCACAAGGATGTTTTTCAGTCGTTTGTCGACAAGGTCGTTGAACATGTGAACGCCTACCGTCTGGGCAACCCGACGCTGCCCGAGACCACGCTTGGGCCCGTGGTCAACACCACCGCTGCCGACTTTGTACGTGGGCAGGTGGCAGAGGCAGTGGCCTCTGGTGCGCGCATGTTGATTGACCCGACACACTTTCCGACTGACCAGCCCGGCAGCCCCTATTTGGCACCCCAGGTTTTGGTCGATGTGACCCACGATATGCGGGTGATGACCGAAGAGAGCTTTGGTCCGGTGGTTGGCATCATAGCGGTCGAGGATGACGCGCAGGCGATCGCGTTGATGAACGACAGCGATTTTGGACTGACAACATCCATCTGGACATCGGATTTGGACGCGGCCGAGGCGCTGTCTGCGCAATTGGCAACCGGCACATGTTTTGCCAACCGGTGCGATTATCTCGATCCCGGCCTGGCATGGACAGGGGTGAAAGACACCGGGCGCGGCTGTTCGCTTTCGTCGCATGCGTACGGCCACCTTACACGGCTGAAATCCTATCACTTTCGCGCACAGCCCCAATGAGCGCTGGTTTGGATGCCTTGAGCGCATTTAGTTTTGAATTCGGCAACGCAAGCGCAAAATCCAGAAAACGCTTGGCGAAATACCAAAGATGATGTATTTAAGCGTATAAGAAAAACAATAATGGACGATTGCACACTTGAACCATCGTCACAGTATCGAGCTGTTTCGCAAACCATGAGGCGGAACCGCTCAACCGGAGTGACGAATTCGACCATAGGGGGCTGCTTATGGGAGCGATGCCAATTCATGCAGATCTGATCTATTGCACGTCCGAGTTCTCGAAGGCGTCGCGCCTTGAAGAATGGCGCGCCTCGATGTCAGATGCTTACTATGCGCTGGATATTGTTGAGGACGACCGACACGCGCTGGATGCAAAGATCGAGATCGTAACGCTGTCAAACGTCTGCATCTCGAAATTTCGCAGCACTACAGCGAAGGGGTTTCGCACCCGCAAAAGCATTGCGCACGACACCACGGAACACTTTGTGTTTGTCTTCGTTACGGAAGGCGAGATGTTTTTCAATCAGTTGGCGCGCTGGGGAACCTTGTCAGCGGGGCAATACGTCATGCTGCGCTCGGGCGAACCTTACGAGCTTTCCTGTCTCAGTCCGAGCAACGCGATCACCCTGCACCTGCCGGTTTCGGATGTCGAAGATCGTTACAAGCTGGCCCATTTGCATTGTGCCAAAGCCATTGAATCCGACGCGGTCCTATTTCCTATGGCGGCCTCGGTCATGCAGTCTGTGGGATCGGTTCCGGTTTCCGCCAGAAAAGCGATGAGCCATGATCTGCGCAGGCAGGTGATTGATACCATCCTGTTGTTGTTGCGCGCCGAGCGGATACAGGCCAATGTTGATGGCAATGACGGCCATTTGGGGCGGCTGATCGACTATATCGAACAGAATTATGCCAACACAGACTTGTCTGCGCGGACGGCGGCACAAGACATGGGAATGTCGGTCTCGCACGTGCACCGCGCCTTTGGCAGTTTCAATCTGACATTCGGAAGCACCTTGCGCGACACGCGCCTCGCGCAATCTTACGAACTGCTAAGGTCCTCAGAGGGGCAAAACTCGAATATTGGCGAGATTGCTTTCAAGGTCGGATTTCTGGATCATTCGCATTTCTCAAAATCCTTTAGAACCGCGTTCGGGATTAGCCCGACAGAGGTTCAGCAAGGGGCCAGTCGCCCCGGGAAGTAGCGAGCGGACCGCGATGAGACTCCAGAACCAGACTTAAGAGATTCTGATCATAACGCCTGTGTTTCGCGGCCCCTAAGCTTTTTAGATATCCGGCGAAATGGGAGGGCCAGATGGCAACGGGTTTGGTTTATCACGAGATTTGTATGTGGCACGATGCAGGGAATGTCAGTTCCTTCGTGCCGGCCGGGCTTGACGTACAGCCAGACCGGCATGCCGAAGAGCCTGAAACCAAACGGCGTATCCGCAACCTGTTGGATGTCAGCGGTCTCTTGGACCAACTAATTCTGATCAAGCCTGAGCCTGCCGAGATTTCGCAGATCGCGCGCGTCCATCCTGACAGCTACATTTCAGGCATCGAAGAGGCCAGCAAATCGGGCGGCGCGGAAGTCGGTCTGAATACCTTCATAGGAAATGAGGGATTTGACATCGCCCGAGTCTCGACCGGTGGCAGCATCGCGATCATGGATGGCGTTCTGAATGGCCAGATGAAAAACGGCTATGCCCTGGTGCGTCCTCCAGGGCACCATGCGCGCCCGACCGAGGCCATGGGGTTTTGTATCTTTGCCAATGCATCAATCGCCATTCGCGAAATGCAGGAGAAATACCAACTGGATCGTGTCGCCATCGTGGATTGGGACGCGCACCACGGCAATGGTGCGGAAGAGATTTTCTATGAAGACCCTTCGGTCCTGACCATTTCGTTGCATCAGGACAATCTCTTTCCTCTCGATAGCGGTGCAATGTCGTCGATCGGCGAAGGTCGCGGCGAAGGCAATAACATAAATGTCCCGCTGCCTCCGGGATCCGGGCGGGGTGCCTATCAGGCCGCGTTCGACCGTGTCGTCATTCCGGCGCTGCAGGCCTACAAACCGCAGCTGATTGTCGTGTGCTCCGGATTTGATGCCTGCGGGCTTGATCCGCTGGCGCGGCTGATGTTGCACAGCAGCGTTTACGCCAACCTGACCAAACAGTTGATGGAGTGTGCCGACGATCTTTGCCAGGGGCGCATCGCGATGCTGCACGAGGGTGGTTATTCCCGCGCATTGGCACCCTATTGCGGTCTGGCTGTGATGGAAACGCTGTCCGGTATCAAAACGAACATCACCGATCCCTTCGATGAATATGTGTCGGCGTTTGGTGGGCAGGATCTGCAACCGCATCAAGAGGCCGTGGTGAACGAAGCGCGCGGCCTCGTGGACAATCTGAGATAACATTAAAATGCCAAAGGGAGGCACCTATGACCAATGAACACCATTCCGCTGATCTGAGCGCTGAAGACCTCAGGTCTGCCCTGACCAGACGCAGCTTTCTGCGCACTGCAGCCATGACCGGTCTTGCGGCGGCCTCGGCGACGGGCGTTCCTGGCGCTCTTTATGCGCAAGGCGCCTCGACCATGACATGGGCCAAGCCGCTGGAAACCACGATGCTTGATCCGCACACGGCGATCCTTGGTTCTTCCTGGCAGATGCTGCATCTGGTCTATGACAGCCTGATCGATGTTGATGAAGAGCTCAATCCGATCCCGGCCATCGCCGAAAGCTGGGAACAGGAAAGCCCGACCAGCTATCTCTTTACCATCCGGTCCGGGGTGAAGTTCTCCAACGGTGCCGATCTGACGATTGCCGACGTTGTTGGCAGCCTCAAGCGGGTTCAGGATCCGGCGACCGGGTCGTGGTGGGTGCGCCCGATGGGCATGATCGATGATGTTGTTGCGGTTGGCGACAACCAAGTGCGCGTTACCCTTCAGGAACCGCACACGCCACTGATTGCGGCGCTGGCGGCGACCATGTGTTCGATCCTGCCGATGTCGTTGGTGGAAAGCGGCGAGCTTGATGTGTCCAAGGATATGCTAGGCAGCGGGCCGTACAAAATTGTGTCGCATGAACAGGACGACAACTGGGTTCTGGAACGCAACCCACATTACTATCAGCAGGGGCTTCCGAAAATCGACCGGATCGTTGTCAAGATCGTGCCCAGTGATAACACCCGGATTGCGCAATTGCGCGACGGCTCGATTGATATTGCCAGCTTCGAGGCCAGCCCCGACGCAGGGCTTTTGTTGCGCGGCGTCGCCAATGTCGAGGTGAATGTCGAAGACGTTACAAACTACTACATCCTTGGCCTGAACGCGGTCGCGGAGGATTCGCCTTTCAAAGATATCAAACTGCGTCAGGCCGTTGCTCTGACGCTGGACCGCGAACTAATCGCCAATATCGCGCTTGGTGGTGGCGGACAGCCAACCGCCGTCATGGCCCCGGCGCACAAGGCCTGTGATACGTCAAAGCTGCCTCTCTTTGGGCAGGATCTGGACCGCGCGCGCCAGCTGCTTGCCGAAAGCGGCAATGAAGACCTGAGCTTTGAGCTGTTGGTGCGCAACATCCCGGCAGATATCCAGATGGCACAGGTCATCGCGCAAGGCGTCGCCAAAATCGGCCTGACCGCCAATATCGCGGTGGTTGATGAAGGCATCTGGGTGCAGCGCGCCTGGATCGACAATCCTAGTAAATTCGAGGCCATGATCACCTGGTATGCCGGTTACGCTGACCCCGCCATTTCAACCCTTTGGTGGAATCCGGGTGTGGCAGGTTTCACCGCCGGTCACGTTGAAAACAACGATGACATCAACGCGGCGATTGACGCGGCATATCAAACAGGCGGCGAGGCCCGTGGCGCAGTGTTGCAGAATCTTTGTGCCAAAATTGATGAATCGGCCAACGTGATACCTCTGGTCACGCGGCAGGACACCATTGCCTATCGCAGTGACAAGCTGAAAGCCAAGCTCGCGCATCTTGAGGGCTATGTGCACACGCTGCGCAACGTCGAAACCTTCGAGTTGATGTAAGCGATGACGCAGCTTCTCAAATTCATCGCTTTCAGGGTCGGCAGTGCGCTGCTGACCCTGATCGGCGTGTCGATCTTCATTTTTCTGGCAATCCACATGCTGCCAGGCAGTTTCGAAGACGTTCTTGCGCCGCGCGGACCAGAGGAGCTGCGCCAGCAAATCGCCGAGAAATTTGGTCTAAATCAACCGCTTCCGATCCAATACGCCAAATGGCTTGGGTCGGTTGCCACCGGCGATCTGGGGATTTCTCTGATCACGCAGGATCCAATTGTGGACAGTTTTGCAAGCCGTGTTCCGGTGACAATCGAGCTGGCTTTGCTGGCCACCTTTACCTCTGCGGTGATCGGAATTCCGTTGGGGTTGTGGTCCGGTCTGGCCCATCGCCGCGCGGGCGTATCCGGCATCGCCCGGGTGCTGGGAAGCTTTATCATGAGCGTCCCGGATTTTGTAATCGCCAGCGTGTTCCTGTTTGTTTTTTCGCGCTACTCGCTTGGCCTGACGGTGGGGCAATGGGTGCCGTTTCAGGAAGATTTCGGAGGGCATATCCGGTCGATCATCCTGCCAGCGGTGACCTTGTCGGCGGTCGGGATCGGGCTATTCATTACAACGACACGCAACGCGGTGATCGGGATTCTATCCAAAGACTACATCATGGCCGCTCTGGCGCGCGGAGAAGAACCCAGAGAAATCGTTCAAGGCCACGTTTTGCGCAACATCTCAAACCCACTGGTGACCACCCTGTCGATCTACCTTGGCTATCTGATCGGCGGCGCCATCATTGTCGAATACGTGTATTCGGTGCCGGGGATGGGCCGGTTTTTGGTCCAGGGGTTACTCAATCGCGACTACCCAATCGTTCAGGCGACCGTTCTTGTGATTGCCTGCGCCGTTGTCTTTATCAACATGACCGCCGACATCGCCTATGGGCTGATCGATCCGCGGCTTCGCAAAGGGTAACAATATGAATTTGCGCCCTTTGATCCATCACTGGCTGGAGTTCCACCGCGCCGACAGGCTGGCTGGGTTTGCCTCGCTGACCATGGCCACCCTGATCCTCGCCGCCCTGTTGGCGCCGTTGTTGCCCATAGATCCACCCGATCAGGTGGCCGCCTATCCACGGCTCTCGCCACCATCCGCCGACATTGTTTTCGGATCCGACAATCTGGGCCGCAATATGTTGTCGCGCGTCCTGCAGGGCATTCAGGTGACGATCTTGTTGGCTACAACGGCGGTGTTGTGTTCCGCACTGGCCGGGATCGTGATCGGCCTGATCGCCGCCTATTCCGGAAAGGTGCTGGACGAGATCATCAGCCGCCTGTCGGACATCGTGTTCTCGTTTCCAGCCGTGCTGATGGGCCTGTTGATCACCGCCATCATCGGCCCTGGCGAATTTGCCGCAATCTGCGCGATCATCTTGGTTACTCTTCCGCCCATGGTCCGGGTGGTGCGTGCGGCTGCGATGGATGTCACGGGCGCCGATTTCGTGACAATTTCAAAACTGTCCGGGGCGTCGCCTGCGCGGCAATTGCTAGTACATATTCTGCCCAATATCGCGGTGCCAGTCGTCACCCAGGTCGCCTATTCAATCTCGGTCGGGATGCTGGTTGAAAGCGCGCTGAGCTTTCTTGGTCTTGGTTCCCAACCACCTGCTGCATCACTGGGATCGCTGCTGCGCGAGGGCAGTCTCTATATCACATTTGCCCCTTGGCTGGTTTTTGCGCCCGCGCTGTTTCTGGTGCTGGCAATCTGGAGCGTCAATCTGATCGGTGAAGGCATGCGGGTGTTTTTCGACCCGGTGCGCGCCCGTAGCCTGGAGGATTGAGACAATGAGCGACCTTCTGACCGTTGAAAACCTGACCGTGTCCTATCACACCAAGACGCGTGAGGTGACCGCTCTGCTTGATGTCTCGCTGTCTTTGGCTCCGGGCGAAGTGTTTGGCATTGTCGGTGAAAGCGGCTGCGGCAAATCCACCTTCTCATCGGTGATTGGCCACCTGCTAGGGCCCGCCGGGCAGGTTGAATCCGGCTTGGTTGAGGTTGCCGGGCACAACGTGCTCGCGCTGTCTGGCAAAACACTGCGCGCCTATCGCTCCAACGATATCGCCTATGTCTTTCAGGACCCGATGAGCGTGCTTGATCCGACCAAGACATTGGGCAAACAGTATCGTCGGCTCTTAGGCTCATCCGACTGGAAGCAAAAGGCCATCGACGCCTTGAATCATGTCGGGCTAGGCGATCATCAGCGCGTGTTGTCGAGCTTTCCCCATCAACTTTCGGGCGGCATGGCGCAACGGGTTGTGATTGCGATGGCCCTGATGCGCATGCCAAAGCTTTTGATCGCGGATGAGCCAACCGCGGCACTGGATGCGTCCATCCGCAGCGGTGTTATGGAACTCTTGACCAAATGGTGCAGCGAAATCGGCGCGGCGATGCTAATCATCAGCCATGATATCCCGATCATCTCGCGGTTTTGCGACCGCATTGGTGTCATGTATGCCGGGCGTTTCGTAGAAATAGGGCCAGCGGCAGAGTTCATCACCTCACCATTGCATCCTTACCCGATTGCACTGCTGGCTTCCGAGCCGGGGCATGAAGGAGAAGATGGCGTGTTACAAAGCCTGGAAGGCGCGCCGCCGCTTTCGATTTCAAGGGACCGCGCCTGCGCTTTTGCAGACCGGTGTGCCCATCGTGACGATGTTTGCACCAGTGATTTTCCTGCCCCAGTCAAGGTTGGATCGTCCACCGTTTCCTGTTGTCGCATCGATGCCATTCACGCGGAGGCCACCCGATGAGCAGCGTCATATCAGTTCGCAATGCCGATGTTCAGTTTTCGTCGGGCCCGCCCTGGGCAAAGTCGGTTGTGCATGCCCTGCAGGATGTCAGTATCGATATTGAGCCCGGCCAGATCTTTGGTCTTGTCGGTGAATCCGGGTCCGGCAAGACAACGCTGGGCCGGGCCTGTCTGGGCCTTCAGGGCCTGACAAATGGGGAAATTGAATTTGCTGGCACGCCGTTCAACCAACTCGGCCGAAAGCAGCTCAAAGGGCAGCTTGCCGCCGTGCTGCAAAACCCGCGCAGTTCGCTGAACCCCGCGCTGAAAGTGGCAACTTCGGTTGAAGAGCCGCTCAAGATTAACCAGCACGCGCACGGCCCCGAGGCACGCAAGCAAGTCGATCGCATGTTAGAACGGGTCGGATTGGCCAGCGGCGTTGGTGATCGGTTTCCTAATGAGCTGTCCGGTGGGCAGAGACAGCGGGTGTCCATCGCAAGGGCACTGATTACTAAGCCCAGGTTCATCCTGTTTGACGAGGCCGTCAGCGCGCTTGATGTGTCGGTACAGGCGCAGATCCTGAACCTGATCAAGGAATTGCAGGCAAGCGTCGGTTTCGCGGCCCTGTTCATATCGCACGACCTAGCCGCGACTCGCTATGTCTGCGACCGGGTGGTCGTGCTCTATCATGGCCGGATCATGGAAGACTGTGGGCGGCGGCTGCTCTATGGACGGGCGCGTCATCCCTATACGCGCGGGCTTCAGGCCGCCAGTGGCCTGATTGATGATGATACCGTCCACCTTGAAGTGGACGACAAAGGCGCATCCCCGACAGGTTGCCCATTGGCCGGACGCTGCCCCGAGCGCATGGCAATGTGTGGCGAAACGCTGCCACAAGCCTATAGCGCCGGTGGCGGCAAGGTCTTTTGCCATCTTTATGATGAGGTATCGGAACGATGACCTGCCGCGAAGATTGCCAATGCCAGCCGTCACCCTCGTGGCTGCGAAATCAACAGAACCTCCCTGCAACTTGCCGGGGCAAAGCCATTGCCCCGGTCTTTTCCTAGGAGAACCGCATGGCGCGCTATCAGATTTCAGACAGTGACCATCCTTTTGCCCGCGAATTTCTGGCACAGCCGATCGGCTATCACAGCCCCGGGCTGCAGCGCGTGCTGAACCGGATGCGTGGGGCGGACTGGGCTTTCAAATACATTTTGGTGATCGAGGAGCGCCATTCAAAATGGCGACTGGGCAAGCTGCCCAAAGCTCGCGGATCCAAGGTCGAGATGGTCGAGGGCGTGGTCTATTTTGACTTGCTGGAGGCTGAGCGCGATATTTTCAAACGCCGCTGGATGGATCTGACGGGTCAGGACGTCGACGCCCTGTTGTCGCAGACCGGATAAGGGGAACTAGAATGCTGCCAATAGTTGGATATACAAACAAACTGACTGTAGAGCCAGGTGAGACCATTGACGTGATGGTCAGTTCGTTCGGGGCTAAATCCTACCGCCCCGATTTCCGCCAGATCATCCAAGGTGATACCAATCCCGACGGTCCAGGCTACAAAGACAAGCTGATCGACCTCGATCTCGGCGGCGCGCGTGATGCCATCGCCAAGCCCTTTCTGCCTGGCTCGTGCGTGCTGATTCCCGATTTGGACGCCCTTGGTCAGATCGACGAATTTACCCTCGCGGCGGTTGTGAAACCCTCTCTGCTTGATGGGCGCAGGCGTAGTATCATCGCCCTTCCGGGCCTTGCCGAGATTGGCATCGATGAAAAGGGCCGACTGACCGGCGTGGCGGGTGGGGCGTGTCTGACCAGCGCTACGCCACTTTCGACCGAACATTGGCATATCGTCTCTTTGAGCTATTCAAAAAGCGATGGTTTACTGTCGCTGGCCATGTCACAGGATCACGACGCGGCAAGCGAGCCGCCGCGCGCGGAAGTCATTTCAGCCCCGTTGGATCGAACAGGTGAAACCGCAAAGGAATGCATCATCGCAGCAACCCGTGGGCCAGACGGCGCCTTGACAGGCTTTCTGGACGGCCGCGTAGACCGCCCGGCCTTGTTCAACACCGTTGTTGCCCCCGAAACACTGCGAAACCTGCTTGGCGATTTCGCATTGCTGCGGCGGCAACGCTCTTTGCTCGGGGCATGGGATTTCTCACACAAGATGACAACGCAGACCATTTGCGACATCTCGCCCTATCAACTGCATGGCCAAATCCACAACGCCCCCACCCGCGCGATGACGGGTTGGCTCTGGAAGGGGCAAGAGCTGGATTGGAAACTGCGCCCGGATCTTTATTCGGCGATCCATTTCCATTCGACGGACATGTATGACGCCGGCTGGGACGTGGATTTCTCACTCACAATCCCCAAGGATTTGAAAAGTGGTGTCTATTCGGTACGGCTGGTGCCAGATGGCGATGAAGATAACGCCTATTATTGCGTCTTTGCCGTCCGTCCCCCACGCAACAAGCCATCGGGCAACAAGGTCGCCTTCCTTTTCCCCACCTGCAGCTATCTGGCCTATGCCAACCACCGGCTGGGCATGGATGTGCCGGGTACTGAAATCGGCATGGGCCGCGCGGTCGAGCTTGATCACCACCACATGTTCCTGCAGGACAACCCCGGCATCGGATTTTCAGTCTATGAGACCCATGATGACGAAATGGGGGTTTTCCACAGCTCACGTCTACGCCCCATTGTTGACCTGCAACCAAAGGTGAAATCATTCCTTGGTGGGTTTGGCTCCAATATCTGGCAGTTCAATGCCGACACGCATATTCTTGGCTGGCTGGATGCCATTGAACAGGACTATGACGTCATCACCGACGAAGACATGCACGAAGACGGCCTGAGGTTGTTGCAGCGCTATAACGTCATCCTGACCGGCACCCATCCCGAGTATTACACCCGCAACATGGTCGAGGCCCTGCAAGGTTTCACCGATCGCGGCGGTCGGTTGATGTATCTGGGTGGCAATGGCTTTTACTGGGTGGTCAGCTTCAACGAAGACATGCCCGGTATCATGGAATGCCGTCGCTCTGAGGCCGGGATCCGACCCTGGGAGCCCGGGCACGGCCAATTCTATCACGGCTTTACCGGTGAATACGGAGGATTGTGGCGGCGCAATGACCATCCGCCGAACCATTTGTGCGGCGTTGGCATGACCTCTCAGGGTTTCGATGTGTCGGAACCTTATGTGCTCAGCCCCGAGGCCACCAATCCGCGCGTGGCGTTCATTTTCGATGGGATCGAGGGACCAAAAATCGGCGATTTCGGACTTGCGGGTGGCGGGGCTGCAGGTCTTGAAGTCGACCGGGCAGATGCGGTGCAAGGCACACCCGGACACGCGCTGGTTCTGGCATCGTCCACCCGGCATACCGACATCTACCTGATGACCCCCGAAGACCTGTTGGATCCAACCCCGGACTGGAGTGGGACACAGGCGGACATCATCCGTGCCGATCTGACCTTTTTCGAAACCATCGGCGGCGGCGCTGTCTTTTCCACAGGCTCGATTGCCTGGGCAGGCGCCATGGCCTGGAACAGCTACGACAATGAAATCGCCAGAATGACGGCCAACGTGTTGCGGCGTTTCAATGATGAAACACCTTTCGATATGCTGCCGCAATAGGCCTTTTTCAATGGCGGGACATTGTGTTATCCCGCATGAGAAATGCAATTGGAAGCACCATGAACGCCAAGGCCTCAAAAAGCGATTTACAGGTCCGCCTTGCCCGGCAGTTATTGCAACTTGTGGCGGACGGCGAGATCAAACCGGGCCATCACCTGCGTGAGGTCGAACTTTCCGAACAGTTTGGAGTGTCCAGAACCCCAATACGTGCAACCCTGAACTTTCTTGTAGGTCTCGGCGCGGTCGAGAAGCTGGCAAACAGAGGTTTCTTTGTGGTTGCCCCTGCCTCAGTCGCTTTGAAGACGATCAAGCAGTTGCCAAAAGAGGACGATGAGAAGCTGAAAGAGCAGATTGCCAAGGACTGGTTCAATGGGAAAGTTCCCAAGGAAGTGTCCGAGGGTGAAATCAGAACCCGCTACGACCTTGGCAAGATGACTGCCTCGCGGGTGTTGGGCACGCTCGCTGAAGAGGGATTAGTTTCGCGCATGCCGGGTTACGGCTGGCAGTTCGAACCCACTTTGAATTCAGCATCCGCCCATGATGAAAGTTTTGATTTCCGGGCTATGGTCGAGCCCGCCGCGCTTCTGAGCCCGGAGTTCAGATATGACGCGGACCGGGCGGAAAGCCTGCGCACCCGCCATGAGAGAGTGCTGGGTGGGCGACGCCAACACAACTTGGCTGAAATCATCCGGCTGGATGAGGACTTCCACGAATTCCTTGCAAAATGCTCCAACAATCGTTTTGTCGTTCAGGCCGTCGCGCATCAGAACCGTTTGCGTCGCTTGATGGAGTACCAGTCGTTGATAGATGCCGGACGTCTGACAGACTCCTGTCTGGAGCATATCGGGATACTGGATAATCTTGATCGCAAGGATCTCGTCGGCGCGTCTGCGGCCTTGCGGGACCACCTAACCAGAGCGAAACAAGCGGGTCCGGAGTTTAACGACTAGGCTAACTTCGACCTGGTGATGCGGGCGTGATTTGTCTCGGGCCGCGCAATTGAATCGGCCGCATTCCCATTGCTGTAAATGCAGATTTGTCTTTGACAATTCTGATTTCGCATCCTGTTCAGTGTCAACTGGTTGAAAAACTCTGCGTCCCGGCCTTCGAAATCGGCCCCAGCAAATGGGCAAATTGAAATCTGTTGAGATCAGAACTGATTGATGATCAGCCTTGTGGATCTGCTGCGCGGCCGCAAACGCTCCGATTGAAAAGCGGCGGATTTCGGTGTGAGACATCGCAGTAGCTGCACAAGTCTGCTTTACCCATATGGATCTCGCTGCAAAACGTTCGAACGACCGATCTTCTGGCTGCGCTGCAGCGCCAAGTTCTTCCGCTGTGCTACAATTCTTTTCCTGCGAGCGCATGCAGCAGGTTTCTTACACTTCCGCATTGGGCTCAATTTGTGAATTCGCTATGGCTTGCTCCAACGTCCGCTGTTGGTCGCGACGGTAGGTTCTATTCCCCTAACATCTCCTCAATCATCTCTTCCCGCATATCTAGCGTTCGCTCCCAAGCCTTCGGTACATCCGCCTCGCGCTCCAACGTCTCCGGCGTAGGCTGCTGCTCCATCTCAACCCCTTCGGCCATGACCCGCATCCCCCGCGCCTCGCGCCGTTCCGCACGTTCTCGCGCCGGCGGATGGCCCGCGGTATCATTCGCCCCCTGCGCTCTGTCTTCGTCACTTCCGACACCCCATGGCCCAACACCTTCCACACTTGGCGGATAAGGAAACGGCATGTCCTTCTGTTTGGCGTCCATCGCCTTAAACACCGGATCATCGAAATACTTCACCCTTTGCGCTTTGATCGGATGCTGCGGTGAAGCGAGAATGATCACCTCATCAGGATCCATCAGACGCGCCTCAGTTTCTGACAACAACGGCCGCTCTTCCAATCGCGCCGATGTCGAGGTCGCACCCAATATCCCCTTGTTCCGCCCATACATCCGCGTCACAGCTTCCCGCGTTGTGCTCCCCACGGCAGCCGACACCTCCTTCACCGTCCGCTGATCCCGCGGCGTGATGTAAAGCTTCAGCCCTGCCCCGTTCTCCAAGCTCTCGCGACCTTCAGATCCATAAATCCGATCCAGCGACGCCAGGGACTGCGCGATCATCGCCACCCTGCCACCGTAGCTCGCCAACGAATGGATCGCGCGCTCCAGATATGGCATCGCGCCCATCTGCTGGAATTCATCAATCATCATCATAACGGGCCATGGCTCGTCTGGTCCCGGCTCTTTCAACCGGATTGACGCGATCAAGTCCGCGAACATTAGCCGCAACAGTGGTGCCAGCGTCGCGATATGATCCTCAGACACCGCAATATAGAGCGACTGCGGCGTCTTGCGGAACGTCGCAAAGTCAAAATCGCTGTCCTGCGTGGCTGAGCGTACCGCCGGATTGTCCCATTGCTTTAGACCCGCAGTCATCAGCGCCTGAATATTCGACGTCAGCAATCGCGATGACGCACTCGCCGCGTTGGTCCAAAGCTCCCGTAGAATGGCTTCCTCGGCCTCATCGGCATAGGTTTTGTATTGCGCATTCTTGTACTCACCGCCCGCAACGATCTTGTTCACTTCGCCAAGGTTTGCCGTCCCCCGCTGGATCGCCAGCAGACAGGCGGCCACAAAGATCGACTTGCCCGCTTCAGAGAACGTATCCAGCGTCTTGTTATCCTTATCGAGGAACAGATCGGCCAAGATGCTGACTTCGGTGAACCGCTGCGCAAAGGTTGGTGCTTTGGCGATGCGCGACAGCGGATTGTAGCGATGCGTGGCATTGGACCAATCAAAGGGGCTGAAGCGATAGACCTCATCTCCATTGAGCGCGCGCAAACGAGAGGTTTTCTCAAAGTTCTCGCCTTTGACATCGAGCACCACAACCGAGCCTGCGAAGGCCATCAAGTTCGGTATCACGAAGCCAACACCCTTACCGGCCCGCGTTGGGGCCACCATCATCACATGCGGAATGGCCGCGGAGGAAATGAACCCGCCCTTTGACCTTGGCAGTCCGAGCTTGCCGCAGACAAACCCCTCCCCTGGTTCGTGGAGCATGTCGTTTTTCATAAGCTCGGCTTTGGTTTGCCAATGGGCTGAACCATAGTCATCGCGTTCTTTCTTCCAGGTCCATGCAAGCGCAAGACCACCGAGCCCGAGGGATCCAAAGCCAACGGCACCGTAAGCCACCTTGAACGCTTCGGGGTGTGCCGCGCGCAATCCCGTGCTGGCATTCCAAACCGCCAACATGTCGAAATTCCCAAACCCCGTGCGCAGCGCCAAGGTTAGATAGAAGCTGGCAACGATTGTCCCGAGGATCGCGCCGCAGATTGCGCCAAAGGGCAGGGCAGCCCAAAGAGGAAATGCTTTGTTCATCTGTTCATCCTCGCTCTAGAATTCCATATCGTCGTCGAGACCACGATCGCGCCCGAGATCTTTGCCCAAGGCCTGAGCCTCTTGCTGCCCTTTGAGCTGCGCCACTTCGGTTGCCTTGTCCTGCTGCAGACTGGATGCGCGATCGGTGAACACTTGGTCGCCGGTTTCTTCGAAGGTCATTTCCAAGAATTCTTGCGTGACGGTGATCTGATCGATCTTGCTGGGCAACACGTCATCAAGGACTTCATAGTTCCCACGCCGCAGCTCGCCGAGGCCTTCCTCACCCAGCTCTTTGAACAACTCGGCCTGCAAGGTGCGCTCAACGGTTTCTTCTTGGGCTTCCGACAACTGCCCGTCGCGCAGCATATCCGCCAAATCCTGCAGATAGGTATTGGGGCTGCGATCATCCTCATCAATCAAAGGCAGGTCTGCCGCTTCTTCCTCTGCAAGGCCGAGTCCAATTGCGACGCCCAGTTCTTTGGCCCGCTCGGTCAGGGCTTCCATAACCCCGTCCACACGTTCCAAGGCCCTATCGAGTTGCTCATCACTGGCACTCTCGACCGTCAGCCCGTCTTTGCTCAGGACGGCATTCATATCACGCTCAACCCAGTCCTGCGCCATGCCATAATTCTTGGTGCCGCCAGCTGTGATGCGTGCGACCAACTCGTCACCATCCATGCCCGCCTCATCAGCCTGCGCGAGAACATCTTTCAAGCCATCGCCATTGCCCGATTGCAGTGCTGCGATCAGCACCTCGCTTCCTGCACCAGGCGGATAGGGCTCTTCAAGCTGCTTACCAAACCGGGTCCGCAATTCTGGGTCGGGCACCATCTGCGACAGATCTGCGATGACAGGAGCGGCCTTTGCCTCAAACGCTGCGCGTTCGGTTACATCCAATTCTTCGGCCTTCAGCCGCAACGCTTCAATCGTGCGCTCAGAATAGTCGATGGCATCACCGACGGTTTTGATGTCTTTCATATCGATCTCTCCTTCGGTGAACTTCCACGGGGTGACTGTGCCAAGGTTGTTGGCCATGCCACGCACGGCGCGGGCCAGATGGCGCTGATCCATGCGGTCCAGCAGGTCTGCAAACTCGGTGTAGTCTTTGGCAAAGCCCACGACTTGGGCTTGTGCGACGGCAGACTGCTCAGCCGTCATGATGATCTCGCGCGGCAGTCGTGCTTCTTCTTTGGCGCGGTAGATTTCAGCGAGGCCTGCGGGCTTCTCAAAGATGCCGCGCTCAAGCCGCGTGGTGGCATCGAGCATGACGCCGTAGCCTTCGGCGATCTCGGCCTGCTTTTCGCGCATCAGCTGCGGCGACATCACGCCTTCGGCCCAGCAAGAAAACCACGTGCCCTGATCGAGGCCGCGATTGTTCAGAATGATGTGAGCATGTTTGTGGGCGCGGTCGTCATGTACGGCGAGAACGTAATCCCACTGATCGCCATACTCACCGCTCTCAAAGAAATGCTCTGTCCAATCCACCGCAATATCGCGCACCTGATCGACGGTGACGTCCGTTGGAAACGACAGCAGCATATGCGAGGTGAAACCGAGCTTGGTCGATCCGCGCCATGTCTCGGACCAAGCCTCGATGATGTCGGCCTTCTGATCCTCAGACAGCACCGCGTCTTCGGTCAGGGCATTGGTCATGGTTGAATAGGTATAGACTGCCTTGTCATTGATATAGGCAAGCTGATTGCCAAGAGAGGCCTGCGTCTTGCAGCCCCCTGCCCTGATCCGCTTGAACACGGCCGCGCGGCTTTGACCACTGGCGGCCTTGGCGACGTTGCGCGCTGACATCGATCCCACGCGCCCAAAGCTGCGCCCCTGCCGCCGACCCGCGATGCGCGCATCAATCCGCGCCGCTGCTTTGCCCCGGATCCGCTCATCCTCCCAGAGCTTCCCCATGACAGAGCTGTAGAGGGCAAGCGGATCAGCCATTGGAGATGTTCCGATCAACAACGGCATCGCTTGCCTTCGACGCAACCCCTCCAGCTGGAGCCAAAGCTACCGACACCCGCGCCCCTTCGCGGCCGCCCTCTCCGGCCACCAAGCGCAGCCCGGATGCTGCCCGCGCAGGCTCTTCTGGATGCGCCCGCAGGGCAGCATCCCCTTCTTCCTTTAACGGCCAATCCTGCTTGCGCCTGACCTGCGCTGCATCCTTTATCTGGCCGAGCTCACGGCTCATGCTCTGCGCAAGATCAAGCAGGTCTACAAGCAATGCGCGGTCCTCAAGCGACACGGAAATCTTGCCGCGATGCACAGCCTTTGCGAGCGCCAAACCGGCATCACTGACATCCTTGGCTTGTCGCCAACTGGCACAGAATTCAGCAACCAAATCGCGCGGCACATCAAGGAGCCCACACCGCCCACGCAACACTGCATTGAGGGCTTGCGAGCGGTTGGCAAAACCACGTGTCTGCCACTCCGCATCAAAGGCTGCGAGCTCTGACGCTGAGGCGCGGAAACTGACCCGCTCAGAGGGATCACGCACAGCGAGACCTTCACCCTGCTCTTCCTTGGCAAGCCGCGTCACATGCCTGCGCGAGACGCCGTAGGCTTCGGCCAAGACCTTTGGGGTTTCACCTGCATGGTAGCGCCGCGCCAGTTCAATGCGCTGCTCCAGCTTGAGGCGTTTTGGTCTTCCTGTCTTCATCACAAGCGTACCTCGCTACATCCAAAATCAAACATCCGACGGCGCGTGCGAGGCAGCGTTTGCAAGCAAACGCGTTCGCGCGTGTTGGTGGATTCTTTCTTGCGTGGCACGCTCTCAGACCCCTCGGACAAATGTCGCAGACAAGTGGCATATCCTGCCAACGTCCTTCTCTTCTCCTTCCTTCATATATCAATAATACATATTGCGCAATTTATCTTTTTGCATGAATTCGATTTCTATGCGCTTCACGCCGCTTCCCAGAGGCCACACCAACTATCAGAAACATTCTGACTGACCCTGTTGGCAGCTCGCACAAAGCGAGCGCGGGCCTTCACCTACAAAACACCACTCATGGGTCTGCACCCTCAAGGCGCATCAAGTGATAAGCATGAAAACACCAAGAAAGCTGACGTCCGACCACGTCGGCATCAGCTTCTGCAATTGCCTATCAGGGCTTCCTACAGGAGGTCTCTGACCCCTGCGGATCACTCAATCCGCAGGGGTCTCTGGCTCAATGAGCCAGATCATGAGAGCGCAGATCTGCACAGCGATCTTGTGCGATCAGAGCCTCGGTTGCGAGGCTGTCGATGACTTCGGGATGGTCGCCTTCTTCAAAGGCTGAGAGGTAGGTTTCAAAGGCCATGTCAGCTTGCAGTTCTGCGAGGTCGAGGGATTGTTCGTATGTCATGTTGTGATCCTTTCCATTGATCGTCGTTGGACGGATCGTGGAAAAGACCGGAGGCATCAGAGTGGGCTGCACCCAACTAGGGGCGCAATGAAATGGAGCACGCGACGGGCGATGTTTGTTGTGCGCAAAGCGCAAGGCGTCAGCCGTCCAGAAACCTCGCCCAAGCGTTGCAGACCGCTCGCCTCCGGGCTAGCGATCTGATGGGCCAACAGGTCAATGGGAAGGGGCACAACGGGATGATAGATCGAACGTCGTCCACCAGTTTCCCTGCACTCGACAGAGGACCGTTTTACGCGCTCAAGCGCGAAGTCGCGGCAAACCACACACAAGCCAAACCGCCGCGCAACATTTGATCACAGCCTCAAAGCCGCCGGATCATGGTTGGTTCAACTGGTCCTCGAGAGACCCTATCGACGCCAAGATTGCATCGAAGGGTGGGGCTTCACCAAAGATCATAGCTTCGGTATTTTTGTAATCACCGATCAACCGCGTGGCCATGTCGTCAGACGGTAAGAGAGAAAATGTGCCAGGTTCGGCCGTGGCGAGGTTGAAATCAGGACGGTTAAAAAATGTCTTCGCGTGGGCCACACAGTCCGCGCCCAACTCAATGTCTGCAACAGCAGCTTTGCCCGTCTCGGTTTCCAACATGCAATGCAGATCGTAGTAGTGGCGCGAGATGCGCTGCCCGTCCTGCTTCAACTCCCCGCGCGTATCAAACCAATTCCGCAGCCCGTGCAAGATGACGACTTTATCCCAAAAGGTGCGCTCCGCATCGATGGTTCGCACGTCTGGGACGTCAAGATCGATGCCGTCCAAATCATCCGAGATGTAAGGACGGATCAGTTGCGGGCTGTTCGGGTCGAGGGCTGATTTCGCACCGGACTCGATTTTGACTGTCGCTTGAACATAACCCGTGTCGGAGCCGTCGACCCGTGGGTACCAGACAAGCAGCGTCTGTCCCGTTCCGTCGTCAGGATCGATTTCGATCCGCCCTTCACCAACCGTGTCCTCGGCGATCAGTTGGGATAACGCCTCAAGAAGCGGTCCCGTAATATAAGCTTGGCAATCGTTCTGGATCGCCTCAATGGCAGCTTTGCGTTTCTTCCCAGAGAGCGCGGCCAGCTCCTCGGGCGATGCCCCATGGCCAAGATCATCGCGAAAGACGGTCACATCGATGTCTTCGGAAAACCGATCAATCAAACCGTAGGCCTTTGAGACGGATGTCCCCCCTTTGAACAGGAGCCGTGGGCCACCAGCAGGAAGCCGATGGTAGAGCGCATTCAGCGTCCAGCAGACCCAGAAGTCTTTCTCGATATTGATCAGCGGCGCGCCAAGCCTATTGGCAGTAGTGAGAAACAGATCAGCACGATCTGCAGCACTGGCAGCAATGATCTTCTGAAAACCTGCGGTGCTCATCACTGATCTCCCTCTGCCGCATCAAACAGAGGCGCACGCAAAATATCCTGCATCCAGATCGGCATGGCCGACAGGCCTGCCTTCAGATCATCAGCAAGACCCGAACCCGATTTTTTATCGGCAAGCAGACGCCGGACAGTCTTGCGGACAACCGCCCCTTCGACATCATTCGACATAACGTCATGAAGCCAGTGCAAGGCCTGAACCAGATACATGCCCGGCCGCCCCGCCCAGTATAGCCGACTTGGGGCCGCATGTTTGAAGACGATCTTTTGATTGCCCAACGTGACCGGCTTGAGCCGTGCATCGACCAGCACCTCGATTTTGGCTGGCACAGCATTGGTAAGACCAAGCGTGTTCGCAGCCGTCATGCCATCGATCAGCCAGCGGACTTGATCACGGCGCGCGATCGCATCGATGACAGCGCGGTAGTCTGGTACAGTTGATTTTCCTGTCAGTGCATTCTGGGCTGGCTTGTCGTAGAGCCCACGCTCAATGCGACGCAGTTGGCCAGACGCCACCATGCGTTGCAGCGCTTTGTCGACGGCAGCGCGAGCGCCAATGTCAGCAAAATCGGCCGGCGTCCACACTTGGCGCGGCGCATCATTTATGCGCGCGCGCAAGAGATCTGGCAGTGTTTTGGGTTGCGCATCATCTGTCATGTCCGAAATATGCCACAAGTTTCGGACAAATGCGAGTCCGAAGATTACTACATATTTCGGACATACATACTTCACGCGAGGTCGAAATCTCACATCTGCACGCATTAAGCCAGACCGCCGAAGCGGTCTGGCTTGTTTGTTAAGCGGCCTCTTTGGGACCCCAGGGGATGATGGCCTGCAGGGACATGTCATCTTGGCTCGCGGCTTTGCCAAGGTTGGCGTTGAAGGCGTGATCGCGGACCGTCAGGGTGAAGTAGTCAGAGCCGGTGTCCTTGTTCTGCTTCTTCCAGATGCCACCGCATTCGACCAGTTTGCCGCGAGGGGAGCGGCCAAGGACGCGGTGCGTCGGTGCCATGGGGTTGCTGCTGGCGATGGGTTCGACTGTGATGTCGATGTCGAAGTTTAGGGTTGAAATGGACCCTACGCCTTTTGCTGTTTCGATATCGTCGCTTGTGAATTTGATGCAGTTCGTGGTCATTGCTTTTCTCCTTGTTTGCGTTGCAATGATGGTCACTTTGCAGCTGGCTAAGGCCCTTACACACCGAAGGCGAAGCGCAGCGGAGAGGGGCAGGCACCGCTCTTTTTGTCCCGCGAGGAATGGCCCACCTCTTGTCTTTGGTGGGACAGGGGAAAAAGATCGGTGACAACCTTTGTGGATGGGACGACAGCTGCGACCAGCATTATCGAGCAACTCAACACATATGGAGAAAGCCGGTGACTACGTCGCTGCAATCGCTCAAGCGATATTAACACCGCAATAAGGTTGGCGAAGTCTCGCACCCCAAGTCGATAAAAGCAAAGCATCCGAGCCATGCTACGGCCCAACCCAAGCACCGCAATCACTTTCCCAATTTCGGCCTCGTTGCAACTGTGCTGGCGGTTCGACCTGCTCAAGGACAAGAGGAACCCCCGCAGCAATAGCCAGCAAGTCACGGTCCATCTGCCGATGGCTATAACAAGCTTTTGAAGCCTTGCAGGTTATGAGGATCGGCAGCAGCTTCAGCAAATGACGTATACAAAAAGATCTGAGACATGCCCTTGAATTGCAGGGCTGGCAAAAACAGATAAAAACAATCCAATCCTACCAGTGCGATCACATTCGCTCCTGACAATCAATTTACCTAAAGAAAATCGAAACCAATTATGCAGAATGATATTGACCTCCATGCCTTCGAAATAGAAGCCTCATGTACCTATCGTGGCGAGGACTACTGCGTTCGAGACAATGGCGCTGTTCTGCGTCGCGCTCGGGCGGCCAAACGCAAGCGTCCCCTAGATGAAACCTGGACGTTCGGCACGCCGAGCCCAAGCGATGGCTATATGGCCGTCTCTGCGCACAAGGTCCACCGGATCGTCGCAACGGCGTTCAACGGTGAGCCACCAAGCAAGGGCCATGTTGTCGACCACATCGACACGAACCGGCGCAACAACCGCCCCAATAACCTCCGATGGGTCACTCGGCTCGAGAACATTCTCCTCAATCCGATCTCGGCAAAGCGTGTAGAATTTCTCTACGGCAGCATTGAGGAGTTCCTTGCTGATCCACGTAATCCAAAAAATGGCACGCTGACTAAGGATTTCGAATGGATGCGGGCTGTCTCACCCTCCGAAGCGGCGACCAGCCGCAAGCGTATGCTTGACTGGGCGCAATCTGACCGCCCGTCAGGCAGCGGCACGCTCGGCGACTGGATATTTGGGCGTGACGCCACTCCAGAAGAAGAACCCACTGAGCAACTCGTCACCTCAAAGACCCCTGGAGCCGTCCAGCGCAACTGGCGAGTGCCCGCAGAGTTTCCGCTATGTCCTGACACGACGGAGGAAATGCCGCTGGACACCTACTACCGCCGCTTGAAGGAAGGGTCGGTAGCTGTCGTTACCCCCTTCGATCAGACCATAGTTGGCAAAGCAGCCAAATCCGCCGATTGCACCGCGCTATTCATTCTTGGTGCGCATGGCGAGGGTGCTATCAAGCCTTGGTCTCTTGCGCAGGTGACATTCGAGGACAACACGTTCGTCCATGAGAGTCTTGGCACCTTTTTCACAAAGGAAGGGGCGGAGAAAGAATTCACCCTGGCGCAGGGCTTACCTTGGGAAGGCGGAGAAACATTTGATGACTTCTGTTAAACTGCAGTTCGATCAACCTTGGGCCACAAACAACATGAGCGGTTTAAGCACCAAGGCCAAAAACGCGGCTCAGAATCCATACTAAAAAATGATGCTTCTTAGGCCAGCAAAACTACCTGCTCTTAAGAAATTTTGGATCAAAAATCATTGGGCATCAGAAGTTGTGAATGAAAGCAAAGGGATATGGTAACTTGGCATTACTGAGGGTATTTTTAGCGGACCGCTTCACAGGTTGGCGCGACGATCTGCAACAGCAGTCTGACTGGCCTAGATTTCTAGAGGGCTGCCCTCCTCCAGGTGTCGCCCAGGTATCAGAAGCTTTAGAAATAGCGGAAGAAGCTTCTGTTTGGCCCGGTCGATTGGCTGCCCGCCACGCCAATGCACCTGAAGGTTCCCATGTTTGTCTGCCGTTTGAGCATATAGAACCTTCGGATGTCCGGGTCGTAGTGTTGGGTCAAGACCCCTATCCAACGATCGAAGCTGCAACCGGGCGTGCTTTTGAGGATGGAACGCCGGACGCAGCGGCTAGAGCACTCAGACCAGCCCTCCGCGTCCTTGGGCAGTCTGCGCTCGACGTCCAAGGTCAGGCCTTGCCTGAAGGCTTTTGTCACGGTTTAGCAGAGCGTGCCGAAACGATAAGAAGGTGCTTTGATCGGCTGGCAGAACAGGGCGTTCTTTGTTTGAATGCGTCTTGGACTTATACAGAGTCAGCTCACCTTAGCGCGCACCGTAGCTTTTGGAATCCCGTATCGTCATATCTCGTCCGGCAGCTAACCCGGAGGCCAGAGGGTTGCCCCGTGTTTCTATTGCTGGGGGGCGAAGCACAGCAATTTTTTGACCGTCTGCACCTTGAGGATGTCCCGCCGGAAGCTATCGTCAGAAACCGCCATCCGACAGAGCGCGACAACCTTTATTTCGCGGAGCCGAACCCGCTCAAAAGCGTGAATGAGGCCATTAGACGGGTAAACAACACAGAGCCGATTGAGTGGTGGTCCAGACCAGTTGATCGCTTCTGATTGAAGAAAGGCGGGTCTTTCAAAAGCTGCACTTCTAGCGATAGCGTCTGGAACGACCCGTAATTCTGATCCTTTAATTTCACATCAGAAAGATCGAATATTTGGCCGAGCTTCGAGGCGATATATTCTATATCCTTCAGCTCACCATCATTGAATTTGCTGAATACGAATGCGTCCCAAACAGCAAGGATAGAAGTACATTTAACTGTGGTAGGGTGGTCCGAGCAACCGCCCATTCAATATAGTCAACCCGACCTCATTTTCAGTGGCTTCAAAATGCGAGCGAAACCGGTCGATGGAATGTGGTGGGTGAATTGGTTCCCCTGAACCCAATGCCCCAAGAAACTTCTTGAGAAGCCTTCGAGCAGCGTCGTCAAAGGTTTTCCTGTCCTTTTGACGTACAAGAACTTCAATATCAGAGTATCCGAGTACCTCCGCAAGCGCAGACCCGGAGAAGGCGGGCTTCTGTATGGTAGCAGCATGAGCTATCGAAATTGTCCTGACGGCCCAAGCAAGCCATCGGTTTGCCTCCTTCGCCGACATCTCATCCCCTAAAAGTGAAATCAGCCAACCCACATCAGAGGCATGTGTGATTTGCTTTCGATAGTCGTCCTTGAACCTAAATTCCTGCCCTAGGGCACTCAAATTATCAGCAGGATCATAAATGGCGATGGCTTCAGTAACCAAGTGCCAAACGAAAAGATCCCCAGCTGAAGCCTTATCCCGAAGCCAGTCAAAGCTGTAATGAAACAGTGATGCGTCGGCACTACCTGAGACCGTTGGCTTCTTGTTGTCTGTGACAGCAAGAAGGTCAATGTCTGAGGAGGCAGAGTGATCACCCCTAGCTCTGCTCCCAAACAACAAAAGTGCATCAAGAATCATAAGTGACCTGATCCGCCGATGCGTTTGAGGGCATCCTTGGATAGTTTTCTTGCTACCTTACGTGTCTGTAAGACTTCATCTTTATTTTCCAACACGAGCTGCTGTTTAAGCGGGTCTAGGACCCCAGGCTCAACATCAAGATTATGTTCACTCATCAGATAAAAGCTCACTGAAAGACGACAATTCACCTCAATCCTGCCATTGCTCATTTCATACTCATACTCGACAGCGGCCTGCCGTTCTTTTGGGAGCTTCGGGTTGGGAACAATGATAAGATCAATCGTGTGGTGCCACTGAAAATCTAAGGCCCGATCAATCGATGCCGGGACACCAGCTTTTGCCCGCTCGATCCTGTTCAGATTGTAGTCCCTGAAGTCATTATGCTCGGCGGACCAAGCTCGCACATACCATCGGCCGGAATTATAGCTCAACGCGTGTGGCTCGATCAGCCGGTCGGACGCCGTAGATCCAGTCATTGAGCGATAGAACATCTCGAGACTCTTGTGCCCCCGTATAGCATCTAAAACGCTCATCAGCACTTGAGAGTCGACACGCTTTCTTGTCAGCGTTTTGATCTCCACAGGCTGTTCTTCTTCAAACCAAGTATCTTCAGCGTCCATCCATCCATTCTCGATAGCAACCAGTTGAAGCAGATACCGATGAGTCCAGGCACCTATCAGCTTTGGAGAGAACCTGTCCGTTCGAAGGTAGGTTTTTTGGGCCGAATCGTAGGCTAGATTTTGGGGCCCCATTTCTTCGTAGGTTGCGATGTCGGCGGATGCCTGCTGCGCCGAAATCCCAAAAGTATCGACCAAATCCTTTCGATTTAACTTTGCGTCCCAAAACAGGCGGAACTCTATGAATTCCAACCGCTTTTTGACGTTCCACTTCGCCTTCTTTAATGCCTTTGCACCGTCAATTTCGCCCACTTATCTTCCCCTTTAGTGAATAACCAGTCTAGTTTCTTGACTCATTATATCAAAATGACTAAATAACTTATGAAGAAGTTACGGACACCGGTCAAGCAAGAGCCGCCAGAGCACCCTGTTTTGGGCAGATATTAGGACAAAAGTGATGAGTAGAGACCATATTGGACACGCTGAGATTGCAAAGTTCGGAACAGACAAGATCAACCTGCCCAAAGACAAAGCGGATAAATTCCGAATGCAAGCGCGCAACTTACGCGATAAGCTGGAAGGCTATCTTAAAGATCACCCAGATTTTGCACTTCGCAAGATGCTGCTGTCGGGAAGTTTGGCCAAAGGCACTGGCCTCAGGACACTCAACGACATCGATGTTGGTTGCTACATCAGCGGGTCGGATGTTCCATCGGACATCGACGCATTAATGGAATATCTTGCGGAGCGGTTGCGCAAAGCGTTTCCAAATTTCAAACCCGAGCAGGTCCAGCCAAAGACTTACTGTGTTACTGTCTCGTTTCTTGGGAGCGGGCTAGATGTAGACATCGTGCCAATTTTGTATGACGGGGATCCAGATTGGTATGGCAACCTTGTAAACCAAGAAGATGGCTCCTTTTTGCGGACCTGCGTGCCAAGACACCTCGAGTTCATCCGGAAGCGGAAGACGCTGGCGGACAAGGATTTCGCTCAAGTCATTCGGTTGGTAAAATACTGGGTACGCAAGGAAAAGCGTGAAAAGGACGGCTTCCGCTTCAAATCGTTCATGGCAGAAATGGTCTTGTCCAAGATGCTGGATGAGGGCCAGGACTTTTCTGATTACCCTGAGGCCTTACAGGCATTCTTCAGTTACATTGCAAATTCCGGACTAAATGAGCGCATCATTTTCGACGACTATTATCCAAAGTCGACGGCAAAAGTCTTTGGAACCCCTGTAGAGATCATTGACCCTGTCAACGCAGAGAACAATGTCTCGCAGCTTTATACGCAAGCGCAAGCTGACGACATTGTTGATGCGGCGTTGGACGCCGGTGATGCAATTGAGACGGCTCTGCGATGCCCAACAAAACAAGACACGATCCGACATTGGCAGCGTGTCTTCGGCTCGGCTTTTCAGGGATAGGTATCAGATATGACCATGAGTTTTACACACACTGAGAGCCAAACGTTTACGATAACGCACGCTCGGCACATGGCGTCAAAAATGGCGACCGATCTTAAACGCATCCAGCGCTTCTATAACGACCCGAGTGATCGTGAGATTGATGACTACGAGGGCGAGCTGACGGCTTTGTTGAAAGCAGGCTATTTGCGGGAAGTAACATATGGGTTCCAGCGAAATGGTAATTGGATTGAGCCGACAGTGACATACACCGCACTGGATTTGAATGGTTGGAACGGTGTTGATGACGACCCCGGCAAGATTCGTCCTCGTGCGAATGTATCGGGCGCATCTTTTACAAGCTTTCTCACATATTCGTCTGCTTGGTCTCAATTGACAGAAAACCAAAAAACAGACTTCAAACGAGGGCTTCCGATCACAAGAGGCTACGGCGACGTCCCTGGCGTAAGCGGATACTTGGAGCAAGATCGCTCTTACAGCGCAGGTGGACGTGCCCTTAACAGATCATCAGTGAGGAGCTGGACATGAACGCTCAAGGTCAGAACATAGCGCTTTTCGAGCGCACCATGCTGCTCCCAGATCCGGAAGCGCAAGAGCGATTGTCCCGTCTTGTCGGGCTTGACGATCAAAAGCTACGGCTTTCAAAAATGTTGGGAACGTTAATCAATTCTGCGGGACTGGTGGCATGGGCGTCTCGCTTTCATCCCGGTGCAGAAGATTTTGTTTCTGACATCCTTCGGCGTCCACCGCTGGTCGTCCTGTCAGGGGATGTCGGGTCTGGCAAAACGGAGTTGGCAGAGACCATTGGGGACATGGTAGCGCGCCAGGAAGACATCGAGATTACTTTGTTACCTATGAGTCTTTCGACACGTGGGCAGGGTCGCGTTGGAGAGATGACCCAGATGGTCACAGCGGCATTTGATCACGCGGTACAAGAAGCTTCGAAATTGGTGAGTAGCCAAGGAAAAGCTCGAGGGGGCGTCATACTTCTGATTGATGAGGCAGATGCCTTGGCTCAGTCCCGTGAGTCATCTCAGATGCATCACGAAGATAAGGCAGGCGTGAACGCATTTATTAGAGGCATTGATCGATTGGCAAATGGATCACTTCCAGCGGCTGTAATTATGTGCACCAACAGGCTCTCAGCGCTTGACCCAGCTGTCAAACGGAGAGCTGCTGAAATCTTGGTTTTTGGACGGCCTGAATTAGAACAACGTAACCTTGTTTTGTCGAGCGCTTTAACGCCATTTGGCTTAACTGCTGTCGAAATCGAGGCATTGGTTGATGCGACTGGCGAAACCAATGAACGGAACCATGGGTTCGCGTTTTCTGATCTCACACAGCGCTTGATCCCGTCCATTATTTTGGATGCATATCCGTCGTCCAAAGTAACTGCTTCTCGCGCGCTAAAAATAGCGCGTCAAACAATCCCGACGCCACCGTTTCAAGATGGAGTGTCCTGACATGGCAATCGCTGGTTTGATTATGTTGGTTGGGTGCATATCGGCACCCATTTGCCGCGAAGGGTCAAGTCATGGCTGAGTGGAATTTGCCGGAGATGATGTCTTCGCTTCATAACGGTATTCAGAATGAGCTTCATACCGCACGAAAAGCATTGGCGCATCCCGGCACAAAAGGTGACGCGAGCGAACAAGTATGGTTGGAACTGCTGCAAACGTATCTACCAAAACGATATCAAGTTGAATCCGCGCATGTGGTCGACAGCGAGGGTAATTTCAGCGATCAGATGGATGTTGTCGTGTTTGACCGACAGTACTCACCATTTATCTTCAATTTTAAAGCCGCAAAGATAGTGCCCGCCGAAAGTGTTTACGCAGTTTTTGAAGCCAAGCAAACAATGGATGCTGGCCTGCTAAAGTATGCGAAAGACAAAATTAGCACCGTGCGTCAGCTGAAACGTACGAGTCTACCGATACCTCATGCAGGCGGGGAGTATTCTGCAAAGCCGCCGATACACATTCTCGGAGGAATGTTATCGCTCGAGTCTGAATGGAGCCCTCCATTAGGCGGTTCAATGGTCAAGAACCTAGGCGATCCGACAGCAATTGGGCATCTTGATCTCGGTTGCATAGCCAGCCACGGTTACTTTGGATTAGACCGCAAGAGCCAAGACTATGAAATTCACCCAGGAGCAAAACCTGCAACTGGTTTCCTTTTTCACCTGATTTCAGAACTACAGTTTTCAGGGACTGTCCCTATGATCGACATAAAAGCGTACGCTAGATGGTTGAACGTTTGATAATTAAAACATCGTAATTAGTAGAGGCCCATTATGCGTATTGATCCATTGCTTACCGCCTCTCCAGTTACAGATGCTGTCCGCCACTTAACAGATGATCTTCTAAAGGAGATATATCTTGCACCATTGGGTAAGCCCTTGGCACTGCAAGATCTTCTTACAGGGAACAATGCCCCTTGGTCAGAAAGCTTCAGTGCTGCCCCGGCGGAAACGATAGCCGCAGTCGAGGATGGGCTTCTCACCGTCATGCGAGCTACACGCACTCTGGATCCAAACGAGATTAATTTAAGCACCCTGCCCGAGGGTCGCGCCCGCACCCACCTAACTGCGCTTATTGATCTTTGGCATAAGCTTGATGGCCTTCCTGCACCATTTTCCACTTGGGCCCATGTATTGCGCAGCAATGCCAGTGATGCGCTCGAGGCTCTGCCAATACTTGATTATGTGCAATGTCCCTTTGCAGATCCTGCCGAAACTGCTCTGGCAGAAGCTTTGCAGGCGCATCACGGTACCGCCCCTTTGGAGGCCGCGTTGGCGTGGCGTAATTTGGCGGCCGCACATGACGCCTTTGCAAATGGTGCCTTAGGAGCCATTCAAGCAGGTCTTGGCAAAACGGCGTCCGAGGTTAGCCCAGACGAAACGATTGAGATTTTCGGCTTACGCGATCCTCGCGAGGAGGCAGAATTTGCTGCTGCTAGAGTTCAAAGCCTTCTGGATGCGGGAATTGTGGAGTCACCCGCTCAGGTAGGTCTCCTCGTTCCTGATGATGCCAGCTATCAGCGCGCTTTAGAAGAGGCGTTCGACCGTGTCGGATTGCCTCTTTCGGGGAAGCCTATAGAGCCCGCGTTGCGCGACACCGTCGGCGAGCTGATGATACTTCTACTCGCATTACTTGAGCGTCCGGCCCCTCGCACAGCGATTGCCTCCCTATACATCTCCCCCACTATGCCTTGGGCAAAAGAAACCGGGTTGCGCATGGCGCGTGAGCAGATGGATTACGGTTGGTCGAGAACCGCAGCGGGGCTCGATGGGCCTGCGCGCGAATTGCTCGACGCCTTGCGTCCCTGCTCGACGCCCGAACAGCTTTTTGGCCGCCTCACGGCTATCGCTAAAGCCGCACCAGAAGCCGGTCTTTGGCCAAAGCTGCAAGCAATAAGAACCGCAGTAGTGGATCAGATCGATTGGCCACTCTTGCGCAGTATCGCATTACCTAGACCTAGCGAGCCTTCGGGTCACAATCGGTTCGTCGAAGGCGTTTCGCTGTTTGCTGAGACTGCCTTGCCTTGGCGACCTGTCCGACAGTTAATCGTTCTTGGACTTGCAGGCAGGACATGGCCACGTCCACCAGCCAGTAACCCGTTCTTTACTGAGAGCGAAATTGTCTTGATCCGAGAGAAAACGGGACTCTACCTTGCCGGACGCCAGCAAAAAATGGCGCGCGGTGTTGAGCTTTTCAGGCGTCAACTTTGCGCAGCTTCAGAAGCCGCAACTTTTCTCGTGCCTTCCTGCACCCTCGGCGGCGAAAAGCTGGCATCTTCCACTGGGTTGTCTCTTATCACGCATATGATGGGCTTTGAGTCTTCTGAAAAGGCCATCCGGGACATTCACGCTGAAGATCAAAGTCTGTGGCCCGTCGCAGCGGAGGCTCCTTTGCCTATTGCGTCTGGTGGAAAGCCAAGCGTACCTGCGATCGGGCTGTTGCATCTTGGCTCGGATCTGCTGCGCTTACGTGAGGACGATGAAACAGGCCATGCTCCACAATCACCGTCGCGGCTTGAGACGCTCATCGTAAGCCCATTGGCATGGCTGCTGGACGAACTTGGCGCAAAGGATCGCACTTGGGCCCCAGAGACACTGGATGTGATGGCACTTGGCACATTGCTTCACCACGTGATGGAAGTTGTCTTTCCTGAAGGCACTAAAATGCCAGACCAAACGATAATCGCGAATGCGGTTCCAGCCGCGGTGGACGATGCAATCCGGCGCTATGCCGCTTGGCTGTCTAATGACGCGTGGGATACAGAGCGCCAAAGCCTTCTGCGCGAGGCATATAATGTCACCTCAAACTGGGTCGTGTTTCTTCATGAAACTCAAGCTGAAGTGCTGCACAATGAGATCCGTCTTGCAGGCGACCATGGCGGGCTTTTGCTGCGTGGTAATGCAGATTGCCTGCTTAAGCTCCCTGATGGGCGTATCTTGATTATAGATCACAAACGCTCCAGCTCAGGCGGCCGCCGGGATCGAATGGCTAAGGGGTGGGATCTGCAAGTTGCGCTTTATCAGGCTATGCTTGAACGGCCATCAATTCAGACCGCCTTGACCGACCTCGTCGCACAAGGAGCCGATATTGTGACGGCCTATCACACGATGCTGGATGGCACTGTGCTGTCCGATGCGGCCGGCGCAGGTCTGCCCCGCGTAGAACACGCCTCCATCGACGCTTCCAAACAAGCGATGGACCATCTGGCGCAAGTTGTGGCTGAAGTCGGTGGCGGCACAATCCGCCTCAACCACGAAGACGATGCTGCAGCACTGAAAAAAGATCGCGGAATTACGGCCTACGCCCTCGAAGACAATGCGTTTGTGTCTGCTTTCCTTACGTCCAATGACGAGGGGGACCAGTAATGACCCAACTTTCAATTGTTCCCGCAGGTGCCGGAGCTGGCAAGACCTATCACATCCAGAAGACCCTCGCCGATTGGGTTCAAGACGGCAGCGTAGCACCAGGGCGCATTCTCGCGGTGACTTTCACAGAGGCCGCGGCTTCTGAGTTGCGGGGTCGTGTGCAGGCAGAGTTAATGAAGCGCGACCGTATTTCCGACGCATTGGAAATTGACCACGCCTATGTTGGCACCATTCATGCTCTTGGCCAGCGGTTGCTCACGGAACACGCATTTGCTGCAGGTAGGTCTCCAAGGAACCGGTTGCTGAGCGAACCCGAGCGCGACCTGCTGATCCGAATGGAATTGGCAAAATGCGTAGGCCTGCGCCCGCTAATGGAGAACCTCGCGCGCTTTGGCTACCGCTGGAACTTTTTAACAGGGGCAAGCGCAGAAGACGCATTTCGAAGTGATGTTCTGAGAACAGTCGACCTCATCCGAGGTTTGGGTGATCGAGGATCTGACCCAGAAATTCTGGCTCCCGCAATAGCGGCTTTGAAGAAAGGTTACGGGCCCTGCGCCCCAGATGGCGCGGCCTTAAGCGCAGCGCTACGTAGAACCGTTGTTGCCTTGTTAGATATGTTTCCGGAGTCTCTCGGAACAATACTTGAATGCAACGCGACGGCCAAAAAAGCTTTCATTAGCGACCATCAAAATCTGCGTAAAGCTGCCCAAAATGAAACGCTTGAGACAGACTGGGCACTTTGGCAGAAACTCCGTGGATTGCGCAAATCTATGCGGGGGTCTCCCACACCCGAAGGATATGATGAACTAGCCGAGGCGGTCACGGTCAGTGCCGATGAGTTATTGCGCCACCCTAGGCCTTTGGCAGACGCTTGCGCCAAAGTGAACGCACTCGTTATCGGAGCACAGGAAGTTTTAGAGGCCTATCAAGCCGCAAAACGCAAAGCTGGCCTGATCGACTACGCCGACATGATCGTCGAAACCGAAACGTTGCTCCGCACCCAACCAGACATCCTTGCGGCTGTGTTGGGGGAGATTGACTGCGTTGTCATTGACGAATTCCAGGACACAAACCCCGTGCAATTCGCGCTACTTTGGCAGTTGGCGCAGGGTGCCAAACGTGCATTGATCGTTGGTGACACGAAGCAATCGATCATGGGATTTCAGGGTGCTGACGCGCGGTTGAGCCAAGCCCTACAAGATTTCCATGCTTCAGCTGTCACGCCACTTGACCGTAACTGGCGGTCCG
This sequence comes from Roseobacter sp. MED193, assembly GCF_000152965.1. Taxonomy (GTDB): domain Bacteria; phylum Pseudomonadota; class Alphaproteobacteria; order Rhodobacterales; family Rhodobacteraceae; genus Pseudophaeobacter. The sequence goes on along the minus strand of NZ_AANB01000012.1, from coordinate 81,907 downwards.
ATCCTCGCATAATGGGGTTTGTGAATGCCCTAGGTCCCGTCTTGTTTCCACAAGGATACAATGCACTGACCCCTGTTCGTGAAGAAACGGGGGAGCCAGCACTCGAAGTCATCAACCTACCCGGAGGTAGAAGCGATTCTACGGCTGGCTGCGTCGCCGATCGTATCGCGCGAATATTAGCAGGCAATACTCACGTATTCGACAAGGTCACCAAGGCCATGCGTCCCGCAAAAGCCTCGGATATTGCGGTACTTTGCTACACTGGATCAAAATGCGAAGCAGTCGCGGCAGCTATTGAGGCCCATGGTCACCCCGTGCGCTTACAGCAGTCAGGCTGGCTTGGGTCGCTCGCAATGCGGGTCGCGCGGGCTGCTTTGGCTTACATTGCGGATCCAAGCGACCGATTGGCTGCTCTGACTTGGTTGACGCTAGGTCCGCCGCGCATGCCCATTGAGGACGCCCTGCGCAACGCAGTCGACCGCGTTCTGGACACCCATACAGCGCTCGTACCACTCGCAGCACTGCATGAAGCTGAGCAACAACGCCCTGTGGTCGACACGGTTGCTGAGATGCTTCGGTCCACGAACTTGCGTGAATGGGCGGCGGGCATCGACGGCCCCGCTCAAGCGCTTGCCGACTTGGCACGGCTGGAAGCCGAAGCGCAAACCTTTGACAGCCTTGCCACAGACCTGCGCAGCGCTGCGGGTTTTCATGGTTATGGAATGCAAATCTTCCTTGGCTGGATTAACGCGCAGACAGATAAGGCATGGGACAAGCATCCCGACCCCGATGGTTGGTCCTCTTCCGGTATTGAGATTTCAACTTGGCACTCCGCGAAAGGGCGGGAATGGCCAATTACAATTATCGCTGGTCTGGATCGAGCATTTGCCGAGCGGCCAGGAACACTCAGCGCCGAATTTGACGGCTTTAAAGACTTGGGCAATGTATTGAGCCATGCCAACCTTGGATATCTGCCAAAATTTGATGCGCCCGAAACACAGGCTGTTTTTGCGGAGGCACATCAAGAACAAGACGAACAAGAGGCTGCGCGAGAACTCTATGTCGCTCTAACGCGCGCACGCGACCGGTTGATTTTGGCACTGCCACGAGAGAAAACTAAAGCGAGAGACAGCGCTGAGCGAATGGTTGATCTGCTTAGGGATCGCGGTGGCCTTCAATCCGGCGCCGGCTTCTTGGAGGTTTGCGGAGAACAATTTGTGGCAAATGTCACTGATGGCGCATCGGACGTGCCCGAAGTTGAGCCGACAAGTGCCTCACTAGGCTATCCTCGATTCGGCACATCGCGCCAGAATGTCGACGCGCCGCACACGCCTTGGCGACAAAGCCCCTCGACGCAGGAGCCCATCGCCTCTCAAGCGCCAGCAGTAATTGACACCGTGAAACTTGGAGCAGCGATTGATACGTCAGATGCGGTATTTGCATCGGCGGCGGATCGCGGCACCATCCTGCACTTGGCATTCCGCGTCTTGACCAATCAGCCCAACCTTTCGGAGCGACTCATTGCAGCGACAGGTCTTGCGCCAAAAGTCATAGATGAGATCGCCACGCAGGCCAAAATATTGCGAAATAGACTTGCCGCAGAAGGTTATGATCAGCTCCACTTTGAACTGCCCGTACAAGATATCAGGCCGGACGGCTCACAAACCAACGCGATCATCGATTGCCTTGCAGAGGGCCCCGATGGCTTCCTCATTCTAGACCATAAATCAGGCCCCTGCCCTGATCCTGAGGCAAGGTTTCACGCCTACCTTCCGCAGCTTAAGAGCTATGCGCAACTCATGGCGCTCACGCGACGAGATAAGCCTGTTCGGGGCCTAGCAATAAACTGGATCGACGAAGGCAGATTGTCATTGTGTTCGGTTGATACAATGGAATTTATCTGATGTCTTTTTTCGCATGGGTCGACTTCGATCAGGCAGACCGCGACCGCACGCGGCGTATTATGGATCTGTTTGATCAAAAAGACAGCCGAGATGAGCTTGGGCTCGGATCAGTCAGGGACGCACTGTCAGACCTCCTATTTCCAGGAACAAGTACAATTCAAACACGGTTACGCTACATGCTATTCGTTCCTTGGATCTACCGTATGGCAGGCGCAACGGTAGGAACAAGTAGCGCGCGGCAGGACAAAGCACGCGCCTATGAAATACGGTTGATTGACGCATTGGTACGCGGGGGCGAAACCATCAACGTTATCGGCAGCGAAGCGAGAGATACCCTTAAACGACTGCCCAGCGACGTCTATTGGGCAGGTATGCTGACATTTGGTATTCGCCGCTTTCAGGGCAGCCGAACGGCTTGCCTTGAACTAGCCCCGGGTGAGGCAGATGCACTTTGGGCCGCAGGCATTCCAGACGCGCCAATTGGATTTTTAGAGAACGGCAGCAAAATTGATTTCACCCTGCGTCCAGAAGAGGCTGATTTCATCCGGGATCGGTTGGCACAACAAGCGCCTGATAGCCTGCTGACGTGGCTATCACGGCAGAACGATGCGGCTGAATGTAACATGATCTGGGAGCACCCACAAAGTAGCGAGTGGCCTAACGACATCAAAGTGCTCGTTGACCATGCCGAACGTTTTTCCAGCCTCATGCATGGCGCGTCGCTGCTTTATAATCTTATGTTGTCCGAACGGGCAGCACAAATGCAAGCAACCGAAGAGTCTGTCTGGCATGAACGGATCGAAGACTACACATCTCGTCTGAGTAAATGGGCATCAGACACACCGCTTGAGACATTTGAAGCCTGGGATATGAATGACCTTTGGGACCAATCCCAACGCACCATCCATTCCGTCAAACCAAAAACTAAACGATTTGTTGAAGACTGGCGCCTCGCGGTCGCAAACTCAAAAGGCGATGTGGCCAAGGATTTTTCTGCGCGAAGCCTTGTTCGCGACCGAGAGAAGCGGTTGAAAGGCCTAAAGTCCCGTTTTCGCAACGACGGTGCACTTACCCGTTGGGGTGGAGCCTCGGGCTTAACGCCGCTTAGTTATCGCTGGCAACCCGTTGTCATGAATCATGTACGGGACCTGACTCGTGACAAATAAAACCGCGCTTGATCCCGAAAACCGCGCACTTTATGGAGAAATCTTAAGGGCACCTGCGGGCTATGAACTTGATCAAGCTCTGGCGACAACCTACACGCTGGATTTCGAAACCGCTTTGGTGATCCCGGCGACGCTTGCCTTTCACGCCGCCGAAAGCAGGCAGCAGACGTTGGACACGCCGCTGGCCCTTTTGGAAGGCCTGGAACGATTGGCGAAACGCATCGCCATCTTCTGCGAGGCAGGACGCATCAAGGCGATGCCAAGCGGGGCAAATCGCCTGACGGCTTTACTGGAAGATACCGTCACAGAGGTCATCGCCCCGCGCGGAGGTGCTTTTCACCCAAAACTCTGGGCATTGCGCTTCAAACCGGTTACGCGCAAAGGTCCAGCAAGACTTCGCATCGCGTTATTGTCGCGAAACCTTACCACGGACACCTCATGGGATCTTTCGCTTTGTCTTGATGGGCAGTTAGGTCAGTTCACCAACGCCGCCAATGATCCGCTCGTAGCGCTTCTATTGGCGTTGCCAAACCTTACTCCAGGTCGAAACACGCCACGGCGAGCCAGCCAAATTGCCCAGAGCATTGCGGCCGACCTTGCCACCGCAATTTGGGAGCACCCCGAACACATTCGAAAGATATCTTTTGCGGTCAATGGATTGTCGCAACGTGTTTGGCATCCGCGCATAGGCAGTACACTGGGTGTTATTTCACCTTTTGTGACTGACGCCGCTCTCCTGAAATTGGGCCACAAGGTATCAAATGAAAATGCTTATCTTTTAGGACGTGGCGAAGAACTGGCTAAACTGAAATCGGATACTTTGCAGACCTTCGGCAACGTCATGATCCTCGATGAGCTCGCCGAGACCGAAGACGGAGACGAGACCGAAGATCAGGGCCGTAACGTGGTTCCGGCCCGTGGCCTTCACGCAAAGGCGTTCCTAACGGAACGATATTCAAGCACTGAGATTACTTTGGGATCTGGAAATGCCACAACTGCAGCGCTCATCAACGGCTCGAACGTAGAGGTTTTCGCAACCCTTTCAGGCTACACGCGCGATCTTGGCACAGTGCAGCAGCAACTATCAGAAGGTAGTTTGGGCCGATATCTGTGCGAGTTCAGTCCGTACGAATTGCCAGACAGCGATAAAGAAGACGCGGCAGAAAAACGGCTCGATGGGGTCCGTCGTCAGTTGGCCGAGGCAGGGCTTAAGTTATCGTGTTATGTAGATAATGAGGGGCGTATAGAACTGAGCCTGTCGGCAAAGGTGCCGGTCGAACTCTCCGATGGCATAAAATTGCATGTATGGCCGCTGGTGACGGGTCAGAAAAACGGTACGTTGTTAAGCACCATTACGAAGAAGCCTAAATTAATAGGCCGCGCGGCACTAAAAGACGTGACCCGTTGGCTCGGAGTTGAACTTCAAGACGCAGCGACCGGTTTCAAAAGAGTCTTTACACTTGGTACTGATTTGATCGATCTCCCTGAGACGCGCACTGCTGAAATTCTGCGTTCTATCATCGAAAATCAGGACGCCTTTCTGAACTATCTTCGGTTGCTGTTGGGGGATGTATCAGACGCGGCAAAGGCGCTCTTTGTTGCGGGAAGTGGGGGTACCTATTCTGGTTTATTCGGCAGCATGCAAGACGCGCCCCTTCTAGAAGATATGGTCAAAGCTCTGTCGGGAGATGGCCGACAACTCCATGACATCGAACGACTTATAGAGCGCCTAACCAACCCCAAAACTGGCAAAAGCGACGTCATTCCTGAAGACTTTCTGACATTATGGGAAACGTTCCGCACTGTCTTGCCGAAGGAAAGGTCGCGACGTGATTGAAAGGTTTGAAGCCGCCCCCGCGCTGCGCTCGCTTAAGGCCTTCCAGCGTGCAACTGTTGACTACGTGTCCCGACGACTGTTGATTGATGAGGATGCAGTCCGCCATTTCCTAGTTGCTGATGAGGTAGGGCTAGGGAAAACAATGGTCGCCCGAGGTGTCATTGCCCGTACGATCGAGGCGCTTCAAGACACGGTCAAGCGCATTGATATCGTTTATATTTGTTCGAACGCCGCAATCGCCAGACAAAACGTGGCTCGTCTGAATGTTATGGGGGAAGCCCATGCTAAAGTTCTGCCAACGCGGTTGACCATGTTGGCGCTAGAACTTGCCCGCGCTGGTGGCATCAAAGAAGAGGGCGTGAATTTCTTTAGCTTAACGCCTGGAACGTCATTGGACCTCAAGCAAGGTGGCGGGATGAAGCAGGAACGGGCACTGATACTACGTCTAATCTGGGATCAACTTAAAGACCGCAAAGCTGTCGCAAAAATGCTGCAGGGCTATGCCGGAGCCCAAGGTTGGCGCGAAACACGCCGATGGATTGATGCACAGCCAATCGAACCACAGATTGCGATGCAGTTTCAAAGTGCCATTGCGGCCCGCCCGGCCTTGCTAGAAGATTTGGAAAATTGTGCTCATGCCTATAAGGGCCAGCGCCTGAACAACACCGAATTGAACCGACGCCGCGACTCCCTTGTCGGTGAGTTGCGTACTATCCTCGCCCGCGAAAGCGCCGAGGCTCTTGAGCCTGACCTTATCGTCCTTGACGAATTTCAACGGTTCACTGAGTTATTACATGGTGACAGCGAAGCGGCTGAACTTGCGCGACGGCTTTTTGATGCCACAGACCCTGATGGCAATCAGGCCAAGGTCTTGCTGCTCTCGGCCACCCCTTATCGCATTCTATCGCTGCGGGATGACGCAGCGGATGCGGGCGACCATTACAAAGAGTTTCTTGATGTTTTAGGCTTTTTGTTCGGTGAAGAACATGGCGCAAAGGCGCGGCAAGAACTGGAAATGGAGATGCGACGGATGCGGAATGCGCTCCAGATGTTACCTAGCAGTTTCGAACAAGCTAAAGACATTAAAATGGGCATAGAACGGCAGCTGAAGCAGGTTATTGCGCGCACAGAACGTGTGTCGGAAACGGCAGAGCGTGACGCAATGGTACGTGACATGTCTGCGCCCATCACGCTCAAATCTCAGGATTTGCTGGAAGCTCGCGCGATAGCCCGAGTTGCCGAAGCCGCTGAGGCACCAGGGACGGTCGAATACTGGAAGTCCGCCCCCTACCTTTTGAGTTTCCTACGAGACTACAAACTTGGCCAAAAACTAGAGGCGCAAAAGGATTCTCCGTCCGAGACCTTACTTGCAGCTATTCGAGGAGCGGGTACTGCACAGGTCGATGTGGCGGCGGTTAAGGCCTATCGTCCGATACACCTTAGCAATGGGCGGATGCGCGCGCTGCAAGATATTGCCTCTCTAAACGGATTGGATCGTAGGCTTTGGATGCCACCAAGCCTACCTTATTTTGGTGCACGGATTGCGGCAAGCAAGGTGCTGGTATTCTCACAGTGGGCTATGGTTCCAGATTCGATCGCCGCCCTTTTGTCTTATGAAAGCGAGCGACGCATGGGCATGGGGGATCAGTGGGGGAGTTACACTGCGACACATTCTCAGCGACTTAACTTTAGGCGCGCCAAAGGCCGTTTGACAGGTTTGCGCGTGCTGTCACTTGTCATTCCTTCACCAACTTTGGCCACTGCAGTTGATCCTCTTGAGATTTTCCAATCTGTTAGAGCGATGCCTGACGCTAACGCTATGCGTTCTGTGGTGAAGGAACGTTTGAAGAATTTCGCAGACGACCTAGCGCTGCGTTTTACCGCCGCAAAACCTAGCGGCTTTCTTGAACGGTTCCGCAATAATGCTGATGATGGGGCGGATGAGCGTGTTGCAAATTGGGATTGGGCCTGCGCAGCTTCAATGGACATAAGCCATAAACGGTTTGGAACATGGCTAGCTGAGGGACGAGGTTTAGACACTATAGTTCGAGAAGACGGCTTGGAGGCCTGGAACGAGCACCTGGCAGCATTGCATGAGGCCGCGTCAGAAAAACACTTGTTCGGCAGCCCAGATAGATCGCAGGTGCTGGACCACTTAACAGACTTGGCGCTAGGGAGCCCAGCCAATTGCGCTTTACGCGCCCTAGCTCGCGTCGCGCCCGATTTGGGGTTTGACCATCCAAACATGCTGTCGGCAGCGACGCGGATAGGCATGGCTTTTCGTGGCCTTTTCAACCAACCCGAAAGCATAGCCCTCTTAAGGGGAAGCTCCGACGAGTTCTATTGGCAGGCAGTCCTTCAATATTGTGCCGAGCATGACCTGCAATCTGTCATGGACGAATATGTACATATGTTGCTGGAATCTGAAGGCCTCTCGGATGCAGATCCATGCAACGCTGTGACCCGCATTGCTGAGGCCATTGATGAGGCCTTGTCGCTTAAGCCAGCCCAAATCGATATCAAGTCTTACAAGGCGAAACGGGGTAGAATTGAAATTCAATCAAACCTGAGAATGCGCGGTCGTTTTGCGACCAGACTTCTTCAAAAAAGTCAGGAAGACGGCCAGATGCAACGCACAGATAATGTGCGTGGAGCTTTCAACTCCCCATTTCGTCCGTTTGTGCTCGCGACAACATCCGTTGGACAAGAAGGCCTCGATTTTCATTATTACTGCCACCGTTTGGTGCACTGGAATCTGCCCACGAACCCGGTGGACTTGGAACAGCGCGAAGGTCGTGTTCATAGATTTAAGAACCATGCGGTCCGATTGAATGTGTCGGAAAAATACGCAAACGATATGAGGCTGTCTGAAAGTGAATCGGACCCTTGGAAACAGATGTTTTCAGCTGCACTTTCCCAGGCCAAGCGGGGTGGAGAGCTTGAACCATTTTGGCTGTTCGACGGCGAAATTAGTATAGAACGCTATGCGCTATCGTTACCTTTCAGCCGCGAAATTTCATTAATGGCATGGCTCAAACGATCGGTAGCTATATATCGTCTAGCGTTCGGCCAACCACGCCAAGATGACCTGATGTCGTTCTTAGAAAAAGCCGGCTCCGAACTTTCCAACGATGATTTGGCCGAACTGCAAATCAATCTTCGGCCACCGGAAATCTAATAATGGATTGATCGAAACCGCTGATGACCCTGCCACGAAACGAGGGCGGAAATCCGACTATAAGGCCAGATGACGCCTTCGGGCCCAGATTGCCATTCGGCCAAACCACAAAGATCTCCTTCGCCGATGGATCAAGGGCAACACAGGAGACACCTGCAGGAACGGCCTTCTGTCCTGAATATTAACGATCAAGAACTGGATATTTCAATGAGCTGTATTCCTTCGCATGGGCGAGTTAATTGTGTGCGCTGCTTTGCACCCTTGCAGGCCACCGAATTCGACACAACGAGACGCGCGGCACCGGACGGATCTTGGCGCATTACGTCCAATCCCCTCGCTTGGGGCAGCATGGAGCCTGAAATTGTTGTGCTGGGATTTTCAAAAGGGCCAACGCAAACTGGAGCGATGGCCAGCTCACCGCATGACGAGATCGCCTACAAAGGCTCGCGTATGGCTGTGGGCAAAATCTTAGTGCACATAGGCGTCGTTCCACAGCCAGAAAACAGCGATTATCGAGGAATGGTCGACAGGCTGATTTCAGACCGGAACGGCCGTTTCCACTTCGGGTCGCTTGTACGGTGCACTGTCGAACGCTTCGACGAGAAAACTCGCAACTGGAAAGGATCAGGAGGTGGAATGCTTGACAAATTCATGGGGACGCAATTCGGAAATGAGGTCGCGACGAACTGTGCATCGCAGTTCCTCGGTGCGCTACCGACGAAGACGAGGCTCGTCATCATGTTTGGGCTGGGGAGCAAGCTCAATTATATCAGTGCTGCGCGAAAGCTGGTTGAAGCGGCACGCCCAGGAAATTGGCGGATGCTGAACGAGGTCACCTATTCAGATGGAAATCTGACATTTGTTCACGTCGAACATTTTGCATCACAGGGTGCTCTGATTCCAAATTGGCTTGGAATAAATGACCATCCACGCTCAGAGTATGGTCGAAAGTCTCGAGAGGCTGTGCAGGCAGCACTCGCCGACTGAGCTTCTTTGTGTTCGTGGACCGTTTTCGGAGACTTGGGCCCAGCCTCATATATTGAGATTCGATCCGCCTTCGATATTACATTATTGTGCCATGCGTTAGGTTCCGTAGAAGGGCAAAATTGTATCAGTTTTTTGAAAGTTGCTAGTGATCGAATGGTACAAGAACCGCGCAAGCACCGGCAAGCCCATCAGTTTACAAGTTGATCTCAAACCAGCGATCATCGACCCAAATTTCGCCAAGGAACAAGCACAACGATGATAATGACGCAGTTGGACCGACGCAGGTTCGAGGCACTTGCAGGCTATACACGGCACCCGATGATAACACTCATTACCAAGGAACTGGATTGGTTTAGCGACCCGCTCGAGCGAGTGTTGGGCACGTTGGTTTGGGACCGAGTTGACGGCGACTATAGTTGGGCCGTTTTTGCTCGGGACGCGGTTAAGAAATTCCGCGCCATCCAAGCGAACACCTCTTACTCGACATCCCAAGAGGCATACAACGCGCTCATGGCAGCCATGGTAGAAAACTCTCGAAAACCCGATGAGGCATTCCACCAAAACGATGAAGACGGACCAGCCGTGGACTTCTTCACCCCCGCCGTCGACGAAGCTCGCTTTCACCCGTCATTCCAAATACTTCTTGAGGATCAAAGATATTCCCCCGCACGCGAAATAATAGAAGCCATGATGCGCTACCACGAAGACGTGGATGGCAACTTCGTGCAAAAGTTTCAAACGGCAGGCTGGGATGCCCTCCTATGGGAGCTATACCTTTACGCGACATTCAACGAGCTTAGATTTATTCGCGTTGGGACCGGACCCACGCCTGATTTCGTTCTGAGAGGAAACGAGGGTGGCCTCGCCGTTGAAGCCACTAGCGTAAACCCTTCCAATGTTGGACCGAACGATGTGCCGGAGGATTCCGAAGCCTTCAAGGCGTACCTCGAGAACTACGTTCCAATTCGGCTATCCAACGCCCTCAGATCAAAACTCAATCACAAGCCCCCTTACTGGAAACAAGAGGGAGCGGAAGACGTACCCTTTTGCATCGCGGTCCAAGACTATCACCTACAAGGCTCCATGAGGTATTTGACTTCGGCTGCCACCGAGTATGTCTTCGGAGTACGCCACTGGATGGACAGCGGCGAACACAAAATTGCGCGGATTGGGACCCATCGCTACGGGAAAAAGCGCGCACAATCCGGTTTCTTCGACTTGAAAGGCGCTGAGAACGTCAGTGCTGTGATAATCAATCCTCAGGGTACCCTTACAAAGTTCAACCGCCTTGGTATCGCTGCGGGTTTTGGAGACCCGCGCGTCAAAATGGTGCGCATGGGCATGAAACGTAACGACACGAATTCACAAGCACCCTTCCCTACACCATTCGAGGAAGAAGTTGGGCCACAATCTTCCGAGACATGGGTGGAAGGCATGGTGGTCCTTCACAACCCGAATGCCCGTATACCTCTTGATCCAGATATCATTCCGGGTGCGGCCCATGAGTTTCTCCAGAGAGACGGAAGCATTATGTCTTTGCTGCCGGATTTTCACCCATTCGTCTCGCAGAGCATCGTGACAATCGAGGATGATGAGAAAAATGGAACTGACTAACTCGCGAAACGCGTCATTCCCGCATCATCCAACTGCTCCCTGTCGGGTAGGTCACGTAGCGATTCCAAGCCGAAAGCGACAAGGAACTTCTCGGTCGTCACAAAGGTGTAGGGCGCGCCGCGGCGAGGCGCGCGCGGTCCAGTGGTGATCAAGTCGCTGACAAACAACCGCCCAATCAAGTCGCGGCTAATTTCCTTGCCAAAAATGTCCTTGAGCCCGTCCCTTGTGACCGGTTGGTTATAAGCAACAGCAGCCAGCACCGCGACATCAAATTCGTTCAGGTCCAGTAGTTGCTCGCCAACATCCGCCGCTGCCCGGATCGCCGGGGCATAGCTCGACCGCGTACGCAGCATCCAACTGCCGGATACCGCAGCCAACTCATAGGGGCGGTCCGCCAAATCTGCACCAAGATCTTCGATCAACAGCTCGACTGAGGCCTGCTGCCCCACGACGCGGGCCAAATCTTCGCGCGGCACGGGCGTCGCTGAAGCAAACAACACAGCCTCAATCCGGCGCATCCACTCACGCCAACGCAACTCAGCTGGCAAGTCGTCAAGGTCGCGGTCAAAGTCAGGTTCGGGGCGCGTTGCCATTGTCAGACTGCATACAGACGAAACATGTCCCGCCCAGTCAGTTCACGAACGACACCCAGTTCCACTAATCGGTCGCAAAGCCTGCGCGCACCCCTGTCTGACAGTGGCAGAGCCGCAGGCATAACGGCATCACGCATCAAAAACATCTGTACCGCCTCCCCTGCCCCCTTGGCGCGCAGCTTAGGCACTACTGCCTCCAATCGAGCCGTTCTGCGGGCGAGATCATGTGCCAATTGAACTGCCGCTGTTGCTGAGACCACTAAGGATCGGTGACACGACCGTCGAAGCGCGTCCCCAGTCATTCTCAGATCACGCGCCGTTAGATTGGCGGCAAGAAGTGGGACGAGGTGTTCCCAGCCCATTGCCTGCGCAAGCGCTGCGTCCGCAAGGATCAAGGCCACTTCCTCTGCACGCGGAACATCTGACAGCACTGCCTCAATAACCAACGCCGCACGATTGACAGAGCTACCCTGCCCCACATCCAGCCACGCGGCAATCTGACTGGGGTCTTGTGCGGGTATAGCGCGGTGCAACGCCTTGAGTGACACTGGTCTTTCAACAGCACGGCGCCAGCATTGATAGACTTTCCCTGCAGGCCCCGGCACATCGTCGTGCCGCAACAGATGCACCTCGTCGCGCAGTTCCCTTGCGCGCTCTGGACGGCCGCTTAACAGCACGCAGGCCTCGGCTGAAGACAGCGCCAAACGCTCCCTCAGCAAGGTTTGGGGCACATCCTTCCTTCTCACTACAAGATGCAGTGTAGCTAGCGCCGCACCTGACAAAAACGCCACATCTTCAAGGGTTTCCGCACGGATAGAGGTGACCCACGACGGCATCCGGGGTAAGGTGTCACTCGTCGCTTTATGAATTTCAAGTTCGGGCTTCATATCTTAAGTCTAGTTCAAGGCGGCGCTTTTCGCCAGTAAATAGCGCATAAACCGCCGCCTCGTACCGCTCGTAATTATGTCCAATAAGTTTGCATTATCGGACATAGAGCGATAGGCTCCCAAAAAAACTCTTGTCGTTTTAGTTTCATGGGTGGATTCGGCCGAAATCGCCTCTCGCCCTCGAAATTTCCATTTAACCGGTGGACACGCCTCTTGCTCAATCTGTGGACTCGCTCTGCTCCCGCATCAATCGTGCGCTTTCCTTTGCCGGTCCGTAGATCAGGCCCATCCGTGAGCCACGGCAATGGGGCGGCACGCTGGAACAGGACGAGGGCGGCCTCCGGCAGGACAGCGCCGGGCACCAGATCTGCTCCAAAGAGATCATGCAAGATCACCAGCGTCAGAGCCCGCCAGCTCACTGATAGGTGCTGAAGAGGCGCAGACCGACCGACGGCCGCGCGGGCCTCGTAGGGACAATTCCACCCCGATTCATCGTACCAAAGCGCGAGGACGGGCCGGGCCGCACCGTCACGATCAAGTGGCGCCCAAAGAGTGCGAATTGCATGCTCGAGACGATCAAAACGGCCTGGATTACCTCTGACGATCCGGCTGATCTGGCTTTGGAGATCGAGGACGCCTGCGGCGAAATCTGCCTTCAAAGGGTCCTCTGTCTCCCCTCCCCCGCCGGTCAGAATGGCATCGCACTTGCGACAGAAGGGGCGCAGCAGGCCATTCAGCATGCGAAAGGAAAGCCTTAGGCGGCCGAGACAGGCGGGGCAGCGGTCCAGGAGCATGGTCCGGTGCGGCGGGCAAACCACCTGCTCTGCTAATCGCCAATGCCCCCGCAAATAGGCATCTCGACGGGCAGCGACATCCGCATCGAAACAGGCAAGACAGACCGGCACTGTCTCGGTCAGAAACCAATCCTGCGGCCGATCAGGATATCGGGAAGCCAGTGACCTGCGACAAAGCCGTTCCGGATCGACCCTGCAGGCCTTAGCCCAAAGCCTGAGCAACTCCATATCCGGCGCCACATCGTCAACCTGCCGCGCGCCTGCGTTCCTACCCCCCTGCCCCGCCAGGTACACCACCAGCTCAAGAGCCTCCGACCCGTAGCGCGCGGCAACCCGCGCCATCCAGGACGAGAGCAGTTCGTCCATGAACGGACGCGGCGCGACGGGCAGTCGGGCCGACACCATCATGCCCCGACCCGTTGTTGCACGGGCTTGCCCCGCCGCCGAGCGGTCTGGGTCATCGAAACCAGCGGCAGCACCAGATTGTCCCCAAAACTATCCGCGTCGAGGCGCTCCTTGCCCGACCGAACTGCATCTTCCGCCGCCGTCTCGATCAGGCGGAAGATGCGCGCCGTCACACCGGAGGTCAGCTTGTGAATCCGTTCTCTGGCCTCCCCGCTGATCAGATCGGATGCCTCGCGCAAGGGCAGAATGCGTTCGAAACTTTTCAGGAGCCCGGCGAAGGCGGCATCGTTCTGCCAGGGCTTGAGATAGAACGCCTCGAAGCGCTCGGCCAGTTGTGCATCGGTCAGCAGGGCCTGCCGAGCCAGGTCCGTTCCGGCACAAACCAGTGGAATCCGCAGGTCATTGGCCAGAAACCGGATCGCATTGAGAAAAATCCGCTGCTGACGGAAGGTGCCGGCCAGCATGCCGTTCACCTCGTCGAGAATGATCATTTTCGCCCCTACGGTCCGCAGCAGCGACCGGCAGATATCCTTCTCGCGGGCGAGAGTACCGCCTGTCATCGCCGGCGCGCCCATGCTGGCCAGAAGTTCTCGGTAAAGATCGCGCTCGATGGGTTCGGATGGTACCTGCGCGACAACCACCGGGCGGTGGTCAACGCCGGTGATTTGGCTGAACTTCGGCGGGTGGTCGCGTTCAAACTTGCGCACGATCTTGGTCTTGCCCATACCGGTGTCGCCGTAGATCAATAGGCATGGCATCCGGTCACGCGGTGGATAGGTCAACAGGTTCTCCAGACGTGCCAGAGCGGCCCCGGACTGATCGAAACCGATCCAGCGGTCGGCCCGGATCCAGGCAATGCGCTCATCATCCGGCAGCGCCGCAAACCGGCGGTAGGTCGGATCGAGATGTGCAAATGCGGTGCCTTCGTTCACGACCATTCCTCAACTTCGAACCCCGGGTGATCCCTGAGCACGCTCTCGCTTTCCCTGGGCTCCGGACCGGCGTCCAGAGCCTCGTAGGCCCCTACCCCATCAAGCGCTCGGTCCCGTCTTTCAGAAAATCGCCTGGCCTCCCGTGTCCTGCTGCTGGCAGCATCAACCAGGGCGCGTTGTTCCTCGATCACCGCGAATATAAGGTCTTCGTCCTCGAGCGCGCGCCCGCGTTCGCGCAAAATCGCCTGCGCACGGCGATGTTCCGCAAGGGTGATGGACGGATGGCGCAGGTCCGAAAACCGCACAGGATAGCGTTGGCCTTCCGGGCCAAGCACAAAGATCGTCGAGAGATCGCGCGGATCATAAGACACGCGCAATTGGCGGTCTTGCCGACCCGCCCAGAGGCTCAAGACATCGTCCCAATACCGCAGGCCAAAGAGATGGATGCCATCACGGCGCACCATGCGTTCCGTGCTCGGCAGGAAGTCGACCCGGAACCCCTCCGGATCGTAAGGCCGACGCAAAGGTGCCTCGCGTCGCTCATAGGCTTCGTTCCAAGCCGCAACCGGCGGAATCCCGAGCGCACGGTGCCGTTCAGCATGATAACGGGTGATTTCCAGCGCCAGCCAGTGCTCCAGCTCGTCGAGAGTCATCGCCGACTTGCTCACGGAATCGTAGTCGCCACGGTCCTTGATGCTGCTGAAGGTCGAGCCCGGCAGCAGATGGACCGCCCCCATCATCGTGCCGATCAGCCGCTCGATGTGACCGCCGTAATGCGGCGCCCCTATCGGCCGGTACTGCAGCGAAATCCCGTGCTCCTCGGCGCCCCGCTTCATCGCCTTTGAGCGGAACTCCTTGGCATTGTCGACGTGAATGGTCTCCGGCAATCCCTCTGCGGGCCAGTCCGCATCAATACCCAAGCCCTCCAGCCAGTCGAGTTTGGGCTGCACCAGATGCTGAATGGCCAGTGCCACCGACAACACCGACGGAGGCTCCAGCGTCAGATAGAACCCTGCCACCATACGGCTGGCGACGTCGATGGCGAGCGTCAGCCAGGGCCGTTGCAAAGGCTTCCGATGAACCCGATCCACGACAATGACATCCACCAGCGTGTGGTCGATCTGAACCACCTCATAGGCCCGTTCGACCTGATAGCTGCCTGGCACTGGGTGATGGCGCTGGCGAGAAGCCTTAGCGCCCTCACGCGCCGCCGTGAGTTCGGCCGGATCTATCGCCGCCACACGGTCCCGCAGCGTGGTCCAGCACGGGGGACGTAGACCCCTCTGACTGCACCGCCTGCGTACCTCCTTTTGCAGGGCGTTGATGCTTGGCTTCTGGAGGGACTTGTAGAACTCCTCGATCGCCCCCGAAATCACCGCTTCGATCTCGTCAGGCAGCCGACGGCTGCCCGTCGGTGTCCCAACCTGAGCCGCCAGTAATGAGCTGGCGACCGGGCGCGCCTTGTACGCTGAGATCAACTCGTAGAGGCGAGAACGCTTGAGACCAAGATCACGGCATGCCTTAAGGAATTCTGCTCGGTTCGGCGGTGTCTTGCTTGCAAGCCGACGGATCACAGCTTCTCGCGCGACCGCCTGTTCCCACGCAGCATCGTCGACGGCGTTGATGTCTGATCGATCCACCATGGCCAAACCCGGATAATAGGTGTCTTATGTCCGATAAAGAAACTATGATCCGGGAATGAAACAAGAACATGAACACAATAAAATCAATACGTTAGTGTCCACTCATGGAACAAGAACGACAGTCAGAAAACAACGAGAAATCGATCTCAAAGCCGCCAAATGGGCCTTCGGTCAGCGAGAACAACGAGAGAGATCATCCCAGCAGCGAGGCTTTGAGCCTTCCTTCCTTTGTGGCTGGTTCAGGCACGCTCGATCGGCTGGTGGATACCGCGCGCGACTATGCCCGCGCCGCGGCGTCGGAAAACACACTGAAAGCCTATGCAAAGGACTGGGCAAATTTCGCGCGCTGGTGCCGGATGAAGGGCGCGGAGCCTCTGCCCCCCTCCCCCGAAATGATCGGGCTCTACCTTGCGGACCTCGCGTCCGGATCGGGCCCCTTCCCTACGCAGTCGGCGTCCCGACCCCTGTCGGTCAGCACCATTGAGCGTCGCCTGTCCGGCCTTGCGTGGAATTATGCGCAGCGCGGCTTTGCCCTCGATCGCAAGAACCGCCACATCGCAACCGTGCTGGCCGGGATCAAGCGCAGGCACGCGCGCCCCCCGGTGCAGAAGGAAGCGATCCTGGCCGAGGATATTCTCGCGATGGTGGCCACCCTGCCCTACGATCTGCGCGGGCTGCGGGATCGGGCCATCCTGCTCCTCGGCTATGCCGGGGGCCTCCGACGCTCGGAAATTGTCAGTCTCGACGTACATAAAGACGACACCCCGGATTCCGGCGGCTGGATCGAGATCTTCGACAAGGGCGCCCTGCTCACCCTCAATGCCAAGACCGGCTGGCGCGAGGTGGAGATCGGCCGCGGCTCGAAAGATCAAACCTGCCCCGTACATGCCCTCGAGCAATGGTTGCACTTTGCGAAGATAGACTTCGGGCCGATCTTCGTCGGCACCTCACGCGATGGCAAACGCGCCTCAGAAACCAGGTTGAACGACAAGCATGTCGCGCGCCTGATCAAGCGCACGGTTCTGGACGCTGGGATCCGATCCGACCTGCCTGAGAAAGACCGCCTGGCTCTGTTTTCCGGTCACTCGCTGCGCGCCGGTCTCGCCAGCTCAGCCGAGGTTGACGAACGCTACGTCCAGAAGCAGCTCGGCCACGCGTCCGCGGAGATGACCCGCCGCTACCAGCGCCGCCGCGACCGGTTCCGGGTGAACCTGACCAAAGCCGCCGGTCTCTGAGCCCCTGCCCAAGAGCATTTCCAGTTGCGGAAGCATCGGTTTTCACTGCCTCTCGCCTGCGGCTCGAACGCGAAGAACCGATCCTCATTGGCAATGAAAACTGGAAATGCTGCATCACGCTGCCTGCTCGCTGAGCCTACCATAGAAGCTCCGCTCCAGATGCAGCT
Organism: Roseobacter sp. MED193; assembly: GCF_000152965.1. Taxonomy (GTDB): domain Bacteria; phylum Pseudomonadota; class Alphaproteobacteria; order Rhodobacterales; family Rhodobacteraceae; genus Pseudophaeobacter. The sequence goes on along the minus strand of NZ_AANB01000012.1, from coordinate 64,565 downwards.
CCCCTGCCCCAGCTTTCTCGACCATGCCGCGCAGATATCCGCCCGGCGAAGCAACTTCACCAGCGCTGTGTTTCTCGAAGACGAGCGCAAACGCGGCCGTGGCCACCTGTGTGCCCAATCGGTCCTGCGCCACGTTCCAGGCATGCTCCGAGATCCCGATCATTGGCCTAAGTTGCCCCGCAACCCGGTGTAGATCGCCCCAATCCTTCAGGAATCCACCCATATTGCGCGCCCAGGACGCGAATTCCGGACAGGCCTGCATGATTGTCGGCAGATCGAGCGCTGTTCGCTTCTTGCGTACCTCGGCAACCCAGTCTTCCAGCTCTCTATCAACCCGCTCTTCGGGTTGGGCATTGGGCACCACACCCGCCGCTTCCTCTCTTTCAGAGGAATTACTAATTACAGGATTAAGTTGTTTTGTAATTAGTATATGAGGTTCAGAATTGACCTCCCTGGGGTTCATTTTTTGAGTCTTCTCCATGACTTGGATATCGTTATTACCGGTGTTTTCCACAGGTTTCACCGCGCCAGTCGCTTTGAGATAGGCCGCCTCAACCCGTTCCTGGAGTTCCTTGAACCATGTGAGCAAGCGCACCAGCTGTTCGGACGCTTCGTGTCGGCGCGGTAGCCGGTCGAGAAGCTCCTCGAAAAGCCCCGTGAATTGGCTCCAGGGCCCACGCAGCGCGCTGCTGAGAGCTGCCTCGATCCGGGCTCGGATCATCCGGCGCGCCACAGTGATCTGGCGCTTCAGGCGCTGGCAGAGTTCGCGCTCGGCCTGCAAATCGGCATGGAGCTCCTCGAACTCCTCAACACGGGCTGAAAGCGGCGACAGATCGAAGCCATAGGCCTCGACGATCCGCCCCTCTGCGTCCCTGCGGCCCCACCGCTTGCCATTGGGGCTATCCTGGAAGGAGATCACGCCGATCTCAGCAAGGCGTCGCGCGTGGCGCTTGAGGGCAGACCGCGAAAAACCCGTTTGCTCCATCAGATAGGCGTTCGACGCCCAGACGATCGGACGCTGCCCCTCATCCCAGTCCTGGGCCTGGGTGAACGCCCCGAGCGTGTCGAGGAGCATCATGTCCCCGGCCTTCAAGCCGATATGTGCCCCCACGCGCTTGAGTGCCACGAAGGCCCGTGTTTTGGGTACTGCTACCCGTTCACCGGCTTGGGCAAGTTGCTCAGCAACCCCAAGACCCGGCGTCGGCTTGCGCCAACCTGTATGTTTCATGCCTGTATCTCACCTCCGGTTATGTGGAGGCAAAAGAAAGCCGTTCGCTCAGGAGCGTTCGTCGTTGACAGTGAATCCTGCGAGACTTATCTTGAAGGCGACCAAACCATTAAGATCAGCTCTCAGGCCACACCGCTTGGGGGCTTTTCTTTTGCCTTTGCTTCGATTGTCGTTCCTTTTTGCTCCTTACCTCGTCGTTCCGGAAAGTATGCCGCTGGCATTGTCGTCAGTCGGAATCCTTCCCCGAACCTTCGGCGCTCAAGTAGTCGGCGACTAAGTCTCCGAGCTTCTCGAGACGCTCTTGGTCAATCGGCACACCTGCAACCTTGATGGATAAGTTCCCATCGACTGAAGTCGCCGAAAGATTTCGTTTGCCCACCTTGCGTTTGACCGTGAGCTTACTGGGCTTTGCCTTCGGTTTTGGCTTGGAGGTGTTCACCCTCTCCAAGCTCGCCAAGGCTCCTTGCAAGTCGCGAAAGCTCATGTCGTAGACATTCTTGAACGCGTTCAAGATTTGATCTTGCGCAGCGAAGACAGACCTTGCTCGCGAGACTAGGCTCTCATGCACGCCAATTTTCTTTGCGAAAGCCACAGCTGTCAGCTTGTCTTCGCCAGAAGCCAGCGTTTCATACATTTCACCAATCGAAACCAACCGCTCAAATGGGCTAAGATTCTCGCGCTCCTCATTCTCGCGGAACCGCAGAAACAACATCTCAAACTTGCTGTTCTCGGCGTTTCGCGCGTCCGGCGAAGCTAGGATTGCACGAAGGGGTAAACCCAGCTCCGACGCAGCAGCCAGTCGGCGGCGTCCTGTAAGCATCACAAATGGAACGCCAGTGACGTTCGACGGCTCCAACGGATCCGGCTGCCAGTCCGGATCCTCGGGCCACACCAGAATGGGTGTGTCCTGCCCGTTCGAGGCAATGCTGCTTACCAGGGACCTGAATGCTTCCTGAGACATCCAGTCTTGACGGCGGTCGGTCCCCATCGGATCTGAGATCTGGTCTGGCGACAGGCTTATCTCGTGGCGGCCGTTAAGGATATCCGAACAAAGCTCGGCTCTGCTTCGCTCCACGGCGGCTTGCGACTGCGCAAGCGCCCCTGATTTCCAAGCGCTGCCGGCCCCCTTGAAAGGAGTGGAAACAGCATCACCCGGTTCTGCCCGGCCTTCGGAACCGGGCGTGCGCTCCTTGGATGCGTCAGGGTTGGTAGCCTTGCTGACCAACGACCTAGGAATACTGCGTTTCATGCTTCGCCCTCGCCGTCATCTTCGTAGAATTCGTCCATCCATGCATCAGCGTAGCCGCGTTCGAGTCCTGGCCAGAGCCGCGATACTATGGCGTCATTCACGGCATCGGCATTCATGATGAACCGGTTGATCCCCTTGCGCTTTCCCGGCGTGTCCGGCTCATACTCGTATACGGACTGATAGACGTCTGACGCATTTGAGATCGCGTCGGAACGCAGATAAAACACCGGCAGAATTTCCGTGGGGCAATGTTCTAGCAGGTTTCCGATGTGGTTAAGGTCCTGCGCATTGGACCGTTGGACGATTGTCGGCAACAGCATGTTCGCACCGGTTCCGATCTCGATCCTTTCATGGGCCAGAATGTGCTGAAGCATCCCCAGCAGGCCGGTCACAAAGGTCGACAGCGTTGCGATGTCGAACCCCTTCATGGTTTGCGGGATGACCAGAGAAGTCGACGCAATCACGTTATTCAGCTGGAAAAGTGTCAACGCGGGTTGATAGTCGATTATGATGACATCGAGGGTCTCGGTCAGCGCAGCATCCAGCCGCTGCTGATCGACCTTGCCCTCGACTACCAATTCGTTGGGCAGCGTCTTTGGTGGGTGCCCCGCCTTCCACCGATCAATGGCATCGCGCAGGTAGCGATAGAAGCTCTTTCCGGAGGGGGCCTCGCGCACAAGGCGCGCAATCTGAATCTCACCCTCAGACGTTTCGCCATGTGCCGGCAGCAGACGCAGCCCCGGCCACGAGGTCTTGAGAAAGAAACTGTCGAGCGTCTGCGCATCGTGATCGGTGTATGGCGCATCTTCAGACTGGAAGAGGCCGGCAAAGTCCACCATGGAGGCGGTGTTCTCGTCGGGCATCTGGGGAAGACCCTCTCCCCCGACGAAGTAGAGCGTTATTGTACTTTGCGGGTCGGCATCCATGACACCAACACGCATGCCGTAGTGCAAACTGAGATACTGGGCGAAATGCGCGGCGCTCAGGCTTTTGGCAGTGCCGCCTTTCTGGCTTGCAAATGAGATGACGGGCAAAGGTGCATCAGGCTTCCGCCAGGCCAGGTAATCGTACGGCCGCTTTGCCGAGGCCGCCAGAAGGGCCCGCATGTGCATCAACTCGGAAAGCGTGAAAACGCGCTCTCTTCCAACATATTCGCCCGCAGGAAAGTCGTCGCTCGAATTGGCGAACTTGGTGAGATACTGAATACTCACGTTCAGAAACCTTGCGCACTGGCGCATGGACCACGTGCGCTTTATGCGCTGACGCAAGGTGAGTTCCTTGTTCACTGCCACCATCGTGCGCTCAAGCCCACGTGACAGGTCCGTCAAAAACTGTTCTAGACTACCGCTCATTCCTAAGTCCTGACTTCGGTTGGGTCCGAGTTCGACTCGATTCTGCTTCGATGGTAGCACGGTTTTGGAAGAAAGATAAAGATACCACGCGCCTATGGGTTTCAGGCGCTTATTTTGAAGCTCCACGACCCCAAAACTCCAATCTTGAACGCGTTCAAGATTGGAGTTTTGATGGGCCGATCGGCAGGGAGCCGACCGGCCCTAGCCGTCACGCGACGTCTTTCGGACCCCAGGGGATGACGGCCTGTAGGGACGGATCGTCCTGGTTCGCGGCCTTGCCGAGGTTGGCGTTGAAGCCGTGATCGCGGATGGTCAGCGTGTAGTAGTCGGCGCCGGTCTCCTTGTTCTGCTTCTTCCAGATGCCGCCGCACTCGACCAGCTTGCCGCGCGGAGAGCGGCCGAGGACGCGGTGCGTGGGGGCCATCGGGTTCGTGCTCGCGACGGGTTCGACCGTGATGTCGAGATCAAAAGTCAGGGTCGAGATGGAGCCTGTGCCCTTGGCGGTTTCGATGTCGGTGCTGGTGAATTTGATGCAGTTCGTGGTCATTGCTCTTCTCCCTGTTTGCGTTGCAATGATGGTCACTTTGCAGCTGGCCAAGGCCCGGCCACACCGAAGGCGAAGCGTAGCGGAGAGGGGCAGGCGCCGGTCTTTTTGCCTCGCGAGGAATGACCCACAGGGTCAGGGGAAAAAGATCGGTGACAACCCTTGTGGGCGGGACGACAGCTGCGACCAGCATGTCATGCAACTCAGACATCGGGAGAAGTGCGGTGGCCTCGAAGGAAGGTGAGTGAACAGACGAGGGAGATGCCAGGGATCTTGGCTCCCTTCTAAACTGATCGCTGATAAAGACAAAACCCAGACGTCAAAGTCGCATCCACAGGATCACTACCGCGCCCATTGTCTTCGCTGAAGCGCCCAGGATGCAGATGAGTACTCGAGGCGGTCAGAGCGTGGAACGAAAGGCCGGGTCGTCACGTGACACCGCAACCATCCAATCGCCCGATATGACTGCCCGGCTGGTCGGTTCGGTCAATACATACGACAGGACACTTGGCCATTGGTCGCCGCAACCAACTGAAAGGGCATACTGCCCGACTCTTGCAACCGTCGCTGACTTGCCCTTCCAGTGTGCATGCTATACGTCATTGACACATACGCCGCCGAAACCTATATGGAACTTCACATGACGCGATTGCAAACAGTGGTCGAACTGCCCGAATTCCAAAGGCGCGCCAAGGCAATCATGTCGGACCAGGAACGTGAGGCGGCGATCAACTTCATTGCCGCCAATCCGGAAGCGGGCATTTCTCTTGGTGGCGGGTTACGCAAAGTCCGCATCCCGAGAGAGAGGAGCGGCAAGAGTGGCGGCTTCAGGACGGTGTATGTCTTTGGCGGGACCCATATGCCGATCTTTCTGATCACGGTCTTCGCCAAGAATGAGAAAGCCAACCTGTCGAAGACCGAACAGGCTGCTGCGGTAGAGATGAGCAAGGCGCTTGTCGCGAAATATGGAGACGCAACATGAGTGCATTTGAATCCGTATCCAAGGGCCTGGAAGAGGCGCTTGCCTTCGCGAATGGCGACTTAGCAAACGCGAAGGTGCATGAAGTTTCCGTTGCTGAAGTCGATGTCGCCCAAGTTCGGCAACGGACTGGCCTGTCCCAGGCTGAGTTCGCCAAGAGCATTGGCGTCGCGAAAGGTACGCTGCTGAACTGGGAACACGGGCGTCGGCAACCGACAGGCCCGGCCCAGGTTCTGTTGGCCCTGATCGCAAAGAAGCCTTCTGTTGTGCAGGACCTTTTGCGCGGGGCGTGAACCGGGGCCTAAGCCCCGATCCTCTTGATGCGGATCCCGAGCTTGCGGGCCTTGTCGACAATGTTCTCGGTGATGCCCGAACCGGGGGTGGCGATCAGACCCTGAGGCATGGTTTCGAGCATCTTGTCGTTGCGCTTGAAAGGGGCGGCCTTGCCGTGGCTCTTCCAGTCGGGCTTGAAGACCACCTGAGTGACACCACGGGTATCTGCCCAGCGAGCCGCGATCATCTCTGCGCCTTTGGGCGTGCCGCCGTGCAAGAGCACCATGTCGGGGTATTTCGCATGGGTGGCATCGAGGACGGACCAGATCAGATCGTAAGCCTGATAGTCTCCACCCGAGAAAGCGATCCGCGTGCCTTCGGGGCAGTGTACCTCGGTCTCCTTGCGGCGCTTGGCCGAGAGATAGGCCCGGCTGTCCACCACGGCGGAGGTGAGACCGCGATGGGAGACCTTTGATCCGGTGCGGGGCAGCCAGGGTGAGCCGGTGGCGGCCGAGAAGTGGTCCACGGCCAAATCGCGCATCTGCTCGAAGGCGTCGCGATGGTCCCAGAGTTTAAGCCCGATCATCTGGAGGCGCTCCAGCTCGACCGAGGCGACCTCGGAGCCGTCCTGGACCGCCAGACTTTCCCGGACCTCGAATTCGTTATCGTCGAGAAGCTTCTGGATATGGGTCAGTCGGCGATGGAAGATCGAGGTCAGGGACCAGAGCATCTCTTCGAGATTGTCTTCCAGCTGGCTACCGTTGAGAAGGCCGATGGTGGTCTCGAAGAGGGTCGCCATGGCGAGGTCGACTTCGTCAGGCTGGGGCAGGGGGCGATGATCGGTCTCGCCGGGCCCGGGCGTTGCGCCGTGAAGCGCCAGGTGGTCGAGGATGGCGGAGGTTGCGCCGGTTTCCTCTTGGATGTCTGTCTGATGGGGCATTGTCTGGTTCCTCTGTTTGATCTGACCCGATTTGGATGGGGCGATAACAGGACCGGCGGCGACCGGGCCGCATCCGTCAGGATCGGAGCGCAGCGGAGAATGTGACCCGGGCCGGAAAATTGTCCCCGCGAGGAATGGCCCGCCACGGTCATGTGGTGGGGCAGGGGAATTTTCTGGTACGGGGCGCATTGCTGCCCGGGCGAGGAGCACTCAGCTCCGACCCGCCGGTCCATCGCTCCCCTTATCCAAACGGGATCAGATCGAACCGGCGGAACCTTTGCCCTGTCGGGCGTCACAGAGGGGGCTGGCGCTCACCTGTCCTCGATCTCCAGACTTTGTGCTTTCATGGCCCCTAACAGGGACCGGCGCAGCGCATCCTTGCCAAGAGCCCGCAGATCGTCGTTGAAATCCCCCATGGTCGGCACGAGATCACCACAGGCAATTCCTAGCGATTCCCAATGGTTACGCAATTTCTGTGATGCGTTACGTCCAGCTTCGTCATCGTCCCGCGCGATCCAGATACGCTTGATCCCCGGCGGCGGGATGAAGAGACCAAGATGTGTGGCGGTGAGACAGGAGGCGAGGTCGAACTCCGGCAGAGCCGTGCCGACCGAGAGGGTGTTCTCGAGACCTTCGCCGACGATGAGGTCGGAGCGCGCCTTGCCCGACCAGAAGCGGATGGCATGGCCGTGCAGCTGCCCGAGGATCCGTTTCGGGCTCTCGATCGCGGCCAAACCGCCGGTGGACGGGTCGAGATAGAAACGAGCGCATCCGGTGATCTGGCCCCGATTGTCGGTGATTTTTGCGAGCAGGGCAGGGGCACTTTGCGGCGGATCGGAATCGTCCTCGCCCCGCCACAGGAATATCCGCGGGTGATAACGCAGGGCCGGACCCAGCCGCGTGATACCGCGCGCTTGCAGATAGGTGGCAGCCAAGGTGCCAAGCACCGGCTTGCCTACGGCAAAGAGCTTCCGCGCTCGCGCAATGCGTTTGCCGGAGGCGGCATCCGGGGGCTCGGGGTTTCGAGTGGCATGCGGAACGGCAGGGCAGGGGGCTTCGCCCAGGAAGGACCGAGCCTCCCTCAGCGTTTCCTTGAGCGTGACCGAGCCAAGTCGCTCATGCAGCAGGTCGATCAGGTCGCCATACTCTCCCGTCGCGAAGTCTTGCCATGACCCGGCTTTACGACCACCCTGCGCCTGCAGCCGGATGGCGAGGCTCTGGCCCTTCGCGCCCGAGGTATCGCCAACCTGCCAATAGTTGCCCTGCCTGCGCCCCTCGGGGAAATACTGGCGGCAGAAACTCTCGGCGCGATCAGCCACATCGGCCGAGAGGTCTGCGATACTGCGACGCGCGTTCATGCGGCGGTACCCGCTGCGCTGGTTCCAACCGGATGTTCGGAGAGCACCCGTGCCAACACGTCGGTGCCGTCCACAGGGATGAACACCCGCGTCTTCCACTGGATCACCTCGGTGAAACAACCCATCGCTTTCAGTGCGGGCAGGACCGCGCCCGACGCGCCGATGAGCTCAAGCCTTGGCTGTCCCATCACCAGCGACCGGCGCAGCTGGTAGCCACCAAGCAGGTTCAAGGTCGTCTTCGCATGCATCACCGCAGCAAAGACCTCTTGAGGCGTCATCTCGATCTGACAATCGAGCCCGAGCCGCGCATAAACGTTCAAGAGCTGCTCCTGGCTGACGAGACGCCCGATGGCGCGTTCCCCATCTTCGGTCTGAAGACGGTAAATGCGCATGTTGTCCGAAGGGAGCCTGTCCCAGATCGGCAGGAGAAGCCCACAGATCAACGTGATCTTCGATGTGGTAAACTTCGGCACCGCGTCGACCTCGGCCTGCCAGAGATGCTCGAACATCGCGTCATCGATCTCCTCCCAATGCGATCTCGAGAACTCGGAAAGGGCGAGGATCTCGGTGGCCATGGGTCGCAGAAGCTTCACCCGCAGGATCGGCACGCCATCCTCGTCCATGAAGGCCGGCGCCTTCACCATCAGCGCCGCACGCTTGGAGGTCTTGTTCCAACAGAGCGTCGCACCCTTCATATCGGCGCAGATTGCTTTGACGCGGGGCAGGGTCAGCGGATCGTTGCGATCCGTGCGTTCCACCGTCAGCGCAGTCGCCGTCGCCCCCGTCGCCTCGTGCTCGAAGATGACCCTGCGGTCGGTGATGACGAACTTCTCTGCGCGCAGGGTCTCTAGCCCGACATCGAGCGTGCCTGCCTGACGCGCGTCCTCGATGATCGCCGAAAGAAACCCACCAAAGGCCTCGAAAATTGCGTCCTGCATGTCGATCCTCAGCGCAAGGCAGCGGTTCAGGAACTGCCGGATCGGCGGCAGATTCTCTTTCATCGTGCCGTCCGCCTCATCGAGCGTCAGCCCGGTCATCTCCTGGAATTTGGCGTAAGAGCAGGCCTCGATCTTGCCCGCACGCAGCTTGTAGAAGAACTGCCGCAGCGCAGCGCGTGCGTAGGGACTCTCAAGGTTGTCCTCGGCGCGGAACATGTTCTGCCCGCCGGTCTCGCGTTGCCCCTTGGTGATGGCACCGAGCGTGTCGAGGCGGCGGGCGATGGTGGAGAGAAACCGCTTCTCACCTTTCACATTGGTCGCGACGGGGCGAAAGAGCGGCGGCTGCGCCTGATTGGTGCGATTGGTGCGCCCCAGCCCCTGGATCGCATTGTCCGCCTTCCAGCCGGGCTCCAGAAGGTAATGCACCCGCAGGCGCTGGTTCTTGGCCTCCAGATCGGCATGATAGCTGCGCCCGGTGCCCCCGGCATCGGAGAAGATCAGGATGCGCTTAGCATCGTCCATGAAGGCCTGCGTCTCGCCGAGGTTGGAGGAGGCGGCGCGGTTCTCGACCTTGAGCCGCCCTTCGCGCGTTTTCACGATGCGCCGCTTGCGCCCCGTGACCTCGGCCACCGCGTCCCCGCCGAAATGCCAGAGGATCTGGTCGAGCGCACCCTGCAACGGGGCGAGGGCACCCAGATGCTCGACGAGCTCATCCCGGCGCCGCTCAGCCTCGCGGCAGGTAATCGGGTTGCCATCCGCATCGAGAGCGGGGCGCGAGCGCAGATCGCCATTCTCGTCGGTGTAGGGCTCGAAGAGCTGCGTCGGGAACGAATGCATCAGGTAGTCCATGATGTTCTCCCTCGGCGTAAAATCGACCTGCAGATCATCCCAGTCCGAGGGCGGGATCTCCTCGAGGCGGCGTTCCATCACAGCCTCGCTGGTCGAGACCACCTGGATCACCGCCGCATGACCCGCCGCCAGGTCCGCCTCGATCGCGCGGATCAGCGAGGGGCATTTCATGGCGGTGATGAGATGATTGAAGAAGCGCTGCTTGTTGCTCTCGAAGGCTGAGCGCGCGGCGGATTTCGCCTGGGCGTTCAGCGTGCCGGTCTCGGAGGAAATACCCGAGGCCTGAAGGGCCGCCTCGAGGTTGGTGTGAATGATCTGATAGGCGTCGGCGTAGTTGTCGTAGATCGCGACCTGGGCGGGGGTCAGGTCGTGCACCAGCATCTCGTATTCGACCCCGGCATAGGAAAGGGACCGCGCCAGATAGAGCCCAAGCGCCTTCAGGTCCCGCGAGATCATCTCCATGGCCGCAATGCCCCCGGCCTCCATCGCGGCGACAAACTCGGCCCGCGTCACGAAGGGGAAATCTCCCGTACCCCAGAGACCGAGGCGGGAGGCATAGGCGAGATTGCCGACAACCGTCGCCCCGGTGGCCGAGACGTAGAGCACGCGGGCATCAGGAGCCGCGTTCTGCAGTGCGAGGCCGGCGAGACCTTGCTGCGACGCCTTCTTGTCGCCGCGGTCGGACTTTTCGCCGGCGGCGTTCGCCATGGCGTGGCTTTCGTCGAAAGCGATGACCCCGTCGAACCCCTCGCCGAGCCAGGACGTCACCTGGTCGAGGCGGGAGGCTTTCCCCTCGCGTTCGGCCGAGCGCAGCGTGGCATAAGTGACGAAGAGGATGCCCTCGGGCAGGCGGATATCGCTCCCCTGACGGAACTTCGAGAGCGGCACGATATCGCTTTCGCGCCCACCGAGCGCCATCCAGTCGCGACGCGCATCCTCGATGAGCTTGTCGCTTTTTGAGACCCAGGCCGCGCGGCGGCGCCCTTTGAGCCAGTTGTCGAGGATGATGCCCGCGACCTGCCGCCCCTTGCCGCAGCCGGTGCCATCGCCGAGGAACCAGCCCTTGCGCAGGCGGAATGCACCCTCGTCACCCTCGGCGGCTGCCATCAGCTGGCCTTCGATCTCGCCGCGTTTGAACCAGCCCTTCAGATGCGTCTCGTGGGCATTGCCCGCATAGATGACGCTTTCGAGCTGCGGCGCGGAGAGGAGACCGTCGGCGACAAGAGTCTTCGGCAGGACGGGGCGGTAGGTCGGGACGGGCGGCGGGACCGAGGCCATGGCAGCAGATTGCACAAGTGCAGTGGGATGCTCCACCGCGCTGTCGATCCTGATCGCCTGAAGGTCATAGGCCTCGTAGACCGTATCCTGCAATACGCCGTCCGGTTCACTCCAGGCTTTCGGCAGATAGTCGAGCGGGGCCATCTCGATGTCGTCAAACGGATGTCGCGCGCGTTCCTCGGCGAGGGCACGGGTTTCCTGGCGGGCGGCGTTGCGCAGGGCATGGAGGTTGGTGCGGGTCGGGCGGGTCGGCACCGACAAGGCCGAACTGGTAGGGCAGGGCGGGGGGCTGCGGCGCTCGGGACAATGGGTCAGCACGGCGGAGAGAAGAGCGGCCGTGGTCGCGCAGGTCGGATGATAGGCGCCATCGATGTTGACAGGTGCGGTCTCGCCTTCGCCCATCGCGCGCTTGTCGATCACCGTCAACCGGGTGTCGATCGAAGTGCCATGCCGCGAAAAGACCTTGCCGTCGATGGCGGCGGAAAACACCACCTCTGAGCTCTGGCCTATCCGCTGGAACGTCGACTGGAAGCACTTGGTGGAGGGACGGAAACTCTCGCCGGTGATGACAAGGAGACGCCCACCGGGCGCGAGGCGAGCAAGGGAAGACAGAACATGTTGGCTGGTCGCCTGCCGGAACTGACCTTCGACATGGTTCGCAGCCGAAAACGGCGGGTTCATCACGATGACCGAGGGCGTGATCGACCTATCGAGACGGTCGTCGATCGACGCGGCATCGTGATCCGAGACGACTGCCTCCGGAAAGAGTTGTTGCAGCAAATTGCGGCGGGTTTCGGCAAGTTCATTCAGCGACAAACGCGCACCTGCGATACGGGCGAAGATCGCCAGCATGCCGGTGCCTGCGGAGGGTTCCAGAACCAGGTCGTCACCGCGAAACCCCGCCGCCTGCGCAACAATGGCCGCGAGCGGAAGAGGGGTCGAGAATTGTTGCAAGCGCACGCTGTCTTCGGAACGCCGCGTGTGCGACGGCGCCAGACCGGCGAGATGTTCAATCATGTTGAGGAAGGCGTGCGGCGTGGCCGCTTGGCGTTGCATCAGCGCGCCGTAGCGCGAAAGCATCAGGATCTGGGCCACCTCAGCGGCCTCATAGGCGTCTTTCCAGACCCAGGTGCCACTGGTGTCATTTGCGCCGAAAGCCTCTTCCATGGCGGCACGAAGGGCGGCAGCGTCGATAGACCTGCCCGCTTCGAACAGAGGGAGGAGGGTTTTCGCAGCCTGCATCAGTTGCTCGGCGAAGCCTGCAGCCGCGGGCAGGGCAGGGGCTTCGGGCTCGGTTGCAAGTTGGACGGAATGGGGGTGAGCGTTCATCGGCAATCTCCGGGGTTGTGGGTTGGCCCCGAGCCCCGCGCGCACTCTCTCACCCGGGAGGGGTCACCCCTCCCGCCCTGCCTCTCGCTCTTTCATGGCCTCGAAAACTGAAGTCTTGGCAGCGAGAACTTTTCCACAAAATCTGGGGATGATGCTGTGGGCGTTGTCGCGCAAACCCATGCCAGGCTGCTGGGACACGGCCGTGCCTGCATTTTGGGCACCTCCAACGAAACGGAACCGACACAAAGCAATTTCGGGGACCGAATGGCCAACCAGGAGAAATCGCAAGAACTCAGAATGGGGATCTGCAAATAAAAAGGCGGCATCCGGGAGGAGGTGGATGCCGCCGATTATTCCGGATCGGCTCAGGGAGGAGGAGAGAACCGATCACAAGAGCAAACATAGGAGCAATGCTGCAGTCGCACAATGGGCGGGCCATGACTTCTCTGCAATGCAGCAATGCGTGCGCGCGATCGGGTGCTGCCCATAGTTCCGGTCTGTGGCGGCGAGTTATTCTATGGATATGCGGTCAATGCACCGGTCGCGGGTGGCGCATGGGGATCGGACCGAGGAACAGCATTCCGCGCCTCCGGCAAACAATGCGTCTCATAGCCGCCAACAAACCCCCAGCAAGCGTCGATCTCCTCGCCACCCTGTTCGACGACGTAACCATAGACCCTGCCGCCAAGGTAAGAATCGTAGTCGACGATCTCACCACGTAAAACGTCTACAGCCTTTTCGCGCAGGGCCTTGGTCACGCGTTTTACACCGAATTCGTTTCGCACATCTGCGAGCGTCATGTAGACAAAACCGACCTGGCCGGAATCCCAAGGGCAGTGAAACCCGATGGTGTTCATCGCGAGGCCGGAATGGTCATAGAGAAAGACGGGCAGGATGATTGCCTTGCATTCGGCGCGGTCCCGCAGACGGTCCATCGAGAGGTCGCTCTGATCCGAGACATCGGCAAGATTGCGCAGAAACGCCTCAGGGCTGTCGTGCTGATGGCTGTCACCCAGCCGATAGCGCCGGTGCCAGCAGATCAGCGTTCCGAGGTTGCACCACTCGCGCGGGCTCTCAGAATCGGGGTCGTGGTAGATCTTGATGTTGTGGCCCTGGTGGACCTCCTCGTAGACGGGGTCGTGCATGTCGATTTCCTTTCTTGAAACGCAATCGACCCGCCAAGCCGGTTGGGGCTCGAGCAGGTCGATTGGGACGTGGTCAGGTGGTTGGTGAGTTTGCCGCCCGGCGGATCAGGCGGCGGCGCGGTTCTGGCGATGCTGGACGTGCTCGACCGAGACCTTCAGAAGCCAATCTTCAAAGCCGAGAATGGTCTGGTGATTGGAGACCGCCGTGGCCCAGGCCGCACGCGGGTCGCTGCCAATCTGCGTCGGGTCGTTGTCGATCCGGCCATTGGCCATCCAGGGTTCGGGCTGAATGCGTCCGAGCCAGTCCGCCAGCGACGGGATCCGCCCCTGGCAGTCTTCGCGCACATGCTGCTCGCCGATCCAGCGGATCGGGACGACCCGGCCCGCGCTGTTGGTCAGGCTGCGACCAAACAACCGCTCAGCCTCAAAGATCCCGAGCGTGTGGTGCCGATGTGCTCTGTGAATGAAAAGACCTAGATGCTCTTTGGATGAGTCGAACCAATCATGCACATGCTGGTAATCATCTGGAATACCGCCGAATTTTCGGGCCGAGCTTTCGGCGTGATGGAGGGGGTGTGCCATGTCAGAGCCCCTCATGTTCGGTGGTGTCGGTCTCAATATAGCGGTTCGAGTGGCTGACATCGATCTTGTCGGTCTCGAGCGACCAGGTCAGTTCGCCATAGCCGCCCTCGTTGTTCTCGAAGCCGGGGCTCAGCGCATAGGCGAAGTCCCAGCCGAAGTCCTCGACGCGGCGCCGTAGCTCTTCCGTGAGGGTGATCGTGTCAGGCGTCACGACAACGTCCTCGACATTGCCGGCATCCCCATAGCCTTCATATTGCACCTCGATGCTGGTCACGCCGAGGGCGCGTAACTCGGAGAGCAGCGCCGCGCGCGTCTCGACTCGCTCTTCGGCTGCACGTTTCTGGGCTTCGAGCATCTGTGCGTAGAAATCAGTCGCTTGTGTCATGTCTTTGGTCCTTTGGAATTGACGGAAGGGGAGGGCGACCGCTCAGACAGGCCGCCCAGAATTTCCTGTGGGCGGTTTCAGGCCGCAGCGTCGCCGCGTTTCTCAGCCGTTCGGTCAACCAGGTTGAAATAGAGGTTCTCGGTCGCGCGCTTGAACCCGGGCGGTTTGCGCGGAGCGAGGCAGCGCACAGAGGCGCTACAGCTCTCACCATGCTCCATCGCGAATTGCGTCACCTTGTCGATGAGGTCGTCCATACCCGCAGCCTGGATGCGCTTTTCGGGGTAGTTCGCCATCATCTGGAACTCGGTGACGACGAAGGCGCCATCGCGATGTGCGGGATAAAGGGTGATCTGGTAGTCGAGTGTTTTGGCCATCTGAGGTCTCCTGTGGCGGGCAAGGCGCGGGTATCGCGCCCCTTGGAACCCGCCAGCGCGAAAGGACCGCCCTTTGTGCAAGGGCGGTCCGGGGCGGTGAGTAGGGATTGGAGGCGTCAGTATTCCGACGGGAGAAGCAGAGTCAGCACGCGGCGCGTCAGCGCGGGATCAGAGGGTTCGGGCGAACCATATGTGTAGTCGACGTCATATAGGTCGTGTGTGGATGCTCCCGGTTTCGCAAGGTGATTTTCAGACGGTTCTGGCTTGCGTGATCGGTACCGGTCGTGTGTCAGGCCTGTGCATGTGGCTTAGGTCTGCCACCGGCCGTTATGGTGTTCGTGAGCTCGGGGTCCAAATCGATCTTTCGGACTTTTATGTCCTTGACCTCTATATGGTTTTCCCAAAGCTGAACGTGATCATTGCGCCCATAATCGTCTGTTGGTCTCCTCACTTCACCGGTTCAGTCTGTTGCTGTTATGCAGGCCGAAACGGATCTTTGTTCTCGGTTACATCTTGGCGTATTGCACCAGACTGCCCGAGTAATCCTGCCCTTTCGTCATCATGGCCCAAAGGGCGCGCGCCATTTTGTTTGCCATCGCGACCGCCACCATCTTGGCGGGTTTGCGGGCCAACAGCCGACCCAACCAGCTTTGAGGGTCGATGCCTTTTGCAACAGCCCACCTGAGGCAGACGGTTGCACCTGTGATCAGGAGCCTTCGCATATCGGACTGTCCCATCTTACTGACACGGCCCAATCTGGTCTTGCCTCCGGTCGAATGCTGTCGCGGAACTAAGCCGAGCCAGGCAGCAAAATCACGACCCCGTTTGAAGCTCTCCATTGGCGGCGCAAACGCCAAGAATGCGGCGGCGTTGATTGGCCCGATGCCCGGCATGGTCTGAAGCCTGCGCGCCGTATCATTGCGCTTCGCTGTGTCTTTCATCTGCCGCTCGAAGGCGGCGATGGAATTGTTGAGTTGGGCAATTTGATGGAAATAAAGCCGCGCTGCTTCCAACACCAGATCGGGAACAAGGTCAGGCTCTGCCTCAAGAACCTTTTCGTAGGCGATTAGGGCCGCATTGCCCTTTGCAACGATGATCCCGTGTTCGGCCAAATGACCGCGCAGGGTGATCAGCAATTGTGACCGCTGGCGTGTGAAAGTTTGATGGGTTCGAAACAGCATGGCCTGCGCTTGTTGATCCGGGCTCTTGACCGCAACGAACCGCATGTCTGGCTGCCGCACAGCCACTGCAATCGCCGCCGCGTCATTGGCGTCATTCTTGCTGCGTTTGACAAATGGCTTCACGTAGATCGGAGGGATCAACCTGACGTCATGCCCGTGGCCCTGCGCCTCGCGGCCCCAATAGTGGCTGGTGGCACATGCCTCCATCGCTACCAGACATTGAGGATGATTGGCCAAAAGCTCGCTCAGCTTGCCGCGCGTATACTTACGATTGAACACGATGACGCCCTCGGCGGTCGTCGCACAAACCTGAAAACTGTGCTTTGCAAGGTCGATGGCTAAAATGCTAACGTCGGTCATGGATGCTTCCTTTCATTCTCACTGACTTCCAACAAAGCCAGTCTGGCACATTGCGATGCCGTTGTGGGAGGGAGCATCCACCCCATCAATCTTGAACCAGACCGTCGTGCCATCGAATTCGATGCCCCCCATTTCGTGCCATCCCTGCGGGTCGCTGTCGGCATTGAAGGCGTCAAACGCGGCTACATGGCGAGTGAGCTCCAGTTGGGCGTCGGGCCCAAGCGCCGCGACGCCGCGGGTCATCACGAACTGGCCCTGCGGGGCATCGGCAACGGGAGGATTGCCGAGGATGGAGCGGCGAAACGCATCATTCTGCGCGGCGATCATTGCGGCTTCCCGAAAGGGATCGAGATCGAGTGCGGTGGTCATGAGATGTCTCCGGGACGAGCCAGCCGATCCGGTATCGGCTGTAGGCAACCCGTCAGTCGGAAAGGGTCGCCCTCTGCGCGAGGGCGGCCCAGATTGTCTGTGGAATTCGGATAATGGCTTGCTAGATCAGGCCGCATCGCCGCTGAGGAAGGCGGGCAGGGACGACGGTTCTTCGTCCGATACGCCATCGGACATATCTGCTGCTGGTTCGGGATCAACCTGATCAGGCACCTCCACGACGTCAGAGCGGGACGCGCCAGCGAACACCATCCCATCGGGCAACCAGAGCGTGGTCTTGGCGACCGTTGCGGCGTCGAAACCTTCCGTCTCACCAGCGGTTTCTGCAAAAGCCCGCTCCATCGCAGCGGCAATGTCGCCTTTGCGCTCGCGGTTGCGCTCCT
The DNA here is from genome assembly GCF_000152965.1 of Roseobacter sp. MED193. GTDB lineage: Bacteria > Pseudomonadota > Alphaproteobacteria > Rhodobacterales > Rhodobacteraceae > Pseudophaeobacter. Next base: position 47,451 of record NZ_AANB01000012.1, on the reverse strand, counting down.
CGGCGTAGTCATCGCCAATCAGCTTACGCGCCGTGGCAACTGCATGCCCCTTGTTGACCCGGCCCCAGTAGTTCTGCGCAGTAGGGCGCCAACAGGCTGCCACATCGACATCAAGCCGCCCGCCGATCTCCTCGATGATCGCGGAGGGGCGATTGTCGGAGGAGAGCTGCGGCTTGACCGCCAGACCCGTCGCCCAGGCAAAAAGCGCCTGTTTGTCCGCAATCGGCAGTGCCGACATCGCCCGGAAGTCCTCAGGTTTCTCCAGCGTCATCCAGTCGGTGGCGAGGTCCTGTTCCAGCGCCTCGAGCATTTTCTGGGCGACGGTATCCGCATGCAGTACCTCGCGGTTTTGCGCCTGGAAAGGTCGGATCGAGATATCGAGCGCCTCGTTGTTGTAGGACCGCCCCAGAGCCTGCTCGCAGAGCGCATAGAGCATCGCGTCGAACGCCACCTCGAAATCCGCCGCCAGATGCGCCCGCAGGATGTGCTGGCGCGTGGCCCGGAGATCGTCGGCCAGGCTCGCCGAAATTCCGTCGGCTTTGCGCAAAGTCGCGGCCGGATCTGAGGTCGGCACCGGCGTCGAGGAGGTCGGCGGCGTCACGTTTGGTCGGGCAGGGGAGGCGGCCCCTCCCGCATCTTCGGTGGTCTCGTCGGGCTTAGGCGCGGCGGGAATATCCTCGGGCCTCACCAGGCCTTTCTCGACGCGCTGCGCTCCGTCATGGCCGATGGTCAGAACGACGCCAGCGATGGCGCGGTCTTCGTCCGCGTAAGGTTGCCGCTCACGTTGCAAGGCCTCGATCTCGCGAAGACGCGGCTCAATGGCGTAATATTCTTCCGTCTCTGCATCAGTCCAGTCTTCGCCGTCATTCTGCGCCGCCAGTTCTTCCTCGCGCGCGATGAGGCGGGTCTCTTCGGCGAGCAATTCCGGATCGGGATCGACATCCTGCGGATAGACCCGCCCGAAACTGCGAAACGCGCCGTAATCCACCGAAAGATGCACCTCGACCCATTTCCACGCCGCCTCGAAGGGTTTGGCCGCAGCCTGCAGCTTCTCGATAGCGAGGCGCTCTAGGAGCTCGGGGTTTTCCATATGGGCGCTGGCGCGATCGTCAAAGAGGTCGCGCAGCAGAACCCCGCCCGCCGCCTCATAGGCCTCGATGCCGACAAAGCGCCCGAGCGCCGAGTTCGCCGAATGCGCCGTCTCGGTCAGCTGGCGTTTGATGCTTTGCGGATGGATGTGATAGCCGCCCTTCACTGCGTTCCAGACCGCCAACTGGCGATCATGATCGTCGGTCAGGGTGAAGGCCATCACGCATTCGAGGGTCAGGTCGCCAGCACGGAACTGCTCGATGATCTCGGGCGCGACACGGGCGAGTTTGAGCCGACGGCGCACCAAGTCGACCGAGACGCCAAACTTCAGCGCGATTTCATCTTCACTGCGACCCTCGGCGATCATCGCCTCAAAAGCCTCGAACTGGTCGGCCGGATGCATCGCCGCGCGCTGGAGGTTTTCGGTGGTGGAGGTGAGGATGGCATTGCGCTCATCTTCGATGAGACAAGGCACCGGGTGATCAGCGGGGATGACACCGTCCTCGGCAAGCTGCTTCAACGCCTTGAGGCGACGACCGCCGGCATCGACGGCGAAACGCGTATCTGACAGCGCATGAACCACCAGGTTCTGCTTGATGCCGGTCTCGCGGATGCTGGCAAAAAGTTCTGCGTCATCGCTGGCGCTTGCCGCAACCTTGCGGACGTTAAGCGGGCTCGGCTCAAGTTGGTTGAGCGGGATCATCCGGATGTCGGCAGCGCCTTCAGGCGCGGCCGATCCGGCAGCTTCGGACTTCTTAACGGTGGTGGGTTTGGTTCGGGTTGTGGTCTTAGCCATGATTCGGATCCTTAGAAGCCGGGCCCGGATGAGGCTTTCTCTATCCTTTCAAGCCCGGCACCCGGGCTTCCCTTTCTCTGGCTCTTTACAAATCCGGAACAAGTCATCAATCGACTGTTTGTAAACGAGTGCAAGTAGGTGTTCTCTCGTCGCGCTGGCGCATAATCCCTTGGCTTCCTTGCGCTGAGCGCGATCTGAGAACTTCCGCCGACAGTCGCGCGCGCGTACAATATGAAGAGAGCGGACAATGGCCACCAAATCACTTGGGTAATGTGCAAAAGATTAGTATTTTGCACACATGAATCCACAAACATCGAATAACCCTGATTATTTCGACGATCCTCTCGTCACTACCGAGGGGGGTCAGGATGCTTCGGAGGACGACCTCTGGTTTCTTCCGGGACCCATCGAAGATGAACCGGATTACCTACCTCCCGGACCGCGGGCGGAACCGCCTGAAACGGGTGTCATCGACGAATGGGTGAATGCGGAAGCGTGCTGTGCTGCTCGCCTCGCAACAGTTGCCGGACGCTTGGGTGCGCTGGACGACAGGTTGTTGCGCGGCCCGGAAGGTTGGCGGCATCGGCTCGCACTGATCGAGGCTGCAGACCTGAGCTGGTTTGCGGGAGATCGGGTGAGTTCTGATCGCCTGGCACTTTGGATGTCCATGCGACTGTCAGGCGTTCAGGTCGATCCGGAGGACTGACTCGGGTCGGGTGGGCCGTTCGGCGCTTGACTGGTGGTCCGCGCCCGGAGATCGATTTGGCGGCCTTCCTCGACCGCCGCGATCCTGGGACCATCGAAGACAGCGCCGAGCGGCTTGAGGATCGCGCGCGCGGATGGTTGGAGGTGATGGCAGCCGCAGCCGATCTTCACCCGATCACGCGGGCTTGCATGGGCTTTCATCTCTGGAGCCTCGCGGGCCTCGGGCAACATGGAGACCGGATTGAGGCCGCTGTCACCGCAGCAAGGATCGCAGTCAGCGACGGAGACGGAGCCATCTTTGCACCGCTGGCTATGGGTGGGGCAGGGGGGCTGCGCGCCTCTGGCTTGCCACCAAAGAGGTTGACCGGCTGGCTGGATGGCATGAACAGCGCAATACTGACGGCGATGCGACATCTGAATGATATCGAGACTTGGACGTCCAAAACCGAAAAAGAGATGAGTCGGCTTTCCGGTAGAACGCCACCTGCCCTTCGCGCCGTGCTGACCGAATGGCCGATGATATCGGCCCCGATGGCCGAGAACCTGACCGGAGCTAGCCGCACTGCTGTTCAACGTAACCTTAGCTGGATGGAAGCGCAGGGCTTGATCCGGGAGGTGACTAGGCAGGGGCGTTATCGGATGTGGCAAGCTTCACATTAGATCTGCCGCACCCTGATACCGCGGGAACCGGTCTCTTCCTATCAGGACAAGCTTCCTAATCTTCGTCAAAGGGCCTGCAAGGGTTTCAACGACTTTATGTCGCTCAAAGCGAAATCGATTAGCGCTCGAACCTTGCGAGGCAGCGTGCGGCCTTCCAAATAGGCTGCGCCAACCGGGCCGCTTTCAGACCGGTATTCATCGAGAAGTGCGACGAGATCGCCGGACTTGACGGCCCCGCGCAAGGCGAAACTCGGCACGTAAGCGAGTCCGATACCACTGATCGCCAGCGCCACGGCGGCACTTGCGGAATTGACGTGAAATCGACCGGTCACATGCGCAATCGTCTCTGAGCCGCCTTTGCGAAACATCCAGCGGCGTGGGTTCCGCCGGTTCGTATCGACAATACACGCATGGTTTGAGAGCTCTTCTGGCGTCGTCGGCGTCCCGCATCTGGCCAGGTAATCCGGACTTGCGACCAGAACGCTGCGAAACTCTCCCAGACGGCGAACCTTGAGGGAGGCCTGGTCGAAGTGGCCAAGCCGGAAGGTCAGATCCAGGCCCTCGGATGCGAGGTCGAGATATTTGTCGTCGAGCCTCAGTTCAATTGACACTGCTGGATGAGCGGCGGCGAAACGGGCCAGCATGCCGACGACATAGATTTCTCCGAACGTGATAGGAGCGGAAACGCGCAGTGTTCCGGAGAACCCTTTCGAACTCTCAGTAACCTCACTCAAAACAGCGTCGAAGTCATCCAGTAGCGCGGGGGCGCGCGTGAGCAGGTCTTCGCCAGCCGGCGTTAAGCCGACCCTGCGGGTCGTGCGTTGCAGGAGGCGGACGCCGAGCCGCGCTTCCAGTTCGGCGACGTATTTGGATGTCAGCCGGTTCGAAATGCCCATCTGGTCTGCGGCAGCCGTGAAGGACCCGGTCTGGGCAGTGGCGACAAAGGCGCGGATCTGGTCGATGCGGTCCATGGCCCTATTCAGAACATTTTGAAGATAGTCATTCTCTAACATCTCAATTTTGTTGATGGTCTGCAAGGCTTAGGTTGTGGACATCAGAAACAATTCGTCACTTGTGCAGCAAGTGGCCTGATCAAACCCTTAGGAGCGACTGACATGTCCACCAATTCTGAAACTAACAATACCGATTACGCGGCACTTGTCCTTCGGGTCACAAGCGGCGTCGCCTTCCTCGCCCACGGCTGGATGAAGGTGAGCCTTTTCACCATCCCCGGCACCGTGGCCTTCTTCGAAAGCCTCGGCCTGCCCGGTTTCTTCGCTTACCTGACCATCCTCGGCGAACTGGGCGGCGGCCTGGCACTGATCCTCGGCGTGGGCGTTCGCGCCGTCTCGATTCCGCTCATCGCGATCCTGCTCGGGTCAGTTTGGGCGCATTCGGGCTTCGGTTGGACCTTCTCCAACGAGGGCGGCGGCTGGGAATTCCCACTGTTCTGGGCCGTTGTTCAGGGCGTGATCCTGCTCTTGGGCGCCGGTGCCCACGCGCTCCGACTCCCAGTCTTCGACCGCACCCTCGGCAAGTTTGCCTGAGGCCAATCACACCACCGGATCGCCTCTTGGCGGTCCGGCCCAACTCGGGAGACCTCTCATGCAAACGCAAAGCCTGCAGGACCTTCGCGACCGCCTCGCCCCCTCCGATCGGTTGCCGCTCGTTTTCCTTGGGCACGGCAGCCCGATGAACGTGATCGAGGACAATGCCTACAGCCGGGCCTGGTCTGTCCTTGGCAAGAGTCTCCCGCGACCCAAGGCCATTCTCGTGGTGTCGGCGCACTGGATGACGCGGGACACTACGCTGGTCGACGTCTCGGCCATGCCGCGCACGATTCACGATTTCTACGGCTTCCCTGAAGCCCTCTATGCGCAGGCATACCTCGCGCCCGGCCAGCCCGATCTGGCTCAGGAGGTCGTCACGCTCTTGAAGAGCCACCGGGCGCAGGAAGATGACCGCTGGGGGCTTGATCACGGGGCCTGGGCCGTCCTCAAGTTTCTCTACCCGGAAGCGGACGTTCCGGTATTCCAGGTCTCGATCGACATGAGCCGTGGGCTTGCACATCAGCTCGACATCGGTCGGACCCTGTCGGAACTGCGCAACCGTGGCGTTTTGATCCTGGGGTCTGGCAATGTCGTCCACAACCTGCGCGCCATGCGGCGCGGTGGAGAGCCTCTGGAGTTCGCGCTGGAGTTTGACGCCCTCTTTGCCGACCGCTTGGCCGACCGGGATTTCGCCGCGCTGGCGGATGCCAAAAATCTTGGCACACTTCTGCCCGCGGCGCACCCCACGGTAGACCATTATCTGCCCGCGCTGACCATCGCCGGCGCCTCAGACGCGCGCGACGACCTGACCTTCATGACCGATGCCATCGATCTGGGATCGGTGTCGATGCGGTCGTTCATCTTTCACGCAAACTGAGGGGACAGACCCATGCTTGTCGACGGGAAATGGATGGAAAACTGGCAACCGGTGCAGAAGGCCGACGAGCAAGGGCGCTTTGTGCGCCAGGTCTCGAGCTTTCGCAACTGGATCACGGCGGATGGTCGCGCCGGACCGACGGGGGAGGGCGGTTTCGAAGCCGAGCCCGGTCGATACCGGCTCTATGTTGCGCTGATCTGCCCCTGGGCATCGCGCACGCTGATCGCCCGGAAGCTGAAGGGCCTAGAGGACATGATCGAGGTGATTGTGGTAAACCCGACTTTGACCGATCAGGGCTGGAGTTTCGGCGGTTTTCCCGGCGCTGTCGAAGACCCGATGTTTGGCGCGCGTTATGTGCATGAACTCTACACCCGCGCCGATCCGAAGTTTACTGGACGTGCGACGGTTCCGGTCCTTTGGGACATGAAACGGAACGTGATGGTGAACAACGAAAGCGCGGATATCCTGCGCATGCTGGACACAGCTTTCGAGCACCTCGTGCCTTCCGAGATCCGCCTGTATCCCAAAGCGTACGCGGCAGAGATCGATGCACTCAACCCGCGTCTCTACAACCTGCTCAACAACGGGGTCTACAAGGCCGGATTTGCAACGACGCAGGCGGCCTATGACGAAGCGATGGATGGCATCTTCGCGATGCTGGACGAACTCGAGGAGTTGCTGACCGGTGACTTCCTATTCGGCGACACGCTGACGGAGACGGACATCCGGGCCTTTGTAACACTCATCCGGTTCGATGCAGTCTATCACGGTCTCTTCAAGACCAACCGCCGCGAAATCCGGGATTACCCGCGTCTCTGGGCCTATCTCGCGCTTATTGCACAGATCCCTGGCGTACGTGAAACCGTGGACATGGACCGCATTCTGCACGGTTATTACTCGATCAAGGCTCTCAATCCTTTGGGCGTGGTGTCAAAAGCGCCGGCGCATATTGCGACGCTTCTTGGGTGAGGGCGTCAACAAGAGTTCGAATTTGAGCGATCGCCCCACCATTCATAAGATTCCTTTGAATGGTTTTATGGCCATCTGTCTGGTCTTTTCTGTGTAACGCCAGAACCTCTTGCAAACTCGGGCAAGTAAGGTCGACTTTTCGTCAACTTTGGTCTGAGCTAGCCCTTCATCGGCATTCGGTAGCTTTGGCTCTTTAGAAACCATGATGTGCCTTCAAGTAGAATGTGTTTCGAGACGACGACGGGTGCTTCAAAGGTGTTGGAAACAAAGCGTACAGGCGGCAGGGAATGAATCGGGTTCATCTGCCGCCTGACTTGCGTGTCCCGCTAACCAACCGTTGTACCCAGCCAAAGAGTGATTGCAGGAAACGCCACCAGCAGCGCCAACCGCACGACATCGACCGCGATGAACGGAACGAGCCCCTTGAAGATGCGAACGACCGGTACATCAGGCAGCACAGCCTTCAAGACAAACACGTTCATGCCGACCGGCGGTGTGACGAGCGCGATTTCAGTGACCACGATCACGATGATTCCGAACCAAACCAGGTCGAACCCCTGCGACACGACGATCGGCGCGAAGAGCGGCACAAAGATCAGGATGATCGCCATGGAGTCCATCACGCAGCCCAGAACCAGGAACACCAGCATGATCGCGAAAATCAGCGCATAGCCTTCGAGACCTGTAGATTGCACCAGGGCAAGAACACCTGCCGCAAGTCCGGACAGGGTCAGAAGCTTGGAGAGCATCAACGCGCCGAAGAGGACCGTGTAGAGCGATACCGATGTGTAGGCCGTGTCGATGATAACCGTCCGCAGCACTTTCCAGGTCAGACGCCCGTGAAAGGTTGCGATCAGGATGGCCAGGCCTGCACCCATGCCAGCTGCTTCGGTTGGTGTGAACAGTTTGGCGTAGAGGCCTCCGATGATCAGGCCGAATAGCAGGACGAATGGCCAGATGCCCGACAGTGCCTTCAGCCGGTCCGGCCAAGCCGTCAGTTCGCCTTGCGGTGCATGTTCGGGATTGCGCGCGGCGACCACGCGAATGGCAATCATGTAAAGCGCAAGGCCGAGGAGCCCGGGAATGACCCCAGCAATGAACAGATCTCCGATATTTGTCTGGGTCAGGATGCCGTAGACCACCATGATGATCGATGGCGGGATCAGAATTCCCAATGTACCGCCTGCAGCGATCGTGCCTGCCGCGAGTTCGTCCGAATAGTTGTACTTTTTCATGCTGGGGTAGGCGACCTTGGCCATGGTTGCGGCCGTGGCATAACTGGACCCGCAGACAGCGGAAAAGCCGGAACAGGCGACCATCGTCGACAGCGACAGCCCGCCACGCACATGGCCAACGAAGGCATAGGCGGCACGGAAGAGGTCGTGCGCGATCCCGGTTTTTGAGATCACGTTGCCCATCAGGATGAACATGGGCACCACGGCGAGGTCATATGACAAGACTGCGTCCGAGATCGTCAGTGGAAGGAGTTGAAACGCGATATTCCAGTTGATTGCAAAACCGATCCCCGCGACCGAAACCGCCAGAAGAGAAAAGGCGAGTGGAACCCGCAGGAAGGCCAAAAGTATGGCCGAAATCATAGCGATGGAGCCGACAATCATAGCGCTTCCTCCTCATGGGTGTCTTCGGGGTCGACCATCGGGCCGGTGAATGTGACGGCCAGTGCGGCCAAGGCGGACAGGGCGCAGCTTGCGGCCATGAAGAAATAAAGTGGCCCCCGGGGAACGCGCAAAGCCTGGCTCACTTCGAAAATGCGGGAGGCGTTCAAACCGTGCTTCACGAAGAGCCATGCGATGACAGCAAGTACCACGGTCACAAGTATCGAGATCAGCACGCGCCACCACGCCATCCAGGGCTTGCTTACAAGCTTGTCGAGAAGGTCGATGGTGAGATGCGCACCAGCGGCTGTTACCAAAGGCAGCCCGGCAAATACGACCAGCGCCATCAGGTGCTCGGTGATGTCGTTTGCCCCGTAGATCGGCTTGCCCACAATGCGGCGTCCGATCACGTCGGCGAAGGTCAGTGCGACCATTGCCAGAAGGAACAGTGCCATGACCGTTTCGACCCCCCGGCGAATTTTCCATGCCATGGACTGCATGATCTTGTCTCCTCCCTAAAAAATCGGAGGCCGTTTTCCCGGCCTCCGCTAGTGCTTCACACTCGGCTCATTCGCCAGCGAGCGACTTGTAGGTGTCGTTGTAGAACGTCAGCATCGCCTGCGGATCCGCGACACCGGCGGCTTTCGCGGCTTCCACCCAGTCGGCGACCATTGTGTCGTAGATCGTATCCACCGCAGCGATCAGCTCCGGCGAGGCCTCCACGATGTCATGACCAGCTGCGCCCAGTTTCTCGGTTGCGGCAGGGTTCTGCAGGTCGAAGTTTTTGCCCCATGCCGCCGAAAGCTCTTCACCGATGATGCCTTCGATGGCGGCCTTGTCTTCGTCTGAAAGGCCGTCCCACTTGGCGCCATTCATGATGACAAAGAAGGTCGCGTCGTAGAAACCGTTCGGGAAAATCGTGTGGTGCTTCAGGCTGTCCTCGAGGCGGAAGTTCACCACGGATTCCATGGTGTGCAGGGAGCCGTCGATGACACCGCTTTCCAGCATTTCATAGGCCTTCGTCGCCGGTGCTGCGACAGGAACCGCACCAAGCGACGTCAGCAGTTTTTCCTGAATCGGCCCACCCATGCGGAACTTTACGTTGGCCACGTCCTCAGGCGAGGTCACAGTCTCGGACCCATGATGCAGTTGACCACCACCGAACATGCCGACGCCAAGCATTTTGACACCGTCAAAGGCTGCGTTGTCGGCAAGGTAAGTCTCGTAGGTTTGCCAAAGGGCACGGCTTTGAGCCTCGGCATTGGTGCCTGCATTGGGGAATTCGGCAAACCACATCGACACAAAGCGCTCGGGCTCATATGTGAAGTTGCCCCAGGTGATGTCCGCGACACCGTTGCGGGCGAGTTCCCAGTGCTGGGGCGGGCTGGCCAGCGGAGCGGGCAGGATTGTAACGGTCACACGGCCTTCGGTGACTTCGGCCACTTTCTCGGTGAAAGGCACCAGGAAATCGGTGTGGACGAAATGGGTCGGCGGCACCCAGGACGACATGGTCAGAACCTCGGCACTGGCGATCTGAGCCGTGGCGGACACGAGGGCTGTTGCGGCGACCGCGCCCTTGAGCATTTTTGTGGTGAAGTTGATCATCTGGATCCTCCCTAGGATGATATCTGATTCAGGTCAGTTTGTGAGAGTTGAGCGTCTTGCTCGTGCGGAGCTTTGCCAGATCGGCAAAGATAGCGGCTCCGACCGGGATGATGTCCGGGTCAAAGACGAATTCGGGGTGGTGCGGGGCGTAGCCGCCTTGGCCGATGAAGAAATACGCTCCGGGGACGATCGACGAGAGTTCGGAGAAATCCTCGGAGGCCATCAAGTTGCGTGCGTTTTCGACGACACGCTCCACCCCCACAACGCGAGTTGCGGATGAGACGGCAGCGGATACGCATGTGGGGTCGTTCAACGTGACGGGTGCCACCTTTTCGACGTCGATCTCAATGAGAACGCCAAACAGCAGCTCGGTCGCGCGTACAGCGTCCTGAAGCAGATCGGCGAGGCGGTCACGCACCGTTGAGGACGTCGTGCGCATCGTGCCTTCCAGCCGGACAGCCTCTGGTAGAATGTTCCGCGCAGTGCCGCCTTGAAACAGACCAAAGGAGATCACGCCTGCTTCCCGCGCATCCACCAGACGGGTCGTGGCCTGCTGGACGGATGTGATCAGTTGTGCCGCTGCGAGGATCGCATCTTCGCCGGTGTGTGGCATGGATCCATGCGCTCCGTTGGCACGGATCGTAACGTCGATATTGTCCGCCGAAGACAGAGCTGCCGTAGTAGGAATGCCTACCTGACCGGCAGGCAAGTCAGGTGAATTGTGAAGCGCGTAGATTTCATCGCAGGGGAAACGATCGAAGAGGCCGTCAGCGATCATGGCGCGGGCACCGGTCAAGAGTTCCTCGGCAGGCTGAAAGATGAAGCGGACCGTCCCGTCGAATTGCCGATGCTCTGCGAGGTAGGCGGCGGCCGTCAGCGCGGTGACCATGTGTCCGTCATGCCCACAGCCATGAAATCGGCTGGGGTCTTCGGAGGCGTAGTCTACCTTGGCCTTTTCCTGCATCGGCAGCCCGTCAAGCTCAGCGCGGAATGCAATACAGCGACCGGGTGACTCTGGTGACGCGTCCTGACCATGCAGTGTACCAACGACCCCGGTACCGGCGATGCCCGTCACAACCGTGTAACCTAATTCGCTCAAACGATCAGCTACAAAGGCAGCTGTACGCGCGACTTCGAAGCCGGTCTCTGGATGGCGGTGCAGGGTCTGCAACCAGTTCTGCGATGTTCTGCTTTGTGTCTCGTACCAGGTGGTGAACATCTTCTTAGACCTCCGGTTAGTCGCAAGATAAGAATGTTGCACGGCGATACTTGTCATGCAAGATAGTTTCTTGTTAAGACTATTTTGTGTGGAAAGCAGGGTAAGAGATGATACCTTTCCGGTATCAAAGACAGGGGCAGTGAATCGTGCAGAGCGACAAGACATTCAAAAATGAACGCCTGACTTACCGGCTGAACATCGTTGCGCAGGAGGCGATCCAAGCTAATGATGAGATTTTCCTGAGCGAGACGGGATGTCGAATTCGCGATCTGCGTGTCTTGCGACTGATTGACGACACACCCGGCACTACATTCGCGAAAATCTCAAAAATAACGGGTTTTGATAGAAGTTTGACCTCACGCATCATTCAAAATTTGATCGCTTCTGGATTGATTGAGCGCGAAAACTCTACCGAAGACGCACGCGTATTCCTGCTCTCTACAACGTCGAAGGGGAAAAAGGTTCGGCAAGTAGCCCGACGCTTGTCAGATCGATTAGAGGTAATCCTGACGGATCCACTGTCCGCACAAGAGTTGCGGGCTTTCAATGAGATTCTCGCACGTCTGGGCGCATGGGTGACCTCGGAAGACTATCAATCCGCGTTGACTCAAGAGACCAATAAAGGCTCACGCTAAAATAGTCTTGACATGAGAATACCTGCGATCTAGTGGTATTTCAGCCTACCAAGCTGTCACAGGAGAGGCCGACCCAGTCGGCGCCGAAGGAGCAACCCCCCGGCACCTCTCAGGCAAAAGGACTGTGATCAGCGCGGCGATCTGAAGTGCGTTTCGGGACAAAGCCCGTGACCTGCGACAGAGGGGATTGGACCTGCCATCCGGCAGGACGAAACCTGGGTCGCGGGAGGATACCATGACCAGAATTGCTGTAATCGGCGCCGGGATCACCGGCGTTACAACTGCGTCCAGCCTGATGGACCGGGGCTATGACGTCACCTTGTTTGATCGTAACCGCTATGCGGCGATGCAAACGTCTTTCGCCAACGGAGGCCAGCTCTCGGCATCGAATGCCGAGACCTGGACCCGCTGGTCGACAGTCTTTAAGGGCATGAAATGGATGCTGAGCCGCGGGGCACCGCTGCTGGTTAACCCAAAGCCCAGTTGGCACAAGTACAGCTGGATGGCCGAGTTCGTGGCCTCGATCCCGCAATACCGCGCCAACACGGTCGAGACGACCCGCATGGCCATTGCTGCACGTGGCCTGTTGCGCGACAAAGCCGAGCGCCACGGATTCGAGTTTGACTGCGAGAACCGTGGTATCTTGCACATTTATACCGACAAATCGGAATTCGATCACGCGACCGAGGTCAACACGCTGTTGGCCGAGGGCGGGCTGGACCGCCGCGCGGTTGCCCCCGAAGAAGTTCGGCAGATCGAACCCGCGCTCAGTGGAGAGTTTTACGGCGGCTATTACACCGAAAGCGACTTTACCGGCGACATTCACCGCTACACAACGGGCCTCGCCAAATCCATCGAGAAGGGTGGCGCGGTGCTGCGGTTCGGGACTGATGTCGAGGCGCTTGCCGTGGACAAGAAAGAGGTGCGCCTCACCTGGAGCCGGAACAACGAAAGCCAGACCGAGACCTTTGACGGCATTGTTGTCTGTGCGGGCGTAGAAAGCCGCGCCATCGCGGCGCAGGTCGGCGACCGGGTGAACGTTTATCCGGTCAAGGGATACTCGATCACCGTGCGGCTTGATGACGAAGAAAGCCAGAGCGCCGCACCATGGATCAGCTTGCTGGACGATGAAGCCAAGGTGGTCACCAGCCGCTTAGGTAAAGATCGTTTCAGGATCGCGGGCACGGCGGAGTTCAATGGATATAACATGGACATCCGCGATGACCGCATTCGCCCACTGGTGAAGTGGTGCGAACGGTTTTTTCCCGATGTGAGCACCGAGCACGCGATCCCGTGGGCGGGCCTGCGCCCGATGATGCCGAATATGATGCCCAGGGTAGGGCAGGGCGCGCGTGACCGTGTGTTCTACAACACCGGACATGGCCACTTGGGTTGGACCCTGTCCGCCGTCACCGCGGAGATGGTGGCCGAGACCGTCGCCGCGTCCAATACAGTCAACTGCTCAAAGACAACGTCGGCGAGAACGCCCACCACTCTAGCATCTCAGGGAGCCGTATGATGTACATCCCAACCTACGACGATATGCTCGCTGCGCATGTCCGGATCGCGCCGCATATCCGCCGCACGCCGGTGCGGACATCCGACTATCTGAGTGACCTGGCGGGTTGCCAACTCTTCTTCAAGTGCGAGAACTTCCAGGAACCCGGTGCGTTCAAAGTACGCGGGGCCACCAATGCGGTCTTCGGGCTGGATGACGCGCAGGCCGAAAAGGGCGTTGCGACCCATTCTTCGGGCAACCATGCGTCCTGCCTGTCTTATGCGGCAATGCTGCGCGGCATTCCCTGCAACGTGGTGATGCCGCGCACCGCACCACAGGCCAAGAAGGATACGGTGCGCCGCTATGGTGGCAAGATCACGGAATGCAAACCATCGACCACATCACGCGAGGCGACTTTTGCCGAAGTTCAAGCGAAGACAGGCGGCGATTTCGTCCACCCGTATAATGATCCCCGCGTGATTGCGGGACAGGGCACCTGTTCAAAGGAGTTCATGGAGCAGACTGACGGTCTCGACATGGTCGTGGCGCCAATTGGCGGCGGCGGCATGATCTCGGGCACATGCTTGACACTCTCAACCCTGGCCCCGCAAACCAAGGTGATCGCGGCCGAGCCAGAGCAGGCCGACGATGCCTACCGCAGCTTCAAGGCGGGACACATCATCGCCGATGACGCGCCCAAGACCATCGCCGATGGCCTGCTGGTGCCGCTCAAGGAACTGACCTGGCATTTCGTGTCAAACCACGTCTCCGAGATCTACACGGCGTCCGAACAAGAAATCATCGATGCGATGAAGCTAATTTGGAAGCATTTGCGGATCGTGATGGAGCCGTCATCTGCCGTCCCGCTCGCGACCATTCTCAAGAACCCCGACGCGTTCGAGGGCAAGCGGGTTGGCATCATCATCACCGGCGGCAACGTCGATCTGGACAAATTGCCCTGGGCATTGGGCTGACAAGGAGACTTCCCATGAAAGATTCTATTGATTTCGACGCCTACGAAGTTGGTTTCGATATTCCCGCCAAGCCCGGCATGGATGCGGCCGATATCCAGACACCTGCGTTGGTCCTTGATCTGGACGCGCTTGAACGTAACATCAAGAAAATGGGTGACTATGCCAAGGCGCATGGCATGCGGCACCGCGCACATGGCAAGATGCACAAGTCGGTCGATGTGCTGAAGCTGCAGATGGAAATTGGCGGCGCGATTGGCGTCTGCTGTCAGAAGGTTTCCGAGGCGGAAGTTTTCGCACGCGCGGGCATCAAGGAAATACTGGTCTCCAACCAGGTTCGCGATCCGGGTAAGATCGCCCGACTTGTCCAACTGCCGAAGTTCAGCGGCGGCGAAGTTATTGTCTGCGTCGACGATGTGGCCAGTGTTGCCGACCTTTCGTCGGCGGCGAAAAATGCCGGGACAGAGCTGGGCGTCTTCATCGAGATCGACTGCGGGGCAGGGCGCTGTGGCGTCACGACAACACCGGCGGTTGTCGAGATCGCCAAGGCCGTCGTCGCGGCCGACAATCTGACCTATCGCGGCATCCAGGCCTATCAGGGCGCGATGCAGCACATGGACAGCTTTGACGACCGCAAGGCCAAGATCGACACGGCTATTAGGCAGGTTCAGGATGCCGTGAACGCGCTGAAAGACGAGGGGATCGAGACCGATCTCGTGTCGGGCGGCGGGACAGGTTCCTACTATTTCGAGTCGAATTCGGGTCTCTACAATGAACTCCAGTGCGGCTCTTATGCATTCATGGACGCAGACTATGGCCGCATCCTTGACCAGGACGGAAAACGGATCGATGCCGGTGAATGGGAAAATGCCTTCTTCATCCTAACCAGCGTGATGAGCCACGCCAAGGCGGACAAGGCGATTTGTGACGCGGGTCTCAAAGCACAATCCGTCGACAGCGGACTGCCGTTCATCTACGGGCGCGATGATGTTGAGTACGTGAAATGCTCGGACGAGCACGGCGTGATCGCCGACCCCAAGGGCGTGTTGAAGGTCAATGAAAAGCTGAAGCTTGTGCCCGGCCACTGTGATCCGACGGCCAACGTGCATGATTGGTATGTCGGCGTGCGCAACGGCAAAGTCGAAACCGTCTGGCCTGTGTCCGCGCGGGGGCGGGCGTACTGAACCTGCCCGCTGGGGCAGGTCGGGCCAGCCCTCTCCCCGCTGGCCCTCCGCCCGTGCGCAACGCGATCCTCTCTGCGACAGCGTACGGGCGGATCAAGACAAATAGGAGATTGAAATGCTGATCATACCTGAACAGGAAATCGCTGATTTGATGACACGTGCGGCCGCCTTTGAGGCCGTTGAAAGTGTCTTTGCCGCAATGGCCTCTGGCGATGCCTACAATTTCTCCGTGGTCCGCGAAGCGATCGGTCACGAAGACGCGCTTTATGGCTTCAAGGGTGGTTTTGACAAAGCTGGCCTGACACTCGGGCTGAAGGCTGGAGGGTATTGGCCAAACAATCTGGAAAAGCGCGGTCTGATCAATCACCAGTCCACGGTGTTCCTGTTCGACCCGGATACCGGAAAGCCCTCGGCGATGGTGGGCGGCAACCTGCTTACGGCCTTGCGGACCGCAGCTGCCTCTTCAGTCTCGATCAAGCATCTGGCCCGTGAAAATGCGACGGTCATCGGAATGATTGGTGCGGGCCATCAGGCGACCTTTCAACTGCGCGCGGCACTCGAACAGCGCTCGTTCGAAAAGGTCATAGGCTGGAATTACCACCCGGAGATGCTGCCCAATATCGAGAAAGTGGCCCGCGAGGCTGTCTTGCCTTTCGAAGCAGTGGACCTTCCCGGCATGGTCGAGGCTGATGTGATCATCTCGATCACCAGCGCCTTTGCGCCGTCGTTGATGGCGGAACACGTCGGCCCTGGTACGCACGTCGCCTGCATGGGCACGGACACCAAAGGCAAGCAGGAGGTCGAGGCCGCACTGTTGGCCCGCGCTACGGTTTTCACCGACGAAGTGGCGCAATCGATCTCAATCGGCGAGGCCCAGCACGCGGTGGCGGAAGGGTTGATCGAACAGAGTGACATTCATCAGATCGGCGCGGTGATTAACGGGACAAACCCGGGCCGCATATCGGACGATCAGATCACGCTTTTTGACGGAACTGGTGTCGGCCTTCAGGACCTCGCGGTTGCGTCGGCTGTCGTAGATCTCGCGGTGGAAAAAGGCGTTGCGATTGAGGTGGATTTCTAACGCCGGTTGCCACCCCCAGAAAAAACCGAGATTTCTTCAGGCGTCGCGCGTTGCGGCGCCTGATGATTGCCGACCGAACTTAGGTTCTGTCATCCCAGGGTATCACCCAAGACCCCACCCATCATCGACAGAATCCAGCTTGGGCGGGCAATCTGCATCTCAACGAAACTTTGCAGATGTGGTGAACCCAGTGACCAAGATCGACCAGATCGAGACCCTGATCCTCGATATCCCGACCATCCGAGGGCACGTACTCTCAATGGCCACAATGCGGACGCAGACCGCGGTTCTGGTCAAGATCAAGTTTTCGGACGGGTCCGAAGGTATCGGCGAAGGGACAACGATCGGCGGGTTGAGCTATGGTGCGGAAAGCCCCGAAAGCATCCAGTCCGCAATTGATACCTATATCGCTCCGGCTCTGATCGGTCGCGGCGCTGACGATGTGAATGGCGCGATCCAGCTTGTCGACAAGATCGTCAAGGGCAACCGCATCGCAAAGACGGCGGTCGAAATCGCGCTTTGGGACGGATTGGGCAAACGCCTGAATGTCCCGGTGTCGCAGCTTTTTGGCGGTGCTGTACATGACAAGCTACCGGTCGCGTGGACACTGGCGTCGGGCAACTCCGACACAGACATCGCCGAAGCCCAGGAGATGATCGAAACGCGCCGCCACAACATCTTCAAGCTGAAGATTGGTAAACGGTCGGTTCGTGACGATGTGGCTCACGTGGCGCGGATCAAGGAAGCCGTGGGGGATGCCGCGAGCGTGCGCGTCGACATCAACACCGCCTGGTCGCTGCAGGATGCACGCTGGGGGCTGAAGGGTCTGCAGGACGCCGGATGCGAGCTTGTCGAACAACCCGTTCCCGCGCGTTATCGCAAGGCAATGGCCGAACTCACCAGTGGCTACGAGATCGCCGTCATGGCGGACGAGGCGCTGAATGGCCCGGAGGATGCTCTCGAAGTGGCAGCGGCACATGCCGCCGATGTCTTCGCTGTCAAGATTGGACAGTCCGGTGGACTCAAGCGCGCATCCGAGGTTATCGCGATCGGGCAGTCGGCGGGTCTTGGCCTTTACGGCGGTACGATGCTGGAAACCGGATTGAGCACCGCCGCAGCGCTCCAGCTGTTCTCAACGGTCGAAGATCTGGCTTGGGGAACGGAGTTGTTCGGCCCGCTTCTGCTGACAGAAGATATTCTCGCTGAGCCGATTATTTACTGCGATTTCTGCGTCGATATCCCCAAAGGAACAGGTATCGGCGCAACGCTCGACCCCGACAAAATCGATTTCTTCCGCCGTGACGGCGGGCGGACCATTAAGGCCGTCGCCGGACAGTAACCGAGCGACACGATATCAAACCCAGCCACAACGCACCAAAGGCGTCACGGCAGCCAGGAGGAGGACCACACATGTTTACTCAATCGAATCTCGATGAATTCGAGGCGCGCCTTGATGGCGCGATCCAGGACGACCCGGAGAACGGCATTTTCCGTTGCCGTAGGGACATCTTCACCGACGAAGAGCTGTTCGAGCTTGAGATCAAGCACATCTTCGAAGGCAACTGGATGTACATGGCCCATGAGAGCCAGATCCCGGAGCCGGGCGACTATTTCACGCTGACCATGGGTCGCACGCCCGTCGTTATCACCCGCGACAAGGACGGCGAACTGCACGCGCTGGTCAATGCCTGTTCACACCGGGGCGCGCAGCTCTGCCGCTTCAAGCGCCGCAACCAGAAGACCTTCACCTGCCCGTTCCACGGCTGGACCTTCTCGAACACCGGCAAGCTCCTGAAAGTCAAGGATCCGAAGGGCGCGGGCTATCCTGAGCAGTTCAACAAGGATGGCAGCCATGACCTGACCAAGGTCGCTCGGTTCGAAAGCTATCGCGGTTTCCTGTTCGGGTCGCTGAATGCGGATGTGAAGCCGCTGGAAGAGTACCTTGGCGAAGCCCGCAAGATGATCGACATCATGGTTGATCAGGCCGATGAGGGTCTGGAAGTGCTGCGCGGATCGTCAACGTATACCTATGACGGCAACTGGAAGCTGCAGGCCGAAAACGGTGCGGACGGCTACCACGTCTCGGCCGTGCACTGGAACTATGTTGCCACCACCGCGCACCGCACGGATGATGGCAAGGAAGACAACATCAAGGCGACCGACGCCTCGAAATGGGCCAAGCAGCGCGGCGGGTTCCACGCCTATGAGAACGGCCACATCCTGCTTTGGACCGAATGGGCGGACCCGACCAATCGGCCCGGCTATCCGCGGCTCGAGGAATGGACCGAGAAGTTCGGCAAGACCAAGGCTGACTGGATGGTTGGCGTGCTGCGCAACCTCTGCCTTTATCCGAATGTGTTCCTGATGGACCAGTTCAGTTCGCAGATCCGCGTCTTCCGTCCGATCAGCGTCAACGAAACCGAGGTCACCATCTACTGCATCGCCCCCAAGGGCGAGAGCCAGGAAGCGCGCACCCGCCGCATCCGCCAATACGAGGATTTCTTCAATGCCTCCGGCATGGCGACACCTGACGACACAGAGGAATTCCGGGCCACGCAGCGCGGCTATGCCGGGGCATCCCATGCAAAGTGGAATGACCTGACCCGTGGCGCAACCCAATGGATCGAAGGCCCGGATGAAGACGCCAAGGCCCTGGGCATCAACCCGGTCATGTCCGGTGCCCGCACCGAGGACGAAGGTCTCTTCGTCATCCAGCACAGCAACTGGTCCGAGCGCATGGGCGAAGCCATCGCCAAGGAACGCGAAACAGCACCCGGCGCGGCTGTCGCGGCTGAATGAAGAGGAAACGACATGAATACCGCAACACTTGAACGCAATGACGCCGCCACGGCCATGAGCTATGACGAAATACAGGCTTTTCTCTTCGCAGAGGCCCGTGCTTTGGACGATCGCGAATGGGACACCTGGCTGACCTTCTATCACAAGGACTGCCCGTTCTGGATGCCGGCGTGGGATGACTACGACACGCTGACGGAAGACCCGCAGAACGAAATGTCTCTCATGTATTACCCCAACAAGCAGGGGATTGAGGACCGTGTTTTCCGGATCAAGACAGACCGGTCGTCGGCGACCTCTCTGCCGGAGCCGCGCACCAACCACTACCTGTCGGGCATCGAGGTGCTGAGCCGGGAAGGCAGTGAAATCAAGCTACGTTTCAACTGGCAGACGCTGAGCTATCGCTATGGCAAGACCGACCAGCACTGGGGCACGTCGTTCTACACGATCGACACCAGCGGTCCCAAGCCACTGATCACCGACAAGAAGGTGGTCCTGAAAAACGATCACATCCACCACGTGATCGACGTTTATCACACCTGATCCCGGCAATCCGGAACAGATCAAATCCCCGCGCACCCGTTCAGGGGTGCGCGGCAAAGGGAGGAGCACGCCATGACGACCTACAACATTGCCCTGAATTTTGAAGATGGTGTGACGCGCATCATCCAGTGCGATGACGATGAGAAGGTGACCGATGCGGCCTTCCGTCAGAAAATCAATCTGCCGATGGATTGCCGCGACGGCGTCTGCGGTACCTGCAAGTGCTTTGTCGAGAAAGGCGAGTACGAGCTGGAATTCTACATGGACGAATCCATGAGCGACGAGGAAGCCGAAGAGGGCTATGCGCTCACGTGCCAGATGACGCCTGAAAGCGATTGCGTCGTGCGCGTCCCGGCCTCGTCTGCAATCTGCAAAACCGCGCCGGAAGCTGTCGAAGCTGAAGTGCAAGGTGTGGACCAACTCTCCGAGACCTCTTTCGGCCTTCGGGTGAAGTTGTCCAAACCCATCGGCTTTTTGCCGGGCCAATACGTGAACCTGACGGTTCCGGGAACGGATAAGCATCGGTCTTACTCTTTCTCGTCTGCGCCGGGTGCCGACGAAGCGACCTTCCTGATCCGCAACCTGCCGGGTGGTGTGATGAGCAGCTACCTCGGCGGGCAGGTCAAAGCGGGTGATGCATTGACGGCAACCGGCCCCATGGGTGCTTTCTACCTGCGCCCGATCGAACGCGCACAACTGTGGCTCGCGGGCGGAACGGGACTGGCGCCATTTCTGTCGATGTTGGAACAGGTGGCGGAGCAGGGCTCTGACCAACCCATTGTCCTCTACTATGCCGTGACCCGCGCCGCTGATCTTGTGGAACTTGACCGCGTCAACGCGCTTGCTGAAAAGATCGGCAATGTCACTGTGATAACAATCCTTGCGGCCGAGGAAGACGCCCACGAGCGCAAGGGCTTCGTCACCGATCACGTGACGGCCGAGGATTTGAATGACGGCGATTGTGACGTCTATCTGTGTGGCCCGCCTCCGATGGTCGACGCAGTGCGCACGCATTTCGACGAACTTGGCGTAGCGCCCGCCAACTTCTTCTATGAGAAGTTCAACCCGACCGAGGCCGCTGAGGAAGCCGCATGACACGTCGTTTCGAAGACAAGGTCATGGTCGTAACCGGTGCCGCGCAAGGCATCGGTCGCCGCGTTGCAGAACGCGCAGCCAGTGAAGGTGCCAGCGTGCTGATCGTAGACCGTTCGCCCGCCCGCAAGGACGTGGTCACCGCGATCCGAGACGCGGGCGGCACGGCCGAGGCGATCTCGGTCAATCTGGAAACATGGGCTGGGTGCGAAAAAGCCATGCAAAAGGCTGTGGACCTGTGGGGCCGGATCGACATTCTGGTGAACAACGTTGGCGGCACGATCTGGGCCAAGCCATATGAGCACTACGAGCCGAAACAGATCGAAGCCGAAGTACGTCGGTCGCTTTTTCCAACGCTGTTCTGCTGCCGCGCCGCGATCGAGCATATGTTGCCATGCGCAAGCGGTGTGATCGTCAACGTTTCGTCGATCGCCACGCGCGGTTTGAACCGCGTCCCTTATGCTGCGGCAAAGGGCGGGGTCAACGCGATCACGGCAAGTCTTGCCTGGGAAGTGGCCGAACGCGGGATCCGCGTTGTTGCGACAGCGCCTGGCGGCACCGAAGCGCCTCCGCGCGTCGTTCCGCGCAATCCGAATGCGGAGGAGGAACAGCGTGAGGATTGGTACCAGACCATCGTCGACCAGACCATCCAGTCCTCTTTGATGAAGCGCTACGGCACGCTTGACGAGCAGGTTGGGCCAATCCTGTTTCTGGCGTCGGAAGATGCGTCTTACATCACGGGCGTCACTGTTCCTGTTGGCGGAGGGGATCTCGGCTAGATCCGGAACTGTCTGGAAAAGATGCAACGACCTGCAACTTCTGCTTTTGGGGCTGGCGCGGATCTAATTGACCCTCGCCAGATGGTATTTGCAGGTTTCTGATCCGTCCGACCGGAGGCTATTTCTTCACAGGGCTCTTTCGCGCCACTTTCTGTGCGATGTTGACGAAATTCTTCACGTGTACACCCTGTTCATCGACACGGTAATTGACCGATAGCTCGGTGCGCGCGATCTCCGGCTCGATGTTGAGGAACTTCATACCTTTGCGCGGCGCGTTGGAGACGGACTCCGGAACGATGCATACCCCTTCTCCGACCGCGACGAGGCTCAAGGCGGTTTGAAGATCCATGCACCACAGGCGCATCGGTGCCTTGAAGCCCGCATCTTCAACAGCTTTGATCACCATATCCGCATAGCTCGGACGGGGGCGTTCTGGATAGAGGATCAGATTATGGGTCATGAGGCGTTCGAGTTTCGCGACCGTGCGGTTACCCGTGTCAACGATATCTGGCAAAGCGAGGATCAGTTTTTCCTCGACGAGATGTTTTGAAAGGAACTCGGGGTCCTTGAGCGTCGGGCGTGCAAAAGCCACGTCTATTTCACGAGAGACGAGCGCCCTGTAGAGTTGCGCGTTGTTCATCGGAGTAAGGCTGAGATTCATCTCCGGGTAATTCGCGCGGTATGACCGGATGATGTTTGGCAGAATTCCGAATGTCGCCGATCCGACGAAGCCGATCCGAAGGCGGCCTTCCGCTCCCTGGCCCAGCCGCCGCACTTCGAGCCGTGTATCCTCCAACTGCGCCACGATTGCCTTTCCCCGCTTGAGGAGGCGTTCGCCGGCCTGTGTCAGAGTGATCGCGCTGCGCCCCCTATTGAAGAGAATTGCCTCCAGTTCGTCCTCGAGCTGCTTGATCTGTCGGCTGAGTGGCGGTTGCGCCATATCGAGGCGCTCGGCGGCGCGCCCGAAATGCAGTTCTTCGGCGACCGCTATAAAATAGGTCAGCTGTTTGAAATTCATTTTTACTGCCCTCCCAATATCTTAGGTTACGCCAAACCTCGAAACGAAAAAAGGCCCCCACATAGTGGGGGCCAGTCTTCAGGGAGGCATCGGGGATTATTCGGCGGCGACGGCCTGCTCGGAGACGCCTTCCTTGAGCACGAAGTCGAATTCGAAATGCAGGTCGGTGCCCAGGTCCTTGTCGGCAGGCTTGAACTTGCCGATCAGGCTTTCTTTGACGGCGAACACGCTGTCTTCGTCCAGCCACGCGCTGTCTGCATCATAGATCTGGCTGATCAGCGGGCGGTAACCGTCTTTGGAAATAATGAAGTGCATGTGGCCGGGGCGGTTCGGGTGGTGACCCATGAAGCGCAGCAGCTCGCCAGCAGTTTCATCATCCGGGATCGGATAGGGGACCGGGCGGACTGCAACAAAGGCGTAGTGGCCGTTCTCGTCGGTCTCGAAACGGCCCCGCAGGTTGTATTCTGGCTGATCCGGGTCGAGGTTTTCGTAGATGCCGTTTGGCGCATCTTCCCAGACATCGAGCGTCACGCCTGCGATGCCGTTGCCGTTCTCATCCTTGATGTAGCCTTCGAAATAAGCGGTTTCCTCATTGTCGAAGTGCTTCTGGATGGTCGACGCACCTTTGGGCAGGACCGGCGGGTTCTCACGGTAGAATGGGCCGAGCACGGTGGACTCGCTTTCGCCACCTTCGACCGGGTTGGTCATCATGTCGACCAGAACCTCGATGCCGAGAATATCGCCCAGAAGGATGAATTCCTGGCGGTTGTCGTCGCAAAGCTTGCCGGCGCGGGCAAGGTAATCGCAGGCGGCAAGAAACTCGTCGTGCTGCAGTTTCACGTCCTTCACGAAGGCGTGCATGTGCTTGATCAGGCCGGTTGCGATCTCACGCTCGCGGTCAGTGATGTCGCCATGCTTGCCGAGGCTGTCGATCACGACGTCGGTGATGTTGTCTTGGTTGACGATGCCCATGGGTATTTCCTCCTCCTGGCAGTCTGAATGTCCGGTAGCGAGGTGCGTCAATGCCCCTCGTCGCAAAAACAGACTTCACCGAATCCCGTGCTTACCCAATGCCCGCTGCGGTATCGGGTGATACCGCCAGTGAGCTGCTCGTTGCGCGATTACAAAAACCCTGCGGTCAGCAACGTAGAGTATTGAGCCATACCCTCTATGGCATGGCACCGGCGCGGCTGATCGTGGCAGCTATGGGATAGCTTATGAACGCATGGGAGACCAAGGTGATCAATACCTTCAAGCAAATTCAAACGCGCCTTGAGGCAACGCCGCATTTGCAGCGCCTTGGCCGGTTGTTTTCCGAAACGGTTCTGATCGAGATCGACGGGAACGAATACTACCTGACCTTCGAGAAAGGTCACATCGTGTCCGTCGTCGAAGGTCCCAGCCGCAAAACGCCTTGGCGCTTTGCGTTGCGGACAGATGCAGAAGCGTTGGACAAGTTCTGGCAGGCGCGTCCCGAACCCGGTTTCCACGACATATTTGGCCTGGTGAAGATCGGCCGTGGCCGGATCGACGGCGACATCCTGAGCCTCGTGAAAAACCTGCGTTTCTTCAAGGAAGTCTTGGGCCTTGCCCGCGCGAAAGAGGAGGTGGCAGCATGAGCATCGAACCCATCACTGGCCGCTATGTCACCGTCATGATCGAAGGGGCCCCCCGTCGCATCTATTTCGAAGAGGCGGGACAAGGCCGTCCCGTCATCTGCCTGCATACTGCGGGCGCGGATACCCGCCAGTGGCGTCACCTGATGAACGATGCCGAGATCACGACGTCGAACCGTCTGATCGCGTTCGACATGCCATGGCACGGCAAGTCGCTGCCGCCCGAAGGTTTCGAAACCCAGGAATACCTGCTGACGACCGAAGCCTACATCGAGACGATTCTGGCTGTGATCGACGGGTTGGGTCTGGACCGTCCCGTGCTGGCGGGCTGTTCGATGGGTGGGCGCATCGCCCTACAGCTCGCGGCGCTGCATCCTGAGAAATTCAGTGGTTTCATCGCGATCGAGGCGTCGGATTTCCAGCCCGCCTGGTATGACATTGACTGGTTCCATCGCCCTGACGCTCACGGCGGCGAAATGGGCGCGGCACTCGTTTCCGCGAATATCTCGCCCTATGCGCCCGCTTCCGAGCGCTGGAACACGCTGTGGATGTTCATGCAGAGCGGACCCGGTGTCTTCCGGGGCGATCTGAGCTTTTACACCAAGGACGACAGCCTGATCCCGCGCTTGCCGACCATCGATACGGCACAGACGCCCGTACACATCATCGTCGGCGCGTACGACCTGACCTGTACGCCGGAAGACGCCGAGCGCACGGCCAAGGCAATTCCGGGTGCCACTTTGTCCGTCATGGATGAACTGGGCCATTTCCCGATGAGCGAACATCCCGAAGGGTTCCGCCCGTTTTTTGTCGAAGCCCTGGAAAAAATGCCGAAGCGGGCGGCGGAGGCTGCCTGACCGATCAACCCTGCACGGGAGGAGGAGCCATGTGCAAGAACGCGAACAACCCATGCCCTGGATGCAAGAGACACAATAAGGCCGATGTCGTCTGGATGTTCTTCACGGATGAAGAGCGCCAGGCTGCCGAAGCCTCGACCACCGCGCCGAGCCTTGTGGATGAACACTCCTGAGCCCTGATAGACCCAGACACTCCGGACTCCTGCCTGGAGTGTCCAACACGGACGACGATCATGACCAATCCCTGCATTATCTGTGTGGCGATCACGGGCAGCCTGCCCACGAAAGCCAACAATCCGGCTGTTCCGATCAGTGTATCGGAACAGGTGGAATCGACCCAAGAAGCCTTCGAGGCCGGAGCGACCATTGTTCACGCGCATGTGCGCAATGACGATGAAACCCCGTCGTCGGACCCGGACAAGTTTGCCGCTCTGAAGGAGGGGATCGAAAAGCATTGCCCCGGCATGATCATCCAGTTTTCCACCGGTGGACGGTCGGGCGCGGGTCAAACCCGTGGCGGGATGTTGTCGCTGAAACCTGACATGGCCTCCTTGTCGGTTGGATCGAACAATTTCCCGACACGCGTCTATGAGAACCCACCGGATCTTGTCGACTGGCTGGCCAGCGAAATGCTGAAATACGACGTCAAGCCCGAGATCGAGGCCTTCGACCTCAGCCATATTCTCAAGGCCAAAGACATGGCCGACAAGGGCCAGCTCGCCGGAACCCCCTACGTGCAGTTCGTCATGGGTGTGAAGAACGCGATGCCGGTCGATCGCGACGTGTTCGACTATTACATCCACACGGTGCACCGCCTGTTTGGTGACGACGCGCCGTGGTGCGCGGCCGGCATCGGAGCCAATCAGCTCAAACTGAACGAATGGGCCATCGCTGCGGGTGGTCATGCCCGAACGGGGCTTGAGGATAATGTCCGCCTCGACCGCGATACGCTGGCACCTTCGAATGCCGCCCTCGTGCGCCGGGCCGTGGAGATTTGCAACAGAAACAATCGCCCGGTGGCAAGCTGGCAAGAGGCGCGCCGCATTCTCGGACTGCGCCTGTCCGAGAGTGCAGAGAAAGGACACGCAGCATGAAGAAAGTCTATGGCACGGCGGCAGAGGCGCTGGATGGCCTTTTGCATGACGGCATGTTGATTGCCGCCGGGGGCTTTGGGCTCTGTGGCATTCCAGAATTGCTGATCGACGCGCTGGTCGACAGTGGCGTCAAGAATCTGACCGTGGCGTCGAACAATGCCGGAGTTGATGACTTCGGTCTCGGAAAGCTTCTCGCAACCCGCCAGATCAAGAAGATGATGTCGTCCTATGTCGGCGAGAATGCCGAGTTCATGCGCCAGTACCTGGCAGGCGAACTGGAGCTGGAGTTCAACCCGCAAGGGACTCTTGCCGAGCGCATGCGCGCTGGCGGTGCGGGGATCCCGGGCTTTTACACCCAGACCGGGGTTGGCACCCAGATCGCCGAGGGCAAGGAAGTGAAGGTGTGGGGTGAGAAGGAATATATCCTTGAGGAGGGAATCTTTGCCGATCTCTCCATCGTCAAGGCGTGGAAGGCCGACGACACGGGCAATCTGATCTTCCGCAAGACCGCCCGCAACTTCAACCCGCCCGCCGCCATGTGCGGCAGGTTCTGTGTGGCCGAGGTTGAGGAGATCGTTCCGCGCGGGTCCATCGACCCGGACCACATCCATCTTCCGGGTATCTATGTGCACCGCTTGATTCAGGGCGCGCATGAGAAACGGATTGAACAACGCACCGTTCGCAAGCGGGAGGACGCATAATGCCCTGGGATCGCAATCAAATGGCGGCGCGCGCCGCGCAGGAACTCGAAGACGGCATGTATGTGAACCTCGGGATCGGCATCCCGACGCTTGTCGCCAACTATGTGGGCGACAAGGACATCACGCTACAGTCGGAAAACGGCATGCTCGGAATGGGTCCGTTCCCCTTCGAGGGTGAAGAGGATCCAGACCTGATCAATGCTGGCAAGCAGACAATCACCGAACTTGCGCGTACGTCCTATTTCGACAGCGCCACCAGTTTCGGAATGATCCGCGGTGGCAAGATCGCAGCGGCCGTGCTGGGCGCGATGGAAGTGTCGGAGAAAGGCGATCTGGCGAACTGGATGATCCCCGGCAAGCTCGTGAAGGGCATGGGCGGCGCGATGGACCTCGTTGCCGGCGTGGGCCGGGTCATCGTGGTGATGGATCACACCAACAAACACGGTGATAGCAAGGTGCTCAAGGAATGCACCTTGCCGCTAACCGGCAAGGGTGTGGTCGACCGCATCATCACCAATCTCGGTGTGCTCGATGTCACCAACAAGGGTCTGCACATCGTGGAATGTGCGGATGGTGTCAGCCGCGAAGACATCGTCAAGGCAACCGAGGCCACGATTGTCTGATGCGATCGGATATCGGCGACCGCGCCTGAGTGACATCTCCGGTTCCGCAATCGGAGCCGGATTTCTGGCCGTCCTCGTGTCCTATGCAGGGCCGCTTCTCATCTATCTAAGCGCTGCCGAGGCCATGGGCATCGGGAAGGAAGCCTTCTCGTCCTGGGTCTTTGCGATCTCAGTGGCAGCGGGCCTCTCGAGCATAGGTCTCAGCCTGTGGTTTCGCGTGCCCATCGCGATGGCGTGGTCTGCCCCGGGCACAGTCCTGTTGATTGCTCTGGGAACGTCGCTGTCGCCCGCAGAGATGGTTGGTGCCTACATTGCTGTGGCAGCGGTTCTCGTGCTGATCGGTGTGTCGGGGGTGTTCGAACGGCTCGTGCAATTCCTGCCACCGTCCGTGACCAATGGGATGATGGCCGGCATCCTTTTTGGCTTCGGCCTTAAAGCCGCGGGTGGCTTGGCCAGTGACCCAGCAGCAATCGGGCTTCTCATTGCGGTCTTCGCCATGAGTGCCGTCATCTTTCCCCGCTACGCCATGCTTGTCCTGCTCGCCTCGGCTCTGCTCATCAGCGCAGTCTTCTACGACGCCTCGGTAGGCACGGTGAGCCTCGCCTTTGCAAGCCCAGAGGTGACCGGTGCCACCTTCTCTACAGGCGCCATGCTCAGCCTCGCGCTCCCTTTGCTGATCACAACTTTGAGTGGTCAGTACCTTCCCGGTATGGCAATCCTGCGTGCCAGCGGTTTCTCAGTCTCTGCCAACCCGATCCTTATCGTCGGGGGCCTCGTGTCTGTTGCAGGCGCGTTCCTGGGCGGGATCACAACCGCCTTGGCGTCAATCACCGCGGCCTTCTGCGCAGGGCCAGACAGCCATGAAGACCCCGACCGCCGCTATGTCGCGGGCGTGGCGTGTGGCGTCTTCTTCTGTCTCGGCGGACTTTTTGCCGGAAGCATCGTCGAGATCCTGATCCTGTTGCCTTCGGCCCTCATCGCCCTTCTGGCGGGTCTGGCCCTGCTACAGCCAATCCTGAAGTTCACGAGCGCGATGCTGGCTTCGGATGATGTGCAGGCGGGTTTGCTGACCTTCATATTCACCGCATCAGGCGTGTCCCTGTTCGGGATCGGCGCTGCGTTCTGGGGTGTCGTTGTGGGGATCGCCGTCCACTTCCTGACAAAAGCAGTGACGGCTTTGAAGAACGGCACAAAGACCTGAACGAAAGAACATTCATCAAGAGATAGCCAGTTTAGGAACGACAAATGATCGTCCTGACCATTTGGCTCGACGAGGGAATACCATGACCACCGATCTAAAAACCGAAGCTCTGGATTATCACGCGCGTGGACCGGCGGGGAAGATGCAGACACTGCCCACGAAGCCGATGACGACCCAGCATGATCTCGCACTGGCCTACAGCCCGGGCGTCGCCTACCCTTGCGAGGAGATCGCGGCCGATCCGGCGACGGCGGCTCTGTATACCGCCCGCGCGCACACGGTCGCGGTGATCACAAACGGGACGGCGGTTCTGGGCCTCGGCAACATCGGCGCTCTGGCCTCCAAGCCTGTGATGGAAGGCAAGGCCGCGCTCTTCAAGAAATTCTCAGGCCTCGACTGCGTCGACCTGGAGGTCGATGAAACCGACCCGACCCAGTTCATCGAAGCGGTCGCACGACTGGAGCCCAGCTTCGGCGGCATCAACCTTGAGGACATCAAGGCCCCCGAATGCTTTGTCATCGAAAAGGCTTTGAAACAACGCATGGGCATCCCGGTGTTCCATGACGATCAGCATGGCACGGCCATCGTCACCGCCGCAGGCATTCTGAACGCGCTTCGGCTTGTCGAAAAGCGTATCGAGGACGTCCGGATCGTTGCCAACGGTGCAGGGGCGGCGTCTCTGGCTTGTCTTGACCTTTTGGTGAGTTTTGGCGCTTCCAAGGACAACATCATCGTTTGTGACAGCAAGGGGCCAATCCACACGGAACGGGACAATCTCGATCAATACAAAGGGGCGTATGCGGCCAAGACCAACGCACGCGATCTGGCCGAGGCCATGGTTGATAGCGATATCTTCCTCGGGCTCTCCGTTGCTGGTGCGGTGACCAAGGAGATGGTTGCCAGCATGGCTGACCAACCCATCATTTTTGCGATGGCCAACCCCGAACCGGAACTACGCCCCGAGCTTGTGCGGGAGGTGCGGGACGACGCGATCATCGCTACAGGCCGCAGTGACTATCCCAACCAGGTGAACAACGTTCTCTGTTTCCCCTTCATATTCCGAGGGGCGCTTGACTGCGGTGCCACTGAAATCAACGAAGAGATGAAGCGCGCCTGTGCCATCGGCATTTCCGAAATGACGCGGAAGGCCGCGCCACACACGGTCCTGGCGGCTTACGGCATCGACAGTCTGAAATTCGGGCGTGATTACATCATTCCCAAACCGTTCGATCCGCGTCTCATCATTGAGATCGCACCGCTTGTCGCCGAAGCCGCGATGAAGAGCGGTGTGGCCGCAAGACCGATCGAGGATCTCGACGCCTACCGGGAAGAGCTGCGTCGGCATGTGTTCCGGTCCGGTCTTCTGATGAAACCGGTCTTTGACCTCGCGATGCGTAATCCCGTTCGGATTGCATTCGCGGAAGGTGTCGAAGAGCGTGTTCTGCATTGTGCAGATCAAGCCATCCGTCAGGGCATCGCCAAGCCAGTACTGATCGGATCAGTCGAGCGGATCGAGGCGAAGATCAAGGACCTTGGATTGAGCCTGGCGAACGGGACGGACATTGAAATCGTCGACCCGCACACGATGGATCGCAGTGCGCTGTCAGAGGACCTGCACAAGCGAATTGGCCGCGACGGGATCAACGTGGTCGAAGCCGAACGCTGGGTCAGAAACGACCGCACCGTGCTGGCGAACCTTCTGCTCGCGCATGACAAGGTCGACGCGGTCATCTGCGGCACCGGCGGACGGTTCGGACACCAGCTCGGCATGGTCGAGAAGATCATTGGCCGAAGGGACGGCGCGCGTGCGCTGTCGACGCTGAACGCCCTAGTCATGGCCAAGGGTACGATCTTCATTGCCGATGCTTATGCAAATCTCGATCCGACGGCAGAGGACATCGCCGAAATCGCCATCCTTTCGGCACGTGCTGTCCGAAGGATGGGTGTCACCCCACGCGCGGCGCTGATCAGCCACGCCAATTTCGGAGATCGACCCAGCCCGTCTGCCGTCAAGATGCGTCAGGCGCTCGATCTCTTGCGCGGGACATCTGTCGACTTCGAGGTTGATGGAGAAATGCACGTCAACGCGGCCCTCGACCCCGCGCAGCGCGAACGTGCCTATGCACATTCCACGCTTAAGGGCCCGGCAAACCTTTTGGTCATGCCCAACGCGGATGCCGCGCATATAGCGCTCAACCTCCTGCGTGAAATGGGTGAGGGTGTTTCTGTTGGGCCGATCCTTGTTGGAGCCGCCAAGCCGGTTCACATCGCATCGCAGTCAGTGACTGTGAGGGGACTGTTGAACTTGACCGCCCTAGCGGCGGTCGATGCTGCAAAAAACAGTGCCTGAGGTCCGCATCGCAATACCCGCGAGGAGAAGGTTCTGGGCGATGGCGTCTTTTTTGGTAACAATCACAGCATGACGAACCCGTTTCTTCAATCCGGCCTGTTCGGCACCTTGTTCCGTGATCAAACCATCGCGGCTGAATTCGGCGTCGATGCATTTCTGGCCAGGATGTGCCGCTTCGAGGTCGCTTGGACGCGGGCTTTGGAGGCAGCCGGGCAAATCACCCGCTTCGAAGCAGATGCTGCGGTTGAGGTGATTGCCCAGTCCTCTTGGCGCGACTACTCAGCAGCGAGCGACAAGGATGGACTGCCTGTCCCCGGCCTGGTTGCGTCCTTGCGGGAGGGCCGCGAGACGCGTGTCGCGAGTGCAATTCACACGGGCGCCACAAGCCAGGATGTCATCGACACAGCCATGGTTCTCACTTGCCTGAATGTTCTGGACGAGTTGGAAGATCGACTGGCAACTCTGGTCGATCGGTTGGAAACCCTGCTTGATGCGTCGCGCGACCTGCCGCTCATGGCACGAACGAGGATGCAAGCCGCCGTCCCTGCAACGGTTGGCTTGCGCGTGTCATCCTGGCTGCGCCCATTAGTGGACCATCAGTCCCGGATACAGGCGCTGAGACAGGACCTTGCGAAAGTGCAGGTTGGTGGAGCCGTCGGGAAGCGTGACACGCCAGCCGATCATGCAGAGTTGGTGGCCGAACACGTCGCCCACGCCCTTGGACTGTCTCTTGGACCGGTGTGGCACACAGATCGGACGTCTTTGGTTGGCTTTGGTCACTGGCTCACTCTTGTATCTGGCAGCCTTGGCAAGATCGGTCAGGACATTGCCCTGATGACCCAGCAGGGGGTCGATGAGATCGTTTTGGACGGCGGTGGTGGATCATCGGCGATGCCGCACAAACAGAACCCCGTTCTGGCCGAGGCCATTGTCGCATTGTCGCGCTTTGTCGCGCATCAACAGGGGCTGCTGGCTCAGTCGATGATCCACGAACAGGAACGCTCCGGGTCGGCCTTGGCGCTGGAATGGATGACCTTGCCCGCCATGGCAGAAGCAACAGGAGCATCCTTGCGTCACACAGACGGCCTGATCGCGTCAATCAAACGGATCGGCAGTCAGCAAACAGCGTAAATGACCGCGATGGGCATGGCCGTTTTGCGACCACAGCGGCGTTTGGCATCCGTCGTAAGAGCGAAAGATGCCAAACGGGTTTTTCAAACGTCGAAGAAGACCGTTTCGTCCTCGCCCTGCAACGTGATGTCGAAGCGGTAGACCAGCACACCATCCCGTTCGCTTCGCTTGGCAACAAGGGTGGCCCGCCGGTGTTCCCATTCGATCAGGTTCAGCACCGGATCCTTGGCGTTGGCCTCGACCTCGTCGTCGAAATACATCCGGGTGTTCAGGCCGATATTGATGCCGCGCGCCACGATCCAGAAGTTCAGATGCGGCGCTTGCGTTCCGACGTTGCGCCCCCGGGTCTTGCCCGGCTTGACCGTGTCGAAGCCCCATTCACCGGTCTCGAAATCGGTGATGACGCGCCCCCAGCCACGGAAGCCGTCTTCGACCGGGCCGCCGCCCTCCGGATGGGCATGGTGGCCCTCCGCATTGGCTTGCCAAACCTCCAGCAGCACATCCTTGATCGGCGCGCCCATGCCGTCGATGACCCGCCCCTCGACGCGGATGCGTTCGCCCTTGGCATTCGGTCCCGCGATGTCCCAGCCCAGCTCCTGCTTGTAGATATCGAAACCCGCCGCGCCGGGTGCCAGGCCGATATGCACATATGGTCCAGCGGTCTGCGATGCGGACTCCTTCAGGTAATTCAGTTGCTCCGACATGGTTCAGTTTCCTTCCAGACGGTTCTCGAAAAGTGTGGACCGGCGCCCGCGCAGCACGATGTCAAACCTGTAGGCGATTGTGTCGAGCGGGATGCTTGCCTTGAGATCGAGCTTGGCTGTGAGTTGTTCGATGGCATCGGGATCCGGAATTGTTTGCACAATCGGGCAGATCGGAATGAGCGGGTCGCCCTCGAAATAGCACTGCGTGATCAGGCGCTGGACGAAGCTCGAGCCAAAGACCGAGACATGCACATGCGCGGGCCGCCAGTTGTTGACCATGTTGCGCCAGGGATAGGCACCCGGCTTCACGGTGCGAAAATAGTAATAGCCGTTCTCGTCCGTGAGCGTCCGGCCGCAGCCACCGAAATTCGGCTCGATGGGGGCAAGGTAGGTGTCCTTCTTGTGCCGGTAGCGTCCGCCAGCATTGGCCTGCCAAACCTCGACAAGGGTGTTCGGCACGGGTTTCACGTTCTCATCCAGCACCCGTCCGTGCAGGATGATGCGTTCGCCGATCGGGCTTTCGCCCGCCTTGGCGTAATTGGTCAGCAGATCGTTATCGCCCGCGTCAATATCGTTGTGACCGAAGACCGGGCCGGTGATCTCCGAGACCGAATTTTGCAGACTGATCAGCGAATAGCGTGGGCTGCGTGCGACAGATGTCTTGTAGTTCGGGGTCAGGGCTGGCGGATGCACAGACCGGTCCCGTTGGTAGAACTCTCCCGGTGTCGTCATGATGTCATTTCCTCCATTTCCGCGTAGGTTGATTTGGCCAGCTTGATGGCATGATTGGCTTTTGGCACGCCGGCGTAGATTGCGACGTGTAGCAGTGCCTGCATCACATCGTCTTTTGACGCGCCGGTATTGGCCGTGGCGCGAATGTGCATCGGGATTTCCTCGAAATTGCCCGTGGCCGCCAACAGGGCGAGCGTCAGCATCGACCGCTCCCGGCGGCTGATGCTGTCATCGGCCCAGACCGTGCCCCAGGCGCCTTCCGTGATGAGCGTTTGAAACGGAAGGTCGAAATCTGACTTTGCCGCCTCTGCGCGGTTCACATGGGCATCGCCCAGAACGGACCGCCGGGTCGCCATGCCTGTGTTATATCGATCAGTCATCTAGCTGCCTTTCGGTTCAGATCAGTAGGGCAGGCCGACGTAGTTTTCGGCCATCGCCTGTTGCGCGGCCTTGTTGCTGCGCAGAAATTCGAGATCGGCAATCTGCATCTTCAGATCGAACTCGGACTGGTGCGGATAGCGGTGCATCAGCGATGAGAACCACCAGCTGAACCGTTCCGCCTTCCAGACGCGCTTGAGCGCTTTCTCGGAGTAGCTGTCGATGCCCTCGCGCGACCCGGTCTCGTAGAACGCGCGCAGACCATTGTAGAGATAATGCACGTCCGAGGCCGCCGTGTTCAGCCCCTTGGCCCCGGTCGGCGGTACGATGTGGGCGGCGTCCCCACAGAGGAACAAATTGCCATAGCGCATCGGCTCGGTGACGAAGGACCGCAGCGGTGCGATGGATTTCTCGATTGAAGGACCGGTCACAAGTTTTGCGGCCTGGTCTGCCGGAATGCGCCGTTTCAGTTCTTGCCAGAAAGCCTCGTCAGTCCAGTCCTCCGGTTTGTCGCTTAGCGAACACTGGATGTAGTAGCGGCTGAGGTTTTCGTTGCGCATCGAGCAGAGCGCAAATCCACGGGTCGAGTTCGCATAAATGAGCTCGTGGTTGACAGGCGGCGTTTCGCTGAGAATGCCGAGCCACCCAAACGGGTACACTTTCTCGTATTCCCGGCGCACATCGAGCGGGATGGTCTGACGGCTGATCCCGTGGAACCCATCGCAACCAGCCACAAAATCACAGTCCACGCGGCGCGGCTCGCCGCCGACAGTGTAGGTGATATAGGGCGCGTCGCTGTCGGCGTTGTTGATGACGACGTCTTCGACCTCGTATTCGATGATACCACCAGCCGCTTCCCGGGCGGCATAGAGATCGCGGGTGACCTCGGTCTGACCGTAGACGATCACCGGCGTCCCCGTGTGTTCGGTAAAATCAACGCGGAACATCTCGTCGCCGTAAGACACCAGCGTGCCATCGTGCACATAGCCCTCGGCATGGAGCCGTTCCGCGCACCCCGCTTCCTCCAAAAGCCGCACCAGCCCTTGTTCCAGCACACCCGCTCTGATCCGGCTCAGGACGTAATCCTTGGTTTTGCGTTCCAGAACGATGCTCTCGATGCCGCGAGTGTGCAGCAGTTGCGACAGCAGAAGACCCGAGGGGCCGCCGCCAATAATTGCGACTTGGGTTTTCATGACACTCTCCTCATGTTCTCCAGCATATTCTCATGTTGAAAACGGCATGAAAAATGAAGAAAAGTGGTTTTGAGTTTCTTTTATGGGAAAGTAATGGACCGACGCATCAAATTCCGGCATCTCGACACCTTCAGCGCAATCGCCCGCGCCGGCAGTTTCAAGAAGGCCGCTGCCGAGCTGAACCTGTCGCAACCTGCCATCTCCAAGGCGCTCAAGGAACTCGAGGGGATCTTGGGCACCGACCTCATGGAGCGAGACAGGTCCGGCATCAAATTGACCCAAAAAGGTGAGGTATTCCTGCAATTCGCAGAGCAATCGACGGCCGCCCTGCGTCATGGACTTCGCAGCGTGCGAACAAGTGGCGATGCCAAGGAACACCTCAATATAGGGGTTCTGCCAAGTGTGGCCTCTGGCCTTCTGCCGGCCGCCGTTTCTGCCTTCCTGAAAGGGAACCCCGATACACTCCTCGAGGTCCACGAAGGACCCCACACCGACCTGACGTCTCGACTCAGAAGCGGCAAGCTTGATCTGGTGGTCGGGCGGCTTGGCCGACCCCAGTCCATGCAAGGGCTGGTGTTTCGACAACTCTGCTCCGAGGAGGTTGTTGTGGTCGCCGCTCCCCAGAGCAACGCCAGGTCGATCCATCGGTTCGAAGACCTCGACCGGTTCAGGGTACTATATCCTCCACAAGACTCGGCCATTCGTCCGCTTGTGGCACGCATGTTGATCTCAAGAGGCATTCCCCTCTTTCCCAACCGCATCGAAACCGCATCCGCCGCATTCGGGCGCGCCCTGACTCTGGCGGATCCAAATACTGTTTGGATCATCAGCCGCGGCGTTGTTCTTGGCGACATCGAAGAGGGGAGACTGGTTCGGTTGGAGGTCGACACGGGACCAACCGTTGGTGCGGTCGGCATCATGAGCATTGCAGACGATGTTCCAACACCTGCAATCCGGGCGTTCTCCAGCGCGTTGATACGAGCTGCAAACCGGGGCGCAGAAGCGAATGCAAACTCCGACTAGCCGGTAAAGATCGTCTCTTCCGATACAGTGCGCATCCTCGTGCTCGAGAACCAAAACCGAATTGACCTGAATCAAAGTAAGTATGCGTATCAAATGCCATCATTAAGGTCTGATGATATTCCTATCTTTTGGAGGCAATGCCATGATGCTCGAGAAACTCGAACAAAGCTGCGCCCTGATTCACGGAATGGCCGACCGCCTCGGATGTGATATTCCAGGTGCGGTCGCGAGCGACCCCGTGAGTCAGGCAACCGCCTATCGCTCCGCTGTCCTGCGCTGCAATGCGTGCCGACACCATGACGACTGTCAGCAACTGCAGAACACAAACGACAGGTTGGACATAGCTCCAGATTACTGCCGCAACAGTTGGGACTGAGACCCTAAAGAACGAACCTATGCAGACAAGACGGTGGGCTGGTGCCAAGGCTCACCGCTGCAAATAGACATCGTGGACTGGCCTGAGACCTATTCCTGTGCCATGCGTGCTCCGCGTGACGCGCCCCGACCCGTGACAGTTGTTTTAAAACCCCTTTCTTGAGCTGTAGCGGCGCTTCAGTTGCGTCGAATAGCCTCAACCGCTCTGTGCGAAAACTCACACCCTGCGGGCGCACACACCACTCAAAAGGTATCACCCGAGACCGTGACAGGTTCCCTTGGTCAGGGCTTATCTCCCTTCAGTTTTCGCGATCTGGGAGGCACTCGCGAACGCGTCTTCGGGCGCGTGTCGAAATGACGGACAAAGAATGCTGCCTCGATAGGGGTCAAAGGGAGGAACTCATATGACCATGCTGAAAAAAACCCGGAATCTATTGCTTGGTTCTGCCGTCGCGGCTATGGCGGCAACAGGTGCACTGGCTCAGGAAGTCACGCTCAAACTTCACCAGTTTCTACCGGCTCAGGCCAACGTCCCGAAACTCGTTCTCGACGTCTGGGCCGACAAGGTCGAAGCCGACTCGAACGGCCGCATCAAGGTCGATCGTTTCCCCTCGATGCAGCTGGGTGGTAAGCCCCCGGAGCTGTACAGCCAGGCCGTCGATGGAATTGCCGACGTCATCTGGACCGTGGTGGGCTACACGCCTGGCCGCTTCCCCACAACCGAAGTCTTTGAGCTGCCCTTCTTCGTCCAAGATGCCCGCGCAGCTTCGTGCGCTTTCTGGAAGATGCACGAGGAGCACACGCGGGACGGTGAATTCAAGGACACCAAGATCCTGGCGACCTGGGTCCATGGCCCCGGCGCTTTCCACACGTCTGATCCTGTCGAAAGCCCGGAAGATCTGCAGGGTATGAAGATCCGTGGCGGTTCTCGCCTTGTGAACAAATTGCTGGAACAAGTTGGTGCGACGCCTGTCGGTCTGCCGGTGCCCTCGATCCCCGAAAGCCTGTCGAAAGGCGTCATCGACGGAGCAACCATTCCATGGGAAGTTACCACCGCACTTAAGGTTCCGGAACTCGTCGAGTTTCATACCGAGTTCGAAGGCGCAGGCCTCTACACGCTGACTTTCGTCGTTGCCATGAACCAGGCCAAATACGACTCGCTGCCAGATGACCTCAAGGCCGTCATCGATGCAAATGCGGGTCTTGAATTCTCGGTCTTCGGCGGTGGAACGCAAGCCGACGCTGATGGCCCGGCGCGGCAGATCGCTGTCGATAACGGCAACGAGATCTACACGGTCACCGACACTCAGCCCTGGCTCGATGTGGTCGAGCCAGTTTATGCCGAATGGGTAGCCGACATGGACAGCAAGGGCATCGATGGTCAGGCACTGATTGATCAGGCGCGCGCGCTGATGTCCGGCGAATGCGCCGGCGCCAACGCCAAGTTCTGATTGCCAATCGCACCGCCGGAGCGTTTTCCGGCGGTGCTCACCTGCCTGGGGAGGAGCACCATGCATACGTTCTTTGACGGTCTGGCGCGGACTTTCGCCAGGCTGGGTGGTTATGTCCTGACGATTCTCATCGTTCTGACATGCCTTTCAATTCTGGGCCGATCCTTGAACACCATACTCAATGGAGAGTTTATCCAATCGGTCATGCCCGGGCTTGCAGCTGCCTTGTTGAATACAGGGGTCGGGCCGATCAAGGGCGATTTCGAAATTGTCGAAGCCGGAATGGCTTTTGCGATTTTCGCCTTTTTGCCGCTGTGCCAACTGAACGGTGCGCACGCATCCGTCGATATCTTCTCTTCGAAATTGCCTTTGCGGGCGAACCGGCTGCTTCGCGCAGTCATCGAAGTGGTGTTCGCTGCCGTCCTCATTCTCATCGCGTGGCAACTCTTCGAGGGCATGCAAAGCAAGCGCAATTCGGGAGAGACGACATTCTACCTCGAGTTTCCCATCTGGTGGGCCTACGCCGTCAGCCTCGTGGCTGCGATCGTGGCCGCCATTGTTTCAATCTACGTGGCAACAATGCGGGTCGTCGAAAGCGCGACGGGTAACCGCGTGCTGCCGCCCGAACTGGAGGCGGACCATTGAGTGATCTCATGATCGGGCTGCTATCTTTCCCGGCCCTTCTTATTCTGATCTTCCTTCGCGTTCCGATCGGCCTTGCGATGTTTCTTGCGGGTCTGGTGGGTCTCGTCGCCGTGACGGGCGATACCACTATTCCCTTTGCGCGGCTCAAGTCGGAGACCTTCGGAACCTTCTCCAATTACTCACTGTCAATCGTTCCGATGTTCCTTCTGATGGGCTATTTCGCGACCCTTGGCGGCATGAGCCAATCGCTGTTCAAAGCCGCGGAAAGTTGGCTTGGGCATCGAAAGGGCGGTGTTGCGATGGCGTCTGTGGGGGCCTGCGCCGGGTTCGGTGCAATCTGCGGATCATCCCTCGCAACAGCGGCCACCATGAGCCGCGTCGCGTTGCCCGAGTTGAAAGCCTATGGTTATGCTGGCGGTTTTTCCACCGCCACACTCGCCGCTGGTGGCACTTTGGGCATCTTGATTCCACCATCCGTTGTGCTGGTGATCTATGCCATTCTGACCGAGCAAAACATCGCCAAGCTGTTTCTCGCGGCCTTCATTCCAGGCATTCTGGCTGCGGCCGGATACATGATCACAATTGCGATCTACGTCCGTATCAACCCGGCCAACGGCGGCACTACGCGCGCGCGGATGCCTTACCTTGATCGCTTTCGAGCTCTGTTCGATGTATGGCCTGTGCTTCTGGTGTTCTTCCTTGTTGTCGGCGGCATTTATCTTGGTTGGTTTACACCGACCGAAGGCGCGGCCGTCGGAGCCTTCGGGACCGGATTGATTGCCTGGCTTGCTGGCGGACTGACGCGAACAACCCTTTCCGAAAGCTTTTTCGTGACCGCTCGTGCCTCCGCGATGATCTTCTTCATCGTTCTTGGGGCAGCATTCTACAACGGTTTTCTGGCCTTGACCCAGCTACCACAAGAGGCCGCTTCATGGGTTGGAGGGAGCGGTCTGAGCCCCTGGTTGATCTTGATGATCATCCTCGTGTTCTACCTTCTGCTTGGGTGTCTCATGGACAGTCTGTCGATGATCCTCCTGACCATTCCGATCTTCTGGCCAATCATGCAGGAATTGGATTTTGGCTTGGTCTCGATGGTCGAGTTGCAGTCCGCCAAGCTGGATGATCTTGTCGCGAGCGGTGCAGAGATATCGGCATCTGTCTTGCAGGAAGCTCAGGCGCTGCTGGCAAGTGGGCAGGAGCTTTCGCGTGAAATGACGCGTGAGCTTGGTCTGCGCGGTGTGAACCAGGGCGCACTGAACCGTGTCAATGTCGAATACACGGCAATCTGGTTCGGGATCCTTGTTCTGATCGTGGTCGAAGTCGGCCTCATCACACCTCCCGTAGGCATGAACCTCTTTGTTATCAACGCGATGGACAAGAAGACACCGATGGTCGATACCTATAAGGCTGTGCTCTATTTCGTCGGATCGGATCTTATCCGGGTGATGATCCTTGTGGCATTTCCCTTCATCACACTGGCATTGTTGCCTCTTTAATCAGCGAAAATCACTTGACCCCTTGGTATGCCACGCCGAGGGGTCGAGAACTCTGCCTCCTTTGGTCTGGCCGCCGAAGAAAATTCGTATCTTTTTCAAATCCTGGGGAGAACCGGAAATTGAGACCATCAGGCCGAAGCGAGACAGATTCTCTTTACTTCACGTATCCGGAATTCGACGCACCTGATGTTTCTTGGAGGAACGCCGAGCGCAGCGCGCCGGTGGCAATTGTCGGCGCAGGACCAATCGGCATGACAGCCGCGCTTGCGCTTGCCAGGGAAGGCATCCGTTCCGTCGTTTTTGACAACAAGTCCACGTTCAACGACGGCAGCCGGGCGATCTGTATCGCGAGGCCCAGTTTCTATATCCTGGAGCAGATCGGTGCCGTTGAACCGTTTTTGGAAAAAGCGCTAGGCTGGACAACCGGCCGGTCTTTCTTTCGCGGCGACCAGATTCTGGAATTCCAGATGCCGGACAGTAAAGATGAGAAATATCGCCCGATGTACAATCTGCAGCAGCAGTATATCGAGCAATTCTTATGGCAGACCGTCGAACGCAGTGATCTGATTGAAGTCCGTTGGCAAAGCGAAGTCATCGGTGTCGAGGATACCGAGACGGGCGCGCGCCTGACCGTCTCTGACCCGCATGGGGATTATCCGTTCGAGGCGACCTGGATCCTTGCATGTGACGGTGCAAGAAGCCCGATGCGCAAGATGCGCGGCCTGCGTCTCAAGGGAGAAAACTTCGAAGGCCGGTATGTCATCGCCGATATCCGAATGGCGCACGATTATCCAACGATCCGTCGTGCCCTGTTCGATCCGGAATGTCGTCCAGGCGGGACAGTCCTGATCCACAAACAACCCGATGACATCTGGCGCATCGACTACCAGTTGGGCGACGACGAAAACACCGAAGACGCGATCAAAGAGCAGACCGTGCGCGATAGTGTCACCTCCGTCCTGCGCGATATCGGGCATGATGGTCCGTGGGAACTAGAGTGGTGGAGCGTCTATTCCGCCAACACCCTCGCGCTTGATGATTACCGCGACGGTCGGGTGTTTTTTGTGGGCGACAGCGCCCATATCGTGCCAATCTTCGGTGTCAGAGGGTTGAACAACGGACTCGCGGATGCAGCGAATATTGGTTGGAAGCTTGGCTGGGTACTGAACGGCAAAGCGAGTGAGGCGTTGTTGGACAGCTACACGCCTGAACGGCGCGGCGCGACATTGGATGTTTTTGCGAATGCATCAAAAAGCGCGCGTTTCATGACGCCCAACACGCAAGGCTGGCGGATCATGCGGGATGCCGCACTTTCCCTGGCGTTGACCAAGCCATTTGCCGGAGAGCTGGCCAACCCGCGCCAGATGACCGCGTTCACCTATGCAGACAGCCCTGCCGTACTCCCCGACGATCCAGCATTCACCGAAGGCCCCAGCGTCGGCGCACTTATGCCGGACATGCCGCTGGGGGGAGCCTTCTTATCAGACCGCCTGGGAGCAGGGTTCAACGTAATTTGCTTCTCGCAGGAACTGAAAGAGCAGCTCGCTGAGCTGTTGCCATCTTATGACGCTTTGTGCGTCATGTGCCTGCCGTTCCCTTGCGCAATATCAGATAAATTGGGAGCAGGGAAAATGACGGCCTACCTCATTCGGCCCGACATGCATATCGCTGCACGTTGGAAGGAGACCGGCGCTGAAACGATTTTCAACGCGCTACTGTCCGTCACTTTCACAAAGGGCACCGGGCAATGACACAGCAAGAGCTTGAAGATGTTTACGCGGCTTTGGCGCACAGGATTGACGCGGTTGGCCCCGACAACTGCCAGCTGTTTTTGGCGAAACTGTCTCTGCTTTTGGCCTATGAAAACGGCGATGCAGAAAAGGTCGCGGATTGCATAGACGCAGCAGCAGCTTCACTGTCGCTAAGGGACATCTGAAGCGCTACTGCATCGCTGTTTCAGAAAAGAAAGCCCAAAACGACCGGGACAGTGACAGCACCAAGCAGGGTGGACATCACGATCGCGGATGCACCCACGTCTCCCACGGAGTGCCGCCCGCAGAACGCAACAAACGATAGGAAAAGCGGCATGCAAGCGAAGAGAATTGCGTCGC
Source organism: Roseobacter sp. MED193 (assembly GCF_000152965.1). Classification (GTDB taxonomy): domain Bacteria; phylum Pseudomonadota; class Alphaproteobacteria; order Rhodobacterales; family Rhodobacteraceae; genus Pseudophaeobacter. The sequence continues at coordinate 5,087 of NZ_AANB01000012.1, read as the reverse complement.
GGGTTACAGGGTCCGCCCACCCAAAGACAGCCCAGAACGCGACCCCCACGACCAGCGGATGTACGACAAGCTTCGTCAAAGTAACAGCCAGGACCCGCGGGCCGCTTCGCGACATTCGAAACTGCAGGATGCTGCCGCCTATCACGAAGAGCGCGACGAAAGGGGCGGCAGAGACGATCGAGGTTACGACCTGATCCCCCCAACCCGGAAGCGAAAGCCCCGTTGCGAGAAAGGCAAAACCCCCAAGGAGACCTAGCACGACAGGGCTCCGGAATAGCGCCTTGAGTGCGGTTGATAGCGCGTTTCCTTCGTGGCGTTCCTCGGCCAGCAGCGCAAGCGTTGTGATCAACGGCATAATGATTGCAACCTCAGCAAAAACGACCCAGGCAAAGGCTTCCGCAGCGCGGCCCGGAATGAAAGCCGATGCGATCGGGAAACCCAGAAATATGGTGTTCGCGGTCGCACCACCCAAAGCAAGGATGACGCTTTGAGGCTGCGCTTCCCGAAAGCCGTACCGCAATAGCACCCAAAGAAACACGACCGACCCAAGCGACCCGGCGGCGTAAGTTACCGAATTGAGCCAGGAGAAATCCGAAAGCGACTCGCCATTGGTAATCGCGGAGAACAGCAGAACCGGAATGCAGGCATTCATGACGAACTTGTTCAGGACCGGCAGTCCCTCTGTCGGAAACCACCCGCGCCACACGAACAAACTGCCGATGGCAATCATGGTGAAGATGGGAAGCATCAACAGAACTACATCGGTCATGGTCTCTCGCCTTAAGTGATGAAAAGCAGGATCGGTCAGGGCTGCATAAACACTCGAAAAATGGAGTGCGCCGCGCTTGAGCCAAGCGCAGCGCGGATGGATCCTTCGGCCGTTTACGCTTCGTCTCGTGGTTTGAATACTCCGTCAAAGAACGCCGTCAGGTCGTCGAAGGCATCCAGTGGCAGGATATGAGCGACATATTGGTCAGGGCGAACGACGATCGTGCAGCCTTTCGTCCGGTCGATCCCGCGCATGTCGTAAATGTCGTCTCCAAGCTTGTGATCGACGCAAAAGACCTTCTCGAAATCGCGCAGGCCGTAACGACCCTTCGCAGGACGCAGGAGGGACGGCATCGCTTCGTAATTCAGCGACTTGAAGTCCTGCTGAAACACAGCGCGCAGGTCGATGAGACCGTCGATGTCCTCGGTCTTGCGCGTGAACCGCTGCACCGGCGAGGCAGGATCGCTTTCCAGCCACGCGCAGAGCCGATCAATGGCGCCACCCGAGGTTCCCACATCGTCCTTCCCCGCGAAGGCATATAGGCGCCAGCGCCCGTCAGCCTGGGCCACATGACCCAGGTGCAGGGGCTTTGCATCGGAAAGCCGAAGCACAGGGGCCGAATGAAACCGTTTCCCGATGATCTGACCTGTCGCAAGCCGCTGATGCTCCGTCTCAGCAATGATACGCGACGGATCGTAGTGCACGGCAAGCCCGCCGGTGAATTCGAGGTTCTCGATGAACTGTTTCTGAAAGCGGGGCATGTCGGTGCCATCGAGTTCGGATTCGCCCGGAGGCGCACTCATCACCCGCGCCCATTTGTGATCGGTCTCGACGAGGCGCTTTGCCTCTTCCAGACGCTCGGCGGAATAGCTGTGCAACAGGCTGGCGTCGGCCCGGCCCGTCAGCACATGCGCCAGCTTCCAACCAAGGTTGAAGGTATCGCCCATCGACACGTTCATGCCCTGGCCGGCCTTGGGGCTGTGGGTGTGACAGGCATCACCCGCCGTGAAGACGCGCGGATTGCGTGTGGCGGTTTCGCCTTCGGGCACATCGTCGAACTTGTCCGTCAAGCGGTGACCGATCTCGTAAACTGACCACCAGACCACTTCTTTCACGTCGATAGTGTAGGGCCGCATGATCCGGTTCGCGGCGGCGATGATGTGGTCTGACGTCAGGTTGCGGTTCGAAACCCGCTCATCCGGGTTGAGCTTGTCGAGTTCTACGTACATCCGGAACAGGTATCCGCCCTCACGCGGGATGATCAGGACATTGCCCTCTTTGGCCGACTGGATCAGGCATTTGCGGCGCAGGTCCGGAAAATCGGAATTGGCGAGAATGTCCATCACACCCCAAGCCTGGTGCGCGGCGTCTCCATGCAACTTGCCGCCGATGGCTTTGCGCACATTGCTGCGCGCGCCATCACAGCCGACGACGTAATTCGCCCGCAAGGTCAGCGTTTCCCCTGCACTGCCGTCTTCTTTGACCCGCTCAAGCGTCACGGTCACTGGGTACTCCTCCGCGCCCGTGTCGATCTCAATGTCCAGAACGCGGAGGCCGTAATGCGGTTCGAGCCGTGTCGGCGATTTTCTCATGACATCGAGGAAGAGCTGGTGAATGCGTGCTTGGTTCACGATGGTGTGCGGCATTTCCGACTGATCGTCGGCGACATCTTGAGCAATCCCGACGCGCGTGATGTGGTCGGAATTGCCCGGGTCGGGCTTCCAGAAGGTGGTCTGGTTGACCCAGTAGGCCTCACGCTTGACCTTCTCAGCGAACCCAAACGCCTGGAACATCTCCATCGAGCGGACATTCACTCCGTCAGCTTGTCCCTTTTCCATCGGGCCATGCTTGGGCTCGACGATCATCGTGGTAATCTCGGAAAATCCCGCCAATTGCGCCGCAAGGCAAAGGCCGGCCGGGCCGCAGCCCGCAATCAAGACGTCGACTTTGTCTGGAATTGCACCGTTTAGAGACCGATCACGACCGGGGGCAGGGGCTTTGACGTCAGGATCGCCGGGCCTGAAGCCATCGACATAGTATTGCATCGGTTTCCTCCACTTTGGCAGCTCGCAGCTTTAATTAGTATCTATACTTACTATATGAAAGCTAGATGGGGTCCTTTGCGGTATGGGGCGAAATGACACTCTAAGCATTTTCGGCTATGCCGACGTTCATCCACAGCGCGGCGGATTCAACGATCGAGCCCGAACTTACTTTTTGGGCTTTCTCGCAATAACTGTTGTTACAGTACGCGTCTTCCGGCTTCTGGTAATCGCTATCGCGCCCAAAACCAGGGCGCAGGCTACGGCTTGGTGCATTGTGATCACCTCATCAAATGCAATAACTCCAACCGCAAACATCGTCGGCAATTCGATGCTTCCGACGACCGCAGTTTGGGAAGCGCCGATCAGGGGCGAACAGATCGTGTAAACGAGCTGCGGCACAAGTGCCGTGATCAAACCAATTCCGACAATTAATACCCAGTCGGACTGCCCCGCCGGGAGCAACTCTGCGATGTCGGCACCAGCCATCAGCGGCAAAAGCCCAAGAACCGATCCCAAGGAAACGGAGGCAATGCGTGCAAGCGGCGGGATGCGGGACAGCCTGTGGACCAAAACACAAATACCGAAGCCAAAGCCGAAGGGGGCTGCCAACGACAACAAAAGCATAGGAATGTGCTGCAGGGGCACCGATGCAGGCGAGCCTGCTATAATGGCCGCTACCGTAATGAGGCCTGAGGCGAGCAAAGCGCGCTTCGTAGGTGCATCGGAGAAGAAAGCCCAGGCAATGACCAGCGTGAAAACCGGGTAGGTCATGTAAAGCACGCCCACTGTCGATGCGGGCAGTGTCTCCAGAGCCATCACATAGCCAATCCACCCCAGCCCCATCACCGCCCCAGCTGAAAGACCCCAACTAATTTCGCTCCACGCTTGACGGTGCTTAAAGAGAACAGGCAGCAGCAGAATTGCAGCTACGATGTAGCGATAGAATGCGACGGCATATGGTGCGATGCCCTGCTCGGTCAGCCCCCGGCTGAAGTAGGGAACCAATCCAAAACAAACTGATGCGAACAGAACACCGGCAATCGCTAGCGCGTACGGTATTGCTGGTCTGCTTTGTGTTGATGCCGTTGCCATGCGCAAGAGTTAACACGGGTTTGTGTTTCTTGCAGCGGAGATTCATCGATCGGTCGTTTTGTCCCGCCTCACTGCTAGTCCAAGCCCGACCAGGTGAAGAGCCGCGGTCTCGGAGATCAGCCATTCACGCCTAGCGCGGCGAACTTGCGGTGTGAGCCCAAACTAACCGAGTGAGGGACGGAGGACTTCGCAATTGCAGCATAAGCCGATCCGGCAAGAACGGCCCGAGGACTAAGCCGCTCCGCGGCAATGGCGCTTGCGGCTGATGGATTGAGCCCTCCGTAACAGCGCGCATTTTGCGATCTGACTGACTTGTCTGACGATTGGGGCCTTCTCAATCAACCGACAGGAGGTTCCCATGACAGAGGAGAGAGTAACCCCGCTGCGCCAGCGGATGATCGATGACATGCGCATCCGTGGGATGGGCGAGAAGGCGCAGAAGTCCCACATCCGGGCGATCAAGGACTTCGCGGCCTTTCTTGGGCGGCCACCCGACACGGCGACACCGGAAGATCTGCGCGCGTATCAGCTGCACATGACAGACAGCGGGGTGACCCCGTCGACGTTCAACGTGCGGATCGTGGCGCTGCGGTTCTTCTTCAGCATGACCTGCGGGCGGGAGGAGATGAAGCGCTACATGCAATTCCGCACCGAACCGCGCAAGCTGCCCGTGGTTTTCAGCGTCGAGGAGGTGTCCGACATCCTGATGGCAGCACCCGGACCGGGGCTGAAGTATCGGGCCGCGCTCAGCATCTCTTACGGCGCAGGACTTCGGGCGTCCGAGGTCTGCAACCTAAAGATCAGCGATATCGACAGCGACCGGATGCTGATCCATGTCGAGTTGGGCAAGGGCCAGAAGGACCGGAAGGTGATGCTGTCACCCGGCTTGCTGGAGTTGCTAAGGGCCTGGTGGCGCGAGGCACGTCCCGAAGGCTGGCTGTTTCCCGGCAAGCCGAAGATCAACCCGATTTCGCCGCGTCAGTTAAGCCGCGCTTTCACCTCAGCCAAGCATATGGCAGGGGTCAAGAAGCCGGCGACATTGCACACGTTGCGACACAGTTTTGCCACCCACCTTTTGGAGCAACACCGACGTGCGGGTTATTCAGTGCTGCTCGGCACCCAGCTGACGACACTGCGCGATACACTCATGTGGCACAGACGATCCGCGACACTGTCAGCCC
>NZ_AANB01000013.1 GCF_000152965.1 Roseobacter sp. MED193 | reverse complement strand
AAGAGATGCTGAGCGCGGCCCGATACTTCAGCCCCGGTCCGGGTGCTGCCATCAGGATGTCGGACACTCCTCGACGCTGAAAACCACGGGCAGCTTGCGCGGTTCGGTGCGGAATTGCATGTAGCGCTTCATCTCCTCCCGCCCGCAGGTCATGCTGAAGAAGAACCGCAGCGCCACGATCCGCACGTTGAACGTCGACGGGGTCACCCCGCTGTCTGTCATGTGCAGCTGATACGCGCGCAGATCTTCCGGTGTCGCCGTGTCGGGTGGCCGCCCAAGAAAGGCCGCGAAGTCCTTGATCGCCCGGATGTGGGACTTCTGCGCCTTCTCGCCCATCCCACGGATGCGCATGTCATCGATCATCCGCTGGCGCAGCGGGGTTACTCTCTCCTCTGTCATGGGAACCTCCTGTCGGTTGATTGAGAAGGCCCCAATCGTCAGACAAGTCAGTCAGATCGCAAAATGCGCGCTGTTACGGAGGGCTCAAATCCATCAGCCGCAAGCGCCATTGCCGCGGAGCGGCTTAGTCCAAGGGCCGTCACCGTCACCGTCGCCCAAGCCGTCCCAGTCTCGCCAGCTGCGCCAGCATTTTTGATCCCGAGTCTGCGGATCCTGTGCCGCCTCCGGAACCCGTCTGTCCCATGCCTTGCCGCACTGGCATTTGCTGTACGCCAAAGAACTGCCGCGCCCTGAGGGCTGCGTATTCTGCGCCACTGGCCCCGCCGATGAGGTAGCGATTGTAGGCCTGCTGGCTTCCCATGGCGGCGCGGGCAAAGCTGTAGCCGCCGCTGAGGCCACCGGAGAGGGCGGGCATCATGATGTTGCCGGAGATCGCGCGGACGATGAAGGGCGTGGCGATAATGAAGCCCTTGGCCATGAGCACCATCATGAAGAAGGGGATGAGCGCGCCGATGTTTGAGGCTCCTTCGGGATCGCCTAGTTCACCGATGAGCGCGGAGGAAACGCCTGTGATCGTTGCGAACACGCCTGCGACGACGATGGGGTATAGCGCAAAGGAGATCAGCGCGGACAGCCAGCGCGCGAAATAATCCTTGGTGACCTCGAAGAGGGTCAGGAAAATCATCACCGGGGCGATCCCGATCAGAAGCGCGATCATCAGTCGGGAGGCCACGAGGATGAAGGCGGCCAGTCCGCCGAGGATTGAGAGCAGAAGCACACCGACGATGTCAAGCATGGCGCCAGCCATCCAGTTCAGCTCGGACCCGGCAGCGTTTAGATAGTCGCCCAGCTCCGCGATCAGCCGGTCGAATTCCTCCGCGAAGGTGCCTGAAGGGCCCGGGCTGCCGCCGCCGACGGAGGCCACGAGCGCGCCCGCGATACTGTCGATCCCATAGAGAATGGCAGATGAGAACGCGTTGAACTGCATCCAGTTGGTCGCGAATATCCCGATGAGCCCGATCTTGACCGCGAGCCAGAAGGCTGTGTGCCCATCCATGGCCCGGTATTGATAGATCATGTTGATTCCGACGAGGATCACCACCAACGTTGTCCCCAAAACCAGGAGCGTGCCGACCGTTGCCGCAACCGCACCAAACTGGGTCTCAGCGGCGGTGTCGAGATAGGCCTGGGAGGTTTCAACGAAGTAGGTGACGACACTCATCGCGGGATTGCCTTACCAATTGCCTGCGGCGTCGCAGATGGCCTTGGCGGCAGTTCGGGCGGCGTTGGCGCGGCGATTGTAGCCTTCCGAGGCTTCGAGCATTTCCCACCGTTCGTCGCTCGCGTAGCTCTCCCGAAACATCGCCTCGGCCGCGTCCCAGGACGGGAACCGGGTCGCGCAGTCGCAGTTGCCGATCTCGACGACCCGCTCGAGGTTTTGGGCACGGTAGATGTCTTGGACCAGCACGCGCTGATAGGCTTGGCGCAGGGGGATTTCTTGCATCCAGCTGAGTTCAGCGGGGCGGTCCGGACAGACATCGAAGCGGCGCTCCAAGGTAGGGACTAGGTCGCGCTCGGCGAACGCGGGGGTGAACGTCAGGCTGAGGCCGAGGGCGAGCGCAGCCAGGGCGAGGCGAAACCGCGTCACTCTCATGCCGCGGTTCCAACTGTTGTCGTTTCGCGCTTCAGAAACACTGTGTGCCCGACATTGGCGAATTCCGAGGAGCTGATCGACACCACCTCCCAGCCTTCTGCACCTTTGGCATTCAGGCTGGCCTGCATGTCGGAAAGGCCGGTCTTACGAGTCATGGGAAAGGACAAGATATCGTATTCAAAGGTTTTCATGGGGAAGTTCCAATCTCAGTTGCGCCGGGCAGGTAGAATTCGGTGATGCCGCGTTTGCCGTCATGGCGGCCGGCCTGGATGATCACATCGATGGAATTTTCGATGTACTGGATCATGTCGGCATAGGTCATCGGGATTTCGGTCTTGAGTGCCGCGATCGCGAGCCGCTGCACGGCGAGTTGCGGGGTTTCGGCATGCAGTGTGGTCATGGAGCCGCCATGGCCGGTGTTGATGGCTTCCAGAAAGGTCATGGCCTCCTTGCCGCGCACCTCGCCCAGGATGATCCGGTCGGGGCGCATGCGCAGCGTGGCGGTGAGAAGCACATCGGCGGTCTGGAATTCCGCGTCACGATTGGCGATGAGGGTCACGGCATTTGGCTGGGTCGGTAAAAGCTCGGCCGCTTCTTCGATGGTCACGATGCGTTCCTCGGCCGGTACGTGAGAGAGGATCTTGCGCGCGGCGACGGTCTTGCCGGTGGAGGTGCCACCCGAGACGATCATGTTGAGTTTATTCTCGACGCAGAAGGCAAGCGCATCATCGATCAATCCGGCAGCCACCACGGCGCGCAAGGCGCGCTTCTTTTCCACGCGCAGGTCTTCGAGCTTGCGCTCTTTTCCGTAGAGGAAATCGAGCGCAATGCCCTCGAGTGGCAGGCTCGAGAAGAACCGCAGGCTGATCGACATGGCCGAGAGCACGGCGGGCGGGGTGATGACCTGCGCGCGGATCGGGCGCCCCTTGTAGGTGATCGAAACCGAGACGATGGGGCGGTCCTTGCTCATCGTGGTATTGGCAGAGGACGCGATCTGGTTGCCGAGGTCCCTGACCTGAACGCTCGTCAGCCTCTGGTCCAGTGCGCGCATGAAGTGATCGCCCTGGAATTCGCCCCAGCAGGTGCCATCAGGGTTGATGCAGATCTCGATGACATCGTCGCGAGCGGCGGCGTCGATCCGGTCGAGCGAGGTTTCGAGATAGCTCAGCGACATGGGCTCAGAATATCTCCAGATCGCGGTCGACCATGACCGTGACGCGTGCGCCTTGGTCGACATAGATGACGGGGCCGATGGAGAGGTAATCGCCAATGACGCTGTCCGTGGCATCTGCCAGATCATCGCCAACGTCTTCGAGAACGTCGGCGGCAGTCTCATCCTGGACCTCGGAGGCGGCGGCACTTGGTGCGGCGGAAATCAGCGAGATCAGGGCGGCCGACCCGAAACGCGCGGCAAAGCGCGTGTCTATGAGCCCCGTGACACCGGAACGGCCCAGTTCATCGCCCCCGAAGGAGCTGATCTGGACGGTTTGGCCCGCGGGCAGGATGATCCGGTCCCAGGCGATCGTGACGCGACGCTGCGCGATATCGACGCCGGCGCGGTAGCGCCCGATGAGACGGGATCCGCGCGGGATCAAAAGGCGCGTGCCATCCACGCTGTAGACATCCTCGGACACCACGGCACGGGTCTGGCCGGGCAGGGAGCTGTCGAGGGCGGTTTCCATGATGGCCTGGATCATGGTGCCCTGGATGATGGTGTTAGAGGGATTGGCGATCACCTCGGCCTGCGTCACGGTGGAGGGCAACGCACCGTTCAGCACGAAATCCGTCACCTCGCCGAAGGTGCGTTCGGTCAGAGCCGTTTCATTCGCTCCGGACGTGCCGCCAAACGCGACGGTGGGCGAGGCGATGCGCCGCTCCTGGAAGGCGCGTTCCTCCGCGGCGCGGCGCTCCAGCTCGGCCATGCGCCGGGCTTCTTCCTCGCGGCGAAGTCGCTCTTGCTCGCGTGCGCGCAGCTCATCTTCCGTGGGGCCCGCTGGGGCGGGCTGGGGTCGGCTGGCCTCGAGTTGGGCCAGTTCCAGATCCATGCGGAGTTGCTCAAGGCTGCGATCCCGCGCCGTCAGTTCGTCCTGGAATCGTTGCTGTGCGGCTTCCGAGGCGGCTTGTAGCGCCGCGATCTGAGCAGTCAGCGCGTCGATCGCCTCTGCGGCGGCGGTGTCTTCCTCGACAACTGGTTCAGGGGCGTTGCGCAACTCCTCGATCTGGGCCTGCAGGGCGGTGATCTGCGCCAGAAGCTCCGCGTTGGGCTCGACGGGGTCTGGTCCGACGAACACAACCTCGGGCTCGGGCGGGGGCAAGGTCTCGATAGCGCCAAAGCCATCCCCTTCGTTTTGGAAGACGTCCGGAGTGGCCGTCGGCAAGGCTTCCTCTTCTTCGGGCTGTGAGAGAAGATAGAGCAGGGCACCACCTGCGCCGATGACGAGGACCACGATCAGCGCGAGAAGGGGCGACCGGCGCTGCGCCGCCGTGGGGGCGCGGGCACTGCCTTTCTCAAGGGCGGCGAGGCGTTTTTCCAGCTCGGTGTTCCCGGTATCGCTCATGAGGTGGCCTCCGCGGGCGGGATCACCTCGATGCAGACCACCTCTTCGCCCAGTCGCAGGACCCATTGGCGGTTCACGCCGCTGACGCGGATCACGCCGTCTTCAGGAGTTTGCGTGTTGACCGTGCGCTCGCGGCCGCCCGCGTAGCGGAAGATCGCGGGCACAGGCGCGTTTCTTGGAAACGCGAAATACGTGAATGTCCCGTCATCCCAGATGCGGGTTGGCGTAAACTCGGTCCGCGCGCTGGCACCGTAATTGTAGTTTGGCGCTTGGGCGGCGATGGCCCGGGTCGGGCGCGCATCGTCATCAGGATAGCGGAACTGCACCACATAGAAGGTCGGGCTGCGAACCTCCTCGACGTTGAAATAGTAGCTTCGCCTGTTCGTGTAGACCGTCACATTGGTATGCACCCCGCGCGCCACAGGCTTGATCGCGAAGGCCTGACCGCCCGGGACGCCGTCGATCTCAAACCCTTCCGTGTCGCCTGCGATGATCGAGCGGATGCTTTCGCCCTCGCCGAACTCGATGGTGGTCACATGGGTGAGCGACACGCTGAGACGGTAAACCTGACCCTCCTGGTAGGTGGCCAAGCGCACCCGGCTGTCGTTGGGACCGCCACGCGGGATGGCTTCGGCAGAGGCGAGGCCGGGCAACAGGGCAATGACAAAAATAAGCGATCTTATAAACAACAACGTCAGTTCTCCAATCTGTCGGAGCGGATGGAATATTCGAGGACGGTGAAGCCGAATGGATTGGTCCAGACCTCGTCGATGGAGCGGCGGGTCTCGGGGCGGAACTCGAAGAGAAGGGTCGCGGTGAAGAGCCCGGTTTGGGTGCCGTTGATGGAGGTCAGACGCTTGCGCAGGCGCACCGTGGCGCGGTTGGTGCCGATCCGGTTGATGCTGAGGATTTCCACGTCGAGCCGGGCATTGGGGCCATAGACGGTCGGCGGATAGTTTTCATTTGCGCTGTTCCAGATCTGGCGCAGCCCGCTCTCGGCGGCCCCGTCAGAGCGGCGCAGGACGCTGCGGATGCGCAGGTCGTTGTCGAGCTGGTTGTAGACCTCGCGGTCGGTCACATAGCGGAACACTTCCGCCTGGATGATCGCCTGGTTGGCGGTCACCGAGGAAGCGCCCACCGAGGCTTCGGGGAGTGCAAAGCCGGTGGCGGGATCATAGGGGACAACGACGGGGGGCGGATCGACATCGAGGATCGAGACAGCTGCCGCGCTCAGACAGCCGATGATGCCGAAGACAAGGCCTATCAGGCCAAGACGCTGCGAAAGCCGTTCACGGCGCAGGGCACCGTAGACCAGCTCTTCCTCGATGATCTCTTGTTCACTCGCCACCATTCATGCCCCCGCTCGGCGTTTCGAAATGAGTTGAATCGGTTCTTCGCTGCCTCTCGCTGCGCTCGAACGCGAAAACCGATCTTTGATTTTGTGGATCAATTTCGAAACGCCTTAGTCGGCCCGGAGGTTTGGCAAGGTGAAATCCATGAAGCGCTGCTCTTCGGCGATGGTGGCGGCATCGATCACGCCGCCGGTGCCATCGCCCACCGTTTGAATCGCTTCCAGCTGCCACATTGCCACGAGGGCGATGGCCAATTCAGCTGTCACGCGCGTGTTGAGATCGACGCTTTGCTTGAGCTCTTCCATGTCGTCGATGAGACCCACAAGGCGGTCGACCCGCTCGAGCGATTGGCCGGCATCCTCATAGCTGTTCTGGGCCGCCGCCGAGACAAGGGCACCGGTGGTGGCCTGCGTCGCCACACGGTTGGCCCCGGGATTGCCGCTGGTGGCCATTTCCGAGAGCGTGTCTTCATCGAAGCCGAGATCGGCCAGCACCCGGTCCATCTGGGTTTCGATTTCGCCTGCGCCGGAGCCCGAGAGTCCCGAGAAATCCCCAGTCTTGATCGCCTCAATCGTGGCGAGGATGTCCCCGAACTCTTGGTCGAGCAGACCGTTCAACTCGTCTTCCATTTCCGTCCGGATGATTTCTGGAAGCTCGGCAAGTCGGGTCAGGGCCTCGTAGGTTCTTTGCAGCTCCGCGAGTTGGTCCGTGAGTGTCGCAAGCTGTTCGCGGAGCTGCGTCAGCTGCTCGTTTTGCAGGATCTCGTCTTCGATCATCTGCCGGAGCTGCTGGATGTTTTGCGCGATATTCTGGGTGTCGACGACCGGTACACCTTGCGCGAGGGCAGGGGATAGGGCGCCAAGATGCAGACCGATCCCAAGTGTCGTGGCCAAGGCCGTCCTCACGAGCAAAGGTCCCATCATTCAATCTCCCTGATCGTAAAATCCATGAACGCGCCTTCGGCCATGCGGGCGCTGGCCTGGGCCAGCTCCTCGGCAGAGAGGACGCGGGTGCGTGCCGCCTGAAGCCGGATGCGGGCGGCAACGAGGCGCACCAGTTCGGCTCGGGCATAGGTGTTGAGCGCGATGCTTTCTTGCACGTCTTCCGTCTCGGAAATCCGCTCGACGATGTCCGCAATACGGAAGGCGGCCTGCCTAATCGCCGCAGGGGAATTGTTGCCATAGAAGGCCGCGCCGTGCCCGGTGATTGAGAGGTTCGCATTGGCGAGAAGTGCCGGATCAATCGTGCCGAGCGCTTCGATCCCGCCGATACGGCTCAGGTAGAGATTGTAGCGTTCGGGAATGACCTGAACGTAATGCTGGGTTTCGGCAAAGGGCGGGACGCCACCATATTCGAACACCCGGCCGGGTCCCGCGTTATAGGCCGCGAGCGCATTGATGATATTGCCGTCGAAGGTGTTGAGCTGTGTCGCGAGATAGCGTGCACCGCCATGCACCTGCAGGTAGGGGCTGTCATAGTATTCCGGATTGATGCCCAGATCGCTGGCCGTGCCCGGCATGATCTGGGTGAGACCATAGGCGCCGACGGGAGAGCGTGCACCGGTGGTGAAACGGCTTTCCTGCCAGATCAGCGCTTGCAGCAGCGCGCGCCATTGGACGGGGGAGAGCCCTGCGCGTCCAACACCCGCAAAGCCGCTGGTCTCCTGAGCCACGCGGATGATGAGCTGCTCGATGGTCTCAGACGCATCCCCGAACATCTGCGCACCGCCGGGATTGGGATCGATGTCGGCATTGCCATAGACCGCCTCGACTGACCGGGCCGGATCCCCGCTGCCGCTTTCCAGCCCCGAGACCATAGCCGGCAAGCCCTGACCGCCGAAGCTGGTCTGGGCATCGAGGATGCGTTGCAGGGTTTCCAGCTGCTCCCGTTCGATCTCGGCAATGAGTTCGCGCACGGCAAGCTTGTCGGCCTGAACGGCCAAGTCAGCCTCGCGATCGCCAGTCTCGACGATGTCACGCGCAATCAGCCCACTGTCATTGGTCGGCACGCCTTGAGACAAAGCGAGACCGGGCAGCAGGCAAAGTGCCAGGATATGAGGCAGGCTAGACTTCAATGTCGCCCTCCAGTGCGCCAAGGGGCGTGAAGGTGCAATCAGGCGAGATGGCTGTCGTGGAGGCGAGGAAGGTGAAGCAATTGGCCTGCGGTTCCTGGTACTGGGCACAGGAGGCCAACGCACCGAGCGCAGCCAAAGCCAACAATTTGGCGTTTCGAGATTGTCTTGAATCGTTTGTTCGCTGCCTCTCGCTGCGCTCGAACGCGAAAAACGATGCAGGATTTTTTGGTGAAATCTCAAAACGCCATATACGGATCATGAAAGCCTCCAGAAATCAGTGCGGTCGCGGTAATCGGCACCCACGAGCGCCTCGCCTTTGTCCATGCCGCCAAGGATGGTGAGATTGGGTCCAAGCGCGCTCAGATCGGCATCGACGACGATCGAGCCCTGATCGTCGCGGATCAATGCGAGGCGGCTGTTGCTGCCCGTGTTGAGAAGGACGTCGAGCTCCTTCTCCGTGAGGTTCAGCATGGCGTAATCCGCAGGCTGCGCGCGGATATTGGGCAGCAGGATCTGCGTCGGAACGGCCTCGACGATGGTCTTACCGGTCCGGGTGCGCTCGAGCTGGCTTGCGTATTGCGTCATCATCACCGCGACGGTGTTCTGCTTGCGCGCGGTCACCAGCCAGTTCGACAGCCGCTCGGCGAAATACGCGTTATCGAGGGCCTTCCAGGCCTCGTCGATCACGATGATGGTGGGACGGCGGTCCTCGATCTCGCGTTCGACCCGGCGGAAGAGATAGGAGAGGACCGCCATCCGTTCCTTGTCGGCCTCGCTGTCGAGAATGCCGGTCAGATCGAAGCCCACGACATCGCCCTTGAGGGAGAACGTGTCCTCGAGGCTCTGCCCGAAGATCCAGCCATAGCGGCCGTCTTCGGTCCACTCGAGCAGACGCTGGTGCAGATCGCCGCCATCGTCGGTGGACACAAAAAGCGATGCGAAATCCCGCCAGTTCCGCAGGGCCGGATTGGAGGCCTGCGCGTTCTGGCGCACCACTTCCTGGATGCGATTGGTCTGTGCCGGTGTGAGCGGCTTGTCAGCGCGGTAAAGAAGCGTGGCAAGCCAGTCCGAGAGCCAGGCGGTGCCGCGCGCATCGGTCTCGGTCCAGAGCGGGTTGAGACCCGTGGGCTGGCCGGCGTTCAGGGACGCGTAGCGCCCGCCATTGGCGCGCACCGCCATCTCCATGCCAAGACGGTAATCGAAGACGAAGATCCGCGCCCCTGCGCGACGGGCCTGGGTCATCAGAAAGGCGGACAGCACCGATTTGCCCGAACCGGGCCGCCCCATGATCAGGGTATGCCCGCTGGTCGGTTCTTTGTCGGGCGATCCCTGCTCGTGATAGGAAAACCGGTAGGCGCTTTGCTCCGGCGTGGGCAGATAGGTGACGACCCGGCCCCAGGGGGTAAGTGCTGCAGGTTTGCCGAGCTGTGTCCGGTGGAAGGCCGCGAAATCCGCGAAGTTGCGATTGGTGACGGCGCTGGCACGCACGCGCTTGGGCTGGTTGCCGGGATGCTGGCTCAAGTAATGTGCCTTGGCCGCGACCCGGTCGCCGATCATCTTCACGCCTTCGGTTGCGGCGGCGTTCACGATCTCCGCGCTGAGGGTCTGCAGCTCGTCCAGTGTGTCGCAGAAGAGCGTCACGACCATGTGGTGTTCGCCGAAGCTTTGGCGCTTGGCCTCGAGATCATCGGCGGCGATATCGAGGGCTTCCAGGAGCGAGAGGGCTGCATCCTGGCTGGCCTGCATCTGGCGCTTTTGCCGCTTGATGCGGCCCGCCATGAGGTTCGAATTGATCGGCGTGAAGGAATGCGTGACGATCATGTCGACCGGCAGGTTCAGCATGTCGAACATGGTGCAGGAGGTGCCTTCCGAGTATTCTCCGATGGTGAAGCTCTTGCCGTAGCGGTGGCCCACGACGCCCTCGGAAAGCTCGAAATGGTCGCCGTGAAACGTCACGCGGGTATTGGCGACGTTGAAGGACAGAAAGCCGTAGGTGTTTGCCGGGTAGAGCGGCAGCTCGGTGCCCGTGTTGAGCGCGCCCAAAAAGCCCACCAACTCTCCCGATCCGGCTGATAGCAGGCGCGGCTTGAGCTCGGTAAGCCCCGAGAGGAAGACGTTCACGGCCTCACCGAGGCGCTGCTGGCGTTTGCGGGTCTCCTCTCTCAGCCGGTCCGGCGCGCTGCGGCTGAGGAACGGCAGGAGGCTTTTCGGAGGCGGCCGGTGAATGACGGTGAGCGTCAGTGTTTTGTCGCGGAGCCCGCTGGTCTCGAGTTTCGCGCGCCAGCGCCGGTCAACCTCGCCTGCGAAGCTGTCCTCACGGATCGGGTCGAGATCAGGTTTGATGGCCTTGGAGACCTTGTGGACGTAATAGCTGAATTCCGGCCCGAGCTGCGCGACGATGCGGGCAAAAAGTGCCGTCACCTTGTCGAGATAGGCATCGTCGGTCGTGTAGCTGTTGATCCCCTCGAGCCGGATGCAGCGGAAGAGCTCGTTGACCCGGGTGCGCACGGTCTGGTCGTCGACGAGGCTCACATAGGGCAGCATATGCGCAAGGCGGGTCTCGCGCGCATACCACTCTGGCGTCATCGTGCGGGGATCGAGCGCTGCATCACGGGCGTCATCACGGGGCATAGCTGTCCCCGCCGTGGATGGACCGGTTGCGCGTGGGCGGTGTCTCCTGCAGCGCCGTCATCATCACGTCGATGAAGCGCGGGTCCCAATCGGCGGCCTTCCAAAGCACCGGATAGAGCAGGGCCGCGACAGCCAGCACCGCGATATGCTGGACCCAGACGAACAGGAGCACCGAGCCAAAGAGCCAGACCATCGCGTACATGATGGGCAGGCCCAGAAGCTTCGGCGGGCGCACGAGCCCAAGAAAGAGGGGCGAGCGTTCAGCCACCGGCAAAGACCGCAGCAACAATCGTGGGGGCTGCCGCAACACCGGCGATGCCGACAAGCACCCAAAGCGCCTGGCGCAGATCGATGATGTTGAAGAACCAGCTGAGAAAGACCCCGAGAACGGCAAGCGTCGCGATGACAACGCCAAGTGGGCCGGTCAGCGCATCGACGATGCCCTGCAACAGGCTCTGGATCGGGGAGAGATCAATGCTCTGGGCGAGGGCGGGTTCGGCAATCAGCAGGAATAGCGCCAGCGAGGCGACAAAGAGGTGTGAAATCTGTTTCATGAATTTGATCCTTCCAATCGGGCCACGACGGCCATGACGCGGGCCACGTGGTTCTGGGTTTCTCGGTAAGGGGGAATGCCACCGTGTTGGCGCACGGCGTCCGGCCCCGCGTTGTAGGCCGCCAGCGCCAGATGCGGATCGCCGAACGTCTCCAGCATCATCGCGAGGTAGCGGGCGGAGCCGTCGAGGTTCTGCAGCGGATCACGCGGGTCGACGCCCAGATCACGCGCCGTCGCTGGCATCAATTGACCAAGGCCAATGGCACCTGCACTTGAAATCGCATCCTGCCGGTAGGCGCTCTCAACCTCGATATTGGCCCGATAGAGAGCCAGCCAATCCGTCACGGAAAGCCCCGCGCGACGCAGGCCGGGATGGCCGGCATAGCGCAAAGCCGTGGTCTGAATCCCGGAGAGGACATCTGCGTGGGGCAGGGGAGTCGGGCGGGCAAGGGCCGCGACTTGGACGCCCTCTTGCTCGGCCTCTAACTCGCCGAAGATAGCGATCCCATCGTAGGCCGAACCCTGACCAATGCCGTCATTGTAGTTCCGGGCAAAACCGCTCTGAGACCGGGATGGGGTCAGAGAGCCGTCGCTCTCCATGACCAGGACCATTTGCGCTGAGGCTGGCGCGGCGACCAGCCAGAGACAGACAAGGCTAGGTGTCAGCGCCCTTGTCTGATGGGGCTTTTTCTGACGGCGCAAGTTTGTGCGTACGGCTTGTGCCCGCCTCAAGCGGCAGATCGACATGCGCAAAGCCAAGGCCAATGAAGAATGACACCACGCCGGAGATCGTCTTGAACTCGCGGATCTTGATATCGTTGTAGGTCGTCCGAGTGCGGGCGGTGACGAGGAGCTTTTCCACGCCTTCGTTGGTGACCACACGCATGATCCAGACCCCGTAATAGCTGGGGCCTTTCTTGTGTGCCGACTCCTGGCACAGGATTTCTGCGCTATAGCCGCTTTCCACGAGTTCGCGGAACCTGGCTTCCGTAACCACATTTGGTGCTTCGATGTCCCAGTTCATGGCCCGGCTCACGCTTTCTCCAATGGCGCGACCCCAGGCATTCCTACTTGAAGCCCAGAGTTACGATAGTATATTATCAACCGCAAGATGTAATATCGTGCTTTAGCTGTAGTTTGGTCACGCAAACACTAGTCACGGCCAGTGTCTGCGATCAAGGAGATAACAGGTTTGAGAAACCCAAGGTTGACATGCCTGCTCCCATTGCAAGCTATGGCCCTTCTGATCTGCGTTCCCGGACCGGTTTTGGCGGAATCCTGCTTTGCGCCATCCCGCCCTTTC
This sequence comes from Roseobacter sp. MED193, assembly GCF_000152965.1. GTDB lineage: Bacteria > Pseudomonadota > Alphaproteobacteria > Rhodobacterales > Rhodobacteraceae > Pseudophaeobacter. The sequence continues at coordinate 110,456 of NZ_AANB01000013.1, read as the reverse complement.
CTGCCAAGCGATTCGCAGGCCGCGCGGGACTATGCGGATATCATCCGTGGCGATTTCGAAGACTACATCCAGGATATCCAGAGCTACTTCCGTTGCCTCGACAGCGAACGCGCCCGCGCTTTCGAGGAAGCGCGCGAAGTCAGCGAGGAATATGGCCGATTTCTACAATCGGTAGGGGATTGATGGGCAACCTCGGGAGCATCAGACTTGCAGCCCATGGAAACCAGACGCCGATAACACCCTCATATATCTACTTTTTAGATAACAGATTTCATCCGCTAGCGACGTCACAAAAGGTATGTGACGCGTGGCAAAGACAATCAGAAGCAAAGGGCAAGTGGCACTCTGCCAGGCGTTGGTCGACGCGCGCATCAAAGCGGGCCTCGGCCAGAAAGACTTGGCGGACAGGCTCAAGTGCCATCAATCTCTCGTGGCACGCATTGAGAGCGGCGAACGCCGGATCGACGTCGTCGAACTGGTCGTTCTGGCGCGCGCCATCGGCTTTGACCCGTTCGAGGTTCTGGCGATCGTTGAAGCCGCCACGGAGCCCGACCACAGGATTTGAAGCCAATGAATTGTTGAGAACGCGGGAACCCATTTTCCCGGTCTGATGATCATTCCCTCCTCGAGGACCAGTTAGCCAACATTAACGAAGCCCGGCGCGCGGTCGTAGTGAACGCTCTGCAAACCCACGCCGCAATTCGCAGCGCCACAGTGCAGGAAGTCAGTAAACAGTGAACGAAGATAAGGGTGAGGGCGTCGCGATCGCCAATCTGATCGGGACCGATGGGTGCAGTGTTGTTGGTTGGGTTTATCGCTGGAGGACAGGATCACATGCGGTGATGTGGGACGTCCAAGGGCCCCGGCCGGTATCGGAAACCCGGCCGGATATAAGTGACGAACAGAAGCAAGAAATCGACTTCGATGCACTCATGCGGATTTGAAAAAGTGACAGTGGATAGGCTTCTCAGGCAGCCGCCATTTCATATTGATGGAAAGGGTCTGCGAGCGTACCGGTCATTGGAGAAGATGGCAGCGAAGGTCTCGAAGGAGCCCATACCGGAAGTGCTCCTGCGCAAACGCTCGCAAGTGCAGCAATTCGGACGCCAAAATTGTTAGCTGCGCCGCAGAGAGAAAAGCAGCCATTCGTTGTAGGTGCAGCGAAATCACGATGGGCTACGACCGAGTTGTGGGACAAACTGACCTTTGATCTGGATTATTGATTGAAACCGACATTCCGGTCGCTGCGTGGCGGGATGCTCATCCTGGGAAAAGCAGTCTACTGTCATGACCGCCTCAACATATACAGACGCACCGTCGCTGTCCCGCACTCTCCAAGGGATCACCTGTGTGCTTGCGGGCATGGTGCTGTTTGTCGGGCAGGACGTTCTAATGAAGGGTATGTTGACACATTACCCGGTGTGGATGCTGATCTTCAGCCGCTCCATCGTCGCTTTGATGACCTTGCTGCCGCTGGTCCTGTGGCTAGGTGCGCCGCATCGTATTTTAACCCCTCTTTGGCCTTGGTATCTAGCACGTGCCATGCTCTTTGCTTCAGGCTTCGCGATGTTCTATACCGCCTTCCCTTTTATGGGCCTTGCCGAGGTCACGACACTGTTCTTCGCCGCACCCCTGATGACTGCGACTTTGGCAGCGCTGTTTCTGCAGGAGAAGGTTGGAGCGCACCGCATTGCCGCGCTGCTGGTAGGGTTTGCAGGCGTTGTCATCGCGATGAACCCCACAGGCGGAAATTTTGGCTGGATTTCGGTTCTTCCGCTTTTTTGCGCACTTACCTATGCAATCAGCCAAATCATTGTGCGAAAGATCGGAGAGCAGGACACATCGCTCGTCATCGGGCTATACACGATCTCGTTCTCGGGTTTTGTAATCGTTCCGATGGGATTTGTGGTTACGCAAATGATTGTGGTCTCGCCAGAACTAAACCATTTGCGCATGAGTTGGCCGGTGCCAAATGTCAAGGGCATCGCTATGCTGGCTTTACTGGGGGCAATCGGAACGGTGGCCTATACATTGGTCTCGCGTGCATATCAGATCGCCAGCGCGAGTGTGATCGCACCATTCGACTATAGTTACCTGCCGTTGGCAGCCATCCTCGCATACCTGCTGTGGGGGGAAATCCCACCCCATACGACCTTCATTGGCATGGTACTGATCATAGTGAGCGGCATGTACACAGCCTATCGTGAACTTCGGGTCAATCGCTCCGCAGACGACAACCCACCCACGGCTCAGACGGTTTTCACCCCAGGCGCGCCTTCTGTGGTATTGGCGGACGCGTTAGATGCTGAGGCCATGGAACTGGATGAGTTTGACAAGAAGTTACCTTAATCTGCCAGCAGCCTCGGCTGATACTGGTTGAACGAGGATACTGCCGAAAACGCGGCTCAACGCTCGAAAACTAGAATTAGGAAGAACACCGTTTTTGCGACGTGCAGTTGCATACGCAAAAGTTATCTTGACAACTGACGGGCTCGTGTAATTCTCAGAAAGTTCTGTCTAAGAAGGTTATGAAAATCACATGCAAGTAAGTGTTCGCGACAACAATATTGACCAAGCTCTTCGAGTGTTGAAGAAAAAACTACAACGCGAAGGTGTATTCCGCGAAATGAAGCTGAAGGAACACTTCGAAAAACCTTCCGAGAAAAGGCTGCGGGAAAAAGGCGAAGCAATCCGCCGCGCCCGAAAACTTGCGCGAAAAAAACTGGAACGCGAAGGGTAGCTACACGTCCCTTTGGCTAAAATCACGCAATAGCAACACATACAGCGGAACCCCAAGTGCAACAATCATCACGCGCAAGTGGATCTGATCACTGATGCAACGCACCGACCCACGGCAGATCCATCAGGAATAGGTTGTTCCCAATCCCCTAAGGTAACGTGATCGGCGGCGGCCTACGTCGCTTGCCTGACAGAGCGTTTCCGGCGATCGCCGCAAGCAAAACTGCGCCGCCTGTCAGTGTGTTTAGCGTGGCGGTTTCGCCGATGAACAACCAGACCCATAACGGGCCAAGCAGAACCTCAGCCAGTGACAACAGCGCAAGCTCCGCTGCAGGAAGGCTGCGAGACCCCAGTGTATACAGGATCAACCCTGCGCCGACCTGAAACACCCCCATGCCCATGGCAATGCCGCCATCCCGGACCGACAACACCAGGGACAAATCCAAAAACAGGCATATGCCTGACGTCACGATGATGCCGAACAATCCGGACAGAAACACCGACGGCAGCATTTCACCCGATTTCCCCCACCGCAGCGACACAGTGAAGACCGCAAATCCAAAGGCGGACCCCAAGGCCGCCAGACTGCCCTTCAAGGCAACGCCTCCAGATTTATCTGCGACCATGATCGCGATACCGGCAATGGCAACGGCTATGGCCACCCAGGTGGCAGGGCGTACACGTTCACGCAAGACGATCCACCCCAGAACTGCCGCCATGAAAGGCGCCGTAGCAAAAAGCAGCATGGCATTTGCCACGGATGTCGCCTGAATCGCATATATCCCGCCGGAATAGGCAGCCACCAGCGACAGCCCCGCAATCGCCGCTGGAAAGCCAGTGCGGCGAATCTGGGCAAAGGGGCTTTCTCCGGACCGCATGCGAATAAAAACGTAGAGCAGAACTGACAGGCTGGCCGAACGGTAAAGCAATATCTGCCACACAACCGCGTCTTCGATCAGCCGTATTCCAAGCCCGACGGTCGACCAAAGCACGCCAGCGGCAAAGACAAACAGGACACCAAACCGATGCCCGTCCGTGCTGTTTGACGGTTGACTCATGACAGTCATTTGGTCTCCGAAACACATTTCTGTCTCATTGCTAGCGATATGGCTGTCGCATTAGCCTTCCTTTTGCGACACCGAAACTGTTCGTGGTACATAGATGCCAAGGAATGGCCTCTGACCAGCACCTTCTGCCAACGCCGCGAATTGGTACTTCGTCCCGCACTATGTAAGTTCACGCACGGCGCAGCGAAGGTCGGTCCATCCTGAACCAGCCGTTGGCGATCTGCGCAGCGAAGGTGTCAAAAGAGCCAGTTCCGGACATGTCCAGCCTTTATGCATTGGGTCAGTCCAACTTCGGGACTCTGAAACGGTTGTCTACTCTCAACCTGCGACCCAATATCAATGATATCAAATGCGCAATTCGCAAATGGCGCGGGTCCGCAACAAGGAAATCCGAATGCTCCCGGGGCTTGTTCGGAGCTATCTGCTTCAGAAAGCCTTCGCGGCATAGCTTCCTATCCGGGCATCGCCTGGGACTTAGGCAGGGTCGGATCCATAACGTCCCAAGGCTGTGCACTTTTGACAAAGATATCGCGACTTGGGGTGTACCAACTCGGATCGTCCAGACTGCCGGCATAGATCACGATCGCACCCTCGCCAGCGCCATTGATCAGAAACAAGGGCGAGCCGCATGTCGCACAGAACCCTCGGCGCATGGCATGTCCGCGATCAGCGGGGCGGTCGAACCAGCTTGGCTCGCCCGTTTCAATCGTAAAGTCGGATTGTTTGACCAGAACCGCCGGGAAATAAGCGCCCCCTGTTGCTTGCTGTCAATGGCGGCAATGGCAGTTGCCCATGTATCGCGCAGGACCTGTTGAGCGGTAGCGGATTGCACCGCAGGCACAGCCGCCTGTAAAGCTATCTGTCATCGTTACTCCTTGCTGCGCTGGCCATTGTTTCTCGCATCAGAGTGACGCTGCCACCGTGATTGTGATCAAAGACCCTATCGACGAATAGAGAATAGCGCGTGCGATGGCGTCAACCCGCACACCATAGTTTAGCGCGAGCATGAAGCACATGGCCCCGCAGGGGGCGGCGGCCACCATCATGGCTGGGTTGCGTACCTCGGGCGTCAGTTGCAACACCCCGGCAAAGATGGCCCAGGCCAGCAATGGGTGAACCACCAGCTTCACACCCGCAATGGCCACTGGCAACATGGCGCGCGCGCCGCTGGCCTTCTGGCTCAGAATAACGCCAAGCGCGAACAACAGCACAGGCGAGGCTGTTGCGCCCAAGAAATCCGCGAAGATATCAAAGCCTGTGGGTACCGAGACGCCCAACAGTCCGATCACTAGGCCAAGTACCATGGCAACCAGCGGTGGATTTCGCGCGATCTTTCCCAACGTGTGCCCAAGAGAGGCCCCCTTGGTGGACAGAACGTCCATCAGGATCAAAGAACAGCTGAAAATCAGGATTCCGTCCATGGAAATGATCGCGACAATCGGCGTTGCGGCGGTCTCTCCGAATAGGGTGACCGCAATCGGTAGAACGAAGAGGATGTGGTTGGTCAGGGCGATGGCCAGACCTAGAAGGGCGGCCTCCATAACATCGGTCTTGAAGACCAGCCGAGCGATCAGAAATCCGACCGCATACATCACCATTTCGGTGACGAAATACCCACCCAGCATGGCAAAGTCGAACTCTGCCAATGGGGCATTGGCCAGCAATTGAAACCCCAGTGCGGGCATTGCGACAAACATCACAAATTTGTTCAGGGCCATCGCCATGTTGAAATCGAAAGTGCCGCGTAGGCCAAACACGTAGCCAAGCGCGCCAATCCCAAACACCGGCAGCACGCCGTTCAGCAATTGGTCGAGCATGGCGTCTCTTTCTGCTTGTCTGTTGGAGGACCGGCCTGTCTGGAACCGTGCAGGCTGTCGGCTGTCACCATGTTTCGGCGAAGGGGCGGATATCCATCTCGTGGGTCCAGCCGTCGCGCGTTTGGTGGTGCAGGGTCCAATAGGCTTCGGCAATGCTGTCTGGGTTCATTAGCGTGTCCGGGGGCAGGGTATCGGGATCTTTGCCCGATTGTCGGACCCGGTCGCGCACAAATGCGGTGTCGACGCCCGCATCAATGACCAAGTGCGCGACATGGATGTTTTTGGGGCCCAACTCGCGCGCCATGGATTGGGCAAGTCCCCGCAGCGCGAATTTGCCTGAGGCGAACGCGGCATATCCCGCACTGCCGCGCACGGAGGCCGTTGCCCCGGTGAAAAAGATCGAGCCTTTCTGCCGTTCCACCATGTATTTTGCAGCTTCACGCCCCGAAAGAAACGCAGCGTAGGCACACATTTCCCAAACTTTGCGAAAGACACGTTCGGTTGTGTCTAGAATGGGAAACCGCACATTGCCGCCGACATTGAAAATGCAGATCTCTATCGGCCCGATCTCAGCCTCGACATGCGCGAACATCTCGGTCGTGGTTTCTTCCTTGCGGGCATCCCAGCTGAACCCTTGGGCGCTGCCGCCCGCGGCCTCAATTTCGGCGACCAGGGGGGCAAACATTTCCCCCCGTCGGCGACCCATCACAACATGAAACCCACCTTTGGCAAAACGCCTGGCAATGGCAGCACCGATGTAGTCTCCGGCACCGATGATCAGACAGATGGGCTTTGCGGTCATATCGTTACTCTATGCTGCTTCTGCCGTCTGGAAGGCGGAGCGGGCCTCTAGTCGATCCGCGTAGGCTAAGAGGTTCGGCAGGTTTTCGAACGCCGCACCAAGGCGACGCGACATGACGACTGCGTGTCCGGTGATGGTATCCGCAATCGTGAAATCCCCGGCGAGAAAGTCACGCCCTTCCATATGATGCTCGACCGCCGCGAGCGTGCGGTTCAAAAGCTTGAGCGCGCGCGCGGCGATCTCATCATTGCGCCGTTCGGGGGGAAGCAGGATGGTTTCGACCACATAGTTGTTGATCGGTGGCATGATCATGCCCTCGGCATAGTGCAGCCATTGCAGGTATTCGGCAAAGTTCTGGGCGTCAGGTGCAGCAGCCAAGTTGGGTGCATATTTGGCCGCCAGATACTGTGCAATTGCGGTGCTTTCGCTGATCGTGATATCGCCATCAACCAGTGTGGGCACCCGGCCATTAGGATTGATCGCCGTGTAGTCCGGACCGCGCATTTCTTTCTGGCCCAATGTGAATTTCACCAGCTCATAAGGCTGACCCATTTCTTCGAGCAGCCAAACCGTGCGCACGGCGCGTGACTGGGGGGCAAAGTAGACTTTCATTTGAGGCCTCTCGAATATGCGACGGGACTTGTTGACAAGCAGGAGACTTCAACTTTTGAAGTTAGTCAATTTAAAAAAAGAAGTGACTGTTGATGAGCCGCTCTGACCTTCCGTCGCACACCTGCACCATCGCGCGCGCCGTTGCGCAAGTCGGCGATGAATGGACGCTTCTGATTGTGCGGGAAATGTTCCTTGGGACTCGACGCTTTGACGATTTCCTGCGCCTCACAGGCATGTCGTCTCACCTTTTGGCGCAACGTCTAAAGAAGCTGGAAGCGGAAGGGGTGATCCGCCGCGCGCCATATTCAGAACGCCCGCCACGGCACGATTACCGCCTGACGGAAAAGGGGCGCGACCTGTGGGCGGTGATCATCGCGTTAAAGCAATGGGGCGATCGCTGGTTGGGCACGGATGACACCCCTGTGCAGATCACGCACAAGGCTTGCGGCAAGGTTGTCAGGCCCCACATGACCTGCCCAGATTGCGGCGAGCGCATAGAGGCCCACGACGCCGAAGCTCAGCTTTCGCACACTTTTGAATTGGAACGACAGGCCGAAAGGCGTGCGCCCTGAAATCTGCCAAAGGTCAAACATATGGACTATGAAACATTACGTCTTGAGATCACGGGCGGCATCGCGACAATCACCTTGGACCGCGAAGACAGCCCGGCCAACGCACTGAACGCGCGCATGGCCGAAGAGTTGTTTGACATTGGCGTGCGTTGCGGTGCGCCCGACGTGCGCGCCGTGATCGTTACCTCCAATGGTAAGATGTTTTGCGGTGGCGGTGATTTAGCTGAAATGGATGCCGCACCCGACAAACACGCGCATCTGACCCGAATGGCAACGGTGCTGCATGCAGGGTTGATCCGGCTCGCCCGGATCGACGCACCTGTCATCATGGCTGTGAACGGAACCGCAGGCGGTGGTGGGTTCTCCTTAGTGCTATCCGGTGACTATGTCATCGCGTCCGAAAGGGCCAAGTTTGTCTCGGCCTACACGTCCTCCGGGCTGACACCGGACGGATCATCGACCTACTACCTTGCGAAACACGTCGGGTTGCTGCGAGCAAAAGAGCTGATGCTGACAAATCGCGTCCTGACAGCTGACGAGGCTCAGGCCTGGGGCCTGGTCAACAAGGTGGTCCCGACAGAGACCGTGATGGACGAAGCCCGAGCAATGGCGCAATGCATCGCCAGCGGGCCGACCAAGGCTTTTGGCGGTGTGAAAAGACTTCTGGACACGGCATTTTCAGATGGCTTGGAAACCCAGCTGGATCGCGAGACGCGCTCTATCGCCGACATGATGCGCACAGCGGATGGTCCTGCCGGGATCGCGGCTTTTCTGGCCAAGGAAACGCCCCGGTTCGAGGGGAAGTGATCCGGTCTTCAGCGACAGCGTATCGGGCAAAGTTTCAAACATCGATAGGGGGCAGTAATGAAGACGGATGAAGAAAAGACACCAGGCCTTCGGGCGGCCATTTTGGCTGGGTGTATGGTGGCCTTTCTGGGATTTGGATTTGCCGCCACCTTTGGCGTTTTTCTGACCCCCATGTCTCAGGACCTTGGCTGGGGTCGAGAGGTATTCTCTCTTTCCGTCGCTGTCCAACTTCTCACTTGGGGATTTGCCCAACCCATTGCCGGGGCGGTTGCAGACAGGTTTGGAACGGCGCGGGTTCTCGCCTTTGGCGCAATATGCGCAGGTATCGGATTTGCCCTGCGTGGGATGACGACCGATCCGACGGCATTTGTCCTGACCGGCATTTTCGTTGGGGCAGGCACTGGGGCGGCCTCGTTTCCAATCGTGATCGGCGCCCTGGGCAAGATTGTCAGTGCGGAACGTAGAAGTTTCATCTTGGGTCTGGGGACCGCAGCGGCCTCGCTTGGGATGTTTGTCGCGGCACCCACGGCAACAACGATGATTGGCACAATCGGATGGCAAACCGCTCTGATCGTGATCGGATGCAGTTTTGCACTCATCCTGCCTTTCCTGATCTTCATCGCGCGCGTGGCGAAGCCAACCGCATCTGGGTCAAGCGCGAGCGATTTCGGCCACGCCTTGTCGGTTGCCTTCACCGACCGGAGTTATCTTTGCCTGTTCTTCGGCTTTTTCGTTTGCGGGTTTCACGTGGCGTTCATCCAAACCCATTTGCCCGCCTATGTCATGGATCTTGGCCTTGCCGCATCTATTGGGGCCTGGTCGCTGGCATTGATCGGCCTGTTTAACATCGCCGGGTCGTTCTTCGCGGGATGGTCGGGCCAGCATTTGTCAAAGAAAGCCGTTCTTAGCGGCATCTACTTTGCGCGCGCCGTGGTGATCTCGCTGTTTGTTCTTGTGCCGGTCACAGAGGTCAGTGTTCTGGTGTTCTCGGCCGTAATGGGCCTGCTTTGGCTTTCAACCGTGCCGTTGACGATGGGACTGGTGGCGCAGACCCAAGGATTGAAGTTCTTCTCAACCTTGGCGGGTCTTGTTTTCTTCAGTCACCAAACTGGCAGTTTCATCGGTGCTTGGCTTGGTGGTCGCATCTATGACGTTGCACAAGACTACACGCTGATGTGGTGGGCTGCTGTGGTGCTGGGCCTGTTGGCCGCTTTGATCCACCTCCCCATTCGCGAAGAGCCGGGTCCACTTGCGCGGGCTGAAGCGAGGGGGTGATGCGTGATCCGAAAGGTAGACAGACTCAGAAACTGCCTCGTCCCGCGACTGAAGCGTTGGAACCGTCTGCGGCGAAAGCACGGTTTGAAATTTGTGGCTCGGCGGGGCTTTAAATGACCGATTTTGCGACTTTGGCTGCAACGCAGCGACGTGCGTACCGCACCCGCGAAGCGATGCTGCGTCAGCAACATGCCCAAGCATCAATGTCGGGAAAGTCCGCCCTCCGGACCTTACCACAGACAGCAGCGAACGGCTGGTATTTGAGTAACTTAGCACGCTCAAATTTCCGCAGTTTGATAGTGCCGCTGTCTTTGTCAGCGCTAGTAGTTCACCTGTTCGAAGCCGTAGTTGCCCTCATAGTCACGCCAATCGACGAAGACAGATCGGTGATAGATACCCGGGCAATTCTGGCCCCAACGTTCAAGTCCCACATGCGCCTCGGGCAGGGCAGTTATGGAAGATCGCTGCCATGAGAAATCGCCTTGGGTCCCATAGGTGCCGAGAACCACGGTCGCGCTTCGGTTGCAGTCACCATCGCGCCCGGACTCGTGCTGTCGTGCATACCGTACATCGAAGACGCGGATGGAACGCACGAAATTGAACTCAGGTCCGCTGATATCGATGTCTGCGCGGTCCTGAACGCGCCGGAGTGCCTCGTCGGTGGGCACGAGATCGTCGACTGGCAAGGATTGGAGCGGTCGACGGTTGTCCGCCTGGTACAAGGCTTCAAAGATGCGGCCAGCGTTGTTTGATGGCCGATCGTTCTCATAGGAGGCGCCCATGGGACAGCGCCAGATTTGCAGCGGCGGTTCCACTGGCCAGGGCGTGATCCGCCTGATGAATTCGGCGCGAGCCCGGGCGCACGGGACGGATGCAGGCCAGCCGCCAGACAGGCACAAGAGGATCGCGCAGTCAATCGGGTATGTCTGCGCGCGGGCGGGTGCCGGCAGCGTAAAACCTGTCACAGTCAAAGCGACAGCGACCGAGGGGAGAAGCTTCTTGATTAGATGGTGCATGCTGCGAAACCTCCGGGAGAGGAGTTCAGCATACATACGATAATATACTATCGCAATACTAAGTATAACTACGCATAATGAAGTTTATGTTAATTATGAAAGTGCTCCTTCAAAAATCCGAGAGTCCATCTTATGTTAAATCTTTAATAAAATCGGCGCTGTTTGAATAGGCAACAAATTTAGAATCAAGTATTCTTCGCACCCACGCCATGGATGATTAGTTCCAGCATTTCATCTGCAATACTCTCTGGGTTAAGCGGCCCTTTCGGATTATACCAGATCGGCATCTGGTTGAAGGCCGAAAAAAGCACATGTGCGAGGCGCTTTGAGTCGCAATCGCGGATAGAACCGTCTTTGATCCCTTCTGCGATAATACTTTCAAGAAAATTCTGACCGTCTATCATTGTCTGACGCAAATTCTTCTGATTTTCTCCGGTCAGATTGCGCCGCGCTTCGCGCATCAAGGCAGAGCCGAATTCGCTCACAACCATGTTCGCATAGACTCTAAAGAATACGCGGATACGATCAAGCCCGTTACCCTGAACTTCCTTTGCCGATGTGAAGCATAGCTCGACCCGCTCCAGCGAGATGCGGGCGCATTGCATCAGGATATCTTCTTTGTTTTTGGCGTAATAATAAAGCGCGGGCTTGGTGACTGCGAGTGCCGCTGCGATGTCATCCATCGATGTCTGTTTGTATCCGACTGTTGAAAACGAATGCGCGGCCAGATTGAGCATGGCCCGCCGTTTCAGCTTTTGCTGGCCTTTGGCATCTTTGGTTTTTTTGTGCCAATGGATTCTAGTCAAAGCTACTCTTTCAAAACCAACGGGCGGAACCGAAGCACCGCCCGCATTTATCACTGACAGATTAGTAGTCGAGCCCGCGGGCCGCAATAGTCCATTTACCGTCTTCGACTTTTGCCATAATCAGACTTTCGATGCCCTGATGGTCTTCCGGGCCAAAGCTGACCGACTGGCCGCCGATCGGATCAACATAGCTAGTGATCGCTTCGGTTGCGGCCAGAAATCCTTCGGTCGTCAGATCGCGACCAGCAGCTTCGAGCGCCACGGCAATCAGGTCGATGAAAACGTAACCAAGCTGCGCTTGTGGGGCCATCTTTTCACCGTAAATTTCGCTGTAACTCTCCAGGATACGTTTTGCTTCCCCTTCGGAGTCTCCTGCGTTCGCAAAAACAAAAGGCGATACCAGATATAGACCATCCATCGCGCCATCAGCGGCAGTCGCAACTGCATCCATATAGGACACCATTCCAGTCACGAAAGTCGGTTCAAAACCAAGCTTTTTAGATGTTGCAACAACTAGAATTGTATCGCGCACCCCACCCGCCAGAAACACGATATCGCAACCGGCGTTTTTCAATGTGGTTACAGACGAGAGCATATCGGATTCGGTTGCCGAATGCTCCGTTTTGGCCGCGACTTTCATGTCATACTCTGCCAATTGCTGCGTGACGCCAAGCGCCATTGATTCACCAGCTTCATTTGCGAGTTGCGCAATGCAGGGTGTTGAGAAATCACCATTTTCCTTGAAGTATGCAACGCCCGCGCGAAACTGGTCTGTATAGCTGCGAAAAAATGCGTATTTCATCGGATCCAATGGTTCATACATCTCGACCTCGGCCGACATCGGGAACATGTTGGGAATTCCCGCTTCAATTTGTTGCGGCATGATCGCTAGGTTCATCGGTGTGCCAAGCGCGCCAACCATCGCAAAAATCTGGTCGCGGCGCATCAGTTTGTTTGCAACCTGAATCGCGCGGGGCACCTGATATTGCGTGTCCTCGATTATAATCTCAAGCTGGCGACCGTGAATGCCGCCCGCCGCATTGATCTCGTCCACGCGCATGCGCAGGCCATTCGCCTCGGGCACACCCCAGACTGCCAACGGCCCGCTTAGGTCCGTATAGGTGCCAAGCGTGATCATGTCGTCGGTCACGCCCTGCAGCCCCTCGGCCATCGCGCCGGTGGCTGTCATTGCGGTAAACGCAAGTGCTGTTGCTAGTTTCTTCATTGGTCTCTCCCTTTGGTGTTTCAATACATCGTTTCGATCAGGTCTTTGTATTTGCGCTCGATCTCGTTGCGCTTAAGCTTCATCGTCGGAGTCAGCTCGTCGTCTTCGGCTGTCAAAAGTACGTCGATCAGCCGGAATTTCTTTACCTGCTCGACCGGCGCGAAACCGCTGTTCGCCTGTTCCACCTCGCCTTCGATCAAGTCCTGGATTTGGGTGTTTGCGCACAGGGATTTGTAGTTGGAAAACGGGATACGCTTTTCCTGCGCGTATTTTTCAACGTTTTCGTGGTCGATCATGATCAGCACGCTCAGGTATTTGCGCTTGTCCCCGATGATCACCGCATCAGAAATATAGGGCGAGAATTTGAGCTCGTTTTCCAACTGCGAAGGCGTAATGTTCTTGCCGCCTGCGGTGATGATGATGTCCTTCTTGCGGTCCAGAATAGTTAGGTCACCATTGGCATCCATCGTCCCAACATCACCCGTATAGACCCAGCCATCGACCACGGTTTCCGCCGTCTTTTCAGGCTGGTTCAGATAACCCGAAAAATTGCTGGATGAGCGAATGAGGATTTCACCGTCATCGGCCAGTTTCGCTTCGACATTGCGCATTGCCCGGCCGATGGAACCGATCGGTGATCTGCCCGGTATGGTTGCAGTCACAATGCCGGTTTCGGTCTGGCCATATGCCTCTTGTACTGTCACCCCAAGGGCATTGAACCAGCTGAGCAGTCGGGCTGAAATCGGTGCCGCACCCGATACGATCGTATGCGCGCGCGCCAGTCCCAGTTCGACCCTGATATTTCGAAGCACCAGAAAGTCCAGCACCTTATGCCTAAGCCTAAGCATCGTCGGCACAGATTTTCCCGCAGCAATCAATGCCTCCCTGCGTCCAGCCGTTTTCAGGGCTTGGTCATAGGCAAACCGGCCAAATGCGGTGGCATCATTCATCACAAAATTGATACGGGAATAGAATTTTTCCCACACGCGCGGCACCGCAAAGATGAATGTTGGCGCGACTTCCTGAATGTCAGCGGCAAATGTATCGCCGCTTTCCGCGATGTTGATGGTTATGCCGTGACGGATCGGCACGCAGACAGACAGGATCCGTTCGGCCGCGTGACACAGCGGCAGGAACGTCAAAACTTCATCGCCCGGTCCGAGCGGCAATTCGGGGTAATTATCCGATTGCGCTAGAAAGAAGCGGTGCGACATCGCGGCACCTTTGGGAGCACCGGTTGTGCCGGACGTATAGATCAGCGTTGCGATATCTTCGGGATCGCCCGCATCAACGCGGCGCTCAAATTCAACGCTCAGTTCTTCGATTTTAGCGTCCGACAGTGCGAGAAATTCTTCCCAGCCTATGACTTTGTCATGCTGGAAACTGCGCAACCCTTCCATATCAAATACGATAACTTTTTCGAGATGATCAAGCTGGTCCTCCACACCCAGATACTTATCTAGCTGCTCTTCATCCTCAACGAATAGCACCTTCGCTCCGCTATCGTTCAACTGATAGGCAACTTGCTTTTCCTGCAAAGTAGGATATAGCCCGTGAGTCGTGGCCCCGATGCACTGGATGCCAAGGTCGGCAAACACCCACTCCTTGTTGTCTTCACTAATGATCGCGGCCACGTCACCTTCACGGTAGCCCAACGCCATAAGTGAACACCCGACCCTGCGCGCGGATGCGTAATAGTCCAGCCAGCTGAATTCTTTCCAGATGCCGAAATCCTTTTCGCGGATTGCGATTTTGTTGCCGAACTTCTTGCAGTTCTGCCGGAACAGTTTGGAGAACGTGTCACAGCCGTCAATCTGGACCGGCGGCGGCGTCCATCCTGCGGTGGATTGGTCTTGCATTGTGTTCATCGCCACGTCTTTCTTGCTTTCCAGCGGCGGTCGCCGCGCGCACTTTCTGCTTTGATGCCAAGGTAGAATTCGCGAATGTCAGCACTTTTCATGAGAACGTCGCGTTCACCTTCCATAACGATCCGGCCGGTTTCAAGGACGTACCCGAAATCGGCGGCCGGCAGCGCAACACTGGCGTTCTGTTCAACCAGCAACATGGTCACGCCTTCTTCGACGTTGATCCGTTTGATGATCTGGAAAATCTCGGAAATCAGGAGCGGTGACAGGCCCAGCGACGGCTCGTCCAGCAACATCACGCGCGGACGCTGCATAAACGCGCGACCCAAAGCCAACATCTGTTGTTGCCCGCCAGATAGATAGATCGCCTGCTTTTCCAGAAAGGTGCGCAGCACGGGAAACCAGCCCAGCACCTTTTCCAAGTCACGCGCCACTTCATCGCGATCCTTGCGGCAATAGGCACCCATCATCAGGTTGTCCTTGACCGACAAGAGGGAAAACACTTCGCGCCCTTCGGGTGAATGGGCGATGCCGACGCGCGCGATGACATCTGGGTCAAGCGCGGTGATATCGCGCCCTTCAAATTCCACCTGCCCCTTGAACGGATCAAGCGCGCCGGAGATGGTTTTCAAAATCGTCGTTTTGCCCGCCCCATTGGAGCCCATGACCGTAACGACCGACCCTTCCTTGACCGTCAGGCTGATGCCGCGAATGGCCATCACCCTGCCATACATCGTTTCGACGTTGCTGGCGCGCAGTACCTCGGTCATGCTGCCTGCCCTCCCAGATATGCCGCCTGAACATCGGGATCGCTTTGAACTTCGGATGCGCTGCCGCTTGCAAGAAACCGGCCTTCGTTGATGGCCAGCACCATGTCCGAAACTTTGTTCACCAGTTTCATGTCGTGTTCGATCATAACAACGGTGACACCCAGGACCTCGCGGATATCTTCAATCACAAAAGCAGTATCGTCGGTTTCCTCGCTGGTCAGTCCGCTTGACGGTTCGTCCAGCAACAGGATCTTTGGCTCCGACACCAACGCGCGGGCCATTTCGGTCTTTTTGCGCACGCCATACGGCAAATCCGCAACCCGTGCATGACGGTAGCCTTCGAGATCAAGAAACTCGATTATTTCTTCGGCTTTGCGGCGGTGGGCCAGTTCCTGACGCATCTGCGAACGGGTAAAAAACAGCTCACTCAGAGGCCCGAATTTGCCGTGACGGATGCGCCCGATCAGCAAGTTATCAAGCAATGACGCATGTTCGAACAGTTCGATATTCTGGAACGTCCGCGCAATGCCGTGGTTGATTACCTCATGGGATTTCGCTTTTCGCAGGCTTTTGCCGTTGAACCGGATGTCGCCTTGCGACGGATCGTAAATCCGGCAGATGAGGTTGAACACCGTGCTTTTGCCCGCGCCATTGGGGCCAATGATGGTGAACACCGACCCCGGTTCAACTGAAAAGCTCAAGCCATCCACCGCTTTCAAACCACCAAAGGAAAGCGATACGTTATCTATCTCCAACCCGTTCATCTTAAACGCTCCGTTTTGAGGAATGTCTTCTGACGCTGGAAACTGCGCTTCTTGTACATCGGGAACACGTTGAAATAGTGATGGATCTTGGTCCAGCGTCCATAAAGTCCGTCAGGTTCGAACAGGATGAACCCCAGCAGGATCAGACCGAATGCAAGACTATCGAAACCGCCGGACGTGGCGACTGCACTGGGCAGCACGATCTTGACCCAGCTCAACACGGTTGGCAGCAGCACGATAAAGAACGCCCCAAAAACCGCGCCGTGGATGGTTCCGATCCCGCCGACGACGATCATCAACAGCAGACGGATGGATTCCCCCATTCCGAAGGTTTCCGGCGTGATGTAGAAGAAGGCGTGCGCCAGCAGCCCGCCCGCGAGGCCCGCAAAAACTGCCGAGATGAAGAACGCATATGCCTTGAAGAAGGCCACATTGGTTCCCAACGCCCGCGCCGACACTTCGGAGTCGCGGATCGCAATCATGGCGCGACCCGACCTTGTGCGTGTCAGGTTGCGAACGATCAGGATACAACCCACGAAGATGACAAAATTCAGCAGATAAACTTTCCAGCTTTCGTCGATGGCCAGCCCGAGAATATTGATTTCCGGCACCGAAAGGCCACGATGACCGCCTGTGAAATCGCCCGCACCACCGATGAGCCGTTCGGTCACAATCGCAATCGAAAGCGTGGCAATCGCCAGATACAGCCCGTGCATCTTTCCGCAGATCCGTCCGACGGCCAACCCGACCAGCCCAGCCACCAACGCCGCTATCGGCAGCGACAAAAGCCACGGCACGCTGTAACGGGTCAGCAGGATCGTGTGAGTGTAGGCACCGATTGCGACAAACGCCGCCTGTCCGAAACTCACCTGCCCGGAAAATCCGGTCAGCACCATTAGCCCGAGACCCGCGATAGCATAGATGAATACGAATGAGAGTTCATCCAGAAAATAGCCGTCCAGAAACAGCGGCGCGGCCAGTGCGATCGCGGCAAACAGCAGATACCAGAATGCCTGTCCACGGTCGCGGAAAAGCTGGATGTCCTGAACATAGGATTTGCGAAAAATTACGCGCATGGCTTAGACCTTCTTTGCATAAATTTGGGCCAGCAGGCCTTGCGGACGGATCAACAGCACAAGGAACATGATCAAGTAGGCACCAATTCCTTTGAGGGTCGGGAACATGATATCGAAAAACGGTTCCGTCACACCGATCAGCAAGCAACCGATCACCGCACCGGGGATGGAGCCGAAACCACCGACAATTGCCCCTGCAAATGCCTTGAACCCGATAAAACCCATCTGCGTCGAAACCAACGTCATTGGCCCCAGGAGCAGTCCGGCAATCCCGCCAAAGATCGCGGACATTGCCCAGATCGAGGATGTCAGCCGTTTCACAGGAATACCCATGTAGAACGCTGCTAACTGGTTCAGGGACAACGCCTGCATGGCGACACCCTGCCGAGCGTAACGGAAAAACAGGTACAGCGCGCTGGCGACAACCGCGGTGACAACAATCGACAACACGCTGGCCCAAGAAATGATCACTGGGCCCAGTGTAAGATTGCCATCAACCGGAGCAGGCAACGAATAGTTGCCAAACCCCCAAATTATCCCTGCAACCGCCCTGAGCGCGATACCCAATGCCAGCGTCAGGATAAAGACAGTGAACACCGGCTGGCCCGTCAGGCGCCGCACCACAAGCGCTTCGACGCCGTAGCCGAATGCGCCCATGAAGACCAATGTCAACATCGCACCCAGCCAGTAGGGCATCCCCATCAGCACGATGAACTGATACCCGACAAATGCCCCCAGCATCATGAATTCGCCTTGGGCAAAATTCACCTGCTCAGTCGCCTTATACACAAGCACCAGACCAATCGCGATCAGGCTATAAAGGCACCCTTGTGACAGGCCGACCACAAAAAGCTGCATCGCATCGGCAAAAGACAAGGCAGTCATGCGTTGTTCCCCCAGTGTTCAAGGATTTCATCAAGGCTGATTTCTCCCGCATCTCCGGTCGTCGGTGTGTCGGGTTGTGTTCGCGAGAATCGCGGTGCGGGCGTCGGCATCTCGATGCCACCTACTGTGACAAAGCTGCCCCGGGCGCGATTATGCGCATGATCCGATGCGTCAGCCAGAGAAACCACAGGTGCGAAACACGCGTCGCTGCCTTCCAGAATATCGCACCATTCCTGTTGGGTCGCAGTCAGGAAAATCTCCGTAAGCGCGTCCATCATACTGGCCTGCGCGGTGGGTGCGTATTGATCGGCAAAGCGCGGATCGTCTGTGAGGCCCAGAAGTGCCAGAAGTTCGGCAAAAAATTGCGGTTCGAGACATCCAACGGACACATATTTGCCATCGCCCGTTTCGTAACAACGATACCACGCAACGCCGCCGTTGATAAAATCGCCAGACCGTTTATCAGACCAAGCGCCACATGCGACCAACCCGTGCTGCATGGTCATCAGCAGGTTAACCCCGTCCGTCATGGCCGTATCGACCACCTGCCCCTGCCCCGTGGCGCGCGCATGAGTCAGGGCTGCAAGGATACCAACGTTCAGCATCATCGCGCCGCCGCCCTGATCCGCGATCAGGTTCATCGGTGCAGGTGGCGGGCGGTCCGCATCGCCCAAACCCCAAACCGCACCGGTTATGGCGGCATAATTCATGTCGTGGCCCGCTGCATGTGCCAGCGGCCCTTCCTGTCCCCATCCGGTCAATCGGCCATAGACCAAGGCCGGATTGCGCGCCTGCACCTGTTCCGGACCAAATCCCAGCTTTTCCATTTTGCCCGGCCTGAACCCTTCGATCAGCACCTCGGCACGTTCGATCAACTGCCAGAGCCGGTCGACATCTCTGGCCTTTGTCAGGTCAAGTGTCAGGCTGCGGCGCGAGCGGTTGAACAGATTGTATTTCGCATCAATCGGCAACGGAAATTTCTGACCGGGCCGCGCGATGCGCACCACTTCAGCGCCCAGATCAGCCAGATGCATCGCAGCAAACGGCGCAGGGCCAAGACCTGCCATTTCAACAATGCGTACACCTTTGAGGGGACCTGAGCGTTGCAGCATCGCCCTATCTCGCCTGCAGGCGCGTGGCAGCATCAAGCCGCACGGTTTCGCCGTTCATATATGAATTCTCGATCAGAAAGGCGCAGCAATGAGCGAATTCTTCCATCCGGCCGACACGCTTGGGCGCTTCGACAGAGGCTTCGAGGTTTGCGATCACGTTGTCGGGCAGCGACATGACCATCGGCGTGCCGAACAGGCCGGGTGCAATCGCGTTGACGCGAATGCCCTTGGCACCCAGTTCGCGCGCGGCAGGCAGGTTAAGGCCCATCACCCCCGCCTTTGACGACGAATAAGCCGGCTGGCCGATTTGCCCTTCCATCGCAGCACCAGAGGAGACGTTGACAACAACACCGCGCTCTTCGCCGTTTTCGGGTTCATTCAACAACATCCGCTGAACAGCTTTGCTCATTACGTTGAATGTGCCGACAAGATTGATATCAACCGTGCGGCGGAATGTGTCGAGCGACGCGGCCTTGCCGTCACGGTCGATCACTTTCATCGGGCTGACGACCCCGGCGCAGTTGATGCACCCATGCAGCGCACCGAATTTTGAAACCACGGCGTCAACTGCCGCGTCCACGCCTTCATCGTCGGTCACATCGACGTTGCAGAACATTGCGTTTGAAGCACCCAGTTCCTTGACCAGCGCATCGCCAGCGCCCTGCGACATATCGAAAATACCAATCTTGGCACCGCGTGCTCGCAGATATTTCGCCGTCGCCGCGCCAAGACCCGATGCCCCGCCGGTGACGATGATTGTCTTGCCTTCGATTTCCATGACCGCTCCTATTTGAATGCCTGCACGCCGGTAAGCGTCCGTGCGATCAGCAATTTTTGTATTTCTGTAGTCCCGTCCGGGATCGGCCCGATAATGGCCTCGCGCGCCAGCCGTTCGACGATAAAATCGGTGGTGACACCATTGCCACCGTGGATCTGCACTGCTTGGCGCGTTGCGTTCACTGCGATTTCCGTGCCGTACCATTTGGCCATGGCACATTCCTTGTCGCAGCGTTCGCCGCGGTCGATCATGCCAGCGGCACGGAGGGTCAAAAGCCGCGCAGCATCAATCTCTGTGGCCATTACGGCGATCTTGTCTGCGATGAGCTGGTGACCCGCTATCTGCTTGCCGTGCTGGTTGCGTTCCTGCGCATATCTGATCGACTCTTCCAACGCGCGCCGTGCCAGGGAGATTCCCCACATGGCCATGTGAACGCGCGCCCGTTCAAACACCACAAGCGTTTGCTGCAAGCCGCGGCCGACCTCGCCTATCGTGTTTGCAATCGGCACACGCACGTCATCAAGAAAGATCTGTGCCGTGGATTGTGCGTTCAGACCCATTTTTTTGATGTCGCGGGTTTCATAGCCATGCTCTTTGCGATCCACTAGAATATGGGTCAGGCCCTCATCGGTGGCGCAGGTGCATATCAGGAAATCCGAAAAGCGACCATTGGTGATCCAGGTCTTTTCGCCATTGATCACCCAGTCATCGCCGTCCCGCCGCGCTCGGGTTTTGACAGCGGCCACATCGGACCCGACATTTGGTTCCGATATGCCCATCGACGCGGTAATTTCACCGGCAAGCAACGGACCGATATATTTTTTGCGAATCTCATCAGACCCGAGCTTCAGCAGAATCTCACCTGCCACCACGTTGATCAGAATGGGCAGCGCGATATCTATTGCCGTAACACCAACCTCTTCGAACAGCATCAGGTGGGTGGTCCAATCCAGCCCCATACCGCCCGCTTCTTCGGGATGCGGGGCCGATGTCAGACCGAACTCGGCAAGTCGCGTCATGAAACCCTGAATGACTTCTTTTTCGAACGGCGCATCCTTAACCTTCAGGTATTCCGGTTCGATCTGGTCATCCAGAAACCGGCGCAAGGAATCGCAAGCCATTATCTGCTCTTCGGTTTTGAACATCTTTCGCTCCTAGCGCCCGAGAATAAGGATGGAGGCCACGGCCTCTTCGATACCGATCAAACCGCCGCCATTTTCCGCGATGGCGATCCGCGCACCTTCGACCTGTCTAGGTCCACATTCACCGCGCAGTTGCGATACCAGTTCGTAAACCTGGCCCAACCCAGTCGCGCCAATCGGGTGGCCTTTGCATTCCAGCCCGCCCGACGGGTTCACCGGCACCCGCCCGCCGATGGAGGTGTCACCGCGCTCGGATGCAGCACCCCCTTCGCCAAATGGGAACAGCCCAAGGTTTTCGATCTGGATCAACTCACCCACCGCTGTTGCGTCATGCACTTCGGCAACTGATACGTCTTGGGGACCGATACCGGCGATTTCATATGCCCGCCGTGCCGCAATCGCGGTCAGGTGGTTCTCATAATCCTCCGGCGCGCGGTTTGATCCGGTCTGGATCACGCTGGCGCGCACTTCGATGGCACGATCCCGGCTGATCCCGAACTTTTTCAATCCGGCCTCGGTCATCAGAACCGCAGCGGCACCGCCATCGCTCATCGGGGCGCACATTGGCAGGGTCAAAGGATAAGTGATCGGTGGTGCGCTTAATATTTCGTCAACGGTATAAGGCGCGCGGAATTGCGCCTTTTCATTTTCAACCGAATGCATGTGGTTCTTTGCTGCAATCGCAGCAATCTGTTTTTGGGTCGTGCCGAACGTGCGCATATGCGCCAGCCCGAACGCTCCGTAAATCGCCATAAAGACTGAAAACGGCTTGTCCGAAGTGGTGTCATTCGGCACGTCGATGCCTTTGCCCAGCGCCATCAGTTTTTCGGTATTTTCCTCAACGGTGGACACATCCCACGCGCCATCGAAAAAGCTGAACATCTTAGCTTTGTCACCTGTCCACATTTTTTCGGCCCCAACGGCCAAAGCCACGTCACCCTCGCCTGCTTTGAGAAATTGAGCCGCAAGGTTCAACGCGGTTGACCCGCTGGCACATGCATTTTCGACGTTTACCATCGGGATGCCCTCAAATCCCATCTCGCGCAGGGTGATCTGGCCCGGGATCATCAACTGCGCCTCAAGATGTCGCTGTGTTGTGTTCGCGTAGTAGGCAGCCTGAATGTCATCCTTGCCAATGCCGGCGTCCGCCATCGCGCCATCGACAGCCTCGCAGGTCAGCGACTTTACCGTTGCCCCGTCGAGGCGTCCCATTTTGGTCATCGCGACCCCGGCAATGTAAATTTTTGTCATTTCAATCTCCGCTCATGTGCCGGTGAAAACCGGCTTTCGTTTTTCACCGAATGCGGCAAGTCCTTCGGCCGCATCGTTGGATTTCAGATGTTCGCGCAGCACGGCAAGTTCCTGTTTCAGCGCCTCCACCTGCGTCATTTCGATGGATGCATTGGCTACCCGCTTCATCTGCGACAGGACCAGCGGGCTTTTGGTCGCCAGCAACTGGCTGAACTCGTGCAGCCGCGCTTCAAGCGCGTCATCACCAACCACTTCCTGCACCAGCCCCATGCGCATCAATTCGCGCGCTGGTAGACTTTGGCCCGAAAACAAGAGGTATTTCGCGTTTGCGAGTCCGATCCGGCACGGCAAGACAGCAGCGCCGCCTGCGCCAGGGAACACACCAAAATTCGAATGAGCATCGCCAATTCTGGCGCTCTCGCCCGCAATCAGCACATCGCAACACATCGCGAGTTCCAGCCCGCCCGCAACGGTAATGCCATTCAGCCCGCCGATCACCGGTTTCGGCAAATCACGCAGCGCTTGAAACGTCGCGCCGATAGCGTCAAGAAAATCACCCTTTTGCGTATCGGCATCATCCAGACCAGCGAGGACTTCCTTCAGATTGGCACCGGCGCAAAACGCACGCCCCGCAGCCGTCAGCACAATTGCGCGCACCTGTTTTGCCACAGCGATCTCTCTTATCGCGGCGCGCAGTTCCCCAATGAGGTCGACAGAAAGTGCATTAAGACTGTTGGCCCTGTTCAACGTCAGCCACGCAACCGGACCACGGTATTCGACCAGTACATTCGCTTGAGTCATGCGTGCGTCTTTCTATTTACTTACCAGTAAGTAATCAAAAATATATAATCAAATCAAGAACTAATTTACGTTAGGTTACATAGGCTTGTAGGTTGTCGGTTTCTCCCGTCCGATTTGATCGGAGAATCAGCAATCCGGCGACATCAAGATAGTGCGTTCCCCGATGATGCGCGCGACATGAAAAAATGCCTCGCCGCGCGACACCTTGTGTTCAGGACGAACTTTTTGTGCCCAGATCCAGCGAGCCAGTCTGCATCATGCCGCCACAGACATATCCACCATCAACGACCAGTGTTTCACCGTTCACATATCGCGCATCAGGCGAGCCCAGATAGGCAACTGCCGCCGCGATATCCGCAGGGTCGGCCATGTAACCCGCCGGAATCATCGGCAACAGGCGCGCAACCGTTTCTTCGGTATAGGTGCTTTCGGTGAGCGGAGTTGTAATGGCGCCCGGTGCAATCGCGTTTGCCGTGACGCCATGCGCCGCAACTTCAAGCGCAATCTGGCGTGTCAGCCCCACCAAGGCCGCCTTGGACGTGCCGTAAGCCGTGCGCCCGACCCCTGCGCGGATGCCGCTGACCGACGTGATATTGATGATCCTGCCATATCGCTGACGAACCATTTCACGCGCAGCAAGTTGCGCGCACAACATGCTGCCTGTCAGGTTGATAGCCATAACGCGGTTCCAGTCTTCCAAAGGAAAATCGAGGAACGGATTAATCCCGACGATACCCGCATTGTTCACCAGCACATCCACGCATTTGTCCCAGCGTTCCGTCTCGTCAAATGCCGCATTCACCGATGCCGGATCCGACACATCAAGCTTTTGCCCAAGCGCTGTACCACCTGCCGCTTCGATCTGCTTGACCGTATCGGCTATGCCTGTTTCGGCAATATCAGTGACAACAACCCTCGCGCCCAACTCCGCCAGCCGCAAAGCAATCCCCTGTCCGATGCCAGAACCTGCACCGGTGACAAGTGCCACGCCGAAATCGTCACGATCTCTCATTGGTGGTTTTGTCATGCTGTAATCCTTTCATAAAGTGTAACAACCGCCGCACCGCCCAGCCCAACGTTATGCTGGAGGGCAAGCCGCGCATTATCGACCTGCCGGTTCTCTGCCTTTCCACGCAGTTGGTTGGTCAACTCAAAACACTGTGCCAGCCCCGTAGCACCCAGTGGATGCCCCTTTGACAGCAGACCACCAGACGGGTTCGTGACGTATTTCCCGCCAAAGGTGTTGTCGCCATCATCGACCAACTTTTCGCCATCACCTTCGGCACATAGCCCCAGGGCCTCGTAGGAAATCAATTCGTTCTGCGCGAAACAGTCATGCAATTCGATCACGTCGATATCGTCAGGACCCACGCCCGCCTTTTCATAGACCATGCGCGCGGCATCACGGCTCAGCCTGGCGCCAACCACTTCGATCATGTCGCCGGTTTCAGGGTCCAGCAGTTTATCCGTTGTCATTGCCTGCGCGCGGATTTGTACAGTTGTATCAAGGCCCATTTTTTCAGCGAACCCTTTGGACACCACAAGCGCCGCCGCAGCGCCGCAGGTGGGCGGACAAGCCATTGGCCGTGTCATTACACCGGGCCAGATCACCTGCGCACCCATTACATCCTGCGTGGTCATCTCCTTGCGGAAAACCGAGAGTGGGTTGTTCGCGGCATGGCGGCTAGCCTTGGCCCGAATTTTGGCGAATGTCTCCATCTTCGTACCAAATCGTTCCATATGCGCCTTGCCCGCACCGCCGAAATACCGAAGCGTCATCGGCAGATCGACGTCCCCTATCAGCCGGTCCGTGGCGGCATCAAATTCCGCCAGCGGTGACGGGCGATCGGGAAAGACAACACCCAACGCACCGGGGGCCATCTGTTCAAAACCCACCGCCAGCACACATTCTGCCACACCGCTTTCGACAGCCTGCCGTGCGAGGAAAAGCGCTGTTGAACCGCTCGAACAATTGTTGTTCACGTTGATAATCGGGATGCCCGTCATGCCCACGCGGTAAATCACACGCTGCCCGCTTGTGCTGTCGCCGTAAACATAGCTGGCATAGGCCTGTTGCACGTCTTCGAACGCGATACCGGCGTCATCCAGTGCAAGACGGATCGCCACCTCGCCCATCTCGTCGTAAGGTGCCGATGCGCCCGGTTTTGCAAAAGGGATCATGCCGACACCGGCAATAATGGCAGTCATTTTGGGTCTCCTTTTTTATGGTTTTTCGAATTGTGTATCGGGGTCGGTCAGCATCTGGCGCAACTCTGTCTTAAGTATTTTGCCGTAGCTGCTTTTGGGCAGTTCGAGAACAAAGCAATAGGCCTTGGGTCGCTTGAACCGCGCTATGTTATCCAGACAAAAACGGTCCAGCGCCTGTGCGGTCACGCCCGGCTCTGCCACGACAAACGCGATGACTTCCTCGCCCCATTCGGCCTCCTCGCGGCCAACAACATTAGTTTCGACCACGCCGGAATGACGCAGCAGCACCTCTTCGACCTCGCGCGGATAAATATTTGACCCGCCAGAAATGATCACGTCCTTGGACCGGTCCTTGAGCGTCAGGAAACCGTGGGCGTCCACGCTGCCAATGTCGCCGGTATGGAGCCAGCCGTCCCGCAAGGCTGACGCCGTTGCCGTTTCATTGCCCCAGTATCCCGCCATCACCACATCGCCACTGACGATCACTTCGTGTCGCGTTGCCCTTAAATCTGAGACACGACGCGTTCGGGGATATTTTTTGCCCTTAATTATGAGATTCCACTGCCATCGCGCCTATGCTTTTCGCGCGCTGCCGGGCGATGTAATCGACCGCGGCAAGCAGACGTGGCTCCTTATCGAAGGCGCGCAATAGAGCAACCCTTGCATAGTCGTCGATGCCGGAGCTTGAGATGGCCGCTTTGACCAGTGGACGGGATTGGGCTGCATCAATTGCAGCAAGGCAAAACAGCCTTACTTCCAGCCTGTGGCCCTGAAGAGCGTGTAACGGATCTCCGCGGAAGGCCTTTAATGATATGGCAAAGGTGACCGCGCGCATTGCGCGCCGAAGTTGCTTGGAGCTGCGTAATCGCGCGGCGTATTCAAGCCGCGCGGCGCCGTTGCGCGCACGATTTATCAGCTTTTCGGGCATCTGTTCGCCACTGGCCTTGCCGAGCGTCGGCACAAGTCTCGTCCCACAAACCTGGCAGTCGAATGCCCAGGCTCGCCTCCAATGCTTGAGCGAAAGGCCCTCTCTGGAGCATTGCAGGCAATGCTGGAATGGTATCTGGGCCGTCAGCGAGGCTTCTCGTGTCGCCATTGCTGGGAAGGTCAAAGATCGCACAACATCTGGGTCAATCCGTGCGGCGTTGGCAATCTTCGCCGCCGCTGCCGCGTCGATGTTGAAGTCCAAGGACGTGCCATGAGTTGTATCGATTTCGATATGGGCCAGCAGTTCCGCATCATCACAGTAGTTGGCCGCCGCCAGCCGAGACAACCAACCTGACAACAACTCGTCTGGCAGCGGCGCGACAGTCTTGGGCAGCGGGTGCGGCTTCACACCCCGGACTTCTCGAGCCGCCGATGGGGGTTCGCATGGCGCGACCAAACCGGCGTCCATTTTACGATTGCGTCATCGGTGATGCATTCATCACCTGTTACAATGGCGTCGATGGAAAGATCCTTGATCAGGGCGAAAATGCGCGAGGTCACCCCACCGGTCAGTGCAAGTATCTGCTTGAGTGACTTGACCTTCAGGTTGGACTTCTTTTCCAGTGGCATGGCAGCAATAAGGGTCTGGATCATGTCCGAGAACTCGGCATCATCGCGCCAGTTTGGCAGGTGATGTTCGTCCAGCCGTCGGGCAAGCTGGATATCACCACGGATGGCATCGACGGCCTCGCTTACCCCAAGACAGACCAGTGACACCTCGAGCTCATTGCTGAGATAACGAAGAACATTGAGAAAGCGGCGCTGTTCGCGGTGGGTCCCGGCCAAGAGGTTGTGGACCTCGTCGATCATGATCATCCGCAGGCCAAGGTCGCGCAAAAGCGCAACAACACGGACTTCGAGGGAGGCCACATTTTGAGCGCGCGCGCTCAGTGCCGTGGCCGGTGCCCCGACGGTCGCCAGGATGTGCAGATAGAACCGCCGTTCGTCGGGAGCTGGTGGTGCTTGTAACAGCAACAGCGGCGTTCGCGTAATTCCCGAAGTTGGGTCAAATTCCGGTGCGTATCTGCGCGACAAGTTACGGGCGATCATCGTCTTGCCGATCCCGGACGCGCCATGCACAAGAAGGCCAGGCATACGGGTTTGCCTTGGCGCTTCGATCATACCCTGCAAACGGTCCAGAACTTGTTCGGCCCGCGGAAAGCCAATCCAGATATCCGATTGAATGAGGGCGATCCGACCGTCTTCCTCTGTTGTCCCTGCCCTCAATTCACCATCTCTCCACTTTGAACAATGGGCGCGATGTATCACCCGTGTCGATCGGGCGCAGCCTTTCGGTTTTCGAGACAGCCGAGTTGGTGCCCTCCAATGTCCCTTTTCTTTCACGGGATCGGCGTTCGGCCTTCGTTAGGCCCCGACTTTCAAACTCGATCTGGCGTTGCTGTCGGATCAGCTCAGCCAGGACCAGCTCATTGGACCCGGATTTGCCAAGGGCACGGGCCTTCCTCATGGCTTCGCGATATTCCCAGAGCGGCACGGGCGGAATTTCCAAGTTTCTGTAACGCGCCTCAACATATCGGCCATCGTCCAATTCGACCCAGATCATTGAGATATCGCGAGGGTCGTAGCGAACGACCACCTTCCCATCGCCGCGCCCAATGTGGCCTGCAAGAGCATCCGACCAGTACCGTATCTGGAACAGATGGATGCCGTCACGCCTGACCTTACGCAGTTCGCTTGGCAGGAAGCTCACCCGAAAGGCTTCCATCTCGAAGGGGATGTCTCCCATCATTTCCGCTGAGAGCGCCTCCCATTTGGCGACGGGCGTACAGCCAAGACTTGAATGAATGCTGTTGTTGTAGCGGCAGATTTCCAGAGCAAACCAGCGATCGAAGTCGCTTAAGGTCATCGTGGCCATGCCCTCGGCGTCATAGTCGCCCTTGGCCACGACCGAGGATTGCGTTGTTCCAGGCAACAGGTGCACGGCCCCCATCATCGTGCCGATCAATCGTTCGATGTGCCCTCCGAAATGAGGACTGCCTGGCGGCCGATAGACCAGATCGATCCCCCATTCCGCACATGCCAACCGAAAGGCATGCGACCGGAAATCGCGCCCGTTATCGACGTGGATGCTATGCGGTTTACCCTGCGCGGGCCAAGGAACATTGCACGCCAATGCCGCCAGAAGTTCCGCCTTGGGGGCCACCGCCTGTGTCAGGCAAAGCGCCACTGACAGACGCGAAGGTGCCTCGAGAGAGGTGTAATATCCGGTCACCATCCGCGTTGCGACGTCGATCGCCAGCGTGACCCAAGGCCGCCCAATTGGTTGGCGTTCAAAACTGTCGACGAGGATGATGTCTGCAGGCGTATGGTCGATTTGCACGACCTCCAGTGGCTGGTTTGCCTTGTTTTCGCCTACGACTGTCGCAAATTTCTGGCGGGCCGCCTTTGCGCCTTCGCGTGCCTTGGCAATTTCGCGGGCGTCCATTGCATCCAGCCTGCGCTGAACCGTCCGACGCGTCGGCGGTTGCAAGCCCTGCTGCCAGCACGCGCTGCGGATTTCTGTCACGACGCGCGACAGGCTTGGACGTTCCCGCCGTAAGAAATAACGGCGAAGATGTTCTTCGATCACCGCTTCCACCTCGCCGGATATCAAGGTTGTACCAGTCGGGCGGCCCCGTTTCCGAGAAGCCAGCGCGCTGGTGCGTCCACCCTCTTCGGCCAGACGCTTTATCCAGCGCCAGACCGTAGCCCTGCTGACACCAAGCTCCCAAACGGCGTCATTGATGCCACTTTCCAGACTGCCAGTTCCTTTGAGATATGCCTGAACAAGCGGACGCAGAACGGCCGCCCTGCGCACCTCTTCAGCACCAAGGGCAACTGACTCTTCGTCATCATTTTCCATCGACATTTGCCGCAAAAACCTGTGAACCCTGTCTCAGGTTTAAGGGCAAAAATATCGGAATTAAAGACAAAATCTCATATTTAAGGGCAAAGGGTGGCCGTTGATTTCGTTGGATTTCTCATCTCACAATTAAGGGCTACGCGACAGCGGGCGGTTTGTCCTTGTCGCATTCTGATTTCAGGGCCCGGCAGACCACCGTTGAAGCCCAACATCGACACGTCGTACCCAGCAAGGCGCGCCTTTATCGATTGGGGTGCGAGGATCAACTCGGGTGTCGCTGCTGGCAAGTGAGTGCCAGCCAGTGCAACGGTCATCCCGCCAAGGAAAGACCTCCGGCTCAAAGACAATTCCGTCACCTCATGAATGATGGACTGGCTTTCGCCAACTGCTGTGCTTGTGCCATTTCCGGTGGAGGAACTTCAAGGCGACAGAGCACCCCTCACGCCGTTGTCACTTTGGGATACAGAAAGACGCGAGCGCCGATTTCAACGCGATCGTACAGATCCTTCACATGCTCATTCGTCAATCGCGCGCATCCATTCGACACGGCCGACCCAATTGTCTCCGGGGCGTTCGTTCCGTGAATGCGAAGATAGGTATCGCGTCCGTCATCATCATGGAGATAGAGCGCGCGGGCCCCAAGCGGGTTGTTTGGCCCGCCTTTCAGCCCATCCTTGTACTTCGCGTACTTATGTGGCTCGCGCCGGATCATAGCGTTCGTCGGTCGCCACCATGGCCATTTGGCCTTGCGATCCACGGTGAACTCTCCGGGTTCGTACAAACCTTTGCGCCCTACTCCGACCCCGTAGCGGATCGCCATCCCGTCCTCGAGCATGAAATAGAGGAAAAAATCGTCAGGAACGACGTGGATGTCCCCGTTCATCCAGTCATCACGACGGGTGTTTATCAATTGCGGTTCGAACCGTTCGGGCAATTTGACTTTGTGGGCCCAGGCAGTTGTCGGCAGGAAGCAACCCAACGCTCCGGCACAAATCAATTCTCGTCTCGTGAAATTCTGCATGGCGCGATCTCCTCGGACCCATGAAAATTCAGTGCGCGCCAGGGGCAAAGAAAAGAAGCCGTGAACCGGGGCAAACGACGCGCCTTTGTTGCCTTGAAACCACGAAAATTCGCGCTTTTGGAACTCTCCAGCGCTGGAATGTTCTTCTTTTACAAAGAACTGCAAGGAGGTGACTGGAAATGCACTACTCACGATTCTTTATGATGATCGGAACATCGACCGTGGTCATGTTCGTTCTGATGTACCTGAACACCTATCTTTGGGGCCATATCTTCTTTTCGGAGACACGCCTTTACATGGCCATCCTGATGGGGGCGACCATGGCCGTGATCATGTTGGCGTGCATGTTGTCCATGTATCAGAACACCAAGGTCAACATCGCGATCTTCGTAGGCGCCATTCTTGTCTTTGCGGCAAGCCTCTGGCCGGTACGCGGGCAATTCACGGTGCAGGACAGGTCCTACATGCGCGCCATGATCCCGCACCATTCGATCGCCATCATGACGTCGACTCGTGCCGAGATCACCGACCCGCGCGTCCGGGGGCTGGCAGACGACATCATCTATGCGCAGGACAAGGAAATCGCCGAAATGCGCTACCTAATTGCTGATATTGAAGCAAACGGCGAGGCATCGGCCACGCCGACCGAACCGCCGCCACAGGTCGTGAATGCGCAACAGGCGCTTCAAACGGAGGTCGTGTCGAAAGTCGATCCCGAGTTTCTGACGGAAGACGAAATCGCTGCGGTGTTCCCGAATGGCGGAAATTGCCGCTTTGCTTACACCTCGGACAGTCCGGCTGTACTGGTGACTGGTGAAACCGGCGAAGGGTTTGCCGCCGCAATGAAGATCAGCGGTGATCTGGTGCGCCTGAATGCGCAGGGCGAAAATGCATTTTCTGAAGGCCCGCTGTCGGCCCGCATCGCAGAGACAGATGGTGACCTGACCGATCTAATCGTCAGCGCGGGAACCGACTACGAAGCCGGGTTCCGTGGTCAATTTACGTGCAGCGGATAAGGAGGAAAGGACATGCCCCGCGACACAGACAGCAAATCCGCGCAACTTTATCGCATGGTCATGCCGGGCCATGTCTGCCCCTACGGTCTGAAATCGAAAGACCTGCTGGAGCGGCAAGGCTTCGAGGTGGAAGACCATCCGCTTGAGACCCGTGAAGACACCGATGCTTTCATGGAGAAGCACGGTGTCGAGACGACGCCGCAGACCTTCATCGGCGGAGAACGGATCGGCGGCTACGATGATCTCAGGGTGTTCTTCGACATCGACCCACCCGAGGAAGAGCAAAGCGACACGACCTACCAGCCGGTCATTGCGATCTTTTCCGTCGCCGCGCTGTTGGCACTGGGCCTGTCGTGGCACCAGTACGGGTCGGTTCTCACCTTGCGCGGGTTCGAATGGTTCATTTCGCTGTCCATGACCATTCTCGCGATCCAGAAATTGCAGGATGTCGAAGGGTTCTCGACGATGTTCCTCAATTACGACCTGCTGGCGCGCAAATGGGTGCGATACGGCAAGGTCTACCCGTTCGGCGAAGCGTTGGCAGGTATCCTGATGACTGCCGGCGCGCTGCTGTGGCTCTCGGCGCCTGTCGCCTTGTTTATCGGCACGGTTGGTGCTGTCAGCGTTTTCAAGGCTGTTTATATCGACAAGAGAGAGCTGAAATGCGCCTGCGTCGGCGGTGACAGTTCCGTCCGGCTGGGGTTCATTTCGCTGACGGAAAACCTGATGATGATCTTCATGGGTATCTGGATGCCGGTCCGCGCAATCTGGTTCTGAATCGCGCCGAACCGGCCCCGTTCATTCGGACATTCGTATAGGTGAGAGATCTGCGAGGATCGGACAATCCGGACGATGATCCCCGGCACATTTCTCCACAAGTTCGGTAAGCGTCGTTCTCATGGATTGCAGCTTCTCGATCTTTTCCTCGATCTGGCGAAGATGCTCTTCCGCCACCGCCTTCACCTGAACGCTTTCGCGGTTTTCATCCTCGTAGAGAGCCAGAAGCGTCCTGCAATCTTCGATGGTGAACCCCAAGGCCCGTGCGCGACCCAGAAACGCCAGCTTGTGAACGTGGTTCTCGGTGAACGCGCGATAGCCGTTCTCGCTACGGTTCGGGCGGATCAGCCCGATGTCCTCGTAGTAGCGGATTGTTTTTGGGGGCACACCCGATTGTCGGGCAACGTCTCCGATGTTCATGTCGGACCTCCGTTATTCTGCTGGAGCAGGAGTGGCGGCTGCCATCTCTGCCGGGATTGCGCGCTGCTCGTCCATCGCCGGCGCGATGCCTCGCAGGCGCAGGGCATTGGTCAGAACGAACACCGAGGACAAAGCCATCGCGCCCGCCGCGAGAATTGGTGACAGGAGCAGCCCAAAGGCGGGATAAAGCACCCCGGCGGCGACCGGAATCAGCGCGACATTGTAGGCAAAGGCCCAGAACAGGTTCTGCCGGATGTTGCGCATGGTCCGGCGGGACACCTCGAAGGCATTCACCACGCCGCGCAAATCGCCGGACATCAGGACGACATCCGCGGACTCGATGGCCACATCGGTGCCGGTGCCAATGGCGATACCCACATCGGCATGCGCCAGCGCCGGGGCGTCATTGATACCGTCGCCGACAAAGGCGATGCGCTTGCCGCCCTCACGCAACGTATCGAGCGCCGCGACCTTGCCGTCTGGCAGAACGCCCGCGACGACGTGATCAATGCCGGTTTCGCGGGCGATGGCTTCGGCGGTTTCGCGTTTGTCCCCTGTGATCATCGCAACCGCAAGACCCTTTTCGTGCAGCGCTGCGATGGCTGCGCGGCTTGCCGGTTTGACCGGGTCGGCAACGCCGATCACGGCGGCGACACGTCCATCTATGGCAGCGTAAAGCGCCGTCCGGCCCTTGCTTGCGATATTCGTTTCCTCTTGTGCCAACGCCGAGACGTCAACGCCTTGCCGCGCCATGTATCGGTCGGCCCCAACCAATACCTCCACATCTTCGACCAAGGCGCGCACGCCGTAACCGGTGACCGATTGAAAGCCTTCGGCCCCCACAAGAGGTGCGCCCTCGGCCCGGGCTGCGCGCACGATCGCGTCCGCGACAGGATGCTCGGAGAGCGACTCCACGGCGGCGATCTTCGAAAGCGTCGTTGGACGATCAAACCCTTCCGCCAGCACCAGGTCGGTCAGTGCAGGTCGCCCCTCGGTCACCGTGCCTGTTTTGTCGAGGGCGACCACATCAACGGAATCAAGTTGCTGCAAGGCGTCACCTTTACGGAACAGGACACCCATTTCCGCAGCACGTCCCGTCCCGACCATGATGGAGGTCGGCGTCGCAAGCCCCATCGCGCAGGGGCACGCGATGATCAACACCGACACACCGGCGACAAGGGCCATTGTCAGGGCCGGATCAGGTCCGAAAACCAGCCAGACCAGCACGGTCGCCGCCGCGATTGCCATGACGGCAGGCACAAACCAAAGCGTGATCCGGTTGACCAATCCCTGGATCGGCAGCTTGGCGCCTTGGGCCTCTTCGACCATGCGAATGATCTGCGCCAGGGTCGTGTCGGCGCCGACCCGCGTGGCGCGGAATTGCAGACTTCCGGCGCCGTTGACCGTCCCGCCGGTCACCGGATCTCCGGCACCCTTTTCAGCGGGAATCGGCTCGCCTGTCAGCATGCTTTCGTCGACGCGGCTGGTCCCCTCGATGACCTCGCCATCGACCGCGATGCGTTCGCCGGGGCGCACGATGACGATGTCACCCTGAACCAGCGCATCGATCTCGATCTCAATGCTTTCACCATCGCGCATCACTCGCGCGGTCCGCGCCTGAAGCCCCAGCAGCTTCTGGATGGCCGCGCCCGTTCTCCCCTTAGCGCGCGCTTCAAGAAAACGCCCCAGCAAGATGAGGACGACGATGACCGCTGCCGCCTCGAAGTAGACAGAGCGCAGCGTGTCAGGCAAGGCCGATGGTACGAATGTCGCAACTACGGAATAGAAGTAAGCCGCCCCGGTGCCGACCGCGACGAGGCTGTTCATGTCGGGCGCGCCCCGGAATAGGGCCGGGAAACCCTTGGTGTAAAACGTCCGGCCCGGGCCGAAGAGAACGATTGTCGTGAGAACGAATTGAAGAAGCCAACTCGTCTGCTGACCAATCGTGGTCTCGATAAGCATATGAACGGCCGGAATGACGTGGCCACCCATCTCGATCAAAAAGACCGGCAAGGCGAGGATGGCTGCAAAGGTGACCCGTTTGGCAAGCGCCTGAGCCTCTTCCTCCTTGCGCGCAACCCTGTCGTCACCGGCTTGGGCCGTTGCCACGGTTGCTGGATACCCTGCCGCGCCGCTTGCATTTTCCAGATCGGATGTCGTGACAAGACCTTCGACGTAAACCACCGTTGCCGTCTCGGAGGCGAGGTTGACGTTCACCTCGACCACTCCAGGCACCGCGGAAAGCGCCTTGTCGACCCGCCCGACGCAAGAGGCACAGGACATCGCTGCAATCGTGAGTTCGGCCTTGGCCGTCCGCGCGGGGTAGCCCAGCTCGCGAAGGGTTTCGATGATGTCCGGAATGCGCTTGAGCGCGTCCACGCTCATACGTGCGGTTTCGGAAGCAAGATTAACCGACACATCCTCTACGCCGTCGATTGCATTCAATGCGCGGTCGACCCTGCCAACGCAGGACGCACATGACATGCCTTCGATCGGCAGGCTGATCTGTTTGGGTTCGGGCATATGTGTCACCTGTTTTTCCATTCAAGGTGAATATGGGGCTTCCAGTTACCGGAAGGTCAACCGAGAAGCAGTAAAATTTCTTCTCTTGACCTTCCAGCGGGGGGAAACCCCATGTCACCGACGGAAATCAGATGAAGGAGTGGTTCCAATGAAGTTCAGCGTTCCGGACATGAGCTGTGGACATTGCACCGCAGCGATCGAAAGCGCAGTGAAAACCGCAGATCCGAATGCAGGCGTAGAATGTGACCTTTCTGCCCGACAAGTGCGTGTCGACAGCGTGTTACCAGCCGATCAGGTCCAAGCGATCATTCGGGATGAGGGCTACGACGTGGAACCTGCGGCCGCTTGATGCAGTGCCCGGGCCACCCAAGGGCGGTCCGGGCACAGAATTTCAGTCTTCGTCTTTGCGGGCTTCTTCGACCAAGTCGGCAAGCTGCGCCTTTTCGACAAAGCCAGGCACCAGCGCGTCACCGATCACGAAAGACGGCGTGCCGTTAAAGCCCAGAGCTTGGGTCAGTTGCATGGATGTCGCAATGTGCTCTTCGACCTCGGGGGCCTCCATGTCCTTGCGCAACTGCGCGATATCCAGGCCGATCTCCTCGGCCACGCGCAGCACGGACGCCTCTTCCGCGCGGCCTTCCAGCCCCATCATAGCCCAGTGAAACTCTTCGTATTTGTCCTGCTTGCGCGCTGCCAAGGCCGCTTTCGCGGCGAACACCGATCCGTCTCCGAGAATGGGCCATTCACGATAGACGAGGCGAATGTTTGGATCCTCTTCGATCAAAGCCCGCACCTCGGGTTTGACCCGCCGACAATAGGGACAGTTGTAGTCGAAAAATTCCACAACGGTGACGTCCCCTTCCGCGTTGCCGAGAACCGGCGCATTCGGATCGTTCTCGATCAGATCGCGCTGGTCATTCAGAACTTGGGCCTGACTGAGCTCCTGCGCTTGCGCCTGCCTTTGTTCGAGGATCGCCACGGCCTCCATGACAATCTCCGGTTTCTCGCGGATTGCCTCGAGCACAAGTTCCTTGACCCGGGACTCTGACAGTTCGTCGGCGAGTGCCGGTATCGGAAGCAAGGCAGCTATCGCGACCGTCGTGAAGGCTTGTCTGAAACGCATTTTAGTTCTCTCCCCGTTGTTCGTCGGCTTCTGTCCGCGCGGCCTGGACTTCGCGGATGCGGTCTGGCCAGGTGGACCGGATGAAGGCCAGGATGTTGTGAATTTGCTGGTCGGTCAGCACGTCTGCGAAACCGGGCATGCCACTGTCGAATTCGACGCCCTGACGCGCCAGAAGCGCCGCACCCCCCAGTTTTGTGTAATCGAAGAGCAGGCTGTCAGGATGATGCCAGGTGTGACCCGTCTCATCATGCGGTGGTGCTGGCAGGCGCCCATCCGCGCCGGGCGTTCGCCATTCCGGCTGGCCTTCCAGACCCGCGCCATGACAAGACGCGCAGTTTTCTGCGTAGAGCAACGCGCCTTCTTCGATGTCGTAGCTCTCCGCCTTGGACGCGCTGCCGACATCCGAGGATGCACTGGTCGAGAGCCAATACATGAAGGCGGCTGCTGCGACAGTGATCGGAACGGACCAAACGAGATACCTCATGTGACCCGTATCCAGGTTGTCATGCCAGATGCGGCGTGGCTGAGCATGTGGCAATGGAACAGCCACTTGCCGGGATTGTCTGCCGTAAAGGCGATCTCCCGGGACTCGTTGCCGGCCAACAGGATCGTGTCCCGCATCGGCCCGAATGCGCCGTCGGGGCGCAGCTCGCGGAAATGCATCCCGTGCAGGTGCATCGCATGCGGGAAAACGGTCTGGTTCTCGATCTTCAGGCGCACCGGCTCGTTCAGGGATAGATCGGCCAGTGGCGTGTCGGTCATTTCGGCGACATCATTCAGGGCCCAGAATTTGCCCGCTTGGGCAAGCTGACGGAATCCAAGACGTTCCCCGCCGAGCAACGCGGACTGCATCCGCCCCATTGCACCGCCGGACATGACCAGTCGCAAATCACGCGCATCGGCAAGGTCCGGGGCGTGTGCCGCGGGGTTCGGCGGCAACGGCAGTGGCTTGCCTCTTGGTACTGAACTGGCTGTGCCGTTGACCAGAAAACTCACCAACGGGGTCAGTTGATCATCATCGCCGATGCGAAGCAACTGGGCGGTGCCGCCTTCGTCTTCGGTCACATCGACAATTAAGTCGACGCGCTGTGCCGGGCCGAGGATCAACTCGCCGTCAATCTGCTGGGGTTGGCCGATTGGCATTCCATCGACGGCCACCGTCCAGCCACTCAACCCCGAGAGCGTCAGCGGGAAAATTCGCGCGCTTGCTGCGTTGATGATCCGCAAGCGAATGCGTTCGTTGCGCTTCGCGGACAAGGTCAGGTCATAGCGCCCATTGGTCGTGATAAAGTTGCCGATGCGTCCACCGTGGCTCATCATCATGGGCTGTTCGAAATTGTCGAACAGCTGCCCGCTCTCAGGGTCGAGCAACCAGTCCTCCAGAACGATGACTTCCTCGCGGTCGATGTCCGGCCTGTCGGCCTCTTCGACGATTAAGGCGCCGCGCAGACCACGCGCGACTTGTTCGTACGAGCGATTATGCGCGTGATACCAATAGGTGCCCGCGTCCGGTACGACGAAGTCGTAGTCAAAGGTTTCACCTGGTGCCACGGCTTTCTGGGTCAGTCCTGAAACGCCATCCATCGCGTTATCGATCCGGATTCCGTGCCAGTGAACCGAACTGGGATCGGGTACCTCGTTGCGGAACCTGCGACGCACCCGATCGCCTTGTGCAACCCGGATTTCCGGGGCCGGAACAAGACCATCATAGCCCCAGATCTCTGTTTCCGGGTAGGTGTCCGGAAGAAGTTGTCGACGCGCAACCTTGGCAACCACGTCCTCGAACGGGGTTGCGGCATAGGCCGACCGCGGGATGACGGCCGCACAGGCCGCCAGAGTTGCATTGCGCAAGAAATCCCTACGTGTTTGTTTCATTTCGATCCTCGAGAAAGCGGGGGCGTGTCGCCCCCGCGTGATGTTAGTTCGAAGCGGAGTTCTCCGCCTCGACCGTGTCCTTGTTCAGCAGGAAAAGCGCAATCGCTTCGCGATCGGCAGGTGTCAGAAACCGAGTTCCCTCGCGAACCACTTCCGCCATGCTGCCGCCGAAAGCATCGCCCGAAGGGGTGATGCCGGTCTGGAGCGCATAAGCGAGGTTTGAAACCGTCCAGTCATTTTTGGCCAGGTCTTTTGGCCGTATCGCGGGTGCCTTGCTGCCACCGGGAAGCTGGGCGTTGCCTGCAAAGGAAGCACCGATATCGCGGCCTCCCGCAAGATTGCGCGGCGTATGGCAGGCTCCGCAATGTGCCGCACCGCGCACCAATTCCCGTCCGCGATTCCATGCGTCGCTTCGCCTTTCAACCGGCTCTGTATCCGGATCGTAGAAGAACGCCGCTCGCCAAAGCTTCAGCCCCCATCGTTGGTCGAATGGGAAGCTGACATCGTTTTCTGGTGCAGGCTCGTCCACGGGCGGCACGGTTTGAAATGCTGCCCATAGGTCAGCGATATCCTGGTCGGAAAAATCCGCATAGAAGGTATACGGGAAAGACGGATAGTACGGCGTTCCATCGGGACCGATGCCCTGCCGCACGGCTTTTGCGAACTGTTCTGCCGTCCATTCGCCCATGCCATGTTCGGGGTCTGTCGTCAGGTTGGGCGGATAGAACGTTCCGAACGGGGTTTCGAGCGGCGCCCCTCCGGCAAGTGGTGCGCCGCCCGCTTCAAAATTGGTATGACATGCAATGCACCCACTGGCGCGCGCCAGATACGCGCCCCGGTCGACATTGCCCTCTGTTGCAATCGGAGACACTGTACTGCCGACAGGCCATGCAATCACCGCGCCGAGGCCGGCCGTGCCCAGCACGGCGACCCCGCTGACGAGTGTCAAAAACCGGCGCATGGTTAGTCTTCTTCCGCCCGGAAGCGTTCATGGCACGCGGAACAGACCTGAGTCGTCATCGTGAAAGCCGCGTCGGCGGGCATTTCGGCAATGGCGGCAGCATCCATCATGCCGCCTCCGCCCATCATCGTGCTCCCGCCCATCATGGTTGTATCGCTTCCCATCATGGACCCACCGCCCATCATCGAGGTGCCACCCATGGAGGTATTGCCGCCCATGCCGCCCAATCCATTGTCGGCTGCGCGTTCCAGGCCCTCAGAGTATTCTTCCAGCTGATTTGCCAATGCTGCGAAGCGGTCCCAGTCGGTCCACACTTCGCCTTTGGCTTCCGAGGGCATGCCCCCTGTGCCCTCTGGGAACAGCTTTGTCATGCTCTCACCGGCGTGCTGCTGGAACAGGCGCGCTGCATCGCCCACAGCCCCTGCTTCATAGGCCGTTTCGCCCCGCATCATCGGGGCCACGGTCTTGACCGCCTTCCCCATTGCAAGCATGGCGTCCATGCGCTCTTTCACGATGCCGGTGGCACCGCTATGCGCGAATGCCGTGACCGCAGTACCTGCAATCAACACTGCCGCTGCGATAGTTGTCTTTTTCATGTCTTCGATCCTTCTTTGGGTCTGCTTTTCGAGCGATGTGAAATCAGAGCCACCGTCGCGGCGGTGGAGGATCGCTGGTGGGGCGCAACTCGGTTCGTTGGGTCGCGCCGTCTTGCATGACGGCCTTCAGAAAGTGAGGCTCGTAAACCACGTTTGTCTGGAGCAACACCGCTACCGTGACAGAACAATCGAGTCCTGGATGACAGTGGCCAGAGGCCTCGTTCGAGGGTGACCCTACATCTTCATGATTGTGGAATTCTTGCTCCAAGGACACTTCACCATGATGTACTGGTGCCTCAGGCATTCCCAGAACCACGAGGAAAAGGCCGAAAACGAGCGACAGGATCCATCTGCTGATCCGGGTCCAACGCATCAGTCGATCCCGTTGGCCCGCTGAAGTTCGCGAACATAGGCGGCAACCATCTTGACTTCTCCTTGGGTCAGCCCCTCGATCTTGGGCATATTACCGAATTTCCAGTGATGCGCACGCACGCCATTTTGAGCGGCTAGAACAAAGGCCATGTCTGAATGGTGGCTTGGCTCGTAAATCTTGTGCACAAGAGGTGGCGCAATCCCGTTCTGTCCCGCTGCGTTTGCTCCATGGCACTCGGAACACTTAGCCTCGAATATGGTCTTCCCAATCGTGGCTTGCTCCGAGAATTCTGCTGGCAGTTGGACCTGAACGATTGGGTCGCCTGCCTCTATCCTACTTGTGTCAGGAGGCGTCATGGAATGACCCATCGCTGTATCTTCCGCAGAAATGAACTGCCAAGTTGCAACTCCCCCGCCAGCTATAACTACGGCTGCGATAAGTGCGGTCAATTTATCCATGCCTGTATCTTCCGCCTTGTCTCTTGGGTCAGATGAGTTTGACTTGAGTGCCGACGGGCACCCGCTCGTAAAGCTCTTCAACCTGTTCGTTGAACAAACCGATGCAGCCATTTGACGACCGACGACCGATCTTTCGCGTGTCCTGTGTTCCGTGGATACGGTAGTATTGCCAGGACAGATACAATGCGCGGGTACCCAGAGGGTTGGCAGGATCGCCTCCCTCGACACGTGCCGGCCATTCTGGATTGCGTTCCCGCATGGAGGGCGTCGGCGCCCAGCTGGGTTTTTTGCGCTTTTCCACGACTTCGGTATAACCGCGTTTTGTGAGTTCGTCGGTCAGAGGAACGGAAGTTGGGTAGATCCGCATCTCGCCATCTGATGTCCAATGCTGGAGCGCCATCGTCACGGTGTCTGAGATGATGACCCCCTTTCCAAGTGCGTCGAAGTGATCTTGCCAGTCATGAACTCGGAAAGAAGAAATGTTGCGGCGAATGGTTTCGGCTCGAACCACGCTTGGTGCAACCAAAGCGACAGCCGCATACCCCAATAGGCTTCGTCGATTGATCTTGTTGTTTCGCGAAGTCGTCATGACACACTCCTAGCCTTCGGTTTGTACATGTCTTTTACGGGAGACCCGGCATCAGGCAACCTGACAAGACCGCGAGAAGTGTATCCATTTGTATCCTTGACCTTACCCTGCTGGAGGGCCGCAAATGACGCGTGGAACGAGACAAAGAGGGCGACATGGACCACCAGAACCATAGAAAAAAGCCGATCACGGACAGGCTCATGCATTACGGTATGATGGCGTGTTGCGTCGTCATGCTGCTGCCCTTTGCGGGGTTTTTTCTTGCCGGCGGCACATTGGCGGGCGTGTGGGGCAATGCAGCGGCTTTCGCCCCGCTCCTGCTGTGCGTTGGGGCGCATCTTGCGATGCACAAATTCATGGGGAAATCGTGCCATTCCGACAAGGCAAATGATTCTATCGAGGAAACGCCCGAGCCGATGACCTCCGCGATTCCAGTCGTCGTGCGGAACAGGCAGTGATGTGCGGAGGAAGGCACGGGTAAGCACATTGCTTTTGGCGGGTTTGTTGCTTGGGGGATGTGCGGTAAACCTTGCAGACTGCTTAGATCGCAGCGCTATCGTTTCCACGAAACAAGCGTCAGACCTTCTGCCGGAGGGGTGTCGGTATCTTTCAACTTCTGGGACAGGCGTCGCGCGAGTTGACTGCGCGGACGGTCGTCAGGGTTTTGCCGTGGGTATTCGTTGAGGCAACCTCCGCCGTCTTGGCGAAATCTGCGGTAAAAATAAGGGAAGGAAGCGGGTATCTTGATCGACTGCCT
This sequence comes from Roseobacter sp. MED193, assembly GCF_000152965.1. Taxonomy (GTDB): domain Bacteria; phylum Pseudomonadota; class Alphaproteobacteria; order Rhodobacterales; family Rhodobacteraceae; genus Pseudophaeobacter. The sequence continues at coordinate 68,727 of NZ_AANB01000013.1, read as the reverse complement.
TTTGATCCTGCGACGGGTTTTGCTTATTCCCTTCGTGCTCCTGGCCCTTGTCTCTGGAAGTGTCGCGGCAGCAACCTCTGCTGAATACCAGAGTGCGCCACTCACCGCGCATCTCATTAGTGCACAGGAAGGCGTTCCCGAGAACACACTGACTCTGTCGGCCGGGCTTCATCTTCAACTGAACGAAAACTGGAAGACCTATTGGCGGTCGCCAGGAGAGGTGGGAATACCGCCTTCGGTCGAATGGACCGGTTCCGAAAACGTCGCAGATGTCGAATTCATGTGGCCTTTCCCGACACGCTTCACCGCCTTCGGCATCGAAAATTTTGGTTATGCGGGTGAAGTCGTCTTTCCGCTGCGCATAACGCTCAAAGATCCCGGCGCACCTGTGACTCTTTCCGCGCAGGTCAAACTGCTGGTGTGCTCCAATGTCTGTGTCCCGGAAGAGTTTGACCTGTCACTTCGCCTCGGACGCGGCAACGGCATCGACAGCACTGCGGCTGGGCTGATTGGCACGTTTTCCGAGCGCGTCCCCGAAGGAGCCGAGGCGGGTGGCGTCAGCGAGGCAAATGCCTTCATCGACGAAGACCTCACGGAGTTGATCGTCAGTCTGCGCGTCGATGAACCACTCCAGTCGCCGGATGTGTTTCCCGAACTGGGTATGGGTGTTGCGCTTGGCAAACCCGATATCCGTTTGGGAGAAGAGGATCGTTTGCTGTGGGCGCGCTTGCCGATCCTCTCGTCGAATACGGATGTGACGGTGGTGCCGTCGATTACCGTCACCGACGGCGAGAACCGGGCCTTCACGATCATCGCGGATCGCGTGGCGCAAGGCATCGCACCGCCCTTTGAACTGGCCGCCACGACACCGGACATGTTGGAACTGATCTGGATTGCCGCGATCGCGCTGCTGGGCGGATTGATTCTGAATGTGATGCCCTGTGTACTGCCGGTGCTGTCTATCAAGGTGTCGTCCGTGCTCAAACACACCGATCACGACACAACCCGTGTCCGGTTCGGCTTCGTCGCAGCCGCCGCTGGCATCATGATGTTCATGTGGGGTCTGGCGCTCGTCCTCTGGGCGCTCCAGACGGCAGGCCTCAGCGTCGGGTGGGGTCTGCAGTTTCAAAGCCCGCTGTTTCTTGCGGTGATGATCGCTGTTCTGCTCGTCTTTTCGGCAAATCTGTTCGGAGCGTTCGAGTTCGCCCTTCCACACGGCATGCAGACGCGGCTTGCAGGGGCCGGAGGACGCAACGGGTATTCCGCCGACTTTTTCACTGGCATGTTTGGTGCCGTCATGGCAACGCCCTGCTCGGCACCGTTCCTCGGCACCGCTGTGGCCTTTGCTTTGGCCGGGCGTGGCTTGGACATCCTCATAGTCTTTACGAGCCTCGGCCTCGGCCTCGCGCTGCCCTATCTCGTCATCGCCGCGTTCCCGCGTCTGGTCGCGTTCATGCCCAAGCCTGGTCGGTGGATGCTGATCATCAAAAGCGTCATGGGGGTCTTGCTGCTTGCTACCGCCGTGTGGCTGTTCTGGGCGCTCGACGGTGTCGCCGGGCTGGCCTCCGTCATCGCGGTCGCGGCGTTGTCCGGTCTCGCCGTTCTGATACTATCCCTCCCGAATGTGCAGTCCCAATTCAGGTGGTCTATTGCCACAGCCAGCCTTGTCCTGGCTCTTGCCGCAGGTCCTCTCCTGCAGCAGTCCGCGCCGGCCCGTTCAGAGTCGCAATCGGCATTGGCTTGGATCGCATTTGACCGGTCGGACATAGCGAAACGTGTGTCAGAGGGAGAGGTCGTCTTTGTCGATGTGACCGCTGACTGGTGCCTGACTTGCAAAGCGAACAAGGCACTTGTGATCGACCCTGAGCCAGTCCGCAGTGCGCTGGACACGCCAGGTGTCACGCCGATGCGGGCAGATTGGACACGTCCGGACGCGCGCATTTCCCGTTACCTTGAGAGTTTCGGTAGATATGGCATCCCCTTCAATGCCGTCTATGGACCGTCGGCACCGGAGGGCATTGTGCTGTCCGAATTGCTGACGACCGAGGACGTGATGGACGCCTTGGCGCAAGCCAGCGGTCGGGATGTTTCCGCAAAGGTTGCCGAACAGGAGTGACCTGCCCGGGCGGGACACCGACCAGCAGTCAGCCGCCGAGCCGCTCGAGCGCGTCACGGACCGCAGCACGCCGAGGATCATTGGCGGGCTGCTGCTCCAACAGCGCTTCAACCTTACGGTAGGCCTCAATGGCGCGATCCTCTTCCTGAAGGACGGCGTAGGCGTTTGCCAGCCGCATCCAACCATCCAGATCCACCGGTTCATCCTCAAGTCGCTCGGCCAGGCGCGAGACCATCGAGCGGATGAACTCCGCGCGATCCGCGCCACTCATCTCCGATGCCGCCGCGACATCTGCCGCACTCGGGCCGGGTGGGGATGTCGGCGCGCTGGGTAGATCGACGATCGGAAGATCTGCGGCGGCGGCGATCCGGTTGATCTGCAAAGCGTAGGTTTCCATCCATGGAACGTAAGCCTCTTCCTGATCCAGCCGGGAAACCAGCAACTCGTAGGCCCTACGCGTCTCTTCTTTCTGGAGATAATACAGAGACTCGAAGTAGGTTGCCGCAGGATTGGATGGGTCAAGGTCCAAAGCGCGATCAATGGCCAATTTTGCCCGTGGAATAACAACGCCGTCATTGGCAACCGCGACGGCCTCTGCCAGCATGGAGAATGTCGCGGAGGTGGCATCCTCCCGTTCGGCGACCACTTCGAAGGCTGCGACGGCATCGGCTGCTCTGCCCATGCGCTGATAGGTCTGGCCTAACAGCATCCACCCTTCGCTGGGGCCGCCGGTCGGATCGGATACAAGCCTTTCGCGAAGTTGTATTGCAAGCGCCGTCACTTCATCAGTCTGTGCGCGCTCCTCTGCACGGGCAGCGAAGGCCATTGAAGGCACCTCCGGCGATCCCATTGTCAGATAGTAGCCCGCGGCAATAACCGGCGCGAGGACCGACGCGACAACGAGAGTGACTCTGCCACCACTACGGGACGATCCGGCTTTTTCTTCCGAATTGCGGGTCGTCGCGAGGATCCGTTTCTTGATCTCGAGTCTGGCTGCTTGAGCTTCTTGTTCAGAAATCAAACCGCGGTCCATGTCTCGTTCGATTTCCTGCATCTGATCGGCGAGGATGGCCGGTACCGCATCTCCTCTGGTGAGAGTGTTCGATTTGGACAGCAGCAGCGGGTAGAGGACTATTCCGATCGCGAGCAGCGTCAAAAAACCGAAAATACCCCAGATCATGGCGCATCCCCCGCTTCGTTTTGTCTGAGAATTTCGGAAACGGTGTTCTCATCCTCTGAGCCCAAATCTTCAAATGGCTCTTGCTTTCGCCGACTCATCAGTACCCCACCACCAACGAAAACCCCGACCAGAACGAAAGCGATCGGCGCAAACCAAAGCGCGTAGGTCGCAGGCTCCAGAGGCGGTTTGAGCAGCACGTAATCCCCGTACCGCGCCCGAATATATTCGATCACCTCGGTGTCACTGTCTCCGGCGACCAAGCGCTCGCGTACGAGCAGACGCAAGTCCCGCGCCACACCCGCGTTCGAGCTGTCGATGTCCTGATTTTGACAGACGACGCATCGCAGATCCTTGGAAATCCCCCGCGCACGCTGTTCCAATACCGGGTCGGTCAGCATTTCGTCCGGTTCCACCGCATTGGCGGCAAAGGGAAAGAGCCCGATGCAAAATGCGAAAATCAACTGTCTCATGATGCTGCTCCATTTGGCAGTGCGCCTGCCTGCTTCAGGGCTTGCGTGAACCGTTCGACGGCGTCCGGACCCACGACCGGCCCGACATAGCGAAACAAAACGGTGCCATCGCCATCGACGATGAAGGTTTCCGGCACGCCCGACAGGCCCCATTCGATCCCGGTGCGGCCCGACAGGTCGGACCCGATCCGCTCGTAGGGATTGCCGAGGTCTTTGAGCCACTTCACGGCATCCTCTGGTTTGTCTTTGTAGTTGATGCCGAACAACCGCATTCCCTCGCGTTCGACAAAGCGTGTCAACACGGCATGCTCCGCGCGGCAGGGCACGCACCAGGACGCAAAGACATTGACCACGACCGGTCGTTCGTTGCCGACAAGATCGCTTCGGGCCAGGCCGGGTGTCTCCAACCCTGGCACGGGATCGAGGTCGAACGCCGGGGCGGGTTGCGAGATCAGGACGGAAGGGATCTCGTTGGGATCCCGCTCGGGATTGAGCCCCCAGAGAAAAAACCCCCCGAATATGACCGCCGCAATAAACGGCAGCCCGGCAATGAGACGTTTCATTTTCTCTCCTACTCGGCAGGAACAGCATCGCTGGCTGGCTGTTTGGCGCGGCGCGGCGCCCCGACCCTCAAACGGCGATCCGACAAGGACAAACAGCCACCGATCACCAGCAAGATCGAGCCGATCCAGATCAGGTTGACGAGCGGTTCATAGAGGATCCGCAGGGTCCAGGCTCCGGCGTTGTTCACTTGATCGGAGGCTGGCGTTGCAATCGACGTATAGAGATCACCCGCCAATGTGGACCGGATGGCCGACTCCGTCGTCTGACTTTCCGCGACCGGGTAATACCGGCGTTCCGGGAAAAGTGTCGTGACCAATTCGCCATCCCGACGCACCACAAGGGTGCCGCGATCCGCGATGTAGTTCGGCCCTTGAACCTTTGCGGCCCCTTCGAAGGTGATGTCGAACCCGGCGATCGTGACTTCGGTCCCGGGGGCGGCAAAGACGATCTCCTCACTCTTCCATCCGGTCGAGCCGATCATCCCCATCATCAACACAGCGACGCCGGCATGGGCAAGCGTCATACCGTGAGAGGCGCGTGGCAAGTTGCGCGCGCGTCTCGCGCTCTCCGCAAGGGAAACCTCGAACAGACGGATGCGTAGCGCCCATTCCCGTAGGGTCGCAAAAAGCAGCCACGCTGCGCCGAGGATGGCAAGATAGGCCATGATCGGCCCGCCATTCAGAAGATACCACGCGGCCGAGGCTGCGATGACCGCCAGCACGGCCACGAACCGAATGCGATCGAGCAAACCGGCGATATCAGCCCGCTTCCATGACAGGAATGGACCAAGACCCATGAACACGACCAGCGCCAGCATCATCGGAATGAAGGCCGCGTTGAAGAAAGGTGGACCCACCGAGATCTTGTCCCCCGTGACAGCCTCTAGGATCAGCGGATAAAGCGTCCCGAACAGGACCGTTCCCGTAGCGGCGGCCAGAATGAGGTTGTTCACGAGCAGCCCGGCTTCGCGGCTGATCGGGCGAAACAGACCACCCGGCTCCATTTCGGGCGCCCGCCAGGCGTAGAGCGCCAGCGACCCACCGATGGACACGGCCAGCAGACCCAGAATGTAAAGCCCGCGCTCCGGATCGACGGCGAAGGCATGCACGGATGTCAGCAGGCCGGATCGGACGATGAACGTCCCGAGCAGTGAAAGCGAGAAAGTCAGGATGGCAAGCAGGATGGTCCAGCTTTTGAACGCGTCGCGCTTTTCGGTGACGATGGCGGAATGCAGCAGCGCCGTGCCCAGAAGCCAGGGCATGAAGCTTACATTCTCGACCGGATCCCAGAACCACCAGCCGCCCCAGCCCAGTTCATAATAGGCCCACCACGATCCAAGAGCGATACCTGCCGTAAGGCTGACCCACGCGGCCAATGTCCACGGGCGGACCCATCTGGCCCAGGCTGGATCGACGCGCCCTTCCAGAAGAGCCGCAACGGCAAAGGAAAACACGATGGAGAAACCGACATACCCGAAATACAAGAGCGGCGGGTGCATGGCGAGACCCATGTCCTGAAGCAACGGGTTCAGGTCATTGCCATCGAGCGGCGGCGGGAACACCCGATCGAACGGGTTCGACGTCAGCAGCAGAAACGTCAGGAAGCCGACACTGATCCACGCCTGAACCGACAGGGTGCGCGCCTTGGTTTCGGCCGGGATATTCGATCCGAACCAGGCAACCCCCGCGCCGAATACCGCAAGGATCAAAATCCAGAGCAGAAGCGATCCTTCATGGCTGCCCCAGGTTCCCGCAACCTTGTAAAGCATCGGCTTTAGCGAATGGGAATTCTCGACGACGTTCCTGACGGTGAAATCGCTGACGATGAAAGCCTGCATCAGCGCTGCGAAGGCAATGCTCACAAACAGCACCTGACCAAGGGCTGTCGCCTGGGCGGATTTCATCCAGACGGTATTTCCGCGTGACGCCCCCGCAATCGGCAGAACACTTTGAACAAGTGCGAGGGCCAGCGCGAGGGCCAGTGCGAAGTGACCGATTTCCGGGACCATGGCGTTCTTTCCTATCTAAGGTTGGTGGCGTCGCGTGGTACGGAGTTCAAATCCGCAATGTGGACTATTCGTCGAGCGTTGCTTTCAGTCGGCGAAACTCTTCTTCGTCGATTTCCCCATTCGCAAAGCGGCGCCGGAGCGCTTCCTGCGCGTCCGAGTCCGGGGGACGGGTGCCATTGTCCCGCAGCCTGAGTACCAGAAACACGATCAATGCGATCACGGCGCCCCAGAAGGCGAGCATCATGAAGCCGCCCATAAAGCCATAGCCTCCGCCCCACATGTGACCTGTCCAGGAGCCTGGACCATCAGCTCGCGCCATGCTGGCGGGCAAGCTGGCCAGCAACGTTGGAATGAGCGTTTTCAGTTTCATCTGTTTCTCCTTCGATTAGTTCGCTTTCATCCAGTGGGATGGTGACAATGGCCCGCAAACCCGCGCTGTTATGGTTGACCAGCTGGATATCGCCACCATGGGATTGGACGATTGTCCTCGCGATTGAGAGCCCAAGCCCATAACCGCCCGTTTCCAGAGACCTCGATTGCTCGAGGCGATAGAAGGGATCGAAGACCTTTTCCAACTGGTCGACGGGAATGCCGGGCCCATTGTCATCGATGTTGAGTACGAGGTTCGAACCGTGGGTCGCCCAGCTGACTTTTGCGGCACCACCGTAGCGAACGGCGTTCTCAAGCAAGTTCCTCAGTGCCCTTCGGAACGCGTTGGGTCGAAGCCGCACGGCAACATCATCACTCGGGGCAAAGGTGCAGTGTGCCGCCATATCGCTGCACAAGCTGTCCAGAAAATTGCGCAGATCGACCACTTCAGCACCCTCGGATCCGGTAAGGCCGCGTGCAAAGGTGAGCGTCGCTTCGACCATACTCTGCATCTCTTCGACCGATGCGATGAGGCTGTCCCGCGTCTCTTCTTCGTCAACCAGCTCCGCGCGGACACGCATAGCAGTCAACGGCGAGCGTAAATCGTGGCCAAGGGCTGCGAGCATACGTGTCCGATCACTGACGAACCGGGTCAGCCGTCGTTGCATGCGGTTGAAGGCAACGGTCAGATCCCTGACCTCGGTCGGCCCCGCGACGGTCAATTCAGGCACGTCCTCGCCCCGGCCAAGATGGTCCGCGGCCTTCGATAGGTGCCGCAAAGGACGCGTCAGGCGCGTCATGACAAACCAGAAAATCGCCACCAAAAGCAGTCCGGCGGAAATCCCGAAGGTCAGCATCGAGTAGAATGGCCATTGGATCGGCGGACGCTCGAACCGCGTTCCGACATTTAGCCAACGCGCCCCCTTGATCGCGATCGACAGGTTCATTTCAACCGCTGTCAACTCTCCGCGCATCATCGCGAGATGCATTTCCGTCATTTCGTCAGAAAGATTGGGCAAGGGCCTCAATTCGCCCTCGATCTCGTGCAGTTCAACGCGAATATCGCGGCTGTAGCTATCGTCCATTAGCGCACGGATACGCCCTTCAACAAGGTCGCCATGCGAATGACTGGTGTGTTCCACACTCGGAGCGTCTGACAGATCAAACCGGATAAGTGGTGAATTTGCTGCGCGAAGGATGGAGTCCTGCAGGTCCAACGGGGCCTCTTCGATCAACCGCGCCACATTCGCTGCGCGTCCAGCAGCCTCGAACCCCAAAGCAGCACGGATGGCGAGGCTGCGCTCGTCAGCGAAGAGGAACAGGCTGATTGCTTGGGCCACGACAAGCGCCGCGACCACAAGCAGGATCAATTGTCCGCTGAGAGAGCTCATCGCACGCCACATCATGTCGCATCCTCGACGTCGGCAGCCAAACAGTATCCGCCATTCCGCACAGTCTTGATGACACTCGGTCGCAATACATCCGGCTCGATCTTGCGGCGGAGACGGCTGATTTGATTGTCGATGGTGCGGTCCATCGGGCCAGCGGTCCGACCAGCGGTCAGGTCAAGCAACTGGTCACGACTGAGCACCATCCTCGCGCGTTCCAGCAGGACCGCCAGTAATTTGAACTCAGAAGTCGTCAAAGGCGTTTCGGTTGCGGCCTCGTCAATCAGTACCTGTCGGTCGGTATCCAGTACCCAATGCGCAAAACAAACCTTCCTCCCAGCCAGGGTTCCGGCCACGGGTTCATCGCGGTTGCTTCGCCGGAGTACCGACTTGATGCGGGCCAGCAGTTCTCGTGGATTGAACGGCTTGGCGAGATAATCGTCCGCACCGATTTCCAGCCCCACGATCCGATCCGTTTCCTCACCAAGCGCCGTCAGCATGATGATCGGAAGATCACCCTCTGGCGCAAGTCTGCGGCAGACCGACAAGCCGTCCTCGCCCGGCATCATGACATCGAGCACGAGGAGGTCGAAGTGACCGGTGGCCAGCTTGGCATCCATCTCCACGGCATCCCTGGCGACGGTCGTGCGCATTCCGTTCTTCTCCAGAAAGCGCGCGACGCTTTCACGTATCTGTGCGTGGTCATCCACGATAAGGATATGAGGTGGCGGTCCCATGGTGTCTTTCCTAAATCATCGTTGCATCGTGTTTCATGGGCAGAATTGTAGCCATTTGTATCAGGTCATTCCCTTGCTACAGATGGATACAAATCTGTGCCTGCACCGTGTCGTGCTCCCGGGTAGCGTCGCCGGCATGTTATGTGACCTTTGGGATCGCAACCGATCAAAGGATGAGGTTTTCGAATATGGCTCTTGATTTGAACCGGCGCCGTTTCGTTATGGGTGCTCATATGACGGTGCTGACCGTCACGGCGTCACCGCTGCTGGCGCAGAGCCGATCTGTCTGGTCGGCAGAGAATGCCTTTGACGCGCTTCTATCGGATACGGCGCGGATCATCGATGTCAGAACGCGCGAAGAGTGGCAAGAAACCGGCGTAGGTGCTGGTGTATGGCCGATAAGCATGCACGCGTCCGGTTTTCCGGACCGATTGTTCAGGGCGAAGGAACTGAGCGGTGATCGCACCGTTGGACTGATCTGCGCCACTGGCGGACGCTCCGCATCGCTGCTTCGAGCGTTAAGACAAGCTGGTTATTCGGGCTACGCCGATATCTCGGAAGGGATGTTGGGATCAGGCGAAGGGCCTGGCTGGATCGCATCGAACTTGCCGACCGTTCCGGTGGATGTCGCCCTGAACGGGTTGCCCCCCGCGTTGGCCTGACCTGTGAAGAATCAATCGGTCCAGTTGTGCTAAAAAGCCTGATGTATGGTCAGATTGACCTGTTTGAATAGGAAGACGGGTTTGGGGGTATGACCGAGTTGATGGCCATGTTTGTCGGAATATGCGCGGCGATCCTGATGGGAATTGTCCATCATTATGCGTTGTCGGGCATTCTGAAGTTTTCCCCGCAGCGGTCGGATGGCTCCGGCTTTCGGATCATCCTGACGTTTTCCGCGTTGCTGTTGCTGCACGTATTGGAACTTGTGACGCTCGCCGTGTTCAACACGATGGTGGTGGCAAGCGTTCTGCCGCAATCGTTCAGCAACAACCCGCCGATGTTTCAGGATGTTCTCTATGTTACGGGCATCTCGTTCTCGACCCTTGGCTATTCGTCCATAGAGGTGGTCGGGCCCTTTCGACTGTTGCTGATGCTGCAATCGCTTTTGGGCTTCATGTTGCTGACCTGGTCAGCGACGTTTCTTTACTCAGCCTGCCAGCAAGTCTGGCAGAAGGCGAAAGATGACTGAAAATCGCCACGCGCGTCGGACATGAACCGGGCGTCAGCGTCAAATGCGTCCTGATATCGGTCCTTTGACCTCCCCGTGGAACGGTTGAGTGAGCGCCGCGTTGCGCGCGTGGATGAATAACCCTTGACCTTCCAGTTGCTGGAATCCCTAGGTACCAAGCCATGGCACAGATTTTCAAAAAGACAGGCGATCACTTATCGCACCATCGACACGGGGATATCTTGAAATTTCCCGTATGGGTTGGCGTGTTGATTGTCTTGCTCTCAATGCCGGCTCACTTGTTTTTGGATGAAAAGAGCTCGATAGCTCTTGCTTCGATCACGCTTGCTTTGATTGGCGGTGCCTATATCGGCTTTGGCGCCGCGGACGGCAGAGCGCGCGTGTTCTGGGCAGAGCTCGCCGTGGCCCTTTTGTTCGGCTCGGCAGCCTTCCTGGGGCTGATATGGCATTGGGCCTTCCTCCCCTTGGGCTTGGCCCTGCACGCCCTTTGGGACATGTCACACCACAATTCTTATCGTCTCGCCCGGATTCCGAACTGGTATATTCCATTCTGCGTGGCCTTTGACCTTTTGGCAGCGGCATTCTTCGTTCTGCTCTATGCCGTGTTTTGAACCATGATGATGCGCATTCTTCTTCTTGCGGTGATCTTGATGGGAGTCGTCGCATTGGCCTTCCCCGACGTCCTTGGCGTCGACATTCGCCTGCCGGATCGTGCGGAAATTGACCGCTGGATCGAGGCGGCAGGTCTTGCCGGACCAATTGTTATCGTGGCGCTTATGACAATCGCTATTGTCGCAAGCCCCCTGCCCTCCGCGCCGATCGCACTCGCCGCCGGAGCGGCTTATGGACACACGTTCGGGACACTCTTTGTCGTTCTTGGCGCGGAACTCGGTGCGCTTGCCGCCTTTGGTCTGGCCCGCGGCCTGGGTCGTCCCTTCGTTGAGCGTCATCTCGGTCAGAAGATAAACGCGGGCCTGTTTGGGTCGCAGAACACTCTGACCTTCCTAGTCTTCGGCAGTCGCCTACTGCCGTTTCTGTCCTTCGATATGATCAGCTACGCCGCAGGTCTGAGCAAGCTGCATCTTTGGAGGTTCGCGCTGGCCACGTTGGCCGGGATTATTCCAGCGAGTTTTTTGCTCGCTCACATGGGCAGCCAGGCGATGAACGGAGATGCCCGCACCGCCACATGGACCGCGCTTGCGCTAGGTGGCTTTACCGGCCTGTCGGTTCTCTTCGCCGCGACGCGAAAGACCGGCGCGCAACGGGAGTAGAGCTGATATGGCCAATCATTCTCACGCCGGGCACATGCCCACCTCCGGCAAGGCCCTTGTGATTTCGGCCTGGCTCACCGGCGTCTACTTCGTGATTGAACTGGCCGTCGGGCTCTGGACTGGCTCGATTGCCGTCCTGTCGGATGCGTTTCACACCCTGTCGGCGGTTGGCGGCGTTCTCGTGGCCATCACCGCGCAGCGGATTGCGCGCCGTCCAGCGGATTCGGCGCGCAGTTTCGGCTGGTACCGCGCCGAGATCATCGGCGCGCTGGTGAATGGCGGGTTTCTTCTCGGCATGGCGATTCTCGTGATCTGGATGGGCGCGATGCGGCTCGGAAATCCGATCCACCTGGCCACAGGCCCCATGCTTTGGGTCGCCTTCGGGGGCCTGGTCACGGAAGTGGTCTCTCTGGCGCTGATGTGGCAATCGAGCAAAGACGATCTGAATGCCCGTGGCGCGCTCTGGCACATCATCCAGACCTTTGTCGGCAGCCTCCTGATCATCGTCACCGCTCTCGTGATCGAGTTCACCGGCTTTCTGGCAATTGACCCGATCCTCGGCATGGCGTTCGGAGTGGTTCTCCTCTGGGCCTCTGTGGGCGTAATCAAGGAAGCGGTCTACATTCTCATGGAGGGCACGCCCGAGGGAACGGATCTCGATGCTGTGACGGCGGACCTGAACGGCCAGGACGGGGTTCTGGATGTTCACCATGTGCATGCCTGGACGCTGACCAGCGGCAAACATGCGTTTTCCGCCCATATCCGCCATCAGTCACCCGCCGAGGCCGCGGACTTGCTGAACAGGGCCTATCGGCGGCTGACGGAACAGTATGGGTTTCACATGGTCACGCTGCAGCTCGAAACCGCGTGTCTCGACGAGCGCCACGCGCTGGATGTTGATATAGTCCAGATAGCGGCTGCAAAGGCTGCGCAAGAAAAGACTGATGTGCGAGATGCGCATCCGCACCCAAGCCCTAACACAGAAGGGCCATAGACTGTGATGGACACGATACTTGCCGCAGAGCCGGAGATTCGTCTGACGGCGTTTTTGAGTGTGCTGGCCGCCATGGCGCTTTGGGAACTCGCCGCCCCGCGTCGGCGGCGTGACATTCCGCGTGTCATCCGTTGGTCGAACAATCTGGCTCTTGTCGTGATCGATACGGCGATCCTGCGGTTGTCTTTCCCAATCCTGGCCGTTGGTCTGGCGGTCATGGGCGAGGAGCGGGGTTGGGGTTTATTCAACACTATCGGCGCGCCGTATTGGTTGGCCGTTGTCCTGTCCATGCTGCTTCTCGATCTGGCCATCTATTTGCAACACGTCATGTTCCATGCCGTCCCTACGTTGTGGCGTCTGCACCGGATGCACCACGCGGACCTCGAGTTCGACGCCACAACGGGATTGCGCTTTCACCCGATTGAGATCCTTATCTCGATGGCGATCAAGCTAAGCTTGGTCGCAGCGCTTGGTCCGCCCGCCGTCGCGGTTTTGTTGTTCGAGATCATCCTCAACGCCACGGCACTCTTCAACCATGCCAACATCAACCTGCCGAGACCAGTCGACCGGTGGCTCAGATGGATCGTCGTCACACCCGACATGCACCGCGTGCATCATTCTGTCGATCCGCGCGAAACCAACTCAAACTACGGCTTCAACCTGCCGTGGTGGGACCGCCTCATGGGTACTTACGTTGCCCAGCCCGCGAAGGGCCACGAGGGAATGACGATCGGCATCGAGCAGTTTCGCACGACGCGCGACCTCTGGGTCGACAAGATGTTGATCCAGCCCCTTCGCGGGCCGGCAAGCGGGCACGCCCTGGATGCACCCGCCCTCTCGCCGACAGAGCAGGAACAGCCTCTGGACTCTCAAACACACAGTTCTACGGTCTCGGATACTTCAAAAAGGAACACATGATGAAAAGACGCACATTTTTGCTGGCCGGAGCGGCTGCCACACTCCCCCTGCGAGCACTGGCCAACACAGAACCGGTCATTAAAGTCCTGAAAACCCCCACCTGCGGGTGCTGTACCGCCTGGGTCGATCATGTCCGGCAAGCGGGCTTCACGGTCGAGGCGCAGGATGTCGATCAGGATGCGCTTTATGCGTTCAAAGACCGGCTACAAATCGCTCCGGAACTTGCTGGATGTCACACGGCGATCATAAGTGACTATTTTATCGAGGGCCACGTGCCTGCCGCGGACATCACGCGGCTGCTGGCAGAACAACCGGTGGCGCGCGGGTTGACGGTTCCCGGCATGCCGATGAGTTCGCCCGGCATGGGCGGTCCCGGGGCTGGTGACACTTTTGATACCTTGCTTGTCGGCTCCGACGGGGTGACCTCGGTCTTCGCGAGCCACAGCTGATCGGGTCATGGGCGCAGGTGATAAATCCCGCGGGCGGGGTTTTTGACCCGCCCGTCCTGCACAAGCTTTCGCAGCGCCCTGTAGGTCGCCTCATGGCTCAGCTGTAACCGGGCGGCGAACTCGACCACGGAGCCTTCGAGCAGGCCCGCGACCAGACCCGCCATCACCCGGTCTTCTGCAAGCCGAATTCCGACGATCTCGAGCATCTGTCGCTGCGCCTGTATCTGTTGAGCGGCCTGACGGCCATAGGCGCGGGCAAATGCCGGGTCGGCAAAGGCGGCCAAGACGGCAGCCTTGTCGATCCGGATCAGCGCTCCGGCCTCAACACAGACCGCATCGCAATGATAGACCTCTGAAAACACCGAAGCTTCGGCAAAGCTTGTTCCGGCTTGGGCACGGTGAATGATGAACCGCTCGCCATCTGGGCCGACCCGCTCGAGATGCACGCGTCCGGTTTGCACGACATAGAGACCATGGGTGGATCCACCTTGATGAAACACCACATCGCCAACCGCGCCGGAGAGTGGGCGCAGGGCTGAGCTCGGGATAAGATCATAGGGGCCTGGCAACATATGATTGAAATCATATTGCGATGCATCCGCCCCTGCTAGCGTAAACATGACATCACCCCATTGAAGGATCCGTCCATGCGTCTCATTCCCTTCGTCCTTGCCATAGTGATGGCCGCACCCGTGGCCGCTCAGCACGCCCATTCCGCGACTGGCCATGACATGGGTGGACCGCAGGAAACCGGGCAATCGGCCTTTGCCGCCCTGGCGGAGATCGTTGCGATCCTGCAGGCCGATCCCGAGACAGATTGGGAGCGGGTCGATATCGACGGATTGCGCCGCCATCTGGTCGATATGGACCTTCTGACCCAAGAGGCCGTGGTCACCCGCACCCTGCGGCCGGAAGGGGCCCGGTTCGAGATTCGGGGCACCCCCCGTGTTCTCGAAGCCATCCGCGCCATGGTGCCCGCCCATGCGCCCTTTCTTGCGGCTGAAACCGGCTGGGACGTTGTCACGGAGGAACTCGAAGATGGCGTGGCGCTCAGTGTCGATGGCGATGCCGCTCAGATTCAGGGACTTGGTTTCTTTGGCCTGATGACCATCGGGGCGCATCACCAGGAGCACCACCTCATGATGGCAAAAGGCGCAGCCCCGCACCATTGACGCGCCGACACGGCTTGTTTGTTGATCCGTAGAGAGGTGCACTGACAAAACGTTACATCTCGCGTGTTGACCTTCCCGCGCGGGAGACATGGACACATGTCCCGTGATGGAAGCGTCAGAGGATACCGCGCGCAGGGATTTCCTGTATTACGCAACGGCCGGGGCGGGGGTCGTGGCCGCAGGGGCCGCGCTCTGGCCACTGGTGAACCAGATGAACCCTTCCGCCGATGTCCGCGCCTTGGCACAGATCACTGTCGACATTTCCGATCTCGCGCCTGGAACGCAATTGACCGTCAACTGGCGCGGAAAACCTGTCTTTATCCGTCATCGCACAGAGGCAGAAATGGCTCAGGCTCGGGCAGAGGCGGTCTCTGACCAGCCTGACGGCAAGGCGCGCAACCCCAATCTGCCCGCCGATGCGCTGGCGTCGCGTAGCCCTTAATTGGGCTCTGCCTCACTTTGTGTGGCGCAACTATCCTGAAACAGGAAAATTCAGGAGGGATGGTTGTGAGCTCGAAGAAGCACTGGTCGCCCGGGGCCGAAGTTTCGGTTCAATGCGTTGAGCGAAGTGATTTCGGCGGGTGGATCGTATCGGGCAGTCTGACACCAAGCGGCATCTGCCCAGACTGTGGATTGCATTCACGCCGACGTCACGGCTGGCGGCGTCGGCGGTTGCAGGATTATCCCGCCCATGGAGAGGAGGTAACGGTTGATCTCGCGATTTGCCGTTGGCGATGTTTGGCACCCGCTTGCCCACGCCGGACTTTCGCAGACCAACTCACCTCGATTGCGCATCCGTTTGCACGTAGCACTTCGCGTGTCGGGGAGATTGTCAGTCATCTTGGGCATGCAACCGGCGGACGGCCTGCCGAACGGCTCTTGCACCGTTTGGGCCTTGGGGTCAGCGATTACACGGTGCTCAGGCAGTTGAAAAAGCGTGCTCAGGGCACCGCCAAGCCGCCGACGGTCATCGGGATTGACGACTGGAGCTGGCGGAAGTCGCAAACCTACGGCACGATCATTGTGGATCTGGAGCGTCGCGTGGTGATCGACATTCTTGAGGATCGAGATGTCGTCACCTGCACCAACTGGCTCAAGCGACACCCCGAGGTGAAAGTGATTAGCAGAGATCGGTGTGGTCTCTACGCCTAGACTGCACGGCAAGGGGCACCGCAGGCGAAGCAGGTCGCTGATCGGTTCCATATCGTGCAAAACCTGCGGCAGGCCATTGAGGAGCAAATGAACCTCCACGGCCCTGAGACCGGCAGAGCGCTGCTGGCCGACGCCGACAATATCACCGCAGCCGGCAGCCTTCTGAAGTCACGCCTTGCGCACAGGACATCTCGGGAAGAGATTTTCACCACCATCCATGCGCTCCGAAATCAGGGGCTTAACTGTAGCGAGATCGGGCGACGAACAGGGTTCCCGCGCCGCAGCATCGCGAAATGGCTGCAGTTCGAGACGCCACCGGACCGCAAACAGGCCGCTTTGAAACCGACTTCGCCGTGGTACTTTGAAGAATTCCTGAGCCAAAGCTGGAAGGACGGCATTCGAACAGGCAGCGCCCTGTACCGTATGATCCAAGAGCGTGGTTACGAGGGGAGTCAGTCGCATTAAAAGCGGCTGCTGGCGGGCGGGCGCAGAGCCGAAAAGCAAACGAAGGGCCCCGCCGTGGAGCACCAGATCCTGGAGCCGGTCCGGGGCCCGGAAACGGGGCATGCGATCTCTCCGGTCATTGCGGCCGCGCTGTGCATCAAACCCAGCGGAAAGCTCACCTCGGATCAGGCGCGGAAAGTCGACACGCTCAAAGCCGGTTCTCCCGCCTTCACAACGATGCGCAGCCTCGCCATGCGTTTCAACGGTATCATGCGTGGCCGCCAAGCGGGTCCGCTCCCTGCATGGATCGACGACGCCATCGAAACCGGCCTGACGCCCATTGTGCGCTTCGCCCGCACCTTGAACCGGGACTTCAATGTGGTCAAAAAGGCGATCGAGATGCCCTGTAACAACGGCCAGGCGGAAGGTCAGATCAACCGCCTGAAAACCCTCAAGCGCGCCATGTACGGCCGAGCCGGTCCAGAATTGTTGCGGGCGAGAATGCTACCGTTCCGCCACACAGATTGAGGCAGAGCCCAATTAAAGGCTACGCGACACAACCGTTTGATGACTGGCGCCCGATCTTGCGTGTGTCCCCGGTCCCGTGCACCCGGTAATACAGCCACGACAAATAAAGCACGTGGGTTCCAAGCGGGTTGTCAGGACCCGGCGGCCAATAGTCAGGCCATTCGGGGTTGCGCTCTTTCATTGATGGAGTGGGCCGCCAACTGGGCCTCTCCACCTTCCTTATAACCTCTGTATATCCTCGGCGGGTCAGCTCTTCCGAGGCGGGGACACTTGAAGGGTAGAGTTTGTAAACACTTTCGTCTTCCGACCAGTACTGGACTGCACGCGAGTCAATGTCGCACATAATTGCACCGTGCTGAAGGTTATCGAAGTGGTCTTGCCAGGGATCCGCACTGAAGGACAGAAATATTTCTGCGTACCGCCGAGGGCTCCTGCTCCTGAGCACGGAGAAGGGAAGGTGTTCCCAGAAGTCCGATCATAGTTGTCGAGACGAACTGGCACCGTGTTTTCTTTGAATCAGTAATATACTTTGCCTCGCCCTTTTGTTGATGAACGGATACGACCTCTAGCTGCTAGAGCTTCAACCGAAAATTGATGACGTTCTCGTGAGGCGGCGAGACTAGAGATATCTACGTGTTTCAGCGCAATAGTTGCGATACTTGGTGCCGTATTGTTCGCACAGCCATGGCTCTTCTGCGAGCGGGGCAAGGGCCAGCGCGGCAACTCCAACGATGACGACAGGCCAAACCCAAGGTGAGGCGAAGAGAAGACCCAAACCTATTAGGATGGCCATGTCGGCAAGATACTGCGGATTCCGAGAGAAACGGTAGAGACCCGAAGTGATCAGCTCGTCTCTCACCCCACTGGTGGCTTTCAGTCCAATGATGAATGCCCCCCACCAGGCGATCAGATTTCCGATTGCGATCAAGAACGGCCCGACTGCCCAACGGAGCGCGTTGGGCATAGAAGCGGATTTCCAATCCACGATGCCCAAACCGATCACCGCCCCAAACACGGCCAATGTGAGGCCCCATGCAATGATTGGTATGACTGAATGCTCTCTGTTTGGAGGCCAGATGCGCTTGGACGGGCGGACGATCGACCAAAGGAGCGCACCAATCAAAACCAGACCGGACAGCAGGCCTACGACCACTAGTATGCCTTGGGCAATCGTCATGAGCGGTGTCCGAACACCTGCGCCTCCTGATGCGCATTGTCGGTCGCTTCGAATTCAAGCGTGGAATGCTCGATTGAGAAACGTTCATGCAGCACCGATTTGACGTTTTCTTTAATTTTGTCGGCCTCACCCATCCGGTCGCGTTCGACAACAATATGGCAGTCCAATGCCGCAGCGTTCTCCTGCATTTGCCACAGGTGGACATGATGCACGTCCACAACGCCATCGACAATCTGGATCGCTCTGACCACGTCATTTCCATCAATATCTGGTGGGCTCCCAAGCATCAGGGTTCGAATTGGGGCCCCTATTTCGGTGAAGGACAGATACAGGATGTAGAGCGCGATGCCGATGGTGATGGCCGGATCCACCCAACGCATATCATAAAGTATAATGAGCGTCCCGCCGACTATGACGGCCACTGAAGCCAACGCGTCCGAAAGGTTGTGGAGAAACAGCGCGCGGATGTTCACGCTCCCCTTCTGCATCGAATAGGTCAGCATTGCGGTCAGCGTGTCGACCACAAGCGCAATTCCACCGAGAATGACGACGGTCCACCCCATGACTTCGGGTGGATCAATCATGCGCATGCCACCTTCGTAGATCAGGTAGAAGCCGATCACGATCAGGGTGGTGTAGTTGATCAGGGCAGCGACGATTTCGACCCGGCCATAGCCGAAAGTCATGCGCTCATCGGCCGGGCGGCGCGCGATCTTGCGCGCGGCGAAGGCAATGACAAGCGAGGCCATATCGGAAAAGTTGTGCAGCGCATCGGCGATAAGTGCTAGACTGCCCGACAATATGCCCCCGACGATTTGCGCAACAGTAAGTAGCCCATTCGCCCAGATCGCGATCGCAACCCGTCGATCCCCAGAATTCGGATCGATATTCGCGTGCCCGTGATCATGCGGCATTGGCAGGCTCCTCATGCGCGTGTGTCGCGCGTCGGTCAGTCTTCAGGCGGCCGCTGCGGAAACCACGTACGCGCGCATTCATCCAGTGGCGTATTATATGACGGTAAAGGGCACCACGCAGCCTTCCAAAGGATTGCTCATGGGACAAATAGAAGGCGTCGGGCGTATCGTACACGCCGAAATCTTGCACGATGCCGGTTTTCTGAATGTAGGTATCTTCTCCGTTCCAGGCGACGGGAGGCGCGCCAAGGCAATCCGTGCCCGCGCCATAACCGCAGACACTGTCCGTGTCCGAGAACGATCTTTGCAGGACTTCGAGGAAAGCGTCATCCAGGATGAAGCCTTCAAGGTTGATCCAGGCCCCTTGAAATTCGATCTCTACCCACGAGTGGAGAATTTCCTCTGGAGCAAGCGGATACACCAACTCTGGGACAACACCGCGCTGCAAGCCTTTGTGGATCGTAAACCCATGCAACCGGCAACGAACGCCAACACCACGCAGCAGCGCCATTAAGAGCGTGCCTTTGGTATTGCACTGCCCGTAGCCGTCGGAAAGTACCTCGGATGCGGGGATGTCGTCAGCTCGATTGTATCCGAACGCGATTTCATTTCGAACGAAATCATAGGCAGCTCCGATCCGATCGTATTCGGATAAGTCGCGCCAGCTGCGGCTCTCTATTAGATGCGCAAGAGGCGCGGCATCAAAATCCAGTAGTTTGGTGGGTGCAAGTAGGGGGTTGGTTATCTGCAACGGAGTCGCTCCTCGAATCGTCTTGGAACAGACTAGTCTCTATAGTTACTGTAGCTTCAACCCCTTCTTTTAGAAACGATCTCTCGCAACTACTTGTCCGTGTGAACTGCTTTGTGGTGTTCACCGTGTGCGTCGCGTAGGATATTGACACCGCCCCAGGCCGCGATCCCGGCGATAATCACACCGACGACTAGGTCGGGCCAGTTCGTTCCCAGCCAGGCAACGAGGCCACCTGCGACTACGATTCCGAGGTTTGCCGCAAAGTCGTTCCAGCTGAAAGTATTGGCCGCGCGGATGTTGACGTCCGGATCTTTGAGCCGAGCGAGCAACCAGACACAAACTGAGTTGATGGCCGCCGCGATCAGCGCCATGACGATCATAACGGTGCCAAGGGGATCCGACCCACCGACATAGCGGCGCCAAGCATCATAAAGGATCCCGATGGCGAACACGATCAGCAGGCCGCCCGAGACATTCGCCGCGCCACGTTTCCATTTCGCAGACCGCGACAATGCAAACAGACTGATTGCGTAGACCAAGCTGTCTGAAAGGTTGTCGAGCCCGTTGGCGATCAGGGCACTGGAATCCCCGAAGGTCCCAGTTGCGAAAAAGGCCGCAGCAAGACTGATATTGAGACCGAGAACGATCCAAAGTGTGCGTCTTTCTGCTCGTTTTTCTGCCGCCATACTTCCCATTCCAATTTGTGAACTATGATCTTTCAACCTCTCTGGCAGATCAGGGTTCCGGATTGATTATTGATGGTCAGTTCCACGTACGACCGTCGGGAGCTTTCAGGCAGGCGCCCCAACCAATGCAGAGCATAGCCCTTTTTATGGGGCGATGAGATCGCGATTTGAGACGGTTTCAAGTTCAAACCATAAAGTTCAATTGGTTCGTGGCGCGGCCAGTATTATAGCTGCGCCGAGCAAGCAAACGGCTGTGCCAAGCGCATCCCACCTGTCCGGTCTGTGACCCTCTGCAAGCCACATCCACAGTACCGAAGCCGCAATGTAGACTCCGCCATAGGCGGCAAAGGCGCGGCCCGCAGCAACCGTTTCGACTTGCGCCAGAAGCCACCCGAATACCACCAAGGCTACAATACCGGGTACGAGCCAAGCCGCGGATGCGCCGAGGCGCCACCAGCTCCAGATCGCGAAGCACCCGGCGATCTCGGCCAAGGCCGCAAGCGGGTATGCAAGCGCGGCAGGCATCTCAGGCGCCGATCTCGTCATGTTCGGTCAAACATTCGGAATGATCCCGCAACACCTCAAGCACCTTGCAATCGGCGGTACGTCCACCGCTGCATTCGTGAACCATGCGTTTCAGTTCGGTGCGCAGCGCCTTCAGACGGGCCATGCGCTGCTCCACCTGCTTTAGCTGGCGACGCGCAATCGCGTCGGCTTCTTCGCAGGGCCGATTGGGCTGGTCGCTGAGGTCGAGCAGCTCGCGGATCGCATCAAGCGAGAAGCCGAGTTGTCGCGAATGGCGGATGAAGGACAGTCGGTCGAGCTGTGCGTTGTCATAGCGCCTCTGTCCGCCTTCAGTCCGGCCAGGTTCGGGCATGAGCCCGATCTGCTCGTAGTACCGAATTGTCTGCACCTTTGTGCCGGTCTTCTTTGACAGAGTGCCGATCGTGAGCATCTTCGCCTCCATGAAAAAGTTACAGTCTTAGTAGGTTTTGCCGCCCCAATAGACAAGTGCCGGATTCACAGACGCGTGAGTTTAAGCCACAACGTGAATTAGCGCTTGAACCTCTAGTAGCTAGAGGATGTAGACGCGACAATAATCAAGAATCAAAATCAGGCGCGCAGGTTTGTCCCTTACATCGGCACAGAAATTTCTTTGGGTTTTGGCAGGCGCCGCGGCGCTTGCCTTCGTATGGCTTTTGCTCTGGTCGGACTATCGCGCTGACCGCGCCCGAACCGACACCGATCCGGCGTTTCTCGCCGCATTCGAATTGACGGACCACCAAGGTATGGTTCGCACAGAAGAAGACTTTTCGGGGCGTTGGATGTTGGTATTTTTCGGCTTCAGCAACTGCCCCGATGTCTGCCCGTCGACACTGTCTGAGGTCGCGGCGGTGATGGACGGTCTGGGCGACAATGCCGCGAGGGTCCAGCCGATTTTCATAACCATCGACCCCGAACGGGACACGCCCATGGCACTCGCCGAATTCGTTCCGCTGTTCGATGCGAACATCATCGGGCTGACAGGTACGCCCGAACAGATCGCCGCTACATCCGAAACGTTTCCGATCTTCTTTGAACGCATCGAAGAGGCTACAGCTCCGGATGGCTACACAATTGGCCACACGTCACATCTGTTTCTATTCGACCCCGAGGCAGGCTTTGCAGACTCATGGCCCTATGGCACGTCCGCTGAAGAGATTCTCGCCGATCTGGAAGAGAGGATCTGACCGACATGAACCGCGTACCCGCAGAAACCGCCCTCGGGCTGGCATGGATCGTTGCCCTCGTCGCCTCGCTTGCTGTACTTTTCATCGGCGAAGTGATGGGGCAGACACCCTGCGTGCTGTGCTGGTTCCAGCGCGCCTTCATGTTCCCGCTCGCGATCATTCTCGGCCTCGGCCTTTGGTGGCGAGACGGCAGCGTCGGGCGCTATGGCATCGCTCTGGCGCTTGGTGGTGGCGTGGTCGCCCTGTGGCACATGGGCCTCTACGCGGGCCTGATCCCCGAACGCATCCAGCCCTGCACGGCCACCGGCCCCTCTTGCACCGATGATAACCAATTGGTCTTCGGCATTCCGATCCCGCTGATGGCGCTGGTCGCCTTCGCACTGATCGGGTTCCTGTCGGCACTTTCATTGAAGGAAACACAAACATGAATCGACGCGGCTTAATCCTGTCCGTTCTCGCCCTCGGCGTTGCCGGTTTCGGCGGAGCCACTTGGTACGCGACTCGCCCCGGCCCCGCGGCCGAAGCAAAAACCGTTGCGCCGGAACTCGCGGACGCGATGATCCGCTCTTACTCGCCCATCCTCGGACCTGCCGACGCGCCCGTCACGATTGTCGAATTCTTTGACCCGGCCTGCGAGGCTTGCCGCGCCTTCCATCCGATCGTGAAGGACATCATGGCACAGCATGGAGATGCCGTCCGCGTCGTTATCCGCTACACCGCGTTTCATGGCGAGGCATCCGAGGAAGCGATCCGCGTGCTCGAGGCAGCACGCATGCAAGGCGTTTACGAGCCGGTGCTCGAAGCCGTTCTGCGGGATCAGCCGAGATGGGCGTCGCACGGCGCGCCTGAGCCCGGTCTGATCCTCCAGATCGCCGCCACTGCCGGACTCGATGCAGAGGCCGCGCGCACGCAAATGCTGGCACCGGATGTCGTTGCGATCCTGAATCAGGATCGTGCGGACGTCGAAACCGTGGGAGTTCGCCAGACTCCTACTTTCTTTGTAAACGGCAAGTCGCTCGATCCATTCGGGGAGGCAGAACTGCGTCGATTAGTGGCCGCGGAAGTTGCCGCCGTGCAAAGCTGAATGGAAAAGGCAGGACCAAAACGATGAAAAAGATTATTATGACGGGCACACTGGCCGCGCTCTTGACCTTTGGAGGGCTCTCAGTACCCGCACTGGCCGGACCCGTGGATGTCGTCGTCGAAAGCGCCTGGTCCCGCGCCTCCATAGGGATGAACCGCCCCGGGGCCGCCTACATGACGATCCGCAACACTGGCGACGAGCCGGTGACGCTGATTGGTCTTTCAACACCCCTCGCGATGATGCCCGAGATCCACGAGACGAAGACCAATGCCGAAGGTGTGAGTTCCATGAGCGCGGCAGGTGAGATCGCGATCGCCCCGGGCGAGAGCGTCGCGCTTGAGCCGGGCGGCCTCCACGCGATGTTGATGCGGCTACAACAACCCATGACGGAAGGGGAAACCTTTCCGCTGACCCTACTTTTTGTCGACGGGGGCGAGGTGACAGTCGAGGTGCCGATCCTTGGCATCGCCGCACGCGGACCGGAAGACTAATGCGACGAAGGACGATCGCAGGATACGGCGCGGCCGGTGCCGGTGCAATTGCCTTGACGCTCTTCGTCGGTTGGTGGCGGGTCGACGGACCCGGTGCGCCCGAACCTATCGAGCAGCGGCCTATGGCTCTGACCGAGATGGATTTCCGCCTGACTGACCATGAAGGCAACGAGGTCGGGCCGGAAACCCTGATCGGGCGACCGACGATGGCGTTCTTCGGTTTCACTTACTGCCCCGATGTCTGCCCGACCACGCTCTCGGACATTTCAGGTTGGCTCGACGATTTAGGAGACGAAGCCAAACAGTTGAACGTGGTTTTCATCACGGTCGATCCCGAGCGCGATACCGTCGAGGCGATGGCAGAATATGTCAGTTATTTCCACCCAGCGATCCGCGGCTGGACGGGACCGGAGGGGCAGATTGCGCGCATCGCGGACGGCTTCCGCGCTGCCTACGAGCGGGTGCCCACGGAAGGCGGCGACTACACGATGAACCACACGGCCAGCGTCTTCCTGTTCGGTGCCGCTGGACGGTTCGTCACCATGATTGACTATCATGAACCGAGGGAATTCGCGGTACCGAAGATCCGCCGCGCGTTGGAAGAAGAAACGGAGGGAGCGACATGAGGCTCAGAACTTTTGCGGCAGGTGTCGCGCTTGCGGGGACCGTTTCGGGGGCGGCTATCGCATTCTTCGATGTTCTGTCGAAAGAACCCGTGCCGCCAGAACTTGCCCAGGCAGGTAGCTGGATGCCCCAGCGTCCTGAAGCTCCCCGGAGCCTGGATATTCCGTTGTCGCTGCCAGCTACGGCGTGGGTGGAAGATACACCCGGCTTCGGCCCCTTGCCCCTGCTGCAGGCCGCTGTTGTTGACAGGCCGATGCAGGCCATCGAACCGCCCCTGTTGACTTGGTCTCGCGACATCTCTTCTGGTGAAACGCTCGACTCCTTGCTTTCCGAAGCCGGTCTTGCGGGAGCCGACAGGGCGGAAGTCGCCCTTGCACTTGGCGCGGAATACGATCTGCGACGGTTGCGGCCGGGGAATTCGGTCACTGTTGTTTCGACTATGGATGGCAGCCCCCGCACCGTCTCGCTCGCCGTCGAGGACGGGGTGCGGATCGAGGTGCTTTTTGGCGAGCAGGTGTCCACGCAGGTCGTGGCGCCGGATCCGGAGATCGTAACCCTTGCTGGGGAGGCCGTGATCGACACCTCGATCTTCGCGGCACTCGACAATGCCGGCATCCCCGCCCGATTTGCCGTGGACCTTGCGCAAATGCTGGGTGGAACCGTGGATTTCCGCCGTGAGATGGCTGGAGGCGAGACACTAAGGCTTCTCTGGCGCGAGACGCGCGTCGGCGATGACAAGATCGGACAGCCGGACCTCGCCTTCGCCGCACTGGAAATCGGCGATTCGCTTTACGAGATCGTTTGGCCGGACGACGGCAGCGGTCAGGCGACGATCTACGTCGATGGCGAGGTGCTTCGCGTCTTTGCACAGCCAGTCGAGGGCGCTCGCCTCAGCTCGGTGTTCGGGCGCCGCACACATCCTGTCTACGGAAACGTCCGGATGCACACCGGCGTCGATTTTGCCGCGGCAAGCGGGACGCCGGTACGGACGACGGCACCGGGCCGGGTCAGCTTCATCGGCTGGCGAGGCGGTTATGGACGCGTGGTCGAAATCTCCCATGGCTCCGAGACCATGACGCGCTACGCGCATCTCAGCGCCGTGTCGGAGGGCCTAACACAGGGCCAACGCGTGGCGGCGGGAGATGTGATCGGCCGCGTTGGCGCAACCGGCACAGCGACAGGTCCCAACCTGCACTACGAAGTCCTCGTAGATGGGCGTCCGACTGACCCTCTCTCTGACGACAGGCTCGCCGAAGCCGCAGAGAACGAGGTGGATGATACCGCCGCGCTGTTGCGTCTGACCGAGGCGCGCGCGCTTCTGACTGAAAACCTTGACAGCGAAATTGCCCAGACGACAACCGAAAGGCTCTGACCCATGAAACGCATGACCCAAGCTCTGACCATCGCGCTCGCCCTGTTCCCGGCGGCCCAGGCCCTCGCAGAGGCAACAGCGATAGACGTCCGCAAGACCAACGGATGCGGCTGCTGCCTGTCCTGGATGAACCATCTCGAGGAAAACGGATTCGCGCCGACGGGCGAGAACATGTTTGGCGGGTCGCTGGTTCGTTTCAAGCTCGACAACGGCGTGCCGCAGCGCATGGTCTCCTGCCATACCGCGCTCATAGAGGGCTACGTGATTGAAGGCCATGTCCCGGCCGCTGATATCCGCCGCCTTCTTGAGGAACGCCCGGACGCCGTCGGCCTCGCCGTTCCGGGAATGCCCTATGGCTCGCCCGGCATGGGGCCGGAAGAAAACCGTGAAGCTTATGATGTCTTCCTCATCCGCGAGGACGGGTCGACCGAAGTCTTTTCAAGCTACGCCGAAGGATAATCTGGCCCGCTTATGGAAAACCTGTCTCCGATAATGCTCGGCTTTCTCGGAAGCCTTGCCGCCGGATCGCTCACGGCAGTCGGAGCAATTCCCGTGCTGTTCGGGCGCATCCCGTCGCGGGCGACGCGCGATCTGTCGCTCGGCTTCGCTGCCGGCGTCATGCTCTCAGCCTCGTTCTTTTCTCTGATCATCCCGGCGTTGGATGCGGCGGAGCCGATGTTCGAGAACGGCGCGATGCCTGCGGCCATCGTTTGCGTCTCGATCCTTTTGGGCATGGGGGCCGTTGCATTGATGAATGAAAGGCTGCCGCACGAGCATTTCAGAACGGGACGCGAAGGGCCCGAAGCGGCGTCCTTACGGCGGGTCTGGCTGTTCATCATCGCAATCACGATCCACAACTTCCCGGAAGGCCTCGCGGTCGGAGTTGGCTTCGGTTCCGGAGGTATGGAAGGCGGTCTGCCACTCGCCATCGGCATCGGGCTTCAGAATGCGCCTGAAGGGCTGGCCGTTGCGGTATCCCTGTTGGGCGAAGGATATCCGAAGCTGCGCGCCTGGGGCATCGCCGCGCTAACGGGAATGGTCGAGCCGATTGGCGGTTTGCTCGGGGCCGGCATCATCACACTGTCGGAACCGCTGCTGCCATGGGGCTTGGCCTTTGCCGCAGGCGCCATGCTTTATGTCATCAGCCACGAAATCATCCCCGAAACCCATCGCAGCGGCCATCAGAACAAGGCAACGCTCGGCTTGGCCATCGGACTCGTTTTGATGCTTTTTCTCGATGTTTGGTTGGGGTGACGCAATGCCAGTGCATAAACTATCTCCGGTGATCGGCATTTTTGCGGCGCTTACCGCTTTCGTAATCGATCAGATCACAAAAGCCATTGTTGTGGCGAATGCGGCCTCCTTAAGCACTGGAATCGCCGTGTTTCCAGGTTTTAACCTCGTCTTTTATCGCAATGATGGCGTCACTTTCGGACTACTTGGCGGCGCACCATGGTGGGGCCTCATAGCTCTCGCTCTTGCCATCTGCGGCTGGCTGGGGGTTATGCTGTTTCGCGCCGAAAATGCGGTTGAAACGCTCGCTTACGGAGCGATCATCGGTGGAGCCTTGGGCAATGTCATTGATCGTGTGCGGTATCGGTCTGTAACGGACTTCCTGGATTTCTACATCAACTCAACGCATTGGCCTGCCTTCAACATGGCCGATGTGTTTGTCGTCAGTGGCGTGGGGCTCTTGCTCGCCGCACCCTGGATCAGTGCGCGGCGTCCGATCAAGTCGTGAAGCCGGTAATTCTGAACTGCTTCGCTCTGCGCAAACGTCTGCTCTCGCGGATGACGCTTGGTTTCGCCGCCGGGCCGCTGACCGTTCTAACCTTCCCGCCTTTCTCGATTCTCCTTCTTGTTCCCGTTGCCTATTCTGCGTTGTTTGTCGGTCTTCGCGACCTCTCCTTCGGGCGTGCTTTTCTCGTCGGCTGGGCGTTTGGTCTCGGCCAGTTCGGTTTCGGGATTTCGTGGATCGCGGAAAGTTTCTACGTCGAACCCGAGCGTTTCGGGGCGCTGGCGACCCCGGCCGTCGCGGGATTGTCCGCAGGTCTCGCGATTTTCCCGGCCATTGCCGCCGTGCTCTTCGTCGAAATCGCGCGGCGCGGAGCCATGGGCAGTCTCCTGGCCTGCCTCCTGTTCGCGACCTTCCTGGACCGCGGCCGAGTGGTTGCGCGGTCACGTTCTGACAGGTTTTCCGTGGAACCTCGCCGGCTACGCTCTTGTCGATTACGCCGCCCTTCGCCAGCCCGCCGCCTGGGTGGGAAGTTATGGGCTATGCTTTCTCACCGTGTTCGTAGCGGCACTCCCCGGCGCGGCTCTCATGGCGGTCGGGCGACAACGATTGATCATCTCGCTAATGCCGCTGGCCGGCATCGTGACGATGTGGGCCGTCGGCACGCTTCGCCTCCAGTCGGATGCACCACAGCCACCGGATGTCGACCTGCGCATCGTTCAGGGCAACGTTCCCCAAGAGGAGAAATGGGCGCCCGAGAACCGCGAGGCGACCTTCGCGCGCTATATCAAGCTTTCAACCCAGCCCGGCGATTTCGACGTTCTTCTCTGGCCGGAAACCGCCTTTCCCGGGTTCCTCGATGAGGATGCCCAGGCGCGGGCCCGCATTGCCGCTGCGCTACCGGACGGCAGCGTGCTGCTAACCGGAGTGCCGGACCGTGTACTGAGCGAGGATGGCACCCGATATTTCAACACCGTCCAGGCTTTTGACGATACCAATGAGATCCTGACCGGATACGCGAAACACCATCTCGTGCCCTTTGGCGAATACGTGCCATTCCGCGGCTGGTTGCCGATCGAGCGGCTGACGGCGGGGCTGGGCGATTTTACGCCCGGACCGGGTCCGCGCACCCTTGCGCTTCCGGGTATGCCGCTGGTCGCCGTGGCGATCTGCTATGAGATCATTTTCCCAGGCCATGTGGTCGACGACATGTTCCGACCCGACTGGATTTTTAACGCGACGAACGATTCCTGGTTTGGAACCAGCATCGGACCCGAGCAGCATCTGGCTTCCGCACGTATGCGCGCCGTAGAGGAAGGCCTTCCTGTCATCCGAGCCGCGAATACGGGCATCTCTGCGGTCATCGACGCGAACGGAGAGATCATTGCGCGGCTCGATACAGGGGAAAGGGGCATCATCGACGCTGATCTTCCCTCAGCGCAGCCGCCTACGCCATATGCGCTTTTCGGGGACTGGATGTTGCTGGCGCTCATCTTGGCTTCGTGGAGCTGGGCTCTGGCGGCCAATGCGACGGCTAACCACCGCCGCATGAGAAAGACCGTCATGCAAAGATGTGGATAGGCGTTCCGTCCTTCACCATTGCATAGATGTCCTCGATCTGCCGATCTGTGACTGCGATGCAGCCAGCTGTCCAGTCGCGGATGTCCGTCGGGTCGATGCCGGGGCGTGGACCACCATGGATGAAGATGTCGCCGCCGGGGGAAAGGCCCTGCGCTGCGGCAAAGGCGATGTCGGCCTCATTTGGATAAGAGATGCCAACTGAAAGATGATACGTACTTTCAGGGTTGCGCTTATCGACTATGTAGGTGCCCTCCGGGGTCCGACCGTCTCCCTCGAATTGCTTGTGACCCTGAGGAGCGAAGCCCAGCCCGATCGGATAGGTTTGCAGCACGCGATCGGATCCGTCGAGAACAAGCAAACGCTGTCCCTTGTAGAGCCGAAGTCGCGTCACTTCGGGTCCGTCATAGCTGCGGAACTTGCCGGCACAGCCCGACAAAAAGGCCGCTAAGCCACCCAACAGGACGGCGCGGCGGGGAAATCGGATGGTTTTCACTGCTCGATGCCTCTTTCGTGAGGTCTGATATGGACATTATGTTACCTTGCAAATGCTGCGTGATCAATGTCCGTGGGCAAGCGCGGCCTTTGCCATCTGTGGCCCAACCTGCTCGCCACCGGACGGCGGTGCCTTGGCCTCTTGGCTGTTGAGCAGGCGCAGGGCGTTCGCCACCACCAGCAATGACACACCCACGTCGGCTGCAATAGCGCCCCACATCGAGGCCATTCCGAACGCGGTAGCGACAACGAAAACTCCCTTGGTTGCCAAGGAAATACCGATGTTCTGATGGATAATCGACATTGTCCGGCGCGAATGACCGATCAGCCAAGGCACCTTGCCGAGGTCGTCGGTCATGAGGGCGATATCCGCCGTCTCGATTGCCGCGTCCGAACCGACAGCACCCATCGCGATGGCATAATGCGCGCGCGCCATAGCGGGTGCATCGTTCACCCCGTCGCCGATCATGGCCACCATGTCATGAGTTTCGACCAGTTCTTCGATGGCTGTCACCTTGTCTTCGGGCAGAAGCTCGGCGCGCACCTCGTCTATACCGACCTCGGCGGCAACGGCGCGCGCTGTCCGCTCGTTGTCACCGGTCAGCATGACGATAGTCTTTACGCCCTGCGCGTGAAGTTGTGCCACGATGCCTTTGGCATCAGGGCGGATGCGGTCGCGCAGTTCCAGAATGCCCGTCACACCGGTTTCATCGCCGACAGCGACAAGGGTGCTGCCGGCGCCTTCGATCCGCTCCCGCAGATCCTTCGGAATGGCGCCGCCGAAACCCTTCTCCTCGGCGAACCGGTCCGACCCCAGCCAGATGGACCGTCCGTCGATGCGTCCTTCAAGCCCACGGCCGGGAATGGTTCGGGTATCCTCTGCGGCGGACACCTTGATGCCGTCGGCCTCCGCCCGCGCGAGAATGGCACGCGCCAAAGGATGCGACGAACGTGCCTCCAGCCCTGCGGCAAGGGTCATCAGATCTTGCGCTGAAGCCCCGCCCAGCGGGTGCACCGCCGCCACTTCCGGCTCGCCCATGGTGATCGTGCCGGTCTTGTCCATGGCCAGCGCCGTGGTCCTGCCCGGCGCCTCTACATAGGCACCGCCCTTGATGAGGACGCCCGCCCGCGCCGACGCGGTGAGCGCTGCGACGATGGAGACAGGGGTCGAGATGACCAGAGCGCATGGGCAAGCGATCACCAGCAGCACGAGGGCATTGTAGAACCAGTAATCCCAGGCTCCGCCGAAGATAAGCGGCGGCAGCAGCGCAATTGCGATGGCGAGAACCATGACGATAGGCGTGTAGATGCGGGCGAACTTCGCAACCCACTGTTCCACCGGCGCGCGGCGGGCATGGGCGTCGCCGACCATGCGGATGATCTTGGCCAAGACGGTATCCGAGGCGGCCTTCGTGGCGCGCACTGTTAGTGTACCTTCGCCGTTGATCGTGCCCGCATAGACTTCGTCTCCGGCCTCTTTGGGTATTAAAGCACTTTCGCCGGTGATCGGCGCCTGGTCGACCGCGCCCGTGCCACCCGTCACTTCGCCGTCGAGCGGGATACGGTCGCCACCGCGTACAATAAAGCTTGAGCCTACGGCGACTTGCGCCGCCGGCATGTCGGTCTCGCTTCCGTCATCGCGGATCACGCGCGCCGTGGGTGGCGCAAGATCCAGGAGCGCCGACACCGCGTTCCGCGCGCGCCCGACGCTCCAGCTTTCGAGAAAGAGGGACAGCGAAAAGAAAAAAGCCACTGTCGCTGCCTCGAAGAATTCACCGAGCCCGATGGCTCCGGCGACTGCGACAACCATCAGAAGGTTCATGTCGGGCGACAGCCGACGTGCGGACGACCATGCCTTCGGTGCCACAAGCCAAACGCCGAATAGGATAGCAACTGCAAAAAGCCCCGCCTCGGCCAGCGGCATCGGCGCTTCGCCGTGCCCCGCGAAGAGGCCGAGCGCCCCGCCCATACCGGTCTCGACGATGTGCCAGAGAAAACCCGCCGCCCAGAAGCCGCCGCTGAGTGCCGTAAACAGCCGCTGTCGTGCAAGATGGGCCGCTTGGTCGACCGACGCGTTCTCGGAATTCCACGGCTTCGCGGTCATGCCGGTGCTCGCGACCAGTTCCGCAACTTCGTCGTCCGATACATTCTTTGCGCTGTCGAGAATGGTCATCCTCCCGTTGATCACGTCGAACGCGAGATGCTCGGCCCCGCCGATCTGCGGGCCGATTACCTTATTCAAGATCGCGACCTCCTCGGCGCAATCGAGGCCGGACACCTGAAAACTGCGCCCGCCGGTTGGGGCGGGCGTCGTCGGTGCGATGTCGCCGCACGTTGCGGCGCTACCGCAGCAACTGCCGCCGCTTGCCTGGGCGTCTTCGGCGTGATCGTGATCGTGGGGGTGGGTGTCGGACGGCATGAACGGACCTCTGGATTCGGGTGCTTTGTCATGGCATAGCCCCTACAGTAGCTAGAGCTTCAAGGGCAAAGTTCGGTGGTATTTCCGTTTGTTTTCTTGCTAGACGGTCCGACGACAGCCTCAATCACGGCGTGAGGCATGAAAAGCCGATACGAAGAAAAACAGAAAAGAAAGGAAACTCGATGCAGGTTTTGATGCTTAAGCAAAAAATGATGGTTGCGGTGGCGCTTTTTCTCACGACAGGATGCGCCATCCAGCCGACAGGGCCGAACGACACGGCAGACCAGACGGGCAACGTTCCCGAAGCCGTGGTTGCGATGGCTGGTCCGGATCAGGATGTTGCAACCGCGCGCCTCGTGCCGGAAGACGGCTGCTATTGGTACGAACACAGCGGGCCGGTCGAAACGACGCTGCTGCCGTTGCGCACGGCGAACGGTAATCCGATCTGCGTGGCACGCGAAGCTTGAGGACGCGCCACACGTTGCATTAACGCGCCTCAGACTTACGCACCACACTCAACTTCGCGCGGTGACACTGTCCTCCGCTGAGTACAAATGTGCCGTCGATTCGATCTCAACGTTGGGATAAAGTTCGTTAATGTGAGCCATGACCATCCGCACGCAACCCGAACTGGCTCGACCGCCGATACTTCTCGGATAGGGCGTGCCGTGTATTCGAAGATAAGTGTCGCGGTCTCCGACGTACAGATAGATGGCTCGTGATCCCAAAGCGTTTTCGGGGCCGGGTTCCATCCCGTCGGCCCATCGTGCGTTTTCCGGATCCCGCTCGATCATGTTCTGGGTCGGTGTCCAATGCGGCCACCTCACCTTGCGTTTGATCGTGTAGACGCCAGGCTCGTATAGGTTGCCCCGGGCAATGGCCACACCGTAGCGCATTGCGGTCCCGCTCTCCTCGATATGATAGAGATACCGCGCGACCGCATCGACATGGATGTCTCCTGGCACGAGTCCGGGTTTCGCAACCACGCGCTGGGGCAAAAAGCGCGGGTGTAGGCCCCAAGGGTTTGACGCGGCCGGATCGAATCCGGGCGGCGTGACTTGCGCGTCCCATTCAGCCTTCTGTGCCTCGGTGGGCCAGGTATCGGCCAACAGAGGGCTGGAAACAGACGCGGAGAATAGCGCCGTTGTTGTTTGAATGAAGTGTCGTCTTGTCAGCATGTCGGACCCTTTCGGTTCCCACCAGCAATCTATGGCGGGAACATATCTGTTCACGTTGACTAGATAAGACTTCTAGTGGCTAGAGGTTCAAGGACATATTTTCGTGAACACACACGATCCTTGTGATCCGCAATTTACCATCCGCTACTATGAAAAAATCGGCGCGCCGCCCAGCCTGACCCGGCCTGTTCCCGAGACCACGGTTGCTGCAGAGTCAGATCCTGTCGAAGCTGGCGATGGAGGAAGGCCATATCGCCCGCTTCGCCCGAGCCGCAAACGGCAGTATGGTGAACTTTGACTTGCACGGTGACGGGGGCAGGCAAAGCAGCAACGACAAACAGGGCCGCGCAGTGTCCAAAATACCGGGCGTCTTGCTCGCCGCCTTCACCAGTAATCATAGATGGTGAAGGCACAACCGCACGGAAGCGCCGGCCACAGCGGCCTTGCGCACTGGCGAGGAGTATCTCCAACTTCGAGCACCTTGATTGCCAAGGCTCCGGCGGGCTTTGCCTCCTCCTACCGGAACTTTGGCCGACTGGCACGCACCCGTCAGGATACCGAGCGATGACGCTCATCTCTTAGGTCGTGGTGCGCCACATCCGGAACCGGCCCTGCCCGGTCACTTCGCAGATCAAACCCCGCGCTTCCATCCAGACGAGGTTGCGCTGGACGGCGGCGCGGCTGGCACCGGTCAGGGTCTCGGCCATTGGGGCGGAGACGAGGGGCCATTCGGCCAGCACGGCGCGCAATGCTGGTGGTGTCTTGCCAGAGAGCGGGGCCATCATGGTTTCCGCCCGCGCTGACCATGCCTGGATATCGTCGAGGTGCCGCATCGCGGTCAGGCATGCTGTTTCCATTCCCTCGAGCCAACGCTCCAAGCGCTCAGCTGGTGGGCCACTGGCGCGTAGCCCCCCTGCCCCGCGCATAGCCAGAGGCGCAAAGATGGCCCCCCCATTCGAATTCGGGCCTTCGCTGGCGGCAATGCGTGCGGCGGTAACCGCCGCTTCCATCCGGTCGCCCTGTTGCCCGAGGCCCGCAAGGCTCCAGAGGTGAAACCCCATGCAGGCGCGTGTGATCGGGTGCAGGTCGACGGCTTGCGCCATCAGGTCAAGCCAACCGCCCGCGCGATCCGCAAAGGGTTCGGCTTCACCTGCTATGTTTTCGGGGTCACGGCGATCGAGGAAGGCGGACAGGTCCACCTCTGGGCCGGGACCGCCTGTTAGACGCCGCACTGCCCATCCGACACGCGCGAGCGCTGCAGTGTTGTCCTGCACACCGGACAGGCGCATGGATATCCAGAGCGCCAGCCGATCCGGGCCAATACGGTCACCCACAAACCAGCTGAGGTCTGCCGCCTCCATCAGCGCGAGCCTGTGCCGCCAGCCTTTCGGGCCACGGCGCAGCCGGTCGTCCAACGCGCCGATCCGACCAGCCACACGGGCGAGACGCGCGGCATTAACCGCCTCTGCCTTCCGCCAATCGTCGAGGACTGCGGTTTCACCCAGCTCTGCCCTCGGTCCGGGCGGCAGATAATCCGGCTCCACTTCCATCGGACCGGGCAGGGACCACAGGTCGTCCTCAGACGTCTCTTCAAGCCCCTCCGAATCCACTAGAGGATCGTCAAAACTATCATAATGTGTAGATACTTGAGGCTTCATATGTGCAAAATACGGCACTTTTGCATTTTACCCAAGTGTTTTGTCAGGGTGCGCCCACACACCTTATTTAGCACGTGCGCGCGGTGGTCTGCGAGATCTCTCTGATCACGCTCAGCGTATGGAATCCAAGGGGTTTTTGATGAGCAGCACCACAGAGAGAGCGGTTGCATTCGTTTACAAACGGTCGTTTAGTAACGGTATATGAAATTGCAAACGGCCGATTTTCATGCCCCTGATAGGCTATGCGCGCGTATCCACAGAGGATCAGACCCCCCTGCCCCAGTCTGAGGCCCTGCAAACTGCGG
Source organism: Roseobacter sp. MED193 (assembly GCF_000152965.1). GTDB lineage: Bacteria > Pseudomonadota > Alphaproteobacteria > Rhodobacterales > Rhodobacteraceae > Pseudophaeobacter. Next base: position 33,581 of record NZ_AANB01000013.1, on the reverse strand, counting down.
GATGCGTCGAGATCTTCGAAGAGCACGCCTCAGGCGGCAATCGTGCCCGGCCGGTGCTTGCCCGCTTGCTGGAGCGCATTAGCAAGGGCGACACGCTGGTTGTCGTACGGATCGACCGGCTCGCACGGTCTCTGTCGCACCTTCTCGAGGTGATCGAACGGTTGGAGGCCAGGGGGGCGTTCTTTCGTTCCATTCAGGACCCGATCGACACCGGATCCCCGCAAGGCAAGTTCACGCTGCAGGTTCTGGGCGCCGCGGCCGAGTTCGAGCGGGCGCTGATCCGGGAACGTACCAAAGCAGGGCTGGCGAGCGCCCGTACCAAGGGCCGGGTCGGCGGGAACCCTGGACTGCGGGCCAAAGACCCTGCTGCTCTTCGCAAAGTACGGCTGGCGCGACAAGACGGCTACATGGAGCGTCTGAACGAGACGGCACAAGATTGGGTGCCCCATGTGCGCCGGTTGCGACCCGACTTGGCCTGGGAAGACGTGGTGCGCATCATCAACGGCCCCTTGCCCGAGGCGCGTCGCTGGACCCAAAGCCGTCTCTTGCGCGCTGTGAAGGCCTATGTCGGCGACGGCTTCCTGCCGGCCGAGGTGCTGGCCCGCGCCGGGCGCCGCGAAACCGACGACCGTCTGCCCGCCATCGTCGCCGGCATCAAGGGCGCGGACCCCGACATCACGCTTCAGGCGATCTGCACCCGGCTGGAAGCGATGCGCGAACGCACGCCTCGTGGCCGAACAAGATGGCAGCCGTCTTCGGTGAAAATGCTGTTGGAGCGGGCGGAACGACTTGGCCTCATGCCGTACGAATCGAGCCAAAATCAGATGTAGCTTCTGACCCGAATCCAAAAAATTTCACCGGGAGAAAACTCCGCAGGAGGCAGAAAGTGCCATTAGTTGCTTGGGGTTAGCTGCTAATGTGCCAACTCAACAGAGTAGCGGCTCGATTTGGTTAGATCTGCATTTAATATATCTATATCAATGACTTGCTGAGTTTTTTACACGACAACACCTATAGGTGTTGTGGATAACTTTCACACTACATTTAGATTCTTCTTGCCGGACTCACTGGATCGTGGCATTCCCATTCTGACGGCAAAACGCGTCAGACACGCTGTACACCGTCAGAATGACTAAGAGCCTCAACAGAGGCCGAGAGTGGGCGGCAGGACATGGATGATCGTAACATTGGATACACGCAAGGCATAGGCTCTTCCGATATCGGAGCATTTGCCGACAATCTGGCTGAGTCTTTGGATCGCCAGATGAAGATCGCTTTCGAACCCGAAGAACGAAAGTCCCTACGTCGCTTCAGTTCCACCGAAGTCGCCGGCCTCCTGCGCGTAAGCACATCTAACCTGCGCAACCGGCACAAGGACGGCAGCTTCCCGGAAGTGCATACAGACAACCGCGGACACCGGTTCTACACAGCCCAAGAGATTGATGAGTTGCGCGATGTTCTTGGACGCACTGGAAAGAACGCAGAAAGCTACCGCCCAGGTCGACGTGATGGCGATCGTCTCCAGGTGATATCCGTCGTCAACTTCAAAGGCGGCTCATCAAAGACTACTGCAACGATTCATCTTGCGCAAAGGTATGCCTTGCGCGGTTACCGCGTGCTGGTCCTAGACCTCGATCCGCAAGCAAGTTTGACCACGTTTTTCGGCTTTCGGCCCGAGCTTGAGTTCGCCGATGGCGGCACAATCTATGATGCTTTGAGATATGAGGACCAAGTTCCTCTCTCGAACGTCATCCAAAAGACCTACTTCCATAAGCTCGACATGGTGCCCGCCGGTTTGATGCTCTCGGAGTACGAAACCGAGACCGCAAACGCTCTCGCCCGTCGCGTACAGCCCATCTTTGCAGAGCGCCTCGCCTTGGCGCTTGAAGAGGTTGAGGCAAACTACGACATCGTCCTGATCGACTGCCCGCCTCAGCTTGGGTTTCTAACCCTGACTGCGCTGGCAGCCTCGACGGGGCTTTTGGTTACCGTGGTACCTGGCATGCTTGACATCGCATCCATGAGCCAATTCCTGAAGCTTGCTTCAGAAACGGTCAAGGCCGTGGAGGAAGCCATCGGTCGGCGTGTCACATGGGATTTTGTCAAGTTCCTGATTACCAGATATGAACCGTCGGACGGTCCGCAGACCCAAATGGCAGGCTACCTGAGATCAATTCTGGCAGGTCAGGTCATGACAGAGCCAATGCTGAAGTCTACGGCGATCTCCGACGCGGGGATGACCCAGCAGACCGTCTACGAAGTCGATCCAAGCCAATTCATCAGAAAGACAATTGATCGCGCCCTGACCAGCGTGAATGGCGTTGGCGATGAGCTAGAGCAGACGATCCAAATGGCATGGGGGCGTCGCTGATGGCCCGAAACATCTTCAACCAGCCTCCAAGGAATGAGACGGAGAGCGGAGCCCCCTCCCCTACCCCGCCAAAAGCGGCAAAGCTGCCGGGATCTGTTGGAGGATTGCGCGACTCTTTGCGCGAGATCACAGCAAACTCGATTCGCGATATCGAACCCGATCAGATTGACATGGATGGGCTGCGCGATCGGTTGGTGCTGGAAGATTCCAGTATCGATGAGTTGGCCGAGAGCATTCGCAAGCATGGCCAACAAGTGCCCATCATGGTCCGTCCATCAGCCCAACCGGACAGATACCGCATCATCTACGGCCGCCGCAGGCTTGCGGCGATCCGTAAGGTCGGTGGAACGGTCAAGGCAATTGTTCGAACCTTGGACGATGACGCATCTCTGATCGCTCAAGGCCAGGAGAACAACCTCAGGCTTGATCCGTCTTTTATAGAAAAGTCTCTTTTTATCAAAGAGATGCAAGAATCCGGGTACAAACCCGGTGTCATTCAAGATGCTCTAGGTCTGACCCGGCAAGGCGTATCCAACCACAGGGTCGTCATAGAACAACTGCCAGACGGTCTTGTTCAACTCATCGGGCCAGCACATGGGATCGGACGACGGCAGTGGGGTGATCTAGCTGCCTTGTCGGTGAAGGTAGATTTGGTGGACATCGCCAAAGAGGCGCTCGCCGCCCTGCCCGACGACACTCCTAGTTCCGAAAAGTTCCAAGCGGTCTATTCGGCTTGCTCGAGCAAAGCACGTAGCGACAAGAAGCCGCCCAATCGTGGGCTGACTTCGGTCATCAATGATGAGAACGGCAGTTCATTGGGCACGCTGACAATCGATGAGAAGGCGATCGCGCTCAAGGTCACCAAGAAGGACAATCCAGAATTCGGCCAATGGCTCGAAGAGCACGCGGAAGCTACGCTTTTGCAACTCTTCGTACAGTGGCGGAATGAGAGAGGCTCTGGGTCCTAACCCAGGCCACACAGAGCAACACGAGCAGAGGAGAAAAGCGAAGACCCGAAAGAAAAGAGCCCCCCAAAGTTTCCCCTGGAGAGCCCTCATCATCTGATTAGCATCTTTGATGTAGCAACCTCCAGCATACCGGTCAAGAGTCACCGATTCGGTGGACTGATATTTTTTGCCTTTTTCCGCGAAAATTCGAGGAAAGAGACGGGGAAGTTGTGGGCCGAACGGTCGTCGTGAACAAGCCATGGCATTTACAAAACTCTCGATCGAAGCCGCAGGTGCTGATGCAACCCGCGGCTCATTTCCCCCATCTGAAACCGACGTCTGGACCATCTTCAGAGCCCTGAGAGATGCACGCAGCGTGTTTGGTCTACGTCCTGGCCACATACAGACACTTCAAGCAATGCTCAGTTTTCTGAAACCTGGCCATGGCGAAACGGTTTTTGCGTCTAACAATTCACTTTGCCAGCGCGTTGGCGGAATCGACGAACGGACACTCCGGAGGCACATCAACCGCTTCGTTGAACTCGGATTCATCAAGCGCAATGACAGCTCGAACCGAAAGCGCTACCGCGTTCGCTCATCCGGCGGGGAGTGCATCAGTTATGGATTGTCTCTCACCCCCCTGCTCCAACGTGCGAGCGAGCTTATAGCCATCGCGCAAGAGATGGAGAATAACCGGCGAGATCGGATATTTGTCCGCAAACAGATCCTTACAAAGCTCGCCCATTTGGAAGAGCACGATCCTAGCAACGCATTCATCAACCACGCACGGAAAGCTCTACGCAGGAAGCTGAGCCTCCCCGAATACCACGCTCTGCTCGCCAATACAGATGCAGAATGCCAGAGTTTGTCTACCCCGGATGACCCGCCTGAAACTATGGAATTGCCCGCCAATGACGGACAAACTGTCCGGCATCAATCTAAGTCTGAAGAAGAAAAAAAAGATTTAGATAGCAACATAGGCCTTGAGGCCCTGAAACCAGACTTGCTGACCTCAGTCTGCGATCAGGCGACATCGTTCTCCACAGAGAGACTTAGAAACTGGTTGGACATTGAAAACCATGCTCGAACACTTGCACCCATGATGGGCATTCACCCAGAGACTTTCGAGAAAGCCAAGAATGCTGTAGGAGCTCAGAAAGCGTCATGCGCGATCTTCATCATGCTACAGCTTGGAAAACGCATCAGGGATTTTGGAGCGTATTTTCACAGTATCACCCTGGGTCAAAGGCAAAACCAATTTGATCCATTAGCTTTGATCAAGCGACTGTCCGAAAACAATGAGCGAACTGTCTAATGTCCACCGCGGTGGACTTCGAGCGAGAAGCGGCGCTTGTGGCAACCAAAACTGTCCAAACGCACATAGCGGCGCGTGGTGGTTCTTCAGTTTATCTCAGACCAGCAGATGTCCACCGCGGTGGACAAGTGACACACGAGCAAGCCTTGATGAAAATCTGGCCGCTCATGGAAGAAATCGGCGGCCAGGCATTACACCCTAAATGCCTAAAGTTATTGTGGAAGGTCACCGTCTCCAAAGAGGTTTGGAAAGAGCCGCTCTCGATAATCCAACGGAAACGCCAACCGAACCGGCGTCTTCGGCGAGGCGGACGTCATGTATCCGGCGGCGGTCAGTTTACTCAGCGTGTTGCGAGCAGTACGCTCGGACGTCTTGAGCACAATCTGCGCATCGCCTCGTTCCAGTGCCCCATGACGAAGAACCGCCGAGATTAGTTCCGGCGCTCGCTTGTCATCGATGGTATCTGCAACAAGACGACGATACCGTTGGTCCAATCCGCCGAGATCGAACAATCTTGCTGAGAAGCTGATCTGGTCGAGCGTCACCTTTAGGAACCATTCACTAAACGTCTTCAGTGCCGCTTCTGACAGGTTCCCCCGTCCGTCGCGGTCTCCGCGGCGTGGACTGTCGGCCAGATCCATCATCCGTTTGTACTCGCCCCGATCGGTTAACCCGCGGGCCAGCCCACGTGATACGGACCAGAGCCCTTGGCCACCAATCCCCGCTGTGAGGCCCATGGCATGAGACATCAGTCTGCTGACACGGCCGTTACCATCCGGGAAAGGGTGGATGTAGTTGAGCCGGTGATGCGCAGAGGCGATCGCGATGATCCGTCCGCTCGAAGACCGCGCCGCAATCTGAAATCGTTTGTCGAAATGGTCCATGAATGCGGCGACGCGCGACGATGAAGGAGGTAGGTGGCGCCCGACCGCAACTTCCCGATCATCATCCTGGCGCATGCGTCCCGGAACGATGGGCTCTTGTGTGCCGTCGGGATGTTCGATGACCCGAAACTCATCCGGCATCTCGTCGTAGAAGCTCTTATGGACCCAAGTCAGGAATTCGACGGATGTGGGGCGGGGCAGGGTGCCCTTGCGATGCATCTCGTCGATGGCCCGTTGAACGATGACGTGCGCCCGGGCCTCAAGGGCGAGGGGACGGGTTTCTTCCTCAAGCTCGGCACCAGCCAGCGCCCTTTCGATGTCGCGGGGGCGCGTGTTGTGTCCTTCGATCAGGTTGGAGTAGTAGCAGTTCATCACACGGACGAGATCGGCAAGTTCGGCTGCGCTGTCAGGATGCAACCCTTGTCCCAGCCCAGTGGCTTCCCTCTGGATGTCGACCGAAAGGTCTGCCAGTTCTGTAGGAATATGCTCCTCGAAGAAGCAGGGTTCGATCCTGGCGGGTGTTTCCAGCATTTTTGCCGATCTTCCATGTTTGCAAAGTAATTGAAAAATAAACACATTTCGTACTTTCAAGCAAGGTTTTGCCGATATGCGTTGCCGATCTTGCCTGCCGATCTGGAATTGCTGCATGAAATCAATGGCTTCGGCAGAAGGGCCGGGCTTTTCGGTTTTGTTGTGTGCCCAAAGGGGCCGGAAAAAGAGAAAGTGTTCTTCGGGTTTTGTGACTGACGGATGAGGGCCTTTGGGGTCCCTCAGATGGGTCCGGGCCGGGTTCCGGTCTGCCGTTCCGGATGAAGGGCGCTCCCATGCAAACAGGTGTCTTGCGCGTGCTCCGCGCAACCGCCGCCTCCTGGTGGCGGCATAGAGAGCTGCGCCGAACTGGCCAGACGGCGCTGGCACAGCGTCTCGAACGCCAGACCGTCCTGCGTGATCTCGGCTATCTGAAGCAGGCGGCGTCATTGCCAAACGCGCATGTGATCTGCGGGGATGGCGGGACATTCCTCCATCTCGGTTGGACCACCGTTTCGACTCTCGCGCCCATCGAGCGCTTTCCCTTGGCCGCCCTCGCGGTCGCACGAGGAACGCCGTTCATCGATATCCGATCCGTCACCGATGTCACCGCCTTCGCGAACTTGCCGTGCGTGGCGCGGGACGGATCGGTCGACCCTGACCCTTGCGGTCCTGGCAGGTCCGTCTCGCTGACCACCTACATCGACATGGTCGAAGGGCTCGGCGCCAGGATCATCAACGATCCGAGGCCCCGTCAGTCAATCTGATCACCACTCCCTCTCATCAACACTCGAAAGGACGCCAGCCATGGCCCGATCCCGCACGCCCAAATTCGATGCCTCCGAGGTCATCACAAACGAAATCATCCGCATCATCGAGCGCGGCGTCCTGCCGTGGCGCAAGCCATGGACCGCAGGTGGCAGCTCTCGTCCCCTGCGCGTGGGCGGAGAACCCTACCAGGGAGTGAACAACTTCCTGCTGACGATGCGGACCGTGATGGCGGGCCACAGCTCTCCCTTCTGGATGACGTTGCCGCAGGCCAATGCCTTGGACGCAAAGGTCCGCAAGGGCGAGAAATCCTCTGTCGTCGTCTATTACGGTCAAAGCCGGAAAGACGCGGGCGGCGATGAGCATGACCGCAGCGACGGGGATGATCACTCCGAGGAAGCCCGCATCTTTCGCTTTCAGAAATCCTACCGCGTGTTCAATGCCTGCCAGATCGATGGCCTGCCCGATAGCTTCTTCCCCGACCCGGAGCCCGCGCCCGAGCATCCGCCGTCCGAGCCCATCCCGCATATGCAGGCGTTTTTCGATGCCCTCGATATCACGACCGTCTTCACGGGGACGGAAGCCTACTACCTGCCGCCCGTGGACAAGGTGTTCATGCCGTCGATCGCGCGGTTCGAGAACCCGCGGAACTTCTACGGGGTCTGGGCGCATGAGCTGGCTCATGCCACAAAAGCTCCCCATCGACTGAAGCGTGATTTCGGTCTCTCAAAGTTCGGTAACACCTCATACGCGCGCGAGGAGATCGTCGCCGAACTGACCTCGGTGTTTCTTGGGCAGACGCTCGGCTTTACGGCGCATACGCTCGAGATGAACGCGGCCTATCTCTACAACTGGCTGCGCGTTCTGCGCTCTGACAAGAACGCGATCTTCAAGCACGCCGCCGATGCGCAGCGCGCATGTAATTATCTGATCGCCAGATCAGAGGCGGGCAGGGCAGAGCGCAGCGCCAAGGCCGCTTGACCTATGCTTTGCCGCAAAGCAGAAAATGGCAGCTGTGAGCCCGAGTTGTGGTGTGCTGCAAATCCGTAAGATGTCCGCTGCTCGTCCGTGGGCCGTTGGTCTGTTCATGCTCTCGGTGGGTGGTCATCTGAAATTTGGACCTATTTAACTAAAAGCATACAAAACGCAGAATTGAAGTTCTGCATATGAAACAAGGAAAAACTCATGACTTCTTTTGATCTTTCGCGCCGTGGATTGATTCTGGGCGCCGCGGGTGGCGCCGCCCTTCTTGCCGCCGGACGCCCACACCCCCTGCAAGCCGCGGGCCATGCAACGGCACCACTTCCAACCTTCTATGATCGTATGGTAGGCAATCTGCGCGTGACGACATTGCTGGACGGGTATTTCAAGCTCGATCAGAATCTTGTGACGAACCTCGGGGACGAGCAAATCGCGGAAGGAATGAAGGCGGCCTATCTTGACCCCGCGAATCCGATTCCGCTGGCAATCAGTACTCACGTCATTCGCCAAGGAGACCAGGTCAGCTTGGTCGATGCTGGTGCGGGCAGTGCCTTTGGACCAACAGCAGGCAGGTTGCGCACATCGCTGGAGTTGCTTGGCGTTGCACCTGAAGACGTGACGCGCATTGTGTTGACGCACATGCATCCGGATCACATCGGGGGATTGATCGCAGATAATGGCCCGGTCTTCCCGAATGCATCGTTGCATGTCAGCGAAACCGATCATGCCTTCTGGACGGACGAGATGATCGCATCGGGTGCGCCGGAGTCTTCGCAAGGTTTCTTTGCCTTGGCACGTGCTGTCAGCGAGGCCTACACTCAGCGGACCGAAATGTTTGGCGACAATACCGATCTTGGTGGCGGCCTCACCACTTTGGCAATGCCGGGGCATACCCCAGGACACAGTGGGGTCCGTGTGTCGGATGGCTCTGATCAGTTGATCATATGGGGAGACAGCACAGCTGTGGCGTCGCTGCAGTTTAGCCACCCTGATGCCGGTATCGCCTTTGACGCAGATGGCGTGCAGGCCGCCGAGACGCGCCGCCGTGTCTTGGATATGGTGGTTGCCGACAAGATCGCCGTTGCGGGCACCCATTTGCCGTTCCCTGGTATCGGTCATGTCGAAGAAAAAGACGGGGCCTACGCTTGGGTTCCAGAAGAATGGCAGCACATATAAAGCAGTCGTCCCACCAAGCTGAGAGCTGGTCGCGGATTTTCGGACCGGTCGTTACACTTAGGTAGCTACTCAAGACCTCGGCGAAGATGACGAACCGGACACGCTACGCCTGCTGAATGGCGCTGTCGGACCAATTCCAATTTGTCCGACAGCGCTACTAGGGCGACATCATGCTGACAACCCGCGCGATTGGTTCCCAAGGGTTCGGGCACGAGAAAATGCCCTGTCAGAGATGTCAGATTTTTCAAATTCACGAAAACAAAACAGCACATTGCGCCACCCCTCTTTGTTCCAGCCTAGATTTTCGTCATCCCGTCGGATCTCAATGAGGTGTAGAGGGCCGTGCCTAGGATCTTGTCATCGCCATGATCTTTTCTTTTTGAGCCGGTTGCATATTGGCGAGGAAATCATAGGCATTGTCATTGCCGAAGCGGACAATCGAATTGGTGACGCGAACCGCAGTTTCGTCCCGCTGAGCGGACTGTCGGAACTGTTTGGTTCGGGCAGGTTTGGACCGGGTTTTCCGACATGCGGAAAAGAAAAAGCGGGCTTTGAGAAGGGTGTTTTAACTTCTCAAAGGAGATCCCCATGTCCATGACCGTTCAACCCCTGCCAGACCGTCCGGATCCGACCGTGATCGCGGCGCAGAACGACGCGTTTCGCAAGCTCGCATGCCTTGGAGTGCCGCCCGCGCGGCCCATCCAGGGCCGGATGCATGTCACCCGCGCGCTTATGGAGGCCGGTGACGGCTTCATGGCCGAGGCGGTGAAGGCGACCGGTGAGTTTGCCACATTCGAGCCTGAGAATGATCCCGAGGGATGGCACGATTTTGGCGCGGTCGAGATCCGGGGCGAGACCGTGTTCTGGAAAATCGATCTCTATGAAGCAGACTCGGATTTCCGCTACGGGGCTGAGACCCCGGACAATCCCGCCACCACCATGCGCGTGCTGACCATCATGCTGGCGCGCGACTGGTAGGGCAGGGGACACCCCCTGCTGAAACCCCAGGCGATGAAGGCCCACTGACCCCTCAAAGGGAGAGTGGGCCTTTTGTCGTGGTGATCCCTGAAGCCGGGGATTGGTCACGCGGGTGAAGGCGCGGGCCACACCTCACCCACCTGGAAGGATACCCCATGACCACGAACTTTGCCCCTCTCACCGTCGCCATCGGCGATCTGGTCCCGCATCCCGCCAATGTGCGCAGCAACTCGCCGGAAACCTATGATCCCGAGAACATCGCGCATCTGAAGGCCAGCATCGCCGTTCTGGGCCTCTTGCAGCCGATCCTGGTCCAGAAGTTCGACGGCAAATACGCCGTGCTGGCCGGTGGCCGGCGGCATGCCGCGCTGAAGGAGCTGGTCGCTGACAAGGCCATCAAGGGCTTCACGGCGAAGACCAAGGTGGACTGCCGCCTTGTGCCAGAAGACTGCGACGTCACCACGGCGCTGTCGCTCGCCGAGAACGTCACCCAGGCGCCGATGAACGCCATTGACGAGTTCGAGGCTTTCGCCCGGATGATGGAGGTCGATGGCCAAACGCCCGAGACGATCGCAAAGACCTTCGGCACCACGGTGGCCGCCGTGAAAGGCCGGTTGCGCTATGGCCTTATCCACCCCGACATCCGCGCCGCGGCCCGGGGCAAGGTGATCACGCTCGACACGATGAAGGCCTTTGCTGAGCATCCAAGCCAGGAGGCGCAGCGCGAGGTCTTCGAGGCGCTCACGAAGGACGGCGGCTATCTGCAGGCCTATACCGTCCGTCAGGCCCTCAAATCCCGCGGCGTGCAGGTCAGCGACGATATCGGGGCTTTCGTGCGCGTGGACTACGAGGCGCGTGGCGGTGCCGTCGCAGCCGATCTGCTGGATGAGCATTCCGTGCTTGAGGATGCGGCTCTGGTCGAGACCATCTTGCTCGAGAAGCTTGGTGCAGCCGCCGAGGACGCCCGTATGAGGCTGGGCTTTGCTTGGGCCGATGCGATGGTCCGCTATGATTACGCGACCATGGCCGATTACGGCCGCGTCTATCCCGGCCCGATCGAGCCTGATGAGGCTGCGCAAAAGCGCGTGGATGAAATCACCGCCGAGCTTGAGAAACTGCAGCTCGAGATGGAGGATGAGGGGCTCGAGGACGGTGCCTACAACGCCCTTTACGAGCGCGTGGACGCCTTGGAAGAGGAAGCCCGCGATCTGCAGGAGGCCTACAGCGCCGAGGACCTCGCCCGCGCTGGTGTGATTGCCTCGTGGCAGGGTGGGCAGATCACGCTCCATATTGGCCTCGTGCGCCCGGAGGACACCGTCAAAGAGGAGGGTGCGCGCGGCTCCTCGGCTAACCCGACTGGGGAGGAGGCCCCAGACGCCGGAGAAATCACCTATCCAGCCTCGCTGGCAGAGGACCTCAAGACCGAGCGGGCCATGGCCCTTGGCGCCGCGATGGCGCTGCATCCGGAAGCCACGCTCGATCTGACGCTCTTCAAGCTGGTCAGTGACGTTCTGGCCAGCGGCATGAGTGTCACACAGGCGATCAAGATCGATGCCCGCAAGGAATACCGCAGCCATGCCAAGATGGACGAGATCGACGAGACCTCGCTTGAGCAGGTGGCGGCGGCGCATGATGCGCTTGACCTCTCCTGGCTCGATGATACCCGCCCGCCCGCCGATCAGTTCGCGGCGTTTCGCGCGCTGAAGACTGGGGAGAAGGCCAAGCTCGTGGCCTATGCCACGGCCAGCACCACGCAGTCCTGCTTCGCGCGGGACCGCCAGCGCGACAGCCTGATGCATGCGTTCGAGATCGAGATCATGCCCGACATCCGCGCCCACTGGACGCCGAATGCGGCGCTCTTCAACCGCTTCAAGAAGGCCTGGCTCCTGAAGATCCTCGGTGAGGATCTGGGTCTCGCCCAGGAGGCTGTGACGCTCGCCTCGTCGAGCAAGAAGGAGATCGTCGCCTTCTGCGACAAACTCTTCGCTGAACCCTTCGCCACGCTCACCGACGCGCAGCGCGCTGCCGTGGCCGCCTGGTGCCCGCCGATGATGCAGACCGCCGGTGTCGCCTGTGATGAGGCGGAGCCCACTGCGGAAACCCCGGAGCCTGACAGCGAGGTCGCGCAAGCGGCCTGAGCCATTACGCGACCCGCGCGTGGACCACGTCGCCCGCGCGGGTCGACCCTTCCAAACCGAACAGAAAGACATCCCCATGGCTATTCTCAAGTTCTCTGCCTCCGCAGTTGCGGCGCAGATCGCCCATGCGCGCGCCTGCAAAACCTTCCTGCCCAACTGGAACGGGCCCGTGGACAGGCCCGCCCTGATCCTGATCGTCGGCAATGGTGTGCATCTGCGCTCAAACGGCATCGATGGCACGACCACCCGTATCGTCACCACCGAACAGGCCGATCCGTCCTTCGCCTTCGCCGACGGCATGAACCCGTTTCGGGACACCGACTGGATGGCGCAGCGCCGCATGGCGTTTCGCGATCTGACCGGCCAGTTCTACACCGACACCCTGGATGACGTGCAGGTGCTCATCGACCGGGGGCGGGGGGCCATCCGGCTGGCCACCGATGGCCACAGCATCCGCGTCTTCGTGCGCCGGGCCTCGGACTATCTCATCGGCGGGACCTACGAGGTGCCCTCGGGCCTCGGCGGCACCTTCCGGGTCATCCTCGAGGATGCCTGCGACACCTTCGCGATCGTGCAGAACTGCGGCAATTGCGAGGATTTCGACGCCATGCAGCCCTACCGCGTGCCGCTCGATGCGCTGATGGAAATCGATGACCGGAGGGCGGCGTAACGCGCCCTTTCTCAAACAAGCATCGCCAATACCCTGCCAGGCCTGCGGCCTTCTCGGGACATTGGCGACAACAATTCCCCCAATTAGAGAAAGGACTCTGAGATGGGATGGCTCTTCTACACCGACCGCCGCGTCAAAACCTACGCGGATGAGAAAGCGGAAATCGCCCGGCTCTGCACCTCTCATGGCGACACGCGCAAAACCGAACTGGTCAAAGCCTGCAAGGTCGGCTCCACCTGGTATGCGGCGGCAAGGGTCACCAATCTCGACGGCACCGCTGTCGAAGACGCGACCTATGTGACCGATGTGGATGGCTCCATCACGTTCGGGGCTGTCTTCCTCACCCGATATGATGACGGCTGCTGGGGCTACAAGGACATGGAGGAAAGCGCTGGCCCGAACGAGTCTCGTGCTCCCCTTGCGTTGATCGGGCTCCTCTCCAACCTGAAAGACCCGGACAGCTACGCCCAGGACTGGCGCCAGCGCTGCCGGGATTGGGCTGCGATCCCGGACTACGAGGAAGGCGACAAGATCAGGCTCGCCACCCCTGTGACGCTCACCGATGGCAGCACTTGCCAGATCGTGACCGCGACGCACTACAGGCGTGGGCGGCAAAAACGCCGCTGCTACCGCATCGAGGAAACCGGTGGGCTCGTACGCCTGTCGAAGGCCTCGCTTGCGGGCTCGGAGCTGCTCAGTTTCGCGAAGGGTGCGGCCAGTCCTGTGCTGGCGGAGTATCTCGCGGGGCGAGACTAGGTGCTGCGCCGGACGGTTCATCGACCTGCCCGGCGACAGCAGATCCTGCGGCTTATCTTGACAGAGCAATGCAAATGCATTACCTATCGCAGGCAGCAAAGACCCCCATTCTTTCAGGAGACTGCCATGACAGCGCTCGCACAAGATGTCTCGAAACTCACGGATCGGTATCAGACGACCGTGCCGGCGGGTGTGCGCAAGCAGCTCAAGCTGGGCAAGGGCGACCAGATTCGCTACTGCACCGAGCCGAGTGGCAGGGTCTATATTGAGCCCGTGCGCAGCGACGAGGAAGATCCTGTGCTCGGCGCCTTTCTCGATTTTGTCGAGGCCGATATCAAGGCGCATCCGGACCGCATTCGGGCGTTCGATGGGGCTTTGCATGACCGTCTTGCAGCACTGGTCGGAGACGTTGACGTCGATCTCGATGCGCCGCTATCGCTCGAGGATGAATGAGCGGCGATAGCGTGCCCGCTCAAGCGCCCCTTGTCGTAAACGGATGGTCGATTTATGCGCATCCGCTCTTTCTGGACCAGCTCGAAGGGCTGACCCTGGAGGTCGAGGCGCGTAAGGCACGCGATCCCAAGACCTGGCGCAAGAAGAATTCCACGAAACGGCTGGCCGCCATCTTCAAGCTGGTCACCGAGGCCATACCGGCAGATCCGGGTGCCGCCGCCTTCCGGCAAGGCGGCACACTCGGCGATCACCGCAAGCACTGGTTCCGGGCGAAATTCTTCCAACAGTATCGGTTGTTCTATCGGTTCAACAGCGATGCGAAGGTCATCGTGGTGGCCTGGGTGAACGACGACAAGACCCTGCGCGCCTATGGCAGCAAGACGGATACCTATGCGACGTTCAAAGGGATGCTGGAAGATGGCAACCCACCTGACAATTTTGACGCGCTCCTGAAAGAAGCCGCGGCGGCGGACAAGCGGTTCGAAACTTCCCTTGAAGCGGCGCCCGATCGGTAAGTGGCCTAGGATGATTTTCTGCGACCCTAACGGCACCGCCGTTTACGGTATCACGCAAGGTGATGTAACCTCACGCCTTAACACGGTTGGAGAAAACGCAATGGACGAAACGGGAAAGGAAGGGCCACTTCTTGGTCTCGATGAGCAATGCGCGTCCCAGATGAAGCGGGGCCGTTTGCCAGTCGCGGTGCACGTTGCAGACATGCCCCATGGCCTTGGCAAGCTTCTGGATAAAGCTCTCGAGGAGCATTTCCATGGCCGCTGAAGCGAATTCTTATGACGCCTGGTTTTGCGCGCAGGTGCAGGCCGCGCTGGAGGATGCACGCTCGGGAACATCTCAGGTTCAGGTGATGCAGGCCGCACAGGCATTGATTGATGCGAAACGGGAGGTCGAAGCCAAGTCCTGACCAAGCCTTGGAGGTCAGCGCGGTCTGACCCCCGTCACCATGAAAAGCGAAAGCGGGCTTTTTGTCCTTTGGAACTCAGACCCTGATCCAAAGGAAAATCCCATGTCCAAGCCCAATCCGGCAAGCCCGGCTCTCTCAACCTCCGACGCTGATTTCACCTCTGCGCTGGCGCAGATCGGCGCGGAGATCGACCATCAACCCCTGCGCAGTTCAGCGCTGGCGCGCATCATGCGCGAGACGTTTCATGGCAGCGATGCCGGGGGCGCCTGGGACTGGCGCATAGCCTATGACCTGATGCAGGCCGCAGCCATCCAGGTTGTGCTGCGTGGGGACGGCGCGGCAGGTGACTTCGCTGCTGCAAAGCTGCTTGCCTCACGGCTGCTGACGGAAACCCGCCGCTCCGAGCAGCAGATCCGGCTGCAGCAGTTTTCCACGCCGCTGCCATTTGCGGCGCTGGTCTTGCGGGCCGCGGCGATCCGCAAGGGCGAGACCGTTCTGGAGCCCTCGGCTGGCACCGGTGCCCTGGCAGCTTTCGCCGCCCGGGCTGGTGCCACGCTTTTGCTCAACGACATCGACCCCTTTCGCCAGTGCCTCCTGCGGGCCCTCTTCGGTGGCGATGTGACGGGCCATGACGGTGAGCATATCGACGATCTGCTGCAGACGCCGGTTCTACCCGACGTCGTGGTGATGAACCCGCCCTTCGCCTCCTCGGTCGATCGTTCCCGCGACAAGCACATCGCTGCAAAACATCTCATCGGGGCTGCAAAGCGTCTCGCGCCCGGCGGGCGGCTGGTGGCGATCATGCCGCCGGGATTCACGCCCGAACGCGATGCCGCGCATTGGTCCCGCGCCTGCGGTCTCCTGACGCCACGCTTGGCGCTGACGATGCCGGGGCAATCTACCGCAAGCTCGGCACCTCTGTCGAAACCCAGCTGATGGTCTTCGACAAGGTGCAGGAGGACGGCGAAATGATCCGCGCCGCGGTTCAGGATCTGGAGGAAGTCCTTCCTTTCGTTGACGCCGTGGCCGCGACCCGGACCGAGATGCGCCCAGTCCAACGGGCGGCAGCGATCCCTCATACTCGGTCGAGCGTTCCATCATCTGCCCCGCGCAAGGCCGCCGCTGCGCCTGTCGCCCCCTCCAAACCCCGGGCCAAGGCCGTTGTCCCGCTCAGCTTCACAAGCCTTCAGACCCCGCGCGACAACACGCCCATCTCGGACATCTATGCGCGCTACCGTCCGCAACGGATCGAGATTGCGAGTGCGCAGGAACATCCCACGCCGCTCGTTGAAAGCATCGCAATGGCCTCGGTTGCCCCGCCCATGCCCTCAAACACGGGCAGTGATGACTTGCGACTGCCCGCGAAGCTGATCGAGGAGGGTCACCTCTCCGAGGCGCAGCTGGAAACCATCATCATGGCGCATGACGCCCATGGGCGCGACCTGCCCGGTCGGTTCACTATCGATTACGACCAGACCAAGCTGACGCGCGCCGATGATGACCAGGATGCACGTGCCTATCGCCTTGGCTATTTCCTCGGCGACGGCACCGGTTGCGGCAAGGGCCGCGAATGCGCGGGGCTCATCCTTGTCAACTGGCTGGCCGGGCGCAGAAAGGCGATCTGGGTCT
Source organism: Roseobacter sp. MED193 (assembly GCF_000152965.1). Lineage (GTDB taxonomy): Bacteria > Pseudomonadota > Alphaproteobacteria > Rhodobacterales > Rhodobacteraceae > Pseudophaeobacter. The sequence goes on along the minus strand of NZ_AANB01000013.1, from coordinate 17,065 downwards.
CCAAATCCGCCACGCTTATTGAGGACGCGATCCGCGACTGGACCGATCTCGGCGGCTCGCCTGCCGACATTCAGCCGCTTTCCAAATGGAAATCGGACCAGCCGGTCCCGATGGGCGACGGTATCCTCTTCGTCACCTACGCCACGCTGCGGTCCGCGGGCAAATGCGGCACCACGCGACTGAGCCAGATCCTCGAATGGATGGGCGCGGAGTTCGAAGGCGTGCTGGCCTTTGATGAGGCCCATGCCATGCAGAACGCAGCAGGGTCCGAGCAGGGCAGGGGGGTCAAACCCTCCCAGCAGGGCCTTGCTGGCCTGCGGCTGCAACTGGCAGCACCCCGCGCCCGCGTCTTCTACATCTCGGCCACGGGTGCCACGAGCGTGCACAATCTCGCCTATGCCGCGCGGCTGGGGCTCTGGGGGCAGGGCCCCGAATACCCCTTCCCAAGCCGCGAGAGTTTCGTTTCTGCGATGGAAGCCGGCGGCGTGGCTGCCATGGAGGTGGTCGCGCGTGATCTTAAGACGCTCGGCCTCTACACGGCGCGCGCCCTCAGCTTTGATGGCGTGGAGTATGACGTGCTCGAACACGCGCTCACCCCGGCCCAGATCGAGATCTACGACGCATACGCGGGTGCGTTTCGGACGATCCACCACAATCTCGAAGCGGCGTTGACTGCGACCGGCGTCAACGATGCCTCGGGCGAGACCAATGCGTCGGCAGCACGCGCCTCGGCCAAATCTCGCTTCGAGAGCACGAAGCAGCGCTTCTTCAACCATCTCCTGATGGGCATGAAGGCTCCAAGCATCATCCACGCCATCAAGGACGATCTGGCAACGGGCAAGGCTTGCGTCATCCAGGTGGTTTCGACAGGTGAGAGCCTGCTGAAACGTCGACTTGAGACAATGGACCCGGAGGATGAACTCGTTGAGGGGGCCTTGACGCCGCGCGACTATGTTCTGGGCTACCTCGAACAGGCCTTCCCGATTCATGCGCAAAAGCTGGTCGAGATCGACGGCAACATGGTGGCCGAACCTTTGCGGGATGAGACCGGCGCGCTCGTTGTCTCGCGCGAGGCGCTCGCCCTGCGAGATGCGGCCATGATGGAGTTGATGACGCTCGCCCCGATCCCTTCGGCGCTGGATCAGATCCTCTGGGCCTTTGGCGACGAGGCCGTGGCAGAAGTCACGGGGCGGTCCATCCGGCCCCTCAAGTCCGAGGATGGTCATCTCTTCATCGAAAAGCGCGCCGCCAGCAGTAATTCATCCGAGACCCAAGCCTTCATGGACGGCGAGAAGGATATCCTTATCTTCTCCGATGCAGGCGGTACGGGCCGGTCCTATCACGCGGCGCAAACGGCGAAGAACCAGAAACGGCGCCGGCACTACCTGTTGGAACCCGGCTGGCGCGCCGATGCGGCCATCCAGGGGCTGGGCCGCACCCATCGCTCGGCCCAGGTCAGCGCGCCCTTCTTCCGCGTCTGCACCTCGGATGTGCATGGCGAAAAGCGTTTCACCTCGACGATTGCCAAACGCCTCGACCAGCTGGGGGCCTTGACCAAGGGTCAGCGCGAAACCGGCTCGCAGGGCATGTTCCGCGAGGAGGACAATCTGGAAAGCCCGATCGCGCGGGCCGCACTACGTGGGTATTTCGCCGATCTTGCCGCCGGACGCGCTGAGGCGATGAGCTACGAGAGCTTCACCGACTGGACGGCCCTGCGGCTGATCGACAAGGACGGGGTGCTGCTCGAGGAGCTGCCGCCGATCCAGCGGTTTCTCAACCGGGTGCTTGCCCTTCCCATCCACATGCAGAACGCGCTCTTTGCCGAGTTCATGCGTCGGATCGCTGATCAGACGGAACGGGCGCGCGCGGCGGGCACGCTCGATCTCGGCGTGGAAACCCTGCGCGGCGAAAAGATCGAGCAGGTCTCCACCGAGGATCTCTGGACCTGCCCGAAATCCGGGGCGGTGACGCGGATCATCGGACTTGAGGTGACGGACCCGGTCCACGTGCTGTCGGCGGATGACGCCCTGTCGCGCAATCCCGACAAGCTACCGATGGTTAACCGTGCTTCGGGACGCGCAGCGCTCATCTCGGCGCGCCCCATGCAGATGTATGACGAGGACATTGTCACGCTGATGCGCAAGGCGGTGCGGCCAAACGGGTCCAGCTATCTGGAGGAGACGCGGTTCGAGTCCTCGGCCTGGGAAGACATCGGAAGGCCTGAGTTTGCAAGGCTTTGGGATGCCGAGGCTGCGTCCCTGCCAAAAACCACCACGATCAAGCTCTACCTGCTGACCGGGCTCTTGTTGCCTATCTGGAAGGACATTCCGACCACCAATGAGCGCATCTACCGGGTCACGCCCGACGGGGCGACCGCGATGATCGGGCGGACGCTGAGCGAAGAAGGGGCGGCCGCGCTGCGCGCCCGCTTCCTCGTCTCCAATCCGCAAACACCGCAGGAGATGCTGACCGCCGCCCTCGGCACCACCGCGCCGGTCGATCTGGGCCGGGGTCTGACTCTGACCCGTCGTCGTGTCGCAGGCGAGATGCGCCTTGAGTTGGGCGGTGCGGATCGGGGCATGATCGACGGCCTCAAGGCCCTCGGCTGCTTCACGGAGATCATCGCCTTTCAGTTGCGGGTGTTTCTGCCGCACGGGGACGGGATCGACACAGCGGGCATCCTCTCCCGGATTGTTGGAACCGGACCAGACGCCACTTGGGACGTAACTTCAGTGGCAGCAGAATAGGCGAGGGGACGATCATGACTCTCGGAGAGATCAAAGCCGCCATCGATGCAGGTCAGACCGTACATTGGGCCAACACCGGCTACCGCGTGCACAAGGACAGCCTCGGCCAATACCTGATCACGTTTGAGCCGAACGGTAGCACCATCGGGCTGACCGACCGGAGCGGGCAGCGGTTGAACGGGGAGGAAGCAGAGTTCTTCATTGCGGGATCGGAGGAGGGCGACGAGAATACCCAGGACAGCCATCCGAGGCCAGACGGGCAGGGGAGGGGCGTCGTACCCGGCGGGAAGGTGGCACAGTCTTTCAGGCGTCAGCGCTAAACTGAAGGTTGGGAAGAAAGGAAAGCGAGCTTTCTGGTTTGTGATCCCTCAAGGGGTCGAGAAAGCAATCCCGGATGCGCTGGCAAGAACGTCAGGCACCGAACAATCTGAAAAGGAACCATCCCATGTTCGCAGGAACCCTCACCCGCAATGTCGAGACCGCAGCCGCTCAGTACACCGGCATGATCCACTCGACGCGCTTTGACATCGCCATCCAGTTGGAGGCGCGGGCCAAGATGTCCGAACGCAGCCCGGATTTTGACGTGACGGCAGTCAACAAATCCGGTCGCAAGGTGCGCATCGGCACGGCCTGGAACGAGACCGGCAATACCAGCGGCAACCCCTACGTCTCGATGCAGATCGATGTCGGCTTGGGCCCGTTCCGGGTCAACGCGGTGCAGACGAAAGAGGCGCGCGCGACCCAAAGCGGCGACTTCGAGATCATCCCGCTGGTCTCGAACGGCCTGATGAAGTCCGGCTCGATCTCGGGCGAGTTGACCGCCATGGACGCTGACAACGCCTTCACCGGCTACATCGCCAACATGATGTTCGATCTGGAGTTCATGCTGATCGAGAACAGCTACAAATCCGAGGAGACCCACCCGGATTACCGCGTCGAGGTCAGCTCGCCCCGGGGCACACCGATCCGCGTCGGATCGGCGTGGATGGCCAAAAGCAGCCGCACGGGCAATGACTACCTGTCGCTGCTGATCAACACGCCCGATGGCGATCTGCGCGTCAACGCCGTGCAGAACGAAAAACAGCGCGGCGGGCAGACCTTCTCGATCATCCCGTTCATCGACAGCGGTGAGCAACCGCAGGACGCAGGCGCGGGGCTGTCGCTGGTTGCCTAATCGGCGCGCGAGGGGGAGACGATCTGAACCGAAAGGGGAGCCGTGGGACCACGGTTCCCCTTTTTCTGTACTGGTGTGGTTGAATGAACCCGGCGTACATTGCTGACGTTCGTGTCGCCCGCAGCTAATGCTACCGAAGAGCCCAGAAGATCCAATGCTGCACGTTGCATCAATGTCCGCTCTTTTGCGCAGATGAAAATGTAGGTCTTTTTGTTAAGGAATCTCAAGCCGGTTGGCATTGACGCAAAGCTTTTTGCCCGTAGAAATACGGATTGGTGTTTGCGCCGACACCTGCGATGAATGCAAATGGCCGTCTCATATCCAACAAACTTCTGGCGGAACACTTTGCTATGGGCGCTTGCCGTCATGCTCGCTCTCGGCGGGGTGGCGTTTTTTGAACGACAGAACTTGGTGCGTGAACTGACGATCAAAAGTGAAACGCTGCATCGTCTGGCCTCACAGCGGGCTGATCAGCACGATGCGCATCTGACATCGTTGTCTGCAATTTTTGTGGCTGGTGGGATGGAGCGGCAGGACTTACTGTTAGACGTGGCCGCGACGATCAGGCGGTTTTACCCACGTATTACGTCGGTGAATGTTGTCCCATACGTTCCGTCCCAAACCGCCATAGAAACGCAGCCCGGTCTTTCGTTACAGGCGAGGGAACGCGTCATTGAATTGGCCCGCCGCTCGACCGGGGCTTTGCAAATTGGGCCAATGCCGGACCTGCCGGATCACTATCTGCTAGTGAAACGCACCCCTAATTCTGATGCGGCACGGCACGGTTTAGCGCTGGTGATTGACGCCCGCGCGCTGATTGCCACAGATGATCCGTTTTGGGACACGCCATCAGCTTCTTTGCGTCTGTCGACGCCTGATGGTCAAACGGCATTGGTCGGTGAGGTTTCATCGGGTGAGACTGGGTTTTCCAAACCGCTCGGCAGTGCGTCTCAGCCTTTGGTGTTTGAGACCTCTTTGACAATTGGGCTGTCTGACCTGTTGCCGGTCGAGACAGTGGTCTTTGTTATCGCACTGGTCACGGCCCTCTTTTTGCTGTCAGCCTTCGGTCTAAAGCAACGCGCGCGCACCAAAGATGCAGAAGACCGCGCCAAGCTGAGCGCGCAGGAAACGCGGCTAGCCCACGCCTCCCGCGTGAATGCAATGGGCGAAATGGCCAGCGGCATGGCGCATGAACTGGCGCAACCTCTGACCGCAATCCTGAGTCAAGCGCAGGCTGGCCGCCATTTGGCGCGGCGTGGTGAGGTCGCACGTCTTGGCACTGTGTTGGACGACACGGTATCCCAAGCACAGCGCGCGGCAAATCTCCTTGATCGCCTGCGAAGGTGGAGCAAACCGAACCGTGCCCCGTCTGAGGCCTGTTCCGTCCATGAAGCCGCGCAAAGCGTTAAAAATCTGTTGGCATTGGAGGCCAAGACGAAGGGGGCTGGCATTACCCTGTCGCTGTATGATCACCCACTTTTCATTGACGCCGATCCGGTCGAGTTGGAACAGGTTGTGTTTAATCTGATGCGCAACGCGCTTGATGCCTCGGACGAGGCACAGGTCACGATCCGCACGTATGTCGATGGCCCGTCGGTCATTTTGGATGTCAGCGATACCGGGCCGGGGGTGTCTGACGACCTTAGGCCTCGCGTCTTTGAGCCTTTCGTGACAGGCAAACCGGATGGAACGGGGCTTGGCCTTGCGCTGTGTCAAAGGCTGATTGAGGAAATGGGCGGTGATATCAAGCTGCTCGACGACACCGACCAGACCACGTTCCGTTTGTCCCTGCCGCGCTCAATCAAGACGGTGAGACCATGACCAACCATGTTTACCTCGTTGATGATGATGAGGCTGTTCGCAACGCGCTGAGCCTTTTGTTGGAAACCGTCGGGCTGAATGTGTGCAGTTTTGCCTCGCCCGAGAAATTCCTGAGCCAAGTGGCAGACTTGACGCCGGGATGCCTGATCCTTGACATCAGGATGCCTGCTATTTCGGGGCTGAAACTGCAAGAAAAGCTAACCGAGAAAGGCGTGTCATGGCCCACCGTCATTATCAGCGGACACGGCGATATCGAGGCGTGCAGGCGCGCGTTTCGCAATGGGGCGATTGATTTTCTGAGCAAGCCCGTCGACGAACAAAACCTGATCGACGCAATCCAGAAGGGTCATGCAGAGCTGGAAGCTAACCAGCAGGCTTTGGAAGAACGCGCAGAAGCGGTGGCATTGGTGCGCAATCTGTCCACACGCGAACAACAGGTTCTTGAGATGATCGCAAAGGGTCTGACGACCAAGCAAATCGCTGACGCGCTGACCCTGTCACCCCGCACAGTTGAAAGTCACCGCGCGGCTATTGCGGCCAAAGCGGGCACGTCCTCGGCGGCGGAATTGACCCGTTATTGGTTGGATGCACAGGCAGACTAACACACTTATCAGTAGAACTACGGACACCTTTGCGGATGCTACGAATATCGCCGATCACAGCGGCGAATTAGAACTGGAGCATCAGTTCAACAAAAGGAAATACACAATGATCCGTTCCATCGCACTTGCCACAGCTCTGCTGACACCCGCTGCAGCCTTCGCCCAAGACCTGCCCACAGCTCCTTACTTGCCGCTCGATATGGCAACCACAGCAACACAGGCTGCCGTCGCTGCATGTTCTGCCGAAGGTCACAATGTCAGCGTCGCAATCGTTGCGCGCAGCGGCGAGACCAAAGTGCTATTGCGTGCCGACAACGCGGGCCCGCATACCGTTGGGTCCAGCACAGGCAAAGCGTTCACATCCGCCAGTATGGGCCGTGACACGGCAGGTCTTGCGGGGTTTATCGGTGGTAACCCTGAAAACGGTGGTCTGCGCGATATGGACAGCCGTCTGGTGATCCAGGCTGGCGGCCTGCCCATCCGGATCGGTGGCGCATTGGTCGGTGGCATCGGTGTCGGTGGCGCACCATCTGGCGCAATTGACGAGACATGTGCCCGCGCAGGTCTTGACGCAATCGGTGCTGAGTAAAGTACATGGCCCGTCCCTCGGGGGGCGGGCCCCTCTTTCTGAAAGGCAACATCATGTTTCGTTTCCTGCTGCTCGCTTTGGTAATTGGTTCTTTTGGGTCTGCCCATGCGCAGACAGCCCCGTCAGCATCAGACATTGCGTCCTACACAGGTCTGCATCTTGCCGCCCACGAAGGCGACGTGGATGTAATTAACCGACTGATCGGAGCAGGTGCCGATGTGGACATCCGAGATCGATCCCAGCGCACGCCTGCTCATGTCGCGGCGTTCGCATCACACGATGACGCGCTGACGGCACTTGCAAACGGAGGCGCGGATATGAATGCGCTGGAAAACCGCGTCTATGACGTGCTGACCATCGCCGCTGTCGCGAACGATCCTGAAATGGTGTCACTTGCAATGGAACTCGGGAACGCCCCTGACCTGATCACCAGTGTCTACGACGGGACAGCCCTTATCGCGGCCGCCCACCTCGGGCATCACGACGTTGTTGCACGTTTGGTGGATGGCGGCGCACCACTGGATCATATCAACAATCTGGCGTGGACGGCTTTGATAGAGGCTGTCGTTTTAGGAGACGGCGGCCCAGATCATATCAAGGCGTTGCAAATCCTCGTTGATGCAGGAGCAGATAAATCCATCGGTGATCGCGATGGCGTCACACCGCTGCAACACGCCACGTCGCGCGGCTACGCCGAAATGGTCGAAATCCTGCAATAGGATGTGGGGCAATGACCTTACCAAATCGTGCTATTTTGAAGGCTGCCGTGCCCACCAACCTCAATGCAACCTTCCCATAGCAGCCGTTGGCGCAACCGCAGCGAAAGGGCACTTTGTCCCGCATCCTACCAGTTCGCGCACGGCGCAGCGAAGGTCCGGTCTACAACTTCCCGGCCACTCCATGGCTCTAAGGCTAGTCAGTGAAGACCTGTCTCGCTGACGCCAGTCTCATCCAATCCCGGCCGCCGAACGCGACAAGAGCGAGATATATCTGTGCGGCGTCTACATGCGGTTTGAATACGATGGTCAGTCGCTGACCGGTGCCGCCATGGCGCACCAGCCATCCGTCCAACTTGCCGCTGAGGCGAGCACCAGATTTTGGGTTTGCGGCAATGTTCTGGATAAGGGCATCGATTTCATCTAGTCGACGGCTCGCCGCTGCAAGGTCACCGTCAGTCACGTCGACAATATGATCAACGATACCGATAAGGTCCCGTTCGAAGAACGGATGCCTGATAAATCGCATCAGGTCTTTTTGGCCATCGCCGCAAGATGGGCCCGTGCGCTGGCCGTGACGTCGGACGCTTCGCCGACGGGTTCCCATTGGTCGAGTGGCAGAGACAGGCGGCGTTCCAATTCAGCCTCAAACAAAGACCGTTCACGATCTCGCTCTGCCTTGGCCTTCGCCAATTCACCCGAAACAGCCGCGCTCATATTTGGGTACTCTCCAGCTTCGACCAGTTCCTTGGCAAATGTGTAGGCCGTGTCGGTGAAACTGACAGATTGCTTTTGAACGCTCATGGCAAACTCCTTGGTGCTCCAATAGACTACCGAATTTTGCCGCTTCTGGCAAGCAGGTCGGGCCGACCGAGCGAAATGCGTCAATAGCCTTGCGGCCTCCCCGCTCGGCTGCGCGTGTCGCAGGGGAGAACGGCCCTTCGGTCCGTCGCGCATTCGGCCATGCGGCCTCACCGCGGCGTCGCACCCGGCATCCCGGTTTGCCCGCCTCGCGAGCACGTCCCACCCCGGCCGCTCCGCCGGATTGCGCTCTGGTCTGTTTTGGCCCGAGGCCAAAACGATCCCGCCACTGCATCCGTCTCCCGCGTCCGGTCGGGCCGTTTGCCTGCTCGTGTCGGGCAAACCTACCGTCAAAACACACACACACATGAGTGCGGAAGCATATCCTCCGGATGGCCCCCAAATCAGCCCGCGTCAAGGATCGCAAAACTTTTCGGTGAGGGCGAGGCTAGTGGCGCGGGGCGGTCCCGTGCGTGAGGACGCGCATGTGTCGAGTGTTGCGCGCAGAAAACTTTTGCGCCCGGCAAGCCGGCGGCTGCGCCGTCCCTGACCCGGGCAGATTCGGAAACCAGACATTCGGCCATGCCCCCACACTCACGTGGTGGCTCTATAACCGAACACTGGAGACCAGACATGGCTTACGACACCGCAAACACCTACGAGACCATCGAGCTTTTCGGACTGACCGAGAAGGACGCACAGCTGCCGATCCCGGAGGATCACGTCCTGACCGACCGCATCATCCGCGAGAGCTTCGAGGCTTTGCTCGGGCAATTGCGCAACACCGGCCTCGAAGCGGAGATCGAACCGCTCGCGCACGGGCTCGCGACGATCCTGCAGCGCCGCAAGTTGGCGCTTGGCAAGGAGGTCGACCGCACCGCCGACAAGATCGGCGCCCTGGCAAAATCCCACGATGGATCGGAGATCGCCGAGACCGCCATTGAGGAGGCGCAGGCGCGCTTTGTGCAACTGCGCGAGATCGTCGGCGCCATCGAGGTGATGAGCGAGGCGGCGGCGGAATGCTACGAGATCGAGACCGGTCACGCCTTCATCCCGGCAGCCGGGTCGCGCGCAAGCGTCCGCGCGCAAGAGACCGGGGCGGTCTTCGAGGCACGGCAGCTCCTCGAGCAGCACGACCGCGAAACCGCCGAGAAGTCGAAAGTCGAGGGGGTGCCCCTGATCGTCTCAGGCGCCACCGACTGGACCGATGTCGATGTGATCTTCAACACGCTCGACAAGGTTCGCGAACGGATCAAGCAGAACCGCAACCAGGAGATCTTCCTCTGCCACAAGGGTGGCAAGCACGGGGCGGAGATGATTGCGGCCCGGTGGGCGCGCGCACGCGGGGTCGCACAAGCGCGCTTCGATCCGCGCTGGTCCGCGCATGGGCGGGCGGCACCGTTCAAGTGCAACGACGAGATGCTGGACGACAAGTTCGCGGCGACGGGGGTTGTACTCTTCGGCGGCAACGGGGTCGCGCTGAACCTCGGGCAGAAGGCGGAAGCGAAAGGCCTGACGGTCATGCGGGTTGCTGACCCGGCTAAGAAGGCGTCGCAGGATTGAAGAGAGGGGGTCGCGCTTGGCGCGGCCCTTTCGTCATGTCTTATGGCGCGTGCGATTGGTCATGCGTGATCGGCAGTCTGCGGCGGCCAGCACCGTTATCCCTCTACCCGGTCCGTCAGCGTGCGGCCCATCCGCATCGGTACGGGCTGGGGATGGTGCGCACCTCACGCACATCGTCAGCGGGGCAAGACGCGAGGGGTCGAGACATCGCATTTGAGGCTGAAGACCAGCACGACCCTCGGAGGGTGTTTCGGAACATCGCATCCACGCGGGCGGGCTCCGTCAGTACCCCGGCCAGGATCGGCGGGACGAGGACGCGGATGCTGGCTGCGGCGTGATGGCAAGGGTCATTTGGGTCTCTCCTTTTTGCTCATAGATGTGGATCGCACGGGGTCGGCCCGTCCGTGCCCTCAGCTCACGCTTCGGCAAGCACAAATACGGCTTCCACGGCTGGCCGCGGACCCTCCGCATTTGCGCTTGCGACCGAGCCTTTTGCCCCCGTGCCGGGTGATCCCCATCGCAACAAGGAGTAACCCAAATGACCAACCACTACGTCGCCACCGTCCCCGTCAAGTTCACCGATACCGATGGCCAGGAGCGCACCCGTTTTCAGCGAGTGGGTGCGATGTTCCGCAACACCCGCAACGGGGACGGCTCGGAGTTCTTCAGCCTCAAGCTCGACTTCCCGGTCGCGGTCTCGGAGCTGGTGATGTTCCCACCGAGCGCGAAAGATCCCCAGGACTAAATCCTCTGACGAGGATGGGCCGCCCCAGGACGATCTTGGGGCGGCCCGATCCCTGTTCCAGGGATGCCGGTCCCTGCGCGTTCAACGGACGCACTCCGCCCGGAATGACCAGGCCGCGACAGACCGGCCCGTCAGCCTCAAGGGGGCCATCCACAAAAACCTATCGGCCAGGGCCTCCCGGTTTTTGCGGCAGAGATTTGGGGACCCAAATCTGGCCCTCCTTGACCCTGCCTGTCCGCCCTGTCGGTGGGGTTTGCGCCCGCCCGCGGTTCCGTCCGAACACGTGCGTGTTCGGCCAGACCATCGGGCGGTGCTGGGGAAGGGGACCCATTGGACAGGTGGGTCGCCCGGTGGTGATGAGGGCGGCAGAGCCGCGTCCCTGCGGGCCGCGGCGTGAAGCGGACACCAAGGCTGCCTGATCCTGAATGCTACGTAAGTATATAATTGACAGGTGGATATATTATCGTAAGGTGGGGGCAGCCTTGGTGGAAGGTGGCAGGAAATAGGGGGTCTTTCTTCGCATGTCGCGCTCAAAACGTCTCACAGATGCGGACCGCATGGAGATCGTTCGCGAAGCTGCGGAAGGCGTTTCCACTTCAGTGCTGGCGGAACGGTTTGGCGTGTCGGTGCGGGCGATCCAGTACACGCTCAAAGCCGATGCCGAGCGCCAGACGGATGCCGCAATTCCGGTCTCAGCGGTCAGTGTGAAGGTCACGGCCGCGGAGCTTGCGGCGCTCGACGCGGTCCTTGCGACAGCCGGAATCGAGAGCCGTGCCGAGGGGCTCAGGCGGCTCATTCAGGCGGCAGGCGGGGTGTTCGTTCCGGACGCGCAGATGGCAGCAGAGATGGCGCGCTACCGCGCCTCTCTGCACGAGGTCGGTAATGGGGTCGCGCAGATCGCCAAGCAGATGGCGCAGGCCAACCGGCAGGGGCAGGGGGCCGGCTCGGAGTTCACCGAATTGCGCCTCGCACAGATGCGCGGGCTGGCGCGGTTCATCCTGGATTCCGCTGACGAGATCGACCTGCTCCTGCGCCGCCGTCGGGACGCGATGCAGCTGCAGGCCACGGCCGCGCTGAGGGAGTTTGCCCATGCGGCTGAATGATGCCGTCCATGCCGTCACGGGCGAGGTCTTTCGGGATGGCTGGAGCCGCGTCCGGGGCTCAATGCAGGGGCTGCACGTGGCCAAGCAGACCCAGCTTGTGCGCGCGGCAGCAGGGCATCGGCCAGCAGTCTTCAAGGCGATCCGGGGCGGGGGAACGCATACCAAATCGCAGCTCGCAAACCAGCTCGATTACCTCACCACCAAGTCCACCCATATCGTGGACAGTAGCGGGTTCTTGGATGGCAAGACGAAGCTCGAGGCGGGTGACATCAAGGATCTGACCGAGCGCTTTGCCAAGCGGTGGGATGCGGGTTTCAAGCCCAAGCTTGGGCAGACCACCCACATGCTCATGTCCTTCCCCATCGGCACGCGCGGGGAGGATGTGCGCGACATCGCGACGGATGTGGCCGAGCGGTTCTTCCAGACCGATAAGGGGCATTTCGACTACATCATCGCGGTGCATGAGGACCGCGATCACCCGCATGCGCATCTGGTGCTGAACCGCCGCTCGCAGGAAGGCGAGTTCTTCTTTCTGGGGCGCAACCACCGCTTCAACTATGACGACTTCCGCCTCGCCATGGTCGAGGAGGCGGAGAAGTATGGTGTACGGCTGGAGGCCACGCGGCGGGTGGATCGCGGCGTCGTGCATTACCCAGCCCGCACCAGCGAGGTTTACGCCGCGAAAGACGAGGGCCGCGCGCCCCGCGAGCGCGAACGCGTGGGGCAGGACCTGACCCGGACGCTGGCGGAGATCGCTAACACCAGAACCGTCTACCATTCGCTTGCCGCAGAGGCCTCCCGGGAGGCCCGGGAAGACATCGCCGCGGCACTCTTCCGCGCGGGCGAGGTGCTGGCGCATGGCGGACAGATGGACCGAACAGGAGATGTGTATATGGCTGAGGATCAAAGCTTCGAGGATCTCAGAAGCCTCTATGCCGAGAAGCTCGCGCGGGTGCAGGGCATGATCGCCGAGAAGTCTGACGCGGAACGTCCCGTGCTGGAAAAACGCCTCATCGAGATCCAGACACAGGTCCAGCACATGCAGCCCTTGGGGCTGCGCTCGGGCTCGCTGTCAGAGGCCCCCTCGGAGGGCGGGATCTATTCCGAGGCCAATATTGACGCCAATCAGCGCGAGCGACTGGCCGAGCCCGACCTGAGATCGCGCATTGACGCGGCACTACACGGCACTGGGATCAGCACATCGGAAGTGGTGGCCCGGATCGAGACCGCGGCCTCGAGCGCCGCGCTGGAGCATCAATGGATCGCAGATGATCTTGCCAAGGTGGCCGAGGCACGCGATCTGAACCTCGAACGCCGCGCCGATCTGGAACAGGCCCGCGACATTCTCAACGATGTACATGTGGAACTTGGCACGCTGTTGGAGCGCGAGAACGTGCTGCGCCGGGATGGCGTCATGGAAGCGGAACCGGTCAGCGAGCGGTTCCATTATCATGAGGGCGCGGTGCGGGAGATGGAAGGGACAATCCGTCAGGAGATGCGCGCAGAGGGCCTGACAGCGCAGCAGGTGGAGGACCGGGACTGGGAGGTTGTCTCACGGGCGGAGCGCCGGATCGAGACGGAGCAGCGTGCATATCTCGAGGCACACCCGGACCTGCTCGCACGTCCTGGCGATGTGATCGACCGGTCTGAACCCTACAGGGAAACCATCACCGATGCGGCCCGCGCCAGCGCGATCACCCGCGAGGTCGACCGGATCATGGAGGGACGCGACGTCCGCACGCCCGTTGCAGGTGCTGTCACGGATGAATTCAGGGAGCGCTATCCGGACATGCCGTCCCACCTCGCCCGCGGGCTCGGCGCGACCTATGCGGCTGTCGTCGAGATCCGGGACACGGAGGCCATCAATCAGGTCCGCCGCGAAACCGAGATGCGCGACGGGCTTGGGGTTGGCACGCGCGACGACATCCTCGCAACCCGCGATGGAACGCCGATGCGGTCTGACCGTGCCGACCGCCTTGCAGACGAGATTGCGCGTGTCCTGGACCATGAGCGGGCGGGGGAGTTGTCCGCGCCCTTCGAGAGCGAGGCGGAGCGGGACGCCTTCCGGGGCGAGATCGCGCGGGTGATGGATGACCGTCAACTTGAGCGGCTCACATCCGGCGATGCCGATGCGCTGGAAAAGGTTCTCGAGGACCGCCTCGACCGGCTCTATGTCGCCAAGGTCTATCTGCAATCCGATGCCGCGACGGCCAACACGGAGGCCTTGCGCCAGGTGGTCGATGATCTTGCCGACACCGAATATGAAAAACACCGCACTGGCGATGTGGATGGCGAGACCGAGCGGGGACAGGTCCATTGAGCGCGCCCATGGGAAAGGCGCGGATCGCGACCGGTGTCTTGTTGGTAACGCTGGTGACCGCCGCCATGGGCTATACGATCGCCTCGGCGGTGCTGACTTACCAGGATCTCGGCTTCGGTGCCGAGATCGACTTTGCCTACATCGCGCAGAACTACATGGCGATCCTCGATCGCCGCCCGGAGGACGCCCAACTCATCCACCTGATCATCGGCAGCTTCGCCGCCGCCGGCCTCATGCTGAGCCTCGCCCTCTCGGGGTCCGCCCTGACACGCTTTGGCCAGACCCATTGGCAGACTGCGCGCGAGATGAAGGCCAATGGCTTCTTCGGGGCGCCGGGCACCGGGTTCATCCTCGGCAAACTTGGGCCGCCGGGCTCCCGCGCAAATTACATTTGCTCGAAGGTTTTTCCGCATGCGCTGATTGTGGCCCCCACGGGCCGCGGCAAGACCACGGGCTTTGTCATTCCGAACCTGCTGACCTGGCAGGGCTCCGCCGTGACGCTCGATGTGAAGGGCGAGTGTTTCGAGGCCACGGCCCGGCACCGCGCAGCCCAAGGCGACAAGGTCTATCGCTTTGCCCCCACCGATTGGGAGGGCAAGCGCACGCATCGCTACAATCCGCTCCTGCGCATCTTTGAGCTGAAAGATCCCGCGCGCCAGCAGATGGAATTGCAGCTCTTGGCGACGCTCTTTTTGCAAAGCGACAACGACCGGGTGCAGGGCCTCCTCAAGGGCGGGATCGATCTCTTTGTGGCAGCAGGCCTGCTGGCCTTCCAGCGCAAGCGCCCCACCTTGGGCGAAATCTATCGCATCGCCGCCTCGGGCGGGAACAAGCAGAAGGAGTACTTCGCGCGGGGCCATGAGGTGGATAACCGGGCCGCAAAACTGATCTTCACGCGGTTGGCTTCGACCAACAATGACACCCTGACCTCTTACGTCTCGCTCCTGATGACCTCGGGTCTCGATCAATGGCAGAACCCGGCCATCGATGAAGCGACGGCAGTCTCGGACTTTGATTTCCGGACGATCCGCAAGAAGCCCTTTTCGGTCTATCTCGTGGTCCAGCCGCTAATGGTCAAACCCCTCGCGCCGCTGATCCGACTCTTCTTCTCCGATCTGCTCTCCGCCATGCAGGAAAAGGATCCCGGGCCGGATGAGCCCTGGCCAGTGATGATCATGCTCGACGAGTTCAATCGCCTCGGCAAGATGCCCATCGTGGTCGAGAGCATCGAGACCTTGCGGACCTATCGTGGACATCTGGCCGTGGTCACGCAAACGATCCCCGCCCTCGATGAAATCTATGGCGAAAACACCCGCCGTGCGCTGCAGGGCAACGCGGGCGTGAAACTTTATCTCACGCCCTCGGATGAGAAGACCGTCGAAGAGCTCAGCAAGGCTGTCGGCAAGACCACGAAGACCGTCATCACGCGCTCGCAGTCCATTGGCAAAAACCCCTTTGAAGGCCGCAGCCAATCCACGCGGACCGAGGAAAGCTCTTTGTTGCCAGAAGATGAAGCGCGCCGTCTGCCCCTCGATGAAATTGTCATGGTCATCGATGCGCAGATGCCGGTCCGTGCGAAGCGGATTCAGTACTTCGACGATCGGCTGTTCAAGGCGATCCACGCGACACAGACGGGCGAGTTGCCGTTTCCGAAGCCTGGGGGAGGTGGGTTGCAGGGCACGCTGCCGCTGAGTGTGCGCGCCATGCCGATGGCGCCGCCGCCGGACGGGCCAAGTGGACCCGAGGCCGATGTAGACGTAGCAGGCCAGCCTACTGATGCTGAACATTCAGGGCAATCTGATGTTGTTCCAAAGAAGACGGCGCCCGTCGTTCAAGCCGTCATCGCCAAGGAACAGCGTCAGATGGAGATGGATTTTGGCAGCCAGGTCGTGGATGCCGAAGCTGCGCGCGTCGTTGATGAGGCGCAAATGCGCTCTGCTGTCGATGGCTTGGATGAAATGGAAGCGATGCTGCGAGAGAACGGTGGTCAAAAGCTGGTTGCTCGATAGGGTGGCGGACATCGCATGCTTGTCGGGGAGGACGGGGAGCGGTCATTCGCTGCGGCTTGAACCAATGTCGGCATTGTAGAGCCTCACACGCCGGGGGGACAACGCGCTCGATCAGAACCTACGCCAGATCGCGACCGTGTCGGCGCGTCCCCACCAACACGTTCATTTCTTTACGACCAATGCCGGATGTCTACCTCGCCAATATCGTGTTACATTGACAATGGAACCACGAGGAGGAGCGGGATTTTGCTGGAACATGCACTTGTTTTGGATTCGTTAGGGGCGCCGATCAGGCACCGGCAGAAAACCCATTCAGCTGATTGGGACGAAGTGGAGGACTTCTGCCGGTCGGTCTATATGCGATATCGGGTGCGGCCTTTGGATCGCTTGTCCCTGCCGGATGCGACCATGATTTCGGCGAAGGCGGGCTGTGTGACCATGACCCGGTTTGCCTACGGCACCGGCATTCACCTTGACCGTTTCGATCCTGATGCCGGAAACATCCTTGTTCTTAACACCCTGCGCGGGGCATTGGATCATCAAACCGATGGTGGCTCTATTGCAACCGCTGCCGGGGAAAGCTTTGTCGTAGATTGCTCCCGAGCCGAATATTGGCTTGAGGGTGATCCCGACCATATGCAGCTGAACCTCACGATCCCGCATCAGGCGATGGTTGATACGGCCGAGAGGTGGTTCGGTTTCGTGCCGGATGACCGCCTGTGGACGAGCCGTGTCAAGATCGGCGGCCCCAACTCAGCCTGGCCCGCGCTTCTCGATTATGCCACCCGTGCCTTAACGCGCGCGGGCGAAGTCTCATCCGACGCAGTCTTGGTGCGGCATATCGAAGAGATGCTTTGCGTCGAACTTCTGCGACA
>NZ_CH902583.1:3908218-4121483 GCF_000152965.1 Roseobacter sp. MED193 | reverse complement strand
GGCGAGCGCCCCAGCCTGGAACGCATCGTCGAGGTTTTGGGCCCCTTCACCTCCGCCAGCGACGGGACCGGCGAAGAAGAAAAGGCCGCTACCGAGCGTCGCTCACGCCGGGGAAGCCGCCGTCGCGGCTAACAGCTTTAAAAGATGCTATTCTTCGTTGCCATCGCCGTCGATGGCAACGATCCCTTCCAAGCTGGTAAGCCCTGCCGGGTCAGGACCTGTTAAAGGCCAACGCGCCCCAAGCAATCGCGATTTGCTAATCTTTGTGACATTGACTGTATTGGACTGGTTGCCGCCAAGACAGTAATAGCGCTTCTTGTCTTCTCCGGCACAAAAGGCGACATGCCCCTTCCAGCCATCTTTCTTGCCCCGCCAAAAGACCAGAATGGCGCCAATTTGAGGGCTCACAGGCTCGCCAAATTTCAACCATTGTCGCGCCCCCAGTAGATTGGCTGGCAACGGCTCCTCTACCAGAGTTGAGCCGACACAATGCCCCACAAACAGGCCGCACCAGGGGATGTCGTCGTTGTCGTAATCTATGTCCAGATCCTCAGCCATCTTCAAGATCTGCGGGTTCGACATCGGTCCCGGAATTTCCTTTGTTCCCATGAGCCTGTTGGCCTCATCGAACCATGGCATTCGGTCAAACCGATGAACCTGACCGGTCGCAGGTGGACCAAAAAGCGCGGCATAGGTCATTGGCCCGACAATCCCATCTGCCAGCAAACCGACACTCTGCTGGAAACGCCGTATTGCATTGCTGGTCATCTTGCCTCGGATCCCATCGACAGGCCCAGGATTAAAACCCAGCTTCATCAAGCGTTTTTGTACTTTTTTCCAATCACTTGGGAACATTGTCACCTCCTAAAAAACAAACTAGAAAAAACAATCTTAACACATTTTCACAAAAACTAAAACAACCCCAGCTGGTCACCGGGTTGGGGAGGCCTTTCAAACCGGCCCGTCTCCAGGTCTGGCTGATGTTCTGCAAGTCCAAGCCGCCTGCAGGCTGCCTTGAAGCGCCGCCCGATCATAGCAGCATATTCCCCCTCGCCGCGCATGCGCTGGCCCCAGCGTGGATCATAATCGCGCCCACCGTGCATTTCGCGCAGGCGGGCCATAACCTTAGCCGCGCGCCCCGGTTCATGCTCCGCCAGCCAGTCCTGCCAAAGTTGGGAGACCTCCCGTGGCAAACGCAGCATGATCCAGCTGGCCGCATCGGCACCTGCCGCGGCGCCAGCGGCCAGGAGCGCCTCTAACTCATGATCCGTCAAACCCGGCACCACCGGCGAGGCCATCAACCGCACCGGCACGCCTGCCTTGGAGAGGCGGTTGATCACGGCAAGCCGGCGCGCAGGTGTCGGCGCGCGGGGCTCCATACGGCGTGAGAGATCCGGGTCCAGCGTGGTGACAGAAATCCCAACCCGCACCAAACCCTTGGTTGCCATGTCTGACAGAATATCGAGATCTCGCTCAATTAGACTGCCCTTGGTGACAATGGCAATCGGATGATTGAACTCCTGCAGCACCTCAAGACAGGCCCGCGCAAGGCCATGGTCACGCTCACAGGGCTGATAGGGATCAGTATTGGTACCCATGGCCAGTGTTGCAACTTTGTAGCGTGGCTTTGACAGTTCCTGACGCAGAACCTGCGCTACATTGGGACGGGCAATCAAACGGGTTTCAAAATCCAGTCCAGGAGACAGGCCAAGATAGGCGTGGCTGGGACGGGCGAAACAATAGATGCAGCCATGCTCGCAGCCGCGATAGGGATTGACCGAGCGGTCAAAGGGCAGATCTGGCGAGCGGTTGTACGAGATGGCACTGCGAACCTGTTCCAGTCGAATTTCGGTGGGAATCACCTGCGCTGGCTGCTCCTGCAGCCAACCATCATCGATAGATTCGCGCTGCAGATCAAAGCGACTTGGCGCATTGCTAAGGCTGGCGCGGGCTTTGCGACGCTGCGGTGAGTTGTGAATCATCTGTTCCATTTTGCTATGGTGACAGCATTTTTGGAACAAATGAAGAACAAACCCGGGAAATCGAAGATTTCCTTGCGAATTCTTCATTATCAATCTGCTATTTTTGCGCCTATAGGTCGGTTCGGACAAAGGCAATGTCGCAAATATTGCAGTCTAGACGCGGCATTATGGCCCAATAGTCGGCACAACGATGCCACGCCGGGGACTCCCCGCCCACTCAAGGAATAGGCGCATGTCAGAAGAAGAAGATATCATCCTGGCGGAACTGGACGACGAAGAACTCGTTCAACAGATGTTTGATGACCTTTATGACGGTATGAAGGAAGAAATCGAAGAAGGTGTTCAGATCCTTCTGTCGCGCGACTGGGAGCCCTACAAGGTGCTGACAGAAGCCTTGGTTGGCGGCATGACCATTGTTGGCGCCGATTTCCGCGATGGCATTCTGTTTGTGCCTGAGGTTTTGCTGGCGGCAAATGCCATGAAGGGCGGCATGGCCATCCTGAAGCCCCTGTTGGCCGCCACTGGCGCCCCACGCATGGGGTCAATGGTGATTGGCACCGTCAAAGGTGACATTCACGACATCGGGAAAAACCTGGTCTCGATGATGATGGAAGGCGCCGGTTTTGAGGTGGTCGATCTGGGCATCAACAATCCAGTTGAAAACTACCTGGAAGCACTGGACGAACACCAGCCCGACATCCTGGGTATGTCGGCCTTGCTGACAACAACCATGCCCTACATGAAGGTTGTCATCGACACCATGGTCGAGCAAGGCAAGCGCGACGACTATGTTGTTCTTGTTGGTGGCGCGCCATTGAACGAAGAGTTCGGCAAGGCGATCGGCGCTGACGGTTATTGCCGTGACGCCGCGGTTGCGGTTGAAATGGCCAAGGACTTTGTTGCGCGCAAGCACAACCAGATGAGCGCCTGATTTGGCACGTAAAGGACGTGCAGCCCGTTTGACCGAACGGGCTGCATTTCGCCCTCCCACAGGGCGTTCGCTCGAGGAAAGCTCCCTCACCGAACAGGGCCTGGCCGCCCCTGAAAAGAAGACTGGTCGTATCCTACTGATCGCCTGTGGCGCCCTGGCGCGCGAGATCCTTGCTATCAAGGAGCTCAATGGGTTGGACCACATGGATCTCACCTGCCTGCCCGCCAAACTGCACCTCTACCCGGACCAGATCACTGGTGCGGTTGAGGGAGCCGTTCGAAAACATCGCCAAAGCTATGATCAGATCTGCGTTGTCTATGCCGATTGCGGCACTGGCGGCGTGCTGGAGCAAAAATGCGCGGAACTGGGTGTTGAAATGGTGGCAGGCCCACATTGTTATTCTTTCTTTGAAGGCAATGAAACCTTCGCCCAAATCTCCGAGGCAGGGGAAATAACCGCCTTTTATCTAACTGATTTCCTGGTGAAACAGTTTGACGCCTTCATCTGGCGGCCAATGGGGTTGGACAAAAATCCAGAACTGCGTGAGATGATATTTGGCAACTACACCAAACTGGTCTACCAATCGCAGCTCTCCGACCCAGAACTACTGAAAAAGGCCCGTGACTGCGCGACGCGCATGGGGCTGGGGTTCGAGCACCGCCACACGGGCTATGGCGAACTGCAAGAGAGCTTGCTGCACTGGGGGAAGCTCAAAGCCTAGTAGCAACAGGTGCCGTCCAGGCTTTGAGCCTTATGTTAGGCGGGTTCCGTCAGGCTCAACCGCTCCTGGGCTTGGGCCTCAAAGACCTCCATCGCGCCTGTGTCCTGCGCCTGCGCCACACGGGCGACCCAGGCTTTTATCTCGGGGCTTTCCGGCATAAGATGCGGGGCCCAAAGAAAGGCTGAGGCCATGATCAGATCAGCAACAGACAGGTCATCGCCAAGCAAGAATGGGCCATCTTTCAAACAGCTTTCCAACTGCGTCCCGACCTCAGCCATGGTCCGGAATGTCCCGACCAAGGCGGGGTGTTCAATCCCGGCAAAGGCGGCAATCAGAGCGGGCTCCAAAACGCCACCATAGTAGTGCATCCAAGACAGGTAAGGACCTCGTCCCGGCGCGCCGGGCTTGGGGCTGAGGGGCTGGCCAAACAGTTCATCCAGATACATCATGATGGCACCGCTTTCGCGGATAGTTTCCCCTGCATCGGTGACCAGAAACGGCACCTTGCCTTCGGGGTGGGCATTCATAGGATCGCGCCGACCGCTACCATCGTTCTTGATGATATCCACGTAGATCACCTCAACTGCATCGAGCTTGCCCATCAGCATAAGCTGGGAGATGACACGAGAAGACCGGCTGTGGGGCGAGTGGTATAGTTTAGGCATTGATATAGAACCTTTTCAGATTGGTGGTTGTCGATGGGCAATATATGCCGCTACCCTCCTGCCAAATATTGTCAGGATCTATCACCTAGTTTGTCCCATGGCCAAATCTGATCGCCTCTTTCGTCTACTGCATCTTATCCGGGGCTTAACGCCGCCGGTGACCGCTGCCCGTTTGGCGGCAGCGATGGAGGTCTCAGAGCGCACCCTTTACCGTGATATAGACAGTCTGCGCGCCGCAGGCGCTCGGATAGAGGGCGAGGCGGGATTAGGCTATACCATGGTCGAGGACCCAGCCTTGCCGCCGCAGACCTTCACCCAGATCGAGATCGAGGCCCTAACCTTGGGGCTCGCCGAAGTGGGGCACAGAGGAGATGATGATCTTGCCCAGGCTGCGAGCGATGCCCTGGTAAAGATCCTGGCGACCCTGCCCGAGCGCCAGCAGCGCCAGGCCATGCATGCGGTCAACATGGTGCATCGCTATACATCCCCTCAAAGACCAACAATCGACATGACCCTCCTGCGCGAGGCGATGTGGGCGGAAGAGGCGCTAGAGATCGGCTACAGAGATCTGAAACAGTCCTACACGCTGCGGCGCATCTACCCGCTGGCGTTATCCTACCATGACCAGGCGGTGATGTTGTTGGCGTGGTGTTGTAAACGCAGCGATTTTCGCATGTTCCATGTCACCAAGATCGAGAGCTACGCCAAAACAGGCGAGAGCTTTCGCCCCAGCAGGGTCCCTTTGTTGCGAGACTATATTCGCTACCTGAAAGCCCGTGACCAAGCCCTGCAAGACCTGCCCCCCCAAGGGCCCGACAAAGCCCACTGATCAAAGCTGAGCTGCTGCTGTCTCGCGAATACGTTCGATCATCGCCCGCACCCCGTTCGAGCGCTGCGCTGATAGGTGCTCATTCAGTCCCAGGCGCTCGAGTTCAGCACGGGCGTCCACCTTGATGACCTCAGCCAGGGCAAGCCCATTATAGAGGCTGCGCAGCACCGCAATAAGCCCTCGCACAATGAGCGCATCGCTCTCACCGTCGAAATGGAAGCGCCCATTCTCAATAGTGGGATGGAGCCAGACCTGACTGGCACAGCCATCCACTTTGGTTGCTGGAACTTTCAGCGCATCATCCAAAGGTTCCATCGCCTTGCCCTGTTCGATCACATGGCGATAGCGATCCTCCCAGTCCTCCAGGAACTCGAAGTCTTCAACAATCTCTTCAAATGCAGCACTGGCCATGATGGGGCGTCCCCTGGTTTGTGACGAAAATCAGCACAGCAGCACCTATGCCGCCCGTGGATGTTTTTCAACAGCTTTTCAAGCGCCGCGCAATCGGGTAACCACAATCAACCAGAGTTAAAAGACGGGCGGGACCAAATGCGCAAATCCTTGGCACTCATCTTGGCGGGCACGCTGATAGTTGCGGGCTGTGGGGGGTGGCGTGACTCACGCATCAACCCAGGCAACTGGTTCGGAAAATCCAGACCCGCGCCCGTGGCAGAGGCTAACGCGGAAGCCGCCAACCCTTTGATCCCAGATAAGGGCCGCAAGAGCATCTTTGCCCGCGCCGACAAGGAAGACCTCAGCGTACCGGTGGCGCAGATCAGCGAGCTGCGCGTGGAACCGACGCCAAACGGTGCAATCATCTATGCCAGCGGCATTGCATCACGCCAGGGCGCACATGAGGTGGAGCTGAGACCAGTTTCAGAGGCTGCCGAGGGCACGCTGGAGTATACATTTAATGTGCTCTACCCGGTTGCCCCAACCCCCGCAGGCAGCGCACATAGCCGCACCGTCAGAGCAGCCGTTTCCGTTTCTGAGCAGGACCTGCGTGGCATTCGCACCATACGGGTCAGCGGAGCCGAGAACGCCCGCGAAACCCGCCGCCGCTAACCCGCACTGGACAAAATCAATCTAGAATTTCAAAACCCAGAGCCCGTTGCGGTGCTCTGGGCTTTTTCAAGTTCATGGTGGCAGCAACTCCCTCACACAGAGGTTCGCCTTCCCTGTGAAAACGCGGCTCTTTTGGTGCTGACCTTCCCATTCACGGACGCCGCGCAATCTCTCTGGTTTTGCAAAACTTAAAGCTCTACGACTTTCACAGATTGCCCCTTTGCTGCCAGAGCGATCTCGCCATTGCACAGGCGCAGCGCGTCCTCGCCAAAGACCTCCTGGCGCCAACCCGTTAAGGCGGCTACATCGCGCTCTCCGGCCGCGATGGCATCCAGATCAGCGCTAGGGGCGATCAACTTGGCAGCGACGCCGGCAGATTCGGTCTTAGCCTTTAGCAGCACCCGCAGCAGATCGGCCAGCGCCGGGTTCACCTGCATCTTTTCTCGACTACGATCCATCTTTGGATGCTTATCCGGCGGGCAGCTCATGCCCTTGGCAACCGCATGCAAAATGCCCTCGGCAATCGCGCCTTTGCGGGCTTCGCGCAACAGCAGCCGCGAGCCCCCCAGATCAGAACTGGTGCGCGGTTTAGTTGAGGCCAGCTCTACCAGCGCATCGTCTTTGAATACCCGGTTACGCGGCACATTATTGGTTTGGGCATAGTCTTCGCGAAAAGCCGCCAACTCACGCACCACGGCCAGGAACTTACCCGAGGAGGTGCGGGTCTTAACCCGACGCCAGGCATCTTGCGGCTGGATATTGTAGGTCGCAGGATCGGTGAGTACCTGCAGTTCTTCGGCAACCCAATGCGAGCGGCCACTACGCTCCAGATCGGCCGCAAGATATTCATAGACCCGGCGCAAATGGGTAACATCTGCCAAGGCATAGGCTTGCTGCGCCTCGCTCAGTGGGCGGCGAGACCAATCAGTAAAGCGCGAGCTTTTGTCGACGCCCTCTTTAACGATCTTGCGCACCAGTGTTTCATAGCCCACCTGATCGCCAAAGCCACAGACCATGGCCGCGACCTGAGTGTCAAACAGGGGCTTGGGAAAGACATTGGCATCCACCCAAAAGATTTCGAGATCTTGCCGCGCAGCATGGAACACCTTGACCACGGATTCATCGCGAAACAGCGCATAGAGCGGCTCCAGCGACAACCCCTCTGACAGGGGGTCCACCAAAACTGCGTCGTTTTCACCATCGCCGGAAAAGGCGATCTGGATCAGGCAGAGTTTGGAATAATAGGTACGTTCGCGCAGAAACTCGGTATCGACCGTCACATAGGGGTGGTTTGCAGCCTCTTCACAAAAGGCCTGCAGCGCGTCGGTGGTGGTCAGAGTTTTCATATATCACGACTTTTCTGGTGTTCTGGTCTGAAGTTCTGGGCAAATCGGCTGGCCATGGTGATACGCCTTTGCTACCGGCAATGCAAACTGCCAGATCACCCCTTTAGCAACACCGGGCTACGATCCCCCGCAGCAAAGCGCCGCAGTACCGCAGGATAAAGCCGATGTTCCTGCACCAGCACGCGCGCTGCCAGATCATCAGGGCTATCGCCGGGCAGGACGGGCACCCGTGCCTGGCCCAAAATTGGGCCGTCATCCAGCGCTGGTGTCACCTCGTGAACCGTGCAGCCATGCTCAGCGTCCCCAGCCTCAAGTGCGCGGGCATGCGTATGCAGGCCTTTGTATTTTGGCAGCAAGGAGGGGTGAATATTCAACATGCGGCCCTGAAACGGCGTGACAAACCCTTCGGTCAGCACCCGCATAAACCCGGCCAGACAGACGATATCAGCGCCCGCGTCCAAAATAGGTTTGATCAGCTCGGCCTCAAAAGCCGCGCGATCACCCTTAAACGGGCGATGATCAACTGCCGCCGTGGCGATGCCAGCGGCAGCGGCCTTTTTCAGCCCGCCTGCCTCGGCATCGTTGGACAGTACCAAACAGGGGCGCGCTGGGTGGTCGCCGTACATACTCTCGATCAGCGCCACCATATTGGAGCCGCCGCCCGAGACCAAGATAGCGACCTTTTTCTTGTCGCTCACAGCAAAGAGCCTGTGTAACGCATGCCCTCTCCTGCGGTGACAGTGCCCAGGCGGCTGACGGTTTCGCCCTCGTCCTGCAGGATCGCCATCAGTTCATCGGCGCGATCGGCGGAAACCGACAGGATCATGCCAATGCCGCAGTTGAAGGTCTTGAGCATCTCAGCTTCGGCAATGCCGCCGACCTCGGCCATCCATTTGAACACGCCGGGAAGCTCCCAAGCATTCAGGTCGATGTCGGCACCCAGATCCTCGGGCAGCACCCGGGGCAGGTTCTCTGTCAGACCACCGCCAGTGATATGGGCAAGCGCATGCACGCCCCCTGCCCGTACCGCCGCCAGGCTTTGCTTTACATAAAGGCGTGTTGGCGTCAGCAGGGCCTCGCCCAGAGTACCCTCGCTAAAGGGCGAATCCGCGTCCCAGCCAAGACCGGAGAGCTCAACAATTTTTCGCACCAGCGAATAGCCATTGGAATGTACCCCATCCGAGGCCAAACCGATCAACACATCCCCTTCGACCACGCCAGCAGGCAGGGCCGTGCCGCGTTCCATGGCACCAACTGCGAATCCTGCCAGGTCAAAATCGCCCTCAGGATACATGCCGGGCATCTCGGCGGTTTCGCCACCAATCAGCGCACAGCCAGAGCGCACGCAGCCTTCGGCAATGCCCTCAATGATGCGCGCGGCGGTTTCGGTCTCGAGCTTGCCGGTGGCAAAATAGTCGAGGAAGAACAGAGGCTCAGCGCCCTGGCAGACCAGATCATTCACGCACATTGCAACCAGATCAATGCCAACGCCATCCACAACACCGGTATCAATAGCGATGCGCAGCTTGGTGCCGACCCCATCGGTGGCCCCAACCAGGATCGGATCGTTATAGCCGGCGTCTTTAAGATCAAACAACGCTCCAAAGCCGCCCAAGCCGCTCATCACACCTGAGCGATTGGTGCGCTTGGCCGCGGGCTTGATGCGATCCACCAGGGCATTTCCCGCGTCAATATCCACACCTGCATCCGCATAGGTCAAACCGTTCTTGCCGCTGGTCATCTCTTGGCTCCTTAAAACTGGTTGCGCAGCCTTTAGCGCAAGGCTCACCAGAAAGAAACAAGGGAATCCACCGCGCGCAACCTGTCGCACGGTGGAGAGAGAGCTCAATGCTTAGATAAGCCCCCAATTACGCAGCCAGATCAGAGGCCAAACTGCCAGGGCGCTGCCTGATAGCGATAGCCCTCGCTCTGACGCAAAACCCGACCAAGGCCAGGGAAGTCAATATGGCTACCGGTCAACAACAACCCTTCAGAGGCCGCGCGGTCGAGCATCTTGTGCCGCGTGGTCGCCGTCAGCACCGGATCCGTGTCAAAGGCGATGGTCCAGTCAGGGTAGGCAAACTGCAGGGCAGTGCTGTGAATAATATCCCCCCAGAACAACAGCTGCTGTCCGCCACTGTCCAACATATAACCCATGTGGCCAGGCGTGTGCCCCGGAAGTGGCAGCGCGGTGATTCCGGCATCAACGGCGGCCTCCCCGTCAATCAGACGCAGCCGGTTTTGATAGGGGGCAACTGTCATGCGTGCCATCTGAAAGAAGGCCCGGTTGCCTTCTGGAACCGAAGCCATAATGGCATCATCATGCCAAAATCCCCATTCCACCTGAGACACCACCAGCTCTGCGTTCGGAAAAACGGCCTGGCCATCCTGCGAAACAAGACCGCCAGAATGATCAGGATGCATATGGGTCAACAGAACCGTGGTAATCTCAGTGGGCTTCACCCCCATTGCAGCCAGTCCGGCCCCCATGGCGCCCAAATTCGGTCCCATCAGGTCAGCACTACCAGCATCGATCAGCGTTTTTGCATCGCCCCGCTCGACCAGATAACCATTTACCGGGATATTCACCCCCTCTGGAGTCATCTGATGCAACCCTTGGGCCAGAACGGCCTTTGCCTTTTGCGCATCATAATTTGCAAAGAGCTGCGGCCCCAGCGGCAGATGACCGTCCAAAAACACGGTCACACGAGCATCGCCTAGGGAAAACTGATGTAACACCGGGGGCAACCCGGTGTTAGCAGCCGCGCTTTCTGCCTGAGCCTGGCCAGTGATAAATGTGGCTGCCGGTGCCGAAGCAAGTGCCGCAAGAAAGGTTCTGCGATTAATCGTCATAAGGATCTCCGATATGGTTGGAACCAGTTTCTGGTCGCAGCCCCGATCTAGTTTGCCAAATTCAACCCATGTAGGCATAAACGCCCTATTACACATATAAGCAGGACCTATACCCTATGGATCGCTTGGGATTGTTAGAGAGCTTTGTTATTGCCCTGGACGAAGGAAGCCTGAACCGCGCAGCCCAGCGCCGCGGTATCAGCCAGCCTGCGATGAGCCTGCAAATCAAACAGCTAGAGGCACTCTTGGGGCATGAGTTACTGCACCGCTCCTCTACCGGGGTAAAGCCGACGCGCGCTGGCCAGTTGGTCTACTCCCAGGCCCAGGGCTTGCTCTCGGGCTATGATCGCATGAGCGCCGAGCTCAGCGCATTGGAGGAAAACGTTTCAGGCACCTTTCGGATCAGCACCAGCACCTTTTTTGGCCGCATTATCCTCGGCCCAGTGCTACTAGAGGTCAACCAGGCCTATGCCGATCTGGATATCGTGATGAAGCTCGAAGATAGGCTGGTTGATGTGGTACGCGAAAACGTCGATCTCGCCATTCGCTCGGGAACCCTGGGCGATAGCGACGGAGCCGCCCGCAAGATTGCGCAGATGGAAACCGTGCTGTTTGCTACGCCAACTTATTTGGATCAGACTGGACGGCCAGAACTGCCCGAAGATCTGAGACGGCTAAAATTCATCCAGCACCATGAGGATCAAACCGGTGGGTTTTTCCCACTGATTCTGAACGGCGTTGAATTTCAGGCGCCAGTTCACGTGGGATTTACCGCCGATGATCCTGACCTGATCATTCGCGCCGTCTCCAACCACACCGGATACGCCCGGGCGCCACGGCTATTTTTGGATGAAGCTCTTTGTACTGGGCAGTTTGAAGAAGTCTTACCAGCGTACCAACCACAGCCAAAAGAGATCTTCGCGGTCTACCCTTCACGCCACAGCTATGACAAACGCCACGAGGTGGTCATCACTGCCCTGCTTGAGCGTATGGAAGCGCTGCGCCTTGCCTCAATTGCCCGTCGCCACCCTCCAGCTGCAATCATGGCTTGACCTTCCTGCAGGCATTTCCTAACCACGTGCTTAGTGGGCCTGTAGCTCAACGGTTAGAGCAGAGCGCTCATAACGCTTTGGTTGCGGGTTCAAATCCTGCCGGGCCTACCACCCCCCCACAACACCTCTATTGATCGATGGGGTCCTCAGAAAATGCGGCGAATTGGCCGGAAAGTTTCAGGAGGCTCACACGGCCTCCTCATTCACTTCCAGTCCAGACTCTGCCCTGAAAAACACCCAAGCATCGCATCTGGCGGCAATTGCCCCAGATGTTCAAACACAGTCATAATATCCGCCTGCGAGACTATCTCTGCGATCAGCCCATCAACAAATCGCACCATCAACACTCCGTCAGTTTCTACCGATCTTGCATGATCTGGGCCAGCAGATGTCATTTTGTAGTGAACAGCCGCCCAATCGCGATCTTCTAAGAAAACCAGAATCTCGATACTCATCTTGCCAATCAGGGTGTGGAGTACATCCAGCAACAACGGGATTTCCTTCCGCGTCGCCAGATTTGAGATAACCTGTTCATTAGCTCCCAGTGTCGGGGACAAAAGCTCGTCCAAGACTGACATGTCCCCTTCTTCACATACTTCATGAATCCAGCGAGCAACGATTTGCCGTTTCGTCATTATCAAAAGCTACCTTAAAAAAGTGATTTTCTTATACCTGAAATCTCTACCAAGGAAAGAGCGCACCCCAAACCGATTGTTGAAAAATCCATTTATGTACAAATACTTAACACTCCCTACAAAGCCCATTCTTACGGGCCGCGTAGCAAAGAGAAATTGCAAAACACCCAAAGGATTCGGCTGCGAAAACCTCAAACCGGAACCTGAGAGAAATTTACAGCAAAGCCGCAGCTACAGTTATTTCCAGATCAGGCTTTGCCCGGAGAAGCACCCTAGCAAAGTATCAGGGGGCATTTGCCCAAGTTGTTCAAACAAGGCCAGACTATCTATCCGTGAAATCAGATCAACGATCAGCCCCTGATCAAAGCGGAACATCAGCAGGCTCTCAACCTTAACTGGCTTGTGTCCCTCTTCTCCGGCCCCATTCGTGCGATAGTAAACGCTGACCCATTCACCATCTTCCAGATAGACTAGAATTTCGGTCTTCATCGGCCCGACAAGGCCGCGTAACACATCGACCAAAAGTGGAAGCTCTTTCCGCAGTGCAAGGCCACCGTAAATCTGACCATCCTCTCCTAAGCTGGGGGCCAGGAGCTCATCCAAAGCGGAAATATTTCCGGCATCCCAAATTTCTGAAAACCAGTGCTCAACAACCTCCCGTTTTGTCATAGTCATGGTTTGGTCAATCCCCCGCTGAAATTTCATTCCGCGCGCCCTCAAAGGATGCGCCTTTACAATGCAAATTTATGCACCCCCAGGCTACAGGGATATTCACTAAAGTGAATATCCTAATTTTCGACCAATAAGGACCTTAGGCGCTGAAAAAAAAGGAAAACGGCCCAAACTTTTGAATGGCCAATAAGGATCGTACTTACAAAGGAAGAGCTGGTCTTGGCGCATGAACTCCGCCATCATCTAAAGTCAAACACAGCAGACCAGTAGGAGGCTAAATTGTCAGAGCATGGATATGAGGCCGGTCGGTTGAACCTTCCTTTTGTCGGTATTTCAACCTTCGGCAAATCCAACTACGTTGCGGATTGGGATAGGATAGAGGCGGATGTCGCCATTCTTGGCGCACCCTTTGATTTTGGCACACAGTGGCGCCCAGGCGCGCGTTTTGGTCCGCGCGCGGTGCGCGAGGCCTCTACCCTGTTCAGCTTTGGCCATGCGGGTGCCTATGACCATGAGGATGACGCCACCTATCTGGGGGCCGATGATGTAACCATGGTCGATCTTGGGGATGCGGATATCATCCATACCAAAACCGAAGAAAGCCACGCAAATATCGAGTTTGGCGTCAGAAAGATTCTGGATGCCGGTGCCCTGCCCGTCACCATTGGAGGGGATCACTCGATCAATATCCCCTGCATCAACGCCTTTGACAAAGATTGCGCCCAAAACGGCCCTCTGCATGTGGTGCAGATTGATGCGCATCTGGATTTTGTGGACACCCGTCATGGCGTTACCAATGGCCATGGCAATCCAATGCGGCGCGCCATCGAAAAAGACTATGTCTCGGGCATGACCCAGCTCGGGATTCGCAATGTCTCCTCAACCGCAAAGGACGGTTATGATGACGCCCGCGGCCGTGGCTCAGATATCCTGTCAGTACGGCAGGTGCGCAAACTGGGCTGTGACGCGGTTCTGGCCCGTATTCCAGAAGGTGGACGCTACTATGTAACTATCGACATTGATGCTTTCTGTCCTTCGATCGCACCTGGAACCGGCACTCCAAGCCATGGCGGCTTTCTTTACTATGACGTCTTGGAGATCCTGCAGGGTCTGGCGCAGCGCGGTGATGTGGTGGGCATTGATCTGGTCGAGGTGGCCCCCGCCTATGATCCGAGTGAGAGCACGCAAATCCTTGCGGCTCAGCTCCTGCTCAATTTCATTGGCTTCATCTTCCACGCGCGCAAGAACTGCGCCGTAAAAGCCTGAAATCCCCCTCCCTCTTTGGCGTGAATATCAAAGAGGGGAGGTTAACGGCCAATCACAATATCTGCCTGCAACCCACCAAGGTCTTCACTTTTGCCCAGCCTCAGCATGCCGCCATGGGCACGGGCGATGTCAGCCACAATCGCCAAGCCAAGCCCCACCCCTGAGCCCAGATCCTGGTTTCGCGCCGGATCAAGTCGCGCAAATGGGCGCACAGCATCTCCTCTTAGGCCCGGCGGAATACCGGGGCCGTCGTCTTCCACACGCAGACGCAGGGATTTTTCGGTCAGGGCTACAGAAACGCGTGCCCGCGTGCCGTAGCGCACAGCATTGGAAATCAGGTTTTCCAGCGCCCGGCGCATGGACTGAGCCCGCAGAGGCACCGTCCCGGCGCCGCTCAACTCTCCCAGCATCACATCCTTGTCCTGACGCCGCCAATCTTCGACAACGGAAATCGCCAATTGTTGCGGATCCACCGGTTCTGGTTCCCCAGTCGAGGCCCCACGTGAAAAATCGAGAAAAGCGTCCAGCAGCGCCTGCATTTCGCTGACGTCCCGCAGCATAGGCTCAGCTTCTTCTTCATCGATCATCGCCAGGCTCAACTTCAGCCGGGTTAAGGGTGTGCGCAGATCATGGCTCACCCCCGACAGCATCAGCGTGCGTTGTTCAATCTGGCGTTCAATGCGCGCCCGCATATCCAGAAAGGCACTACCGGCAACCCGGACCTCGATAGCACCACGCGGAGAATATGGCAGGTTGCGCCCACGCCCAAAGGCCTGGGCAGCATCTGCTAGCTTCTTAATCGGGCGCAACTGGTTGCGCATGTAGACGAAAGAGATCACCGTCATCAGAAAGCCAAAAAACACCATGGTGACAATCAACTGATGCGGCGCAGCTGCCGTCAGGCGCCGCCGGTCCAGTTTCAACTCCAAGATACCGGCGCGCGTTTCAAAATAGAGCAGGAACTCTCTGGTTTCCGGGAACTTAACCGCCACAAACCCCTCGAGTTCTCGTTCGAGTTTAGCCCGCACCACCCGACCCGAGAATTCATTCAGGCTCAGCTCATCCTGCGGTCGTGGCTCCTGTGGGGCCACGAACCTGGCGGTCATCGTCAAGGGCGCCAGATAGGGGTCCAGATGCTGTAAGTAGAGGTCAGGATCCGAGGTATCACCAGCCCGTTGGCGCAAGAGAGTGATTTCACGCAAAACCGTTGTGGTCATCTGCGTGGTCACGTCCTCAAGATCGCGTTTGATAAATACGATTGTGACCAGAAGTTGCAGCGCAACAACGGGCATGATCAGGATCAATGCCGCGCGACCATAAAGACTGCGCGGAACATATTGTTTAAGCCATTGGAAGAACATAGGCTAATACTAACGGGGCAGCACCGCACTGTGAAGAGCCGTTAACCCGCAGCTCTGCGCTACGACCCCAAGGGGTCAGAGGTCCGCCCAAAAACAACCCAGGCAGCGCCAAGACGCAGCCCTGACAAAAGGCATATCCACATGCAAGCTCCTGATGAATTCAACCCAACGCCTGGCGTGCCAGAAGAGCTGCAACCCGGCGTGCGACGCCTCTTGGCTCCCAATCCGTCGCCGATGACCTATCGCGGCACCAATACCTACCTTGTTGGTATCACCGATCTGGCAGTCATCGACCCCGGTCCAGATCAAAAGGCCCATCTGGATGCCATTCTGGCCTCTGTCCTGCCTGAGCAACGCATCAGCCATATCATCGTCACCCACAGCCATCTGGATCACTCACCGCTTGCCCGGGCTCTCGCGGATAGCTCCGGTGCGCCGATCTATGCCTTTGGCCCCAGCGAGACTGGGCGCAGTGCCGTCATGCAGGACCTGGTGCGTGCAGGTATGCGCAGCGGCGGAGAGGGCATCGACCGTGATTTCGCGCCAGACATCCTCGTGGCGGATGGCGAGATCCTAGCGGCGACGGATTGGCAGCTAGAGGTCATCCACACACCTGGCCATCTGGGCAACCACATTGCCCTTGCCCTGGGGGATGCTTGTTTTACCGCCGATCATATTATGGGTTGGGCCAGCTCACTGGTTTCGCCGCCTGATGGGGATCTGACGGATTTCATGTCCTCTTGCGCACGCCTGCGCGCCAGAGACTGGCGGGTGTTCTACCCCGGTCACGGCGCCCCTGTCACCGCCCCCAAAGAGCGCCTGGATTGGCTGATCGCGCACCGCAACAGCCGCGAGGCGGATATCCTGACCTGTTTGCGACGGGCTCCGGCCACCTCCGCCGAACTGGCACGTGATATCTACAAAGAAACGCCTCCAGCCCTATTGCCCGCCGCCGAACGCAATGTATTTGCCCATCTTGTCGATCTGGTTGGGCGAGAAAAAATCGAGCCCTGCGGCAGGCTTACGGAAACAGGCAGCTTTCGAATTCGCTCCTGACACTTTTTTCTGGGAAATCCAATTTTCCTCTGGACCTCCCCCGGAGGCCTCGCTATATCGCAGAGACCGTTCCGGCGTAGCTCAGCGGTAGAGCAGTTGACTGTTAATCAATTGGTCGTAGGTTCGATCCCTACCGCCGGAGCCATAAAAAGCCCTTTAAGGTTATACCCTTAGAGGGCTTTTTTGCATCCATTAGTCCATTCGTGTTATCTGACTTTGCGACAAGATGCTTGTTCTGCGGGCGCTGGGGCGCATTGCTTAGGAACAGTATCTCGATGCTGAACTTCTCGCGCCTGCCGCTTCCTCAGTGAGGAAAAGGCAATCGACGCGCTTCTTTTCTGCTGATTTGGCACGGGACATACATCAGTCCGGATCACGCCAGGGCATTTCTGCTTGGCCACTTCTCCGCAGTTAGATGCTATTGGTTCCGCCAGGCAGCGGGCGCATCAACAGGCGCCCAGCCGCGCTAAACCGCTTCTGAATAGGGAGAATTCATCTCCAGCTCAGATTTGGCCTCCATCCAACTGTGCTGAAGCCCTGTGGCCACAGGTTTCTCATCCCCCTCCTGCATCTCGATTGCCAGCAGCGCCATCCGCAGCTCAACCAGCCCCAAAACAGCCGCCGATCCGGCCAGCCGGTGTGCCTCTTTGCGGTGATCCGGGTCAAGCGCCTCGGCGCCCTTGAGCGCAGTCAGAAAGCCCTCTACCTCCGCGGCAAACGCTGTCAGAAATCCCATGGCGCGCTCTGAGCCAAGAGCCTCAAAGAACTGTTCTATATCCGATTGCTCTGCTGGCTGCGGCGGGATCTTGGCTGGTGCAGCGCGTCGTGCGACCAAAGCGGACAGCTCTTGATTGCTAACGGGTTTGGTCACGATCTCAGCAAAGCCTGCTTTGAGGATCCGGGCATGGTCATCTGGGGCAGTATGCGCGGTGAGCGCGACGATATCGACAGCTTCAGCCAGTTTCTCCGCTCGGATCCGGCCGATCGCCTCGATGCCATCCACCTCTGGCATACTGATATCCATCAGGATGAGGTCGAAATCCTGCTGTCGGCACATCTCTATCGCTGCCGCGCCACCGGAGGCCACTGTCACCTGATGGCCCAATTTCTGTAGCATCTGCTGGAACAGCTCACGATTGATGTCATTGTCTTCCACCACCAATAGTTTCGCTGACTGTTCCTGCCTTTGCTTAGCCAAAGGATTCGGAACCGAGAGAGGCTGCGCAGCCGCGAGTGGTAGGGTCAAAGAAAACAGGCTGCCTTCTCCGAGTTCGCTGTCGCAGGTGATGGTGCCGCCTATTGCCTCTACGATGCGGCGCGTGATCGCCAGCCCCAGCCCTGTTCCTTCGCTGCCCCGCCGATAGCTGGAATCCAGAGTGATAAAATCCTCAAAGATCCGCTTGAGATCCTTCTTGGCAATGCCTTCGCCAGTATCAGAGACATGAAACTCGATATGTCCGGCTGTTGCACTGAGCTGGACATCGACCAGGACGGCCCCATCACGGGTGAACTTGATCGCATTTCCAATCAGATTGAGCAACGCCTGCTGCAAGGCCCGTGGTTGCCCCGCAACCATGCTAGCGGCTTCGTCGAGACCATAGTTCAAGGTCAAGACGTTGCCGTGGGAACGCGCGTGGGCCTGTTGGCTTCCCACCAGTCGCTCCATTACCTCTCGTAGATCAAACGGGCAAGCCGCCTCCGACGCAATTCCGGATTCCAGGCTGGACAGCTGCAAAACATCGTTGACGTGATGCAACAACAACTCTCCAGACACCGACATGGCATCCAGATAGCGGCTTTGCTCGGCATTGGGGTCTGTCTCCTGCAACAGATCAATCGCTCCCAATATCCCAGTCAAAGGCGTACGCATCTCATGGCTCATTACGGTCAGAAGATTTGCCTTGGCCCGTTCCCCGGCCAGAGCATCGTCGCGGGCACGCCGCAACTCCTCGTCGGCAGCAATACGATCAGAGATGTCACGCAGATAGGCCACAAACACCATATCGGCCTGGCTGCGGCTTATGGAGAGGGAGACTTCGACCGGGAAAATCTCGCCAGATTCACGCAACGCCTGCAACTGCACACGTCCACGTCCAGCAACCCGAGCTTCGGAGGTCTTCAACAAGCGGTCCATGCCTGCGTAATGCGCTTGGCGAAGATGCGGTGGAATGATCAGATCGGCCATTTGTTCGCCAATCACATCCTCACGCTTGTAGCCGAAAATGGCTTCGGCTGCGCCGTTGAAAGCCAAGATACGCCCCTGCCGATCCGTCATCAAAATAGCATCCAGAGAAGACGAGATCATCGCCTCCATCCGGGATCCAGCCTGGCTGCGCTCTTCGGCCAATCTACGGCCACGGCGGTACATCCAGCCCAATAGCAGCGCAGTGATCGCCAGGGCTACAAATAGAGCCAAGACTACAACGGCCAGGCGCCACAAAATCGCAAAGAGATTGAGGCGCTTGCTTTCTGTGTCTTCGACTTGAATCACAACGCCAAAAAGCGCCAACTCCCGCACATCATCGCCGTTATTCACAAGCTCTTGCGCTATCTGATCTCGGTTCTGAAGCACCTGGCCATCGGGAACATCGATCAATCCAACAAGCGCGTTCAGACGATCCTGCAACCGTCTAAGTAGTTTGCCACCCGCAGGAGAGCTCCGCAGATCAGCAAAAAGTGGCCCTTCAATAAAGGTGTCTATGCGACTGTAATATATGTCAAACTGACGCCTCAGAGCAATTACGCCGCCGGGCTCTGAGACATTAATCAGCGCGACTTCCAGCTTAAGATGATCCACTTCAGCCTGGGACAGCACCCATTGCATATTGTCTGTCGCGGCCGTCGACAAACCCTCTAACCGTTGAACGACCTCATGTCCAAGACGCACAGATTGCACAGTGAGGAGCGGCAGCACCATCAGCGCCAGCAAGAGCAATAGCTTTGTCAGCCGGGGCCAGTTGCCTTTGCCAAAGCCTCTCCAGAAGGGCGCAGTGGGCGCCGACTGGGAGAAGGCGACGCCCCGCGCTCCCCTACCTTGCGTTTTAACCTGTGGCACCACTTTGGTCATTCAGCTGTGGGCCTCAAGCTCAAGCTGTCCAGCTGCCAGATGCTGCGCGAATATACCGCCTCTGTGCGATAGGCCGGGTTGCTGTCGTAGGGATAGACCAGCCACAAGGGCCCCTTCCCGCGCAGGGACATGGTCTTTCCATTGCGCAGGTAAGCGATAATGGGACCGTCCTCAACCGCATCGGTCAGCGGGATTTCAACCATGTAGTCATTGACCGCGCGCGCCTCAAGCGTGATCCCTGGAGTGGGCGCCGCAATATCGAACTGCGCCAGTAGCTCTGCCAGTGGCACACCGGTAAAGCTCTGCGGTCCAGTCGTCCAGATCGTGGTGGTTTCAAAACTATCTGCGGCCAGCGCCTGCAGTTGGGCCAGCGTCATTTGCTGCTCCCTTGCGCCCTCGCCCTCCAATGTCACGGTGAGCAACACCTCCCCCTGAGGCGCTGGCGCGGCG
The DNA here is from genome assembly GCF_000152965.1 of Roseobacter sp. MED193. GTDB lineage: Bacteria > Pseudomonadota > Alphaproteobacteria > Rhodobacterales > Rhodobacteraceae > Pseudophaeobacter. Next base: position 4,101,532 of record NZ_CH902583.1, on the reverse strand, counting down.
GATTGAGATGCGGTATCGGCCCGTGTGGTATCTGCCCCAAACAAGGCAGCAAAAACCGCTAGACCAGCCCCCAATGCAAGGGACAGAACTTTCTTTTCACGCATCATCATTTTCTCCAAATGGGTACAACCAATAGCGTCCTGGGTTTTCCCAGCTAACGTCGAATTTACGCTATCCAAGATTGAGCAAAGCCTAACATATCTCGGCCCTGAGGCTATCTAGGCCTCAGGATAGCCTCCTATCCTTCCGTATAGGAGACAAGCAAAACCGACACATAATACCCCAGTCACAACCCTCATTAGGCCATATTCTCGCCCTGGAGAGGCCTCCCGGCGTAACTGGGCTGCGTTCACCGACACGATCAGTGGTCCCCGCGCCACGAAAAAACCCTAACCTCGGAGCGCTTCTGATATCTTCTACGCACTTTCTTACCAATTGGACCTAAAAACTTGATGGATTTGAAATACTTCTGATTGTAGGCTGACCTTAGACCAACTGGAACAGTATTAGGTTTTCATGCGTATTTTGTTAGCAGACGATCATGACATGGTTCGCGAAACCATCTCTGCCTACCTCGAAACGAAGGGGGAGGCGGAGGTCTCTTTGGCGACAGATCTGGCTGGCGCTTTGGACAAAATAGGCCGCGAGGGCCCCTTTGATCTGGTGCTACTTGATTTCCAAATGCCTGGGATGCATGGGCTTGCAGGGTTGAGCGAAGCGTTGAATGCCAATGGCGGCAAAGGCGTCGCCATTCTGTCTGGCAGCGCACCGGCGCAAACCGCACAGGAAGCGCTCAAATTGGGGGCGATTGGCTTTATTCCAAAAACCATGGGCGCTCAATCGCTGCTCAATGCGGTGCGGTTTATGGCCGCCGGGGAAATCTATGTCCCGGTTGATCTGATGCGGGAAGAGCCCGCAGCCCCAGCACATCCATTGGCCGCGAAACTCAGCCCGCGTGAAAACGAAGTTCTTTCCGGGCTTTGCAAAGGCCAATCCACCAAGGAAATCGCCCGCGATCTTGATCTACAGGAAGTCACAATCAAACTGCATGTGCGTACCCTGTGCCGCAAACTAGAGGCCAAGAACCGCACCCAGGCGGCAATGATCGCTAAGGAAGCCGGGCTTTACTAATCGTAAGCCCTGCGCTCGCCCCAGCTCGCTCCCTTGCCAGGCCTAGACAGACAGCTGCGCAGGCAAAGCTGCGTAGCCGCGAAAGCGAAGACGCCCGCCATGCTGGCGCCCTGGCAGGATCTGGTAGTCAGGAAAGCGCGCAATAAACCGCTCCAGTGCAATTTTTCCCTCTAGCCGTGCCAGGGTTAGCCCGACACAGACATGTGGCCCTCCCGCAAAGGCAAGATGGCGGTTTGGTCGACGGGTAATATCAAAAACCTCCGGCTGCGCAAAAACCGCTGGGTCACGGTTGGCGGCGCCGATCATCAATTGCAGATTACTGCCACGCGGAATCGCAACACCGCCGATCTCGACCAGGGCTTTGGTTTCGCGATTGCCCAGTTGATTGGGCGAGCGAAAGCGCAGCACCTCCTCCACCGCTGGTTTAATCAGCTCCGGCTGCGCCAGAAGCAGCGCCCTTTGTTCTGGATAGTCATGCAAAAGGGCCAAAGCGTTGCCAATCAAATTGGTGGTGGTCTCATGCCCTGCATTCAAAATGAAGATACAGTTCTGAATCAATTCGGTTTCGTTCAGGCGCTCCGTCGCGCTGTTTTCATCACCAATTAGCCGGGTGAGAACATCGGTTTCCGGATCACCCGGACTCTCCCGACGCCGGGCAATAAGGTCTCGCAAATAGTCCCTGAACTCTTCAACAGCCCTATGCCCTGTGGTCAGATCTGCTTCGGACAGGGAAGGTTCTAGCGCGCCCAAAATTGCAAGCGACCAATCGCGCAGTGGCGCACGTTCCTCCAGCGGGACATCCAACAGGTTGCCGATAACCTCAATGGGAATGCGAGAGGCAAAATCCGCAATCAGATCCACCGAGGGCCGGTCGTTCAGCCCCTCCAGCAAGTGATCAACTGTGGCGATCAGTCCAGGCTCCATCCGTGCAATCGCCCGCGGGGTCAGGGCTGAGCTCATAATTCTGCGGACCCGCGTGTGCAGGGGCGGGTCGGAAAACACCAGCGAGGTCGTGTGATGCTCAAACAGCGGCGAGCCCAGGCCAAACTTGGGTGCAAATATGGCCTTCTTGTCGGAAGAGTACAAAGTTGTATCGCGGTAAATCCGATCCAGATCCGCATGTCGACTGATCAGAAAGGATCCATCAGGCTGGGCCAACACAGGGGCTTCGGACAGGAGTGCATCGTAAAACGGAAAAGGGTCCTCAACAAAACCCGCAGGTGGATTGGTCAGATCAAAATGCTGAACATCAACCAAGGACGAAAGCGCGGAACCTGGCAACGAGACTACTCCTGTCTTTTGATCTGAGGATCAAAGGAAAACAAAGACCTGTCAACAAGATGTCCACTGTCTTGCATTCCATAAAGAGTCAAAAGCATAGGTGACAGGGCCGAAAGAACCACCTATGTTCCCCCTATGTCCACTGCCATCACCACGATCAAGAACCTTGGCCCCGCTTATGAAGAGGCCTGTAAAAAGGCGGGTATTCATACTGCCGAGGAGTTGCGCGGGCTGGGCGCCGACCGCGCCTATGGCCGATTGCTATCCAGTGGCAGCAAGCCGCATTTTATTGGCTACTACGTCTTGGTCATGGCTCTGCAGGGCCGCCCCTGGAACGATTGTAAGGGCGAAGAGAAAAAGGCCCTCAGGAAACGGTTTGACGCCATCAAGGCCCAAAGCTTTGACAAAGGGCTTTCAGAGTTCGAGCGCATCCTTGATCAAATTGGTGTTGTTGAGAAACCAGCGCAGCCCTAGTCGGACGCACCTCGCCCCCTCCTCTGCCAGGTGATCTTTGACCAGACCGCAGGCACATAAAAAGGGCCCCCCTGGAGTTCCAGAGCGGCCCTTATTGCGTCGTCTTCAAATCTCTAACCAGAGAGGAGGCTTAGCCTACCAGCTCAAGACCAGAGAAGAAGTAAGCGATCTCAACAGCAGCAGTTTCAGGTGCGTCGGAACCGTGCACGGAGTTTTCGCCAACCGATTCCGCAAACTCAGCGCGGATGGTGCCGGCTGCGGCGTCTGCAGGGTTGGTGGCGCCCATGATTTCGCGGTTTTTCGCGATAGCGTTTTCACCTTCCAGAACCTGGCAAACGATTGGCTCAGAGGACATGAATTCGCACAGTTCGTCATAGAAGGGACGCTCAGCGTGGACTTCATAGAACTTGCCCGCCTGAGCTTTGGTCAGGTGGATGCGCTTTTGTGCAACGATGCGCAGGCCAGCTTCTTCGAACTTGGCGTTGATTGCACCGGTCAGGTTGCGACGGGTGGCATCGGGTTTGATGATCGAGAAAGTGCGTTGCAGAGCCATTGGGCGTTCTCCATTTGAAAGACTGGCGTCAAAAATATGCGCCGTAATATCGCGCGCCGCCTAACACGCCAGCGGCCCTATGGGAAGGGGAGACTTCGCCCAGACACAAAAATGCAGGGTGATTTTAGCAAGGCTCATCGAGGGGCTCATGAATATCAAGCCAGCGCACATAAAGAGCTGCGACCAGGGCGCCCAGGCCTGAGATCAGCATAATCGTCAAAACCATAAAGGGAGCATTCTGCGCCGTGACCAGCCAGCCGGTGCCCAGCGTCATCACCGCCCCCAAGGCAACCGTAATGGCTCCCGAAAGGCCGGATGCACTGCCCGCCAAATGGGGGCGCACGGACATCAAGCCTGCGCTGGCATTGGCCACTGTCAGTCCATTTCCAAAGCCCACGGCGATTGCAGCGCCAAAAAACACCGGGATAGCGCCCTGCCCTGCTAAAAATAAAACTAAGCCAACCGTAGGCCCGACAACAGCCGCGCAGCGCCCGACGAGGATCAAATTGATCAACCGCACACGATTGGCAAATCTGCCGGTGACAAAGTTCCCAACCATGAAACCGCCAGTGATAATTCCGATCCCCAGTCCCAGTTGCGCCGGATTGAGGTCAAACCAGGCTGCCGCCACCAGCGGAGCACCTGTGATGAACGCATAAAATCCACCGATGGAGAAGGCTAGGCAAAAACTATACCCCCAAAAGCGGCGCGAGGCCAAAAGCTCTGGGTAACTGCGCATCTGGGCACCAAAAGTGGCGGATCGCCGGTGGTTGGTTTCTCCCCAATCGCCCCAGCTGAGCATAAACACGCCAAATCCCATAATGGCATAGAGCACAAAACTAGAGCGCCAACCAAAAAGCATATCCAGCGCCCCACCCAGCATCGGCCCCAGCATCGGCGCCAAGGCCATGGCCATGGTGACATATCCAAGCTTGCTGGCGGCCTCGGATGTGGAATGCATATCGCGAATAGCGGCCCGCGACAGCACTTGCCCGGCAACAACCATGCCCTGGATCATGCGAAAGCCTAAGAATACCCAGACAGATTGGGCTAGAACACAGCCAACCGACGCAAGCATAAAGATAAACATTGAGCCCAGCAAAACCGGACGCCGACCAAAGCGGTCTGACAGCGGCCCCATGATCAATTGCAAAATGGCTGAGACCCCGAGATAGCCCGCAACGGACAGGTTCACCACTGCGTAACTGCTGGCGAAGTCCTCGGTGATCCGTGCCAGAGAGGGCAAAAACATATTCAGCGACAAAACCGCCAGGGCGGTTGCAAAGATCAGTGTTGTAAGATGGGGAGCTGTTTCTGCGGCCCGCATAAAATTGCCTACTCAAATATCTAAAGATAGAAACTGCCGGGAAAACCCTCTGATGGAATCTGATAGAAGAGGTCCTGCCGTGCTGCCAGCATTTCACGGAAACAGACCAGATACCAGCCAGACCACCCTACGCCCGCCTCTGGCCGAGATCTGCATGAGACCCTGCCTCAGCCCCCGAATATATAGATAAAAATGTGAAACCATGACCGAGACTTGGCACTTGATCTGCTGCGCCCATAGTTGCGGCCGTGATGGCGCGGCTTAGGAGCGGATACGCATTGACAAGACTCGGCGACTGCGACAGTGGATGGTCCCATGCTACGTATTCGCGATATCACCTATTCGGTTGAAGGCCGCCCTCTGTTTGAAGAGGCCAGTGCCACCATTCCCAATGGTCACAAAGTCGGCCTTGTGGGGCGCAACGGCACTGGAAAAACGACCCTGTTTCGCCTCATCAGAGGCGAGCTGGCGTTGGAGACAGGCTCAATCTCTCTGCCCTCAAAAGCGCAGATTGGCGGAATTGCCCAGGAGGCGCCTTCTTCCAACGTGTCATTGATCGACACGGTTCTGGCCGCAGACACCGAACGCGCAGCACTGATGGCTGAGGCGGAAACCGCAACAGACCCAACCCGTATTGCCGAGGTTCAGACACGGCTGGCGGATATTGATGCCTGGTCAGCCGAAGCGCGTGCGGCCTCGATTCTCAAAGGTCTCGGATTTGACGAAGAAGCCCAAGCGCGGCCCTGTTCTGATTTTTCCGGCGGCTGGCGCATGCGGGTTGCCTTGGCAGCTGTATTGTTTTCTGAGCCGGATTTGTTGTTGCTAGACGAACCGACCAACTATCTCGATCTGGAAGGGGCGCTCTGGTTGGAGGCCTATCTGGTCAAGTACCCCCATACGGTCATCATCATCAGCCACGACCGGGAACTGTTGAACCGCTCTGTGGGCGGTATCTTGCACCTGGAAGACCGAAAGGTCACCTATTACGGCGGCAACTACGACCAGTTTGCCCGCCAGCGCGCTGCCAATCGGGCCAATCAGGCCGCCCAGGCCAAAAAGCAGGATGCGCGACGTGCGCATCTGCAGAGCTTTGTCGATCGCTTCAAGGCCAAGGCCAGTAAGGCCAAACAGGCGCAAAGCCGGGTTAAGATGCTGGAAAAGATGGAAACCATCCGAGCGCCCGAAGATGCGGCACGTACGGTTTTCACCTTTCCCACACCGGAAGAGCTGTCGCCACCGATCATTGCCACCGAGGGCGTCAAGGTCGGCTATGATGGCAAGGTGATCCTGAGCAAGCTGGACCTGCGTATCGATCAGGACGATCGTATTGCCCTATTGGGCAAAAACGGCGAGGGCAAATCGACCCTGTCCAAGATGCTGTCCGCGCGACTGGCCCCAATGGGCGGCAAGATGGCACAGTCCAGCAAGCTGCGCATCGGCTTCTTTGCTCAGCACCAGGTGGACGAGCTATATATTGATGAAACACCGCTTCAGCATCTGATGCGAGAGCGCGCGAGTGAAGGCCAGGCCCGCCTCCGCGCCCGCTTGGCTGGATTTGGGCTGGGCGCCGATCAGGCCGATACTGAAGTCGGACGCCTGTCGGGCGGGCAAAAGGCACGGTTGTCGCTCTTGCTGGCGACATTGGATGCGCCGCATCTGTTGATATTGGATGAGCCGACAAACCACCTGGATATCGAAAGCCGCGAGGCGCTGGTTGAGGCCCTGACGGCCTATACCGGTGCGGTGATTCTGGTCAGCCACGATATGCACCTGCTGAGCCTGGTGGCAGATCGGCTTTGGCTGGTGTCAAAGGGCACAGTGAAACCCTATGAGGGCGATCTGGCCTCTTATCGGGCCTTACTGCTGGAAAAAGACAAGCCCGCCCCCAAGGACAAGCCAGCGAAGAAGGAAAAGCCCAAACCGGCGCGCCCCTCCCGCGATGCTATCCTGGCGCTCCGCAAAGAGGCGCGCAAATCCGAAGAGCGCGTCACCAAGCTGACCCAGATGAAAGACAAGCTGGATGCCAAGCTGGCGGACCCAGAGCTTTACGAACCTGAGAATAAAGACGAGGCTCGGGTTTGGCAGGGCAAACATGCCGAGGTCATCACCGCACTAGAGCGGGCTGAGCTGTTGTGGATGCGGGCCCTCGAGAAATTGGAAAAAGCCGAGGCTCTATGATCGACACTGCCTTTTTGATCACCTCTTTTGTGACGCTCTTTGTGATCATTGATCCCATTGGCCTCACCCCGATCTTCTTGGCACTGACCCAAGGCGCGACCGCGCAAGAGCGGCGCTCGATCGCCATCCGCGCCGCCTTTACCGCCATGTTTCTGCTGGCGCTCTTTGCCGCCTTTGGCGAGGCTGTGCTGGGGTTTGCGGGCATTTCCATGGCCGCCTTCCGCGTCGCAGGCGGCGTGCTACTGTTTATCACCGCGCTGGACATGTTGTTTGAGCGTCGCACCAAGAGGCGGGAAAACCAGGGCGAAGAGGCCGTAGAAGCCGATGATCCTTCTGTATTCCCCCTCTCGATCCCGTTGATCGCAGGCCCAGGCTCCATTGCCACCGTGATCCTTTTGTCAGGGCAAAAGCCTGGGCTGGAAGGCTTTGCCTTGGTGATGTGCGTGGTTGTTGCAGTCTTGATCGTGATGTTGGCCATGTTCCTCTCCTCTGGCCTGTTTGAGCGCGCCCTGGGCAAGACGGGAATCAATGTGGTGACCCGGCTTTTAGGGATGTTGCTGGCGGCCCTGTCGGTGCAGTTTGTCCTGGACGGGCTGCGCGATTTTGGCTTTGCCAGCTAAACAAGGCCAAAAGCCGCAAAAGGACGTAAGAGAGGCCCATGGAAGATCTAGATTATGGACGTCTGCTATACCTTCTGTTGCTGCTCTGCGCAGTAGGGTCCTGGGTCTTTGTGCAAACCCGACAGAATCTGAGCACCACCCTGCAACAACTGGCGATATGGGCCTTTATCTTTCTGGGGGTTATTGCAGGCTATGGCCTGTGGGACGACATTCGCCAGACAGTGCGCCCCCAGCAATCAGTGATGAATGAGGCCGGGCGGGTGACGGTGCCCCGGTCGCAGGATGGGCACTACTATCTCACACTCACAGTCAATGGCGCGCAGATAGAGTTCCTCGTGGATACCGGTGCCAGCGAAGTGGTGCTAAGCACGGCGGATGCAAGGCGGGCCGGGCTAGTGCCAGAGAAGCTTGCCTATCTAGGTCGGGCGAATACCGCCAATGGCGTGGTACGCACTGCATCAGTTCGAGTTGATGAGGTGGCCCTAGGTGAGATCCGCGATCGGAATTTACGGGTTTCGGTCAACCAGGGCGAAATGGATAAGTCCTTGCTGGGCATGACCTATCTGCAACGTTGGTCCAGCATAGAAATCCGCAATGGCGCGCTGGTCCTCACCCGCTAGTTCGGCCTGGGCTTGAACTATTCTTTCAAGCCTCAGCCTTCTTTTCCCACCGCCCTGTTTCCTCCGACCAATACTGCGCGGAGCATCCCGCGCCTGTCAGGCTCTTCCATTGGCTGCGCGCCTGCTGAAGCGCCGTTTCATTATTGCCATCAAACAGTATGCAAACCCGCTCCAGCGCCTGAACTTCCGCAGCTGTCACTTCAGCGCCATCCACCGTCATCAGACACTCCGGCTGGTTGGCGCTGTCCTGCGTGGTGGTCAGCAAAATCGGTTGCAGGGCGTCATGGGGGCCACCCGCCAGCCCATGCGCCAGGAAACTGTCGGCACTACCCTGCCAGAGGACCTCGTCCAGCCAGCTCATCCGGTCTGCCTGCTGGCCACGCACCGCGATGCGCCAGCCAGCACCGCGCGCTTTTTGCAGTAAGACCGGTAAGGTCTCCTGCAAAGGGCGCTGGGTCAGGTGATAAAAATAGGCAGACCCCATGCTGGGTTCACTCCGCCTCGAAACGATCTTGCACCAGACGGTCCAGCGCCATGACGCCCCAGCCTGTGGCACCTTTGGGGGCATAAGAAGTGGCCGATTTCACCGAGGCGACACCAGCAATATCCAGGTGAATCCAGGGCATGTCATCCTTGATAAAACGTTTGAGGAATTGCGCCGCAGTGATCGAACCGGCTGGGCGGCCACCGACGTTTTTCATATCGGCAATTCGGGATTTCAGCTGATCGTCATAGGCCTGCCCCAGAGGCATCCGCCAGGCACCTTCGTCGGTCGCCTTCGCGGCCTTAAGGAAACCATTGCACAGGGTATCATCATTGGAGAAAACCCCCGCGTTTTCATGTCCAAGCCCAATAATCACCGCCCCAGTCAAGGTGGCCAGATCAATAACGCCACAGGGATTGAACCGCTCCTGCGCGTACCAAAGCACATCGCAAAGCACCAAGCGTCCCTCGGCATCTGTATTGATCACCTCAACAGTATCGCCCTTCATGGATTTCACCACGTCGCCAGGACGGGTGGCATTGCCCGAGGGCATATTCTCCACCAGACCAACCAGCCCAACAACATTGGCGCGGGCCTTGCGCAGAGCCAGCGCTTTCATGGTGCCAACAACCACACCGGCGCCGCCCATATCCATGGTCATGTCTTCCATACCAGCAGCGGGTTTCAGCGAAATCCCACCCGTGTCAAAGACCACGCCTTTGCCAACCAAGGCCAGCGGTGCCTCCCCCTCGGCACCGCCTTTCCAGTTCATGATCGCAACCTTAGAAGGGCTGTCGGACCCTTGGCCAACACAGAGCAACGCTCCCATGCCAAGTTCTTCCAGCTGCGCCTCGTCCAGAATTTCGATCTCAAGTCCAATTTCGGACATTTCCTCAATCCGGCGGGCAAATTCGACGGTGGTCAGAACATTCGCGGGCTCATTGACCAGATCGCGGGTCATGTGCACGCCTTCGGCCACCGCAGCCAGGGGCGCATAGGTCGCTGCCATCTCATCGAAAGCCTTATGCGCGATGGTGATCTCAGCCGCAGGTTTGGGGTCTTTCAGGGCCTTGTGGTTGTCAAACCCATAGCTGCGCAGGGCCATTCCCATCGCCAACTCAGCAGCCTTGGGGATAGAACCTGCCATGACAATCATGGATTGGTCTGGCGCAGCCGCGACCAGTTTCGCCCCAGCCTGGCGCGCCTCAACAGGGGTTAGGCGACGCGAAAGCACCAGAACATGCAGAGCCTCAGCTGCCATCCCCGTGGGCCATTGGAGCGTGATCACGGTGCCGGATTTATGTTTTGCAAACCCGGCATCTGCAATCAAACGCGCCAAGGCCCCCTTGGTCAGCCGGTTTGCGCTGCGTGCCGCCTGATCCATCACACCTTCTGGGGTCACCAGAACAACCACATGGCCAGTCATCCCTGAAAGGGCCTTTGGATCGTAATCTGCAAAACGGATGGCTGGCATGGTGCTCATGGTGTGGAGGCTCCTGTCGGAATGAGGTCTTGTTATATTTCCCGATAAATAACTTGCGCTCCGCACAATAGCCAGCCCCCAGAGACAATCAGCCTGCGGGCAATCGCGCTCGGCACCAACCCGCCAAACCTGCGTTTGACCTCAGAAATCACGCAGATAGCAGTTTTCCCCGTGAAACAATTCCTCTAAGGTTCTGCAAAATGACAATGGCAGGATCTGGGGGGATCAAGTGTCACGCTTTGACAGATATGTCCTGTCGCAATACCTGCTGTTTTTCAGCTTCTTTGCGCTTATTCTGGTCGCCGTCTTCTGGGTCAACCGGGCGGTGGTGCTATTTGACCGCCTCATCGGAGACGGGCAAACCGCGATTGTTTTTCTAGAATTTACGGCCCTCGCCCTGCCTAACTTGATCCGCATGGTGCTACCTGTGGCGGTTTTCGCCTCCGCCGTCTGGGTGACCAATAGACTGCAAAGCGAGAGCGAGCTGACCGTCTTGCGGGCCACAGGAACCAGCCCCTGGCAAATGGCGCGCCCCGCGCTGGCCTTTGGCGTGATTACTGCCCTTATGATGTCGGTGCTTACTCATTTCCTGTTACCTAGTTCAATCAGCCAACTGGCGCTGCGCGAGCAGGAGGTCTCTCGTAACGTTACAGCTAAGCTGCTGACAGAAGGGCATTTCCTCCACCCGGTCAAAGGAGTGACTTTCTATATTCGCCAAATCGACAGCAATGGCACGCTCAATGATGTCTTCCTGTCTGACCGACGCGATCCTAACCAAACCATGACCTACACAGGGGCACGGGCTTTCTTGGTGCGCGATGGAGAGAACACGCACCTGATTATGGTAAATGGCATGGCACAGCGCCTGGAGCATCGGACACAGCAACTTTCCACGACCAACTTTTCTGACTTCTCTTATGATATCAGCTCTTTGGCAAACCAGAGTACGGCCGCGATACGCAACATCCGTGAAATTTCCAGTTGGGAACTCCTGCAAGACCGCGAAAACATCAGCCTGACCGAAGGGTATAGCCGAGGAGCGTTGGCAGAGGAATTCCACCTGCGGTTTGCGCGTGCGCTTATCTGCGTCGCAGTGGCACTCATCGGGTTCTCAACGCTTATGCTTGGGTCCTACTCCCGCCTGGGCGTCTGGCGTCAGGCGCTTGTGGCCTTTTTGTTGCTGATCCTTGTTGAAGGGCTGCGCGGCGTGGTCTCGGAACCGGTGCGCAGCAATCCCGATCTCTGGCTGTTGATCTACCTGCCGGCCTTTATTGGCCTGGCCATTGCGGTTGGGTTCCTGCAACTGGCGGCCCATCCGCTGACACCGCGCCAACGCGCACCGCAACACTATGCCCCGGGCGGCGCAACTGGACAGCAAAAGGCTGGGTCATGAAGCTAGATCTCTACTATGCCAGACGGTTTTTGCAGTGGTTTGCCGTTATCTGCGGCGTGTTGATGACCCTGGTTATGCTGATTGACCTGAATGAGCAGATCCGTCGCTTTGATGAATTTGATGTCAGTGCCAGTGAAATAGTAGGATTAACCCTGCTCAATGCCCCTGCTGCTCTCAGTGAGTTCCTGCCACTCATCATGATCCTCACCACCATTGTCCTTTTTGTTGGTCTGGCCCGGAGCAGCGAATTGGTTGTGACCCGAGCAATCGGGCGCTCCGGCATCCGCGCCTTGGCAGCACCGGTTCTGGTCGCGGGTCTGTTGGGGATACTGGCGGTGAGCACGCTGAACCCAATCGTTGCCGCCACAACCAACCTGTCCAAGACCCTGGCGGACACTTACCGTACCGGCGGGCCCTCTGCCCTGTCGTTTTCAGGGGAGGGGCTTTGGCTGCGCCAGGGAAGCCCTAGCGGTCAGTCCGTAATCCACGCGTCCTCTTATGGTGGCGGCAGCGACAATATCGTTTTGTATGATGTCACCATCCTAGCCTACGCGCCACAGGGTGGTCCTATCCGACAGATCATTGCTGAAAGCGCCCGATTGGATGGGGAGGAATGGCTACTGCACAAGGCCAAGGCCTGGCATATGACGGCCGGCCTTAACCCCGAACGTTCTGCGGCAACCCATGAGACCCTGCGCCTGCCGACCACGCTGACCCAAGATCGCATTCGGGACCGCTTGGGATCTGCGGATGGGATATCTGTCTATGATCTGCCCACGACCATTCGCGATCTTGCCCAGGCAGGCTTTTCGACGAAACGCTATCAGGTCTGGTATCAGGTGGAGCTGGCGCGGCCGCTTTTCCTCATTGCAATGGTATTGGTTGGTGCAGCCTTCACCATGCGGCATACGCGATTTGGCGGTACAGGCCTTGCGGTGCTGACTGCTGTTTTATTGGGCTTTGGGCTGTACTTTGTTCGAAATTTTGCGCAAATTTTGGGGGAAAATGGCCAGATTCCGGTGGCCCTGGCCGCTTGGGCACCACCTGTGGCTTCAATTTTGTTGACGATGGGACTGCTATTACATGCTGAGGACGGATAACATGCGCCGAGCCCTATTGCTCTCGGTGGTTCTGCCTTGGCTGACCATCGCGGCCCCGACACAGGCCCAGCAAGACGGTCCCGCCCCTTCGGTGGAGACCCCAGCAATTCTGGTTGCCGACCAGATGTTCATCACCCCCGACCGTCAACTGATCGCAAAAGGAAATGTCGAAGCCTTTCAAGGGGATGTACGACTACAGGCCCAAAAGGTCACCTTTGAAGAAGGCAGTGGCACCCTAAAGATTGAAGGGCCGATTCGAATTGACCAGGGAGGCGAAGTCACGATCCTAGCCAATGCCGCAGAACTGGACCGTAGCTTGCGTGACGGGCTCTTGACTGGCGCGCGCATGGTGTTCAAGCAGCAGCTACAACTGGCCTCCTTGCAGATGACCCGTGTGGGGGGACGCTATACCCAGCTCTACAAAACCTCCGTGACCTCTTGCCATGTCTGCGATGACGGCAAGCCACCGCTGTGGCAGATCCGTGCCGAGCGCGTCATCCACGATCAAGTCGAGCAACAACTCTATTTTGAGAACGCCCAGGTCAGAATTCTAGACGTGCCGGTTTTCTACTTCCCTGCAGTGCGCCTTCCGGATCCCAACCTGGACCGTACCAGCGGCTTCCTAGTGCCCTCGACGCGGACAACATCGAATCTTGGAACCGGGGTAAAGATCCCCTATTTCTTCACACTGGGGGATAGCCGCGATCTAACGTTGTCGCCCTATATCTCTAGCCGCACGAGAACCTTGGATGCCCGGTACCGTCAGGCCTTCCGGCATGGCAGCATTGGACTCGAAGGCGCCTTTACCCGCGATGATCTGCAACCCGATGAAGATCGAGGTTACCTCTTTGCGACCGGCCAATTTGATCTGCCGCGTGACTTCCAGCTTGAGTTTGATCTCAAAACCGTATCAGACGACGCCTATATTGCCGACTACAGCCTGCCGGATCTGGACCGCCTCAGATCAGACGTTACTCTGACAAAATCCGCACGCGACAGCCTGCTGTACGCGGCTTTGACCAATTTCAAAACGCTCAGAGACAGTGAAAACCAGGATCTGATCCCCTCTTCCATCGGCGAAGTTTTCTACCAGAAGCGTTATTTCCCGACCTCAATCGGCGGAGAGACCAGGTTGACCCTGGAAGCGCACGGCCACAACCGGACCTCTGATCTGGAGGGGAATTTGACCTCAGCCAACGGGCGCGACCACGGACGTCTCACCGCAGATCTTGATTGGCGGCGCAGTTGGCATCTTGCAAGAGGCTTCGAACTTGAATGGGAGCTTGGCACTGCGATTGATGGGTTTACCACCTATGACGATTCCTATTTCTCAGAGCACAGTTCGCGCATCACCCCACGATCTGCGTTAACCCTGCGCTTGCCGATGTCCAAGACTGATGCAAGTGGCGCCGCGCAATATCTGGAACCCATCGTCCAATTGGGCTGGAGCAATGTCATCGGAGACAGCGTTGCTCAGGATGAAAGCAACTATGTGGAATTTGATCAGGGCAATCTGCTGTCCCTGTCGCGGTTTCCAGCATCTGATGCGCGTGAAGATGGTTTGAGCCTCGCTTACGGGGTCAATTGGGCGCGCTTTGCCAGCAGTGGCTGGCAGGCCTATGCCAGCCTTGGCCAGATTATCCGGCAGGATGCCGATACCCGTTACACTAAAAGTTCCGGCCTTGGCGGCACCACATCAGACCTGCTTTTGGCAGGGCAATTAAAGTTCAACGATGGCATCGCCCTGACGGCGCGCGGTCTGCTGAACGATTCCCTGAACTTCTCCAAAGCAGAGGTGCGCGGCGACTGGTACCGGGATGCGCTGGCCGTTTCCGGCAGCTATCTCTGGCTTGGTACCGACCCACGCGAAAATCGCACCACAGAGACATCCGAGATATGGGTTGATGGATCGTATCAGGTCTCTGCCGGCTGGAAAGCCAGCGCCAGCCTGCGCTATGATATTTCGGATGCGCGGGCAACGCGAGCGGGCCTTGGCCTAGCCTATAGCAACGAGTGCGTGACGGTCGACCTTTCGGTTAACCGGCGCTATACCTCAACAACAAGCGTAGATCCCTCTACGGATTTTGGGTTTTCAATTTCCATGAACGGGTTCTCAGTCAATAACGGCAGCAAACAGTACAGGCGATCATGCAGACAATCTTGACCCAGGCCTTCTCCGCTTCCTTGATCCGAAGCTTCTCTAGAACAGCGGCCGCTATGACTTTGGGCTTTGCGCTTTCCACGACAGCCGTGCCACTGGCTGCTCAGGGCCTGTTTTCGCCCGCGGTAACCGTCGATAACGCCGCGATCACCTATTACGAGCTCAATCAACGTGCCCTGTTCATGGGAGTGCTGCGCACCCCTGGTGATCCAGAGGTCATGGCCCGCCAAGAACTGATCAAAGATCGGCTTAAATTGGCGGAATTGGCCAAGGTCGGCATTTCGCCAAGTGAGGAAGAGATTACCGCAGGCATGACCGAGCTTGCCAGCCGGGCCAATCTGTCGCTGAATGAATTCCTGACGGTTCTCAAACAAAACGGTATCGATCCAGAAACGGTGCGCGACTTTACCAAGGTCGGCATTGGCTGGCGCGAGTACATTGGCGCACGCTTTTTGTCCCGTGCTCGACCAACGGAGGCGGAGATTGACCGCGCCATGGGACAGGCCGGATCAGGCGGGGTCCAGGTCTTGTTGTCAGAGCTGATCGTTCCCATCAACGAACAAAATGCGCAGCAGGTGGAAGCCTTGACTGATCAGGTCGGCCAGTTGACCAGTTTTGCTGCCTTTTCTTCTGCGGCCACACAGTATTCAGCCTCTGACAGCCGCAATAACGGCGGACGGCTGCCTTGGATGAACCTGACCAAACTGCCGCCGCAACTGCAGCCCGTGGTGCTTGCGCTTGATCCTGGTGAGATCACCGAACCTCTGCCTTTGCAGGGCGCCGTCGCTATGTTCCAGATGCGCGGCGTTCGGGAAGTAACCGGCAGTCGTCAACGATACTCTGCCATCGAATACGCCAGCTATTACATCCCAGGGGGGCGCAGCGCTGAGGCCTTGGCTCTTGGGCAGGAGATCGCAAATCGCATTGATACCTGTGACGATCTGTATGGTATCGCCAAAGATCAAGATCCCGCGGTGCTGGACCGCCAAAGTCTAGTACCCGCAGAAATCCCGCAGGATATTGCGATTGAACTGGCCAAGCTGGACCCCAATGAGACCTCGCTCACTCTCACCCGCAACCAGGGGCAGACGCTGATGCTCTTGATGCTTTGCGGGCGCACCGCCGAACTGGGCGAAGGGGAATCCCGTGAAACCGTGGCAAACGCCCTGACACAGCAACGTTTGGAATCCCTGTCCAGTAGCTTCATCGAGCAGCTGCGGGCCGACGCCCTCATCATTGAGAAATGATGGCCTCCGGCCTGCCCGCGCGCCCCATCGCGCTCAGCTGCGGGGAACCCGCCGGAATCGGACCAGAGATCACCGCCAAGGCCTGGCAGCTCTTGAAAGAGAGCTGCCCGTTTTTTTGGATTGGTGATCCACGTCATCTGCCAGAGGACACCCCTGTTGCGCTGATCAAAACGCCAGATGAGGCCCAGGAGCTCTGCGCCAAGGCCTTGCCGGTTCTGCCTTTGCAGTTTGCAGGATCAACCACAAAGGGCCAGGCTGATCCCAAAAATGCTCCAGGGGTGGTGCAGTCCATCGAACGCGGCGTTGAACTGGTTCAATCGGGAGCGGCCTCAGCGCTTTGCACCGCGCCAATACATAAAAAGGCCCTGATTGACGGAGCTCAGTTTGCCTTTCCCGGCCATACCGAGTTTCTGGCCCATCTGGCAGATCGCAGCCGCGTGGTGATGATGCTGGCCAGCCCTGCTTTGCGGGTGGTTCCTGCCACCATCCATATCGCGCTGAGCGAGGTGCCAAAGACCCTCACTCCGGAGCTATTGCGCGAAGTGATCGCGATCACCGCCCAAGGGCTGCGCAGCCAGTTTGGGATTGACCAACCACGCATCGCTGTAGCCGGGCTAAACCCCCATGCCGGAGAGGGCGGCGCGATGGGACAGGAAGAACTCTTGTGGATCAATGATCTGATAGATGCGTTCAACTCTGACAATCTGACCCTCACCGGGCCGCATCCCGCAGACACCCTGTTTCATGCTGCGGCACGCGCTCGCTATGACGCCGCCATCTGCATGTATCACGACCAGGCGCTGATCCCGATCAAAACGCTGGATTTCGATCGCGGAGTCAATGTCACCCTGGGCCTGCCCTTTATCCGCACCTCCCCGGACCATGGTACCGCCTTCGATATCGCAGGCACCGGTGCGGCGAACCCATCCAGCCTGGTAGAGGCGCTTAAAATGGCGCAGTCCATGGCGCTACGCAGCGCTGCGCCCACTTGACGCCTCTGGCCCCACTGCCTATCCCCAACGGCACCTTCTCTTTGACTGGCGCCCCGTTTGGCCGCGCGCCCTGGACATATCGTAATGAGCGCCATCGACTCCCTGCCCCCTCTGCGTGAGGTCATCGACACCCATCAACTGCTGGCCCGAAAATCGCTAGGGCAGAACTTCCTGCTCGATCTCAATCTGACCTCCAAGATTGCCCGCCAAGCTGGCGATCTGAGCGAATGTGATGTGCTGGAAATCGGCCCCGGCCCCGGGGGTTTGACCCGTGGTTTGTTGGCCGAAGGGGCGCGCCGGGTGCTGGCGGTTGAAAAAGACAGCCGCTGTATGCCCGCCCTGGCGGAAATAGCCGAGGCCTATCCAGGTCGGCTACAGCTGATCAATGGGGATGCGCTTGATATTGATCCCCTTGAGCATCTTACCCCACCGGTACGGATCGCAGCCAACCTGCCCTATAATGTCGGCACTGAACTGCTGGTCCGTTGGCTCACCCCAAAGGCCTGGCCGCCCTTCTGGCAAAGCCTTACCCTCATGTTTCAACGTGAAGTCGCCGAACGAATTGTGGCCCAACCCGGAACCAAGGCCTATGGCCGTTTGGCGCTTTTGGCGCAGTGGCGCGCGGATGCGCGGATTGTACTTTCGCTGCCCCCCGAAGCCTTTAGCCCACCGCCTAAGGTTCATAGCGCGGTAGTGCATCTCACCGCTCTGCAAGAGCCGCGCTTCCCCGCAGATGCCGCAACGCTGTCGCGGGTGATTGCCGCTGGCTTTAATCAGCGCCGCAAAATGCTGCGCGCCAGTCTCAAAAGCGTAACACCGGGAATTGAAGATCACTTAAAGGCGGCAGGTATTGCCCCCACAGAACGGGCAGAACAAGTCAGCCTGGAAGAATTCTGCGCCCTTGCCCGCAGTATCAAACCCCTAGACTAGCTGCCTGCTCTTCATTCATCCGACACAAAAAACCGGCCTCCCCAGGGAAGGCCGGTTTTCATGTTCTTTACCTGACTGCAAGTAACCCGAGCGACCAGCATGCCGTGCTGCCAGCATTACTCGGCAGCTTCTGGCGCATCCTCGGCCTTGGGCTTTGGTTTGGGTTTGCGCGGTCTGGGCGTGCGCTTGGGCTTGGCTTCGGTGTCGGCGTCTTGAGCGACGGCAGGTGCCTTGGCCGCTTCGCCTTCAGGGGCCGTGCCCTCGGCTGCAGGTTTGGCCGCTACAGGCTTGCGTGCACGCGGTTTGCGAGCGGCAGGCTTCTTGGGCGCTGCCACTGGTTCCTTGCCTTTGCTTTCAGGGGTTTCCACCAAGCCGCTGCCCTCTGGGGCATTGCTGGTAGTATCACGTGGGTCTATCACCTCAGGCTGAGGCGCACTGGCGGGATCCTGGCGCGCTGCCGGCTGCGTCGCTGCCACGTCGCTTTGACGTTCGCCACTGGAATGGCCTGGCTGGGGCTGCTGCCCCTGCTGACGAGAGGGCTGTTGCTGCGCCGCCTGATTGGCAGTAGCCTCGCGTTCCTGACGCTCCAGACGTTCAGCGCGTTCACGATCACGTTCAGCCTGACGCTCGCGGTTCTGGCGTTCCTGCTCTTCGCGCCGCGCATCAATCTCGCGCTGTGCCTCATTCAGAAGACGCAGGTAATGCTCAGCATGTTGCTGAAAATTCTCAGCCGCAACACGGTCATTGCTGAGTTGCGCGTCCCGTGTCAGCTGGTTGTATTTATCAATGATCTGTTGCGGAGTCCCACGCACCTTGCCCTCGGGGCCGGAGCTGTCGAAGACGCGATTTACAACATTGACCCCATTGGGGCGGTTTCGGTTCGACTTGGAACGCGAACGTGATTTTGACGATCTCATATGCCTAACGTAAGCCTTAATTTCATGTGTCATGGATCCAATTCAGCGCATCCTTGCGCCGGATGATCGACTATTTTGGGCTTGGTGTCGCTGGGAGGTAGAGTAACCTCGCCGTAGTCAAGCGACACTTTGAGTAACCACTTTCTACCCTCTCAGACAAGGGCCGCATCCCATATTTCGTGAACTTTCTTTCAAAAACACAAATTTTCCAAAGAATTTCCTGCTTCAGCCGGGATTTCGGGCAAAAACAACCCGGTCCCGGCCATCCAGATCCGGTAGCACAGCGATATTGGTGAGCCCAGCCTCCTGCATCATTGCGGCCACGGCCTGACCCTGGGTCGGGCCGATTTCCAGACATAAGCGCCCGCCTGAGCGCAGGTGCGCACGCACCCCCGCGGCAAGCGCACGGTAAGCCGCAAGACCATCCCCCCCGTCGGTGAGCGCCATATCAGGCTCATGCTGGCGCACCTCAGGTGACAGATCTGCCATTTCGTCTAAGGCGATATAGGGCGGGTTTGAAACAATCAGGTCAAAGCGGCCTGTGACATTGGAAAACCAATCCGATTGCTGAATATCAATGCGGCTCTCAACCCGATGCAAGATGGCGTTTGCACTTGCCTGCAGGCAGGCAGCTTCGCTCAGATCTACCCCTAAGCCAGTGGCCTGCGGGCTCTCTGCGAGCAGCGTCACCAAGATGCAGCCGGAGCCAAGGCCAAGGTCCAGTACCCGTTCAAAAGGCTCTGCAAGTGCGGCCTCGATCAGGGTTTCGGTTTCTGGCCGAGGGTCCAACACATCTTTTGAGACTTTGAACCGGCGACCATAAAATTCACGCTCCCCCAGCAGATGCGACACCGGCACGCGGATCGCACGCAGGGCAATCAGCTGTTCGTAACGCTCTGCCACTTCGGGCTCAAGATCCTCAGGCGCAATCAAGGTCACGCGGCTGGCTTCGATCCGGGCAGCATGGGCCAGAAGAATTCGGGCATCGCGGGCGGGATCCTCCACGCCGGCCGCACGCAAACGCGCCGCAGCAGCTGCCATGGCCTGAGCCGCAGTCAAGGCGATACCCTGTGTATTCATTGCCCCATCTCTGCCAGGAGACGCGCCTGGTTGTCTGCCGTGAGCGCATCGATGATTTCGTCCAGATCGCCCTGCATGATTTGGTCTAGCTTATAGAGTGTCAGGTTGATGCGGTGATCAGACATGCGCCCCTGTGGGAAATTATAGGTACGAATGCGTTCGGAGCGGTCGCCCGAGCCCACCTGGCTGGCGCGATCGGCGGAGCGTTCACTGTCCACCCGCTGACGTTCCAGATCATAAAGTCGCGCGCGCAGAACCTGCATCGCGATCTCGCGGTTGCGGTGCTGGGATTTTTCGGCACTGACCACCATGACCCCGGTGGGAATATGGGTAATGCGTACAGCGGAGTCAGTTGTGTTGACGTGCTGCCCCCCCGCCCCTGAGGCCCGCATGGTATCAATGCGAATGTCGCTAGGATCTATCTGCACGTCAACTTCCTGAGCTTCCGGCAAAACCGCTACAGTGGCGGCTGAGGTGTGAATGCGGCCGCCGCTTTCCGTCACTGGCACACGCTGGACCCGGTGCACGCCGCTTTCATATTTCATGCGCGCAAAAACGTTTTCCCCCTTGATATGGGCAACCACCTCTTTGATGCCGCCCAGCTCAGTCGCTTGTTCCTCGATCACCTCGAACTTCCAGCCCCGCGCTTCGGCGTAGCGCTGGTACATGCGCAGCAGATCTCCGGCAAACAACGCGGCCTCATCGCCCCCGGTGCCGGGCCGGATCTCCAGCATGGCCGGGCGCGCATCGGCGGCGTCTTTGGGCAAAAGCGCCAGTTGCAGCGCCTCTTCGGCGCCGGGTAATGCCGCCTTCAGTTCTGGGATTTCCTCGGCCGCCAACTCTTTCATATCGGGATCCGACAACATGGCCTCAGCATCCTCAAGATCGGTCAGGAGCTGGCGATAGGCGGTGATTTGCTCGGCAACCGGCTTTATCTCGGAATACTCGCGCGCCAGGTTTGCAATCTCGGCGCCGCTGGCGCCCTCCGCCATTGCGGCTTCAAGATACTGGAACCGTTGCAGGATCTGCTCTAGCCGCTCTTCGGGGATCATCCGTGCCTCATATTTCTGTTGGGGTGCCATCCTGCCACTTTGGCAGCTGTGGTTTCTGTGATATGCTAGCTCTATGCAACATGCCAGAGCCCTTGTCATATTTGCGCTGATCCTTGCGTCTGGACCCAGCTTAGGTGATGTGGTTGGCCCTGGCGGCAAGGTGATTGACTGCTACTGCACCGACAAAACCGGTGAACGGGTCGATCTAGGAGAAATTCGCTGTCTGGATGTCGACGGGAGACAATTCATGGCCCAGTGCCAAATGTCGCTCAACGTGCCAATGTGGCGGGAAGTTCAGGCAAATTGCCTTTCTGCAAGCCTCCGCCAGCCAGCCCAGCCCCCCTATTCTATCGCACAATCTCCACTTCCCGCTCTGTGATCCATCCTGACCAGCACAGAGGGTTAGCCCTTTCCAGAGGCGGGCAAAGCCTAGTCCGTGGTTTTGGGCATCAATGACAACCAACCATCTATGCGCGCCTTATTTACGCCGAGGTCAGAGCGACCAAATCGCAGCCGGGCATAGACCTTTAGCAGATCCCCATCCTGGCGCGCGGTGGTGTAGTCAGGAAAACCGATCACCTTGGTGCGGGTTACATAGGTCGCCATGCCTTCCTCGACGGATCCAGCCAGAAGTTTCGTTCGTGGGGCTGCGCTGGCAATGCGATCAAACTGCTGCAGCCCATCCGGGCCCGAACGCACCACCTTAAAAACGCCCCCCCGGAACTCTTTATCCTCGGTGAGTTCTGGCTGGCTGTTCCAATCAAAGGGATCAACCGGCGCCAATCTGATAAAGCCGACAACGACCACCACTGCCGCCAGACCCACCCAAATCAGCATCATAATCTTCCCCATCTTGCTCCTGCCCTCTTCCTATCCCTGGCACCCTCCGTATGGGGCCACCAAATAGAAGCTTAACGTGACTTCACGCCAGGAAGAACGCACATCATCTCATAAAGCAAATTAGCCGCAGTCAGCGCGGTATTTCCGGTAGTATCATAAGGCGGCGAAACTTCCACCAAATCACAGCCCACAATGTTGAGCCCCTTCAGAGAGCGTATCAGTTCCAGCGCCTGCGGCGTGGTCAAGCCGCCGATCTCGGGCGTCCCGGTGCCGGGCGCAAAGGCAGGATCCAGACTGTCGATATCATAGGAGATATAGACCGGACGGGTGCCAATATCACGGCGAATTTCAGCGCCCATATTGTGCAATTGCCGCCCCCAAAGCTCCTGTGCGGGGAACTGCTGAAAGCCCCAGCCCTGGGCCTCGGTGAAATCATCGGCGCCATAGCCTGTGCCGCGAATGCCAATCTGATAGGTCTTATCAGCAACGATGAGACCCTCTTCATAAGCACGCCGAAACACGGTGCCATGGGTTTCACGCTCACCAAACATATCATCGTTCACATCCGCATGGGCATCCACATGCACCAATGCGACGGGTCCGTATTTGGCGGCAATGGCCCGCAGAATTGGCAGAGTGATCGAATGATCGCCGCCCATGGCCATCGGGATCACATTGCCTGACAGGATCGCCTGATAACTTTCCTCGATGATGCGCAGCGATTCCTTCAGCGAGAAGGTATTGATTGCCAGATCACCAATATCGCCGGCATTCAGACTGTCAAAAGGCGCCGCTCCGGTGGCCATGTTATAGGGCCGCAGCATGGCACTCTCCGAACGGATCTGCTTGGGACCAAACCGCGTGCCAGACCGCCAAGAGGTTCCGATATCCATCGGCACCCCCAGAAAGGCCACATCCAGCCCCTCAAGCGAGGTCGCCTGCGGCAGACGCATAAAGGTGCTCGGCCCGGAGAACCGGGCCAGATCATTGCCACTAATCGGTTGATTAAACTCAGCCATTGTCTCTCATATTCCAGCCCAGAAGGCAGATAATTTCCGTTGCCACATGAGCCCCGGCAATTGCGGTCGCTCCGGTGGTGTCAAAAGGAGGGGAAACCTCCACCACATCGCCGCCTTTGATATTGATACCTGCGATCTCGCGCAAGATGCGTGCAGCCTGCGCAGAGGTCAGTCCGCCCCAAACTGGGGTGCCGGTGCCTGGTGCATAGGCAGGATCCAGTGCGTCGATGTCAAAAGTCAGATAGGTCGGGCGCCCCCCCAGGATCTCTTTGATCCGGCGTGCGGTCTCAACCGGGCCGATCTCATGCACGGTGGCAGCATCAATGATATTTACCCCCAGCGTGTCGTCGTTGGTGGTTCTGATCCCCACCTGGACCGAGGTTTCGGGGTCCACGATGCCGGATTTCACCGCTTTGTAGAACATGGTGCCGTGATCGATACGGTCCATATTGTCGTCTGGCCAGGTGTCCGTATGGGCGTCAAATTGCAGCAGCGAAATTGGGCCAAATTTTTCAGCATAGGCTTTCAAGATTGGGAAACTGATATAGTGATCCCCTCCCAAAACAACCGAAGCCGTATCCTGAGAGAGAATCCCACGAATATGATCCGTCAGCGCCGCAGGAAATTCAGGCACATTGGCATGATCAAAAGCCAGATCGCCGTAATCGGCAATCGCTAGGGTGCTGAGCGGCTTATGCGGCCAGCCATAGGGCTCATCCGGGCTTTGCAGAGTCGAGGCTTCCCGAATTGCCCGTGGCCCTAGCCGTGTCCCCGGCCGGTTGGTCACCGCTTGATCGAATGGCACCCCGGTGACGGCAATGTCTACCCCACTCAGATCTTTAGTGTATTTGCGCCGCAAAAAGGAGGTCGCGCCACCAAAGGTAATTTCAAAGCTTAAGCCCTTCAGGTCTTCCCGGGTAAAGGCCGCGTCGATTGCGTGTTTTGCATCTTCCAGTGCCATGATCGTACTTTCCGTTTGCAGAGTGATCCGGGGGTTGGATATTCCCCCCGCCAGCACTCACATAATTTGATCATATTATCAAAACCTGGAATAGCGAAGTTTCACGCGGCTGTCACCTCTGCTTGGGCCAAGGGCTGGGCACGTTCTACCAGACGGGCGAAAAAGGAGGCACCAATTGGCGCAATCTCATCATTGAAGTTGTACTTGGGGTGGTGCAGCCCTGCCCCTTCCCCCTGGCCCAAGAACAGATAGGCCCCTGGACGGGCATTCAACATATATGAGAAATCTTCAGCGCCCATTTCACGTTCACCATCAGCCTCGACATTCTCCGGGCCAGAAACCTCTCCCGCGACATCAGCCGCGAAGGCTGATTTTTGCGAATCGTTGATGGTTGCAGGGTAGCCGACCTCATAATCCAGCTCTGCTGAAACGCCGTAACTTGCTGCCTGGCCTGCGACGATTTCCTCCATTCGCCGCATCACCATGGCCTGCACCTGCGGATTAAAGGTGCGCACCGTGCCATTAATATAGGCAGTGTCTGGGATCACATTGTCAACGGTTCCGGTATGGATCTGCGTGACCGACACCACCAGGTCCTCCAGCGTGTGATGATTGCGGCTGATAATGGTTTGGATTGCCTGAGCCATGCCGCAGGCCGCCATCACCGGATCTTTGGTCTCATGGGGCATCGCCCCATGTCCTCCGACCCCCTGAATATGGATGTGAAACGTATCTACCGCCGCCATCAGTGCCCCCGGCGCAGTCAAGAAGGCCCCAACCGGCAATCCAGGCGCATTGTGTAGCGCATAGACTTCGCCAATATCGAACCTCTCCATGATACCCTCCTCGACCATGATTCGGGCTCCACCAATGGCCTCCTCAGCCGGTTGGAAAATTAATGCCACCCGGCCCGAAAAATTACGGGTCTCTGCAAGATACTTAGCCGCGCCCAGCAGCATCGTAGTATGGCCGTCATGGCCACAGGCATGCATGTTGCCTGCATGCAGCGACGCATAGTCAACGCCAGTTTCCTCTGGGATCGGCAGCGCATCCATATCCGCCCGCAGCCCTATTGTTGGCCCCTCGCCCTGCACATTGCCCTGACCATTGATGATCGCCACCATGCCAGAAGTGGCAATTCCTTCATGCAATTCATCCACCCCAATCTCACGCAAACGCTCCGCCACATAGGCCGCTGTCTTGGGCAGATCGAGCGCCAGTTCAGGGATTTGGTGAAGATGCTGACGCCAAGTCTTCATCTCGGGGGCAAAATCAGCAATGCGGTTCACGACGGCCATGGGGTGGACTCCTGTGCGAGGATCGGGATTGATGCATCTGACACAGGAACAAGAGAGGCTGCAATGCCCGAAACACCCCAAGCCCCCCCTTTCGACAGGGCGTTGATCCAAAGCGAAACCGCAGGGATTGAACGGCTGATCGAAATCATGCGAGCGCTACGCGACCCCAACCACGGCTGCCCCTGGGATCTGGAACAGGATTTCGCCTCCGTCGCGCCCTATACGATCGAGGAAGCCTATGAGGTCGCGGATGCAATTGAGCGCGAAGCCTGGGATGAGCTAAAGGGGGAATTGGGCGATCTGTTGTTCCAGTCCGTCTTTCATGCACAGATGGCTACTGAGGCCGGGCATTTCACCTTTCAGGATGTGGTCACCACCATGTCCAACAAGATGGTCTCGCGTCATCCCCATGTTTTCGGCGATGAAAACCGTAACAAAAGCGCTGATCAGCAAACCGCCGACTGGGAAGCCATCAAGGCGGCCGAGCGCGCAGGAAAGCAGGAAACCGGCACTTTGGACGGTGTTGCAGTCGGGCTGCCCGCCCTGTTGCGGGCCTACAAGCTACAAAAACGCGCCGCCCGTGTCGGTTTTGACTGGCCACAGGTTGATCAGGTTATCGCCAAAATTGCTGAGGAAAGCGCCGAATTGGCCGAGGCCCGCGCCCAGCTCTCCGAGACAGAAGTCGAAGAGGAATTTGGCGATCTGATGTTTGTGATGGCCAACCTGGGCCGCCACCTCGGTGTTGAACCCGAAGCAGCACTGCGCAAAGCCAACGCCAAATTCATCCGCCGATTTGAGGGCGTCGAGGCAAAGCTCGCCCAACGCGGAAAACGCCCGGAAGACAGCAATCTTACAGAGATGGATGCGCTGTGGGATGCCGTAAAGGCAGACGAAAGAAAATCTGCCTGACCCCTGCCTCATCTTGGTCTAAATTCTCAAAACCCGCGCCCTTCCACTGGCGCGAGGCTGGACATTTCCGATCTCCACTGCAACGCTCATCTCTTACGACAGGACCCCGCCTATGACTGCCCGCAAAGTAATTATCGACACTGACCCTGGCCAGGATGACGCCGTCGCTCTCTTACTGGCGTTGGCCAGCCCGGATCAGATCGACCTCTTGGGCATCACCTGCGTGGCAGGCAATGTGCCACTGTCACTGACCCAAAAAAATGCCCGTATGATCTGCGAAGTGGCCTCGCGCCCGGATGTTCCCGTCTTTGCAGGCCGCGCAGCGCCCCTGATGCGCCCCTTGGTCACCGCAGAAGAGGTTCATGGTAAGACTGGACTGGACGGCCCTGAGCTGTTTGAGCCAAAGATGCCTCTGCAAAGCCAAAACGGTGTCGACTTCATCATAGAAACGCTGCGTCGCGAACCCGCAGGCAGCGTGACCCTCTGCCCCTTGGGGCCTCTCAGCAATATCGCTGCCGCCTTTCAGGCTGCCCCCGATATCGTGGCGCGAGTACAAGAAATTGTGCTGATGGGCGGCGCCTATTTTGAGGTGGGCAACGTCACCCCTGCGGCTGAATTCAACATCTACGTTGACCCGGAAGCCGCAGAAATCGTGCTAAAATCTGGCATTCAGATCACCATGATGCCGCTGGATGTCACCCATAAGGCCCTAACCACCCGCCCGCGTATCGAGGCCCTGCGCAACCTGGGCAACTCTGCCGGAACCTTCACGGCAGAGATGCTCGATTTCTTTGAGCGGTTCGACATGGAGAAATATGGCTCCGAAGGGGGGCCGCTGCATGATCCCTGCGTCATCGCCTACCTCATTGCGCCGGACCTCTTCACTGGGCGCCATATCAATGTAGAGATCGAAACCCAGTCAAAGCTCACCCTTGGCATGACCGTCGCCGATTGGTGGGGTGTTACAGATCGCAGGCCTAACGCCCTGTTCATCGGTGATCTTGATGCTGAGGGCTTTTTCAAACTCATCACCGAACGTTTGGCCCGCCTATGAGCGCCGCCCTGCATCTGGCCCGGCCAGAGCATCTGGAAAAGCTGCTCACAATGGTCGAAGCCTTTCACGCCGAGGAAGGCCTCGAGACCAGCCCAGAGCTTCAACGTGCTGGCATTGAGCCGCTGCTGGAGGGCATCCCCTATGGCGCGGTCTATATCATCGGCCCCACCCGTGCGCCCATTGGCTACATCGTGGTGACCTTTGGCTGGTCAGTGGAATTTGGCGGCATGGATGGGTTTGTTGATGAGATCTACATCCGCCCGCCCGTGCGTGGACGCGGCCTCGCCTCGGAGGTGCTGATTGAGCTGCCCAAGACCCTAGCACAGGCCGGGATCAAAGCGCTGCATCTAGAGGTGGACCGGGAAAATGAGCAGGCCCAGAGACTATATCAGCGCACAAGGTTCCAGCCACGCGACAGATATATGTTGATGACCAAGATTCTATAACCGAATAGAATTCCACTGGATCAAAGCAATTGGCGCAGCCGCGGCCCTGTCACCAAAAAACCTTCTCGCTGATAAAACTGCAAGCTGCGCTGCCATTGAGGCTGATTTGGGGCGCCAACTTCCAGCCGTTTCCAGCCGCGCGCACGACCCAGGTCCCGCGCTGCAAGCAGAAGTTTCTGTGCCACGCCGTTTGATCGTTGATCAGGCACGACAAAGAGTTCTGTAATTTCACCAAAGAGACCACCGGCGTAAATTGCCGCACATTGATTGAGCATAATAAGCCCTAGCGGCTTATCTCCGTCAAAGGCCAGCAATCCCACCACCTCCTCTCGGGCCAGCAGGTCGGCAGTGAGTTCAAGCAGATCATCTGGATCATAGTGCTCCCCACCCGATAGCTCTTTCAACAGCGCAGCCACAAAACCTGCAACCAATCTACTATCGGTAATACCAGCAGTGATAATTTCCATTCCAACCCCATAATATGATCAAATTTTGAGGCGAACGTTACATCCCTTTCGACAAGAGGCAAGCATGCCAGTTAAAGATTTCTCTCCAAAGTATGGAGGCGGTTGCGGGGCACGAAAAAGGGGCAGCTCAAAGAGCTGCCCCTGTTCAACCTGTCTGAAGCGCCAGCTTCAGCCAATATCGCTTACCCTTTAAGGATCGAACGGCCTGCATATTCGGCCACTTCGCCCAGCACTTCCTCAATCCGGATCAGCTGGTTGTATTTCGCCAACCGGTCAGAACGCGCCAGCGAGCCGGTTTTGATCTGGCCACAGTTGGTGGCAACCGCGAGGTCTGCAATGGTGGCATCCTCGGTCTCGCCCGAGCGATGCGACATCACATTGGTGAAACCGGCACGATGGGCCATGTCCACGGCCTTCAGCGTCTCTGTCAGGGTACCAATCTGGTTCACTTTGACCAGCATGGAATTGGCGCTGCCGCGCTGAATGCCTTCGGCCAGACGGGCGGGGTTGGTGACAAAGAGATCATCGCCAACCAGCTGTACCTTGTCGCCAATCGCATCTGTCAGGGCTTTCCAGCCATCCCAGTCATCTTCGCCCATGCCATCCTCGATCGAGATGATAGGGTAGTCATTCACCAGAGCTGCGAGGTAGTCGACATTTTCTGCCGAGGACAGGACCTTGCCTTCGCCAGACAACACATATTTGCCGTCCTTATAGTATTCGGTCGCGGCGCAATCCAGCGCCAGATAGATTTCCTCACCAGGGCGGTAGCCTGCCTTTTCAATGGATTTCAGAACAAAATCCAGTGCTTCACGGGTGGAAGCAATGTTGGGTGCAAAGCCCCCCTCATCACCGATACCTGTAGACAGCCCTGCTGCAGAGAGCTCTTTCTTCAGTGTATGGAACACTTCGGCCCCCATGCGCACGGCCTCGCGGATGTTGTCCGCAGCAACAGGCATGATCATGAATTCCTGAATGTCGATGGGGTTGTCGGCGTGCTCGCCGCCGTTGATGATATTCATCATTGGCACGGGCAGCACGCGGGCAGAGGTGCCGCCCACATAGCGAAACAGTGGCTGGGTGGTGAAATCCGCAGCGGCCTTGGCGACAGCCATGGAAACACCCAGGATGGCATTGGCCCCCAGGCGCGCCTTGTTGGGGGTTCCGTCCAGCTCGATCATCGCGCTATCCACCGCGACCTGTTCGGTGGCGTCAAAACCAACCAGCTCTTCAGCGATTTCACCGTTCACAGCAGCCACAGCTTCCAGCACGCCCTTGCCAAGGTAGCGGCTTTTGTCGCCATCCCGGCGCTCTACGGCCTCATGTGCGCCGGTAGAGGCGCCAGAAGGCACAGCAGCGCGCCCCATAGTGCCGTCTTCAAGGATCACGTCGACCTCAACCGTCGGGTTCCCCCGGCTGTCGAGGATTTCGCGGGCGTGAATGTCAATAATTGTGCTCATTTGGACGGTCCTTGACTGCAACAAAAGATGCCTGCGTCATAGCAGCCGAGGGATAAATGTAAACAGCCTTCGTTACCGCTAACGGCAATTAACTGGCACAGTTAACGTTACCATTCACCTGTTTGCGCCACCGGTATCGATGTCGAGAAAAAGACAGCGCTTGTTGATTGGAGCGAAGGCGTAGAAAATAGCCCAGGGTCCGTTCAGGCTCTTTCGGCTGCAACCGGGACCGGGGCACGGGCCAAGCGGCGCTCCCGCACAAAGGTATAGAGCCCAGAGGCAATAATCAGCGCCGCCCCGCCAAGTGTCATGGCATCGGGTCGTTCGCCAAATACAACGACGCCGATCAAAATAGAAAACAGCAACCTGCTATAGCGAAACGGGGTAATTGCAGAGGCATCGCCTATGCGGGTCGCCCGAACAATGGCATAATAGCCAATGACACCAAAGATAATACCACCCAGCATCAGCCCAGCTTGCGGCCTGTTGATGGCAGAGGCCGTCTCGCCGGTCATCAGCAATAGCAGAGCCCCGGCCACAATGAGCGAAGCAAATGCCTGAAAGCTGACAACAGCAGAGGACACCTGGCTGTCAACCAGGCGGGTAAGCAAGTCCCTCGCAGCAATGGCTAATACTGCAAAAAGCACCAAAATGACCGAAGGATCAAACCCGTCTAGCCCAGGGCGAACAATCATCAAGACCCCGGCAAAACCAACACAGATCGCACTCCAACGCCGCCAGCCGACCTGCTCCCCCAGAAACAGCGCTGCCCCCATAGTAATGACCAACGGCAGGGCTTGAAACACTGCGGCAACTGTCGAGATATCGACCAAAGACAACGCAGTAGCAAAAGCCATGGCGCCGAGGGCTTCGGACAGCGTGCGCAGGATCGCCGTTCCACGCCAGGCCGCAGGCGCAAACAGGTTGTCCCCCCGATACAAGGCCGCACCCGCAAAAACAGCCCCCGAACCAATACCAAGCATGATCAGGATCTGGCCAACAGGAACCTCTCCAGACAGGCGTTTGATGAAGGCGTCTTCCAATGTGAAGGCAGCCATAGCTGCAATGATGAATAGAATGCCGTTAAGATTGTTCACGCCTGGCCCTCCAAATAAACATGCGCTGTTTGGCGCGCCGGAGTTGTTGGCCCGGTGCCGCAGCCATCCCAGTGGATGGGGGGCAGGCAGGCAGGCTGCAAGTCCCTTTGCGACACCGAACACAACAGTTTGTGGGCAACGCGTTCACAAATGTTGATGCCCCCTCTGGGAAGTGAGAGCTCAACAGGTGCAATCCTCGTCGAACTTTGCGCCTTGGGGCTACTAGTCTGCCCGGTCACGTTTCTTCAAAGGCACCCCATAAAGCTCCAGTTTATGCCCTTTGAGCTGATAGCCCAGTTTCGCAGCGATACGCTCTTGCAGCGCTTCGATATCAGGATCGCAAAATTCGATAACTGCGCCGGTGTTAATGTCAATCAGGTGATCGTGGTGTTCCCGGTCGGCATCCTCATAGCGGGCGCGGCCATCGCCAAATTCCAGCCGGTCCAGAATCCCCGCCTCTTCGAACAGCTTGACGGTCCGATAGACAGTGGCCAGAGAAATCCCCGCATCCAGCGCACTGGCGCGAGCATAGAGCTCTTCAACATCCGGATGGTCGGCGCTCTCCTGCAGGGCACGGGCAATCACCCGGCGCTGGCCGGTCATCCGCAGGCCTTTGGCCTCACATCGAGCGATAATTGTCATCACGTTTTGCTTTCCGTCCGCTGGTCTGGGTTCTCTATGTAGTCAATCAACGCGCCGACGAAAACCGAAATTCCACATGAACGCGTCATTGACTTTATCCACAGAACCGCCCATGTGGGGCATAGGCATCCTTCCCTGCCGCGTGAGCAGAGACAGCCAGGACGCGCGATATGCGCGACAGACCCGCTGTCTAGTGAAGTGCCAAGGTTCCCAAAATCACGCGTGGGGCACTCGCAAATCCCAGCGGACTGGCAATCGCCAGCCTCCGTTCGAGGGCTTTGCCCCACCAAGAGCCAGCGCCTATTGCGACTGGCCGAAACGGTTCGTGCCGATTGCACTGAGCCGCGAAAGGACGATACGTGACTGAATTTTCTACAATGGGCCTGCCCGATCAAGTTCTGGCCCGTCTGGCCGACATGGGTCTAAAGGATCCAACCCCAATCCAGGCGCGCGCTATTCCCCATGCCCTGAACGGTGAAGACGTCTTGGGCCTGGCCCAGACCGGCACCGGCAAGACCGCAGCCTTTGGTGTGCCACTGATTTCGCGCATGCTGGACTATGGCCGCAAACCCGCGGCCCATACCGTACGCGGCTTGGTCCTGGCCCCCACCCGCGAACTGGCCAATCAGATCGCAGCCACATTGAAGGCCCTCACCGAAGGCACCCCGATGAAGATCGGCCTGGTGGTTGGCGGAGTATCGATCAACCCGCAAATTCAGCGTATTTCACGCGGCACTGACATCCTGGTGGCGACCCCTGGCCGCCTGTTAGATATTCTGGACCGTAACGCGCTGGATCTGGGCTCCTGTGATTTCCTGGTGCTGGACGAGGCCGACCAAATGCTGGACCTCGGCTTTATCCATGCCCTGCGCAAGATCTCATCCCTGCTGCCCGAGGAACGCCAGACCATGCTGTTCTCGGCCACCATGCCAAAGCAGATGAATGAGATCGCCAACTCCTATCTCAATCGACCTGTGCGCATCGAAGTCACCCCGCCCGGCAAACCCGCCGCCAAGGTGACCCAATCGGTGCATTTCATCGCCAAGGCCGAGAAGCTGAGCCTACTGAAGGAACTGCTGACTGAACATAAGGATGAGCGCACGCTGGTCTTTGGCCGCACCAAACACGGTATGGAAAAGCTGATGAAAGTGCTGGAGAAATCCGGCTTTGCCGCAGCCGCCATTCATGGCAACAAAAGCCAGGGTCAGCGCGAGCGTGCCTTGGCGGCGTTTAAGTCCGGCCAGATCAAAGTCCTGGTGGCAACGGATGTGGCAGCCCGCGGGCTCGACATCCCGGATGTGAAATACGTCTATAACTACGAGCTGCCCAATGTGCCGGATGCCTATGTGCACCGGATCGGCCGAACCGCCCGCGCTGGCAAGGATGGCCAGGCCGTGGCCTTCTGCTCCCCCGATGAAATGGAAGAGCTGAAAGCGATCCAGAAGGTGATGAAGATCACCATCCCAACTGCCTCGGGCAGTCCTTGGGAGCCCGTTCCGGGCGCCACCCCTTCACGCGGTGGCCGTCCTGGCGGCAAACCAGGTGGCAATCGTCGCCGGGGCGGCGGTGGTCGTGGTCAAGGTGGCGGTGGCGCCCGCAGTGGTGGCAAACCCGGTGGATCTGGGAACGGAGCCGGCGGCGCAGGCAATAGCAGACGTCGCCAGGCGCGCTAACACTCTTAGTCCGCGCCTATCCCATATTTAGTAAAGAGCACCCCGCTTTTTGCGGGGCGCTCTGCTATACGCAGCACCACAAAACGCAAACGCCTATTCCGACTGAATTGAATGTCAGGGTAGACCTATCAGCATAGAATGGCTTGGCCCTTTCCTTCTGCCGGTCCTGCAAACAGATTGGCGCGTAGGCATCAAAAGGCACGGTTGCCACCAGTGCGCGAGGAAATCTCGCACCTTGCCCCGACACGGAAAATCACGTGCCGCAAAAGGTCGCCCCAACGACCTCATGGGCCTCCGGAGCTCGTCGCAGATCCTCAGCACCTGGCTGCACGTCAAAGGGGGTAGCAAGAACCACCCTGAGGCGCTCAAACAGCGTGAAATCACCTGCCACAGCTGCGGCGATCATTTCCTCCATTTTATGGTTACGCGGAATATAGACCGGGTTACTCGCCCGCATCAGTGCCTCGGCGTTTTGCTCCTGGGCGCGCCGCTGCATCCAGCGCGCATTCCACACCTCAAAGGCCTTTGCGTCGCGGAATTGCTCTACTGCGTTCCCTTCAGACAAAGCCCTGAAGGTATTGGTGAAATCTGCCTGCCCATCGGACATCAGCTGCAACAGGTCTGAGATCAGGTCCAGATCTTCAGGCGCCACTGTCTCAAGCCCAAGTTTGCGCCGAAACAGACGCAGCCATTCGACTTCGATCAGTGACGGCATTGCATGAATAATAGCCGTCGCCTCTTCCACCGCCTCTTGCGGATCATCCAGTTGCTGAATTAAGGCCGTGGCGAGCTGCGCAAGGTTCCAGACCACAATTTTTGGCTGGTTTGCGTAGGCATAACGCCCCATTCGATCAATCGATGAGTAAACTTGATCTGCCCGGTATTGATCCATAAAGGCACAGGGACCATAATCGATCGTCTCGCCAGAAATGCTGCAGTTGTCGGTGTTCATCACCCCGTGAATGAAGCCGACCGACATCCAGGACGCAATCAGCCGCGCCTGTGCATCGCGCACCGCTCGCAACAGTCCCAGCGCCCCCTGAGCCTGGGGGTAGTGGCGCTCGATAGCGTAGGTTGTCAGCCGCTTCAGCGCCTCAGTTTCGCCGCGGGCGGCAAAATACTGAAAGGTGCCAACCCGAAGATGACTTGCAGCAACACGTGTAAGAACCGCGCCGGGCATTCCGCCCTCACGCCAGACGGTCTCACCCGTTGCCACGGCCGCCAGCGCGCGCGTGGTGGGTACGCCCAGAGCATGCATCGCTTCTGAAACCACGAATTCGCGCAGAACCGGGCCGAGCCAAGCGCGTCCATCGCCCTGACGGGAGTAAGGCGTGCGCCCCGAACCTTTGAGCTGGATATCATAACGAACACCATCTGTACCCGTCACCTCCCCCAGCAGGATCGCACGACCATCGCCCAGCTGCGGATTGAAATTGCCGAACTGGTGCCCTGCATAGGCCTGCGCCAAAGGATCCGCCCCAGCTGGAATTTGATTTCCAGCAAAAATCTGCTCCATCTCCGCAGGCTCACCTGCCCCCAGCTGCAGCACATCGGCCAATCTCTGATTAAAGGCGATCAACCGCGGCGCCACCACCGGGTCAGGCAGTTGCTTGCTGAAAAAACCGGGCCCCAGCAGGGCATAAGTATTGTCAAAGGGGATGTGCAAAGCCATGACCTCAAGATAAGTGTCAGATACAAGAATAACAGTATCAAGGTGGGATTGCGATGACAGCAGATGAAATCATTACAAAACTGCAACTCTCCCGCCACCCCGAAGGCGGGTGGTACCGTCAAACTTGGGCGGCAGAGAACGAAGGTCGGCCCAGCGGCACCTGCATCTATTTCTTACTACGTGCCGGTGAGGCCAGTCACTGGCACCGAGTCGATGCCACTGAGATCTGGCTTTACCATTCTGGTGCACCACTCATCCTATCACTGTCAGCGAAAGACCAGGGGCCAGCCCAGCAACATCTGCTCAGCCCTGATCTGACCGCAGGGCGACCTCAGATCATCGTCCCCAAAGGCCACTGGCAAGCCGCCCGGACCTCCGGAGAATACACCCTCGTAAGCTGCACCGTCTCACCTGGGTTTCTCTTTGAAGGGTTTGAATTGGCAGAACCGGGCTTTGACATCCCGCTCTCATGAACATTTTCGATGTGAAATAGGTGCCAGATCCGCAAAAGGACTTCCATCTGGGCTCCGCCGCAATCTTTCAGATCAGTTACCTCCTGCCCCCTCGTGCCCGGAGCGCGAGGCAGAGCCTCTCATCATACCACCACTGTCACAGGTCAAAGCGCCTGACACCTAAGGGCTACCATGCCGCAGCTACATCAGATCAGTCCGCTCCGGGCATGCTGACGATCCCGCCTCCAACGCAAGCGCTAACTCCAGTTGTCCCCGGGCAGGAGGTAGGCAGCCCTCGCGCCACCCGAACGGCCAGATATGCAAACGCCTGTGCTTCCAACATATCTCCATCAAGGCCAACCTCCTCAATTCGCCTGACCGGACAATCCAGTGATACAGTCAGCATCTCCATAAGCACCGGATTTTGACGCCCTCCCCCCGTCACCAAGACCGCCGAGGGCGGATGCGGACAATGCTCCATCCCCTGCGCTACAGCGGCGGCACACATTGCGGTAAGCGTTGCGCTAGCATCCGCATCACTCAACTCTTCAACCAAGTCAATCATTTCAGAAAAGTCATTTCTGTCTAACGATTTAGGCGGCATCTTTGAGAAATACGGCTCAGCCAGAAACAACTCCAAGGCGCCAGTCTCAACTTCACCGCTCCTGGCCACGGCTCCGTCTCTGTCAAAAGCCAGCCCCAGCCGTGCTTGCAGCAGATCATTGATCGGAGCATTTGCAGGTCCGGTGTCAAACGCCAAGAGCGCCCCAGTCTGCTCCGGGCGGTCAAACCGCGGGTCAACATAGGTGATATTTCCAACGCCGCCCAGGTTCAGGAAACAAATCGGGGCGGTCGCCTTGATGTACTTGGCGCAGGCAAAGTGGTAAAAGGGAGCCAACGGCGCGCCCTCGCCGCCCATCGCGACATCATCGCTGCGAAAATCCCAAACCACTGGCAGGTCCAACGCTTCAGCCAGCCCCGCCCCGTCTCCCACCTGTAGGGTGCCCTGTAGGCGCGGCGCATGGGCCAGTGTCTGGCCATGGAAACCAACCAAATCGACATTATCAAACCCAGAAAGTGCAGCTAGATGCGCCGCCTCCACCACCCCTGTGGCCGCCTCAACCTTGGCCCCCGACCATTGCCCTAGGGCAGCGCGCAGCGCCTCCCGCTCTGCCACAGAGTAGGGAAAATACCGACTTGGGCCAAAACCTGAAATTTGGTGACCATCCGTTTCAAGGACCGCAACATCCACACCGTCCAATGAGGTGCCACTCATCGCCCCCAAGGCACGAAGAACTCCCGATTTAGCGATCGCCTTACTCATCTTTTGCCTCGTCCCGTCGTATCAGCAAAGCCTGCTGTAGCTCTGAAATGCTCTGTAGAGCCTTTTTCTTTGCATAGCAGGCAACTTCACCACTGGAAACCGCCGCTTTTTGTCTGGAAAACAGGTTCCATGTGGGACATTTGAGCCCTATACAGCAGATCGCAAACCAAAAACCGAGGCATGTTATGACCTATCACCCAAAATCGGACTTCGTCGCTGTCATGATGGAACGCGGGTTCCTTGCTGACTGCACCGATTATCAAGGCCTTGATGAGGCTCTGATGCAGGGGGTGAAGCCTGCCTATATCGGTTTTGACGCCACGGCCAAGTCGTTGCACGTGGGCTCTCTGATCCAGATCATGATGCTGCGCTGGTTTCAGAAGACCGGCCACCAACCAATCACCCTGATGGGCGGTGGCACCACCAAGGTTGGTGATCCTTCGTTTCGCGCCGATGAACGCCCACTGCTGACCGAAGCACAGATCGACGACAATATCGCCGGGATTAAGAAAGTTTTCTCAGCCTATATTGACTACGACAGCGACGCGCCAAACAAAGCCCTAATGCTCAACAATGCGGAGTGGCTGGACGGGCTGAATTACCTTGAGTTCCTGCGCGATATCGGGCGGCACTTCTCGGTCAATCGTATGCTGGCCTTTGAATCGGTCAAATCGCGCCTTGATCGCGAGCAAAGCCTCAGCTTCCTCGAGTTCAACTACATGATCTTGCAGGCCTACGATTTCCTGGAACTAAACCGTAGATATGGCTGCATTCTACAGATGGGTGGTTCGGACCAATGGGGTAATATTGTCAACGGTATCGACCTGACCCGTCGGGTACTCGACAATTCCATATATGGGCTCACCTCTCCCCTTCTGACGACCTCAGACGGCAAGAAGATGGGTAAAAGTCAGGATGGCGCCGTCTGGCTCAATGCTGATATGCGCAGCCCCTATGAATTCTGGCAATTCTGGCGCAACACGACGGATGCCGACGTTGGCCGCTTCCTGAAACTCTATACAGAACTGCCCGTGGATGAATGTGACCGCCTCGGCGCACTCGCTGGCTCAGAGGTAAACGCAGCCAAGGTCATCCTCGCCAATGAGGTGACCAAACTGCTGCATGGGGCTGAGGCTGCGGTCGCCGCAGAGGCCACCGCCAGAGAAGTCTTTGAAAAGGGTGGTATAGGGGAGGATTTGCCAACCCTGTCCCTGTCCAGTGAAGAGCTTGGCGATGGCATTTCCATTGTGCAGTTGATTGTCAAGTCTGGCCTTGCGAAATCCGGCAAGGATGCCAAGCGCTTGATCAATGAAAACGGTGCCAAGCTGGATGACAAGCCGCTCATGGACGCAGGCCTGATGATCACTGCCACCGACCTCTCCAGCCCAATCAAGCTCAGTGCAGGCAAAAAGCGCCATGCTTTGGTTCAACTGGGCAGCTGACAGGGCTGCAGAAACAACCCGCCTCCTGCGTGACTTGGAGGCGGCTGGTAGCTCGTTTCTACCCCTAGGAAAAGGGGGCTTTGCCCCATTGTCCCTAGGATACTTAGGGCCAAATGACAGTCCGGGAGAAAGCCCTTTTCTTCATTTGGCCCATAATAGTTTTCCCGGAGTGTGAGGCAGAGCCTTACAAAAACAACCAATCCACCAAGCTTAACAGAGTAAAAACCGGAACGGACAGGACGCAGGCCAGCACAAAGGCGGCTGTCAATGTCATCTTGGGATTGGGGGCAATCTGGCCTTGAACGGATAGGTGTTTTTTCATTGCTTCATTAACCATGATTTAGGTTTCTAAGAGGTAAATAACTCTATGTTTGATTGCCCCTCACCCACTTCGCCTGCGCCCCAGGCACTCGCTCAGACCTCTGAGTTTCGCGGGGCCCTTTCACTCAACGGCCAATCGCCTGTCCTCCTGCCGGGTCTCAACAACACGCTGGTCACCACCCGGCGTATGTCCGCAGGCTTCCAGGTTGCGATGATCAACCGCGCCCCGCTGGACCATCCCGACCAACTTGTCGAAGCGTTGCGAACCGTTGAGCTGGGGCGCAGTCCAGTGATCCTCTCTCCCGAACATCCCCGCCCGGAACTGGCAGGGATCGGCGCGCTCCCGCTTGTCACCCCCGCCTTTGTCGCCCTCCTTGATCTCAAGCAAACAGCAGGATCTCAGAGAGAAGCGCTTCATCAGAAATGGCGCAACCGGCTGAATCGGGCGCAGGGGCGTGGACTTCGAGTCAGTCGTCAGAACATGCCGTTGGATCCAAACCACTGGCTGTTCGCCGCCGATCAAGCGCAACAGAGGAAACGTGGCTACCGCAGTTGGCCCGTTGCCCTGACGCTGGCCTATGCCAAGGCAAACAAAGGCCAGGCCAAGCTCTTTCAGGCCTTTGAGGGCACTACTGCGGTAGCCGCAATCCTGATCCTGCGCCATGGTAGGGGCGCCACGTATCATATCTCCAATACCACCCAGACCGGCAAAGCCCTGTCAGCCCATAACCTGCTGATGTGGGAGGTCATGCTTTGGCTAGCCAGGAAGGGCTGTGAGCAGCTGGATCTGGGTCTCATCAATACCGAAGAGGCGCCTGGCCTGGCGCGTTTCAAACTGGGTACCGGAGCACGCCTGTCACAACTGGGGGGCACCTGGCTTCTGTGGCCTCCCTTGGGGCGACTGTTCTCGCCTCTGGCGCGCTGGGACAGAAAACTGATGAGCGCCATGAAGTGCTAGACAGACCGGCTTTATCTGGTAGTTATTGAACAAATGTTCAGATACCTGAAGGACCCTCGCTCATGAAACTTTCTCAGACCTGCGCTATCATCACCGGCGGCGCCTCTGGCCTCGGAGAGGCCACCGCACGCCATTTTGCCCAAAACGGTGCGACAGTTACGATTCTGGACCGTGATGCCGAACGTGGTCCAAAGATCGCCACAGAGATCGGCGGCCATTTTGTGCAAACCGATGTAACCGATGAGGAATCAGTGAGCGCAGCCATCGCCTATGCCGTCGAAAAGATGGGCCGCATTTCCGCCTGTGTGAACTGCGCTGGGATTGCCTATGGCATCAAAACTATTGGCCGCGATGGGGCTCATCCGCTGGACGCCTACCAGCGCACCATCGACATCAATCTGGTGGGCACCTTCAATGTCGCCCGGCTTGCCGCCATTGAGATCGCCAAGAACACCCCCGAACCCGATGGTGCCCGCGGTGTGATCATCAATACCGCTTCGATTGCGGCCTACGACGGTCAAAAGGGCCAAGCTGCCTATGCCGCCTCCAAAGGCGGCGTGGTGGGCATGTGCCTACCCATGGCCCGTGATCTGGCCTCCTCCGGCATTCGGGTCATGACCATTGCCCCTGGTATCTTTATGACCCCCATGCTGGCAGGACTGCCAGAGGAGGTCCAGCAGCAGCTGGCAGCAGATGTGCCAAACCCAGCACGTCTCGGAGATCCGGCAGAATACGGCCAATTGGCAGGCTTCATCACTGAGGCGGGCTACCTGAACGGCGAAGTCATCCGCATCGACGGCGCTCTGCGCATGCGCTAAGGCCAAAAACTAAGATAGAACAAGCAAGAGGCGTAGGAAATTAATCCTGCGCTTCTTTCCCATTTGGGCCGCATCTTACACCAATTGCAACGCGCCTGCGCTGTCACACCCAGGGCCCCATAAAGACGCCCGCCTGGCCCCTGCGGGTGCAAGAACCTGCCTTTGCCGCCTTGCAAAATCTGCTGAAGTACAATCAGGCGGCGCGCTGAGGCTCCTGACAGTTTTCACCCCCGAAATCATGTGCAACCTTACAATAAGGACGGCCCATAACCGGCTATTAACAAAAATTAACTTACCAGCCGTCTTACCCGCCAGCCTTTTCTTCTAGCTCCAGCCATTCCTCTTCGGCAGCTGCAAGTTTTTCCTGCCGTTCGACCAGCGCTTCGGTAGCCTTTTTGAATTTCACAGGCTCCCGCGTAAACAGCTCAGGGTCCGCCATCAACTCTTGCAGCTTCGCGATCTCCTGCTCCAGCCGCTCCATCTCAGCGGGGAGCGCCTCAAGCCGGTGTTTCTCTTTAAAGCTCAGCTTCTCTTGGGCAGGCGCGCTTTCAACGGCTTTAACCTTTGTCTTTTGTGTTTTGCTTTTTGGAGGTTTCTCCCCCTTTTCCATCCCAGGCAATCCACCGCGCTGGCTGATGTAGTCACTCCAGCCCCCGGCATAGGCTGTCACCTTTCCATCGCCCTCCATGGCGATGGTCGTGGTGGCGACCCGGTCCAGAAAATCCCGATCGTGGCTGACCAAAAGAACGGTACCTTCATAGGAATCCAGCAATTCCTGCAACAGATCCAGCGTTTCCACATCCAGATCATTGGTCGGTTCATCCAGCACCAACAGATTGCTTTGCCGCGCCATCAATCGGGCCAGCAGCAACCTGGCTTTTTCACCGCCAGAGAGTGAGCGCACCGGCGCACGGGCCTGGGCCTCATCGAACAAAAACTCCTTGAGGTAGCCCACTACATGTTTGGGAACCCCGCGCACCATGACCTGATCCGCCTTTCCAGAAATGCCCAACAGCGGGTCAGAAGTCAGGTTCTCCCAGAGTGTCGCCTCAGGATCGAGCTGGTCACGGGTTTGGTCAAACAGGGCGATTTCAAGATTAGTCCCCAGCTTTACCACCCCCGCATCCGGGTTCTCCTGCCCCAACATCAGCTTCAGCAGGGTGGTCTTCCCCGCACCGTTTGGACCGACAAAGGCCACCCGGTCACTGCGTTGAACCTTCAGGGAAAAATTGGATACAATTTGCTTGTCGCCAAAACTCTTGCTCAGGCCTTCGACCTCGATCACTTTACGGCCGGATTTGGGGCCAGCCTCCAGCGCCAACTCGGCCGCGCCTTGGCGTTGGATCTGGCTGGCCCGCTGATCCTTCAGCTCATGCAAAGCCCTTACCCGGCCCATATTGCGCTTACGGCGGGCAGAGATACCTTCAACCGCCCAACGGCTTTCGCTCTTGATCAGACGGTTCAGCTTATGGCGTTGCTGATCTTCTTCTTCCCAGATCTTGTCGCGCCAAGCCTCAAACCCCTCAAAGCCCTTTTCCTGCCGCCGCACCTGGCCACGATCCACCCAAAGCGTCGCCCGGGTCAGCGCCCGCAAAAAGGCCCGGTCGTGGCTGATCAGAACATAGGCTGCGCGGGTGGATTTCAGCTCGGATTCCAGCCAGGTAATCGCTTCGATATCCAGATGGTTGGTCGGTTCGTCCAGCAGCATTAGATCGGGGGCCTCTGCCATCAGCTTGGCCAGGGCCGCGCGGCGACGCTCCCCACCAGAGGCAGTGGCAACCGGACGGTCAGGGTCAAATTTCAGGCCCTCGCCTGCACGCTCAACCTTATAGAGCTCACCAGGATCCAAGCCACTAGAAGCGAACTCGCCCAGCGTGGTGAACCCAGTCATCTGCGGGTCCTGCTCCATATAGCCAACAGAGCGACCAGAGGGCACGACAAGCGTACCGGCATCGGCTTCAACTAGCCCCGCCATCACCTTCATAAGGGTAGATTTTCCTGATCCATTGCGCCCCACAAGGGCGACCCGATCACCAGGTTGCACCACCAGATCTAGATCTGAAAAGAGGGGATCGCCGCCAAAGGTCAGAGAAATCCCGGTCATCTGCAAAAGAGGTATACGTGCCATGTCAGCCAGCTAAACCGCGCAGGCGCTAAGGTCAACGCTCAGAGCGAATTGGCAACGCCGCGCAAGAGCCGTTTGCGCACGGACGGTACGGCTTTCACCTCCAGCCCGGTAAAAACATGGCAAGTATTGAGGGCGGCATCGATCACCACATGATCGCTTACCCAGCCTCCCATGGTCAGATAGCTACGCAACAGCGGCGGCAACTGCGCCTGCGCCAGCTTAAGATCTGGTTTCTGATCTGTGGGTCGGTCCCGCAAAAGATCCCTAAACAACCGCGTATCCGTCGCCTTTTGCCCTGGCGACCAGGCAGCCGGTGCAAGATGTCGACGCTGTAGCAGCGCAAAAGCCTCGAGATTGGCGGCGGGGTCGGTTCCAGCAAAGGACGAACACCCAAACAGCAGGCCAACGCCATGTTGATCGACCATCCCCGTGACACCACCCCAGGCGAGGCGCAACACATCCGGATTTTGAACAGCCGGATCAATGCAAAATCTGCCCAGCTCCATCATGCGATCGGTGAAGGCGGAAAGCCGTGAGAGATCATAGAACTGTGAGGAGTAGCTCTGGTCTAACTCTTGCCCGCTTTCGAGCAGCATAAGCCGAAAACAGCCCACCAGTGCCCCATCGCTGCGAGACTCGATCAATACATGCAGACAGACGTCGTCAAATTTGTCTTGATCCAGGGAGCCAGTTTGAAAACAGCGCGCCCGAAGAAGACGGGCCGCCAACAGATCGCTGGAATTCTGTGCCAGTCGCGCCCGGTAGCCGCCTTTTTCCAAAAGAAGATCCGCAGCCACGGTATGAGCCAGCAGCCCCGCTTCGCAGTTTCCTGACACCGTCCAGCCCTCCCCTGCCCTTTGCAATGGCCACACCTGGGGACCAACCCTTCACACTTCAGACCAACCTGCCCGGTACCATCCGCTGCCCCCGGGCAAAGACCGAGGGACTACTCCTCAAGCAAGGAACCTGGGTTAAAGTTGCCGAGACTACCAAGAAGCTGGCGGATGAATGTTTTGTCTTCCACGCTAGAGCTGGTCACGCGGCGTTGAAGCGGAATCACCTTACCATCTTCAAGACTGTAGCGCTCGATGCCTGAAACGACGTCACGGGAATCAAATGTAACCGCGACCAATGTGCGCGAGACCGGCTTGGTTGCGCCTGCACCGCGGGTCCGCATTAGGGTCGATACATAGTAGTACCCACCATCATTCAAAACACCCGAGGCCGAGGGCGTGCCCACCGTCTCGGCGACCGAATCCTTGGTATCAACCCCGACGACAACCTCCGCCAGTTGCTCTTCGGTGGGGACATA
Organism: Roseobacter sp. MED193; assembly: GCF_000152965.1. GTDB lineage: Bacteria > Pseudomonadota > Alphaproteobacteria > Rhodobacterales > Rhodobacteraceae > Pseudophaeobacter. The sequence continues at coordinate 4,058,216 of NZ_CH902583.1, read as the reverse complement.
GCCGTGTTTTTGGTAGATCGCGCTACATCCCGCCAATGCCGCTGCAGCAAGTGCCCAGGCTGCATATTTCGCCGCTGATCTCAGCTGGTCTTTATGTGCATTCATGATGATCCCCACAACACTGCATTGCCTCTGGCTTGAACACGCCTTTGAACCCGATTACCTAATGCAGGCCTCCGGTTCAAGAAACGAAAGTAGCCAACATGACTGACAGCACCACCCTAAAGGTGTCCGATCTGCCACAGAACAGGGCAACTTCGTTTGACTTGCAACCAGATGCCAAGACCCTTGAAACCCTGGCTCAGGAGCTGGATATCAAGGGTTTGCGAAAGCTCCGCTTCACTGGGAAGGTCAGCACCAAGGGACGCCGCGACTGGCAGCTTTCTGCCACTTTAGGGGCGACTGTCCTGCAGGACTGCGTGGTGACACTGGAACCGATGACCACGCGAATCGATGAAAAAGTTGAGCGCATTTTTGTGTCCGACCTGTCGGAACCGGACGACCCAGAGGTGGAAATGGATGCGGATGACCGCATCGAGCCGCTTCAGGACACTATTGACCCCGCGGTTGTGATGATCGAGGCCCTGTCACTCCTGATCCCCCCCTACCCCCGCAAGGAAGGCGCAGAGCTCGGCGAGGCCGTCTATAGCCAGCCTGGTGTGGAACCTCTGCGAGAGGAAGACACCAAACCCTTTGCCGGGTTGGCCGCTTTGAAGAAACAGCTCGACCAGAACAATGAGAGTTAAAAAACTCTTGGGATGGCGGTTTTCCGGGTGGTATCGCCGGACAGCCTAGCTTAAAAAAACGCTTGCGCAGACGGAGATTCTCAGTATTTTCGCGCGCTCATCGGAATTTTTGGTTGGACATCGGAGAGGCTGCGGCCTAAACGCTCGCCTACCGATCTAACGAACGAATGTGAAACGCGCCGCGGGCATCAACCCCAAGGCCCCAAATACGAAGGTTGAGACATGGCCGTCCAACAGAATAAAGTATCCAAGTCGCGCCGTAACAACCGCCGCGCGCACGACGCTCTGGTTGCTGCTAACCCGAACGAATGCTCGAACTGCGGTGAGTTGAAGCGCCCACACCACGTGTGCCCCTCCTGCGGTCACTATGACAGCAAAGAAATTGTTGCTGTGAACGACGACGTCGAAATCGACGAAGACGCGGCATAAGATCGCGACGATCACACAATTTGCGGGGCGGATTTTTGCATGACGGGTAAACCCGATCAATCACTGACAAAATCCGACCGCATAGTGATCTCGGTTGACGCCATGGGCGGAGACGCCGGCCCTGCTGTAGTAGTGGCCGGCCTTGCCATGTCTGCAAAGAAGAATCCGCAGCTCGGGTTCTTGCTTCATGGCCCGACCGAAGAGCTGACCTCCTTGGTGGCCAAACGGCGCATCTTGGACGGGCGCGTCGAAATTCGTGATGCCCAAAAGGTTGTCACAATGGAAGACAAGCCCAGCCAGGTCATGCGCAACGGCAAGGGAACCTCTATGTGGTCGACCCTAGATGCCGTCAAAACGGGGGAGGCCGCCGGGGCCGTATCCTGTGGCAACACGGGAGCCCTGATGGCCCTGTCGATGTTGCGACTGCGCAAGATGCCGGGCGTGAACCGTCCGGCGATTGCGATTCTCTGGCCGTCACGCAACCCTCAAGGGTTTAACGTGATGCTGGATGTGGGCGCTGACGTACGCGCCGATGCCCGCGACTTGCTGCAATATGCCCTCATGGGGACGTCCTATGTGCGCAACTCAATGAATATCCGCCGTCCTCGGGTTGGCCTATTGAATGTAGGCACCGAAGAACACAAGGGGCACGCCGAGCTGAAAGAGGCCCATAGCCTGATTTCCGCCCAAGCCGAGAAGGCCGACTACGAGTTCGTCGGCTTTGTCGAAGGCAGCGACATCCCAGGCGATGCGGTTGACCTCATTGTCACGGATGGCTTTACGGGAAATGTTGCGATCAAGACCGGCGAAGGCACTGCCAGTATGCTGCGCACTACCCTACGAGAAGCCTTTGAATACTCTGTTCTTTCTCGTATCGCGGCCATTCTGGCCTATACATCGCTTTCTCGCCTGGCCAAACGCATTGACCCACGGCGGGTCAACGGAGGTGTATTCCTCGGGCTAAATGGGACAGTCGTCAAATCTCACGGTGGCGCTGATGCTACTGGCATCTCGGCCGCTGTCAAACTCGCCTTTCTGTTGGCTCAGCAAGGCTTTGCCGAAAAACTGGCTGCACGGGTTGCATCTGTCGTCGAGCTTACCCAAGATGACGCGGATCCTCAGGATGCTGAGAATCCAACTAAATAACTCCAAAAGGCAGGCTTAGAATGACGCGACGTGCGGTAGTGGTTGGCACAGGACATTATCTCCCCAAACGGGTGGTTGAAAACGCGGAATTTGAGGCCTCACTGGAAACAAGCGACGAATGGATTCGGTCACGCTCAGGGATTGAGCGGCGGCATTTTGCTGCTGAGGGTGAAACCACCTCCGATATGGCGACCGAAGCAGCCCTAGCTGCGCTGAAAGACGCCGGACTGGAAGCCAAGGACATCGACGCCATTGTTCTTGCCACCTCAACGGCAGATCTGACTTTTCCATCCGCCGCAACCATGGTTCAGGCCAAGCTGGGCATGACCAATGGCTTTGCCTTTGACGTGCAGGCGGTATGTGCCGGTTTTGTCTATGCGCTGACAAACGCCAATGCCCTGATCCTCTCTGGCCAGGCGGATCGTGTTCTGGTGATCGGCTCAGAAACGTTTAGCCGCATCATGGATTGGACCGACCGCTCCACCTGTGTTCTCTTTGGCGATGGCGCCGGGGCGCTGGTTCTCGAAGCGCAGTCTCTCAGCGGCACCAATGAGGATCGTGGGATTCTCTCCACGGACCTCAACTCTGACGGGCGTTACAAAGACCTGCTCTATGTGGATGGTGGTGTGGCCACGCAAAATACAGGCCATCTGCGCATGCAGGGCAACCAGGTGTTCCGCCATGCGGTGGAAAAACTGGCTAAAACCGCTAACACGGCGCTGGAACGCGCCGAACTGAGCACAGCTGATGTCGATTGGATTGTACCGCATCAGGCCAATATCCGCATCATTCAGGGCACAGCCAAAAAGATGGGCCTGTCAATGGACAACGTGGTGGTCACGGTTCAGGATCATGGCAACACCTCAGCGGCGTCCATTCCGCTGGCGCTTTCAGTTGGCAAGGCGCGTGGTCAGATCAAGGCTGGAGACCTGATTGTAACCGAAGCCATCGGCGGCGGTCTGGCCTGGGGGGCGGTAGTGTTGCGCTGGTAGCTACGAATCAGCGAAACAAGGGCTCTTGCAATTCATTGATATTGACAGGGAAATTCCCCTACCCCTATGCTTTGAGAAACAATGGGGATTTAGCATGAGCGAAAAAACTCTTACACGTATGGATCTGAGCGAAGCAGTCTTCCGTGAGGTTGGCTTGTCTCGAAACGAAAGTGCCCAGTTGGTAGAGAGCATGTTGCAACACATGTCCGATGCGCTGGTGCAGGGTGAGCAAGTGAAAATCTCATCTTTTGGCACCTTTAGCGTACGGGATAAATCTGCACGCATTGGACGCAATCCAAAAACTGGCGAGGAAGTTCCGATTCAACCCCGCCGTGTTTTGACATTCCGCCCGTCACATCTGATGAAAGACCGGGTCGCCGACGGCAACCGCAAGTAACGCGGCCCAGGTCCGGATCAGACCACCCCTGTCCGGTGCTTTCTCGCTGGAACGGGACCAGCACAACACAGCTCTTCCCAGGGCGAGATTATTGGAACAATTTAGATGTCAAAATCAGCAGACGCCTTTCGCACGATCAGCGAAGTTGCGGACTGGCTCGGTGTGCAGGCTCATGTTCTGCGTTTTTGGGAAAGCAAATTCACGCAGATTAAACCTGTAAAACGCGCAGGTGGCCGCCGCTACTATCGGCCTGCGGACATGCTCTTACTGGGCGGGATCAGAAAGCTCCTGCACAAAGATGGTCTGTCGATCAAAGAGGTGCAGACAATTCTGCGCGATCAAGGCATCGCTCATGTGAGTCAGCTCTCCCATGAGTTGGACTCTGATTCCCCACCCGCTGAGAATGCTTCAATCGCCCCTTTGCCAAAAACAACGCGAGCGGAAGAACAAGTCTCACAGCAATCGCCTCCCCCTTCACCTACAGAAACAAACGATAGTGTACTGGACTCTGCGCCTGTGGAGGACGACACATCCAAATCACAACGCCCACCCGGTTTAAGTGTGAAGCGCTCCAGAAATGCGAACCAAACCGACACAGTTGCGTCCGCACCGGATTCCCCTGCCGAGCCCCCGCTTGAGCCGATAGAATCGCAATCTGCTGAAACCCCAGGCCCATCTTTCGCAGCGGTAGAGGACGAATCAGCGGCAACGACACTGCCCCCTGCCGAACATCAGGACGCTGTAGACGCTGAAATCTCCGAGCCCATCTCTTCTGCATCTGAATCGGAACCGCAGCCCCCCGCTGTTGCTGCAACCTCGCGAGAGGAAGTGCCCGATGCGCCATCTGGCCCGGAATCGGTACCGCCCGAACCCGAGCAAATGCATATGGAACTCGAAAGTCCGGCAGAGTTTGACCAAGCCGTTCCGGCCCCCTCTTTGCAGATCGAAACAGATGCTGAAGTGCCCTCCGCTCATGCCTCCCCTGCTGCCGACCTGCCTCCAACTCTAGAGCAAGAGCCCCCAGAGCTGACAGAAACCATGCCGCAGGAGCTCGCATCTGGCGAACCTGGCGCTGGATCCGGCGCTGTTGAGCTGGCGAACCCAGAGAATCATTCGATGGTCTCCGCAGAGGCCTCCGCCGCTGAGTTAATCGCCGATGAGAATGGCCAGGAGGCCGATCTTACCTCCGCCGAAGCAGAGGCGCCGCAGGCGGTGCCCGTGCCTCAGCCCACCGCGCCCAGGTATGAGCCATCGACGACGACAGCCAATGTCCTTTCTCTCCTGTCAACGACGACGCATCTCCCTGCGCATTTAAAGGCCGATGTGGCTGGCTGTGCGGCGGAGCTTCGCGCAATCCTGAATGCAGGCTAAAATATTCCTCGCTACGGAAAAAAACCGGAAATACCCCCTTGCCCCCGCTGGGAAATACAGTAGAACCCGTCATCAGCGGGCTATGGCGCAGCCTGGTAGCGCGTCCGTCTGGGGGACGGAAGGTCGCAGGTTCGAGTCCTGCTAGCCCGACCAAAAAACCGTTTGAATGCTTTGCATTCAAACGGTTTTTTTGATTCTGGGCATGAACACATGTCGTTTTGCCAAAACCCCGCAGAGGTGGTATCGGTCAGCTCTAACGGCACACCCAAGCCAGAGGATATGGATCATGACCGGCGTTCTTCCCAGCCAAGCTATTGAAAAAATGTTTGATCGCGGTGAAATCACCCTCACCGAACCTCTGGTCGATGGTCAGGTTCAACCCGCTAGTCTGGACCTGCGGCTCGGCTCTGTCGCCTATCGTGTTCGCGCCTCTTTTCTGGCTGGACAGAACTGCAGCGTTGCGGATCGGATCAGCGAATTTGAAATGCACCGCATAGATTTGACAAAGGGCGCTGTCCTGGAAAAAGGCTGCGTCTATTTGGTGCCCCTGATGGAGGGGCTGGCCCTCCCACAGGATGTCTCGGCGGTGGCCAATGCCAAGAGTTCAACTGGGCGGCTTGACCTTTTGACCCGGACGATCACCGATGGTGGGGTTGAGTTTGACCGGATAAAACCCGGTTATTCAGGTCCACTTTACGCTGAGATCTGCCCGCGTTCCTTTTCGGTTCTGGTACGCCCTGGGATGCGATTGAACCAGATCCGCTTTCGCCAGGGTCAGGCTGTGCTGAGCGATGGTGAACTCACCGACCTGCACCAACAAAGCCCGCTAGTGGATGGAAAGGCGGTGATTGAGGACGGGCTTGGGTTTTCGGTTGATCTGCGCCTGCCAGGGTCTGATCTGGTAGGCTACCGCGCCAAGCCGCACACGGGTGTAATTGATCTGGACCGTATTGGTGAATACGATCCGCAGGACTATTGGGAAGAGGTGCACAGCACCTCTGGCCGTATTATTCTTGACCCTGGGGCCTTTTACATCCTGGTCAGCCGGGAGGCCGTGCAGATCCCGCCCGCCTATGCCGCAGAGATGGCGCCCTATCTCGCTATGGTGGGAGAATTCCGCGTACATTACGCTGGTTTCTTTGACCCGGGTTTTGGGCATGATGCCGCTGGCGGCAAGGGCTCACGCGGGGTTCTCGAAGTCCGCTGCCACGAGGCACCCTTCGTGCTTGAACACGGTCAGGTGGTTGGACGCCTGGTTTATGAACGCATGAGTGAACTGCCCGAACAGCTCTATGGTGCCGGTATTGCCTCCAACTATCAGGGCCAGGGGTTGAAGCTCTCCAAACATTTCAAATCTCCTCGCTGAGCACTGCTCCCTGGGTGGTCCAAAACCCGCCTCTTTCAAGGTTTCACAGGGGCCAAGGGTTCAGCCAGGGGCTCGCGAAATACCCCCCTGAATGAAGAGGCACCATATGTCGCCCTTGCCCTCTCAACCTCTCCAGCAACCGCTCTGGGCCTCAATTGTGATCCTGATGAGCGCCATCGGAATTGTAGGCTCAAACTCCTTGCTGCTCTCACCTCTGGTTCTGGCAGTGGGCAGCGATCTGGGGGTCAAACCCACTGAGGTCATGCAGGCCGCCAGCGCCTATGGGCTTGGGGTTGCAGCTGCAGCCCTGACCCTGGCACCACTGGGGGACCGAATTGGAGCAGGTCAGTTGCTGCGGCTCGCCCTGATTGCACTCGCGCTGGGGCTCGCTATGAGCGCTGCCGCACCGGGGCTTTGGGGGTTGATTGCGGCGCAGGTTCTGTGCGGCCTGGCAGGCGGCGCAGCCCTGCCATCAATCTACACCCTGGCCGCCGTCATTGCACCAAGGGGACGCGAGGCCCGTGTTGTGGGGCTGGTTCTGACAGGCTGGACGCTGTCGATGGTGCTTGGAGTGAGCCTCAGCGCGTGGCTGGCAGATCTGGCAGGCTGGCGCGTGGTCTATCTGGCACTGGCTCTGCTTGCGGCCCTTCTCTGGCTCAGCTCTGCCGGGTTGGGACGGATAACCTCCAACGCTGCCGGTCAGGTCAGCTCGCCGTTGACTGCCATGCGGGTGCCCGGCATTCGGCGCGGCCTGTTGGCCTCCTGTCTGCTGATGTTCAGCTTTTATACCACCTATTTCTTCACAGGCGCCCATGTCACCCTTAGCCTTGAGCTCAGCACTGCCCAGGCAGGGTTGTTGCCGCTATTTTATGGCATTGGGTTTGGATTGGCGGTGATCTTTGATCCACTGCTAGACCGGCTTGGCCTCGCCCGCGCCTCACCACCCGTCTTTGTACTGATCGCCCTCAACTATGTGGTGATGCTCGCCTTTGCAGAGAATTTCTCCCTGCTACTGGTGTTCGCTCTGATCTGGGGCATTTTCCAACACCTCGGGCTAAACCTTTTGGTGGCTCGTCTCACAGGGCTGGATCAAGCGCAGCGCGGCGCAATCATGGGGCTCTATAGCACCATTACCTATCTCTGCGTCTTTGCCGCGCCCTTTGCGGGTGCCTTGCTCTTTCCGTTATGGGGCCTGATGGGGTGCATGGCGCTCTCTTCACTTCTGTGCCTGTTGGAGGCCATTGAGTCCGCTATAACCCTACGCCGCCACCCTAGCCCTGATCCTGATGATTGCGTTTCGCCCGACGCGCCTGTCTGATAGCGCGAATACGATCCCGCTCAGCACGGGCCTCTGCCTCTGCTGGGGTCTCGACAGCAGCACCCTGAGGGCGATCTCGGCCTGAGCCTTTAGGCTTTCGCCCCGACAGCGCCCCCAACCCGGCATCAACCCCAGCATTCACGGCTTTGCCTAACAAACGCCGCATCACCATTTTGAGAATCATATCCAGGTTCATTACTTATCTCCCATCGCCAGAGGTGCCAGATGTCCGGCGCCCCACCAGCATCCGCCCAAAACTGGCACAAGGCATAGCATGCAATTTGGGCAATTCCTTGACCGCTGCATCGTCCAAACATCCAGAATTGGCTCAATCCTCGAACAGCTCTGGCTGATCACCAACCTCTTCAATCTCTTCTCCCCCCTGCCCCAGTGGCAAGCTGCCCGGAGGCGGTCTGTTCTCCAACAGTCCGGCGGCACGCAGCTCTTTCAGACCTGGCAGGTCACGGGCGCTTTCGAGCCCGAAATGGTCCAAGAATACCGGCGTCACCACAAAGGTGACAGGCCGACCCGGTGTCATCCGCCGCCGCCCAATACGGATCCATTCCATCTCCAGCAGCTGATCCACTGTACCGCGTGAGACCGAAACCCCCCGAATCTCTTCAATCTCGGCGCGTGTCACTGGCTGGTGATAGGCAATAATCGCCAGCGTCTCGATGGCGGCGCGGCTGAGCTTTCGGGTCTCGACTATCTCCTTTTGCATCAAGAAGCCAAGGTCGGGCGCCGTGCGAATTGCCCAGGCCTCGCCGACCTGAACCACCCGTACGCCGCGCCCCTCATAACGCTTGCGCAAATGTTCCAGCGCCGCTGCCGGGTTACAACCATGGGGCATACGCCCTTCCAGGTCGCGCAGGGTCACTGGGGTGGCACTGGCAAAGAGCACCGCCTCCACCATGCGTTCCTGTTCCGCAATTGGGGGCGCGTCAAACAGGCTGTCACTGTCACGGGGCGGTTCACTCGGGGGCTGCATCAGCTCTCCTCGTCTAGGCTGCGCAGCTGAATAGGCGCAAAATTCTCATTCTGGCGGATCTCTAACCGCCCCTCCTTGACCAGCTGCAAGGAGGCCGCAAAAGTCGCAGCCGTGGCGGAACGCCGCTTAACAGGGTCCTTGTGCCAACCATCGGGCAGATAGCTGAGCATATCGGTCCAACTCCCTGTAAAACCGATCAAAGCCCGCATGCGTTCTAGGGCTTCCTCCATAGTAAACACACTGTCGCGGTCCATCACAAAGGGGCGAAAATCATCCTTGGTGCGGATCCGGGCATAGCCCTGCATCAAGTCCAAGAGATTGGCGGAATAGGTTACGGTTCTGATCCGTTGGATATTCTCATCCTGGCCGCGCACAAAGAAGTCGCGCCCCAGCTGATCGCGCGCCATCAACCGGGCAGCGGCATCACGCATCGCTTGCAACCGCTCCAGCTGAAAGGCCAGATGCGCCGCCAACTCCGCCCCGGAGGGGCCCTCTTCGGTAGGGTCCGGGGGCAACAGGAGACGCGATTTCAGATAGGCAAGCCAGGCTGCCATCACCAAGTAATCCGCGGCCAGCTCGATCCGCAGCTCCTTGGCATGTTCGACAAAGGTCAGATATTGCCGGGCCAACTCCAAAACCGAGATGCGGCGCAGGTCCACCTTTTGCGTCCGCGACAGCGTCAGCAAAAGGTCGAGCGGCCCTTCGAAGCCGTCGACGTCAACAATCAGAGCTTCCGCAGCCAGCCGCTCCTCGACGGACTGCGCGGATGCTTCATCAAACAGGTTTTGCTCAGACATAGACCTTTCCGCCCATCAAGGCGGTAAGTTCGGCTTCGGCGGCCTCGGTGTCAAGCAGGACGGGAGGCTGCCGCAGCGCCAAGGCAGCGTCAGCCCGGGCTTGGCCTGCGCCATCCATTTCACCAGCCGCCTCTGCCACAGCACGGCGGTCCTGCAGCTCAGCATTACAAAACAGCACCAAATCGCAGCCAGCAGCGCGGGCTGCCGCTGCCTTTTGTGCAGGTGTCCCCGCCAGTGCCTTCATCGAAATATCATCCGTCATGATCAACCCACCAAAGCCGATCTGACTACGGATCATCGCCATGACTTGCCCAGAGATGGTGGCTGGGTGCTCGTCCAGCGCCTCATAGACCAGATGCGCGGTCATCCCCAAGGGCAGGTCATTCAAGGCAGCAAAAACCGCAAAGTCCTGCGAACGAAGGGTTTCAAGCGATGCCGTGACCCGTGGCAGTTCTTTATGGCTATCCACCTGCGCACGCCCATGACCGGGAATATGCTTCAAAACAGGTAGCACACCGCCATCCAAATGCGCCTGCGCAACGGCCCGAGCAAGTATGGCCACCTGGTGTAAGTCTGTCCCATAACAGCGGTTTTTCAGAAATGGATGGGTATCAGGCGTGATCAAATCACCCACTGGTGCGCAGTTGCTGTCAATGCCCAGCTCAAACAGCTCCTGCGCAATCAGCCGATAACGCAGATACATCGCACGCTCGGCCTGTTCTGCGGCCTGTTCCACGTGGTCCAATGGCGCCATCCAATCGCGCGCCAGTGGGCTGCGCAGGCGCTGCACCCGCCCACCTTCCTGATCGACGGTGATCAGACAGTTACGGCCAACGGCTTCGCGCAATTCATTACAAAGCGCGCGGGTCTGCTCAGCGCTTTGGATATTGCGTGCAAACAGAATAAAGCCAAAGGGATCTGCTGCGCGGAAGAATGCCTTTTCCTCAGCAGTCAGCCTTACCCCTTCGGCGTCTAGAATCGTGGCCCCACAGGCCATCAGCGGGTTGTAACCGGGATGCAATCCGCCTTGCCCGCCACCAGGGTAGAGCAGAACCGACGGGCATCCGAAAGCCCATCAAACCCCATGGCCCGCAAACGGTAGAAGGTGCGACCCCCACTTTCAGCTCGTTGGATAACGCGTTGTTTACCTACCAGATAGTCTTCAAACCGGCTATAGATCCGATCCCACTCTGCGCGGGCGACCGCGGCGCTTTCATAGGCGCCCAGTTGCGCCAGACGTGTCCCAGCAGGCAGGCTCTTGGGATCAACTTCCAAGGTTGCTCGGCCCGAGCCAGGGGTCGCCTGTGCGACAGCAGGGCTAAAACGTGCGGGCCGCAGATTTGGCCGCAAGGAGATCTTGACACCAGGCGCATTGCGCAAGGCGGAGGATGGCGCGGTTGCGGCACCAATGGCTGCGATTTCCACAGGCTTCAAGGGTTCAGGCTGCACAATGGCGGGGGCAGCTGCGGGCTGTTGCGCCGCACTCCCCTGTTCGGAGCCAATTGGCGCCACCCCGTCGGTGAGCTCAGCAACCAAGGCGTCGATATCGCCGTTGCGATAGGCTGTAACCGATGCCTCAGAAATCTCCGGCGCGGCGGCTTGCGGGGTCTCGCTGATCACCTGCGGCGGCACATCCGCCTCGGGTGCAGACAGACGCGACATGGGCTGATCATCAAGAGACAGCTCAATGGGTTGCGGCGCCAGGGTGACCCGATCGGCCGCCGCTTCGGCTGTGCCATTGGCGGCAACGGAATTCACAGCCAACCCCTGATGATCGACCTGGCTGCCGCCTGGATTTTCAGGTTGAGCCCGCATAGGCCCTTCAACGGCGCGGACAACGGGAACGCCACTGACGTCGCGCATGACCAGTTGATATCCCCAAACGCCTAGTCCTACCACCAGTGCAAGCGAAGCCGCAGCGCCAACCAAACCTGTGGCGCGGGCAAAGCCGCTTGCTGCAACAGGTGTGGCGTAGGCGCTGCCATCGTCATAGCCGTAGTCTGGGGTTTGCTCTTGCGACTCATAGCCATAGCTCTGAGTTGCGGTCCCGCCATAGACAGCACCAGAGGCGTCATCACTTGGGGAATGCTGTGCACCGTTCACGTCTTGGCCATCGGGCTGTGCACCCCATTCCGGCGCAGCGGAAACCTGCATCGGCGCGGACTCCGCGGCGTGGTCGTCGCCAGCAAAACTGGGCGCGGCATAGGCCTGAGCACCGATCCCTGGCACCCCGTAATCTTCGCTCACATAGTCCTTCAGGCTTGACTGAGGTGCCATCGGCGCGGCTGCGGAGAACGTAATTGGCGCAGCCTCTGTCTCAGGCTCGGACGATCTCGGCTGGTAATTGGCATAAAGATCAGGCCCTTCCACAGGAAAGGGGCTCGCTGGACGCGTGACCTGTGGCTGAACGACCTGCGATTGAGGGGCCTGCCCAAAGGTCGGCTGCTGACCTGCCAAAACAGGGCGCGCCGTCACATGTGGGTTAACAGTGACCCTTGGTCCAGAGAGGTTAGAACTGGATGCCCCCTGCCCAAAGGTATCGGCAGCCCCTTCATTCCGGGAACCACCATGGGAATGGGACTGACCAGAGCCCGCCTGCGCAAAATACGCCATAATCCGCCTTACTGCCCTTGATAGTCAGGAGAGTTGCCTCTCACCTGACTACATTTGGGTCTCTTGAACTGCCTCAGTCCGGCGGTTGTGCGCGGTTTTTACCGCATCTCCTGCGCCGGTTTCACCCCTAGAATACCAAGACCGGCGGAAATAACAATGGAAACGCTGCGCGCGAGCGCCAAATTGGCATGTGTTGCCGTTTCGCTGCTCTCGTTAACAAAACGTAAACCAAACTCGGTTTTGCCAAGATGGTAGAGCCCGTGCAGCTCTGACGCCAGATCATAGAGGTAAAAGGCAACCCGGTGTGGCTCGTTTGTACGGGCAGCGATTTCGATCTGGCGCGGCCATTCTGCCAGTTTCTTAACCACAGCCAGCTGCGCCGGATGGGAGACCTGCGCCAGGTCCGCCGCCCCCAGCACCGCGTCATCGGTGGCAATATCAGCCTCACCCGCTTTGCGCAGGGTCGAGCAGATGCGGGCATTGGCATATTGCACATAGAAGATCGGGTTGTCCTTGGACTGCTCAAGCGCCTTATCGAGATCAAAGTCAAAACCCTGATCATTCTTGCGGGTGAGCAGCATAAAGCGCGTGACATCGGCGCCGACCGCATCAACCACGTCGCGCAGGGTGACAAAGGTCCCTGCCCGTTTCGACATCTTGAACTCCTGGCCGTCCTTGAACAGCTTCACCAACTGGCACAGCTTGATATCCAGGGGCACCTTGCCATCGGACAGCGCCGAAACAGCGGCCTTCATCCGCTTGACATAGCCACCATGATCGGCGCCAAAGACGTCGATCAGCTCATCAAATCCGCGGCTGACCTTATCATAGTGATAGGCGATATCCGGGGCGAAATAGGTCCATGCCCCATCGGATTTTTTCACTGCCCGATCAACATCATCGCCGTGGTCTGTGGATTTGAACAGGGTCTGCTCACGTGGCTCCCAATCATCAGGCTTTTTGCCTTTTGGCGGCTCCAACACACCTTGATAGATCAGCCCCTTGCTTTCCAACTCCTCCAAGGCGGCCTCGATGCGGCCGGTGCCATAGAGCGATTTTTCAGAATAGAAGACATCCATCTTGATGCCGAGCAGAGCAAGATCCTCGCGGATAAGGTCCATCATCGCATCGGTGGAGAATTCCCGCACCTCTGAGAGCCAAACATCTTCCCCTTTGTTGAGATAGGCATCACCAACCTTATCCTTTAGGGCCGCGCCCACGGGCTTCAGGTAATCACCAGGATAAGTCCCATCAGCAAAGGCAACTTCCTGCCCATGCGCTTCCAAATAGCGCAGATAGACGGAACGCGCCAGAACATCGACCTGACCGCCGCCATCATTGATGTAATATTCACGGGTGACATCATAGCCGGCGTAGCCCAACAAAGACGCAAGTGCGTCGCCAAAGACTGCCCCACGGGTATGGCCAACGTGCAAAGGTCCGGTGGGGTTGGCCGAAACATATTCCACGTTGACCTTTTTGCCCTGGCCCAGATTGGCGCGACCATAGTCAAGCCCCCCTTCCAGAACAGCGCCGAGCACGCTCTGCCAGACAACAGGGGACAGTCGTAGGTTCAAGAAACCGGGGCCCGCAACCTCAGCCGAAGCGATCCGCGCATCTTGGGCCAGTTTAGCGGCCAGAGCATCGGCAATATCGCGGGGTTTCATCTTGGCGGGCTTGGCCAGCACCATGGCAGCATTGGTTGCCATATCCCCATGCGCCGAATCTCGGGGCGGCTCAACTGCGACATTAGCAAAATCTTGTCCCTCGGGCAGTGCGCCCTCGGCGGTCATTGCAGTGAGGCTGTCGATGACAAGCGCGCGGATATCGGAAAAAAGGTTCATCTCTGGCGTCCCATTGGTTCGGCTTTGCGGCTTATCATGCCTAGCTCAATGGTCAACCATTCTATGCACTATGACCAGCGCAGAAACCGCTCGAGCGACCTTTCCTGTCCGATCTTTTTCCCAGCATGAGGTCAAAGGCGGTCAAAGCGCAGCCTGACCCAATACAGCATGCCCCCAAGCCCTAATTTTATAGCGCCGCAGGGATGCAACATAATATGGATCGGAAAGGATCAACTGCTCAACATCGGCTCGGGTTGCCGCCTGAACAGTCCAGATGGCGCCGGGAAAATCCTGCATGGGCGTCATCGCCAAGGGGCCGCCAATCTGCAGCTCAGGCCGCTCCCGCACAAAGGCGATATGCGCAAGACGGCGCGCTTTGTCGGCCCGGACCCGGGACATGGCCGGATCATCAGAAAAGGTAACAGTCCATTGTTTCATAGTGCGCGCCGGTCTCGTGTGATGGTGCCCCAATAAATGAACCACGGATCGTCCGCGCATAGGGCCAGATCACAACAGAGATACGGCCAGCAGGCAGATCATGCCCCAGATCACACGACAATGCGCCCAATCAGGACAGCTTTCCTTCTCCCAACAGCTGATCAAATTTTTGCAAAGCAAATCGATCCGTCATCCCCGCGATGTAGTCCGAAATGATCCGCGCGAGGCCGGTTTGGTCCGACACCGCCTTTATCTCTTCATGCCAGCGTTCGGGCATCTCTAACGGGTTGGCTAAGAAATAGGGAACCAGCGCCTCAACCACCGCCGCCATGCGCAGGCGCACCTCCATGACCGATGGAGCGCGATACATGCGGGTGAACAAAAAGGCCCGGATCTCCTTTAGATCCGCCCAGATTCCAGGAGAGAAGGCCACCACTGGGTAGCCGAGAGCGCGCACCTCCTCGACACTTTGAACACCGCTCTGCGACAGGGTGCTGCGGGTAGTGTCAATTACATCCCCGACCATCACGCCAAAAACGCGGCGCAGGGCTTCGTGACGGCGGCGCAATGGATCAAGACCTGGATATTTTTCATCAACCGCCGCGTAGGCTGGGCCAATGATCGGCAGCTGCAAGATATCCGCATCAGTGAACAGCCCGGCGCGCAGGCCATCGTGAAGGTCGTGATTGTTATAGGCGATATCATCGGACAAAGCAGCGACCTGCGCCTCAGCACTGGCATGGGTATGAAGCTCTAGATCAATCGCCGCATTGCATTCTGCCAAGGCCCAGGGCAGTTCCCCCAGGACCGGTCCATTGTGTTTGGCAATGGCTTCTAAGGTCTCCCAGGTCAGATTCAGTCCGTCAAACTCCGCATAGTGGCGTTCTAGGCAGGTCACGATGCGGATGGCTTGGGCGTTATGGTCGAAGCCGCCATAGGGTTGCATCAAAGCATGCAGCGCATCTTCCCCGGTGTGACCAAAGGGCGTATGGCCAAGGTCATGAGCCAGAGCCACGGCCTCGGTCAATTCCTGATTGAGCCCCAGGGCCGCAGCAATTGTGCGCCCGACCTGGCCGACCTCAATCGAATGGGTGAGCCGCGTGCGATAGTTATCGCCTTCATGCTCCACAAAAACCTGCGTCTTGTGTTTCAACCGGCGAAAGGCGCTGGCGTGAATGATACGATCCCGGTCGCGTTGATAGGGAGAGCGAAAGCTGCTTTCCTCCTCATCGACCAGCCTCCCCCGGCTTTGATCCGGTTTGGTGGCATAAGAGGCGTGCATGACTAATCTTTCTCCCGTGAAATCTTGTCGTCTGGCTCGCACCTTTCTATATATTGGTGTGCGCTGCAATACAGCATCGGGAGAGATCAAATGAACCTGCCACCAAAAGTGACCGACCGGGCCTTTGCCCGCCTGACAGAGATTGGCGCCGCCAGCCAGGGGCAGGCACTGCGTATTGCGGTTGAGGGCGGCGGTTGCTCTGGCTTCCAATACGAGATCGGTCTGGACGCGCCTAATGCGGATGATCTGATTCTTGAGGGCCAGGGCGAAAAAGTTGTGGTTGATACTGTCTCTTTGCCCTTTTTGGAAAACGCGGTCATCGATTTCACCGAAGAGCTGATCGGTGCCCGGTTTACCATTGAAAACCCCAATGCCTCCTCCAGCTGCGGCTGTGGCACTTCCTTTTCGATGTAATACATCTTCAAAATTGAACAGCGCCCTTCGGGACCCTTTGTGGGGCCAGCCCCCCTTCCGTCGATCCAGGTTTCAGACCAGCAGTAGAGCCATGCCTAGGCACTCGTTACCGCCTTGCCGTGAGCTTTGACGCGGGGTTTTACCACCTGCCCGCTTAATAGAAACAGACCGGAACCAATTACGATAAAGCCACCGATCCAGGTACCTTGAGTTGGCATCTCGCCAAAACCCCAGGCGCCAATTGTGAGCATCCAGACAAATTGCAGGTTCATCAGCGGCGTCACCACATAGGCGGGCAACAGGCGCAGGGCTGAGACAGCCAACGAGCGGGCGGCAAACAGCAATACAGCATAGCTCAAAGCCCAGGCCAGATCCGCAAGCTGCATGGGCTGCCAAACCATGGGCAACAGCGGAAGCATCGCAAGACACAGCACCAGATTGGGATAAAAGACCTGCGGCATCAGATTGCTATCGTAGCGGCTGATGTAGCGCGCCATTACCATCGAAAACGTCCCACAGCTTGCCCCTAAGAACGCCAGGCCATGCCCAACCGAGACTGAAGAAAAACCGCTGGGAAACAGAAACATCACCCCCACAAAGCCCAAAGCCAAAGCGATCCAAGCGGCAAAACCGATCCGCTCTTTCAGGATCACGCCGGACATTACGCCTGCCAGCAGTGGCATAAGGCCAATGAACAGGAAAACCTGCGCAAAGGGCAGCAGGCGAAACGCGTAGAAAAAGCAAATCGCCCCCAGCAGCGCCCCCAGACTTCGCAGCCCCATGGCGCGCGGGCACTCTGTTCGCCAGGGAACAAAGCTGACACCCCGCTTGGGCTGCGATCTACGCCCCAGTGCTGGTGCTCTGACCGTTGTGCGCTGGGCTACGGCGGTTTGATCGGCCAAGGGAGAGCTGCGCGTGCGGCGGTTCTGCCCGGTGAAGTTATGCGCCCCGTTGGTCAAGACCGACAAGAGCGCAACCACCCCCCCTGAAAGCGCATAGATCTGCGCCGCTTCATACCCCCCAGAAAGCAACTTAATGATCCCGTCCGCAGAGGAAATAATGCCAGTGTAGCCCACGATCATCAACGCCCCAAGAACCGGGGCCGAAAAGCCTCTCATCCGACCTCCGCTTGCGTCACTGTTGGCTGAATAGTTCCTCTGCGCGCAAAGGCCTCAAAGAAGACACCAAAATCCGCAGAACTTTGCTCGGCCTGACAGAGTATCTGATAGGCGGGCTCGCTCAGCTCGGCGCAGACCTGTGACCTGAGCCGATGCCAATCCCCTACCTGCCCCCCCGCGTGGAAAACAGCATGGGAGAGTTGATGCAGGATCCCTGTGCGCTCCGGGCGCTGAAACCGCAGAGCACCGGGCGGTATTTCTTGGTTGAAACAGGACCCAGTCGACAGGCCCTGATACCAACTGCTCACCAGAAACATATGATAGTCGTCGCAATGCAATGACGGCGCGGTCGCGCGCTCTGCCGAGCTCAGCGCGAACCCCTGATGATGATGCCTCAACCATGCCTCCCAGGCCGCAGCGGGGGTTTCCCCGCAATAGCGCAGCGCGATACAGACCTCAGAAAGCAGATCCGCGTCTTGATCCAGAAATGCAAGCACCCCGAGATGATCAAGGCTTAATCGCGCCTGAGCTGACAAATCGGGATCACGGCGTCCGTAGTCGCTAAGATAAAAGACAATATGCGTCAGCTCATAGGCCGCTTTTCGATTTGGGACAGCAAACTGGGTCGTGTTATCGGCGAACAGGCGCAGACGCCCGTCCAACCCTGGAAAATCCCCCTCCAGGCCACGTCGGGCCAACAAACGGCGCGCCTCTGCCCTCTGCAGGTCCGACAACTCATGCTGCGGCAGATCCTGCTGCCTCACCCAATGGGCCAGCGCCTCTGCGCGATCTCCTCCGCCTGTGTCCACCAGCCCCAGATCCTCCAGGTCCAGGCAGATAGACAGGATAAAACGGTAATATTGCCGGAAAAAGCACAGATGACGGTCCGCATCCTTATAAAAACGGCGCAGTGGGCTCAGGGCCGTTGGGCAGGCCTTGGCCAAATCATGCGCTCCGACCTGAGATTTTTCTGCAGAGAACTCCCCGCTGCATTCAAGAACGCTCAGCAGTTCCGCATTTTCTTTCAGCCAGTAGACATCTTCCTGTGGGTGGCGGTGACAGGTCAGGGCTTGGATCAGATGAGACAGGTTTTCCGCCCGACTGGGGTGCGCCCTACGATCAGGGAACCTCAAAACTACTGCCATAACGTCTTCTCCATGGTCATCTCCCTCGCCCTGTTGCGGCCGAAAGGTCACTCATTTCGTCAGGTACAGGCGCGCCCCCGAAGGGGCGCGCCTTGGTTTGCGCGCTTTAGCTGCCCGAAGAGAACAGCCCGGACAAATCCCCCCGCAGCGCCGAGACCTCAGCCGCAGGGCCCGACCCGGAAGAGAACAGCCCCACCAATGCCCCAGTGGCCTGATCCCCCCGTGCCACTGGCGCCGAACCAGAAGAAAACAGCGCGGTACTCTCTCCGCTCCAACAACTCGTCATTTCGGGCGCAGAGCCGGAGGAATAAAGCTCAACCCCATCACCATGGAACAGGCTCTTCCCTTTGGTTTCCGCCTCAACCTCTGTCTGAGCCGAGGAAAAAGTCGCAGTATGAATCTTATGCAAAGCAGTCATTGGAACCTCCGTTTGAATTGAATTTTCACCCTCAAACGCTTGCATGGCTCTTCCTGTCAGAAAACAGTTTAATTCAATTCAAGGTTGCCAGTCAAAAGATACCCACCTCAACTTGAAATCAGATTTATATGTTATTTTTCAAATAATTATTTAAACCCACAGGAAACAACATGGGTTATCCACCCCTTTGTATATGCAAGACAAAACTCTCCCTAAGGGGCTGCTTGGTACGACCCTGCAAAACCTCGCTTCTTTGCGCTCGGATGGGCCCTGTATTGATTCGCCTTTCAGCCCCCCCTTGCTCCGGCCTTCCACTTCGGCGATAGATCAGCCAAAGCATCCAATCCCCCGTGGCAGGAGACGCACCATGAAGATCGCCAGTTTCAACATCAACGGCATCAAAGCCCGCGCTGCGGCTCTTCCCCAATGGCTCGATGAAGCCAAACCTGATGTGGTGGTGTTGCAGGAAATCAAATCCATCGATGAGGCCTTCCCGCGCGAGCTGTTTGAAGAGCGCGGGTACAATGTCGAAACCCATGGGCAAAAAGGGTTCAACGGGGTTGCTATACTGTCCAAACTTCCGCTGGAGGACGTGAGCCGAGGTTTGCCCGGGGATGAAGACGACCTGCAAGCGCGCTGGATTGAAGCAACGGTTATTGGCAAACAGGCCCTGCGTATCTGTGGCCTCTATTTGCCCAACGGGAACCCGGTAGAACTCACCGATGAGGGCAGCCCCGTGCCAGGCGGGAAATACGCCTATAAGCTTGCCTGGATGGAGCGGCTGCACGCCCGGGCACAGGATTTGCTGGAAAGCGAAATGCCTGCGCTGATGGCGGGGGATTACAATATCATCCCTCAGGCCGAAGACGCCAAACGCCCCGAGGCTTGGCGCGAGGATGCATTGCACCGCCCCGAAAGCCGCGCCGCCTACCAGCGGATCGTCAACCTAGGCTTTACCGAGGCCTTCCGGGCACGGCACCAGGGGCCGGGGCATTATTCCTTCTGGGATTACCAGGCTGGCGCCTGGAATCGGGACGACGGTATCCGCATTGACCACTTCCTGCTCTCCCCCCAGGCAGCAGATCTCCTGCAGGACTGTCAGATCGACAAGGAGATCCGTGGCCGTGACAAACCCTCTGATCACGTCCCGATCTGGGTGGACCTGGACCTCTAGGCTGCCCTAACAGGCCACTCAAATGTCGGTACGTCTGAAAAGGAAATGCCGACTGACCCGGATCAGGCCGCGCCGTGCGATAGCGCGGCGCCGGGCCCAACGGGAGGCGGGGATCTGTGATCCCCGAACGACGGGCGGGAGCCCCCCCCCCCGGTACTCGCGAAAGCTGCGTCAATTTTGCTGGGTCACGTCGTGGCGGTAAATCCAGTCAAACTGAGACACCACACGCTGAGGCGCCAGATAGCCCCCCAGCTTTAGAAGTTGATGTGCAGGCCAGTTCAGGGGCGCACGCAGATGGTATTTCCAGGCATTGCGACTGGCCGCATCGACCACCCTTACAGCACGCTCCCGCCGCAAGAGTTGATAGCGCGCCAATGCCGAAGGAATATCGTCCGGCACAGCCTCCAGCGCCTCTCCCAGCACCCAGGCATCTTCGAGCGCCAGGTTCCCGCCCTGAGCCATAAAGGGCAGAGTCGGATGCGCTGCATCCCCAAGCAATGCAACGGCTCCGCGATGCCATTGGTTGGCAACAGGGTGGCGAAACAAACCCCAAAGGGCGCAGTCCTGCACCTGTGCCAGCAACTGCTGCGCCTCACCGCCAAATCCAGCAAAGGCCCGGCGCATGTTCTCCGGGTCATCCGGCTGATGCCAGCCTTCTTCGGCCCAGGCGCGGCGTTCCTGTGCAGCCACCAGATTGATCATCGATCCATCGCGCAGCGGATAGGCCACCAGATGCCGCCCTGGTCCCATAAAAACCTGCGCCTCGGCTGGCAGCTTACTGTGATTTGGCACAATGGCACGCCAAGCCACCTGGCGGGTGAAAAACGGCTGGCTCACCTCATTCAGCGCCTGTCGGGCCTTGGAATGCAACCCATCGGCACCAATGACCAGATCGCCACCACATTGAGCCCCATTGGCCAAATGCACCATTGGCTTTGGCCCAGTCTCAACACGTTCAACTTTCTGCAAAAGCCGGACCTGCACCCCAGCTTCGCGCGCAGCATCGGCCAGAATTTTTATCAGGTCCGCACGATGCACGAAATAGTAGCGAAGATCTGCAGCATATTGATCCAGATCCAACCGCAACACCTCACGCCCCTGGCGATGCTCACGCAAGACCACCGCCTTGGCCCGTTGCGAAGACCAGGCCAGCGCGTCATTTAGTTCTAGAGCGGTCAAAACAGCGACACCATTGGGCGTGACCTGCAAGCCAGCGCCCACTTCGGAAATCGCCTCGGACTGTTCCAAAACGGTCACCTGGGCACCTTTGCGCCGCAACACCAAGGCCACGGCCAAGCCACCGATCCCTGCGCCAATGATGGTGATATTGAGATGTCTCAGAGTCATTGCAGCCTGCTGTGTTTCGCTCATAAATCGTCCATAAACGAAAATCGCCGGAGCAACAGGCCCCGGCGCGATGGTTTTTTTAGATTTGGTCAGAAATCAATCGTCGCGATGGACTTTTTCGCGGCGTTCATGACGCTCCTGCGCTTCCAGGCTCATAGTGGCATTGGGACGCGCGTCCAGACGTTTGAGCGAGATCGGCTCTCCCGTCACTTCGCAGTACCCATATTCCCCCTCGTCAATTCGGCGGATCGCTGCGTCGATTTTAGAAACCAGCTTGCGCTGACGATCTCTGGTGCGCAGCTCCAAAGCCCGATCCGTTTCTTCGCTGGCCCGATCTGCAACATCAGGAATATTACGGGTATTGTCTTGCAGCCCTTCGATCGTATCGCGGCTTTCAGCGAGCAAATCCTGCTTCCAGTTCAGAAGTTTACGACGGAAATACTCAAGCTGCCGATCATTCATGAAAGGCTCATCTTCGGCCGGACGGTAATCTTCCGGCAGAAACATTTCTTGTTTCATTTCGGCTCCTTCGGTATCGCCCATTCTGTAGGTCTCTTCAATCTTCGCCATACATCCTGGCTCCCCATGCCGCTGCGTTTATCCCCTGACAAGCCGATTGTCACTACACAATAGTAAACAGACCGGGTTAAAACCTTGCTAAATGCGCCAGATCGCAAGAAAGCAAGAAAGCAAGCAGGGGATGTGTATAAATTATGCAGTTTCAAGGCACTAAAGACTACGTCGCCACCGACGACCTGAAAATAGCAGTCAATGCAGCTGTAACGCTTGAGCGGCCGCTGCTGGTAAAGGGTGAACCCGGCACCGGTAAAACAGAATTGGCCCGACAGGTGGCAGACTCGCTCGGCCTTAAGATGATCGAGTGGAACGTCAAATCCACCACCCGTGCCCAGCAAGGGCTCTATGAGTACGATGCGGTCAGCCGGTTGCGCGACAGCCAGCTTGGTGAAGAGCGCGTGCACGATGTCAAAAACTACATCAAAAAAGGCAAGCTATGGGAAGCCTTTGAATCGGATGAAAAGGTTGTTTTGTTGATTGATGAAATCGACAAAGCCGATATCGAGTTTCCAAATGACCTGCTCCAGGAGCTCGATAAGATGGAGTTCCACGTTTATGAGACAGGTGAGACCATTCGCGCCGTAAACCGCCCGATCATGATCATTACCTCCAACAACGAGAAAGAGCTGCCAGACGCCTTCTTGCGCCGCTGCTTCTTCCACTACATCCAGTTCCCCGATGCGGCGACCATGAAAAAGATCGTTGCCGTGCACCATCCTGATATTAAAGACTCATTGCTTACAGCGGCACTCACCCAGTTCTACGAAATTCGCGATACAGCTGGCCTGAAGAAAAAGCCCTCGACCTCCGAGGTGCTGGACTGGCTGAAGCTGCTACTTGCCGAAGATCTGAGCCCAGAAGATCTGGCCCGTGACGGGGCAGATGCGCTGCCAAAACTACATGGGGCTCTGCTCAAGAACGAACAGGACGTGCATCTGTTTGAACGCCTTGCCTTCATGGCGCGCGGGCGCCGCTAGAAAACATCGCTTTGCTGGCGGTTCGCTGTTGCCGCCAGCAAGAAAGACCATAGAGCTCCCGTCTAGCGTGAGAAGTTTCTCTCAGCTGCCGCCAACTCTTCAAATTCGCGCCCCATTCGCCTATCACATAGGGATGGATCTATCCCTGAGGTGCCATTTCGCACCGCTTTTGTGACCCAAGCTGGAGCCCGGAGTGATGGCCTTGAGATTTCGAATTGATCCCTCTACCGGCGCCGGGCACTCAGATTCTGTGCCGCGCAGGACCGGTCTCGCAGGGATGAAAGGGTTCATCCTGCCTCTGGCTCTGGTGGCACTTGTTTCTGCCTGTGCACTGCCTGTCAGTCAAAAACCCGCCAGCCGTGCTGCTCTCGCCAGCACGAGCCTCCCTGCGGCCAAGGCGTTTTCAGCACCGCGCCCGCAACCGCCTCAGCGCGCTAACCGCGACATCGCCCGCGATTTTCTCGATCTGCATTTCCGGCTTGAAGGAGGCACCACACTACCGGTGTTCACGCGTTTTGAACAGCCCATTCGCTTGCGCGTCGCAGGCGCGCCCAGCCAAGGGTTTCAAAGAGATCTCAACCAACTGTTGCAGCGTTTCAAACATGAAGCCGGAATTGACATACAGCGGGTCAGCAGTGGCCCCGTCGAAATTACCGTGCAGGCAGTCTCCAGTCGTGCAATCCATCGTGCCCTGCCCAAAGCTGCCTGCTTTGTCGTCCCTAATGTCGATTCTCTGGCAGAGCTTCGTCGCAAGCGGCGCAGCCCCGACACGGATTGGTCGCGCCTGCGCAGCCGCGATCGGCTTGCCGTTTTTGTACCCAATGACATCAGCCCACAAGAGGCACGTGATTGTCTGCATGAAGAGCTCGCCCAGGCCATCGGTCCGCTCAACGACCTCTACCGCCTGTCAGATTCTGTCTTTAACGACGACAATGTTCATACTGTGCTCACGGGGTTTGATATGCTGGTTCTGCAGGCGACCTATGCGCCAGAACTGCGCACCGGCATGACCCGCAGTGAAGTCGCCGCTGTCTTGCCGGATCTTTTGTCCCGCCTGAACCCTGCAGGCGATTCCATTCCAGCACGCGCCCTGCCCGCTACCCCACGCAGTTGGATCACTGCAATCGAGACAGCACTTGGCCCTGGCAGTGCGCTCAACACCCGAAAGCGAGCGGCAAATCAGGCGGTCCTCCTTGCGCAGGAACTGGGCTGGTCGGATCACCGCCGTGCCTATAGTCACTATGTGCTGGGGCGGATGATCCAGGCTGGGGATCCGGACCTGGCACAGCGGCATTTTCAGACCGCTATTGATTTTCTGGGCCAAACTCCGGGCAGTGCGCTACATCAGGCCATTATCCGTCCACGCATGGCCGCCTATCAGATTGCCCGCGGCAATGGCGAAGCCGCTCTGCAACAAATCAATCCGGTACTCCCCGTGGCCAGCCGCCATGAGAATGCAGCCCTGCTGGCCACAGCGCTACTGATCAAGGCCGAGGCGTTGGACCTGTTGGGCCAATTTGCCACTGCCCACACGGTCAGGCTGGACAGCCTGGGATGGGCGCGCTACGGGTTTGGCCCGGATTGGGCGGTGCAGGCCAAGATCCGCGAAGTCGCTGAGCTGCGCCCCTCAACCAACTGACTCAGGTAGCAATACCGGTACACTCACTGGCGCCTTACATGGCGCATAAACAGGTGGAAAACACATGATCGTAATTGGCGCAGTCCTGCTGGGCATTTTATTGGGGCTCTACACCGCGCGAAAACGTGGCGGCAATACCGCCGATTTGCTGCAATATGGCGCTGTCTATGCCATCTCCTTTGGTATTGTAGGTGTCATCGCCACCATCGTGATCCATCGCATGTTGGCTTAACCCTCGCGAAAGGCTCTTAGATGTTCCAGCCCTTTTTTGAAAACCTGCGCAAGGCCTCAATCCCGGTCTCTCTGCGCGAATACCTCACCTTTCTGGAGGGGATGAAAAAGGGGCTGGTGACCTATGATATCGAAGCCTTCTACTTTCTGGCCCGTGCCGCCATGGTCAAGGACGAGCGCAATATCGACAAGTTTGACCGCGCGTTTTCAGCGACCTTCAAGGGGCTGGAGGCAATCCCAAATTCAGCGGTGATGGAGGCGGTAGACATTCCCGAAGAATGGCTGCGCAAAATGTCTGAAAAACACCTGAGCGCCGAAGAAAAAGCCGAGATCGAAGCCATGGGCGGCTTTGAAAAGCTGATGGAGACGCTGAAACAGCGGCTCGAGGAACAACAGGGCCGCCATGAAGGCGGCAATAAATGGGTCGGTACCGGTGGCACTTCGCCCTTTGGCGCCTACGGCTATAATCCCGAAGGTGTGCGCATCGGCCAGAAGGAAAGCCGTCACCAACGCGCGGTCAAGGTCTGGGACAAGCGCGAATTCAAGAACCTGGATGGTGATGTCGAGCTGGGCACCCGAAACATCAAAGTGGCGCTGAAACGTCTGCGCCGCTGGGTCCGCGAAGGTGCCCATGAGGAACTGGATCTCGACAACACCATTCGCTCGACTGCCGAGCATGGCTATCTCGACGTCAAAACCCGCCCAGAGCGCCATAATGCGGTGAAGGTCTTGCTATTTTTGGATGTTGGCGGCTCGATGGACCCCCATATCAAGGTGGTGGAAGAACTGTTTTCCGCCGCGCGAACCGAGTTCAAACACCTGGAGTATTTCTACTTCCACAACTGCCTTTATGAGGGCGTCTGGCGTGACAACCGGCGCCGCTGGGACGCACAGATGCCAACCCATGAAGTGCTGCGCACCTATGGTCCGGATTACAAATGCATCTTTGTTGGCGATGCCTCAATGTCCCCCTACGAAATCGCCTATCCCGGAGGTGCCAATGAGCATTGGAACCAGGAGGCGGGTCAGGTTTGGCTGGAACGCGCGCGGGAGCAGTGGAAGAGCCACCTTTGGATCAATCCGGTGCCGCAAAAGCACTGGGACTACACCCACTCCATCGGCATGGTCCGCGAGATCTTTGAGGACCGCATGGTACCGATGACCCTGGACGGGCTCGAGGAAGGCATGCGTGAGCTGACGCGCTAGCCCCTGGGCAAAGAGCCATACCCCATCTGTCAGTCACAGGCCTCTCGGCGGGCAGGATTACCCATCACGCGCGACCTTAGGATTGCCCTGCGGGCAAGGCCTCCGGCGGGAATATTTGTAGAAAGATGATGAAAGCGTGGTAACTCAAACCCTTAGAACTCCGCAATAGTAGAGGAACCCGCGGCGAATCGGCGGGGGGGTATTTGAAAGCCTTCAGTAAGGCCGGAGTTTTTGAGGGCAGCACGCTTTTACTGGACCAGCCTTCAGTCCAAATCAGTCCAGGGCCAGGGTTTCACGTTACTGGCGGCCATTTGATAGCGCGCGGCCTTGGCAATCCAGATGCCCAGATCGGTGCCAAAATCCGCCAATCGTTCGTTTGGTTCCTTGCTGATGGCAAGGACAATGAACTGAAGAACAGTCGCCGTTGCCAGCACCGTCTGTGCGACGGAAATCATCACCGCAATCAAGATCATATAGATCAAACGGGTCAGAAGATTCTCCTGTATTTCCGGCTCAAATTGCTCGCCGTGCAAGCGGCCCTCAATGTTGTCTTGTTCTGACACTGGTTTTCTCGGCTTGTCCTGAATATCTGAGTCGCAACAGCCTAGCATGAAATACGGCGCAACTGGGTGGAGAAAAACAATTCGGCCCAGGCCTGGCGACAACTCCCGTGAGCTCTTGCCCCAGAGGCAAATCAGCCCCATATCTAGGTGATGTTGCGTCTCACCCCCATCCTTCTGGCCGTGATCTATGGCCTTGTCACCTATCGCATATCCGTCTGGCGCACCCATCGCGAGTTGGACGCGCGTTCAACAGAGCTGGCGGATGCGCGGCTACGGCGGCTGACCGATCGCATGGCGGCGGCGCTGGAGATCGACCGCATTCCAGTGTTCATCTATGAGGTCGATCCGGTGAATGGGCTCGCAGCGCCTGACGGCAGAATTTTCATCACCCGTGGTTTCTATCGGAAGTACCAAAACGGTGAGGTTTCAGAAGCTGAACTCGCCTCGGTCATCGCCCATGAACTTGGCCATGTTGCGCTGGGGCATGCAAAGAAGCGAGTGATTGATTTTTCAGGACAAAACGCCCTGCGTACTGCGCTGATGTTGGTTCTGGGGCGCTATATTCCCGTCGTTGGGCCATGGATTGCCGGGCTGTTGGCCAATCTGGTGGCCTCACGCCTGTCGCGCAATGACGAATATGAGGCCGATGAATATGCCGCCGCGCTGCTGGCCAAATCCGGTATCGGGCTGGAGCCGCAAAAGAGCCTGTTTCGTAAACTCGAAGAGCTTACCCAGGCGCGGGCCGGCCTGTCCCCTGCTTGGTTGATGTCACACCCTAAGACCGAGGAACGCATCGCAGCTTTGGAGCGGCTCGAAGCCAGGTGGCAGGGCAGCTGACACCGCGTCATTTGCGCGCCCCCTTGCCAATCGGTGGCTAAGCACCCAAATCAGAAGTTCCTGTAACTGGAAGCTCGATTGGATCCCTTGATGCGATACTCTCTTCTTGACCTTGCACCTGTGCCCGAGGGCAGCGAAATTCCGCAGTCGTTTCAAAACAGTGCTGATCTGGCCCAGCAGGCAGAGGACTGGGGCTATCATCGCTACTGGTTGGCAGAGCATCACAATATGCCAGGCATCGCCAGCGCTGCCACGGCAGTGTTGATCGGTCATATTGCAAGTCAAACCAGCTCCATTCGTGTTGGTGCCGGTGGCATTATGCTGCCCAACCACGCCCCCTATATGGTGGCAGAGGCCTTTGGCACCCTTGCGGCCCTCTATGGTGATCGCATTGACCTGGGACTTGGGCGAGCGCCTGGCACCGACATGTTGACCGCCCGCGCACTGCGACGCGGCATGGCTCCGGGTGGTGGCGACAGTTTTCCGCAGGATGTGATTGAGCTTCTGGGTTTTCTGGGGCCGCTGGACCCGGAGGCCAAGGTACGCGCCTTTCCGGGACAGGGCAGCAATGTGCCGGTCTGGATCCTGGGATCCAGCCTCTATGGCGCGCAGTTAGCGGCCCAGTTGGGACTGCCCTATGCCTTTGCCTCGCATTTTGCCCCACAAGCCCTGGAGGAGGCGTTGGACATCTATCGACGTGCCTTCCGTCCTTCTGCCTATCTGGACAAGCCCCATGCGATGGTGGCGGTGAATGTCTTTGGTGCCGACACGGACGCAGAGGGCATCCGGTTACGCAGCACCATGCAACAGGCCTTTGCACGCCTGCGCTTGGGGCAACCCGGCAAACTGCCGCGCCCAGTAGACAATATCGAAGACCTGCTGCCACCGCCCGTACTGGCTGGTGTGAACGAGGCGCTGACCGTATCTGCTACCGGCAGTCCTGAGACTGTAAAGCGTGAGTTATCAGCAATCCTCACTCGCTATGCCCCAGATGAAGTGATCATCACCGGGCAGATACATGATCATACTGCCCGGTTACGCTCGTTTGAGATTGCGGCTGAGGCGCTTAAGGCGTTGTAACGGCTCACAGGCCTGCCAATGCTTTGGCAAGGCGCGGAAGCCGCGCCTTTTTCAATAATGGTCGCATTTCCCAGCCACCGCCCGACAAACGGTTTGCCTCGGCCAGCACCCTTTGTCCCAGGGTCTCTAACCCCGCATTGTCTTTCAACCAGAGGTCATAGAGCAACTGGTCGGGACCGAGCCGCTGCAAGCCTTCTTCGGCCAGGGTCTGACGCGGGAAATCCTTGTTGTTGACGGTGACAATGGCAGCGGCATGGCCAGTGATGGCAGCGGCCAGAACATGCACATCGGCCGCGTCCGGCAACCAAAGACGCGTCTCTACGCCCGGCGCTGGCGCGACAATTGCCTTGGGCCAATTGGCCTTTAGCAGTGCGACCTCCGCCCGGGCCTGTGCGGCGCCTTCTGGGCCCAACTTCACGGCGGCGCGGCTCCACTCTTCCAGAATGCGCGCCGACCACAGCGGTCTGAAGGCGCCCAGTGCCGCCGCACCGATCAGCATTTCGCGCATCACGGTGGGGTATAGCACACAGGTGTCCAGCAGCAGTTTCATATCCCGGATCAGTCCAGGCGGAAGAAGACGGATTTCAGATAGCCGCTTTCGGCCAGCTGTGGCAATTGTGGATGGTCCGCGCCCGCATAGCCGGTGTGGATCAATTGGCCACGGCGACCAGCGCGGCCAATGCCCCGTGCCGAAGCATTGCGGAACCGCGTCAGATCCGCGGCATGTGAACAAGAGCACAATCCCAAATAACCACCAGGTTTGACAAGCGGCGCTGCCAGTTTGGCGATCCGCTCATAGGCACGCAAGCCCGCCTCCAGAGCCTGCTTTGATGGGGCAAAGGCCGGAGGATCACAGATCACCACGTCAAAGCTGCGCCCTTCCTCCGCTAAGGCCGCCAATTGCTCAAAGGCATCCCCCTGACGGGCCATGAAACTATCCCCAAAGCCAGATGCCTGCGCCCCCTGCCCGGCAAGATCCAATGCTGCGGAAGAGCCGTCAACACAGGTCACAGTGCCTGCTCCGGCAGCACGCATTGCGAGGCCAAAACCGCCGACATGGGAAAATACATCCAGCACATCGCCCCCCTGGGGAACTAAGCGGGCGGCAAAGGCGTGGTTTTCGCGCTGATCATAAAACAGACCGGTTTTTTGTCCCCCTGTCAGATCCGCCATATAGGTGGCACCATTCATTACTACAGGCACCGGTGCGGTTGGTGTCTCACCCAATAGGGTCAGGCTCTCATCATCGAGCCCTTCCAACCCGCGGGTGCGCCCAGAGGCATTCTTCAAAATCACATCGCAGCCAGTAACTTCTGCCAGGGCCGCCGTCAGCGCCTCCAGATGGGCCTCGGCCCAGGCGGCATTGGGCTGCACAACGCAGGCCTCGCCAAAGCGGTCAATGACAACCCCTGGCAGCCCGTCGGCCTCGGCGTGGACCAGGCGATAAAATGGCGCATCATACAGCTGGGTTCGCATCGCGAGCGACTGGGAAATCCGAGCCGCAAACCATTCCTGGTCTATCACCGCCTCGGGGTCACGGTCCAACATCCGGCAAATGATCTTGCTGGTTGGGTTGACCGCAACCGTGCCCATTGGCGTCTGCGCCTCGTCCAGCAAGACGGCCAGACTGCCGGGCTCCAGCTTGCGGGTGCGCCGGTCGGTCACCAGCTCATTGGAATAGACCCAGGGAAAGCCGTGGCGCAGGGCGCGGGCATTGGCTTTGGGCAGGAGTTTTACGCGGGGGCGCTCTGGCGCAGGGGATGTGGCTGTCATGAGGCCCCTCATAGCCCCATCCTGCCAACAGGGAAAGGGGGCCAGCACGGTCTGTGCGGCCCCCAATGGCTCTGCAAGCCTGGTCAGACGTTCTAGAGCTTATTCAAGGCCTGGATCAGCCCTCCCCGACGGGGCGCCCGGCTGCCCGGTGTCAGGATTTCTTGTTGGATCACCTTCGCCAGGAAACCGGTGATCCGGACCTTTTGGGTTTGTCCTTCGGCAATGGCAACCAAGGCCTTACGTCCGCCATAGGCGTTCAGGTCCGCCTCGATCTCGCGCACCTCGGTCAGGGCCTCGCCTGTTTCCGCGTCCCGCAACACCATGGTGAAAGAAATCGAATGCACCCCACCGGTGGTGTAACGTGCTTTTTGGGTCAGCGCATGGAAACGCAGTACTTCAACATCCAGTTCGGCCTGCACCGGCCCAGAGAGCGGGCGCACACCTGCCTCCAGTGCGTTTAGCACGATGGCCTGAACCTGCGCGTGGCGATTGCCCAGCGGGTCCTCACGCCAGACGATATCGCCCTGCGGAATATAACGGTTTGCTTCGGAGACTTTCAAAGTTCGGGGGACACGCACGGTTACCTTGGTAATCGTCATATCGGACCCCGCGACACTGCCAATCGGTCGGTAGCTCGGCTGCCCGCTTGTGAGGTCACCACCAAATGTATCGACGGCAAGAACAGGCGTGACCGATCGCGGCTGCAGGTCCAATACAGCCCCTTCAATGGGTTCATAGCCCTGGGCGACTGTGCCGTAAGTGTCTGGAAGCGACTCAAATGGGGCATTGCGGGAGGGGATATCCACTGCTGCACAAGCCGAAAGGCTGCAGCCCAATGCGATAAGAAAAACGGTGCGAAGGGTCATCATTGCTCTGCTCCTTGCCAATCGCCGGGGAATCCCAGCGTTTCTGGATCAAAGCCAACCTGACCCGGAATCGGGGCAGCATTGAGACAAATTTAGTCCAATTTAACGAAATCGAAATCTATTTGCGCCTGTCCCAGCGGCAAGCCAAGGCCTAGGCAGCCCGGCTTTTCCGCGCGACGCAAGCAAGAAATTGACCTTCCAGCATGGCAGCAACACTGGGACCACCGCGGCAGGCTTAGTCGCGTGAACGCGAACGCCAGCCGCCACGACGGCGTGGCCGGATGCTTTCATCCAACCCCTGTTGCAAGACTTGAGTCATCGGGTGGCCCTGCGGCTCACGACTGTAATGCGCCATAATCTGGGTGATCGCTGACCGGTTGTCGAACTCGGCGGGCAGGCTCAAGGCCCAGTCCAAAAAGATGCTGCGACATTGGCTCTCGGTAATGCCCTCAATCCGGTAAGCCTCTCTGATCAGCTGTTTATGGTCCAGTTCAGCCAAGGTCGTCATGGCCTGTTTCCCTCTGTATAGACCGCGAGATAATCGCAGCGCAGGTCTGATAGGCCGTTTTCAGGGCCTGTTCCAGTTCTGCCAAGTTCCCATAATCAGCACTGCGGCTCAAGAACTGAGCACCACCCTCTCCCAGGGCCTCTTGATCAAGAACACCGCTGGAAAGCAGCCGGGCGGCCGTCTGTACCGACCAGTATAATGCGTAAGAGTCTTGCAAGACCACTGCATCAGCGGCATCCAGCCAGCCAGCAGCGACAGCCTGGTCCAACCCGCTGGCCACATCTCGCTGAGCGGATTTTGTCAGCAATGCTCCGGCCTGAGAGAGCAATTCGATATCCATCATGCGCCCAGCTCCGGTTTTGGCGTCCCATATTCCGGTTGGGGTCTTGGCGGAGGCAAGGCGATCGCGCATCTGGGCGACCTCACGCAGCACCCCTTCCTTTTTCGTCTCCCGCCCCAGAACACTGCGCCGGAACCGTTCAAAATCCTGCAGCAGGCTCGGCACTCCCGCCACCCCCCGCGCCCGTGTCAGCGCCAGGTGCTCCCAAACCCAGGCTTCGTTTTCCTGATAATGGGTAAACGCTGGCCAACTGGTAGCAACGGGGCCCTTGTTACCTGAGGGGCGCAGACGCATGTCCACCTCATAAAGCCTCCCCTGAGACATGGGCGCCGACAGCGCCGTGATCAGCGCCTGGGTGAGACGGGCATAGTAGCTGCGCGTAGCCAAAGGTTTGCGCCCCTGTGACGTCTCCACGTCCTGAGGATCATAGACCACAATGATATCGAGATCGGACTGCGCATTGATCTGCCCAGCCCCCAAAGAGCCCATGGCAATAACCATGGGCCCAGTGCCAGGAGGCGACCCATGTTTGATAGAGAACTGCGCAATCACCCGTGGCAGGAGCGCTTGGATCACGGCCTCAGCCAATTCACTATACTGCGTTGCTGCCACCTTAGCATCCAAGAGCCCGCGCAGATGGTGTACCCCAATGCGGAAATGCCACTCCTTGCACCAACGCCGCGCTGTATCGAGCTGGGTCTCATAATCCTCTTCAAGAGCAAGCACCGCCTCAAGTTCCTGGCGCAGCACATCCCCGCCTGGCCAGTCTTCAAAGAAGCTGCCGCCGATCACCGCATCAAACACGCCAGAGTTGCGCGACAAAAACCCAGCCAGAGCATGAGAGGTCCCAACGATATCCACCAACAGGTCCATCAGGTGCGGATTGGCCTCAAAAAGCGAAAACAATTGCACGCCTGCAGGTAGGCCAGCCAGAAACCCATCCAAGGCCAAGAGCGATTCAGCGGGTTTTGCAGTGCGCGCAAGTCGGCTTAGCAACTCCGGCTTGAGCCGTTGGAAAATCTGCGCGCCGCGCTCGGATCGCAAAGCCGGATAGCTTGGCCAACGGCCGATAATACTTTCGTCGAACCCTTCCGGAATATCTGCTTTGGGCGGGGCTGCTGCATCCGGCGCAAAGAAGTCTTCGGTCATGTTGTGAACCTCAACCAACCGGCGGTGTATTTTTGCCTGCAATTCTGCCGGATCTTCGCCCATCAGACAGGCAACCCGGGCAATACCCTCGCCGGAGTTTGGCATCTGGTGGGTCTGGGCATCATGCACCATCTGAATACGATGCTCGACCTCGCGGTGGGCGCGATAGTGATCGCTAAGTTGGGTGGCAATCTCTGAGGGGATCCAGTCCCTTTGGGCAAGCGCAGCAAGTCCCTCGACGGTACCGCGCAGCCGTAGCCCCTCGTCGCGTCCGCCCGCGATCAACTGGCGGGTCTGGGTGAAAAACTCGATTTCGCGGATGCCCCCGCGCCCCAGCTTCATATCATGCCCAGGCACGGTGATGGGGCCACCGGTGCCTTTGTTTTCGCGGATGCGAAGGCGCATATCATGGGCATCCTGAATAGCAGCAAAATCCAAATGCCTACGCCAGACAAAGGGGCGCAAGGTCTTTAAGAATGCCTCCCCCGCTTCCAGGTCCCCAGCACAGGGCCGCGCCTTGATATAGGCTGCCCGCTCCCAGGTACGGCCAAGGCTTTCATAATAGCGCTCGGCGGTCTCCATAGCGATACAGGCCGGGGTCACTGCTGGATCAGGACGTAGCCGCAGATCGGTGCGAAAGACATAGCCATCTGACGTGCGATCGCTCAACGTTGCGCACATATTGCGGGTCGCCCGCGCCATGCCCTGGCGCGCCTCAAAGAAAACATCCGGGTCAAAACGGGTTTCATCAAATAAGCAGATCAGATCAATATCCGAGCTGTAGTTAAGCTCATAGGCGCCCATTTTTCCCATAGCGAGTATGGACAGACCGCCAGCAGTCTCCACATCTGCCTCCGTGAGGCCCGGCAGCTTTTGGCGCCGAATAAGTGCCGCGATTTCGGCCTTTATCGCAACATCCGCGCTCAGTTCGCCAAAATGAGTAAGCGCCGTCGTCACCTCTTCCAGTGACCAGCTCCCACAGAGATCGCAAAGCGCTGTCAGCAGCGCGACTCGGCGCTTGGCCCGCCGCAAGCCAGGCTTCAGTTGATCCGGAGGCAAAGTCTTACAGTCTTCAAACACCGAGGCCAAAGCCTGCCTGGGCTCCGCCAGGGCCGGACCAATCCATTCCGCCTCCTGCTCGATCAACCTGCGCAAATAGGGGCTGGAGCCCGCAGCACCAGCAATGAGTTGTTCGGTTTCCGGATTCAACCCACCGACAAGCGCGCGGGCTTCGGCTCCGAGGTCGGGGTCATAGGCAATGGGAAGGCGGGTGACGTGCAGATGATCAGACATGTCGAACACTGTTCCGCCAGACCAGTGGCGTCAATCCGAGAACCATCAAGTCGTGGGAAGAAAGCGCAGATCAAAGATCAATTTCTTATCGCAAGGTAAGGAATACCCGCCTCCAAAAACGCTTACACAACCCTTAAGATAGTCTTGCTGCTGCGCTCTTCGATTTGTTTCGTTTTTACCGGTTAACAAGTGTGCGGTTTTTGGCTTTTCTTGTGGGGCTATTGTGCCTCGCGGCTCAGAGAATAGCCGTTGTTTTGTTTAAGTGTTTGCCTATTGGAAGAGTACAGCAGCGCCCCTTCCCCCATTTACGTTTTCTTTGTGCTGCGCCTACAACCGCTGGACAGTGCCAAAAGCGTGATCTTCGCCATCTTTACTTTGCTTCAGACCACCGCTATCTACCTACTAGTAGATAAAATATTCTGTACTGCAGTGGAAAGCCTTCCGCAGCGCGCCCCGACCGTCCCTTTAGGGTCCCGCCAAACCGCACCGCGACCACAGGTCAAAGAGCTTCAACAATCGGAGTGATACACATGGAAATTAACGCAGATTTCTCAAAACGCACACTCGTTCATTCAGCAGAAGAACCCTGGGTTTCCTCCCCCATGGCCGGTGTTGATCGGCGCATGTTGGATCGGATTGGTGATGAAGTCGCCCGCGCCACCACCATCGTCAGATATGCACCAGGCAGTCATTTTTCCCCACACACCCACACAGGCGGTGAGGAATTCATCGTTCTGGAAGGCGTGTTTCAGGATGAACATGGCGACTATCCGGCAGGCAGCTACGTGCGAAACCCGCCTACCAGCAGTCATACCCCGGGGTCTGAACTGGGCTGCACCATCTTTGTCAAACTCTGGCAGTTCGACATGGCGGACCGGACCCAGTTTCGCAAGGAAATGAAGACGGGGCCTGAGACGGGGCCAAACGGCGTATCCACGCTAGAGTTGCATCGCGACGCGCGCGAGGTCGTCAGTTATCATCAGATAGTGGGTGAAACCGCATTTGAAATTAATGCCCAAGGAGGGATCGAACTGCTGGTCCTTGATGGCACTCTGCGCGAGGGCGGCGATCAACTCGAAACCGGTTCCTGGCTGCGCCTCCCCGAAGGCCAACCGCTGCAAGCCATGAGCGACAAGAAAGGCGCAAGGGTTTGGGTCAAAACTGGTCACCTGCCCTTTGCCAGACCACCGGCAGCCTGATGGAGACGGATATTGCCATCATCGGCGGTGGCCTTTCCGGACTTTCGCTTGCCTGGCATCTTGCCAAGGCGGGTCGTGACTTTCAGCTGTTCGAAGCACGCGCCCGCCTAGGCGGGCGGATCGCCTCGCTACAACGGGTGTCGCCTGTCCAAGCTCCTATTGGGCCATTGGGATATGATCTAGGTCCCTCTTGGTTCTGGCCAGGCCAGCACCGGATGGAGAGGATGGTCCAAGCACTCGGCTGCAAAAAATTCGACCAATACGCCAGCGGAGCGACCCTTATTGAGACCGAATCCGGTGAGATTCTACGCAATCTCGGTCTTGCCTCCATGCGGGGTGCCTGGCGATTGCAGAGCGGGATACGCGGGCTGATTGACGGAATTGCACAGCCGCTTCCCCCTGACCGTTTGCATCTCAACCATGCGCTTTCGGGGCTGCATCAGAATGGCCGACTTATTTTCAAAGAAGGGCAAGAGTATCAGGCGCAGCGGATCGTCCTGGCTTTGCCTCCCCGCCTGGCGGCGGGTCTGTCTTTTTCTCCGCAGCTCACCCCGGCACAGCAGCAAGCCCTCACAGGGATTGCGACCTGGATGGGCGGACAGGCAAAATTTGTCGCGCTTTATGACCGCCCCTTCTGGCGGGAGGATGGGCTATCTGGCGATGCGCTGAGCCAGGTCGGGCCACTGGCAGAAATTCATGACGCCTCGCCGCCGCAGGTCGAGCTCAACAAAGAAGCACCCGCAGCCCTTTTTGGCTTTGTTGGTCTCCCCGCACTGGCGCGCTATGGCCAAAAAGAGGCCGTGACCCAAGCCGCCTTGGCACAGCTGGCCCGTCTTTTTGGCCCAAAGGCAGCGCAGCCCGTCACCGTCGCCTATCAGGATTGGGCCCAGGAGGCCTACACTGCCACGCCGCAGGACCAATCCCCTCTGCGACAACACCCCTCTTATGGCTTGCCAGCCTCCCTACAAAACCTCTGGCAGGGGCGCCTTGCTTTTTGTGTAAGCGAACTGGCCCCCGACGCCGGCGGTTACCTGGAAGGTGCCCTTGCGGCAGCAGAGGAACAGGCAGAGCTCTTGCAGAGAGAACCGACAAAATGAATAAAGTCGATACCAAGACCAACCTGATGGATGCGGCTGAACAGCAAGTGCGCCAAAAAGGCGCCGATGGGTTCAGCTATGCAGATCTCAGCGCGCAAGTCGGCATACGCAAAGCCAGTATTCACTACCATTTTCCCACCAAATCAGATCTCCTAACCGCAATCATGGCGCGGTACTCACAAGAAGTACTGACAACACTGGACGGCTATGTCGATCTGTTCCCCACCCCAAAGGAGCAGCTGATCGCCTTTGTCGCCTTCTATCGCAGCGCCTTAGAAGAGGGGGACAAACTCTGCCTCTGTGTCGCCTTCACCGTTGGCCGCGATGCGCTAGCACCACAGACCCGCCTGGAAATATCCCGCTTTCGCGACGCCGTAGCGACCTGGCTGCAAAACCGTTTTGAACAGCTCTCCTGCGCCTCACCGGCCCGCGGCTGGGGGGAAGACCCAACAGCAGAAAGTGCCGCGACCCTGGCATTGGTCGAAGGCGCGCAGCTGGCCGCGCGAAGCACTGCGGATCTTGCCCACTATGACGCTGCAACGAAGTGCTTTTTAGGGCGGCTGGGGCAACTGTGACTGCGAGGTCGATCAGAATGCTGCAAAAGACCCAAGTGCCGCATCCCGAGGCCATGTTTCCCATGACCGCGGCGGATTGTGCCGCTGCGGCACATTGTCAAAATCATCTACAAAGCAGTGATCCTCAGGCCTAAGGTCTTGCTCGAACAGGTTTTGGCCAAGGGGCAAAATCAAACAGGCCAAACCAGCAGCATGCCCATCTTTGGCGCGCAGTCTGGGGTCAACAAACAAGGTGGGGGCATGTTATGGAACTAGAACAGGCAATTCGGGAGCGGCGTTCAATCCGGGGCTTTACGAAGGATCCAGTCTCAAAGGATCTGCTGGAAGAGATCATAACCCTGGCCAACCGGGCCCCCTCCTCAATGAACACCCAGCCTTGGCATCTGCATGTCTTAACTGGGGAGCCACTCGAGCAGGTTCGCCGAGGCAATACTGAGCGCATGCTGGATGGCACGCCACCGACCCGCGATATCGAAGACTACGCCGCCTATGAGGGCGAGCACCGGACCCGCCAGATCGAAATTGCCGTGCAGTTGTTCGAAGCAATGGGGATTGAACGCCACGACAAGGAACGCCGGCAGGATTGGGTGATGCGGGGCTTTCGCCAGTTTGATGCCCCTGTCTCTATTGTTGTCTGCTTTGATCGCTCACTCTTGGACAATACAATCGCCCATTTCGATACCGGAGCCATGACTTACGGCTTGGTCCTGGCCGCATGGAGCAAGGGCCTAGGGGCCGTGATTAATGGGCAGGGTATCATGCAAAGTCCGGTTGTGCGCGAAGTGGCCAAGATTCCTGAAGATCAGATCATCCTGACCTGTGTCGCACTGGGCTGGCCTGACGAGAGTTTTGTAGCAAATTCGGTCGTTTCCCGACGCCGCCCGCTGGAAAACACCACTCGCTTTCTGGGCTTTGAAAGCTGAACAGATCAAGTCACCCCCTTCCCTCAGGGAGCTAACCCGGGCGTTTCAACGGCGCGGCCCTCCCTCTGGCCATTGGTGCGAGTGACAGCGGCGATCCCGCCGCAAGGCCCCTTGGCTAGATGTAGGCACGCAGCATTCCCTTCAAGTACAAAGCTAGAATATCAACCCAGAGCGGCCCCAATCACCCCCGTCGTTAGCGTCTCAACATTCCCGCAGGGAGAGCGTGCTGTGCAATCCAAAATATCGCGAGTGACTTCGACCTATGAAACCCGCATCGCGGAACTTGAGCAGGAAAAAGCGCTTATCGAAGAGGAAATTGCTAAAATCGACACCTCAGACCATTCATTCGAAGAAATGTTCGAACTTTCTATGCGGTTTCTCGCAAGCCCTTATGAAATATGGGAGAAAGGAGATCTAGAAGTGAAGAAAACTGTACTGAGACTGGTGTTTACCCGACCGTTAACCGTTAGTCGAAAAACCGGTGTTCAAACTGGAGAAACCACCTTTCCTTTCAAAGCTTTACACTTCTTGAAAGGAACGCCGTTTGAAATGGTGCGGGCGGTGGGACTCGAACCCACACGGGCACAAGGCCCAACAGATTTTAAGTCTGGTATGTCTACCATTCCATCACGCCCGCAACCTAGGCAAAACTCTTGGCCTTACCTACGGCCCATGATTTAGCCTTCTAAACATCCGGGCACAATCGATTTTGTCAGCAAAACCAAGATTTCTGCCCCCCGAATTCTCCCACAGCAGGCATTGAGGTGGCGCACAAATAGGTGACATTGTCACGACCGCCGAGCCAGGTCCCCACTCAGACCGAAGCCAGAGCCGCATCTTCCTTGACCGCCTGCATTGCAACATAGGTTGAGGTGGCCGAGACATGGGGCAAGGAGGAAATCTTCTCCCCCAATACCTGACGATAGTCCGACATCGACCGGGTGCGCACCTTGAGAAGATAATCAAAATGCGAAGCCATCAGATGGGCCTGCTCGATCTCGGGAATGCGCGCCACAGCCGCGTTGAATTTGGTCAGGGCCGCCTCGCGGGTATCGGTCAGCTTAACCTCCACAAATGCGACATGATCAAGGCCCAGACGGATCGGATCAATCAAGGCCCGGTAGCCGGTGATGATCCCCTCACTTTCCAGTCGGCGTAAGCGGGTCTGCGTCGGAGATTTCGACAACCCGATACGGCGGGCCAGGTCCGCAACGGAAATCCGCCCGTCCTCCCCCAATACGTTGAGAATCTTTCGATCAAAACCATCAAGATCTGAAAAGTCCATCTGCGCTCCCGAAGCGGCCAAGTTCCATCCATTTGCCATACCATAACTTCATTTTAAGGCGATTGTCCTGCAAAAAAGCCGGTACTCTACCCAAAACGAACTCCTTCACAGCACTGGAGCCTGAGAATGACCCAGCACAGCAAACTGCGTGACCGGATTGATGCCGGAACCTATGTCGATCAACAGGAAATGTTTGCACACTTGAATCAAACAGCCGCGTTGGACGAAGCAGATCGCACCGCGATCAGCGCCAAGGCGGCTCAATTGGTGCGCGACATCCGGGGCCATTCTAACCCAGGATTGATGGAGGTCTTTCTGGCCGAATATGGCCTGTCCACCGATGAAGGCGTTGCCCTGATGTGCCTGGCCGAAGCCCTCCTGCGGGTGCCTGACGCCGATACGATTGATGCGCTGATCGAGGATAAGATCGCCCCTTCAGACTGGGGCAAGCATCTGGGGCGCTCCTCCTCCTCATTGGTCAATGCCTCCACCTGGGCTTTGATGCTAACCGGCCGTGTACTAGATGAGGACCGCAGCCCCGTCGGCGCGCTGCGCGGGGCGATCAAGCGCCTGGGAGAGCCGGTGATCCGCACTGCCGTTAGTCGCGCCATGAAGGAAATGGGACGCCAGTTTGTTCTGGGCGAAAACATCGAAAGTGCC
Organism: Roseobacter sp. MED193; assembly: GCF_000152965.1. Lineage (GTDB taxonomy): Bacteria > Pseudomonadota > Alphaproteobacteria > Rhodobacterales > Rhodobacteraceae > Pseudophaeobacter. The sequence continues at coordinate 4,018,096 of NZ_CH902583.1, read as the reverse complement.
ATGAAACGGGCGGCAGGAATGGAAGCCAAGGGGTATACCTATTCCTACGACATGCTAGGCGAGGCCGCCCGCACCGAGGCCGACGCCGCGCGCTACCACCTGGCCTATTCCAAGGCGATTTCGGCCATTGCTGCAGGCTGTACCGACACCGATATCCGCAAGAACCCTGGCATCTCGATCAAGCTCTCGGCGCTGCACCCCCGTTATGAATTGGCGCAGGAAACCCGCGTCATGGAGGAGCTGGTTCCGCGTATCAAGGCGCTCGCTTTGCTCGCAAAATCAGCAAAAATGGGCCTCAACATCGACGCCGAAGAGGCTGATCGCCTATCGCTGTCCCTGGAAGTGATCGAGGAGGTGGTCTCAGATCCATCCTTGGCGGGTTGGGACGGTTTTGGCGTTGTGGTACAGGCCTATGGGCCGCGCACTGGTCTGGCCCTGGACGCAATCTATGAGATGGCGGAGAAATATGACCGCCGCTTTATGGTACGTCTGGTCAAAGGTGCCTATTGGGACACAGAGATCAAGCTGGCCCAGGTCGAAGGGGTCGACGGTTTCCCGGTTTTCACCAACAAGGCGCTGACGGATGTCTCTTATATCGCCAATGCCCGCAAACTGTTGCAGATGACAGACCGGATCTATCCGCAGTTTGCCACCCACAACGCCCATACTGTCAGCGCCATCCTGCATATGGCCGAAGATGCCGAGCCCTATGAATTCCAGCGCCTGCACGGCATGGGCGAAACCCTGCACAACATGGTGCTGGACCAAAACCAGACCCGTTGTCGGATCTATGCACCTGTTGGCGCCCATAGTGATCTGCTGGCCTATCTGGTGCGCCGACTGCTGGAAAACGGCGCCAACAGCTCTTTTGTCAACCAGATCGTTGACGAAGAGGTGGCCCCCGAAGTGGTCGCCGCCGACCCCTTTGTCGAGGCCGCGGACTGCGCCAACAAAATCCCAACCGGACCAGAGCTTTATGCGCCGGAACGGCCCAATTCCAAAGGCTTTGACCTAGGCCACGCCCCGACCCTAAACCGGATTGAGCAGGCCCGCGCCCCCTGGCACAATCACAGCTGGCATGCGGCGCCGCTGATTGCCGGGGAGCCGGCCCCCGAGGCACCCGAGGATGTCATCAACCCCTCTGATCTGACCCTTGTCGGACAGGTATCCCCGGCCAGTGCCGCGGATGTAGAACAAGCGCTCGAGGCGGCACAGCCCTGGGGTGCTCCAGCCGCGGAACGTGCTGCGGCGCTAAACAAGGCGGCGGATCTGTATGAGGAGAACTTTGGCGAGCTTTTTGCCATTTTGGCGCGCGAGGCCGGTAAAACCATTCCAGACGCGGTAGCCGAGTTGCGTGAAGCAGTGGACTTCATGCGTTACTACGCCGCCAATATCCCCGATGTCGCCCCCGCTGGTGTCTTCACCTGCATCTCACCTTGGAACTTTCCGCTGGCGATCTTCTCCGGTCAGATCTCTGCCGGGCTGGCCTGTGGCAATGCCATACTGGCGAAACCAGCAGAACAGACACCGCTGATTGCCCACCGTGCCATTGCACTGATGCATGAGGCCGGAGTGCCGCGCAGCGCTTTGCAACTGCTGCCAGGGCAAGGCTCAAAAATTGGGGCCGCTCTGACTGGGGATGCCCGGGTTGACGGCGTTGCCTTCACCGGTTCCACCGCCACTGCAATGCGGATCCGCAGCAGCATGGCCGACGCCCTGCGCCCCGGCGCGCCTTTGATCGCTGAAACCGGTGGGTTGAACGCCATGATTGTCGACAGCACCGCCCTGCCCGAACAGGCCGTGCAGTCGATTATTGAAAGCGCCTTTCAATCCGCAGGCCAGCGCTGCTCTGCTCTGCGCTGTCTCTATCTGCAAGACGACATTGCTGACGGTGTGCTGACCATGCTCAAAGGGGCGATGGATGTGCTGAACCTCGGTGATCCCTGGCATCTCAACGTCGACAGTGGCCCGGTGATTGATGCCGGTGCCCGGGCCGGCATTCTGGCCCATATCGACCAGGCCCGCGCCGAAGGCCGCGTGTTGAAGGAGATGAGCACGCCACAGGCCGGCACCTTTGTCGGGCCAACCCTAATTTCGGTCACTGGCATTGGCGATCTGGAGCAGGAGATCTTTGGTCCGGTTCTGCATGTGGCCCGGTTCAAATCCCAGGATCTGGATAGGGTCATCGACGATATAAATGCGACCGGATATGGGCTGACCTTTGGCTTGCATACCCGCATCGACGACCGGGTGCAGCACGTCTGCGACCGCATTCACGCGGGCAATATTTACGTGAACCGCAACCAGATTGGCGCGATTGTCGGTAGCCAACCCTTTGGCGGCGAGGGACTGTCTGGCACCGGTCCCAAGGCAGGTGGGCCGAACTATCTGGCCCGGTTCTGCGCGCCAGATCGCCAAACCAGCCTCGAGACCTGGGGGACCACCACCGCAGAGTTGCCCGGCGAAACCGGCGTTCCGGGCCGCCCGTTCACCAGCTCCCTGCCCGGTCCGACGGGCGAATCCAACCGCCTGACCACCTCAGCCCGTCGCCCTCTTCTGTGCATGGGGCCCGGGGCCAAGGCGGCAGCGGCCCAGGCCAAAGAAGTGATCGGCATGGGCGGCACCGCCATCGAGGCCCACGGTATGTTTGATCTGCACCGGCTGGAGTTCATCCAGGGCATTTCGGGCGTGCTGTGGTGGGGCGATGAGGACACAGGCCGCGAGATCGAGCAGACCCTTGCCAAACGTCAGGGCCCTATTCTCCCTCTGATCCCGGGTCACCCTGACCGCGCCCGGGTTCTGGCAGAGCGTCACGTCTGCGTCGATACCACCGCCGCAGGTGGCAACGCCGCCCTGCTGGGAGGCGAGAGTTAAAATAACTTTGACGCTATAAGATCACTTGACGCTGGGCCAAAACCGGCCCAGCGTCACCCCATGTTTCCGCTGCGCGACCACAACCCGTCAAACTGCACTCCCTATGTGGTCTATCTGCTGATCACCGCCAACGTTCTGGCCTATGTAATGTATGCCGGGCTCAGCAGTGACCCCCGCGCGCTGATGCAGTTCTATCAAGCCTATGCCATCATCCCCGCTGAAATCGTCGGAGGGGAAAACGCCTCCAGCCTTTTCACATCGGCCTTCATCCACGGTGGGTTGATGCATCTGGGGGGCAATATGCTGTTCCTTTGGATCTTTGGAGACAACCTAGAAGACGAGATGGGCCACTTGCCCTTCCTCGCCTTCTACCTTGCCTGTGGCCTTGGCGCCGGGGTGATCCATGTGCTTGCAGCCCCAACCTCGCAGGTGCCGACCATTGGTGCCTCTGGGGCGATTGCAGGGGTCATGGGAGGATATCTGTTGCTATTTCCCAAAGCTCGCGTCGATATCCTGTTGATCCTGATCGTGTTTTTCCGGGTGATCACGGTTCCCGCCTCACTCATGTTGGGGCTTTGGCTTGTCTTGCAGATTTTTGGTGGCTTTGGCTCGAACCCAAATGAGGGCGGTGTCGCCTATTGGGCCCATGCCGGGGGCTTTGCGGTCGGGTTGGTACTGGCCCTGCCCCTCTGGATCATCCGCGGAGGCCCGCGTTATTGGCGGCAAACAGCAGGGTCACCGCCCAACCCCAAGACAGAATACACCTATAGTGTCACCCGTGTGCCGCGCCTGCCACGCAAAAAGAAACACCCTGTGCGCACGCACCCCGGCCCCTGGGGCAAGTGATGCGACCTCAGCACGCAGAAAAGGCGCACCCCAGGGACACGCCTTCTTCAAACTCAAAAACCTGAACTTAGCAGGATCCAAACGGATCTGGATTAGCCCCGGATCACTTTGGCAAAGCTCTCAAAGATCGGCTCATTAGAGCAGATCACTTCGCCGCTCTCGACAATGCTCGCCTCTGGGTCAATGGATTCTGCCAGACCGCCTGCCTCTTTTACAATGATGATACCCGCAGCGAGGTCCCAGGCATGCAGGCGCCGCTCCCAGAAGCCCTCGTAGCGGCCAGCAGCCACATAGGCCATGTCGAGCGCAGCGGAGCCAAAGCGGCGCACACCAGCAGTCGCAGGTAAAAGGCGCGCCAAATCCTGAAGGGTCTCGGGCAGATCGGCGCGACCGGCAAAGGGCAGACCAGTGGCAAAGATCGATTCAATCAGGCGGTGACGGGCGGACACACGAATGCGGGTCTCGTTCATCCAGGCACCGGTGCCTTTTTCGGCAAAAAACATCTCATCCTTGGCGGGATCATAGATCACACCAGAAACGATCTTGCCCTTGTGCTCCAGCGCGATGGAGATCGCCCAATGCGGCAGACCATGCAGGAAGTTGGTGGTGCCATCCAGCGGATCGACAATCCAGCGACGGGTGGGATCTTCACCTGGGGTTTCGCCACCTTCCTCGGCCAGCCAGCCATAGGTGGGACGTGCGCCCATCAGCTCTTCTTTCAGGATCTTCTCGGCAGCGATATCGGCCTTGGAAACAAAGTCACCGGCGCCCTTGCGCGAGACCTGCAGGTTTTCCACTTCCTGGAAATCCTTCACCAGGGAACGGCCAGCCTTGCGGGCGGCTTTGATCATCACATTAAGGTTTGCGCTGCCAATCATGTCTGCTGGATCCTGTTGAATGCGGGGAGATGTCGGTCAATGCGTGCCTATACGCCGCAGGGGCGCATTTGCCAAGGGTGAATACGGCATCTGGTGGATGCGCTTTGACTCAAAAGGTGATTGGTTTTCCGCAGGGTCATTTCTATGAGAGTGTTGTCAAAGACCAAACTGAACGACACAGTTCAGTAAACCCCATCGCTTCACCAAAGTGGGCGCTGGAGCACACTAGGGAGAGAAACATGAGCGCAGAGATGCAAGAAATCGTTTTGGCCAGTCGCCCAGATGCGGCACCAACTGCTGAGAACTTCCGACTGGAAAGCGCTGAGCTGCCTCAGCCTGGAGAAGGGGAAGTGCTTGTAAAGGTGCACTATATGTCGCTAGACCCCTACATGCGGGGCCGCATGGATGACGCCAAATCCTATGCCGCCCCAGTGCCCATCGGTGGCCGTATGGAAGCGGGTGGTGTCGGCGAGGTGATCGCGTCAAACAGCCCTTATTTTGAAGTTGGCGATTTTGCCTTTGGGATGTTTGGCTGGGCCAGCCACGGCTGTCTGCCTGCCAAAGAGCTGCGCAAGCTGGACCCAAAGCAGGGGCCAATTACAGCCGCACTCGGCGTTCTGGGCATGCCCGGGTTTACCGGATGGCATGGCTTATCCGCTTATGGCCGCCCCCAAGCCGGTGAAACCCTGGTTGTGGCCGCAGCGACCGGCCCGGTCGGTTCCATGGTGGGGCAGCTGGCCAAACAGGCGGGCCTACGCGTTGTCGGCATCGCGGGCGGCGCAGACAAATGTAAGATGGCGGTGGACACATTTGGCTTTGACGCCTGCCTAGATCACCGCGCCTATGAAGATGCCCGCGCCCTGCGCAAAGATCTGAAAGAGGCCTGCCCCAAGGGGGTCGACATCTATTTCGAAAATGTTGGCGGCAAAGTTTTGGAGGCTGTACTGCCGATGATGAACCCCCATGGCCGCATCCCGATCTGCGGCATGATCGCCTGGTACAACGCTGGTGGTCTGGGCGAAGGCGCCAGCGATGCGGCACTCACCGGGCCAAACATCTGGCGCAATGTGCTGGTAAAGTTCCTGTCAGTGAACGGCTTTATCATCTCCAACCATTTTGATCGCTACCCTGAATTCCTCAAGGAGGTGGGCCCAATGGTCGCCAAAGGCGAGCTCCGCTTTGTGGAAGACATCGCCGAAGGGCTGGAAAACGCCCCCGCCGCCTTTATGGCAATGCTGAACGGAGGTAATACCGGCAAGCAGATCGTCAAGCTGGTGTAATCCCCATTTTCAATGATGTATGCGAAGGGCCTTACGGCGGATCTTTCGATCTGGGGCCCTTCGTCAGCAGACTGGTTTCCAATTTGATATGTTGCTTAGTCGTCAGCAAACAAAGTGCCGATGCTTTCACCACTGATTTCATCACTTTCATGCCAAGACACCCAAATCGGCGCCTCGCAGAGCCCTGCGTTTTGCAAATTGTTGCAGAGCAACCGTGACAGTGATTTGGGATCGCCCGCCAGCTTGTGTTTCCGAAAGTAGCAGTCGACACGCCAATGGGGAGCTACCCCTTCGGTGTATTCTGGCCGCCATACAAAATACCTGGCAATCGGAGTAGAAACAGAACCGGATCCGATCCGGTTGCGCCGCACATGATAGATCTCACCGATCCGCGCTTCTGAAGTTTCACTCCCTCTGGCGCTAAATATCTCATTCAAATCGAACTTGTGCATGTCAGCCGTTCCTCACAAGGCTAATCCACTGCCTATTGCTGCTGCAGTTTGCGCGCTTCGACTTTAGCCAGACGGATCAGTTCTTGCATATAGGGCTTTTGCCGGTCGTCACTGCGGATTGCCGCATAAAGACGGCGGGTGATGCCCTCTTTGGTCAACGGCCGGGTGACATAGTCGGAGGAGTACTTCACCTCGCGCACCACCCAATCCGGCAGCACCGAGATCCCCCGATTAGAGGCCACCAAGAGCAGAATGACGGCTGTCAGCTCCACCTGACGGATGCTTTCGGGCTCTACCCGTGCAGGGATCAGCAATTGGCTGAACACATCCAGCCGCGTCTTATCTACTGGATAGGTAATTAACGTCTGGCCGATAAAGTCCTCTGCCTCGACATAGGGTTTCTTGGCCAAAGGGTGCTGTGCCGAAGCAACAAACACCGCCTTATAGTCAAAAAGCTCAATAAAATCGACGCCTGGAATATCTTCTGGATCCGAGGATACCACCAGATCGACTTCCTCTTTTTGCAGCGCAGGGAGCGCGTCAAAGGCCAGGCCCGGACGAATGTCCACATCCACGTCCGACCAGTTCTTACGGAACCCCTCAAGCACCGGGAACAGCCATTCAAAACAGGCGTGGCATTCAATGGCGATATGCATCCGTCCCGCGTGGCCATCGCGCAATGAAGAAAACTCAGCCTGCGTTGCTTCGACCTGAGGCAACACCTGTTCAGCCAAACGCAGCAGCCGCAACCCGGCGGCCGAAAGCTTCATCGGTTTGGAACGCCGCAAAAACAATTCCACACCCGCTTGGTCCTCCAAGCCCTTGATTTGGTGGCTCAATGCGCTTTGGGTGATGTTCAATTGATCGGCTGCACGCGCCAGTCCCCCCGCCTCGTGGATGGCCTTGATGGTGCGCAGGTGGCGAAACTCGATATGCATAACTTCAGATCAGCTCATGTTGTTCTTGAGAATTATGAAATTGTTTCACAATGCTGCACATGCAACAAGAGGATAAATCTATTGGAGAGCAAAGTCATGACCAGCCCTGAGATTTCATTTGAGTTTTTCCCGCCGCAATCGCTGGAGGCCTCATTTCGTCTATGGGACACCGTGCAAACCCTTGCACCGCTGGATCCCCGGTTTGTTTCCGTCACCTATGGCGCCGGCGGCACCACACGCGATTTGACACGAGACGCGGTTAAAACGCTTCATGGCAGCTCTGGGCTAAACGTGGCAGCGCACCTGACGTGCGTCGATGCCAGCCGCGCAGAAACCATGGAAATCGCTGAGAATTTCGCCAAGGTCGGCGTCACTGAGATCGTCGCCCTGCGTGGTGATCCGCCTAAAGGCAGTGGCAAATTCGTACCGCACCCTGAAGGCTTTGGAAACTCCGTGGAACTGATCGAAGCCCTCGCTGCAACCGGAAAGTTCTCCCTGCGTGTTGGCGCCTATCCAGACCCCCATCCCGAAGCAGAAAATGCCCAGGCGGATGTGGATTGGCTCAAGCGTAAGCTGGACGCTGGCGCGGATGAGGCTCTCACCCAGTTCTTCTTTGAAGCAGAAACCTTCCTGCGCTTTCGCGATGCCTGCGCCAAAGCAGGCATCGATGGCGACAAGCTGGTCCCAGGAATTCTGCCCATTGAAAACTGGAAAGGAGCTCGCAACTTTGCCAAACGCTGCGGCACCGTGATCCCAGCCTGGGTAGATGACGCCTTTGAAAAGGCGTCCCGCGACGACCGCGAAGACCTACTGGCAACTGCGATCTGCTCCGAGCTTTGCTCAGATCTGCTGGACGAAGGCGTGAAGAAGCTGCATTTCTACACACTCAACCGCCCAGAACTGACCCGCGATGTCTGTTTTGCTCTTGGCCTCACCCCCAATGTCTCGTTGGAGAACGTAGCGTAAGGCTTGTTGCAGGCTCTGCACTTACGGTAATTCCAAAAAGGAACGCACTAGATCCATCTCCTAGTGCGTCTTTGGTCGTCGTGCAAAAAGGGCCCAGACATGGCAATTGCAAAATCACCAGCCGATCTTTTACCGATGGATCAGGTTGTACAGCTTTCCGGGCTGGAATTCATGCAAGGCATTCTCGAAGGCCGCCTGCCTGGCCCGCCGATCGGCGCTCAACTGGGCTATACCCTGCATGAAGTCTCGGAGGGGCGCGCTGTGTTTCGTGGCACCCCGCAGTTTGAGGTCACCAATCCCATGGGCACTGTACATGGCGGCTGGTACGGCACATTGCTCGACAGTGCGATGGCCTGCGCAGTAATGACAGCCGTGCCCAAGGGATCCGCCTACACGACGCTGGAATATAAGATCAATATCCTGAAATCGATCCCGCTGGGCACCACTGTGGATTGTGTGGGCGTGATCGACCATGTTGGCCGCTCCACTGGGGTTGCACATGGTGAAATTCGCGGCGTCAAGGACGGCAAGCTCTACGCCACCGGCTCCACTACCTGCATCGTGATGAAGGTCTTTGGCAGCAAGGCCTAGACGCTAGGGGCAGGCCCCCCGCCCGCCCAGGGATGTGGCGTTGGAGCGTTTCCTAGGGCGTATTTCCCGTCAGCCCTGCAAACCAACCAGGCGGGTTGCGCTGCATCTCAACCCCCTGGACACTATGGTGCAAACGTTCGCTGGGATCCAATCCAACCCGGCGCTTGCTGCGCAACAAGAAGATCTTACCCCAGCCCTGCCAGGTCCCAATCGAGGGCGCCTTGGGATCGACCGGAAAGCGCATACGCCAATCCTGTGGCAAAGGTAGACCGCAGTCCTCTGCTTTTTCCAGCATCCAAACCAGTGGCAGATTGGACAGTGGTCGCGCCTCCTCATGCCCGGCAAGTTGCCCCCCGATATCCCCATGCGCACCATGGAACCAAACCTGCTCAATCCGTCCATTCCAGCCCTCAGGGCAAGTCCAAAGCACCGGTTTAAACACATCCCTGGTCTCGTCCAGCGCCAGGGCATGGTAGCCGTGTTTCACATGTGGCCCCAGTTCATGATTGTGAAAGGAATGACGGCTTTCTGCCCAGCGCCATAGCAAGGGCAATCGCAGGCCCAGCGCTTTGACCGTATCCCAGGCGCCAATGAGTTCGATCGTGGTCTCAGCATGACAATGTACTGCGTGAAAAGCCTCCGCCACCTGCGGCGATCCACCCTGCTGATAATGGCGATAGGCGGTACGGATATTGCGTACAGTTGCATGTTCCGCCCGCAACAGCCCAACCTCGCCGATCACCCCCGCGAGTGAGCGCACGGCATAGGCACCGCGGGAATAGCCCAGCAGATAGATCCGGTCACCCGGACGATAGCGCGAAGCAAGATAGCCATAGGCGCGCCGAATTTGACGGTTAATCCCCCGCCCCATCATGACATCCGGTGCGCTGGCCCAACCGGTCCATTGCACGCCAGATTCATAAAAAACAGAAACCTCAGCCCCCATTTCCCGGCACATCTGGTAGAGCCTGCCAGCATGGGTTTCATGCCCAGGCTCCAGCGTCGACATGGTGCCATCCAGAATGATCACATGGGCCTGCGGCCCCCGCAGCTTGGACTCGCCCGAATGCTCCGAGCGCATAGGGCGCCCGAGCCATCCAAGGAGACGATTGCTAAGCTGCTTCAGTACCATCCTGGAGTGCTTCCCATAGTTTCAGCGGTGTGAACGGCATGTCCACTTGCCGCAGGCCTTGATCCCACGTTGCGTCCTGAACCGCATTGGCCAGGGCAGCGAGGGCACCAACTGTACCAGCCTCACCGCAGCCCTTCATCCCCATGGGGTTCTGTATCGAAGGCACCGGCTCGGAGGTAAACCCAATCATGGGGACGTCATCCGCACGCGGCAAGGCATAGTCCATAAACGTTGCCGTGAGCAGTTGGCCCTCTTCATCATAGACCACATGTTCCATCATCGCCTGACCAAGCCCCTGAACCACCCCGCCATGCACCTGACCTTCGGCCAGCATCGGGTTGATCAGATTGCCAAAATCATCAACAACCGTATAGCGGTCCACAACGGACACTCCGGTCTCGGGGTCGATCACAACCTCCGCGATATGGGCCCCGTTTGGAAACGAGCGCCCAGGCAATTGCGCCCGCGCCGCGTGACGGAGCAAATCCACGCGCCCCTGCGCGCGGGCCATCTCTGCGGCTTCCAACATAGAAGGCGTCAGGTTTGATCCTGGTGCCCGGAAGGTCTCGCCGTCAAAATTCACGGCCTCCTCTTCAACTCCCATCTCTTCGGCAAGGAAAGGCGTAAATGCGGCAACCATCACATCCACGGTCGCCAATGTCGCATTGGCCTGGGTGGTCACCGAGCGCGAACCACCCGTCCCGCCCCCCTTGGCAATGCGGTCACTATCGCCCTGAATGGTCGAAATCATTTCGGCCGGAATGCCCGTCTGATCCGCAAGGAACTGCGCATAGACAGTTTCATGTCCCTGCCCGTTGCTTTGCGTCCCTACGTAGATATTCACCCGACCATCCTCAAGAAATTCGACCTCTGCACCTTCCGAAGGGTCGCCCAAAATACTTTCGATATAGTAACACAGGCCAACACCGCGCAGTTTTCCGGTCTCGGCATCAGCAGCGCGACGGGCGGCAAAGCCCTCCATATCGGCCTCCTGGGTAGCGCGTGACAGGATCATGCCAAAGTCACCCACATCGTAGCTTTCTCCTGTCACTGTTGCGTAGGGAAAGTTCGCGGGCGCGATAAAGTTGCGGCGATGCAGTTCAAAAGGATCAACCCCCAGCTCCCGCGCAGCGCGGTCCATGACACGTTCCAGCACATAGATCGCTTCGGGCCGCCCAGCGCCACGATAGGCATCCACCTGGGTGGTATTGGTATAGATCCCCTCCACCTGCAACCAAGCGGTTTTGATATCATAGACCCCAGCCAGAACCCGACTGAACAGCTGGGTCTGGATCGGCTGCCCGAACTGCGAATTGTAAGCCCCAAGGTTACAGCGGGTCTGCACCCGGTAGGCGGTGATCTTGAGATCCTTGTCAAAGGCCAGCTCCGCCAGTGAGGTAAGATCACGGCCGCCGTTGTCGCTCAGCATGGCTTCGGTGCGGTCTGACATCCAAAACACTGGCTTGCCTAGCGCCCGCGCGGCATGGGCAACCACAAAATATTCTGGGTAGGTCATTGCCTTCATGCCAAAGCCCCCCCCCACATCTGGCGTCACCACATGCACGGCATCCTCTTCTAGATGCAGCTTGGCCGCCAGTTGCCCCTTGGCTCCCCAGACGCCCTGACCACCATAGGTGAAGTGTAGGCGATCCCCTTCCCAGGTCGCAAAACAGCCCCGTGGTTCCATCGCGTTCACAATGATCCGGTTGTCCTCAACCTGTAGCGACACGGTATGGGCAGCGGCATCAAAAGCGGCTTTGGTTGCGGCTTCATCCCCGATCCCCCAGTCAAAGGCGCTATTGCTGGGCGCTTCCGGATGTAGAGGCTCTCCGCCGGCCTGGAGGTCCAGCTTCACCGGCAGATCATCGATATCCAGCTCAATCAGCTCACCTGCGTCGCGCGCTTGTTCCAGCGTATCTGCAATCACCACTGCAATCGGCTCACCCACAAAGCGGACCCGCCCATTGGCCAGCATGTGGCGCTCCGGAGCCGCGCCCTCGCTGCCATCGCGGTTTTTTACCACCGTGGCATCCATGGTGGTGGTCATGCCTGCAGCCTTTAGATCGGAGAGAGTAAGCACCATATGCACGCCTTCGGCGGCGCGTGCCTCTTGCAAATCCAGGGTTGAAATCACGCCGTGGGCAACCGGACTGCGCAGCACCCAGGCCCGCAACGCGCCCGCTGGAGCACAGTCTTCGATATAGCGCCCATGCCCGGTCAGAAACCGGACATCTTCGACCCGTTTGACCGGCTGACTTTTTCCAAATTTTTCCATGCTCGCCCCCTGTTCGCGCTGGCTGGTGCTTTAGGGGGACCTTAGCCTCACGCGCGCGCTTGTCCAGAGAGCTCTATGACCGTCGCCACGTCAGAAAGCCCATAGCCGTTGAACTGCGTACTCATGGCGGAAGAATAGGCACCCAACCCAGGAAACAGGACATAATCGCCAGCCTGGGTGTCGTCCGGTAGCGGCAAACCATCTGGCAAACGGTCCAGGCTGTCACAGGTGGGGCCAAAGACCACACGCGGGCTGCGCCCTGCCTCCCGATGTCGACCATCAGCGCCGACCACCTCGACTCGCCCTGGCAGCCCCATATCGCGAATATCAACCAACCCGCCATAAATGCCGTCGTTTAGGAACACCATCTCGCCCCCCTTGCGCATGCCTTTGATGCGCGCTGCCAGGGTAAAGCTCTCCGACACCATCGCCCGGCCTGGTTCGCAGATCAGCTGCGGATGGTCGGCGCCAAAGGCTGCGACCACTGCCTCCTGGATCGCAGCAAAGACCCGCTCCAGATCCGGTGCCACCCCATCGCGATTTGCGGCAAAGCCGCCGCCGACATTCAGCCGGGCAATTGGTACCTGCGCAGCATCGACAATGCGCTTGGCCGCATGAATGTATTCAACCCAGGCCCTGGGGTCTTCACACTGCGTGCCAGGGTGAAAACAGAGGGCGGGCGTCCAGCCCTCTGCTTCCACCCGTTTGAGCAAAGCGATAGCCTCCTGCGGCGCCGCGCCAAACTTGCTGCCAAAATCATAGGCCGCGCCCTCTACCGGCAGAGCAAAGCGCACAGCAATCTCTTTGTCACGGGGCACCTCCACCAGCTTGTCCAGCTCAGAGCACTCATCCACAGACCAACTCGCCACATCATGGGCAATCCCTGCGTCGACTTCGGCCATGGAACGCACCGGGTTGTTGTAATGCATCACCGCATCGGGGCTGGCCAGACGTACAGCTGCCATCTCCGCCGGAGAGGCAACATCGAAGGCGGAAATTCCTGCAGCCACGAGGTTGGACAGAACTGCCTGATGGGGGTTGGCCTTCACCGCATAGGTCACAAGACCATCAAAACCCGCCTGAAACCGCTCTGCCACCTGATGCAGCACCCGCGGAGAAAAATACAAGATCGGATGATCCGGGTTGTGCCGCGCCAGGTGCGTTTCAGGATCAAGCCAAAGCGGTGGGATTTGCTGCATCGGTAAAAGCCTCATGTGTTTTACCCATTTTCCGGCGTTTTAGCGTCGATATCGCCAGTCATTTCGACTAGAGTGACGAAAAACTTCGGCACTTTGTAGGCAATAATATGAAAACAGACGAAGTAGATCAGCAGCTTTTGACCCTCTTGCGGGATAACGCCCGCCGACCCGTAGCAGATCTGGCCCGCACCCTTGGGTTGGCCCGCACCACCGTTCAGGCCCGTATTGAAAGGCTGGAAAACACCGGCGTGATTGAGGGCTATACTCTGCGCGCATCTGCCGCGACGCGCCCGCCGCTGCAGGCAACGGTGCTGATCTCGATCGAGCCGCGCTCGGGTCCTGATGTGCTGTCTCGGCTACGCAGCCTGTCGGGGGTCGAGGTGGTGCATACCACCTCCGGGCGGTTTGACCTGCTGGCCCAGGTGGTGGCCCAGAGCACTGCGGAGCTGGATCAAACCATTGACCGCATTGGCGAGGCACGCGGCGTGCGCTCTTCTGAGAGTCTGATTCATCTGGCCACCAAGCTGGATCGCAGCCCCTAGCCCCCGGCCTTTTCACCTGCAGGCCCAGCGATGGCTTCCCCTTTGCGCCCCCATTCGTTATTGGATGCGACAACTCCGAATTCAACCGACGCAGGACGACCCTCATGGCACTGGACAAGACATTCGACGCGGCCGAAGCTGAAAGCCGCCTATACAAAGCCTGGGAAGAGGCCGGCTGCTTTAAAGCAGGCGCCAATGCCAAGCCAGAAGCCTCGACCTATTGCATCATGATCCCGCCCCCCAACGTCACCGGCGTCTTGCATATGGGCCATGCCTTTAACAACACCCTGCAGGATATCCTGATCCGCTGGAAGCGCATGCAGGGCTTTGACACCCTTTGGCAGCCCGGCACCGATCACGCAGGCATCGCAACCCAGATGGTGGTAGAGCGGGAACTGGCCAAGGAGGGCAAGAAGCGTACAGACTTTAGCCGCCCTGATTTCCTCGCCAAGATCTGGGAATGGAAAGAACAGTCCGGCGGCACCATCATCGAGCAGCTGAAGCGCCTGGGCGCGTCGTGCGATTTTGACCGCACCGCCTTTACCATGGCCGGCGCCCATGGTGACACCCGCACCGGCCACGAAAACTCGCCCAATTTCCACGACGCCGTGATCAAGGTCTTTGTGGAGATGTACAACAAGGGGCTGATCTATCGGGGCAAACGCTTGGTCAACTGGGACCCGCATTTTGAAACTGCGATCTCGGACCTGGAAGTCGAGAATATCGAGACCCCCGGCCATATGTGGCACTTCAAATACCCCCTCGCGGGCGGCGCGACCTATACTTACATCGAGAAAGATGAAGATGGGAATGTCACGCTGGAAGAAGAGCGCGATTACATCTCCATCGCCACCACCCGTCCTGAAACCATGCTCGGTGACGGCGCGGTTGCGGTGCACCCCTCGGACGAACGTTACGCGCCCATCGTCGGCATGCTTTGTGAAATTCCGGTCGGTCCCAAGGCGCAGCGCCGTCTGATCCCGATCATCACCGATGAATACCCGGATAAGGACTTTGGCTCTGGCGCGGTGAAGATCACTGGCGCGCATGATTTCAACGACTATCAGGTTGCCAAGCGCGGCGGCATTCCGATGTACAACCTGATGGACACCAAGGCCAATATGCGCGCCGATGGCGCACCCTATGTCGAGGAAGCCACCACCGCGCAGGCGATTGCCAATGGCGAGGCGGAGTTCACCGAGGCCAGCATCGCCGCGATGAACCTGGTGCCGGAAGAATACCGCGGGTTAGACCGGTTTGAAGCACGGAAACGCGTGGTTGCCGATATCACCGCCGAGGGTCTGGCGGTGATGATCACCGAGACCAAAAAGGTCAAAGACGACGAGGGCAACGAGACCGAGGTCTCCGAGTCCGTGCCCTATGTTGAAGCCAAGCCAATCATGCAGCCCTTTGGCGACCGCTCCAAAGTGGTGATCGAGCCGATGCTGACCGACCAGTGGTTTGTCGACGCCGAAAAGGTTGTTGGCCCGGCGCTGGAGGCTGTGAAAGACGGCACCGTCAAGATCCTGCCCGAAAGCGGCGAGAAGACCTACTACCACTGGCTGGAAAACATCGAGCCCTGGTGCATCTCGCGCCAGCTGTGGTGGGGCCATCAGATCCCGGTTTGGTACGGGCCAAAAGTTGCAGTTGATGAATCCGGGGCCCCTCTTTCGCCGTCCTCACTTGATTACAGCGAAGTCGTCGCCTTCTGTGGGGCTGACTTCCATGAAGTATGTAAGAAAGCTGATGAGTACTACAACAAATTTCACCTGGGATTAGGCGGTTACACAGAACTAGAAGCTGGTGATAGCTTTGCTGATTTCAAAGACGAGAGCAATGAGTTCTGGTGGGAAGGCCAAGCCTACGCGCACCTAATGCGCGACCCCGACGTCCTCGACACCTGGTTCTCCTCTGGCCTTTGGCCGATTGGCACCCTGGGCTGGCCCGAGTGGAGCGAGGAGACCTCGAAGTATTTCCCGACCTCGACGCTGGTCACCGGTCAGGACATCCTGTTCTTCTGGGTGGCGCGCATGATGATGATGCAGCTGGCGGTTCTGGATCAGGACCTCCCCGTCGAGCAGCGCATCCCGTTTGACACCGTCTACCTGCATGGGCTGGTGCGTGACGCCAAGGGCAAGAAGATGTCCAAATCCACCGGCAACGTGGTGGATCCGCTGGAAATCATTGACGAATACGGCGCCGATGCGCTGCGCTTTACCAATGCGGCCATGGCCTCCCTTGGTGGTGTGCTGAAACTGGATATGCAGCGCATTGCCGGCTACCGCAACTTTGGCACCAAACTGTGGAATGCAGTGAACTTTGCCAATTTCAACAATGTCTATGACGAGACCCAGCCCGGCTACAGCTGCCCCGAGGCTAAGGCGGCGGTAAACCAGTGGATCATTGGCGAGACCGCCAAGGTCCGGGTTGAGGTGGATGCCGCGCTTGAGGCTTACCGTTTCAACGATGCGGCGCTGTCGCTTTATGCCTTTGTCTGGGGCAAAGTCTGTGACTGGTATATCGAACTCAGCAAACCGCTGTTTGGCTCCGAGGATGAGGCAGTGATCAATGAGACCCGCCAGACCCTGGGCTGGGTGCTGGATCAGTGCATGGTGCTGTTGCACCCCATCATGCCCTTCATCACCGAAGAGCTTTGGGGCAAGACCGCCAAGCGCGACACTATGCTGGTACATCAGGACTGGCCGACCTATGGCCCAGAGCTGGTCAACGAGGCGGCGGATTCGGAAATGACCTGGGTCATCACCGTGATCGAAAACATCCGTTCGGCCCGCGCCCAGATGAACGTGCCTGCGGGCTCCAAAATCCCAATGATTGTCACCCAGTTCGACGATGCCGCCCGCGCCGCCTGGGAGGCCAACGAGGGTATGATCAAGAAGCTCGCCCGCGTGGTGAGCCTGGATCAGGTGGATAGCTTCCCTAAGGGCTGCGCCTCTGTTGCCGCGCCTGGTGCCAGCTTTGGCCTGCCGCTGGCCGATATCATCGACGTGGAGGCAGAAAAGGCCCGGCTGGAGAAGAACCTCGGCAAGCTGGCCAAGGAACTGGGCGGGCTGCGCGGTCGGCTGAAGAACCCCAAATTTGTCGCATCAGCCCCGGATGAGGTGGTGGCCGAGGCCCGCGAGAACCTCTCCCTACGCGAAGAAGAGGAAGCTAAGCTGAAAGACGCTTTGTCGCGCCTAAAAGAAATCGGTTAAACGACTGAATATTCAATAAAATTATTGGAAAGCGCCCGCCCTTGAGCGGGCGTTTTTCGTAGCCTGGTCCTGCATTTTTCTGATAACTT
Source organism: Roseobacter sp. MED193 (assembly GCF_000152965.1). GTDB lineage: Bacteria > Pseudomonadota > Alphaproteobacteria > Rhodobacterales > Rhodobacteraceae > Pseudophaeobacter. The sequence continues at coordinate 4,000,822 of NZ_CH902583.1, read as the reverse complement.
GCGACAGCATCACCCGCTTAGGGGGAAAATGGCTGACAGCTCACCATTGTCTTTGCGTTGGTTCTGTATCAGCTTGTGACAAAGTACATGAGGGAGTTGTGAAGATGCCAAAAGGCTATTGGGTTGCGCATGTCGATGTCGAAGACATGGACCGCTACAAAGAATATGTCGCCGCCAATGCAGCGCCCTTTGCCGAATATGGCGCACGCTTTTTGGTGCGTGGCGGTGGCAAAGAAGTGCGCGAGGGCAAAATGCGCGCCCGCACCGTGGTAATCGAATTCAAGGATTTCGCGACCGCCAAATCCTGTTATGATAGCGTTGCATATCAAGATGCCAAGGCGTTGCGCGACCCGGTGTCGACCGGTGACATGGAAATCGTCGAAGGCTACGATAGCGAATAGCAATAGAATATCCTGGCGACAGAAATTGGTTTTGCTGTCAGGCACTGATTGGTCAGGTTCTCGGGTCAGATACCGCGACCCACCCCAGGGTTGCAAAATTTGACCATGTGAAATTCAATCGCCTTTTCAGGCCCTTAGATCCACGGAGTATCCCCGGAATGCTCAAGAATTTTTTTCAGGCCTTTCGGCCCACCGATCCCCCGGCACTTCCTGATCCAGATGCCGAATTGGCACTGGGCGCTCTGCTGGTGCGCGTGGCCAAATCGGATCGCGAGTATAAGCTGGAAGAGATCAGCCTGATTGACCGGATCTTGTCACGTCTCTACCAGCACGACGCGCTTGAGGCCGCTAAGGTTCGTGCCACCTGCGAGAAACTGCATTCCGCCGCACCGGAAACAGACACCTTTGGCCGCTTGATCCGTGAAACCACCGGTCTGGATGAACGTCTGGCCGCATTGGACGCGCTATGGGAAGTTGTCCTAGCGGACCAAAATGAACATGAGGGCGAAGTGCGCATTCTCGAAGAGGCCTATAAAGCCATGGGGTTATCCTTTGCGGACAATGAGGCTTCTCGCGCCAAGGCCAAGGCTAAGCTCGCGGCGAGCCTAAAGGAAGATTGATGTTTAAAGAATTGCTGAACCGTCTCTTGGCTCCGGCACCGGAACCTTTGACGGATGAGGGTGCCCGCCTGGCGCTTATCGCATTATTGGTCCGGATTGCGCGATCTGATCACAACTATTCCGAAGTGGAAAAGGATCGGATAGATCGCATCATCTGCACCCGCTACGGTCAGGATACTGGGGGCGCGATCATTCTGCGTGAACAGGCCGAAGCCATGGAGGCCGAGGCCCCGGATACCGTGCGCTTTACCCGCGCCATCAAAGACGCCGTTGCCTTTGAAGATCGCATAGGCGTTGTCGAAGCCCTGTGGCAGGTGGTGCTGGCCGATGGGCACCGCGATGATAGCGAAGACGCTTTGATGCGGCTCACCGCAAATCTGTTGGGCGTGAATGATGTGGACAGTGCCAAGGCCCGCAAACGTGTGGAGGCCACTATATGATCGCATATCTTGGCATGTATGACAGGCCAGAAACCGCCGCTGCAAATGATCAGCTGTGGTCAGCCATTCGCAAAAACCTCGATCAAGGACCTGAGGCCCTGAGCCGCGAAATTGATCCCTGGCAGGCCTGGACTTCGCCAGAGCTGATTTTGGCACAGACCTGTGGCTGCCCGTTCCGCACCCGACTCTATGGCGAGGTTGAGCTGGTCGGCACCCCGGACTATGGCCTCCCAGATTGCCAGCCGGGGTATTATCGCAGCGTCTTTGTCGCCAAAAAAACTGATCCTGCCATGCGACTGGAACAATTTGACCGGGCCCGATTTGCCTATAACGACGCCCTATCGCAATCCGGCTGGGCTGCGGCGCTTATCCATCTGCAGGATCGCAACATTCTTCCAGGTAGCCTGATCGAAAGCGGCAGCCATCGCAACTCTGCTCTAGCAGTTGCCGAGGGGCGCGCCGATTTTGCGGCTCTGGACCTTTTGTCTTGGGAGATGATGCAGGACTATGATGATTTTGCGGATGAACTCTCCGTTATCGATGTCACAGACCAAACTCCCGGACTGCCCTTTATCACCGCCCTGACCCAGGACCCAACAGCCCTGTTTATCGCTGTCAAAGCCGCCATCGCCTCCTTGGATGAAGCAAGCCGCGCCACGCTGCGGCTCAAAGGGTTCTTGCATATCCCCACCAGCGCCTATCTAGCAGTGCCAACCCCTCCGGGGCCAGTTCTGACGGAGCTTAAGATCAAAGCGCGCAGCTAGGCCGCCCTGCCCGTTTTGGCGGCCTACTCCTCCATTCCGCATAGTAATCGCCAATACTTCCCGGTTTTAACATTGCATTCAGACATTTTTTCGGTCCAATAAGAGCCAGTTTTATACAACTGGGCGAAATCGTTTTGACCATACCGACACCTGTTCTCGAGATCCGCAATCTGCATAAATCTTATGGAGAGTTGGAAGTTATCAAAGGTGTCAATATCACCGCCCAACGAGGGGATGTTGTCTCTCTCATTGGGTCCTCAGGGTCCGGGAAATCCACCCTTTTACGATGCTGCAATCTTCTGGAAAACAGCCAGGACGGTGAAATCCGTTTCAAAGGCGAGCCGATCACCTGGACCGGAACCGGCCTTAATCGCCGTCCCAGCGATGCCAATCAGGTGCTGCGCATCCGAACCAATTTGTCCATGGTGTTCCAACAGTTCAATCTCTGGGCGCATATGACCATTTTGCAAAATGTGATGGAGGCCCCGATCACGGTCCTGGGGCGTGATCCTGAAGAGGTCGAAGCCGCTGCACGCAAATATCTGGACAAGGTTGGGATCGCCGACAAATGGGACGCCTATCCTGCGCAGCTTTCAGGTGGCCAGCAACAGCGCGCGGCAATTGCACGTGCCCTGTGCATGGAGCCTGAAGCCCTGCTATTTGATGAGCCGACCTCAGCCTTGGATCCAGAGTTGGAGCAGGAGGTTGTTAAGGTGATCAAAGACCTCGCAGCAGAAGGCCGCACAATGATGATTGTGACCCATGACATGAATCTCGCTGCTGATGTGTCCCACCGGGTAGTCTTTCTGCACAAGGGGCTGGTCGAAGAACAGGGCACCGCTGACGAAGTCTTTGGCAATACGCAATCAGATCGCCTGCGAAATTTCCTGGCTCCGACACGCCATTTGCGCGCCAGTGTATAACCTGCATATTAACTGATGCCTGGGCCAGGCACTGCCCTTATCAGACAAATAAGAAACCAATCATCGACCAAAAAAACTGGGAGTATCACAATGAAATCACTTATTCTGACCACCGCCGCCCTGGCGCTAACCGCAGGCATGGGCCTGGCTGACACTGTGCGTCTCGGCACTGAGGGCGCTTACCCTCCCTATAACTTCCTAAACGACAACGGCGAAGTGGATGGGTTTGAGCGCGAGCTGGGCGATGAACTGTGCAAACGCGCCGAGCTGACCTGTGAATGGGTCACAAATGACTGGGATTCGATCATCCCCAACCTGGTCTCCGGCAACTACGACGCCATCATCGCTGGCATGTCGATCACCGAAGAGCGCGAAGAAGTTGTTGACTTCACCCAGGGCTACACCCCGCCGTCGCCTTCCGCTTATGCCGCCCTGTCGGCTGATGTGGACCTGACTGGCGGCGTCATTGCAGCCCAGACAGCGACCATCCAGGCCAACCATGTTGTCGACACCGGCGCGACCCTGGTGGAATACCCCACCCCAGATGAAACTCTGGCCGCTGTGCGCGCGGGCGAAGCCGATGCAGTCATCGCGGACAAAGACTACCTAGAGCCCGAAGTCGAAGCCTCAGACCTGATCTTTGTTGGCGACGATGTGCCCCTGGGCGGTGGTATCGGCATGGCCTTCCGCGAAAGCGACGACGAGATGCGCGCCAAGTTCGACGCGGCCATCACCTCGATGAAGGAAGACGGCAGCCTGAACACGCTGATCGAAAAGTGGGAAGTTGGCGGCACCTGGTAAGCCAGCCCTTCCCGAAAAACGCTCTTGATAAAGGGGGGCATTGCCTCCCTTTTCACATTCCCGGCCCCTTGCGGCGATCTAGACGATGAGGTCTGCCATCTTCTCCTTTTGCTCTGACCCGGCCACGCTAGAGACTTTTCAGTGGATGAGCTGCTATCTCACCACGGGAAAGCATATGGCTTTCTACGTGTCTTTTGGCACTGTCCTTCTGCTTCTGGCCTTTGCGGCTCCCTCAGCGCTGCTCTTTGGCTTTGGCGGCGCCATGGCGGCGCGCGCCCGCTTTTTGCCGCTCAACTGGCTTGGGCGGGGCTATATCGCCATTGTGCGCGGTGTGCCCGACATCGCCTTTTTTCTGTTCTTCGTCATCGCGCTGGATCAGGGGCTGGAGTACCTGCGCCATAAGGTCAAATGCCCCGATTGGGATCAGCCGATCCGGCAGGGCAATGATTTTATCGTCTGTGATATCGCCAAGCTGCCCTTGGGAAATTCGGCCCAGTGGATCCACGAAACCTATGGTTTTGCCCTTGCGGTTGTAACCTTTGCCATCGTCTTTGGCGCCTTTGCTGCAAATGTTCTTTATGGTGCCATGCAAGCGGTTCCCCATGCCCAGATCGAAACCGCAGAGGCTTATGGGCTGACGCCACGACAGACATTCTGGCGCATTCTGGTGCCACAGATGTGGACCTATGCTCTCCCTGGCTTGTCAAACCTCTGGATGGTTTTGATCAAGGCAACGCCGCTTTTGTTCCTGCTTGGGGTCGAAGACATCGTCTATTGGGCCAAAGAGTTGGGCGGTTCAAAAACCGCAAATTTCACCGCCTACCCGCACCCGGATTGGCGCACCCAGTATTTCCTCGCACTGTTGGTTTTCTATCTCGCCTTTACCAAGGTTTCTGAGGTGGTTCTAAACCGCATCACCACCCGATTGTCCCATGGTCAAGCGACCCTGGCTGGCGAAGCGCAGAGGAAAACAACATGAGCTGCTTTGAAACCATCCAAGACTACGCGTTCCGCTCCCTCGGGTATGGCGAGCGTCTACTGCCGCGCAGCGATTTTACACTATGCGAGCATTTCACGCTGATCGGTTCTGGGATGATTTGGAACATCTATTATGGTGTCCTAGCGGTCGTAACGGGATTCTTCCTGGCCAACCTCTTGGCAGTGGCTAAGAACTCCAACTCGTCCTGGGCGCGCAAACCCGCAGAATGGTTTATCTTCCTGTTTCGGGGTTCTCCGCTGTTCATCCAGTTCTTCTTTGCCTACTCCCTGTTCTTGAACCTCAAGAGCGTGTCGAGCTTTTTTGATCCGCTCTCCTCAGCCTGGGCTGGGGCTCTGATCGTGCTGTTTCTCAACACCGCAGCCTATTCCGCAGAGATCTTTTACGGTGCGCTGCAATCGATCCCTAGGGGCGACATCGAGGCGGCAGATGCCTATGGGCTCACCGGCTGGTCGCGGTTTCGCAAGGTGATGTGGCCAACCACGATGCGGCTGGCCTGGCCTGCCTATACGAATGAGGCGATTTTTCTGTTCCATGCCACCACCCTCGTTTTTGTTTCTGGTTTCCCAGCCTGGCGACAAAAGGGCGATGCGCTCTACTATGCAAAATACCTTGCGGATAAGACCTTCAACCCCTTTGTCCCCTACCCGATCCTCGCTTTCTATTTCATCCTGCTGACCCTGGTGATCATCTTTTTCTTTGGGTTGATCAACAAACGGCTGAACCGACACCTGCCACAGAGCCAGCGCACCAAAGTGAAATACAAACCTAATCTGATGCGCTAGTTGATCAAAAGATGAACGAAAGGTGGCCCCCTCGGGGGCCATTTTTTATGGCATTTCTCGGCTTACTCGTCTCTGGAGCAATATTTTGATCAAATTCTCTTGGCGCGCTGCAAATCCTGCAGTACAACAAAGACACCGCCACCGAGGAGCAGACCATGGACTTGTCCAAGCTGAAAACCATCCGCATCGCCGCCTGTGATGTGAACGGACAGATGCGCGGCAAACGCATGCCCGCGGCACAGGCTGGGAAACTGGCAGATGGAGCGGCGCGGCTGCCCCTGTCTGCCTTGAACGTGGATATCTGGGGGCGCGATATCGAAGACAGCCCGCTGGTGTTTGAAACAGGGGATGCCGATGGCATCCTGAAACCAACCGGGCGAGGCCCAGTTGCCATGCCTTGGCTCAACACCCCCTCAGCTCTTGTTCCGATGATGATGGAAACCGATGATGGTGCCCCCTTTATGGGCGATCCGCGTCAGGTGCTGGCCCAGGTGCTGGATGGCTATGCCGCACGCGGCTGGCAGGTGATGGCCGCCACTGAAATGGAATTCAATCTGGTAGATGATAGCGGTGCCCAGCCGGGTCCGCCGGCCCACCCCCATACGGGGCGCAGTCTCTCGCATCAATCGGTGCTCTCGGTGCAAGAGCTCGATGCTTTTGACAGCTTTTTCACTGATCTCTATGCAGGCGCAGAAGAGATGGGCATCCCCGCCCAATCGGCCATTTCCGAGTCTGGCTTGGGCCAGTTCGAGATCAACCTCAACCATCAAGATGCGATGCGTGCAGCAGATGATGCCTGGTTGTTCAAAGCCTTGGTCAAAGGGCTTGCCCGCAAACATAAAATGGCCGCCACCTTTATGGCCAAACCCTATGCCGATGATGCGGGCAATGGGATGCATGTGCATTTCTCCATTGTTGATACACATGGCTTAAACGTCTTTGACGACGGCACAGACAGCGGGTCCGAACTGCTGCAACAGGCCGTGGCAGGCTGTTTGGCCGCGATGCCAGCCAGCACCCTGGTCTTTGCCCCCCATGGCAATTCCTATAAACGCCTCGTTCCCGGAGCCCATGCCCCGACCGGCGCGGCCTGGGCTTATGAAAACCGCACCGCCGCCATCCGCATACCCGGAGGCAACCCCAAGGCGCGCCGCATCGAACACCGCACTGCCGGCGGTGACATCAACCCCTATCTAATGCTCTCCGTTGTACTGGGTGCCGCCCTGTTAGGCATCACCGACAAAATGCAGCCGCCCGCAGCTTCCAGCGGAAATATCTACGACCTTCCCGACCTGCCGCAGCTGGCACCGGATTGGGAGACAGCCATCACCCGGTTTGAGGCAAGCCCGCTGATCGCGCGGATTCTGCCTCAGATGATGATCCGCAACCTCGTCATGACCAAACGCCAGGAGCTAGCGGGCTTTGCTGCCCTCCCCTCAGATGAACATTGGCTCAGCTGGTTGGAGGCGGTATGACGTCGATCAGTCCCGAGGCCCAGCCTCACCCAATCCCCTTTTGATCAAATCTGGTGAACTATGAAAATCGGCATCCTGCAAACCGGCCACGCGCCTGAAGCGCTCATTCAGGACTCTGGCGACTATGACCAGATGTTTTGTGATCTGTTGTCGGGCAATGGTTTTGAGTTTGAAACCTTCGCGGTTGTCGACGGACAGTTTCCCCGCGATGCCGATGCCGCCGACGGATGGATCATCACCGGATCGCGCCATGGTGTCTATGAACCCCACGACTGGATCCCGCCGCTGGAAGATCTGATCCGAACCATTCACGCAAAGAAACAACCCCTCGCCGGGATCTGTTTTGGCCACCAAATCATCGCCCAGGCCCTGGGCGGCAAGGTCGCCAAGTTTGAGGGCGGCTGGGCAGTGGGTCATGTAACCTATCAGCAGGATGGCCAGCCCATCACCCTGAATGCCTGGCATCAGGACCAGGTGATCGAGCGCCCCACTGAGGCGCGGGTCCTGGCCGGAAACGATTTTTGTGAAAACGGTATTCTCGCCTATGGTGACCATATCTGGACCCTGCAGCCCCATCCGGAATTCGACAATGAATTCACCGGCGGCTTGATCGACAAGCGCGGTCGTGGCGTAGTACCTGACCAGATCCTGGATCAGGCCAGTCAACAGCTGGATACCCCCGTAGACTCTCCCGCAATTGCAACCTTCCTCGCAGAATTTATGAAGAAAGAGAGGACCTGATGTCATCTTGGCTTGACGACCTTCCCGAAGCGGCAAAGACCTACCTGGAGGGCCGTCGTCTAGACGAAGTTGAATGCGTTATCTCTGACCTTCCCGGTATTGCCCGCGGAAAGGCAGTGCCGGCATCCAAGTTTTCCAAGCAGGATTTCTTTCACCTGCCTGACAGCATCTTTTATCAGACCATCACCGGCGACTGGGCGGAGGCCGCCGATGACGATGGCTGGATCGAAAAAGACATGACGCTGCACCCGGATATGTCCACTGCTACCGCAGCGCCCTGGACCGGAGACTGGACACTTCAGGTGATTCACGACGCCGTTGACCGCAACGGAGATCCCATTCCCTTTAGCCCGCGCAACGTGCTGAAACGGGTGGTGCAGCTCTATCATGATCAGGGCTGGGATCCGGTTGTTGCGCCAGAAATGGAGTTCTTTCTGGTTGCCCGCAATGTCGACCCTGCCAAGAAGATCGAACCGATGATGGGACGTTCTGGCCGACCTGCAGCGGCGCGGCAGGCCTATTCCATGACCGCCGTGGATGAATTTGGCCCAGTGATTGACGATATCTACGACTTTGCTGAGGCACAGGGCTTTGAAATTGACGGCATCACCCAGGAAGGCGGCGCCGGTCAGCTGGAAATCAACCTGCTGCATGGTGATCCAGTCAAATTGGCGGATGAGGTCTTCTACTTTAAACGGCTGATCCGCGAAGCCGCTCTGCGCCACGACTGCTTTGCCACCTTTATGGCCAAGCCAATCGAAAACGAGCCTGGCTCGGCCATGCATATCCACCATTCGGTTCTGGATCGCAAAACCGGCAAGAATATCTTCTCGGCCAAGGATGACTCCGAGACCGATGCCTTTTTCCACTTTATTGCCGGTCTGCAAAACCATCTGCCCGCCGGCATCGCGGTGATGGCGCCCTATGTGAATTCCTATCGTCGCTACGTCAAAGACCATGCAGCGCCGATCAATCTGGAATGGGCGCGCGACAACCGCACCACCGGCATTCGCATTCCGCTGTCCAGCCCGGCAGCGCGGCGGGTGGAAAACCGCATCGCGGGCATGGATTGCAACCCCTACCTTGGCATCGCGGTCTCGCTGGCCTGTGGCTATCTGGGGCTGATGGAACAGAAGCATCCAGATAAACAATTCAAAGGTGATGCCTATGAAGGAGAGGGCGATATCCCTCCAGTCATGGGCAGCGCCCTGGACCTGTTTGAAAACGCAACCGAGCTGCACGAAGTCCTCGGCCCTGAATTTGCCCGTGTCTACAGCATCGTGAAACGGGCAGAGTATGAGGAATTCCTCCAGGTGATCTCCCCCTGGGAACGTGAGCATCTGTTGATGAATGTCTAGGCTTCCTATCTGCCCCTGACGTCGCGCTGCTGTGCGGCGCCAGGGCGATTGAACATTTATGGAAAGATGAAGCACAGATGGCTGCTGCATGGCTCCGCCAAAGTTACAGAGGTGTGTGATGGGACTGAACCTGCTCCATTCCAATGACCACAAAGGCAAGTATCCCCAAAGCTGGTATGCCGCGACGGCCACGCCTTCGGCGCCCTTCGCCCCCCTCTCCGGCCGAGTGCGGGCCGATGTTTGCATCATTGGCGGCGGCTTTACCGGACTGTCGAGCGCGCTGCACTTGGCCGAGGCGGGCATGAATGTGGTCCTGCTTGAAGCCCATCGTGTCGGCTTTGGCGCCTCTGGACGCAACGGCGGCCAACTTGGAAGTGGCCAGCGCCTGGATCAAGAGGATCTTGAGGAATTTGTTGGCCAACAGGATGCCAAGATGCTTTGGCGCATGGGGGAGGAGGCAAAAGATCTGGTCAAATCCCTGATTGCCAAACACCAAATTGACTGTCATCTGCGTCCCGGCGTTGCCTGGACAGCCTCTAGTGCGCGCGACAGCCAGCATCTTCACGACTATGGGCGTCACCTTGAGGATCGCTATGGCTATGACCAGATAGAGCTGCTGTCGCCTGAGGCCTGTCACCAGATGTGCCCCTCGCCCGATTACAAAGGTGGCATTCTCGATCATGGCGCTGCCCATCTGCACCCGCTGAACTTGGCGCTTGGCCTCGCCCGCGCAGCCGCAAGCGCAGGCGCTGCACTGCATGAAGAAAGCGAGGTTCTGGAGATCCAGGAAGGGGCTGAAGTGCGCGTCAGAACCGCTGCTGGCGAGGTGCGCGCGGATCATCTGATCCTGGCCTGCAACGGCTATCTGGGCGGGTTAAACCGGCAGGTGGCAGCCAGAGTAATGCCGATCAACAATTTTGTGGTTGCAACTGAACCCTTGGGCGATGAGGCCGACAAGGTTTTGGGAAGGGATGTCGCGGTGGCGGACAGCAGGTTTGTGGTCAATTACTTTCGGCTCAGCCACGACAAGCGACTGTTGTTTGGCGGCGGCGAGAGCTACGGCTATCGCTTCCCGGCAGATATCGAATCCGTAGTGCGTAAACCGATGACGCAGATATTTCCGCATCTCAAGGATGTTCGGGTGGATTATGCCTGGGGCGGAACTCTGGGGATCACCATGAAACGGATGCCCTATCTGGCCCGTCTTGGGGAAAATGTGCTTTCGGCTTCAGGCTACTCCGGCCATGGCGTGGGCACCGCGATCCATGCCGGACAATTGATTGCCCAATCCATACAGGGTCAAGCAGAAGGCTTTGAGACCATGGCCCGCGTCCCCGCACCGCGCTTTCCTGGTGGCCCTGCCATGCGCTCACCACTATTGGCATTGGCTATGACATGGTTTGCCTTGCGCGACAGGATCGGTCTCTGACCTTCTCTTGAACATCCCACTACCCTCGATTGGCCCTGCTTTAGCTAAGTCTGAGCAGGGCCCTTTGCCATGCGATCTTGGCACTGTGTCTTGGCCTGGGGATGCTCACCACCAAATGAGCGCAACAAATTTGTGAAATCTTGCCGATCCTGCAGCGCAGCTCGAGGCTCGCTCTTGGATTCTCACCACAAGTGTTTTATATTTATCAAATCCATAATTCAGGAATTTGAAATATGACCAAGGCCCCAAATGTTCACGCGGCAGAACCGATCCCGGAATCAGCACGTCAGGCAATTGAAGAACTGATGCAATCTGGTGATCTGTTTCGTTATACCGCACCCGAGGATGCACCGGTTGCTCTGCTTGAACAGGATTTTGCTGCGCTATTGGGCAGCAAATACGCCCTGGCTGTGTCGTCCTGTTCCGCGGCTCTGTTCCTCTCTCTCAAGGCCTTGAACCTGCCCCGTGACGCCCGCGTGCTAATCCCGGGATTTACCTTTGCTGCCGTCCCCTCATCGGTGATCCATGCCGATTGTATTCCTGTCCTCTGTGAGGTGGGTGAAAACTATCGCATTGATGTCTCGGATTTCGAAGCCCAGTTGGCCGATGACATCCAGGCGGTCATCATCAGCCACATGCGCGGTCACACCTCTGACATGGATGCTATTCTTGCGCTCTGCGAAGCTCGGGGAATTCCGGTGATCGAAGATGCGGCCCATTCACTGGGAACCACTTGGAACGGGCGCAATATTGGCACCCTGGGCCAAATTGGTTGCTTCTCCTTCCAGTCCTACAAGATGATCAACGCCGGCGAAGGTGGTATTTTGATCACCGATGATGCCGAACTGGTCGCACGTGCCGTGATCATGTCCGGCGCCTACGAGCACAACTGGCAAAAGCATAAGGGCCCCGTTGGGGACAACAGCGCGGATCTGAGTGAGGCCTTTGCCAAATGGCAAAACCAACTGCCACTCTATAATCTGCGGATGAGCAACCTCTCCGCCGTGGTCATTCGTCCGCAACTGCCGGAACTGGCGCGCCGCGTGCGAGACGGGCTAAAGAACCACGATTATGTCGCAGCGCAGCTAAACGCCTCTCCCTTCTTTCATGTGCCTGCTCCGCTTGGGCCAGAGCAGCGCGCTCCCGATTCGATCCAGTTCAACCTGGTGGGCATGTCTGAAGACCAGATTTTGACCTTCTCCGAAGCCACAGCAAAGGCTGGTGTAAAGGTGCAGATCTTCGGCCGTTCAGCGGATAATGCCCGTGCCTTTTGGAATTGGCAGTTCATCCAGGATCTTCCTGAGCTGCCGCAAACCCGCGCCATGTTGATGCAGGCATGCGACGTCCGCCTACCGGTGCGCCTGACCAAGGAAGAGCTGGATGTGGTCGCCGGAATTCTGCTTGATGCTGCGACAACAACCATGACCAGTGCTGCGGCAGCCTAATTTTCAAAGCCTGATGAAATCACACTGCCGCGCCGCGCTCTGCGCGGCGCCGGGCCCAACGGGAGACGATCCCCAAGGGATCTTCCGACGGGCGGGAGCCCCCCCTTCTGTTACGAATTTCGTTACCGCAACAAGAAAGGGCTCAGATATCATCCGAGCCCTTTAACATCTGCGACATCAGCTCCACCGAGTTGAAGCCGCCGATTACTTCAGCTTGGACAGCTTTTCTTGCAGTTCCGATAGCTGTCGTTTGATCGCATCCAGGTCTTCACCTTCGTCATCCTTGGCGGTTTCCGTTTCTGGGGCAGTTGTGCTGCCGCCCCACCCTCCTGCCAATCCGCTGGCCAATCCTCCCGGCAGACCGCCGGTCATCGCCTTCAAAAACGCCTCTTGCTGCGCTTTCATCGCGTCGAAACCAGGTATCTGCGACATCGGGTTCATCGCTGACATATTCTCAACCATCTGAGATTGGCTATCGCGCAGCATATCAAAGGAGGCTTGCAAGAACTGTGGCATCACGCCACCGCCTGGCTGCATATAGCTGCGCACCAGATCATTGAGCACATTGACCGGGAGCACATTCTCACCACGACTTTCGTGTTCGGCAATAATCTGTAACAGATATTGTCGCGTCAGATCATCGCCTGATTTCAAGTCAACAATCTGAACTTCACGCCCTTCCCGGATGAACCCCGCAATATCCTCTAGTGTGACATAGTCGCTGGTCTCGGTGTTGTACAAACGCCGACTGGCGTAACGCTTGATCAGCAGAGGTTTTTCCTGGTCGGCCATACTGTCCCTCCCCGGACATGATGCATTGCAGAAAAAGACTATGCGAGCGCAGAACAAAAGAAAAGCCTGCACAGAAACCTTCCCTGGCAACACCCAAGAGCAACGCAGCCCCCTGCATCAGCGCATTTGACCCGATAGGGAGGCGAGTTTTCACTTGAGCTAAAGTTAGCTTTAGATCTTATAACCCTCCCCATAGCACCAAAGGAGACCTGTTTTGAACATATTGATCCTCGGCGGCACCGGCTCCATTGGCAGCGCGGTCACAGCAGAATTGGTTGCCCATAACCACAAGGTCATCGGAGTTTGTCGTTCTGAAGCCTCAGCCCAACGCCTCGCAACATTGGGAGCCCAGCCCCACAAGGGGGATCTGCGCAATCCGGCCTCTTGGTGTACAGCACTGCGCCAAGTGGAGGTGGTTATCCAGTTGGCATCAACTTTTGACGATGACATGGCAGCGGTGGATGCCGCCGCCATTGCCGCAATCCAGCAGGAGGCCTGCTACCGCACCAGCCCGTTGCGGGTGCTGTATACCGGCGGCTGTTGGCTTTATGGGCAGACAGGCGATCACGCCGCTTCGGAAACCAGCCCAAAGCGTCCGATCTCCGCCTTTGCCTGGATGGAGGAGAACGCGCATTCTCTGCTTCTGGATCCAAGGTTGAGCACCTGTATTATACACCCTGCCATGACCTACCATGAAGACGGGGGCGGCGTTTTCTCCCGCCTCTTGACGCAGGCCTCCTTTGGGGTCCCACTAGAAATCTGGGGCAGTATCCATACCCGCTGGCCGCTGGTGCATCGTCGGGACCTAGCCCGCGCCTACCGCCTACTGGCAGAACAGCCCCAGCTCTGCGGTCATTATAACGTCGCAGCGCAGACAGGAGTGCCGATGCGCGATATTATAGATGAGATCATCCGGCGCCATACTCATGATGGGGCCTATGTGGTCCGTAACCGCAAATATGTGATGTTCAAATACGGCAACTGGGCTGAAGGCCCAACGCTGGATCAGCAAATGCGGGCGGATAAGGTCCGGGCCGCCTGCGGCTGGTCACCCGAGGTGAAAGATTTCACTCAGGCCGTCTTTTAGTCCCAAGACAGAAATGCTCCCAAGGTGGCAGGCCTATCTGCATAAAAAAAAGGACAGGTCGAAACGACCTGTCCTTTTGGACACAAGAGAGAGATCAAGAGGCAGGGAGGAGCCGTGATCGCTCTCTTCGTGATCAACCCGAACGGGCTGCTTATTTAGCTGCTGCCTTTTTGGCCGCAGTGGTGACTTCGGAAGTCGCTTTTTTGACAGCGGCAGTGGCTTCTTCGCCCATGTCTTTGCCTGCGGCCATCAGCAGTTCAACGGTTTCCATCTGAACTTTCTTCGCAACTTCAGCAAAGGCAGCCATGTTTTCGGCGGCGACTTCGGCAGAAGCGCTGGCAAAATCGGTTGCGGATTTTGCGTATTCAGCAGGATCTTTCTGAGCTTTGGAAACGCCGGACATCTTGGCCAGGGCATCCTTGGTCCATTTGCTGGAGATTTCAGATGACTGCTCAGCAGCGCCCAGAACAACAGCACTCAGCTTTTCGTTCAGCGCAGCGGTGTTTTTGAACGCCTCTTCCATGGCGGAAGTATCCACCGGAAATGCGCCCATCATGTCTTTCATCATAGCGGTAAAATCTTGGGTCTTAGCCATTGTACTGGTTCCTCTGGTTGCCATCTCGGGACCACCCCGCGTTTCAGCATGAGGAACATATACTTTCTGCAACGCAGCATTTCAAGAAAAATCTTGCCGCAGCGCAGAATAAACTATCGTAAACCTAAGAAATCAATCAGTTGCCCGGATCCGCACATAGCTGCCAGGAGCCGCTTCCAGCACAGGGTTATTGGAATCACCCGGTTTGCGTGCTGGGACCTGTTTGCCAGAGCGTTTCTTCAGCCAGCTCTCCCACCGCGGCCACCAAGACCCCTCGTTAAAGCTGGCGCCTTCCATCCATGCCTCAGGCGTCCCCTTCAGGTCACTGTTGGTGTAATGGCCATATTTGTTACGGCTTGGTGGGTTAACGATCCCTGCGATATGTCCAGACTGGGACACGATGAAGGTCTTGCTGCGACCACCCATCTGTTGCACGCCTTTGTAACAATTCATCCAGGGGGCGATATGATCCGTTTCACAGGTAACCGCCATAAGCGGAATATCCACGTCCTTTAGGTTCAAGAGCTCCCCAAACAGCTCAAAGCCGCCCTCTGCAAATTCATTGCGTTGGCACAGGCCCCGCAGATACTCGACCGCCATCTTTCCAGGCAGATTGGCACCGTCGCCGTTCCAATAAAGCAGATCAAAAGCAGGCGGAGTTTCCCCCAGCATGTAGCTGCGAATGGCAGGTCCATAGACAAGATCATTTGCCCGCAGGTAAGAGAAGGTACGGGCCATGATGTATGAGGGCAAGACACCGTCGTCGCCAATTTCTTCGACAATCGCGTCGACAAAATCATTCTGCAGGAAGGGCGTAAAATCTCCCTGGTCTGAGAAATCCGTCAAGGCCGTAAACAGGGTCGCAGATTTAACTGATTTATCCCCCCGCTTTTTCATCAAGGCCAGCGTCAGGCTGAGCGTGGTGCCGGCAATGCAATAGCCAATGGCGTTGACCTGTTTGACCTTGCAGATATCCTTGGCCTTATCGATCGCGGTCAGGAAACCCTCCTCGATATACTCTTCCATGCCTACATCAGCATAATCGCTATTGGGGTTGATCCAGGAAACGACAAACAGGGTGTATCCCTGCTCGGTCACCCATTTGATCAGACTGTTCTGCGCCTTTAGATCGAGGATGTAGAATTTGTTGATCCAGGGCGGGAACAATACGATGGGTGTTTCGTGCACGGTCTCTGTCGTGGGGTGATATTGGATGATCTCCATCATCCGATTGCGGAACACCACCTCACCGGCGCTGGTCGCAATATTGCCGCCAATCTCAAACGCGCTCTCATCCGCAAGCCGCACGACCAATTCGCCATTATTAGCCTCAAGATCGTCGACCAGGTTCTGCATGCCATCAATCAACGATTGCCCCTCGGTCTCCAGCGCCTTTTCCAGCGCATCGGGGTTCGTTGGCAGAAAATTGGTTGGCGCCATCATGTTGATGATCTGATCAGAAAAATAACGCAGCCGGTGGCGATCAATCGCTTCAAGATCATCAACCTGCGACACGGCGCTGCGAATAGCTTCAGAATTTATCAGATACTGTTGTTTTACAAAGTGAAAATAGGGATTGTTATCCCACATCGGATTGCCAAACCGCCGATCCTGCGGTGTTGCCTTTTCGCTACCCTCTTCGCCCTCCCCGGCGAGAACACTCTGGGCCTCTGCAAAATTCAGCACAGATTTCCCCCAGTATTCGACCTGTTGTTCCATCAATTTTGCAGGATTTTGTAGGATTTCGGACCAATAAGACGTTGCTGCACGTGCAAAGAGCTCCTGATTCGGACCATCTAACCCGGGGTGATGCCCCTTCCTGTTGGCCATGATTTCAACCAGTTTTTGAGAGAGCTGGTCGACGCGCTCCATATTTTCCTTAAGGCGTTCAAAGTGTTCCGGCGAAGTGCCACGGTCAAGTTCGTCACTTGTTGTCATCTTAAGGAATCCCCCATACTCTTTCTGCTGTGCAGAATACTGGTTTAACCATGTTACGCCAAAGCGACGAAAGGTCCGAGGCCCTGCATTATTTCCGCCCCCAATCGTGGGACTACAACCGGCGGGCTGCAAAAAGGAAAGACATATGCGCTATATGATGTCATACGATTTGATGGAAACCGCCCGAAACATGAACCAATGGCTGGGTGCCAGCGCCTTGTCTATGGCCTCCTACCCTGCGTTTTCTGCAATTCCCAACCCCGCACTTAGCTGGATGGCGGCTTGGGGCGAGGTCACCGAACGCACCTTTCACCGCATGACCGTCAAGCCAGACTGGGGCATTGACAGCTTCACCTGCGACGACGGCAAAGATCACCTGGTAGAAGTCATCCCAGTTGTTGAGCGTGATTTTGGCGACTTGCTGCATTTCTGCGTTGCTGGACGTGAAGAACAGCCCCGCAAGGTTCTTATCGTGGCACCGATGTCCGGCCACTATGCGACCCTGCTGCGCTCCACTGTCAAAAGCCTGCTGGTCAATTGCGAAGTCTATATTACAGACTGGCACAATGCCCGCGACATTCCGGTCTCAGCCGGTAAGTTCGACATCGAAGACTACACGCTCTATCTGGTTGATTTCATGCGTGAGCTTGGCCCCGAAACCCATGTGGTTGCAGTCTGCCAGCCCGCACCGCTCACGCTGGCGGCAACCGCCTACCTGGCGGAACAGGACCCTTCGGCTCAGCCCTCGTCGCTAACCTTGATTGGTGGGCCTGTGGATCCGGATGCAACCCCGACCGAAGTCACCGATTTTGGCCGCCGCGTCACCATGGGCCAGCTCGAAGAAACCATGATCCAACGGGTCGGATTCAAATACAAAGGTGTCGGACGTAAGGTCTACCCTGGCCTGCTGCAACTTTCGTCTTTCATGTCAATGAACATGGATCGTCATGCCCAGGCATTCACCGATCAGATCCAGCGCGCCAGCCGTGGCGAGGCTTCGGACCATGATGCCCACAACCGGTTCTATGATGAATACCTCGCCGTAATGGATATGACGGCAGAGTTCTATCTCTCCACCGTAGAGCGCGTTTTTAAATCCCGCGAAATCGCCCGCAATGAGTTCGTCGTTGACGGTCACAAGGTTGATATTGGTGCAATTACAGATGTGGCGGTGAAATCCGTTGAGGGGGCCAATGACGATATTTCGGCCCCAGGCCAATGCATCGCGGCGCTGGATCTGTGCACGGGCCTGCCCGACAGCAAAAAGGCAAGCCATGTCGAGCCCGGCGCCGGCCATTATGGGATCTTTGCTGGTCGTAGCTGGCGCGACAATATCCGCCCTCTGGTCATCGACTTCATGGATGCAAACAGCCGCAAACCCAAAGCTGCCCCAAAACCCAAAGCCGTCGCAAAACCCAAGGCGACCAAAGCAAAACTGACCGCAGTAAAGGGCTAATTCCATGAGCAACGAAAAGTTCGGCTTTTCCTGCTCATGCGGCAGTTTCGCTGGGCATGTCTCGGCAGAGGGGAACAAATCCGGGCTGAGGCTGATCTGCCATTGTGCGGATTGTCGTGCCGCTGAGCTTCATCACCATCAACCTGACCCGGTTGATGGGGTCGATCTGTTTCAACTGGCTCCGCATGCCATCACCATCACAAAGGGCGGAGAACACCTGCGCCTTTTGCGGCTCGGCCCCAAGGGCCTGTTTCGCTGGTATGCGGGCTGCTGTGGCACGCCCTTTGCCAATACCCTGTCAAAACCGCAACTGGCCTTTGTCGGCGTGAGAACAGATCTTTTTGAGGAAACCGAGGCTCTGGGCAAAGTCAAAGCTGAGGCCAATATTCCCCGCCCTGGAAAACCACCTCAAAACAAAGGCATGGCCCGCATGGTCTTTGGGATTTTTTCCCGCATGATTACCGCGCGACTGTCAGGCCTCTGGCGGAAGACACCGTTTTTTGATGCTGAAACAGGCGAACCCGTAGCGGAGCCTGAAGTGCTCTCAAAAGAGGCCCGCGCCAAGCTCTATTCCTGATCCTGGCGCGCCGCGCAGCTCTCGCAGCATCCTACCCGCCACTCATCAGTTCCGGAGGGCGCTGAATGCACAGCGGGTTCAAGTGCCCGATGGTGCCGCCAGCCAATGCAATAAGGCGCGGTTCACTGCTTCGGGCTGTTCCAGTCCGGGCAAATGCCCAGCGCCTGCAATAACCTCTAGCCCTGCATGGGGGATCAACCCGGCCATGAATTCATGACGTTTGACTGGCGTCAGGCGGTCATATTCTCCGCACAGAATAAGCGTCGGCACCTGACAGCGCCGGGCTGTCGCCTGCTGATCAAGTCGACGCTGCAAGGCCCGGCTTTGATCAACAAAAAGCTCTGCCCCCAGCTCCATGCCCATCTCGCGCACCAGATTGAGAATTTCCAATCGACGTGTCCCGGGTGCCAGCACCTCTGGCGGCAGGGAGAGCTGCAGGGCTTTTTCCAACCCGCCGGTACGGGCGCTGATGATCAGTGGCTCGCGCATGGCTGCCTGATCCGGGGTCTCGGATAGCGGGGTTGTCGCCATCAGGCACAACCGGGTGATCCGTTCCGGGGCACGACGCAGTAGCTCCAGCGCCACGATGCCCCCCATGGACAAACCAACCAGCGCAAACTTCTCTGGCAACATGGCGAGAATATGAAGGGCGATATCTTCTACCCTCGCCCCCCCATGCAGGGGGGCAACCATAACCGGAGTCAGCGCAGAAAGGGCATTGAGCTGAGGCGTAAAAACCCGCGCATCACACATCATGCCCGGCAAAAACACCACTGGTTCTCGACCCCAGTTCCCTGCTTGCTCCATGCTGGTTTGCCCTTTGTCTTGTTGATCTGCAAAACTATCGATTGAAATAGCAATGGGAGGTTTCACGCGTGGTGATTGCCTCCAAGCTTACTCTTGCGGTGACTTGCCCTTCGGGGCAAGCGAGATTTCGCGTGACCCAGCGCCAAAGCACTGCCGTTCTTTGCAGGCTCGCTTAGAGGCCTGTGAAAATTCAATACCCATTCCAACGAAACGCACCATTCTGAGCCAGCGGCGAAAACGGATTATGTGCAATCTCCCAGATATGGCCATCTGGCGCACGAAAATAGCCGATGTAGCCCCCCCAAAACACCTCACCCCCAGGCCGCAAAATCTCCGCCCCAGCCTTGCGTGCAAGCGCCAACAGCGCGTCCACCTCTTGGCTGCTGCGGGTATTGTGGCTCAATGTCATCGCCCCGGTGCCAAGGGCTTCAATGGGCAGGCCAATATCCTCCGCCAATTTGTCTAGGGGATAAAGCCCCAGCGTCTGCGAAATCAGATCAAAGGCAACCACACCGTCCGGGCTTTCTGCAGCTTGCCAGCCAAGTGCCGCATAAAAGGCGGCAGCCTTTTCAACATCCGCCACCCCAAGCGTGATCAAACTCACTCTCTGTTCCATTGACATAAGCTCTCCTCCCTTTCCAAAGCTCCGCAGCCCCAAAAACCAACTCCAGAAGCGCAGCGGCTACAAGAGCTCAGTTATGGCGGCTTCAATGAGGCGCAGACAGGCCTCATCAGAAAACCGATGATCCGCATCCTTCACCAGGTTCAAACGCATGTCTTGGCAGCGCGCATGCTCCATCAGCCGCAGTGCGGTCTCAGTCGAGACAGCGGTATCCGCCGTCCCCTGCAAGCAGCGCACCGGGAAGGGCAAGTCCAGCGGCCTACGCAGAACCAGCCGCTTGCGCCCGTCCTCAATCATTGTTTTGCTGATGCGATAGGGCTCCATATAATCACTTGGCAGCTCAACATAGCCCTGAGCCTCCAGCTCCGCCTTTTGAGCCTCGCTGAAACTGGCCCAATAGCCATCTTCCGTGAAATCAGGTGCGGCAGCAATGGTCACCATGCCTTGAATACGCTCTGGCATAGCCTTGGCCAACAACAAGGCCTGCCATCCCCCCATGGAGGAGCCAACAATCAACAGGGGACCAGTGGTCAAAGCGGAAACAGCGGCCAGAGTATCCTCGTGCCAATCACCAATGCAGCCTTGTTCAAAAGACCCAGAACTCTCTCCGTGACCGGAATAGTCAAACCGCAAAAAAGCTAATCCAGCGGCCTGGGCCCAGGCTTCCAGGTGGACAGCCTTGGTCCCTTCCATATCGGATTTGAGCCCCCCAAGGAATACCACTGTTGGCCCGCGTCCACTGTGAAAGTGATAGGCGATCGAACGCCCCTGCTCGGTCTCTAAGAACTTCGTTGCCGCCATTTCTGTGCCTCCCACGTTAATCCCAGATGTGTCACGCAAAACGCTGCGCTGCAATTGTCAAATCGCCCCTTCCCCTATCCTCGCGCGGGGTGAGGTCGAACCTACAACTCGCGCCTTCGGCAGTAACCTTGTCAGGCAATGCCTGATGCAGACAGGCCAGTAGCAGATCAGGTGGGACCTGACCCAAAGTGTGACGCATCACAATAGGTGCCGGATGTTGGGCATTCAGAATACAGCTCTTGGGTCCATCAACTGTGAATGGTGCCAGAGATCCCGCATTATTGCGGATATCCGACCAACCAAACAGCGTAGCGCAAACACAGTATAGGCGGTGGCGTAGTTCAGCGGCACATTGGTCCCCTTCTTTGAAAGACATGTAGTTCCGCTGAAATCCACATGCATGCTATCTTTGGGCACGGTCAGCGCGGCATGCAGCTCCAGCTCGTTTTCATAACCGTCCATCTTTAGCACGTTCTTATAGATGCCCTCGGACACCTTAGCGATGCCCCTAGGTCAGCCAGGATCATTTGTCATGTAGATGCCGCCGGGGCTAAGATCCGCACGTGCAACAAAAGCGGCTTTTTTGGTGGTGCCCTCGACGTCACAGGTGATTGGACGGGTTTCGTAGGCGACAAAAGCCTTATTATCAGTAGCCTGAGACGCAGGCAGGATTTGACCATCTTTCGTGGCAACCTGGACTGACCAGTTCAGGGTCTCGATCTTCATGCCCGGAACCGGGCGCGAGAACTGTTTGCGGTACTCATCTTCGAATGCCGCAGTCTCCCCCCATGAACATCGGTTTGGGTGAGATTGCAGCGCGATACCTTCTCCAAACTTCCAGACAATTAGGTTTTAGGTTCTTGGTTCACCACAATTCTTGACAAAACCTGTAAGGAAAAATATGGGTCCGTCTCATACCTTTTCATCGAAGCAAGGTGTTGCAGAGTTTCCCTCCTCTTCAACGCCCAGCCATACCCCACAATAGCTGTGTAGGATCGTTCCTGTCACAGCGCGTTGGAGCAGTCTGGTGCGCCCTAGCTTCGTCTCAATACCTTCGGTCCTTTCGGATATTGGATCTTCATGGTTTCCAATCCGGTTCCTTCAACTGGGTCTACTTGCAGCTGTCTTGGCTTTCACGTTGCCCTCTAAGGAGGCCAAATCTCAAGCCTTTCCTGTTTTTATCGAACACCAATACGGCGAGACGAGGGTTCAATCTGAACCAAGTCGTATCGTGTCTCTCAGTTTTATTGGGCACGATTTCTTGTTGGCTCTGGGTGAGCCACCGCATGCGCTGCGCAAATGGTTCGGCCCACATCCCTATGGCGTTTGGCCCTGGGCAGTCGAGGCATTGGGTGAGGCCACGCCGATCGTCATGCAGGGCGAAATCGATATTGAGGCCATCGCGGCAATGCAGCCGGATCTGATTGTGGGTCAATGGTCCGGAATGACGAGGCGTGAATATCAACTGCTATCACGCATTGCCCCAACCGTGCCGCCGCAGACGCGTTTTGGAGACTATGGCACCCCCTGGCAGGAGATGCTGCGGACTCTGGGGCGCGCCACGGGACGCCTGGAGCAGGCTGAAGAGATCATCGCCGGCATTGACGCGCGCTTTCATGACATTCGCCAGGCCCATCCAGAGTGGGAAGGGGCCAGTTCCGTTATGGTCTGGGCAGGCCAGATAGGGGCCTATAACGCCCGCGATATCCGCGGCCAGTTTATAGAAGCCCTGGGCTTCAAGGTGCCGGAAGCCATCAACACCCGGGCTTCATTCAATAATTACTACGCGCTGATCCCACCAGAAGACCTGTCCCCCATCGATGTTGAAGCCCTCATTTGGCTGGATGCAGGCGGCTCTGTCAGTCAGCTCGAACGGATGTCCCTGCGCCCGACCCTGCGTGCCTATGGGGAGGGCCGCGAGATCTATGCTGACGTGCTGCTCTCCGCCGCCCTGTCCCATTCCAGCCCGCTGAGCCTGAACTATGCGCTGGATCGCCTGGTGCCCCTGCTGGAAGCCGCCATGGATGGCGACCCTGCCACCCCAGTTGCCAGCACCGCCGAGGCAGGCCTGCTGCCAGAAGGGTTTTGACATGACCATTCTCGAAACCACATCGCCGCGCTCTGAGCGTCGCGCCTCCACCCGCCAGATCTGGCTGCTGACGGTCCTGTTGAGCCTGCTCCTTCTGTCGGCCCTGTCGCTGCGCTTCGGCCTGCGCCCAATCAGCTGGGACAATATCTGGGAGTCCTTTGTGGCCTATGATGCCACAAGAGCTGATCATCTGGTCATACAGGGCATGCGGCTGCCTAGATTGTTGGCCGCCTGGCTGGCGGGGGGCGCTCTGGCCGGTTCCGGTGCCTTGATCCAGAGCCTGACCCGAAACCCGCTGGCAGATCCCGGATTGCTGGGCATCAATGGCGGGGCATCGCTGGGGGTTATCCTCTGCATCTTCTTGTTGGGCATCTCCGACCCGGCCTCCTTTGTCTGGGTTGCCATGGGGGGCGGGTTGCTCAGTACGGTTTTGGTGTTCTTCCTGGGCGGCGCAGGTCGGGGTACTCCGCTGCGGCTGATCCTGGCAGGTGCGGCTCTCAGTGCGCTGTTTCTGGCGCTTGGGCGCAGCCTCTTGCTGATCAGCCAGCGCAGCCTGGATGTCTATCGCTTTTGGGTGCTGGGCGGTTTGGACGGAATTGAGATGCCAACGCTGGCGGCTCTGCTGCCCTTCTTTGCCTTGGGCGCGGCCTTTGCGGCGGTTTCTTCCTTCAACCTGAACGCCATGATGTTGGGCGAGGACACCGCCCGCAGCCTGGGCCTGCGGGTTGGGCTGGCGCGTGGGCTTGCCGTTTGTGCCATTGTCTGCCTCTGCGGTGCCACAGTGTCGATGGCCGGTCCTATCGCCTTTGTGGGTCTGATCGTGCCCCATATGGCGCGGCGATTTTCGGGCGCGGATATGCGCTGGTGCCTGTTGTTTTCCGCGTTTCTGGGGGCCGGGCTGATGATCCTGGCCGATCTCATTGGGCGCTTGCCGGTCTTTGGCGGCAATATGCAGGCCGGGGTGATGGCCGCCCTTCTGGGAGGACCCGCACTTGTCTGGCTGATCCGCCGCGACGGGAGCACTGCGCTATGAACTGGAGCCTGCGCCTGCCCTTCCTATCCCTGTCCTTCTCAGCCCGTGCCGTTGCTGTTGGCTCCTGCCTCTTGCTGTTGGTCAAAGTGGGCTCGGTTCTGGCGCTACGGCTTGGCAGCTATCCCTTTACTGAGACCAGCTGGCTCAGCGTGCTGTTGGGCGCAGGTTCAGAGATTGAAAGAATGATCCTGATGGATCACCGCCTGCCACGGATCTTGACAGCCCTGGGGGCCGGTGCCTGTTTTGGCCTCTCGGGGGCAATGTTTCAAACCATGATGCGCAATCCGCTGGCCTCGCCGGATGTCATTGGCTTCAACGCAGGCGCCAGCTGTGGTGCCCTAATCGCGATTATTCTGACCGGCGGCAATGTGCTGCTGGGAGCCTTGATCGGCGCGCTGCTCACAGCCATTCTGGTTGTAAGCCTGGCCTGGAAAGAGGGCTTGCCCCCCCAACGCCTGGTGCTGATTGGGCTTGGCATTGGCTTCGCTCTGGCGGCCCTGTCCGACCTGCTGCTGAGCCGGACCGACGCCAGAACCGCCGCCGATATGGCAGAATGGTTGATAGGCACGCTGAACGCGCGCGATTGGCAGGATGTCACTATTGTATGGTCCGGGGTGCTCCTTTTGGCTCCGGCGCTATTCTGGATCCATTTCCCCTTGGCCCGGCTTGGCCTGTCGGATGACCTGAGCAGCAGCCTGGGCCTGCGGCTGTCGCCGCTGCGCCTGGGGCTCACCGGTCTGGGCATTCTGCTGGCGGCCCTTGCCGTTTGCACCGCCGGCCCACTGCCCTTTGTCGCCTTTGCCGCCGGACCAATTGCGCGTGCCCTAGTGCCCAATGGCAAACCCGCCCTGCTGGGCGCAGCTGTCATTGGCGCCCTGCTGGTGCTGGCAGCGGATACGGCCTCTCGCATGGTTCCCAGCATTCAACTGCCCGCGGGCGTCTTTACCGCCCTGATCGGTGGCCCGGTGATGATCTGGCTACTGATGGTTCAATTTCGCAAAGGAAAGCTCTGAATGAATGCCCCTGCCCGCCTGCACGCCAAAGCCCTGTCGGTTGCCTTTGCCAAGACCCCGATCCTGAAAGATCTGACCGCTGATATTCCGGATGGCAAGATCACCGTCATTGTCGGGCCCAATGCCTGCGGAAAATCCACCTTGCTCAGATCCCTGGCGCGGCTGCAAAAACCCGACAGCGGCGAGGTCTTGCTGGATGGTAAGAGCATCCACAAACAGGCCAACCGCTCAGTTGCGCAGCGCTTGGCTATCCTACCTCAATCGCCCAGCGCCCCCGAGGGGCTGACAGTGCAGGATCTGGTGACGCGTGGCCGCACGCCCCATCAATCGGCACTGCGACAATGGTCTCACCAGGACGCCGAGGCTGTGGGCCGGGCACTGGAGCTGACCGGCATGGCCCCCTATGCGAACCGCCCTCTTGAGGCCCTGTCTGGTGGTCAGCGGCAACGCGCCTGGATTGCAATGGCCCTGGCGCAGGACACCGAGATCCTGCTGTTGGATGAGCCGACAACCTACCTGGATCTGCCGCATCAGATCGAGCTTCTGTCCCTGATCCAGTCGTTCAACCAGCAAAGCAACCAAACCGTGGCCATGGTGCTCCATGACATCAATCTGGCCGCGCGCTTTGCAGATCACATCATCGCCCTGCGCGCGGGCGCCATCTTCACCAAAGGCAGCCCAGCCGAGGTCGTCACCCGAAACAACATGGAACAGGTCTTTGATCTTAGATGTCAGATCATTTCCGACCCGGTGCACGGCACCCCCCATGTCATCCCCGAATAGGACTGTAGCATGACGATAAACCAAAATTTCCCAATTGATGCCACCGCCCTGCTGACCGGTCTGTCTTATGCCGACATGCGGCAGGTGATGCTGAACCAGGCCCAAGAGCACGAGCTGCAGGTCGTGGAGGACAGCGAGACTGCGGTCAGCATTGAGGTGCCCTCCTTTGGGCTGTACCGATTTGAACCCACACAAGAGGGGATCCGCATTCGGATTTCAGCAGCGCTGCCGGACCGTTTGTTCATGCTCAAGGATAGCTTTAGCGAAACCCTGACCCACCTGCTGCCCGAGGCGGCAAAGGATCTGCGCTGGTCAGATAGCGCAACCCTGCCCAATCGCCCGCCAAATCTTCATTTTACCCGGGTCGTCTCAATCACCCCGGTGGGAACCGCCTTCCTTCGGGTGCGCATCAAGGCCGATGATCTGAGCAGTTTTCAGGATGACGCCATCCATTTCCGTCTACTCTTGCCTGCCGCCGATTGTAGCGAACCGGAATGGCCCAGCCTTGCCGAAAATGGTGCCACGGTCTGGCCCAAAGGGGAAAAGGCGCTGCACCGCCCGGCCTATACCACCCGTTGGATCGACCGAGTTTCCGGGCTGATGGATTTTGATGTCTTCTTGCACGACGGGGGGCGCGTGACCAACTGGGTACGGAACGCCAGCACTGGGGACCTGCTGGTCATTGCAGGGCCCGGCGGCGGTGGCATTCCAGAAAGTTCCAAGGTCTGCATCTTTGCCGATGAAACCGCCTTTCCAGCGGTGGCGCGCATTCTCGAGACCCTACCTGCCAATAGCGAGGGCCAAGTGACCCTGGTCGCCGCCAATGGCGCGGATTGTGGTTACCCGATCAGCGCCCCCGCCGGTGTAACCGTCACTTGGCTCAGCCGAGCAGAAGCGCATGACCTGGCAGACCGCGCCCGCGCAGCACATCAAAAACACCCGGATCACTTCCTTTGGCTGGCCAGCGAAAAGTCGGATGTAACGCCCGTGCGCGAAGCCCTGAAAGCCAACAAACCAGCCCCCGGAACCAGCTACCTCGCCGCCTATTGGAGCAAGCCATGACCCCGTACATCTCTCTCTCCGCTGCCTTGTTGTTGGCCACTGCCACCTATGGTGCGGCCCAAGAGACAGCCCAGACCCCAGCCCCATCGGCCCCCGTCCTAGCCGCGCCCACTGTCGACAGCACGGGCAGTGGGCTGGCGACGCCGCCTATCTCACCAACTGATTTGACTGCCGCGCGCCCGACCCTGTCCTCCCCTGTCGAAGGCACAGCGGCAGAGGCCACCGCGCCAATGGCAGCACCTGCGACACCTGCTGCCGAGGCGACGGCCAGCAACAATCCAACCACAACCGTGCCCGCCTCTCCCTCTCCCGTCTCACCAGAGGCCTCCGATCCTGCCGCAGCGCATGCCGAATTGGGCGATGAGACCACGCCGAGTTCAGCTGTTGAACTGCCCGCCCTGGAGCCGCTCAGCCGACAGGACGAAATGCTGCAGCTGGCAGAGGAGACCTCTGGCAAAGCGATGAAATTCCTGCGCGACGGCGGGCCTTCGATCTGGGCTATCGCGGCGCTTTCGGTGATCACCCTGGCGCTGATCCTATGGAAAATCTGGCGCCTAGCCCTGATCGGTGCATGGTCCCGAGGCAAGGCCAGCAAGGCGGTCTTGGCCTATGAGGCCGGCAACCCAGCGGCGGCCCTGGCCATCGTAAAGGGCCGGATGGGTATCCGCTCCAAGGTGGTCAGCGCCGGGTTGGACGCCCTGCGTGATCTCCCCGAGGATCGCGCCCGGGAAGAAACCGCAAGGATCGCCAAAAAACACCTGGCACAGGCCGGCACTGGGCTAGGCGCACTGGAGCTGATCGCGACCATTGCACCGCTGCTTGGTCTGCTGGGCACGGTTCTGGGCATGATCGCCGCCTTTCAGGCATTGCAACAGGCGGGTTCCAAGGCCGATCCTGCCCTGCTGGCCGGGGGGATCTGGGAAGCGCTGTTGACCACGGCTGCCGGCATGGCCGTGGCCATCCCGGCTTCGGCAGCTCTCACCTGGTTTGAATCCGTCATCACCCGCATCCGCCAAGATATCGAAGACAGTGCCACCCGCCTGTTTGTTGCCGAGGCGCCGCAAGATCTCCCCATGGCAGCCGAGTAAAGAGATGCATTTCACCGAAGCCAGGCGCCCGAGGCGCAAACCCAGCCTGACCCCGATGATCGACGTGGTCTTTTTGCTGCTGGTCTTCTTTATGTTGGCCTCGCGCTTTGGCACCGATGCTGTTCTGGAGCTGCCCCTTGCCGGGCGCGGCGGTGAATACACCGGGCCGCCACGTCTGGTGGGGATTGGGGCGGGTAATCTGGATCTGAATGGCGTCCCTGTTGCCGACAGTCACCTGCCCCAGGCGCTTGCCCCCCTGATGTCCTCACCAGAGGATATCCTCATCCTGCGCGGCCGCGATGGGGCTGATCTGCAACGTATCATCGATGTGACGACCCTGCTGCGCGACGCCGGGCTGGTCAATGTCGTACTGGTGGAGTGAGACGCGCAATGGACCTTTCCCCTCCTGTGAAACGCCCCCGCGCGGAATCCATCGTGCCGATGATCAATGTTGTGTTTCTGCTGCTGATCTTCTTTCTGATGACTTCGCATCTGGCGCAGCCCGAACCCTTTGAGGTCACGCCACCTGGTGCCAATCTTGAAGCAGAAGCCGAAGCTGAGCCTGTGCTGTACATAGATGCCGAGGGGCGGATGCATTTTGACGGCATCGAAGGTGAGGCCGCACTGGAGCAACTGGCACGCGCAAGTGCCGATGCTCCGGTGGTGCTGCTGCGTGCTGACGCCAAGCTGGAAGCCACCTCTCTGGCCGGCATTCTGAAAAAGCTGGCTGCCGCGGGGCTTGCCCGCGCCGAACTGGTGGTGACCCCGCAATGAAACGCACAGCCGAAGTCACCCTGTTTGCTGGCCTGGCCGCGCTTATTCATGTCAGCCTTTTTGCCTCGGCCCCGGAATCTGGCGTGCAGTCCAGCGGTGCCGGAGGCGAGGCCATGGTTTCGATCGAAGCCGCCAGTGCCACGGTTGCCGAAATGGTCGAGACCTGGGAGCGCCCACCGCCGCGTCGACAGATGGAAAACCCGGAGCTGGAACAGCCCCTGACACCACCAGATGCGCCGCAGATGCCAGAGTTTGAACTGGCCGACGCCCCGCGTGCCGCTGTGCTTGTGGCCCTAAAAGAACCTGAAGAGGCGGATGTGGTGGAGATTGACCAGTCAACACCGCCCCCCCCGCCGCCTCCAGAACCGGAGCCTGAACCTGAACCTGAACCAAAGCCGGAACCAAAACCCAGGCCCAAACCAGCCCCCAAACCAGTCGAGTCTCCGCCAACGGCACAGACCTCCAATCAGACCTCTCCTGGTCGCGCAGCACAGCGGGCTGCCGGATCTGGCGGCGGGGCTCAGGCGGGGGCAGCGGGCGGTGCCAGCACGGCGACCATCTCGGCTGGGCAAAGGGCAAAGTTACAGTCGATCTGGGGGGCGAAAATCCGTTCCCGAATTGAGCGACGCAAACGCTATCCTGCAGGGGCACGCGGTTCTGGCCGGGTGGTCCTGCGCATAACGGTGGCGGCCAGCGGCGCGTTGGTCAACTACCGGGTCGCCAGATCCTCCGGCGTTGCCGCCTTTGATCAAGCGGCGCTAAAGGCCGTCGCCCGAGCCGGAAAATTCCCCAAGGCCCCCAAAGGGTATGACGCCGCCCAGCTAACCTTCAATCTACCGATGAATTTTGCCAAGTAGCTCGCCGACCTCGCCTCTGGCTCAATCGCAGAAAGAAAAAGACCCTGTGCGAAATCGCGCAGGGTCTTCATTTATTGAGGCAGGAGGAGCGTGCGAACCGGCGGCTGACCCATTCGCACGCAGGCTGCGCTTAGAACTTCGATGTCAACGTCAGAGCTACATTTCTGCCTTCACCAAAGTAGCAGGCACCGGAGCCACAGGTTGTCATGTAGCGCTCATCGGTGAGGTTACGCAGGTTCAGCGACACCAGCCAGTTGTCCCGGCCATAGGACACCGCCGCATCATAAAGCGTATAGGACGGCGTCAGATAGGTGCTGGCACCATCCCAGGCTTCGCCGTTGTAGCGCATACCTGCACCCAGCTTCCAGCCGACCATCGCCCCATCAAGGGGTTCATAATTCACCCAAAGCGAGGCTGCGTTTTTGGGCACTTGAGCAATGTAATCCCCTTCAGCATCCTCGGTATCGAGATAGGTGTAGGCAAATTTGACAGAGACATCGCCAAAGCGGTGGAAGGCCTCAACTTCAAAGCCTTTGGACCGTGCCTCTCCGGTTTGTACTTGAAAGCCAGGGTTGGCGGTATCTGCCACCGTCAGGTTGGATTTGGTCAGGTCAAAGGCCGATACCGTCAACAGGGTATCTGTTCCCACGGGTTGATACTTCAGACCCAGTTCGAACTGTTCGCCCTCGGTTGGCTTGAAGGGGGTTCCATTGACATCGGCGCCAATAGCATCCTGCCGGAAACTTTGGGCATAGCTAAGGTAAGGCGCCAAGCCGTTGTCAAAGCGATAGAGCACCGCGGCGTTTCCGGTCCAGGCACTGTCCTGTGCCGCCACAGTTGTGGCGCCAAAGCTGCCATTGCTGGTGCCGGTCTCGATATCGCCATAGCGCAGACCGAGATCCACAAAGAGCCGATCCTGAAAAACTGCCCGCTGCTGCAGGTAGATTCCCCATTCGGTGATGGTATTACCCGCCGTATCCGTCACCGTAATCGGGTTGAACCCGCCATAGGTTGGGTTGAAAGGATCAATGGGTGCGACCTGGGCCCCATAGCCGGTATCGCTGTCATAGTAACCCTGAGTATAGCTGGCCCCGAGAATAGTGCGCATCTCAATGCTGCCCAGGCCGTATTCAGCTGTTGCGTAACTGTCTAAGCCCCAGGTCTTCAGCTCATTTTCGGCCCGGTAAAACGTCCGGTTGATGGTGCCATCCGGATTGTAGCGCCCGGTTCCAAAGTTATCAAAAGCCCACCAGGCGTGCTGGTACAGGGACTCGCCCTCCAGGTAGCGCGCACTTGCATTCATGCTCCAGGTCGCATTGAACCGGTGCTTGAACATCGCAGTGATCGCGCGCTGCTCGGTGTCATAGGTGTCAAAGCCCGGCTCACCGATAAAGGTGTCACTGTCCAGATATGTCCCGGTGCCAAAGCCGGTTGCTGGCAGTAATGTCCCATAGATCGAGGCAAACTGGATCAGCGGGCTGCCATCGTTTTTCTGGTAGTTCGCCAGCACTGTCAGTTCGGTGTTTTCGCTGGGTCGCCAGGTGATCGAAGGCGCGAGGGCAATGGCATCATCCTGGGAAAAATCAACTGAATCCTTGGAATCCCGCAGCAACCCGACAAAGCGATAGCGCAGCGTGCCTGCCGCGTTCAGATCGCCGCTGACATCACCGGCGATTTGCATGCGGTCATTGGAGCCCGCCTGAACCTGCACCATGTTATCCGCATCCTGTGCCGCTGTTTTGGAGGTTGTATTGACCACCCCCCCAACAGAGCCGCTGCCATAAAGCCCCGAGGCCGGACCTTTGAGAACCTCAACACTGTTCAGCATAAAAGTCTCGGGTCTGGTATCGTTGTAAAACCCATAGCGCGAGGGCAGCCCGTCGTGCAGCGTCGAGGGCGAAAACCCGCGGATCAGGGACCAATCCGAGCGGGCATCCTGGCCCCATTGGCCGCCAACAATCCCGGCCGAGTACTGCAGAACCTGGTCGACGCTTTGCGCGCCGCGCTCGGCCATCTGCTGTGCAGTGATCACGCTGACGGAGCGGGGGGTTTCCAGGATACTGTCGCCGGTCTTGGACACTGTTCCGGTGTCGAGCGCGACGCTTTCGCCAAAATAGGCTTCCTCGGTCGCGCCCGAGACATTGATTTCTTGAAGGTCAACAACCTGGGCCATAAGAGGCGTTGCCGCCATCAAAGCCCAAATTGAAACGGTCGTTCGGTGTAATAGCATATCCCATCTCCGCCTGTGCTGCGGTTATTGTTTTTGCCTGACGGAGAGCTGGGTGCTGATGCGGTAGGAACTCCTTTGGGGGAGGTCAAGTGTGACAGGGGCGGCGGGGCGCACTGTTGCTGATTTGGCACGTTTAAATGTGGCTCACCGACTATCGCTGTCGCTCGCCTCGGCGGGTCAGACAACTGCAATGCTGGTCGCTGCGCCGTATACAGAGATCACGGGTGACCTCCAAAAGGTCACTGGTTGCAGAAAGCTCCAGGTCTTCCCAATCTTTCTTAGATCTATAAAAACTTAACTAAAAAAGACCGACCGCATTCCGCACAAGTTAACGTTTCATCGACAAGCTGGCTCACCATCATCTATGTGGAGTCTGATTGATGTCTTTCAACAAGTCTATCTTGGCTGCTGCGGCTATCGCAGCGCTACCTATGTTAACGAGTGCAGAAGAGGGCGTGACCAGTACTTCGATTGCTTTTGCCCAAGTCGCTGCTCTTGAAGGTCCAGCAGCGGCACTAGGCCAGGGCATGCGTCTTGGCATGCAGGCTGCCTTTGAAGAGGCCAATGCCGCTGGCGGTGTTCATGGCCGTACAATTACTCTGGACAGCATGAATGACAACTACGAACCTGATCGTTCGGTTGCGCTTGTGAAGTCGGTTGTTGAAGGCAACAATCACCTGGGCCTGATCGGGGCAGTTGGAACGCCAACCGCCTCTGCAACGCAGCCCATCGCTACCGAAGCGAATATGCCCTTTGTTGGCCCCTTTACTGGCGCTGGCTTCCTGAGGGATGCGAGCCTGGGTAACGTCTTCAATGTGCGCGCAACCTATTTTGCCGAAACCGAGGCTTGGATTGAGTATCTGGTTGACCAACAGGGTATGAAATCCATTGCCTTGTTGTACCAGGATGACGGGTTTGGTCGTGTTGGGCTGGCGGGAGTGACCGCCGCTCTGGAACGCCGCGGCATGACTTTGGTTGCAGAGGGCACCTATACGCGCAACACAACTGCGGTGAAAAAGGCGCTGCTTACTATCAAAAAGGCCAAACCCGATGCAGTGGTCATGGTGGGCGCTTACAAGCCAGTTGCCGAGTTCATCAAGTTGTCCCGCCGTCTCAAATTCAATCCAACCTTTGTGAACATCTCCTTTGTTGGTTCGGATGCCCTGGCGCAAGAGCTTGGCGACGCGGGTGAAGACGTGATCATCAGTCAGGTTGTTCCTTTCCCGTGGGATTCATCTGTTCCAGCCGTTGCACAGTATCAAGCAGCACTGAAAGCCGTCGATCCCGATGCCAACCCCGGTTTCGTCACTCTAGAAGGATACCTGACCGGTCGCCTGGCCTTGGCTGCTTTGGATGCAGCAGGAACCGATCTCACTCGGGAATCCTATCTTGCAGCCCTTGGTGACCTACAGACCTTGGATTTTGGTGGTGTGACTATGACCTTTGGCCCAGATGACAATCAGGGCATGGACGACGTCTTTTTGACCAGGATCACCAAAGATGGCGGTTTTGAAAAGGTTACGTCTGGCGGAGAATCCTGATCCGGGTCCCGCGCTAGAGCGCTGAGGCGCAAAAGAGAACAATCTGCCCGGCTAACGGGCGGATTTACTGGGCTCTGCAATGCCGCAAGGCGTCGCGAAAATAGGTATTGAACATGACGAAACAGCCAAAAAAGATAGCCAAACGTCGCCGCCACCCACTGTCTAGCATCAGGGCAAAAATGATCCTGATCCTGGTGTCGATGGCTGCCACCTCGGCCGCCTGCGGTTTTGCGGTTTTCTTCGCCTTTGAGCGCATTGCAGGCGACATGGACAGCCTAGCCCAAGATAAACTTCCCCAAATGAAGCAAAGCAGCCAGCTCATGCAAGCTGCCAGTAAGACGAAGGATGCAATGGTCTCGGTGATGCTTGCAGAAACGCCTGAAGCACTCACAACCGCATCCGACAAGGTGAACGACGCCGTGGCACAGGTAAAAGCTGCAGTTGGCGCACTTCCCGAGGCTCTGAGCACCGAGTTTTCCGAGGATGTTTCGGCTGTAGAGACTGGACCTGTCACGCTTTGGTGCCGCTCCAATTGCTCTTGCAGCACGACCATCACTGCATTGCGATCTCGGTCGCTCGAGTGGTCATGGAATACCGTTTTGAACAGCAGAAAACCCACACCGATCTTTCGCAGCAGGCCGAAGAGAGCAGCGAGACGCGAACTTTCTGGCTGTTCGTCCCCAATATCCGATTGATAGATCCCAGATCGAAGCTGGTATGGGCACCGTAACCATTATGCTGAATTCGCGACGTTTTCAGTGAGCGTTCCGAAAAACAGCCACTCAACAGCCTTTGCCCCAAACCTGCCGCTCTGCCAACATCTGCTCCAAGGCCTGCGAACGGCTGTTTGGCAAATCGTCTTTGTGCAAAACAAAAAGATAAAGGCATGTGAAATAAAGGCTTTTCGCCAGCACTGTTGCCGAGGTGATAAAAGAGGATAAGGTAAAGCTCAGGGCAAGCAGACCAAGCGCGGGCAGCGTGTTCGCCGCAACCTCGCCAAACTGGGCCAGAAAGGAAGCGGGAAGCTTATCGGCAAAAACATAGCCAAAGGCCCCGCCTCCAAAGAGACCAAACACCACGCCGCTGGCAAAAAGCGTTTGCGCAATGCCGTCGACCAGATCAATGCCGATCACCCTAACAAGGGTGTCTGGCACATGGCTGCGCAACTTCTTAAGCCGGGCGACCAGTGTTTTAACACCCGCCCGTTCCACCACAATGGCAGAGATGCCAAAGTTCGACACCAGGTCCCAGACCTCGGCAACCACAAAGACCAAAATAGCGACCAGAAATCCAAGGAAGCCGCTTTGTTTGCTATCTGAGGCGCGACGCTGAAGGTAGGAAATGACCCCAATGAACATCAGGGAGAACAAGTTGCCCAGGAGGGTTTTGGCAATCTCTTTGCCGCTTATCCGACCCTCGATCAGCGTATCCCGCGCCATCTGGCTCATCGTCGCTTGCACAAAGGATTGCACCAGCATTTCAAACGGCACATAGGCTATGAAGATTAGCATCGCGGGGAAGGCACGGCCCCAATCCTGGGTGACAAAACCCAGGTAGAGCAAAAACAAAGCCAGAAGCCCGCGCCCTGCCTTCAGCAAAAAAGCAGGAGGAAAGGTAGAAACACCCGCATATCCGACCCGAGCACCGAAAGAGAGGCTTGGATCATCGCGCCAATGCGCCCGGACTTGGCCCCGAAC
Source organism: Roseobacter sp. MED193 (assembly GCF_000152965.1). Lineage (GTDB taxonomy): Bacteria > Pseudomonadota > Alphaproteobacteria > Rhodobacterales > Rhodobacteraceae > Pseudophaeobacter. The sequence continues at coordinate 3,965,801 of NZ_CH902583.1, read as the reverse complement.
AGCGCCAGGAGTTTTGTAACGATTTCCATGTGGGGCCCTATTCAACGGTGATGGATCGCGTGGCGACGATACGGTCGCCTTCGGCATAGAAATACCGCAGCTCATACTGACCCGGTTCTGCCGGTGCTGTGAGCCGGACAAGCTGGCTGTCGGTATGGGCATAGGTGATCACATGCGGTCGCGGTTCGCCCGGTTTGGCCAGGGCAATATAATCGGCCGGATTGGGCGCAATGCCTGTCCACAGCACTGCAAAATCTTCTTCACAAGGGACAGTTGGTTGTGCCTTCAGCTTCAGATCCGGGTCCGACAGGGTGATTTCTGTGCGATCCAGAACCTCCCAAGGGTCCGTGGTGGCAATATAGACAATTTCATAGTCGCCAGGCTGCGACGGCAGACGCAGCGCCTGCCGATCTGGCCCCTTGGTTTCGAAATAGAAACTGGTGGTCGCAAACCCCTCTGCTTTTGGGGCAATGCCGATGAAATCCGTTTCCGTGCCGCGTCCCTGCCAGTTCACCATCACCGAGCCGCCGGTGACCCCGGTGGCCGGAGCGCTGACCGAGGCGCGCATCGGGGTGACTTCAATCGGTTGCCGGGCCAGAACTTCCCCTGTTTCATAACGCACGTAGACGATGTCATGGCTGCCTTCCTGCGACGGGGTCGGCATCGGCGCGGGATTGCCGTGTCCAATACCGATGCGCGACGCAAAATCCTCAGCGTCAGGGGCCATGGTGCTGACCCAATCGCCCTCTTCTGCGGGGCCTTGCCAAGGGATGTCGATCACACGGCCAGCCTGTGCGGTGGCAGGCCCAGAGACCATCGCCGCAGCTGGTTCAATCTCATGTTCTGCAGGCGACGCAGTAACCTGGCTCAGTGCCGCCGAAAGGCTCGCAGCATCCGCAGCATCGCGATACACACCACCAGTGTTTTCGGCCAGACACTGCAACTGCGCCCGTGCTGTGTCGTCTGCAATGCCAAAACCGATGGCATGCAATGTGAAATCTACACCACTGGCCTCCAAATCCGCCCCAACGGCGCAGGGATCAAGACCGCAGGTTTCTTCCCCGTCGGAAATAGGAATAACGGTGGCTTTTTCTTCGCTATGGCGCAGGGCATCGGCCGCTTGCCTCACTGCTGCGGAAATCGGTGTCTTACCTTTGGGGCTAATTTTGGCCACTGCAGCCGCTATCGCATCACGCGTATCTGCGGCAGGTGCGATCAGCTGCTCTATGTCGCTGCAATCGCCCTTGCGCCGGTGACCATAGGCCATCAACCCCTGTTCCTGAGTGGCGGGCAGGGTTTCCAGCAATTGCTGAATCACGGTCTGGGCAATGGTGATTTTGGCCACGCCATCGACCTGCCCCCACATCGAGCCGGATGCATCCAGTACCAAAGTGCTACGGCTGAGGTCTTGCGCAGCCAAAGGCGCTGCCATCCCGGCCAGCAGCACGGTCGTCATCAATCAATAACGGATCTCTTAGTCCCCCACGCGGATCCAGTTGCCAGTGGAAATTGCCGCGCAATGATCGGTTTTGAACACAGCCACGGCTTCAGGCGGCATCACAACATGCAATTTGGACCGAAGAGATATCCGCCCCTCGTCACGGACAGTTAACGTCCACAGAAGGTAAGATCGTTTACCCCCATAAGCGGGCGACTGAGCGAAGACATGCTCCATCGCGTTGGTTTCCCAGCGGTTTTCTCCCGTAGCGGTCCAGTTGGATGCATATTGGTTCATCTCCAACTGTGAAGGATGAAACGGGTTTGCGAAGGTCAGGCGCTGTGGCGTGTTTGCTTCAGCTGGTAGGGCCACCGCATTGGCCGGGGGGCTCTGCGCGATCATTTCAGGAAAGCCTTCGAAAGTGACCCGCGTGACCTCCAACTTCCAGAGGCCGGATAGGGGCTGAAGCTCCGATCCGGACGGCGTTTGCATATCTTCGGGCTGGAACAGCTCGGTATTCAGGGGCAGATCCTTCGGGGCGCAATGATCTGGCCCTTCATAGACAAAGCTGTCTGCGCCGGTCCCCAGCACCACCTGAACCGCATCGAGATCGTTGTCGCCCCCCCAGTAGCCGTCGCCATCGTAAACGACCAAGACGTGATCCGCACCGAGAGCTGGGCCATGCTCACGTTGCCGCAACGCGGCTTCGTCTGCGTCCGGCACAAGATACTCGACCGGGCCATTTTTGGGGAAATGGACGGTCGCCGGGACACAGTCGGCTGCAAAAAGCGCCGCTGGAAATACCACCAGTCCAGCGCTGATGACGGTGAAATACTGCATGAGACGTTTGTTTCCTTTCGGCCTGTTTTGGCGTCTTTCGACATGCCTAACCGCTTTGCTCATACGGCTCATGACCAGTTTTGGTTATAAGCTCTGAGTGGGGTTTACAGCGGTGACCAAAGGAACGACGGAACAACAGGACGACATCACGTCGCTGATCGGGTCGGTTTATGCGACCGCCGTAGACAGCAGCGGCTTTCCGGAGCTTCTGGAGCTGGCTGTAGATGAAATCGGGGCAATCCGCCGTTTTTTGCGTGGCGAAAGCAGCTATGCACCGGTGCTTCGACTGATACGTCAGGATTGCGGCAAACCTCTGCTGCTGCGCTGCGAAAAATGTGCAAAGACCGAGGTGCTACTCTGTTTTGGGGTTGATATACCCTGGCATGAGCGGGCGGCGGATGCGATGCGGGCGCTCTATGGTCTGACCCGGTCGGAGAATGCGGTGCTTGGGCTTCTGGTGGAAGGGCACAGTCCGCAGGAAACCGCTTCATTGCGGTCTCGGTCGGTTGAAACCATCCGGCAGCAGATCAAAGCTATGATCGCTAAAACCGAAACCGCTGGTCTGCAGGATCTGCTTCATCTCAGCCGTGTGGTCTGTGTCACCAGCGCTCAAGTTCTGGCTGACCGGCCCGAACATCCGTGCCATTGCTGCGTTACTTGGCCATTCTTGGAGACCGGAAACTGCGCAAAGATGGCCCGGACGCTTTTGCCGAAACCGTCTTTCGCGATGCCCCCGCTGACCTGGAGGCTTGTCGCGACCGCGAAGTGCTGGATCTAATGTGGCAAGGACATTTCTTTCATGTGGCGTCCGGGAATGACAGTTTCATTAATGATTGTCGTCTGATTGCCTCAGATTGGGGAGATGCTGCCAGACCCGGAAGCGCACCGATACGATTTCTGCACGGCGAGGCCGACCGGATTGTCCCGCTTTCCCCTGCGCAAAGCTTCGCAAAAGAAATGGGCTCCAATCTGACCATCGTAAAAAACGCGGGGCACAGCCTGCCGTTTAGTCACTGGCCGGAATTGCTTGATGCACTGCGTGAGCAACGATAACTCATGAGACCAATTGTGCGCCCTGTTGCCCTAACTATTTTCATCACTTGATCCTATAGCCAACGTCGGGTCTAGAGGGCGCAGCGCAACGGTGTTTGGACCAGACAATCGCAATACCGGGCGCCGAAGTATTAGATTGGGCAACTTCATCGCGATCCTTTCAGTGCGCCACAACAAGCTTTACCATACGTTCGCTCAGCGGCAGAACACCGCGATGCCGGTCACCAAAGCAGCCCTTGAACCTGTTGTGCAGCGTGAACGGATAATCGAAGGTTCGAAATGCAGACATCGCAGCCATTTCTGGCCCTTCATTCAACGCCTTAGCACGCCCAAAAGGGTCGAATGGATTGATGTCGCGTCAGGTGTTCATTCTCATCAGGCTTTGAAACGCGACGCGGCGCTCGTCTTCTATTGGGGACGGACGGTGGGTTTCGCGATTGACATAGACATGGATAAAAAAGCCCTCAGCCGTGGCCGTGTTCTCATCATTTCGGAACAAGGCGACTTCGTATTTGATCGAGCTTGAGCCCAGCCGGGCAACCCGTAGGCCGGCTGTTACCTTGTCAGGAAATCCCATTTCGGCATGGTACTTGCAGCCGCTTTCAACCACCAACCCATAGGTTTCGGAAGTGCGCGGGTCCAATAGGCCCCGCTCGATTAGCCATCCATTTACTGCGGTGTCAAAGAGAGAGTAATGCACCACATTGTTCATATGGCCATAGGCGTCATTGTCCATCCAGCGGGTTTGCAGCGGATAGAAATCCAGATAGTCCGCGCGTGTGGTGATCGGTGCCGTACCTCCCATCACCAGGCCGCCTCGTAGATGTTGTAGGCATCCCTTTCGGTGACCACACGCGGGTTGTTGACCAGGAGACGCTGTTGAACCATTGAATCCGATGCCATTTTGGCGATGGCATCTTTGGGGATATTCACGTCTCGCAAGCGGGTTTTCATGCCCAGATGTTTGGACAAATCTGCCAGCGCGTCAATAAAGGCGGCACAGCGGGCTTGGCTGCCTTCGAGCTCTGAAATTTGTGGAAAGGCATCTGCGGCGATCTCGGCATAGAGCATATGGGCTTCGGGTGCGTTAAAGCGCAACACATGCGGCAGAACCAGCGCATTCGACAACCCGTGCGGGATGTGGAAGGTGCCGCCGATGGGATAGGCCAGCGCGTGTACCGCAGCTACGGGCGAATTGGCAAAGGCCTGCCCCGCCAGCATGGACCCCAGCAACATCGCCCCACGCGCGTCTTTGTCCTGACCATTGAATACCGCAGTTTCGATGTTGGCGCCTAGAAGGCGCAACGCTTCGCGCGCTAGCATTTTAGACAGCGGATTGTTGTTCGCCGACTTTGAAGCATAGGCTTCGATCGCATGCACCATCGCGTCGACGCCGGTCGCCGCTGTAATATGGGCCGGCAGACCCACAGTCAGGTCTGCATCCAGAACGGCGATATCCGGTAGGATTACAGGGGAAGAGACCCCCCGCTTTTCCTCGGCCCCCACCGTGATGATCGAGACTGGTGTAACCTCGGAACCTGTTCCGGCGGTGGTTGGGACCAGAACCAAAGGCAGGCGTGGTCCCTTGGCCTGCGCGACCCCCCAGGCCGCGTCCAGATCCTCATTCGACCCCAGCAACAGCGCCACAATTTTCGCCACATCCAGCGATGAGCCGCCGCCGAATCCCAGGACACCCGTCGCCCCGGCCCCGCGTCCGGCCTCCACCGCCCGCATCAACGTTTCACGAGATGGATCAGCCTCCACTTTGTCAAAAACGACAACGCTGTGTCCGGCGGCTTCGAGTGAAGCGATGGCAGGATCTGCAAGCCCCAGTTGGCGAAGACCCGGATCTGTTACCAGCAAGACCGATTTGCCCAGCGTGTGACCTGCCACCTCAGCAAGGCGAGATGAAGCGCCAGTTTCGAAGATCAAAGATTTGGTGGTATTGAAAATGAAAGGTGTCATTTCGGTGTCCTTGAATGCTGTGTCACGCCTCGATCTTGTCGATACCACACAGTTTGTACCGTGTGATCTTGCCCGATCCCCTACGCGGAATTTTTGGGGCTGTTATCCACTGTCAGACAGTTTTAGGAGGAAAGCCGATCTCCACAATAGCTAGGTATCGCAACACGAGCGGGTTACGTACCGTCACCTGAATTCCGGCCCTTCCAAACCTCACCCTGAATGTATTTTTTGCGATCTGCTACGAACTCCTTTCTTGAAAGACTTAACAATGCCCCACCAAGTCGCGAGCACTCTGCTCCGGCTGGGAAGGGGCGGCTGAACTGACCAGCGATTAAACGCCCCCTTAAATCTCGTTCAAAAGGCCGATGCTGACGGGCATTGGCCAAAAGTGCAAAAAAGTTGCTGCAATGGGAGGTGTCCCTGTTAGGGGACACTTGTTAGTGCAGCAACCGGAAGAGGCCGGATAGAGCTATGTAAAAAAGGGCTTTCAGCGCTGTTCAACTGGGGATTTAAGGCGAATAGGCTTTGTCTTTCGAACCCGGCACGAATGGCCCATACAGGGCATCAAGGCGGTTTTCGGACACTTCGCCTTTCACTCCCCCATTTCATCACTTAAAAACAAGGGCTTGCGATCATTTCGAGTCCGATCATGGCACTTATGTTAAGTCCCAAACTCGGAACCAGCGCACGGAAAGGCGGTTCAGTTCCGAGAATTGGATTATGCGTTTCATGACAACCAGTTGAGAAAATTCGGCATACCACATCCGCGTTTCGAACTCGGAACTGATTCAGGAATCCATCTCAGGCCAGCCACATCACGCGGTTCCACAGTGAATGGCAGCAATGCGCGGATAGCGACCTTTGCAAAGGCCGAAAATCTATCTCGCCACACAGTCTGAAAGCGCTGCGCAACCGCATGAAAACCGGTCATTGGTGACGTTTGCAGCGAGAATTCGAGAGGGAGAGACGGCTATGCGGTACAGAGCAGACAAAGGCGCGAAACTGCGACATCGCGCGCTTCCAGCATATCGTACCAAAAACCCGACCACGAAAAGGCCGAGGAAATTAAAGGGAGAATATCCGCCCGTCTTGGTCTCGCTGTTAATTCAACTCTTGTGGGTCACTCCAGCGTCGCATCAATGCGTAAATGATTGCGAAGGGGAAGAAGATAACGGCCCATACTAATAGCCATACCACGGAGCCGCGCGGCGTATCTGGGCTACGACGTCTCACCAACGCCGCCACGAACACTGCCAAAATGAGTGTCAAAAGCAGAAAGCCGGGAAGTCCAATATTGTTCAGAATCACATCTCCGATGCACTGTTATGATGAGAAAGCGCCTCGTCATGCAGATAGCGATCTTTGCAAAGTGTAGCAAACGGCCCAGAGCTGCCGTTCGATAGGCGCTTCGATTGCTGCACCACGGAGCGCCAAACCGGACTTTCGCTGCAGCCAGTCGGCCCGGTAAGTACTACGGACGAGACGGCCTTTAGGACCAACTGACACTACGTTGGGTTACGCTGAACTATGGATATTCGATATGCAGAGTGCCGAAAGCTCAACAGACGGCTTGTCTGGCTGTGTTGCGGCGCAGCTTTGATGCGGCTCGTACAGAGCGGGTTGGGTACGACACTGAATTGAGCGGGCTGCGTCGAGCTAAGCACTTCAGCACGCCTGAGAATAGCGCTTAGCCCGTCATTTTCCAGCGGAAGCCGATCTAAATGTTGTCCCCCCTGATTGCATCGCAAACAGCATCCGTGACGTCTTGAGTATTCGCGTCGCCGCCAACATCAGGGGTCATTACCCCGTCCGCACATACCTTCTCGACGGCCCGCATCAGCCGCCGCGCGGCATTGGCCTCGCCGATATGTTCAAGCATCTGCGCCGCAGTCCAGAATGTTGCAACTGGATTGGCAATGCCTTTCCCGGTGATGTCGAAAGCCGATCCATGGATCGGTTCAAACATAGACGGATAACGCCGCTCTGGATCAATGTTGGCGGTCGGAGCTACGCCCAGCGAACCGGCAAGCGCCCCTGCAAGATCAGACAAGATGTCAGCATGCAGGTTCGTTGCGACGATGGTGTCCAGGCTTTGCGGCGATTTCACCATCCGCACGGTCATTGCGTCCACCAGCATCTTATCCCACTTCACGTCGGGGAAATCTTTCGCAACCTCTGCTGCTATCTCGTCCCACATGACCATGCCATGGCGCTGAGCATTTGACTTGGTCACCACTGTGAGAAGCTTTCGCGGGCGAGATTGGGCCAGCTTGAAGGCGTATCGCATGATGCGTGTCACGCCGACGCGGGTGAAGAGTGCGACCTCCGTGCCCACTTCTTCGGGTAGCCCCCGATGCGCGCGACCGCCCATCCCGGCATACTCGCCTTCAGAATTCTCACGAACGATCACCCAATCAAGATCGTCAGGCCCGACATCCGCGAGGGGTGCCTGAATGCCGGGCAGAATGCGTGTGGGGCGCACGTTTGCGTATTGATCAAAGCCCTGACAAATCGGCAAACGCAGTCCCCATAGCGTCAGGTGATCTGGAACATCGGGTGCGCCAACCGCGCCGAAAAAGATCGCGTCGAAAGCTTTGAGCGTTTCGGTGCCATCTTCGGGCATCAACGCTCCCTCGCGCTTGTAACGTTCGGATCCCCAGTCAAAGTGCGTAAACTCAAGCTGGAAGCTGCCATCGCGCTTGGCAAGCGCTTCAAGGGCCTGGATACCTGCGGCAATGACTTCCGGTCCAATGCCATCTGCGGGAATTGCAGCGATTTTATATGTATTCATTTTCTACCCTCTGAACGCGTTGACGGTTGCCCCTGTGAGCGGTGCGTTTCCCGGAAGTGTATCTTTGGTTGACTGACCATAAGCAATCGTGGCCATATCATATAAAAATTTCATATAATGAGGCCCCAATGGAATTGCGCCAACTGCGTTGTCTGATCGCCGTCGCCGAGACACAGCATTTCGGCCGTGCGGCCCAGAAACTTGGTATGCTTCCTGCGTCATTCGGAAGACACATAAAGTTGCTTGAAGAAAGGCTCGGAGGGCAACTCCTTGTCAGAACAACACGACATGTGGCGTTGACAGATGCGGGACGAGAGTTTGTTGCCGAGGCCCGCGATTTGGTGGAACGCGCCGATCAGATGGAGCGCATTTTTCGCGAAGGCACGCATGGAAAATCAAGGCTTTTGCGAATCGGTGCAATTGACAGCGCCGCTGCGGGGCTGATGCCGCAATTGCTCCCGAAGGTTCGTGAAGACTATCCCGAGATCGATGTGGAGCTTCTGGAGCAAAAGACCATTCGTCTTTTGCCCAGGCTGTTGTCAGGACGCCTCGACATCGCAATTGTGCGCCCCCCCGAAAGTCCCGACACCCAGTTGGAATTTCTGCCGATGTTTTCGGAAACTGCCGTGGTCGCAATGCCCGAGAACCACCCTCTCGCGATGCGCGAGACGGTGACCATTGATGACCTTGCGGATCAGCCGTTGATTGTGCCTGATCGCGGTTCACGCCCTCACAGCCACGATCTGACTATCAAACTGTTTCTGGAGGCGGGCTACACTGCGCGCATCGCTCAGGTCGCGGAAGAAAAGCAGACGATTGTCAGTCTTGTCAGCACCGGGCTCGGGCTCGCAATTGTCCCCAAGTGGGCGTCGCGGCTGGCGGTTGGCGGTGTGAATTTTGTCGAACTAGAGGGGCCGACAGATAATGCAAAACGGAGCCTTGCGCTAACAGCTGTCTGGCTCAAGGAAACCAGACACGATGCCAGAGATGCCTTTCTGAAAGTCTTGCAAGACAATTTGCCGGAGCTTTCGAAGACAGCCTGACGCTGGTTGTATCATTAATTTGTATAATCACAGATCGCTCAAGACGCTGGTCGCGAGCAAATTTGGCGTATTACAGTTCCTCTAATAACTCGAATTGTGCGGTCCAAGGCCTATCTTGCGCCCTACATTCGGAAATTGGGAGGAAAGACATGAGTTTTAATCGTCTAACATGCGCAACAATCGCGATGACCCTGACCGTGGCCGTCGCGGGAGGCGCCTCGGCACAAGACCGCACCGAATGGCCTGAAAGCTTCACCATCGGGACCGGCTCGCAGGGCGGCACATATTTCGGCTACGGCTCCGGTTGGGGTGGTATTGTCTCTGAAGCCACAGGTGTTTCGGGCGGCGCGGAAGTGACCGGTGGGCCTATGCAGAATATGTCGCTCGTTCATGCGGGTGATCTGGCATTCGGCATGACAACAATGGGTCCTGCGGCCGAATCTATCGCCGGAAACAACCCCATTGCGCCCGGTCTTCAGATGACCAACGCCTGCGCAATGTTCCCGATGTATCAGACGCCGTTCTCGATTACTGCGCTGTCGTCGTCCGGTATTGAAAGCGTTGAGGACATTCCCGCCGGTGCAAAGATCGGCTTTGGCCCCGCTGGCTCGACATCCGACACCTACTTCCCGCGCATGATGGAAGAGCTGGGTGTTGATTTCGAACGCCGCAACGGTGGCTGGTCCGACCTGGGCGGTCAGTTGCAGGACGGTCTGCTCGACGTAATCGCCTTTGCCGCCGGTGTTCCGGTGCCTGCCGTGTCGCAGCTTGAAGTCCAAACCGATGTGAACATCATCGAGTTCACCGAAGGCGAGCAAGCGAAAATCACCGCGGCTTTCCCGGTGGCGCAGTTCGACATCGCAGCCGACACCTACCAAACTCTCGAGGCGCCTGCGCGCTCCGTGTCGATGTGGAACTTCGCTATTGCAAACTGCGATCTGCCAGAAAGCTTCGTCTTTGAAGTCGTAAACGCGGTTATGTCTGACCATGACCGCATGGTTTCTACACACAAGGCGGCGCGTTCGACACTGCCCGAGTTCTGGGACCGCAACTCCGCGATGAAGTGGCACCCCGGTGCTGCAAAATGGTTCATGGAGAACGCTGGCGCAGACATCCCTGCAGATATGGTCCACGGCGGCTAAGTTCTCTGCTTATGTAGCAGGACAAGACAAACGTATCCGCGCCTGACGAGGGCGCGGATATTTTTCACGCAAGCAGGCAATCTGGGGATAAAATGATGGTGCAAGAAAATACGTCAATCAATGACGATCACCTGATCGCGGACGGGGTGGACGAAGAGCCTATCGAAGGAAACCGCCGACTGTTCCAAGGCCGTGGCTTCGTCATCATTGCGGCGATTGCCGCACTTTACGCGGCACTGCACATGATCGCCTTGAATGGTGTGTCATTGTCCAACCTGATTGCTCTGCCAACAACTATTCAAGCCGAACGCGCCGACGCCGCTGCTGATGGGGCGTTCTCCGATTTGCGCGCGACGCTTGGCCCCGCCGGGCAAGCATTTGAAGGCAATTCCGTGCGTCGCCTAAAGGCTCTTGCCGACGAAACGATGGCAACGGCAGATAACGCGGACGAAATTGCTGCCAGCGTGGCGGCCTTGGATGCCGCACGGGTCCAAGCAGCAGCCCTGACACGTGAGGCGCGCAGCGTGCGCACAACGTGGTCCGAGCGGCTGTGGTTCTTGCCGCAATTCCCGCTGGAGACCTGGAATTTCCGGATTCTCCACATTGGTGGCGCTCTAGCGCTCGGGTTTTTGCTTTTTGCCTCCAGTCAGTTTGGTGCTGGCTTTGCCGCCCGTGGGAGCGGGTTGCAGATGATCTCTGCGGCATTGCTCATCCCTGTTGCCTGGTCTGCTTTTACCGTCTTGGGATTCGCCAATTTCCTCGCCTCCGGTGAAGCCGCCGAGGTTGGTGGACGTGTGATCTGGATGTCTTTGCCTGAAGGCAGCGAGCGCCTCGCGGCATTCCCAGGCTATACAGGCATCTTCGAAGCTGAGATCTGGCAATTTGGTGTACCGCTTTTGGTGGCAACGTTCGCAGCGATTGTTATCGGGGGGGTCGATCGCGTGGCACGAGATCGTTTTGCAATGTCCGATATTGTCTTGGCGCTTTGCGGTCTCGTCGTCGCATTCTATCTGGTTACGGTCTACTCCACCGCCGCGCGCAATTCGGTTGGTACGGCAGAAGTGCCGATTGGAGTTGCCTTTGCCGCCACGGCAGGCGCTACCCTCATCATGGAATTGACCCGCCGCGTGGCTGGTCTCGCGCTCGTGATCATTACAAGTGTTTTCCTGATTTACACCTTCACGGCGCACCTGCTGCCCGGCATTCTTGCGGTAGAAAACGCCTATAGCTGGCAGCGTTTCTTCGGCCACGTCTACTCTGACGCCGGTATTCTGGGGCCGACAACAGCGGTGTCCTCCACCTACATCATCCTGTTCATTATCTTCGCCGCGTTCCTGCAGGCCTCCAAGGTAGGCGACTACTTCGTCAACTTCGCCTTTGCTGCGGCGGGGCGCGCGCGAGGTGGCCCTGCGAAAGTTGCCATTTTCGCCTCTGGCCTCATGGGCATGATCAATGGCACTTCGGCAGGCAACGTTGTGGCGACTGGATCGCTGACCATCCCGCTGATGAAGAAGGTGGGGTATCACAAGAAAACCGCTGGTGCGGTCGAAGCAGCGGCCTCGACAGGCGGGCAGATCATGCCGCCAATCATGGGCGCCGGTGCGTTCATCATGGCGGAAATCACGGGGATCCCTTATCAGGAGATTGCGATCGCAGCGATCATCCCTGCGGTGCTTTACTTCGTTTCGGTCTACCTCATGGTGGATTTCGAGGCTGCGAAACTCGGTATGCGCGGCATGCGCGAGGACGAGCTTCCCAAGTTCAACAAGATGGTCCGCCAGATCTATCTGTTCATCCCGATCGTCATTCTGATCTATGCGCTCTTTCTGGGTTACTCCGTTATCCGCGCGGGGACGCTCGCCACTGTTGCGGCGGCCGTCGTCAGCTGGCTGACACCCAACCGCATGGGGCTGCGCGCGATCCTGAAGGCGTTCGAGCTCGCGGGCGTTATGTCGATCCAGATTATCGCGGTCTGCGCTTGCGCAGGGATCATCGTGGGCGTCATCAGCCTCACCGGTGTTGGCGCGCGGTTCTCGGCTGTGCTCCTCGACTTGGCTGCGGCATCGCAGCTTCTGGCGCTGTTCTTCGCGATGTGTATCGCGATCCTCCTTGGCATGGGCATGCCAACAACCGCTGCTTATGCAGTCGCTGCGAGCGTCGTCGCGCCGGGCCTTGTGCAACTGGGAATCCCGCAACTCACCGCACATTTCTTCGTGTTCTATTTTGCGGTTCTCTCGGCAATTACCCCACCCGTTGCGCTGGCAAGTTATGCCGCGGCAGGGATATCTGGTGCCAACCCTATGGAAACTTCGGTGGCCTCGTTCAAAATCGGGATCGCTGCATTCGTTGTGCCGTTTATGTTCTTCTACAATTCGGCACTCTTGATGGAAGGCTCCACGCTGGACATCCTCCGTGCAGGGGCAACCGCCATCATCGGGGTGTTCTTCCTGTCCAGCGGTGTTCAGGGGTGGTTCGTCGGGGCACGCTCGGCATGGTTCATCCGCGGTCTGCTGATTGTCGCTGCATTGTTCCTGATATCGGGCGGGCTTTTGACTGACCTTATCGGCGTCGGGATCGCGGTGGCGACGTGGTTCGTGCAGCGCCTTTTCCAGCCAAATCCCGATGCGCCAATTCCCGTGAGAGGCGCCGACTAACGCATCAGCAGTAGCCTTCAGGCCCGCTCCATAGGACCTTCGAGTATCGGTCGCCATGTGCCCAGCCGACAGGCAAACGGCGATCGATCTCCGCCTTCATGTCCTCTGTCCGAGTGATACGAGCCCCCTCCACGCAATCTTCCAGGTGTTTGGCCGAACGGGTTCCCACGCTTGGGATTCCGAAGATGGTCCATAAAACCCTCCGAAATTCATACATCCCAAGCCGATAGGAAAAACTGGCGATACCGCGTCTATCAACTGACGTCGTTGCATAGGGAAATCTTGCCAATTGTGCGTCAAAGGAACCAAGTCAAGGCAGCGTAGCCGAATACGGCCCACCGCATGCCACCACCGGCCTTATAAGCGCTGCGGTCAAATATTCGGGACATCGCATTGGTAGGTTTGCGTTCGCAGCGGCCATTAGATCTTTTGCAGAATTTTGGATTTGAACTTTAATTGAACGGCTGCTTTCGTCAGATGGGCTCTGTGCCAACGCACTTGCAACGAAGGACCGGTTTCCGCCCTCACTTCGGGAACGCTCTGGTGCTGAGGATGCACAAGTCGTGTCCGCTTCGGGCTGACAGCAGTCATCCGCAACCTGTACGGATCGGCGCCAGCCACGCAGCCCCCTGCTACGTCAGCTAAGCGCAGAAAGCGGAGTTGGCAAAGTGTCGGCCATTTGCCGACAGCAGCCGTTCATGTCCTGTGCGGTAAAAGCCGCTTGGGGGCGCCACAGAAACATCACCGTTGCCCCCCCCTTGAGCAGGCCTCATACCGTTGCCGAGCACCGCAAATTGAAGTGTTCAAGCCTGAAAAACTTGACGTCCGTCCATCCAGGTTTCAAGAACATTGATCGCCTTGATCTCATTTGGGTCAACGTCACGTGGATCCTGATCGAGGATTACCATATCCGCCAGTTTTCCGGGTTCCAAACTGCCAACTTCGTGATCAGAGAAAAGCTGCCACGCGGCTTCCGAAGTCATGGCGCGAATGGCAGTTTCTACTGAAATCGTTTCTTGAGGCGCAAGAATATAGTCTGGTTCTTTCCAGGTGCGCCGGGTCACTGCCATCTCGATCATATGCAAGGGGTCCGGATCAGTCACCATAAAGTCCGAGTGCAATGTGAAGCCAACACCTGCTTCGTCGACACTGCGGCAGCGGTCGAGAAGCTGTGCTTTTTCTTCGCCAAAAACCTCGTCACGCATGGCGATGCCCCAGAAATGAACGTGGCCGATCAGGAAGCTGGCAGAGACACCGAGATCCTTCATCCGCGCGATCTGTTCGTCATGAAGGATCGAACAATGTTCGATCCTTGGGCGGACGCGAGACATGTCGATCCCAGCCTCACGTAGCGCCTCGCAGGTGTCGAGAATATTGTCGATCGCTGCATCGCCATTGCCATGGATTGCCAAGTGCCAGCCCTTACTGGCCCTCTCTAGTGCGGCGGCGGTCAGTTGGTCAGGCTGCATATATGCCAAGCCGCGACTGTCGCTGTCCAGGTAGGGTTCGCGCTGCAGGCCGGTAAAGCCTTGGTTGGAGCCATCGGCGACGAGCTTATAGCCTGCAATACGCGCAAGGGCATTGCCATCGCCTTGCATGACCTTGGCTTCGTCCCAAGCCTCCGCCCCGATGGTATAGAACGGATAGGCCCGAATGCGCGCGTTCAGGCGCCCAGATTGTGCCGCGGCGGCCATGACCTGGACGTCTGCAGGGGACTGTGCCAATGCACCAAGGCTAAGCTCAGAAACTGTTGTCAGGCCAAATTTCGCCCACTTGTCCAACAGCCCAAGCAGACCCTCAACCGGGTTCACCTCCGCCATCGCCGGGTAGTTTTCCGCGATCTTCAAAAACGCGACGTTGTTCTTCATCGTACCGGTCAGCTTGCCATCTGCGTCCCGCACGAACTCTCCTCCTGGGGGATCTTCGACATCATTGGTCACGCCAGAGACTTCAAAGGCCTTGGAATTGGCATAGGCCAGATGGCCGGAGGCGTTCAGGACAAAAATCGGGTGCTCGGTTGAAATTGGGTCAAGATCCGCGAAAGTCAGAGCGTCAGCCCCTTCCTGCACGGCAGGGTCAAAATTGCGAAACACCAGCCAGTCGCCTGCAGGTGTTTCTGCCACCCGCTGCGCAATATGATCGAGCACTTCAGCGACCGTGGAATAGCGGGCCATGCCAACGTATTCCATAATGGCATCCACCACCGAACCAGACACAACGTGAGTATGTGCGTCGATAAACCCTGGCAGCACTGTCTTGCCACCCAGATCGATTATGTCGGCATCCGCACCGGCCACGGCGCGGACCTCACCATCACTCCCAACAGCCAAAATCCGGTTTCCGCGCAAAGCAATCGCGTCGGCTTCCGAAAAATCGTCGTCTACCGTGAGGATATTGCCGTTGGTGAAGACTGTGGTGGCCTGCGTCGATGCTGCTGACTGCGCTTGGCCCCCGTTTGGCAATAGCGTCGACAGCCCGGCAAGGGCCGCGCCAGATTTGAGAAAGTCCCGTCGGCCAAGGCGCGCCCAGTCGATCCCCCAGTTGCAAGACCATCCGTTCTCGCTGGCGGCTTCCTCTTTCAGATTACGTACAGTGTTGTTAACGGAAAAGAGTCCACCAAATGTGCCACTGCAACACGGACAACCATAGAGTTCATGTTTCATTATGTATTCCCTAAAAATTTGCAAAAGAACACGGGCACAAAGTTGACCGCCAACGTGACTAAAGCTGGCATATAGGAGACTTTTAATAAACTCCAAAAATGGCAGTCTAAAGGTGAGGTCGACCCTATTCCGTATGGTAACTGTTTCCAGCGTCTACCCATTTTCGACATGCGCGGTGAAGGTCGGCTTTCGCAAATTCGCATCTAGGGCCGTGTGTCCGTTTTGGGCTGGCACCAGTCATCGCCCACCAGGGATCACACGTGATTTCGCTGCAGGTGTGCTGCTGCACCGCCGCAAGACAGCTTTGAGCCCATAGAAACTGTCGTTGTATGTTGTGGACGACGATCCAGAATGCAATCCTAGTGTCCATGATAGATCTATATTCAGCCGAGCCCGACTTTGAGGCCGAAATCACAATACTCAGGGTTGAAGAGGGCGGGCGAACGGTGCCGCCTCACAATTACATCCGTTGGGATTTTGGCTATGCTGAAGACAATCCGCTAGAGCCTAGGCGGAACTTGTCTGCGAACATCTATATGATCTACCCTAATTTTTTGAATGAAGATGGCGTACCGATCCCCAAAGGTGTACCTTTGAACGGCACATACAACGCCTACATGCACATACTAGTTAGAGACATGGTTGATTACCATCAAAGTCGGCTGTCCGTTGGCACCAATTTTAATTGCCACGAAGGCAGCAGAATAGTCGCAAGAGGTACGGTAACAAAACTACGTGCAATTTCTCCTTAATGGCAGCAAAGTCCGCTCTGCCGACCTTGACCTACTGCCTCAGTCCCGGTTTGGTACGCTGGAGCGGCGAACGGCGGCTATGCGCAGATTGCGACCTTTGCAAAACTCAAACGCTCTCCCAATGCGGACATTCATCTGTGCAATCAGTTAGATTTCTCGCTGCCAAGCCTCCTGGCTCAACGCGTATCATGGACCTTGGCTCGCATTGAAATGAGTTTTGGTTTGAGATAGCCTCGCCTTGTGAAGTGCCTTTGCAACATATCCACGACGCTACTCGTTGTTTTTCTATTCCTGATGACTGGACTAGGAACCACTGCGCATGCAATGTCAAAAAACTGTTTTGGCGGGCATTGCGAGACCCACATGAACATGACTGTGGAAGAGAGCCAGCTTGATCACGCTCAAGGAAGAATTGCCACGAGTGTTCCGCCTGGATCGGACGCGATGGCACATGATGAATGCAACCCATTCCTGTGCAATGCTCTCGCGCTCACTGTGCAACCTTTCAAAGTAATCTTTGAAAGGTCTGAGATTGTTTTGGCATGGCAGGTTTCAAGTCTCTCGGCGCTTGAAGAACCGGGAAGCCCGGAGAGGCCACCTAACTCTTGAAACAGGTTTTCGACGCTGTTCACGCCTGTGAGCGCGTTCCGATGTGCCGCTACGAGTTTGCGGCCTGATCCTGTCTTTCAAAGTTTGGACCAATACATGAACCATAAATACCTTCTGATCGGCGCATGCGCCGTCGCGGGCACTGCTGCTTACAGCTTGCTACGCCCCGAACCCACCCAACACGTATCGCAGTTGGCACCGCCCGAAGTCAGTGCCTTAGTCGAAATTCAGATGCCGCAGATTGAAGGAAATGCCGTTATCGGACAGGGTATATTTGAAAGCGCTTGTGCCGCATGTCACGGCAGCAATGCGGTTGGCATTGAGGGCGTAGGACCGCCGTTGATCCATGTTATCTATGAACCCAGTCACCATGCAGACGAATCCTTTCAACGCGCGGTCGCGATGGGTGTCAGAAGCCATCACTGGCGGTTCGGGGACATGCCGCCGGTTGGGGGCCTGACCCGTGGCGATGTCGCCATGGTCATCGCCTACCTCCGCGAAATTCAGCGCGCCAACGGAATCAACTGAGGAATACAGAATGAAACGACTTGCTATACTTGCACTGCTCTCAGCCCTTGCCACCAGTGCCTTAGCACATTCTCGTGTGGACCGCACGACACCTGACAATGGCGCGGTAATTGCGGAAGTTCCCAACAACATCAGTTTCGACTTCGCTGCCGACATCCGTCTGACACGGGTAGTTATGACCTATGAGGACCATCCTACCGTCAGGCTTGATCTTGGCGAGCAAACCAGCTTTGGGCAGGTGTTCACGCTCCCGCTTGAAGGCATAGGGGCAGGCTCCTATCGCATTGAATGGCGGGGCTTGGGGAAGGACGGGCATGCCATGCAGGGCGATTTCATGTTCACGGTGGACTGAGCATGCCGGACATTTGGGAAATCGCCGCAATCCTTGCCAAGCTGGTACTTTACATCGGCGTATTGGGATCCGTTGGGCTTGTGATCATTCGGGCCGTCTTTGGCGATTTGGTATCGCCTCTCAGTGATAGGATCCGTCTACAGGCAACCCTATTGGCGGGGGGCGCGCTTGCCGCTGCAGTCCTTGCTTTCATGCTCCGTGGAGCCGCCCTAACGGGCGGAGCCGATGGGATGACCGATCCAGAAATGCTCGGCCTGTTGTGGCAAACACCAGTTGGCGACGCGCTGGTCTATCGGATCTCAGGGACGGTTTTGATCATTCTTGGGCTTTTCATCCCTCGTGTTGGCCAATGGATCGCGCTTGCCGGAGGATTGATTGCCCTGTGGTCCTTTACCCAAATCGGGCATGTCCCCGGATTGGAGGTTACTGGTGTCCGCCTACTCTTGCTCCTGCACCTTCTGGGGATTGCCATCTGGGTTGGTATCTTGGGACCACTGCACGCCCTGTCGCGGCGGTCCGAGCATTTGGCTAGGGCAGCCACATTGGGACACCGATTTGGGCAAGCCGCTTCTGTGATCGTTCCGGCCCTGATCTTGGCGGGGGGGCTAATGGCCTGGATGTTGTTGGGCGACCTGCGAGCATTGACAACGACTGGCTATGGCCAAGCCCTTCTGATCAAGCTGCTACTTGTCGGCGCGGTCCTGACGCTGGCGGCTGCAAATAAACTCCGCTTCGTTCCCGCGATGCAAGCCGGAGACGCTAAAGCTGCGCGCCATTTGGCCCGTTCCATAGAAACCGAAACAGTGGCCATTCTGGTTGTCATGGCGGCAACCGCAACGCTCACCACCGTTTTGACCCTTCCGAATTGAGGTATCTCATGAACAGGCGAGACTTCCTGATCACAACAAGCGCAGCGGCATTGGTTCCGCGCATCGCGCTTGCATCAGCACCCGTTGAGTTGATTGCACAGCCAGTCAATGCTCAAGTCCTACCCCAAGGGGAACCAGCAACCCCGATGCTTGGTTTCAACGGCAGCACTCCCGGTCCAGTACTTCGCGCCCGCCAGGGCGACGTCTTTGACATCCGGTTCCTGAACCAGATTGATGAAGGATCGGCAGTGCATTGGCACGGTTTGCGCATCGACAATGCAATGGATGGTGTGCCGGGAATGACCCAAGATGTGGTCGAAAAAGGCGGTGAGTTTGGATACCGCTTTCGGGCGCCTGATGCAGGAACATTCTGGTATCACTCACATAACCGATCCTGGGAACAGGTTGCCAAAGGCCTATACGGTGCGCTGATCGTTGAAGAACCGACACCGCCCGATGTGGATCACGACCTGGTTGTTATAATTGACGACTGGCGCATGACCGAAAGCGGCGCACTCGCGGATGATTTCGAGAACATGCACGATCAGGCGCATCAGGGACGGCTTGGAAATTTTGCCCGTGCACTTGTCGATCCGAACACGCCGGTCCGTTTCGGTGATCGCCTGCGTTTGCGGCTGATCAACGTCGCGACGGATCGAATTTTTCCCGTCGAGCTTGAAGGCATAGAAGGCAAAGTGGTCGCGTTGGACGGCATGCCACTTGTCAGCCCACAAGAGCTATCCGGCCTTGTCCTAGCACCGGCCCAACGCGCCGACATCATTGTCGATGTAGTTTCAACTATCTCAGTGAGCATTTTCTTCCCAACACGAGACGCCCCTTACCTGTTGGGCGAAATCCAAGTTGAGGGCAAGAACACAAGGCGGCAACCAACGGACATTCCCACGTTACCCCCCAACAAGGCCGTGCGCCCAGATATGGGTAACGCCGTTTCCCTGACCCTCACCATGGAAGGTGGGGCCATGAGCCGCCGTATGATGCAGGGTATGATGGGAGGGGAAATCTGGACGCTAAACGGCCAACCCGGCCTCAAGGACACACCATTCCACAGTTTTGAGAACGGACAAACAGCGCGCATTCGTCTGGTGAATGACACCCGTTTCGCGCATGGCATCCATCTGCATGGGCACCATTTCTTTGAGGTCGGGGGCGACGACAGTCTTGGCGCTTTCCGGGACACTACACTTGTCGAACCAGGCGAGACCCGCGACATCGTTTGCGTATTCGACAACCCCGGAAAATGGTTATTGCACTGTCACATGCTTGGCCACCAGGCAGCAGGTATGAAGACATGGGTGGAGGTTGTATGAAGCACGCTTTGATCTTTGCTGTTTCCAGCTTCGCGACCGGTGCAACTGCCGGTCACGAACTGGATGACCGAGACTTGATCAATGGTCAAACCCTCTACGCCCAAGAATGTGCTTCTTGCCACGGCGCAAACCTCGAAGGGCAACCCGACTGGCGCACCCCTGATGCAAACGGAGTCCTACCCGCACCGCCCCATGATGCGTCTGGTCACACCTGGCACCACGACAACCAGCTTCTTTTCGAATACACCCGGCTTGGTGGCGAAGAGGCGCTGGCGGCGCGTGGCGTCATAGGTTTTGCCAGCGGCATGCCGGGATTTGGAAACGTGCTCACTGATGACGAAATCTGGGACATTTTGGCTTACATCCAATCAACCTGGCCAGACCGTGTTCAGGTTATGCAAGCTGATCGCAATCTCCCGCACGATTAGGGGAGTACTTGGTTCTTCGCCGTCATGACCAGATGGGCATGTCATCGCCTCCTCCGAAAGCAGGTAGCAAAGAGCAAAGCCACCCATTGATGCGATGAGCGAAGAGCCGTCGTGGAAATGACCTAGTGGGCTGGCACTCTGCCCCAAAACATCAATCGAGTTTGCAAACCTTGGCGAAGGTCTGCTTTCACCAATATTGTTTGCAGCTCCTTGTCCGCTTTGGGCTGGGAGCTGCCACCCGATGACCTGACTGTTAGGAGACACTTGATATTGCAGTAACCGGAAGACCCCCGATGATGCCGGATGAAGCCTTGAAAAAATGGGCTTTTAATAGGGTTCAAAAGGGTTTGAAGGCCCCGGACGTTTTGTCTTTCGAACCCGGCCAGAATGGCCCATACAGGGCACCAAGGCAATTTGCAGACACTTCGCCTTTCAAACTCCCCTCCCCCACCACAGCCCCTAAAAATAAGCACTTACGGTCGCCTAGAGTCCGATAGTGGTCATTATGTGCAGTTCCGAACTCGGAACTAGCGCTGACTGAAGCGGCTCAGTTCCTAGAATGGGATTATGTGTTTCATGACAACGATTTGAACAAAATCGACATGCCCCAGCCGTGTTTCGAACTCGGAACTGATTTTGAAACACGGCTGGGGTACCTTCGTTTGCTACGGAGCGGAGAATGGCAGCTACGAGCCCGATTTTGACGGATGCTGCACACGCGGCTAGTGTCCGTTCACAGAGATTCGGATCAAAAGTGTGACTGGCCAATGAGTATTTCCTCCATTCCGTTCTTAGTCGGCATCTTCGGTTTCAGCTACCTGATCTTGGCATTGCAAGTCAGCAGCAGCTTCCCGCCCTTCTATAAGAAGGGTAACCTCGAGGAAGACATGAAGCTTGATCTACCTTTCATGTTTGGTGTCCTAGCGCTCTTGGCTACCTCTACAATTTTTCCTTATCTGTTCGTCATCTTCGGCCTTTTGTCCGCGTTTGTTGCCATTCGAGTGCGGAGAAGAGTTTCGGAGCGGACAAATGGGCCGCTTCCATGGCTTCTTTCTCCAATAACTATTGGCGTATTCAACCGCTGGCCAATGTTTCTTTTTGATGCTTGGACAATCGGACTTGCAGCGCTGGTGATAACTGTAATGTTCGCCAGATAGTCGTTGATTGCTCGGGCTGCTCGACACTACCCCGCTCGGAACCGAACCGGTCATTAGTCCAACTGCAACGGACGGCAGCTCCGTCCGCTCAGCCGACCTTGACCTGCGGTTTCAATCCCGGTTTGGTGCGCTGGCGCGGCGAACGGCGGCAGTGAGCCCTCTTTGACCGATGCTGCGTGTTGTTCGAATGGCTGCATTCAAGACAGTGCGGTGCTACCAACTCACTCCGTGGCGACACGCGGGCGGGGCCGCATGTCTGCTGCAACCAGTTCGACGAAGGCCCTCGCCAGTTCACTGCCATCGTCGGCTACGCGGATATGGGTGAGCGGCAGTTGTGGCAGATCGTAGTGCGACGGGGCCTCAATCAAGTCGCGGTCCGCCAGCGACAGTGGTAAAGCAGCTACGGCGAGATCAGCCCGTAGGGCGGCGACCTGTCCCATAGACGTATCGCTCGAATAGGCTATCCGATAAGCTCGGCCCACCGTCTGGAGCGCGTTCAGAGCTGCATCACGCCATGCGCATCCCACGTCTGCCACGGCGAGGGGGAGCGGGTCTTGCTGAACCGCTTGCCCGCCATCCAAAACCAGCCATTTCAGTGGCTCCGAGAAAAGATCATGAGCTTGGATCGCGGATGCCCCGACATCGTTGAACAGGGCCAGATTGGCGGAGCCGTCAGTGATACCTTTCTGCACAGCGTCGCTCGTCCCCAACCGAACATCGACGTGAACGCCCGGATGAACCTCGGCCAGACGCCGCAACAGGCCAGGCACAAGGGACACGCCAAGATCATGCGGCGCGGACAGGCACAGACGCCCCACGAGCGCAGACCGACGAAACAGAGCAAGGGTTTCGTCATTCATCCCCAGAATGCGACGGGCCTGTCCAAGCAACGTCCCGCCTTGATCCGTCAGCGCGACATGGCGCGCATCCCGGTCCAGCAGACGGACGCCGAGCAGTTCTTCGAGCTTACCGATCTGGAGACTGACGGCCGAGGGGGATTTATGCACCCTTGCCGCCGCGCGCCGAAACGATCCGGTTTCGCAAATGGCGACGAAGCTGCGCAGCGCATCCAGATTGAGCGTCCGGTTCGCTGTCTCGCGACACATGATGATGTCTGATGTTGAGTTTTTCTGCATCATAATGTCAGATTATATCGTTTTTCTTAACAGAAATCAAAGCCTAGTCTCCGACCAACCAAGGAGAATATGGCATGTCAATCACATCGTTGAATACCTTTTCGGGTCTTGCCTGGGCGGTCGTAGCAATCACGGTCTGGTCGGGGTCTTTGGTCATGCTGCGGCTTGGTGTGACCACGAGCCTCAACGCTTATGACCTGACCATGCTGCGGTTCGGAGTGGCTGCGCTAATCCTTGCGCCCGTCGCACTGCGGCGCGGCACCGGGACCGACCGGCTGGGGCTGATCGGTCTTGTCGCGATGGTGGTCATGTTCGGAGCGCCCTACGTGCTGTTGATCTCCTTGGCCATGAAAACCGCCCCCGCAGCGGCTGCGGGGGCGCTCAATCCGGGGGTGATGGCCATCGTCTCTGTTCTGCTGGGTCGGGCGATCTTTGGCGACAGGATCGGGGCGGCGCGGTTTACTGGACTGTTGGTGACGGCAACGGGGATCGTCCTCTTCACGCGGTCTGGCGGAGCCATCACAACCGGCCACCTGATCCTGATCGGAACCGGCACGATGTGGGCGAGCTATACCCTGATAGTCCGTTGCGCTGCCGTCCCGGCACTGAATGCAACCGCAATCGTTGCGGTGGGGTCGGCGGTTTTCTACCTGCCCGTCTATCTCGCGGCCTTGCCCAAACAGATTCTTGCAGCTCC
This sequence comes from Roseobacter sp. MED193, assembly GCF_000152965.1. Classification (GTDB taxonomy): domain Bacteria; phylum Pseudomonadota; class Alphaproteobacteria; order Rhodobacterales; family Rhodobacteraceae; genus Pseudophaeobacter. The sequence continues at coordinate 3,942,356 of NZ_CH902583.1, read as the reverse complement.
GATAGCGGATGTGTTGATGCAAGCCGGGTTTCAGGGCGTTCTTGTCAGTGTCGTCGCCATCTATGCCTTCAACCGTTCCGCCGAACTGCTGGGACCCGTCGCCGGAGCGACACTTCCCGCCCTCATCCCGGTCGTGACGCTCGGGCTTGGTATTCTTGTCCTTGGCGAAACCACCGGATCGGGAGAGATCGTGTCGGCTATACTGGTCACCTTGGGTCTGGCCCTGATCCTTGTCGGGAGACCAGCGATGCGCTGGTTTTCGAACCATATTCTACGCGGTTTGAAAAGTAGGGGGCACTCCTTGGGTCAATAAAACAGGCATTGGCGCAGATGCAGCAAAAGAGTGCTCTACACTGTGGTTTCAACGGGTCGTCGCAACACTCTAGTCTTTTGGAAAGATGGAGTGTTAGGCATGAAGTATCGGATGTGAGCGATACTTGAACCGCGACTCCTATTCCTTCTGAGGGTAGGCGGATCGACCCATTTCCTCCATCATTTTTTCGCGGAAGACTTCGGCGGGTGTTTTCCATCCGAGGCATTTACGGGGCGTGTTGTTGAGGCGATCGCAGATCACCTTCATATCGTGATCTGTGCATTGCCGCTGTTCGCCGCACCAGCGTACCAAACCGGGACTGAGGCAGTAGGTCTAGGTCGGCTGAGCGGACATAGTTGCCATCGCATTCATTGGTCGCAGACCTAAGTCAGGAACTCCTTCTTCACCCTACTTTTGGATACTCCTTTGATAGCGGCTCAAAGTTATATCGATTTCACATGACGATTTATGGAGTAAGACATAAATGATAAGATTAATTCTGATTTTGGTATCATCTATTGTGTTTAGCCGCCCTGTATTTGCATGCATGGGCCCCCAATTTGAAGATCATTACTTTCCGAGTTGCACAATCCCACTACTATGAACTACAAAACTTCTCAGTTCTTCGTGATTCAACGCTCGGAGAACATCAGCTCTGTCCGGGTCGGTTCCTGCAGTATTTCAAGCGCTTGGAAGACTGATAGCCTCTATCAGTTCGTTTCGTTTTACAGGTTTTCCAATCACGCCATCAGCTCCGGATTTGAGGCATAAATCTACTTGTTCTTTGTGCGTATTTGCTGTCAGCGCAAAGATCTTGCATGGCGCCAGCCCGAGATCCAACTCAAGTTTTCGGATGTGTGACGTCGCATGAATTCCGTCCATCACAGGCATAGCGACGTCCATAAAAATGGTCTTGGGTCTTAGCGCTTTGTACAAATCCAGCGCCTCTAACCCATTACCTGCGAAATCTACCATAACGCCAACTGTCTCTAACAGTTTTCCAGCCACCAACCGATTGGTCTTGTTGTCATCAACGACAAGCACCCGCCCATAGCCGATACTGTTTTTACAAGGCATGGAATTGGCCGTCTTCTCATTGTCGCCACTCCGATCGAATCCTGAGAGCAGCTCGGGACGGAGGGCCTGTTCGATTTCCTCGCTTCGTACCGGTTTGAGCCAAGTCGCTGCAAAATCGGCGGCTTCAGGTCTAGCAGAGGAATACCGTATAGGTGTGGAGACCATTAAGGCATGTGTGCACTGGCCAGTCTGCCGGTCGAGCACTTTTTTTGCAGGAGGCCGGGAGCAATCAACGTGATCGCCATCCCACACAACAGCATGAAATTGATCACAGTCCTTTAAAAGCTGGTCAGCATCTTCAAACGCAACTACGCGGCAATTCAGTGCTTCCAGGTTTTTAGTCAGAACCATATTTGACTCAGTCCGTGGGCCAACAAGTGCCACATTACGCTTTTGGGCCGGGACTTGCCGATCTTTTCCTTTTAGGCCCGATACAGGACAGGCAGGCAAGGCAAGGGACACGGTAAAGCACGACCCCTTCCCAATTGTGGAAACGACATGGATTGCGCCCCCCATCTGCTCGACAAGAGCTTTGGAGATCGCCAGGCCCAGCCCGGTTCCTTCCACCGCAATTTCCGTTTCCTGATTGGCTTGCTCATAGGCCGAGAACAACGTGTCCATCTGTTCCTCGGGAATCCCGCGACCTGTGTCCACAATCGACAAAGAGAGCTGTGCGTCGCCATCAACAGTCTGATACGCTGCGCGCAGACCCACATGCCCGTTTTGGGTGAATTTTAGCGCATTCCCAAGATGATTGAGGAGAACCTGTCGGACACGCGCACTATCCCCGAAGAAATGGGTAGGCACTGTCAGGGGGTATTCAATCCAAAAGTCCAAATTCTTATCATGCGCAAGCGGCTGAATAAGGCCTGCGGCTTCATAAATGGTATCCTTTAGCGAGAACCGCTCATTGGCAAAGGTGAACTTGCCCTCCGTCGCTTTGGAATAATCCAAAATGTCGTTAATGATACTGAGAAGGCTGGTCGCCGATCCTGAGATGGTCTTCAGGTAGGAGCGTTGCTGCGGATTTAGAGCAGTGTGTTCTAACACCTCTGCCAGGCCTAAAATTCCATTCATCGGCGTCCGCAGTTCGTGGCTCATACGGGCAAAAAACCTGTCTTTCGACAGACTTGCTGCCTCAGCCTCTTCGTTTGCCTTAGCAAGATCCTTGGCCTTTTGCTCCAACTCCTGTTGTTGCTGGTAGTACTGCGTCACATCCGAGCGCAACCCAATGAGATCACCTCGCTCGTTTTCGACTTCCTGTATGCGGAGAAACTTGCCGCCCGGCAACCTGCGCTCGACTGGAGCGCGTTTCCTATTTTCTCGATCCAGGCGTTCCGCAAGCCAAGCCTCTTCTTGCCCTTTCGCTTCAGGGTACTGCCCGTGTTCAAGCCCGTATCGCATGATGGATTCAAACGTGGCCCCCACTTTGATGGCTGGCTCTGTGTGCTTGTAAAGCTCTGCGTATTTTGCGTTGAACGCCACCAAAACATCGTCGCGATCATACATCGCGAAACCTTCTGGAATAGAACTAATAGCGTGTTCGAAACGGGCCTTTACCGTTTCGGCTTCTGCCTGTGCTGTCTTCATGCGAGTTTGAAGTTGTTTGCGTTCCGTGGCGTCCACAAAGCGGCCAAAGACGTGCGTGTCTTCGATGTTCTCCTGGGCAAGGAAAGTCACTTCGAGGTCGAAACACAGAGTATCTTGCCCTGCAACCGGTATGTTTAGAGCGTTTCGGAGTCTGATCGGGCTGGCCTGTTGCTCCTTCAGGCCTTTTTGTAGAAAATCCGTCGTGGCCTCGTCGAGAAAAAGCAGAGGAGACCGGTGTTGCCAAGTCTCGTGCGAATGATGAAAAATTCTGGACAAAGCAGCGTTGCCCCAGACGACCTTCGCAGAAGATAGCGTCAGTTCATTTTCTAATCGCAAGATAAAAGCCGGATCTTGCTGAGTCTGCAGAACCGAGAAAAGAAGATCTTTAACCGACACAATAGCGCCCTCTCGAAACAATCTGTCAACTATGGGTAGAGCGCCTTACGAAACGGTAAAGTGGTTTATCACGGTGACATATTTCCTTGTAAGCAAACCAGATAAAATATCTTCGTCGCGGTTTCCGGTTTCAGCACCGGCCGGGAGTGGCCACGCATGCACCAAGCGAGACAACCTAGCTGCCGGATCTGCATTGAGCTCAGGGGAAGCCTCACGAAAATACTAGGTCCGCTTCGGCCTGGGAATGGTCTTTAGAAGGGTGTCGTACAATGGTCAGCTTAGGACTGTTCACCAGGCTTTGCAAAGCCCGCTTCCTGCGCAGAGCGGCCTTTCCAAAACTGGCCGGATGTCTGCAGCGAGAACTGCTCAGAAATGATTTGTCAGCTGCCTTCCAAAACACCTGAGAAGTCCAGTGGTGATATTTCTATCTGTGAAACTTTCTGTAGTGAAGGGTCACATGTCTTGGCTGCTCGCATGCAGTGTCTTGAGGTAGCAGCCCGTTCACAAATCGCTTCGCGGCGGCCTCATGTTCTGACCTCGTTTTGTACTTCGGAGAGAGCTTGTCCAAGAGGCCGAATCATTTTTTCCAAATCGTGGCGGATTTTGCGTACACGTCTAAGGAGGGTGAGCTGCTGGAGCTCACGTATAGCAACCCATGAAAGTATCGATTTGACGCTTATTTCCACCCTATGAACATCCAGACAATCCTTCAAATCACCCCATGATTGCAGTTTGCGCCTTCTTAATGTTTGAACTGCCAACTCAAAGGTGTGCTTGGTTAGTTTGTGGAGTTCCAAATGGTGAATCTAAAGTCCGTACAGCTCTCGAAGAAGCTTCCATTATTCATTGTAGGTTTCAGTGTTCTTATCGGAGCCATTCTAATTGTGGTCAGCCTCATTAGTTTTCAGCGCCAAGCCTTTCAAAACGTCCAACAACAAATGTCTTCGATGGTTGCGGATCGCCGGGCTGCCGTCCAACAGTTGATGAATAGCATTCGATCAGATCTCTTGACCCTTGGAGCGTCTCCTGCGACGGGGAACGCCCTGTCTGCATTTGGGCAAACCTGGGCAGAAATGGAGGGGGCTGCTTCTGCTTTGACTGCAGCCTATATCCACAATAATCCAAATCAGACAGGTGAAAAACACCTGCTAAATCGAGCCGCCGGGGATCAAGCCTATCATGTTGAACATGGGAAATATCATCCAGGGTTGCGAACACTCATAGAAACAAAAGGCTACTATGATGCCTTTTTGATCAGCCCTAATGGCGATATCATATATTCTGTCTTCAAGGAATTGGACTATGCTACCAGCTTGATCAGTGGCGCCTATAAGGACTCGGGTCTTGGCGTGCTGTTTCGCCAAGCTATTAACGGTCAAGTTGGCGAAGTGTATTTCACAGACATGGAACCCTATGAACCCAGTTTTGGAGCCGCTGCCGCTTTCATCGCAACACCAGTAGAGGATGCAAACGGTGTGGCTCTGGGCGTTGTTGCCTTGCAGATCCCAGTCGCCATGCTCGGTGAGATTGTTAATAATCCTGATGGGCTTGGTGAAACCACTGAGATCTTTATTGTCGGCCAGGACAATCTGGCACGCACCACATCAAGATTTGAAGCAGGCTATCAAGTATTGCAATCCCTACCTGCAACTGGCCATTTGACTGCGGCTCAGTCCGGCGAAAGCACCTACAGTTCCGAAAATACTGGCCTGCAAGGGCAGCAGGTCGCTGCCTATGCCAAACCTTTGGATCTTGGCTATGCTGACTGGGCCATCGTAGCCGAACAGGATATCGTCGAGATTATGGGGCCGGTAAAGCAACAGCGTAATAAGTTGCTGATGATCGGAATGGGTATCACTATCATAATGTCGCTTTTTGGTTCGCTGTTTGCACGATCCGTAACCAGACCGATTGGCCGTATCTGTCAAGATATGGAATCGGTGGCCTCCGGTGCCCTGGACATTGACGTCGAAGAGGCCAACCGGGGAGATGAAATTGGCCAGATCGGCAAGACACTTGTTTCGATGCAGGGTGATCTAAAACAAGCGCGCAGTGCAGAAGAGGATCGCGCGCAACAGCAGCAACAGCAGCAACATGTCGTGGAAGTTCTGAGCTCAGGACTGTTGCGCCTATCGGAGGGGAATTTTTCGAGAAGCATTGATGAGGCATTCTCTGATGAGCATGAAAAGCTGCGAGCTGATTTTAACACAACCGTTCAAACGTTGAGCAATACACTTGCACAAGTGATTGATGCCGCGAGAAGCATTGGAAATGGGGCCGCCGAAATCAGCCAGTCGTCGGATGATCTATCGAACCGAACCGAAAGTCAGGCCGCAACCCTCGAAGAAACCGCTGCTGCTCTGGAAGAGATGACGACGAGCGTCAAATCCGCCGCAGAGGGAGCGCGCAGCGTTGAAAAGATCGTCAACGAAGCCAAGAGCGAGGCCGAAATCAGTGGTGTAGTGGTGGAAAATGCAGTTGCAGCGATGACCGAGATAGAAGAATCTTCAACCCATATTTCGCAGATCATCGGAGTGATCGATGACATTGCATTTCAAACAAACCTCTTGGCACTCAATGCTGGGGTGGAAGCTGCTCGTGCGGGCGAAGCGGGACGTGGATTTGCGGTGGTTGCCTCTGAAGTACGGGCCTTGGCCCAGCGATCTTCAGACGCAGCAATGGAGATAAAGACGCTGATTGGTGACAGTTCCAAGCAGGTAGAACGCGGTGTTGATCTGGTGGGTCGAGCGGGTGAAGCTTTGCGGAGCATCGTCGAAAGAGTCGGACATATCTCCAATTTGGTGACTGACATTTCCAGGGGGGCCGTCGAACAGTCCACAGGATTAGGTGAAATCAACACAGGAGTGGTTCAATTGGACCAGGTCACTCAACAAAATGCCGCGATGGTTGAAGAGGCGACCGCTGCCAGTCATTTGCTCAAAAGTGATGCGGCTGAATTGACCAAGCTTGTTGGGAAGTTCCAGATCTCTGGGAGTTCTAAGAACACAGTTGAAACTGCTGATGATTTAGCGCCAGTACCCTCGGCACATGGCGCAGATGAATGGGATCTTGAACTGTCTGAGCAGCCAGAATTGGCAACCGGGACCAATGGGGCAGGTTCGGGTGCTTGGCAAGATTTCTGAATTTGAAGATTGCAGAGTCAGACGTCGCGACAGCCTTGTCTGTCGCGACATTGCAAATGTCTACTTCCTGCTGCGGTTTCAACGGGTCGCTGCAACACAGGCTTCAAATTTCTCTGCTGGGGTCTGGTATTGCAAGGTCTTTCTGGGGCGCTCGTTGAGCTGGCGTGCAACGGCGCTGAGTTTAGCTTGACTGAAGCCTGATATATCAGTGCCTTTGGGGAAGTATTGTCTGCGAAGACGGTTGGTATTTTCGTTACTGCCTCTCTGCCATGGAGACTGAGGATCACAAAAGTAAACTTCGATCTTGGTGGCCATAGTGAACTTCGCATGACTGGCCATCTCGGACCCACGATCCCAAGTCAGCAATTTGTAGAGGTCCTTGGGAAGCTTGCGCGCCTGCTTGATGAGGGCGGCGATGACGCTTTGTGTGTCCTTGTTTTCGATCTTCGCCAGCATCACAAAGCGGGAATGGCGTTCTACCAGCGTGGCGATGTAGCTGTTGCTTGACCCCGCGATCAGGTCACCCTCCCGCTCTCGGCGTTGCAAAACTGGATCTATGAAGGCTGTGTCAAATCCCATGTCTACAAGATCGGAGACGAGCTGGTTCACGGTCGAAGCATGAGCCTCCGCATCAAGCGGCTGGGAATGGACTATCCGCAATACGCCCGATCTCTGGGCTTCAAACAGCTTCCTCGTGTCCACCTCAAACGGCACAAGTACCTCATGCCCCTGGACAGGAAGATGCGGCGGCAGATAGAGCCGCTATCAAAGGAGTATCCAAAAGCAGGGTGAAGAAGGAGTTCCTGGCCTAGGCCGGGAACCACAAATCCCGTGGGTCCCTTTGGAAAGGCCGCTCTGTGCAGAAAACGGACTTTGCAAAGTCGCTTCGCACGCATCGGGCTGGAGCGTCGAAGCATCTCTCTGAACGAGTTCGTCACTTGCCCAGCTGTTCTAATCAGATGATACTACCAAACAACTCGACGTTATTTGTGGCGGCTCCTAATGAGAATTTCGATTGATGAATTTTCAGCACAACTGCAGGTCATATTTCGCAGTTTCCGAAAATTAGATGAGAGCTTCCATGTTGGCGGGATTGCGCCTGAGCTCCGAGACACCCATCTTCATTACGCCTTTGATGACGCGGAGCCGTTCCTAGAGGCATTGCTTCCGACTGCTGACACATTTGCCTCAAACATTCATGGAAAGCGTAAGAAATTTCTGGCTCGCGGACACGGAGACGCCGAGCATGAACTACTTCCCACGATATTTAGACACCCTGAGGAGGGTAGAGGGAAGGCGTTCGATCAGTACGACAGCTTTTTGAATGGATATATCAGTGGAGCCAACATTGAGTTCGAGACAAGTGTTTTTGCATCCTTTTTGTCGGGCTTGAATTACAGTTCTGCGCTCCTTTCAAAAGAAAGCATTGCGCTACTCCAAACATTCGAGAATTTTGCGGCGACAGAGGCTGTGAATATACTGGGACCTCGAGGACAGCACTTCAATGTGAGCAACTTTCCTAGCGAAAACCTTCTTCACGAACTTTCCATTGCGCAGCACCACGGCGTACCAACCCGTTTGCTCGATTGGTCAACAAACCCGCTGAAAGCGCTTTTCTTTGCATGTGCAAAAATTGCTCCAATTCCCAAAGGATATGAAAAACGTATAGGTGTTTGGTTAATCCCATTGGACTATTTGGAAATGTGCGAACTGCTTGGCGTCGTCAAAGTGGTCAGGGCGGCCAGCTTTCAAAACACGTATATCGCCAGACAGAATGGGGTATTTACGTTGCACAACATGAGGTTCCAGTCTGATGACATGTGGAACGATGTCGACGTGGAGGCCAAAAAGGTTCTGCCTCTAGATGCATACCTTACTGCCAACGACGACGGTAAAGATTATATAGATCTTTTGAAAGAGCATATCGGCCGGCCACTTCTGTTGACATTGCCCCACAGTGACGCGGTCCGTATTCCTCAACGGCTCAAGGACCTTGATATAAGCTATTCGACACTCATGCCCGGCCCACATGGAGCCGCGTTAGAGGCAATTCAGCTCCACAAGCACTTTGGGATCAATTATGGTTGATTTTCTGCTGTCAGCCGCTCGAGGTTCTGAGTACCCAAGTACGCTTTGGGCTGGGAGCAGCCCTCGACGATCTGCTCAAAAAGGCAAAATAATTTGCTGCAATGGGAAGTGTCCCTTACTGCAACGCGAAGTGTCCCGCTACAGCTACAAACATCACTTGAAAGGCCCGGCTCAGGGCGATGGGTCAAAGAAATTAGCTGAGCAAGATTTGCATATTTGCAAAAAGTGGGAAAAGTTGCTTGAATACCCATGATAACAGTTAGTTTGCAAAAATTTGCAGCTCTCATTGGCCCATTGTGCAAATTTGTTGCCACTCTGTGACGCAGGGTTATCATGATTGCTTGCTCCAGCTGCGTGCTTAGGCATAACTCTTTTTGGAACAAAACGCGTGGAGGACGCCGATGTCATACAAAGAGATATATGCCAACTGGAAAGCCGATCCTGAAGCCTTTTGGATGCAAGCAGCTGAGGCAATCGACTGGGTGGCGCCCCCCACCAAAGCGCTATGTGATAAGGGCGAGGGCCTGTATGAGTGGTTTGCCGACGCCCGCGTCAATACCTGCTATAACGCAGTTGACCGCCATGTAGAGGCCGGACGCGGTGAGCAAACCGCCATTATCTATGACAGCCCGATCACCCATACAAAACGTGAGATCTCTTATGTGGAGCTGCGCAACCGGGTGGCCAATCTGGCCGGAGCGTTGCGGGCCAAAGGGATCGAAAAAGGGGACCGCGTGATCATCTACATGCCGATGATCCCCGAAGCGTTGGAAGCCATGCTGGCCTGTGCCCGCATTGGCGCCGTGCATTCCGTGGTCTTTGGCGGCTTCGCAGCCAACGAGCTGGCTGTTCGCATCGACGATGCGACCCCAAAGGCGATCATCGCCGCCTCCTGCGGGTTGGAGCCAGGCCGCGTAGTACATTACAAGCCCCTGCTCGATGGCGCGATTGATCTGGCCGAGCACAAACCTGAATTCTGCGTCATTCTGCAGCGCGAACAAGAGGTTGCTGAACTTGTAGAGGGACGGGATGTCAATTGGCACGGCTTCCAATATGGTGTGGAGCCTGCGGAATGTGTGCCAGTTGAGGGCAATCACCCCTCCTATATCCTTTACACCTCCGGCACCACGGGCCAACCCAAAGGCGTTATCCGCCACACGGCGGGTCAGCTCGTTGCGCTGAACTGGACCATGAAGAACATCTACAATGTTGATCCCGGAGATGTTTTTTGGGCGGCTTCGGATGTGGGCTGGGTCGTTGGTCACAGCTACATCTGCTATGCGCCCCTGATCCATGGCAACACCACCATCGTCTTTGAAGGTAAGCCAATCGGCACACCGGATGCGGGCACCTTCTGGCGCGTGATCTCTGAGCATAAGGTCAAGAGTTTCTTCACCGCGCCCACAGCGTTCCGGGCGGTCAAGCGGGAAGATCCCAAAGGTGAATTTGTTGAGAAATACGACCTAAGCTGCCTAGGCCAAGTCTATCTGGCAGGCGAACGCGCTGACCCCGATACCATCACCTGGGCACAGAACAAGCTGAATGTCCCGATTGTCGATCACTGGTGGCAGACGGAAACGGGCTGGTCGATTGCGGCCAACCCGCTCGGCATTGAAGAGCTGCCCACCAAGCTGGGTTCCCCTGCGGTGCCAATGCCCGGCTACGAGGTCGATATTCTGGATGAAGGCGGCCATCCTGTTCCCGCTGGTGAGCTGGGGGCCATCGCCATCAAACTGCCGCTGCCCCCGGGCACTTTGCCAACCCTCTGGAATGCAGAGGCTCGGTTTAAGAAGAGCTATCTCAACACATTCCCCGGCTATTATGAGACCGGCGATGCAGGCATGAAGGATGAGGATGGTTACTTATATATCATGGCCCGCACTGATGACGTCATCAATGTTGCCGGGCACCGCCTGTCGACGGGTGCCATGGAAGAGGTGCTCGCAGGTCACCCGGATGTAGCGGAGTGTGCGGTGATTGGCGTCGCCGACCAGTTGAAAGGTCAGGCACCTTTGGGCTTTTTGTGCCTCAATGCAGGTGTGGAGCGTGACCAAAGCGAAATCATCACAGAGGTGGTCAAGCTGGTGCGCGATAAGATCGGACCCGTGGCGGCCTTCAAACTGGCCGTGGTTGTGGATCGCCTACCCAAAACACGTTCAGGTAAAATCCTGCGCGGCACCATGGTCAATATTGCCGATGGCACCGCCTGGAAAATGCCCGCCACCATTGATGACCCAGTGATTCTCGATGAGATCACCACCGCTCTTCAGGGGCTTGGCTTCGCAAAGGGTTGAAATAACACAGGCTTGGTCGAGGGGTCATCTGACCTTTCGACCAAATATTGCGGCATTGCTTAACTATCCTGAGTATTCTGCCGGGTTTTTTCATCAACAAACAGGTTCTGAGTTGGTTTTCCTTGCAACCCTGTCCTGTCGCTCTACCCTGCCGCGCAGGAGAAGAGCATTATGAACACAGACGAAATTTGGCGCCTGAGCGCAACCGAGCTTTCCCCCCTAACCCGCGCTGGCGATATTTCCGCCGAAACTGCGGTACAGGCTTCCCTCAACCGCATGACTGAAGTGAACCCTCAACTCAACGCAGTGGTCGAAGACCTGAGCGCTGAGGCAGTCAGTCGCGCACGCGACCTCGACAAAGCCCGCGCTGCCGGGGCCGCTCCGGGACCACTGCAGGGGCTGCCGGTCACCATCAAGATCAATGTTGATCAGGAAGGTCACGCCACCTCGAACGGGGTGACCGCATTAAAGGACTTGATTGCACCGGCGGACGCCCCTGTGGTGGCCAACTTGCAAAAGGCTGGCGCGGTGGTGATTGGTCGGACCAATACGCCCGAGTTTTCCTTTCGTGCTGATACTGACAACCCGCTGTTTGGCCGCACCCATAACCCCTGGGGTCGTCATATTTCACCCGGAGGGTCTTCGGGTGGTGCTGGGGCATCCGTCATGGCCGGCATCGGAGCCCTGGCCCATGGCAACGATATCGGTGGCTCGCTTCGCTTCCCTGCCGCAGCCAATGGCGCAGTGACGGTAAAGCCAGGCCTGGGTCGTGTCCCTGCCTGGAATCCCAGCCAAAAGGCTGAACGCGGAATACTGGCGCAATCCATGTCTGTTCAAGGGCTGATCACCCGCTCGGCGGCGGATCTTCACCTGGCTATGCCCTCACTGATAGAGCCGGACGCACGCGACCCCTTTCATGTGCCCCTGCCCTGGCGTGGAGAAACCCAGGAAGGTCCGATCAAGGTCGCCTTCACGCGTAACTGCCATGGCTACGATCTGCATCCGGAGGTCAACCTCGCCCTGGAAACCGCACGCGATGCCCTCGTTGACGCAGGCTATGTCGTCGAAGAAGTCGAGCCCCCCAATGTCTTTGACGCAGGCCGTACGGGCTACCGCGCATTAATGGGCGAAGTCTACGCCATGATGAAGCAAGACGTCGACGCCGCTGGGTCTGAGACCGTTCAAAAGATCTTTGAAGTTTACTTCCAAGAATTCCCGCCCTTTGCTGGAACCGAGCTGTTGCAGATGATGGCCAAACGCAGCCATTATGCACGTGAATGGTCCCTGTTTATGCAGGACTATCCGCTGGTTCTCACCCCATTTCTGCCGCAGCCCTTTTTCAAACCCAACCGCGATACCGAAGGCGCTGAAGGGGTACATGAGGTGTTGGGCTGTGCTGTTTATTCCTATGCGATGAACTTTCTTGGGCTGCCTGCGGGCTGCGTCCCTGCCCGACTGGCGCCGCTGCCCAGTGGACCTCAGCCAATCAACGTGCAGATTGTCTCGCGTCGCTGGCGTGAAGATATGGCCGTGGACGCCTGTATCGCAATTGAGCAACGCGTTGGTCGCTTTAGCCCGCATCTTTGGGATCTCATGGCCTAGGCGAGTTTCGGTCAACTGCAAACAGAGGGTGTTTCCGACAGGAACCGCTCCGGGCTGCGGGTTCAACAGGCGCAGACTGTTAAGTCTGAACAATGACCAAGCAGAAAGGATACCGGGAGGTGGATGACCCACTCCCGGCACCTTTCAAACCATGAAAACTCTTTCACGCACGACTGCCTTCCGCCAAAGAGCCAAAGTCGTCGTATATTACTGGGACAGCGCCGAGGGGCACCTGCTGCCCAACGGGAGCTGCCTTATGACCAGAATGCATCAAGAAAGGCGGGTTAGGCCAGCCCTCCTCACAGAAACGTGATCGCATTTCGCACGAAGTGTTTTCATTCGCCCCCAGCAAAAACGCGCCCTATCCATCTGATTTCATATGTTTTTCTGAAATTCAAAGCAACGGCCTCAGGTGAACTGCTCAGAAATTAGGCGCTCCTCCAGACCATGACCCGGATCAAACAGGATCTTGTGCCGGATGCTGGGTTCGGTTTGGATCTCAACCCATTGGATATCCGGGCAGGAAATTGAATCCGCATCTGCCATGACCGGTCGCTTGTCCGCCTCCAACACATCAAAGCGCACCTTGGCGCTGCTGGGCAGCAAAGCGCCCTGCCAGCGGCGGGGGCGAAAAGCGGCAATCGCTGTCAGCGCCAACACATCAGAGCCGATCGGCAAAATCGGCCCATGGGCAGAATAATTATAAGCCGTGGAGCCCGCTGGCGTAGAAACCAAAGCCCCGTCACAGACGAGTTCCGCCAAACGCTGACGACCATCCACCGATATCTTCAGCCGCGCAGCCTGGGGGCCTGCCCGCAACAAAGACACCTCGTTGATTGCCAGTGCCTTGTGGCAGGCACCATCCCGGTCCATCGCCGTCATGGAGAGCGGATTGATGATTTCTTCTTCGGCAGCCTCCAGCCGGGCCAATAGGCCATCCTCGTGGTATTCGTTCATCAAAAAACCGACGGTACCCCGGTTCATGCCATAAACAGGTGCGGCCAGGCTCACCACTTCGTGCAGGGTTTTGAGCATAAAACCATCGCCCCCTAGCGCCACAATGACATCGGCCTTTTCTGGTACCACATTACCATGCTGTTTGATCAGGACGTCACAGGCCGACTGCGCCACTGGGGCATCACTGGCCAAGAAGGCGATTCTCATTGTCACTAAACCCTGTTTCCGGTGTGAGCCATTTTGTTCCGAAACAAGCACAGCTGAACAACAAAGACCAGAGTTGCCGCTCTATCACCGATGATTGCCGCTTTACGGCCTTTAAGATCTGTGAAGTTTCCTATAGGAAATTCCCAGATCACCAAATACTGCCACCTCCTATTTAGCGGAGCCACCATGACAGCCACCACCCGTGACGCCGGATTCTTCACCCAAGCTCTCTCTGAGCGTGACCCAGAACTCTTTGGCGCAATGACCGACGAACTGCATCGCCAACGCGACGAGATCGAGCTGATTGCCTCAGAAAACATCGTCTCTGCGGCTGTAATGGAAGCCCAGGGCTCTGTGCTCACCAACAAATATGCCGAGGGCTACCCAGGGCGCCGCTACTATGGCGGCTGCCAGCATGTGGATGTTGCGGAAAACCTCGCTATCGACCGCGCCAAGCAACTGTTCGGCTGTGAGTTTGCAAATGTGCAGCCCAATTCCGGTTCCCAGGCCAACCAGGGTGTATTTCAGGCCCTGATCCAGCCCGGGGATACCATCCTTGGCATGGACCTTTCTGCGGGCGGTCACCTGACCCATGGCGCGCGTCCGAACCAATCCGGCAAATGGTTTAACGCCATTCACTATGGCGTGCGCGAAGATAACAATCTCATCGACTACGATCAGGTGCAGGCGCTGGCCACCGAGCATCAACCCAAGCTGATCATCGCCGGTGGCTCTGCTATTCCGCGTCAGATCGACTTTGCCAAGTTCCGCGAAATCGCGGATTCCGTTGGTGCCTACTTCATGGTCGACATGGCCCATATCGCTGGCCTGATCGCAGCAGGTGAACACCCCTCACCTTTCCCGCATGCTCACGTGGCCACGACCACTACCCACAAGACCCTGCGTGGCCCCCGTGGCGGCATGATCGTCACTAACGACGCGGATATCGCCAAAAAGGTTAACTCGGCCATCTTCCCCGGCATTCAGGGTGGCCCACTAATGCATGTGATCGCGGGCAAGGCTGCCGCCTTTGGTGAAGCCCTGCGCCCCGAGTTCAAAGAGTACCAAAAGCAGGTCCGTGCCAATGCGGTCGCGCTGGCGGATGAACTGAACAAAGGTGGGTTGGCCATCGTCACAGGCGGCACCGACACCCATGTGATGCTTGTCGATCTACGCCCTAAAGGCGTGACCGGTAATATCGTCGACAAAGCCCTGGGCCGCGCCCATATCACCACCAACAAGAACGGCATTCCCTTTGACCCCGAAAAGCCAATGGTCACCTCCGGTATCCGCCTTGGCACCCCTGCGGGCACAACCCGCGGCTTTGGTGAAGCAGAATTCCGCGAGATCGCCCAACTGATCGTCGAAGTGGTCGATGGGCTGGCTGCGAATGGTGAAGAGGGCAATGCCGAGGTCGAGGCCGCCGTACGTGGCAAGGTCTCTGCCCTATGCGCCAAATTCCCGCTCTATCCAAATCTCTAAGCCTGGCTTGAGACACAGATGAAGAGAGCCGCTGCTGGATTTTCCAGCAGCGGCTCTTTGAATTGCGGAGGGGGCAACAAGGGTTCAGATGAAACCGCGCCAACGCAGGACAGTCAGCAAAAGCACAAAAACCACCAAAACAGAAAACGCGATGCTGCCGAGGATATCGAGAATACGGCCCTTGCGACGATCAGCCCGGTCAATGGCCTTCAGATGGTTCTTCACTTCCAGCGCCGCCTTTTTCAGAGATTTCTCATCCTGGGTCTGGCGCAGTTTAGGATGTTCCAGCAACGGTAAGGCCTCCGCCAAGCGCATGCCCTGTTTATAGATCCGTCGTGGCAGATGGCGGCGTGCCTTGCCCAAAGCAGCAGCAAGATCCCCCGAGACTTCGGCATGAGATTTCAGCAGCTCTTTCACCTCTTGGATGTCAGCAAAGATGTCTTGGGCCATTTTGGCACGCTCCGCACAAAGGAGATTCCGAGGAGCCTCCGGGTTTTCTGTCCCAGTAGTTATCGCAAGCCTTGCTGCGCCTCAATGGGTCTGGCAATGCCCCACACCCAACGTTATCACTGCACCATGCTAAACTCTATTCTCCATGGTACTGTCACCAATAAACCCTCACTGTTGATTGTGCATGGCCTTTACGGCTCTGCCCGCAATTGGGGGGTAATCTGCAAACGGCTCTGCGATGAACGGCAGGTGGTCGCTGTGGATCTGCGCAACCATGGGCAAAGCCACTGGACCGATAGCCACAGCTATCCTGAAATGGCAGAGGACCTGGCCGAGGTCATTGCGTCCCATGGCGGGCAAATGGATGTCATCGGCCACTCCATGGGCGGCAAAGCCGCCATGATGCTGGCCCTAACCCATCCGGACATGGTAAACAGGCTGATCGTCGCAGACATTGCCCCTGTACCCTATTCCCATAGCCAAATTCAGTTCATCGAAGCCATGCGCGCAGTGAATTTCGACAGGGTTGAACGGCGCTCCGATGTTGAGGCCCAACTGGCAGAGGCCGGGGTCGAACCGGCATTGCAGAGCTTTTTCACCCAATCACTGGATATCCCCAACAAGGGCTGGCGGCTAAACCTGGACACACTGGCACGGCATATGCCTGACATCATGTCCTTTCCGGAAACAGACGCGCAGTCGCAGGGTCCAACCCTGTTTCTGTCTGGTGGAACTTCGGACTATGTCCGTCGCGAAGACCGCGAGACCATTCTGGCCCGTTTTCCCAGTGCCCGCTTTGCCAAGATCCCTGGCGCAGGGCACTGGCTGCATGCGGAAAAACCGCGCGAGTTCGAGGCCAATGCACGCGCATTTTTAAACGCCTGAGGCGATATCAAGTAATGAAATCTGTCTCCCTCGCCGCGTGGGCAGAGGGAGACTACCAAGAGAACCAGGCGTTATTTTTGCGTTCCGGAAGACACGCCAGACTCAGACCGTTTAGGACATGTGTTCTTCCACTTGCACTCTAGTGCGCCGCATTTTTGTAGAGCTGACGCGCCACCAGCCAAGCTACCGGCAGCCCAAGAAGAGCCCCAGCCGCCGCGGCCAGCAGTATTGCCTGCACGGATACAAAACCAGCCACCAGCACTGCAATAACACAGGCTCCAGCCAGCGAGCTGCCAATGAGAGAATAGAGCATAGATGCAAGGCGTAACATAGGGGCCTCCTCATGTATCAGGTTTGCTATACGACTCACGTCCTACACAAATCTGTCGCCCGCCACCTTGATACGGATCAGATCAGCTCACTGGCTCATGCCGCGATCAACAGGCTCTTCAACCGCAGCCCCTGCCTCTTTCCACTCCGCAAAGCCGCCGGCATTGTAGACCTCAAGATATCCCATATCCTTGAGCAGCTTGCCCGCAAGAGCTGCGCGACCACCGCTGGCACAATGCAACACTACCGGGCGATCCACACGCAGGGCGGCATCATAAAAGGGGCTGGCAGGATCTGCACGGAACTCCAGCATTCCCCGCGGAATGTGATGCGATCCAGTTGCACGTCCCTGGACCTCCAGCTCTGGCGCATCCCGCACATCCAGCAACACTGCGCCCTTGGCTATCAGATCTTGGGCCTGCGCCACAGGTATCCGCTCCACCGCCGCATTGGCCTGCGCCATCATCTCTTGCAAAGATATTGTCATCTGTCGCTCCTAAACTTCGTCCAGCACTGCGGAATGCCTGCCGGTTCTCCCTAGGATGGCGCTGTTCGAAACCAGAGAAAAGCCCTGTTCAAAGAGATGTGACTTTTTAGGGCAGTACTCAACTTTGCGGTCTACGATTGCCACTGGCTCGGGGTGAAAAGGCAGGCCTTCATCGGGTAAAGGCCGACTGGTCAGTGCGATAGGCGCCGCATCCTAGCGGAACTCATCCTTCCCGTTCAATCCCATAGTCGCTCTCCTTGGTTGCAGTAAATGCTATCAAAGGAGCCGCATATTCTTCGAACCGGGCGTCACGGTCCCTATCAAATACTGCCGAAAACAGGGGGCTAAAACCACGGAGATTGCCCTACCCTTCATAAGATCGGATGGGATTTAAGATTGCGATCTTAGAAATGGTGCCCAGGAGAGGACTCGAACCTCCACATCGTTGCCAATACTAGCACCTGAAGCTAGCGCGTCTACCAATTCCGCCACCTGGGCCGGTGTCGTGAGGGGCGTATAAGGGGATGCTCTGTGAAGGTCAAACGGAAAAAACAACTCCTTCAACAATAAAATCCCACACTACAAGAGCACCGCGACACATAGATTTTTTAACTTCTTTTCACAGGGTTGAACTGTCAGAGCCCGGGGAGCTGAAACGCGACCCTCAAGGTCATTTTTCTTTCCGATTTGATCCTGCGCAAAGCGAAGCCACAATATAAGGGACAAATGGGAGTCATGAAACAGATTGACCGCCTTGCTGCGCTTGGGCTTTTTGACAGCCGCGTGCCCCGCTATACCTCTTATCCCACCGCCCCGGTGTTCAGCCCCACTGTGGGGCATGTATCGCAACGGCGACAACTGGCGGCCCTTGATCCGGATGTGCCGGTCTCGGTCTACATCCACATCCCGTTTTGCGAGCGCCTGTGCTGGTTTTGCGCCTGCCGCACCCAGGGCACCCAATCGCTAAGCCCGGTTGAAAGCTACATTGGAACCCTTGAGGCCGAACTGGCGCTCCTGGCCAAAGAATTGCCTGCGGGATTGAAAATGGGGCGGCTGCATTGGGGCGGCGGCACACCGACGATCCTAACTCCTATCCTGATCCACCGACTGGCCCGTGCGGTAAAGAATGTGTTTGGCCAGACCCCTGATTGGGAATTCTCGGTTGAGATCGACCCAACGCTGGTCGACCAGGACAAAATCGCAGCCCTCGCCGCAGAGGGCATGAACCGGGCGAGTATCGGCATTCAGGATTTTGATCCCCTGGTGCAAGAGGCCATCGGACGAAAGCAGCCCTATGAGGCAACACAGGCCTGTGTCGAAGATCTGCGTGCCGCTGGGATCACGTCATTGAACGCCGATCTCGTTTATGGATTGCCGCACCAAACCCCAGCCCGGATGGCAGACACCCTGAACAAGGTTTTGAGTCTCAAACCTGATCGCATCGCGTTATTTGGCTATGCCCATGTCCCATGGGTCGCCAAACGCCAGCAATTGATCAACGAAGCGGTCCTGCCGGATGATTCCGCCCGTTATGCGCTGGCAGTGCAATCCGCCAGCGCTTTTGCCGAATCCGGGTTCGAAACGATTGGCATTGATCATTTTGCCCTGCCCGAAGATGGCCTGGCCAAGGCCGCCCGCACCGGCCATTTGCGACGCAATTTCCAAGGCTATACAGAAGACACCTGTCCTGCCCTTATCGGTATTGGCGCCTCGTCCATTTCTCGGTTTCCGGGCGGCTATGTGCAAAATGCCTCGGCGACACCGGCCTATGTGAAACAGATCGAGGCCGGACAGTTGGCCGGTGCGCGTGGCCATGAGATGTCTGACGAAGATCAGATGCGCGCCCGCGCCATTGAAATGATTATGTGCGACTTTGCCTTGGACAGGACCGCGTTGGAGCAGCAATTTGGGCCGCTGACTGCAGGGTTGGAACCAGATCTGGCGAAAGTGGTGGAGCGCTTTGGCACATTGGTGAGCCTGGATGACCAAAAGCTGGAAATAAGTCCCGATGGGCGTCCCATGACCCGGATCATCGCCAGCCTCTTTGATGCACATATGCCAGCGGATGCCAAGTTCAGCCGCGCCTCTTAGAGGGGCCGGTTGGGCCCGCCCCATCAGCTAGAAAACTAAGGGGGGCAAACCAATCGGTTGCCCCCCTCTTCTTATAGTAAAACCTGGTCATGCGGTTGTCGATCCGGACTGCCAGCCCTGATCAGAACCCCCGCCCAGACTGATGCGAGGCATAGATTGCCGCAACCTTCTTCACTGCGTCTTCTGGGCTCAGCTCTTCGCTTTCACCAGTGCGGCGGCTTGTCAGTTCAACCACCCCGTTTTTCAACCCGCGTGGACCCACTGTAATGCGCCAGGGCAAACCGATCAAATCCATGGTGGCAAATTTACCGCCAGCGCGTTCCTTGCGGTCATCATATAGCGGCTCAAGCCCCAGCGCGGTCATGGCCGCATAAAGCTGGTTGCAAGCCGCGTCGGCCTCATCATCGCCTTGCTTCAGATTGACGATCCCACAGTGGAACGGGGTCACACCCTCGGGCCAGATGATACCTTTGTCGTCATGGCTGGCCTCGATGATTGCACCCAATAGACGCGACACGCCAATGCCGTGCGAGCCCATGTGAACCGGAGTGGGTTTTCCATCAGGCCCCTGAACCGTGGCATTCAAAGCATCGGAATACTTGGTGCCAAAGTAGAAGATCTGGCCCACCTCGATACCGCGTGCCACCCGACGGCGCTCTTCCGGCACTTGGTTGAACAGCGCTTCATCGTGGGTCTCATCAGTGCGGGCATATTTCGAGGTGAATTCCTCAAGCACGCCCTGACATTGTTCGACATTGTCGTAATCAATCTCGCGGTCACCAAAGGTCAGATCGGTGACGGCAGAATCATAAAAGACTTCGGATTCGCCAGTTTCGGCGAGCACCAGGAATTCATGGGTATAGTCGCCCCCAATCGGCCCGCCATCGGCACGCATCGGGATCGCCTGCAGCCCCATGCGCTCATAAGTACGCAGATAGGTAACCAAGTGGCGGTTATAGGCGTGCAAGGCATCCTCTTTGGTGAGGTCGAAGTTGTAGCCATCTTTCATGTAGAATTCGCGCCCCCGCATCACGCCAAAGCGCGGGCGGATCTCATCACGGAACTTCCACTGGATCTGATACATGGTCAGCGGCAGATCCTTGTAGCTGCTGACATGTGCGCGGAAGATATCTGTGATCAATTCCTCCGCAGTTGGGGTGAAGAGCATGTCGCGGCCATGGCGGTCTTCCACGCGCAGCATTTCCTGACCGTAGTCATCATAGCGACCGGATTCACGCCACAGATCGGCACTTTGGATGGTGGGCATCAACATCGGCATATGCCCCGCACGCTGTTGTTCTTCGTGTACAATGCCTTCCAGCTTCTTCAGCACTTTGAAGCCAAGCGGAAGCCAGGAGTAGATCCCGGCGGAGGATTGCTTGATCATGCCAGCCCGCAACATGTAGCGGTGACTGACAATCTGGGCCTCAGAGGGGTTCTCTTTCAGAACAGGCAGGAAATAGCGGGACAGGCGCATGTCGATCTCATTCTCACGATGGGTTTCTACTGCGGTCTAATCCATCAGGCCCTAGCAAGCAATCGGCCATCGTCCCTGAGCTGTGTAAGCTCCCCACAGAAGGTCATCAACCTAAGATCGAAAGTGCCCCCGCCCACCAACGGCGGCCTTAGATCCTTGCGCGATGGGCTGAAAATAGCCGACCTGAGCCCGTGTGACGGCCAGGAGTTCTGCATCCTGCTCAGACAGAACCCCTGGCGGCCATATGTGGATCTCATATGAGTTTGTTTTTTCCAAGGTCTGGAGCATACCGATCATTGACGGGCCCTGCCATTGGGGAAATCCTATTGAAAATGCCGCGGAATGGCCTGTTCCGCAACGGCATGACAAGGAGCGGGAATGTGCCCTGACTGTTAGATTTCCACGGCCTGCCCTTGCAAGCCTGGGGCCCTTTGGGCAATGACTGTCTTTGGATCTTATGATTTTTTGGGCAAAGGCAGACAGCACATGGCTCTTCCGGCAAAGAAACAGTTCAAGTACTGGGGCATTGCCGCCTTGGTTTTTTCCGTTGTGATGTGGGCACTGGGAGACGTACTGCTGCCGTTTGTGCTGGGCGCAGCCATCGCCTATTTAATCGACCCGATAGCAGACCGATTGGAAACCATGGGGCTTAGTCGATCGACTTCTACGGCTGTGATTGTCGTGCTGCTGATGCTGTTCTTCTTGCTCGCTTTGCTTGTCTTGTTGCCGACGCTGATCAATCAGATGATAGACCTGACAGAGATCCTGCCCAAGGCCTTCCAGGATCTGAGAACCTTTGCGCAGACCCATTTCCCCTCTGTCTTTACCGAAGGAAGCCGGGCGCAACAAACCATTGCCTCAATTGTTGGCACCTTACAGGGTAAAGGAATTGAACTGATCGAGGGCATCGCCGGATCTGCAATTTCGCTCCTTAATGTGTTGGTACTGTTCGTCATTGTTCCAGTGGTAGCGGTTTACTTGCTGCTCGACTGGGACCGGATGATCGCGCGTGTTGACGAACTTCTGCCACGCGATCACGCCCCAGTCATCCGCCGTCTGATGGCGCAGATCGACGCGGTGCTCGCCTCCTTTATTCGTGGCATGGGCACCGTCTGTCTGATTCTGGGCAGCTACTATGCCATTACCCTGATGATCGTTGGGCTTAACTTTGGCCTGGCGGTTGGCTTTATCGCCGGCTTGGTCACCTTTATTCCCTATCTGGGCGCGTTGATTGGCGGCGCATTGGCCATTGGACTGGCGCTGTTCCAATTCTGGGGTGACTGGTGGTCAATTGGGATCGTTGGCGCAATCTTTGCTTTTGGTCAGGTTATCGAAGGCAACTACCTCACGCCCAAGCTCGTGGGGAACTCCGTCGGGTTGCACCCGGTGTGGCTCTTGCTGGCGCTATCGGTTTTTGGAGCCCTCTTTGGGTTCGTTGGTATGCTGGTTGCGGTTCCGCTGGCCGCCGCATTAGGCGTGGTTGCACGTTTCCTGGTTGAACAATATCTCGACAGCCGATTGTACCGCGGCTTGGAACACCCAGCCTTGCAACAGGAAGACGACATCTGAAATGGCTCAGCAGCTTAGTTTTGATTTGCCAGCCAAAACGGCACTGGGGCGAGACGATTTCTTCGTCGCGCCCTCCAATGCAATGGCCGTGGCCCTACTGGATCCTTCTTTTCACTGGCCCAGTGGCAAGCTGGTCCTGACCGGGCCTACAGGGTCCGGCAAAACCCATCTTGCTCATGTCTGGGCCAGTCAAACCGGCGCCAAAATCCTACAGGCCTGCGACCTGAAGGAAGACAGGGTGCCAGAGCTGGCACAGGCTCCGGTGGTGGTAGAAGATGTGCCCGCAATTGCGGGCAATCCAGAGGCACAAAATGCCCTGTTCCACTTGCACAATCTCGTGCTGTCCAATGGCCATGCTTTGATGCTGACAGGCCGCGCGGCCCCCAATCTCTGGCAGCTATCGCTGGCGGATCTACAAAGCCGCATGCAGGCTGCGACCCATGCCGAACTGCAGGCACCCGATGATGCCTTGCTCGCGGTTGTGTTGGCAAAGCTGTTTAATGACAGGCAGGTAACCCCCAAAGCTGATGTCATCCCCTATCTGGTTGCGCATATGGATCGTTCCTTTGCGGCCGCGGCGGTCATCGTCAAACAGCTCGATAATCTCGCCCTCTCTGAGGGGCGCACACTGTCGCGCCCTCTTGCGGTCAGACTGATGTCACAAGATCCCCCCAATTGATCTTCAAAAAGAGACCAAATATGTCGCAACTCGGAGCGATTGACCCCGCCTTGGGCTTGGCCCATCGTGAACTACGCAATGCTGATTTAATGAGGCGACTATGACCCCCAGCACGGACAGCCCCCGCCCTGATTGGGATCCCTTTGGTCGCCCGGTGTTTGAAGATCCAAGCGCCCGCGCCCTATCCCGAGTTGGGGTCGTCGATGTGGGGTCGAACTCGGTGCGTATGGTGATCTTTGATGGCGCCGCGCGTAGCCCAGCCTATTTCTACAATGAAAAAATCATGTGTGCCCTGGGCGCGGGCCTATCCGAGACGGGTATGTTGAACCCCAAAGGCCGTGAGAGAGCACTGGCGGCGCTGCGCCGTTTTCAACATCTGGCCCAAGGGATGGGCCTGCCGGGTCTCTCTGTGGTGGCAACGGCCGCCGTCCGTGACGCCAAGGATGGCCCCGAGTTTTGCGAGGAAGTGCTGCGCGAAACAGGGCTAAAGATCTGGGTCATTGACGGGCGCGAGGAAGCGCGGCTTTCGGCTCAAGGCGTGCTATTGGGCTGGCCTGGTTCTTATGGCCTGGTTTGCGATATCGGCGGCTCGTCAATGGAGCTGGCAGAAATCCATGATGGCGAGGTGGGAAAACGTGTCACCTCATCGCTTGGCCCGCTAAAGTTACGTGATATCAAAGGTGGCAGACGCGGACGCAAGGCGCATATTTCATCTGTCATGAAAGAACTGAGCGCTGAGATGGGCCAGCAGACCGACCGTCTGTTCCTGGTGGGCGGCAGCTGGCGTGCCATTGCCCGTGTCGATATGATGCGACGTGGGTACCCCCTGCGGGTTCTGCATGAATACCGCATGACTGCGCGAGATGTCCGCGAGACCCTCAAATATATTGATGCCACTGATATCGAAGAGCTGCGCTCTGCCTGTGGTATCTCCAGTGCGCGTATGACGCTGGTTCCCTATGCCATTGACGTGCTGTCACGTCTGGTAAAGACCTTCAAACCCAAGGACATAGCTGTTTCCAGCTACGGCATTCGCGAAGGCCTATTGTACGAGCAAATGCCGCAAAGACTGCGCAATCGTGACCCGCTGGTAGAGGCCTGCCGCTTTGCTGAGGCCAAAGATGCCCGCCTACCGGGTTTTGGCAAAACGCTCTTTGATTTTGTCAGCCCCCTGTTCAACTCAGGCCCGCAAACTCAAAAACGCCTGATTAAGGCCGCCTGCCTTTTGCATGATGTAAGCTGGCGCGCACACCCCGACTATCGCGCAGAAGTCTGTTTTGACAATGCTACCCGCGCCAATCTCGGCGGGTTGAAACACTCAGAGCGGATTTTTCTGGGCCTCGCTTTGCTGCATCGGTACCGCAACAAAAGAGAGGGAACCGCCTTTGAGTATCTCTATGATCTGTTGGATAGCAAGGGCCAGAAAGAAGCGGAGATTCTAGGCAAGGCCATGCGGTTTGGTGCCATGCTCATGGTCAGCGAGGATGGCGACATCGGCAAACTCAAGTGGCACCCCCGCAAACGCCATCTCAGCCTGGAACTGCCGCGCGCATCTGAGGACCTGTTTGGCGAGGTGGCCGAGGCACGTCTGTATTCCTTATCGAATACCTTGGATGCCGATGTCAGCGTAAAGATCAAAAAATAGGACCGCTTTACGCCCCTGCCCTCGCAGCCGTTTGGGCAACATACCCAGAGATCTAAACATTCAGATATCTGTGGCCCCGCCTTCGGCTTCGTTCGCGGTCTCAGCCTCTGGTAGATCAGGCTTGCGGCGAATAATAATATCGCCATTGGGCAGGATTTCTGGTGCCTCGTAGCGGCTCCAATCTTCCACCTTGTCCGCAATCTCTGCCAACGCCGGGCCCATCTCCGCCAGAAAACTCTGCATTGAGGGGCCAATTTTCGACATCAGCCCTTCCAGTTCTTGGAGCGAGGGCGCCATCTCTTCGCGTAGCCCTTTCCAAAACAGCTCCGCTCCGCGCTCCATCAGACTAGAGCCATCCTCCCCCTCCTGATCCTGGGCAGCAAGGGGGCAGGCCGTCAAGGAAACGGCGACAAAGGCGGGAATGAGGAGTCGTTTCATAGGGTCAATATAACCTCTCAGCGTAAAAATTTAAGTCAGCTCAAGATCCAAAGAGACGGGGAAATGATCTGAAGCAGCCAAAAGAGCCTCCCGCAGGGGAATGTCATCATAGCATTCTGCATCCTCAAACGGATGCCAAATACGCCAGTGCGGCCCATAGGCCTCCAACCCGTGGGAAATCATAATGTAGTCAAGCAGGGCGCGAAAATAGCGTTTGGTCTCAGGGTTGTAAAACCGCGAGGTGGAAGGCAGAACAGGTTCACGCGGTTTCAGCAGGCTTTGTGCATGGGGGTCGGTTAGCTCAGCGCCCATGACGATCTCGACAGAGGATTTACCGAACAGGCGCTCATATTCGTCCAGCCCTGGCCCGTCATTGAGATCCCCCATAACAATCACATTCTCCCCCGCTTCGACGTGTTCTTTGATACGCCGGTGCAGCCAGATCGCCTGCGCCAGTTGCTTGCGGCGGTTCGCGATGGATATCCGTGCCACTTCCTCTGCCGTTTCGGCCCCATGCGGGGCCTTGGACTTGAGATGTGCTCCAATCAGGCGCAGCGCCATGCCCCCCTTTGTTCGAACCTGCAGCTCTAGCGGTGGTTTGGAGAAGCGCACCCGGTCCATGCGGTCATCCACATCAAGATCGATGAGGAAACTATCATCAAAACGAGGGGCGCGCTTGCTGGCCTGCGGGTCTGCTTCAACATCCAAAACGGCAGGATCATAAAGCAAGGCGATTTCTTGGTGTGTGTCTGTGGCAAAGCCAGAGACAGCAGTGTCTGTGCGCAACCCCGCCTCAGCGGCAAATCGTTCCAGTGCGCGGGTACAGCGCTGTTTGCGCCCGGTGTTGGGCGCTTCGACAACCATTACAGCATCCGCGTCCAAACGCTGCAACACATGGGCAATTGCCCGTCCCTGCGTATAACGATCCACGCCATAACGTCCCGAGGACTGGTCATCCAGCATTAGATTGTCCGCATCATCAAACAGATGCGCAAACCATTCGATATTATACGTGACCAGGCGCATGTTTGCCGCATCCGTTGATCTGATCCCAGGCCCGGTTGATGTCGATCATACGTTTTTCGGCCAGCCGCACCGCCTCTTCCGGCACCCCGCGCCCGATCATGGCATCTGGGTGGGTATCGCGCACCAGCTTGCGCCAATATTTCCGGATCTCTTCGAGCGGCATATCCGGCGACACGCCCAGCACTGTATAGGGATCCTTGGGTGCATCCGGGACAAAGCGCGCCCTAAGCGCCTGAAACTGCTCTGGAGTCTGGCCAAAGATCCGGCTCACATCCTCCAGAAACTCATTTTCGCCAGGGTGATAAAACCCATCCGCCATGGCGATATGGAACAGCCCCTCCATCAAATCGCACAGGGCACTGGGATCTGAGGCAAACATCCGCTGGATCCGCGCTGCATAGTCCTGATAGCCGGCAATATCGGTCCGGGCCATATCAAAGACCCGTGCCGCACCGGCTTCATCGTTCTGGGCAATCTGGAACACCTCGCGAAAGGCAGTGACCTCGTCACGTGTGACCAGACCATCCGCTTTCGCCATCTTGGCACCGAGGGCAATCACAGCAATGGCAAAGGCAACTGAGCGCTCCGGCGGGGCGCGCAAACGGTCAAACACATCCGAAAGGCTTTCGCCCTGCTTAAGAGCCGAGAGCGC
The DNA here is from genome assembly GCF_000152965.1 of Roseobacter sp. MED193. Lineage (GTDB taxonomy): Bacteria > Pseudomonadota > Alphaproteobacteria > Rhodobacterales > Rhodobacteraceae > Pseudophaeobacter. The sequence continues at coordinate 3,915,478 of NZ_CH902583.1, read as the reverse complement.
ATCTGATATTCTGGACCAAAGAGACATGTTAACATCCTAGCGCTAAAAACATCTTTTGTCAGGCTTCCGCCGCCTTAGCGGGCAGAGGTTTCGGCAGCGATCCGTAATTCCTGGGCAGGGCTGCCCTTTTTTAACGCAACAGGCGGCGCCCATGCGGCGTGTCAAACTCTGCCTCAAACCCAACGGTCCCGGTTTCAAAGCGTACGCGCGGGTCAAAGAGAGACACCGTCTTTTGCAACGCCTCAGCCTCGGGATGGGAAACCACCAGATACTGCAACCGACATCCCTGTTGTTCCAACAAGGGTGCCGGATGCGCCGAATGCCATTCAATCAGAGCAGGGAATTGATTGTCATAGGGCAAAATACCATCGGCTGGGACGGCCATATCCCATTTCAGATCGCCTCGGGTCAACGAAACCAGATCCCCTGCCCCCTTGGGCAACTCGGACAGCTGCTTGGATAAATCAATACAGCGGCAAATCCAGTTGCTGATACGGGGGCTGCCGGAAAAACGGTCCAGATCAAACCAGCAGGGACGGCGCTGCGGTGTTGCTGCGGGATCGATGGCGATCGCTTCCAGATAAAGCCCATCTGCCAGTCCAAGCAGGCGATTGTGCGTTCCAAACACTGCATGTTGACCACCCGGCTGCAAAGGCACGCCAAGAGCGGTTTCCACGTAATCGCACGCCTCTTCCAGGGTTTCCCCCGCCACGGCCAGATGATCCAGTTCCATCGTGTTCTCCCATTTGCGGTCACCCTAGACGGTACTTGGCGACATTCAAGGCAAAAGCCTGCCCGGCCGCGCCCTTCGGTCCAGCCAACCCAATCTTAATATTTGGGAAACCATGACGACAGAAACCGGGCGAAATCAGGCCGTTTCTATGGGCAATATCAGGTGCATTTTAACCACCCAGATAATTGCTAGGAAGTTGTTAACACCCCTGGAATTTAACGGTTCCCGAAACAAAACCCCGACGACTTCTGCTACCCCAAGGAGGCCGAGCTGATGCTAATCCAAGGAGCCATAGCCCAAGGGCTGACCTCAAACCTGTACAAACAGTCGACAAAACTGAACGAGGAACAGACCGCAAAGATTGCCGAATTGTTGTCGCATATGGGCACCGGCAATCTCAAAGACAGCACAGCGCAGACCGTTGTGGCCGAGGCCAAAGAGCTCAGGCTCATTTCGAACGCGGATCTTGCTGCAGCCCTGGCAGAGGCCGGCATCGACACATCGGAGCTCTCCAAGCATACAGGCCAAGGCCTCATGGGGCGCCCCGAATCTCCGCCGCCACCGCCGCCTCCGCCGCAGGAAAGCAAGGGCATCGCAACTGTCGACGAGGCCATTGTTGAGCTCATCGCCCAGGCGGTTGAAGATTATGACGTGAGCCAGGAAGAGGAAACCACCTTGGGAGAAGCTGTTTTGGCTACTCTGGAGGAGGCCGGCTATGACAGCTCGCAGCCGTTGATCGATTTTTATTCCTGAGTGACGAAAACTACGAATTGGGTGATCCCACCAAAAGGGGGCGCAGAAATCTCTGCGCCCCCTTTTTGTGATTTATTTGCGAGCGGCTTAGCTGCGGGCTTCACGGATCAGTTTCAGGATATCTTGCGCTGCCTCGGGGATATTGGTGCCCGGACCAAAGATCGCCTTAACGCCACTGTCATAAAGGAACTGATAGTCTTGCTGCGGGATTACCCCGCCACAAATCACCAGAATATCCTCAGCGCCCTGTTCTTTCAGCTCTTTTACCAGCTGCGGTGCCAGGGTTTTGTGACCGGCCGCCTGGGATGAGATGCCGATGACATGCACATCATTGTCGATGGCATCCTGTGCAGCCTCGGCCGGGGTCTGGAACAGCGGGCCCACGTCCACATCAAAACCGATATCGGCAAAGGCGGTTGCAATCACCTTGGCGCCACGGTCATGTCCATCCTGGCCCATCTTGACCACCAGAATACGTGGGCGACGGCCCTCGGCCTCAGCAAAGTCTTCGATCGACTGCTGAATCGCGGCAAAGCCTTCGTCGCCCTCATAAGCCGCGCCGTAGACACCCGCCAGAGTTTTCACTTCGGCGCGGTGGCGGCCAAATTCTTTCTCCATTGCCATGCTGATTTCTCCTACGGAGGCCCGCATACGGGCGGCTTCTACGGCGGCTTCCAGCAGATTACCGCCCTCTTTGGCGCGTTTGGTCAATTCATCCAAAGCCGCCTGACAGGCCGGCTCATCGCGCTCTGCGCGCATCTTCTCAAGCCGGGCAATCTGGCTTTCACGGACCGCAACATTGTCCACATCCAGGATGTCGATCGGGTCTTCTTTTTCTTTACGGTATTTGTTGACGCCAACGATCACTTCTTCGCCGCGGTCGATCATCGCCTGACGGCGGGCCGCGCTTTCCTCGATGCGCAGCTTGGGCATGCCAGAGGCCACGGCCTTGGTCATGCCACCCATTTCCTCAACCTCCGACATCAGGGCCCAGGCCTTGTCGATCAGCTCATTGGTGAGGCTCTCAACGTAATAGGAGCCCGCCAGCGGGTCGACCACATTGGTCACGCCGGTTTCTTCTTGCAGAACCAGCTGGGTGTTGCGAGCGATGCGGGCCGAGAACTCGGTGGGCAATGCAATGGCTTCGTCCAGCGCATTGGTGTGCAGCGACTGGGTGCCGCCCAAAACCGCCGACATTGCCTCATAGGCAGTCCGGATCACGTTGTTATAGGGGTCTTGTTCTTGCAAGCTGACACCAGAGGTCTGGCAGTGGGTCCGCAGCATCTTTGACCGGTCCGACTTGGCGTCAAACTCTGTCATCACGCGGTGCCACAGGGTACGTGCGGCACGCAGCTTGGCGATCTCCATGAAAAAGTTGGTGCCAATAGCAAAGAAGAAACTGAGCCGGCCCGCAAATTTGTCCACATCCATACCGGCATCGGTAGCGGCGCGCACATATTCGCGACCATCCGCGAGTGTGTAAGCCAGCTCCTGCACCAGATTGGCGCCGGCTTCCTGCATGTGGTAGCCGGAGATCGAGATAGAGTTAAACTTGGGCATCTCGTTTGATGTGTATTCAATGATATCCGAGATGATCTTCATCGATGGCTCTGGTGGGTAGACATAGGTGTTGCGCACCATGAATTCCTTCAGAATATCATTCTGAATGGTCCCCGCCAGCAGCGCCTTGTCGTGGCCCTGTTCCTCGCCAGCCACGATAAAGCTTGCCAGGATCGGGATCACCGCTCCGTTCATGGTCATCGAGACCGACACCTTGTCGAGCGGAATTCCGTCAAACAGGATCCTCATGTCCTCAACAGAGTCAATCGCAACGCCAGCCTTGCCAACATCGCCAACAACCCGCTCGTGGTCGCTGTCATAGCCCCGGTGTGTGGCCAGATCGAAGGCCACGGAAACCCCCTGCTGGCCCGCTTCTAGATTGCGGCGGTAAAAGGCGTTGGACTCTTCGGCGGTGGAGAATCCAGCATATTGCCGAATGGTCCAGGGGCGGCCCGCATACATGGTCGCCTTTACCCCACGGGTAAAGGGGCCAAAACCTGGTAGCGTCCCCATATGGGGCAGCTCTGCGGTGTCTTCAGCAGTATAGAGCGGCTTGACCTCGATCCCCTCGAGCGTTTTCCAGGTCAGGTCTTCGAGTGGGCGGCCACGGAGCTCTTTTTCAGCCAGAGCCCGCCAATCGTCTGTCTTGCTTGTCATGGGGTGTTCCTCTTGTCACATCTGTATGGGGCAGGTTTAGTCCCGCCGCCGGGTGTTCTGGATCCTGCAGCAGCTGCGCCAGCCCATCGGCACCAGCAGTCAGCCACATCAGATCATCTGCATAATTCTCGCGCAGCATGGCGCATTGGACGTTGTCAAAGGGACGCCAGCGTCCCGCGCCCTCGGGGAGGTCCTGCGCCACGCTCTCCAAAAGGTGGGCGCGCAGATCTTCCAGCCGCATCGCTGCATTGAGCCGCACGCGGGCATGGGCGCGGGGGGGCTCGCAATCGCTCAGCAATGAAAGTTGCAATTCAGGGCGGCCACCAAAGGTTTCGAAAGGCAAGACCTTGATCTCTACCCCCGGCATCGCACAGGCGATATCGGTGATCACATCACGCCAAGTGCGGCTGCTTTGCGCAAGATTTTGCAGCTGTCCGACTGAGGGCACCCGGTGCCCCCGTGCAACTGCGTAGGTCAGCGCAGAGGTCCAGTAGTTTTCCAGGCTGCGAATATTCAGCGCCACAGAGGTCACGCGCCCATCAAAGGCTTCGACATACCGCGCCATGCGCTCACCAATGCCGCTATACAGCGCACTAAGGCGCAAATTTGTTCTGGTACTACCAATGAGGTTTTCGTCGCTGACAATAAGGTGCTGTATGCCACGTTCCTGGCTTTGGTTCAGGTTCATCCTGATCCGCCCCTGCGCCCGTTTTGCCAGAGCCTGTGCATTGCCCACCGCCGGTGTGGGCAAAACGCCATGAAGCAGCCCGTTGCGGGTGCGACGTGGCCCCCAAAATCCAATTCCCTGGGTTTCCAGATCCGCTGCGTTTTGGCGCAGATATTCCTGAAAAGAGGTTGTGGCACAGCGGTGTGCCCCAAGATGAAGACAGGTTTGCATCGCATTTCCAATTCTTTGGACGAGAGGCGCCTTTTGCACCTCTGGGAAGGGAGTCTGTGTGATCATGGTCCACAGACCCTCTCAAAGCGATTAACACGCATGCGATTTTTTCCGCGTTGAGCCCAATTGCCCATCGCAATTACGCGCCATGCGCATATATTGAGGCGAACAGGAGAGATTATGAAACCAATCCTAACCCTTGTTTTGTCGAGTTTTCTTTCGTTTGGCCTGGGGGGGTCCGCCTGGGCAGCCGAGCCGGAAACCCCCACGCTGGTCCAGCCCGGAGAAACGGCTGATCTGGCCAGTTTCCTATGGCACAAGCGACCCATTGTTGTTTTCGCCGACAGCCCAGAGGATCCACGGTTCAAAGAGCAAATGGATCGGCTGACCCGCGAGGCCGACGCCCTGTTGGACCGCGATGTCGTCGTGCTGACAGATACGACCCCTGCCGCCGCTTCGGCGCTGCGCAAACAGCTGCGTCCGCGCGGGTTCATGCTGGTTCTGATTGGCAAGGACGGCGGCGTCAAACTGCGCAAACCCCACCCCTGGACAGTGCGCGAGCTGTCACGCAGCATTGATAAGTTCCAGGATCGTTTGCAAGAAGTGGAAGACCGACGCGGCAACTGAGACAATAGCTCGCTCGGTCTGTTGACCTTCACCAGAGACGGACGGCTTAGCCGTTGCTGCGCACGTAGATCACCGCTTTGGCCTGCGCGTCCACAATCATGACCCCATGCCCATCGGGAATAAAGGCCATGCGTGAGGTCGGATTCATGATCGCCTGGTGATAGATGGATTTGACGAGTTCGCTCATGCAGTTCACCCCGGCCAAGCCCGAGTTGAGCAGGCTGATCCCATGGGGCAGATCCCGCGACATGATCGCCTCGACCAGCGCATTTGGAGATTTCCCTCCAACCTTGAACACCACTGGCTGCCCCTCGGCCACCATTTTGAGCCCGGTATCCACAGATCGCGCCGCGTCCAATAGTGATGAAATCCGCGGGTTTTCGGTATGAAAGACGGCCGCCGTGCAGGTGCCGCTGCTTTTGAAAAAATACGTGTCGCCCAGCGTGACCCATTGCGAAAGCTGGAGCCGTAGATCTTCTTCTTTGTCCAGCGCACAGCCAGACAGAAGCGTCAGTACCGAAACCAAAGAGATTGCCAAACGAAACATGTGTCACCCTGCGAGAAACCAATGAATTTGGTCTGGCACAGAGATCTGAAGATTTGGTGCACGGCCCCGAAAGGCTGCGATAGGTGGCAGGCACAACTGGGCGCGGTGACCGCCCCCCATCGCCCAGGTCAGCGCCCGGAGCGATGCGCCCGGACGCTGAGGCCAGGTTTATGCCTGCCGCAAAATTCACCCCTCAAATTCCATGATCACCTCGTCAACTGCGAGGCTGTCGCCAGCGCTTGCATTGATCTTGGCAATCACGCCTTTTTTCTCGGCGCGCAGGATATTTTCCATCTTCATCGCTTCCACTGTGCACAGCGCCTGGCCCTCATGGACCTCATCGCCAACCGCGACATCAACCTTGACGATCAAGCCAGGCATTGGGCAGAGCAGCAGTTTCGATGTATCAGGTGCGACCTTCTCTGGCATCAGCGCGGCCAGTTCCGCTTGGCGCGGCGTCCGCACATGTACCTTGAGATCCGCGCCGCGGGATCGGATGCGGAAACCGCCCGAGATTTTGCCGACTTTCAGCACCAAAGGCGCGCCATCGGCGTCCAAAGTGGCCAATTGGTCCCCAGGGGTCCAGTCGCTGGCAATGCGCATCTGATCGCCTCCGTCAAATGTGACGGTTGAACCCAACTGATCTGCCTCGATGGAGACAGGGAAGTTCCGCCCCTGCAGGGAAACAACCCAGTCAGAGCCGACACGGCGTTCGTGATTGTCCATCCGGCCAGAAACCCGCGTGCGGCGTATTTCTGCGACCCGGTGCATCGCCGCAGCAGAGGCTGCGATACGGCGTAGATCCGCTTCGGGCAGCTCAACACCAGTAAAGCCCTCGGGATACTGCTCCTCGATAAAGGCCGTGGTCATTGTGCCCTCAATAAAGATCGGGTGATCCATCACGGCCGACAGGAAAGGCAGGTTGTGGCCAATGCCTTCAACCTCAAACCCGTCCAATGCGTTGCGCATGGCCTCGATCGCCTGATCCCGGGTTGGCGCCCAGGTGCAAAGCTTGGCAATCATCGGGTCGTAATACATTGAGATTTCGCCGCCCTCATAGACGCCGGTGTCATTGCGTACCGCGATACCCTCGCCCGCGGGAGCCTCGCCTTGCCATTTGCCATTGTCCAGCAGTGGACCACCCGACAACTCGGCTGGGGGGCGATAGCGGGTCAGACGACCAATCGACGGCAGGAAGCCCCGATAGGGATCTTCGGCATAAAGCCGGTTTTCGATCGCCCAACCGTTCAGCTGTATATCTTCTTGCTTGATAGTCAGCGGTTCCCCATTGGCAACACGGATCATCTGTTCCACCAGGTCAACGCCGGTGATCAGCTCGGTGACCGGATGTTCCACCTGCAAGCGTGTGTTCATTTCCAGGAAGTAGAAGTTCTTATCGCCATCAACGATGAATTCCACGGTGCCAGCCGAAGCATAATCCACCGCCTGCGCCAGAGCGACAGCCTGTTCACCCATCGCTTTACG
>NZ_CH902583.1:3823991-3908118 GCF_000152965.1 Roseobacter sp. MED193 | reverse complement strand
ATCGCTTTACGGGGGCCTCATCCAGGAAAGGGCTCGCGCTCTTCGACAACTTTCTGCTGACGACGCTGGATCGAGCACTCGCGCTCGCCCAGGTAATGCCATTGCCATGGGCGTCGCAAAGCAGTGAATTTCAATGTGACGTGGCTGGGTCACAAATTTCTCGATAAAGATCCGGTCATCGCCAAAGGAGTTTGCCGCTTCGTTTTTGGAAGATTGGAAGCCCTCGCGCGCCTCTTCGTCATTCCAAGCAATCCGCATACCCTTGCCGCCGCCGCCAGCAGAGGCTTTCAGCATGACCGGATAGCCGATCTCCTGCGAGATCTTCACCGCTTCATCTGCGTCCTCGATCAGCCCCATGTGGCCAGGCACAGTAGAAACACCGGCTTCCTTGGCGATCTTTTTAGAGGTAATCTTGTCGCCCATCTTTTCAATGGCGCCCACTGGGGGGCCAACAAAGGCAACGCCTTCAGTCGCGAGGGCCTCGGCAAATTTCGAGTTTTCCGACAGGAAGCCATAACCAGGATGAACCGCCTGAGCGCCAGTTGCACGAATGGCCTCCATCACCTTGTCGATAACGATATAGGACTGATTGGCAGGGGGCGGGCCGATATGCACTGCCTCATCGGCCATTTGCACATGCAGGGCCTGCTTGTCCGCATCCGAATAGATAGCAACGGTTTTGATACCCATCTTGCGGGCAGACTTGATAACACGGCAGGCGATCTCGCCCCGGTTCGCGATCAGGATCTTTTCAAACATTGGCAGTCCCTTGTTCTTTTGTATGCCGGAATGCAAAACGCCGCAGGCGCGCTCTAGGCGCGCTTGCGGCGTTTGCGTGAATATCTGCTGTCGCCCGGTTGGGCTGACAGATCAGTGAAACTGTTGCAGGGGTTGCCCTAGCAACGACCTGGGTTTTCCTTGCAGTAGATAAGATTGGCCGCTGTGCCGACCGCAGCCCCAGTGAGCAAATGCCCTCCCAGCAAAGCTGAGCCAACGGCGCCTGCCCCGGCCCCAAAGGCCACTTGTTCCCCTGTGGTGTCGCCACAGGCTGACAGGGCTGTAAAAAGTCCCAGCGCAGAGGTGTATAGGATTGCCCGCATGATGATACTCCTTCTCTTGGGGAGGGTTGTTCTCCCCTCCAAGAAGCAGGCGCTACGCCATCTAGCAATCGCGCGACACGCAAGCCGCTCAAATGAGCAGCCCTGCGCCCAAAAGCACGGTTAGCTCGGCGGGCTTTCGCCACCCTAGCCGGCAGAGGTGCGCTATGGGTGTCTTTACTCTGGCCAGGATTGCACTGGCTAGAATTTGCCTGCCCCGACGATAGGGCAAAGCTCACATCCTCGCCCAGAACAACAAGGCACAGGCCCTGCTGCCTGCGGTCGTACGCGCGATGCTTTGCCCCGGTTATCACAGGTTCTTCCCCTCAAAGGCTTCTGGAAAAGACCGTTGAGCCAGTTCAACATCTAGAACCAGAAGAGCCTCATAGGAGGCCGGATCAAAGGGATCTTCGGCAGGAAGAACTTCGCGACCAAAAAGCCAGCTCAACCGGCCCGCATCCAGATTGCCACGTTCAAACGGCTGGTCGCCAAACTGCTGCAACAGGGCCTGCATAAAGGCGGCATCGGCGCGCCGATCTGCTGGCTTGCGATCGCGAAAGCGCTCGCGTCTGGTCAGCGCGGTCACCCCTTTGGGGTTGGGGCGGCGGACGATAAATTGAAAATCTGTTCCCGGCAGACGGCCGGGGAAGCCTCGATGCTTTAGCATGATGGTGCCTCCGATCCGGCACCCCGAGGGACGGCTGGGGCCGGCCACAGGGCCGGACCCCATGTTTTGTTACTTGTATTTGCCGGTGTAGGCGGGCTCAACCGAGATGGGCTCGGGCTCAACCACAACGAACTCTTCTTCACGGTTGCCACAGGCGGCAACCATCGCCAGCAGTCCTGCCAGCGTGATAAACTTGATGCTCTTGGACATTTCTGTCTCCTGAATGTGTTTCTGAGACCGCCAGAGCCTGATGCTGTGTACAGTCTCAACCTCAATTTACGAAGGGCCCTAGGACCATTCTCGCTGAGGATAGCCCGATTACATGCTGAATCACATCGAAAACCGCCCACCAAAGGACGCTGTGGCTGCAAAGCCGCAAAATTTCGCCCGTAGCAAGAGCGTGCCGCAAGATATTGTAGAGACATTAAAACGCCTCCCAAATGCAGCGACCATCATCAGGACGATAGGCCTCAAAAAACTGGGTCGCCTCGGGGTCCGGCGTGCCAAACTCCACAGGCCGGTCAGAAAATGAGATCACCACCATGCTGGGCGCAAGATCATGTTGGCGCAGATAATCCAAGGCCAGCGAGTCGCACAGATGGTCCATATCCGCAGCGCTGCGCTGGAAATCAATCCCCTCGCCCGCAGGGGTTGCCCCTTCACGCGAAATTCCAGGCGCAACAAACCGGAAGCGTGCCCAAAGCGCGCCTGGACTGTCATCCAGCAAAACCTCTGACAACAGCACCTGCTGACCCGAGGGCACCACCACCGGAACAAAGGCCCCGGAGAGCGCAGCATCCTCGGCCCAAACGCATTGCACAGCCCACAAAAACACGGCGGCGCTACCACAAAAAACTGAATTCACATTGGGAATTAGCCAATCAACCAATCCGCAACCCCGCCCCCCAATGACTTGGGCTCCTCCGGGCGGGGCTGCTGGCGCTGCGCCTTTGGCGCGCGCTGTCTGGTGTTGGTTGTCGCGGATCATTGTCCAGTCTCGACCTCTTTGTCAAACCCTGTTGTAGATTTGTGCAAAATTACTCCTGATTGCACATCTTGTGAGCGCTTCTTGTCTCGCAGCGCATGGCGCAGCCAACGGCTCCGCTTGCTTTCATCCTCCAGAATCGCCCGGATCTCAGAGGCCAAGTTGCCTGGCACCCGGCCCGCAACACGACCACCTGCGGTCACCAGCAGGCTATCGCCGCGCGTTTCGACCTTCACCACCGGTGAAAAGCCCCGCACATTTTGCACTGCCCGCCACATGTCCTGTCGGATCTGCTGCGCCAGCCGAAGCGGAGCTGCTAGAGGAAAAACGACAGAAACAGCAACATCAAAGCGCGGCGGGATTTGGCGCGACAGCACAAGCCCACCATCCTCACGGGTGATATGCCAAGGTTTTCCAGTCATCTACGAAAGGAAACACTGCTGAGACTGACTTGCTTACCCACCTTACAAGGCGTTTTGGGCGCATCATGATCACAGCTCACAGAGACAGCGCCACCGGGAACAAATTTCAAAGCAAGAACTTGATCACCCATCTTTGCGGCCATCTGTTCTTTGGCGTAGGCCATTGCTTCCTCCATGGACACGCCTCCGCGAGGGAAGACAACCACATTACCGGGGGCCAGATCAGCAAAATAGGTGACATCGCCGACATCGTAGAAACGGTTTCCTACATGCTGTCCGGTAAAGTAGTACCTCCCTGGAGATCGCTTAAATTTTCCATGTGCCAGGGCGACACCGTATTTGCGCTCGTTTCTTCTCTTGGACCAAAAAGTCCCCCCCCCGGGCGTGAAACCCTCAGAGTTCATAAAGCCAGAAAGCCCTTTGAAAAACGCGCAGTTATGAAAGACCTTGTTTTGTGCTGGGCAAAAACTCGCGCCGGTTCCCACAGGGACCCCCAAGCGCCCGCCGGATACGGTGACAATGAAAGCCTGTTTTTGCAGGTTGCCAATGCGATACTCTTGGGCCTTGGCCGGCAAAGCAGCAGCCAAGGCAAGAAAAACTGCCGCGATTGTGGAAGATTTCATAAGATCACCCTTTTACAGCGGGATATTGTCGTGTTTCTTCCAGGGGTTCTCCAGCTTCTTGCCGCGCAGCGAAGCAAAGGCCCGCGACACGCGGCGGCGGGTGGATTTGGGCTGGATCACCTCATCGATAAAGCCACGCTCTGCCGCCACAAAGGGGTTGGCAAAACGGTCTTCATAATCCGCTGTATGCGCTGCAATCTTCTCGGCATCGCCCAGATCAGCGCGGTGGATGATTTCTGTCGCTCCCTTGGCACCCATCACCGCGATTTCCGCTGTGGGCCAGGCATAGTTGAAATCACCACGCAGGTGTTTGGAGGCCATCACGTCATAGGCACCGCCATAGGCCTTACGGGTGATCACAGTCACCTTTGGCACCGTAGCTTCACCGTAAGCAAATAGCAGCTTGGCACCATGCTTGATCACACCGCCATATTCCTGGGAAGTACCAGGCAGGAAGCCTGGCACATCCACAAGTGTAAGGATCGGAATTTCAAAACAATCACAAAAGCGCACGAAACGCGCCGCCTTGCGGGAGCTGTCAATGTCAAGACAGCCGGCCAGAACCATAGGCTGATTGGCCACAACACCTACGGTCTGCCCCTCGAGACGGATAAAGCCGGTGATGATGTTCTTGGCGTAGTCTTCCTGGATTTCGTAGAAATCGCCTTCGTCCGCCACTTTGGCGATCAGCTCCTTCATATCATAGGGGCTGTTGGGATTCGCCGGGATCAAGGTATCCAGGCTGTTCTCGATGCGGCCCGGCTCATCAAAGAAGGGGCGCACGGGCGGTTTTTCACGGTTGTTCAGGGGCAGGAAGTCCACCAGACGGCGCACCTCGGCCAGGGCTTCAACATCGTTTTCAAAGGCGGCATCCGCCACGCTGGATTTCTTGGTATGGGTCGAAGCGCCGCCCAGCTCCTCGGCGGTGACCACCTCGTTCGTGACGGTCTTGACCACATCGGGGCCAGTCACAAACATGTAGGAGGTGTCTTTCACCATAAAGATAAAATCAGTCATCGCCGGTGAATAAACCGCGCCGCCAGCACAGGGGCCCATGATCACCGAGATCTGCGGCACGACGCCGCTGGCCATGATATTGCGCTGAAACACCTCGGCATAGCCTGCCAGCGAGTCGACGCCTTCTTGAATGCGGGCACCACCAGAATCGTTCAGACCAATGATTGGCGCCCCATTCTGAATGGCCATATCCTGAATTTTGCAGATCTTTTGCGCATGGGTTGCCGACAGCGAGCCACCAAAGACAGTGAAATCCTGGCTAAACACATAGACCATACGGCCATTGATTGTGCCCCATCCGGTGATCACGCCATCACCCGCAGGCTTTTGTTCTTCCATGCCAAAATCGGTACAGCGATGCGACACAAACATGTCGAACTCTTCGAAACTGCCCTCATCCAGCAGAAGCTCGATCCGCTCTCGCGCGGTGAGCTTACCACGCCCGTGTTGCGCGTCGATACGGCGCTGACCACCGCCCAGTCGCGCGGCGCTGCGACGGTCTTCCAGCTCGGACAGAATATCTTTCATGACACAGATCCCCATATAGAATTTGCGACAGACTACCGCCAGGAGGGCCCAAGCCAAAGGCATAAATGGCAAATTTGCAAATATTTTGCATATGACGAGTGAATAATTGAATATTTGCTAATCGGCGCATTGTTTCCAAAATCGATCCAATGCAACATATTTTCGCCGCAATGCGTTCACTCTTCGTTCAGCCCCGTGAGCTCAGTATCGGGTTTACCGTAACCAAACCTGGGCAGAACAATGTTAAGTCGCGACGAAATCATCAAGGCCATGCAATACGAGCGCTTCCATTTGAGCGATCCGATCAACACGACGGGCAGCCCCCCTATTCAGATCACCTATCAATACGCCGGTGGCAGTGAACCTGGCGACCTTCCGACCTCAGCGGATTATGACGGATGGCGCCGTATGACAACGGCCGAAAAAGCCGCATTCGAAGACGCGTTGGAGCACATCGAAAGCTACCTCAACGTTGATTTTGTACAGGCGAAACGCACCAGTGATCCCGACTTGAACGTGGCTGCAATCTCGCTGCCCGGAGCCGTAATCGGCAGCGGTGGCTATAGCATTCGGTATCAAGGTGACAGCATCACACAATGGGATGGATTTGTTGCCTATGACGCAACACTTAACCTATCCTCAGAGCGCTATACGGATCTGTTGTTACACGAACTGGGCCACGCCATGGGGCTGCAACATCCATTTGAGGCCGAAACGCCCATACCAGAGCAATATGAGAACAATCTCTATTCGCTGATGTCCTACCAGGAGAACCCCTATAATGGCGAGCACAGCGACGCATTGATGCTATTTGATGTGCTGGCCCTGCAGGATATCTGGGGGGCTGCGGTCAACAATGAGGATGATACCCGCTACACGGGGAGCCGCACCAACACTGTCGACAGCATCTGGGATAGCGGCGGCATTGACACTCTGGATGCGACAGGTCGCACGGAGAGCGTCACTGTGGATTTGCGGCAAGGCGCCTTTTCCTCATTTGACTCGGATCATGACGTGGTTGTGACCTTCGGCACGGAAATCGAAAACGCCTTTGGTGCGCTGGGAAATGATCGCATAGTCGGAAACTATCTAGACAACCTTCTCAGGGGGCACGGCGGCAGAGACCTGCTGGCAGGCAAAGCCGGCGATGACCAGCTGGAGGGGGGCTGGGGTGATGACACCCTGTGGGGAGATCAGGGCGACGATGTGTTATTCGGCGGGCGCGGCAAAGACCGCGTAAAGGGCGGCACCGGTGACGACCGCCTCATTGGTAGCCGGGGCAAAGACACCTTGGATGGTCAGGCGGGTGATGACCTCCTGTCCGGGGGGCACGGTAGAGATATCTTTATATTTAAGAACCAGGGCGGCGCAGACACGGTGAGTGATTTCAAACCAGGCAAAGACATGCTCAAAATTATCGGGCATGGTGACATGGGCGACCTACTGGACCAAGCTCAGGATACTGACGCAGGGCTATTGTTCGATTTTGGCGCAGGCGACCGCCTTCTATTGCTTGACGTGACGCTGAGTAGTCTCGGCGATGACTTTCTCATTTGAGATGATCCAGCAATAGACAATCGCAATGGGCTGATCTAAGCCCAAGACATGCAAAATCACCAAAGCTCCTCAAAGCGCGGATTGAGCAAACCGCATATCACAACCCTGATCCTGTTGGCCGGCCTGTCTGCGCTGGGGATGAACCTGCATTTACCTGCCCTGCCTAGCATGGCCGAGTATTTTCAGGTCGACTATCAGGTGATGCTGCTTTCAGTCTCCTTCTACCTCGCAGGGAATGCGGTGGTTCAGATATTCGTTGGTCCAATCTCCGACAAAATGGGACGGCGCCCTGTCCTGCTGGTCAGCATGGCGCTGTTCCTTGTGGCAACCCTTGGCTGTATTTTTGCAACCTCTGCCGAGATCTTCTTATTCTTCCGTGTCGCGCAGACGGCTGTCGCGGCCACAATGGTTCTGAGCCGCGCCGCCGTGCGCGATATGTATGATACCAATGACGCTGCCAGCATGATCGGCTACGTGACAATGGGCATGGCGGTAGTGCCTATGATTGGCCCCGCCATCGGTGGCTTCTTGGATCAATGGTTGGGCTGGACGGCAATCTTCTGGATGCTTTTCGCCATGGGCTCTCTTACGCTTGCCATCACCTATTTCGACTTTGGTGAAACCGCCCACAAAAGTGGCAAGACCTTGGGGGCACAGTTTGCCGAGTATCCAGAACTGTTCCGATCACCGCGCTTTTGGGGCTATTCCCTGGCCTCTGGCCTTGCTTCTGGCTCTTTCTTTGCCTACCTCGGTGGCGCGCCGTTTCTGGGAACAGAAATCTACGGGCTGAGCAGCGCCGAACTTGGCATCTACTTTTCTGCACCAGCAATCGGATATTTTGTCGGAAACTTTCTGTCAGGGCGGTTCTCGACCCGCATCGGGATCAACCGAATGGTGCTCTGGGGCTGTATTATAAACGGCATTGGCGTTTTGACATCCTTGCTCATCGCTCTGGCCGGGGTCGATACCGTGATAACCTTCTTTGGCTTTATGTGCTTTGTTGGTCTTGGCAATGGCCTGGCCATTCCCAATGGCACTACCGGTGCAATTTCTGTCCGCCCACATCTGGCGGGCACGGCTTCTGGGCTCAGCGGCGCGATCATGATCGGCGCCGGCGCCGGGCTGAGCGCCTATGCCGGGCTCCTGTTGAAGCCAGAATCCACAGCTGTTCCCCTCCTGCTCTTGATGTTTGTCACAGCTATTGGCGGGCTGGCCTCGATCCTGCTGGTAATCCTGCGGGAGAAACAGTTGGGGAGCTGACTTGCTGACCGCTCAACTTTGCAATTATACTTCTTCAGGAGGGTAACTTTGCAAAGGTGCAGCCAATGGCAACACAGAAACTTTACGCCGGAGCCAAACTGCGCGAGATGCGAACCAGGCTGGAACTGACGCAAAAGGATTTCGCCACCAAACTCGGCGTGTCCCTGCCATATCTCAACCAGATGGAAAACAACAACAGGCCGGTCTCGACCACGGTTGTTCTGGCCCTGGCGCAGGAGTTTGGCCTGGACGTGACCGAACTGTCGACGGGGGACAGTGAAAGGCTGGTGAGTGACATGCGCGAGGCCATGGCCGATCCGGTCTTTGCCGATGAAACACCGCCGCTGGCAGATCTGCGCCTTACCGCCTCCAATGCCCCCGCCTTGGCGCGCGCCTTTCTCAGCCTGCACCGCGCCTATCGCCAAACCCATGAACGGCTCGCCTCCCTCGATGAGGCCCTGGGACGCGAGGATTCCCGTATTCAGGCCAGCCCCTGGGAAGAAGTGCGTGATTTTTTCCACTACTGCGACAATTACATCGATGCAATGGATCGGGCCGCCGAACGTTTTGCCGGATCAGCCGATGTGCGACTGGCCGCCACCAATGCGCTGGAGAATGCGGGCATCACCATTTTGCTGACCGATATGGATGGGCTGCGTGGCTACGATGCCGAGACCCGCACCCTGCAACTTTCCAACCGCTCCAGCCCGCCGACGCAGGTGTTTCAGCTTTTGCTGCAGGTCGCCCTGCTCAGTCAGGACAGCCTGCTAGAGGCCACGCTGGATTTTGCCCGTTTCCAAAGCGACGAAGCGCGCGCCATCGCCAAAATTGGCCTTGCAAACTATTTTGCCGGTGCCGCGCTCATGCCCTATGGTCGCTTCCTCGCAGCGGCACAGGAGGACCGCCACGATCTAGAACGCCTCGCCACGCGGTTTGGCGCCTCGATCGAACAGGTGGCACATCGTCTTTCAACGCTGCAACGCCCCGGCGCCAAGGGTATTCCGTTTTTCTTTGTGCGGGTCGATCAGGCCGGGACCATCACCAAGCGCCACTCGGCAACCCGGTTGCAATTTGCCCGCTTTGGGGGGGCTTGCCCGCTGTGGAATGTGCACCGCGCTTTCGAGACACCTGGGCGCTTCCTGCGCCAGCTCGCTGAGACACCGGATGGGGTGCGCTATATCTCACTGGCGCGCGATGTTTCAAAATCCGGCGGCTCCTTTGGCTCGCCCGTGCGGCGCTACGCCATTGCCCTGGGTTGCGAAGTCCGCCATGCCCCTGCCCTGGTTTATGCAGACAATCTGGACATGAGCCATGCCTCCGCCTATGAGCCCATCGGCATATCCTGCCGCATCTGCGAACGCAAAACCTGCCACCAGCGCTCCGTTCCGCCGCTTGAGCGTCGCCTCAGCATAAACAACAATCAACGCGGCGTTCTGCCCTATGACGTAAGCTAACATTCGACAGCGCAGGCAAAAGCAAAGAAGGGGGCGTAGAACGCCCCCTGAACTTGCAACTTCACTCTATACGCAGCCTGCTCGGCTCCAGTTCGGTGCCTTGCAGCCTCAGCTCAATCTGAAATCAGGCCTTGGCCAAGATGTTCCAGATCTCATCTTTCAACGCGCCGCGCTTCTTACGCAATTCCACCTCTGCCAATTCTTCCAGCGGCTCAACGTTGGTCTCGGCGCGGTGAACCGCACGGTTGATCTCGTGATACTCATCCGCCAGCTTGGCAAAGTGAGCATCGGACTGTTTCAGCTGACTCATGGCTTCCACTTTGTCAGGAAATTCTTCTGCCAGTTCATGAGGTGTATTGGACATCTGTTCGCTCCTTATATTTGGGTCAAGAGCAGGCTATTGCCCTCCATCTCACGCCACCTTGACGCGGATCAAACAAACATCTGAAAACACAAATTGGCTGAGTTTTTTTCACCTCCGAATGTCTGCCACAAACAGGACCCCCCCGGACAAAGCAAAACCCGCCACCACTGTGAAACAGCGGTGACGGGTTTTTGCCCGTTGACTACGAAAGCCTCTGCCTAGCGCTGGCTTTCCTGCCAGTTCATATTGAACCAGGGTTCTGCATTCGAGGCAGCCAGGCGCCGCCCCAGGATGTGATCTGAGGCTTTTTCTCCGGTCATGATTGAAGGTCCGTTGAGATTGCCATTGGTAATGCGTGGGAAGATAGAACTATCCGCAACGCGCAGGCCCTCAACACCAATCACGCGACATTCTGGGTCCACAACTGCCATAGGATCCTCAAGAGCCCCCATCTTGCAGGTGCCACAGGGGTGATACGCGCTTTCGGCGTGTTCTCGAATGAAGCCATCGATTTCTGCGTCACTTTGCAAGTCTTCACCCGGCTGGATCTCATGTTTCACAAAAGGCGCCATGGCATCCTGAGCAAAGACCTCGCGGGTCAGCCGAACACATTTGCGGAAATCGATCCAGTCCTGTTCCGTGGACATATAGTTGAAAAAGATCTTTGGCGCGTCCTTAGGGTCCGCGCTGGCCAGGGTGATTTCACCTCGCGAGTCCGAGCGCATTGGGCCGACATGGGCCTGGAACCCATGGCCCTCTGCTGCGGCCTGACCATCGTAGCGCACCGCGATAGGCAGGAAGTGATACTGGATATCAGGGTAGTCGACACCTTTGTCCGAGCGAATGAAGGCCGCACTTTCAAACTGGTTCGACGCCCCAAGGCCGGTCTTGCGAAAGAACCACTGCGCCCCGACCCAGGCTTTGCCCAGAAGGTTCCAATATTTGAACAGTGTGATCGGCTGCTTGGAGGCAAACTGAAAATAGAACTCCAGGTGATCCTGCAGGTTCTGACCCACACCGGGGCGATCCGCAACCACCTCGATGCCATGTTCCGCCAGATGTTCGGCAGGGCCGATACCCGACAGCATCAACAGCTTGGGTGAATTGATTGAGCTTGCCGCCAGGATGACCTCGATATTGGCCTCAATCACCTCAACCTTGCCACCACGCTCAACCTCTACGCCTGTGGCACGCCCCTCGGTGATCACCACCTTGCGGGCAAAGGCGCGGATCATCTCGCAATTGTCACGCTTGAGCGCGGGTTTGAGATAAGCATTGGCTGCTGACCAGCGCTGACCTTTGTATACGGTCATCTCCATCGGGCCAAAGCCCTCTTGCTGCTCGCCGTTATAATCTTCGGTCACAGGGTAACCTGCCTGCGCGCCCGCCGAAACAAAGGCATCATGCAGCGGATTGTCGCGTGGCCCCCGAGTGACATGCAGTGGCCCGTCCTTGCCACGCCAGTCGGCATCACCGCCCTGGCCCCGGTTATCCCAGGTTTCCATCCGCTTAAAATAGGGCAATACATCCGCATAGGACCAGCCCTGGGCCCCACTTTCAGCCCAGTGATTGTAATCACCTGCATGGCCGCGCACATAGACCATGCCATTGATTGAAGAAGATCCCCCAATCACCTTGCCGCGAGGTGTCACCAACTCACGGTTGTTCAGGTTGGGCTCGGGTTGGGACTTGTAGCCCCAGTCGTACAGCGACATGTTCATCGGATAAGACAGCGCGCCGGGCATCTGGATCAGGGGCCCTGCATCGGTACCACCGTGCTCAATGATCAAGACGGATTTCCCCGCCTCAGACAAACGATAGGCCATGGCGCAGCCCGCAGAGCCCGCCCCTACAATCACATAATCCGCTTTCATCTCAGCTCTCCGACTGCGGCGCATGCCGCGACTTTCCCTAACAGGGGTCTTTCTTCAAAGGCCCCATTGCCCTTTGGGGCAACGGGGCGGGAGGGTGGGCGTTGGCCCAAAGGGCAATCAGAAGGCAGCCTCAACGTCACCCATACGCACATAAACCGATTTCACCTGGCTAAAGTGCTTGATCGCCTCTTTGGAATTCTCACGCCCCACACCTGAAGCTTTCATCCCACCAAAGGGCGCTTCGACCGGTGCATCATTATAGGAGTTGATAAAGCAGCTACCGGCTTCCAGATTGCCAATCACCCGGTGCGCACGGGTAAAGTCTTTGGTAAAAACCCCAGCGGCGAGACCAAATTCGGTGGCATTGGCCCGCGCCACAACCTCCTCTTCGGTTTCAAAATCCAGCACGGACATCACCGGGCCAAAAATCTCTTCGCGCGCAATGGTCATGTCATCGGTGACATCAGCAAAGACCGTGGGCTGAAGGTACCAGCCCGGCATATCGCAGCGTTCGCCACCACAGACCAGTCGCGCCCCTTCTGCCTTGCCCTTCTCAATGTAGCCCAGCACAATATTCATCTGGTTTTCATTGACCATAGGACCAAAACTGGTCGCCTCATCCATGGGGTCTCCAATCACGGCATTTCCAGTCCGTTCCGCCAGACGCGCCAGGAATTTCTCCTTGATGCCTTTCTGGACAAAAACCCGTGTCCCGTTCGAGCAGACCTGCCCGGAGGAGTAGAAATTGCCATTGATGGCGCCACCAACCGCATTGTCGATGTCTGCGTCGTCGAAGACGATCATCGGCGATTTCCCACCCAGCTCCATAGTGACGTGTTTCATGCCTTCGGCGGCAGCCGCGTAAACTTTTTTGCCGGTGGGCACCGACCCGGTGAGGGAGACCTTATCCACCCGTGGATCTGTCACCAGCGCGGCACCAACCTCGCCCATGCCCTGCACAACATTGTAAACCCCCGCAGGCAGGCCCGCCTCATGCAGGATTTCTGCAACCTTCAGGGCACAGAGCGGCGTGGCCTCGGAAGGTTTGAACACCATAGTATTGCCACAGGCCAGCGCGGGCGCGCCCTTCCAGCAGGCAATTTGGGTGGGGTAGTTCCAGGCGCCAATACCCACACACAGCCCCAAAGCTTCGCGGATCGTGTAGACCCAATCCTCGCCCATCGGGATGTGCTCACCGGTCAGGCTGCCCGCCAGCCCGCCAAAATACTCCAGCGCATCGGCGCCTGAGGTTGCATCCACTGCAAGCGTCTCCTGCATAGGCTTGCCCGTATCATAGGTTTCCAGCACGGACAGATCGTGATTGCGTTCGCGGATGATATCGGCTGCCCGGCGCAGAATACGGCCACGCTCGGTGCCGCTCATCTTGGCCCAGGCCTTTTGCGCGGCCTGACCGCTGGCAATAGCCTGTTCAACAATCGCGGGCGTTGCAGCATGCACTGTGGCGATCTGCTCACCTGTGGCGGCATAGATTACCGGGATCGGCGTCCCAGCTGTGTCTTCAACATATTCGCCATTGATGAAATGGCTGGCGGTGGGCTGGGCTGGATGGGTCATGTTTGAACTCGCATCTGTTGTCATTCGAGAAAAAGGGGCAAAGAACGGCTTACTCTCCACGCGGGAACCTCTTGTCCCCCTCTAGCGTGTCGAGATCCATGTGATTACGCATGTAGCGCTCGGAAGCTTTTTGCAAAGGTTGATAGTCCCAAGGGTAGTAGCCCCCCTGACGCAGGGCCTCATAGACAACCCAGCGGCGCGCCTGACTGGCGCGGATATCAGCGTCAAACCGCGCCAGATCCCAGCGCGCTTCAGATTTGGCCCTAAGCGTCTGTAGCGTGCCTGCGTGCGCCGGGTCATCGGCCAGATTGGTCAGCTCCAGCGGATCAGCTTCCAGGTCAAACAGCTGATCGGGGTCCAAAGCGCAGCGATTGTATTTCCACTTGCCATAACGCAGGGATACCAAGGGCGCATAAGAGGCCTCGGCGGCATATTCCATTGCCACGGGGCTGCTCCGCTCTTCACCTTTTGCCAGCGGGCACAGATCCTCGCCGTCGGTCCAGGGGGCGATCTCTTCCATCGGCAGCCCCGCGAGCGCCCCAAGGGTGGGGTTTACGTCCAGCGTCGAAACTGGGGTTTCTACCAGACCAGATGGCAGGTCGGGGGACGAAATCATCAGCGGCACCCGGGCGGAGCCGTCATAGAAACTCATCTTAAACCAGAGGCCGCGCTCGCCTAGCATATCGCCATGGTCCGAAACAAACAGAATGGTCGCCTCTTGCCGTGTGTCTTCCAGCACTTGCAGGATCTCACCGATCTTGTCGTCAAGGTAGGAGATGTTGGCAAAATAGGCCCGGCGCGCCCGTTTGATATGCTCTTCGGTGATGTCAAAGCTGCGCCAGTCATTGGCGTCAAAAATCCGCTTGGCGTGGTTGTCGTGATCCTCGTAACGCATCGCCGGTGTCTGCGGCAGCAGATGGTCGCAATCCTCATAGAGATCCCAGTATTTCCTGCGCGCCACATAGGGGTCATGGGGATGGGTGAAACTGACAGTCAGCGCCCAGGGACGATCGTCCAGACCGCGCGAAAGCTCGTAAAGCTTGGCCGTGGCATTGTAAGCGACCTCGTCGTCGTATTCCATCTGGTTCGAGGTCTCAGCAACCCCTGCCCCGGTGACGGAGCCCATGTTGTGGTACCACCAATCAATCCGCTCACCTGGCTTGCGATAATCCGGCGTCCAGCCAAAATCGGCGGGGTAGATATCGGTGGTCAGACGATCCTCAAACCCATGCAACTGGTCGGGGCCAACAAAATGCATCTTGCCGCTGAGGCAGGTGTAGTATCCCGCGCGGCGCAGATGATGCGCATAGGTGGGAATATCAGAGCGGAACTCGGCCGCGTTATCATATACACCCGTGCGTGACGGCAACTGGCCAGACATGAACGAGGCACGCCCCGGCGCGCAAAGCGGCGAGGCAGTATAGGCATTTGCAAAACGGGTTGAGCGCGCCGCCAACTTCTTCAGGTTTGGCGCATGCAGCCACTCCGCTGGACCATCCGGAAACAACGTCCCTTTCAACTGATCAACCATCAGAACCAGAATATTTGGCTTTGTCATCCGCGTTGTTTCCCGTGTTTGGGGGGCCTGGCCCGATTTCAGTTCCATCAGTCTAAACACTCCCCAAAGGAGCGATATTCAATTTGCGTCATTTCTGACGCTCCGCCCCCCATCAGCGACGGGGAGGCGGCAGGTCAAAGCAGGTCAAAGCAGGTCAGTGAACAGTATCGATCCGGTGGAAGTCGAGGGTGTTCTCCTCAGGTGAAGATTTGATGTTCATCACCTCTTTGCGCTTGAACAGAATGATGTAGGCTAGACATGCAACGTAGAGCCCGATCACCACAGTCCCGACCCACTGGATCTGCAGCCACTGGCTTTGGAACAACAAGGTCAGCACAAACAGAGCCACCGCATTGCCCAGCACGTAAGGAAGGGTGCCAAAACGCTCAGCCGAGAGCTTAAGGTTGTCGGTATAGAGCCGGATCAGTGAGTCAAACGAGTTGATCACAAAGAGAATCCCGACAACTGTCATCGACCAATTCACCAGCCCAGCGGTGGGAATCGCATTCAGGTGGTAGAAGTAGAGAACCGAAAACCAAGTCGCCAACGGGATGGAGGGGAAGATCAGCAGGGCTGCAAGCAGTTGCCAGGTCTTCAAACCTCCCACAAAGCGCGAGGTGAACTGGCCAATCATGATCGACCAGGCAAACCACCAGAACAGGTAGAACTCATGATACTCTGTCAACGGCAGTACAAATTTGTGGATATTGCCAAAATAGCCGCCAATGCTTCCTGCAGTGTCGAAAAAGTCGCCAATGCCCATCCCCGCATTCAGCCACATCCCAAGGATCAGCGCGATGAACAGGAAGGTGGATCCCACCGACAGAACCCGCACATATTTGATGTCAGTCGAGGAGTAGGCCGCAACCAGGATCACCAGGAAACAGATGATATAGAAGGCAGGCAGGATGCTCTCCCCATCGCCAACTTCAGCAATGTAATAGGGCATGTAGATCAGGAACAGCGCACCAGTGAAGGCGCAGGTCGTGATGATCACCAGGTTATTGATGAACTTCACGATGCCGATTTCAAAGAACTTCACACGTGGTTCGATGACGCAAAAGTAAAAGGCCGTCAGGAAATAGAAAGCCCAGATCAAGAAGCCCCAAAACCCGAATTCAAGCGCCAGCGGATTGGTAAATTCGTAGGCCGGCTCGGTTGCCACATCCGCATAGAGCGGGAAATCAAAAGCCAACGGAAACATGATCAGACCAACGTCCAGTCCCGAAGTGAACAAGATTGCAATGAAGGTGAACAGCGGTACAGGGGTAACCCCGATGTTGGGCAGGTTCCACCACTTTACAGTGCAGAAGATCACCAGCGCAAAAGCCAGCAGAACTCCAAAGGAAATGATGAGTGTCATTTGTTGCTCCCATGACGGGCTTTGAGCGCCCTTTAACATGGAAGGAGGTCCTAGCACGAAAACCTGATCCTCAAAACTTATTTTTGAATCATCGTTCAGGTTTCTTATCTACAATATCAACAGTTGAAACCTTTCTCTAAGTGTCGCAAAACTTCGCCATGGGAAGAAAACGTATTAGAGACATTCGCAACGAAGAACTGATCGAAGCCACAATCGTGGCCGTTCACAAACGCGGCTACTCCGTTGTTACGATGGCAGAAATCGCTCAGGAAGCTGGCGCATCTGCGGCGTCAATCAACTATTATTTCGGATCCAAGGAAGGCCTGATGGAGGCCACTATGCGGCATTTGCTGCGAAAATTGCGCATCGCCATGATCGAGGGCTACGGGGCGGCACAGACCCCCAAAGAGCGACTTTATGCGGTCATGGATGCCAATTTCTCGGATGCACTTTTTACCGTGCCGCAGTGCAGTATCTGGATGCAGTTCTGGGCCAATGCCCCCTATTCGCCCCGTCTGGCGCGGCTACATCGAATCAATCGCACCCGCGTGCGCAGCCATGTGCGCGCCGAATTGGCCAATATATTGCCAGCAGAACGCGTCGAAACCGCGCGCAGTGCCCTGCAGTGCTATATGGACGGTGTATGGCTGGAAGCAGCGCAGTCTGAATCTGCAGTAAACGCAGAAACAGCCCGTCAGGCGGCACATCAGGTGGTGGACCTCACCCTGTCTTAGCCCAATTTCGCAGATCGGATTTCGTCCTGCGGGCTGGGCCATGGACCGGCCCCACAACGGGGTCAAACGCATGTTTGTCGGGCACGGATATCCGCCCTCCGCGCTTTCTAGACCTTTGTCGCGGCATCGGGCGGCGTGATTGCCCGCCGTTTTAACATGGCTTCGCGCCAGGTTATGAAACTGATAGCCGCCAGGATCAAACCGCCTCCCAAGACAACCCAGATATCCACCGGCTCTGAAAATACCAGCGCGCCGAGAAGCGTCGCCCAGATCAATTGGAGGAACGTAACTGGCTGTGTTACTGTCACCGGCGCTGCGGCAAAGGCCAGCGTCATGGTGAAATGCCCGGCTGTGGCAAAACAAGCCACTGCAAATAGAATGACCAGCTCTTCCAGTGTTGGCGTCACCCAAACCGCCAGAGCAAAAGGCGCAAGTCCAAGGGTAACCCAGATCGACAGCATTGCCACCACAACCACCGGATTGGTTCCGTCCACAGTGAACTTCGCCAAAAGGTAGGACGCGCCAAAGGCCAAGGCCGTAAACATCATAGCAATATGACCAGGTGAAATCTCCCGGAAGCCAGGGCGCAAGATGATCACAGCTCCGATCAGAGCCACCAACACGGCAGCAATGCGCCGGGCAGCGAGCTTTTCTCCCAAAAACATAGCTGCCCCCAGGGTCACATAAATTGGTGACAGGTAGTTCATTGCCGTCACTTCAGCCAAAGGGATCTGAGTCATGGCAAAAAACCACAAGATCACCCCACCAGAATGCACCAGGCCTCGACTGGCAAACAGAAACCAGAGCTTTGGGGTCAGGCTTGCCCGGCGCAGGCTGCCGAGCATGGGGATTAGAAACACCAAGCCCAGCAGGTAGCGCAAGAAGGCTGACTCCGCGGGCGGAATGCGATGGCCTAGATATTTGACCAAGGCTGTCACGGCCACAAAGCACAGCCCAGTGGTAAACATCCAGAAAACTCCAATCAAAGGGTGTTTGCTGGTGCCTGCATTTATGTCCTGACTGTTCATAGCGCTGACAGAACACCCATTCGCCGCGCCGTACAACCCTTCACAAGTAAATAACCTCACCTGAGAAAGTCTGCCGCCACGATCACCTCGCCCGGGGACCTGCCAGGGCGCATCCCGCGCCCCTGCTCACATAAGGATGAGCTTTAGCGCAATGGCCCACATCGTCAGGCCGATGAGAACATCCAAAACCTGCCAGGCGCGCGGCTGGGCAAAGACTGGCGCCAATAGGCTTGCACCATAGCCAAGGGAAAAGAAAAACGTGAAACTTGCCAGAATTGCCCCAAGGCCAAAAACACGAGGATCGGCATATTGCGCTGAGATCGACCCCAGCAGCACAACCGTATCGAGGTAAACATGCGGATTCAGCCAGGTAAGGGCAAGCAGGGTTGTGAGTACAGGGAGGAGTGGCTTTTCATCGCCTCCCTGCCCGGCCTCAAGCGCCTCACCGCCGCGCCAGGCCGCCAGCAGACTACGCGCCCCGTACCACATGAGGAAACCAGCGCCACCAAATCGCATTACCGGTTCAAACCAAGGAAAGGCCAAGGCCAAAGATCCAAATCCCAGAACGCCAGCGGCAATCAGCAAAGCATCCGAAACGGCGCAGGCAAAGCAGACCCAAAACAAATGCTGACGACGCAATCCTTGGCGCAGGACAAAAGCATTCTGCGCACCAATCGCAAGAATAAGGCTGAACCCGAGGCCAAAACCGGCAAACAGGCTGGGCGGCAGGGATGTGACAATGGACATATAAGAGCGCTTTCGTTCTGGTCGCGTTTGGTTGTGCTGCTTTTGAGGTCGCAGCCAGAGGACCGACTTTGATCCCGGTTTTGACTACCTTGCGCATTCAGCGTAGTAAATTTAAACATGATAACCCAGATTAAGAAGCTCTAATGAAGTTCGATCCCAATCAGCTCGCCGCATTGGCGGCAGTCCTGCGCCTGGGCACATTTGAGGCTGCGGCTCATAGCCTTTCAGTGACGCCTTCGGCGGTATCTCAGCGAGTCAAAGCGCTGGAAGAGCGTGTTGGCAGCGCCTTGGTCAAACGCGGTCAGCCCTGCACGGGGACAGAGGCCGGGGTACGTCTGGCCAAACATGCCGAAGATGTCGCGGTGCTGGAGGGGCTGGTCTCCAGCGCCTTGTGCCTGGATCAAAACAGCCAAGATCCACTGCCACACCTGCGTCTTGCGGTTAATGCCGATAGCCTGGCCACCTGGTTCATCCCGGCCTTGGCCGCGACACCAGGGTTGCTGTTTGATCTCGTCATTGACGACCAGGACCACAGCGCTGATTGGTTGAAGCGCGGCGAGGTATCAGCCGCAATC
Source organism: Roseobacter sp. MED193 (assembly GCF_000152965.1). GTDB lineage: Bacteria > Pseudomonadota > Alphaproteobacteria > Rhodobacterales > Rhodobacteraceae > Pseudophaeobacter. The sequence goes on along the minus strand of NZ_CH902583.1, from coordinate 3,888,690 downwards.
ACCAGCCACTGCGCGCCGATTACAGGCTGCAACGCGCAAGCTCTTGGCGCCATGCGCTACGAGGCAACTGCAAGTCCTGCCTTTATGGAAAGATGGTTCAAGAAGGGGCTTACGCCGGAAACTCTGGCCCAGGCGCCCTGTCTGATCTTTAATGCCAAAGATGGCTTACAACAGCGCTGGATCCAGCAACACTTTGGACAGGGTATCACCCCCCCTGCACATTTCATACCCTCGACCCAGGGGTTTGCCGATGCCGCAGAGGCGGGTTTGGGGTGGGGCATGAACCCTGTGCATCTAATCGAGCCCGCGCTCAGCTCCGGAGCTTTGGTGCCCCTGCTGGCAAACAGCGCCCTGGAAATTAATCTCACCTGGCAGGTGAGCCGTGTCATGGCCTCAGCGCTAGCGCCTTTGACGCGTGCAGTGCTAAGCTCAGCGAAACAGTCTCTGATCCCCCCTGCGCGCTCTGGGACGTGACTCCCATGCCCGCACCCCAGTTGCGCCCCACAAGATGAGAAGATCCGCCCAGAGGCCAGCGTGCCAGGAGTTGCCAAGTTGAAGACTCTCTTGAAGAAAATTCTCCTGCTGTTGAGGAAGAACTGATGCTTATTGGCCTCTGGTCACCCCTATGACGGCTGAACCACGCAGCTTTGGCGCCAGCCTGCTCTGGCATATTCTCATACCGCGCGGGTTTGCCCTGTTGCTTTGGTGGGGCGCCAATCAACTGGTCCAAATGCCGCCCAATCTGGTCTGGGCCCTGATCGCGCTGGACCTTATCTGGCTGATCTGGCTGAGCCGGGCCCATCTACGCGCGGCTGACGCCCATATGCTCAGCTCTGGCGCCATGGCACCAATCTGGGGCGGCTATCTGCTTTTGGCGCTCACCGTTCTGGCTTCCCTGTCGCTGTGGTGGCAGGCCTTGCTGATCGCCAACCGCCCACCTGAGGGGCTCAGCTATTCGCAGCAACGTGCCCTGGAACATGCAGAGCGTTACAGCCTGACAATATCGCAGAACGGTCAGGCACTGGTCTTTACCGGAGAAGTCACCTTTGGCCTGACCAAGGCCATCAAGGCGCAGTTGCAGCGAAACCCGCGGGTCACGCAACTGCAGCTCACCAGCCCGGGCGGTCATATCTACGAAGCGCGCGGCGTGGCCAAACTTATTCAGGCGCAGGGGCTCGCCACCTATGCATCTGGGCTGTGCGCCTCAGCCTGCACCTTGATCTTTGCCGCCGGTGAGCGTCGTCAGCTTGGCCCTGAGGGACAGCTAGGATTTCACGGTTACACCCTGGAAATTTTTGGAGGCCTGCCACAGATCGACTTGATGGCAGAACAACAAAAAGATCGTAAGTTTCTGATTTCCCAAGGCGTCCACGCGGATTTCACCGACAAAATCTACGCCACCGCGCCAACAGATCTATGGCGACCCAGCCCCGATCAGCTCAGAACCGCCGGTGTCCTGCGTCGCGCTCCATAGGGCAAAAAAAGGCCCCCGAAAAAGCGGAGGCCTTTGCTGCCGCCCAGGATTTGGACGGTTGATTTTATTCGGGGTAGCTCAAAGCTGCTCCATAACCTCGTCAGAGGCTTCAAAATTGGTGGTGACGCGCTGCACATCATCGTCATCCTCCAGGGCGTCCACCAGCTTCATCAGCTTCTGCATGCCTTCCAGGTCGAGCTCAGTGGTGGTGGTTGGTTTCCACACCAGTTTGGTGCTCTCGGATTCACCCAGCTCTTTCTCCAGCGCATTGGACACATCGTTGAGATCGCTGTCCTCGCAATAGATCGTATGGCCATCCTCGGTAGATTCTACATCCTCAGCGCCAGCCTCGATCGCGGCCATCATCACCGTGTCCGCATCGCCCACTTCGGCTTTGTAGGTCACTTCGCCTTTGCGATCGAACATAAAGCCAACGGATCCGGTCTCGCCTAGGTTGCCGCCATTTTTGGAGAAGGTCGAACGCACGGTAGAAGCAGTGCGGTTCTTGTTGTCTGTCATGGTCTCAACGATCACGGCAACGCCATTGGGGCCATAGCCCTCATAGCGGATCTCGTCATAATTTTCCGCATCGCCGCCAATCGCCTTTTTGATGGCGCGCTCAATCACGTCTTTTGGCACCGACTGGCTTTTGGCTTCTTTGACCGCCAGCCGCAAACGGGGGTTTTTGTCGACGTCGGGGTCGCCCATCTTGGCGGCCACGGTGATCTCCTTGGCCAGTTTGGAAAACAGTTTTGACCGCACAGCGTCCTGACGACCTTTACGATGCTGGATGTTTGCCCATTTTGAGTGGCCTGCCATGGTAGATCCTTTGTCTCGTGCATGCTTGAGTTGGCGCTCATATAGCCTGTGGCAGGGGCGGCTTTCAAGCCTACTGGCTAGCGAGCTTCGTCAAGGCCATATGGACCCTATAACAAGTGCCACCTTGCCCCTCTAGCGCCAATGGCTAGAGTAACCACATGACATTTGAACAGACCGCATTATTTGCCATCTTCGCCGCCGTCTTTGGCATGTTCCTCTGGGGACGCTTTCGCTACGATATCGTTGCCTTTTGTGCGCTGATGATCGCTGTGGTCATGGGCCTGGTGCCCACCAAAGATGCCTTTTCCGGCTTTGGCCATCCGGCAACACTGGTGGTGGCGCTGGTGCTGATCGTTTCGGCCGGATTGGTGCGCTCTGGCGCAGTCTTTTTGATCACCCGAACGCTGGTGGACAGCGCCCGTGCCCTGGGACTGCATATTGCCCTAATGGGGGGCGTCGGGGCGGTGCTGTCTGCCTTTATGAACAACGTTGCCGCCTTGGCGCTGCTCATGCCGGTGGATATCCAGACCGCCCGCAAGGCCGGGCGCGCGCCGGGGCTCAGCCTGATGCCACTGTCCTTTGCAACTATCCTGGGTGGCATGGCGACGCTGATCGGCACCCCTCCCAATATCATCATCGCCGCGATCCGGCAGGAAACCGTGGGCGCGCCCTTTGCGATGTTTGACTTTGCCCCCGTGGGCGGAATTGCCGCCCTGACTGGGCTTGCTTTTGTTGCCCTCATTGGCTGGCGCCTGATCCCGCAGCGGGAGGCGGGCGCTGGCAACTCCGAGGCACAATTGGCTGATTATATTGCTGAACTCACCGTTCCGGATCGATCCAAACTGATCGGAGAACGCCTAGGGACGCTCGACCCGGAGGCCGAAAAGGCCGATATCGCAATTCTTGGACTGATCCGGAATGGTAAGCGCCGCTATGGCCGCTCTGCCGGAGCGGTGCTTCAGGCCGGTGATACCCTGGTGATCGAAGCCACGCCTGAGGCACTGGATGAGTTTCGCACCTCGCTCTCCTTAGATTTCTCTGACGCTGCCCGCCAAGAGAAACTTACCGCAGCTGGTGAAGGTCTAGAAGTGATAGAGGTGGTGGTGCCCGAGACCGCCCGCATCAATGGCCGTTCCGCCCAGGCGGTGGGGTTAGCCTGGCGACAGAGTACTGTATTGCTGGGTCTGTCCCGGCAGGGGCGCCGTTTGACCAACCATATCCGCCAGATCGAAATCGAGGCAGGGGATATTCTGCTTCTGCTCTGCCCCCGCGACCGTGGCGCCGATGTAACCGAATGGCTGGGCTGTCTGCCTTTGGCGCAGCGGGGCCTGGCGGTAACTGCCAACGACAAAACCTGGGCCGCGATTGGAATGTTTGCCTTGGCTGTGCTCGCCGCCTCTTTGGGACTGGTCTATTTGCCCGTGGCTTTGGGGCTGGTGGTGGTCGGCTATGTGCTGATTAAGGTACTGCCAGTGGCGGAAATATACGATCATGTAGAATGGCCCGTGGTCGTACTCTTGGGATCAATGATTCCCTTGGGCGCCGCCCTAGATGACTCCGGTGGCACCGCCTTGATCGCAAATGGATTGATTGACCTCACTGCAGGCCTGCCCTCATGGATGGTGCTGACGGTTCTGATGGTGGTCGCCATGACGCTGTCGGATGTGTTAAATAACACCGCCACAGCCATTGTCGCCGCCCCGGTCGGCATCCAGATGGCCGCCACGCTGGGCGTCTCTCCGGATCCGTTTCTGATGGCGGTAGCTGTCGCGGCCTCTGCCGCCTTTCTTACCCCCATTGGGCACAAGAACAACACGCTGGTGTTAGGCCCTGGGGGCTATCGCTTTGGCGACTACTGGCGGATAGGTCTGCCGCTGGAGATCCTTGTGATTGCTGTTTCGATCCCGTCGATTCTGGTGTTCTGGCCAATGTAGCCCCCACAAGACCTGGATTGCCTTGCAACCGTAGCGAAGGCTGACCCAACGACAAAGCATGGAAGGAATTGCTCTGAGCCACAGGCTCCGCGTAGGCTGGGAAAAACCGGGAGGCGCAGATGACAGCAGATAGCACAGATACCCATGCAGACGTGATCATTGTTGGGGCTGGCATTGCCGGACTTGCGGCGGCTTGCGAGCTGGGAGACCGTGGCAAGCGGGTGATTCTGTTGGACCAGGAACCAGAGCAATTTCTTGGCGGGCAGGCCCACTGGAGCCTTGGTGGGCTCTTTATGATCGACACCCCAGAGCAGCGGCGCATGGGCATCCGTGACTGCCATGATCTGGCACGACGGGACTGGATGGGCAGTGCGCAGTTTGACCGGGCTGAGGACGACTGGCCCAAACAATGGGCCCGTGCCTATCTGGACTTTGCTGCGACTGAAATGCGTCCCTGGCTCCATCAGATGGGCATGCGCTGGTTTCCGATTGTTGGCTGGGCCGAGCGGGGCGGCAGCACCGCAGAGGGCCATGGCAATTCGGTGCCACGCTTTCATGTGACCTGGGGCACAGGTCCCGGCGTTGTCGCGCCATTCGCTGCCCGGCTGCAGGCCCATGTTGCTGATGGCCGGATCATCACTCGGTTTCGCCATCAGGTCAGCCATATCATCGTGCAGGCAGGCGAGGTCAAAGGCGTGTCCGGCGAGGTGCTGGCGGCCGATACCGCACCACAGGGAGCTCGGACAAACCGAGAAGAGATAGGGGAATTCGAGGTTTATGCCCCATCGGTTATCGTCGCCTCAGGCGGGATCGGCGGGAACTTTGAACTCGTGCGCAAAAACTGGCCCCGTGACCGCCTGGGTGAGCCGCCAAAAACGATGGTAGCCGGAGTGCCCTTCCACGTAGATGGGCGCATGATTCCCATTGCGGAAACCGCAGGGGGCCATGTGATCAACGGGGATCGCATGTGGCACTACACCGAAGGGCTGCGCAATTGGGATCCGATCTGGCCCAACCACGGCATTCGTATCCTACCCGGCCCATCCTCAATGTGGTTTGATGCCCTTGGGGACCGGCTAAAAGCGCCTTTCCTGCCCGGCTTTGATACGCTGGGCACGCTGAAAGAAATTCTCAAGACAGGGTATGATTACAGCTGGTTCGTACTGAGCCAGAAGATTATCGAGAAAGAATTTGCCCTCTCAGGCTCAGAACAGAACCCCGACCTGACCTCAGGCAAGTGGGTGGAAGTGCTCCGGTCGCGCCTGATGTCGCGCGGCACTGCGCCCGCCCCCGTGGAGGCCTTTAAGAAACACGGGAAAGATTTTGTTGTCGCTGACACGCTGGCCGAGCTGGTCGAGGGTATGAACCGTATTGCCGAGGTAGCGTTGGACGAAACCCATCTGCGCCGCCAGATCGAAGCCCGCGATGCCCAGGTCGACAATGCATTTGCCAAGGACGCCCAGGTGATCGCCATCAATGCCGCCCGCAACTATCGCGGTGATCGCTTGATCCGCACGGCAAAACCCCACCGCATATTGGATCGTAAGAACGGCCCGCTGATCGCAGTGCGGCTCAACATCCTGACTCGCAAGACCCTGGGCGGGCTACAGACAAACCTGGAAAGCCAAATGGTGGGGGCTAATGGCACCGCCGTGCCGGGATTGTTTGCCATTGGTGAGGCCGCAGGTTTTGGCGGCGGTGGATATCACGGCTACAATGCATTGGAAGGAACCTTTCTGGGCGGTTGCCTGTTCTCTGGCCGCCAGGCGGGGCGCTCTTCCCTGATTGCCTGAAGGGCCGCGCCCGTCACAAAGCATGGTCACAAAGCACGGTCACAGACGAGTTAGGTCCAAAACCACCATCACCCTCCTGCTCAATGGTGTGCTCAGGAGCCTATCCCGTTTTCACTTGGCGTCAAATATCCCAAGGGTGAGCGCCTCTGGCGCGAGGGGGCAGCGCCCCCTGTTGTCCACAGCACCAATCGCCAAGGGGCACCCGCAGCCGATGGGCCCAAACCCTATACTTGCCGCCAAACCCTAGGTCAGAGCCTGCGACAGAAGGGCGATACCGGAAGCAGTGGCGAACAGAAAAACCAAAAATCCACGTCTAAAACTCATAAATCTACCCTCATCAAATATGTCTACCAACTTGATATAGGGCGAAGATTACCAATTTCATCCGCTGTGACTAACCATCGGCAAAAACCTGCGTGGTTGCCTGTGAGCCTTAGCCTAAAAGATCAAAGCGGCCAAAGATAGGGGATCAAAGCCGAGGCCAAAAGCCCTATACTGAGATTGAGCGGGATGCCAACCCGCAAGAAGTCCGTGAATTTGTACCCCCCCGGACCATAGACCAGCATATTGGTCTGATAACCAATCGGCGTGGCAAAAGAGGCCGAGGCCGCCACCATGACGGCAACAACCAGTGGCCTTGGATCTACGCCAATGGCCTGTGCCAAACCAACGGCGATCGGCGTTACCACCACGGCGACCGCATTGTTAGAAACCAGTTCAGTCAGCACCGAGGTCAGTAGGTAGATTGCCCAGACCAGTACAAAGGGCGGCAACCCGGTCAATGAGGGGGCGATTGCCTCAGCAATAAGACGCACAGCGCCCGAGCTTTCCAGCGCAGCACCAATGGCCAGCATGGAAAAGATCAGCGCCAATAACCGCCCATCTACAAAAGAAAAGGCCTCATCCGCGTCGATGCAGCGGGTGATCAAAACCATAGCCACTACAACAACAGAAAGTAGCAAAATCGGAGCCACGCCCAGCGCTGCCAGCCCGACAATAGACAAGAGGCCAACAATCGCCAGCGGCGCATGACTGCGGCGGTAGGCACGCTGGGTGGGCTGGGAGACATCCGCCATATCCATATCGGCAGCAAGCCGTTGAATATCGCCTGGAGAGCCTTCGAGCAGCAGCGTATCGCCGACGCGCACCACCAGATCATCAAGCTGCACACCGATATTTTGGTTGCGCCGGTGGACAGCCAGGACATAGACACCGTAGCGGCGCCGCAGACGCATGGCCCCCAAAGAGCGCCCGACCAGACGGCAGCCCGGCGTCACCAGAACCTCCACCGTCTTGGTCTCCACCGCCGATACCTGATCGACCCGCTTGAGCTCCTTATTGGCCTGCAGGCTCAACAGCTCTGTCATTTCGGTGCGCAATACCACGCGGTCCCCCACCTGCAGCTCAACCCCTTTGAGGTTGCGCCGCAGAGACAGGTCGCCGCGCACGAGGTCGATCAATCGCACACCAGGGCGCTTGAACAACTGCACCCCGGTCACCTCACGGCCAATCAGGTTGCTTTCAGGTGGGATCACCGCTTCGGTGAAGAATTTCATCTTGGAGCGATCACTTAGCAGCATCGCCATACTGTCGCGGTTCGGCAGCAAGTGTGGCGAGATATAACGTAGATAGATCATGCCCCAAATCACCAAAACAATCCCCAAAGGCGTGACTTCAAAGATCGAAAAAGGTGCAAGCCCCTGTGCCCGTGCAACCCCGTCAACCAGCAGGTTGGTAGAGGTCCCGATCAGGGTCAATGTACCGCCAAGGATGGCCGCATAGCTGAGTGGAATCAACATTTTGGAAGCCGAAACTCCCAAGGTTCGGCTGATCTGCACGAAGACCGGGATCATCACCACCACCACCGGGGTATTGGACACCACCGCCGAGGCCGCAATGACAAAGAGCATCAATAGCGCAATGGCACGCTTTGGGCTCACCTCAGCCTGTTTGCGAGCCTTAGATGTAAAGGCATCAAGCGCCCCTGTGCGTACCAATGCCCCCATGATGATGAACATCGCCGCAATGGTCCAAGGTGCCGGATTGGAGAGCACTTCGATGGCGCGTTCATAGGGCAGTACCCCAGTGATCAGCATCAGCGAGACCCCGGCCATGGCCACCACCTCGGTCGGGTAGATCTCGCGCAGGAAGGCGACAAACATCAAGCCAACGATGGCCAAAGACAGCAAGGCGCTGCCATTCTGGGAAAAACTGATCAGATCCATTGTGTCGATTGTCCCAAGTTGCCGCTGGCAGTCTCCCTCATCGCAAATGGCGGGGCAATGGTTTCATGCCCCGCCAACTGCGGCTCCATGACAAAAAGGAGTTTATGCAACAAACACCCTAATTTAAGCAGTCAATTTCCTGAAAAACAGGCAACAACAAGATCAAATTCCAGGCCCGGATGGCTGCAACAACCCACCATTGCGCACCATGTGAATCTCTTTGGCTTCGCCGGTGCGATCATCCGTTACCACCAATGCGCCCGATAGGGTGGCTTCGCCCTCTGCCGGGGTAAAGCGGCTCTTGGGCATCCCGGTCAAGAATCGACGAAGCGGCTCGGATTTCTCCATTCCGATCACAGAGTTATAGTCACCGCACATACCGGCATCGGTCAGATATCCCGTCCCATTGGAGAGGATATGCGCATCCCCTGTAGGCACATGGGTGTGGGTGCCGACCACCAGCGAGGCCCGACCATTACAAAAATGACCCATGGCCATCTTCTCAGAAGTGGCTTCACAATGCATGTCAACGATGACAGCCTGGGCCAGCCCCCCACGCGGATGCGACTTGAGAACAGCCTCAACCGCGCCAAACGGGTCATCAAAAGCCCGCTTCATAAAGACTTGGCCCAGCGCCTGCGTCACCAGAACTTTGCGTCCACCAGCGGCATCAAACAGACGGTAGCCCCGCCCGGGCGCCCCCTTGGCAAAGTTCAAGGGCCGGATGATACGCGGCTCTTTTTCAATGTATTGCAGCATGTCTTTTTGGTCAAAGGCGTGATCGCCCAGAGTCAGACAATCAGCTCCGGCATCGAGTAGCAGCTTGGCATGTGCCCCACTGAGCCCCATGCCATTGGAGGCATTTTCGCCATTGACCACGACAAAGTCGAGCCGCCACTCCTGACGCAACCGCGACAGGTTTTCGGTGATGGCGCGGCGCCCAGCGCGGCCCATCACATCGCCTAGAAACAAAATTCGCATTTAGCTGTCCTAGGCCGCACAGCCTCGCAGGACAAGAGCCCCGGGCTGCTCAGGTGTCAATTTTTGGCCTTGGTAACACATTCTGGCCGCCGCAACTCTGCTTTCCAGCCACGGGGTGTTGCTCAGCGTACTAAAACTGCAAAACGCGGCTTTCGGTCACGACCATATCCAAAGGCTGATCAGTCGCTTCTAAAGGCAGATCCGTGGCTTCCTGCGCGTCAAAGGCAAACCCGATGGCCAAGGTGGAACGCTTAGCGCGTAACAGCTCCAACGTTCGGTCATAAAAGCCACCACCATAGCCAAGCCTGCCGCCAGCGACATCAAAGGCGACCAAGGGAACGATCAGGATTTCCGGTTCGAAAAAATCATCGACCTCAGGCACCGCCGCCCCAAAGGGACCATCGCGCAGGGCCCCATCTGGCTGCCAGCGGCTGAACTTCAGCGGCATATCCTTGGCCTGAATAACCGGCACCCCGACCGGGCCATGAGCAGCGGCCTCGGCCATGGCGGGCAGCGGATCAATTTCGGTGCGAATGGGTACAAAACCGGATAGCGGCACGCCGCGATAGCCAGCCAGGACTTCGGAGAGATGCCCGGCCGCACCAGGAATATTGCGATCAAAGGCAGCTTTGCGCCGGGCAAAGGCAGCTTTGCGGGCCACAGCTTTGATCTCTCTCAGATCGATCATCTCTCTCTCCTCAAAATACGTCACGAGGCTGAGACACGACCTAAAGAAGTAGGGTCGCTGCAAGCCCCAGGAAGGCAAAAAACCCAACCACATCCGTGACCGTGGTCACAAAGGCACCAGAGGCCAGGGCCGGGTCCACGCCCACCTTCTCTAGTAAAACCGGGATGACCGTCCCAGCGAGCCCGGCGACGACCAGATTAATCACCATAGCGGCAGCAATCACGCCACCCAGCGCCGGAGAGCCGAACCAAATTACGCCTACAATGCCCATCACAACGGCAAAGATCACACCGTTGACAAATCCCACCAACACCTCACGCCGGATTACCCGCCAGACATTGGCCCCGGTCAAGTCGCGGGTCGCCATTGCCCGCACTGCAACTGTCAGCGACTGGGTCCCCGCATTGCCTCCCATTGAAGCCACAATGGGCATCAAAACCGCAAGCGCCACAAATTGGGCAATCGTTGCCTCAAACTGCGCAATCACCAAGGAGGCGAGGACAGCCGTGACCAGATTGACCGCAAGCCAGGGGAACCGCCGTTTCGTGGTCTCGATCACCCTATCTGCCAGCGAGCTTTCCTCACCCACCCCGGCCAAACGCAGGATATCTTCTTCGTGTTCGTCATCCAAAACCGCCATGGCGTCGTCAATGGTGATCACCCCAGCGAGTCGCCCATCCCCATCCACCACGGGGGCAGAAATCAGGTGATACTGGTTAAAAGCATAGGCCACGTCTTCTTCGTCCTGATCGGCGGGGATGACCTGAAATGTCTCCTCCAGCAGGTCGGCAAGCGGCACCTCGCGTTTGGTGCCCATGATCCGGCCAAGGGTCACGTTACCGATGGGGCGCAGCCGGGGATCCACCAGCACCATATGGTAGAACTGTTCCGGCAGGTCCTCGGATTCGCGCATATAGTCGATGGCCTGGCCCACGTTCCAATGTTCAGGGGCCATCACCACCTCGCGCTGCATTAGGCGCCCTGCCGAATTTTCCGGGTAGCTGAGTGATTGCTCAACCGCGACCCGGTCGGAATCTTCCAATGCGTCCAGAATGGCTTCTTGCTGTGGCTCTTCCAGATCCTCGACCAGATCCACCACATCATCGGTTTCCAGCTCTCGCACCGCACTGGCCAGAACCGATGGGTTCAGCGTGGCGATCACCTCTTCACGGATGCTCTCATCCAGTTCCGAGAGAATTTCACCATCAAATTCGCGACCGTATAGCCGGATCAACCGGGTCCGGTCATAGCTATTGATTTGCTCCAGAAGATCCGCGATATCCGCCGCGTGCAGATCCTCCATCAGGGAGGTGAGCGCGGCCTTGTCTTCGCGATCAACCGCAAACAGGATGCCAGCAACAAGCTTTCTGTCGAGATCGTAGCCCTCATCTCTGGGCTGGTCCTCATGGAGAGTATCCTTGCCTGTGCTCATATGCTGCCCTTTGCTAAGATTGGTTGCAAATTACTAGAAGCAGTTACCAGAAAACAATGACAATGGGATAATTTACCGGCACTCTCAGCGCGCGTATCCTGTGGGCTGCGATTTGGCAAGAAAAGGACGGCTCCGAAATGCACAGCAACTTCATCTTGCGCGGACATGTGCTGTCCTATTCCGCATCCCCCTTTGAGACCCAGACTCCGGAGGAGGCAGTCGTGGTTTCCGCCGCTGTGGCGCTGGCGGAAGGGCGCATTGTCGGCTGCGGCACATTCGAAGAGATGAAAGCCCTGCAGCCTCAGGCCGAAGTGATCGACCACGGGGCTAGGCTGATCCTGGCCGGCTTTGTGGACGCCCATGTGCATTACCCGCAGACCGCCATTATCGCCAGTTGGGGTAAGCGGCTGATCGACTGGTTAAACAGCTATACCTTCCCAGAGGAAATGCGCTTTGGCGATGCCGCTTACGCGCAGGAGATCGCAGAACGCTATCTGGATCTGACCCTGGCCAATGGCACCACCACGGTCTGCAGCTTTGCCACCATCCACCCCGAAAGCGTCGATGCTTTTTTCACCGCCGCCAAGGCCCGTGGGCAACGCGTAGTCACCGGCAAGACCTGCATGGATCGCAATGCCCCCGAGGGGCTGCGCGACACCGTGCAATCCGCCTATGATGACAGCAAAGCCCTTATTGAACGCTGGCACGGGGTCGATCGCCTTGAATATGCCATTACCCCCCGATTTTCGCCCACGTCCACCCCAGAGCAGCTCGCGGCTATGGGCGCACTCTGGAGCGAGCATCCCGAATGCTTGATGCAGACCCACCTCAGCGAGCAGCTGGATGAGATCGAATGGGTCAAAACGCTTTTCCCGCAGGCACGGGACTATCTGGACACATATGAAGAGTTTGGTCTGCTTGGCGCCCGCGGCCTCTATGGCCATGCCATCCACCTGCAAGAGCGCGAACGCCACCGTTTGCGTGAATATGGCGCAGCCCTGGTGCATTGCCCAACCTCAAACACCTTCATAGGCTCAGGGCTCTTCGATATGGCTGGCCTGATGGCAGAGGGCCAGCGCATCGGCCTGGCCACCGACACCGGCGGCGGCTCCAGCTTTTCTATGCTGCGCACCATGGCCGCCGCCTATGAGGTCGGCCAGCTCCGCGGGCGCCCCCTGCATGCTGCAGAGCTGATCTGGCTAGCTACTCAGGGCTCGGCGACCGCGCTGCGCATGGAGGATAAAATCGGCAATATTGCCCCCGGAATGGAGGCAGATCTGGTGGTGCTGGACCTTTCCTCAACCCCCGCAATCGCCCAACGTAGCGCCCGTGCGGCGGATCTCTGGGAGGCCGTCTTCCCAACTTTGATGATGGGGGATGACCGCGCCGTAACCGAGGTCTGGGTCAACGGCCAACGCCAATAGGTCGGGGCGCGCACCAAGCCCCCTGACGCTGCCCTCGATCGGTCTGTACCTCCCTCTGGCCCTACGCCCTGAATTCTAGGGTTAGCCGATAGCCATCAGCCTCTTTGCAAGACGATGGTGATGCTCCAACAGACTTGGCAGATCCAGAGTGGTCACCACGCCATCCTCGATCACCTGACGCCCTTCAACAAACAGGTGTTTGACCTTTGAAGGCCCCGCCAGCAGCAACGCGGCGGGATCCCAGCTCCCACTTGTGCTCACGCCACTCACATCCCAAATAGCCACATCAGCGCGTTTTCCTGCCGCCAGCCGCCCACAGTCAGGACGCCCCAGTACATCTGCCCCGCCACGGGTCGCTATTTGCAAGGCCTCGTAGGAGCTCATGGCGTTTGCCCCCTGAGCCACACGCTGCAACAGCAAGGCCTGACGCGCCTCCCCCATTAAATTGGCCATATCATTGCTGGCAGAACCATCCACCCCCAGCCCCAAAACTACGCCAGCGTCGCGCATCTGGCGTACCGGAGCGATCCCTGAGCCAAGTCGACAGTTGGAACAGGGGCAGTGGGCCACGCCTGTGCGACTGCGCGCAAAAAGATCTATCTCTGTCGGGTTCAGCTTCACACAATGGGCATGCCAAACATCCGGTCCGGTCCAGCCTAACTCCTCAGCATATTGGCCTGGTCGGCAGCCAAACTTAGCCTCGGAATAGGCGATATCTTCTTCATTTTCAGCGAGATGCGTATGCAACATCACCCCCTTGTCACGCGCCAGGATTGCCGTATCTCGCATCAATTCTCGACTCACCGAAAAGGGTGAACAGGGCGCCAGTCCGACCCGACACATCGATCCCTCAGCGGCATCATGAAAGCCATCAACAACTCGGATCATGTCTTCCAGGATAGCACCTTCCGCCTCTACCAGATGATCAGGGGGCAATCCGCCGTCGCTTTCACCAATACTCATTGCACCCCGAGTGGGGTGAAACCGCAGCCCCACCTGCGCCGCCGCATGGATGGTATCCTCCAACCGGGCGCCATTGGGATAAAGATACAGATGGTCGGAACTCAACGTACAGCCCGACAGGGCCAGCTCCACCAGCCCCAACTGCGCCGAAACAAACATCTCCTCTGGGCCAAAGCGGCTCCAGATCGGGTAGAGCCGCTGCAACCAGCCAAACAGCAGCGCATCCTGCGCCCCCGGCACCGCCCGGGTCAGGTTTTGATACAGGTGATGATGGGTGTTGACCAATCCTGGCGTCACCACGCAGCCCTCACCAGATAGACTCTCCCCGGTGCTCACCAATCCATGCCCCACAGCGGCGATTTCGCCCTCGCGAATTAACACATCCGCATGGTGAAAAACCTGATCATGGTCATCCATCGTCAGGACGGTATTAGCATTTTGAATAAGGATCTCGCCCATCATGCACACTCCATTTAGGCCCGACTCGGTTCATGGAGTGCAGTTCAGGCCGACAGAGAACAGGCAAAGGACTCGACCTGGTGGAAATCTACCTCAAACCAGGGCAAGCGCTCAAGGCAGAAATGCGGCGCGGATCTCTTCGGCCTGTTTTCACCTTTCTTAAAATATTCCGGGGGAGCGGACCAAAGGTCCGTGGGGGCAGAGCCCCCGCCTCCCGAACTCTGCGACAGCAAATACCCAATGGGCTCTGCAGGAACCCCGGTCTCTTCAATCCTGCCAGTTCAACACTCGCAGCGCCTCAGCGTGTAACTGCGGCGTCGCTGCCGCCAGCGCCCGCCCTCCCTCATGCACGGGCCCGCCCTGCCAATCTGTGACGACGCCGCCAGCAGCTTGGATGACAGCAATTGGCGCTTGAATGTCATAGGCGTTCAGCCCGGCCTCGATGACCAGATCAACCTGCCCGGCCGCCAACAGCGCATAGGCGTAACAATCCATCCCATAGCGCGTCAGTTTCACCTCTGCGGCAACCTGATCAAACGCTGCCCGCTCAGCGGCGCTGCCGATTTCAGGAAATGTAGTAAAAAGAATGGCCTCCGCCAGATCGCGCGTGGAACGCGTTCTTAACCCCCTGCGCCCCAAAGGCCCTGTCATTTCTGCCAGTACCGCCCGGTCGCCCTGCGCGGCACTGCCAGAAAACCGCTCTGCAGTATAGGGCTGGTCGATCACGCCGAGTATGGGCCCCTCCCCCTCTGAAAGAGCGATCAACACCCCCCAAGTCGGCGTCCCACTGATAAATCCTCTTGTGCCATCAATCGGGTCAAGCACCCAGGTGCGCCCGGAGGTGCCCATCTTGGCCGGGAACTCTTCGCCCAGAATACCATCCTTTGGCCGCAGTTGTGCGAGCAGATCTCGCATCGCCTCTTCCGCGGCCCGATCTGCGACAGTCACGGGATCAAACCCATCACTCAGCTTGTTCTCCGCGTCCAGATCTGTACTGCGAAAATAGGGCAGGATCACCTGTCCTGCGGCATCGGCCAATTTATGTGCAACCTCAATGTCGCTCAAATCTGTCTCTATCATCTACCCACCTCTATCTATCCGCTTGAGACCACCCAAGCGATCCGCTGCCCCCTGAAATTAACATAGGAAAACCGGTGCCACTCTCGTGGCCCCGGTTCAAGCAAAAACATATTCTCTAATAAGATCCTGCTCTCGGTTTCGACCAATCCGGGCTTGCGCCATCGGGTTGCCCCAAGCAGAGGACTGGGCGGATCAATGCTGCGGGCGCTCAGTACAGTACAAACCACCGTCGGGAACCCGATGCAAAGGCCCCGTTAAGCGACGTCGCTCAACACGCGGGCCAGTTCGAACAGGCGCCGCCGCTGATTTTCTGGGATAGCATAGTAAGACCGCACCAGATCCAGAGCTTCCTTGTCCCCCATCAGATCGTCAGGAACTGCCGACTTGCCACCATCTTTCGCCTCTTCATCCAGCCCTTCGAAAAAGAAGCTGACGGGGACGTCCATGGCGTCGGAAATATCCCAAAGCCGAGAGGCGCTGACGCGGTTAGCGCCTGTTTCATACTTCTGGATTTGCTGGAACTTGATACCAACCTGTTCCGCCAGTTGTTGCTGTGTCTTGCCGATGAGCCACCGACGGTGACGAATGCGTTTGCCGACATGAACATCTACGGGATGAGCCATTCGCTATCTCCTAGTTAAACAATAAATCCCTGCCCGGATATAGTTTCGCGTTTCAGTGGCAGCAGCATCAGATACAATACCCACCACAGAGATACTCAACCATCACGATCAGAGCTCAACCTCAGCCCCAACAGTAAGACCTTCGCAGTTGAATTCAAGTCTGTCACCTCGCCCAGACGCCGACAACATGGCAAATGTATGATTTCACCTATCATTTTGGTTGTGTCATATATGCTTTTGGATACCTATTTGTGCCTCCCCATAAATAGTGAGGTGCAAAAATCGACCGTTTCAACATCGCTTTGGAGCGAATCACCCGCACATGAGAAGAAAGACGGATAGAAATGCTGGCCTATCGCATCAATGATTTTAACGCACCTCCGGTTCTCGAAGAGATCGAAAGCCCTCCTCCTGGCGCTGATGAGGTCAAGGTCAGGATCCGAGCCTGCGGTCTGAACTTCGCGGATTTGCTTTTGCAAAAAGGCACATACCAAGACACCCCTCTCCCCCCGTTCACCCCTGGGCTGGAACTGGCGGGTGAGGTAATGGAATGTGGTTCACAGGTTCAGCGGGTGTCTCCCGGTGACCGTGTCGCGGTCTTTTCTGGGCAGGGAGGCCTGGCCCAGGAAGGGGTGTTTGACGCTGCCCGCGTGGTGGCCATCCCCGACAGCATGAGCTTTGAGGATGCCGCAGCTTTGTTGATTACCTATGGCACCAGTCATGTCGCCCTTGACCACTGCGCCCGCCTGCAGCCAGGAGAGACACTTTTGGTCACTGGCGCAGCCGGCGGTGTCGGGCTGACAGCGGTGGAAATCGGCAAACTGATGGGGGCCCGCGTCATTGCTCATGCACGTGGAGCGGGAAAACTGAAGGTCGCCAAGTCCGCAGGTGCTGACCACCTGATTGATGACACCGCCGATTTGCGGGCAGAGGTGAAATCACTCGGCGGTGCGGACGTGGTTTATGATGCCGTGGGCGGTGATGTCTGGAAAGCAGCCTTTCGCGCCACCAAGCCCGGCGGTCGATTGCTGCCCATCGGCTTTGCCAGCGGCGAGGTGCCACAGATCCCCGCCAACCACCTGCTGGTCAAGAATCTCACCGTCATCGGATTCTACATCGGTGGCTATCTGAAGTCCCACCCCGAGGTCATGCAGCGCTCCTTTGCGACCTTGATGGAGTGGCACAGTTCCGGGCGCATCTCCCCGCATATCAGCCATGTGCTGCCGCTTGCGCAGGTCGCCGAAGGCATGGAGCTGCTGCGCAGCCGCGCCTCAACCGGCAAAGTGGTAATCACGCCCTAGCTCAAAAAACCAAGGGGGGCAGCACCTAGCTGCCCCCTTTCTAGATCAATCTGGATCAGCCTGCTGCGCGCAACGGAACCGGACGCAGCGCGGCATAGCCCTGGCGAATGATCCGCGCCAGGTCTTCGACAAAGCTTGCTCTGACACTGTCAGCCCCATAGAGATTGATATGCTGTATGGGAAGGTCCGGCAGGAGGCCGCCATGGTCAATAGCTTCTTGGTGATCGGGGATGGTTCCTTCCAGCAGAACTCCGACTGCCAGATCGGCGCTGATTGTCGCCTCAACCGTACGATCAGATTCACTGTCCACTGCCATGTCCCACTCCTGGCCCGCCTGATCCAGTTTCGCAGTGGCAACAGGGCGGAAGATACAGGCCCGACAAAACCCCAGCCGCAACGGGCTTTGCCGCCAGGCGGAGCCATTTGGCGCCCCCACCCAGCGCAGTGGCATTTCATGAATAGTTTCCCCCCCCTCACCCGCGCCACTTTCCGTCGTCAGGATGAGATCATAGGTCCCCTTGGCAAAGCCCGCCTTCAGATCCCGGGTATTCGAGGTCACCAGATTGACATTCACCCTTGGAAAGCTGGCATTGAACCGCTGCAAAACCTGCGGGATAACAGGGTAGACCACATCATGGGGCACCCCCAAGACGACTTCGCCTTCAAAAGCTTGATCCGTCAATCGACCGATAACCTCATCATTTAGGGCTACCATGCGCCGGGCATAGCCCAAGAGCTGTTCGCCTGAGGGGGTCAAGGCGATGGTGCGCCCAGAGCGATCCAGCAGTGCCAGCCCTAGCAGCTCTTCCAACCGTTTCAGCTGCATGGAAACCGCAGACTGGGTCAAATGCAAAAATCCAGCCGCGCGGGTGACGCCGCCATAGTCCGCCACCGCAACAAAAGACCGCAGCGTGGTGATATCCAAATTACGTGCCATCACAACCTCTGATGTGTTTCATCAATAACATTCGTTTTTAAAATAGATCATAAGCCTGCATATACATCAATAGAAATGATGCAGACGCGAAGACACATCAAATTATAACGAAAGGACAACGAACATGACCTATAGTGCGAACACCTGTCACTCTGCCACTCCAATCCGCAGCATCAAGCCCCGTGCGCGGTTTAGCCTGCTGTCCTTTGTGACAAACCGCCTGGACTTGCTGAACCAGCGACGCCAACTGAGCACCTTGGATGCCCGCACGCTGGAAGATATCGGTATCAGCCGTCGCGACGCGTTGAAAGAGGCAGGCCGTCCGATCTGGGACGCACCAGAAAGCTGGAAAAACTAAAAGTTGCACGTCAAGATCCGACGTGCAGCGACCAGGAAACTGTACCGACCCCAGATCAATCCATTTCAATTTGGCCAAAACTGGACACCACGAAAAAGACCTGCCTCGATATAAGGCAGGTCTTTTTACGTTTTTAACGGGATTTTCGGCATAGAGACTTGAACGCTTGTCCAAGAAAACCGATATTTAGCGGGAACGCCACTTGGCGCGCTGTGATGCGCGCTAAGGTCGGCGAGGGAGTTTTTGGAACGGAGACCATGATACATGGCACAGTTTGATACAATGAGATCTGCAGCAGGCGCTCGCTCTGTTGAGATAGACGCGGGGCTGCGCGCCCATATGAACAAAGTCTACGGCACTATGTCCGCAGGCCTGTTCATCACCTTTCTGGCGGCTTGGGCCCTGTCCAATCTGGCGGTGACATCTGATCCGGCAAGCGCGACCGCCATGATCGGCGAAGGCAAATACCTGACCAGCTTTGGCAATGCGATTTACCTGTCGCCGCTGAAATGGGTCATCATGCTAGCCCCACTTGCCTTTATCTTTGGGTTTGGTGCCGCGGCCAACCGCATGTCCGCCGCTGGTGTGCAGTTGCTGTTTTATGTATTCGCCGCCGTTATGGGCCTCTCGCTCAGCTCGATCTTTCTGGTCTTCACTGGCCAGTCGATCATTCAGGTCTTCCTGATCACTGCGATCTCTTTTGCGGGTCTGTCCCTGGTTGGTTACACCACCAAGAAAGACCTCTCTGCAATGGGTGCCTTCCTGATTATGGGCCTCATCGGCCTGATCGTGGCCTCCATCGTGAACATGTTCATGCAGTCCGGTGCCATGGCCTTTGCGATCTCGGTCATTGGTGTGCTGATCTTCGCCGGCCTAACCGCCTATGACACGCAGAAGATCAAGACCACTTACCTTGAGATGGCCCATTCCGGCGACCAGGAATGGCTGGGCAAAGCCGCGATCATGGGTGCGTTGAGCCTCTATTTGGACTTCATCAACCTCTTTGTCATGCTGCTCCAGCTGCTTGGAAATCGCGAATAAGCGACACAGAAAATTCCAAGACCTACAGCGAGGGGCGGATCACAGCGATCCGCCCCTTCTTCGTTTTAATACCAACTTTTCAAGATACCGATTCCGAGGGAAGACAATGAAAATTCTGAACCTACCGGCTAGCGAAGCCGGTCGCCTCATTCCGCTTTTACAGGACTTGCACAGCCTCCATGTTGCACATCAACCCGCCCGCTACCCTGCAGACCCGTCAGAGGCAGAACTGCAGCATTGGTTACACGACTGGCTGGCGCAAGACAGCGTCACCGCGCTCGTCGCTGAGAGCCCAAAGGGAGGCCTGCTGGGCTATGTCATCTTTGAGGTTGAGCACCGCCCGCCGCTGCCGATCCGGTTCTCTGAGACCCGCGTGATGGTGCATCACATTATCACCGCCAAGGCCTTTCGCCGCATGGGCGTTGGCCTGGCCTTGTTGAACGCGGTCAAACACCAGGCAAAGTCCCTGGATATCAACACCATCAGCACCACTTATGCGCCGTTCAACACTGCCTCAGCGGCGCTTTTTCAGAGTTTTGGACTGCAACCTGTCATGGTTGCAGCAGAATGGCGTGCATAGGGGGGTTAATTCCGCAGTTGTCGCTTGTGCAGAGCTTTTAGCCACGGCAGCATGCAGCGCAAGACAGTCGGTTTTGAGAAGATTCTGCTGCATGCCTGTGACAACCTAGTCGAGTGTTTTCCCTGCACAGCAAGAGACACAGAGGAATTACTAGATGAAGAACCCCTATGAGAGTCTGGGAGAAAAGTCTTTTTGGAAAACCGCAGTTGCCAACAAAAGCATGTACGATATTTCTGAACTCTGGGACCCCAAATTCAAAATTGGAAAAGAGCAAAAAGTTGTAACCTTTGGATCCTGCTTCGCGCAACACATTGGCAAAGCCCTAAAGAAACGCGATTTTAAATGGTTGAGCACTGAAACCCCTCCGTGGGGTTTGAGCGAGGACTCTGAGAAAGAGTTTAATTACAACATCTTCTCCGCCAGAACTGGGAATATTTATACGACAACGCTGCTCAAGCAGTGGACCGATTGGGCATTGGATGCAAAGCCAGTCCCAGATGAGGTATGGGAGAAAGACGGACGCTTTTTTGATCCGTTCAGACCCACTGTCGAGCCCAATGGCTTTGCCTCAGCGCAGGAGGCACAGCAATCCCTACGCCAGACGATAAGCAGCTTTCGCAGCGCCATCGAAGAGGCCAATTTCTTCGTGTTCACCCTGGGATTGACTGAAAGCTGGGTAAACGTAGAACGAAACTATGAATATCCAATGTGCCCCGGCACTGCTGCCGGAACTTTCGATGAGACGTCCCACAAATTCGTAAACTTAAACTTTCAGCAAATCCTGAATGCCCTGTCCCAATCAATGGAAGCGATGCAGAGCATCAACCCAAAGCTCAAGTTCATCCTCACAGTCTCTCCCGTACCGCTTACCGCAACCAAGTCTGCCCAGCATGTGTTGGTGGCAACAATGGCTTCCAAATCCATTCTAAGAGCGGTCGCAGATCAGCTGGCGAAGAACCGAAGCTACGTCGATTACTTCCCATCCTATGAAATCATCAATAGCCCCGTTTATCGCGGGTCCTTTTTTGAACCCAACCAGCGCAGTGTGAACCCGCATGGTGTGGGCCTCGTCATGGACATGTTTTTCAAATGCCTGGTAGAAAAATTCGGAGACTACTTCGACACCCAAAACCCTGTCGGTTCCTCAGCAAAATCCGCTGAGGATGAGGTCTGCGAAGAACAATTACTTGAGGCATTTGGAAAGTGAAAGTTCTGGTTCTAGGAAATAGCCACGTTGCTTGTCTGCGAATAGCAAATCAAAACAGGTATCAGGGAAAGACCCACTATGAGTTCATCGCTCGCGGCCAAGGCCGGGGCGGCCTGAAGGGTGTCGACATTCGGGATGGTAAACTCTTCCATGCCAGGCCGAAGCAGTTCAATGGGTGGTACGCTGACGAATTGTCGACATTTGACGCCTTTGTATTCACCGGAAGCGCAACGCCCCAACAACCCGATCAGGCCTATTCTTCAGCTTTGCTTCGCACCTGGAAGACCGATCTGCTTACCCGGCATGATGCCCTGAGGCTTTCTAGTGAACTCGTCCGGCAACTCAACAAGCCCTGTATCATTCTGCCTCGACCTTTTCCAAAGGCAGGCCAGGCCGAAGCCATGAGCTATTCAACGCATAAAGCGGATACCCAGTGGGCGAACGACTGGATCGGGGAGGGCATCACCTATGCTAGGCTGCCAGAAGAGACCGTGGTCGACAGAAAAGCACAAACGGATCCTAAGTACCTTTTGGAAGATGGCAGCCATGGAAATGAATTATTTGGGGCGACATGCCTCAACGAGGTAGACAAAATCCTCAAGGACCCGTAGGCGGCCACCCGCGCCAGAAACCGACTTGGGCGTTAGGGATTGCTTTAGCTACAGGACAGGCCGGTTGCTAGCGCCAAAGTTCCACCTCTGCTGCCAACCACCTGCACCTGCCCGACCGGGCGGCAGCCCGATTCCACTGCGACCAGGCTACGAAACGCATTGGGCTCCAGATCCGGTAAGATGGTAATAACACTGCGCTTTGGAACGGTGAGAACCGCCAAGCCCATGCGCTCCGCCCGCATCAAAGACAACGACAAAGAGCGTCCCAACACCTGCACAACCCGCTTTTGGCTGCCGGGCTCTATCTGGGTACTCTCCAAAAGAGTCTGCGGTGCATGGGCGACAGTGGAACCCTGAGGCTCCCCCTCCTCTAACGGCGCAGAGACGACTTGGCTTGGCAAAGGCACCGATTTTGCCGAAACTGGTACAGACCCCGGACCAGCCGCAAAAATTATTACGGCGCTAAACATCATACTCTTAATCATAACAACACCCAATTCTCACCAATCCACGGCAAGGAGATAAACGGAGAATGGGGCGAAATATGGTCTTACGATTTTGATAATATTTTGCTTTTTCAGCTCATTAAAATCGAGTTTTAACGGCCCAGCAAAGGCAAACAAACGCCGGAGCAAACGAACATCAGCCCTTCAGGTCCAGAAACGGATCAATACTTGACGGCGAGATCGCGTCCAAACCCAAAAACGCAAAAGGGCCACGCCCTGCGTGACCCTTGAAACCGTTCTAAGAACAAGGAAGGTTTACTTGATTTTGCCTTCTTTGTACTCGACGTGCTTACGCACAACCGGGTCATACTTACGGATAACCATTTTCTCGGTCATGGTGCGTGCATTCTTTTTGGTCACGTAGAAGTGGCCGGTGCCCGCGGTCGAGTTCAGGCGGATCTTGATTGTGGTGGGCTTCGCCATTTTGCTTCTCCTGCGTCCGAAAAGGCAGGGGCCTCTCGGTAAATTCCTATACGAGCGTGGCTTGTACCCTGCCCAGCTCCCAAGTCAATAGGATTCCGGCAGCTTTACCTTGGTATTTTAACTTCCTGCCCTGCTTTCGGCCTTCTGGCCGCCTCAGGACCTGAGATACGGCAGGCCTGAGCCAGGCTCTTAACCCAGGAAACTCCTTACAGGGACATGCGCAGAAGGCCTGTAAGCCGGATTTTGTCCCAGAGCTTTCGCTCCTTAGACGACCATTCCTCTGCGGTACATATTGCTATGCACCTCTAGCTGCCAACCCGGTCCCTCTCGGCTAAAGCAAGCCTAGTGGCGAGATCGGCCAACGCCGCTCTCTCCCACACGGGGACCCTATTTGGCATTGCTCCCGGTGGGGCTTGCCTTGCCACCCCTGTTGCCAGCGGCGCGGTGGGCTCTTACCCCACCGTTTCACCCTTACCAAACCGGATACGGTTGCCCGAAGGCCCCCGCGGCATGGCGGTTTGTTTCTGTGGCGCTATCCGTCGAGTTACCCCGCCCGGGCGTTACCCGGCACCGTTGCTTTAGGGAGTCCGGACTTTCCTCGCAAGGGGCAAGCCCTTAGCGCGGTCGTCCAGCCTTCTGCGCCCTGCCCGACTAATGCTCCTGGCAACCCGCGTCAAGGTAGAAGCAACTTGGGGCACTACTCCCCCTGCCCTTCGGCCAATCCACTCCGGAAAACTCACAGCCAGAGGTCAGACTGTGCCAAAGGGATCAGGTCCTCTGCAACCAAGGGGCCCGCAGCCCAGGGACGATATCTCAGCCGAACGGCAGCCAACAAGGTCGCTGTATCGACAGCTGCCGTGTACCCCAGATCCCGCGCATAGCGGCAAAACAGATCTTCAAGCTCGGCATCAGATTCCTGCAGAGACGAACCAGAGACCGCAGGAACTGCCCGCGCCAAACCAAGCCCTGCGAGCCGCGCCCAATCAAAACGGGGGCCTGGGTCGCATTTTCTTCCAGGGGCCATGTCTGAATGTCCAATCACCGCCTCAGGTAAAATCGACCAGCGCCTCAAGATTTGGGCAAGCAGCACCTCCAGTACCGCCATTTGTGGTTCGCTGAAAGGATGCCCACCGGTATTGTCCAGCTCGATCCCAATTGAACGTGAATTGATGTCCCCCTGCCCGCGCCATTCCCCGGCACCTGCATGCCAGGCACGTTGACTTTCAGGCACCATCTGCCAAAGCCGCCCGTCACGGCCTATCAGGTAATGCGCCGAGACTTCAGCGGCAGGATCGCACAGGCGGGCAAGGGCCGCTTCGGCGCCTTGCATAGCGGTGTAATGCAGCACAACCATACTGGGGCGCAAACCGTCTCGTCGCGCGCTCTGGTTGGGACTCGGGCTCCAGATAGCATCCAGTGGCGCGTCAGTATCAGGCCTGCCGCCTTTTGTCCCCTGCTGTCCGGCCTGTCCTTGCGACATCAGGAATTGCTGCGCACTGCCAAGCGATAGGGGCTAGGATCCCAACCGCAAGCATAGCCGTCCCCATCTGGGTCCAGCGCCTGTCGATCGCGTTGAGGTCCACCAGCTGCCAAAAAAGCAATCTGAGCCTGCTCGGACGATTGGAACCCAGCGCAATTGCGCGCTGAACGGGAGCGGAGATTGATCCCGGCACGGCTATGGATCTTGGTGCCAACCGGATGCGAGGTGCTCAGGGCATATTGGACGATATTGGGGTCACGGCTGCTGGTTTGGCTTGGCAAGGCGGTGGGAGCAACCTGTTGATACTGCGAGCGTTGATTGGCCAGACGCTGAGCATCGCTTTCGATGGTTTGGCGTGCGGCCACAGCATCGAAATTATTTTCATCCGAAATGCCGGGATTACCAATCAGAGCCGGAGCCGGGTTTGAAGGGCTGGCCTCAACCGGGGTCTGGCCAGAGTTGGCCCCTGCGGCCCGAAGGGCGGCCTGGGTCTCAGCCGCGATATCCTCAGATGTCCTGGCCGTGCCGTAGCTCGAAGCTGTACTGCTGCTCCCCGCACTGCGGGGCGCCTGAGGCAAGGGATCATTTGTCAAAGGCAGGTTTTCGCTGGAGATCCGAGAGGGGGGGACCAGCGGGTCCCCCGTGATAGTGGTCCCCACCGCGGGTGGTGCGGCAAAGGGGTCGCCATCCAGGCCGACCCCGGCTGCACTATCTGGTACCGGAGGGCTACATGCTGCAAGGGAAAGAACACTGCCGATGGCAGCAAGTGTAACTACGACACGCATGAGAACTACCTGTTTATCTGCTCTTCTTTGAAAAGATCCTTACCACCATTTGCCAGGCTTTGCCACAAATCCTGTGGATTGCTCCAGGGCATAGGCGGTATTAAGCAGATCCCCTTCTTCCCAGGGGCGACCAATCAGCTGCAGTCCAAGCGGCAATCCCTGGCTGTCGACACCGGCAGGCAAGGCAATCCCTGGCAGCCCTGCCAGGTTCACCGTGACGGTAAAGACGTCCAAGAGATACATTGCAACCGGATCCGCATCCGACATCTCGCCCAGACCGAAGGCCGCCGAGGGCGTCGCAGGAGTGAGGATAGCATCAATCCCCGCAGCAAAGACGTTTTCAAAGTCCTGTTTGATCAGGCTACGCACCCGGCGGGCCCGGTTGTAATATGCATCGTAAAAGCCAGCAGACAGGACATAGGTGCCAACCATGACACGGCGCTTGACCTCATCGCCAAAGCCCTGCGCACGGGTCTTTTCATACATCTCTGTGATGCCATCTCCTGCTTCCAGCGTGGCGCGGTTGCCGTAGCGCACACCATCATAGCGCGCCAAGTTCGAGGAGGCCTCGGCTGGCGCAATCACATAGTAGGCCGGCAGAGCGTATTTGGTATGTGGCAGTGAGATGTCAACGATCTGAGCACCCGCAGCTTTCAGCATCGCGGTGCCTTCAGACCAAAGCTTTTCGATCTCGGCGGGCATTCCCTCCATATGGTATTCCTTGGGGATACCAATCTTTTTGCCGCGAATATCGCCGGTCAACATGGCCTCAAAATTTGGCACCGCCAGATCGGCGCTGGTGCTGTCCTTGGGGTCATGGCCCGACATGGCCTCCAGCATGATGGCAGCATCACGCACCGATTTGGTCATCGGCCCAGCCTGATCCAGCGAGGAGGCAAAGGCAACAACGCCCCAGCGCGAGCAGCGTCCATAGGTAGGTTTGATGCCAACGGTGCCAGTAAAGGCAGCAGGCTGGCGGATCGAGCCACCAGTATCTGTACCGGTTGCTGCGAGACAAAGGTCAGCGGCCACGGCGGCGGCGGAACCACCGGAAGAGCCACCTGGCGTCAGCGCAGCATCATCATTGCCACGGCGCCAAGGACTGACCGCATTGCCATATGTCGAGGTCTCGTTTGACGAGCCCATGGCAAATTCATCCATGTTCAGCTTGCCCAGCATCACCGCGCCATTATCGGCCAGCTGCTGCGAAACTGTGGATTCATACTCAGGTACAAAACCCTCGAGAATCTTGGAAGCCGCCTGACTGGCCACCCCCTTGGTACAGAAAAGATCCTTGATCCCAATGGGCAGCCCACACATGGCTGGGGCATCGCCCTGCTTTAGCCGCGCATCTGCTGCGGCTGCGCGTTCCAGCGCGATTTCCGGCGTTTTATGCACAAAGGCATTGAGCACATCAGCCTTGTCGATGGCGCTTAGGCAGGCCTCGGTCAGCTCAACGGAGGTTGTGTCCCCCTTGCGGAGCGCATCACGGGCCTCTGCCAGGCCCAGTTTATTCAGATCGCTCATCTCTTACTCCATCACTTTGGGGACGGCAAAAAAGCCTTCGCGGGCGTCAGGGGCATTGGACAGGACCTTATCCGCCTGATTGCCATCCGTGACCACATCGTCGCGCCGTTTGAGCCGCTGCGGGGTGACCGAAGTCATGGGATCGACCCCTTCGACATCCACTTCATTCAGCTGCTCGATGAAGTCCAGGATGGTGTTGAATTCGGCGGCCAGGCCTGGCAGCGCCTCGTCTTCAACCTTGATCCGGGCCAGTTTGGCCACTTTGGAGGCGGTATTTTGGTCAATCGACATGGAAACCCTCATCTCGTGTTCAATCTGGCATTTACCGGGGTGGCGGCCTAGCTGCAAGCCTGTGGCGGGTGTTTCTGCCGGATTTGCCCAAGCGGTTGGGTGTTTCAAATACAGGGAAGGCAGACCACCCAGCATTTCAGCCGCAGCCAAACCCGAACAAATTGATGTTGTAACCTGTCAAATCGCAGCGGCGCTGATAGGCTGCGCCAGAACTGAGAATTGCAATAAAGGGAGTGAAGATTATGAAAATCATCTGGTTGGGTCATGGCAGCTTTCGTATTGAGACGGAGAACAAGGTGCTGCTGGTAGACCCCTGGCTTACGGGCAATCCGACCCTGAGTGAGGATCAACACGAAGCAGCCCTTGAGGGCGCGACCCATATTATCCTGACCCATACTCATTTTGACCATGTTGTTGATGTGTTGCCGCTGGCCAAAGCCCGCAATATTCCCGTGGTTGGTCAATATGATCTGATGGGCTACTGGGGCGAGAGCGAAGAGATCAGCACAATCGGGTTCAACAAGGGCGGAACGGTTGATCTGGGTGGGCCAAGGCTCGCCATGGTGCCCGCGTCACATAGCTCGACCTTCACGACTGAGGACGGGCTGCGCGCCAGCGGATCGGAGGTGGGCTATATGCTGATGAGTGAAGGCAAGACGGTCTATATTTCCGGCGATACTGGTATGATGGCGGATATGGACTGGATGGGCGACTATTTTCAGCCCCAGGTTGGCATCATCAGCGCTGGGGGGCACTTCACCATGGATATGAAGCAAACCGCCTATGCGGCCAAGCGCTACTTCAACTTCAAGGCCCTAATCCCCTGCCACTACAAGTCTTTTCCAATCCTTGAACAAACGGCCGAGTATTTGATCAAGGCGCTGCCAGATGTTGAGGTGATTGAACCACAGGTTATGCAGGCCATCGAGATCTGGAACTGATGCGATCTGACACAGGTCACCCCCGGAGCAACACCGGCGGAATAAGGCAGGCGGAACAAGGCATGTGAAACAAGGCAGGGCGGGGCTCCCGCCCGTCGCTGGATCTGCGTTGCAGAGCCGCTCCCGTTGGGCGTCGCGCCGGGCCTTTGGCCCGGCGCAGTGGCGTCAAGCCTCTGACCTTGACGACGGAACCTTAAACTGGGAGCGCGCGGTTTCAGCCCGCTCTCGGCAGAAACATCCAACCGCATGGTCATTGATCAATCCCATTGCCTGCATAAAAGCAAAGACTGTGGTGGGGCCGACAAATTTCCATCCGCGCTTCTTCAAAGCCTTGGAGAGCGCCACGGATTCGGCACTGGTGGTCTGGCTCTGCGGGACAGGCCGCGTGCTCGGGTCCGGCTCATAGCTCCAGAAAAACGCGGCCAGTGAACCAAATTCTGCGACCATTTACTGTGCGCGGCGCGCATTATTGATGGTAGCTTCGATCTTACCACGATGGCGAATGATGCCCTCGTCCTGCAATAGGCGGGCCACATCGGCCTCGCCAAATTCCGCAACCCGGTTCCAATCAAACCCACAAAATGCGGTCCGAAAGTTCTCACGCTTTACCAAAATTGTACGCCAGCTCAGACCTGACTGAAAACTTTCAAGGCAGACCTTTTCAAAGAGACGCACATCGTCGCCCACAGGATAGCCCCACTCATCGTCATGATAGACGTCAAACTCTGGTGCAGAAGCGCTCCAGGCACAGCGGGGCTGGCCATCCTTACCATTGATCACTTTGCTCACTGCTCGCCTCCTCTTTTACGAAAGTGCCCTTCTTCTTAGCCTTGGTTGCCCAACTTGCAAAGCAGCGCTGACTGAACTCAGGCGGCCCCTCCCCCCCCAGATACGATCCACAACATGTAAAAAGAGCACTTTGAAAACCCAAAAGAAACTAGCGGAGATGAGAGAAAAACGCCCGCAGCAGCTCGGCCGCTTCCACCTCCCCGATCCCCTCATAGATCTCTGGCGTGTGATGCGCCTGGGGATGCGAAAAAACGCAGGCACCGTGGGCGACCCCGCCAGATTTGGGATCAGAAGCACCGTAGTAGACACGGCGAAGCCGAGCCGCGGCGATCGCCGCGGCACACATGGCACAGGGCTCAAGCGTCACATAGAGATCAAACCCCTGCAAACGCTCAGTCTTTCCCGCTGCACAGGCCTCGCGAAGGACCAAAATTTCGGCATGAGCCGTGGGATCGGAGAGCTCACGAGTGCGATTGCCCGCCTGTGCCGCTATACGCCCATCGGGTGCAACCAGAACCGCGCCCACCGGCACCTCGCCCCGCTGCGCCGCCGCACGGGCCTGTTCCAGGGCAGCATCCATATGTGATTTGAACATAGCGGCTTTGTCCTCCTAGGCCTTTCCTGCCCCGCAATGGGAGCTTTCGCAAGCCACAGGAATGCTCTATGTCCCAGATCTATGAGCAAAGCACCCGGATCCCCCAAAGGCAAGGCCCCCACCTCGGCCCGTGCCTCCGCCAAATCGGCCGCCAAACCGGCGCCCGACGCACCATCCAAAGGCGACAGCGCCCCCGCAGGGGATCGCATCGCCAAGGTTTTGTCGCGGGCTGGCGTTGCCTCGCGCCGCGAGGCTGAGCGCATGATCGCCGAGGGCCGTGTCAAAGTGAACGGCACCAAAATCGACAGCCCGGCCCTAAACGTGACAGAGCGTGACCGCATCATCGTTGATGGCAAGCCCCTGCCCCAGGCCGAGGCGCCTCGCCTCTGGCTTTACAACAAACCTACCGGGTTGGTGACCAGTAACAGCGACGAAAAAGGTCGGCGCACCATATTTGACGAACTGCCTGAGGACCTGCCCCGGGTAATGACCGTTGGGCGGCTCGACTTGAACTCCGAAGGCCTGCTGCTGCTGACCAATGATGGGGGCATCAAAAGACGCCTTGAGCTGCCCTCCACCGGCTGGCTGCGGCGCTACCGCGTGCGTATCAATGGCCGCCCCAAGGACGAGGATTTCGAGCCATTGCGCAAAGGCATGGTGATTGAAGGCGAACGTTTTCAACCCATGACCGTGGCACTGGATCGTCAACAGGGCGCCAATGCCTGGCTGACCATCGGGCTGCGTGAAGGCAAGAACCGCGAGATCCGCCGTGCGCTCGAAGATATCGGCTTTAACGTCAATCGCCTGCTGCGC
This sequence comes from Roseobacter sp. MED193, assembly GCF_000152965.1. Classification (GTDB taxonomy): domain Bacteria; phylum Pseudomonadota; class Alphaproteobacteria; order Rhodobacterales; family Rhodobacteraceae; genus Pseudophaeobacter. Next base: position 3,858,610 of record NZ_CH902583.1, on the reverse strand, counting down.
CTGTCCTATGGACCGTTCCAGCTGGGTTCGCTAAAGCTCGGCGAAGTGGAGGAGCTGCGCCCGCGCGTTGTGCGGGATCAATTGGGGCTCGAGGCTGAGGATATGGAAGAAACACCTGCCGCACGCCCAACACGCGGACGTCCGGGGGCGAAACCGGGGCAAAAACCTAGTGGCAAACCCGGTTCCAAAACGGCTCCGAAATCAGGCGGCATGACCTTCGGGAAACCAAAGGGCAAGCCAACGGGCAGACCCGCTGATGAATCAACAGGTCGACCAACTGGAAAATCGTCCGGCAAACCAGGTGGAAAACCTTCCGGCAAGCCCGGCACGAGATCCGCAGGCAGTTTTAACGACAAGCCGGGTGGTTCTGGTGCCGCGTCTCGCAATGGGAAACCCGGACCGCGCGGCGCCAGCTCAAAAGCGCGCCCAATGGGGAAAAATCCTCGCCGCTGAGGAAGTTCCAGAAGACTTCCCCCTAGCAAGTGGCCCTCGCATCCCTTAGCTTCTTAGTAACTTGAGATAGCTTTCCTTTGCGAGGGGACCCCGCGTGCAGAAAATTGCCTTTGTCGCTTTGTTAATCCTGATGTTCGGTCTCAGTACCGGCTGGATCGTGGGAGGCTGAGGACATGGCAAAACAGTTTGGTGGAAAATTCAGCCCGCGTGGCAAATCGGGTGCCTCGGCCTCGGCTTCTCAGCCTGATACCGATACGGGATCAGCCCAGACGCCTCGCGCGCACGCTGCCAGCAGAAATGCAAAGGTTGATCCCGTCGGAGTACGCTCAAATCTGATGTTTGTGCCTGGCGGGCTTTTGCTCTTGCTCTCGGTTACGGATCAGGCCACCGGCATGGCGCTGGGAATGATCGCTGCCGGGATCTGGACGGGGGCTGCCTATCTACTGCGCGAGGGCCTGCGCGCAACCGCCGCCTTTGAGGAGCGCCGCGTCGCGCGCAAACCCGCCCTGCCGCGCAAGATTCTTGCAGCTTTCTTGGTCGGCATTGGTGCGACCCTTGCCACCCTCAAGGCGGAGCCAAATATTTTAACCGCCCTGCTCTATGGGTTTGCCACCTGCGGCTTACACCTTGCGGCCTTTGGTCTCGATCCCTTACAGGACAAGGGCACTGAAGGAATAGACGATTTTCAGCAAAACCGGGTTGCCCGCGCCGTAGAGGAAGCGGAGTTCAGCCTGGACGCCATGACCGATGCGGCCCTGCGCGCGCGCGATCGCGAGGTGGAAGAACGTGTCGAACAGTTTCAAGCTGTCGCCCGTGAATTGTTTCGCACAGTCGAAGAAGACCCGCGCGATCTGACCGCTGCCCGTAAATACCTGACGGTCTATTTGCAGGGAGCAAAGGACGCGACCGTGAAATTTGCAGATATCTATAGCCGCAGTGGTGATGCAACTGCACGGCTGGACTACCTGTCCCTCCTGAGTGACCTGGAGAACAACTTTGCCGCCCGCACCCGCAAACTGCTGATCGAGGATCGCAGTGACCTCACTGTTGAAATCGACGTGCTGCGCGACCGTCTGCAGCGCGAAGGCGTCCACCTGGATCGCAGCTAGCCTATTTGCCCTTTTGCCTCTTTAGCAAGGAACCTTAAATGTCAGAGACCATTCAAAAACAAGCCGCCGAAGCCGAAGCTCAGGTCATGGCAGTTGCCGCAAATACCCTGCCAGAACCTGTCGAAGAAGTTCAGCCGCTGGAGGCCGCCACACCCGAGGTCAGCGCAGAGATCACCACACGTATCGGTGAGATCGACATGGGTGACAGCAATTCGATTATCCGCTTTGGCTCTGGTGCCCAGGCTGAGCTGCAGACCATCAGCCAGGCGATGCTCGCCGATGTGCGCAACAAGGATGTGGGCCCAGCGGGAGATTCGCTGCGTGGCATCGTCACCACCATTCGCGGCTTTTCAGTCTCAGAGCTGGACGTAAGGCGCAAGCCCACTTTCTGGGAGCGCCTGCTGGGGCGCGCGGCCCCTTTTGCCAAATTCACGGCTAGATTTGAAACCATCCAAAGCCAGATCGACAAGATCACCGATGATTTGCTGGGCCATGAGCATACCCTACTGAAAGACATCAAATCGCTTGATTTGCTCTACGAGAAAACTCTGAACTTCTACGACGAACTGGCGCTCTATATTGCGGCAGGTGAGGCCAAGCTGGCCGATCTGGATGCCAATGACATCCCAGCTCTTGACGCGGCTGTTGCCGCTGCGCCTGAGGGGGATCAGGTCATGAAGGCGCAGGAGCTGCGCGATCTGCGCGCGGCGCGCGATGATCTGGAACGCCGAGTGCATGATCTCAAACTCACCCGACAGGTAACCATGCAGTCGCTCCCGTCGATCCGTTTGGTGCAGGAAAATGACAAGAGCCTGGTCACCAAAATCAATTCGACCCTGGTCAATACAGTCCCACTTTGGGAGACCCAACTGGCCCAGGCCGTAACCATTCAACGCTCTGCCGAGGCCGCAAAGGCCGTAAGCTCGGCCAATGACCTCACCAATGAGCTTCTGACCTCGAATGCGGCCAACCTGCGCCAAAGCAATAAAATGATCCGCGAAGAAATGGAGCGCGGCGTGTTTGATATTGAGGCCGTTAAACAGGCCAATGCTGATCTGGTTGGCACGATCCAGGAAAGCCTGCAGATTGCCGATGAGGGCAAGGCACGTCGCGCTGCTGCCGAGGAAGAGCTGAAGAAGATGGAAGCCGAATTGCGCGACACCTTGGCCGCAGCAAAGGCGCGCAAAGATGGCGTTGGCGACAATGCCGGCACCGCAGTTCCCGGCTGAATGATGCAAGGGGCGGCACAGGCAGGATTGCGGGCCATCGCGCCGCTGATGATGGCGGCCCTTGCCGGGGCCGCCCTAACTGGCTGCCTACCGAGTAGCCCCGGCACATCCTTGGTCCCCGAGCAACGTCCCGCGGCGCTCCCTGCCTCTTATCAGCCCCCCTCGGTCGAAAGCGCCGAACTGCGAAACTATTTTCGGGTGCTCCAACAGGATTTGTTGACCCGAGGTCTGTTGCGCACAGACGGTGGGGGGCCGGAAACGCCTTTTGACGCCGATGATCTGGCAGAGCATTTTGAAGAGATCGCCTTTTACAACGAATATGCTGGTCGCAGCGGCAGCGGGCTGACGGGCGGTTTGAGCCGTTGGTCCGGGCCAGTCAAACTGGTCGCGGACTTTGGCCCCTCAGTGCCTCCCTCCCAGCGCCAGCGCGATCTGGATGTGCTAAGCGCCTATGGTTCCCGGCTCTCGCGCGTTACGGGGCATACTATCTCAACCTCCGCCAGACAGGGCAACTTTCATGTGATCTTTGCTGGCGCAGATGACCGCGCCTATGTGGCGGAAAAAGTACGCGATCTCTTACCAAACCTCAGCGATAATGACCTGCAGCTCTTCGTCAACCTGCCACGCAGCCATTATTGTTTTGTACTGGCAGGCGGTCCGCCAGATGCTCCATTTGACTATATACGCGGCGTGGCTCTTATTCGGGCAGAACATCCCGATCTGGTGCGTGACAGCTGCATCCACGAAGAAGTAGCCCAGGGGCTTGGCCTGCTGAATGACAGCCCAAAGGTGCGCCCTTCGATCTTTAACGACGATGACGAATTTGCCTATCTGACCAGCCACGACGAGTTACTCCTGAAGATGCTCTATGATCCCAGGCTGCGCACCGGCATGGGGATAGAGGAAGCAAGGCCCCTCATTCGCATCATCGCACGCGACGTGATGGGGCAGCAGCTTTAGACGCGCACCCGCTTTAACTTTCCGATTTAGACGACAAGAGAAAAGGACCAGAAACATGGGAATATTTGACTTTCTCAAAGGCGAATTCATCGATGTCATTCACTGGACCGATGACAGCCGCGATACCATGGTCTGGCGGTTTGAACGCGAGGCCCATGAGATCAAATACGGCGCCAAACTGACGGTGCGCGAAGGTCAGGCTGCAGTTTTTGTACATGAGGGCCAACTGGCGGATGTCTTCACGCCTGGGCTCTATATGCTTGAAACCAACAACATGCCGGTAATGACAACCCTGCAACATTGGGATCATGGTTTTCAGTCTCCCTTCAAGTCTGAAATCTATTTTGTCGACACTACCCGATTTGCCAACCTAAAATGGGGGACCAAAAACCCAATCATCTGCCGGGATCCTGAATTTGGCCCTGTGCGCCTGCGGGCCTTTGGCCGCTATACGATCAGGGTTGTGGATCCCGCGCGTTTCCTTACCGAAATCGTCGGAACCGATGGTGAATTCACCATGGATGAGATTTCTTTTCAGATCCGCAATATCATCGTGCAGGAATTCTCCCGCGCGGTGGCAGGATCAGGCATTCCAGTCTTGGATATGGCCGCCAATACCGCAGATCTGGGAAAATTGGTCGCCACCGAGATTGCCCCAACTCTCGCTGAATACGGGCTGTCGATCCCTGAGCTCTATATCGAGAATATTTCGCTGCCCCCGGCTGTAGAGCAGGCCATGGACAAAAGAACCCAGATGGGCATCGTTGGTGATCTGGGACGTTACACCCAATTTGCCGCCGCCGAAGCCATGGGCGCAGCAGCCCAAACCCCCAACAGTGGCATGGGGGCAGGTCTTGGCATGGGGATGGGAATGGCCATGGCCCAGCAGATGGGGCAGCAGATGCAGCCTCAGACAGCAGCACAGAACGCCGGGCCCTGGGGCGCCCGCCCTGTTCCCGAAGCGGCACCGCAAGCGGCACCCGTGGCACCGCCACCTCCACCAGTAGAGCATGTCTGGCACACCGCTGAAAATGGCACCACCTCTGGCCCCTTTTCCAAGGCACGCCTAGGGCGCATGGCACAGGAAGGTAGCCTAAGCCGTGATACCCATGTCTGGACACCTGGCCAAGATGGCTGGATGCGGGCGGGTGACGTCGCTGAACTGGCACAGCTTTTCACCGTGCTGCCACCGCCGCCGCCGCCGGCGCCTTAACGCCCTAGGCCAAAGAGAAAGGGAAGCGTTCATTCAGAATGCTTCCCACGAACGTTGCCTGAATGAGAAGGGCGACCTCCTCAGCCCTGCGCTTTCCACTCCATAAGCGCAGCTGTCAGCTGCTGACTCTTGGCATTATAAATTTCGCTGTCCAGTGCGGCAATTGCCACGGCGGTGTTTCCATCGGCGATTTTCTGGGCGATCATACCCGCATTCTTATGAAAATCGCTGTGCAGGGCCTTGACGGTCTCTAGCCGAGCCCGGCTGCGCTCAGTCGGGGCAACGCCCGCCAACCATTTGCCAAATCGGCATCTGTCATCGCGGCAGATGTCTTGAACGGGCAAATCAGTCTCATTTTTCATCGCGGCAGACCGAAGCCGATGCTTCCAAGCACCATGCGCACGAATTGCCTCTGTGATCTCTTCACGAAAACCGTCGTCGGACATTAACAAAAACTCCAGGTAGTGTTGACGCTCAGATAGTGATGCCAAAACCCTAAAAGACCGTTTTTCTTTAGGACCACAATCGTCAACGCGGAGACCAAAAATTCATAAAATGCGCTGCGATTGCCCCTTCGGTTTTCTCGTGCAGGCACGCCTAAACATAGAGGACATCCTAAGTATGGCCTGCTATAATCCGGCAAACGCTTTAGCTAGATTTCGGAAATTTTGTGACTGATATTCCTCCCCCTGCCCCAGATTCCAGATCTCAGATACCTTTAGATACGCCGCAGGAAACAAACCGGTTCCCCTGCGAGCAATGTGGTGCAGACTACCGTTTTGATCCCGCAGCAGGGAGTCTGACCTGTGGCCATTGCGGTCACAGCCAGATTCTGCGCGACACGTCAGAACATGCCAGCGCCCTGCGGGAATTAGATTTCAAAGCTGCGCTGTCGCATCAGCTGCCTGAGGCAGAGATGGAAGTCACCCGCGTTTCGAGCTGCCCCAACTGTGCGGCACAGGTGGAGTTCTCCAATGAGACCCACGCATTGGAATGCCCATTTTGTGCGACGCCTGTGGTGGTTGACACGGGTGAGAACCGCCACATCAAACCCAAAGGCGTGGTGCCGTTTCAACTGGAAGAGCGCGCGGCCCATGACGCCATGAGCGCCTGGCTCGGCCGCTTGTGGTTTGCCCCCAATGGGCTGCAGGCCTATGCCCGCAAGGGCCGCGCGATGGAAGGAATCTATGTTCCCTTCTGGACCTATGATGCCGACAGCCAGAGCCGCTATTCTGGATCACGGGGCACCACCTATTACGTCACAGAAACCGTAATGGTTGACGGCAAGTCTGAAAACCGTCGGGTCGCCAAGATCCGCTGGACCCCTGTATCGGGGCGGGTACGTCGTTTCTTTGATGATGTTCTGGTGCTGGCCTCCAAGAGCCTTCCCAAGCGTTACACTGATGCGCTGGAACCCTGGGATCTCTCTGCGTTAGCCCCCTATCAGCCCCAATTCCTTGCTGGTTTTCGCGCCGAGGCCTATGCGATTGACCTGGAAGAGGGGTTTCGCGAGGCTCAGGCCCATATGGATCGAGTGATCGAGCGGGACGTGCGCTTTGACATTGGCGGAGACCGCCAACGCATTTCGCAGATCGACACTCAATTGTCGGACATCACCTTTAAGCATGTACTGCTGCCGGTCTGGTTGGCTGCCTACAAATATCGCGGTAAGACCTACCGATTTGTGGTTAACGGCCAAAGCGGGCGTGTCCAAGGGGAGCGGCCTTACTCTGCCTGGAAGATTGCTGCGGCGGTGGGGCTGGGATTGGTGGCCCTGGGGCTTGCGGCCTATTTCGGTGGCCAGAGCTAAACGTGTTTTCAAGTGCCTCTCCGTCACTCTTTGCGTTTCAGATCGACTGGCTGCGCAGAAGGCCCATTCACAGGCTAAGGTTCCGAGGATGCAGATCTGTAGCCAAATTGCGCGCCTCCGGCTCACCGACCTGATTTTGTTCATAGGATTCACCGATATGACCGACCCCCAGACCCCATCCCTGGCTGAACTGCACTCTCTGTTCACTGCGCGTCATAGCTGTCGTGCCTTCTTGCCTGACAGGCTGCCAAATGAGGTCATCGAAGAAATACTAACCTGCGCACAAAAAGTGCCTTCGTGGTGCAATGCCCAGCCCTGGAAGCTTACGATCACCAGCGGCGATGAAACCGATCGCCTGCGGCACGCGCTGGAGGCCGCGGCAGCAAGTGGGGGGCATAGCCCTGACCTTGCTTTTCCAACCTCTTACGAGAACGAGTACCAAACTCGCCGCCGCAAATGCGGTTGGGCGCTCTATCAGGCAGTGGGCGTACAAAAGGGCGATCGCGCTGCATCAGAGCGTCAGATGATGGAAAATTTCTCTCTCTTTGGCGCGCCCCATTGTGCAATCTTGTCTACACCTGTGGAACTTGGCGGCTATGGGGCCATGGACTGTGGTGGATTTGTGGCCGGCTTTACCCTTGCGGCCCAAGCCGCTGGAGTTGCAACCATCCCGCAGGCTGCTGTCGCCTCCTATGCGCCCTTGCTGCACGAGATGCTGGAAATCCCGTTAGATCGTCAGATCCTCTGCGCCATTTCCTTTGGTTACGGCGATCCTGACCACCCCGCCAATAAATTTCGCACCAGCCGTGCTCCATTGCCGGAGTTTACCGAATTTCGCGGCTAGTGCTGGCGCCCCAACAATACGAACCCCATTTTTTCGAGAGGCACTCCTCATGCGCGCGGTTATTCAACGAGTTACCGAAGCTTCGGTCACTGTCGACCAACAGGTCATCGGTGAGATCAAAGCCGGCCTGCTGGTGTTGATCTGCGCCATGCAGGGAGATGACCAAACGCAGGCCGACTATCTGGTAAAGAAAATCGCTAAACTGCGCATTTTCAAAGATGAGGCAGGCAAAATGAACCGCTCGGTCAGCGACACCTCTGGCGCGGTCCTGGTAATTAGCCAATTCACCCTGGCCGCTGACACCCATCGTGGCAATCGCCCAGGGTTCTCAACCGCCGCCCCTCCAGCCCAGGGGGAGGCGCTTTATACTTACTTTGCGGATCAGTTAGAGGCTCAGGGCCTTGTGGTGCAACGGGGATCCTTTGGCGCCGATATGCAGGTCAGGTTGCTGAATGACGGGCCGGTCACCATCTGGATGGACAGCGCTGAGCGCTGACCCTGCCACCTGCGCCTAATCTGCTGTCTTTCTCTACCCGCCAGGGCCTACCCTCTGATGCCATTCTGGCTCTTGTTGGCCCCTGGATCATATCCAGCCCCTGCTGGAGTTCACACTGCAAATTGCCAAGACAAACCTTGATGTCGCAAACGGCCGACTCTCCCCCGAATGATCGGATAACGGTCATGGATTCTCTTCATTTCTGAGAGCAAAAATATCCGTCTCTCGGCTGTAGAAACAAAAATTTCCTCATGACGTCACAAAAACCCCAAAAGTAATCAGTTAGGAAAAATAGGGGGCAAATGTCGGTTTACCTCACAAATGCGGCATGACACCTTGAGAAGGCGACACCAATCGGATTTCGGGGCTTTGCAGAAGTTTCGTCAGACCTGGCGTGTCGTTTTTAAAGCTTGCGAGGTCGCGACAAATGCGCAAATCTTGGCGCATCATACAAAAAATAAGCTGCCGAGATCGCAGACCGTGATTGCAAGCTGCAGGAACTAAAACTGGGAGACATCGATGAACGATCACCTTCATTATCTGGCGCGCCATGCCGTTGTCGGCAAACTGAGCCGCCGCGATTTCATGGCAAAAGCCGCAGCTCTGGGCTTCAGCGCCGCAGCAGCGGGCACATTGCTGACCACCGAGGCGCGCGCCGCTGGTCCACAAAAAGGTGGTACTATGCGTATCGGCCTGCAGGGCGGCAGCACCACCGACAGCCTGGATCCAGCACTGTCCACCAACCAGGTCACCCTAATGCTGGTGCGCCTGTGGGGCGAAGCCCTGGTTGAACTGAACGACGATGGGGGCCTGGACGGCAAGGTTGCCGAAAGCTATGAAGCTTCAGCAGATGCCAAGGTCTGGACCTTCAAAATCCGCAAGGGCATCACCTTCTCCAACGGCCAATCCGTTACTGCAGAAGATGTCGCAAAGACGCTTGAGCGTCACTCTGGCGAAGACACCAAATCCGGTGCGCTTGGCATTATGCGTGGCATCAAGAACATTTCCACCGAAGGCGACACTGTCTCTATTGAGCTGGAAACACCGAACGCTGACCTTCCCTACCTGATGGCGGACTATCACCTGGTGATCCAGCCCGGCGGCGGCATGGATGATCCGGCTGCTGCAATCGGTACTGGCCCTTATATCATCAAAGATGTTGATATGGGTGTGCGCATCGTGGCTGAAAAGAACCCCAACTACTGGGGCGATATCGGCCATGCCGAAACCATCGAACTGATCGTGATCAACGATAACACCGCCCGTGTTGCTGCCCTGCAGTCCGGCCAGGTGGATCTGATCGACCGGGTGCCCCCACGTACCGCCAAGCTGGTTGACCGGGCGCCCAATATCACTGTGCACTCGACTTCCGGTCCTGGTCACTACGTGTTCATCATGCACGCCAACACCGCGCCGTTTGACAACAAAGACGTGCGGATGGCGCTGAAATACGGCATCAACCGCCAAGAAATGGTCGACAAGGTTCTGAACGGCTATGGCTCGATTGGTAACGACAGCCCGATCAACTCCTCTTACCCAATGTTCACCGCCGTTGAACAGCGTGAGTACGACCCTGAAAAGGCGATGCATCACTGAAGAAATCTGGCCATGAAGGTGAAATTTTGCTGCGCACCTCGGATAACTCCTTCCCTGGCGCACCAGATGCTTCGGCGCTGTTCCAGCAGTCCTGTGCCTCTGCCGGCATCAACCTGAACGTCAAGCGTGAGCCTAACGACGGCTACTGGTCTGAAGTTTGGAACAAGCAACCCTTCTGCACCAGCTACTGGGGTGGCCGTCCAACACAGGACCAGATGTACACCACAGCCTACCTATCCACAGCTGACTGGAACGATACCCGTTTCAACAACGCGCAGTTCGACCAGCTGCTGCTGGCCGCCCGCGCCGAACTCGACACAGCGAAGCGGACCCAGATGTATGCAGACATGGGTGAAATTCAGCGCGACGAAGGTGGCCTGATCTGCCCAATGTTCAACGATTTTGTTGATGCGACATCGGATCGTCTGGATGGCTGGGTCGAAAACGCAAAAGGCTTTGCGTTGATGAACAGCTACGCTCCTCTCAGAATGTGGGTGAAGGCATAAGATGCCTCTCATTGTTAAACTATTGGCTCAGCGCATTGCGCTGGGCCTCATCCTGCTTCTTCTCGTCTCCGGCCTAATTTTTGTCGGCACGATGATCCTGCCGGGTGATGTCGCGCAGTCGATCCTCGGCCAGTCGGCCACCCCGGAAGCGCTGGCAAACCTGCGCGCAGAGCTGGGGTTAAACGACCCTCCACTCCAGCGCTATATTCAATGGCTCGGCGGTGCGATGACCGGCGATCTGGGCACTGCTCTGACCAGTGGCGCCGATATTACCGAAAGCATAGCCAAACGCCTGTCCAATACCCTGTTCCTGGCCTTCTGGGCTGCGATCATCGCGGTGCCACTGGCTATCTTCCTGGGCCTTTTGGCCGTGCGGTTCAAAGATCGCTGGCCTGACAAGCTGATCTCGGCTGTCACCCTTGCTTCTATCTCTATCCCAGAATTCCTCATCGGCTATGTGCTGATGTATCTAATCGCGGTGAAACTGCGCTGGTTCCCCTCGGTGGCGATGATCAATGACAGCATGACCCTGGGCGACAAGCTCAGCGCCATTGCCCTGCCCGTCGCGGTGCTGACCCTCGTGGTTCTGGCCCATATGATGCGTATGACCCGCGCGGCAATCCTGAATGTGATGCAATCGGCTTATATTGAGACCGCTGAACTGAAAGGCCTCAATGGCTTTCAGGTGATCTTTCGTCACGCCTTCCCCAATGCCATCGCGCCCATCGTCAATGTTGTGATGCTCAACCTCGCCTATTTGGTTGTGGGCGTCGTGGTGATCGAGGTCGTCTTTGTCTACCCCGGCATGGGCCAGTATCTGGTCGACCACGTTTCCAAACGTGACGTGCCAGTTGTGCAGGCCTGTGGTCTGATCTTTGCCGCGGTCTATATCGGTCTCAACATGGTGGCTGATATTGTGGCCATTCTGTCGAACCCCCGTCTGAGGCACCCAAAATGAAGAATATCCCTATCTCCGCTATGATCGGGTTGTTCTTCACGGCCCTCTACTTTCTGGCAGCACTTTTTGCGCCTCTGATCGCCCCCTATGGCATGGCCGAAGTGGTCGGTGATGTCTGGGAGACCTCCCGGATCGAGATCATGCTGGGCATCGCACCTGATGGTGTCACCGAAGCCAACTACTGGCTTGGCACTGACAATATCGGCCGCGACCTGCTCAGCCGAATGATCTACGGCGGACGCACGACCATCTTTATCGCCACTGCGGCGACCATCCTCTCCTTTACCCTCGGCTCAGTGCTTGGCTTCTTTGCCGCCGTGGCCGGTGGCTGGGTGGATCAGGTGCTCTCGCGGTTTGTCGACCTGGTAATGTCGATCCCAACACTGATTTTTGCTCTGGTGGTGCTCTCGGTTATGCCGGTGACCGTACCGGTACTGATCCTTGTCATGGGGTTGCTGGATTCAACCCGCGTCTACCGCCTGGCCCGTGCTGTTGCGGTAGATATCGAAGTCATGGACTATGTCGAAGCGGCCCGCCTGCGTGGCGAAAAAACCGCCTGGATCATCTTCCGTGAGATCCTGCCTAATGCCCTGTCTCCTCTGGTGGCGGAAATGGGCCTGCGGTTCATCTTTATGGTTCTCTTTGTCTCGACCCTTTCTTTCCTCGGACTGGGCATTCAACCCCCCGAAGCTGACTGGGGCGGTATCGTGAAGGAAAACAAAGATGGCATCGTATACGGCATACCTGCGGCTCTGATGCCTGCCTTTGCGATCGCCACACTGGCCATTTCGGTCAACCTGGTGGCTGATTGGGTGCTGAACCGGACTACATCGCTGAAAGGAGGCCGCGGATGAGCGAACCTTTGCTAAAAGTACGCGGCCTGAAAATTGGCGCCACGGTCTATCCTCCGGGTGAGAAACCCCATGACATCGATATCGTGCATGGGGTGGATTTTGACGTCCAAAAGGGCAAGGTGCTGGGCCTCATCGGGGAATCCGGTGCCGGTAAATCCACCATCGGCCTGGCCTCCATGGCCTATGGCCGAGGCGGCGTCAAAATCACCGGCGGTGAAGTCTGGGTCAATGGCCGCGACATCATGCAGTCCAGCATTGGCGATATCCGCAAGCTGCGCGGCGGTGAAGTGACATATGTCTCCCAATCCGCAGCGGCGTCTTTCAACCCTGCCAAAAAGATCATTGATCAGGTGGTTGAGGCAGCAGTTGAGCAGAAAAAGTTCAGCCGCAAAGAAGCCGAAGACCGTGCCCGCGTGCTCTTTGAAAAGCTTGGCCTGCCGGATCCGCAAAACATTGGTGACCGATTTCCGCATCAGGTCTCGGGAGGGCAGCTTCAGCGTTGCATGACCGCGCTGGCGCTTTGCCCAGAGCCCGACCTGGTGGTTTTTGACGAACCAACAACAGCTCTGGATGTGACCACGCAGATCGATGTTCTGATGGCGATAAAGGAAGCCATTCGCGACACAGGTGTGGCTGCGTTGTATATTACCCATGATCTGGCCGTTGTGGCCCAGGTCAGCGATGATATCATGGTTCTGCGACACGGCAATATGGTCGAATACGGGCCGGTTGATCAGATCATCAACCACCCGCAGGAAGAGTATACTCAGGCGCTTGTTTCGGTCCGCTCGATCGATCATGAGGAAAAAGCCCCAAATGGCGATCCGGTGCTGAGTGTTCGCAATATCACAGCACGGTATAAGGGCACGCAGTTCGACGTTTTGCACAATGTGAATGTGGATCTCTACCCTGGGCAGACATTGGCTGTGGTGGGGGAATCCGGTTCCGGGAAGTCCACACTCGCCCGTGTTATTACTGGCCTTTTGCCCCCACGCGAAGGCGAGATAGAGTTTGCCGGGCGGACGCTCACCCCAGATCTGGCAGGGCGGTCGCCAGAAGATCTGCGCGAGCTGCAGATGATTTACCAGATGGCGGATGTGGCGATGAACCCTCGCCAAACCGTAGGAACCATCATCGGCCGTCCGCTGGAGTTTTACTTTGGCATGAAGGGCGAAGAGAAGCGCAAGCGGATCATCGAACTTCTGGACGAGATCGAACTGGGAGAGGACTTCATCGACCGCTACCCGGCCGAACTGTCAGGGGGGCAAAAGCAGCGTGTCTGCATCGCCCGTGCCCTGGCCGCCAAACCCAAGATGATCATCTGCGATGAAGTCACCTCGGCGCTTGACCCACTGGTTGCTGACGGCATTCTCAAGCTTCTGTTGCAGTTGCAAAAGATCGAGGATGTTGCCTTCCTTTTCATCACCCATGATCTGGCAACAGTGCGTGCGATCTCCGACTCAATTGCCGTGATGTATCAGGGCAAGGTGCAGCGCTATGGCGGCAAAAATCAGGTGCTGAGCCCACCCTTTGATGACTATACCGATCTGTTGCTCAGCTCCGTTCCAGAGATGCGTCTTGGCTGGCTGGAAGAGGTAATTGCCAACCGTAAAATGGAGAGCGCTGGCAACTGATCCCGCTCATTAGTTCCTTTTAAAGTCTCTCAGGCCCGTGCAGTTTGCGCGGGCCTGCGTCGTTTTGGACCTATACATTCCACTTTTAGCATGTTTAATATTCCAAAATCAGAATGTTATTTTCACGTTAGGAATAGGCCGATGACCGAATCTATCGCCCCTGCTGGCCCCGCCGCAGACCAGAGCTACTCTCCGCTCTACTTTCTCGCCTCCCTTGGCGCGGGGGGCCTTGCCGTCACCTTTTTCATGTATCTGATGTTCTGGGTCCCCCACCCCGGCCAGCCGGTCCCCGTCTTTGAAGACCTGATGGCGGTGCTGGCCAATGGCAGCACGCCTATGAAGGCCGCCGTGGTGATCGCCATGGTCGGTATTGCCTTCTTTGTCTTCCTGAACGTCAAGATGCTGATCTGGAATTTTGCCGCCTTGTCCCGGTTCAAACATACGGAGGACTATGAAAAGCTGCGCCAGAGCAATGCTGAAACCACCCTTCTGGCCGGACCACTGGCCACTGCAATGACCATCAATGGTGGCTTCATTGTCGGACTGGTCTTTGTGCCGCAGCTATGGAGCGTGGTTGAATATTTGTTCCCAGCAGCCATGGTTGCCTTCTTGATGGTTGGCCTCTGGGCCTTTCGCCTGATTGGGCATTTCCTGGGCCGTGTTCTGGCAGAGGGCGGCGCGTTTGACATGACCGCGCATAACTCCTTTGCCCAGTTACTGCCTGCCTTTGCCCTATCCATGGTTGCCGTGGGGCTCTCGGCCCCTGCCGCGATGAGCGGCAACACCCTTGTGGTTGGCACCTCCCTGGTCCTCTCCACCTTCTTTGGGATTACGGCCATGCTCTATGCAGCATATGCATCCGTTACTGCATTTTCCTCGATGTTGATGCATGGAACTGCGCGCGAATCTGGCCCTACGTTGATGGTCATCGTGCCGCTGCTCACTGTGCTGGGTATCATGATGCTACGCCAAAACCACGGGCTACACACTGCCTTTGAGGTGCACGGCAGCCCGGCTGAAACACTGATTATGTTGGCGCGGATCCTGACGATACAGATCGTCTTCTCCTTGTTGGGCCTTCTGGTGATGACACGACAGAAATACTTCTCTGACTTCGTCTTTGGCAGCAAGCTCTCTCCAGGTTCCTATGCTCTAATCTGCCCCGGCGTGGCTCTGTCTGTAATGCTGCATTTCTTTATCAACAAAGGCCTAGTGGGTGCCCAAATCATCGACAAATTTGGCCTAGGGTTCTGGGTTCTCTCGGCCTTGGCCCTGACATTGCAATGGATGATGATCGTGCTTGTGCTGCGCCTCAACCGTCAACATTTCAAAATTGGCCCAGTTCAGACCGCCGTTGTTCCAGCAGAATAACCAGGTCAATTGACCCGAGGAAAAGGTCGAAAAGCGACGGATGGCGGCTTCGCCATCCGTTTTTTGAATGGCAATTCAAATTTCTGTCGCAATGATGAGTGCAAACAGCCCTGCGGAATAAAAGGATTCGGGTCATGGAAAAAAAGCTGCTTCTCATCATCCTGGACGGGGTGCCCTATCGCAACTTTCGTCGGTTGTTTGGCAACCTTGAAGGCTGGGTCGATAGCGGCGATGCCCGGGTCTGGAAACTACGCTCTGTGCTGCCCTCGATTTCTGCCAGCTGCTATGCCTCGATCCACACTGGAGTGGCCCCGGCCGAGCACGGCTGTACCGGTAATGGCAATGTATTCAGGCTCAGCCACAAAGACGTCTTTAGCCAGGTGCGCGCAGCAGGGGGCACGACCGGCGGTGTTGCCCATAGTTTCTGGTCCCAGTTTTTCAACCGCCACCCCTTCGACTACGTGCGCGATATCGAATATGATGAACCTGAAAGCCAGACCATCAACCATGGCAGGTTCCACACCATGACCGGCTATGGCCAGGCCAATCAGATGACACCCTCTGACGTGGATCTCTTTGGCTCCCTCACCAACCTCTGCCTGCGTTTTGGCCTCAACTATGGCATGCTGCATACTTGTACATTGGACAGCATGGGGCATCGGTTCTTTCATGATTGTCAGGAAATGGATCACGCGTGTTTTGTCATGGATGAGATGCTGGCCCCCTTCATTCCCCGCTGGCGGCAACTCGGCTATGAGGTAATCGTCACCGCGGATCATGGCCAGGATGAACGCGGTCATCATGGTGGACGCAGTGCGCTGCAACAGGAAACTGCCCTTTATTACTTTGGCGATGCCGAAGGCCCGGCGCAGGGTGACGTGATTGATCAGCTACAGCTGGCCCCCACTATCCTGGACCGTCTTGGGGCGCCGATTGCGGATAGTATGAAGGCCAAACCGTTCCTAAAATAGGGCGCAGAATTCCCCCTAAACAAAAGACCCCATATGCTAACATATGAGGGTCTTTTTTCATTTAATACGGAAGTACCAATGCGCCTCAGCCATTTTGTTTCAGCCCTTGTTGCCCTGCCATTCATAGCGTCGACGGCCCAGGCAGACGAACGTTGCAACGATCTCTGGTTCACCCGCAACGCAATCATCAATCAAGCGGGCTATTGCTTCGGCTCACCCCTGGGACAGGCGCTGTTTGACAACAGCGATTGCCAAGGGAAATCCGTAACACTGAGCTCCGAGGCACAGCGGCAAGTCGCCCAGGTCCAGGAGATGGAGAAGCAGGCTAACTGCCGTGTCGACAGCTCGGCCTCATGGCTCGACCTGCAGGATCTGGCCCAGCGCAGGAAACTGTGGCACTTCCCCATCTGGGATGACTTTGAAAGCGCCTGTATCGGCTGGCTTAGCTCCCCTGCGGCGCTCCGTGCCGGACATAACACAGAGGCGCCGCTCATCGGTCAGATCCAAGTCGGTGACACAGTACGCTACGGGCATCAGGTCTGGGGGGACTGGAGCTATGCCATGATCTTTGATGCCAACTGGGCCTTCAAAACTGCTGGCTGGATCAACTTCAACGAGGCTGACGAAGCCTGCGAAGAGTTTGCTGGATAGGCCTGAGATGAAAGGGACAGTGCATGACAGTTAGGGGCAGCAGAACACCTCGCCCTTAGTCATAGGGCCAGATCCCCTGGCCCAGGGCTTCGACTGCCGCTGAAATGCGCTCAAAACTATCACGGGCCCGCCTGACTGAGTGGCGGGCACGCAGGTAGCCATGCACCAGTCCGGGTTCGTTGACCCAATACGCCCTCCCCCCGGCGGCCAGGATGCAATCGCGGTAATCGCGGCTGTCATCGCGCACTGGATCACAATCCGCCGAGACCAGTACAGTTGGCGGCAAGTCGGCGAAATCTGTATCCTGTAATGGCGCATAGGTGGGATCAGGCCCCTGATCACCGCCCGGACGGCGCACGTCCATATAGAACAAGATCTCATTGCGGGTTAACATCGGTGCCTGAGCGTGCTCCAGATAGGAACCCGCATTCACATCGCCTCCAAAGGCCCCATAGATCAGCACCTGGCCCAGAATAGCGGTTGAGATCTCAGCATCCGCCCGCGCAGCATGGGCCAGGGCAGCACAAAGATTTGCCCCGGCACTGTCCCCCATCAGGACAATCCCCTCCCCATAAGAATCCATTACCCATTTGAGCGCCGTCCAGGCATCCTCAAACATGGCTGGGTGTTGGTGCTCGGGTGCCAGTCGATAATCCACCGCAATCACGCGATAGCCAGTCTGGGCGCAGATCTCAGCACAGACATCATCATGGCTATTGAGATCACCAACGACGAAGCCCCCCCCATGACAAAACAACACCGTGCGCGTGGGGTCTCCCGCCGTATAGATACGCACTGGCACCTGCTCCACCAGGCGATCCTCGCTGGTGACCAGATCAGGGCGCGGTGCCAGGAACTCCCGGGCCATGTCATTATAGACCGCACGCTGTTCTGCGATGCTGAGCTCAACAGCATCCTCGGGGTAGCATTCACCAGTCTTGCGAATAAAGGCCCAGGTTTCTTCGTCGATCAGCCGCTCATAATCCATAGCCGGTCTTTCATCACTGTTTTGTTCTGCGCAACAGGTTAGGCTAGAGACCTAGTTCAAGGGAATGGTCAAAACACAAAAAAGGGCGCGCTCAAGCGAGCGCACCCTGCAATTTTCTAGAAACCATTGAGGGGCCTATCAGATCTGCCCCTTCTGCTTGCCGTCAAATGCCATTTAGGCAGGCGCATGCTCCCACGGACGGGTGAAGCCGCCCAGCACGGTGGAGATATCATCATCACTGGCGCCATTGGCCGCGATCTGAGCCACGAGCCCGCGTTTTTTGTCGTCGATCACGGCTTCGACACGCGCCGGGGATGTCGCCTTGAGCAAGGCCTCATTGTAGATGCGGGTGATGGCGTGTTTGCGCAGATCCGGTTTGAAGACCTTGCCCACAGCCGTTTTTGGCAGCTCATCCAACACGGTCAGGTGTTTTGGAATTGCGGCGCGCTCATGCACGTGGATCTTGCAGTATTCCAGCAGTTCATCCGCCGTTGCCGTTGCCCCCTCTACCAGTTCGACAAAGGCACAAGGCAGTTCACCAGAATGCACATCCGGCTGGCCGATGGCCCCGGCAAAGGCTACGGCTTCGTGGCCCAACAACGCCTCTTCGATCTCAGCCGGATCAATATTGTGCCCCCCGCGGATGATCAGGTCCTTGGCGCGGCCAGTGATCCACAGATAGCTATCTTCGTCAAACCGCCCCAAATCGCCTGTGCGCAGATACTCATCCTTGTAGTAGAGATCGACGTTTTTGTCGGCCTCGGTATAGGTATTGCCGGCATAGACGCCTGGGTTGGAGATGCAGATTTCGCCAATTTCATCGGTGCCGCATTCCACCAGCCCCTCGGGGGTGCCTTTGACGATCTTAACATCCGTATAGGGGAAGGTGAGCCCAATCGAGCCGATCTTCTTTTCCCCATCAACCGGATTGCAGGAGACCAGGCAGGTTGCCTCGGTCAGGCCGTAGCCTTCGATGATCTTGATGCCCGTCGCCTTTTCAAAGCGATGGAACAGTTCTACAGGCAGAGGCGCAGATCCGGAAAAGGCCGTTTTCACAGATGAGATATCCGCATCCACAGGGCGCTGCATCTTCGCCGAGATCGCCGTGGGAACGGTGATGATAAAAGAGATCTTCCAGCGTTCGATCAGCTTCCAGAAATTGTCAAAGACGCCATCGCCGCGATAGCCCTGTGGCGTTGGGAACACCACATGCGCCCCCGAAGACAGCGAAGCCATCATGATCACGTGACAGGCAAAGACGTGGAACAGTGGCAACGGACACATGATGTTATCGTCTTCGGTGAACAGCAGGGTGCTGCCAATCCAGCCATTGTAGATGAGGCCAGAATACTTATGCTGCGCCACCTTAGGCATGCCGGTGGTGCCACCTGTATGGAAGTAGCAGGCCACACGATCCTCAGTGCTATCCGCAAAGGCCAGAGTGGTGGGCTGTTTGCGCATCTCCCGGCGGAAGGATTTGTAATCCGCGTGGGCAACTTTATCTTTGTTTTCCAGCTTGGGACGTACCAATGGCACGATCCAGGATTTTGGCGGCGTCAGGTAGCGATTCAGATCCACCTCCAGAACCGTGTTCACCCCCGGTGCATGGCGCACGGCCTCAGCCACCTTTTGCGCCACATCGGTCTTAGGGAAGGGTTTTAGCGTCACCACGACCTTCGCCTTGGTTTCCCGCAGGATTGACGCGATTTGCTCAGGCTCCAGCAGCGGATTGATCGGGTTCACAATCCCCGCTACCGCACCAGCCAACATGGTCACCAGCGTCTCGTTACAGTTGGGCAACACATAGGCCACCACGTCTGTTTCACCGATGCCAAGCTCACGGAACATATTCGCCGCCTGTGTCACCTGGTCCTTCAGTTGGCTCCAGGTCAGGGTCTCCGCCTTATCGGTCGGCCCAGAAAAGATCTGATAGCTAACCGCATTATTGTTGGGAAACTTACCCGTGGTGCGCGACAAAAGCTGATACAGAGTGACCGGGTTATCCCGCTCTTCCCAGCTGGCTTCCTTCTCCATCGCAATGCAGTCTTCTATCGTGGCAAATGCCATTGTAATCCTCCCCTGCCCCCGACAATGCCGGGGTTTTCCTCTTCGCTGCTAATCTGAGGGCAAAAGCCGGATCGTGCAAGCGCATGGGCAAGATCACGTCAAGGCAACAGGCCCATTCTGACGTTGCGAAACAAGCGGTCTACACATGAAACCGCTTGCTATTGCTATTATTCTGCTGCCAGCCCGTCAGTGAACTGCAATCGCGCCAGGCGGGCATATAGCCCCCCCTCGGCGACCAGCGCATCATGGGTGCCTGTCGCAACAATCTGCCCCTCTTCCATAACCACGATCCGATCCGCCTTTTTGACCGTGGCAAGACGATGGGCGACAATCAAGGTAGTACGGCTCTGGCTCAACTCATCCACAGCTGCCTGCACCAGACGTTCACTTTCAGCGTCCAGCGCTGAAGTGGCCTCATCCAACAGTAAGACAGGCGCGTCGCGCAGGATGGCACGGGCAATGGCAATCCGCTGCTTTTGTCCGCCCGACAACATCACACCGCGTTCGCCCACAAAACTATCGTAGCCCTCAGGCAAGCTCGAGATGAACTCATGCGCCGCCGCGGCAGCTGCAGCGGCCTCCACCTCAGCATCCGTTGCATCGGGGCGACCAAAGCGGATGTTTTCCCGCGCAGATGCGGCAAAGATCACCGGATCCTGAGGCACCATGGCCAGATGCTGGCGAAAATCTGCCCGTTGCAGATCAGTCAGGGCAACTCCGTCAAGCAGGATAGCCCCCTGATCAGGGTCATAAAACCGCTGTATCATCTGAATAATGGTGGTCTTCCCGGCTCCCGATGGCCCAACAAAGGCAACGGTCTCCCCAGGTTCCACTGTCAGATTGACCCCATTTAGGGCCTGTACCCCTGGGCGCGCCGGATAAGCAAAGGAGACCCCGTCAAAACGAATCTCGCCCTTGACCGGCTGCACCAAGGCCTTCGCCGCCTTAGGGTCTTTCACAGTATCCGTCGCGTTCAGCAGTTCTATCAGCCGCTCGGTGGCCCCCGCAGCACGTTGCAGCTCGCTCCAGATCTCCGAAAGAGCTGCAACGGATCCCGCAACCAGAACCGCGTAGATTACAAACTGGATCAGAGTGCCTTCACTCATCACTCCGGCGCGCACGTCATTCGCGCCCATCCAAAGCACGCCAACAATGCCGGAGAACACCAAAAAGATCACAATAACAGTCAGGTAAGCGCGGGTCCTTATCCGGGTGATCGAGACATCAAAAGCGGTCTCTGTCATCTGGGAAAACTGCGCCCGACTAGCATTCTCGTGGGTAAAGGCCTGCACAGTCTGCACCGCGCCCAAGGCCTCGCCTGCATTCCCCGAGGAGGCTGCAATCCAGTCCTGGTTCTCCCGGCTAATGCCCCTCAAACGGCGACCAAGAACCAGAATCGGCACAATAACTGCAGGGACAATCAGCAAAACCAACCCGGTGAGCTTGGCCGAGGTGAGCAGCATCAGCACCATCCCGCCGCTAAAGATCAACACATTGCGCAGCGCGATCGAAACGGAGGAGCCCAACACAGACTGGATCAGAGTGGTGTCTGTGGTGATCCGGCTCAGCACCTCACCGGTCATGATCTTTTCAAAGAAGGCAGGACTCATGCCGATGACACGGTCAAACACCGCCTTGCGGATATCTGACACCACCCGTTCGCCCAATCGAGTCACCAGCGCGTAGCGCAGCCCGGTGCCCGCAGCCAGCAGGGCCGCTATAACCAGCGCCGCGAGGAAGTATTGATTCAGCAAGGCGCTCTCGGAGATGCGAAAATTATCCACCACACGGCGCACTGCAAGTGGCAGCGTCAAAGACAGGCCCGCGGTAAGCACAAGGGCGCAAGTAGCTGCAAACATCAACAACCGATAGGGGCGCATAAAGGGCCACAAGGCCGCGAGAACCCCAATCTGCTTGGAGCTTTCGCGTTCATCTTCTGTTGTCGGAGCAGCCTGATTTCGCGCCATACCGGGTCCTTTTTACAGATCTACCCCAGGGATCTGATGCCCTGCGGTGCAGACAGGTTCATGGCCCCCTCAGCACAACAGGTCAAGCGCCTCTCGCCTCTGAGGCCAGAACAAACCGGGATCATTGGACGCCAAACCGCCCTACCGGGCAAAAAGACGCAACCAACTTTGAACTGTGAAAGGCAATCCCCTCTGAGTTTCAGTCTCTCCCGGGACAAGACACCTGTGCCGATGGCCTGTGTTCTTGCCCAGCGCAGCTCAACGACAACCGACCCAGAACAAAATCAATCCGCACGGCTTCCCCAGCAAGCCCCGAACGTCCGGCACACATCCCTAAAGCTCCCTCAGGAGCCGACCTAGGCACTGTCATTCGCGTGCGGGAATTCCAAAATGGGGAGGTTATGGAGCGGGCGGCGGCAGACAAAACCACTGTAAGCTCAACTTAGTTTTTAATAGTTTCAAAAAGTTACTCTAGCGGAGTGAGCGAGTATTCGATAACTTGTTGAGGGATCTGTTGACGTAGTTCAAGACATCAAAAACGACCCTTTATGAAGCGTTCCCTTCGAATTTGTCTAGCCATCACCCCGGCCACGTACCGGCATGGTGTTGTCCAGTGGGGTATCCAGCATGAAAAACGGGTACGGTACTACCTGTAGTTCTCGCACTTTGAAATCGAGCCTTGCTTCCAAAATGGATTGATCATCGGGGCAGAGCCAATGGACGAGGTGCAGTCGACCATGGTCATTTTATAGGCAGAGGTCCGCGTCAAACCGTCTGCAATCCAGAGCCGCTCCGTGTTTTTTTGTCTTGGCCTCCACCCATGGTTCAATCTTGCACTCGACGTCACTCAGACCTGCGCCGAAGTAAGAGAACCTAAGGGGCAACGTATTTCAAGACGACAGCACCCCTGTCACCAGATTTGGGGACTCCGTCCGATCGTAATTGGCCGCGCTGTAAAAGGCGGTTTCGCGGATGTTTGACCTAGGTCCTCCCTTCGTTGGGTTAGCGGGGGAACCACCGAATTCCTTGGCGGCAGGGATAATATCAATATCCCGCACCCGTTCCTCAATTTCGCCGGATTGTCCCCTAGGTTCAGTGATCAATTTGGAAATACGGCAATCAAAACCTTCAACATTCATTCCTTCAATGACCACATCAAAGACACCGCTATTGGCTGACGTGCCGCCGTCTTTTTCTAATGCGAGTACTTCCACATTCTGAGTGTCTTAGGCGTCATCAACCCAGATTGACCGGAAAGAAGTGTCCAGAACCTCAACATCTGACGAGGCCGGACCAAAGTGGCGGTCTCCACAAGGCCAATTGGATACATACCCCCAAAAAGGGACGCAACACCGGCCAATTGATCGAGTATATATCAAAGCATCTTATAAATAGAGTTCTCTAGATACTCTCAAAAACCCAGCTTCGAGCGAGTAGCTAGAATCTCTGACTGAAACTTGTATCCCCGTACAAGACCAGAATACTGGTCAACAGGCCACCAATCGTCACTTCCAGGCCAACTCCGCCAGAGTTGCCCCCAGCGATCCTGGATGTGGGCAATACAGGTGCTGCCGCTTGGGCTAGCGCCTGCCTGCCTGTCGCTTGGCCAGTACCAGGTCAAATCCTGACACAGGTTTCCTTGAGCATCAACACTCCAAGTTCCTGCTCCTAAGCTGTCACTACTTTCCTTGCACCAAGCTCTTGCCTGTCCACCTGGAGAGAAATAGATACCTCCATCGCAACCGCTGTTCCAAAGGTCAGTTTTACCAGAGTACGCCTTTGTAATTTTTGAAATATTGGCAGGTTTAGCTCCCCCAGGGAGTGGATCCGCCATCGTAGCAGTCGAGGCAAACACTGAAAAACCTGTCACTAAAAGGGCTTTGCCGAGCGACCGCATAAAACTTCTCCAATTTGAACTAAACTCTTCGAATATGTAAAAGCCACTGAACCAAGGTCAAGCAATTTTGGCGAGACAAACTGTTTCCAAAATGGTGGCCGCGATTGGTTTTCCCACAGCTGCTGAGTTTTAGTGAGTCGCATCGTATGAGACGGGCTCTAGCAGTGGTTTTTTGCAAACAATGCCATGGTATCTTAGGCATTGTTCTCCAAGTGCCCCCTCCAGACCCCGAAAAAACCTAAAATCACGTTAAAAACTGAAAGAAATTTGACTGAAA
Source organism: Roseobacter sp. MED193 (assembly GCF_000152965.1). Classification (GTDB taxonomy): domain Bacteria; phylum Pseudomonadota; class Alphaproteobacteria; order Rhodobacterales; family Rhodobacteraceae; genus Pseudophaeobacter. The sequence goes on along the minus strand of NZ_CH902583.1, from coordinate 3,834,759 downwards.
TTAGCATAAAGTCAAAATGAACAGATTGAAGCAGCATTTTGATCTGCGTTTGAGTTTCTGTGGGGGACGCTCAGACGGTTTGTCTCGCTGAGACACGATCTTTGTGCACCAGGGGTGAGGAGAGCTCGTGTCGCGAGCGATTGGAATTTCATGTGCCTGTTCCGCACGTGAAGCAAACTTAGAATGGCTGGTTTTGCACTCTGTGGAGTGCCCATTATGAAGCGTTATACGTTTCACAATGAGATGCTGCCGTCTGCAGCGACGGCAACCAAAGTCTTTGAAGATCCGGTCCAGCGGCGTTCCAAGCTCGTTCGTCGGATCTTTCTTCTTTGCCTCATTGGGCTTTCAGCCTGGCTTTGGTTTTTTGTCAAGGATCTAGGTGTCTGGTCTCCAATCTCCTACTTGGAACTTGGTCAGGAAGTTCCGTACCAAGTTGAAAACGTGGTTACGCTTGAACACCAACACTCTGCTTCTCATGATCATGTCGTTCAGACCCAAGCCCCGACATCGGAAGCCTCTGAAACTTGTAGGCCGTTTGAACAACCCGTTTTTTCAGCCATGGCTGAATCAGCGTCTACACCCAGGTTGTATGCTCATCTGCCCATTGCTTATGAATGGGCACATCTTTCGCTTGCCGATGAATGTGCCCGTCCGAGTGTTCTTGTTCCTGAGTGGATCACGCTTGAGGTTGAAAAGAACATTCTTTCTGTGTCCTTGGCGAGTGATGATACGCGTCTTGCTGTCACAGAGTATGTTGCTGAAACAGAACGAGCAACTAGCTTGCTTCCTGTTGTATCGCTGAACATATCTGGAATTCCGGACCATTTCGTAGATCTATTAGTCGAAAAAAACAGCAAAGCGGCAATCATTGCTTCACTGGCTGAAACGTTAACCGCCTTGAGCGCACAGGGGGCCTGTCTTGATTTCAATACTCTTAAGGTCAACGACATGCAGCGCCTGGCTCCATTTTGGAGTGAGTTGACAACCCAGTTTCGCACAAATGGTTTGGTCTCGTGTATTGTTTTGAACCCCGAACAAACGCTGTGGCAACAGCCTGACCTGATCCAGGACTTTGATCAGGTCATTTTGAAAATGTTCCAAATCCCTTGGGTCGGGTCAGCGCCAATGCCGTTAGCGTCGGATCAATGGTTTGAGAAAACTTTGAGCCAAGCGGTAAAGGGAATTGAACCTGAACGCCTGGTTGTAGCGCTTGGCAACTTTGCAGTGGACTGGACTTCTGGAACGGCGTTGCCCGAAACACTGTCCTATTCAGCGGCGGTGCAACGAATTGGAGAAGCTGAGGCCGAGGTGCTGTTTAGCCCCAGAACATCCAATAGTTTCAGCAGGTTCACTGACTCTGAAGGAACACTGCATAAGATTTGGATGCTCGACGCGGCGTCAGCGCACAACCAGCTTGCTGTGGTTCGTCAGTTGGGACTCGCAAATGTTGCCGTTTGGTCTATGGGCCAGGAAGATCCAGGCCTGTGGAAAGTACTTGCAGGGGAGCTGGAGACAAAGGAAGCATTGAGCTCACAACTGGCGATGGTCGACTTGCAAAACTATGTAGACTACACTGGTCAAGGCGCATTCTTGCGTGTCAAAGCTGAAGCGAATGTTGGTTTTCGCCAGACTAGTTTTGATCTCGCGAGCGGTCGACTTATTGAGCAAACATATACCACCATCCCCACACCTTATTCGGTTGAGCGTTATGGCAAGCCGGAGGCCACGAAATTGGTCCTAACATTTGATGACGGCCCGCATCCGGAATACACCAAGGATATTCTGGACATTCTGCGAGATACCAATACGCCTGGTTCCTTTTTTGTGCTCGGCCAAAGCGTTATGAATGCTCCCGATCTGTTGAATCGTATCGTTGATGAAGGGCACGAAGTTGGTGCACATAGCTTTTCGCATCCCAGAATGGATAAGATTTCAGATACCCGGTTAGAGCTCGAGTTTTCTCTTCTAGATCGGATTGTCGCTGGGGTCTCTGGTCGAGGCTCTCTGCTTTACCGGGAGCCTTTCTTGCGAAGCGGAGGCCCCATCAGTGGAGCGAGAGTCGCTTCTTTGATGGAGGCTCAGCAACGCGGTTACATCATTTCAGGCATGGATATTGGACCTGTCACGGTTTGATGCCGCTCCTTTGATAGCATTTACTGCAACAAAGGAGATGAACTATGGGACTGAAACGGACAGACGAATTTCGACAAGATGCGGTGCGCATCGCATTAACCAGTGGGCTGACGCGTAAGCAGGTGGCTGACGATCTGGGTGTTGGCATGTCGACGTTGAACAAATGGATCACTGCACACCGAGACACAGACGTGGTTTCCAAAGAGGATTTGAGCCTGGCTCAAGAGAATGATCGACTTCGACGGGAGAACCGGCTCCTGAAGGAGGAGAGGGAGATCTTAAAAAAAGCCACCCAGTTCTTTGCGGGCCTAAAGCAATGAGATTTAGGTTTGTCGAAGAACACAGGGGCAGCTTTCCAGCCGCCCGGTTGTGCGAGGTCTGGACCTGTCACGGTTTGATGCCGCTCCTTTGATAGCATTTACTGCAACAAAGGAGATGAACTATGGGACTGAAACGGACAGACGAATTTCGACAAGATGCGGTGCGCATCGCATTAACCAGTGGGCTGACGCGTAAGCAGGTGGCTGACGATCTGGGTGTTGGCATGTCGACGTTGAACAAATGGATCACTGCACACCGAGACACAGACGTGGTTTCCAAAGAGGATTTGAGCCTGGCTCAAGAGAATGATCGACTTCGACGGGAGAACCGGCTCCTGAAGGAGGAGAGGGAGATCTTAAAAAAAGCCACCCAGTTCTTTGCGGGCCTAAAGCAATGAGATTTAGGTTTGTCGAAGAACACAGGGGCAGCTTTCCAGCCGCCCGGTTGTGCGAGGTCGTCGGTGTCAGCGCACGCGGGTTACGCGCATTCCGCAGTCGCCCAGCCAGTCGTAGGCAGCGATCTGATCTGGTCACGCTGGCTCATATCAAAGAGCAGTCGCGGCTTAGTTTGGGGAGCTATGGCCGCCCACGAATGACCGAAGAGTTGAAGGAGATCGGTTTGAACGTGGGCCACCGTCGTGTTGGCAGGTTGATGCGCCAGAACGGGATATCTGTTGTCAGAACACGCAAACACAAGGTCACGACAGACAGTGACCACAAGTTCAATATCGCGCCGAACTTGCTGGATCGAAACTTCTCAGCTGACCTGCCAAATCAAAAGTGGGCGGGGGATATCAGCTATGTCTGGACCCGCGAAGGCTGGCTGTATCTGGCCGTGATCCTCGATCTGCATTCAAGGCGTGTTATCGGCTGGGCCGTGAGCAATCGGATGAAACGCGACTTGGCGATCCGGGCGTTGAATATGGCCATCGCGTTCCGGCAGCCGCCCAAAGGCTGCATCCATCATACGGATCGCGGGTCGCAATATTGTTCCCATGACTACCAGAAAATCCTGCGCCAGAACGGCTTCAAAGTATCGATGAGCGGTAAGGGTAATTGTTACGACAACGCCGCCGTCGAGACGTTCTTCAAGACCATCAAAGCTGAACTGATCTGGCGGCATCCTTGGGAGACCCGTCGGAAGGCTGAAATGGCGATCTTCGAATACATAAACGGGTTCTACAATCCACGCCGCCGTCACTCAGCACTGGGCTGGAAAAGCCCTGTCGCCTTCGAACGAAAGGTGGCTTAAACGAGCACTTGGGGCGGCACTAAAACGCGACAGGTCCATATTGTCCCTAAAGATTGGGAAGGTTGGAGCAGTAAACAAATTGCATCCTACGTCATTGAGCAGGCCGAAATTGGAGCAGGAAATGTCATCCTCTTGCATGATGGTGGTGAAGATCGGAGTGCTTCAGTTGCGGCCCTTCCGGTGATCATTGATGAGTTACGGTCAAAAGGATACGAGTTCACAACTTTGGCGGATCTTTTAGGTACCACATCAGGTGCATTGATGCCGGTACGAGAAGGAGCCTATCCAATTTTTGACCGGATTACCTTTTCCGCAGCCGTAACCGCAAAGGATGCAATTGTTGTTATCTTTTGGATTGTGCTGTGCATCGGTGTAGTCCGATCTGTCGCAATTATTCTGATGGCCTCGGCAAACCGTCGCAAAAAAACGATTGAGTTTGACAATGACCCCAAAGTGGCGGTGATCATCCCTGCCTATAATGAACAGGATGTCATTGCCAAGTGTATTGAGAGCGTGCGTGCCTGCACCTATGGAAACTTGGAAATTATCGTCGTGGATGATGGATCCACGGACAACACCGTTGCCGAAGTTCTGAAGTTCAAAGAACGGAACGAAGTACACCTCATCTCGCAGCCCAATCAAGGAAAGTGGAGCGCGCTCAACCGCGCGATCATGATGGTTGACGCCGAGTATGTTGTTTGCATCGATGCAGACACTCAGATCAGACAGGATGCAATTGATCATCTGGTAAAGCACTTTGATGACCCCACAGTCGGGGCTGTAGCTGGCAAGATCATGGTTGGAAACCGGGTCAATCTCCTGACCCGCCTTCAGGCCTATGAATACGCCACGTCGCAGAACATTGACCGCAGGGCCTTTGATCTTATCAACGGCATATTGGTGGTGCCTGGGGCCATCGGAGCCTGGCGTGTCGAGGCATTGGAAAAGGTCGGAATGTTTTGCTCTGAAACCTTGACCGAAGACACCGATCTAACAATTCAGGTTAACCGGGCTGGGTACAAGGTAGTCTATGAAAAACTCGCGCGCGGCTATACTGAAGCACCTGAACGGGTTGGGCAACTCTTGAACCAAAGACTCCGCTGGTCTCTGGGAATGTTTCAAAGCGCATGGAAGCACAAGGCGGCAATGCGTGAAACTCGCTCGATTGGTCTGGTCTCCATTCCTGATATGTTTGTCTTTGGCTACCTGTTCCCACTACTCGCCCCAATTGCAGACCTGTTTATCGCAGTATTGGTTTATTCTCACTTTTCCGGTAGCTGGACTGGTGATGTAGGCTCGCCTCACGACCCCAGCCAAACAAAGTTTCTGTGGGCGTATCTGACCTTGCCTGCGCTTGAGTTCCTGATTGCCTTCTTCGCTATTTCCACGGACCGTGAAGAAAGTAACTGGTCTCTGCTTCTTTTCCCTTTGCAGCGTGTGGTTTACCGTCCGTTGCTGTATTTCTCGGTCATGCGGGCGATTTTGCGAGCTCTGACCGGGCGTTTGGCCAACTGGAGTTCGCTCAAACGACAAGGGCGTGACTACCAATTGGCGACACACAATCTATGAACCGAAGAACTCTGTTGAAATCGGCTGTTGCTAGCATGGCCCTGGTTCCTTTAGGAGCAAGGTCTCCACTTGCCGTTTCGTCGGTTCAACAAAGTATCGTTGTACTCTCAGGAGTAAGTGAGGAAACCTCCTTCCCACATCTGATTGCGGTTTTAGACGCGCTTACAGATCAAAACATACCCGTCGTTTGTGCCATCTCCCCATTCGATTCCGCGCAGCAAGAACTTGGTACAGGTAGTCAACTAGCCCAACTTCTGCAGGGGTATCTGTTAGGTGGCAGCAATATCGAGATTGCTCCCTATATTCCTGATTTGGCAAAGCTATCCCCCCACTTCCAGGCAAGAACCACTTTTGAGGCTTCTCAAGCTTTGCAACGGTTACTTGCGGCTCTGAAAGGAACAATCCTTCGCAGACCTATCCGGACAGTCGTTTGTGATGATGTCGACAGGCCGACTGCCCCCACTGGAACGCGTTCTGCTGGAATTCTCAATATCCTTGTGCAGCCGAATGAAAACAGCCCAGTCCAATCTCAAACATGGGACACAGGAACTGCACGGCTGTTTGGAGGCCAAAAGGTCTCGCTGGGCTCTTTTCAACACTTGCCTGCTGGTCAAGAAGCAAAGAGCAGTCAACGTGTGATTTACCTATCTACATCAGAATTCTCGCAATATCCCGTCAAAAAAATTGAGGTTGCTGCAAATCAATTTTGTTCAGAGCTATCACAAGCGGAGTTGGACGGGCTGATATCCTTGGAACCTGCCTCGGATTTACAGTTGCGTAATAATTATGAGTTTAAACGACATTTATGCTGCCTTCTGGTCCGCCCCCCAGAAAACGATGCCTCGCTTTCGTCATTCTACAACGAACTACGGTCAACGCTAATCAAGATGGGGGTACAGCTCACAGAAGTGGCAGACCCTAGCCGGGATCCTTTGGACCCTCTTCGGGGAATTTGGGTCCCCTCTGATGTGGCGCAAATTCAAACAGCCCAGGGTCTGGCCCGGCCCCAAATGATCCCTTTCGAGATCCCTAAGAGCCTGCCGGATAACATTACTACAATCCGCACTACCCGTCCACTTGGTTCTGGGGTCGGGATCGTTTTTCGTTCATCTGAAGATGGACAAACGGGCTTTGACCGCAACGGACTATTGAATGCCATCGAGTTGAAAATCCACTCCGAGAGTTCAATGGGGCAGCTACGTCAAGCCATAGGCGGTATGGATGACCTGATCATTTCGATTCATCCATATTTTCTATTCTCCCAACCTGTACGCAATACGTTTTTTGAGCTGGTCTCACTATTATTGAACGATGGGATTACCTCGTCGCTGCCTATTGATCAATTCGTGCGGTTTCGAGCACCGAAAGATCCAATTTCGTCGAGAAGACGCAAGGTCGCTGCAGCGCAACCAGGACTAAGGCAGCCCAGAAGGCCTCTGAAACGTTTGGAAAAAGAAGACCTTTTGGAGGATGCTCAAATCGCTTGGCGGTATTTCCATCGCTTCACCAACGAGAAAACCGGACTCTGTCCTGCCACTGTGAATTCAGCCCCAGGGGGGCGATTGCATGAAACCGTTACGATGTGGGATGTCGGTAGCCACATAAATGGACTAATTGCTGCAACGCAGATTGGCCTGATCGACAAAAAGAAGTTTGAGCGTTCCATCAATAAAATTCTTCCGAACATCATTGGCCGCACCTCGCAGGAACGGCGCTTGCCCCAAGGTTGGATTCGTACAGATCGTCACAAATGGGGTAACAAGAATTTTGATGGAAGTGATGCAGGGCGCCTGTTGTCTTCACTCGACAATTTGCGCCGGTTTGGAGGGTTTGAAGACCAACTTGAAGAGCTCGTGGCATCATGGGATCTCAAGGACATCATCTTGGATGGAAAGGTACAGTCAGTTATAGATGGAAAGCTGACCTCATCCTATGTCTCGCATAGCGCACACTATTCGGCATTGGCTTTTCGCAGGTGGGGTTTTGATGTCCTGTCTCCGTACGAGGTTTTTAAAGGAATTTCGGTGACGGATGACCAAACTGCATTGCTAGAGGCGGTTGCCACAATCGGCCCAATAGGAGCTGAGCCGCTCTTACTTGAAGCAATGGAAATGGGCATGTCGCGAGAAAGCTCTTATCTTGCAGATGTCCTGTTCTCGACCCAGGTTGAAGAGTTTAGAGAAACAGGGCGGCTGATCTGCGTATCTGAAGGACCGATTGATCGAAATCCTTGGTTTACCTATCAAGGTCTTCAGCTCGATGCAGAACAGCGGACATGGGCAACAGATACGGTCGGTAAGGAACCGGAGTACCGAACCCCCGATTTTAGGGAGAACTTTCTAGTGGTTAGTACAAAGTCAGCTTTTCTTTGGAATGCCTACCAGCCGCATGATTACTCGGATAACCTTTTAAAATTTGTTAGGGAAACATCAAAGACCGACAATGGTTTCTCATCTTCCACTTTTGTTAAAACCGGGCGATCAACTGAATCTTACTCTGACCTAAATACTAATGGAGTAATTCTCCAGGCTCTAGCCCGTCACCTTGGAGTGGCGGGCTAGAGATCTCAATGTTTAGGTATTGGCGCAGGTGCTAGTAGAAATTTCGCCTGGCAAAACTGGGTAGCCCCTTTGCGGATTTAGGATGACCGTTTGAACTCCGGTTATTCTATACATGCAAGCGTCTGACAGGTCTTCTCCAACCGACCGCCCCCCAACGTAGATATCAAGCCATTCATACCCTTGGTAACCACTGTGGCAGGGCCCATTCTGCGGGTTGTTCCCATCCCCACATAGATCCTCTACTATCGCGTACTTGCTCAATTCTTGAACGTAGAACCTTGTTCCTGCAGGGTAATCCATTGTACTTGTGTTCCCTCTTTTCACATGCCCCACGGCCAAGGTTATCGGGTCGTCATAGGTCCCAGTGCCTCCTGCCGACTGATGAATGACCGGGCGCGCGATCCGAGCAGATCCTCTCGGTGTGTTGTCCCAGTAGCTGTATCCAGTTAGGAACACAGTCATTGATTGTTCCCCTTCAACAAAAGAAGTACTTCGAGAAGTATTTCTCGGGGTTTCAATAGTCGGCATAAGAAGTTTGCTAACTTCATTCCCCATTCTGGAGTTACTGTCTGTCCTGACACTACATGCCGAGAGTGATATGGTAGCAATAGCGAGGGCAACGGTTTTCACTTTACTTTTTAGCATTTTCTGGCTCCGGTGAACTTTTTGGATAAGTCTTAATGTTTCCAAACTGAGGCCAGTATTGAGAATGATAGTTTATTTTCTTCCAAGCCGAACCAATGTAATTGCTTTCAATTTTAGACAACGCCCCCACAACTTCTCATTAGGCTTAGGACCATTGAACCGCGCCGGTTTTGCCGGAGACTGTTGAGATCGTATTTCAAGCTGCGATTATGTCTGATTTCAAGGCTTGTTCGTATTTCTCCTCTGCGTCGATTGGCGTGATATATCCGAGTGGCTCGAGCAGGCGTTCGTTGTTGACCAATCGACCCATGGCAAGGATTCCCACTCGACCTGGTCTTTGGACTTCCATGGCCCCAGCCGGTTGATTACCTCGGCTTTGAATAGGCCGATGATCGTCTCGGCCAGCGCGTTGTCATAGCTGTCACCGACGCTGCCGACGAATGGTTCCAACCCTGCATCCGCCAACCTCTCAGTGTATTTGATCGACTGGACCTGTCCCGTTTTCGTGCCGCCCCAAGTGCTCGTTTAAGCCACTTTCCGTTCGAAGGAGCAAATCCCGAGACAATCCTGTAGCCGAGCACACACTGTTCACGTAAGTATAAAAGTTTCTAAAAAAATCGCGAATTATGGAGATTTCAACTGGGTCAAAATTTCGGCAAAATAAGGCCGAATTGTAACGATCAGGGAAGTCACTCCAATGATAATGCTTGCTGTACTTGGCTTCACAATAGCCGCTGGTGCTTTGATCTCAATTTCCGATGATGACGATGATGTTTTCACAGATTCAGGGACCGGCGGTGGAACTGACACTGGCGGAGGAATAGATACGGGGGGAGGCGTCGCTGACAGCGAAGATGAAGAGTTTTATGGCGGGGCTGAAGACGACAATGTATCGGGAGAAACTGGCGACGACACTCTCTATGGCGGAGCTGGGAATGACACCCTCATAGGCGGTGAAGGAAGCGACGGCCTCGATGGAGAGGATGGTGAAGACAGCCTCGACGGCGGTGATGGTCTTGACGTTCTACAAGGGGGATATGGAGACGATGTTCTGGTTGGCGGAACAGGAAACGATTTTCTTCAGGGGGAATCACAGGATGATACACTGAGCGGCGGAACTGGCGATGACGGATTGCATGGCGGGAACGGAGCTGATCAGCTAAATGGCGGTGAAGGCGATGATCTGCTGAATGGTGCATCGATTGAGATCGAGGATAGGCTGTTGGATGAATGGCATACAAGCTTTGAGTCCTCTCAGACAACCACGGACATTGGCGGCACCGAAGACGCAATTGTGGACGACTATATTGGTGACACATTGGATGGTGGTGCTGGTGAAGATACCTTGATTGGAGGCGCGTTTGATGTACTCACAGGAGGAGCCAATGCCGATGAGTTTGTGGTGGGCGACTGGTCAACCAGTGGATATGTCGCAACAGTGACTGATTTCGATACAAGTGAGGACATGATAATGTATCGTTATGACGAGACTGGTTCTGAACCGGAAATCTCTATGAATATGACTGCCAACCCTGACGGGACAACAAACGTTGAAATTCTTGCAAATGGGTTGCCTGTGTTAAACTTGGAAAACGTTGCGGATGATTTTGACATTTCTACTCACTTGGGAATGATAGCGACTCCAATGGCTGCCACTCCGACCTAGGCTCAAGACCTGTATCCAGCAAATGGCTATTCCGGAGAGGGCACTAGCCAAAAAGAGCACTTTGGGGCACCAATCATAACGGGTACAACGCCACCTCCAATCTTCTCACGCGCGTGCCCCACAGTGTAGTCGTTCACTAGGTCAGCGTTCCGATGAACCAAAGGTCAGCCATGCACTAGCTTTCGTTTTGGATCAACCAGGCGGGGCTGCCCGGTGCCGACAAACCCCATGCGTTGTTAATGTCTAAGACTGTCCTGTCGTTGAAAGAATGGTTACAAAGAGACCGACGATAGTCATAAAACGAGAACGGATTACAAATGGAAAGGTCCGAAATTTCACAGTACGTGGCATCTACGATGAATGCGAGGGCCCTTGCGTAAAAGGAAAAACTTGCTTTTTCTCTTACTGGTCACCGCTCTGGCCTTCTTGTTTTGGCTACCCAAAGAGCGTCGCATGACCGTTTTTCTTACCGGATACAGTTACTGGGACAACACTCCACCTGGCTCGGCCATTATTGGCAGGCCTATAATCCATAAAACAGCTGGTGGAACCGGCACGTTCCTCGACCCAATTACACTTGCTGTAGGCTGGCGGATTCATTTTGGCCGTCACTTCGAAGACT
>NZ_CH902583.1:2919693-3823947 GCF_000152965.1 Roseobacter sp. MED193 | reverse complement strand
CGTTTGGCTCGACATCTATGTTGATGGGAACTCAACGGGGGCGGAGGTAGCCAACGAGTGCATGGAGAGGTTGACTGGTATTCAAGTTGTCTTGATTAATCCTAGGCCCGGGTACCGGGTCGTTCCCGGTCCGATTGCTGAATCGAACTGCCCAGTTTTTTAGCTTCTTAAGAATTTCACCTTCAAAAGAAGAGAGTGCGCAGCTCGCCGGGTGCTACTTCCGAAAGCGAAATCTTTGACCAACTTTTGAGGTCAGTGAGTACAAAGATGCGAGTACGCTGATCAGAATTACTCGACACTTGTAGTTCCCCGCTTTGACAACAATTGGGCCCGGGAAGCATAGAACACCGAAAGGAAGCGCGCCTAAACCAAGGACGTAAAGTACCCGCAACTGCTGCAGCAAGCGTCAGCCCTGCCAGGAACCGCGCAATCGCATGAGGCCGTTAAGTATGCCCAGAGAATGGGGGAGGACGGCAAACCTATAATAAATCTATGCAATGAATTCCCTGTCGGTTACTCCTGACGCCTCGATCGCCTTCCAGTTTAAACTTGTCCTGTCATTAGCGGGTGTTCTTGTTCACCTCGGCATCCGGCACCCCCTTGGGCATCGGGTATTTCTCCACCAGCGCCCGTTCCTCGCCAGTCAGCGGCGGCAACTCTGGGACGGGTGGCGTTTCATCGTCTGACATAACAACAACCCCAATCCAAAAAGCCACCCCTCGGAAATCCCCCACCGCCCAAAACAACGGGGTGCGAATATACCCACGTGGCAGGGCGCCAGAAGGACCCGCGCTTGTTTTTGAGGAGGCCTAGCGGTGGCGGGTGGCAAAGGCCTTGGCCAAGGCACGATAAAAATGCCGGGGAAAACGGCGACCCGCTGCGGCGTTCATTTTTGGATAGAACATGAAAGCCTTTTGATAGGAGGGGGCCTTGTCAGTGAAAGCAAAGACCTTCTTGGGGGCTTTGCGCCCCTTGCGTTCATAGATGCCCGGCGTCACCAAAGCTGCAAAATCGGTGGCCAGTCGCCAAACGTGGCTCAGGTTGGCGTAGAGCATAAGCGGTGCAAGAATGTAGACCACAACGGTGAAAGCCGTAGTCAAGCGCCGCTCCCAGGGAAGCGGTTCTTTTCGTCCACTTGGATGCCGGTCCCGATAGTCACCCATCACGCGCATTTCCCACCAAACAGAGCGCTGAAACGCCCAAAAATCGCTACTACAAAAGCCCGACGGTTGCGGGATTTGTTGCGGGAAGTGTTGCGGGATCGGTTGGGGTAGTCAAATCACGGTAGATTTAAGTCTTTGAACCTGAACACATATTAAATTTTGTGATGTGTTCTGAGGGTTCGATCCTGGAGCGGGCGGCGGGAATCGAACCCGCGTCATTAGCTTGGAAGGCTAAGGTCTTACCATTACACAACGCCCGCTCAACTGAATCAGTTCTTAGATCATTGATTTTGGGGGGTCAAGCCATGAACCTCTCGCAACAGCAGGGGCAGGAAAAGTTTATCCATCCAGCCATCAGGACGATCTGCAATACCTCTCAATCTCTGGCCTTCAAACAGCTTCCTCGCGTTGATCTCCAGCAGCGCAAGTACCTCATGCCCCTGGACAGGAAGATGCGGCGACAGATTGGGCCACTATCAAAGGAATATCCAAAAGCAGAGTGAAAACGGAGTTCCCGACCTAGGCCGGGAACCACAACTTCGAATGTCCCTCGGGACGGCGGCTATGCGCAGGAAGGTACCACCACAAATCTTCGCGCTGACCTTCCTTGGAATAGATGTAGCGGTAAATCGTTTCCTGGCAGACCCTTGGAATGGTCCTTTCATGGATCATGCGGTTGCCGATTTGCTCGGGCGTCCATCCGTTTTTGATCCGCTCGATCACGCGCTGGCAAAGTTCGGGATGCGTGATCAGTTTGCGTTGTCGCGCGCGACGATCTGCGGCCATCATCTGGGCGGCCGCGCCGTAATAGCCATCACACTTTGGCATGCATTCATCAGAGAAATGATTGCGCTTAAGTTCTCGAAAGATCGTCGACCGACAGCGCTTCAATACACGCGCCATCTCATCAACAGGGACCTTCGCATGCCTCCAGCGTTCTATTCTGCGTCTCTCTGTGATACTCAGTTGGGTGTAAACGGCTCCCATAGCGTTTCCTCTCGTCAGATAACATGTTGTTTTCTAACAAGAGTCGCACTTCAAAGTAGCGCGCTCCCCGGCTACGCCGTTGAGGCCAATAAGGCCCATTATGCTTAATTCCGCACCGGAAAGAACCGCGCACTAGGGCAAGCGGCTTTTTAGAATGGGAATATACTTTATCATCCAATATATTACACAAAATCTACCTTCCCAAAACGGCCTGCGAACTGGAAACAGATTTTCGGATCAGTCCTCACCTTCGATGCGCGGCTAGGTGCATCCAGGGGGAACGACAGCTCCTTGCACGAAATCCCAACGCAAGACACAGATAGAACCGGCTCTTTGCGGCGCTTTGGGGCCAAATTGACGTATGTCAAATCCTGCCCGCCTAAATGTTCTCAAAAATGCCGGATGCATCATCCCCAATATTGCGACCCCGCCCGCATTTTGAACCTACAGACGCGCGGCATCCACCAACCCAATAAGAAGTTCGTTTCGGGTTCCCACCGGTACAGAGGGCGAAATGGCAAGTCTAGACGCTTCCCAAACGGTGTCTGACACGAACTCTTCCTGCATTATTCCCTGGGGCAAATTCGGTATGTTTCCCCGGTGTGCATCCAAGATCATGTAAGTGAGGCCACTGTGGGCGCTGTCGGTACGGAGTAGAGATCGCTATGCGCGGTGTCATGGCTTGGCTGACCTGGGTGACTTGTTCCAGTAATGCGCCCAATACGTCCGAACCCGTTGATGGCTATCTTCAAAGTCATGGTCTCATCTCCAGAAGCTTTTCGTGTTTCGACATTCCCGTAGCACAGATGGAGATGGCTGATTTTAAAGATAATTTTTTGACTAAAAAAGCAAAACACTCCGTCTCGGGGCCCTTCGGAATTGCATGTTTTGACAGGTCTTGCTCTTGCAGCTTTAAAATGAGAGCGCTGGATCAGGTTAAGGCTTAAGCGTCTCTTTCCATGATCCATTTGACCTCAGGCGCGGGCACGAAACGCCACTTGCGTTGGGGGCCAGCCATCACGTTGAGGTAGTACATTTCAAACCCATAGGGCGCACCGCAAGGGTGGTGCCCACGTGGAACCAAAACCACGTCACCATCGCTAACAGCCATTGTTTCATCCAGCTGGCCGTCATCGGTATAGACGCGTTGAATGCCAAAGCCATCGGCAGGGTTCAAGCGGTGGTAGTAGGTCTCTTCGAGGTAGGTAATGCGCGGGAAGTCATCTTCGTCATGGCGATGGCTGGGATAGGACGACCAATGGCCCGCCGGGGTGAAGACCTCGGTCACCAACAGGCTGTCTGCATAGTCCTCGTTTTCCATCGCGATATTGTTGATGTGGCGTGTGTTGGTCCCCTTGCCGCGCTCAGTAAGCCGGATGCCATCGGGGCCAATGCGGCGCGCCTCGTGACCGCCGACGCCAGGCGCGGAACAGACAGCAACCACACAATCCGTTTCTGCGACGGCCTCCCATTCGGTGCCATTGGGCAGATACAGGCAATGCGGCGGCGTCTTTTCAAACACATTCATCCGCTCGCCCAGCACGCCCCAATCCTGCCCCGCACCTGTGATATTGGCTTTGCCTTCGACCATTACCAGAATGACCTCGCGGTCTCCTGTAACCTCGGCCGCAGTATCTCCTGCTTTCAGTCGATAGAGCGAAAAGCCAACATAACGCCAGCCAGCGCTTTCTGGCGTGATCTGGTGCACTTTTCCGCGTGCGCCGAAGGGTTTTCTCAAAAGGTCAGCCATGGGCGCTACTTCTCTATTGTCAGGCCAGAGCGGCCGCAGATTTGCGTGATGTGATCAAAACCGAGTTTGGAATTTTCAAACGGCGGCGCCTTGGCCGGGTCCTGTTCCGCTTCGACCACGATCCAGCCTTTGTAATCCATCGTCTTGAGCTTGTCGGTGATGGCCTGAAAATCAATGCAACCTTCAGAATCGCCGGGGACCGAATAGACACCGGCGGCAACCCCATCAAGAAAGCTCTTATCTTCGGCATTGACCCAATCCAGTACCGGCTGGCGCACATCCTTGAAGTGGACGTGGTGAACACGGTGGCCCCATTTATCCAAGACCGCGACCGGATCCGCACCCGCAAAATGTAAGTGCCCGGTGTCATACAGAAGCGTCAGATCGTCAGAGGACCCTTCCATTAACCAATCAATATCCTCAGCGTCCTGAACCATCGCGCCCATGTGATGGTGGTAGCTCAGGTCCACACCCTTATCGCGTGCCCATTTCGCCACTTCTGACAGCTTCGCCGCATAGGACATCACCTCGTCCCGCGTCAGTTCGGGACGGCGCGACACTGGAGTAACCTGTGCGCCCTGAATGGAATTCGAGCATTCGGCATAGACAATGCACGGCGCGTCCAAGGCGGCAAACTGTTCGACTTGCTGGCGGATGGCTTCGCGTTCTTCCTCGACAGTGGCGACCATCAGGTTACCCGAACACCATCCGCCACAGAGGGCAACACCATACCGGTCCAGATAGTCGTGCAGACCCTCGGTGTCCGCAGGCATCCGGCGGCCACGCTCGACGCCAGAGTAGCCGATCTTAGCCGCATCCTCCATTGCACCTTCGGTGGTGTAATCTTTCGTCAGCTCGGGCAGATCGTCGTTTTGCCAAGCAACCAGGGAAATGCCGATTTTTACGGTCATCAGTCCGCCCTCTGCAATTTTTTATTGGTTTCATAGGTGGCGCGTGCGGCGTTGACTTCGTATCGCTCGCTGACTTCCGGAACGCCAACGTCCCACCATGTGCCCCCTGGTTCGGTGCTTGGGTAAGGATCAGTATCAATAACGATCACATATGGGCCCTTGGCCTGTGCCCGCTTTGCCAGCGCCGTTTCCAGATCGGCAATCGAACCGGCCTTGATGCTCGTCGCACCCATGGCTTCGGCGTGTTTGGCAAAGTCGATATTCGAGTTTTGGCCACCGATGGAATGATCCAGAAGGTTATTAAACTCTGCCCCGCCGCATCCCTTTTGCAACCGGTTGATACAACCGTAGCCTCGGTTGTCGGTTACCACAATGGTGAAGGGAATCCCCATCATCGCCGCTGTCGCCATCTCCGAATTCGCCATCATGTAGGTACCGTCACCCGTGAAACATATAACGTCGCGGTCTGGCTGGGCCATCTTGATACCCATTGCGCCTGCGATCTCGTACCCCATGCAGCTAAAGCCGTATTCCATGTGATACGAACCGGGCTTACCTGCTTTCCACAGTTTATGAAGCTCGCCTGGCATGGTGCCCGCGGCGCACATAACAACTGTTTCTTCGTTAGATGCCCGCTGCACAGCCCCGATAACTTGCATGTCGGTCGGCAATTGGTTGCTGTCTTCAGGTGCGTCCGTGAGCGGGTCGACCTTGGCGAACCAATCTGGCTTCAACCCGTCAATCTTGCCGGGGGACACATAGCCATCAAGCGCATCACTCAACTCCTTGAGCCCCACCAACGCGTCCGATTTCAATGGAACAGCGCCATGTTTCATCGCGTCATACGCTGCAACGTTGAGCGAGATCAGCCTGCGCTCAGGATTGGCAAAAAGCCCCCACGACCCGGTGGTGAAATCCTGAAAGCGGGTACCAACGCCAATCACCACATCTGCTTCGCCACAGACCGTGTTGGCCGCCTCACCGCCGGTGACTCCGATCGGGCCGAGGTTAAGAGGATGATCCCAAGGCAGGGTAGACTTGCCCGCCTGTGTTTCGGTCACGGGAATGTTGTGCGCCGCTGCAAAGGATCCAAGCGCTTCGGTCGCTTGCGCATAGTGAACACCACCGCCCGCCACAATCACAGGGCGTTTCGCAGCGCGGATAAGGTCAGCAATCTCGGCCAACTCGCCCTCATCGGGGCGGATGCGACGCTGACGCCACACTTTTGGCTCAAAAAAGCTCTCGGGATAGTCATAAGCTTCGGCCTGCACATCCTGACAGAACGACAGGCAAACCGGACCGCACTCCGCAGGGTCCGTCATCGTACGGAACGCGCGTGGCAAGGCTGTCAACAATTGCTCTGGCCGCATGATCCGGTCAAAGTAACGTGTCACCGGCTTGAACACATCGTTCACGGTTACGGTGCCATCGCCCCAATCCTCGACCTGTTGCAGGACTGGATCAGGCCCGCGATCGGCAAATACCTCTCCTGGTATCAAAAGCACCGGCAGACGGTTCACATGAGCCAGCGCGGCAGCCGTCACCATATTGGCGGCACCAGGACCGATGGAGGAAGTCACGGCCATCGCCTTTCGCCGCCCAGATTGCTTTGAATAAGCAATGGCAGCATGGGCCATGGTTTGTTCGTTATGACCGCGCCATGTAGGAAAGTCGTCTTTGGCAGCATGTAACGCTTCACCGATGCCGGCGACGTTACCGTGACCAAAGATAGCCCAACAGCCTTCGATGAAACGCTCGCCATCATCGTTCTGTTGCGCCGCAATGTAACGCACCATAGCCTGCGCGGCAGTCAGCCGGATTGTCTTGTCCATAGGGTCACTCCACGTTCAGGCGGGCATCAATCCGCGCCTTGTCCCAAATCTCGCACAGTCGCGAGTAGCGCTCCGCCATCTGAGTTATTGCGGCGTCATCTGCCATATCGCCCTTAAGCCACGCCCGTGCCGCATCGCCAAAGATCGTCCGTCCCACGGCAAACCCTTTGACCAGAGGTTGCTTGGCCGCCAGCGCGAAACTTGCCGCCAATTCCTCTTGTGGCGCATCCAAACCAAGCACCACGATGCCACGTGTGCGTGGATCATTGCGCTCAATCGCATCCACAGCATTCTGCCAGGCAGCCTCGGTCTTGAATGGCTCCAACTTCCACCAATCGGGACAGACGCCAGCGTCATAGAAAGATTGGATCAGAGTGGCAGATGTCTGGTCATCAATCGGCCCGACTTTCGACGGGATGATCTCCAGCAAGAATTCCAACCCGTTGCGCCGCGCCGCCGTGAACAGGCGTTTGACCCGCGTGAAGTGCTTTTCCTGGGTCTCGGCATCGTCGTCGGGATGCACAAAGACCAGCAGCTTCACGACATTCTCGCGCGCCCATTCGCGAAAATTTCCAAGGTCTTCGCCCAGCTCAGGCTCAAACTCGATGGGGCGCGAGCCCGGAAGCTCTGTTGGGCGCCCGATCCAAAGGCCCGTGCCGGTTGCCTTGTGCAATGCAGATCGCCCGATCCGGTTGTCACACAGAATGCCATAGCCCGGCTGTCCGTCCTGCACCTGAAGGGCGGCCTGAAGACACAGATCTTTGAAGGCGCCGCCCTTCTCGGGGCTATAGCCTTCCATCTCTTCAAGTTGTAGCCGATGGTCAAAGGCAAAAGTCTTCACCGACGACCAGTCGCCGTGCCGGTTCGTGGCCCAATGCACCTGTTCGAGTTCGGCATCGTTGCGCAAATCGGGACGTGTGATGCCACGATCAAAGAAGAATTGCAGCTCCTCCCAGCTCGGATAAGCCGGTGTGCAGCCGTGGCGGCTGACCGCGAAGGCGCCACAGGCATTGGCGTATTTCAGCGCCGTCGGCCAGTCTTCTCCATCCAGCCACCCCTTGAGCAGGCCAGACATGAAGCCGTCGCCCGCTCCAAGTACGTTGAAGACCTCGATTGGAAAACCGGGACCGGCCTCACCCTCGTCAAGACTTTCTGGCACGTCGCCGGTAAAGGCCACTGCCCCGGCCGCACCGCGTTTGCAAACCAGCGTCGCCTTCGAGACCCTACGGATCGCACGCAGCGCCTCGATCGTGTCGGTCGAGCCGCCAGCGATGTGGAACTCTTCCTCGGTTCCCACAATCAGATCAAACAGATGCAGCGTTGACTGCAATTTGGCGGTCACGGCTTCGCTTTCAACAAAGCGGCTTTCTCCTTCACCGTGCCCGGCCACGCCCCAGAGGTTTGGGCGATAATCGATGTCAAGCGCGGTCTGCTGTCCATTTGCACGGGCAAGTTCCAGCGCCTTGACCGTCGCCGCCTCAACCTGAGGATGGCTCAGATGCGTGCCCGTTGCCACAACCGCACGCGCGCGCGCAATAAAGCCCGGATCGATGTCTTCGACCGTCAGCCCCATATCGGCGCAGTTCTCGCGATAGAAGATCAGTGGAAACTGTTCCTGATCGCGGATGCCCAGCAGCACAAGCGCGGTCAGCCGGTCGGGGTCGGTCTTTACGCCGTCGGTATTGACGCCCTCGCGTTCAAGCTGCTCGCGAATGAAGCGCCCCATATGCTCATCGCCGACGCCCGTGATAACAGCTGAATTCAGCCCCAAACGCGCCGTGCCGCAGGCGATGTTGGTCGGAGAGCCGCCAATATACTTGTCGAACGATCCCATATCTTCCAGTCGGCCGCCAATCTGCCCACCGTAGAGGTCAACCGAGGATCGGCCAATCGTGATAAGATCAAGATCAGACATCGGCCAGCCTCACCGGTTGTCCGGACTTCGCGGACTGCGTCGCCGCCTCTGCCATGGCCAGTGCTGCGACCCCGTCATCGAGGGTCACCGGAAGAGCACTCCCGGCCTTGTAGGCCTTGACGAAAGCGTTCCATTCGGCCGCGTAGGCGGGCATGTAGCGTTCAAGAAAAAACAGCACCGGTTTGGCGTTGGTAACACCGGCAGCGGTCGATTTGGTCAACAGATTTTCGACCAGATTTCCAACCTGAAGCATCCCTTCCGATCCTTGAACTTCAACCCGCTGGTCGCCATAGCCCGCGCGGCGGGTGTTGCGGATAGTTGTGATGCGTCCATCGGCATAGGTCAGCGTCACGGCAGCGGTGTCGAAATCACCGGATTCACCGATGGCCGGATCGACAAGGCAGGAGCCCACCGCCGATACGGTGACAGGCGCTGCGCCCATCAGGAAGTTCGCCATGTCGAAATCGTGGATCATCATGTCGCGGAAGATCCCGCCAGAGACCTTGATATAGGAAATTGGCGGTGGTGCCGGATCGTATGATGTGATCGCGAGCATCTCCGTATTACCCACTTCGCCCGCGTCCAAAGCCGCCCTTAATGCTGCAAAATGCGGATCGAAACGGCGGTTAAAGCCGATCATCACCGGCTTGCCGCTTTTGTCGGCATTAGCCAGGCATTCTCTCGCGCGGGCCAGCGACAAATCCACTGGTTTTTCACAAAGCACGGCCTTGCCCGCCTGGGTCGCCTGCTCGATCAGGTCCGAATGGGTGTCGGTTGAGGTTGCAATCAGGACGACATCAATTTCGGGATCAGCAATGATGTCATCCGTGCTGCGCGCGGTCGAGCCATATTGCGTCGCCAGTTTTTCAGCGTTTTCGGGGTAGTAATCCGACACTGCAGCCAGCGTGCTGTCTGGGTTCGATGTGATGGCAGTGGCGTGCACGCCCGCAATGCGGCCTGCGCCCAAGAGTCCGACTTTGATCATGGCAAGGTTCTTTCGAAGGGAGTTAAATTGTAAACGCGGCGCGGAACGCTTCCAGAGCGGGTTCCGGCTTGTCTTTTGCGAAGGCTTCCATGCCAACCGGACCGACGTAGCCCATGTCGGCCAACGCGCGGGCGATCATCGGCCAGTTCATCTCGCCGGTGCCCGGCTCGCAACGCCCCGGATTATCAGCGACCTGCACCTCGCCGATCCATGGCAGGCAGGCTTCGGCGTGGCGGATAACGTCCCCTTCGCCGATCTGTGTGTGGTAGAGATCGAGGTTGATGCGTAGCTCAGGACGGTCAACGGCTGCCACAAGCGACAAGACTTCGGCGGTCGAATTGAACGGGCAGCCGGGGTGTTCGCGCAGGTTGAGGTTTTCCAGTGTGAACATCACGCCCTCTTGCTCAGCCATGTCGCAGATGCGGTTGAGAGTATCGCGGGCGCGCAGCCACATGCCCGGCGCCACATGCGCCATCTGCTGGATCGGCAGACCCTGGTCGCCCAAGCTGGTGCCATGAAGGTTCAGCCGATGCACCCCAAGCCGTTTGCCAACCTGCGCCGTCTCGAAGGCAGACTTCAGCAGCATATCGGCGCCTTCCGCGTCAGCGAGCCGCCCCTCAAGGTAGCCATTCATAATGGTAAAGGTCGCGCCGGTCCTTTCCAGTTCGTCCAGATCCCATGTCGGCCAATTCCATAGCCCGACGCCAAAGCCCATCTCGTGCAAACGCGCCGCGCGCCAGTGGATAGGTTTGTCTTGCCAGAGCATTTCTGCGCAGGCTGCGAGTTGAAATGTCATATCAGATTTCCTGTGGTTTATAGTCTGCAGGCTTACCGGGCATGACGCCGTGCAACAGTGCGACCGATTTTTCGAGGCCCTCAAGTGAGTTCAGAAGCACGTCCTCGTGTTCAATCGACAGCCAGCCGTCGTAGCCAGCCATTTTCAACCGATAGCAAAACTGACGCCACCATTCTTCGCCATGGCCGAAGCCAAGCGTGATGTAGGACCAACTACGCGCAGGGATGTCCATGAGTGATCCGTTTTCCAGAAGGCTTGTTGTCGCTTGAACCGGCGCGTTCAAAAGCGTGTCTTTGGCGTGGACGTGATAAATCGCGTCTCCCAGCGCCTCGGCTGCGGCCAGTGGATCAGCCCCCATCCAGAAAAGATGCGAGGGGTCGAGGTTTGCCCCGATCACGGGTCCTACCGCCTCACGCAGTTTGTGCAGGGAGGGCACGTTGTAGACGCATTGATTGCCATGAAGCTCGAGCGCAATGCGTTCGACGCCATTTTCGCGAGCGAGGCTTACGATCTCGGTCCAGAAAGGGATCAGCTTCTCTTCCCATTGGTAGAACAGGATGTCCTGCGTCTCTGGTGGCCAAGACGACACAACCCAATTGGGCATCGTATCGGTGGCATTTCCCGCTGGCAGCCCGGACATGGTGCAAACGGTCTTGATTCCCATTTCACCGGCCAGGCGAAGGGTCTTCTTCAAGTCTTCACCCTGTTTGGCGTCCGTCGGATGCAGCGGATTGCCATTCGCATTAAGCGAGATGATGTCGAGCCCGCGGTCATCAAAGGCCTGTTTGAAGGCCTTCTGAGCCGCCGTGTTGCCCAGAAGATCGTCCATCTGGCAGTGTGGCGCGGTGGACCAGCCACAGGTATTCACCTCGACGCCTGACACCCCCATGCGGGCCGCGTGATCAAGCATCTCGTTGAGGCCCATGCCGCCAAGGCTGTCGGACACAAATCCAAGTTTCATGCCGCAACTCCGGTTTTGGCCGCGTAGAAATCGGGCTTTGGGATCATGGTGATGGGCTGCTTTTGACCGGTTGCCAGTGCTTTGGCTCCCGCCTCGGCGACGATCGCCGCGCAGTAGCCGTCCCAGCAATCCGATGCGATTTCCGGGAAATTCCCGGTTTCGACAAAGCGCAGGAAATCCCGGTTCTGCCGAACATAGGCTTCGTGATACCGGCCGCGCCAATCCGCGTCATAGCGGGTGCCGGAGGCCAGTTTCATGTCTGTCCTCGTATAGGCCACGTTGTTCATTGCAATGGACCCTGCCTCACCCACCAGTTCGGCGCGTACGTCATAGCCATAGGCCGCGTTGTTGTTGATTTCGATCGTCACCAACTGGCCATCTGCGGTCTCCAAAACCATGACAACAGGTGCAACGCGGTCATCAGACCGGCGCGGCTGGTGCGCCGTCACACTTGTGAACTCAGTGCCGAGCACATGGCGCACGACGTCAAATTCATGCGGTGCTGAATTGGTGATTGCCATGGCCCCGGTGAAATCTGCCGCAGGTGTTTCCACGTTGCGGTGGAAGTTGTGCATCATCAACGGGCGCCCCAGAACGCCACTTGTCAGGGCCTGACGCATCTCAATATAGGATTGATCAAAGCGGCGCATGAAGCCCAGCATCACATGCTGTTTTCCTATGTTCTTCTCCGCCTCGATGACCTCGAGACATTCAACCGAAGACTGCGACAGGGGTTTTTCGCATAGCACTGGTTTACCCGCTGCAATGCAGGCCTTTGACAGCGGCGCATGGGTGAAATCAGGCGAGGCCACGATCACTGCGTCCACGTCTGCTCGCGCAATTACTGCATGGGGATCGCTGGAGATATCGCCAGCATCCGTGGCATCTGCAACGGATTTCGCGCGTGCCGCGTCCATGTCGCATACAACCTGCAGCCTCGCTCCAGGAAGGTCTTGCGCCACAATGTGGGCGTGGTCCTCGCCCATTAGCCCTGCGCCAATGATAGCCACTCGGGTCATCAGACAATCTCCAATCATTCGGTCGGGCACGCAGCCCGCCGGTTCACTGCACTTTTGTTTGCGGTACTGGGTTGGACCGCGCTTACAAAGATTGGCAGAGCGGCGCTAAACAGTAGCCGCCTCGCCGTCGATGCTGGCTTCGAGATCGACCATCGATTCCCCGCCAGCCATCAGGTCTGCGATTTCCTCGCGCGACCTTTCTCCCTTGCGGAAATCCGCGGCGATAGAGCCCCGGATCAAAACGGCAAAGTGGTCGCCGACTGCCATTGCATGCATCACCTGGTGAGTGATGAAAATCACCGCCAAACCGCGCCGCTTTGCTTCATTCACGATGCGTAGAACGTGAGCCGACTGCTTCACCCCAAGCGCCGCTGTTGGCTCGTCGAGGATCAGAACCCGCGCGCCAAAGTACACAGCCCGCGCAATCGCAAGAGACTGCCGCTCACCGCCAGACAGGCCGCCGACGAGGCGATCACCATCTTCGATCCGCGTGATCCCGAAATTGCGTACTTCGCGCACGGCAATCTCATTGGCCTTTTCCCGGTCGAACACCTTGAACGGCCCCCAGCCTTTGGTCGGTTCAACCCCTGCAAAGAAGCTTCTTGCAATCGACATCAAAGGGAAGGTTCCGCCGAATTGGTGCACGCAGGCAATACCAGCCTCTTGTGCGGTTTTCGGTCCATTGAAACTGATAGGCTTGCCATCCATCAGGATCTCGCCACGGGTCGGGGCGTGAACCCCGGCCATGGTCTTAATCAGAGTGGATTTGCCCGCGCCGTTGTCGCCCAGCAGGCACAGCACTTCGCCGGCTTTCACCGAAAGGCTTATGTTGTGGAGGACGTCGATCGGTCCAAATGATTTGTCGACATTTTTGAGTTCTAGAACGTTTTCTGAATTTGACATGGTTTAGTCCTCCTTCTTGCTGGACGACCAACTGGTCGCGAGACTCTGGAATGTTCCGTTCATCAGAACCGCGATCAGAAGCATCACACCGATGATCAGCAGAGAAAGGTTGCGGTCGATGTCAGTATAATTGATGCCCTGCTGAACGATGCCGAGCGTCATCGTCCCAAAGACCACACCCGCGACAGAGCCAAAGCCGCCATTCAACAATACGCCACCGACAACGCTGGCGATGATCGTGAAAAAGATCATATTGAAGAATGTGGCCGACTGGGCCGAGTTGAACTGGATTACCTGACACATGCCAGCAAGGGCCGTACAAACGGAGCACAGGACAAAGAGCCAGATCTTCAGTTTGTTGACCGGAATACCCGCGTTACGGGCACTTTCAGAATCGCCGCCGACGGCAAACACCCAGTTGCCCCAAGGCGATTTGTGCAAAAAGAACCAGAAAATCACGATCAGGCCAATCCACCAGTAAACCGCAGAACGGAAACCGAAATAGCGTGTGCCGAAGAGCGCCTTGGCCCAATCCGGGGATTGCAGTGACACATTCGTGTTATTGATCAAGAAGTCGGACAGGGCAAGCGTCAGACCGCCAACCGCAAAGAGGGTGGCGAGTGTGACAATGAACGAGGGCACCTGCGTCCGTGTAACCAACAGACCATTCACGAGACCAACGCTTGCAGCCATGGTAAGTGTCATGATTATGCCAAGCCACATTGGAAAATCGTAGTGGTTCACGCTGATCCCCAACATCATAGCAGAGGCGGGAAGAACAGCACCGGTCGAGATATCCAACTCACCCGCGATCATCAGGAAAGCGACAGGAATGGCGATAATTCCAACAGTGCTGGCAAAGTTCATCCAATTCGCAAATCCAGCGATCGACAGGAAGTTCCGCGAAAACCCGAACATCGCAAAGATGGCAAAGACAATGACCATCCCGACGAATGCGCCCATGGCTGGGCTGCGGATCAATTCCCCAAGCGAAAACTGGGATGAGGCGGATTTGGGGCTCGAAGGCTCCGAGGATGTGGTTTCGGTATGGGCCAAGGGTTTTCTCCCCGCTAAAGGTGCGGCTGGGTCATTTCATTGGATAATCTGTTTGGTTGGCCAGCCAACTCAAAGAGGTTGGCTGGCCAGAGAGAGAGCTGATTAGCGCGTGCCCGCTTCAACACCGGCAAAGGTCGCGTCGATGTTGGAGGAATCGACAATCGCCGGGCCGGTCAAAACCGGTTGAGTGGCAACCTTGGTGCCAAAGTCGATATGCGCGGCCAGAGTGGAGACCGACAGGAAGCCTTGGTAGTAAGGCGTCTGGTCGATAGCCATGGTCTGGGTGCCAGCCTTGATGCGGTCCAGAGTGGACGGGCTCAGGTCGAAGGTGCCCAGCTTGACGGATTCGGTCTTGCCCAACTGCTCGATGGCGGCGGCGGATGCATCTGCAGCCCATGTTGCCAGGTTCACAACTGCGTCGATGCTGGGGTCGCTGTTCAGTTCGGCTTCGATGGCAGCCGATGTGCCAGCAACGTCACCGTCGAGGTTTGCCGGAACGCGCAGGATCGTCGCTTTTGCGCCAGCTGCGGTTGCGCCTTCTTCAACGCCTGCGCAACGTGCTTCGAGGTTCACGGTGCCTGGGATCTGGATGTGGCACAGGATGTGGGTGGCACCGGCTTCTGCCATGTACTTGCCGCCTGCAACACCAGCCACGTACTCGTCCGAACCAAAGTAGTTCAAGGCACCGGACTCTTCGAGCCGATCTCCGCCACCGTTCAGCAGAGTCACTTTGATGCCGGCGTCGATAGCTGCCTGGATCGCGGGCAGTTGCGCATCCGGAACGGGTAGTACGGTGGCAATGCCGTCGACCCCCTGCGCAGTCGCCTGTTCGATCAGCGTCGCCAGATCCGCGCCGTAATTGTCATAGTTATTTGTTTGCAAGATGTTCAGCGATCCGCCGCGTGCTTCAATCAGCACGGCTGCATCTTCTGCGCCCTTCTTGACGACATTCCAGAACGAATCCTGATTTGAGCCGATCACCAGTGCGATGTCAGCGGCAAAAGCACCGGACGCCGTGATCGCGAGTGCAGCGGTGGTTGCGATTAGTTTCTTCATGTCGATTTCCTCCCATGGATAAAGCCGCTCCCTTGCGGCTCGACATCGTATCTTGGCCAAACGGCCGATTTGCTCGCGAGAGAGAACACAGGTAAAACCGCCTGTCAGAGCAAGCCGTTCGTTTCTCAACTGTGCATTGGGCCTCCCCCCAAAACGTTGACGTCTCGGTTCTCTCGTGAGCGGTATCAACGTTTTTTCAATGCATCATTGACATCTTTCCAATCAACCTCAATCATACTGAGAATGCAATTTCGTGTCATTTCGTTTCTAAAAGCGAAAAGTTGGTATGTTTTGATATGAAAAGACCTACGATCCCGGATCTCGCAAAGGCTGCTGGCGTGTCAGTGTCCACGGTCAACCGAGTCCTGAACCAACCCGCGTCGGTTCGTTCACCGACACGAGAGCGTGTTCTGGCTGCTGCTGAGCAGATCGGGTTCTATGGCCTCGGCACCATCGAAAACGCCGTAAAATCTACGCAAACCACCCATCGTCTTGGCGTGCTTTTACAAAAAGGATCGCGAGCGTTTTACCGGAACCTTGGTGATGCCATCGCAGCAGTTGCAGAATCTTTTAACGGTCACAAGATAGAGTTAACCGTAGAATATCTTGAAGATCTGGCACCCGAGAAGGTTGCCAAGCACATCATTTCGATGGGGGAGCGTTGCGAGGTCTTGGCTATCGTCGCGCCTCAGCATCCCTTAGTTGCGGACTCTATCGACGCGGTGCTGGACGCAGGTGTTCCTATTGTGTCCCTCATCGGCCCGCTTACAGCAAAGGGAAACATCAGCTTCGTGGGACTCGACAACTGGAAGGTCGGGCGAACCGCCGCTTGGGCCTTTGACAAAATGGTGCGTGAACCAGGCGAGATCGGGGTTCTTGTCGGCTCTCACCGGCTTCGCAATCAGGAAATGAACGAAAGCGGATTTCGGTCATACTTCCGCGAACACAACGCCAATTTCTCGGTTCTTGAACCATTACCCACTTACGAATCTGCCGCCGTTGCCCGCGAGCACGTGGAAAAGCTACTCACCGACCGCCCGGAACTTTGCGGCCTGTACATTTCGGGCGGTGGCGTCACAGGCGTAATTGCCGCCCTGAGAGCGATGCCAAAACGTGGTGACTTTGTTGCGGTTGGCTATGAGCTCTTTGAAGATACGCGCGCAGCTCTGATCGACGGCACCTTGTCCATGATAATCTCACACCCGATGGAGCGTTTTGCCCGTGAAACCATCGCAACGCTGTTGAAAGCCAAAAGCGGAGGCCCTGATGCTGGTGCGCATCGGGTAACGTTCGGCTTTGATATCTATACGCCGGAAAGTGTCTGAATAGGGTCTGAGTATCAGTGAAACTAAGAGTTCGCGACGCGTTTCAGCCGAATGGGTATCAATTGCCCGCTTTCGCCGGAAAAGCGTCAGTTCCTTTTCCAGAAAAAACTGTGTTCCTTGAACAGGAAGAGGCGCTGATAACAGCCGAACAGCTCGATTACTGTGAATTTCTCCGAGCGACTCTTGGCTATTCGCAGCTTCCAAACCGACTTGAAAACCTGCGGTGCTTCCAGTTTGGTTCCAAGTTCTGGCAGCACTATGAATGACCGCTCTGCTGGAGCCTAATTTGTTGCTGCCATGGACGTGCTGCCACCGTGAACTAATGCTGCACTAGCAATATCTGCAAGTGCGCAAGGCGGCTTCGTCCCTGTCCTTATGGTCTGAATGGGATGCGGCGACAGCACGGTCTCGGTTTCAGCCTAAACAGTGCCCCTGAATCGCCGGAATGACGGCACGCTCCGCAGGAGTGGTGGGGCCCAGTTAATGGCAGATCTGGGCCGTTCACGACCCGCAAAGTCGAGTTACGGCCATACTTTGCAAAGGTCACAACCTGCGCTTGGCTGACCTCCAAGACTTGGGTCTCGTATCAACCGCCCTGATCGGCTGCTGCCAGCCCGAAGCGGTCATGGAACGAAACTGTGGGGGTGGTCAGACCGGACCTTTGCCCACGGTCAGTTGGGTGGCCGATGTGCGGACGGAGCGCCTTTTCGCTGCGATTGCACCAATGTCCGTTGCAGGAAGAGCCTTTACCCCTCGGCAACACGCACCGGCAGCTTGCTCGATGCCTTCATCTCTTTGAGAGAGAGATTTGAGCGAATACTGGTCACACCGGGCAAGCGCCGCAATGTGCTGTCGACAAAGGTGCTGTAGTCGTCCAAGTCACGAGCCACCACGATAAGTAAGAAATCATCCTCGCCCGTGGTGTTATGGCAGGCGAGGATGTTGGGTGTGACCTCGATAATACGCTGGAACTCGGCCGTGGATGCCTGATCATGTTCGGAACAGCTCAACTGCACAAAGGCCATCACCCCCAGACCTAGTTTGCGGCGACTGAGGTTGGCCTGGTAGCCCTCGATGATCCCAGCTTCTTCCATTTTCTTCAATCGGCGCCAGCAGGGTGTTTCGCTCATGCTCAAGTGCTCGGCCAGCTTGGCATTTGTCATGCGCCCGTCGCGCTGCAGATGGTTGAGAATCTGGACGTTGACCGCGTCGATGGCTGCCATGAGTAGAATCCCCTAGACGAACTGCAAAGCAATCAATTTCCTGCCCCAATATTACCGAAATAGAGGCAGATTAGCAATTCTATTTCTATATTTGATGTTAGATTAGACCAAATCCAAAGCCAAAATCAAAAGATCCCGCCATGAAAGCTGTCCTGTTCGAGAAATTTCAAGAAGCCCCAAAAGTTGCCACTGTGGTGGACCCAACCCCCGAAGAGCATGGCGTTGTTTTGAAGGTTGAGGCCACCGGCGTATGTCGTAGCGACTGGCACGGTTGGATGGGCCATGACAGCGATATCGATCTACCACATATCCCGGGCCACGAACTGGCCGGTGTGGTAGAGGCAGTCGGCAAGGATGTAAAAAACTGGAAGGTGGGCGACCGCGTTACCGTGCCGTTCATCTGCGGTTGCGGATCATGCAGCGAGTGCCACACCGGCAACCAGCAGACCTGTCTGCATCAGGAGCAGCCAGGCTTTACCCATTGGGGCAGCTTTGCGGAATATGTGCCGATCCATCAGGCTGACCTGAACGTGGTCGCCCTGCCCGAGGCGATGGACTTCGCCACAGCGGCCAGTCTGGGCTGTCGATTTGCCACCTCGTTCCGGGCGGTGATTGACCAGGGTAAGGTAAGCGCGGGCCAGTGGGTCGCGGTGCATGGCTGTGGTGGCGTCGGCCTGTCGGCGGTGATGATCGCCAGCGCTGCCGGGGCCAATGTGATTGGCGTCGACCTCGACCCGGCCAAACTGGCCCTGGCCAAAGAGCTTGGCGCGGTTGCGGCCATCGATGGCAAAGGCGACGTGGTTGAGGCCATCCAAGAGATCACCAAGGGCGGCGCACATGTCTCGCTCGACGCGCTTGGCCATCCGGCGACGATGACCAACTCGATCCTCTGCCTGCGCCCACGGGGCAAACATATTCAGGTGGGTCTGATGCTGGGCGATCACGCGGCCCCCGCGGTGCCAATGCCCAAGATCGTCGGCCAAGAGATCGAATTGCTCGGCTCTCACGGGATGCAGGCCCATCGCTACGGCGCGATGCTCGACATGGTCGAAAGCGGTAGGCTGGACCCGGCCCGGCTGGTGGGTGACAAGATCAGCATCGACGCAGCCCCCGGGGCCCTGATGAATATGAACAAGTTCCAGTCCATCGGTGCAACCGTCATCACGAGCTTCTAAACCATGGAAAAGATTGCATTCACCGGCGGTGGCAATATGACGGCTGCGATCATTGGCGGCTTGATTTCCAGCGGTTGGGACCCCTCACGGATCACGGTTGTCGACCCGAACGCCGACCAGCGGGTCCGACTTGCGGCAGAGCATGGCGTGCACATCACAGATGATGTGGCCACGGCCGCCATTGCAGATATCATCGTGCTGGCGGTCAAACCGCAGGTTATCAACGCCGTTGCAGGCCAGATGACCACAGATCTGTCGGGCAAACTGCTCCTCAGCATCGCCGCAGGGGTGACGATTGGGACTTTGGAACAACTCTTTGGACCAGTTGCGATTGCCCGCACCATGCCCAACACGCCTGCTTTGCTGAGCCTCGGGGCGACGGGGCTTTATGTGAATGACCACACATCAGAGGTGCAGCGCCTGGAGGCCCAAAAGATCATTGAATCCTTCGGCATCTGTGTTGCCGTGGCAAAAGAAGATCTTTTGGATTCTGTCACAGCGGTGTCGGGCAGCGGGCCGGCCTATTACTTCCTGATGATCGAGGAGATGATCAAAGCCGGCACGGCCCAGGGGCTTTCGCGCGAAGATGCAGCTGCCTTGACCGTGCAAACGGCCCTGGGCCGGCAACCATGGCCGCGCAGGGCGATGTGCCCCCCGAAGAGCTGCGCGCCCGCGTGACCTCGCCAAACGGGACCACCCATGCGGCGATTGTCTCGATGCAAAACAACGCTTTTGGCCAGATCATTTCCAACGCCATGACGGCGTGCCAAACGCGTGCCAAAGAGCTTGGAAAAGGACAGTAAAATGATCATTCGTTGGTGGCGTGCTGTGGCGGGTTCTGACGCGGTATTGCAGCAATATGCAGCGCATTTAGAACGCAACACCTTTGCGGAGATGGCAGAGCTTCCCGGGCATCTTGGGGCGACCATCGCGGTCAAGGTCGGCGGCACAGATAATGAACTGGTTGTCACCAGCCTGTGGTCTGATCTGGACGCTGCGGGGCATTTTGAACAGGGGGCATTCGACGATGCCGTGGTGAAGCCGAGCACCCAGAAGCTTCTGAAATCCTTTGACTTGAAGGTTGAATACTTCGAGACGCTGGTAACAACAGGTATATTGGACAAGGACTGACGCAGGATGTTTGAACAGGTTGAGGAATATCCCGTCGATCCCATCATGATCGGGGCCGACTATTTCGCGGCCGATCCCCAGAGGGATAAACTCAACCTGACAGTGGGAATCTACCAGGACGAACACGGCCAAACGCCTGTCCTGGAAGCGGTCAAACTGGCCGAACAAAGGTTAGTCGAGACTCAGACCAGCAAATCCTACCTCGCCCTGACAGGGGACGCCGCCTACTGCCGAGTGCTGGGGCACGAGATCATGGGCGATGCCTTTGGCAATGGCTGGGTGTCCGCACAGACCTCCGGTGGAGCCGTGGCTCTGCGGGTCATGGCAGACCTCTTGGCGCAGATGCCAAATCCTCCCACCATTTGGCTGCAAACCCCGACCTATGGCAACTATGTTCCGATCCTGACTGCGGCCCATGCTCGTTTTGCGCAGGTGCCGTATTACGACCGGCTTAAGGCTCAGATCACCTTTGACCAAATGCTGGACGGGCTGAAGGCCGCCCGTGCGGGCGATGTCTTTCTGATGCAGGGCATGTGCCACAACCCGACCGGGGCGGACATGACCGCAGAGCAGTTCGACGCGTTGCTCGATCTTCTTGAGGCACGCGGGATCGTCCCATGGATCGACCTTGCCTATCTGGGCTTCGCCCAAAGCTGGGACGCCGATTGCTCTATGGCGCGGCAGATCGCGGCGCGTTTCCCGGAATGCATTGTCTGTATCACCCTGTCCAAGACCTTTGGCATCTACCGTGACCGGGCCGGAGCGCTGTTTGTGAAAACGCAGACACCTGACCGCGACCGCATGCACCGAGCCGTCTCCGCGATTGTCCGCTCCGGCGCGTCGCATGCACCGGATCATGGACCATCGGTTGTGCGCACGATCCTGCAAGACCCGGCGCTGAAAACGCATTGGCGCAAGGAGCTCGACCAGATGCGCGCCCGCGTTGCCCAGGTGCGCCAACAGATAGCAGATGTCGAACGCACCGAATTTGGCACCGACCGGCTTGCTTATATCGCGAAGCAATCCGGCATGTTTTCGCTCCTGCCACTGACCGAGACCCAAGAAACTGCCCTGACGCGCGATCACGGCATCCACGTAGTAAAAGGCGGCCGCGTAAACGTCGCACGTTTGGGGGAGAGTGACATCACAAAGTTGATCAGAGCGATGACTGAAGTAACGTCTGCGAAATAGCCTTTGGCGTGCCGCAAAACGGATCAGCCTACCAAAAATGCTCTTTCAATATTTACGAAGCAGCCGTCAGTTGAAGCCGCAGCCTTAGTCACACTGGGCTCTGGTGAAGCTGTAGCGCGGCATTCTCCATGGGCGTGAACGGCAGGAAACCACCCGCCCCTCCTGCCCGACTACAAGGGCCGTCATGCGATCCGGGATTGTCTGGAAGACGGCCAGAACTTCACCGGGGGCAGCGTCTATTGGCTCACGCCGCAGATCGATGGCGGGCCGGTTGTCGTGGCCGACGGGCGACGGCTCCAGGAGCGCGTCCAGATCTTACCGGGGGAAACGGCCCTGCAGCTTTGGAAGCGGGCCTTGGCCCCGATGGGGTCCGAGATGCTAACCAAAGGGGCGGCTGAACTGACCAGCGCTTAAACACCCCTTTAAATCACCTTCAAAAAGCCCATGCTTGCGGGCATTGGTCTTTTTCATTCCCGGAGATTCGCGCAATGCTCGAACTGTTGTTAGCCTCCATTTTAGGTGTTCTTCTGCTAATTCTGCTTACCCTTGTCGCTCTCCTTAACCTGTGGAAGCGAGACCCGCAGCATTGATCATGAGATTCAATAACCGAATTATAACGAATAATTTCAAATACTTAAATATCAAATGTAAAAAAGATTTACATGCAGGCTTGAACACACCCCCTGCCACTCCGATATGCAGTAATGTGAACGGGATTTACATTCCACACCCACAGTTACCTAGTCGCAAGACTGCAAACCCTGGAGACGAAACATGACAGCAATGACTTCCCCCACCCCTGGCCACAGTCAACAGGGCTGGTTTACCCGCAGCGAAGCCTGGCTGGATGAGAAGGGCAAAGGCGCCTGGATCGCGGCTATGGTTCTTGGCTTTGTCTTTTTCTGGCCCATCGGTCTCGCCCTTCTCTTTTACATGATCTGGAGCAAACGTATGTTCAACAAATCCTGCCGCAGCCAAAACCGCAAACCCTGGGCCAAACATGGCATGGCGGCGATGAAACCCTCTGGGAACTCCGCTTTTGACGCCTACAAAGAAGACACTCTGCGCCGCCTAGAGCAGGAACAGAGCGACTTTGAAAGTTTTATGCAGCGCCTGCGCGAAGCCAAGGACAAGGCCGAGTTCGACCAGTTTATGGACGAGCGCAGCACGATGCCATCGCCAGAGGCGAGCGACGAAGAGAGCGCTGAGAAATCTCACTAAGCGCTATGCACATTTGATCCGCACTCTTAGCCTGTCTTAGGTGGGGGTGCGGATCTCTCGCTTTGCTACATCTGACACAAAGGACCAATGATGACCTCCCTGCCCGACCCCGATTATCAGGCCGAATTCTACGCATTCACCGCACCCAAACGCCTAGTGGCGTGGTTTATTGATAGTCTTCTGATCGTCATTTTGTGCCTTATTACGGTGGTCTTGACGGCCTTTGTCGGATTGATCATCTGGCCGCTGCTTTATCTGGTGATCGGCTTTGTCTACCGCGCCGCGACCTTGACCAGCAGCTCTGCAACACTGGGCATGCGCTTTGCCGGGATTGAGTTGCGCGACCTGTCAGGGCGTCGTTTGGACTCTCAGAAAGCGATCATGCACTCTGCTGGCTTTACATTTTCCATGGCCATACCTGTTCTGCAGGTAATTTCGATCATCATGATGCTCACCAATCCAAAGGGACAAGGGCTGAGCGATGCGCTTTTGGGAACCGTGATGCTCAATCGGCGCGCTTAGCCCTGCGCGACTGGGAGATGCAGCATAGGAGGCGACCCCTCCTAGCGCAAAGCTCAGTTACTGCCTCCAGAGACTGGGTTGAGACACGGATTTTAACCATGTCTCATTGGCCGCTTGGCCTCCGGTTGTGCCGTTGATATCCTGTGGCTTCACCATTGCTATCCGGAGATGGTTTCTTATGATCGAGATATCCTCTTTTTAAAGATTAGCCCCAGATTAGACTGACACCAGATGCGTCACACACTTCCCATTGCTCCGCAATTCTATGTCACGGCACCTCAGCCCTGCCCCTATCTGGAAAACCGGATGGAAAGAAAGCTGTTCACCTCCCTGCAAGGAGAGGGCGCCGACCAGCTGAACAACAGCCTGTCGCATCAAGGGTTCCGCCGTTCACAGAATGTGCTGTATCGCCCATCCTGCTCGGATTGTTCGGCCTGCATGTCTGCCCGCATTGATGTCAGATCCTTCGTAAAGAACCGCAGCCAGAAACGTATCCTGAAACGCAATGCCACCTTGCAGCGCCGCGCAACCTCGCCCTGGGCCACCGAAGATCAGTATGCCCTGTTTCGGCGCTATCTGGACAGTCGCCATTCCGACGGTGGCATGGCGGATATGGATGTCTTTGAATATGCTGCGATGATTGAGGAAACGCCCATTCGTAGCCGGGTGATTGAATATACAGAGCCCCAATTCAGCGGTCTTGTCGCGGTTTCGCTGACGGATGTTCTCGAAGATGGATTGAGTATGGTCTATTCATTTTATGATCCGGACATGCCTCAGAATTCTGTAGGCACCTACATGATCCTGGATCACATCTCGATCGCGTTGGAAACCGGGCTTCCTTATGTCTATCTGGGCTACTGGGTGCCTGGCAGCAGCAAGATGAGTTACAAAGAAAAATTTTCCGGCTTGGAGATCTATCACCAAGGTGATTGGAAAAAGATGCGTGACCCTGCCGAATTTGCTGATAGCACCCACCCGCTGTCGACCGATCCTATTGCTGAACAGGTGGCAAACATACACCTGCCAGAGCAACTCCCCCATCACCGTAGATGAACGCCCCAAGCGCAAAACAGGCTCTGCACGCTGTCGCCCTCTTGGTGCCTGATTACGACGAGGCGATTGGTTTTTACTGTGATCTATTGGGCTGGCAACTGGCAGAGGATATTGACCAAGGTCATAAGCGCTGGGTCCGCATCCTGCCGCCGGGGGCAGCCCAGGGCAGTCTGATCCTCGCCCAGGCCTCGGACGCTTCGCAAACCGCCGTCATTGGTAATCAGTTTGGTGGTCGTGTGGGCCTGTTCCTAACCACAGACAATTTTGCCCGCGATCATGCACGGATGCTTAGTCTTGGTGTCACTTTTGAAGAGCTTCCACGGTATGAACCCTATGGTATTGTCGCCGTCTGGCAGGATCCTTTTGGGAACCGCTGGGATTTGCTAGAGCTCGCCGCCAACTAAGGGCGCAGGCCTTCTCCCTACCTCGTTTTCAACCAGTAATACCGTTGCGCTGAAGATAGTCATGCACAGCCCGGTTTCTTTGGTTTATGCCCTTCAAAATCGCCGCATGATCCAACCTGAGCTCCAGCTTTTCTTCCAAGTTCGCCCGCTTATTTATGAATTCTTCAAGATGATCCCCCGCATCCATCAGCCGATAGGCTCCCCGATCATAGACTTCGCGGTATTGGCTCCATTGCGTGGCTGAGACATCCCCCTTCTTTATCAGCGCTTCTGCAGCTTCCAGAATCTGTTCCAGATCCCCAAGCGCATTTTCGATCCCCATCTGAGGGCGTTGTTCAATCACGCTCAGCCGCTCTAGCTCACGGAAAAGAGTATCCTGGATCGATTCAATACTGTCAGGGGTAAACTCATCCAGATAAGCGTCAATCTTGCGCATATGGGCTTTGTCTGAAAGTTTATTGTCGCGCAATGCTTGCAGAAAATATTGCGCAGCGGTGAGTTTGCTGTTGAGAGATTTTATCTGCTTTTGCGCATTGATATGTGCAGCGTCATACCGCTTCTTGGCCAAACGCCAATCTCGCACCAAGGACATGGAACACCACTCCTTTCTTTTGCCCCCCTGGCCCCCACCGGAAAACACCTACCAAGTTAGTGCGTCATACGAATTTGTAAAGTCACCTGTGAACTTGGAGCTTTCTTGCCCCCTCCAACAGCAAAAAGGGGCTCCAAACTGGAGCCCCTTTTCAGTCTATCGTTTGCACTGCGAGCAGATCAATTAGGGATCAGCGCTGGTACGATGGTTACGATCGAAGGGAAGAACCACAGGATCGCCAGACCAACCACCTGGATCAGCACGAAGGGCAGAACCCCACGATAGATATGGCCTGTTGTCACCTCTTTGGGAGCAACCCCACGCAGATAGAACAGCGCAAAGCCAAACGGTGGCGTCAGGAAGGAGGTCTGCAGGTTCACCGCAACCATGATGGTCACCCATTTGGGGTCAAAAGACCCGCCGTAGATCACCGGTCCGACAATCGGGATCACGATGTAGATGATCTCGAGGAAGTCGAGCACAAAGCCCAGGAAGAACAAGACCAACATCACGATCAGGAAGACCGTCATCTCGTTGTCAAAACTCTTCAGGAACTGCTGGATATAGTGCTCACCGCCAAAGGAAATCACCACCAGATTGAGCAGCTGAGAGCCGATCAGAATAGTAAAGACCATGGAGGTGACCTTGGCTGTCTCCCGCACGATAGGCGTCAGAACCGCGCCTTTGTACAGGACCCAGCAGCCATAGAGCAAACCAAACAGGGCAAAGAGATAGGCGCCATAGGCAAAGCCAAAGGCGATCCAGCTCTCAACACTGACATCGGACTGATTGATGCGCAGGTCAAAGTTCACCCCGATCAGGATCGCAACCATCACAGCGAGAGTCGCCCATATGATGATCTTGCCCGATTGGCCCTGATCCTTCAGCTTGCGATATGCCGCCAACATGATTGCACCACCAGCGCCAAGCGCCGCAGCTGGCGTCGGGTTGGTGATACCGCCCAGGATCGAGCCCAGCACCGCGACGATCAGAACCAATGGTGGGAAAACCACCCGGATAAGATCATTGCTTGCACAGCGCGCCGCAGCCTCGCGGGTGCCATAGAGCGCCAGCAAGAAAGGCAGCGCCAACCACAAAACCGTGAACCCCGGCGAGGTTGTTGGGGCAATCACCAGTACGTCCACGAGCAGCACCACCAGCAGACCAATGGCCCCCAGGATCAATGGTTTGGTATCACGCGATGGAGCGACCCCGCGACCGATGGCCAGAATAAGCCCCAGCATGATCACCAAAATGGTCACGCCAGTCCCAATCGGAGCCGCCGCCGCAATCTTGTCGACCTGCGCCTGAGCAAATTCTTCCTCAGTCAGTTTGGTTGCCTGTGCAACACCGCCAGCCGCGTCAATCACAGTCTGCTCAGCCACTGCAGCATCCCAGGCCTCTTGCCCATGCAGATCAATCATTGCCGCCTGACAATCAGGGCCAACATTGGTCCGCAACGAGGCCGTCTGGCCAGCATCGGAGAAAGCCGAAACCGTGATGTTTTGCGACCCAATGACGCCAAAGGAGCTCAGCAGCATTGCACCACCAATCAAGGCAGCAGGGGCACCGAGGAACCACAGCAGCGCTTCATTGCGAGTGACCGGCTCATTGCCACTGTCTTCCAGCGCCACGGCAGGTGCCTTCTCCGGGTTCAGCAGAGCATAGCCAAAGGCATAGAGAGCATAGAGCAGCGCAAGCATGATCCCTGGCAGCAAGGCGGCCTGGAACAATGTGCCCACGGAAACAACCGCAGGCTCACCCAGGTAGGTCAAAGCATCCGAACAGCCCGCATCCATCGCCCGGCTTTCCTGCGCGGTGGAATAGAGATCGCCCGCCAGTGTCCCCAGCAGAACGATCACAATCGAGGGTGGAATGATTTGTCCCAGAGTACCAGAAGCCGCAATCACACCAGTCGCCAGTTCAGGCGAATAGTTGTTGCGCAGCATGGTCGGCAAGGCCAGCAGGCCCATGGTTACAACGGTGGCACCAACAATCCCGGTAGAGGCCGCCAGGAAGGCGCCAACCACAACGATGGAGACCGCAAGACCGCCAGGCAATGGGCCAAAGACCCGCGCCATTGTTGTCAGCAGATCATTGGCAATTTTGGAGCGTTCCAGGGTGATCCCCATCAGAACAAACATCAAAACCGCCAGCAATGTCTCAATCGATGCACCCGCAAGAACGCGCTCGTTCATACGGTTCACAATAAAGGAGATATTGCGATCCATTGCATGTTCCCAACCCTGTACAAAGACAGGTTCAGCAATGCGCGGCAGCTCCGGGTATCGGAAGACGGAAATGACATCGGGCTTCACCCCGCTGGCCACCAGATCCTGATACACCGTAGAAGATGTATCAATGGCTTGGTGGATCAACAGTCCAGCACTATCCAGTGCTGCGATGATCCCGAAGGAAATGATACCAGCACCACCGATGGCAAAGGCCACCGGGAAGCCGGACAGGATGCCTCCGAAAAGGCAAAGAAATACGATGAGCAGGCCGAGTTCGACGCCATCAAGACCGAATAGCATATCAGCTGTCCCTTAGGTTAATGAGCGCCTTCATAGGCTTCTTCGCCCTCACCAAGGGTATCCTTGTCGAGGTACTTATTTTCACTGCCCTGTCCTTCGATGAACTCCAGCAAGGAGCGATAGAAGAAAGCAGCAGCATGCACAAAGACGATGCCGGCAAAGGTCACCAGCAAGATCTTGAAGAGAAAGTAGCCGTTAAAGCCGTTTGGACTGAAACCGATGGTTTCCACGTTCCAGCGCAGCGCGCGGGCTTTCATAATCAGCCGGTCCAGCTGGTCCGAGGCCGAGGGCTTTGGCACGATCAGGTGGCGCCACAAGAAGAACCAACCATACATCCAGGTCAGCACGGCTGCAGGCATCATGAAGATCAGCGATCCCACCATGTCTACAACACGTTTGGCACGGAAACTGATGCCGGAATAAATCAGGTCCACCCGCACATGGCCGCCCTGCACAAAGGTGTAGGTCACACACATGCACACAACCAAAGCATTGTAGAGCTTCAGCTCTTCGGCAAACCAGCTGATATCTTTTTCCAGCGCAATCCCGAGCCCAAAGCTCATGTCAGGGCGGGCAAAGATCCGCTGCATAAAGACGATAATGATCTGTTGGATCACCATGATCAGACCAGCCCAGGCGAAGAACCGCCCGATGCCATTAGCAAACCCTTCAAGGCCGCGCACCATGCCCCACATGAACTGGCGGCGATAAAGGCCAACCCCGGTCAGGATCAGGAACAGAGTAAAGACGACAAAGAAGAACTCCACCGAGCCGCCATAGTAGACAAAGCGCATGATAGAGGTCTTGTCGGACCAATCAAGCCACAGCTGTGGATGGGTTACGGCGTAGCCGAAATTGTAGAAGGCGCCAGCGATGTTCTGAACCAGCCAGATCAGACCGTTGAACAGGGCGCCAAAAAAGGAAATGCCTGTATCGTCCTGCATTGTTCCCTCGGATGATTGCATGCAGCGGGGTAAAAGCGCGGCCCCGCCCGCAACGCAGATCGCGTGGGCGGCCACTGCCTTCTGGCCTGCGGCAAAAATGAAAAAGGGACCCCCCGCACCAGGCGGGGGATCCAAAAGATACGTCGGGTTGGGTTAACCCAGAACGCGGTCGCGCTGTGCGGTGTAGACACCAGACGACAGGTTTTGCCAGCCGGAAGAAGATTTCATCGACTTCATTGCGCTGTCGTGAATTTTCTTGAACAGATCGTCGCCCATGTTTTCGTCCATGACTTCTTTCGAAGCCGCACCGAACGCATCCCAGACCGAGTCAGGGAATTCCATGACCTTGACGCCACCGGCCTGCAGACGCTGCAGCGCTGCACCGTTGTTGGCCAAGAACTGAGACAGGTTCCACTGGTGGCATTCGCCAGAGGCGATTTCGATCATCTTCTGCTGACCAGGCGTCAGGCTGTCAAAGACGTCACGGTTGGTGGCAACCGACAGGCCGGCGCCTGGCTCGTGGAAACCAGCGGTGTAGTAGGTCTTGGTGATTTCCTGGAAACCGGCTTTTTCATCCGCCCAGGGGCCAATCCACTCGGTCCCGTCGATGGCACCGGAAGACAACGCCTGATACACTTCGGAGCCAGGGATGTTCTGAACGGAGGCGCCCAGTTTACCCAGAGCTTTGCCGCCGAGGCCAGGCATACGGAACTTCAGACCGTTGAAGTCTTCGGGGCTGTTGATCTCTTTCGAGAACCAGCCGCCCGCCTGAGCGCCGGTGTTGCCGCCGAGGAAGGATTTCAGACCAAAGATCTGACCCAGCTCGTCGTGCAGCTCCATCCCGCCATCCTGATAGTACCAGTTGGACAGCTCGGTAGCAGTCATGCCGAAAGGTACAGCCGTGAAGAAGGCATAGCCTGGATGCTGACCAACAAAATAGTAGTCGGCGCCGTGGTACATGTCAGCCTGACCGGAAGATACCGCGTCAAACACTTCGAATGCGCCAACCAGTTCACCGGCGGCTTTGATGTCGATGGTCAGCTGACCGTCAGACATTGCGGTTACGTTGTCAGCAACACGCTGCGCGGCGTCAAAAACGCCAGCAAGACCGCGGCCCCAAGTGGTAACCATGGTCAGGGTACGTTTACCCTGTGCGTATGCCGGTGCGGCCAAAGTGGTTGCAGCTGCGGCGGTCCCGCCCAGCGCAGATGTTTTCAAAAAAGAACGACGATCCATAATAGTGCTCCTCCCGTTAGTAGTCCCTATGCCCAGCCGTAGCCGGGCGGATCTCTTTGAGTGGCGCTAGCCTAGCGGTGCGGTAGGACTTGTGAATACCTAGTACTGCGTAGGCCCCAAGAAAAACCGCAGAATCACATGCCCTGGGGTCAGATTTTTCTCGTTTTGCCCCCGATCCCTGCCTTTCGCCAGCCGAATCCCCACTACAGGCCTTTGATTCGGCTACAAGATTGCGTAACGATTCGGCATATGTCAGATTTTCGCTCCTTTTTTCGTCCGAACTACGCACAGAAGCTCTCGATTCTGGCGACACTGCCGCTTGTTGTTGCAGTCGCGGCGATCGCGCTCTTGGTCGCTTTTGAGTCGCGCAGCTCGGCGGAACGCGAGATTCAAGCGCTTCAGCATCAGCTGCTGGAAGCGAAAAAGGCAGAGCTGCGCAACTATGTGACTCAGGCCCGTAACGGGTTCTCCTTTATATACGGTCGCGCTGCACCAGATGACCAAGACGCAAAGGAACAGGTGGCACAGATCCTCTCATCAATGATTTATGGCACTGATGGGTTCTTCTTTGTCTACGACTATGATGGCACCAATCTCGTTAGCCCACGCCAAACTGATTTTATCACCCGCAACTGGTCAGGCCTGACAGACAGCCAGGGCACGCCGGTGGTGGATGAATTTATCCGCTTGGCCCGGCAGGGAGCGGGTTGGCACACCTTTATGTGGCAAAAGCCCTCCACGGGTGAAGAGGCGCAAATGGTAGCCTACGTTGTCGGATTGCAGGACTGGCAATGGGCCGTGGGCACAGGCGTCTTTATTGACGATGTGCTGTCCTCGGTTGCTGCTGCCCGTGCTGAAGTTGAGGCCCGTGTCCAGCGCACCTTTCTCTATATTGGCGTCATTGCTCTGGCTTCGCTCATCGTGGTCTTTGCCTCCGGTATGGTGCTCAACATCCGTGAACGCCGTCTCGCCGACGCAAAACTAAAAGAGCTGACCCAGCGGGTCTTTGACACCCAGGAAGAAGAACGCGGCAGAGTCGCCCGGGAATTGCACGATGGGATCAGCCAGATACTGGTCGGGGTGCGCTATGCGTTGGATAATGCCAGCAGACGGCTCAAACGCGGAGAGCTGGACCGGGCCCTGCCCCCTCTCGACAGGGGCATCGAAAACCTGGCCAGCGCCATTACCGAGGTCCGTCGCATCAGCCGCGACCTGCGCCCTGGCGTTTTGGATGATCTCGGCCTTGGGCCTGCGCTGAAAGCCTTGACCGATGATTTTGCCACCCGCACTGGCATCAAGTCTGAATTCAGCACAGTGGTGTTTCGCAACCGTCTTGATCCAGAAGCCAAGATCGCGCTTTACCGCATCGCTCAGGAAGCGCTGATGAACATCGAGCGCCATGCGAATGCAACCGTCATGACCATGGATCTGCGCGGCCATGCCAAGGGCGCGACGCTGCGCATCTCTGACAATGGTAACGGTTTGCCCTCTGAAAAGGACAGAGTTGGGCCCGGCATTGGGCTGCGCAACATGCAAGAGCGTATCGAGCAGCTTGACGGCACCTTACGCATTCTGTCATCTCGTGGCACCCAAAGCGGCACTGTCATCGAAGCCATCCTCCCCCTTAGCCATCTTTTGGCCCCGGGAGAGTCCCTTGGCGAGGATCAGCGCAGCAGATCGGTTTGAGGCGGGCGCCATTGGCGTAGCCTAGGGTCGATGCGCGGCTTGGGAGTGAGGGGGAAGACATGAACACTACAGTGCGCGTTTTGATCGTCGATGATCACCCGATGGTCGCCGAAGGCATTCAATCCATCCTGGAAAGCTACGATGACATCCAGGTGCTTGCCTGTCTCAACGATGGGGCCGAGGCGGTGGATCAGGCCCAGGCGCTCTCCCCCGATGTAATCCTCATGGATCTGAACATGCCAAGGCTGGGCGGCCTAAGTGCAACAGAAATGATCCTGGAGCGCCTGCCTGAGACCCGTATCGTTATCCTCACCATGCATGACAGCCCAGAGTATATCTCGACGGCATTGAGCCACGGGGCGATGGGGTATATCCTAAAAGACGTGCCCACAGAAGAGATCAAGCAGGCGATCGACACGGTAATGGCAGGTGAGCGCTATCTATGTACAGGGGCCGAAATCGCGCTAAAACCCAAGAGCGGAGAAGCACGCGAGGCCCTTACCGGGCGTGAACAGACCATCCTGTTGGAACTGGCCCAGGGCAAATCCAACAAAGACGTTGCCCATAGTCTGGATATTTCTGTGCGAACAGTGGAAACCCATCGCAAGAACATCAAACGCAAGCTGGGGATTTCCTCAACTGCCGGTCTGACCCGCTATGCGCTTGAGCATGGCGTCCTGCAAGGTACCGGCCATGAGTTCTGACAGGTGCTAGACAGATTTGGTGGCCTGGAGATCAAAAGCACCTCCCCCGTTTTTGGGCGGAGAGGGTCATTTTGAGCCAGAAATCGCGACCCATTTTTCCAAATATGTCCGCTGCGAGCGTCCAAGCGCAAGAAAATGTCCCAAATTGGTGCATTTTCAGCCCCTTTGCCTGTTGACGCTCCGGCCTCACAGACATAGTGTTCGCTGCAACGCAGTAGAGGAGAGCCTGGTGATGACCAGCCTAGTCGTAATTGTAGGAACCAAGCGCATGGGCCGGTAACGGTAGACCACACTCAAACCCATGCGCCTCCCCTGAATAAGCGGAGGCTTTTTTTATGCGTAATGGACGATGCCGCCAATTGGAGCAAAAAGCAGATGACACGTGAAATGACCGGCGCAAAGATGATCGTTGAAGCCCTGAAAGAACAGGGCGTCGACACCGTATTTGGATACCCAGGTGGCGCCGTACTTCCCATCTATGATGAAATTTTCCTGCAAAATGACATTCGCCATATTCTGGTGCGTCACGAACAGGGCGCGGTCCATGCCGCTGAAGGCTATGCAAGGTCCACAGGCAAGCCCGGCGTTGTGCTGGTGACCTCTGGCCCCGGTGCGACCAATGCCGTGACCGGCCTGACGGATGCGCTGCTGGATTCCATTCCGCTGGTGGTTCTCACCGGCCAGGTTCCGACCTTTATGATTGGCTCTGATGCCTTTCAGGAAGCGGATACAGTGGGGATCACTCGCCCCTGCACCAAACATAACTGGCTGGTCAAAGACACGGACAAGCTGGCCGCGACCCTTCACGAAGGTTTCCATGTTGCCACCTCTGGCCGCCCTGGTCCGGTACTGATCGACATCCCCAAAGATGTTCAATTTGCCACTGGCACCTATGAATCGGCCAAGCCAAATGCCTCGCGTTATCAGCCAATCGTCAAAGGCGATATGGAAGAGATCACCGAGCTCGTTGCCGCCATCGAGACTGCAGAACGCCCCGTTTTCTACACCGGCGGTGGCGTGATCAACTCTGGCCCCGCCGCCTGTCAGCTGCTGCGCGAATTGGTCGATGCCACTGGCATTCCGATCACCTCGACCTTGATGGGTCTGGGCGCCTATCCCGCCTCCGGCGAAAACTGGCTGGGGATGCTGGGGATGCATGGTCTGTATGAGGCCAATCTGGCGATGCATGATTGCGACCTGATGATCAATATTGGCGCCCGCTTTGATGACCGCATCACCGGTCGCATTGATGCCTTCAGCCCGAACTCAAAGAAAGCCCATATCGATATCGATCCCTCCTCGATCAACAAGGTGATCCGCATTGATATCCCGATCGTGGGCGACGTGGGCCATGTGCTTGAGGATCTGCTCAAGGTCTGGAAGGCCCGTGGCCGCAAGGTCAACCGCGAAGCGATTGCCAAATGGCAGAAGCAAATTTCAGAATGGCGCAAGGTCAATTGCCTTGCCTACACTGGCTCGCAAAAGACCATCAAACCGCAGTATGCCTTGGAACGGCTCGAGGTCCTGACCAAGGATCGCGATCGTTATGTGACCACCGAGGTGGGTCAGCATCAGATGTGGGCAGCGCAGTATCTTGGCTTTGAGGATCCCAACCGCTGGATGACTTCCGGTGGGCTCGGCACCATGGGCTATGGCTTCCCTGCTTCCATCGGGGTGCAGATGGCACATCCAGACAGCCTGGTTATCAATGTCGCCGGCGAGGCCTCCTGGCTGATGAACATGCAGGAAATGGGCACTGCGGCGCAGTATCGCCTGCCGGTCAAGCAGTTCATCCTCAACAATGAACGCCTGGGCATGGTACGCCAGTGGCAGGAGCTGCTGCACGGTGAGCGCTACAGCCACTCTTGGTCAGAATCGCTGCCTGATTTTGTGAAACTGGCCGAGGCCTTTGGTGCCAAGGGTATCCT
Source organism: Roseobacter sp. MED193 (assembly GCF_000152965.1). Lineage (GTDB taxonomy): Bacteria > Pseudomonadota > Alphaproteobacteria > Rhodobacterales > Rhodobacteraceae > Pseudophaeobacter. The sequence continues at coordinate 3,789,741 of NZ_CH902583.1, read as the reverse complement.
GTGCTCAGATCCCGCGGACCTGGACGATGCGATCATGGAAATGATCAACTATGACGGCCCTGTGATCTTTGATTGTCTGGTTGAAAAGCATGAGAACTGCTTCCCAATGATTCCGTCAGGCAAGGCGCACAATGAAATGCTGATGGGCGAGGCTGACACCCAGGGTGTCATCCAATCCGGCGGCGCGGTCTTGGTCTAATCGCCTTCACACAGAGATTTTGCAGGGCGAACCGCCCTGCCCCAAATTTGGCCCGAATTCAGAAAGGGACATAAATGTCTGCCCTACATATCAAAAAAGGCTCCACCCGCCATTCCGCCTATAACCTGCGTCCGAATTTTTCCGACGTACAGGAACGCCACACCCTTGCCGTACTAGTCGAAAACGAACCCGGCGTTCTGGCCCGTGTCATCGGCTTGTTTGCCGGACGCGGATATAACATTGAAAGCCTGACCGTGGCCGAGGTCGATCACACCGGGCACCTGTCGCGCATTACTGTGGTAACCACCGGCACCCCACAGGTCATTGAACAGATCAAGGCGCAGCTTGGCCGCATCGTTTCGGTCTATGAGGTACATGATCTCACCGTCGAGGGCGCCTCTGTTGAGCGGGAATTGGCCATTTTCAAGGTTGTTGGAGATGGAGACAAACGGGTCGAAGCCCTGCGCCTGGCCGACATCTTCCGCGCAAATGTTGTAGATAGCACTTTGAACAGCTTTATTTTCGAGATAACCGGCGCGCCTGACAAGATCGACGCCTTTGCCGATTTGATGAGACCTCTTGGTCTCGCCGAAGTCGCCCGTACAGGTGTCGCAGCCCTGTTGCGCGGCACCTAAATCTAATCGCGAAGCACTGCATACAACAAAGGCCAGTCGTCAGGCTGGCCTTTGTCGCAAATGGGATAACTCGCAGCTAGGGGTCCAAGAGGCCGAAACCTACGCCATGCGCCACGTCCCAAAGACCGCATATTTTGTACAGGCTTTGGTGTTTGTTAGCCCTGGCTGAGTGGAACACACCTTCACGCGCGACGCAGGCCCCCGGACTTATCTACCGGAAAGGCGATAACGTTCGCAGTTGCTCCATCTGCTGGTGCAGATCCCAGGCCTTCCATAACCGACAGGCCCTCGCTCACCTTTTCCAAAGCAACGCTATCCGCTCTTAGTGGAACTGCTGGATTAGCCTGACCCGTCTCTGGTTTCGCTCCCGCATGCGACGTCTGAAGCCTATCTTCACAATCCCCCCGCGCGGATGTCCCAACAAGAGCGAGTGGACTGGCCATATCATCCTTCTCGCTTGCGGTCACAAGATCCTGCGCCAAATGAGGGCAACCCGGCTCCTGAAGAACCTGAATGTTATGCGCCAAACGCAAATCAGCTTTCAACTCTAGGCTGAATGCAACCCAGTCACCAGTGTGGACATTGAAGGCTTCACTGGCGTCATCATGGGAATAGAAAGCCAAATCCCCCTGATCTTCGCACCATATAACTGCTTTTCCGGCTGTGGCCTCACTCCAGAGAACAATTCCAATCATAACGGGCCTCGCAACTTGGACGGATCAATCTTGGTTCAAATAGCCCTATTGCAACATCGTCAAAAATGCGTCGATCCATTGCATTTTGTGTCTGCCCCGGTAAAACTGTGATACAAATTAGAAGCAGCATGATGCGAAATAGCGTCCACTCGGCGATACGCGTGACATATTACGTCACTACAACAGGATACCCTGGCCACCATGGCAGACTCACTGGACGTTTCCGGCCAAACAGCCGCTGAAACCAACCGCTCGCCGGCACAATTGCGCAATATGTTTGGAACCAATTTGCGTCACTTGGCCCAGAACTACCCTTCGATTTCAGAATTGTCTCGGCGCCTCGGGATCAATCGAACCCAGTTCAACCGTTACATGTCTGGCGAGAGCTTCCCGCGACCCGACATTCTTGACCGGATCTGTACCTTCTTTGAGGTAGATGCCCGTATACTGCTAGAACCAGTTGGGACAATTGGGCGCCAGGGGCAAATTCTGAATGGCCCGTTTCTCGCGGACTTTCTAGGCCACGGTATTCGCAACCTTGACGAAACCACGTTTCCAACGGGATTCTATCGTTTCACACGGCGCAGTTTTGTCGATGGCAATAAATTTGTCATCGGGCTTGTTTACGTCTTCCGCTCTGGCACAACCGCCACCTACATCAAAGGCTACGAGGCCCGCGACGCAATGCGCTATCAAGGCCTGTCGGAAGGCGCCAAGATGCGTGAATTTCGCGGCGTTGTTACCTCCCATGAGGACGGGGTCGCCTTTATCATCTCACGACGCAACGCCATGACTTATTCCTTCAACTATCTGGCGCGGATCGGATCGTTGGAGAACAATTTCTGGCTTGGATATGTCGCGCGGACGGTACGCGACGGCAGCGGTGAACGCGTGACCCGCATGGTCTACGAATACCTTGGACAGGATATGGGGCGTGCTCTACAGGCCGCCCGCAGCGCCGGGTTCTCCACTACTCAGGACCTGCTGCCCTATCACCGCCACCTGCTGCGACCGGAGGAACCCTTCCGCTGAGGCGACCCAGAGCGAGCTTCCCGTCAGAAATATTCGCAGCACCTTGACTGGCTGGGCGATTGGGCTCAATGGGCAATCTGGCGATAAATGTGCCAGGTGGCATGCCCCAACAATGGAAGAACGACAAACAACCCGACAAAGCCAGGCATCAATGCTGCAAAGGTCAGGACGGCAACGCCGACAGCCCAAAGCATCATCAAAAGGAAGTTTCTCTGCACATAGGTAAAGCTGGCAATCATCGCGGTGACAAAATCCACCTCCCGGTCGAGCAATAGCGGCAATGAGATCACCGTGATCATATAAAGCAGTAGCGCAAACAGCGCCCCAACAAGACTGCCAACGGCCAGCATCAACATGCCATTCAGAGTCAGAAAAACCTCTAGCGAGCTGGAGATATTGGTCATCGTTGACAGCCCCAGAAACAGCGCAAAGATCATATGCCCCAGAAAAAACCAAAACAAAAACACGACAATGATAATGGCGCAAATCGAAGGCAACTGGCGGCGACTTTGGTGCAGGATGACACCAAGAATATCCCCGGCGCTCATCGGTTCATCCTGCTCCAGACGATGAGAGACCTCATATAGTCCAACCGCGGCGAAGGGGCCGATCAATGGAAACCCGATGGCTGCCAGCACCAGCCAGAATGTGGTGCCAGTTGCCAGAGTGATCCAGGTCATGACCCAGCCTGCCAAAACGTAGAACCCAGCAAAGAACAGCCCATAGAGCGGCTTTTTGCAAAAGTCCTGCCAGCCACATTTCAGCGCTTGGGTCAGGATCTTCCCCCGCATTGGCTGTAGCTCTGGCACTCCAAATGGTTTTGTACTCACTAAATTTTCCTCCCCAGAAAAATCTTACGCGTTTCTTTAGGTTCCCTCCCCGGATCCCGCCAAGGTCGGCGGGGCCCTCTGCGGAAGCTTACTTTGCAGGTGATATCCCTGCCCCAAAGCCAGCAGGCTACGATCCTGCCCCTGTGCGGCAAAGATTTGTAGCCCCATAGGCAAACCAGCAGCGCCAAACCCGGCCGGGACCGCCAAACAGGGCAGCCCAAGCAGGCTGACCGGCGTTACAACCTGCATCCAGCGGTGGTAACTATCCATCTCAAGGCCATTGATCTCACGCGGGTATTCAAGATCCAACGAAAAAGGCCAGCACTGCGCCGTGGGCAGCACAAGCGCGTCATAGTTCTGGAACAATTCTGCGGCCCGGCGTTGCCAATTTGAGCGCAGATCAGAGGCCTGCTGAATCTCTTGAGCGCTGAAGGAGAGCCCCCGATCCAATTCCCATATGGCGGTCTCTTTCAGGTGCGCGCGTTGGTCATCTAGTGCGCGAAGCCCCGCAGCCACCGCAAAAGAGCGCAGGGTGATCCACGATGTCCAAATTTCCTCGGCCGAGAACGGGGGAGATACAGCCTCAACAGAATGTCCCTGAGCGGACAGATGCGTGAGGGCCTCTTTGCAGGTGTCCAGAATACCTGGCTCCATCGGAAAGGCCCCGCCCCAATCCCCCAGCCAGCCAATGCGCATAGGGGCCACGTCAGGTAATGGCAGCGTCGCCTCGCGCGCGCGGGCCAAAGGCTGGCGCGGATCGGGGCCAGGCATCACATCGAGCAAGAGCGCAATGTCATCGGGACTGCGCGCCATCGGGCCAAGGGTGGACAGTTGGTGCAGAAACAGATCCCCGCTGGGCTCAGCCGGGACGCAGCCCCAGGTGGGGCGAAAGCCATAGACGTTATTCCACCCCGCCGGATTTCGCAGGGACCCCATCATGTCAGAGCCATCCGCCAGAGCGACCAACCCCGCAGACAGGGCCACCGCTGCACCGCCCGATGATCCACCGCAGCTGCGATCTGGATCAAAGGGGTTTCTAGTCGCACCATAAACCGGATTAAAAGTGTGAGAGCCCAGGCCAAACTCCGGCGTATTGGTCTTGCCAATGAAGATAGCGCCTGCTGCACGCAGCCGCGCCACAAAAAGCTCATCCTGTTGCGGCACAAATTCTTTGAACAAGGGCGAGCCCTGCGTTGACGCAAGACCTTTGACATTCGCCAAATCCTTGATCGCCATGGGCAATCCGTGCAACGCCCCACGGGTGGTGGCCCTGTCGGCGGCTTCGGCTTCTGCCATCAGCTCGCCCCGATCACGCAGGGCTACAATCGCATTCAGCTGCGGGTTAAGCGCGTCAATCCGATCCAGGGTGGACTGCATCAACTGCACTGCGCTCAGCGCTCCACTGCGCAGGTTGGCAACCAGGTCCTGCGCCGATCCAAAGGGTTCATACATCCACGTCCGCTCCTGCCATATCTGCAGGCAAGCCTAACGCTGGAAATCAGATCTGAAAAGCAACACCTAAGGCTAAGCTTTTAAACAGCTTGAAAAAACAAACTCTTTAATCAGAAAACCACCCAGCGCCCTGATAGTCCGAGCGCCCGCAAGAAAAGCAAGCTAGTAGACAGCGGGAACGGCGAACAATCTTTTCGCCGGGCCCGTGCTGTTGCTCGAGGATACCGCGGGCCTTATGCATTAGACTCGAAACCGAGGAAAGCGAGGTTATTCGCCTTGTGCTTCAGAGCGGCTTTTGCCCGCGACGTTCAACGCGAGCGTTGCTGCCATGAACCCATCCAGATCACCGTCGAGCACCCCCTTGGTGTCAGAGGTCTCATGGCTGGTGCGCAGATCTTTGACCATCTGGTAGGGCTGCAAGACATAAGAGCGGATCTGACTGCCCCAACCTGCATCGCCTTTGTTTTCATGAGCCTCATTGATGGCGGCGTTGCGCCGATCCAGTTCCATTTGATAAAGCCGTGATTTCAGGGCCTTCATCGCGATGTCACGGTTTTGGTGCTGAGATTTTTCGGATGATGTGACCACAATACCGGTGGGATGGTGGGTAATCCGCACCGCAGAGTCGGTGGTGTTCACGTGCTGGCCACCCGCCCCAGAAGACCGGTAGGTATCTATGCGGATATCGGCAGGGTTCACATCAATTTCGATATTGTCATCCACCACCGGGTAGACCCAGACAGAGCAGAAAGACGTATGACGTTTGGCTGCAGAATCAAAAGGAGAGATCCGCACCAGACGATGTACGCCGCTTTCTGACTTCAGCCAGCCATAGGCATTGTGGCCGCTGATCTTGTAGGCTGCGGATTTAATGCCAGCTTCTTCGCCCGCGCTTTCGGACTGCAGCTCGACCTTGTAGCCCTTTTTCTCCGCCCAGCGCACATACATCCGTGCTAGCATAGAAGCCCAGTCGCAGCTCTCGGTGCCGCCCGCACCTGAGTTGATTTCGAGGAAGGTGTCATTGCTGTCAGCCTCCCCGTCCAGCAGGGCTTCCAGCTCTTTCTCTGCGGCAGACACTTTCAGGGCTTTGAGCGCCTCTTCCGCATCGGTGATAACTTCCTGATCCTCTTCCATCTCGCCCAGTTCAATCAGCTCGATGTTATCGGCCAAGTCCTGTTTGATTCCCTTGTAGGTATCGATGGCATCCACCAAGTTTTGACGCTCGCGCATCAGCTTTTGCGCGGCCTCTGCATCATCCCAAAGGTTCGGATCTTCAACACGCGCATTGAATTCCTCCAACCGGTATTCGGCGGTTTCCCAATTCAGACGCTGGGCCAACAGCTCCAGAGACTTCTCAATCTCGGCCACGGTGTTTTGGGTCTCAGCGCGCATGATATGTCCTTGAACTTGCGTATCAGGCTTGGGTGATAAACCAGTCCTGTCCTGCGAGCAAGCAGCGCAGCGGTGGGTCTCTTTGTTGACCCAATCCCATCGCTCTCCACCAAAGACGGCGTAGCGAGGTTTCAAACCCTCTACGCCCTCGCAGTTGGCTAAAAATTGAAACAGATTGCTCGCCTGTATCAACGCGACCTTTATCACTTTTCGCTCATCTTATCCCCCGAGTTTCCTAGACCAGACTGCTATCATCCGAGGAACAATCCATCGATGCAATCTGCGAATAGATGGAGAAGGTTAGACAAATGCCTTTAGGATATTTGGTATCGCTTGGGGACAATAGTCTGAACTCCGGAGATACCATCTCCGGCGGCGCTGTTTCTTTTACAACAGACTCTGTAATTGGGGCCGGGTCATGGTCTTGGTCCGGATGGGTCGGCGGGTCCTACTATTCAAACGAACTTGAAAGCGGCACCTACTCTTTGGGAACCGACGGGAATGTTTACTTTATTTCCGACTTTGGCCCCGTTGATACGCTAGAGAGCGCAAGTGCAGCCACAGCCCCCAGTTATTCAGCCATCGACGGCACAATTGATGGTACCAGCAATTCAGAACTGATCGACGAAAGATACATAGATCCGGATGGGGATCAGATTGACAATGGCAGTGGCGGTGGTGCGTCAGGCAATGATGATAGTGTCATGGCCGGAGCTGGGAACGACACCGTCTTGGCTGGTGACGGCGATGATTCCGTATTGGGAGAGGCCGGCAACGACTCCCTGTCTGGCGGCGCAGGCAGCGACACATTACAAGGCGGCGAAGGTGCCGACTCCCTGGATGGCGGCCTGGGCAACGACAATTTGTTTGGCGGGAGTGGCCTGGACAGTATCGACGGCGGCGACGGCAACGACCTCATCTACGGCGACACAAATCAGTGGTCTGATCTCAGCACAAAGGCGGTGACGATCAACGACTCGAATGTAACAGATACTGGCAATGGCTACAACGTCACAGCCACCGGTATCGGTGGTGGCGCAGCGAGCCTTGACTACTTCGGTGGCGGGTTTGGTGTCGCTGGAGCCATTACCGACAGTGACAGCGCGGTCACCGCCCAAATCGGCTATGATACCGCCACGGGTGAATCCGAAGCGCTCATTGTCGATCTGGATCAACCCGTTGATGAAATCACTTTTGGTGTCGAACATCTATACACAGATACCTACGGGGAGGTCGGTCACTGGGCCGTCTATGACAACGGTGTCCTCGTCGCGGAGGGCGATTTCACCGAAGACGCCCTGGGCAGCGGTGCCGGCACCGTTTCGATCAGTGGCGTCGGGGACTTCGACCAACTGGTTCTGACCGCCAATATGCAAACTGACCTGACCGATGGCTCCGACTACATGGTCACGGATATACAGTTCACCCTCCCAGTCGTCACACCTGAAGCAGGAGATGATTCACTCAGTGGCGGAGCCGGCGATGACACGATTTTTGGCGAGGCTGGCAACGACACTTTGGAAGGCGGCGCTGGAAGCGACTCTCTGGTTGGTGGCAGTGGCACTGACCAAATTCTGGTTGGAGAAGGGGATACCGCTTTAGGCGGAGACGACAAAGATACATTCTTATTCACCGATACCGGGGATACCGGCGCGACCAGCATTACCATTGACGGCGGTGAGGGCGGCACTGACTTTGACACGCTCGACTTCAATGGCCTTCTTGATCCGGGCAGTCTGAACATCACAGCCACCAGCGATGATGGCACCATGAGCGGGACTGCTACCCTACTAGACGGTTCAACAGTAAATTTCACCAATATCGAAAACATCGTCTGCTTTGTCGCTGGCACACGAATCTCCACTGCTATGGGCGCAATTCCAATCGAGGAGCTGGTTCAGGGGGATCTGGTGCTTACCCGCGACAATGGTTTTCAGCCGGTGCGTTGGGTCGGCAAGACAACAGTGCCAGCCATGGGGGATTGGGCTCCGGTCCGCATTTCCGCGGGCACCTTTGGCGCCAGCCGCGATCTTTTGGTCTCGCCACAACACCGGATGCTGCTCTCAGGAGCCACAACACGGTTGCTGTTTGATGCAAGCGAAGTCCTGGCGTCAGCCCATCATCTGGTCAATGACCACAGCATTCGCCGCCAACCTGGCGGCGTGGTCACCTACGTGCATCTGCTGCTGGACCAACACGAAATCATCTACGCGGAAAACTGTCCCGCCGAGAGTTTCTTTCCCGGCGATCAAGCGCTCGAAGCCCTTGGCCCACCTGCCTTGTTCAGTCTGTTTGAATGCATGCCAGAACTGCGCAGCCATCCAGAAAGCTTTGGCCCCACAGCGCGCTACTGCCTGACCCGCCCGGAAACCCTGACCCTGACCGCCTAGGACGGCAGGCGCAAACCACAGGGTTGCATCTGGCCAAGTGGTCTGAGGTGATTATGGCGCGCGCGTTCTAATACTGACCGCCAGAGGTCACCGTGCCAAAGGTTGCCTTTGGCCCCAGAACCGCAGTGCCTCCGCTCGAGGTTGTGACCTGACGCCCCGATTGCTGCACCTCTTCCAGCAGCGGCAGATCTGAGCCCATTGCAAAACCGCCATCAAAGGCAAGACCAAAGATGGGTTCAGCGCCATCGCGGAAATACTCAGCCACCACATAGGCCCCCGAAGCGCTGTCAGGCAGGCGGGCGCCCGTGTAGCGGTCGATCTTGATAAAATGACCGCCCTCCGGCACCTCGAATGGTCCGCCGCCGAATTTCTCGGTGGCCACCTTCATGAATTGCTGGAACACTGGCCCGCACATCGTACCACCATAGGCCCCCCGCCCCATCGGGCGCGGCTGATCAAAACCCATGTAGCAACCAGCGACGATATTGGAGGTGAAGCCCACGAACCAGACATCGCGGGAATCATTCGTTGTCCCGGTCTTGCCCGCCGTCGGAACCGGTAAGTTGATCACGCTAGAGGCAGTCCCGCGATCCACCACGCCCTTCATCATCGAGCTGAGCTGATAGGCAGTGATCGGATCCATCACCTGCTCGCGGTTGGAATCAATGCGGGGCGACCGCCCAGCTGGCAACCCCGGCGCGGAACAATCCACACAGTCGCGATCATCATGCCGGTAGATTGTCCGGCCATAGCGGTCCTGAACCCGGTCGACCAGGGTTGGCTGCACCCGCTGGCCGCCATTGGCAAACATCGCATAGGCTGCCACCATCTTGTACAGCGTGGTTTCCTCTGCCCCCAACGAGTTGGCCAGAAAAGCGCCCATGTTGTTGTAAACACCAAAACGTTCCGCATAGCCGGCGACAACAGGCATGCCAACTTCCTGCGCCAGACGAATGGTCATCAAGTTCCGCGACTGCTCGATCCCTGTGCGCAATGGCGTTGGACCATAGAACTTGTTCGACGAGTTCTTGGGCCGCCACAACCCCTGCGGTGTGTTGATCTCGATTGGCGCGTCAATGACGATGGTTGCAGGGCTATAGCCACTGTCCAGCGCTGCAGCATAGACAAAGGGCTTAAAACTGGACCCAGGCTGGCGCTGCGCCTGAGTAGCGCGGTTAAACACCGAGTGCTGATAGGAAAAACCGCCCTGCATCGCCAGAACCCGGCCTGTGTTTACATCCATCGCAACAAAACCGCCCTGAACCTCAGGCACCTGACGCAGGGACCAGTGCCGGATACTGCCGTCATCTGCCTTGACCGCACGCACATGAACCACATCGCCACGAGTGATATTGTCCTTAAAGCTGCCCTTCATCCATTTGATGTCATCGCGCGGCACCTGTCCCGTGCCCGTCTGCCCCTCAACGCCTACAACAAGGTTTTTGTCGCCAACCTCCAGCGCAACCGCCGGATACCACTTGCCGCCCAGGGTAATATCGCGGGACACTTCGGCCTCGGCGAGCGCCTCTCGCCAACTGGCTTCATCCGCCAACACCGCCTCTTCCAGGGCGACGCCGGTCCCGATCCAAATCCCACGAGAGCGGTCATATTTCTGCAACCCCGTGCGCAGCGCATCGGCAGCCTCTGTCTGCATCTCAGCGTCAATGGTCGCCCGCACCGACAGGCCCCCAGTAAAGAACTCTCCCTCGCCAAAGTCTTCGGACAGCTGGCGGCGGATCTCATCAGAGAAATAGTCACGTGGCGGCAGCGCCGTGCGGAAACTCTCAAAATCGCCATTTTGAACGGAGCGAAGCGGCTGTTGCACCTCGACCTTATAGACAGCCTCAGAGATATAGCCGTTTTCAAACATCTCGCGCAGCACATAGTCGCGCCGTTCCGTCAGACGCTCCTTACGGCGGACCGGATGGAAATCCGAAGGAGCCTTGGGCATCGAAGCAAGGGTTGCCGCCTCATGTGGCGCCAGCTCGCCCAGGGTTTTGTTGAAATAGGTCTGCGCCGCAGCCGTCACCCCGTAGGAGTTCTGGCCTAGGAAAATCTCGTTGAGATACAACTCAAGGATCTGATCTTTATCCAGAGTTTCCTCAAGCCGTGTGGCGAGGATGATCTCCTTGATTTTGCGTGCCGCTTTACGATCACCGGACAGCAGGAAGTTTTTCATAACCTGCTGAGTGATCGTCGAGGCCCCCCGTACGTTGCCCCCACGCGAGCGCACAGCCTCAACCGCTGCGGCCGCAATGCCTCGGGCGTCGTAGCCCTTGTGGGAATAAAAGTTCTTATCCTCCGCCGAGATGAAGGCCTGTTTCACCAGGTCGGGAATGTCAGACGACGGTGTGAACAGGCGCCGTTCCTTGGCAAATTCATCAATCATCCGCCCCTCGCCGGAATAGATCCGGCTGATGGTTGGGGGCTGATACTGCGACAGGGATTCATGGCTGGGGAGATCGCGCCCATAGATCCAGAAAATCGCCCCAAGAGTCAGCGCCACCATACCAATACCAAGGGTAATGGTGCTGAAAATAGAACCAAAGAAGGATAGAATAAACCTGAGCACGGATGCTGCCTTTCACGCGGGGTGCCGCCTATATAGGAGGGCAATGGCCTGGGGTCAAAAGCGGAAACAGCGGAAAGATGCCGCTAAAGGGGGAAAATCACCCCGTTGCGCATCATCAGTCCCTGCCAGTGCCCTCCGAATCCGGTGATCGCCGGTATAGCGCTCACAGATTAAGCCCTTCATTGAAAGGGCTCTATTTGGCGAAAGCGCTGTCTGGTTATTGGCGCACCAGGGCGCGACGCGCCTCGTCTTCGATGCGCCAGTCAATCAGACCTTTCAGCATAGCTGTCGCCGTTTGGCGCCGCCATTCAGGGTTTTGCAAGTTGGCCAGATCCCGGGCGCTGGATAAAAAGCCGATTTCAACCAAAACTGATGGGATATCTGCAGATTTCAACACAGAGAACCCTGCGGATCGCAAAGGCTTACGATTAACCGGCCCACCCTGTTGCTTCAGCCCTGCAACCAGGGCCTGCGCCAAGGCGACGCTGCGTGGTTGAGTTTCCTGCCGCGCCAGATCAAGCATCACCCCAGCCACCAGATCATCCGTATGGCTCAGATCGGTGCCAGACAGAAGGTCTGCCCGATCGTGGCGCTCTGCCAGGCTGGCCGAGGCCGCATCAGAAGCCTCTTCCGACAGAATATAGACCGTTGAGCCATGTGCGTGGCCCTGTGTCAGCGAATCCGCATGCAAAGAGATAAACAGATCAGCCCCGGCCTGGTGCGCCAATGCGGTGCGACGCTCCAAGGAGACAAAGTAGTCGCCATCGCGCGTGACCTGCACATCAAACTGACCGGACCGCACGAGGATTTCGCCCAGTTCCAGCGCAAACTGTAACATCAAATCTTTCTCAACCACGCCGCCTTCTGCCTTGGCACCTGGATCAATGCCGCCATGCCCCGGATCCAAAACCACCAAGAGCGGCGCGTTTTCATCCCGCGGTGGCACCACATCCAAAGCCTGCGGGGCTGGCAAATCCCAGCGCTCATCCTGTGGCGCACCAGCCCCCCTGGCAAAGTCTTCGGGCGTGCTGGGTGCCAGGGCCAAGGTGAGCACCGCTGCCGCAGTTACCGGGTCCACATCAAGTTCCGCCGCCCCAACCGCCATAGGGCCGGAGAGCTCCAGAACCATACGGGACCAGCCAGGGACATAGGTGCCAAATTGGACTGACGTAATGGCTTCACCGGTCAAGAACTCATCCGCGTTGAGCCCAGTCCAGTCGACCTCCTGAAAGTCAAGCACCAGCCGCGCGGGCTCATCAAGCGTGAACAACCGGTAGGGCACGCCTTGGCTAAGCCCAAGCTGGATCGCAGCACCCCGACCTGTATCTCGAACCTGAGAGATCTCGCTGGTAATCCTGGCAAGGCCACTAAACTCCTGCCCAGAGGCCAACGAGCCCATGAGGCTGAGCCCTCCCAGCCACAAGGCCGCCATCGCTGCGTGTAACTTGCCCATGTCCTGCCCCTGCCTTGCTCTTTTCTTTCGGCCTTGCGGCTACTTTAGCCATCACGAGGGCAAGATATCAAACAGGGAGAAACCCCGTTCGCCCCAAATCAGTGCTTTCAGCCCCGCGCCGCCATAAACTGCTTTAGCCGTGACAGGCCTTCTTCAATATCTGCAGTCCCTCGCGCGTAGGAAAACCGGAGCGTCGTCGCGCCACGTTTGGGGTCAAAATCCAGCCCCGGCGTCACGGCAACGCCCGCCTTCTCAAGAATTTCTGCTGCAAAACTCCGGCTGTCGGTGGTCAGGTCAGAGACATCCGCGTAGACATAAAAGGCACCATCAGGTGGCGCGATTTTGTCAAAACCAGCCGCGACCAACCCTTCCAGCATCAATTGCCGGTTGCGCGCATAAACGGCGAGATTCTCGCGCATCTCATCTTGGCAATCAAGCGCGGCTAGGGCTGCAATCTGACTGGCATGCGGCGCGCAGATGAACATGTTTTGCGCCAGCCGCTCGATGACGCGCACGTGATCTTCGGGAACCACCATCCAGCCCACCCGCCAGCCGGTCATGGAAAAGAACTTGGAGAAGGAGTTGATCACATAGCACTCATCGGTGAGCTCCAAGGCGGTCACCGCCTTAGCTTCATATTCCAGACCGTGGTAAATCTCATCAGAAATAAAAGAAGCATTTTGCGCCTTGGCCGCATCTATGAGCTGCCCCATTGCTGCACGGTCAAGCATCGTTCCCGTGGGGTTCCCTGGTGATGCAACCATCAGCCCAGCGAGATCCAACCCCTCTAGGTCTGACGCCACAGGTTGCAACCGGTTTTCCGGCGCGGTCTCGATATCAACAGGTGTCAAGCCCAATGCAGACAGGATCTGACGATATGAGGGATAGCCCGGTGCCCCAATGCCAACGCGGTCGCCGCTGTCGAACAAGGCCGTAAACCCCAGCAGAAAGGCGCCAGAAGACCCAGGAGTGACCACCACCCGGTCCGGGTTTAGATCCACATTATACCATTCACCATAAAGCCGCGCGATCCCCTGTCGCAGCGCAGGCAAGCCTAGGGCAACTGTATAACCCAGACTATTGTCCTCCAGCGCATCCGACAAAGCCCGCCGCGCCGCCATCGGTGCCCCCGTTGAAGGCTGGCCCACTTCCATATGGATAATGTGACGTCCCTGCTCTTCCGCCTGGCGAGCCGCCTCCATCACATCCATCACAATGAAGGGATCGACGTTTGATCTGCTTGAGTTTCGCATAATGATCTCCCATGGTGCGCGCATGACTTTTGACCGCTTCTCTCGGCTGGCGTCAATCCCGGCTGTGGTGTTTTGCCTGCTCGTCTATACCGCCACCTGTGTGCAGGCGGCGACCATTACGCTATTGCGAGATGCGGATATCGAACAGGGCCTGTCCAGGCTGGCCGCCCCCGTACTGCGGGCCGCAGGGCTCAATGCCAAACGACTGCGCGTCTTGGTCGTGAACGATTCACAGTTCAATGCCTTTGTCTTGGATAGTCGCACAATTTTTATCAACTACGGCTTGATCTTAAAGGTCACCAGTCCCGAAATGCTTCAGGCGGTCATCGCCCATGAGGCCGCGCATATTTCCAATGGGCATCTGGCCCGGCGGCAGCAGAACCTGCAGTCCGCTGGAACCGCCGTCGGGCTTGGCCTGGCCCTGGCCGCCATCGCTGCCGCTGCAGGCGCAAGTGAGGCAGCTGGAGGGATCGCGATCGGAACCCAGACCTCCGCCCTGCGAGGTTTTCTGTCGCATACCCGCGCCGAAGAATCCTCCGCTGATCGCGCTGCCGCCCGCTTTCTCATCGCGGCCGGCATCGACCCGCAGGGATTGGTTGATCTGCACCGGATCTTCGCCGGCCAAGAAGTGCTGAGCCTGGCCAATCAAGACCCTTACATGCGTTCTCATCCCTTGAGCCGCGATAGGATCCGCGCAGCCGAAGCCTTTGTCGCCTCACATGGCAGGGGCACAGCTGCCGCCCCCGAAGCGGACTATTGGTTTGCCCGTATTCGCGGGAAACTTTCGGCCTTTAAACGATCCCCAAAATGGAGCCTGCGCCGCGCCAAGGAAGAATCCCACCGGGACATTCGCCTGATGCGCGAAGCCATTGCCCATCACCGTCGGCGTAACCTGCAACAGGCACTGCGTGCCATCAATGGCTCCCTGGCAATCCGCCCCAAAGATGCCTTCTATCATGACCTCAAGGGCCAGATCCTATTTGAAAACCGACACTGGAGCGAAGCGAAGAACAGTTTCGCGCGTGCAGTTCAACTGACCCCCGCCGATTCATTGGTCCTGGCCAGCTATGGACGCGCCCAACTGGCGGCAGGATCACCAAGCGCCGCCCTAAAAACAATGGAACGCTCCCGCAATCTGGATTTTCGCAATGCGCTGGTCCTGCGGGATATGTCACAGGCCTATGCCAAAACCGGTCAAAACGGGATGGCGGCCTTGGTGACTGCCGAACGCTACGCCCTTTCTGGGCGTTTCGAAGATGCAGGGCTTCACGCAAAACGCGCCGTCGCGCTATTACCACGTGGTTCCACCACCTGGCGTCGTGCGCAGGATGTTTTACTGGCCTATGAACAAATTCAAAAAAGGAAACGACGATGAAACCTCTTACGCGCATGGCCACAGGAATGGCAACTGCAGCGGCGCTCTTCTTGGGTGGCCTTCCGGCGCAGGCTTTTGATCTCGGCGCTATGACCGCGGAAGAACGCGCGGCCTTTGGCGCCGAAGTACGCGCCTATTTGCTGGAAAACCCCGAAATCATACTGGAAGCTGTCAACCTGCTGGAACAGCAGCAGGCAACAGATGAGGCGACCCGCGATGTTGCCATGGTTGCGGCCAACCTGGAAGAGCTGCACAACGATGGGTACTCTTGGGTCGGAGGCAACCCAGACGGTGATATCACTCTAGTTGAATTTATGGACTACCGCTGTGGGTACTGCCGCAAAGCGGCACCCGAAGTGGCCAAACTATTGCAAGCCGACGGCAATATCCGGCTTATTGTAAAAGAATTCCCCATTTTGGGAGAAGCATCTCTGTTCGCCTCTCGCTTTGCTGTTGCCACCAAACAAGTGGCTGGGAATGACGCTTATAAGCAAGTCCACGAAGCCCTGATCGAGATGACCAGTGAACTGAACGAAGTCACCATGCGCCGCTTGGCCAATGGCCTGTCTCTAGATGCGGATGCAATTTGGGAAGCGATGGATTCAGAGGCTGTCACCGATGAACTACGCCGCACTCGCGCCCTGGCCCAGAACCTGGCCATATCGGGCACGCCGACCTTTGTACTCGGCAATCAGTTGCTACGGGGCTATCTGCCTGCAGATCAATTGAAGATCATTGTGGATGAACAGCGCGAAGAAAACAGCTGATATTGCGCCTTCCCATTGAACAGGGCCCTGAGTTGGCCCTGTTCTTTGCAATAGATGATGCCGCGAGTAGTGGCTTTCGCCCCTCGACCTTCATCAAAGCCGAACCAGCTTATGCCTTTCCCTCTTTGGTCTTGAGGGTGTCTTTCAATATATCTTGAAACCTCGGACACTCCAGGTAGGAAGGGGCAGTGCAGGCAGCGATGTGGTCCAACAGTTCCGCAGTTGCGCAGAGTTCCTGCGCTTGCCTACGTAGGGTATTCGCTTGGCTGCGCAGCTCTTGGCGATTGAGATCGTATTTCCCACCCTGCGGTCGAAACAGCGCTCTAATCTCTTCGAGAGAATAGCCTGCCCTACGCCCAAGCGAAATCAAAGCCAGCCGCATCAACACGCTGTCGTCGTATTCCCGACGCAGCCCTCGGCGACCGTCTGAAGTAATCAACCCCCTCTTCTCATAGTAGCGCAAAGTCGATGGGGCCAATCCGCTTTGCGAAGCAACCTCTGCAATATCTAGCCGGTACATATTGACTTAAACCTCGCTTTAAGTTGCAGAAACAATGCGAGATTCGTCATAGAAAGGAAAGCGCATGGATTTCGCGGAGTTACTGTTTTTTGGCGCGACTGCCGGTTTGGGCGCGACCATCTTCACCGATCTTTTCACGTTTTTACGTCAGGGAACAAAGGCCACACACACATTCTACTGCATGGTGGGCCGTTGGATCGGATCGCTTCCTCGCCAGGGTATTTTTCACGATGATATCCGCGCATCTCCGCCTGTTGCTGGTGAAGCCATACTCGGATGGTCTGCGCATGTGATCCTGGGAATTTTTTTTGGGATCAGTTTTGCCCTACTGTTTGGCGCTTCGGCATTCAATGCACCTCAGATCTGGCAAGGTCTGAGTTTTGGCCTTGCGACAGTCTTGGTGCCATGGCTTGTCTTTCAGCCGCTCTTTGGTTGGGGGCTGGCAATGTCGAATGCCCCGACCCCATGGAGGATGCGCCTAAAAGGGATGATCACCCATACCGTTTTCGGATTGGGTCTTTGGCTGTGCATAGCTGCAATGAACGCCCTTCTTTAGGACCTGCTATGGCTCGCCAAACCTGGGCAACCTGTACGGTAAGAAATGTCGAGTGCTCTAGGCCAATGAATTATGGGTAAAAGAAAGAGCCAAGGGCGCCTGAGTTGGCGCCCTTTAACCCAATTCAGTCCAAGTTTCCGTGACAGTCAGCCTTCGGCGCCTAGCGCCTCCTTCGCTTCGATCTCGGCAGCCTTTTTCTCCACCTCCTCGACGATGTGATCCACCATGGCCGCATTGCTCATCTTGTGGCTGGCTTTGCCTGCCAGATAGACCATGCCGGATCCCGCACCGCCGCCGGTAAAGCCCACATCGGTCATCAGTGCCTCGCCGGGACCATTAACCACGCAGCCAATGATCGACAGGCTTAGCGGGGTGTGGATATGGGCCAAACGGTCCTCTAACGCCTCAACAGTTTTGATCACGTCAAACCCCTGCCGCGCACAGGAAGGGCAGGAGATAATATTAACGCCACGATGGCGCAGGCCCAGGGATTTGAGGATTTCAAAGCCGACCTTGACCTCTTCGACCGGATCCGCAGAAAGGCTCACCCGCAGGGTATCACCGATGCCCATCCACAACAGCTGCCCCAGTCCAATGGCCGATTTGATGGTGCCCGAGACAAAACCACCGGCCTCAGTCACTCCGATATGGATCGGCGCATCTGTGGCCTCGGCCAGCTGCATATAGGCGGCCGCGGTCATAAAGACATCCGAGGCCTTGAGAGAGATCTTGAAATTGTGAAAATCGTGGTCCTGCAGGATCTTGATGTGATCCAATCCGCTTTCCACCATGGCGTCAGGACAGGGTTCTGCATACTTGTCCAGCAGGTGTTTTTCCAATGAACCCGCATTAACGCCAATCCGGATGGCGCAGTCATGGTCACGGGCGGCCTTGATCACCTCGGCCACACGTTTTTCATCACCGATATTGCCAGGATTGATCCGCAGACAGGCTGCCCCGGCCTCAGCGGCCTCGATGCCGCGTTTGTAGTGGAAATGAATATCCGCGATGATCGGCACCGGGCTCTCAGCCACAATTTCCTTTAGGGCCTTCGAGGAGGCCTCATCCGGAACTGAGACCCGCACCAGGTCCGCACCAGCCTCGGCAGCGGCCTGCACCTGCGCAATGGTGGCTGCAACATCTGTGGTGAGCGTGTTGGTCATGGTCTGCACCGCAATAGGCGCATCCCCCCCAATGGCGACCTTGCCGACATGGATCTGACGGCTTTTACGGCGCTCAATATTGCGCCAAGGGCGAATGTGGTTCATCGACATGCAGGCTGATCCCGGTTGATCCTTGTTCCCTGCTAGATATGGCCTCAGCGCGTACGCTGCAATGGGGCGCACCAGATCCTGGGCTCAACAAAGTGGTTTAATTGCGCTCTGAAGGAAACAAGGAACGCAATCTGGAGCGACACCCTATGTATCAGGGAAAGGATGAGGTGCTTATTCGGATTCAGGTTGCGTTTGCAAAGCTGCAACCATAGTTGCAAGCGCGCTGTTCTTGCCGTCTGTCAAGTCGGCCACCTCGAAGCGGTCCAACACACCATCAACCGAGAGGTCGACATTCTTGCTAACCTGACCGCGATCACCAACTGGGCCAAAATGGCTGCCGTTGACAGCAAAATAGATCGCGCCGCTTTCGCCTGTGCGCAGTTTTGGGGCCTCTTCCGTCAGCGGAACCGAAAAACTGTCGCCTGCATTCATGATCGCCTCAAAGATGACAGAGCCATCCGCCGAGGTGACCTGCACCCAAGAGGGCCGCACAGCGACCATTTCAACACCAGGTGAAACCGTTTCAACAACCTGCGGAACGGCAAGCCCAGAAGGCTCTGTCGACGGCAGGCTCGCCTCTGCAAGTGTGAGACTGGGCAGTTCGGGTACAGCAAAATTGCCAAGGCTGCCAGGGTTCAACGAGGCGATAGGCGCATCGCGGGCAACCAGAACCGGCACATCCAGCGCCTGAGGGCGATAAAGACGATCCAAAGCCGCTGCTGCGATATCTGTCTCATGCGTGATGGCAGAAGAGGACAGGGAGCCAGCCCCGGAGCGCGCGCCCTGGAGCGGATCCACATCCGCCAGAACAAGCGGTGTCTGTTCGACCGGCGCGAATTGCACCTGCTGCACTTCTCTCAGGACGCTCAAACCGCCGTAACCGATCCCAGCGATCAAGCCGACCAGCACCATCAGAGAACCAATGGCACGCGGTTCGATCTGTGCGAAGAACCCGCTAGCAGCCGGTGCAAAAGGCGTTGTAGGTGCAGTAAAGGCCCCACTTCCCAGCCCGCCGCTAGTGGTCACAGGAACAATAACTTCTTTGCGTGAAGAAGCCTCTGACGACATCCCATGGGCGACAGCAAAACCGCTCTCACGACAGAAGGTATCAAAGGCAATTTCGGGATCCATGTTCAGGTACCGCGCGTAGGAGCGCACATAGCCGGCGATAAAGCCGGGGGTATCAAAAACGGAAGGATCGGCATTCTCGATGGCAGCGATGTAGGAGGCCTTGATTCGAAGCTCACGCTGGACATCCAGTAGGGATTTCCCCATGGTGGCCCGCTCTCCCCGCATCATATCGCCAAGGCGCAGTTCATAGTCATCGAAACTCTTGGGAGCTGAGACCTGCTCATGCTCCTTCGACTTGCGCAAAGTGAGGCGCCTAATCATGCCCGCTGTCCCATCATAGCCTGCCGCATTCGACATCTTTCGGCGCTAAACGAATCACCCCATGATTCACCCGCACCTTTTCATTAAGGGAAATATAACACACTCAACAACTTTGCACAGAATTCTGTGTGCTAGCCCGCCAATTCGGCACGATTCAGCGCACAATGCGACCAAAGACTGTCCATCGCATGGACCAGATTGTCGATTTCTGTCGCCCCATGCACTGGTGACGGTGTGAACCGTAGGCGTTCGGTGCCCCGCGGCACGGTTGGGAAATTGATCGGCTGCACGTAAAGGCCGAACTCCGACAGCAGCATATCGCTGAGCTTTTGGGTGTGGACAGGATCCCCCACTATCACCGGAATAATGTGGCTACCATGATCAATAATCGGCAGACCAAGGCCTTTCAGGCGGAGTTTCAGTATCTTGGCTAGCTCCTGAT
This sequence comes from Roseobacter sp. MED193, assembly GCF_000152965.1. Classification (GTDB taxonomy): domain Bacteria; phylum Pseudomonadota; class Alphaproteobacteria; order Rhodobacterales; family Rhodobacteraceae; genus Pseudophaeobacter. The sequence continues at coordinate 3,769,512 of NZ_CH902583.1, read as the reverse complement.
GCTTTTCGCGCAACTCTGGGTGCACTTTCAGGTAGGCCACTGACGCCGCAGCACCGGCTGCAACCGCTGGGGATAGAGATGTGGTGAAGATAAAACCAGGCGCATAGGAGCGGATCGCATCACACATTTTGGCTGAAGCTGCGATATAGCCGCCCATAACACCATAGGCCTTGGCCAGGGTGCCGTTAATAATATCGATGCGATGGGCGAGATTATCCCGCTCTGTGACACCGCCACCGCGCGGACCATAAAGCCCAACCGCATGAACCTCATCGATATAGGTCAGAGCGCCAAATTCATCGGCCAGATCACAGATTTCCTTAATCGGCCCAAAATCACCATCCATGGAATAAACCGATTCAAAAGCAATCAGCTTGGGGGCGGCAGGATCATCTGCTTCCAAAAGCTCCCGCAGATGCGCAACATCATTGTGGCGGAACACCCGCTTGGCCCCACCATTACGGCGCACGCCCTCGATCATTGAAGCATGGTTCAAAGCATCCGAATAGATGATCAGACCAGGGAACAGCTTTGGCAGAGTGCTCAGCGTCGCATCATTGGCAATATAGGCCGAGGTGAACAGCAACGCGGCTTCTTTGCCGTGCAGATCCGCCAGTTCGGCCTCTAGACGTTTGTGATAGACTGTGGTGCCGGAGATATTGCGGGTCCCGCCAGAGCCCGCACCGGTAGCATCAATGGCCTCGTGCATCGCCTGTAGCACAGCCGGGTTTTGGCCCATGCCAAGATAGTCGTTGCCGCACCACACCGTGATATCCTGACTGCTGCCATCGGGGCGTGTCCAGACCGCATGGGGGAACTGACCATTCTTGCGTTCAATGTCGATAAAGGTGCGATAGCGCCCCTCTTCGTGAAGACGATCAATGGCGGCATCGAGTTTCGCGGAATAGTCCACCGGCTTCTCCATAGCTATCTTAGGCGCCAATCAAAAAGCAGCGCAGGCTGTGTATCTGTCACGCAGTTTGCAGGCCATAGACCCATTCACGTTCATGAATGAGTAACAAATACACGTTCTCAGATCAACCGGATACGCGCAGAGGGCCTACACAACTTTGATACAGGTCAAATAGACCTATAGCGAAAGCCCGGCAAGAAGCCCTGCGTCTTGTTTAATTCCATTTGCGCCAGATCAGCTGCGACAAATGTGAATATTGCCGCCTATTGGAAACCCCAAACCAGTCTACCTGCCAGGCTTGCGCGGGGATGCAGGTCAAACTTCCCCTTTACGATCCGCGCCAGATCCAACGGATTCGCACAAATATCGGCCAATACTTGGCCCAAAACAGGCCATGTGTGATCCGCTTGAATTCCCCCTCAAGCAGATCTGGTCCCCTGCATAGGAGGCTGCTAGGGTTTGGCCAATCAAACCCAATTTACCGGAGACCATAATGTCGCTTAACGACGTGCTTGATCGGATTGATACAGAGCTTGACGCAGCCACCCAGCGCCTGCTGGAGCTGTTGCGCATTCAATCCATTTCCACCGACCCCGCCTATAAGGCGGAGTGTGACAAGGCAGCCGATTGGCTGGTCGCGGACCTGAACAGCATTGGAATCAAGGCAGAAAAACGCCAAACCCCTGGCCACCCCATGGTCGTGGGTCATATCGGGGAAGAGAACGCCGACGCCCCCCATGTACTGTTTTATGGTCACTATGACGTTCAGCCCGTCGATCCGCTTAACCTGTGGAAGACTCCTCCTTTTGAGCCGCAACTGGAAGAGACCGAAAATGGCACCGTGATCCGCGGTCGCGGTGCTTCGGATGACAAGGGGCAACTGATGACCTTTGTTGAGGCGTGCCGCGCCTGGAAAGCTATTCATGGCTCCCTGCCCTGTCGCATCACCTTCTTCTTTGAGGGCGAAGAGGAAAGCGGATCCCCCTCGCTCGTGCCCTTCATGCAAGAGCACGCAGCAGAGCTGAAAGCGGATATTGCGCTGATCTGCGATACTTCGATGGTGTCTCGTGGGGTCCCTTCCATTTCGTCGCAACTGCGTGGCATGGTAAAGGACGAATTCACACTGGTTGGGCCACGAATTGACCTGCATTCTGGTCACTACGGTGGCCCCGGCCTTAACCCGCTGCGTGAAATCTCCCGCATCGTGGCGTCCTTCTACAATGAAGACACCGGCGCGGTTGCGGTTGAGGGCTTTTATGAAGGTGTCGAAAAGGTCCCCGCTGAACTGCTGCGACAATGGGAAGCCTCCGGCTTTGAGGCCAAGGACTACCTCGACAATGCAGGCTATACTCAGGCCCATGGCGAAAAAGACTATTCCATCCTGGAACAGCAGTGGGCCCGCCCGACGCTGGAAATAAATGGCATCTGGGGTGGCTACAATGGTGCGGGATCCAAGACCGTGATCCCCTCTGAGGCCCACTGCAAAATCACCTGCCGACTGGTGGGGGATATGGACCCTGACGCCCTGCGCGACAAAATCCGCAGCCATGTAGAGGCGCAGCTGAAACCCGATTGCAGGGTGATCTGGGACAATGACCTGGAAGGGTCTCGCGCTTCTGTCATGGACATCAGCCGTCCAGAGTTTGAAGCCGCACGTGGCGCCCTGAGCGATGAATGGGACCGCGAAGCCGTATTCTGCGGGATGGGCGGCTCGATTCCGATTGCTGGCTTCTTCAAGTCCATTCTGGGCATGGAATCGATGCTGGTGGGATATGCAAATGAGGACGATGCTATCCATTCTCCCAATGAGAAATATGATGTGAAGAGCTTCCACAAGGGAATGCGCTCTTGGGCAAGAATCCTGGACGCACTCACCAAGTAAATTCAGCGCGGCCGCGAGCTCTTCGCGGTTCCGCCCAACAGACCCGGGAGCAGGCCTATTCTCTTAGGCCGCTCCCACACCAGATGGCCTTTAGCCGCGAGAAGACACTCAAAACGCGCGGCATGAGCACAAACCTCTCCAAGCTTTAGAGTTACTTATTAATTTCTCGCGATACTACGCCCAAGCGCTGTTAATTGCGAATGGAGATGAGTAATGCCGCAAAGTAAATTCAAACGACCCGCCGGCTTCGAAGGCATCCAAAGTGATCCTGAAGAAAGCTATCGCGCAGGGTATCAGCACGGTGTTCGGGTCATGCTGCGCCACCTAGAGGGCGAGAAGCATCTAGATCTGGAGCGCCTTACCAAATGGGTCAATGGAGATCTCACCTCTTGGCGCCATGATACACAGGCTGAGCCGATCCCACCCGCACCTTGAAAGCGACAAATAGCCCTGCCCCCCCATATCCAAATCCGGCAACTCCCTATCGTTCCAAATTATTGGCGATTGGGCGCTGTCGTGTCTGAAGCGATCAGAAACACGGCCCGAAGCTATTGCCTAACAGGATAGTTTTGTACGTGAGAGAAAAGTGGCGCGGTTGACGGGGCTCGAACCCGCGACCCCCGGCGTGACAGGCCGGTACTCTAACCAGCTGAGCTACAACCGCGCATCTTTGCCTTTTCAGGCGCCCCTGAGGGCAATCAAAAAGAAAGTGGCGCGGTTGACGGGGCTCGAACCCGCGACCCCCGGCGTGACAGGCCGGTACTCTAACCAGCTGAGCTACAACCGCGCATTTCTTATTTGTGGCTTACGCCACGATCCTCATCCGAGGCGGCTCCATCCGGAGCGGGATTTGGCATGTCCAAATCAGACAGGAGCAGTGGCGCGGTTGACGGGGCTCGAACCCGCGACCCCCGGCGTGACAGGCCGGTACTCTAACCAGCTGAGCTACAACCGCGTGCTGCCCACCCAGCATCTCTGCTGAATGTTGGGCTGTAATATTCCTAGCGCTCGGGGATCGTCAAGCGGTGTTTTGGCATTTTCTCTGCTTTGGTCGAAAAAAATAGCCAAAACACGGTAACCATTTGATTTTCATCACTTCAAATAGCGCCCAATCCGTTTCGAAAGCCTTCACTCTTTCTACCACACCCCTGCCAAAACCCCGTGGCACCCGACTCCCAGCACTTGTCAGCCAAGCCACCATGGCAAAACCCCCAACAAAACGAGATCACACCTGTGAAAAGGAAAAGGGGGACAGACCGCCCCCCTTTCCCAATCTCGCAAATACCCTCAGACAAGAACGCAGCCATGAGGGGCAATAGGGTCAGTCGATGCAGGTTTCTTTCAAGATCGCCATCATGTCATCATAGTTTGGAATGAAATTCTCAATCTGATAAGAACTCTGCTTTCCTCTTTCGTTCAGCTTGTCCAGATTTGCCCCCTCCCCTGACACATCAATGCCGATCTGGGTTGCCAATTTGGCCGCATGTACGGAGACAGGGTCTTCCCCCTGGTAAACCTCTTCAAAAACCAGCCACTCATAGTCGACATTTTGGTATCTCAATTGAGAGATCGTGCGCCCAAGCACGAGCTGGTCGTTCCAGTACTGCCGGCGGACCTTGTCCAGATTGATGGGAGCGGGCTTCACCTCCCCAGCCAGAATGGCCGGGTATCTTTCGGCTTCATGCTCTGGCCCCCAGGCACCGGTCGACATGGCCAGGAAAAGCGATCTCAATCTGCGAATGCTGTTGCTCCGCGTGAGGACAATGAAAAAGTAACCGTGCTTTTTGGCGCATTTGATCAGCAGTTTAGTCACCTGAACCGGGACGACTTCCACGCAATGCTTGATATTGACCTTATTCTCCAAAAGCGCGTCGATACTGGCCTCCAGCGCGTCCAGATCCTTGTCCTCTTGGAACTTCTGCACAATATGACCCCAGATCCGATCAGGATTGAATGGTTCGTGCTCCACTGACCGGAACGGCGAGACCTGAGCCAGAAAGCTCTGCAATGAGGTCCCACCGGTACGGCGCAACGTCAGGGTTAGTGTCGGACGAGGGTTAGACAAGCCTAGTCTCCTATGGAATTGGGAGTTTTGCCAAATTTGGATTGACGAATTCTAACATTGTCTCCGCACGGCGGCAACATATGCCTATGCCAAACGCCAGGTCTTCGCCCCCCAAGACGCCATACAAAAACCTATGAAAAATGCAAAATTTCAAACTGGTTGGCTGAAAACCCCTGAAGGCCGCTAAACTCAAGGAGTAAGCCTTCTGGTCGCGACCTCGCCAAACCCAGGCCCCGCCACCACCAAGGCCCTGGGGGTCAGCATTCAGACCCAGGAAAAACGAAGCTTGGCGGCATAAGAAACGCAACCTCTAGAGGATCAGCGCATACGGCGCCATGCGTTTCCACACCATCAAATCCAACACCCCTAGGGATGAACCGAGTACATATTTAGGGCGGGGAATGGTGGGTCGTGAGAGGCTCGAAGTCTACATCCAACGCCTCACTCCATTGATTTTAAACACATATATCAGCACCGCTAGCGTTGATGTGTACTAACGCTATGCACCAGCCTGACAGACTGCGTCAAGGCAGTTGTTGCTCCCTGCAATCGAAGCGGCCTTTGACGTATAGGTTGTAAAACACGCCTTTGCTACCGTAAGTGACCCAATCTTGGGCGATGCGCGGATCGACACCACAGTAAGCATAGTATGTTGATTTCAGCAGGACGACCAAGTGCAATTTTTCATGACTGAAGCAGATCCGATTGACAAAGCTGGAAGCGGTATCTGCACATTCGTAGCCCAATAGGTCAACTAAACCGGTATATTTGACCTCGACAACTTCGGCTGCAATCGTAGTAGGGATAACTAGTACGGCAGCCAGCAACGCTTGTTTCGGCACATTCATATTCCACCCATTCCGCAGTTAACGCATGGCCTGGGTTCGACGAAGGGATTCGAACTCATTTTCTGGAACCTGTGTAATTTCAATACCTTATTAGTGCTACGTGGTACACTCAAAGCTCGAACCCAAGATGTACCACAGCCAACAAACGCTACCATGACTACTATCGTAGCTCTGCCCACCCATTTCCACTCTATTACTATTCCCCGTCGCTTCTAAGGTCAGCCAGCATCATTAACTCATTCCGTACTGCTCGTGCTTCCTCGATTGCTATTCGAACTTCCGCGATCTCATCGTACGGTATGCCCTCTTCGTCTTCACCCTCTTCTACTGGTTGATCTGGAGCGACAAAATCGACATCGCCGCCCTTGTTGTGGAAGTCGAGCGCCTTCTCAATGGCCATCTTCAAAGCGTTCTCCTTATCGCCCGACACATTGTCAGGCAGGATTGGCCTCAGCTCATCCATGATTGTCTCGACGCCCGTTGTTTTGATTTCTTCAGCATTTGCCTTCAGAGCGGTCTCGGATTTCTTGTTGAGGAGCTTCTTCGCTTTGAGATCTTCCATCGAATGTCTAACTTCGAGATAGTCCTTCGCAATGCTTGAGATTGATTTCGAAATTAGAGCCAGAACTCGTGTAAAAGCATAAGTAGCAGCCAGCTTCATTATTACGGAGCCTTGCGATGCACCGATGACTTGTGTTTCTTCTGGTGTTTCGTCGATAGCTATGGCTACCCCACGAACAATCTCGTACCAAGAAGCCGACCATGACTTCCATTCGGCCACATTGTGCATCGATGCTTCACCAGCAAACTCAACTCTAACCAGTACACGCCCCTTCTCTAGCTCAGGGTCAGCAAGTGGAAGGTCCAGACCATCGAATGCCTGCAAGATGGCATCAACTCTTTGATTTGCTGATTGAAGCCGCTGCACGGCATCTGTCACATTTTGGTGCGCAGTTGCCGGATCAAAGTCACTCTTTCTAATAGTAGATTCAACGAACGAAACGCCTTGCTTGCCAACTAGCTCCTGCACGTCAAACAGCGGAAATAGCGCCACCTGCTGCATGGACAAAGCATCAAAGTCCATGCCTTGAAGGTAGTTTATAAGGTCGTCCAATGGACCTTCCAACGGCTGCTTTTGCTGTTGTGACGCATTGTGTTGAAGGACTTTGGCCACAGAGTTGTATTTAGAAACGAGCTGCCGCAGTTCAGATTGAAACCAACGTGAAAAACCATAAAGCTCAGCAATCTGCATAATTGTCTCCTTGAAATCTCCCCAGCACTCTATGGTTGTTTCATTCCGACGACCACCTCAATTACGAAAGCAACAAATTTAACGAAAAGAACAAGTCCAGGCACCCCTGTTTATGTTCCCCATCTTATCAATGCGATGTCTGCAGCGACTGGATTTTGACGTATTCTTAGAACTGTCTGCCTTGTCAGCCCTGTGGCCTTGCTAATCTCAGTGGTACCAGCACCTTGACCTAGCATGTCCACGACAATACCCAGCGTCTCCCGGGTATAGCTGGGCTTCTTGCCCCGGTACTTGGTGCTGTCCTCCCTTGCAGCAGCTATGCCAGCCTTCTGGGCCTCTTTGGTGGCTTCCGCCTGTGCCTGTGCCGTCGCGGCCATGAAGGCTATCAGCGCGTCTCTCACGGCTTCCTGCATGGGGTCCTGCGTTGCCCCGTCGAAGGTCAGCCCGTTAATCACCGTCTTGACCACGACACCCTGCCGCATGAAGTGTCGTATTGTGTCCGTGACGTCTTGGTAGTTGCGGCCCAGACGGTCTACCCAGCGGACAACCAGCGTGTCCCCGTGGCGCAGCTTGTCGTACAGCCGCTTCCCCTCTGGCCGTTCCTGCAACGTAGTGCTGACGCCTGAGACCCCGTGGTCAGCCACCACCTCGTCGATCACAAAGCCTGCGGCCTCGGCCTGCGTTCTCTGGTGATCAAGGGTTTGGTCCGCTGTAGAAACTCGTGCGTACAGAATGGTCTTGCTCATGGCGTCCTCATGTGTCCGTTTGGGTTGTGTACGTTGATAGAGATGTACGATGACACAAGTCAACCCTTACGGACACCACAGCGGACACAATCACGACCGCACGTTAGCCTATACCCCTACGGACAAAGGGCTTCGGGCCAACGCCTGAGTCAGGATGTCGCAGAGTCTTCGACTCGCGCCACTGCTACCAACTGGAGCAAGGACTACCTAAGCACAGTTGCATAGGTATCAGCACCTTGCGCATCTGACACTGTATCGGAGTTCGCAACATGCGCACCTACACAATACCCTTCCTGTTCTTCCACATCACTATCGTTATCCAACACGTGTGTCCGTGGCAGCCACTACAACACATCCCAGACCCCGTCCAAGGTGAGGTGGGGCTGTGCGCTGGACGGCTGCAGGTATTCGCAACCAATGGGCATGTTCCCCAAGTCTGACGGGACACCTCGGCCACTCAGTGACCGCGTGGAAGGGCGTAGCATACTGCCGCGCCCTCCCCCCTTTGATCTTGGACCCCACCGCCCCTCGCCGCACCCACGGGGGAGAAAAGCGATACGGGCGGTATTTGGTAAGCCGCTCAGATTTCTGTGCCCCAAAGGGCTGGGGTCAGAACGGACTGTTATTCTCGTCCTCTTCGTCTTCGTCGCGCAACTCATCAATCACGTAACCCAACGTCTGCTTGTTCAGTCGTCGCTCAAGTACTATGGCAACGGCTTCCCACTGTATTTTTCCAGCGCGACCCAATGCTTGCCCGATTGCGTCGTCGAGCGCTTTCGCTCTGGTCTGGATCATCTGCTCTTGCATGTCATTGTCCCACTCCTGTTTTTCCAAGCCCTTCACTCGCCGCTGCGCCAACCACCACGATGCTGGGATTTCCAAGTCCTCGACTTCGAGGGTCTTACGGTGGCGTCGCATTTTGGCGATTGTGCCGTCTCCAGCACCCGTGCTTTTGACAAGTTGCGCCCGCGAGTAATCGTGGTCGGTACAGACCAACCGCCACGCCGCATCCAGCTTTTCTACGTTCGTCATCGGCAGCTTGGTCTTGGTGCTCTCCTCTAGCGCAATCAGCTTGGCTTCTGCCTCGCTACACTCGAAGACGTTGACCGCGATGGGCTTACGGTAATCGCATCGGGCATACGCCGCGTGTCTGTGGTGGCCATTCAGGACCACGTAATCGTCATCACCCCGTTTCCATACAGTCAGTGGGTCCATTTCGTTCCCGGCCTTGATGGACGCTGCGAGGTCTTGGACGTGGTGTTCCTCCGTCTCGAATGCCCGGAATTGGAACGTCTCTGGTTCGGTTCTCAGATTGGCTAGCGTCATGCGTCTTGCTTTCGGCTTGCTAACCGATTGCTTTTGTTTGATCATTTTATGGTATCTCTTCAGTTTCAGGGTCCAAATAGCCAGTCCCCGCCTGTGCAGAATGCACACCCAGTAGCTGCACACCTTCGCGACAGCAGCAGCCCTGCCTCAGGGTCCCGCCAAGGCTATCTCACCTCGTCCACGGGAACCCGAAGCAGAAGCCACGGACCAGCTGAAGAGACCAGCGAGGCGTCACGCCGGGGCCGTCACCCCGAATGCCTGCTGGTTATCTTCAATGGTGGCACTCAATTTAATGGTGGAACCCAACCCCCTCGCGATGGCCCTCGCGACAAGCTCGTCCTCGCTCAACTCACAAGTCACGACCTTCTCTTCGCCCATGACGTAGCCGCCGTCCTTGCGAATGGCAGGCAGGACCACGCGAGTGACCCACTCTTGGAAGTCATGTACCTCAGCCTTGTCGCAGCGCATGATGAGCTTGTAGAGACCGCCTTCGGATAGGCAGACCATCTTTGTGGTGTGGCTTTCTTTGGTCGGGATAGGGGTATGTATTGAAAGCAACCCCCTCTCATCACCCGCCAAGTTCCGTGTTGCAGCGGTGACGTTGACCTTCCCAGTTGGCTGTATCTGTAGCGACAAGGCGCGGCACACATCGGTTGCTACGAACCAAGGCTCCCCGTCGATGTCGATCACGCGGATGTTGTTGCTGTTGAAGTCGAAGGTGTTCAGTTGCCTCCGCCGCAGCCAAGCATGACGGTGATCATTCGGCTTGCTTTGACAACGCGTCGTCCGTTAATGGTTTCTGTGTATTTCGTGTGTAGGTCGCTCGACAGTATTTGTTCTTCAACTCCAGCCACACAACGTTCCCAATCTGTGGGTACGTCTTCGTAGCGGTTGATCAACATAATGCCTAAAACAAAAAGCCCAAGGAACGTCACTATTGAACGGAAGACCCAAGGCTTATCCCATTCGCTGGTTTGCTTTGATTGTTCGTCCATTTTTGCCCTCATTGCCTGCCCGTCATAGGTACGATCTGATCTTCTGCATCTCTCGCGCCAGTCCCGGCAGCATTGCGTCGCTCTTGCCGTAACCATCAGCAGAACCACCAGAGGCCCGTCCTGTGATGTAGAGCTTAGCCGCCCCGGTCATTTCAGCATCAAGCGCCATGTCTTCAAACAAGTGTCGCCATCCGTGGTTTGGCGCTGCTTCTTCTCGTGTCACCCCGACGGTCCCACGCACCCACGCTGACAAGTCTTGCTGGGAAGATCGCTTGAACAACTTACTCGAAGGGTCACCGGACCGCCCTTGCACAAACTCAAGAAGCCCCTCTGTGATCAGGTCTGGATGGAGCGGTACCTTCCTGATGCTTTGCTCGTTCTTCAGTGTCTTTCGGCCCTTCGTCGTCAATACAAAGAACCATTGCCCCTCTACTGCAAAGAAGTCTTGAGCGCAGAGTTGGGCAACCTCGCCAACCCGCGCACCGGAATACGCCATCATCCAAGGGAGCCACCTTAGCGTTGGCTTAGTTTCCTGCCGTGCCGCCCGAAGAATTGCCCGCGCTTCGGTCAGCCTGAGTGTCCGATTTTCACTGCGGACGCCATGCTTCTCTGGGCGCTTGACCACGTTGACGGGGTTTGAGTGCAGAAACAGCTTACCAAGTTCATGCTGTTGCCCCCATTCCATCACAGTACTAATGTTTTGCAGGCGCTGGGCAATGGTGCTGTTTGACAGCTCGCCTTCCTCCAGCATGTTCAGCTTCCAGCCTTCCACGTCTTCTGGTGTGACCGTTCGGGCATTATCACCCCCACGGAAGTCTGCGAACTCTTTCGATGCAAGGCGGTACTTGCGAATTGTCGTTGGCGGGATCGGCTTGCCATCCCTGCCTAGAGACCGCCGTCGCTCTTCTTCGTCAATTATCCGCCCAAATGTCAGCGGCTTCTTTTCGTCTCGCTGTCGCTCATCCGTCGCTGTCTGTTTTGGCCCAAACGCTGGATACTTCGCGGTATCTCCACTGTCGCTGTAGTCACCCTGAGACTTACTGAGATTCACTTCGGCAGCTTCAGACATAGCCGATGCGATGAGCGGCAGAAGTCGGACCCTTGTCGCTGCGTCTACTATCAAACCGTGCCGTCGGAGAACCACATCCGCAAACCCACCAAACCTCGCCTCCAGACCCTTTGAGTTTGGCGGTTTCACAGCTGCGCGAACTGCTAGCCGTTCGAAAGGGTTCTGTGTCAACTGCGCTGCATCTGCGTCCAGTTCTTGCACCAGCATCCAACCGCTGGGCGACCCCGGCTCTTCGTCAAACGCAGCCACCCAGTCGCGCCTGATCTCGCCAGCAAGCGCAACGCACTGCTTGTGGTTCAGCGCCACAGGGCCTTTCTTCAGGGCTGCCCAATGTGCCTCAACTGCCGCCAGCGCATGTGTAAACCGCCGCTTTGCTTCGGCAGCATCTGAAGTGCGGAGCGAAACCTTCACGACGTCTTTGACACTCACCGTAGAAACCCGATCCCCCACAGGCACGGCCACTTTTGTCCCACGGGCTGCTTCAGCGACATCTTTGGGAACCCTGACTCGCAGGTAGTAGGTCTTTCCGATCAGTTCAGGGTTGGGCATCGCGTATCTCATTGTGTCCCGCCTATGTGTACTAGTTGAGGCGGCGCAACCCCCTGATAAACAGGGTTTTATTTGAAATCAATGAGGTAGTATGGTGGGTCGTGAGAGGCTCGAACTCCCGACATCTTCGGTGTAAACGAAGCGCTCTACCAACTGAGCTAACGACCCGATGAGCGTGGATTTAGACAAAGACCGAGGTGGGCGCAAGAGGGGAAAATCGATTTTTTGCAAAAAATTCAGATTACTTCAAAAGCTGCTCGCGCTGCCCTTCCAAAACATAGACACAGCCCTGCCGGTTTGACAGCTTTGCCATCTCCTGACGCGTCAATCCCAGGGCGATGCCGCGCATGACCTGACCCAACAATCCGTGGGCGACCACCACCGAGGGCTCCGTAAGGGCCTGCATAAACGCCAGTATTCGGGCATGAAAACTGTCATACCCTTCGCCATTGGGCGCAGCGCAAAACAAATCCAAGTGGCTTGGGTTTGCGGACCAAATTTTGGGGTACTTTGCCTCGACCTCAGGCAAGGTCATGCCCTGAAGATCCCCAGCATGGGCTTCTGCTAAACGCTGGTCGGTTGTAAAGCTCACCCCTTGCAGCGCTATATTTGCGGTTTCCTGTGCCCGCCCCAGCGGGGAGACAAAACAGGCGGGTGCCTCAGCCAGTATCGGACGCATCAGTTTGGCCTGCTGGTGCGCATGGGACTGCCCCAAAGGACTGAGCCGCGATTCCAACTGCCCTTGGATACGTTTTTCTGCGTTCCACTCGGTTTGGCCGTGACGCAAAAACCAGATTTTGGGAAAGGAAGTCATATGGCGACAGATCCTCATACTTATGACTTGGTTTGTAATCCTTGCACTGTTAGCGCTGCAGACCTCGGAATGAAAGGGCTCGTGATTTCGTGCTCCTAGCAAGAACCGCTCGACACGGGGCCAAAACTCCTGCCTTTTAGGCAGCACCAAAGGCTAGCCAGATCCGAGACACAGAAAACCCTACTGCCACATGACCCATACGCTTTATTCCTTTCGCAGATGCCCCTACGCCATGCGCGCCCGACTGGCCCTTGCTTCTGCTGCGCAACCCGTTGAGCTGCGTGAAATCGTGCTGCGCGATAAACCCCCGGCCTTTCTGGCGGCCTCGCCTAGCGCCACCGTGCCCTGTTTGGTGACCTCTGAACAAGTTCTGGACGAAAGCCTGGACATCATGACATGGGCGCTGCGCCGAAACGACCCAGAACAGTGGTTGCAGATGCCCAAGAGCGGTTGGGATTGGATTGCCAGGGCCGACGGCCCTTTCAAACGGGCCTTAGACAGGACAAAATACGCTAGCCGCTATCCATCAGAGGATGCCGCAGTCCAACGTCCGCAGGCCGCCCTGTTCCTCGCCGATCTTGACCAACAGATTGACACTTGGATTTTTGCCCAGGCAACAATCGCAGATTATGCCATCTTGCCCTTCGTGCGGCAGTTTGCCTTCATCGACAAGCTCTGGTTCGACCAGCAACCCTGGCCTAACCTTCAGGCCTGGCTGGAGCGTTTCCTGATCAGCGACAGGTTTCAAGGCATCATGCAGAAATACCCACAATGGCAGCAGGGCGACCCTGCAACGCCATTTCCTTAGGTACCTAAGGAAGGCGGCAATCGCGACCTCACCCCCCAGGACACAGCCAGGCACGCAGGTAAACGGCTAACCGAGCCCCCATGCTTTGATCCTCGTGCAGGGCACAGAAATGCAGAGCCATAGCTTGTGTCACAAAGGCCTGCATACCGTCGGCCTGTAACTCCGCAGAAATATCATTGCGGAACGTTCCCTTTTCGAACCAAGGGACTGTGAGGTCGAGGTAGCGCCCAAATGTGGTGGCTATTGCACCAATCTCGGCCACCGCCGCAGCACCGGACAGGCGCAGGATCACATCAAAGACATAGCGCTCTTGGGTCATAAAATGCAGCAAAGGGGCTTGCAACGCCACCAGTTCTTCCACGGTCTCCGGCGGGGGCGCCTTGGCCAATTGATCCAAATGGGCGTCGATACCCGCCCCGATCAACAGGTCCATCAGGGCGTCTTTATCTTTGAAATGAGAAAAGAAAGTCCCCTTGGCCACACCAGCCCTCTTGACCACTTCGTCGGTACGCAGTGCGCCGTAGCCGTTTTCCGCCACCAAAGCCGTCGCCACTGCGACAAGCCGGGCGCGGGTCTCCAAAGTTCTTTTTTGCATTTGCCTCACCATGCTCTCTAGCTGCCATGTGCAATCTGGATGGTCAATTTGCTTCCCTGCGCGGTCACATATTTTTGACTACGGTCATTTTCTAATTGACTACGGTCATTTTCTATCCAATTAAATGACCGCAGTCAATTATTGGAGCACCCCATGACCCGAATCTTTATCTTGAACGGCCACCCCGCCGAGACCTCCCTGAACAAAGCACTAAGCCTCGCCTATGCGCGCACTGCCGAGGAAAACGGTCACGAAGTCCGTATCCTTCATCTGCATGATCTCGATTTTGACAACGATTACGGCTTTGCGGGCTATTCTAATGTCAAACCCCTAGAGCCAGATTTAGAGCGTTTTTTCAACGACCTGGAATGGTGTGAGCATTTTGTGATGACCACGCCCATGTGGTGGGGCGGACTGCCAGGCAAGTTGAAAGGCTTGTTTGATCGCGCGCTATTGCCGGGTAAGGCTTTTGACACACGTAATACCAAGATGGGCATGCCTGCCCCAATGCTAAAGGGGCGTAGCGGGCGCGTCATCGTCACTGCGGACACCCCAAAGTTTTTGATGTGGCTCTTCTACGGCAATGCCATGCTGCGCCAAACAGAGCGTCAGATCCTCGGCTTTATCGGCTTGAAACCCGTCAAGACCACCTTTTTGGCCCCCGCCTCTCACGCAAAGCCCAAAGCAGTGAATCGGTGGCTCGGCCAGGTGCAGAAACTAGCTGCAAAGGCTGCGTGATACAGTTCGACAGGGGCGACAGACTGTAATCAAACAGATCCGCCCCTGCCCCGCACTAAGATTTTAGCCGAAAACGTTGGATTTTACCCGTTTCGGTCTTTGGCAAGTCTTTGGCAAAAACCACGGAACGCGGGTATTTAAAGGGCGCGATACTGGCCTTCACATGGTCTTGCAACAGCTTCACCAAGGCCTCAGATGGAATATGCCCTGCAGAAAGCACCACATGGGCTTCAACAATTGAGCCGCGCGCCTCATCTGGCGTTCCAATCACCGCGCATTCCGACACGGCCTCATGCGACAGGAGTGCCGCCTCCACCTCGGGTCCTGCAATATTGTAGCCGGATGAGATGATCATATCGTCGTTACGAGCAGCAAAATGCAGATAGCCTTCGGCGTCCATGGTGAAACTGTCCCCTGTCACATTCCAGCCATCCTGCACATAGGAGGCCTGCCGATCATCCGCCAGATAGCGGCATCCCGTCGGTCCTTTGACCGCCAACCGTCCTATCTCCCCACGTGGGACCTCATTTCCGTCCTGATCCAGAACGCGCACCTGATAGCCGCTTACCGGTTTACCGGTGCAGGCTGGACGGTGATCTGAGAAACGATTGGTAATAAAGATATGCAGCATCTCTGTAGCACCGATCCCATCCAGCATCGGTTTACCGGTCTTGGCCATCCAGTCCTCATAGACCGGCGACGGCAGGGTCTCACCAGCAGAAACAGCCGCGCGCAGCGAAGATAGATCTGCCCCCTGCTCCATCGCCTGCAACATTACCCGGTAGGCCGTTGGCGCGGTAAAACACACCGTCGCGCGGTATTTCTGAATAATCTCGATCAGGTTGGGAGGAGAAGCATTCTCCAACAGTGTGGCGGCAGCGCCAAACCGCAGCGGAAAAATCGCCAAGCCCCCGAGACCAAAGGTAAAGGCCAAGGGCGGCGAACCAACAAAAACATCCTCAGGTTGGACATCCAGCACCTCCTGCGCATAGCCATCGGCGATGATCAACAAATCCCGGTGAAAATGCATCGTCGCCTTAGGGGCTCCCGTAGTGCCCGAAGTGAACCCCAGCAAGGCCACATCATCGCGACCGGTCTGCACCGCCTCAAAACTGACCGGTTTTTCCAGGGCCAAACGGTCCAGTTCGGCGTCATGGTTCAAGGTGCCGTCAAAGCCAACAACCGATTTCAGATAGTCGGATGTCTTGGCACAGGTCACCAGCTCTTCCATGAGCCGGGTATCACAGAGCGCATGGCTGATCTCGGCCTTGTCGACAATCTGTCCCAATTCCCCCGCCCGCAGCATCGGCATGGTATTGACCACCACCGCGCCCACTTTCGTCGCCGCCAACCAGCAGGCCACCATGGCCGGATTGTTGGCAGACCGGATCAAGACACGGTTACCCGGCCTGATACCCAGATCCTCGCTTAGGACATGGGCCAATCGATTGGTCCAATCCGCCAGTTCTTTATAGGTCCGCCGCCGTCCGTTCCCAATCAGAGCCGTATGGTCACCAAAACCTTTGGCAACCATGGCATCTGTCAGCTCGACCCCGACATTCAACTGCTCAGGGTAATCAAACCCCTCCAGCAGGAATTCCGGCCATTGGTCCTGCGGTGGTAAGTTGTCACGGGTGAATGTATCGATATGCGCGCTGGCTCCCAACATCTCACTTCCCTCCTTCAAACGCGCCAAGGGTCTGGCGGGCAATCACCACCCGCTGCACATCCGAGGCCCCCTCATAGATACGCAAAGCCCTGATATCACGGTATAACTCTTCGACCTTTTGCCCATGCCGCACTCCGTCGCCGCCATGTAACTGCACAGCTTTGTCGATAACCTGCTGCGCTTGGTCAGTGGAAAACAACTTGGCCATGGCCGCCTCGCGGGTAACACGCATGGCGCCGCTATCTTTGGCCCAGGCTGCGCGATAGACCAACAGAGCCGCCGCATCAACGTCCAGCGCCATATCCGCAATGTGCCCCTGTACCATCTGCAGATCAAACAGCGGCGCCCCCTGCACCTGACGGGTAGAGACCCTGTGCAGCGCTTCATCCAAAGCACGGCGGGCAAAGCCAAGTGCGGCCGCCGCCACTGTTGATCTAAAGACATCAAGTACCGACATCGCAATCTTAAAGCCACCGCCGGGTTGGCCCAAAAGCGCCGATTTGGGAATGCGGCAATCGCTAAATTGCAATGTCGCCAAAGGATGCGGCGCAATCACCTGCTGGCGCGCCACCACCTCAAACCCTGGCAACCCAGCCGGCACAATAAAGGCAGACAAGCCTTTGGCCCCTGGCCCCTCCCCGGTGCGTGCAAACAGGGTGTAAACATCGGCAATGCCGCCGTTGGAAATCCAGGTTTTTTCCCCATTCAACACGTAGTCTTCGCCGTCCAAAGTGGCCGTCATAGTGGAATTGGCCACATCTGAGCCTGAGCGCGGTTCAGTGAGCGCAAAAGCGGAAATAGCCTTGCCACTGCGGGTCAAAGGCAGCCACTCCGCCTGCTGAGCTTCGGTACCAAACAACGAGATCGCTCCGGTTCCCAGCCCCTGCATGGCAAAGGCAAAATCAGCCAGCCCATCATGGCGTGCCAATGTCTCCCGGATCAGGCAGAGCGTGCGCACATCCAGACTCTCGCCCGCCATCGCACCACTGTGCTGCGCCCATCCGGCCTCTCCCAAAGCGGCAACCAGGTTGCGGCAGGCCCCATCGACATCCGCGTGATCGATATGTCCCAGCGTCTGGTCGGCCCAGCGATCCAGCTCCCGGGCGAGTTCCCGGTGCCGATCCTCAAAGAATGGCCAGCTCAAAAAGGTCCGGTCCGCCATCTGTCACCTCACAGTTTCATCTTTCCAAAAATATTCCCGCCGGAGGCATCCCAGCCCCGCCCCAAGCGGCTCCTTATCAGCTTAATCACCTTCAAAAACCGGTTTTTCCTTGTTCACAAAGGCATGATAGGCACGCTCAAAATCGGCCGTCTGCATACAGATCGCCTGGGCCTGCGCTTCGGCCTCAATGGCCTGTTCAATCGACATCGACCATTCCTGCGCCAACATGGTCTTGGTCATCATATTGCCAAAGTTCGGCCCCGCGGCGATACGCTCCGCCAGGGCATGGGCCTCTGCCTCGAGATCTGAGGCGGCAACCAACTTGTTATGAAAGCCCCAGGCTGCGCCCTCTTCTGCACTCATTGAGCGGCCCGTATAAAGCAGCTCTGCCGCGCGCCCCTGTCCGATGATGCGGGGCAGGATCGCACAGGCTCCCATGTCACAGCCGGCAAGGCCAACACGCGTAAACAGAAAGGCCGTCTTTGCCTCAGGCGTGGCAATACGCAGATCCGAGGCCATGGCGATAATCGCACCTGCACCAACACAAATGCCATCAATCGCCGCAATGACTGGCTTGCCGCAATTGACAATCGCCTTAACCAAATCGCCGGTCATGCGGGTAAATGCGAGCAACTCCTTCATGCTCATTTTGGTCAGCGGGCCAATGATATCATGCACATCACCGCCTGAGCTGAAGTTCCCACCGTTAGAAGCAAAGACCACAGCCTTCACCGTATCGTCATAGTGCAGATCCCGAAACCAATCGCGCAACTCGCCGTAGCTTTCAAAGGTCAGCGGGTTCTTGCGTTCTGGTCGGTCCAGGAAAACGGTCGCGATGCCGTCCTCCACCCGACAAAGAAAATGCTTGGTGTCGATCTGCGTCATTGCGTGCTCTCCCTGTCTTCCAATTGCTGCGCCACTGCATCCAGCGCCTCGCTTATGCCCTGGGCGGCCTCTGGGGCTACCGCAGCAAAAATCTCATCTATCCAGCCCTCGTGCGCCTCGGCTTGTCGGGAAAATTCTGCCACCCCTTCTGGGGTCAGCCGCACCCGGCTGGCCCGGCGATCTCCAGGGACCTTTTCACGCAACACATGGCCATCCTCGACCAGGCGCTCCACAATTCCGGTCACATTCCCATTGGAGACTTTAAGCACGCTCGACAATTCGCTCATCTTGAGCCCCTGCTCGTGCCGAGACAGGGCTGCCATTACATCGAACCGGGGCAAGGTTGTCGCAAAATCTTGCCGCAGGTTCTCACGCAGGGCACTTTCCACACTGCGTGTCGCCTTGAGCAAACGCAGCCAAAGCCGCAACCGATCCTTCGAACTCTCCGTATCCGTCAAATTTCACCTCCAGAAATAGGCAATGCGCTGCCGTTCACAGATCCGGAAGCCTCACTCGCCAGCCAAAGCGCAGCTTCTGCGACCTCGCTTGGTTGGATGAACCGGTCTTGGGGATTTCCACGGCGCAAAGACTTGGCCGCCTGCTCTCGCGACATGCCGGTTTTTGCCACGATCAGATCCAGTGACTCCTCCAACAGTGGCGTCTCGATAAATCCAGGGCAAAGCGCATTCACAGTCACCCCAGATTTTGCCAACTCAACCGCCAAGGCCCGCGTGAGACCCACCACCCCGTGTTTTGCCGCGCAATAGCCGGACACATAGGGGTATCCTTTCAGGCCAGCGGTGGAGGCAACAGCGATCAACCGCCCCCAACCCAGCGCTTTCATTCCCGGCAGGCAGGCCTGCCAAAGGTTAAACACCCCCAGCAGGTTGACGCCCAAAGCATCCGTAAAATCCGCCTCGTCCATCTGCTCAAAGGCTTTGGAGGGTGCCGCGCCGGCATTGGCAAGGGCAATATCCACCGCGCCCTGTTCAGCGATGGCTTTCGACACTGCGAGATCCAAGCTGTCGCGCTGCGTCACATCACATGAGAGCGGCAAGGCACCAGTTTCGTCGGCAACCTCCTGCAAGGCTTCCATGCGACGGCCAAGGATGGTCACATGGGCCTCTTTTGCCGCAAACTGACGGGCCAATTCCGCCCCAAGACCCGAGCCACCGCCAGTGATTACAACGTGTTTGCCCTGAAAGTTCATGCCCGGATCACTTCTGCGTCGCGATCCGCAAGCCGCCAAGCCTGGTCGCGTCCTGCCTCATAGGGCAAGGGCCAGCCACCAAACCGATCACCGATCTTAGTGGCCTCATGCAAAGTCCAATAAGGATCTGCCAGATGTGGGCGCCCTACGCAGACCAGATCTGCGCGCCCCGCCATCAGGATAGAATTGGCGTGATCCGCCTCATAGATATTGCCGACTGCCATGGTTGCCAGCCCCGCTTCGTTGCGAATGCGATCGGAGAAAGGCGTCTGAAACATGCGGCCGTAGACCGGCTGACCTTCGATTGAGGTCTGGCCTGCAGAAACATCAATGATATCCACGCCCGCCTGTGAGAAGGCGCGGGCAATCTCTACCGCCTCTTCGGGTGTGACGCCCCCCTCACCCAGCCAATCCGTGGCCGAGATCCGCACCGACATAGGCTTATCCGCAGGCCAAGCTGCCCGCATGGCAGCAAAGACCTCTAGCGGGTAGCGCAACCTATTGTCGAGCGAGCCACCATAGGAATCCGTCCGAATGTTCGATTTAGGCGAGATGAAGGATGAAATTAGATAGCCATGTGCAGCATGGAGTTCGATCATGTCAAATCTACAGCGCGCAGCCATTTCAACTGAGGCGACAAACTCCCCCTTAATTTGTTGCATTTCCGCCGGGGTGATCTCGCGCGGCTCCGCATTGTTTGGCGACCAGGACAGAGCGGAAGCCGAAACCAGATCCCAGTTGCCCGCCGCCAGCGGCGCGTCCATCTCCTCCCAGCCGACTTGTGTGGACCCCTTGCGCCCCGAATGACCGATCTGGCAGCAGATCTTGGCATCGGTCTCTTGATGCACAAAGTCCACCAAACGCGTCCAGGCGGCTTCATGCTCCGGCGCGTAGAGACCAGGGCATCCGGGGGTGATCCGGCCCGAGGGGCTGACGCAGGTCATTTCGGTGTAGACAAGCCCGGCGCCGCCCTTAGCGCGTTCGCCATAATGGATCAGATGCCAATCCGTCGGACAGCCATCAACCGCCTTATACTGTGCCATCGGAGAGACCACGATGCGATTTTTCAACGCCATGCCACGCAGATGATAGGGCGCAAACATTGGCGGGCGTACTGGCGCACCATCTGGCGCTCCGGAACTTTCCTGAAACCACTTTTCTGCCGATTTCAGCCAGTTTGGATCGCGCAAGCGCAGATTTTCATGTGAGATTCTTTGGCTGCGGGTAAGAAGAGAATAATTGAACTGCACGGGGTCCATGCCAAGATAGCGCTCAACGTCTTCAAACCACTCCAGCGAATTGCGCGCCGCAGACTGCAGGCGCAGCACATCCAGGCGGCGCTCGTCCTGATAGCGTTCAAAGGCCCGCTCCAGGCTCTGTTCGGTAGAAATCAGCTCTGCCAGGGCAATGGCACTGTCAAAGGCCAACCTGGATCCAGAACCAATTGAGAAATGCGCGGTGGCCGAGGCGTCGCCCAGCAGCACAACGTTTTCGTGGTGCCACTTGTCACAGAGCACCCGCGGGAAGTTGATCCAAACCGCCGAGCCTCGAAGGTGATCAGCATTGGACATCAGGGCATGACCGCCTAAATGATCGGCAAAGATCTCTTCGCAGGTACGAATGATCTCCTCCTTGGACATATCTTCGAACCCCCAGCGATCCCAAGTCTCGCCAGAGCATTCAACAATCACGGTAGCGGTATCATCGTCGAATTGATAGGCATGGATCCAGACCCAGCCATGTTTGGTTTTTTCAAATACAAAGGTAAACGCATCATCAAACTTCTGATGCGTGCCAAGCCAGATAAATTTGCAGGGGCGCACATCGATATTGGGTTTGAAGTGATCGGCAAATTCGTTGCGAACCGCAGAGTTCAGCCCGTCACACCCCACCACGACATCGTAATCTTTTTGGTAGGCGGATGCAGGTTTTGTGCGGGTTTCGAACTGCAGATCAACTCCAAGCGCCCGTGCGCGTTCTTGCAGGATCAACAGCAATCTCTTGCGGCCGATGCCTGCAAAACCATGTCCTTGAGAGACGGTCCTCACGCCCTCTTGCACCACCGCAATATCGTCCCAATAGGCAAAGCTCTCTTTGATCGCCCGGGCAGATTCAGGATCATTCTGGCTTAGATTGTCCAGTGCATCATCCGACAGCACCACCCCCCAACCAAAGGTGTCATCCGCCTTATTTTGCTCAAATACGGTGACCTCAGCCTCGGGCTGCCGCAGCTTCAGCGAGATTGCAAAATAGAGCCCCGCAGGCCCCCCTCCCAAACATGCGACTTTCATGACCCATTCTTCCCTGAAATCAAAAGATAGGATCAGGATAGGTCAGCAGTAAAAAACTTCAAGCTTAAAGTTTCATACTTGAAGATTTATGCATACTCCCCCATGGCACGCGCCGGATTGATGTGCCCTACGCAAGCCCTACGCCCAAGAGCCCCCTCTGTTAGGACCTGCCACTCCTGCATCTAGGAAAAGCCACATTCATGTTGGTTAACAATACATTAACCCTCACACTTATGTGGATAAACTTGTGGATTAGCATTGCAAAAAATTTTTGGACCAACAAAAGGACTGTGAATTCTTTAACTCTAGCTCACGAAACACGCCAGAAAACTCAGCTTTTAGTGCCATCCCAAACCGTGCTGCCCTTCGCAATCTGCTCAAGACCTCCAAAACTAGTAAAAAAGTTGATATTTGGAAATTATCCTCTAATTTTTCCTCATTTTTGTCCATTTTTAACGATATAGGACAATCAATATTTCTGAATAAATTGCACCTCTCCCCCCCAATAAGGGGGCTTTCCGCCCTGGCGATACGTTGAAGTTGCTCTCCGGACGAGTGCCTGCGGCTGACGTCAGAAAAACGACAGCAGACAAACAGAATTGACAAGAAAGCCCCGCGCCCCTGCGCGACCAATTAGATCTCGCGCAGGTAGCGCATGACCGCCTCGCGAACGGACTGATCGCCTCGATGCCGTGACTCAAAGATGACCTTCCTCAAGTCACCAAGGTTAATCCGCATTAACAAAGACTTAACAGGCCCAATTGAAGCGGGCCGCATCGACAGTGTCCGCAAGCCCATAGCGGCAAGACAGGCGGCCTCAATCGGGCGCCCTGCATCTTCGCCGCAGAAGCTGAGCGGGGTGCTGGATGTCGCACAGCGCTCTACAATTTGGTCAATAAATGTGAGGAAGCTGACATTGAGGCTATCATAGCGCTTGCGCACCCGTTCGTTCTCTCGGTCTGCAGCAAAGAAGAACTGCTTCAGATCGTTGCCACCAATCGAGATAAAGTCGACCTCATCAAAAAACTTTTGCGGGGCGAAGGCGAGGGACGGAGTCTCTAGCATAGCGCCGATTTCCAGGCTCTCTGGCAAGGCGTGACCCAGGATACGCTCCCGCTCCAGCGTCTTGTTCACCTCGTTACGCGCAGCGCGGAATTCTTCAGCCTGCGCAACAAAGGGGAACATCACTGTCAGTGGACGCCCTTCTGCAGCCCGTATCAGCGCCTGTAACTGCATCCGCATCATCCCAGGTTTGTCCAAGCCTACCCGAATAGCGCGCCAGCCCAAAGCCGGGTTTGGTTCGTCATTTGGCTTCATGTAGGGCAGAACTTTGTCTGAACCAATATCCAAAGTTCGAAATACAACCCTCTTCCCCTGCGCGGAATCCAACACGCGTTTATACAGGGTGACCAGCTCAGAACGACGGGGCATTTGGTTGCGCACCAAAAACTGAAGTTCAGTCCGAAACAGACCCACGCCTTCGGCACCTGAATTCTCCAGCGAGGGAAGATCGGCCATCAGGCCGGCATTCATGACCAAATTTATCCTGTGGCCATCCTGGGTCACAGCCGCCTTGTCACGGATGGAGACGTAGCGTTCTTGCGCCTGTGCCAACATGGCAATCTTGTCACGAAAAGCACTCACGACACTGTCGTCAGGACGCAGATGCACCACGCCTTGCTCTCCGTCCACCATGATATGATCGCCGTTTAGGGCTTCATTCCTGATGCGTTTGGCATTCACCACCAAAGGAATCGCCAGGGCGCGGGCCACTATGGCTGCATGAGAGCCAACAGAGCCCTCCTCCAGCACGATACCTCTGAGGTTTCGGCCATATTCCAGCAATTCAGCGGGCCCGATATTGCGCGCAACCAGGATAGGATCGTCCGGCAGTTCAGCGCCGGTTTCAGCCCCCTGCCCGGTCAGAATGCGCAACAACCGGTTCGACAAATCGTCCAGATCGCTCAACCGTTCCCGCAAATATGCGTCCTGCACTTGAGACAAACGCGCACGGGCCTGAGACTGCTCTTTCTCTACTGCGGCTTCGGCGCTGAGACCGCGAGAGATATCTTCTTCCATGCGCCGCATCCAGCCCTTGGAATTGGCAAACATCCGATAGGCCTCAAGAACCTGTAGCTGCTCTTTATCTCCGTTCTGCGAGATCTCAAGCATCTTGTCGACGCCCACGCGCAACTGCTCGACCGCCTCGGTGAGACGCTCCAGCTCTTTTTCAGGATCATCCGCAATTGGATTGGTCACCAGCACGCGGGGTTCGTGCAGCCAGACATGCCCTTCAGCAGCGCCTTCCTGAGCAGCAGTTCCGGGCAACAGAACAGGCTGTTGGTGCAGTGGCGACAGGCCAGGCTCATCGCCAACAAAGGCGCCAAGCTCGGTCATTTCCGCAATGACCATAGCCACCACTTCTAGGGCGTAGACCGCATCGGCTGAAAACTCGCGCGCGTCTTTGGACTGAACAACCAGAACACCCAGCATTTCGCCAAGCCGTTGGATTGGAATACCTAGAAAAGACGAAAAACGTTCTTCGCCTGTTTCAGGCATATAGCGAAAGCCCTTGGCGTTTGGTGCATCTGGCGTATTGATCACCTTGCCAAACTTAGCCACACGCCCCACCAGGCCTTCGCCGATCCGCATCCGGGTCTGGTGCACGGATTCGACGTTCAACCCTTCGCTTGCACACAGCTCCAGCGTCTCATCATCGCGAAACAGATAGACCGAGCAAACCTCAGTCCCGATACTGTCACCGATCAGATGCGTGATCTTGTCCAGGCGGGCCTGGCCAGGATCTTCCCCGGCCATAGCCTCTCGCAGGCGGCCAAGCAGCTTGCGACTTTCAGATTCAGTAGATTCGACCATGGGCCCTGTTCACATATTCTTTTTGTGGCAGGCAGCCCAAAGTTATCAGGCTGCCTTATCCAATTCAAAGGCATCATGCAGTGCTTGCACCGCAAGTTCCATGTATTTTCGGTCGACAAGCACGGAAATCTTAATCTCTGAGGTTGTAATGACCTTGATGTTAATACCCTCATCCGAGAGCACCTTGAACATTTTCGCAGCTACACCCGATTGGGAGCGCATCCCGATCCCAACCACAGAGACCTTCGCGACCTCAACATCAGCCACTAACTCGGCGTAGTTCAGCTCGCCTGCGTCCTTGATCGCCAGGAGTGCTTTCTCGGCGCGAGCCACCTGATCGGTGGGGCAAGAAAATGTCATGTCCGTACGGCCATCTTCCGAGATGTTTTGCACGATCATATCAACATTCACCCCTCCGTCAGAGAGCGCATTAAAGATGATCGCTGCAATGCCGGGCCGGTCAGCAACCGACATCAAGGTCATCTTGGCTTCATCGCGGGAATAGGCCACACCAGCCACTACATTGGATTCCATGATTTCCTCCTCGTCGCAGACCAGTGTTCCGGCCTCGTCGGATTGTTCTTCAAAGCTAGAGAGAACGCGCAGTTTCACCTTATACCGCATCGCCAGCTCAACCGAGCGGGTCTGCAATACCTTTGCCCCAAGTGAGGCCAATTCCAGCATTTCTTCAAAGGCGATTTTGTCAAGCTTGCGCGCCTTGTCACAGATGCGCGGATCTGTGGTATAAACCCCGTCCACATCTGTGTAGATATCACAGCGTTCGGCATCAAAGGCCGCCGCAAAAGCCACAGCAGTGGTATCAGATCCACCGCGTCCCAATGTGGTGATCCGACCCTCGGGACTAATCCCCTGGAAACCAGCCACCACTGCGACACGCATGCCCTCAGAAAACTTTGCATTAATGTTTTCCGGTGGGATCTCTTCGATCCGGGCCTGGCTATGGGCGCTGGTGGTTTTCAGCGGCACTTGCCAGCCTTGCCAGCTGCGCGCAGGCACATCCATTTCCTGCAGTGTCAGCGCCATCAGCCCGGCGGTGATGTTTTCCCCCGAAGAGACCACCGCGTCATATTCACGGGCATCAAACATTGGCGAGGTCTCATTGACCCAGCCAACCAATTCATTGGTCTTACCGGACATGGCAGAGACAATGACGATGACATCATAGCCCTTGGCCACTTCAACGCCGACACGCTTGGCGGCGCGGCGGATCCGGTCGAGATTGGCGACGGATGTGCCGCCGAACTTCATTACTAGAACGGGCATGGGCAAAAGTCTCCGTGCGCTCGCTGTTTCCGATCACAGCCTCATAGGCGGAAGCGGATTAGAGGGCAAGACTAGGGATTGTAGCGATACACCCGATATGCCACAGGCAGACGATCTGCCGCAGCCGTGAAACCGCCCGCCCAGGCGGCACTTAGGCGCGCCAAAACCGGATTGTGAGAATAGCAAAGACCGCCATCAACTCCAGCCGCCCAATCAACATCGCACTGCTCAGGATCCATTTGGCGGCATCATTCAGTGAGGAAAAGTTTCCGGCTGGCCCGATAATGTCTCCCAGCCCCGGCCCGACATTGGCCACCGCCGTAGCGGCGCCAGATATAGCGGTGATAAAATCCAAACCTGTCAGCGCCAGCGCCCAGGCCACAATCCCCATCGTAACAATAAAGAACATGAAAAAGGAAATCACCGAACTTAGCACGTCCGGGCCCACGGGGCGGCCATCAAACCGGGGCACAAAGATTCCATTCGGCGAGCGGATTCGCTGGATCTGCACCCGGATTGAGGCAAAGAGCAGCTGATAGCGAAAGATCTTGATCGAGCAGGCGGTTGAACCCGCGCAGCCGCCAATCAGACCAATAAAGAAGAACACCATGATGAGGAAACTTCCCCACTCCATATAGTCGACGCTAGCGTATCCGGTACCAGAGATGATCGAGGTAATATTAAACAGCGCCTCGCGAACAGCTTGCTCAGGGTGGTGCGGAAAAACAGTGACCAGGACGCCCGAAGTTACCAGAACAAGAACCAGAATCGTCCCGAGAAATACCCGAATTTGGCTATCGTGGAACAGCGGTGTCGCCTTACCGTTTACCAGCTGCACGTAACGCACAAACGGCAAGGCAGCGCAGATCATAAAAATCGAGGCCGCATATTCTGCGGCCCCCGAAAAGGCCCCAAATGACGCATCATAGTTGGAAAACCCACCCGTAGACATAGTGGTCATGGCATGTACCAAGGCATCAAACCCACCCATGCCCAGGGCGATATAGACCAGCATGCAGATGGCCGTCAGACCAAGATAGATCAGCGCGATCTGCTTTGCGATCGCCTGGGCACGGGGCAAAATTTTACCAAAAGTATCAAAGCTCTCTGACTTAAAGATCTGCATGCCGCCAACCCGCAGCTCTGGCAGAAAGACCATCGCGACGACAATGATCCCGATCCCGCCGAGCCATTGCAGGATTCCACGCCACAACAGCAGTCCCTTTGGCAGCTCATCCAGCCCTGAAATCACCGTTGACCCGGTCGTAGTCAGACCGGACATGGCTTCGAAAAACGCGTCTGTAAAGCTGAGATCAGTGGCCCCCAGCATAAGAGGCAAAGCGCCAAAAATAGGCAACGCAACCCAGACAAGGGTGGTCAACAAGAAAGTCTGCTGGATCGACAGCCCCTCGTGGTTTCCACTGCCACAGCTCAGCGCCAAAAGCGCCCCACCTAGCATGGTTATAATACCGCTTTCCAAAAACACAGGCCACGCGCCCCGCCCCTCGATAAGGTCAGCGAGGAAGGGAAACACCATCATGGCGCCCAGAATCACGACCAGAAGGCCGATCACATATCCAACGGGTCGAAGGTCCAACATGAGGGTGAGCGTTGGACCTCCTAGTCGAAACTGTCAAGCCAAAGCCCGCGCCCGGCAATCGCGTCGTGCTCAGTACACAACGCTTTAGCTGTTCCCCTTGGGCCCCGTCCCCGGTCGGCAATCTCTGCCTTTCTCAGCCCTGATGGATCAAAGAAGAGAACAAACGTGGGTCCAGGCTCTTGTTGGCAAAAAGTGGCCCTTGAGTCAGAATGCTGATGGCATCATGGCTATGCAGGCTTTCCTGATGGCTGGCAACAACACGAAAATCTTTGATTCGGGCGTCATTCTGCAAGGCTTCACAGAACAGCCGTGCTGCATCTTCGACAAAAATCGGATTGGCAGCGTTCAGCTCCGCAAAGGCCTGTTCATCCTCACGCTTGACCATCACCTGTGTCTCTGTCGGCACGGCCCTGCGGCAGTGCTCAATCAGATCTTCAAACCACAGGCATTCGCCATCGGGGTCGACCGAAACCGAAAGCCGCGCAACGGATCGCTGCGAATGCGGCGTGGCCAGTTGCCCCCGTGCTTTGCGGGCATGTTCGCTCAGCTCTAGCGAACATGGGCAGGTCGACGAATAAACATAGTCCAGATGAATCACCTTGTGGCGCTGCCCCTCGGATTGAACCAACTCCAGCGCGATGTCGTAGTACTGATAGCCAGACAGACCAGAACGCAGGCTTTCAATCCGCACCGGAAACGAAAACCGCATCTGCAATCGCGCATCCATGCTCTCCAGATCGGTGAGGTAGTCACTCAATGCAGATTCCATTACCTCGAAACTAAAGGTTTTTTCAGCGTGTTTATAAAAGGAGCGCATAATCCGGGACATGTTGATGCCCTTTTTGTCCGCCTCTAGGCTGACTGAACCGGTGATACTGGTCTCTAAGGTCTGGTCATGCCCGTCACGGCTGTGAAACCGGATTGGCAGCCGAAAGTTAGAAATGCCCACGTGCTGGATCTGCTCTTTGGCACCGCGAATAAGACTTGCAGGCCCGTTCTGAAGATCTGGCAGCGTAGCCCGGTAGGCCGCATCAGACACAAATTCCTCTGGGTAATCGCGCGATAGCTCCGGGTAGTTGCCCAGCTCGCGACCAGGCAACAGACGTGCAATTGCTGGGTCCAGTTGCGCCACCTCACTGGGGTCGGCGGCTTCGGCCCATTGCCGCAGCAGCGCCAGTGCCGTTTCGGCGGCATGACGATCGGGAGCCTCGGACAGATCACGCGTTTGGATATTCATAGCAAAATGCACTCCGTTGGCGCCGCCCAGTGAGGGCTGCGTTTTACTGTTTAGACCTATACGGCCCAAAACTCAAAACGGATCAGTCAAATACGTCAGATTCCCCCCCGGATCGGACTTACGCCTCAAATCCGGGGCAAGAGCCCAGGACCGGCTTAGCCCTGGGAGGCAGCCAAAGCCTGTTCCAGATCCGCAATCAGGTCATCGCTGTCTTCCAAACCAACCGAGAACCGAACCAGACCGGGGGTGATCCCCAGGGCAGCCTTCTGCTCATCGGGCAGACGCTGGTGGGTCGTGGTTGCCGGGTGTGTGGCGATGGATTTGGCATCACCAAGATTATTGGAGATCACCGGAATGGTCAGCGCATTGAGGAAGCGGAAAGCCGCCTGCTTGCCGCCCTTGAGATCCAGCGACAGCACAGTTCCGCCTGCGCCCCCCAGCTGGCTTTGCACCAGCGCATTTTGGGCATGGGTTTCAAGACCTGGATAGATTGTGCGGTTCAGCGCGGCGTGGCCATCGAAAGCCTGCGCAATTAACAATGCGCTCTGCGCTTGTGCTTTGACCCGTAGGTCAATCGTCTCCAGTCCCTTGAGCAGGGTCCAGGCGCTAAACGGGCTGAGCGAGCCGCCAGTGTGTTTCATGTAGGGTTCAAGGGTACCACGGATAAAGTCCTTACTGCCCAGAACCACGCCCCCGAGCACCCGGCCCTGACCATCAATGTGTTTGGTCGCTGAGTAGACCACAACATCAGCGCCCTGCGCGATCGCCTTGGAAAATACCGGGGTGGAGAAAACATTATCGACCACAACCATAGCACCGACCGAATGGGCGATGGCGGCAACCGCCGTGATATCGATAACTTCCAGCGTCGGGTTCGACATGCTTTCAAAGAACACCGCCTTTGTATCCGGCCGTACCGCCGCGCGCCACTGATCCAGATCGGTGCCATCGACAAAAGTCACTTCTACCCCGTAACGGGTAAGAATATTTTCCAGGATATAGAGACAAGACCCAAACAGCGCCTTGGCTGACACCACGTGATCGCCCGCCTTGAGCAGTGAGGTCAGCGCGCCGCTGACAGCCGCCATGCCAGAAGCCGTGGCAAAGGCGTCTTCGGCCCCTTCCAATAGTGCGATACGCTCTTCGAACATCGCCACAGTGGGATTGCCGTAGCGCGCATAAATAAACTCATCCGGACCGGTCTCAAGGAACCTGGCCTCGGCCTGTTCGGCGCTGTCGTAAACAAACCCCTGGGTGAGGAAAATCGCTTCGCTCACCTCATTATACTGGCTGCGGCGTGTACCCCCATGCACCAGCTTTGTGCGGTTGTTCCAGTTCTCACTCATCTCATGTCCTCCGCGCTCATCGCGCAACAAAAAACCCCCGTTCGGCCAAGCGAAAGGGGGTCCTTCACATCCTGACCTCTTTAGCGGATATTTAACGTGGCCCGCAATCCGGTTACAAATCGCCACGGTGTTGATGCGCATTCCGATACGCCGGTTAGAACGCTCAGTCAAGAGTTTCGGGCGCCATTCGCTGGCAATCACTGGCCTGTGATCAATCACGTTTCATCGCAGGCTTGTTTGACCTTGGCCCCCATGCTGTTATCGCGCAAAGGGTGTTTCCCACAGGTTTTACAAAGGGGCGATCATGCAAGATCCCATCGCGCTATATTACTGGCCGACGCCAAACGGTTGGAAAATCTCAATCGCGCTTGAGGAAATGGCCCTGCCCTATGAGGTCAATCTGATTGACATTTCCGCGGGGGATCAGTTTGCCCCGGATTTCCTGAAGATTGCCCCCAACAACCGTATGCCTGCGATTGTCGATCCAGATGGCCCGGGTGGCACGGCTGTCTCTCTGTTTGAGAGCGGCGCGATTTTACAATATCTGGCGCGCAAGACGGGGCAATTCTATGGCGAAACCGAGCGCCAGCGGCTGGTGGTGGATCAATGGTTGATGTGGCAGATGGGCGGGCTGGGGCCGATGGCCGGTCAGGCGCATCATTTCCTGAAATATGCCCCCGATCCTATTCCCTATGCCAAGGATCGCTACCGTGCCGAAGTGGCGCGGCTTTACGGGGTTTTAGACCGGCAACTGGCAAAGAACGAATATGTGGCGGGCGACAGAATGACCATTGCAGATATGGCGATCTGGCCCTGGGCTTCGCTCTGGGAGGGGCAAGAACAGTCCCTGGAGGACAAACCTCATATGGCGCGCTGGCTGGACCTTCTCTGGGAGCGTCCCGGTGTGCTCGCAGGACGCAGCCTGGAAGCCTCGCGGCGCGGCGACCGTTCAGACAGCCGCGCGCAACAGGTCATTTTTGGCAACCACGCATCCCGGGAGTAGCCCGACCTGCCTTGGGTTTTTCAAAGGCTGATTATGCCTCATCCTCGTCCGGCAGGCCGTGTTCCTGGAACACTTTCCCCTGGAACATGAAAAAGGCAAACATCGCCACCGGCAGGCCAAAGGTTTTGAAATAGACCCATGTATCGGTGGTCGTCAGGCGCCAGATCAGCTCGTTAGCCAGGGCAAGACCCAGGAAAAACAGACAGATGCGCCGCGTGAGAATCATCCAACCCTCATGCTCCAGCGGCATCAGCTCTTCCATAACCAGTTTCAGATAGCTTTGCCCGCGCAGCAAACCAACCCCCAACGCCCCACCAAAGAGCAGATAGATCAAGGTTGGTTTCATCTTGAAGAACCGCTCATCATTGAGCCAGACCGACAGCCCGCCCATAAAGACGACCAGGATCAGCGTCGCCACCTGCATTTTTGACAGATGACCGGTGAGTTTCCACAGCGCCAGTGTGGACAGTATCATCAGCGGGATGAAGGCTGCCGTCACGACGATAAAGCCTTTGTAATCCTGCCCAGCTATGACAAACACCTCTTCGCGCAGCTTGATGTAGCCGATAAAAAACAGGACGACAGGGCCAAGCTCCAACACCATTTTGAGGGTTGGGTTGATCTTCTTGGATGCACTTGTGGCGCGCGTCATGGGATCTCCTGTAGGTCATTATGGCACTGGGTGCGCGAGATGCGGATCAGCCGCCCATCTCCACTATCACGGCGCCCAGCGCGATCAAAGCCATCAAGGCAACCCGGCGGGGACCAACGGTTTCTTTCAGCACCAGCCAGCCGATGAGCGCGGCAAACACGGTGGAGGTTTCGCGCAGAACGGCGGCCTCACCCACCTTATCGAGCCGGGTTGCAAGCATCACCGCACCAAAGGAGGCAAAAGCGACAAGTCCGCCAAAAATGCCCTTGATTGCCAGCGGCGCCAGATCGGGTTTCTTTGCCATGCGGCGCCAGCGCAGATAGGCATAGGGCGGCATTGCCAGGCCGTCGATCATGAAAAACCAGGCCAGAAAGGTAAAGGGATCTGCGGTGGCGCGAATGCCGTAGGCATCATAGGTGGTGTAAAGCGCCACAAACAGCCCAGTGACAAGCGCCAGGAACATCGCCAGTCCCAGGGTTTCACGATGAGTTTCCAGATAGCGGTAATTATAGGCCGCAAGACCAAAGATGCCCAAAAGCAAGACCCCGACGCCGGCCCATTGCACCAAAGTGAAGACCTCGCCAAACAGATAGTAGGAGCCAATCACCGTAAACAGCGGCCCAGTGCCACGCACCACCGGGTAGACCACGGTATAGCTGCCCTTGGTATAGGCCAGTGCCTGCAGAACTTTGTAGGCCACATGAATCACCCAGACGACGGCAAAGATCGCCCACATATGTGGCTCGGGCCAGGGCACCACAAAGAGCGCAAAGGGGGCCGCCATCAGCCCATAAGAGGCATCAATGGCGCCGCGCGACAGCCAGGGATCATGCTTGCCCTTTTGCAGCGCGCCAAAGACCGCATGAAGGAAAGCCGCCATCAGGGCCAGGAACAAAGCGGCCTGATGGCCGGCTTCTGTGCCTTCGAGAGAAATCAGCCAATCGCTCATCAGGGTTGCTCGATTCGATTATGAGTACAGGGCATTGGGGATTTTCCACCCCCAAACCCCCGTAGGATATTTTTGGCCAAATGAAAGCGAGGCGGCAGCCCAATCAAGATTGGTCGAGCCCTGTGAGAGCGGCGGCAAATTCTTCTGGATCGAAAGGCGCCAGATCGTCGATCTGTTCACCGACGCCGATGGCGTGAATGGGCAGGGCAAATTTATCCGCCAGCGCCACCAGAACGCCTCCCTTTGCTGTGCCATCCAGTTTGGTCATCACTAGACCTGAAACATCCGCGAGTTTCTGGAATGTCTCAACCTGGCTGAGTGCGTTCTGGCCGGTGGTGGCATCTAGCACCAGCAGAGTGTTGTGCGGCGCGGTTTCGTCCTTTTTACGAATGACACGGATGATCTTGGAGAGTTCCTCCATCAGATCCGCCCGGTTCTGCAGGCGACCTGCCGTATCGATCATCAACAGATCTGCGCCCTCTTCCTGGGCGCGGGTCATGGCGTCATAGGCGAGGCTGGCAGGATCAGAGCCTTCCGGTGCGGTCAGCACCGGCACCCCAGCACGGTCCCCCCAAACCTGCAGTTGTTCAACAGCAGCAGCGCGAAAAGTGTCCCCAGCGGCGATCACCACATTTTTTCCGGCGGCCTTGAACTGGCTGGCAAGTTTGCCAATCGTCGTGGTCTTACCGGAACCATTCACTCCGACCACCAGAACCACCTGCGGGCGATGGGCATAGAGTGGCATTGGCTTGGCAACATGCTCCATGACCCGAGCCACCTCAGCTGCCAGCAATTCCTTGATCTCGCGCGCAGAGAGTTTCTTTCCCAAGCGGCCTTCGGCCATATTGGCGGTCACACGCAGGGCAGTATCCACCCCCATATCGGCAGCAATCAGCAGCTCCTCCAGCTGCTCCAGCATATCGTCATCCAAGGTACGACGCTGCTCGGCTGTGCCACCGCGCCCGACCAGGCGCCCCAGAAGACCCGACGGTTGTGCTGCCTCAGATGCTGGTGCTGTTTGCGTTGCACTAGGAGGCGCGTCAATAACCCGCGTCTCAACAGCAGCAGCCTGCTCAGTACCCCCGCCCTCGTCTACAATTGCCTCCAGCCCTTCGTCCAGTTTCGACGAGGATTTGAACAAGCGCTCCTTGAGCTTTGAGAAAAACGCCATCAGGGCCTCCGCAACAGGGTTTCCCCTTCACCTAATGCGGATTGCCCCCGGTTGCAAAGCGGATGAAGTGCGCCAATCAGGAAAAAGACAGATAAAACCCAGCCTGCGCCCCCCAATAGAGCGGCCAGACCAAATATGGCGTGTAGCGACGCATGGGGTGCTCTTTTTCAATAACAAAGGTTTCAAAGGCAAGGATCACATCTGAGGCGATAAAGGCCAATGCCGCAGGCAGTACCCAGATCAGCGCCGAGCTGTTCAGGCTCAAGGCCGCGCCCCCCATGGCAAGAATGATCGGTATATAGAGCAAAACGGGGACCTTCAGATCCCCAGCGCGCGGAGCGAGAATGCCCTCCATCACCAGCCCCAACACAACAAAGGCACAGGCCAGCGCGAGGCCCGGCATGTTCCAGATCTGGCTCAAATCACTGCTGGGATGCCCTAGAAACAGAACCACATAGGCCAAATGCCCAAGGGCAAAGGCACCCACTCCGCCCATAAAGGCCCGTTCCCCATCCAAGGAAAGTAAAAAATCCCCCAGGGCGCAAAGAGCAAGCCCCAGCATCAGCCACATCGGCGCCCCAAGCATCAGCGCGGCAAGAGCAAGAACGGCTACAGATGCCGTCTTGAGCAGACTGCGCAGCAGGCTGGGCGGGCGGGCGGTAAATCCTAGGTAGGCCAGGGCCGCAAGAAAAGCCGCTGTTTCCAAGATGCCGATGCCAGTCATCTGCCATTCCCCCCTCTGAGCGCCATCATAGGCTTGGTGTTCACCCATGCTTGCCCCGCTTGGCACTGCGGGTCAAAGGTGACCCTAGGTGAAGCAAGGGAAACGCGCCGGGGCACAGCCAGGCTACAGCTCTGGCCTCCTATAAGCCAAAGGGGTTTGCCTGTTAGCGCAGCTCTGTCACAGTCCTATCCATGCGACTGTTGTTGATTCTCTTGGCCTTCCTAACGTCCCTTCCGCAAACAGGCCGGGCGATAGAACCTATGGGGGCCGAAGAATTCGACCGCTACACCCAAGGAAAAACGCTCTTTTACGGCTTTGACGGCACCGCCTACGGGGTGGAACGCTACTTACCAGGGCGTCGTGTTATCTGGTCTTTTCTGGACGGGCGTTGCCAAGAAGGCATCTGGTATGAGGAAGCCGGACAAATCTGTTTCGTCTATGAGGACAACAGCCAGCCACAATGCTGGAGCTTTATGCTCACCCCAGAGGGCTTGAACGCCCGCTTCCAGAATGACCCGCAAGCCACCGAACTTTATGAATCCGGTGATGTCGACGATGAAATGATCTGCCTGGGGCCAGAGGTCGGAGTTTAAGTCTGCAAGGATCTATGCCCCAACGGGTTATTTTACCGCTTCATTGGCTTCCACATCCAGGTTGCCATCAGCAAATTCGATTGTCAGAGAGGGTGCAGCTGCGGCCCGAGCTTGAGTGGTGATCACCTCTGCGCCGCTCCGCACCACCGCATAGCCGCGCAAAAGTGTTGCCTTGTAGCTGAGGATCTCAAGCTGGCGACCAGCCGCCTCTAGCTGGTGGCTCTGCCGGGCCATTCGCACGCCCTGTGCGGCGACCATACGGGCTGTCAGTTTTTCCAGATCCGCTTTTTGCCGGCTGATTTCCCGCGCAATCGGATAAGGAGAAAGCTTGGCAATGGCCGTTTCGAACTGCCCACGACGGCGTTGCACAAGGTTTCTCAGGGCGGCGGGCCGCAATCCGGCAGAGGCCCTGCTCAGATTGACATGTCGCTGCTGCACTGCAGACATCAGCGCCCGCGGCAGGTTGTAGCCAGCCTGATCCAGACGCTGGCGCGGGCTTTCCAACAGGCTCTCAGCGCGCGGCATGGCGCGGGACAGATCGTTGAGCCGCTGGCGGCGTTGCTGCACCGCCTGGCCAGTCCCGCGCAGCAACCGCGCCCCCTGGTCCTCAATCCAAGCCATAAGTTCCAACCGCACAGGCACTGCCAGTTCCGCCGCCGCGGTCGGGGTCGGAGCGCGACGGTCAGAGACAAAGTCTATCAGTGTCGTATCGGTCTCGTGGCCCACCGCCGAGATCAGCGGAATATCAGAGGCCGCAGCGGCGCGCGCCACCACCTCTTCATTAAAACCCCACAGATCCTCGATTGCCCCGCCACCGCGGGCAACAATAATAAGATCCGGGCGCGGCAGCGCGCCGCCTGGGGTCATTTTGTTAAAGCCCTCAATGGCATGGGCAACCTCGGGCGCACAATTGGCCCCCTGCACCGCCACTGGCCAGACCAGAACTTTGCGTGGGAAACGTTCCCGCAGGCGGTGCAAGATATCGCGGATCACCGCACCTGAAGGAGAGGTCACAACCCCAATGATTTGCGGCAGATAGGGCAGCGGTTTCTTGCGCTCTGGCGCAAACAACCCCTCAAGTTCGAGCTGTTTCTTGCGCTTTTCCAGCAAGGCCATCAGGGCGCCCTGCCCTGCTACGGCCACCTCGTCGACATTCATGTTGTATTTCGACTGCGCTCCAAAGGCTGTAAGCCGCCCGGTGACAACTACTTCCAAGCCTTCTTCTGGCACCACTGAAAGGCTCGAGATCTGCCCCTTCCAGGTAGTGCAGGCCAGCACCGAGCGATCATCCTTGATATCGTAATACAAATGGCCGGAACGTGCCTTGAACACCCGCCCCACTTCGCCTCTCACGCGAATGCGGCCAAACGTGCCCTCCAACGTGCGTTTTACCTCACCGGATAGTTCCGAAACGCTGAATTCAGGCGCGTTCTGGCCAGGCTGGGGATCATCAAAAAGGTCGGACAAGGGCGTGTGCCTCCAGCGATATCTTGCATGTTCTTATTGTTTTGCGCGGCAGATCTTAATGCTACGGCACGGTGAGGCCAATACTCGAAAACCTCAATCCCCGCCGCAGCTACTGCAACTTGACCCGTCGATTTCGTGCTCAGCTCCCACACCGAATACTCTGATAAATGGCAGCTCCACCCAGAAGGTCAGAACAAAAACGCTCCCCAGCGCAGCGGCGCTATAAATCGCCATCGGTTCCTTGGCAATCAAACCAATCAGCCCCACCAGCAAAGCGAACGCTAAGAAAATGGTATCCGGAGCCTTGCGCGCAGAAGTGGGCCAGTGATCATAGGGGGGCGAGAAGCCAAATTCTTTTCGGTACAACGCCAGAGTAACCGCGTAATCAGGATGCTCATAAAACGCACCCTGACCTGGGGTATGATGCAGCCTGCGCCCGAGGGTCTCACCACAAAAGCGCTCCCAATAGTCCCGCGTAAGCGTCAGGTGCAGGTGCCAAACCTTATCTACCCGAGAAGAGGGAACAAGTGGCTGATCCGCAACCTGGGTTAGATATGCAAAGCGCCGGTACTCATCAATGGCATCTTCAGCCAGGCTCCGCGTGAATTTTGTGTCGCGTCGCAAGAGGTCGACAAAGGTCAATCCACCGTCAACTGTAGGAAAGTCATATCGGGAAATCCGCTCCCACAGATCGGGTCTGCTCAAATGCGACATCTCTAAATGCGTCCCTTGCCTGTTTCCGCTTCAACTACTAGACCTCCCACAAAGCTTAGCAAGTGGAGAGCGACTTGAATATCCTTATCCTCGGCAGCGGCGGGCGTGAACATGCCTTGGCTTGGGCTGTGATGCAGAACCCAAAATGTGACAAGTTGATCGTAGCCCCAGGCAATGCTGGCATCGCTCAGATCGCTGAATGCGCGGACCTCGACATCATGGACGGGGCTGCGGTCACCATTTTTGTCGAAGAAAACGCCATTGGTTTTGTTATCATTGGCCCCGAAGCCCCCCTGGCCGCAGGCGTGGCGGACCGGCTGCGCGAAGCAGGCGTTCTGGTCTTTGGCCCCTCAGAAGCTGCGGCGCGTCTTGAAGCCTCCAAGAGCTTTACCAAGGAGGTCTGCGATGCGGCACAGGCCCCAACTGCAGGCTATGGCCACTTCACCGACGCCGAGGCGGCCAAGGCCCATATTCGCCAGCACGGCGCGCCGACCGTGGTCAAAGCCGATGGCCTAGCTGCAGGCAAGGGCGTGATCATCGCTATGACCGAAGAAGAAGCCCTGGCGGCGATTGACGATATGTTTGGAGGCGCCTTTGGTGGTGCCGGCGCCGAAGTGGTGATCGAGGAATTCATGGAGGGCGAAGAGGCGTCCTTGTTTGTGCTGGTCGATGGCGAAGATGTCCTATCGATTGGTTCGGCGCAGGACCACAAGCGCGTGGGCGAAGGCGACACAGGGCCAAATACCGGCGGTATGGGGGCCTATTCTCCAGCGCCGGTGCTGACTGCAGAAATCGAGGCAAAGGCGATGGAGGAAATCGTCAAACCAACCATGAAAGTGATGGTAGAACGCGGCATGCCCTATCAGGGTGTGCTCTATGCTGGGTTGATGATCAAGGACGGGCAGCCTCGTCTGGTGGAATACAATGTCCGCTTTGGTGATCCAGAATGTCAGGTGCTGATGATGCGTCTGGGCGCACAGGCACTGGACTTGATGCAGGCCTCTGCCGAAGGTCGCTTGGCCGAAGCGCAGGCAAATTGGGGGGATGACCACGCCATCACCGTTGTCATGGCCGCAAAAGGCTATCCTGGGTCTTATGAAAAAGGCACGGTGATCAGGGGCCTCGACGCTCTGCAGGAAGACAGTTCCAACATGGTTTTTCACGCGGGTACAGCTACCAAGGATGGTAAAACCCTTGCAACTGGCGGACGCGTTCTGAATGTCACAGCACGGGGCAGCAATCTGAAGGAAGCACGCGACCGGGCCTATTCCATGGCAGAGCAGATCGATTGGCCCCAGGGCTTCCTAAGACACGACATCGGTTGGCGGGCGTTAGATTGAACTAACCCCTGAACGCGTGTCAGGGGCTTTGCCCCCAACGCCTCCGGCGTTTCCCCGGGGATATTTTTAGCCAAATGAAGAAGCTATGGAGCCCCAGGGTATTCATTTGGCCTGAAGCATCCTGGGGGTAAGCGCCTAGAGCGAGGGGGCAAAGTCTTCTATGACGCGTAAATGTGGGATCTCGCTGCCTTTGGCAAAGCGAGACCCTACTTGCGACAATACAGTGTTCTTTCCAGAATTTTGCGAGCAGGGCTGACATGATCATTCGAGAAAAGACCGGTGTATTTGAGTTACTCTTTGCCACCAAGGGATCAGTGTTGCCGCGTATTCTGCCACGCATCATCACTGTTTCACTTTTATCATTTCTCCTCGTCTGGATTGATATCTTCGTTGCCTCCTTGCCCCATCTGGAAGCAGCACCTTTCGCGGTATTTGGTATCGCTCTCTCACTGTTTCTCGGCTTTCGAAACAATGCGGCCTATGAGCGCTGGTGGGAGGGGCGCAGGCTTTGGGGACAATTGGTTGCGGATATGCGCGCCCTGGCCCGAGACTGCGCGATGTTTTTGCCCCATGATGCCACTCGCCGCGAGGTGCTGCACCTGGCCTTAGACTTTTTGCACCTGCACAGGGCTAATTTGCGCAGAACTAAAGTCCCTGACGCGTCACAAAACTGGTCTGGAGTGGACTTCACTCCAGAGGCCCATCCGCCCTGTGCGGCCCTCAACGCGGCCAATCTTGCCATTGCCAAGGCCGCACCAGATGGGTTTGCACGCAAGGCCCTGTCAGAACGGTTGAGCTCAATCGCGTTGTCACAGGCCGGTTGTGAGCGTATCGCCACCACACCGCTGCCCTATGTCTATTCACTCCTGGTCTTTCGCACCACATATCTCTATTGTCTGCTGGTCCCCTTTGCCCTGTTGGAGGGCGCAGCCTGGATGACGCCAATCTTTGTTGCGATCATAGCCTATGTGTTTTTTGGTTTGGCAGAGGTCACCGAAGAATTGGCCCAGCCCTTTGGCGAGACAGTCAATGGACTACCCCTGGATGCCATCTGCCGCACCGTAGAGATTTCAATAGCCCCTCATTTGGGCACCCCCCCTCCGTCTGCGCTAGCTCCTCAGGGCTATTACTTGAGCTAACCCCTCCGCGCCACTTTTGCTCGACAACCATCGAACGCGTCAAAACTGTTTTCATGCAGCTCATCCATAGATAAAGTCAGCGCAAGATCTCGGAGGAACGATGGAACAACAGCACAGTCTTGACAGGCTAGACCAGCTTTTCGATGCGCGGGAACTGGCCAGGCTGGCTTTTGACTTTGCACCTATTGGTCTTGTGGTCACAGAGAACCGGGTCCTGCGCGAGTGCAATCAACGCTTTAGCGATATGTTTGGCTATACTCGCAACGAGCTCCTGGATCAGCTTTTTGCATTTCTCTACCCGTCGGAAGAAGAGT
This sequence comes from Roseobacter sp. MED193, assembly GCF_000152965.1. Lineage (GTDB taxonomy): Bacteria > Pseudomonadota > Alphaproteobacteria > Rhodobacterales > Rhodobacteraceae > Pseudophaeobacter. The sequence continues at coordinate 3,729,288 of NZ_CH902583.1, read as the reverse complement.
TTCAAAACCTACGGACGCGCGGAGACAAAATCCTAGGCCAGGGCAATCCCTATTGGGATGAACGCGTCATGCGGCGCAAAAATGGAGAGCTGTTCTGGGTCAGGGTGCGCGGCCATACCTTTACCCCCGACACTCCGCTTGGGCGCGCAGTCTGGAGCTTTGCCGATCTCTCGACACAGCGCCCGTATCTGCCACTGACCCGGCGCGAGCGCGAAGTTTATTCGCTGCTCGGCGAGGGACAGACCAGCAAGGAAATCGCCCGCACCCTGAACCTCAGCTACCGCACGGTCGAGGTGCATCGCGCGCGTTTGCTTAAAAAGATGGGCGTGAACAATACCGCTAGTCTGTTTTCCTCGCTGGGTGATATTGGCGGTGATCATGTGGTACGCAGTGAAACCCCCTAAAGCGCGGCAACCTCATTGCAGGCAAGTCTCGTGGCAAGACGTTTCTTGAGTTCTTCACCCGAGGCGGGGGAGGTGTGATCATAGGGGAAAGAAGGGGAAAGCATAGCGAGGCTCACGCGTGTTTTGGCAATCAGAGAGTGCCGCCCCCATGGACATGGCTCTGCGCAAAAAGCACGGTGCGGTCGCCGCTTTCGCATCTCTAGATCACTCGCAGGCCAGCGCGGCCTGGAGACTGACCTGGCCAGCGAAGGGACCAATATCACGGCTGGTAATCTCTTCACCAGTGAGCCGCACAGCGATCAACCTTTTCCAGCTCGCATCGACAAGGATCAATTCTGAGATTTCCGCACAACGACGCAGACCCGAGGTAATGAAGTCGTCTCCGATACGGTGGTTGGTAACCCCTGACATAGAAGCGACTTCAGTAAGTGTGCCTGCGTCAAAGCGCCAGATTCTCAAGGTCTTGGCCAGATGTGGCCGATCAACATAGGCAAGCTCAACTCGCCCGTCACCATCCAGATCTCCCGCAGCAACCGGCGCCAGCCAGCGATTGGCGCGACCAATATGAGGTGTCTCGGCAATCTTGCCATGGGCCCCATATAATGCCAGCGCAGCGCCCAAAGCCATGTCTGTCTCAACCACCATCATTGCATTTGGTCGACCATCCAGCGTGAGATCAACCAATCTTGGCTTGAGATCTTCAAAGACATGATCCGTTGGCAGAAGAATATGCGCCTCCGATGCCCCATGGTTACCGGGAAACAGGAATCGTAGCCCAGACCACTCGACGGCATCGCCCAAGACACCGTGGGAGTACTTGCTTGTCGGCGAAACGAATTCAGCTGACAGGATCTCCTCTGTCCAGGTGACAGGGTGTTTTGCGTCCGCCTCGTCTTCATGAGCGCGCACGGACACAGCGCTGACGCTCGCGGCAGCCAACACAAGCCACAGGCTCGCCAGTCGCACCGCGCGGCGCGTTGGACGGAACCACAGGCGCGACATCAGACGCCGCGCCAGGGTCCTCAGTCGCATCAGATCTGCTTTTCTGGCATTTGCACGATTAGACCTTCCAGCGCATCAGTCACTTTGACCTGACAGGTAAGGCGTGAGCGCGCAGGATCGGGCTCAAAGGCAAAATCCAACATGTCTTCTTCCATATCATCCTTGGCCGGAAGTTTCTCAACCCAGTCTGGGTGAATATAGACATGGCAGGTGGAACAGGCACAGGCGCCACCACAATCTGCTTCAATCCCCGGAATATTATTGTCACGGGCACCTTCCATCACGGTGAGGCCATTGGCTACTTCCACAACATGCTCGGTGCCATTGTGCTCGACATAGGTAATCTTTGCCATCTTTTGCTCTTCCCCTTCTCGGTACTTAGCTGAATATGTAGCCAAGCCCCTGCCCCACTACCAGCCAAAATTGTACAGAACGACGATCGCGCCGCACCTGAGCCAAAATGTTCCACATTTACCCCGGAGCCTCCCCTGGTAAACGCCTTAGCGCCGTCATGCCCTGCAAGGCCTAAATCACGCAAAGACCCTGGCTAAGACGCCTCTGGAAATCTGGGCTTTGCGCCTGCTTTGGAACTGGTCTAGTCTGTCAGCAAAGGCTTGCCTATGAAGCAGGCTAACGAGAGATTGAGCTCCAGCAGGTATGACCAAAGCAACCGCCCCTCTTCTTGCCTGCCTGTCGCTTATTGTGGCCTTAGGCATGGGTGCCTGCGTGCCGCAAAATCCGGCAACCGGACTTGCGCCTCCGGCGCCACAGGCACCTCCCGGCGCCCCCCCAGGCACCTGTTGGCATAAAAATACCAGCCCCGCCGTTATTCAAACCGTCACTGATCAGGTTCTCGTCACCCCTGCTGTGCGCGATGATGCAGGTCAAATCCTGCGGCCAGCGGTGTTTCGTACTGTCACGCGTCAAGATATCGTGCAGCCTCGGCAGGAGACCTGGCTGGAAACGCCCTGTCCAGAACAAATGACACCGGAATTCATCGCCTCGTTACAACGTGCCCTCGCCGCCCGCGGGTTCTATCGTGGGACTGCAAGCGGCCAGATAGACCGGGCCACTCGGATCGCCATTCGCCGATATCAAAAGGACGCTGGATTAGACAGTAGCACCCTTTCACTCGACACTGCACGACAGCTGGGCTTGGTCGCCATTGCCCAGTAATGCTCATCAACGGATCTGCGCCGCTTGTTTGTCCAGGCCCCCTCCGGTGAGGATGCAATAATAGGCAGATCTGGTGGGAAAAGATTTGCAGTGCGGATCATGCCCAGGCACTGGGCTGTTCCCAGAGTTCCCCAAGCCGCCCAGCTCTGCTAAGACCTCTTAGACAACGCAGATCCTCCTTTGGGTCTGCTCCCTGCGCTGATCTGGCACAGGAAAGACGGAGACCAGAGACATCATGCCAAATGACCGCCTACCAAAAACCGGTTTTTTGTCCGCCGCCTCGGCGCCTTTGCGCGAAATGCTAGAAAGTCAGGCCAGCGAAGTGCGCCTGTCTAACGGAGAAATTCTGTTCGAGCAGGGCGATACTGGCGATGCCTTTTATGCGATCATCGCCGGGTCCTTGGAATTTTCCATTCTCTCTGCAGCCGGTCGCAAGCTCTCGCTCGACCTGATGCGACCGGGCGCTGTCTTTGGAGAAATCGTACTGTTTGATCCGGGACTGCGCACCGCCACCGTGACCGCCGCCGAGCCGAGCCGCTTGCTGCGCCTGCGGAACCGGGACATTCTTGCACAGATCCGAGAGCATCCTGAATTGGCAGGAGACCTCTTGCGCCTGGCGGGGCAACGGATGCGTTGGATGAATATGCAGCTGAACGAACAGGTCTTCCTGCCCATGCCCGTGCGCCTGGCCCGCAAGCTGCTCTATCTGGCACCTGACAGTGGAAATGGGCGGCTTGCGCTTTCGCAGGCTGAACTGGCAGAATATGTGGGCGCCACGCGCGAAGCCGTCTCCAAGACCCTGTCAAATTGGAAACGCAGCCAATTGATCGAAATCAGCCGGGGTGGGCTACAGATCCTGGACCGCAGTGCACTGGGACTGCTGGCGGAACCGGAATCGATTTAACGCAGGCAATGGTCACAAAATCTGGCATCCTCTGCCTACAGGCATAAAACCGCCGCCCTAGTTGTGATCTTTACGCCATTCATCAGGCGAAGGCGTCTCTGCCTGCCAGATCCCGCGGTGGGCAGCCTGTGCCTGCATCGCTTCCAGATGGTAGTAGCCCTGATCCGCGTCGGGCCATGCCAGCCCCTCTGCCACCAAATGCGCTCCCACGTCCTGCCCATCCGCCTTGCAAGAGGCCAGATAGTGCCCATAGCTGTCGCGCTCATTGCTAAAGCACTCGACGCGTTCGGCATTGCGCAGCATGTCGCGGACCCGATCCTCGGCTTCTGCGGCACATTCCCAATAGCCCCCTTCGGCCGCGTTGCATTGCTGGGCAATCTCGGGAGCATCAATACCAATGAGGCGAATTCTCAGATTGCCCAATGCGAGGAAATCCCCCTCAACAATGCGAAACGCACCACCAGGCACCGTAAGCAGCGGCGTCATCACACCAGCCAGACGCTGGATACTGTGCAACTCCAAAAACACCTTTGCCGAGGCGGAATCGCCTTTTGGCAAATCTGCGGCAAAAACCGTGCTGGCCGCAAACGCAAAGACAGCACTGACAAGGGTTGGTTTTTTCATCATCGGGTGGCCATTCTGGATTTGGATCTAAGGAAACATCTGCGCCAACTTTGCAATCAAACAGGCCAATAATCTGTTAACTCCAGAGGTTTTCTTCTCAGCAAAACCAAATAATCCGCGTAAACACATAAGAAATCGGTAAATAATAACTCATTTTCTCTCCTGTGAACTGGTTCACAGATCCAGCTGTCAAACGCTGTCATATAGGTCGCACGGCAGACATTATCATTCCATCCCGATGACTGCCTGTTCCATAAAAGAGCCATATGCCCGCCAGCGTATGGCTCTTTCCCTTTTTTGCGCAGAGGGGCATTTCCCAAAGTTTGGACAGCAAAAGGGCCGGGAAAACCCCAGCCCTTTGTTTGGGTTCTCGATGTTGAAACCGACTATTTTACCAAGTTCAAGGCAACAAACCGGGGTTCACCGTTGCGGCGGACCAAGAGTAGGAGAGATTTGCGCCCCGCTTCTTTGGCCTCAGAAATCCGGGTCTCCAACTCGCCAATTGTTGCCACCTTCTGCTGACCAGCCTCGGTGATAACGTCGCCCGCCCGCAGGCCTTTTTCCCAGGCCTCTGAAACTTCGTTGACAGAAAGAATAACCAAACCATCGGTCCCCGTCGGCAGGTTCAGCTCGCCGCGAATCTTATCTGTAAGGATACCGATGGACAGTCCAAGCAATTCTTTCTCGGTAACTTTAGGATCTTCCGTCTCACCCTCGGTAGAGCCAGTCGCCTCCCGCTCCGCATCTTCACGGCGGCCAAGGGTTACTTTCAGAGTTTCAGTTTTGCCCTCGCGGTAGACAACCACCCGAACTGTCTTGCCCACTTCGGTATTGCCGACAGTGCGCACCAGGCTGCGCGTGTTTTCGACCTCCTCGCCATCAAAGCTGAGAATCACATCCCCCGCCTGCAGACCTGCATCTTTGGAGGGACCGTCAGGCACATCGGTAACAAGCGCACCTTTGGCATCGTCTAGCCCCATGGCCTCTGCCACGTCATCGCTGACATCCTGGATGCGAACCCCCAACCAGCCACGACGGGTCTCACCAAACTCTTTCAGCTGCAGCACAACCTTGCTCACCACGTTGGAGGCCATGGAAAAGCCGATCCCGATCGAGCCACCATTGGGTGAGAGAATTGCGGTATTCACCCCGACCACATCGCCGTCCATGTTGAACAAGGGACCACCGGAGTTGCCCCGGTTGATGGCGGCATCCGTCTGGATGTAGTCGTCATAGGATCCTGAAAGTTCACGATTTCGGGCAGAAACAATCCCGGCAGAAAGCGAGAAACCCTGCCCAAGCGGATTGCCCATGGCCACAACCCAATCGCCAACACGGGCGGTGTCACTGTCGCCGAAGCTAACAAATTTCAGCGGTGCAGGCGCCTCAACCTTCAGCAGGGCGATATCCGTATTGGGATCGGTGCCGATCACCTTTGCAGGCAACAGCTCTTTAGGTTGACCATCGCCAGGGAAGAATTCGATCTCGATCTCATCCGCATCGGCAATCACATGGTTATTGGTGACGATATAGCCATCTTCCGAGATCACAAAGCCCGATCCAAGCGCTGAAGAGCGCTGCGGGCGATTGCCGTTGTTTCCACCGTTGCGGTCTTGGAATTCACGGAAGAAATCTTCAAAGGGAGACCCCTCTGGCACGATACCCTGAGGGCCAGTGCGGCCCTCGATCACTGTGGTCGTGGTGATATTCACCACCGCCGGGCTGACCTCATCGGCCAGCGGTGCCAGACTTTCCGGACGGGCCTGCGCCGATAGCATCTGGGCCATAAGCATCACCAGACTGAGCACCCCCAGCCAAAGCACGCGCCACATGGTGGCCTGCCCGTTTTGTTCTTTTGAAACTGCAATTGCCTGAGGCTGCACGGAGCTACTCCTTGTCATCACCATTCCTGTCTTTGCCATCTTCTTGTTCTGCCCTCATCCCCAAAACTGACCGTCAAGAGCTGCAAGATACAGACCTGCGCCAATCACAGGATTTATCCCACAGTAGCTTGCTTTCAATGTAGGGGGAGAATTTCCTTTCACAACACCTGTAAGGGCCAATCAATTGGTTGTGAAAAATTTGGGTCATTTTCCGCCCTTCCAAGTGCCCGGCTCGCTGCCAGGATAATAGCACTGTTCAGGCGGAGAACAGCTGATAAAATCGGCTCAGGCGGATAACCGCTTGATAACAAGAGCTTAAAACAAAGCAAACCGCGCCATGTTGGACAATTGAAGAAGGGGCCAACCGCTAGGTCAGCCCCTTCCTTTGATCCATCAGACCTCACAACAGTCGACCTACTGTCCAGCAGCCGTGCCCTGCGAAGATCTCAGATAGTTAAAGAACTCAGAGTCCGGAGACAGCACCAGCGAGGAGTTGTTCCCCTTCAGCGCGCCTTCATAGGCATTCAGGCTGCGATAGAATTCAAAGAACTCCGGGTCGCGGCCATAGGCGTCCGCAAAGATAGAGTTGCGTTCCGCGTCGGCTTCACCGCGGATGATTTCCGCTTCACGCTCGGCTTCCGAAACCAGTTCAACCACGGTCCGATCTGCCTGGGCACGGATCCGCTGGGCGGCTTCGTTACCACGCGCCCGTTCATCCGTTGCTTCCCGCACACGTTCTGCCCGCATCCGCTGGAAGGTCGCTTCCAGGTTCTCTGTTGGTAGGTCGGTGCGCTTCAGTCGCACGTCAACGATCGCAATCCCAAGAGACTCCGCATCCTTGCTTGCCCCGTTACGGATCCGCAACATCAAAGCGGCCCGATCCGATGACAGGATGTCGTTAGAGCTGACCGAGCCAAGAATCTCTCGTGTCTGCGCCCGAAGGATCGAATCCAGGCGGTTTTCTGCAGTGGCGATACCACCAGCACCCACCGCCTGGCGGAAACGGTTAACGTCCACGATACGATACCGTGCAAAGGCATCAACGACCAAGCGACGATCATCAGAGGGGGTAATCTCAAGCGGATCAATATCACGGCTTAGGATTCGGTCATCATAGCGCACGACTTCCTGAATAACCGGAATTTTGAACGCAAGACCTGGATCTTCCTTGACCGAGACAACCCGGCCGAATTGCAGAACCAGTGCCTTTTCGCGTTCATCCACGATGAAGACCGACGACAGGATACCAACGAGTGCCAGTACCAGTACCGGCAAGAGGAAAGTTGTCTTTTTCATCAGTTGCTTCCTCCCGAACGACGCAGCTCGTTCAGCGGCAGATAGGGCACAACGCCCTGACCGCCTTCACCGGTCGATTGATCCAGGATCACCTTGTTCACATTGCCCAAGACCTGCTCCATGGTTTCCAGATAGAGACGCTTGCGGGTCACTTCTGGTGCCTTTTGGTATTCAGTCAAAACCGCACTAAAGCGACTGGCCTCACCCTGGGCTTCATTGACGACCTGGGCGCGATAGCCTTCGGCACGCTCCAGCAACTCTGCCGCCTGACCACGCGCCTGCGCCAAAGCATTGTTGGCATAGGCGTCAGCTTCGTTTTGGCGCTGATCACGCTCTTGCTCAGCTGCCTGAACATCAAGGAAAGCCGCAATCACCGAAGCAGGTGGATCCGCCTTATCAAAGTTGACGCGGATGATGTCGATACCACTGTCGTAGTCATCCAAAGTGGACTGAATCAACTCCTGCAAGCGCGAGGCAATGGAGCCACGATCACGGTTCAGGATCGGTGCCAGTTCAGATTGCGCGATGATTTCACGCATGGCTGATTCTGAAACAGCCCGAATGGTGGCGCGCGCGTCACGCAGATTGAACAGGTATTTCGCAGGGTCGTTGATGTTCCAGACCACCTGGAAATCGATATCTACGATGTTTTCATCACCCGTCAGCATGAGCCCAGCATCAGAGCCAGCACCACCCACACCGATGTCTTCGGTCTGTTCGCGGGTAACTGGTAGGATTTCCTTCGTCACCAGCGGCCAGGGAGCAAAGTTCAGACCCGGATTTCCGGTATCCATATATTCCCCCAGGAACAGTTCAACTGACTGCTCTTCAGGTTTGACCGAATAAAAGCTTTGCGAGCCCCAAAACAAAACGCCAACAACCGCAGCTATTGCCACAGTGCCCTTGGTGAACAAGGGCGAGCCGCCACCGCCCTGGCCGCCACCAGTGCCGCCGCCCTGACCATTGCCGCCGCGACCGCCCATCAGGACACGCAGCTGCTCCTGGCCTTTTTTGACCAGCTCATCAATTTCAGGGATCTGGGGGTCTTCGGGACGACGACCACCGCCGCCTCCGCCGTTATTACCACCACCGTTGTTTCCCCGGTTGCCTCCGCCGCCAGAAGAGCCTCCGCCCCCCCAGGGGCCACCGCTATTGCCCGCCATATGTCTCCTATCCCATTTCTGCCGCCTTATGCGGCATGATCTTCACATTTGTGGTCTTAGTCTTGTGAATTCAAGTCGTTCGACTTGGTAGTTTCATTGTGACCAGTTCTTCCGACATGGTGGGGTGAACTGCAACCGTACGGTCGAAATCTTCTTTAGTTGCCCCCATCTTTACGGCAATCCCGGCCAATTGGATCATTTCACCAGCTCCCGGCGCCACGATATGGCAGCCCAACACCTTGCGATTGGCCTTGCTGACGATCAGTTTCATCAGCACTTTCTGGGCGCGGCCTGCAAAACTCTGCTGCATGGGTTTAAAGCTGGCGGAATAGACCTCGATTGGTTCCTGGGCCGCAGCCTCTTCCTCAGATAGACCCACAGTGCCCATCTCCGGCTGAGTAAAGATCGCCGTGGGGATCAGCTCGTGATCGGGGCTGGTGGGGTTGCCTTTGAAAACTGTCTCCACAAAAGCCATGCCTTCGCGGATCGCAACCGGCGTCAGATTGGCACGATCAGTCACATCGCCAATAGCAAAGACCGAAGGAACGCCAGTCTGGCTATAGGCATCCACCAGGATCTCGCCCTTTTTGCCACGGGCAACGCCCAGCGCCTCAAGCCCTAGATTATCTGCATTGGGGTGACGGCCAGTGGCATACATGACCTGATCAAACAGCGTCTCATTGCCCTTGGTGTCAGTAACACGAATCTGGTCGCCATCCTTGACCATGGACACCACATTGGTTTCAAGCTGCAGATCAACGCCAGCTTCAATCATGCCTGCGGCCACCACATTGCGCGCCTCTTCGTCAAAGCCGCGCAGGATCTGCGTACCGCGATAGAACTGCGTTGTTTTGACCCCCAGGCCATTCATGATGCCGGCAAATTCCGAGGCGATATAGCCGCCCCCCACGATCAGGATCGATTCCGGCAGTTTTTCCAGATGGAACATCTCGTTCGAGGTGATCGCCAGCTCCGAACCGGGGAATTCTGGCACAGTGGGCCAGCCGCCCGTGGCAATCAAGATGTGCTTTGCGGTTTTATGACTTCCGTCCGCCAACGCAACAGTATGCGCGTCGACCAAGGTCGCACGAGAATCATAGCTGGTGACGCCGCTGTTTTTCAGCAAGTTCCGGTAGATCCCCTCCAGCCGGTCCAACTCTGCGTGCAGTTTGCCCTTGAAGGCCTCCCAGTCAAAGACACCGCCCGAGATATCCCAGCCATAGGCCTGGGCATCCCCCACCATGGCTGAATACTCAGAGGCAAAGACCATCAGCTTCTTTGGCACACAGCCGCGGATGACGCAGGTGCCGCCGTAGCGATCCTCTTCGGCCAAAGCCACTTTGGCGCCTTCTGCTGCCGCCACACGGGCCGCACGGACGCCACCAGAGCCGCCGCCAATAACAAAAAGATCGTAGTCAAAGCTCATCTTATTTCTGCCTCTTAGTCGGAGAGATCGGAAAACAGATTGTCACTTTCGACAAAATCCAGTTTTTCGCGCTCTACCGTGCCTTCGTTGATATCTCGCACTTCTACATTGCCATCCCCGTAGCCGATGATGACGGTGTCACAGATATCTATGAACAAGCCGTTTTCAACCACACCTGGGATCTGGTTAATCACCAGCGCCAGCTGACGTGCATTGCCAATCCGGTTCAGATGCAGGTCGAGAATATGGTTCCCCTCATCGGTCATAAAGGCCCGATCTCCGTTCATCCGCAAGGTGGCAGACCGCCCCAATACGTCCATGGAAACAAGGGTTTCTTCGATCAGAGCCTGGCTGGTCTGCCAGCCGAAGGGAATGATCTCTACCGGCAAGGGAAAAGCGCCGAGGTTTTCGACCTCTTTGCCCGCATCAGCGATCACTACCATTTGATCAGAAGCCGTCGCCACGATTTTTTCTTGTAACAAAGCACCGCCACCGCCCTTGATCAGATTGAGGTCGCGATCAAATTCATCGGCCCCGTCAATGGTCAGATCCAACCATTTTGCCTCATCGAGCGAGGTGACGGGAATACCCACTTCGCGGGCCAGTTCTGCGGTCCGGGTCGAGGTAGGAACAGCAGTGAACTTCAACCCCTCCTCGCGCACCATCTCTCCGAGACAGCGCACCAGCCAGGCAGCGGTTGAGCCCGTCCCCAATCCAACCCGCATACCATCCTCCACCAATCCCGATGCCTGCTTGGCAGCGACAAATTTGGCTTTGTCGATGGGGGACAGTTCTCCGGTCATGGGATAGGCTCCGTGATTGATGTTTGTTTGCCTTATAAGCAATGCCCCGCCCAAGGGCGAGAAGCAATTAAGGCCAGCCAATCAATCCCCCAGTGCCAGCCACAAAAACAGACCGTTGCGCGGCGTGTTTCCTATTGGAAACGCCGGTATCAGGCGCTAATGAGTCCTCACCTCCAGTTAAAAGTGCGCCATGACAGAGCCCTATCGCCTCCATTACGCCCCTGACAACGCCTCGCTGGTGATCCGCTTGGCGCTGGAAGAGCTTGGCCTTTCATATGAGACCGCCCTGGTCGACCGAAGAGCCGGGGCACAAAACACCCAAGCTTATCGCGAGATCAACCCAAATGGCCTGATTCCCGTATTGGAAACACCGGATGGCGCGATTTTTGAAACCGCAGCCATACTGCTCTGGCTCGCGGACCGGCATGGGGCGCTGGCCCCTTCCCCAGACAGCCCCGAGCGTGCGGCCTTCCTGAAATGGCTGTTCTTCGCTTCCAATACCCTGCATGCGGATCTCAGGATCTGCTTCTACCCTCAAAAATACATCGGTTTGGACAACGCTGATCAGTCAGCCCTGAGCAAGGTTATCAAACAGCGCTTAAAAGTGCACCTTGGCCACCTAAACGACCTAACCGCCACAAACCCAGCTTGGCTCGGGGCATCACAACCCTCGGTTCTGGACTTCTATCTGGCCTGCATGATGCGCTGGATGGCGCTCTATCCGGCCAAGAATGACCGCAGCTGGTTCGATCTTCGCGAATACCCCCACCTGTTTGCCCTGTTGCAACGCCTTCAATCTCGCCACGCCGTAGTGGCCGCTCAAGCCGCCGAAGGCCTGGGACCGCATCCATTTACTCAGCCCCAACTCGCCACGCCTCCAGAAGGATCCGCTACCTGATGTTCCTCTCCGTTTTTGACATGTTCAAAGTGGGCATTGGCCCGTCTTCGTCTCATACCATGGGTCCGATGGTTGCTGCGGCTCGCTTCCTCGATATGATGCGCGCATCACCCTTTGTATTCCACGGGTTGCGCGCCTCTTTGCACGGCTCATTGGCCTTTACAGGCGTCGGCCACGCCACGGATCGCGCGACGATACTGGGCTTGGCTGGCTTTTTGCCCGACACCTATGATGACGAAAAGGCAGAGGCCTTTTTGGTGGACCTGGCCAAGACCCATGTGATGCAGCCAGAGGGGCTGCCTGAACTACAGTTCAACCCAAAGACTGACATGCTGTTTGACTATGATCACGTGCTTGACGGCCATGCCAATGGCATGATCCTGATGGCCACAGACGCCCAGGGCGATGTGATCCTGCAGCAGGTTTTCTATTCCATCGGGGGCGGCTTTGTTCTCACCGAAGAGGAGCTGGCCGCTGGCAAGGATGTCGATGAAGGCGCGCCCGTGCCCTACCCCTTCACGTCAGCTGCTATGATGCTGGAGATGGCCAAGAAGAGCGGTAAGAGCATTGCTCAGATGAAACGCGCCAACGAAATCTCGCGTGGTTGCGAGCAGAGCCTCGCCAAGGGAACTGCCCGAATCTGGGAGGTGATGAACAACTGCATTGAGCGCGGCTTGGTGCGTGACGGCATTCTGCCAGGCGGGCTGAATGTCCGCCGCCGGGCCAAGGGCATTTACGACAGCCTAATGGCGGAGCGTGGCATGAACCTGGTCGCGCCCCATACCATCAACGACTGGATGAGCGTTTATGCCATGGCCGTAAATGAGGAAAACGCAGCTGGGGGGCAGGTTGTAACCTCGCCCACAAATGGCGCGGCCGGGGTACTGCCGGCGGTCGTGCGCTATTACCTCGATCACGTACCTGGCGCCGCGCCCTCCCATGTAGAAGATTTCCTGCTGACCGCTGCCGCCATTGGCGGGTTGGTCAAATTCAACGCTTCAATTTCCGGCGCGGAAGCCGGTTGCCAGGCAGAGGTTGGCTCGGCCTCGGCAATGGCCGCAGCGGGCCTTTGTGCGGTTATGGGAGGCACTCCAGAACAGGTTGAAAACGCCGCTGAAATCGCGTTGGAACATCACCTGGGCATGACCTGCGACCCTGTTAAGGGCCTCGTTCAGGTACCCTGCATCGAGCGCAATGGGTTGGGAGCGATCAAGGCGGTTTCAGCGGCCTCTCTGGCGCTGCGCGGCGATGGGCAGCACCTGGTACCTCTGGATGCGGTGATCGAAACCATGCGTCAGACTGGCGCTGACATGCACGAAAAATACAAAGAGACCTCGCTTGGGGGACTGGCTGTCAACGTTCCAAACTGTTGATCTAGGGGCCATTCTCTCCTGCGCGCAACCAATGCTTGCACCTTCTCGGCGACGCGCCTAGCGTGGCGCCATGACACAGAACACCACTCTTGATCGCCCTCTGCTTGGCATCGCATTGATGCTTGGATTTTGCATTCTGATCCCGCTTGGCGATGCCATCGCCAAACTGCTGGCTGAAAGGGTGCCTGTGGGACAGATCGTCTTTATTCGCTTTGCCGCACAGGCGCTGATTTTGGTGCCGGTCTCACTCGCTTTGGGGCAAAGCCTGCGGCTGCCTCGGCGCTTGTTGCCGCCTGTGTTGCTACGGACCCTGTTACAGATGGCCGGGATCACCGCAATGTTCAACGCTCTGCGTTACCTGCCTTTGGCGGACGCGGTGGCAATCGCTTTTGTGATGCCGTTTATCATGCTGCTTTTGGGCAAGTATGTACTTGGCGAAGAGGTGGGTTTTCGCCGCCTCGCCGCCTGTGTTGTGGGCTTTACCGGAACGCTCTTGGTCATCCAGCCCAGCTTTGCCGTGGTTGGGCTCAATGCGCTGTGGCCGCTGGCCGTCGCGGTGATCTTTGCTGTCTTCATGCTGGTCACCCGCAAAATCGCCAAGGACACCTCTCCGATCCCTCTACAGGCAATATCGGGCCTCATAGCATCTGTGCTGATGCTGCCGCTGTTCTGGATCGGGAGCATCGGAGAGATCACCTTCCTCAGCCCTGCCCTGCCAGCACAGGACAGCTGGAACCTTCTGGCCATGGCCGGGGCTCTTGGCACCATCGCACATCTGTTGATGACCTGGAGCCTGCGGTATGCACCGGCTTCCACCCTGGCCTCGATGCAGTATCTGGAGATTCCCATCGCCACCCTGGTAGGCTGGGTAATTTTTAATGAGCTGCCGAACACTTTGGCCAGCCTTGGAATTGGACTGACCGTTGCAGCGGGCCTGTATGCGATCCTGCGCGAACACAGGGCCGCCAAGGAGGCGCCCCAGATCCCCCCAAAACCCGCAGCTACATAAGCGCCCGCATAAGCGCTGGCAGATGATCGCGGGGGACCATCCCCAATAGACCAGGTCCGTCAACCCTGAGTGTCACCGGGCCAAGCGCCCGATTTGAGGTACCAATCTGTCCGCCTGGTCGCATGACCAGCCCTTCAAGTGGCCATTGCAATCCGGTGGAGCCTGCGCGCACTTCGCGCAAAGGAAACAGCGACACAGTTTCCCCCGCGCGCAGCGGGAGCGAAATCTGCTCAGGCAGGTGAAAAATCACCTCCTGTGCGCCCAGAACAATACAGGGCGGGCCGATGTCTTGCACCAGCGCGTTAAGAACCGCCAATTGGTGATCAACCCGTCCCCCAAGAAACCCGACCGCAACGACGAGTGGCGCGCGGATAGCCCGCAGGGCCTTCTCAAAATCCGTGCTCTCCTGCTCTGCCACGCGAAACTGCCGGTCTTGCGGGATCTGTGCCAAAATATGTGAAGGAATCGAATCAAAATCTCCAATCACAGCGCTTGGCAGATGGTTTTGCGCCACGGCATGCGCCGCGCCGCCATCAGCAGCCACTAAACATTTGGTTAAGGACAGCGCCCAATGCAGGTCGCCTTCCCCAAGGTCACCGCCCCCCACCAACGTAACTGGCTCTGTTTTGTCTACAATCAGCTTGTTCATGCCGAGATTATTCGCAGATCTAGAAACCGGCCACAATCTAAACACAAAATGATACGATCAATTGCACGGATTCGAGCAAAATTTGACGAGCTAGCCCATATTGTAAATTGCAATTACTTTGGCGAGGACGAGCAAACCGATGGTACATAACAACAAAGTTCTGACGGTTTCATATGGAACCTTCTCCTGCACCCTTGAGGGATTTGAAGATTCCTTTGGGACAATGAAGGCCATTGCTGAGTACTTCCGCGATCTGGCCTCGGATGACCGCTACTTTGGTGCAGAACCGCCCCAGCCCGATGCCGAAATGCTGGCCCGCATTGCACAGCGCGAAGTATCTCGCCAGGTCGAGGCCCGCACCAGCAGCGATGGCATCCACCTGCGCACTGCGGCGCCCAACGATCCGCCCGCCCAGTTAGCCCCTGCTGCCGTCTCTGCTCCCACCAATGAGCCCGTTCCAGCCTCCGAAGCGGATGCAAACTCCCCGGCCAAGGTTCAGCCTCAGGCCCGCTCCCTGGCACAGGACACCACTGAGATAGACCCCAGCACAGTTGACCTGTTTGAAGACGATCTACCAGAGCTGGACGCGGTCCCTGACGCCGCCGCAGAATCCGCCGCGATTGAGGCGACACCTGCTGCAGAACCACAGGAGCAGGAGATACAGGCACAAGAGGCAAACCAAGGCCCTGCCGCCACAGTTGATCTGGCAACCATCGCGGCGATTTCCGCAGCGGTTTCCGAAGCTCCAAGTTCCGATGCCCCTGCATCAGACGAGTCCGACGGAGAAGATGTGGAGTTCTTTGACGACGAGATCGTCGCAGAACCAGTTGCCGCTTCCCCTCAAGAGGCGCCAGCCACCGAAAGCATCGCAGCCAAGTTGCAACGCATTCGTGCTGTGGTCTCTCAGACCGCTGACAAAGAGGAATTTTCAGAAGACGAACATGCCGAGTCCTTTGTTGAAACAGCGCGCGCCGAACTGGCTCAGGTTCAAGACGACGATCTGGAAGGGCACGACACAGAAGTTGAAAGCGATGAAATCTCCCGGGTTCTTGACCGTCTTGACCTCACTGGTGAATTCGCCGTCGAAGAGGAGGCGGAACAACAGAACGCCCCAGCCTCCGAAAGCTCTGAGTTGGACCCCAGCAGCGATTCTTTGATTGCTTCGGTTCTACAAGATCCGACGTCCACGCCAGAGGCCGAGCCACAGTCCGGACCAGATGGTGACACAGCGGCAGATGTAGAAGAGGCGCCTGCCCGCCCCAAGCGGGGAATTCGCCTGACCCGCCGCAATACAGTCGAAGCCCCAGCCCAAAGCACCCCAGAGCCCGAGGCCAAGTCTACGCTTGAAACACAGGTGGAAGATTCTCTTGCCGAGTCGGCCCACGTCACCCCAGTGGACAGTTCTGCGGCGGAAAACACCCCCAATGCCGCCAAGCCATTGCGCGCGCGCATTGTCAAAGTGAAGCGTGCTGAGCTTGAACAGGCAATGACTTCGGGCAACCTCGAAGAAGTGACCGAGAATGATGCCGCAGAAGCGCAAGACACCGTGCCTCAGGTGGAAAGCTCTCTGGATGCCGATGAGGAAGCAGATCTGTTGCGCGAACTGGCCGAGGTAGAAGCAGAGCTACTTGCCAGCAATCAGGATGATGAGGTCACGCCGCCCACGCCAGAAGAAACCGCACAGCCAGAGCATGTGGATGAGGCTGCAACCTCCGCCCCCTCCAGCGCAAAGCCGACTTCAAGCGGACAACCCAAGGACGCGCCAGATAGTGACGTCAACCGCCTTATGGAAGCCGCCGCGAGCAAGTTGGAAGATCCCGACAATGCGACCTCGCGAGAGACCTACAGCCATTTGCGCGCGGCTGTTGCGGCAGCCGAAGCGGATCGCTCCGCCGGTGATAACAGCGTCCAGAAGGATGAGTCGGAAGCCTATCGTGAGGACCTCGCCAATGTGGTACGGCCGCGCCGACCTGATGCTGCTAGCGCTGCAAAGGCGCCGCGCCCGCGCAGCGCTGGTAGCCGCCCTGCGCCGCTTAAACTGGTGGCAGAACAACGTATTGATCCGCAGCCACAGGCCGCAGCCGCGCCCATACGCCCGCGCCGGATTTCCAGCCCTGTCGAAGAAACTTCTCCTGCTCAGGCAGAAGCCTTTGGCAGCTTTACCGATTTTGTGCGCGACCAGGGGGCCGCTGAACTGCACGAACTGCTAGAAGCTGCCGCCTCCTACCTCAGCTTTGTTGAGGGGCGCGATCATTTCTCACGGCCTCAATTGATGAACAAGGTGCGCAGCGTTGGACATGGCGATTTCAACCGCGAAAACGGGCTGCGTTCAATTGGTCAATTGCTACGCGAGGGGAAGATTGAGCGCTCTGACAATGGCCATTTTTCAGCCACCGACGTCATTGGGTTCCGCCCGCAAAAGCGCGCAGCAGGCTAAGCCCTGAAAAAAGATCCGGTTACGTCGACCGGTCTTACAACAAAAGGCCCGACCGGATTGAATTCCGATCGGGCCTTTATTTATGGTCTGAGTTAGGTGCCATAGCGCCTATTCTTCGGCATCAGGGTCTTCCTTGCCGACACCGCGAAAGACAAATTTAAACGGCAGCACCCAAAGCACCCCCAGAACCGCATAGATGAGCAGCTCCACAAGGATCGGCGGCCGCTCAAACAGGCTCACCACGTTAACCGCCACGATGATATAGAGCGGCATACCGATCAACAAGACAACCAGCGCCCAACGGCGGCGCGCCTTGTAGCTGAGACCCGGTTTATCCGACATCAGTCAGCAAAGGGATCGGTCACCAAAATGGTGTCGTCCCGCTCCGGGCTGGTGGAAAGCAATGCAACGGGGCATTCGATCAGCTCTTCCACACGTTTCACATATTTAATCGCATTTGCAGGCAGATCGTTCCAGCTGCGCGCGCCTTCGGTCGATTCAGACCAACCGGGCATTTCCTCGTAGATCGGGGTGCAGCGCGCCTGCTGATCGGCGGCGGTGGGCAGATAGTCCAGTCGGGTGCCGTCCAGATCATAGCCCACACATATTTTCAGCGTTTCAAAGCCGTCCAACACATCCAGCTTTGTCAGAGAAATGCCGGTGATGCCGGAAGTGGCGCAGGTCTGGCGCACCAGGCAGGCGTCAAACCAGCCACAGCGACGCTGACGGCCGGTGGTGGTGCCAAACTCATGACCACGGGTGCCCAGCCGTTCCCCATCGGCGTCGGGCTTGCCCTCAGCATCCAACAGCTCGGTTGGGAAGGGGCCTTCTCCGACGCGAGTGGTATAGGCTTTGACGATCCCCAGCACATAATCAATTGAACCCGGACCAATGCCAACACCGGTAGAGGCCTGGCCTGCGATAACATTAGACGAGGTGACAAAGGGATAAGTGCCAAAGTCGATGTCCAGCAAGGCGCCCTGTGCGCCCTCAAACAAGATGCGTTTGCCGGCTTTGCGCTTTTCATTCAGCACTTTCCAGACGGGCGCCGCATAGGGCAGGATCTTCGGCGCGATCTCTTTCAACTGGGCCACCAGCGCATCGCGGTCGATGGCCTCGATGCCCAGGCCCTTGCGCAGGGGATCGTGGTGCTGCAACGCGCGATCCACACGGGCTTCCAAAGTGGCCGCATCCGCCAAATCAGCAACGCGGATGGCACGGCGGCCTACCTTGTCTTCATAGGCGGGGCCGATACCACGACCGGTGGTGCCGATCTTGGTGCCCTTGGAGGCAGCCTCTTCGCGGGCGCGATCTAGCTCGCCGTGAAGCGGCAGAATCAGCGGGGTGTTTTCGGCGATCATCAGGGTCTCGGGCGAGATCTCGACACCCTGCGCCTGCACAGTTTCGATCTCTTTCAGCAGATGCCAGGGGTCCAGAACCACACCATTGCCGATCACGCTCAGCTTGCCACCGCGCACCACGCCCGAGGGCAGCGCGTGCAATTTGTAGACTTTGCTGTCAATGACCAGCGTATGGCCGGCATTGTGACCGCCCTGAAAACGCGCAATCACATCGGCGCGTTCGCTGAGCCAATCAACGATCTTGCCTTTTCCTTCATCGCCCCACTGGGCGCCGACTACCACGACATTGGCCATTTCAGGTCCTTTGTATGCTGGTTAGAATGTATGCTGGTGGAAACCAGAGCCCCGTATAGCGATGCCACGCGCGCGAGGAAACCGTTAAATCGACGCAGAAGCGTTACATTCGCCAAAGCCCCTGCCGAACAAGCGATCCTATCAGCCCGCCAAATGCACCGGGTCGCCATGTGGGGTGCTCAGATAGGCCTCTTCCCAGTCGCGGCGTACCAAAGCCACCTCCTGCGGGCTGGCGTTTCCCGCC
This sequence comes from Roseobacter sp. MED193, assembly GCF_000152965.1. Taxonomy (GTDB): domain Bacteria; phylum Pseudomonadota; class Alphaproteobacteria; order Rhodobacterales; family Rhodobacteraceae; genus Pseudophaeobacter. Next base: position 3,710,342 of record NZ_CH902583.1, on the reverse strand, counting down.
TCGGCGAGAATCGCCTCCAGCGTTTCAAGCCAGGCATCAAAGTAGTCAGCCCCACCATCCAGCTCACGGCTAAGCCCGTTTCGGCGCAGCGTCTGAGAAAAGCGTGCAACCCAGTCCGACCAGCTGAAACGACCGGCCTCGTTCAGGGCAACGGTGAGCGCAAAGACCTGTGCATGCCAGGGTTCTTCGAAAACCGGCTCAGGGGCGCTGTGGCCGATACAGTCGCTCATTCCGCGCCCTCCGGAGCAGGCTCTAGGTAGCTTTGCCACAGATCCAGCACCACCTCGTCCTTGGGGTGTTCCGGATGGGTCCAGAGTTCAGAGGCCTTAAAAACAACAGCATAAAGCGGCTCTGGCGCCTCCCCTAGCCCATGGGCGTTGCTATCTGGCAAAACATGAGCACCATGTTGCAGCAGGATTTCCCCGCAAGCCCCCGTTGCGTAGCCTGGCAGTCGGGTGTGGCCCCCATCAACCAACGCGCTGCCGCCCGGATGGCGGGTCTTGACCCTATCGCCTGGGGTAAAGCTGGCCGCAATACGGCTGTCGCGATTGGCGGGGCCACCCTTGGCTAGAACGGCTGCTACAGCCTCCGCCCTGAGCGCCTTGGACGCCAAGGCATGCACGCTCGCATCGTCCTGTCCTCTTAGGTCTTCACGGGTCAAGACCCCCGTCTCAACCAATAGATCCGCCAATGCCGAGATCCATTTCTCATAATAGGAAAACCGAGAGTAGTCTTTTGGTGAAAGCCGTTCACGGGCATGGCGCGAAATATCGATATTCCACTTACCCAAGGCGCCGCAGGCCAGGGTAACCGCGAGGGCACGAGCATGCCAGTCTGTGGCAAAGATCGGCGCATTCGGGGCATCTGGCATCACGACTCCGTCACCGAATCGCCCGCCCATGTCGTGTACGCGGCTCATGATGAACCTCCGATGATGCTCCCAGAACCGCCGCTGGGTGCCGAGGCAAGCGCGGTTCCGATCATCGAATCACGAGAGACCAAAGCCGCAAGCGCGTCTTCGTCGAGGTCTTCACTGCCTGCGGGGCGCATAGGCAGCACCAGATAGCGAACTTCTGCTGTCGAATCCCAGACCCGCACCGCCGTCTCAGCTGGCAGGGTCACACCAAAATCCGCCAGAACCTTGCGGGGCTCCCTGACCGCGCGGGCGCGGTAAGCATCGGATTTGTACCACCCCGGCGGAATACCCAGCAGCGGCCACGGGTAACAGCTGCACAGGGTACAGACGACCATGTTATGCTGTGTGGGGGTATTCTCAACGACAACCATATGTTCGCCCTGTCGGCCATAATACCCCAGTTCAGCGAGGACGGGGTCAGCATCCGCTAATATGGCTTTCTTAAAGGCCGGATCGCTCCAGGCGCGGGCAATAACCCGGGCACCGTTTTGGGGGCCGATCTTGTTTTGATAGGTATCAATGATCTCATCCAACGCGGCTGGGTCGATCAGGCCTTTCCGGGTGAGAATCGTCTCTAGCGCCTTAACCCGCAAAGCAGGGTCAGAGGGTAACAAAGCATGCGGGTGGTCAGAATGGTCATGAGGCATATCTTCAGCCTGCCCCAACGCCCACACCTACGTCCAGTCACTTTTCCCGTGATTCTGCGCAGTTTTACCGGGCCAGGGCCGCTCTGTACCAAGTCTGTGCCAACAATCGAAACTGAGCCCTTGCCCCTGTCGGCATTCTTGCCTATTTACCGCCCGATAGTTTAGCCAACAGCCGCAGGAACCTATGGAAAACGTTGTTCTCATCATCCATCTTCTCTTGGCTCTTGGCCTGATTGCCGTCGTGCTGCTGCAGCGCTCCGAAGGTGGAGGCCTGGGTATGGGCAGTGGTGGCGGTGGTGGCGGGGCCATGTCTGGCCGTTCAGCTGCGACAGCCCTGGGCAAGGTGACATGGGTGCTGGCGATCTGCTTCATCTGCACCTCGATTACTCTGACCGTTCTGGCGGCAAAGAAATCCGCTGGATCATCGGTTGCTGATGGCATCCTTCCTAGCACCACCGAGAGTGGCAATGCTCCGGCAGCTCCAATCGCGCCTTTGGGCAGCGATTTGTTGCCTCCAGCCGAAGGCGACAATGCGCCGCTGGTTCCCAGCGCCGACTAAGACCTAAGCCGACGACGACCTACAAGACCTAGAATTTTGGTAGAGAACCGTAACAGCATCTTGCGGTTCTCTTGCGCATGCCGCGCGAATCCTATATATGTGTAGCCCCGTGATGCAGCGGTTTTTTACAACCGTCGGGCAGCTATTTTCTGACTTCTCACGGGGGCAGCCGAACACTCATGGCGCGTTTCATCTTTATCACTGGTGGTGTGGTTTCATCGCTTGGCAAGGGCCTGGCGTCTGCCGCTCTTGGGGCTCTTTTGCAGGCGCGTGGCTACTCAGTCCGTCTGCGCAAACTGGACCCCTATCTAAACGTCGATCCCGGCACCATGAGCCCGTTTGAACATGGCGAAGTCTTTGTGACCGACGATGGCGCAGAAACCGACCTGGATTTGGGTCATTATGAGCGGTTTACAGGTGTGCCAGCCCGCAAAACCGACTCGATCTCTTCGGGGCGTGTCTACACCAATGTTCTGGAGAAAGAACGCCGCGGCGATTACCTGGGAAAGACCATCCAGGTGATTCCGCATGTGACAAACGAGATCAAAGACTTCATCTCGATCGGCGAAGACGAAGTTGATTTCATGCTCTGTGAGATCGGCGGCACCGTCGGCGACATCGAAGGCCTGCCCTTCTTTGAAGCGATCCGCCAGTTTAGCCAGGACAAGCCACGCGGCCAATGCCTGTTCATGCACCTCACTCTGCTGCCCTACATCAAGGCCTCCGGTGAGCTGAAGACCAAGCCGACACAGCACTCCGTCAAGGAACTGCGCTCCATCGGTCTGGCGCCAGACATCTTGGTCTGTCGATCCGAAGGTCCAATCCCGCGGAAAGAACGCGAAAAGCTGGCCCTGTTCTGCAACGTTCGCCCTGACAGCGTGATCGCCGCGCAGGATTTGAAGTCCATCTATGAGGCTCCCCTGGCCTATCACCGCGAAGGGATGGACCAGGCAGTTCTGGATGCCTTTGGCATCTCCCCGGCCCCAAAACCGAACCTTGCCCGCTGGGAAGATGTGGCCGACCGCATCTACAATCCCGAAGGCGAAGTCCGGGTGGCTATCGTGGGTAAGTATACCCAGCTGGAAGACGCCTATAAGTCTATCGCTGAGGCACTGACGCATGGCGGCATGTCCAACAGGGTCAAGGTCAAGATTGAATGGGTCGACGCTGAACTCTTTGACCGCGAGGATGCCACCCCGCATCTGCAAGGTTTCCATGCCATCCTGGTCCCCGGCGGCTTTGGTGAGCGCGGTACCGAGGGCAAGATCAAAGCGGCACAATATGCCCGAGAGCATAAGGTGCCCTATCTGGGCATCTGTCTTGGCATGCAAATGGCCGTTATCGAGGCCGCGCGCAATGTCGCAGGCATCTCCGAGGCTGGCTCCGAAGAGTTCGACCATGAAGCCGGCAAAAAGCGGTTTGAGCCTGTTGTCTATCACCTGAAAGAATGGGTGCAGGGCAATCACAAGGTCCAGCGCAAGGCAGATGACGACAAAGGGGGCACCATGCGTCTGGGCGCATATGACGCCACCCTGACCGAGGGCTCCAATGTCGCAGCAGTCTACGGCAGCACCCATATCGAAGAGCGTCACCGCCACCGCTATGAGGTCGACACCAAATACAAAGAAAAGCTGGAGTCCTGTGGGCTCCAGTTCTCGGGGATGTCCCCCGATGGCCGCCTGCCGGAGATCGTTGAATGGAGCGATCATCCCTGGTTCATCGGCGTTCAGTTCCATCCAGAACTGAAATCCAAACCCTTTGCCCCACATCCGCTGTTTGACGGCTTTGTGCGCGCCGCAAAGGAGGCCTCGCGGCTGGTCTAATTCGCCTTGACGCTTGAAACGAAATCTAAAACCGGTGGGGGTGACCCACCGGTTTTTGCGTTTCCCCCACTGGATTTCCCCGCACCTAAAACTTGTAGAACGCCTGCTGCTATGGCCCAATCAGCCCATTGAATATTGTGATTTTCAGGAGTTCCCTATGCGCAAGATTTGCGTTGCCCTTTTCCTTGTCCTCACCACCGCGGCCCTTGCCGAAGAGGTTGATCCTGCCCGATCCGACCTGCTGATGCAGCTGATCCGCGACAACGGTTGCAAGATGACTGATGTCGAAGCAGACGACATCCTACCCAAGCACGGCTTCGACAGAGGAGAGACCCGCGACATTATTCGGGATTGGAGGAAAGAAGGCAAACTCGACATGGGCGGCCCCCTGGGGCTGATCCTATCCGACGACGCCTGCGAGAACGGCTGAATTTCTCTGGGGTTTCTGTCACAACTGGCTTGGCCTTTGGGCAAAAATAACCAACGCGCGGCCGTGGATGCGGAAATTTAGGGCCTGCTGTGGCAGGGATAGACGATTCCTGCGCCCGTTAGCGCAAGCGCTTGCAGCCACAACTTGTTTCTTGCGGCGAGCACGCTATAGACAGGGCCAGATAATAAACGTTTTTCGCGGAGAGACCGGATCATGGCGCAAGAGATTAACCAGGAACAGTTTGACCGTATCGCAACTGGTGGCGGCTTTATTGCCGCACTGGATCAATCCGGCGGCTCAACCCCAAAGGCGCTTGGCCTATACGGCGTTACCGAAGATGCCTATTCCAACGACGAAGAAATGTTCGGCGAAATCCAGAAGATGCGCGCCCGTATCATCTGCGCCCCCGATTTCAGCTCTGGCAAGATCCTCGGGGCGATTCTCTTTGAAAAAACTATGGATAACGCCATCGATGGCACCCCTGTTCCGACCTACCTGTGGGAAAAATGCGGTGTGGTCCCCTTCCTGAAGGTCGACAAGGGCCTGGCGGATGAGGCCGATGGTGTACAGATGATGAAACCGATGCCAGAGCTCGACGCGCTACTGGCACGCGCCGTTGAAAAGGGCATATTTGGCACCAAGATGCGTTCGGTTGTCAAAGAAGCCAACCCACAGGGTATCAAAAACGTGGTGGCTCAGCAGTTTGAGGTCGGTAAACAGATCGCCGCTGCCGGCCTGGTGCCAATCATCGAACCTGAAGTCGATATCAACTCCCCAACCAAGGGTGAGGCTGAGATCTTCCTCAAGGCTGAAATCAAGGATCAACTCGATGCGCTGCCCGAGGGCACCAAGGTCTCACTCAAGCTGACCATCCCCAACGAGGCTGGTCTTTACGACTCCCTGGCAGATCACCCCGCCGTGGTCCGCGTTGTCGCCCTGTCAGGTGGTTACAGCACCGATGACGCCTGCGAGAAACTGTCCAAGAACAGCAAGATGATCGCCTCTTTCAGCCGCGCGCTGACCGAAGGCCTGAATGTCTCAATGTCCGATGATGAATACAACGGAGCTCTGGGCTCCAACATCGAAAAGATCTACCAGGCCTCGCTCTAGGCAAAGGCTGCTGATCAGACCAGATTTCAGACCGTCCCCTTGGGGCGGTCTTTTTTTGCGCTCAAATTCGACCTATGCTGCGCGAACGAGCAAGCGGGGGAAACCGGATGCCATCCAAGAAAGAACTGCTTCAAACCTTTCTCAAGGGGATCGAAACTGGCGACGCTATGGCCGCAGCCGTGGTCAACGAGGCAAAATACATCCAGCACAACCCGCAAACCCATGAGGGCAGCGAAGGCATTGCCAGCTTATTTGCGCGGCTCTCCAAGACAGATCCCAAAGTGACATTTGTCCGGGTCTTTGAGGACGGAGATTTTGCCTTTGCCCATAATGAATATGACTTCGCCAGTCTGCGCGTGGCCTTTGAGGTCTTTCGCTTTGAAAATGGCCAGGCTGTAGAGCATTGGGATAATATCCAACCGAACCAGCCACCAAACCTCTCTGGGCGCGGCATGTTGGATGGCAGTACCGAGATCACCGATCTAGAGAAGACCGAAGAAAACAGAGCCCTGGCACGCGGGTTTGTGCAAACCGTTTGTATCGAACGGCAGTTTCACAGGATCGCAGACTATGTTCACCCGAAATTGCTGCAACATCACCCAAAGATCGGCGATGGCGTCGCTGCGCTCTCCGCTGCCCTTCAGGATGTCGGACAGGCGCTGCGCTACAGTCAGGTCCATCGGGTGCTGGCAGAAGGGAACTTTGTGCTCTGCGTGAGCGAAGGCTGGCAGGGTGATGTGCATTCCAGCTTTTATGACCTGTTCCGCCTGTCTGAGGGGACGATCGTTGAGCAGTGGAACACCACAGAAACCGTGCCCCCGCGCGCAGAATGGAAGAACGACAACGGCAAGTTCTGATCGCGGCTAACGTTCAGAGCGGGCAAAGATCTCCACCAGCCAGTTCTCAAACAACTGCACTTCGGGTCTGAGCGGACCACGGGCGTTGCGCCGGATCAGATAGTGAGATTGTTGAAATGGCATCTCAGGCCCAGCAATAGCAATCCCCAACCCCCGCGCGATCGACAACCTGGCAAAGCGCGCCAGCACCGTGGCATAACCGCCACCGCCCGCCACCAATTGCAGGGCTGAGATAGACGTGTCCACGGAAAACCGAGCCTGTCCACTGGCATAGGGTAACTCATGTGCGGCAAAATAGCGGGCCCAGTGGTCTTCGTAGCCCAGAATATGAATCAATGGCCCCTGCAGCAGTTCTGACACAGAACTTGGCTGGGCAGTCCCAGCGGCGCAGACGGGTACAATGCATTCCTGCGACAGCCGCAGCGCGGTACCGTCCTCCCAATTGCCATGGCCCAGGCGAATTTCCACATCAGCATCGACGTCGTCGCGAGGCTCCGGCTCGGTCCAGATATTCGACACCAGCCGAATGTTTATCTCGGGGTTGCGCGCCGCAAATTCCGGCAATAGATGCGCCAACCATAGTGCAGCGGTGGAAACCGGCACCCGCACCGTCAAGGTTCGCGCCCTTTCAGCCCCAAACAACCGCGTCGTACAAAGCGAGATGTCCCCCAGCGCCTGACGCACTGTCAGCGCATAGGCCTGGCCCATCTCGGTTAACTCCAACCGCCGTGCCTGACGATAAAACAACTTGCTGCCCAGCCGTGCCTCCAATGAGCGGATATGCAGGCTGACGGCCGTCTGGGTCAGCCCCAGTTCTTGTCCAGTTTCGGTGAAATTCAGCAGACGTGCAGCTGCCTCAAACGTGCGCAGCCAAGTCAGGTTCGAGAGGCGGTCATCCATTTATCACCAATATTATTTGGGTATTTCTGCCAAGATTTATCATTTTACTTCCCGCTCGTCGCGGGTTTTCTTGCGTCAACGAATTGGCGCCACGCCGCTTGGGTAGGCGCGATAGCGATCTGGGAGCACAAAATGAAAGTTGGATTTATCGGTCTGGGCAATGTCGGAGCCAAGCTCTCTGGCTCTCTGTTGCGCAATGGCATTGACCTCACGGTGCATGATCTGAACTCCGATCTGGTTGCGCAGTTTGTCGCCAAAGGCGCAAAGGCCGGGACCAGCCCGGCGCAGTTGATGCGCGACTGTGATGCTGTGATTACCTGCCTCCCATCGCCTGCTGCGTCGGATGCGGTGATGCAGGAAATGCTGCCCGAGGTGAAAGAGGGCAAGATCTGGATGGAGATGTCCACCACCGACGAAGCCGAGGCCAAACGCCTGGGAGGTTTGGTCATTGCCGCAGGTGGCGCGGCTGTGGATTGCCCGGTTTCTGGCGGCTGCCACCGCGCGGATACCGGCAATATCGCTATCTTTGCCGGCTGTGACCGCGCCACATTTGAACGGATCCTGCCGTTCCTCACCACGATGGGGCGGCGCATCCTGCACACTGGCGAGCTGGGCTCGGCTTCGGTCTTGAAGGTACTAACCAACTATCTGGCCACCGTGCATCTGGTTGCCAACGCAGAGGCGCTGGTGACCGCAAAGGCGGCTGGGATGGATCTCAACACTGCCTACGAGGCGATCAAGATCAGCTCGGGCAACTCCTTTAGTCACGTCACCGAAAGCCAGGTTATTCTGAATGGCAGCCGCGATATCTCTTTCACGATGGATTTAGTGAAAAAGGACGTGGGCCTGTTTCAGGAAATTGCTGAACGTAACGGTGTGCCCTTGGAAATCAGCCCAATGATCGTGCAGATTTTTGAGGATGGCATAGCCAAATACGGCGAGCGTGAACTGTCGCCCAACATCATTCGCCGCCTCGAAGACGCTACCGGCCTGTCAATCCTAGCCCCAGGTTTTCCACCGGAAATGACCGATGACGAAGCCGAGGCCCCCGGCTACGAGGTAGTGCCTCAGGGCAAAGCGGTGGGGTAGGAAAAGTGAAGGCGGCGTCAGGGATCTGGCGCCGCCATTTGCTTCGTCATCCCCAACAAAGTGCAAGGAGAGAAGTCAAAACAGTCTGGGAGGGAGGACTGTTAGAATCGATATAGGGCGGGCCTGCATCATTTAAAGACCGGAGCACGTTTTTGCATCTGTGCGGCGATAACTTCCATCTGCTCTGGCTTACCGATCAGCTTCACCTGTTCAGCACTCTCGCGCAGCAGAACCTCGGCTTGCGAGGCACCGGATTCAGCATAGTCAATCATCCGTTTGGCGGCTCTGATGGCATTGGGTCCCTTGCCTGCGATCTCGGCAGCCAGTTCCTGCGCCGCTGCCAGGGGGGTGTCAGAAATCGAGGTCACCAGCCCCCAGGTCGCAGCCTGCTCCGCAGAGATCGGCGCTGCCGTATAGGTGAGCTGGCGCAGAACATCAGAGCGCACCAGTTTGGGCAGTAGCACCATCCCGCCCATATCGGGGATGATACCCCATTTCATCTCCATCACCGCCAGTTTGGTATCAGGGGCGGCAATCCGAACGTCCGCACCCAGCGCCAATTGCAACCCGCCCCCGTAGGTGGCCCCCTGCAGCGCTGCGATGACCGGGATCTCCAAACGGCGCCAGATCATTGACACCTCCTGCATCTCATTGGCATCGTGATGGCTACGTTCCATCAACCAGGCCTCTGGATCGGTTTTGCCCATCGACATGAAGCTCATCAGATCCAGCCCGGCACAGAAGCTCTTTCCCTCTCCCGATAGCACCACCACCCGCGCATTCGAGGCTGCAACCTGCGCACCAGCTTCCAAAATACCCTTGACCATGGCATCATCCAGAGCATTCATCTTGTCTCCGCGCGTAAGCGTGACATGCGCAATATGATCTTTGATCTCAACGGAAACCCGCGCCATGGTGGCACCTCCTGCCTGTTTCATTTGCCTAAAGACTGCCCCGGATGCTCCGTATGATCCAGCATAACGCCGGGGAAAATGCCCCTGCGTCCCGTGCCCGTCTGGGCCGTCAAACCGGATCCAGGGCCAGGCTCACTGTGGGGGCGGCAGATCTGCTGCCATGCCGCGGCCAAAACCGCGCCCATCCAGCGACATGACATAGAACTGCGCGCCCACCTGCAGCGCACTGGTTGTGACGCCAAACCGCCCCGAGGGATCTTGCAGGTTGCGCAGGATATTTCCGTTTTCATCAAATTGTATCACCATGCCCCGATGCACAGGAGCGGGGCGCACCAGATCTCCCAGACGCCAGGTGACCTTGCGAAGGAACGGATAGGGCATCAGCTTTTCCGAGGGCAGGCGCGGGCTGGCAAAGGCCAGCCAAAAGGTTCCGTCTCCCTGTCGTTCCAGGTTGTCAGGATAGCCAGGCAGATTGCCGAGAAACAACTCCCGCTCCCCCGCCTTGTCCCCCGTGAGCCAGAGTTTGTGCACCCGCGCCCGCCCGGTTTCATTGATCAGCAGAAAATCCTCAGCCTGCGACAGAGCAACCCCATTTGTATAAACAAAGCCATCGGCGATTTTTTCGACCGTGCCATCCGGCAGGCGGCGTGCCACATAGCCGCTGTTGGATTGCTCCCAAACAGTCATGACTGAGGTCGGCTTGGTACCGCCCAAGAGTTCAGGGTCAAAACGGTCCGTTGAATTTGAGAAATAGATCGTGCCGTCACGCGCAATGTCGAGTTGGTTCGCATAGATAAGCGGCGCGCCCGCCACTTCTGACACCAGGGTTTCCAGTCGCCCCGGCCCAGTCCAGCGCAGAATACCGCGATAGCTGTCTGCTATGTATAGCGCGCCGTCAGGCCCAGCCTTGAGCCCAAGCGGGCGGCCTCCCAGATCCTCGATCAATTCCGGAACCTCACCGTCAATCCGATAGAGCTTCCCCGCAAGGTCAGTGGTATAGACCGTGCCATCAGGCATAACGGCCAAATCCTCGGGGCCCACAGCCGCATCTGGCAGTAGAACCAACTCCAGGGCTGCCATAGCATCATTGCTCTCAAAATCACCGGTAAAGGCCGGCGCCTTGAGCGGCTCATAGACTTCTGGAGTCAAGGGGACCGGCCAAAGGGTCAAATACCCCAACCCTAAGGCGAATACCGCCAGAAAAGCCTTTTTCATTCCAAATCTCCCGTTAAATTTGCGCCAGTCTGCTCTGAGTTGTGACTGCACGCAAGCCTTGCCGCAGCATGACAATTCGCGCTATCTGCGCTGCATGAAAACGCCTCGCTATACCCCGCTTGCCCAGTCCCTGCCCTCCACAGTGCCCTTCGTCGGCCCAGAAACTCAGGAGCGCAGCCGTGGCAAAGCCTTTGCCGCCCGACTTGGGGCCAACGAAAACATCTTTGGCCCCTCCCCACTGGCGATCGAGGCGATGCAACAGGCGGCAGAGGAAATCTGGAAGTATGGCGATGCCCAAAGCCATGATCTCATCCAGGCGTTGGCGGCTTATCACGACATCCCGGCGCAAAATATCATTGTTGGCGAAGGCATCGATGGGTTGCTGGGCTATCTGGTGCGGCTGCTGATTGGCCCTGGCGACGCAGTTGTCACCTCGCAAGGCGCCTACCCCACCTTCAACTACCATGTGGCAGGGTTTGGCGGCAGCCTGCATATGGTGCCCTACGCCGACGACCACGAAGACATACAGGCGCTCTTTGCCAAAGCAGCAGAGGTCAACGCCAAGCTGGTCTACCTGTCGAACCCCGACAACCCAATGGGCAGCTGGCATCGCGGGCAAGACATTGTCGATGCCCTGGCACAACTGCCTGAGGGGGCTTTGCTCTTGCTGGACGAGGCCTATGTAGAATGCGCGCCTGAGGGCACTGCAGCACCAGTGGATATCAATGATCCCCGTGTCATTCGCATGCGGACCTTCTCCAAGGCCTATGGCATGGCGGGCGCTCGGGTCGGCTATGCCCTGGCGCAAGCGGATCTGATCCAGGCCTTCAACAAAGTGCGTAACCATTTTGGCATGAACCGCGCTGCCCAGGCTGGCGCATTGGCGGCCCTCCAGGACGAGAGCTGGCTGACCCATGTGCGGGGGGAAATTGCCTCCGCTCGCACCCATATTACCGAGATTGCGGCGGAAAATGGTTTAACCGCCTTACCGTCCGCCACTAATTTTGTCGCCATCGACTGCGGCCAGGATGGTGCCTTTGCCAAATCCGTATTGGAGTCGCTCTTAGAACAGGACGTTTTTGTCCGTATGCCCTTTGCCGCGCCCCAAAACCGCTGCATCCGGGTCAGCTGCGGGCCCGACGAAGACCTCGCGCTTTTTGCAGCAGCCCTGCCTGTTGCTCTGAAAGACGCCAGAGGCGCTTCTGCCTCCGACACCTGACGCGGCCCCACGCCTGCACGGCCTGCAAACGCCCCAATCCTGGGCGCATCACAGAATTCGTGGGCGTTTTACCGGACTTTCATCCCTCACGCGCTAGCTTCTTAGGGTAGACACCCAGGAGGCCTCGCTATGGACTATGATGACAAGAATAGAAATGCGCAGCAGACCGACTCTGAGCAGCAACAAGAACCGATTGATCTCTTCGCTGCCGCGCTCTCTTTTGTAGGGCTCAATCTAATGTGGGTCTTCTTTGCCGGCTGGATGCTGTTTGGCATGGTGCCGGTGTTGATTTTTGCCTTGTTTCTGAACCATCTCATTGACCGCCTCGAGGATCATCTTCAGCACCCAGAGACCTGAAAGGCGCGCGGCCCTCCGCCCCTTGACCCTACAAGCCTGCGCAGAACACTTAGGCGCCCTGGCACTGGCGCGCCAAGCGAATGAGACACCTTCGGGATCTCGCCCTCGCGGCCCTACTTTCGCGGCTTAGGTCTCGCCAAAATCTGCGCCGCAGCACTCAACGCACCGCTCCCATGCGGGATCTTGAGCGCCTGAAGCCCCGCCTCAACACCGCCCAGCAGCCCCATGATCATCTGGCCATTCACATGGCCCATGTGGCCCAGCCGGAAATGACCATGCCATTCTGGACTGTCCGGAGGGGCCAGTCCCAGACCAATCCCTAGCGTCAAGCCGAGATTCTGCTCCAGCCATTGGCGCAGCTCGCTGGCGCGCGGCGTGGGCAGGTGGAGGGCAGTCACCGCATGCGAGCGCAAGGTCGGATCTGTCACGTTCATCCGCAGCCCCTGTTCGGGATCATCAATCTGCCCCCAGGTCTCACAGGCTGCCCAGATCGCCTGCGCCAATTGTGCATGCCTGGCCCAGACCTGTGGCAGCCCCTCGGCGTGGATCAGATCCAGAGCCGCCCGCAATCCGAATAGGTGGTGCGTCGGTGCCGTGCCGCCAAAGTACTGATAAAACTCTTGCGGGTTGGCGCGTGGGTGCCAATCCCAATACCGGCTGATCCGGGGCAAACAGGCCCGCGCTTCTGCCGCCTTGTCGTTGAAAAAGACAAAGCTCACCCCCGCTGGCGTCATCAGCCCCTTTTGGCAGGCAGCCACCATGACATCGACGCCCCAGGCGTCCATTTCAAAACGGTCACAGCCCAGCGAGGCAATGCAATCCGCCATCAACAAAGCAGGGTGGCCTGCCTCGTCCATCACAGTGCGCAGGGCCGAGAAATCGTTGCGAATTGAGCTGGAAGTATCCACATGCACCCCCAGCACCGCTTTGATCTCGTGGGCCTTGTCCGCCACCAAGCGCTCAGCCACCCTGTTCAGGTCCCAGGCTGCGGCCGTGCCAAAATCAATCAGCTCGACCTCAATCCCCAAAGCTGCGGCCATTTCTGACCAGCCAATGGCAAAGCGCCCAGAGGCCGGGACCAGTACCTTATCGCCCGGTTGCAGCGTATTCATCAGCGCCGCTTCCCAGGCCCCATGACCATTGGAGATATAGATCGCCACAAAATGAGCGGTTCCTGCCACGGCCTTGAGGTCCGGGACCAGACTGTCCGTCAAGGTCAACAGCTCTCCCGCATAGATATTGGGGGAGGGTCGATGCATCGCCTGCAGTACCGGATCCGGAATCACCGATGGTCCTGGAATTGCCAAATAGGGCCGCCCGCCCGATGGGTTTGAGATTGTACGCATCTTATCTGTCCCAAATGGGATCGAGACCTGCTCTTAGCGGGCCGCGACCAGGTGAATTCACGGCAACCCTAGCCTGTGCTTTGCTGAGGTCAATCTTGGAAAACCTCTATTCGCAGCCCTAAGTTAGCTCTCAACGCCGGGGGAGCGGTCGGGCAGAAGAGATGCACAACGCTTGCACCCCGGCCATGAGCTGCTTAAATGGCCCGATCAAGACACGAGAAGGCGCCAGATGACATTTGAGTTTCGACACTCTCCAGCCGGGCAGTCCCATCATGAGCAATGAACACACCCCGTCCAGCGCGCAGGAATACACCTCCTCGCGCGAGCTGATCGGCTGGCTCTGGCGCGGTTATCTTCGGCAATACATGGGACTTTTGGGCATCGCCGTGATCTTTATGTTGATCGAGGGTGCCACCATGGGGGCGCTCGGCTACATGATGCAGCCCATGTTTGATCTGGTATTTGTAGCGGGCAACACAGATGCTTTGTTCTGGGTCAGCCTTGCCTTTCTGGGAATCTTTTCAATGCGCGGTATCTCCAGCGTCACCCAGAAAGTGCTCCTGAGCAAGGTTTCGCAGAGTTCGGCAGCGCGCCTGCGCAAGGACATGTTGGCCCGTCTCATCCGTCAGGACCCAGCCTTTCACCAGACCCATGCGCCAGGCCTTTTGTTGCAACGCGTGCAAAGCGATGTCGGCGCGATCAATGCTGTATGGCAAGCGATGATCACCGGCGCCGGCCGCGATATTGTCGCGCTGGTGGCCGTGTTGAGCGTGGCCGTCAGCATTGACTGGCGCTGGACCCTGATCCTGCTTATTGGTGTGCCAGGGCTCTTGCTGCCTATTTCGCTGTTGCAAAAATATGTGCGCCGCAAGGCCTCGCAAGCCCGTGACCTGGGCGCCACACTGGCCACCCGTCTGGATGAAATTTTTCATGGCATTGTGCCAATCAAACTGAACAAGCTTGAAGACTACCAACTGGGCCGGTTCTCCAATCATACGGACCAGTTTGTCAGGGCCGAGGTCAAATCCGCCTTTGGCACCTCAGCGATTTCTGGCATGACCGATATTATGGCAGGCGTCGGGTTCATGGCAGTTCTGCTTTATGGCGGCTCCGAAATCATTGCCGGCGAAAAATCCGTTGGCCAATTCATGAGTTTCTTCACCTCCATTGGCCTTTCCTTCGAGCCGATGCGTCGCCTGGCCAATATCTCTGGCATCTGGCAAGCCGCCGCAGCTGCTCTTGAACGGATCAAGGCGCTGATGGATGCGCCAATCTTGCTAACCTCTCCTGACAATCCCAAACCCGCCCCGAAAGGCCTGCCAAGCATTCACCTGAAAGATGTCAACCTGAATTACGGCGAAGCGGAAATCTTGCGTAACCTCACGCTCGACGCCGAAGCGGGCAAGACCACGGCCCTGGTGGGGGCCTCCGGTGCCGGGAAATCTACTATATTCAACTTGCTGACTCGCATGGTGGATCCACAATCGGGCGCAGTGCAGATCAATGACACCAGCGTGGCCGATCTCGCCACCGAGGACCTGCGTGGGCTATTCTCAGTCGTGACCCAGGAAGGCCTGCTGTTTGACGAGACCCTGCGTGAGAACATCGTTTTGGGGCGCAAGAACGTCAGCGACGAAGACCTGCAAAAAGCGCTTAAGGCCTCCCATGTGGCGGACTTCCTGGAAAAGCTGCCCGATGGTCTGGACACGCTGGTAGGCCCGCGTGGCTCGGCGCTTTCCGGTGGACAGCGTCAGCGGGTGGTGATTGCGCGTGCGCTGCTGCGCGACACGCCAGTGCTCTTGCTGGATGAAGCCACCTCAGCGCTGGATGCGCAGTCTGAAAAGGTGGTGCAGCAGGCTCTGGACAGCCTTGCCGGGGGGCGCACCACGCTGGTCATCGCCCACCGTCTTTCCACTGTGCGTAACGCCGACAAGATCATCGTGATGGAACGAGGCCAGGTTGCCGATCAGGGCACCCACGACGAGTTGCTGGAACGCGGCGGTATCTATGCCGACCTCTACCGGTTGCAGTTTCAAGATGGCAAAACTTTGTTGGATCCCAAAGGCATTGCAGCACAGATCCCCACTACAGTAACCTCGGAACAATCCGCACCCAACGGCTGGTTCCGGCGCCTGTTCACGCGGCTCTTAGGCTGAAAACCCCACTGTGAGACAAGTGCCCCCGATACCTAGTACGGGTGCCCTGTCTTGGCCTTGCGCTATTTTTGATAGTCCCGCGCCAGTTTCTGCGGATCTGCGCCAAGGAAATAGCGCAAAAGGATCCGCAGATTGCGCGTGCCACAACGCCACCAGCCGTCACGCTGGTAGCGCGCCGCACTGGTCAGGGCCGCCACAGGCAGTGGCGTCAAAGATGTCAGGCGACGCACCAGCGCCACATCCTCCATCAAGGGCTGATCCGGAAACCCTCCCGCCGCGACATAGGCCGCGCATGGGACCAACAGCCCCTGATCGCCATAGGGCAGCCCAAAGAGCCGCGCCCGCAGGTTTGCCCATCCGGCAACCAGTGCCGGTGCCACCCCTTTGGCGCGAAATCGAAGTTGGAAATAGGCGGGGGTCGCCTCCTCCTCCTGAATATGCGCCGCAACCACTGAAGCCCAGCCAGGGGCCAGCTGCGTGTCCGCATGCAGCACCAGGATCCACTCTCCCCGCGCCAAAGCACAGCCACGCCGCAGCTGCCCACCACGCGAGGGTGCGCCCGCCGCCAGTTCAGCTCCAGCTTCCTCCGCCAGCTCCAGCGTCTTATCCGTCGAACCACCATCGCTGATCACCACCTCACGGATAAGCCCTTCAGCCAGCCCCTCCATCAGCGCGCCCAGACTGCCCGACAGCTCGGCCGCGGAATTCAGGGTTGGGATCACAACAGAAATTGGCGCGGGCATGGTGTTTTCCTGGTTCAACTCGGATTTCGTTCCTATATCACTACTGACAGGCTTGGCCACGCCCCCATTGGGTGACCCCGCCAGATCATATCATTGCCCGTAGCCTAGATCGCGCGGGCCCCTTTGGAGAATTCGCCATGCGCCCGCGCAAGATCCTTCGCCTATCCGGGGCTGACGCCCGCGATTTCCTGCAAGGGCTAATCACCAGTGACGTCAATAAGATCGACCAGGGCCTGGTCTATGCCGCCCTGCTAACGCCCCAGGGCAAATATCTCGCTGATTTCTTTCTGGCAGCGGATGGTGAGGACATTTTGTTGGATGCGGATGCCGACCAGGCTGAGGCCCTGATGAAACGACTGACTATGTATCGCCTGCGTGCCAAGGTAGAGATCACCGAGACGGACCTGAAGGTAAAGCGTGGCACCGGCGCCGCCCCAGCTGGTGCCCTGGCGGATCCTCGCCATGCGGAACTGGGTTGGCGGCTGATCGGCTCGGAAGTCGGCGCAGATGAGAGCGATTGGGACGCGCTGCACGTCGCCCACTGCATCCCGCGCAGTGGCATCGAACTAGGACCCGACAGCTATATCCTTGAGTCTGGCTTTGAGGCTCTCAACGGGGTGGATTTCCGCAAGGGCTGCTATGTGGGCCAAGAGGTGACCGCCCGCATGAAACACAAAACCGAGCTACGCAAAGGCCTGCGCGTGGTCGAGATCACCGGCTCCGCCCCGGTGGGCAGCGAAATCACCGCTGGTGGTAAGGCCGTCGGCACAGTTTTCACCCAATCCAACGGGCAAGCAATTGCCTACCTGCGCTTTGATCGCGCAAAGGGTGAAATGACGGCCGGTGACGCCAAGTTGAACTGGCAGCCATAACTGGCGAAAGCCCCGCGACGGCGCCGAATTTTTGCCAGCGTTATCATTTTGTTGCAACTTTGCAGGGAACTCTGTGCCACACTAAATGTCTCTTCTTGCGAACCAAAGGACAGAACGGACCCCATGCACACACATATTTCCGGAGCTCATATACACCGTAGCTGCCTTGCCCTCGCCCTGACCTTCCTGCCTGCCCTACCTGCCACGGCCCAGTATTGGGAATTTGGCGATTGGCGGGTCTTTGTCGAGGTCCAAGAGACAACAGAACACACCAGCCGGACCTGCACGGCCTTGACCGGTGGCGATGGCGAGCCCTCACTGCGCCTGTCGGTCTATGATCTTGATGCAGGCCCACCCTCTGACTATCCGGCACCAACGCTATACGAATCGGCAATCCGCGGGCACTCAACCCTGGTCCAAAACGGCCAGGCCGTGGGCTTTGTCTTTGACCAACAGGCAGCCTTTTATGGCATCGCAAATGGCTACTTGGACGCAGATGGCTTTGCCCATGCCGAGGCAGCGCCGCGCTGGCAGGATACGCCCAATATGCTGCGCTGGATGAAGGCCGGTCAAACCATCGACATTCGCACGGTCCAACCCTACGGCCCAGGACAGGCGATCATGCAGGCCTCGCTCAGGGGGTTCACTGCCGCCTATGGCAAGATGATGGATGAATGTGGCTTTCAGATCGAAATCACCGACCCAAGCTAAAACAAATCCGCGAAGGCATGATCATCGGCAATGGAAGTCCCCCTGCGCGCAGTGCAGGCAGAGCAGCCCTCCTGCGTCACCGCTGCGTCGCGTCCGGCTGAAGGGTCACAGCGTCACCCGCGTTTCAAGCCCCGGCTCTCAGCGAGAAAAAAGAAACCCCCGCACGCCCCAGGGGCAAGCGAGGGTTTTTAATTCGGCGGACCCAGGATCAGGCGCGTTCGGAGTAATCCATAGTGTCGGTGTTAACCACGATCATCTCGTCTTGACCAACAAAGGGCGGCACCATCACCTTGACCCCATTGTCCAAAATTGCCGGCTTAAAGGAGTTTGCAGCAGTCTGCCCCTTCACCACCGGCTCTGTCTCGACGATCTTGCAGATCACCTTCTGCGGCACAGTGGCGTTCAGCGCTTCTTCTTCATAGAATTCCACTACGATGGTCATGCCATCCTGCAGGAAAGGACGGCGGTCCCCCAGCAGCTCAGCAGGCAGTTCGATCTGCTCGTAGGTTTCGGTGTCCATAAAGACCAACATGCCGTCGCTCTCATAGAGAAACTGCTGGTCTTTTTGCTCCAGACGCACGCGCTCTACCTTGTCGGCGCTGCGGAAACGTTCGTTCAGTTTGGAGCCATTGCGCAGGTTGCGCATTTCCACCTGAGCAAAGGCTCCACCTTTACCGGGCTTTACGTGATCGACCTTGACTGCGGCCCACAGACCGTCGTTGTGCTCCAGAACATTGCCGGGGCGGATCTCGTTACCATTGATCTTGGGCATCTGAAAAATCCATCTGGGAAGGTTGATGATATATTAAGCGACCCTATATCTGTCGTGGTCCCGGCTGGCAAGACAACGATATCTCGTAGCTGCAGCGCTAAAGCTATGCAAAATTTGCATGAAAGCTATGCATATACAGGCTATCCGAATCGTCACAGTTCCGTCATAAGGAACGCCACGCCGAGAATTGCAATAGCAAGAACAATAAAGGAAACGGGATGCGAGATTTCGTTGACGGCACCGCATACAACAATGAACAGGGCAATCGGGCGCGCAAGCTCTTTGCTGCTGTGGTGTTGGCCGCGTTGGATGATGCCATTGCCGATGATAAAAAATATGGCAACGGCCCCGAACAGATTGCCCGCTGGGCACGCTCACGCGATGGTCGCGAAGTGCTAAGCTGCGCTGGCATTGACCCAAATGAGCGGGTTGTTGGTGGATTGATGGATTTTGTTGGTCGGGGTGTCCGCACCTCTGTTGCTCTGTCGCGCGAAGAAAGCGAACGGCGCAACGCAGCTCAGGCCGAAGCTGCCTGAAGCTGACCCAAGGGCCCAAAGGGCAAACAAGATCATCACAGATCTATAGAAAAGCGCGTCCTGGGGGGCGCGTTTTTTCGTTCTCTCGCCTAGAGAGAGGATGGAGGTCGCACATGGCCGTTCCAGGGGCGGTTTTTCCTACGATCTGCCCACCCATTTCACTAACCTGATCAAGAAAGCTCTTTTCCTTGCCAAACCAATCGGCAATCAAGCAGGAAAGAAGAGGCCAGCTTAGGAGAGAGCCATGACGGCACGCGCACTGATGATCCAGGGCACCGGCAGCAATGTCGGGAAATCGCTGCTTGTTGCTGGGCTGGCACGGGCCTTTGTACGTCGCGGATTGAAAGTGGCCCCCTTTAAATCCCAAAACATGTCCAACAATGCGGCGGTTACGCCGGAGGGCGGGGAAATCGGGCGAGCGCAGGCGCTGCAGGCCCGGGCGGCGGGTTTGGCGCCCCATGTGGATATGAACCCGGTGCTGCTGAAACCTGAAACAGATACTGGCGCCCAGGTCATTGTCCAGGGCAAGCGGCGCGGCACCCAGGCCGCTGGATCCTTCATGCGTGACAAGACCGGATTGATGGAGGCCGCACTGGACAGCTATCACCGGCTGGCGCAGGGCATGGACCTGATCCTGATCGAAGGCGCAGGATCTCCGGCAGAGACCAACCTGCGCAAGGGCGACATCGCCAATATGGGCTTTGCCTGCGCGGTTCAGGCCCCTGTGGTGCTGGTGGGTGATATCCACCGTGGCGGCGTCATCGCCCAGCTTGTTGGCACTCAGGCGGTGTTGGATTCGCAAGATCTGGAACGGATTGTCGGCTTTGCAGTGAACCGATTTCGGGGTGATGTCAGCCTGTTTGATGCCGGGCGCGATGATATTGCCCGACGCACGGGCTGGCCTTCGCTGGGGGTGATTCCCTGGTTCTGGGAGGCCTGGAAGCTGCCGGCCGAAGACATGATGGATATCGCCTCGCGCCGGGGCGGTGCCTGCAAGGTGGTTGTGCCGCAATTGGAGCGCATGGCGAATTTTGACGATCTAGACCCACTGGCTGCCGAACCCGAGGTGACGGTTGAAATCGTTCCCCCAGGGCGGGCCCTGCCGGGAGATGCGGATCTGATCCTGATTCCAGGCAGCAAATCCACAATTGGCGATCTCGCCTATCTACGCGCCCAGGGTTGGGATATCGATATCCTTGCTCACCACAGGCGCGGCGGCCATGTGCTGGGGCTCTGCGGAGGCTACCAGATGCTCGGCAAGACCATTGACGATCCCCTGGGTGTTGAGGGCGCCGCAGGCAAGGTTCCCGGCCTGGGGCTGCTCGATGTGGATACAGTGATGTCACAGGACAAGCGCGTCACCCTCACAGAAGCCACGAGTATTGAGGGAGGCCTGCCTGTACGAGGCTACGAAATCCACATGGGGCGCACAACTGGCCCCGGCTGCAAACATGGTTGGCTCAAAATTGGTGACCGGGTTGAAGGTGCTGCCTCGCCTAATGGGCGGGTCTTAGGATCCTACCTGCACGGGCTCTTCACTGCGGATGGCTTTCGCGCAGCGTATCTGGCCCGGCTCGGCTATGACAGCTCTACTGAGTATGAAGAAAGCGTCGATGACACGCTGGATGCCTTAGCAGATCATCTGGAGCAGCATATGGACCTGGACCATCTGCTGTCATTGGCAACGCAGGTCCCCAGCCCATAGGGAATAAAGACGAAGAATCTTGAAACTCTGCGGGGATCAGGCCACAGCCGCGCCCCTTGGCTTTGTCAGCCCATCGGGGTCGCTCATAGCTGCTCCAGTCAGATCAGGTCCTGAGCCGCCAGAGCACGTTGGATTTCACGCCGGACCAGCTTGCGCACATTGCGGGTGATTCTCTCTCCCAGCGCGCCCTGCAATTCACTGCGCACGATATCGGCGACCAGCTCGCGCAGGCTCTCTTCATCGAGATAGCTTTCCTCGCCGCTATCCGAGTTCAGAGCATCCAAAGCCGCCTCGGTGACGGCTTCCTCGGCCAGTGTGTCTGCAGCAAAATCAGCCTCTGATCCATCCTGATCAGGCGACGTAAGCGCCTCGTCACCATCCGCCTCGTCGTCCCCTGTGTCATAGTGGTCCTGCCACTCAAGGGTTTCTATATTGGTGCCAGCATAGGGATCGCGAGACACGCCATCGGGTTCCCACTGGCCACTCGAGCGCGCAACCTTGGCCTCCAGCTCGGCAATTTTCTGCACCACCGCCGAGACCCGTTGACTGCCATCCAGTTCAACATCCTGCTCTGCTGCTGCCGCCAAATCCTGCTCTTGCCCGGCAACCGTCTCGCCCATCTGCGGCGTAAGATCAGAGGTCTCTTCCCCGGAGGGCGGCGATGCGGTCTCTACAGTGCCAAACAGCGTCGCCTCAGGGTCCCGCCAAGGTGCGGCCTCCTCATGCTCCAGGGTATCCGAAGCCTGATCATCGTCAGTCTGGGGATCCGCTGTGTCAAAGCCGTCATCCTGAGACTGGCCTTCGTCAGCACCGGTGCTGTGAACTGTGTCATGGGGATGCAGAGCCACAACCTCGGCAGGGTCCAATTCGGGCTCAACGTCGGACTCCATTGGCGCGTCAAGCTGCGGATCTGGGTCAGACTCGGTCACAGCCAAATCAGCGCTGCTCTCCATCAGTTCAGCGTCCTTTGACGGATCAGCCTCGACCTCTGTCGTCTCTGACAGATCATCCGCCACCCGCAACGCCGGTGTCAAAACCAAACGCGAGTTAGGCTTTGGCTGCTCTGGTTTCTGCACATCCGATTCTGAAGCCGACGGTTTTTGCTCTTTGGCATCCCCCATCGCAGCGGGCGCCGCAACCTGACGCGGCGCAGAACGCCCGTCCTCGCTCACCAATCGGCGGATTGAGGACAGGACATCTTCGATTTCGGCCTGCGTTACAGGATCGGACATTGTATTTGAACCACTCTAGCCTTTGCGACGAGTGTAGCTCCCCTGCCGCAATCGCACAACATTTAGAGACACTTTTAGTTTTTTCCCGGCATTGTTTCCACCGGGACCCTAACAGGCTCTGGTGGTTTGGGCTGTTCCGCTTAGTTCTTGCCCAAGGCCCGCAGCACCCGGTCAAGATCCCGGCTCTGGCGGCTGACCTGCGCTGGCGCGTCTTTGACCAGATTGTAATAGAGAGTCGGATCATAGATCTCGACCGCAAGGCCCAGATGTTCCGCCGTCAACAGCCCCTGAGCCTGCAACAGGGAATAGGCTGCCGTGGCCTGGCTGGCCCGCGCCTGAACCCGCGACGTCAGTGCATTCAGCAGATCCTGTTCCGCCTGCAACACATCCAGCGTGGTGCGGGCCCCCAATGTGGCCTCTTCGCGGATACTGTCAAAGGCCACCTGTGCCGCCCGTACGCTCTCATTCGAGGAGACAAGGCTCGCGCTTGCCGCCTCGAGGGTAACATAGGCCTCAGCTACAGCCTGTGTCACCTCGCGCTGGGTCGAAAGCAATTGCCCGCGCGCGGCATCTGCACTTGCAATCGCAGACCGCACCGATGATGCGAGCCTCCCCCCCGCATAAAGCGGCTGGGTATAGGTGATGCTACCGCCAGTGCTGTCGGAACTGAAGCTATTGCTCACGCTGGATGTCGCACTCAGTTCAGCGCCAAGTTTCACAGTAGGCCCCAGGCCTTTTCGCGCGGCATCCGTGGCGAAATCCGCAGCCTTAACACTATGCTGCTGCCCCAGAAGACTGGGATGATTACGTGCGGCAATGGATTCAGCGGCCTGCAAGGACGCAACCCGTTTCGGCAAAGGCGGCTGGCCAGCAGTTGTGCCGATAGGGTGGCCCACAGCCTCCACGTAGGAAGCCTGCGCGGTCAGCAGATCCCCACGACTTTGGATGAGGGTGGCCCGAGCTGACGCAAGACGGCTCTGCGCCAGGGCAACATCAGTGCGGGTCACCTCACCCACTTCAAATCGATCCTGAGAGGCCTTTAGCTCTTCCTGCAAAAGGCGCAGGTTATTGCCCTGCAGTCGAACCGTCTCTTGCTGTGAGAGGACATTCACGTAGGCCTGTACCGCACCGAACAACACCTGTTGTTCAATATTTAGCAGGCTTTGGCGTGTCGCCAGAACGGTTTGCTGCGCAGCTAGTTGCTTGAGTTTGGTGGCACCACCATCATAGAGCAGCAGCTCCAAGGCAAGGCTTGTGGTCAATTGGTCCACGCTCGAAGAGGGCGATTGACCATTCACGTTATGTGTATTCTGTGTACTTGCCCTGATGGTCCAATTGACGATGGGTCGCAGCCCGGCGACAGCCTGGGCAACATTTTCATCCTGAACCCGCAGCAAGGCCCGGTTCTGTTCCAGCAAACCGCTGGATTTATAGGCGCCAATCAGCGCGTCTGACAGGTTATCCGCATGCGCGGGTTTTGGCAGCGCAAATGCAAGCGCTACAGAGCCTGCAAATACAAACGTTTTCAACAAACTTTCCGAATTCTTCTTCAACATCGGTCGCCCTATTCGTTTGCCGCGCCGCCAGCCGCGGGTATTTTGTTATCGTTCAGCCCAGACCTACTGTGTGGACTGTCAGTCTTATTGTTTTACCTATGATCGCCACCCTATGGACCGGGCTTCACATTACAGAGAAAAAGCAGCGGCCCGTTCAAACCCAGGCATAACCTCGGCGCCCGCATTAAACGCAAAACGCCAGGAGATCTGATCACCCTGTTTATACCCCAGCTTCACCTCACCCAATGACCCAGTCATGAAGATGGCCGCGATGCGGCCGCCATCTTTCAGCTGATCGAGCAATGCCGACGGCAACACTTCGACACCGCCCTGCACTATGATGACATCATAGGGGCCATGCTCCGCCGCGCCTTCGGTCAAGGGCCCAACATGGACAATCGCATTGTCCGCGCCCGCTTCCGAGAGCTGTGCCTGTGCATCTGCGGACATGATCTCGTCTTCTTCGACGCCGATCACCATCTCAGCCATCTGGGCTGTAACCGCGGTGGAATAGCCCAGCCCGCACCCAACATCGAGCACCAGCTCATCGCGCTGGATATCCAGCGCATCCAGCATTTTTGCCAGGGTGCGCGCCTCAATCAGGGTGCGATTGCCACCAAGATCCATATTGCGGTCCGCATAGGCACCTTCACGCTGCGCATCGGGGACAAAATCCTCGCGTGCAACAGACAGCAGGGCCTCGATGATCGGGTATTTGGTCACATCCGAAGGGCGGACCTGAGTGTCAACCATCATGCGGCGACGTTCGGCAAAGTCAGTCATATGCTAAACTCTTCTGTTCAGTCTGTTTGAGTGAGTTGTGCCATATCGCTCCATATACGGCAACGGCCCATAGCGACCCTATGGGCAAATTGAAGCGCATGTTGCCGCAGCACCTATTTCTTTTTCACAAACTTTGTCAAAATAACGATCCGCTGCCCCTCGACGCGGCCCTCAATATGTTCGGGGTTGTCCTGCACCAGGGAAATTCCACGCACCGCAGTGCCCCGCTTGGCCGTGAAACCGGCCCCCTTTACCGGCAAATCCTTGATCAGCACGACATTGTCGCCTGCCGACAGAGGCGCGCCATTGCTGTCTACATGGCCGCTGCCCAGGACCTGATTGTCGGCCCAGGCGCGTGTCTCATCATCCAGCCACAGTTGATCTGCAAGATCCCGTGCCCAGTCCAAATCAGCCAGACGTTCCAAGGTGCGCTTTGCCAGAACCTGGACAGCGGGCTCCTGTGACCACATGGAAGAGGCAAGGCAGCGCCAATGATCTGGTTCCAAAGAGCCCTCAATCTGTGTCTGACAGGTCGCACAGATCTGTACGCCCGCCTCCTCGGGGCCGCCAGTCACCGCAAAAAACCGGGTCGCACCCTCGGCAGAACACAAGGCACATGACATGGGAAAGACCTCCTGAGAATAAGATACCCCCGCCTTATCGGCTTCGTCTCAAGATGAAAAGCCATGCAAAGCTGCAACACATTGACCTTTGTGGGCCTTACGAAGCGCACCCGCTGCAAAACGGGGTGGCCGGCACCAGATCCAGACGTTTAGCGGCAATTTCATCACCACAAATCTGACAATAGCCATAAGATCCTTCGACCAATCGTGCCAAGGCCGCATCAATTTGGCGCACCTCTTCCAATTCGTTGAGGCCCAGCGTTTCAAGCACCTCATCTCCCTGACGCTCAGAAGAGCGATCCTCCCAGTCCTTCGGCATTGGCGCATCCAGGGCATGTTCGACCTCCAGCAAATGCCCAGCCAATGCAACCCGTCGTGCTTCAAGCGCCTGCTTTCGTGCTGCAAAATCCATATCTAATCCTCCCAAATCAGTAGTTTTCACCTAGCTTACCCCAAGGCAATTCTAAGACATTGACCAAAGTCAAAACACTCGCAGGATCTGGGGAGGTCGGCGGCACGGTATCGCGAAGCCTGGGTGAAACGCCCAGCGCGGGATCAGGCAGCTCGCCGATTTAGCGCCGCTGTGAGGCCGAGACGCGTGCCCCATTCAGGTCAATGGGGAGGTTTGGGAATTCTAAGCGCGAAGCCCAAAACCAAAAGACGAGGCCATGGCCTCGTCTTTTCGATCCGTGTAGCGTGGCTTGCACCCATTATGGCGCAGCGCTCGCTTCGCAGCGACAAGGAGCAAGCGAAAGAGCCGCTCGCAGAGACTCAGCTGTCCATTTTGAGGGCCGAAATAAACGCCTCCTGCGGGATGTCGACCTTGCCGAACTGGCGCATCTTCTTCTTACCCTTCTTCTGCTTTTCCAGCAGCTTCTTCTTCCGGGTTGCGTCGCCGCCGTAACATTTTGCGGTCACGTCCTTGCGCATCGCCGAGAGCGTCTCACGGGCGATCACCTTTCCGCCAATGGCCGCCTGAATCGGGATTTTGAACATATGGCGCGGGATCAGATCTTTCAGCTTTTCCACCATGGCACGGCCACGTGCCTCGGCACGATCGCGGTGCACCATCATCGACAGCGCATCCACGGGCTCGTCGTTGACCAGCACTGACATCTTGACCAGATTGTCGGTTTGATAGCCGGTCATCTGGTAGTCAAAGGAGGCGTAGCCCTTGGTCACCGACTTGAGCCGGTCATAAAAATCAAACACCACCTCATTGAGCGGCAGGTCATAGACCGCCATGGCGCGGCTGCCGGCATAGGTCAGATCCAACTGGATGCCCCGACGGTCCTGGCACAGTTTCAGCACGTCGCCCAGGTATTCGTCCGGCACCAGAATGGTTGCCTTGATGCGCGGCTCTTCCAGGTGATCCACATGAGTCAAATCGGGCATATCGGCCGGATTGTGCAGCTCGATCATGGTCTCATCGCGCATATAAACATGATACACCACGCTCGGCGCCGTGGTGATCAGCTCGATATTGTATTCGCGTTCCACCCGGTCGCGGATCACCTCAAGGTGCAACAGGCCCAGGAAGCCACAGCGGAAACCAAAGCCCAGCGCCGCCGAGGTTTCCATCTCAAAGCTAAACGACGCATCATTCAGCGCCAGCTTGTCGATGGCATCGCGCAGGTCTTCAAACTCGGAACTATCAACCGGGAATAGCCCACAGAACACCACCGGCTGCGCAGGCTTAAAGCCCGGCAGCACCTCTTCGGTGCCCTTCTTCTCATGAGTGATGGTATCGCCCACACGGGTGTCACGCACCTGCTTGATCGAAGCAGTCAGGAAGCCGATTTCGCCAGGACCCAGTTCATCAATCACTTCCATCTCGGGGCGGAACACGCCGATACGGTCCACATGGTGGGTCGAACCATTGGAGAGCATCTTGATCCGCTCGCCCTTTTTCAGCACCCCGTCCATGATCCGCACCAGAACGATCACGCCGAGATAGGCGTCATACCAGCTGTCCACCAGCATCGCCTTTAGCGGCGCATCGCGGGTGCCCTTGGGTGCGGGCAGCTCATTGACGATGGCCTCCAGTGTTTCATGGATACCCTGCCCGGTCTTGGCCGAAACCTGAATAGCGCCGGTGGCCTCGATGCCGATCACATCTTCGATCTGCTCCGCCACCCGGTCACAATCCGAGGCAGGTAGGTCGATCTTGTTCAGCACCGGCACGATCTCGTGGTCGGCTTCCATGGCGTGATAGACATTGGCCAAGGTCTGCGCCTCAACGCCCTGGGTGCTGTCGACCACCAGCAATGAGCCTTCAACCGCGCGCATCGAGCGGGAGACCTCATAGGCAAAGTCAACGTGACCGGGGGTGTCGATGAGGTTGAGCACATAGGCCTCGCCATCATCAGCCTTGTAATCAATGCGCACCGTGTTGGCCTTGATGGTGATGCCGCGCTCGCGCTCGATATCCATCGAGTCCAGGAGCTGCGCCTTCATATCACGGTCCTCCACCGTGCCGGTCTCTTGGATGAGCCGGTCAGCGAGGGTGGATTTGCCATGGTCGATATGAGCGACGATGGAGAAATTGCGGATTTTGGCCAGATCAGTCATGGATGGGGATATGATTTGGATTCGACGATTGGTCAAGGACATTAGATGCAGGTCAATAGAGAGGAATTTTATAGTGAGGCTTTCCCTACGGTTTGCAGGCGGCTAGGATACATCTCTTCGCAAGCTAGAGCAGTTTTGTTAGGCCGACACGCTCTGCGATGTTTAGGTTGGCTTTCCCTAGATTTCTCGCCAAACCTACCCGAGCAGCACCTCGAGCTACTTCCAATT
Source organism: Roseobacter sp. MED193 (assembly GCF_000152965.1). Taxonomy (GTDB): domain Bacteria; phylum Pseudomonadota; class Alphaproteobacteria; order Rhodobacterales; family Rhodobacteraceae; genus Pseudophaeobacter. Next base: position 3,682,472 of record NZ_CH902583.1, on the reverse strand, counting down.
TTGCGCACCCTTTTGGAAAGCCAACTCTCCTTAGATGGCTCACAAAGAAAGTTCTCCGCTCCGTACTTTCCATCCGGGCGACCAGAAACATTTATACTAGCGAGAAAACGCGGTCGAGAGATTGTAGTACTCGATTGCAACTCGGCCTCCTCAAAAACCAAATTTCCACATTCAAAGGGGCATCACACCAGCGTTTCAAGTTCTCGGGAAGAACTTCTCTTCGTTGCCGAGTTTGCGCTTTTCCTAGAAATAAAGGAGGCTACTCGCTCTACGAACCTCAGTTCTAAAGGACACGTGGACAAAAGATGCAAGCTGCTCACACAAACTCAGCTTTGGGCGAACCTAAATCCAGACAACTCTCGCTTGGAAGAAGCCGCAAAGCATCTTTTTAGAAAAGCAATGTCAGATTCTCCCATAGCCTGGAAGTTCTGGTGGACCTGTCACGGTTTGATGCCGCTCCTTTGATAGCATTTACTGCAACAAAGGAGATGAACTATGGGACTGAAACGGACAGACGAATTTCGACAAGATGCGGTGCGCATCGCATTAACCAGTGGGCTGACGCGTAAGCAGGTGGCTGACGATCTGGGTGTTGGCATGTCGACGTTGAACAAATGGATCACTGCACACCGAGACACAGACGTGGTTTCCAAAGAGGATTTGAGCCTGGCTCAAGAGAATGATCGACTTCGACGGGAGAACCGGCTCCTGAAGGAGGAGAGGGAGATCTTAAAAAAAGTGACCTGCCCCCCGAAACCTCCCGCGTTCTGATGTAGAGTTTGCTCAACCTTTCGAAGGAGCAAACAGATGCGAAAGAGCCGTTTCACGGAAGCCCAGATTATTGGGATGATCAAAGAACAAGAAGCCGGAATGCCGACGGCGGAGGTGTGTCGCAAGCATGGGCTCAGTCAGGGCACGTTCTACAAGTTCAAGTCGAAGTATGGCGGTATGGAAGTGTCGGATGCGGCCAGGCTGAAGGCGCTGGAGGATGAGAATGCCAAGCTCAAGCGCCTGCTGGCTGATACAATGCTGGACAACGTTGTGCTGAAGGACTTGCTGGGAAAGAGCTGACGACGCCGACCAAGCGACGAGCGGCAGCGCTCCGTGCAATGCGGGAACACGACATCTCGCAGCGCCGGGTCTGCCGTCTTGTTGGTGTCGATCCCAAAACTGTCAGGCGCGACCGTCCGCCGGACAATCCCGAGATCCGCAAGGAGATGAAGGCTATTGCGAACACGCGCCGCCGATTTGGCTACCGGCGGATCGGCGTGATGTTGGAACGCAAGGGAATGATCATGAATCACAAGAAGCTGTATCGACTCTATACGGAGGAAAAGCTTGGCGTCAGGCGACGACGGGGCCGCAAACGGGCCCGTGGGTCACGAACACCGATGCCTGAGGCCCTCAAGCCTGGTGAGCGCTGGTCGCTGGACTTCTTGTCCGACACGTTCGGGGCATCGCGCAGGTTCCGCATTCTGGCTGTGAACGATGATTGCTGCCGTGAGAACCTGTGCCTGATGGCCGACACCGGCATCTCAGGGGCGCGCGTCGCCCGGGAGTTAGATGCCCTTGTCCGCATCTATGGGAAACCCGCCAGCATTGTCAGTGACAATGGGACGGAGTTCACCAGTCGGGCGATCCTGAAATGGGCCAACGACAATGGCGTGGACTGGCATTACATCGACCCGGGCAAGCCGCAGCAGAATGCCTTTATCGAAAGCTTCAATGGCAGTTTGCGCGACGAGCTGCTGAACGAGGAGATGTTCGACAGCCTGGAGGATGCCCGCCGAAAACTGGCGCTCTGGCGTTACGACTACAACAACGTCAGGCCGCACTCATCTCTTGCGAACCAAACACCCGTAGAAGCGCGTCGAGCGCTTGAGAAATTTGAAGGCTCCGCGCCCGACGCGCTTGCCCAAACCGAAACCGAGGAATATGAAATCCGAACCCGCAAACTCTCGTTATGAACGCGGGAGCCTCGGGGGGCAGGTCAAAAGCCACCCAGTTCTTTGCGGGCCTAAAGCAATGAGATTTAGGTTTGTCGAAGAACACAGGGGCAGCTTTCCAGCCGCCCGGTTGTGCGAGGTCGTCGGTGTCAGCGCACGCGGGTTACGCGCATTCCGCAGTCGCCCAGCCAGTCGTAGGCAGCGATCTGATCTGGTCACGCTGGCTCATATCAAAGAGCAGTCGCGGCTTAGTTTGGGGAGCTATGGCCGCCCACGAATGACCGAAGAGTTGAAGGAGATCGGTTTGAACGTGGGCCACCGTCGTGTTGGCAGGTTGATGCGCCAGAACGGGATATCTGTTGTCAGAACACGCAAACACAAGGTCACGACAGACAGTGACCACAAGTTCAATATCGCGCCGAACTTGCTGGATCGAAACTTCTCAGCTGACCTGCCAAATCAAAAGTGGGCGGGGGATATCAGCTATGTCTGGACCCGCGAAGGCTGGCTGTATCTGGCCGTGATCCTCGATCTGCATTCAAGGCGTGTTATCGGCTGGGCCGTGAGCAATCGGATGAAACGCGACTTGGCGATCCGGGCGTTGAATATGGCCATCGCGTTCCGGCAGCCGCCCAAAGGCTGCATCCATCATACGGATCGCGGGTCGCAATATTGTTCCCATGACTACCAGAAAATCCTGCGCCAGAACGGCTTCAAAGTATCGATGAGCGGTAAGGGTAATTGTTACGACAACGCCGCCGTCGAGACGTTCTTCAAGACCATCAAAGCTGAACTGATCTGGCGGCATCCTTGGGAGACCCGTCGGAAGGCTGAAATGGCGATCTTCGAATACATAAACGGGTTCTACAATCCACGCCGCCGTCACTCAGCACTGGGCTGGAAAAGCCCTGTCGCCTTCGAACGAAAGGTGGCTTAAACGAGCACTTGGGGCGGCACTAAAACGCGACAGGTCCATGGTTTAATTGGTATCAGGAAATTCTGGAAGGCAACTCAAGCGACCGCGATCTACTTCAGAGAGTGGTAAAAATTGACGATGCCGTCTGGGACGCAGGCCCCGAAGCCGTCGCAAAGGAAATCGAGCGTATTCAGGCAGAGATGCTCGCTGAAAAGCTGCCGATGGCAGAGCGCATTGAGATCAATCCCGACACCGGCAAGTTCCGCGCCATTGCGATCCCGGTTGAAAACCCCACCACCCTCTCTGCCCTTTTGTCGCAGATCGAGGACGCGCTGGAGGATTGCCTGGGTGGTCACAACGGGTTGGCAGAACGATCCGGCAATGTGAAAAAACTCAACCGGGTTCTGACCAAATACAAGGATGATCCGCAGAACGCAGAACTCACCCTGACCCGCGTTGCAAGCAGCCTGCGCAGTCAGCTACATGAAACGCGAGAATTGCCGGATAATGAGGACAACCTCGCCCTGTTGAATGCAGTCGAAGAAGGCGTGCGCGGTATTCGCGCCAACCACCCAGAGGTGGCCAACAACCGCGAACAACTGGCGCAGCAGGCCATTCACGCCCTCGCACCCGAGGACAAGGAACTGCTGCAACAGGCGCTGCCGGTTTTGGCTGAAATCAGTGAGCCGGAACTGGTGGATGACTTTGAGGCGGATATTCCCGAGCTGATCAATGACGCCCTCCTGCCCCTCCCCGATGGGGCACCACCCCTGCCCGGCACGGATGTGACAACCCGGGTCTTTAGCCGCGTGTCCAAGATGGCTTTGCTTATCCAGAATGGGAAAGACCTAGCACAAAAAGGCGCCGCGGCTTTTGACAGCGACGTCGTGAAATCGATCCGCCTCGCGGGGCTTGCCATTTCTGTCACAGGCGGAATTGGAGGGATACTATTCGCTCTCGTCAAAGTTGGCCTCAATATACTGGGCGTCCTCTGAAACTCAAAGGTCAGCGCCTGACCCTGGGTGGGGGCGAAGCGCCCTCCCGTGGGGAGGGTCGGGCGCTGACCGGTGTGCCACCGGTCAAAACCTCAGCCCCCTTGCTTGGGGGGGGACGCGGCGGCGCTGCCTCCCACGGTCAGACACAGCCCTCGCAAACTACATGTTCAGTTCCAAACCCGGCAAAAACCTGCGCATTTGTGAATGTATTTTAACCACGATTGAAACTCATCCTGAGCTTTGCCATATTCCCCCAAATCCGGACCTGCGATCCGGGGCTAAACACGAGGGACATCTGATGACATTGCTGCCCACCTCCCTGCGCTCTGCCGGGCTTTGTGCTCTTTTGACGGCTCAGGTCATCTCCGCGCAGATGATTCTGGTGCAGCCAGCCCAGGCCGGGGTAATTGAGCGCGCCTGCCGCAATTCGGATCGCTCTGCCGCTTCCCCTGCTCTGTGCCGCTGCATCCAGAAGGTGGCCAATGTTCAGCTAACCTCCTCTGAGCGCAAAACCGTGTCCAAATGGTTTGGCGATCCGCATCAGGCCCAGGTGGTGCGCCAGTCCAGCAACCACCGGGATGAGCAACTGTGGGAACGCTACAAACTCTTTGGTGATACCGCCGCCAAGACCTGCGGCTGACGCCAGTATCTCCTCAGCCTCACGGTTGTCCGGCTGCGCCCTATGTGGTGGTGGCCGGTTGTGGATTTTGCAAAACCAAATAACCGGGACCTGTGCCCAGAACGCTAGCTCTCCCCGGCTGGGACGCGTCTGCCCTATCCCGCAGCGCTGGCGCGTCCCTATTGCCGCGCCACTTTAGGGGGAACAGCAGGCGGATTAGCCCCCTTGACCCAGCGGCATAGCCTGCGGAAACTGTGACTGTATAATACATTTTTTCTGGAGTACCGGCATGTTGATCAAGGGGGTTACCCTTCGGGGGCTGGAGGTTTTTGAAACTCTGGCCAAGACCGGATCCGTGGCACAGACCGCCGATGCAACCGGGCTCAGCCAGCCGGCCGTCAGCCAACAATTGCGAAACCTGGAAAAGGCGCTGGGAACCGATCTGGTCGATCACAGCCGCCGCCCTATGGTGCCGACTTCTGCGGGGCGCAATTTTCTAACCCGTACCCAGGCGGTATTGTCCGAGCTGCGCCTGGCGCAGAGCGAGCTGTCGATGATGGATCTGAGCCACTTGCCCGCGCTCTCCATCGGGCTGATTGATGATTTTGACAATGACCTGACGCCGCGCCTGGTAACCGCACTGGCCGAAAGCCTAACCGAGTGTCGGTTCAAGATGATCACCGCCTCCAGCCACGACATTCTGAGCGCCATCGAGGCAGATGAAATCCACCTCGCCGTGACCGCCACCACAGGCGAGCCACAGCCCGGGCTGATCGAATTCCCCCTGGTGCGGGATCCCTTCATCCTGGTGGCGCCCAAGGGCCTAATCCCTGCGGGCAAAGCCTCGCTCAGCCAGCTCCAGCAGCTGCCGTTTCTACGCTATGCCGCCGATCAGCTGATCTCGCAACAGATCGAGACCCAGATCCGGCAGGAGCAGCTTGATCTTGAGAACCGTTTCGAGGTTGGCTCGCATCTGGCGCTCATGGCTATGGTGGCGCGTCATATCGGTTGGGCCGTGACCACGCCACTGGGCTATATGAGAGCCGCACGCTTTCACGATGATATTGAAGCCTTCGCCCTCCCCTTTGGCAATGTTGCCCGGCGCATTTCGCTCTTGGCCAGCAAGGACTGGGCTGATCAGCTGCCCCGCACTGTGGCCCAGACCACGCAGGGGTTGATCCAGCGTCAAATGATTTCTCCCGCCATCGCAAGGCTGCCTTGGTTGGCCAAGGATTTCAAATTACTGGGCAATCCAGCCTAGCTTCATGCCATCCGTGGCGTTCGATTTTGGGTCTCAATCTGAGGCGGCAGGTCGCAGACAGCTTAGGCCTGAGCTGCTGCCAATGCGCGTCTCAGCCCATCTGTCGCCTGTTCGAGGAGATCGAGGCAGCCATCGAAATCCCGCGTGTAATAGGGATCCGGGACATCAACGAGTCCCGCCGTTGGCGCAAAGCGGGTGAAAAGGTAGACAGGGACATGCTTGCCAGCAGGCCGCAGCGCCTCAAGGCTGTCAAGATTGCTCTGATCCATCGCCAAGATCAGGTCGAACTTGTCAAAATCTGCAACAGAGAATTGGCGGGCGCGCAGGTCGGACACATCCACCCCACGCCGCATCAGGCTCTCTTGCATTGCCCCGTAGGGTGGCTCCCCCACATGGTAGCCCGCTGTACCTGCACTATCGCATTTCACCTCAGGGCAACCGGCACGAAACAGGCCCTCTGCGGCCGCAGAGCGGCAGATATTACCAAGGCACACAAACAGAATTCGGCTCGGTTTGATCGGCTTGCCATCCCCCGGGACAAAGCCCGCGAGCACCGGAACTCCATCTGGGCCCACATAGGAATCTCGGCTGGCCTCACGCTCCGCCTGAGGTCTGCTCTGAGGTCTGGTCGACAACGGCTTAGGCATATAGGCTGCTCCCAAGAATTGGTCCGCGTAGAGGTTACAGCCAAATGCAGGCGATGTACGATAAAGTTGTCATTTTGACTGGCGCCGGCATTTCCGCCGAAAGCGGGCTGGGAACCTTCCGCGATGCCCAGGGCCTTTGGGCCCAGCACCGGATAGAAGATGTCGCCACTCCAGCAGGTTTTGCCCGCAACCCGGATCTGGTTCAGGCTTTTTATAATGCCCGCAGGGCCCAGGCTGCTCTGGCTCAACCCAACGCCGCCCATTTGGCTCTGGCTCAGCTCCAGTCTAGCTTTCCCGGCGAGGTCATCCTGGTGACACAGAATGTGGATGCGCTGCACGAGGCCGCAGGCAGCATGTCTGTCTTACACATGCATGGTACACTTGCTGGCGCCCTTTGTGCATCTTGCAATCATCGCTGGCCAGCGCCACCTGAATTGTCATCCAACAGTCTCTGCCCACAATGTCAAAGCACAGCTGCCCGTCCCGATGTGGTTTGGTTTGGCGAAATACCCTATCATATGGACAGGATCTTATCTGACCTAGAAACCTGTGACCTCTTTGTCGCCATCGGCACTTCTGGGCAGGTCTACCCAGCTGCAGGTTTTGTCGATGCAGCCACTGCGGCCGGCGCCAAAACCATCGAGCTGAACCTAGAGCCCTCCGCGACCCATTCCCGCTTTGACGATGCCCGCTTTGGGCGCGCCAGCGCAATCGTGCCTGCCTGGGTGGCCGAACTCCTGGATGAACGAAACAGGGACTGAATGCTGGCATCGCGCGCCAGTCCTCAGGTACCCTGCTGCCACCGCCCTCGCAAGGCGGTGCCCAGGGCGCGAAGGAGGGCTGCAGCGCAGCCTGACGCTGCGCCCCCCTTCCCTACACAGACTTAGTTGGAGTGTTTCATATGACCGCCGCCATGGGCAGGCTTACGCTCCAGGTCGACAGGGATTTCGATACTGATCTCACCGGCATTTTTAAACACCAGAGTGACCGGGACCACGTCGCCATGTTGCAACTCCTGGTTCAACCCCATGAACATCACATGGTCCCCACCGCGCTGCAGCATGTGGCTACCGGTGGCAGGGATTACAAAACCCTCTTCCACATGCACCATCTTCATCACGCCATCGCCCGTTTCCATATGGGTGTGCAGCTCTACACGCTTGGCAATATCAGACCGCGCCTCGATCAGCTGGTCATCCTCTGCGCCCATATTCATGATCTCCATGAAAGCCGCACCACTTGACGACATTTTGGCAGAGACACGGGCATATTGGTCATGCACCATGATTTTGGCGCCCTCAGCAGTGGCGGCACCGGCGAATGACACAGCAGCAACCGCTGCAATAATTACAGATTTCAGGGACATTTCTGTCTCCTTTCTCATAGGGTTAGAAACTTGGGGATTGGAAATTGGGTATAGATTGGACCGCTGCCAAACCCGTCAGCGCTCAGTGGATGCCAAAGGGCGCAAACTTCGGATCATACAGGGAAATCAGGTGCCCAAAGGCGGTGCTCGGGCAGAGGCCGAGACCCGCGCCACATGTCTGAGCTGAATCGCACTCCAAAACCGGTCAAAATCCTGCCCGCCATAGGCAGCCAGTGCCAAATCATCTGGGATGGCGCCCGCATCTAGCAGATGCATGACACAGTCGGGACAGAAATGCGGCGGTTGGGTCGGCTGACCATCCGCATCCAGGTAGAGGGTGACAGGGCCAGTCCCGGAACAGATCACTATCTGTCCGGTGGCATCGCGCGCGCCCTGTGCACTGGCGGAAGCATGCCCCGTCAGGGTCACCACCAAGGCCAGCACTAAAGCCAGAGATATCCGCAGGAATCGCGCCATGGCATAGGATATGCCTCTGCGGCTACAGAGCTGCAAGCTGTAATTGCAATGAACCGGAATGGCAAAACGCCGCGCATCCCCAGGATACACGGCGTTCGGAATTCTCATGTGATCAAAGATCAGGCTGCGGCAGACTGAGCCTTAGCGATCTCTTTTTTCACTTTCAGTGCAGCTGTGGACAGCTCTTCATCCTTGGCTTTTGCCAAGAAGGCGTCCAGGCCACCACGGTGATCAACAGTGCGCAGAGCAGCAGCCGAAATCTTCAGCTTGATGCCGCGACCCAGAGTCTCGGACTGCAGGGTAACATCGTTCAGGTTTGGCAAAAACCGACGACGAGTTCTGTTTTTAGCATGGCTGACATTGTTGCCAGTCATCGGGCCTTTTCCGGTCAGTTCGCAACGGCGCGACATAGGTTTATCCTTCGTATCTGGGGCAGCACCCGAGGGTCCCCCCGAATCGTCTGCAAATCTCAAAGGGCGCGGCCAAGAGGCAACGCCCGAAAACTGGTTGGATGCGTTTAGGAGGAATCGCCCCAAGGGTCAAGCCAAATGCGGGGGTTTTATGGCAGCCCCCCAGGTAAATGGCTCAGGGAAATAGCTAAGACCCGCTCCAACCGGTCCTTTCAGCTGTTCTATAGGCCTTTGCGAGGTCCAAGGCCAGCGCTGAGACGATTATGACGGCGACTCAAATGCGTCCAAATGCACCAACGGGCTGCGGGCGCGCCCTACCCCGCCACGCCCAATCCTTTGAGTAACTCTTGCGCGGCAGCGGTTGGCGACACGGCGCCAGTGGCCACCTGATCCGACAGCGCCTCCATTCTGTCCTGCGCCCAGGGGGTCTTGAGCCGCGCCAGCAGGGCCTGGCGCACGTCCTCGCCAAACCAATAGCGGGCCTGCTCTGCGCGGGTGCCGCTCCAATGGCCCTTTTCCCGGCGCCACTCCACCAGGGTTTTCATATCTTCCCAGGCACTGTCCAATCCCGCCTCCTCCAGCGCCGAAACCGTCTGGGCCCTGGGATAGCCGGTCGGATCCTGTGGGCGTTTGCGCAGCAGTCGCAGCGCTCCGGAGTAATCGGCACAGGTCCGCATGGCAGCGGATTTCAAATCGCCATCGGCCTTGTTGACCAGAATGATATCCGCCATTTCCATGATACCACGTTTCACACCCTGCAGCTCATCGCCGCCCGCAGGCGCCAAGAGCAGCAGGAACAGATCGGACATCTGCGCCACCACGGTTTCAGACTGACCAACCCCTACGGTTTCAATCAGCACCACATCAAATCCGGCCGCCTCGCAAAGCGCCACCGCCTCGCGGGTCCGCCGGGCCACACCGCCCAGATTGGTCTGACTTGGGGAGGGGCGAATAAAGGCCCCCTTTTGGCGGCTCAGGTGCTCCATCCGGGTTTTGTCCCCCAGAATGGATCCCCCCGTGCGAGCTGAGCTCGGATCAACCGCAAGAACCGCAACCCGCAGCCCCTGTGCCACCAGCATCATCCCAAAGCTCTCGATAAAGGTTGATTTCCCCACCCCCGGCGTACCTGACAGGCCAATCCGCAGAGCCTGGCGCCCGGATTTAGCCAACAGTTCCAGCAGTTCAGTTGCTTGGGCGCGGTGATCTTCGCGGCCACTTTCGACCAGAGTGATAGCCCGCGCCAAAGCACGGCGATCCCCACTTAGGATTTTCTCACTCAGCTCGGCGGTCTTCATGCCCGGTCTCCAGTTCTGAACAGCTCGCAAAATTTCCGCCCTAATTGACGCAGCCCGCAACAGCTTGTCCAGTGCGAAGCTGCCGCAGGGCGCGTTAGTTCCTCTTGCAGGGCACGGCCTCATGCACGGCGGCACTCTCGCGAGGCCGCAGGGTACTGGACGCTGACCCGCGCTTTGGCGATAAGCAATCCATGACAAAATCCGCCATGCCACGCCTCCCGATTGATGACGCCCTACCGGAGCTGATTGCTGTCTTGCATGACAAAGGCCGCGCTGTTCTGCAGGCCCCTCCTGGTGCCGGCAAGACCACCAAAGTTCCGCTGGCCATGCTCACAGCCAGCTTGACCACCCAGCGCATCGTGATGTTGGAACCCCGCCGCCTGGCTGCGCGTGCTGCGGCGGAACGCATGGCGGAAACTCTGGGCGAACCGGTGGGCCAAACCGTGGGCTACCGCATTCGCGGCGAAGCAAAGACCAGCAAATCAACGCGAATCGAAGTGGTAACCGAGGGCATCCTCACCCGGATGCTGCAATCGGACCCGGATCTGCCCGGCGTCGGCGCCGTGATTTTTGACGAATTCCACGAACGCTCACTCAACGCAGATCTTGGCCTGGCGCTCTGCCTCGAAGTGGCCGAAGCTTTGCGCGACGACCTGATCCTTGTGGCCATGTCCGCCACGCTGGATGCGGCCCCTGTGGCCGCCCTGATGCAGGCGCCGCTTGTCACCTCCGAGGGGCGCAGCTTCCCGGTGGAAACCCAGTGGCTGGAACGCCCCCTGGGACCACAGGCCCGCCGATTGGATGCGCTTTGCGATCTTGTCGTGAGGGCAGAGAGGGACAGCCGAAACACGACGCAGGGCGCGCAGATGGGTGGCGGCATCTTGGTGTTTTTACCCGGTGAGGGCGAAATCCGCCGCGCCGCGCAAAACCTGGAAAAACGCCTGCCCGGGGACTGCCTGATTCAGCCGCTGTTTGGCGCCCTCCCCTTCAAAGACCAGCAGGCCGCCATCCGCCCAGCCTCGACGGGGCGCAAGATTGTACTGGCCACCTCGATTGCAGAAACCTCGCTCACCATTCAAGATATCCGCGTGGTGGTTGATATGGGACAGGCCCGACGCGCCCGATTTGATCCTGGATCTGGCATGTCACGGCTCGTCACCGAAAAAGTCACCCGCGCCGAGGCCATCCAGCGGCAGGGCCGCGCTGGACGTGTAGCGCCCGGCACTGCCTACCGCCTTTGGACCAAAGGCGAAGAAGGCGCGCTGGCAGCTTTCCCCCCGCCTGAGATCGCCTCCGCTGACCTCACCGGACTGGCACTGGAGCTGGCGCTCTGGGGAGGGGAGGCCAGGGATCTGGCCTTTCTCACCCCACCCCCCAGTGGCACCATGGCCGAGGCCGGCAAATTACTTCAGATGCTAGGAGCTCTGGATAAGCGCGATCAGATGACCAAACATGGCAAAGCGCTGGCCAAATTGCCCCTGCACCCGCGTCTTGGTCATATGCTTCTCTCGGCAGGACCCAAAGCCGCCGAGTTGGCAGCCCTCTTGGCAGAGCGCGATCCGCTGCGCGGTGCGCCGACAGATCTGACCCTGCGCCTGGAGGCCCTGAAAGACGCCAAAGGATTTCAGCGCAAGCGCCCCTATCAGCTTTCTTATCCTGTGTTGGATCGCATACGAAGTGAGACAAAACGATTGCGAAAACAAGGAGGCACCACACAGACGCCCTCCGCCCAGCTCTCCGCCGCCGGAATGGCGGCATTGGCCTACCCCGACCGTATCGGCCAACGCCGCAAGGAGGATCAGCCGCGCTATGTGCTCTCAGGGGGGAAAGGAGTACTGCTTGATGCAAGTGACCCGCTGGCCTCAGCCCCCTTCATTGTTGCGCTGGACACGGATGGAAACCCGCGGGAGGCCCGCATCCGCATGGCGACCCAGATCAGCCAGGGTGAAATACGCGATCTCTTTGCCAATCAAATCACCTGGCAGAACACATGCCATTGGTCCAAGCGCGAGCGCCGTGTGATCGCCCGTCAGCAAGAATGCCTGGGCGCCATTATCCTTGAGGACCGTATCTGGAAGGACGCGCCTGACGACCAGATCGCCGAGGCCATGCTCGACGGGGTGCGCGAACTCGGATTGCGTCTTGACGGGGCAGCGGCGCGGCTGGCGGCACGGGTAGAATTGCTGCGCGCAGATGGGTTTGACCTCCCCGATTTTTCAACTCAAGGCTTGCAGGAACGTTTAGAAGACTGGCTCTTGCCGATGCTTGGTGGAGTCAAATCGGCCTCTGGCTGGAAGCAGTTTGGCCTGTTGCCCGCCCTGCGCGGCGCGCTCAGTTGGGACCAAACCCAGCTGCTCGACCGGGAAGCACCAGGCAGTTTCACAACCCCGCTGGGACGCAAAATTCCAATCACTTATAGTCCAGAAGCCCCCGAAATTTCGGTCCGCCTGCAAGAGCTCTTTGGTGTCATTCGTCACCCGAGTGTTGGCGGCGTGCCCCTCAAGATTACCCTTTTGTCACCAGCACAGCGTCCCATCCAGATCACCCGCGATCTGCCAGGGTTCTGGTCGGGCTCCTACGCGGACGTGCGCAAAGATATGCGCGCACAGTATCCCCGGCATCCCTGGCCGGAGGATCCGACACAAGAAGACCCAACACTGCGGGCAAAAAAACGCCGCTAACACGCGCCCTGCTTTGGCACATGCATTGCCAGTTGAGGGGGCGTTGCCCCCTCGCGCCAAGAGGGCGCTCAGCCGTTACAAGGTGTATCGCCTCAGGATCGCAGAGCTGGAAGACCAATTCCCGTCGCCTCAAAGCCGCCGTCTGCTGCTAGGATCTGGCCAGTGATAAAGCTCGCCTTATCCGAGAGAAGGAAATTGATTGCTGCCGCAATTTCATCCTCTGTCCCATAACGGTTAAGTGGCAGCGCGTCGTGGTAGGCAGAGATGATTTCTGGACTATGGACCGCCATCGCCAATTTAGTCGCAACGGGTCCTGGTGCCACGCCGTTGACACGAATGCCCAACTCTCCCAGTTCAACCGCCTGCTGCAGGGTTAGATGCGCAAGAGCGGCCTTAGATGTTCCATAGGCCACCCGCAGGGTACTGGCGCGCAGGCCGGAAATTGAGGTGATATTCACCACCGCGCCGCCCCCTTGCGCCGCCAACAACTCGGTAAAGGCCTGGGTCATAAGAAAGGGGCCGTCCAAATTGGTCTCCATTACCCGACGCCAGCGATCAAATGTCGTTTCCCGGATCGGACCAAAATCCGCCACACCTGCATTGTTAACCAGACCGTCCAAGCGGCCAAATTGCTCCGTGACCTTCGCAACCGCAGCAGTCACATCCTGTGATTGCGAGACATCCCCCTCAATCACCAGAGAATCTGGTAACTGGCCTGCGGCCTTTTCCAGCTCGGCCCCGTCCCGGTCGATCAGCGCCACCTGCCAACCTGCCTCTTGCAGCCCTCGTGCTGTGGCCAGGCCAATTCCACGCGCTGCGCCTGTAATAAGTGCTGTTTTCATCTTTTGCCCATTCCATAATCAAGTTTAATCACTGAGCCCTCGCGCCCAGGCGGTGTCAACACAGTGCTTCAAAACCCCGTCTCAATCCCCTGATACCCCAGCAAAAAGCAATCAAATGCGTTCTACTTACAGCGCGACCGGGCCCCATAAGATGCAATTTGAGTGTACTTTTGACCAACAGAAGGCCCACAGAAGGGTTGTACTTTATCCACAAGCCCCTATTTTAAAGGCCAATAAGAAAAATGCAGCGACGGATTGCACAAGTTCTGATGTGTGGCTGCCAAAAAAATACAGTTAAGGCAGTTCGCAATGAGCAACATTATCGCCCAGGCTTGGGAAGAAATGATCAAGCCCATTCTGTTTCGCCCCAAACGCGTCCAGGTTGCAGCCCTGTGCCACCGAACCACCACCGGAAAAAAGGAAGTCCTGATGATTACCAGCCGCGGCACCGGCCGCTGGATCATTCCCAAGGGCTGGCCGATCAAGGGCAAGGATGGCGGTGAATCCGCTCTGCAGGAAGCCTGGGAAGAGGCCGGAGTGCAAAACGGCCGTGTGGAAGGCGATCCCATTGGCGCCTTCTGCTACGAAAAAGAGCTGAAAACTGGCCTGCCGGTCCCGGTTCAGACCTTCGTCTATACAATCGACAACATCGAACTGTCAGACAGCTACCCAGAGGCCCATCAGCGACAGCGAAAGTGGTTTCCAGCCCAAGAGGCGGCTAATATGGTGCGTGAACCTGAGTTGCAGGATCTGCTGCGTCAATTGTGACAATCACGTAACAGTTTTATGACAGCACGCTTGCCACATGAGGCGCGCTCACTTAGTGGCTGCTCAAACTGCCTGCCAAAGGGACGACCACCGTGAGCACCCCCCCAAACGACGCCAACCACCACGATACGCTTGATCGAGACCTGCATCGATTTTCGCACCTAGAAACCGCGACCCAATATGTTGCCCGCCCCATGATCGCGCCAGGCATCGCCCTGGTCTTCATGGTTCTGGCCGGCCTTGGGGCTGCGATGTTCTTTGGCGGCAGCCAAGCCAATCTTGTTGTGGTGGCGGCTGCGGTCTTTGGCGCCTACATGGCGATCAATATCGGCGCCAATGATGTAGCCAACAACATGGGCCCTTCGGTTGGGGCTAACGCGCTGACAATGGGCGGTGCCATCGTCATAGCAGCCGTTTTTGAAAGCGCAGGCGCGCTCTTGGCGGGCGGAGATGTGGTCTCGACCATTTCTAAGGGCATCATTGACCCAACTGTGGTTGCAACATCGGAAGTGTTTATCTGGGCCATGATGGCAGCGCTGATTTCCTCGGCGCTTTGGGTTAACCTGGCCACCTGGATTGGTGCACCGGTCTCGACCACCCACTCGGTGGTTGGCGGTGTCATGGGGGCGGGCATTGCCGCTGCCGGTTTTGCCGCCGTGAACTGGGCCACCATGAGCAAAATTGCTGCCAGCTGGGTGATCTCCCCTGTACTTGGCGGGGTGATCGCGGCCCTGTTCCTGGCGCTGATCAAAGCAAAGATCATCTACCAGGACGACAAAATTGCCGCCGCGCGGCGCTGGGTGCCGGTGCTGGTGGGCATTATGGCCGGTGCCTTTTCCGCCTATCTGGCGCTTAAAGGCCTCAAACGCATCATCAAGATCGACCTGCAAACCGCCCTTTTGATCGGGGCAATGATGGGTGCCCTCGCCTATGTGATTACTGCGCCGCTGATCAAGCGCCAGTCTGAGGGTATGGAAAACCGCAATAAATCACTGAAGGTTCTGTTCCGTATCCCCCTGGTGATTTCGGCCGCTTTGCTCTCCTTTGCCCATGGCGCCAATGATGTGGCAAATGCAGTTGGTCCGCTTGCCGCCATCGTGCATGCCAGTGAATTTGGCGATTTTGCCTCCAAGGTGGCCATCCCATCCTGGGTCATGGTGATTGGCGCCTTTGGGATTTCCTTTGGCCTCTTCCTCTTTGGTCCAAAACTGATCCGGATGGTGGGCAGCCAGATCACCAAACTGAACCCGATGCGGGCCTATTGCGTGTCACTCTCGGCTGCGATCACGGTGATTGTCGCAAGCTGGCTTGGCCTGCCTGTCTCCTCAACCCATATCGCGGTTGGTGCGGTCTTTGGGGTTGGATTCTTCCGCGAATGGCACCATGAGCGCCGCACCCGAAAGTTTGCGGTCGAGCGCCCCGAAGAAAAGCGCATCGCCCCAGAAGAGCGCCGCCGTCGCAAGCTGGTGCGGCGCAGCCACTTTATGACAATTGCAGCTGCCTGGGTCATCACAGTACCCGCTGCTGCCCTGCTATCTGGCGGCATCTATCTGCTACTGGCAAGCTTCACACATTGATCTACCGCTCACAAAAGACAGTAACTAGAATTGGCCGGGCTGCATTTTTGGCAGTCCGGCCTTTTTCATTTCTGCCTGCCGGATCAACTGTATAACCAAATCGCAGATCGGCGTTTGTACGCCATGCGCAAGGCCCAGTCGCTGGATCTCGCCCTGCAGGGCGTCCACTTCGGTAATCCGGCCCAGCATCAGGTCCTGCGCCATTGAACTGCGCGCAGTGGGGTCGATCGTCAGCATCTGTGCGGCGATCCGGGTAAAGGCCCAATCCGGCAGGCGCAGGATATGCGGCGTCATCCAGACAGGCAGCGGGGTTGTGGAGATAGGTTTCAAACCGGCAGCCTTCATCACCCTCAGGGCCTCGGCCATCTGATCAGCCATCAACCGTCGCCAGTGGCGGCTTTGCAACTGTGCCGTCAGGGGAATACCAGACAGAGCGTTCAGGGCATTGTTAAGATTGATCAGCAGCTTGCCCCATTGCACCCCCTCTATGTCTGGGGTTTCACCTATTGGAAGGCCAGCCACAGAAAGAAACCTGCCCCAATGCCCTCCCCCTTCGGCGATCAGGATCTTGCCGGAGGAGGCCCGATGATAGCCAGCCGACACGGGCCCCTTAGATTCTGGTGCTTCAATCGGCACCACGTTAAAGGGCACCATTGCAGCGCGCACATCCCGCCCTGGCAACATCTGAAGCAACAAAGCCGCATTGCTCATCGCATTTTGAAAACTGAGCACCGGCGCATCCGGGGGCGCAAATTGCGCGATCAAATGTCCCATCGCGGCGGTGCCGTTTGACTTGACCGCAACAACCACCAGATCTGCCTCGGCCAGAACCGCGGGGTCTTCGCTACATCGCAGCTGCCGCGCCTCAATTCGCTGATGCAGCCCGGCGTAATCCGTCAGCAGCAAACCACGTTGTGCGATTGGTGCCAGGACAGGCCCTCGCCCCAGCAGAATGACAGTATGTCCAGCGGCAGCCCAAAGCCCACCACAAAAACATCCAATAGAACCAGCACCGGCAATCACAATACGCAGTGATTTCCCGCCCTGTGCGCTCATGCTGCTACGGTGAGCCGCGCAAGAACCTCACGGGTTGGTAATACGGAGCCAAACCCTGCCTGCAAAGAGGAGAGGGTCACCTCCAGCACCACCTCTGCATCCAGATCACCGCCCTTGCGCGCAGGCATGGCAAAAGCGATGAGCGCATCTTCGACCACTTCGATCTCAAAGCCGAGATTGGCCGCAGAGCGCGCCGTTGAATTCACGCAAAAGGCCGCAACCCCACCAACAATCACCAGATTTGTTATACTGCGTGCGCGCAGCAGCTCCGCCAATCCGGTGTCAACAAAGCCAGAGGAGCCCGTTTTCCAGATCACTGTTTCTCCCGGAGCGGGCTTCGCGCAGGGCATCGGCTGGCCAGAGGGCAAATCGCGGCGAAACTTGCTCTCTGGGCGCGGATCATCATGCATCACGTGCAGAACCGGCAAACCAGCTCCGCGAAAGGCTGCTAGAAGTTGCGCCACATTGTCCTCGGCGTCCGGGTTCGCACGCGGCCGCCCAGCCACCGTGGCATTCGCCATCTCCATCTGCATATCTACAACCAGAAGTGCCCAGTGCTGATCCATTTGCTTTGGTCGATCCGCATTCACAAGAAAACCCTCGCGCTAAACTGATAGCGCGAGGGTTGCAGAAGTTTTTCAAAATGACCAGTCCCAAGGCAGACTATTGCGCGACCATTAGGGTTTGTTAGACACCCAGGCACCAGCGCATGATGGCTTTTTGAGCGTGCAAGCGGTTTTCGGCTTCATCAAAGATCACCGACTGCGGCCCATCCATCACTGCCGATGTCACCTCTTCTTCACGGTGAGCGGGCAGGCAATGCATGAACAGCGCGTCGGACTTGGCGTGGGACATCAGCTCATCATTGACCTGATAGGGGCGAAGCATGTTGTGGCGCCGCTCCTTGGAGGACTGGCTGTCATGCATGCTGACCCAGGTATCGGCAACCACCAGATCTGCGCCCTCCACCGCTTTGAAGGCGTCGCGCTCAATTACCACTTTGGAGCCAGCCTTGCGGGCAAGACCGACAAATTCTTCTTCCGGGTCAAGCTGCGCCGGCCCGGTAAAGGTGAGGTCAAAGCCAAACTTGGCCGCCGCGTGCAGAAAGGAGGCGCAAACATTGTTGCCGTCGCCAGCCCAGACCACCTTTTTGCCCTTAATCGAACCACGGTGCTCCTCATAGGTCTGGATATCGGCCATGATCTGGCAGGGGTGGGTGCGATCCGTCAGACCATTGATCACAGGCACATCGGCATATTCCGCCATTTCCTGCAGGACCGCCTCGTCAAAGGTACGGATCATGATCAGATCCACATAGCGCGACATTACCCGGGCGGTATCAGCGATTGTCTCGCCATGACCCAATTGCATATCTTTGCCCGATAAAACCATGCTCTGACCCCCCATCTGCCGCACCCCGACATCAAAGGAAATGCGGGTCCGGGTAGAGGGTTTTTCAAAAATCAGCGCCACCATCTGGCCTGCCAGGGGCTGCTCATCGTCTGGCATGCCCTTGGGGCGCCCCTGGCGGGCCTGTTTCATCAGTTTTGCCTGATCGATGATACCGTGCAGTGCAGTAGTGTCGGTTGTGTGGATGTCAAGAAAGTGGTTCATATCATGTCGCTTTTTGCATGTGCGAGGGCGGTCAACAGACGGGGACTGCCTGCCCCCGTACCCCCGGGAGTATATGGGGAAAGATGAATGTCAGCCCAACGTCTGCTCTATCTGGGTGGCCGCCTTGTCCAAGCGGGCAATGGCCTCCGCGATGTCCTCTTCACTGAGGGTCAAAGGCGGCAGAAGGCGGATCACATTATCGGCGGCAGGCACCGTTATGACCTCGTTGTCATAGCCTGACTGCACCACATCCATGTTCAAGGCCTTGCATTTCAGTCCCAGCATCAACCCGGAGCCGCGCAGCTCTTCGAACACATCTGGGTGTTGCGCCACCAGACCGTCCAGCCGCTGGCGCAGCAATCCTGCACGGCGGTTCACACCCGCCAGAAAGCCGGGGGCCATGACCTCCTCGATCACCGCGCAGCCGACTGCACAGCCCAAAGGATTGCCGCCATAGGTGGAGCCGTGGGTGCCTGCAGTCATGCCCGAGGCTGCCTCTTCCGTGGCCAAAACCGCGCCCAAGGGAAAGCCACCGCCGATGCCCTTGGCAACCATCATGATATCCGGAGTGATACCGGCCCATTCATGCGCAAAGAGCTTACCGGTCCTACCCACGCCACATTGCACCTCATCCAGGATCAACAGGATCCCGGCCTCATCACAGATCTGACGCAGCGCTTTGAGCTCAGCGTCAGGCACTGGGCGAATACCACCCTCACCCTGCACCGGTTCAATCAGCACTGCGGCTGTGTTTGCAGTAATCGCATTGGTTAGCCCGTCCATGTCACCAAAGGTGAGATGAACAAAGCCGGGCAACAGCGGGCCAAAGCCTTTGACCATCTTTTCAGTGCCTGCAGCCGCAATGCCTGCAGAAGAACGGCCATGAAAAGAGCCGTCAAAGGTGATGATCTCTACCCGCTCTGGCTGGTCTTTTTCATAGAAATACTTGCGTGCCATTTTGACCGCCAGTTCGCAGGCCTCCGTGCCGGAGTTGGTAAAGAAGACCGTATCTGCAAAGGTATGCTCCACCAAAAGATCCGCCAGTTTTTCCTGCTGCGGGATCTTGTATAGGTTAGAGACATGCCAGAGGTTCTGCGCCTGCGTTGACAGCACCTCAACCAATTTGGGGTGCGCATGGCCCAGGGCGTTGACGGCAATACCAGAACCGAGATCCAGAAATCGGCGTCCGTCCGCCTCGAACAGCCAGGAACCTTCGCCTTTTACGAACTCCAGCGGAGCACGATTATAGGTGGGCAGTACGGACGGGATCATTGGATCATCCTTTTCGAGAAGTTAAGGCCAAAGCAGTGCATGAGCCGGGCCTGAGGGTCAATAATGAGAGATGGGTTTTGTGCCATTCCGCAGCAAAACTGCGCAGGCCATAGATCAAACGGGCCGAGTTACGCCAGTCGGCGTCGGCGTCGCAGCAAAGGGATATGCGTATCTTTGATCATAGTCGGGGTCCATATCGGAGGATTTGGCAAAAAGAAACCCCTTTTGCCACCAAAGACCCACATTTTGTCTGCGGCTTCAAACGCCGCTATTGGGCCAGGAGGCCTACCTTCAAAGCGATAGGCCTTGCAAACGGGAGGCGATCGGCGCAGCAGTGCTGGCATGAGAATTTCGCCTCCACAGAACCCGCCGCTTGCCGCTGCCTTGATAACACTCGCCACGGTTTTTATTGCCGCGACCACACTCTTGGCAAAAGCGCTGGGAACCGAAGCCCTAGGCCCTGCGCTGCACCCATTGCAAATCAGTCATGGGCGATTTCTGTTCGCATTTGTTGCGATTTCCACGGCTGTGGCGATACTGCGGTTCAAATTGCAGCGACCAGAGTGGCGGCTGCATATCGGCCGCACCAGCTGTGGCTGGCTGGGCATCACTCTGATGTTTGCCTCGGTGGCCTATATCCCGCTTGCAGACGCCACAGCGATTGCGTTTTTGAACCCGGTTTTTGGCATGCTCTTGGCGATCCCTTTGCTGGGCGAACAGGTTGGCCGCTGGCGCTGGGGCGCCGCTGGCATTGCCCTAATCGGTGCCATGATCCTGTTGCGACCAACCCCTGATAGCTTTCAACCTGCCGCCCTCTTGGCATTGGCTGCGGCGGCGATCATGGGGCTGGAGCTCATCTTTATCAAAAAGCTTGCTGGGCGCGAACGCCCTTTACAGGTGTTATGGTTCAACAATGCGCTCGGAATGATGATTGCAACGGCGGCCGTCTCGCCAGTCTGGCACATGCCAACTGCACTGCAATGGGGCGCTTTGGCTGCCCTTGGTACCCTAATGGCCTGTGCGCAGGCCTGTTTTGTGAATGGTATGGCGCGGGCCGATGCCTCTTTCGTGGCGCCCTTCAGCTATGCGACGCTAATCTTCGCTACGCTTTATGATTTCTTTGGGTTTGGCGTGATCCCGGATTGGATCACCCTCTTAGGGGCTGCTGTTATTCTTTCGGGAGCTGCGATTCTAGCCTGGCGCGAGGGGCGGCAGCGCCCTAAGCAACAGGCCGCAATCAAGCCTTGAGGCGGTAGCCGCTGCGCAGCATGGCCCAGGCCAGAAGACAGATGGCCAGACTGGACCCTGCACAGATCGCCATACCCACGAAGGGATCGCCATCGGAGGTGCCGATCATGCCAAAGCGCAACCCATCAATCAGATAGAACACCGGATTCACCTGCGCCAAAGCGTGCAAAACAGGCGGCAGCGCGTTGATCGAATAAAAGGTGCCAGACAAAAACGCCAAGGGGGTGACGATAAAATTGGTGATCGCCGCCATCTGGTCAAACTTATTGGCAAAGATACCGGCGACGATACCGAGCCCCCCCAGAAAAACGGCTCCCAGAACAATGAAAACCAGGGAAACGAGCGGATGGGCTGGAACGATCTGCAACACCAGGCCCAGCCCAAGGGCAATACCACAGGCCACCAGTGTGCCCCGCACCACGGCTCCGGCAAGATAGCCCAGTAGGATTTCCACCCCAGACAGAGGCGGCATAAGCGTATCGACGATATTTCCCTGTACCTTTGAAATCACCAGCGACGATGACGTATTGGCAAAGGCATTCTGGATCACCGTCATCATCATGATGCCAGGGGCCAGGAAATGTAGGAAGGGCACGCCCATAACATCGCCCCGTTTAGGGCCGATGGCGAGGTTGAAGATCAGCAAAAATAGGCCGGCTGTCACCAGCGGCGCCATTAGTGTTTGCGTCCAGACCACCAGAAAACGGGTAATTTCTCTTTGAGCCAGGGTGTAAAGCCCCAGCCAGTTCACGCGGCCAAACCGGCGCTCACCAAGGGCAATCTGATAGCCCACCTGATCGTTTGACCGCTGCTCTGCCATGGTTTCCCCACATTTGTTGTGCTTTCACTGCATAGCGCTTGGGTTCTGAGGCGCAAGGTCTCTTGTAACTCTGTGCCCAGTGATTAAGATAGGGGACTGAATACGGAACTCGATGGCGGCCGCAGGATTCTGGGGCCGCTATTAGCTTGGAAAGGCAACAGATGTCCTGGACAGACGATCGCGTCGAATTGCTCAAGAAGATGTGGGGCGAAGGTCAGTCGGCCAGCCAGATCGCCAAAGAACTGGGTGGGGTGACCCGCAATGCTGTGATTGGCAAGGTGCATCGCCTCGGCCTGTCCAACCGCGCCACCACTGGCGCCAAGGCCGCAGCCGAGCCTAAAGAAAAGCCCGCAGCGGCCGCCAAACCGGCGCCAAAGCCAAAACCGCAGCCCAAGACAGAGCCTGCGCGTCCGGTAACCCCGCCGCCTGCAGCGGCACCGGCATCGGCGTCCCGCCCCCTGGTACCTGCCCGTAAGCAGATCATCCCCGCCGGCCAGCCGCTGCCACCGCAGCCTTCGGCAAATGAGATCAGCCCTGAGGCCTTGGCAAAAGTCAATGAGATCGAAAAGAAGGCTAAGAAACTGTCTTTGATGGAGCTGACCGAACGCACATGCAAATGGCCCGTCGGCGATCCCGCCACCGAGGACTTCTGGTTCTGCGGCCTGCCAGTGCAGCAGGGCAAACCCTATTGTGAGGCCCACGTGGGTGTAGCGTTCCAACCGATGAGCGCCCGCCGCGACCGCAAACGGTAATCTTGGAAGGTTCCGGCCCAACTGGCTAGGTTCAATTCTTACACAGACGCAAAAGCCCCGGCCAATTGGCACGGGGCTTTTCTGTTGTTTTGATTGGTTGCGATGCATCCAGTTTTTGAGTGTCGCTGCTGCGGAAGCTTACTTGCCGCTCAACTGGCGCAGGGCTCCTGACCAATCCTCGACATGGTAGGTCTGGGCAATCTTGCCATCTTCGATGGTATGAATGTCAATGCTCATAATCTCAAAGCTCTTGCCCGCGCCATCAACCCCAAAAAACGGCCCGTTTGGGGTGCCCGTGGCGCGCCCCCGCACAACCACTCGATTGCCTCCTTGGATCATCTCCTCGACCTCCCAGTTGAGATCTGGGATCAGCTTGGCAAAGCCTCCCATCTGGCCCATCAGCTGATCGCCGGATTTGGTCTTGCCGGAATAGTCGCCGATGCTCTGCCAGTTCTCGGCCAAAACCGCATCAAAGGCTTCGGCATGGGCCTGGGAGGCCGGGTTGCTCAGGAAGTCATAAAACACCTTCACCGTTGCCCTGTCATCAGCTGCAGCGGCCTGCGCCAGAGGCAAGCTCAGTAGCAGCGCTCCTGCGGCCAGTGCGTTGATCATTTTCATCTGTTGTCTCCATATCCTCAGGTTTCTTTGGAGGCGTGACTGAAATCAGCCCCTGAGAACAGGATGGACCTCAAGGCTTAAAAGCATAAGTTGGGATAAATAAAGTTCACTGTTCTGGATTCTTTAGTAATGCTAGACCACCTGCGCCAAGTCGCAATCTTTGCCAAAACCGTGGATCACGGCTCCTTTCGCGCCGCAGCCCAAGCTCTGCGCCTGTCTCCTTCCGTCGTCAGCCACCATATCACCCAGCTGGAACACCATCTGGGGGTGGCCCTGCTTTACCGTTCAACCCGCAGGCTGTCGCTGACCCGGGACGGAGAACGATTGATCGGATCCGCAAGGGCCATGTTGGAGGCGGCGGAAACAGGCCTTCAGGCAGTTTCGGATCAGGCAGCCCAGCCTTCGGGAGAGTTGCAGATCACCATCCCTGCCGCCCTGGCGCAGTCCCATGTAGTGGATCGGATTGCTCAATTCACCGCCACCTATCCAGCGGTGCGACTGACCCTGGATTTTTCCGATTTGCGGCGCGAGGTGATTGCCGACGGGATTGACGTGGCCCTGCGTATGGGCTGGCTCGAAGACAGTAGTCTGAAGGCGCGAAAACTGTTTGATGTTCAACGCTATCTCATTGCGGCGCAGTCTTATGTAGACCAACGGTCAAAGCCGGAGTCTCCAAATGATCTACAGGATTGGGATTGGCTTACACTGGCGCAGGTTGGGTTGACGACTGAATTCCGCACCGAGGGGAAGCATGTGATAACCCTGAAACCCAATCCACGTCTCAGCGTCAATGATGCGCACGCGCTGTATCATCTGGCGCGAAGCGGTGCCGGGCTGGCATTGGTCCCGGAATATCTCACCCACGAGGACATCGCTGCCGGTTTGGTCCGCCGGGTGCTGCCAGACTGGAACGTGGCCTCGGTTGGGGTCTATGCAGTTTGGCCCCCCAATGCGCCCAAAGAAGGCCTCTCCGCCCTGTTCATCAACTTCCTTGCCAAGAAATGAAAAACTCATGACACTCCTCCCCCCCCCCCCGAGCCCCTGTTGAGCACCCCAGAAAAGGAAAGCCCCGGCAAATGCCAGGGCCCAAACCAATGTTGAATACTCTGTCTTCAGCTCTCAGGAGCGCTGGAGCTAAAGTTGGGGATCTTTCGATTGGAAGCATCCCCTGCCTCAATGCCAGGCCAGTTGCCCTCGGCCAGATTGATGTTGCCAGGGATGTCTTCTTCCCAGAATCCCACCACATTTTTGGTTATGTTTAGATACAGCCGGTCATCAACGATACGCCAAAGGTTCGGGTTGCCGGGGACCTTACCGCCCTTGGAGACGCCATAGGCGCAATGACCATCATATTGCGGAGCGAAATAGGCAGGGTTCTCAAGAAACTTCGCCCGGTTCTCTTCGCTGGCAAAGGCAAATTGAACCCCGTTATATTCGGCGGTGATATCCGCACGTCCTGGCACGCCGGCGGGCTGTTGCTGCCCAACCGCGCTCTGTTCAAGGCTGCGATAGGCAACAACATCATAACCCGAAACCGCATAACCCGTCTGATCCACAAACTGTGGCCCCGCAAATGCTGGCAGACCAAAACTGATGGCCGCCAGTGCGGCAAATGCAAATCGCTTCATCTGTGTCATTCTCCTGAGTTAAATCAACGCCAAATGCGGCGTTTGAATCTGTGAGCTGCATCAGAACGACAGCCCCCGTTCCAAGGTAGGTTAGCCTGTTCACTTGAGCGGTGAAACGGGGCTCACGGGACTGTGTTTCACCTGGGAATTTTCGTGAACGCGCAAAAAGTTGATAGGATCAGACCTTCCAGTCATTGGAATTTTGAACAAAGCCCCTATTCTTTAACCATCGCGCGTTTTCGCAGCTTGGCGTCACGCAGCTATCATACCGCTAACAAAGACAGGGCTCCTTCAGATGAGTGATACAACCTACACCCCACCGCAGGTCTGGACATGGGAAAAGGACAACGGTGGGCGGTTTGCCTCGATCAACCGCCCGATCGCCGGGGCGACCCATGACAAAGAGCTGCCAGTGGGCAAGCATCCGTTCCAACTCTATTCTCTCGCCACGCCCAATGGGGTCAAGGTCACGGTGATGCTGGAAGAGCTCTTGGCGAAGGGTCACACGGGGGCAGAATACGATGCCTGGTTGATCAATATTGGCGAAGGCGATCAGTTTGGATCCGGCTTTGTAGCGGTCAACCCAAACTCAAAGATCCCCGCCCTGCATGACCGCAGTGGCGAGACACCGCTGCGCGTGTTTGAATCTGGGTCCATGCTGGTCCACCTGGCCGAAAAATTCGGCGAATTCCTTCCCACAGATGGCCCCGCGCGCACCGAAGTCATGAACTGGCTGTTCTGGCAAATGGGCAGCGCGCCCTACCTAGGCGGCGGCTTTGGCCATTTCTACGCCTATGCGCCAGAAAAATGGCAATATCCCATTGACCGCTTTACTATGGAGACGAAACGTCAATTGGATGTCTTGGACCGACAACTGGCCGAGAACAGGTTTATCGCTGGCGACAACTATAGCATCGCCGATATTGCGATCTGGCCCTGGTATGGTCAATTGGTGCTGGGGCGGCTCTATGAAGCGGCCGAGTTCCTGGATGTGGAAAGCTATACTCATGTGATGCGGTGGGCCAAAGAGATCGACGCCCGCCCTGCCGTTAGCCGTGGACGCATGGTGAACCGTGCCTTTGGCGCGCTGCATACGCAACTGCGTGAGCGCCACGATGCGGGCGATTTTGACACCAAAACCCAGGACAAGTTGGAGCCTACCGAAGGCGGCAGCTAAATCACCAAGGCATCGAGCCGACGCTGCCTGCGCTGGTTCGATGACCGCCTATGGGGGGGGCTCTGCCCCTGTCTCTGTTTTTCTCTACCTCAGGATCGGGGGCGCATCCGGATCACCGCCTGGTATTTTCGGCTGATAAAGCTTCGCCTCCTCTGGCTTTGGCAGATCAAAGCGCAAGCCGACCCGCGCCAGCCGCGCTGCCATCTGATCTGCAGCAGCGAAGAAGCCAACGTCCAAAGCCCCTGCCTCTATCCCGGAGAAGGTCAGGGCCTCGCTGACCGCCTGCGCCAAGGCCGGTTCGGCCTCTGGGTTTGCAGCTACAAAGCCCAACAGATGCCCCTGCCCTCCCCCCACGTAGCGCAGTGAGACCAGATAGGCAGAAGCTGCCAACCCTGCAGCTGTTGCAAGCTTGACATCCAGCGCCGTGAGCAGGATCTCCGGCAGCCCGCTGGGAGGCAAAAGCTCCTCGATCTCGGCCTCGACCTGATCCGGCGCATTTTGCAAGGTCTCATGGAGCCAACCAATGGCGTCAGCTGGCAGGAGCGTAGAAGACGGCGCCACCTCCAGGTTCACGCCGAGACCAATGCCCTGCCCTGCAAGCATCTCAACCACGCCACGCCCGGCCAGCCCGGCATAGGGCACCGCCGCTCCGGCGAATTGTGCAAGGCGTTCTTCGCGGTCGAACACCAGCACAAACCGACCCTCAGGCGTTTCAAACAGTTCTGGCGCGATATGCTCCCCTTCCGGCTCTTTGCTCAACATCATGAACAACTCGCTGTCTGCCAGACGTTCATAAAACCGTAGCCGCGCCACACCGTCCTCTGGAGCCTCCTGCATCGCCGCATGGGCCTGGTCCAGCGGCGTCACATCTTCTAGGGGTGTGTCACTCATGTCATCAACTCCTTAACCCGCCCGCGCAGCACCGGCAGCAACTCTGCCTCAAACCACGGGTTTCGTTTTAACCACCCGGTATTGCGCCAAGACGGATGTGGCAAGGGGAAGACGCGCGGCGCATGGTCCCGCCAGGCAGCGACGCGTTGGCCAACCGGAACCTTCCCTCCCAAATGAAAGGCCTGGGCTGGTGCGCCAATCGCCAAGGTAAGCGCAATATTGGGAAGGCTCTGCATCACCCGGTCGCGCCAGGTCTTGGCACAGATAGGTGGCGGGGGCAGATCAGAGTTTCGCGCGTTATAGCCAGGAAAGCAAAATCCCATCGGCACTATCGCTACCCGTTTTCGATCATAAAACGCCGTTTCATCCAGCCCCAACCAGTCCCTGAGACGGTCGCCCGATGGGTCGGTAAAAGGCTTGCCGCTCTCATGCACCCGCAGTCCAGGTGCCTGGCCAGCGATCAAGATCCGCGCTGAGGCGTCAAACCACGCAACAGGGCGTGGCTGATGGCCGGTATGGGTTGCAGCAAACCGGTCTGTGCAAATTCGGCACTGCGTTATCGCCTCACATAGCTGGGTGGTCTGCATTGCGCCCCTCTCCATTTTGCGCCTCTGTCGCGCGATGTCGCCCATAGCAAACCACCATTGCGATTGTTTCCAGCTTAAAAACAGTTAGAAAACAAGCAATGAGATCGTTTCCATGCTTGTCAGCCCTGGCAATGAGCAGAATGGTTAATCAATCCTTGAAGATTTATGACATAATTCGACATAATAAAGCCAAAATCGGAGCCCATACCCTTAACAATCTTACGATATTCCAGAAACGGGAAGGAAACCGCAGTCGCCTAGGCTGCTCGAAAACCCGCCGAACCTGACCCCTGGGGCCAACACCAACCGGAACAAGCGATGCTTGAGTTTGAAAATGTCAGCAAGTCCTTTTGGACAGGAAGCCAGCGCAAGGTCATTCTTGATCAGGTGTCCTTTCGGGTTGAGCTGGGCAAATCACTGGGCATTCTGGCGCCCAATGGCACCGGCAAGACAACGCTGATCAATATGATGGCAGGGCTGGAGAAACCTGACGAGGGTGAAATCCGCCGTGGATCCAAGATTTCTTTTCCGCTGGGGTTTATGGGCGGGGTGGTCAGTCGCCTCTCGGCGCTGGCAAATGCCCGCTATATCGCCAACCTCTACGGCTTGGACCCTGACTACGTCGAGGCCTATTGCCGCTGGCTTTGCGGCCTGGGAGAGTACTTTGACCAACCCATAGGCACCTATTCGTCGGGGATGCGCGCCCGGTTCAGCTTTTCGCTGATGCTGGCGTTGGATTTTGATATCTACCTGATTGATGAAGGCATGCCGAGCACCACGGATGTGGAGTTCAACAAAAAGGCCGGGGCAATCCTTCAGGAACGCCTGCAAACCACCACCATCATCATCGTCTCGCACCAGGCCAAAACCCTGGAAAAATTTGCCCGTTCCGCCGCAGTTTTGTTGAATGGGCAGCTCAATATGTTTGAAACCTTGGAAGAAGCGAAACAGCTCTATGACTATCAAACCCAAGGCTAAGAAGTTCAGAATACGCCGCAACCCAGCCTCTCCGGATGCCTCACCCTCGGATGGGGCAGCAGCAGCACGCCCTGTGCCCGCGCCCGACGCCAATAGCAGCGCCGGCGTCGCCAGCGCCTCAGCCCGTCAACAGCCGCAGTCTGACCCTGGCGCATCTCAGCCAGCGCCGGGGGCAAAGCCGCTTTCAGGAGAAGTGAGTTCGGCCCGAGAGACCAATCTTGAGACCGATATGGATGCCATTCGGCAAGAAGGGCTCACCGGGCGCCAGCTGCGCATGGCCCGGCGGGTGGCGCAAAAACACAACCTGCCAGCCACCTCAGATTTTGACGCGGTCCGACTGCTGCGAGAAAAAGGCATTGACCCCTTCAAACGGGCAAACATGCTGGAATTGGTGGTGCCTCAGAACAAGGCCCAGCCGGACAACACGCCAGCCGCGGGCCAGAATGTACAGCTGCCCCAGACCATCCCTGCAGCGAAAACCAATCTACCATCGACCGACCTGAGCCCGGCAGAGCGGCGCCAGCGCGAAATCTCCGAAATTCAGCGTGACATCGCCGCACGTCGCCGCCGCAAACTCGCGTTGCTGATGGGGCGGCTTGCCTTTTTCGTCATGCTTCCGACCCTCATCACCGGCTATTTCTTTTATGTCGTGGCA
Source organism: Roseobacter sp. MED193 (assembly GCF_000152965.1). Lineage (GTDB taxonomy): Bacteria > Pseudomonadota > Alphaproteobacteria > Rhodobacterales > Rhodobacteraceae > Pseudophaeobacter. Next base: position 3,653,376 of record NZ_CH902583.1, on the reverse strand, counting down.
ACCCCGATGTACGCGACCAAATCCGAATTCCTGGTGCTCAAAGCCGATGGCGCCGGCGCTGTCAGCGGCTTGCTGAGCGGCACCCAATTTGCCACCAGCCAGGATTCCATCGCGGTGCAAGGCTATTTGCAGTCCAAGGGGGCGATGCTGCGGCTGGACGAAGAGATGGGGTTCAAATCTCACTTCACCCAGGACTGGATCGATCCTATTCAGCGGCTGGATCCCAACCCAACCAATGAACAAGCCTACAAGGTCTATAAGCGAAACGTCAAAATCGGCTATGACCCTACCGAAGGCGTAGTGCGTATGGAAGTCTCTGCCGCAGATCCTGAGGTTTCGGCCGAGTTTTCTCGCCGCCTCATCAGCTACGCCCAGGATGAGGTAAATCACCTCTCCGAGCAAAAACGTTCTGATCAGGTCAGCGAATCCGAGGCGGCGCTGGAACTCGCCGAAAGCAAACGCCGAGAGGCTCAGCGTCACCTGGTGGAGCTGCAACAGGACGGGATGGTACTCGACCCAGAGGGGGTCATTCTGTCTTTGCGCTCGCAGATCAATACCTTTGAGGTACAGCTGCAACAGAAAGAGTTGGAACAGGCGGCCTTGCTGGACAATACCCGCCCCAACCGCGCCAAAGTCGCCGGGGTTGAGGCCGACATAAGCCGCCTGAAAGAGGTAATTGCACGGCTGAATGACCGGATGACAGATGCCTCGGAAGGCGAAAACTCGCTTGCCAATCACCGGGTACAAATCCAGATGGCGCAGGCAGATCTCGCCACCCGTGATTTGATGCTGCAATCGGCCTTGCAGCAAGTGGAATCCACCCGCATGGAGGCCAATCGGCAGGTCCGCTATCTGACCACTGCGGTTGCCCCCGTCGCCAGCGAAGAGCCCAGTTATCCGCGCAAGTTCGAAAATACGATTTTGGCATTCCTGATCTTTTCCGGTATCTATCTGTTGTGTTCACTCACAGCATCCATTCTCCGGGAACAGGTTTCATCGTAAGTCATGAAAAACATCCAAGTCGCCAATCTCACCATTGGCAATGATCGCCCCCTGACCATTCTTGCTGGCCCCTGCCAGCTGGAGAGCGCAGATCACGCCCAGATGATTGCCGGCACCCTGAAGGAGGCCTGTGACAAGGCTGGGGCGCAATTTGTCTTCAAGGGCTCCTACGACAAGGCCAACCGCACATCGATCAACGCCAAACCTGCCCTGGGTCTGGAAAAGGGCCTGGAGGTTTTACAATCGGTCAAGGACAGTATCGGCGTACCGGTTCTGACCGATATCCATGAGGCGGAGCACTGTGCCCCTGTGGCCGAGGTGGTTGATATCCTGCAGATACCGGCCTTTTTGTGCCGCCAAACCGCGCTTTTGCTTGCTGCTGGGCGCACCGGCGCGGTGATCAACGTCAAAAAGGGCCAGTTCCTGGCCCCCTGGGACATGCCCAATGTAGCGGCCAAGATCGCCAGCACCGGCAATGAACGTATCATGCTCACGGAAAGAGGCGTCTCCTTTGGCTACAACCGACTGGTGGTCGATATGCAAAGCCTGCCAGAGATGGCCCGCACCGGCTATCCGGTGGTAATGGATGCGACCCATGCTGTGGCGCAACCCGGGGGTCTTGGTGGCGCGTCGGGCGGGCAGCGCGAATTTGCCCCGGTTCTGGCCCGCGCGGCTGTCGCGACCGGAATTGCCTCGGTCTTTATGGAAACGCATCATGACCCAGACAATGCGCCCTGTGATGGCCCCAATATGATCTACCTAGACCAGATGCCACAACTGATTGAAACTCTGATGGCGTTTGACGCCCTCGCCAAAGCCAACCCAATTTCTGTTTGACCCCAAAAGGGATTTTTTAAAGATGACAAAGCCGAGCTCCCCGGTGCAGCCAAACACCTGGAATTTTCTACGCGATCCAATGATTACACCCACGGGCTTTCGCGAATATGACGCCCGCTGGAAATACCCAGAAGAAATAAACCTGCCCGGCATGACCGCCTTGGGTCTTGGGCTCGGTACTCAAATGCACCGCCGAGGCATCGAACCGGTGATTGCGGTGGCCAATGACTATCGTGACTATTCCCTGGCGATCAAACAGGCAGTGATCCTCGGCCTGATGCAGGCCGGAATTCAGGTCAAGGATATCGGCCCCGCCGTGTCGCCGATGGCCTATTTTGCCCAGTTTCATCTGGATGTGCCTGCGGTTGCCATGATCACCGCCAGCCACAATCCAAATGGCTGGACCGGCGTCAAAATGGGCTTTGAGCGCCCTCTGACACACGGTCCTGACGAGATGTCAGAGCTGCGCGATATCGTGCTAAACGGCGAAGGCATTGCCCGCCCTGGCGGCTCTTATGAGTTTGTCGACGGCGTCAAAGAAGCCTATCTCGATGATCTGGTGGGTGACTTCAAGATGACCCGCAAGCTCAAAGTCGTCTGCGCCACCGGCAATGGCACCGCCTCGGCCTTTGGCCCGGAGCTGTTTGAACGTATCGGTGTCGAGGTGGTGCCCAGCCACAATGAGCTCGACTACACCTTCCCCAACTACAACCCCAATCCTGAAGCCATGGAAATGCTGCACGACATGGCCGATAGCGTCAAAGCATCCGGCGCCGATATGGCGCTTGGGTTTGATGGCGATGGCGACCGCTGTGGCGTGGTGGATGATGAGGGCGAAGAGATCTTTGCCGATAAGGTCGGCGTTATCATGGCGCGTGATCTCAGCAAGATCTACCCGAATGCGACCTTTGTGGCAGACGTAAAATCCACCGGGCTGTTTGCCTCGGATCCTGAGCTGCAGAAAAACGGTGTCAAAGCCGATTATTGGAAAACCGGCCACAGCCATATGAAACGCCGGGTCAAAGAAATCGGCGCTCTGGCGGGCTTTGAAAAATCCGGTCACTACTTTTTGGCCGAACCCGTCGGGCGCGGCTACGACTGCGGCATGCGCGTAGCCGTTGAGATCTGCAAACTGATGGAGCGCAATCCCGAAATGTCGATGTCAGACCTGCGTAAGGCCCTGCCAAAGACCTGGTCGACTCCCACCATGTCACCCTATTGTGCCGACACCGAAAAATACACTGTGTTGGAGCGTTTGGTGGAAAAACTGGTCGCCAAACATGAGGCCGGAGAGATGCTTGCAGGGCGTGCCATCAAAGAGGTTGTGACCGTGAATGGTGCCCGTGTCATTCTGGACAATGGCTCTTGGGGCCTGGTGCGCGCCTCTTCCAATACCCCCAATCTTGTGGTGGTCTGCGAAAGCTCCGACAGCGAAGAAGAAATGCGCGCCATCTTTGCCGATATAGACGCCGTGATCCGGACTGAGCCGCAGGTTGGCGACTACGATCAAACAATCTGACCCGTTTAGAATGGTTTCCCCTGCCTTGCGGCAGGCGACCCGGGCCCGCCTATCGGCGGGCCCTTTTCATTTACAAACCTGCCTCGCCGTGAGGCGAGCCAATTTGATTGAGAAAACGGGCGTAGCCTCAGGACAAACACAGGCCCCAGAATGCCAAAGAAGTAAGCAGGGAGCCGGTGAAAACATCGCCCTAGCCCCGTCTCAGTCCCCTTGCAGCAACCGCAGCAGCTGATCCTTGGCCTCTTGTTCTATTCGATCGCGGATCACTTGGTTCAGATCCTGCTCTGGGGCAATCTCTACTTCCAACTCCTCGCTCAGCTTTTCAATCACTCGGTCCTTGGCCTCCTGCTCCACCGCATCAATTTCTGGCTGCAGGGCATTTTTCAAATCGGGTCGAATTTTGGGATCCTCCCAAGAGCCGGTGACCACCACCGGAATAGTCAACCCCGACGCACCATTGAGACCAGAAATTGTCGGTGCAAATCGGTAGTCCAGGTCCCGTGTGCCAAGGCCAATCCGCCCCGCGCCATCTGCACGTATCCCTTTGAGCGTCACCAGCAAATCGTCATTCTGCAACTGCCCCTTCGCGATGGCATAGCTCGCAGACAGCCGCTCAAACACCGTGCTCCCCCCATTGCCTTGCCCCGAACGCATCAGCTTTTCCAGGTCAAACCCGGTAAAGAACCCCTTGTTGACCTCCAGCCAGCCTTTGCCTGACAGGGAGCGCATCAGCGCATCCAGACTGGCCCCAGAGGCCAGATACTCTAACTCACCCAGCGCCTCACCATTCAACCGGTCATAGCCCGCGACCTGCGCCATGGCCTTTTCCAATCTGATGCCATTAAAACTCAGCTTGCCACCAGCAGAGAACCCGTTGCGGTTATTGGCGACCACCTGCCCCTGAACCTGCCCCCCAAACAACGCTGCAGGTTGCAGCTTTAACACCGCGCGGGCACGATCCAAGGTCAGCGAGAGTTTGCTGGCGCCAAATTCATAGCCCGCGGCCGTAAGGCTCTCAAAACTCAGGACTGCCGTGCCATTGGCCTGGGCCAAGGCTGAGGCATCAATAGGATCCTTTGACCAGCCCGAGCCGCCCTCCCCGGCCGCTGCGCCGTTCTCGCCGACTGCAGAGGTTAACCCCGGCACCCGTAGATGCCCCCCATTGAGCTGCGCAGTGAACTCTGGCACCTGCGCCAGGGTAATATCGGCCCCCCCTTCCAGCTTGTTGCCATCCAGGTCCAGAGTCATGTCGCGCAGGGCCAGACGCCCATCCGTGGTATAGGTGGCATCAGCGCCAACAACCATCGCCTGCCCCAACCCCTGCGGCAGTGAAATCCCAGACTGACCAAAGGCGGTCAAAAATGCGGCGGTATCCGAGGTCTTTGCCGTAACCCGGCCCGTCGCGGCCCCGGTCAAATCTGCTCGCCCGTCAAAGCGCAATATCCCACCGTCAGCAGCCACAGAAGCCCCGATCGAAGACACTGCCCCGTTCAGAAAATCGGCAAAGGTCCCAACTTCAGCCTGGATTTGCACCGGGGCACCTGCGGGCCGGGCCGTCAGGTCGACATTCACCGTACCGCTGGGATCTGGCCAGCGTAGCATCATATCCACCATGGACATCTCTATCGGCGCACCCTGATGTGGCTGATAGCGCAACGAGGCTCCGGTCAGGGTGAGTTTCTCAATGCTGATCGGCAAGACCGCAGACTGGTTTTCCGGCGCAACAACCGCTGGATCGGCACCGGCATCCGCGCCGCCGCCCAGCACCCAGTTGCCCTGCCCCTCAGCGTTTTCCGACAGGTTCAGGTGGGGCAGCAGCGCCGAGACCTCAGTCACCCGCACCTTGCCCTGCAACAGATCTCCGGCCGAGATGCCAATGGACAGGCGCTCAGCCGTTAACATTGGCTCGGGCCCGGCCCATGGGGCATTGGACAGCGACACCCCATCGGATTTCACCCCCAGTACCGGCCAAAGCGTAAAGCGCACCTTGCCATGAAAGGTCAGCTTGCGCCCGGTCTGGGCCTCGATCTGATCCGCCGCCAGCCCCGCCACCTTTTCGCCGGGGAGCATAAACAGCACCACAAGCAAAACCGCGAGCGTCGCGACCACTGCCCCCAAGATCCGCAAAATCAGCTTCATCGGCCCAATCCTCCTGTCTTTCCCCTTGGCTTTAGGGGCTTACAACCAGCTTAGCCAGTCCGAGATTGCGCGCAATGCTTGACTGAGCCAGCCATACCCAAGCGCGCCCCCTAACGCAGCCGGAACCGCTGCCGCAGCCCAAGGCCGAGAAAGAACAAGAGCGGCACGCTAAAGACTGTCTGGAAACCTGAGATGACTTTCAGAACGGCAGGCAAGCCCGCCAGTTCCGCCGCTAGAAAGGTCCGGCCAAATCCAAAGAGAGGAAAAAGGTTGGAAAAGCTGAGCCCCATCGCCGCCCCCATCGGTCTCTCAACAGCCTCCAAAGGCGCAGGCACGCAACAGCCCGCGAGATAGCCCCAGAAGGCAACAAACCCAAAGGCCCAGAGCCCTGCCAACCAAAGCGCGGGCCGCGCAATGGAATGGCCATAATCCGAGAACAAACCAAAGAGCAGATAGGGCAACCGCTGCCAGATCGAGCCAATCTGACCGGCGAAGTGCATCTCACGGCGAAAGAAGAAATGTTCGTCTTCTGGCAGACCTTGTTTTGCAAGGATGTGACGGATAGTGGCGCAGGTTTCGCGGGCAGTTTCAGGGTCTTGCATTGTTTTCTTTGGCCAGTAGGTGTTTCCTCTTTGAGCTAGGCCTAAGTCCAATTCGATTTCTAAAGGGTCGTAGTGGGCTGTGAAGCTTGTTTTTTCGTGTAGCTCAGCCCCTGCGAAGTCAGGGTAGGTATCACGAAACACAGCATTTCGAAATGTTGCAGGTTTTTGAAAGTTGCACCCATAGAAGTATGCATCGCTTTTCCGAGATCTCACTCCCTCGAAGTAACACCGCTCGAAACTGGCGCTCCCTTCAAAAATCACCTCAACAAAGTCACATCTCTTGAAGTACATCGACCCGTAAAACACTGCTCTTTCAATGAAGCGTGCTGAGTTAAAGAAAGCTGACTCATAAAATGTTGCGTGGCTGAACCAAGCCTCGCTCAGAAAAACCGTGGATTGAAAAATTGCATCTTTTTCGAAGCGTGCTGAACACAGGTCAATTTCCGATGGAATGACAAACTTCCTCAAATCTACGGTTTTCGAAAACACGCTATCACCACAGGTTATCTTCATGTTCGGTTCAGGCAGGCCCGGGACCTTTTCAACATTTGGGTTTCGTTTACTGTATTCTTCACAAAATTTGAGGCGCAACTGAGTTCCGCAATTCCCCCAAGCTGACAGCTCCCGCTCTTCAATCCCGGCTTTTTTGGCAGAATTTGCACAAATCTCATCGCTGAGTTTCTGACCAGCCCAGGCATTCCACGCCTTACGGTTAGCCTCATGCAGTTCAGGATCAATATTCCGTCCTTCCTGCTCCCCATAAAGCGTCATCAGCACATACCAGGGGTTCTCATTGGCAGGCTTCAATTTGGATCTTGGCACGTCTTGCGCCTCACTCTCGTCTCGCATCTGTGGCTCTCGTCCCCAAAATCACTTTGGTTCAACCTATGAGGTTTCGCCGCAGCCCTGCAACTTGCAAGTGAGGGCAGCGCCTGACCTAGCGACCGGGCGAATGGCTCTTGGCACCTGACCTGTGCAGGGGGAGTTGCACGCCTTCCGCAGCCGTTTTTCTTGCCTCCTCGCGCATTCCTGTTATATGCGCGATCATGACCAGCAATCCGCCAGAACTCCGCCCCGACCTCGCCCCCAAAGCCCTGATGGGGGACAGCCCCCGTGCCGGCCAGCCAACGCTTGGCATGGTCTCGCTTGGCTGCCCCAAGGCGCTGGTGGACAGTGAACGCATCCTCACCCGGCTACGTGCCGAGGGCTATGGTATCTCGCCTGATTACGCCGGGGCTGACGCCGTGATCGTCAACACCTGTGGGTTCCTCGACAGTGCCAAGGCCGAAAGCCTGGAGGCCATTGGCGAGGCGCTGAAGGAAAACGGCAAGGTCATCGTTACAGGTTGTCTGGGCGCCGAGCCAGATTACATTCGCGAACATCACCCACGCATTCTCGCCGTCACTGGCCCACATCAGTATGAGCAGGTTCTGGACGCCGTCCATGCCGCCGTACCGGCCGACCCCAACCCCTTTATTGATCTCTTGCCCGCCACCGGCGTGCAGCTGACCCCGCGCCATTTCAGCTATCTGAAGATCTCGGAAGGCTGCAACCACAAGTGCAAGTTCTGCATCATCCCCGATATGCGCGGCAAGCTGGCCTCGCGGCCGGCCCATGCGGTGCTGCGTGAAGCCGATAAGCTGGTCAAGGCTGGGGTTAAGGAGCTTTTGGTGATCAGCCAGGACACCTCCGCCTATGGGCTGGACCGCAAATATGACGTGAACCCCTGGAACGAGGGCGAGGTGCGAAGCCATATCCTCGATCTGAGCCGCGAGCTGGGCAAGCTGGCCCCGGCGGATGAGCTTTGGGTCCGGCTGCACTATGTCTACCCCTACCCACATGTGCGCGATCTGATCCCGCTGATGGCGGATCCGGACAATGCGCTGCTGCCCTATATGGACATCCCCTTCCAGCACTCCCACCCGGATGTGCTGAAACGCATGGCGCGCCCCGCCCATACTGCCAAGACTCTGACAGAGATCGCCGCCTGGCGGGAGATCTGCCCCGATATCACCCTGCGCTCGACCTTTATTGTCGGCTACCCAGGCGAGACCGAGGCCGAGTTCCAGCACCTGCTGGACTGGATGGATGAGGCTCAGCTGGACCGGGTTGGTTGCTTTAAGTACGAAAACGTCGATGGTGCGCGGTCAAACGCCTTGCCTGATCATGTTGCAGAAGAGGTCAAGCAGGAGCGCTGGGAGAGGTTCATGGAAAAGGCCCAGGCTATTTCCGAGGCCAAGCTGCAAGCCAAGGTCGGCCAGATCTGCCAGGTCATCGTGGATGACATAGACGAGGACGGCATCGCCACATGCCGCACCAAGGCCGATGCCCCGGAGATTGACGGCAATCTGTTCATTGATGAAGGCACCGGAGGATTGTCGGTCGGCGATCTGGTTACGGTCGAAGTGGACGAGGCCGGGGATTATGATTTGTGGGGGCGTGTGGCGTCCCAAAATTGATCCGGGGATCGTTTCGCGAGTTAACGGGCGGAGCCCTAAATCACCAGCTCAGATCCTGCCCTTCCCCATATCGCGCCACCCAGCCTGTATCGAGGTTGGGGAACGAAAGCGCCTGCGCCGCGGGGGAGGGTTGGGCGCGTTGCGACAGCACGGCGGCTGCTTGAAATGAGGATTGAACGCTCCCAGAACTTAGTGCTCTGCGTAGACATCTTTCGTCTGGAAACTGTTGTCGGCAATCTGCGTTAGCCCATCGGGGGTGCCTCAGGCGGATCCCGCGCGCAGGCGCAGCAGGCGGGCGGCGTTACAGCAATATCCCGGTGGCTGCACTGCTTTCTCGCCCTGCTCTGCCAACTCCTGCCGCTCCAGCCAGGCTTTGCACCCATCGGGCGCATCGCACCCCCGACAGGCGGTGATCATCGCGGCCCAATCCTCGGCACTGATTTTTCCTGCCGCAAACGCCTCCACCAGATCTGCATCCAGATGTTTGCCCATGCGGGCCATCAATTGCAAATGCTCCATCGCGTCGCCAAGAGGGTGCATGATAAAACTCCTTTTGCCCAGATCCACGCCGCCACAGAATTAGGGGGTGCGCTCCTGCAGATAGCCCAGCAAATCCCTGTTGCGGCAATAGTCCGGAGCCTCCGCCAGCCCCCTCTCCCCCTGGGCCAGCCGCGCGGAACACTGCAGCGGATGGGCACAGCGTTGACACCGCAACACCGCTTCTGAGATTTCGTCGAACTGCAAATGGCCCGCGATGGCCTCTTCCTGCAGATCCAACCCTAGAGCCTGGCTCATGCCATCAAACAGGGCTGCATGTGTCTTGAGAGTAGCTTGTGCACGCACGGATGGTCTCCTGACAATGGTGATGCACAAAAGCTAAGCGCGCAAAAGCCAGGACGCTTTGATACAAATCAACGCCCCATCAACTGGACTGTTGGTCCAGATAGGCCCGCACCGCATCCTGTACCCGCCGAAAGCGGTCTCCGCCAAGCTTCTTGCCGCCATACCAACGCGTAACGATAATGATATGGTCGCGCAGCTCTTCGCGCTCCAGCATCCGCAGGATCACCATCCCGGCGCCGCTTTCGCCATCATCCGCCTTAAGCGCCCCTGTGGGCAGCAAGGCAGCCCAGGTGTTATGGGTTGCCTTGGCGTAGCTGCGATCCTTTTTCAGCGTTGCCAAAACCTGATCCACCTCTGCCCGTGAGGTAACAGACGCCCCTGTCACCGCATAGCGTGAGCCACGATCCGTCAACACGACCCCCAGGCGGGTCAAAGAAATGGCGGAGGGGGTGGAAGCAGTCATCTTGGGGCTGGGGTCCATGTTACAAAGGAGCGAGGGTCAGCCCCCTCATATCGTTCAACGCAGCGCAACACCAGTCACAGCCAAGGGGGCCTAGGGGGCTTGCCCTCCTTATGAGTGCCACAGATCGGGAACCCCGCTTGCAAACCGCCACGGGAGGGGGCAGTCTGGCACTATGTTTAGTATCGAACATGATTTTGACTGCACCACCGTCACCCTGGTCGACGAAGGGGAGCAGCCGCTGCAAGAGGATCTCACCCTGCATGCCTTTGCGGAATGCGTGACGATCGAACAATTGGACAGTCGCACCGATCAGGTGCAGAAAATCACTCTGTCTTATACCCAAGTCCGTGATCTGGCTGCGGCCCTGGATTTGCCAGAAGGCGTTTATCGTCTGGTTCCGGACGCGATCTCAAAGCCTCGCGGCTCTTGACTGCAGCTGATCAACTTTTGAACTCGGCCTAATCGGTATAGACAAAGACCTTGTTGCGAGACGTAGCCCCCTGGCTCAGGTCCAGTTTAGACGCAGCAACCCCCATCGCCTTGGCCAGAAGACTGCGCACGGCCTCAGTCGCTTTGCCGTTCTCGGGAACTGAGGTAACAGTCACCTTCAACCCCGCCTCAGAGACAGAAATGCTATTGGAGGCCGCTTTGGGCGTCACCCTCACAGCGATCTTAGCGCCTGCAACGGCCAGATGGCTCAGATCCGGCAGGTTCTTTCTCTTTGGCTTCCCCATAGAAAGGCTCATGCCAGCGGATGGCGCGTTTTACCATAGAAAATGCCCGGCCTGAGCGCGCGTCAAGGCCGCGACGACCTACACTGCAGTGGCAAAAACCGGGTGTAACAGCCGGATCAAGGGCAAAAACTGAACAACTGCGGCTCTGCGCCTCTTGAATTCCCGCCGCCAGATGGCGAGATTACCCCCATTGATGTAAAAGGGATTTACATATGAGCAATGCCCCCCAGACCCTGGCCAATAGCGCCGCCCTGGATTTCTTGATGTCGCGCCGCTCCCGTCCGGCCAAGACACTGGTCGCACCGGCACCGACGCGCGCGCAACTCTTGCCGTTGCTCACGGCGGCGGCGCGAACGCCAGATCACGGCAAGCTGGAGCCCTGGCGGTTCGTGGTGATCGAAAAGCCAGCCATGGCGCGGCTGGCAGAGCTAACCGTTCAGGCCGGAGCCCGGCTGGGAAAATCAGAGGCCGACATCATCAAGGGCCGCAGCCAATTCGATCTGGGACACTTGGCCGTTGTGGTTGTGGAAGTCCAAAAGGACAGCGTAAAAATTCCGACCATCGAGCAGAGCTATAGTGCTGGCGCAGTCTGCCTCGCCCTTCTCAATGCCGCGCTGGCAGCGGGTTGGGGAGCCAATTGGCTTTCAGGCTGGGCCAGCCACGATCGCAGGTTCTGCCAGGATGCCTTTGGCCTGCAAGACCGCGAACGCGTGGCGGGAATCATCCATATCGCCACCCAGGGTACCGTACCGCCAGAGCGACCTCGCCCGGATCTTTCCGCTCTCACAACCTGGATGCCAGAATGATCTTCGACGCTTTTTTCAAAACCCTGAATCAGATCACTGATCCGCGATTTTTGCGGGTGCTCTTGCTCGGCATTGGCCTGACACTGGCGCTGCTGATCGGCGCAACCATCGGATTTTTGGTGCTGGTTCAATGGCTGACCGCCGCCTCCGTCGATCTACCCTTGATCGGGGAGGTTACCTGGCTCGACAACCTGTTTTCCGCGGGCTCGGTTATCCTGATGATGATCCTGTCGATCTTTCTGATGGTGCCCGTCGCCTCGGCCATCACCTCAATGTTTCTGGATGATGTGGCGCAAGCAGTTGAGGATCGACATTTCCCGCACCTCCCCAGGGTTGACCCCGTGCCGCTCTGGGCCGCGATCAAGGACACGGTGAACTTTCTTGGCGTCTTAATCGGGGCCAATATTCTGGCCCTGATCCTTTATGCGCTCTTCCCACCTGCCGCGCCCTTTATCTTTTGGGCGCTGAACGGATATCTTTTGGGACGGGAGTATTTCACCCTGGCCGCCAGCCGACGGGTGGGCCCGGTGGAGGCCAGAAAGCTCTGCCGCAAGCATCGCGGCACCATCTGGATGGCCGGTATTTTGATGGCAATGCCCCTGTCTATCCCTCTGCTGAACCTGGTGATCCCTATCCTAGGGGCTGCCACCTATACGCATCTGTTTCACGCGCTCTGGCGCCACCACTGAGACGGCCCTGGCCCCTCAGGATACTGGTCAGGAGGGGTCAGGCAAACGGTCGAACCAGTCAAAGTCATTGACGCTGATCACACCGGACAGAATGATCCCAGCGATCACAGCCCAGAGCAGACAGCTCACCCCAGTGGTGATCAAAGCCTTTTGCTTCAGGTAGTGGTTCTCAGGCGCGCCAGCGTGGGTGCCAGGTTCAATACTGCCCTTTTCGCCCTGCGTTTCGATACGGATCGGAATAATGACCAAAAAGGTCATGAACCAGATCACAGCAAACAGAACCAATCCGGATGTAATGGCCATTGTATATCTTCCTTAAGAGCGAGGGGCTGCTAAGATTGGCAGCCCCGTCAATCTAGTTTCAAACCTGCTCGAGTTCCACCAGGCAGCCGTTGAAATCTTTGGGATGCAGGAACAAGACGGGTTTGCCATGTGCGCCGATCTTTGGCTCCCCACTGCCCAGCACCCTGGCCCCTTCGGCCTGAAGGTGATCGCGCGCCGCCAGAATGTCATCGACTTCATAGCAGATATGATGAATGCCGCCCGCTGGGTTCTTTTCCAAAAACCCATTGATAGGTGAGTTGTCGCCCAGCGGGTAGAGCAGCTCGATCTTGGTATTTGGCAGCTCGATAAAGACGACCGTAACCCCGTGATCGGGCTCATCCTGTGGTGCGCCGACCTTGGCCCCAAGCGTGCTGCGGTACTGGGCTGAAGCGGCCTCTAGGTCGGGGACGGCAATAGCGACATGGTTCAGGCGTCCAATCATGGTCTGACTTCTCCTTGGCAATATAGATGTGTTGCAGCCTTATGCTCTGCCGTGGCAATCCGGCGCAAGTGCGCCAATGCGCCCAGATCGGCGGATCACGCGAGGTTTGTTGTGTCCGCTCTGGCAGCAGAGCTGATCAAAAACCCGGCACAATGCTGTTAACTTCGAATTAGCCTCAAATTTATAGCGTCTATCCGTATTCGGTTAGGAGTATGAGTAATGGACGATTCGGAACTGTTTGCAGCCGCCCAAAGACTACCAAGTGCCCGCCGCCCCTTGCTGGGCCTTACCATTCTGGTCATTGAGGATAGTCGCTATGCCTGCGAGGCCCTGCGCCTGTTGTGCCTGCGAAGCGGCGCACGTATTCGCCGTGCAGATTGCCTGAAATCAGCCCGCCGCCATCTGCAGGTCTACCGCCCCTCGGTGGTGATTACAGATGTAGGTCTGCCGGATGGATCAGGGCTCGACCTGATCAAGGAAATGGACGCAGCCCGTCCAAGAGTGAGGATCATCCTCGCAATCTCCGGAGATGAAAACGTCGAGGAAGAAACCCTCGCCGCCGGTGCTGACGGTTTTCTGGCCAAACCTATTACCTCTCTGGCTGCGTTTCAAAACGCTATTCTGTCGCGCCTTCCGGATGATCGCCAACCCAGCGGCCCCCGCCAGCTCGCGGATGAGACCATAGAACCAGATCCAATCGCTTTTCTCGACGATATGGCCCATGCAGCGGATGTGTTGAACGATACCCAAGAAGAACAAACACTGGACTATCTGGCTCAATTTGTAGGCGGGGTTGCCCGCAGCGCTGGTGACGCCCCCCTGGCCAAGGCCGCCGAAAACCTAGCCCTCGCCCGATCCGAAGGACGCCCGGTTGCGACCGATGCAGCAGTGATCGCCGGTCTTGTACAAGAGCGCCTGGAACGCAAGATCGCCATCTGATCATGTTCGAAATTTTCTCGACGTCCTTGGCGACACTCGCCATTGTCCTTTACCTACAGGCGCGCCATTCCGCTCGGGTCATCCGACGTAAGCGGGACAATGCACCGGCGTCCTTAAAATCCATGCAGATACACCCAGGCGAGATCTCGCATTAGGTTGGATATCGCAGGGATATTGAGCCCCCCGCTTATGCGCCCAATTTCGAAACAGAGCTGCTATCCCTAGCGCAGGAAACCGGGATCTTGTCTCATCTGCAAACCTGGAAAAACCTGGTTTTCAAGAGCGCTCTGGCTGGTTCCGGTCAGTCCCCGCATAATCCAGGCTGCCACTTCGCGAACATCGCCAGTTGGCATCAGATCCCGGCGATTGTAGAGCGCCGCCTCACTTAATCCCGGCCAGCGCCCGTAGACTTTGCCGCCCCGAATGGCGCCTCCGGCCAAAACCATGGTTCCCCCAGTACCGTGATCCGTGCCACCTGTACCATTTTCGCGCACTGTACGACCAAATTCAGTCATCGCCACAACAGCCGTTTGATCCCAAACAGATGGACCAACGCCCTGTTTGAGCGCCAGAATGCAGCCGCTCAACCGTTTCAAAGCTGCCCCGAGCCCACGTTTTTGGTAGCTATGGGTATCCCAGCCATTGAGCGAAAACGAGGCTATGCGGGTCTCCCCACGCAGCTGTTTTGCAGCAAACTCCGCCAGTTTCAGATGGGCCTTGCCCTTGGCCCCGCGTGGCATCGCCATCATAGGCTCAGCCATTTCCCGACTGTCCTCATTCCCACTCGCCATGGCGCCCAATTCAACCTCAGACCGTGACAGGTCCAGAGCCTCGGACAGAGCAGAGGCAAACAGCGGATCCTCCTGCATCATCAAACTGGCCAATTGTTCTGCTTGCGGGCTAAGCGCCAGATCCGCATCAGGCGACCAATCAGACACTGGCGCTGTCCCATGCAGCAACTGCATATCCCCGTGCCCTATGGCAAAAGCCGTGCGCGCCACGACCCCGCTTTGCATTTGCAACAAGCGATTGAGCCAGCCATCGCGCCGGTGCCCCAGGCCCATGGTGCCCGCTTCCAGCAAATCTTGCCCGTCAAAATGGCTGCGCCGGTCCCGGTAAGGAGTCGAAACCGCCTGCACAAAACCAAGCTCCCCCTGGCGCCAAAGAGGCATCAGCTCCCCCAGATCCGGGTGCATGGCAAAAAATCCATCCAGATCATGACCGGTTGGCTGAGAGGGGGCCAGCAACCCCGGGCGCAGGGCGGCAAAGTTTGCGTCCCCATAGGGGCGCACCGCATCCAGACCATCCATACCACCACGCAGGATGATCACCACCAGCCGCCGGTCCCAGGGCGCGGCAGCCAGGCTCACCGGGGTCATCAGCGGGCTGGCCGCAAGAGAGCAGCCCAGCACTCCGCTTTGGGTCAGAAATTTTCTACGTGAAAGTGCTGAAGCTGCCATGGCCAGATCTCTCTCTTTCTTTGTCCCGCTACCGCCGTTGAAAGGCGGGCGCGCTGAGCACCAGCCCAATGGCTTCGGCGCGGGTTTCAGCCGCCGAGGCTACAAATTGCACCCGTTGATTTGCCCGCGTTCCAAGGCATTGGCTCGCAAAGGCCACTGGATCCGGTAGAGGCGTCATTAGGCGTCGCGGCGCAGCCATGGCCCAGCGCAATCGCGCCGACAGTCCCTGCGGAGTGACCCAGGCCGCATCCGCCTCCTCCCAGCCGTCCGGCCCCACTGGCGACTGCCAATCCTGCCCCATCAGCCGCAAAGGCGCGACGAAATTACGGCGGATCGGCTTGGCTCCCCAGCCAGCCAATTGCTCCGGGTTCACCCCAAGGGCACGGCAGGCGGAGGCCATGTAGTCAAATGGAGGCTTTACATTGGCCAGCACATCCTCCCAGGCACTGGGATGGTCCAGCATCGCCGCATAGACCTGCGTCAGATCCCCCGCGCTTGCGCGATAGGCTGCCGCCAGATGGGCGACCAAATCAGGATCAGGCTGATCTTTGGTGAAATGCACCGCCAGTTTTCTGGCTATATGATCGGCTGTCGCCGGGTGCCGGGCAAGATCCCGCAGTGCCTGCAACACTGGCTCCAGCTCTGGCTCAGCACCACCATAGCTTTGCCCCAGGACGATCTCGCTTCCTGGCTCCCCCATCTGCTCGTAAAACTGGAAACCTGATTCTATGCGGTAGCTTAGCCCGGTGAGTAATTCAGCCAGTTGCCGCACATCCTGCTGCCCATAGGGGCCGTCAACACCCAGCGTGTGCAACTCCAGCACTTCACGCGCCAAATTTTCGTTCAAACCGCCACGTCCGCCCTGGCGCTGCGACAGCGCGCTGTTCTCCCCCCGCGACCGGAATTGATCAAGGTAGTGCAGCATCAGCGGGTGCGTCAGCGCAGCAATCAACAGATCTTCAAAGCGGCTGGAAATATGCGGCCGAATGGCGCTTTCAACATAGCCATAGGCAAGGGGCCGCATCGCCGGGTTCTTGCCCTTGGCAGTAAAATGATCCGCCCAGAACAGGGTCAGGCGCTCACGAAACCCGTCAGGGGTAGTGATATGGCGCAAGAGCAATTGGCGAAAATGCAGATCCCGCTGTTTCAGGTGATCGCGCCGAAACCGGCGAAAGGCTTTTTGGGCCCGCTCTGCATCTGGGGTTCCACGTTTTGTGCGGTTCAGTTTTCGCAGCTCGGCAAAGCGGCGCACAGAAACGAGGATCTCTTCGGTTTCGGCGATCGGAAAGTGATCTGCTGTGCTGTCATTCCCCTGAAGCCGCAATAGCATTTCCTGCCTAGAGGCAACAGGCCTCAGCGCAGGGGAGAGGCCACAGCCAAACCGGATCTCAGCCAGTTCTGGGTCAAAGATCATTGTTGTTCTCCCCGGGCGCGCGAGAAGCCTCTGTACAGGAACTCTCTCGACTGCAGACTAGGCTGTCGTCGCCCTCCAGGCACTCAAAAAGTTTTCCGATACGCGTAAACCTGCGCAAGTCGCGCCTGAGGCGGTCAAATAGGGGCTCCGCCCCACGCCCCATGGGCGCTCCCCCAGGATATTTGGGGCCAAATGAAACCAGCAGATCGTATGGAGTAAGGAGCAATATGCAGGACGCAAAACACCCGAGAGCGCGCTCTCGGGTGTCAGATTTCGACATGACCCGACGGGGCCTTTTCAGAACGGTTCTATTGATCTTGAGGGATCACCCGCAGACCCAGCTCCATCAGCTGATCAGACATCGGCTCAGAAGGGGCAGACATCATCAGGTCTTCGGCGCGCTGGTTCATTGGGAACATGATGACCTCACGGATATTGGCTTCATCTGCCAGCAGCATCACCATACGGTCGATTCCGGCGGCGCAGCCACCGTGGGGCGGAGCGCCATACTGAAATGCGTTGACCATGCCGCCAAAGCGTTTCTCAACTTCGTCCTTGCCGTAACCGGCAATTTCAAAGGCCTTAAACATGATTTCGGGGCGGTGGTTCCGGATCGCACCCGAGACCAGCTCGTAGCCGTTGCAGGCCAGATCGTACTGATAGCCCAGCACCTCGAGCGGGTTGCCTTCAAGCGCATCCATCCCGCCCTGCGGCATCGAAAAGGGGTTGTGCTCAAAGTCGATCTTGCCGGTTTCCTCGTCTGCCTCATAGATCGGGAAGTCCACGACCCAGGCAAAGGCAAAGCGGTCTTTGTCGGTGAGGCCCAGCTCTTCGCCGATGACGTTACGGGCACGTCCTGCAACGCCTTCAAAGGCTTTGGGCTTGCCGCCGAGGAAGAAGGCGGCATCGCCCACGTCCAGCCCCAGCTGCTGGCGGATCGCCTCGGTGCGCTCGGGACCGATGTTTTTGGCCAGCGGGCCCGCGGCCTCATTGCCCAGGGTGATTTCACCGGATTTGACCAAGGCGTTCACCTCTTTCACGGTGATGCCGCGTTCCTGAGCGATGCTGTCAGGCGATTGCTTGCGCCAGAAGATATAGCCCATACCGGGCAGACCTTCTTTTTGCGCAAATGCATTCATCCGGTCGCAGAACTTGCGCGAGCCGCCTTTGGGGGCTGGGATGGCGCGCACTTCGGTGCCTTCTTGTTCCAGCAGTTTGGCAAAGATGGCAAAGCCAGAGCCCGCGAAATGCTCAGAGACCACCTGCATTTTGATCGGGTTGCGCAGGTCGGGCTTATCCGAGCCATACCAAAGCGCCGCATCGCGGTAAGAGATTTGCGGCCATTCACTGTCGACCTTGCGACCGCCGCCGAATTCCTCAAACACGCCCTGCATCACCGGCTGGATGGTGTCGAAGACATCCTGCTGGGTGACAAAGGACATTTCCAGGTCAAGCTGGTAGAAATCGGTGGGCGAGCGGTCGGCGCGCGGGTCCTCATCCCGGAAGCAAGGCGCGATCTGGAAATACTTGTCAAAGCCCGAGACCATCATCAGCTGTTTGAACTGCTGGGGCGCTTGCGGCAGAGCGTAGAACTTGCCAGGGTGCAGACGAGAGGGCACCAGGAAGTCACGGGCACCTTCGGGAGAAGACGCTGTAATGATCGGAGTTTGATACTCGTTGAACCCCTTGTCCCACATGCGTTTGCGGATCGACTGCACCATGTTGGAGCGCAAGAGCATGTTCTGCTGCATCTTTTCGCGGCGCAGATCCAGGTAGCGATAGCGCAGGCGGGTTTCTTCGGGGTATTCCTGCTCGCCAAAGACCATCAAGGGCAGCTCTTCGGCTTTGCCCAGGACTTCGATGTCGCGGATAAAGACCTCGATCTCACCGGTGGGCAGCTTGTCATTGACCAGGCTCTCATCGCGAGCCAGCACATTGCCGTCGATGCGGATACACCATTCCGAGCGCACTTTTTCAATCTCGGCAAAGACCGGACTGTCGGGGTCTGCCATGACCTGAGTGATGCCATAATGGTCACGCAGGTCGATGAACAGCAGGCCGCCGTGATCGCGGACACGATGGACCCAGCCGGAGAGGCGCACAGTTTCGCCCACGTTGGATTTGTTCAGTTCGGCGCAGGTATGGCTGCGATAGGCATGCATGGCGTGACCTTTCGGTATGCGGGTCTAGTCTCTGGTCGGGCCGTCATTCGGAATATGCCATCGGCACCTCGAATTTGGCGCAAAATTCGTCTGGGCCGATACACAGGGTTGCAGCGCTCTTGTCAAGCAAAGCTGGCAAATTCCTCGCTGTCCTGCACCCAAATACCCTGCATCTCGCCGCGCAGAGAATTCACCAGGCGAATATCGCGGGCTTTTGCCAAATCATCCAAGGTCAGCACGGCCTCCTTCACCCCCCCCGCATTCAGCAGGCTTTGGCGGTAGACCCCAGGCAAGCAGCCAGAGCTTTGAGGCGGGGTCAAACAGTCCCCGACAGTTGTTTCGACCACAATATTGCTAATGGTTCCCTCGCAGATCTCTCCGCGTTCATTCAAGAATAATAGTTCGTCAATTCCTTGGGGCAGTTGGGCACGGGCCTCATCATAGGTCGCGCGCCTGGTGGTCTTATGCGCCAGAAAGACATCATCAGCCACCAACCGCTGGGCCGCTACCTTAAAGCTCCACAGCGGCTGGTGTACAGGCATCGCCGTTGTGACCAGTTCCAGCTCCCCTGCGGACGACAGTGTCAGGCGGCAGCGCAACACCTGGGGGCCACCAAGACCTGCGAGATGCGCCTTGGCCCGCCCCAGATCAAAGGGGAGGCCAAAAAAGACCGCCGAGGCCGAAATGCGCGCAAGATGCAGATCAATGCGATCTATCCCCCGCCCTGGGTGATAGCCAAAAGTTTCGATCAGGCGGAAATCGGCGTCGCTTCGAATGGCCGCAACTGGGCAAAACGGGCTTTCCATAGGGCTTCCTCATATTCAGACTGGGCTGTGCTATCCCAGACCACGCCGCCGCCGACGTTCAGCTGTGCCCGCCCTCCCTCGACCATCAGGGTGCGAATGGCTACGTTGAACTCAGACGCCCCATCGGGGGCCATCCAACCGATGCTGCCACAATAGGCGTCACGTGCCCAAGGCTCAAGCTCTGCTAGGATTTCCATGGCGCGTATCTTGGGCGCTCCGGTGATCGACCCGCAGGGAAACAGCGCCTGAAGGATCTGCCCCAGCCCCACACCGGGGCGCAACTGCGCCTGCACGGTTGAAACCATCTGATGGACAGTGGCATAGCTTTCCACCGCAAAGAGTTCTGGCACTTTGACCGATCCCAGAGTGGCAATACGCGAGATGTCATTGCGCAACAAATCCACGATCATCAGGTTCTCGGCACGGTTCTTTTCATCCTGACGCAGAAAATCCCGCGCCTTTGCATCCGCAACCGGATCGGCGCTGCGCGGTTGCGTTCCCTTCATCGGCCGGGTTTCGATCTGACCATGTGCATCTGTGCGAAAAAACAGCTCTGGCGAGCGCGACAGCAGATCCGGCAGATCCTCCTGCAGCACCAAGGCCCCATGCCCCACCTGCTGGCGCGCCATCAATGCCCCATACAGATCTTCAGAGCCCCAACTGACCTGGGCATCCATTGGGAAGGTCAGATTGGCCTGATAGATATCGCCTGCTCCGATAGCAGAATTCACAGCAGCAAAGGCCTCTGTATAGCGCGCGCGGCTCCAGCGCGGCTGAAACTCTCCCAGACCGCGCCAAGCGCCCCCCTCGGGCCAATGTTTCGCGTGCGAAACCGGGCTTGCCTGCGCGTAGACACCAAAACACAAAAGCGGCAGGCGGCGATGGGTCGGCATGCAGGCTGCCAGGCTCGGCTCCAAAGCATAGCCGAGCTCATAGCTGGCATAGCCTGCCAGCCAGTGTCCCTCTTGTTGCACTTTGTTCAACGCATCCAATGCGCCAGGGATCTCCTGCGCAGAATCAGCCCGGATCACACGCAAGGGGCAAGCGAACTGCATCCCCTGTCCCGGTTCTATCCACTGATCTGGCCCTTGATCAAAACGGATCTGCACCCAGCACCTCTAAATTTCTGCCATTTCTCTTGTAGATGCTTATATCTGTACGCTATGCGAACAAAAGTCATAAAAGCGGCAATTCGAAGCGCGTGTCCGATCCCTCTTGCACCTTTTTGCGCTACCCCTATAACGCAGGACAATTTGGGCGCACGGGGGCGCCCGACTCGCCATTGAACTCAGACCGACCTGCCAACCTGCCTGGCCAAGCCGCTCGCACAAATCGAAGGAAGCACACCCATGCCCAAAAGAACCGACATCCAGTCGATCATGATCATCGGTGCGGGGCCCATCATTATTGGGCAGGCCTGCGAATTCGACTACTCTGGCGCCCAGGCCTGTAAAGCGCTCAAGGAAGAGGGCTACCGGGTTATCCTGGTGAACTCGAACCCAGCCACCATCATGACCGATCCCGGCCTGGCCGATGCAACCTATATCGAGCCAATCACCCCCGAGGTGGTCGCCAAAATCATCGAGAAAGAGCGCCCCGACGCGCTGCTGCCTACCATGGGGGGCCAGACCGGCCTCAACACCTCGCTGGCGCTGGAAGAAATGGGTGTGCTGGAAGAATTTGGCGTCGAAATGATTGGCGCCACCCGTGACGCCATTGAGATGGCGGAAGACCGTAAACTGTTCCGCGACGCCATGGACCGTTTGGGCATTGAAAACCCCCGCGCCACCATCGTCACAGCGCCCAAGCTGGAAGATGGCAAGGCCGACCTGAATGAAGGCGTACGTATCGCCTTGGAAACGCTCGAAGATATCGGCCTGCCAGCGATCATCCGCCCAGCCTTTACCATGGGTGGAACCGGTGGCGGTGTTGCCTATAACCGGGAAGACTACGAGCACTTCTGCCGCACCGGCATGGATGCCTCGCCAGTGAACCAGATCCTGGTGGATGAGAGCCTGCTGGGTTGGAAAGAGTTCGAGATGGAAGTGGTCCGCGACAAAGCGGATAACGCGATCATCGTCTGTGCCATCGAAAACATCGACCCCATGGGCGTGCACACGGGCGACTCGATCACCGTAGCGCCAGCGCTGACCTTGACCGACAAAGAATACCAGATCATGCGCACCCACTCGATCAACGTGCTGCGCGAGATCGGCGTTGAGACCGGCGGCTCCAACGTGCAATGGGCAGTGAACCCTGCCGATGGCCGTATGGTGGTCATTGAAATGAACCCACGGGTGTCGCGCTCTTCCGCCCTTGCCTCCAAGGCGACAGGCTTCCCGATCGCCAAGATCGCTGCCAAGCTGGCCGTAGGCTATACGCTGGACGAGCTGGACAATGACATCACCAAGGTGACACCGGCCTCCTTTGAGCCCTCAATCGACTATGTCGTCACCAAGATCCCAAAGTTTGCCTTTGAGAAATTCCCCGGCTCCGAGCCCTATCTGACCACCGCGATGAAATCCGTGGGTGAAGCCATGTCCATTGGCCGCACCATCCATGAATCGATGCAAAAGGCGCTGGCCTCGATGGAATCGGGCCTCACCGGCTTTGATGAAATTGAAATCCCTGGCCTAACGATTGGCACCTGGGAGGTCGCAACCGACAAGGCTGCGGTAATCAAAGCGATCAGCCAGCAAACACCGGACCGGCTGCGCACCATCGCACAGGCCATGCGCCACGGGTTGAGCAACGATGAAATCCACGGCGTCACCAAGTTTGACCCCTGGTTCCTGGACCGCATCCGCGAAATCATCGATGCCGAAGCAGAAGTCCGCACCAACGGCTTGCCTGAGGATGAGAAAGCTCTGCGCCACCTCAAAATGCTTGGCTTTACCGATGCGCGTCTGGCCAATCTGACCGAAGCCTCTGAAAAATCTGTGCGCCATGCACGGATTGCCAAAGGCGTGACCGCGGTTTTCAAACGTATCGACACCTGCGCCGCCGAATTCGAGGCGCAGACCCCCTATATGTATTCCACCTATGAGGCCCCGATGATGGGCGAAGTGGAATGTGAGGCGCGGCCTTCGGATCGCAAAAAGGTGGTCATCCTGGGCGGCGGTCCAAACCGCATCGGCCAGGGCATCGAGTTTGACTACTGCTGCTGCCACGCCTGCTATGCGCTGACGGACGCGGGCTATGAGACCATCATGGTCAACTGCAACCCAGAGACCGTGTCGACCGACTATGACACCTCGGACCGTCTGTATTTCGAGCCGCTCACCTTTGAACATGTGATGGAAATCCTGCGGGTTGAACAGGAAAACGGCACCCTCCACGGCGTCATCGTTCAGTTCGGCGGTCAGACCCCGCTAAAACTGGCCAATGCGCTGGAAGAGGAAGGTATTCCTATCCTCGGCACCTCTCCCGATGCTATTGACCTGGCCGAAGATCGCGAGCGTTTCCAGGAATTGGTGAACAATCTGGGCCTCAAGCAGCCACATAACGGCATTGCCTCCACGGACGAACAAGCATTGGAAATCGCCGAAGAAATCGGCTTCCCACTGGTCATTCGCCCCTCTTACGTTCTGGGCGGCCGGGCGATGGAAATCGTGCGCGACATGGATCAGCTGAAACGCTACATCAACGAGGCCGTGGTGGTCTCCGGTGACAGCCCTGTGTTGCTCGACAGCTACCTGTCCGGCGCGGTGGAGCTGGATGTGGATGCGATCTGCGACGGCACGGATGTGCATGTGGCAGGTATCATGCAGCACATTGAGGAAGCCGGTGTGCACTCGGGCGACAGCGCCTGCTCCCTGCCGCCCTACTCCCTGTCCAAGGAGATTCTGGAAGAGATAAAGACCCAGACCTATGCGCTGGCCAAGGCATTGAATGTTGTCGGCCTAATGAACATCCAGTTCGCCATCAAGGACGGGGTGATCTTCCTCATTGAGGTCAACCCCCGCGCCAGCCGGACCGTACCCTTTGTGGCCAAAGCCACCGACAGCGCCATTGCCTCGATTGCGGCGCGCGTTATGGCCGGTGAAAAGCTGACCGCCTTCCCCCATCGCGGCGCCTATAAACCCGATGCAGGCTATGATGTGGATACGCCGATGGCGGACCCGATGACCCTGGCTGATCCCGACATGCCCTGGTTCTCAGTCAAAGAAGCGGTTCTGCCCTTTGCCCGCTTCCCCGGCGTTGACACCTTGCTGGGGCCAGAAATGCGCTCCACCGGTGAGGTCATGGGTTGGGACCGCGACTTCCCGCGCGCCTTCCTGAAGGCGCAGATGGGCGCGGGCATGGTGCTGCCAAGCGAGGGCCGCGCCTTTATGTCGATCAAGGACGCCGACAAGGGCGCACCGATGCTGGAAGCGGCCAAGGTACTGGTAGAGCAAGGTTTTACCCTGGTGGCCACCGGCGGCACCCAGAGCTGGCTGGAAGGTCACGGCGTCGCTTGTGAGCTGGTCAACAAGGTCTATGAGGGCCGCCCCCATGTGGTGGACCTGCTCAAAGACGGCCATGTGCAGCTGTTGATGAACACCACCGAGGGTGCGCAGGCTGTTGAAGACAGCAAAGAAATGCGCTCGGTCGCGCTCTATGACAAGATCCCCTATTTCACCACCGCCGCCGCCGCGAATGCCGCCGCCCTGGCGATCAAGGCCCAGGCCGAGGGTGAGGTTGAGGTGAAGTCATTGCAGGGGTAATCCCCCAGGCAGAGAAAGTGATCCAGCACCGTTTCACAGGCCCCGGGACATATCCTGGGGCCTTTTTCATTGGCGGCTCTTTTTCCTCTTCCAGCCACAACCCTGAACCAAACTTTTCCCAGGCATTGACCTTTTGAGTTGCACACCTATAACTGCCAGTCAGTAACGCGAGGATTTCCCTAAATGTTTTGGTCCCGCCCCCGGGTTTCTCCGGATATCAAAGACTGGATTGAGGAATGCTTTGACTGGTTTGATGACAGGTTTGAGCCACCCAAGGCTCCAATCCTGCCGACCAAGGATTTCTTCAAAGCAGGCGGCGGCGAAAGTCAGGAAACCGCCCAGCAAGTCCTCAAGGATGTGACGCGGCTTCTCCATTTTGATCACCCAATAGACCTGGTCCCTTTGGATGTGTTGTCAGCAGAGTATCGCATCGACTATAATTCCTCCTCCGCTGTCGCTGGCACCTTTCAGAACGACGGCGAAAATGCCGTAATCCGCTATGATCCCGAGCTGCTGAAAAGCCCGCTGCAATTCATCAATATACTGGCTCATGAAGTCATGCATGCCAGGTTATCCGGCTTGGAAGATGAAGTTCCAGGTGGCGCTGGCGCCCATGAACTGGCCACAGATTTAGGCTGTATTATCGCCGGATTTGGCGTGTTTCAGTTGCAAGGCGCCGATGATGCGGGATGGACCGGCTACATGAGCCAGGACTCACGCGCCTATGCCTTGGGCCTGTTCTTGCGCCGCCGCGGATTAGAGCGAGACAGTGTAGCTAGGCATTTGACCCCAAAATGCCAAAAACTGCTCACCAAAGCGATGAAAACTCAAACCTAGGATAAGGTTGAGGTGAAAAGCCTGCAGGGGAAAAAGATCTCGGAATCGCTTCATCGGGGCGTTTCCGAGAAGCGGTGAGAGACCAGATTCGAAAGACCAATTTCTAAACTTTTTAATTACAGTTCTGAGTGCCCAACTGAAAATATCAGCTTGATCGAACAGGGAAAAGTAATGGCAAAGAGCGAACGTCATATTGGTGGATTGTTTGAAATTCAAATCAATCCAGATCGCTGCATCTATGGCCTCTGCGTAGATTTTATTCGTGGTGGCGAATTCGAAGTCAGTATGGGGCACCTCATGCATTTTTTCCATGGAACCTTTACGCAGCCGCTGTCGGATCCAGAAGAAGTCCTATTAAGTGATCTGCGGTTTTCAGGCTTTATCAATCTGAATTCCTTTGTTCGTGGGAAAGCCGCCAAACGTGTCGCCAGCCCGGAAATTCCCGTCGAACTGGCGGGACCGATTTTTTTCCGAAATGGATGCACCCCGGAGATGGGTGAGCAACCTCCACGCTTTGTTGAATGTGTGGTACGAAGTTACCTAAATGGAAAAGAGACGCTGGAGGATGAAACCCGTTTCTCACAAGAGCAAATCAGGTACATGTCGAGTGAATCTCTCTATCTACTTCCTGGGATCGAACACCAGTATAAATACGATTGTTCACCAAAGCACGAATTTTGCTTTTATCAAGGCCTCGTGGAAACTTATTCCCCTACAGAGCCGGTGTTTTGAATGCGCATCAGTCTTACCGAGAATTGACACCAAAATTCTAGACCCCTCCGGGTGACCCTCACCCGGAGCTATTTGAAAACAGGGGAATAGTCCCTACAACTACCCGCCGCAATGCAAAGGCATGTACCCAGATCTGTGTGATGGATGCTGCCCAGTCTGGTCGACCAGGCAGCATCTTCAAGTCGACGTTAGGTAGCCAGTGCTGCCTTCTCCCGCTTTTCATCGCGGGCAAAGAAGATCAGGTAGAACACCGGTGCCGCCACTAGGGTGAGCACGGTGGCAAAGGCAAGGCCGCCCATGATCGTCACCGCCATGGAGACAAAGAAGGCATCCCACAAAAGCGGGATCATCCCCAGAATGGTCGTGACCGCCGCCAGCATCACCGGACGCAGACGCGAGACAGAGGCTTCGACGATGGCCTCGCGCAGGGGTTTGCCCTCGGCGCGGACCAGGTCGATCTCTTCAACCAGAACAATGCCGTTCTTGATCAACATGCCAGATAGGCTCAGCAGGCCCAAAAGCGCGGTAAAGGTGAAGGGCAGACCCGTGCCCAGCAGCCCCATGGCCACGCCGTTCACCGACATCGGCACCAAGAGCCAGATAATGATCGGCTGGCGGATGGCATTGAACAAGAAGACCGAGATCATCACCATGATCAGCGCCGTCACCGGCAACTGTTTGCCAAGGCTCTCATTGGCATCACCTGAGCTCTCATGGTCGCCCCCCCATTCCATGGCATAGCCTGGCGGCAGTTGCATCTCTTCGATGGTCGACTGAATCTCGGCAAAGACCGTGGCAGCCGTCAGCTCCACCGGGATATCGGCCCCGACAGTGAGTGTTGGAACCCGATCCCTGCGATGCAGCAGGGTGTCTTCCAGCTCCAGATCCACCCCGTCGATCATCTGCTCCATCGGCAGGAATTTCTGCGCGGTGTTGGAGTAAACCACCTGATCCATGATGTTATAGCCGCCCTCCTGCGCTCGCCGTATGACAATTGGAATCAAGCGGTCCTGTTCGCGGAACACCCCGGCCTGCAGCCCGTCAGTTGAGAACAGCAGCGTATCTGCGATGTCTTCGCGCGCGATGCCCGCAGTCTGCGCCCGCTCCGTGGCATAGCGCGGCGTCAGGACCAGTTCGCGCTCCCGCCAATTCTGTCGAGGGCTGAGGATATTGGGGGAGGCGGCCTCCAGTCGGCGCATGGCCTCTTCCCCCAGTTGCCGCAGCACAGTTGCGTCCGGCCCGGAAAACCGCACCTGGATCGGATCGCCGCCGCCGGGGCCAAAGACCAGCCGCTTGGTCCGAAACTCCCCTTCCGGGAACCGACTCTGGCCAAAGGCCTCAAGATCCGCCTGAAGCGGTGGAATTGCCGCAAGATCCTCTGTGCGAATTATCAGATGGCCGTAGCTCGGGTTCGGCTTTTCAGCGTTGTAGGTCAATAGGAACCGCGAGGCCCCCTGCCCGACAAAGGTGGAGAAATCCACCACATCCTCCCGTTTGGACAGCCAGTCCTCCACCACCTGCAGATGCGCCGAGGTTGTCTCGATGGTGCTGCCCTGTGGCAATTTATAGTGCACAAAAAACAAAGGCGTGTTGGAGTTCGGAAAGAACTGCTGTTTGACGGTACCAAAAGCGGCAAAACAGACAACGGTGAGGCCGATCAGCCCAACCACCACCAGCCAGCGCAGCTTGAGCGAGATCCGCAGCAGGCCGCCATAGGCCCGAAACAGCAGGCCACCATAGGCGTCCGCTGAGCCTTCATGCCCCTGCTTGAAAAAGTAATGCCCCAGAATTGGCGTCGCAGTCAGGGCCAGGACCCAGCTCAAGAGCAGCGATATCGCAATCACGGCAAAAAGAGAAAACAGGAATTCCCCCGCAGAATCCGGGCTAAGTCCGATGCCGGCAAAGGCCATGATGCCAATCACCGTCGCGCCCAAGAGCGGGATCTGGGTTTTGGAAGCAGCATCATGTGCGGCCTCGCGTGAACTGCGCCCACGTTGCATGGAAATCTGCATGCCTTCGGCAACAACGATCGCGTTATCCACCAGCATCCCCATGGCAATGATCAGAGCACCCAGTGAAATCCGCTCCATTTCAATGGAAAACAGGTTCATGAACAAAAGCGTGCCAACCACCGTCAACAAGAGGGTCGCCCCCACCACGACCGCGGCGCGCCAGCCCATAAACAGAGCCAATACCGCGACAACGATGGCAACCGAAGTCGCCAGATTGACCAGAAAGTCGTTTGAGGCCTGATCCACCACCACATGCTGCTGATAGATCGGCAAGAGCTCAACGCCAAAGGGGATTTGCGCGTCCAGCGCGGCCAAACGGGCATCTACCCGGGCACCAACTTCTACAATGTTTTCGCTTGCCAGACCTGCAATGCCCATGGTGAAGGCTTCGACGCCATTGTGACGGATCATCAGATCAGGGTTGCTGGTGCGGCCGCGGTACACTTTTGCCATATCAACGACATTGATGACCTCACCCTGGGCCCCTATGGACAACCCGGCGATTTCGGACACCGTGTCAGAACCCTCAGGGGCACTGATGCGAGTCTCAGCCGCGGCGCCGTCCAGATAACCACCAGAGCGCACCGTATTGGAGGTAGCAATGGAATTTGCAATTGCCGCAATCGAGATGTTTTGGTTGACCGAAATCGCCATATCGGGCTCAACAAAAACCGCCTCATCCGGCAGGCCCGAAATCTCGACATCGGCAACCCCGTCCACGGCCAGCAGTTCACGGCGCAGGAACGTTGCCAATTCATGCTTCTCTGCATCTGTGTAGCCCTCTGATGTGACGGCATAAAACAGGCCAAAAACATCTCCAAAGCTGTCATTCACATAGGGCTGCGACACCCCATCGGGCAACCCCCTGGAGGCATCGCGGATCTTGGCACGCAGATCTGTCCAAATTGCGGGCAGTTCGGTGCCATCATAGATGTCCTGCATTTCCACTTCGATCAAAGAACTGCCTGGCCGGTTGATCGAGGTGATGGTTTTGACTTCCCCCATTTTCTGGATGGCGGATTCCAGTGGTTCCGTGACTTCACGGGCCACCTGTTCGGCGCTGGCTCCGGGATAGGCCGTGACGATCACCGCCTGTTTGATGGTAAAGGCCGGGTCTTCCAGACGTCCGAGGTTTAAGAACCCCCAGATCCCGCCAAGAAGGGCCACCAGCATGATGATCCAGGTGTAAAGTGGCCGGTCGATTGAGGCGCGTGCGATATCCATGGTCTCAGCCTCAGTTCGCAAAGCCGGTGAACCGGCGGACCTTTTGGCCGTCGATCAAAGCGCTGCCGCCGGTCGAAACAATCTCCTCGCCTCCCTCCAGTCCAGAGGAGATGGCAAAGCTACCATGTTGGGTTGCGCTCAACGCCACCTCGACCCAGGTTACCTCTCCGGTATCGCCGCCTTTGGGCGTGAACACCATGACACCTGTCTCCCCTGTCGGGGTGGTCACAATGGCGGTGGGCGGCACCAGAATGCCCTGCTCCCCCGTATCCACCTTGACCTGCACGGTGGCCGAGGCCCCCGGCAGGATCTGTCGGCCCTCTGGGGGCTCCATGCTAAAGGTCACCCGGTAGGTCTGACCAATATTGCTGGCCTCAGCGGTAAATTCGAGGATCTGAAGCGGGAAGCTCTCGTCGCTGCCGGGAAAGGTCGCCGTGGTCAAGACATTGTCGCCGCGATCCGCACGCTGGAACAGCACCTCAGGCACGTCGACTTCGATATGCAGCACTGACATGTCATGGAGGCGGACAATCGGTGCCCCTGCGGCAACGGTCGTGAAATTTTCCACTTCGCGGGTAGAGACCAGGGCCTCAAACGGTGCGTTCAAAGTGGCATGGCGCAGTTCGTATTCCGCATTGCGCAGCGCCACCCGGGTCAAGCCTGCCTGGGTCGCGGCATCCTCGATAGAGACCGCGCTCACGGTGCCTTTGAGCCGTTCCAAACGATTGACCGTGCGATCGGCCTGTTCCTTTTGCAGCCGTGCCTGTTCCAGGTTCAGCTCAAAAGGTTCTAGATCCAGCTCAGCGATCAGCTGCCCTTCTGGCACGATATAACCTTCTGCCACCGGGAACCGCAGCACTTGGCCTGGAACCTGAAAGGCCAGATCAACCGTCTGTTTGGCCGCTACCTGTCCAAAAAACTGCCGCTCAAGAAGACGTGTCCCTGATTGGGTAGTCATTAACTTTACCGGTTTGAGGACTTCCTCTGCCTGCACAGCTCCAGCCAGGCCCAGCCCTACCGTCATCACCGCCGGACCTGCCAGAACCGGCAGCATTGCTACGGCTAACTTTTGCATAAGGTGCATGTCTTACTTCTCCTTGCCGGGACACCGGTTGGCGCACCCAAGAAATTTGTTTTGTAGCTTATCGGATAACAGCGCAAATTGCTGAATATCGTCGTCATTGAGACCGCAGATCTCACGAAATGCCCGTTCTGCCCGCTTTTCCAGCGCCGCGCGCAGACTGTTCCCCTTAGCCGTCAGCTGCAGCAAAAAGGCTCGGCGGTCCTCAGCATCGCGCACCCGCAGGACCAGACCATCCTGCTCCAGACGGTCCGCAGCCATAGTCACGCTCGACGGAACCAGTATCATTCTCTTTGCCAACTCACCCATGCGGCGCGGGGTATCCAGTTGCAGCAAGAGATTACACTCCACCCGCCCCAGGCCACTGGTGATTTCCTGCTTTGCCAGGGCATCATCTAAGCGCCAATAGAGAGAAAATATCCCCAACAGCACCCGCATCTCAGCGCTGGTCTTGTTCTGGGATGAAGGATTTTTCCGGGCCTGTGGCATCTGGATCAGTTCAATTCATTGTGATTCCATTCGCTATACTTCACCTGATGAACCTTTCATGTGATGAACATCACACTTCTGCTTACGAATCCGGGCGCAGATACCCGTCGTCAACCTTGACCTTTGGGTCAAAAAAGCGTCACAAATACGGGGTTTCTTCCCCATAGGGTCTCTGTCATGTACACAGCCGCAATCACCGGCACCGGGGTTTTCACCCCCGCCCAAACCATCACCAATGCTGAACTGGTAGAGGCCTATAATGCCTACGCCGACAAGATCAACGCCGAGAATGCCGAGGCCATTGCCGCTGGCAGCTTTGAGGCCCTGCCCCATTCTTCGGAAGAATTCATCTTTAAGGCCTCAGGCATTGAGCAGCGCTATGTGATGGACAAGGCAGGGGTATTGAACCCTGAGATCATGTACCCACAGCTGCGCCAACGAGACGATTCCGAACCCGGCATCATGGCCGAAATCGCGCTGGACGCAGCCAAAAAGGCGCTAAAGCAGGCCGGCAAGACGGCAGAGGACGTTGATCTGGTAATCTGTGCGGCCTCGAATATGGAGCGCGCCTACCCCGCCGTGGCCATCGAAATACAGGATCTTCTGGGCATCAAGGGCTTTGCCTTTGACATGAATGTCGCCTGTTCTTCTGCGACCTTTGGTATCCAGACCGCCGCTGATATGATCCGTTCCGGCAGCATCCGCTCAGCACTGGTTGTGAACCCAGAGATCTGCTCTGGCCATCTGGAATGGCGTGACCGTGACTGTCACTTCATCTTTGGCGACGTGGCCACTGCCACCCTTTTGGAGCGCCTTGAGGATGCCAAAGGCGACCATTTCGAAATCCTGTCCACCCGGTGCGCCACTGATTTCTCCAACAACATCCGCAACAACAACGGCTTCCTGCGTCGTTCACGCCCCGACGGGGTCGCAGACCGGCGCGATATGCAGTTCATGCAAAATGGCCGCAAAGTGTTCAAGGAAGTTCTGCCCATGGTCAGCCAGCATATTGCCAGTCACATGGCGGCTGAAGGTGTCGAGCGCGAAGAGCTCAAACGGCTGTGGTTGCACCAGGCAAACAAATCGATGAATGATTTCATTGGCAAAAAGACCCTGGGGCGCGCGCCTGCCGCGGATGAGCAGCCCAATATTTTACAAGACTACGCCAATACCTCTTCGGCCGGATCGATTATCGCCTTTTCAAAATACTCCGAAGATCTTGGCGAGGGCGATCTAGGGCTAATCTGTTCCTTCGGCGCAGGTTACTCCGTAGGCTCGGTGATCCTGAAACGCCACAAAGCCTAGGAACAAGGCTCAGGACTGCGGCGCTTCACATCGCCGCGTCACGCCCTGAGGCTGAGGGATCACTGATACGCATCTCTCCGCTTGAGACCTATACTAAACACGAGCCTTCCAAGCAGGTTTTGCGCCAACACCTGATATAGCGCCGATCTCTGGACTGTACCCGGGAATCGTCATCTATAGCAGTCAGGCCGCAGGCCGAGCCTACGGCAGGTCTTTCAACTCCAAGCGCTAGGCGCTCTCTTCTTCGAGATGGAGTTTCATGTCCAAAAGCACATGCTGCAGCATAACGGTTTCACGTAGCAGCCGCTTGGCCTCATTCACCGTGATAATCCCATCCTCTATGGCGGTTTGATATTCGCTCATCAAGAAGGCAAATCGCTGGCTCAATGCGATGACATCTGCGTTCACGCCACCGCTGCGGGTAACGCTTGCATCGCCATTGCTCGCATTTTTGGTGTCATAGGACAGGGTGATGTTCTTCAGATCTGCCAGAGCAGAGGTCACATGAGGGTATGAGGCCTCTTGTTCCAGCTTGGCCACAGCATCGACTGGCATAAACCGGTCGGTGTGCTCTGCATTATCGGAATAATATCGTCCCAAAGTCGCCTTGGATTTGCCGGTGATCTGGCAGGCTGCCTCGATCCCAACATCCTTTACCAGGGCCTCAGTATGCTTTTTTAGGTAAGTACCGATCTCTGCCATTAATTTTCACCAGCCATGCCGCGCCAAAAGGGGAAGGACGGGAGTAATTTCCCATGCCGATGTTGTAAAGTATTTGTTATTCTTACACCATCCCTAAGGTTTTCAGGGATTTAGCGAGTGACGGGGGAGTATTTTGACCCTCATTGTATCTCGGAACCGGCTTAGTGAGTGGGCTTGGTTTTGACGCGGGACGCATTTTCCCGTGGTTTTTTGAGTGGGCACGTTTTTGGCCTAAGTACCCTTCCTGATGTGTCGGCAATATCGGCCGCCCTCCCCTTTTGAGCACCAGTTCTTGGGGATCAGGGGGGGTATGATCATATTGCTTCGCATGTGGCTCACGGCGCCCTCCCCTTGGGGGAAAAGCTTAACCCACAGAAAATAAACGAATTTTTTCACATACAGGTTGACGTCGAATTCTCATGGGCACCGCCTTTGTTGCGCCACACCAGGCCATTGGGTGCGGCAGCGCTCGTGACTGTAAAACAGCGCCCCTATCGACGGTTTGCCTCCCTCGTCCTCTTGCCCCCCCTGCCCGCGACAGGCTAAAGGGACGCCATGGCAAAGCTCTACTTCAACTACTCGACCATGAATGCAGGCAAGTCAGCCGTTCTGCTGCAGGCCTCGCACAACTACCGTGAAAACAACATGGATACCTATCTGCTGACCGCGCAGATCGACACGCGGGAAGGTAAAGGGAGAATCGCTTCGCGTATTGGCATAAGCGAAGCCGCCGAGACCTTTGCCCCCGGCGAGGATCTGTTTGCCAAAATAGGCGCGCGCCTGAAACAGGGGAAAGTCGCCAGCATCTTCATCGATGAAGCCCAGTTTCTGACCTCAGATCAGGTCTGGCAGTTGGCAACGGTGGTGGATGATCTCAAGGTCCCCGTTCTGTGCTACGGGCTGAGGGTCGATTTTCAAGGACAGTTGTTTCCTGGCTCTGCCGCCTTGCTGGCCTTGGCGGATGAAATGCGCGAGGTGCGCACAATCTGTCATTGCGGCAAGAAGGCCACCATGGTGATCCGCCAGGATGCAGAGGGACGCGCCATCATCAAAGGCGATCAGGTGCAAATTGGCGGCAACGAGAGCTATGTATCCCTGTGTCGCCGCCATTGGCGCGAGGCCATGGCACAGGGGAACTAATCCCCCGGGGGAGAAACGCGCCAGCCCGGTACGGGTCGTCGGCACCCTATGGGGGCTCTGCCCCCTCGCGCCGCTGGCGCTCACCCCCGGAATATTTAGGGAAAAGTGAAACCTGAAAAAGCGCCCAGTTCACCGCCCCAGCTCAGATGCCGCCCCTCAGACTTGGTTTGGCAGCGGCTGCCCCGCGACAAATGCGGCGACATTGTCCAGTGCCATATTTCCCATGGCACTGCGCACCTCATCAGTGGCAGTGCCCAGATGTGGAAGCAAGGTGACATTGGACAGCTCGCGCAACTCCGCTGGAACTTCTGGTTCAAATTCATAAACATCCAAGCCAGCCCCGGCGATACGCTGCTTTTGCAGAGCGGAAATCAAGGCGTGTTGCTGGACCACTTCGCCACGTGCAATATTGATCAGATGCGCATGAGGCTGCATGGCCGCCAAAACAGATGCATCCACCAGATGACGCGTCTCTGACCCTCCCGGAACCGCCACAACGAGGAAATCCACCTTGGCAGCCAGTTGCACGGGGTCGGCTATACGCGTGACCGGGAACCCAGGAGTCTTTTCGCTGCGTGCGCTGTAAAAGACCTGCATATCAAAGCCAAAATGGCAACGTTGGGCAATCGCAGCGCCAATACGGCCCATACCGATCACCCCCAGCCGCTTGCCCGTCACATGCTGCCCCAGCATCTGGGTTGGATGCCAGCCAGGCCAATTGCCACTGCGCACCAGGCGTTCTCCCTCAGCTGCGCGGCGCGCCGACATCAAGATCAGCGCCAATGCGATATCCGCCGTCGCATCAGTCACAGCACCTGGCGTATTGCTGACTGCAATCCCGCTGGCAGTGGCTGCTGCGACATCAATGTGATTGAAGCCAACCCCAAAATTGGCCAAGAGCCGACAGCTCGGCTTTGGTGTTTCTGCGAAAATCCCAGCATCAAAGCCGTCCCCCAGGGTCGGCATCACCATGTCATAGTCGCGCAGCGCAGACAGCATCTCTGGCCGAGTCATGACTGCGGTCTCACGCCGAAAATCCACGTCAAACTCAGCTCGCGCCCGTGCTTCTACCGCCGCAGTCATCGGGCGGGTAATCAAGAGCTTCATGGTCAGTGCATCCTTCCGCCCAAAGGCACCGGGCCGTCGGGCCCAACCAAACGGATTTCACCTGTGTCATCCGGCAGGCCCAGCACCAGAACCTCAGACATGAACTTGCCAATCTGTCTTGGCGGAAAATTCACCACCGCCAAGACCTGTTTACCAATCAACGTCTGTGGCGTGTAATGCGCGGTCACCTGAGCTGAGGTCTTCTTTTCGCCTATCTCTGGACCAAAATCGATCCAGATCTTGATCGCCGGCTTGCGCGCCTCCGGATAGGGTTCTGCGCGAATGACCTCGCCGACACGGATATCTACCTTCATAAAGTCGTCAAAAGTGATTTCAGCCACGCGCCAGCTCCTTTGATCGGTTGGTCGCCGCAGCCACGGCCCGGCCGAGCAAATCCGGAAAACCGGTGTCTTCCTGCATCAAAACCTCAAGAGCCGCCTGGGTGGTGCCATTGGGGCTGGTCACATTGATACGCAACTGACTGGGGCTTTCGTCAGCCACACTGGCCAATGCCCCTGCCCCTGCCACGGTGGCTTTGGCCAGCTTCATCGATAGATCTGCTGACAGACCCTGCGCCTCTCCGGCGGCGGCGAGCGTCTCGATCAAGTGGAAAACATAAGCAGGACCAGAGCCGCTCACGCCGGTGACGGCATCGATCTGCGCCTCCGCCTCCAGCCGCACGGTCTGACCTATGGCCTTCAGGAGCCCTTCAGCCCTATTCAAATCCTCTGCGGTAGCATGGGCATTCCCCACCATTGCAGTGATGCCCTGGCCAATTGCCGCTGGGGTATTGGGCATGGCGCGAATGATCGGCGTCTGCGCGCCCAGGATCTCTTCGAAACTGGCAATAGAGGTCCCTGCCGCAACCGAGACAAACAGCGTGTCACCATTGCCCAGCGCCTGGAGCTTGGGCAGCGCAGCCCCCATCATCTGTGGCTTCACCGCAACCAGCACCAGGGCAGGAGTGGCTGGCAGATCGACATTGATATTCACGCCTGTCGACTGTAGCCATTCAGAAGGATTGGGGTCGAGCACCCAGACGGAGGATGCGGGCAATCCGCCCTCCAACCAGCCCGCCAACATGGCAGAACCCATTTTGCCGCAGCCCAGCAGCACCAGCCCGCGCGTTTCAATACCGGTTGTCATCTTCCGACTGCCTCTCTCAGGTGTTTCCATATCAATGCATAGGCTTACGCCCGACCATATGCCTCTGCAATTGCGACCCCAATCGCCTCGCTGGGGGATCTTTCCGCCCAGGTCGTCAGTTGAATAGCCGGGTAATAGCGTTCGCAATTGCTCACTGCCGCGTGGATCATGGCGTCAACCTGTTGTGGGCTGGCAGACTGCCCACCGGCCAAAACCAACCCATAGCGGTAGAGCATAACCTTGTGGTCGGCCCAGTAGGTAAACCCCCCCGCCCAGCACTGATCATTCATCAGGTTGATCAGCTCATAGAGCTGAGGGATCTTGACCTCAGGCGGTTCCATCTCATAGCTGCAAACCAGTCGCAGCGTTTCCTCATAAGCCGACCAAGCCAGCGTCAGGGAATAGGTCCGCCATTGGCCTTCTACGGCCATGGCAATCTGATCATCACCAATGCGATCAAAATCCCAGTCGTGGTGGGCTGCCAGATTTTCAACGATGTCAATGGGGTGAATATCGTCGTCCAAATGAAATTCGGAAAGGGCCATGTCTCACCTCTCAGGTCTCTAGCCGCTCGGGCCAATATAGCCCCCTACAGCTAGGTTTCTGGTCAAGGGACCGGGGAGCATCCCCGCCTCCATACTAGATATGGTGGCAAGGGGGCTAGAAACTGGCAAGCCCTTATTTGGGGATATCTTCAATAAGTTGTGGACGAATAACTATTCACCTCAAGATATCGGCGCATTTGCGCGAGACTTAACCAATTTGGAAAAACCGCCGCTCCGATCGCAAAACCCGGCAGATATTGCAACGCAAGGTCGAGAGGAGCCCAATGAAAACAGTCCAAGGACTTCATGGGCCGAACCTCCGCCTGAGGCCCGAGCACAGCCCTGACTTCATCTTTCTAGAAACATACCCGCCGTAGGCATCCCTGCTCAAAGCGAAAGACTGCCCATACGG
The DNA here is from genome assembly GCF_000152965.1 of Roseobacter sp. MED193. Lineage (GTDB taxonomy): Bacteria > Pseudomonadota > Alphaproteobacteria > Rhodobacterales > Rhodobacteraceae > Pseudophaeobacter. The sequence continues at coordinate 3,616,298 of NZ_CH902583.1, read as the reverse complement.
CCAAATTTTGGATCATGCCCGCCCAGGCGCCCGGGCAGACCAGCAAATGACCAGCCCTGGCGCGGCCCGCAATGATATCAGCCCTTGGCCTCAAGCGAATCTAGCCGGGCCTTCAGGGCTTCATTCTCTTCCCGCGCCTTCTGGGCCATCGCCCGTACAGCGTCAAATTCTTCGCGGGTGACAAAATCCCGGTCTGCCAACCAGCGATCCATCAGGCTCTTCATCGCGGTTTCCGCTTCGTCCTTAGCGCCCTGGGCCACGCCCATCGCATTGGTCATCAACTGCGAAATGTCGTCCATGATCTTGTTTCGGCTCTGCATCATCTTCTCCGTATCACTCTTACCCCCTATATGGGGCCGCAAAGGGTCGCGGACAAGCCGTTGACTTCCATTCGAGAGCAAAGGCATTCAGGACCACATGCGAGCCATGATCCCATTCCCCGAAATTTCGCCCGAGATTTTCTCGATTTCCCTGTTTGGTATGGAGTTTGCCCTGCGTTGGTACGCCCTAGCCTATATCGCTGGCATCGTCATCGCCTGGCGGCTGGCCATTGCGGCGTTGAAATCTCCGATGCTTTGGCCTGGTCAAAGGGTGCCAATGCGCCCCGAACAGGTCGAAGACCTGCTGACCTGGATTATTCTGGGGGTGATTCTCGGCGGTCGCCTGGGATTTGTGCTGTTCTACCAGCCCGATTACTACCTGTCCCATCCCAGTGAGATCCTGCGGATCTGGCAGGGCGGCATGGCCTTTCATGGTGGCTTGCTTGGGGTGATTGTCGCCTCCTGGGCCTATGCCAGCCGCCACGGGATTTCCAAACTCCAGATGGCTGATCTGGTGGCCTATACTGTGCCTGCGGGCTTGATGCTGGGTCGCCTGGCAAACTTCATCAACGCAGAACTATGGGGGCGTCCCACCAATCTGCCCTGGGGCGTTGCCTTTCCGGGAGCCGCGGCACAGGACTGCGGACAAGCTCTGGGGCAAATCTGCGCCCGCCATCCCTCGCAGCTATATGAAGCGGCCATGGAAGGTCTGATCCTAGGCGCCGCGCTTATCTGGCTGACCTGGCGACGTCAGAGCTTCCTGCGCCCCGGCCTGAACCTTGGCGTATTCCTGGCTGGATATGGATTGGCGCGTTTTACAGTCGAGTTTTTCCGCCAACCAGACGCCCAATTTGTCACCCCGGGCAATCCCCTAGGCCTGGCCTGGGAGACCGCCGGATACGGGCTGACAATGGGGCAGATCCTGTCCCTGCCAATGATCGCGCTGGGGCTCTATTTTGCCCTGCGCCGCAAACCCGACTTGGATCCAGCCGCATGAGCCCCCTTACAGATCAATTGCTCGCCCGGATAAGCAGCGACGGCCCCATCAGCCTGGCGGATTTTATGGCCGAATGCCTGCTGCATCCCGAACACGGTTATTATACCACCCGTAGTCCCTTTGGCACCCAAGGCGATTTCACCACCGCGCCAGAGATCAGCCAGATGTTTGGGGAACTTCTCGGCCTGTCTCTCGCCCAGAGCTGGCTGAATCAAGGCGCTCCCGATACTTTTACACTGGCAGAGCTCGGACCTGGGCGGGGCACACTGATGGCAGATTTGCTGCGCGCCACCCGCGGCGTTCCTGGCTTTCACACCGCGCTACAGCTTTATCTGGTTGAGGCCTCTCCCAACCTGCAAGAGCAACAGGCCAAGGCGCTGGCCCGCTATGATGCCACATGGGTCGATACCGCAGATGCCTTGCCACAACAGCCATTGTTTCTGGTGGCCAACGAATTTTTTGACGCCCTGCCCATCCGGCAGTTTGTCCGAGATGGCGATGGCTGGCGAGAAAAGCGGATCGGCTTGGTGGACGGCGGGCTGGGCTTTGGATTGGGACCAGCGGCGCCGCAACCCGCGCTTGAACATCGCCTGCGCGACACGACGGACGGTGATCTGGTTGAGCTAAGCCCTGGGGCGGCGCCGATCCTGTCGAGCCTTGCCCAGCGCATCGCCAGCCACGGCGGAGCGGCGCTGATTGTCGATTATGGCGACTGGCGCTCTCTGGGGGACACGCTACAGGCTCTGAAATCCCATACGCCCGTTGAACCGCTGGAAACGCCAGGTGAGGCCGATCTAACGGCGCATGTGGATTTCGAGGTGCTCTGCTCTGTCGCAGCGGGAGCAGGCTGCGCCCATAGCAAAGTCACGCCTCAGGGCGTGTTTCTCGAACGACTTGGCATCACCGATCGTGCGCGCAATCTGGCAGCAGGGCTGGAAGGGGAGGCTCTGGAGAGCTTGATTGCCGCACATCGGCGGTTGACGCATCCATCCGAAATGGGAAACCTGTTCAAAGTGCTGGGTCTCACCCCTGCAGATATCGCCCCGCCACCAGGATTAAATGCATGACGCTGGAAATACTCACCTCTGAGCTGCTGGACAGCGTACATCACGGGTTCTTTACCCGTCGAGGCGGCGCCTCATCCGGAATTTTCAAGGGGTTGAACTGCGGTGTCGGCTCCAGCGACCAAAAAGAGGCCGTAACGCTCAATCGTGCGCGCGTGGCAGAGGCCATGAATGTGGCCCCAGCCGCGCTGGTTGGGGTGCATCAGATCCATTCGCCCGATGTTGCGGTCATCACAGGCCCAACATCAGAACGCCCCCGCGCAGATGCCATGGTGACAAACACACCCGGAGTCGCCCTGGGTATTCTGACAGCAGATTGCCAGCCGGTACTCTTTGCCGATGCCCAAGCCGGCGTTATTGGCGCGGCCCATGCTGGCTGGCGCGGCGCATTGGAAGGGGTGCTAGAGGCGACTTTGGAGGCGATGGAGGATCTAGGCGCAGATCGCGCCAACACCTCCGCTGTTATCGGCCCCTCCATCTCGCAGTCTGCCTATGAAGTTGGCCCCGAGTTCTATGCAGATTTCTTGCAAAAAGACCCGGACCATAGCCATTTCTTTGCGACCGGCCAGGACGGGCGCTATCAATTTGACCTGCCGGGTCTTGGGCTGCACCTGCTGCGGCAGGCGGGCATCGGCCAGGCAGAATGGACACGCCACTGCACCTATAGCGATGAAGAGCTGTTCTACTCCTATCGCCGCACCACCCACGCAGGGGAAGCGGACTACGGAAGGTTAATATCCTGCATCGCCCTATGACGCGAAAATTTGGGCAGCCCTGCGCGCTTTTTGCCTAAATCCCGATCCAATTTGGCGGCGATGCCGCTGAAAAATTCTTACAATTTTATTAAATCCAGGGACTTAGGCCTTCCCGAGCCCCCCCTGACCTCGGTGCTGGCCACAACTCATGCTGCCAAAGAATACCACCTACGGGCCACATTGAGGGCGCAATGATTACCGATAAATGGGACCAACAGAGCCAAGGAAACATCGCTCGTCCCAGGTAGGAGAGGCACAATGAAGGCCAGAGATCGTTTTTTGAAATCAGTTATTTCGACTGCAAAATCAGAGACTACGCAGATGCCTTGGTGCCGTGGCGCCATCCGCGCGGCACATGTGGTTCAGCGTCGAACGCCGCAACCCTCCCCAGCTGCGCCAGAGCGTCTGAAACGCGCCTAGGGCCTGGGCTTTATTTGGCCAGACAGCCGAACACTCAAGCTCAGACGGTTTCAATCACTGTCTCGTCTGCCCCCTGTTCTGACCACTGATGCTATCGCACGCCTGCATGGCCGCCCAATTGCGGTGACCCTTTTTTAGTCAATAACCGCCACAGTCTTTACGGAACCCAACACCAGATCGCCTGCGCGCAGTATTTTCTGACCCGTTGAGACATAACCGACAAGGCACTCTCGTGCATATTCAAACGATGCAAAACAAAACTCTATCACCTGGCTATTCATGGCCCTCGTTTCCCTCCCCTTCTCTGCCCGGGGGAGCCTCTGTTGTGATGTGTTTTGCAAGAAAGGTCTTGAGCCGATGACACTCCCGCATTCCCTGCAACAAGCCGCTGCCAAGGCCACCGAAACCAGCGCCTTGCTGCAAGACCCTGCTGCGCTGCGTCAGGCCAGTAAACCGCAACTACGCCGCTATGAGGTCTGCAGCTTACTGCCCAATGGGGGCATTGCAGAGACCCGCCACATCGCCCCTGCCCTGCCAATCTTTGAGGATGCATTTTGTGCCTTCACACGGGGGTCGCTGGTGGAAACCACCGCTGGGCCGATCGCCGTGGAAGACCTGCTGCCGGGAGATGAGATCATCACCCAGGGCGGGGGCTGCCAGCCGCTCGTCTGGAAGGGCACCACCAGCCTGGTGCCCTCCCGCAGTGATGCCAAAGGCCGCGCCCACCGGCTCACCAGCTTTATGGCAGATAGCCTGGGGCTGCAAAAGCCCACCTCCTGCGTCGTGGCCGGACCATCGGCGCGGCTGTTGCGGATGCCGCCGCATATGCAGATCGCGGCGGACACGCCACAACTTCTCACCCTCGTAGAAGAATTCCAGGACGGAATGAACATCTTCGAAACCGCGCCACCCACTGTCGTGGACCTGTTCCACCTATGTCTGCCAAAGCATGCGGTGATAAATGTTGGCGGCTTGGAGTTTGAGACCTATCACCCCGGCCCCGAGGCGCTCAAGCTGGTGAGCTATGCAATCAAGACGCTCTACTTCAATCTCTTTAGCCATGTGGATTCGCTGAGCGGTTTTGGCCCCTTGGCCTATGAGCGTGCTCCCACCACGGCTGACAGCATACTGCGCGGTTGACAGGCAGTCCGGCAGGCCCGCAATTCGCCCCTGCCACCAGGGGCCAGCTTGCAAAAAACAGACGGTCGCAAGGCTGTCGCTGCGGTTTTGCGTTCAGTGCCCTCACGTCAAGCTTCGCGCTGCAGGCGCTCTTCCAGAACATCAAAGGGCACTCCGGGCTCATCCTTGGCGCCGCGGATCACCAGTGATGTCTTGACGCTGGCCACATTGGGCGTGGTCAAAAGCGCGCCGGTCAGAAAGCTCTGAAATGTACTGAGATCCGGCGAGACGCATTTCAAAATGAAATCCACCTCACCGTTCAGCATATGGCATTCCCGCACCAAGGGCCAACTGCGGCATTGCTCTTCAAAGGCCGACAGCTCCGCCTCGGCCTGGCTCTCCAGCCCAACCATGGCAAAGACCTGCACCTCAAAGCCCAGTTCGCGGGCGTTGACTTCGGCATGATAGCCGCCAATCAGACCGGCCTCTTCCAGGGCGCGTACCCGGCGCAGACAGGGCGGCGCAGAAATGCCAACCCGTTTGGCCAGCTCAACATTGGTCATGCGCCCATCGGCCTGCAATTCCGACAGTATCTTGCGATCAATCGGATCAAGACGGGTTGTGACCATGGTGAAAGCTCCTGTCGATTTTCGTTTCTTATAGCACCACCGCCAGGCCGCGCAATATTATTTCACAACCGCGAAATAATCTTTGCTCCTGCCAGATACAAGCACCAAATCAGACAGGGCGGACAATCGCAAAAGCGTGACCTGCTGAGTCGCGCTTCCCGGCCCTTGGCCCATCAAGAGGGGTTTAAGAGGCGCCGCCGGACCGCTATATGCAAGCCCTGACGGTGGCCACAGCCGCCATATGCAGCATCACTTGCAGATTTGGGGATACGAGATGAGCGACACGCGCCACACCAAGGTTCTGATCATTGGCTCCGGCCCGGCGGGCTACACTGCCGGGGTCTATGCCGCCCGCGCCATGCTGGAACCGGTTCTGGTTCAGGGCATCGAGCCCGGCGGTCAACTGACCACCACAACCGAGGTGGAAAACTGGCCCGGCGATACCGAGGTTCAGGGTCCGGACCTCATGATCCGTATGCAGGAACATGCCAAAACCATGGGCTGCGAAATCATCGGCGATATCATCACCTCGCTGGACACCACCAAACGCCCCTTTGTGGGCAAGGGGGATAGCGGCACCACCTATACGGCGGATGCGGTCATCCTGGCCACGGGCGCGCGCGCCAAATGGCTGGGACTGGAAACAGAAGAAAAGTTCAAGGGCTTTGGTGTGTCCGCCTGCGCCACCTGCGATGGGTTCTTCTATCGTGGCCAAGAGATCGTTGTCATCGGCGGCGGCAATACCGCTGTGGAAGAAGCGCTGTTTTTGACCAACTTTGCCTCCAAGGTCACGCTCGTCCATCGCCGCGACGAGCTGCGCTCGGAAAAAATCCTGCAAGACCGCCTGTTCAAAAACCCAAAGATCGAGCCCCTGTGGTTCCATGAGCTGGAAGAAGTCTACGGCACCGACAGCCCGCTGGGTGTTGAAGGTATCAAGGTCAAACATGTGGAGACCGGAGAGATCACCGATATCCCGTGCAAGGGTGTTTTTGTTGCTATCGGCCATGCGCCTGCAAATGAATTGGTCAAGGACACCCTGGAGCTGCACAATGGCGGCTATGTTTCGGTCAAGCCCGGCACGACGGAGACCTCAGTACCAGGTGTCTTTGCCGCAGGCGATCTAACCGACCACAAATACCGCCAGGCCGTGACCTCGGCCGGTATGGGGTGCATGGCGGCACTGGATGCAGAACGCTTTTTGGCGGAGCAAGACGACTAAGCCAGCCTTTGGCGCGGCCATACTCTGCCCCTGAACCAACTTGGTCGACCTCAGCACATTGTGGTCGGCCAAAAACCTAATCACCGCCAGATGATCTTGCGCCTCTGTTCTGCGCACGGGCCGTAGCGGCCTGAAACACCCTTGACCTACACAGCCACATCCAACACCCTTATCCAGCGCAACCAGAGGGGTCGTTCAGGTGGCAAATGTACTCTGGCGAGGAGATCTAGTGGAACGCAGCCGCACCGTGAGCGGTGTGTTCCTGATGGGTTATGCCTTCTTGCACTTCATGAACATCGCTGCGGGGCTCGTCTCGCCTGAGGTCATGTTCCAGGTGCAACAACTGCGCGGCTTGCTCACGGGTCACCCGCCTGGCCAATTCCTACTGTTTGCCGCGCTGCTGGTTCATATGGCCCTGGCCCTTTGGCAAGTGGCCAGCCGTCGCACGCTCCGTATGAGCCTGCCGCAAGCCTTGCAGCTGATCTTGGGCCTTTTGATCCCTTTCCAGCTGATCCAGCATCTCGTTTTCACCAGCTATGCGTCAAACGTATATGGCCTCGACGACGATATGACTTCGATCATATTGCTGATGTGGAACTCGCCCGAAGTCTGGCATCAGTACCTATTGTTACTAGTCGTCTGGGTGCACGGCTGCATTGGACTGCATATGTGGCTGCGGCTGACCACATGGTGGCGCCAGGCACTCCCCTATATGATTGGCCTGGCAACCCTGGTGCCTGCCCTCGCCCTGGCTGGGCTGTTGACAGAAGGCCGTCGTATCTGGTCGATCTTCATCCGCCCCGGCAATGGACCAGTGATCCGCGATAGCTTTAACTGGCCAGACAACACCGTCTTCGCACGCTTGTTTGAAATCTACGACATTGCCTTTTGGACTTTTGTGCTCCTGCTTGGCCTTGCCCTCTCCGCCTTCTACATGCGTCGCTTTATCCGCAAGAAAAAATCTCTGCAGATAAGCTATGAGAATGGCACCCAGATCACCATCGAACATGGGCTAACCCTGCTGGAGATCTCTCAACTCAACGGAATCCCCCATACTTCGCTGTGCGGGGGCAAGGGGCGCTGCACCACCTGCCGGATCGAAGTCACCAAGGGTTTGGAGAACCTCGCCCCTCCCAGCAGCGCCGAAGCGCGAACGCTAAAGGCGATCAAAGCCCGTGAGAACGTACGCCTGGCCTGCCAGGTCAGGCCAACCGCATCGTTGAGCATCCAGCGCGTTTACCAGCCAAAGGGGCGCCGTCAGGTTCATTCGGCGCAGGGGGTGGAAAAGACCATTACGGTTCTGTTTCTGGACATTCGGGGCTTTACCGCGCGATCAGCCGGCTTGCTCCCCTATGATATCGTCTTTTTGCTGAACCGGTTTTTTGACGCCATTGTGCCGGAGATCACCAAAGCAGGTGGCACTGTCGACAAATACATGGGTGATGGGTTGCTGGCGCTATTTGAGATGGACAGCCCCGAACATTCGGCCATGGCTGGGATCACTGCTGCTGGCAATATCGGCGTAGCACTGGCCCGCTTTAACATGATGCTGGCCTCCGAGGGCGAAGACCCCGTTCGGATCGGTATGGGGCTGCACACTGGGACCGTTGTTCTGGGAGAGATTGGCACCACCGATAATGCTCCGCGCACCCTGATTGGTTCTGCTGTGAATGCAGCCAGTCGGCTGGAGGCGAAGACCAAGGAACTCGGCGTTGAACTCCTGATCTCCAACCAGGTTGTGCTTGCAGCAGGCATGGCTGCCCCACAGGAGCGGTTGCAGGATTTTTCGCTGCGCGGCGTCGACCACCCCGTGAGCGCACTGCCAGTTGCCCAAGCCTCAACCTTGGAAAACCTCCTTACGCCGCAGCCTGATCCTGAGGCAACGGTCTTTGCACCTGCCGCCACAGGCAAAGTGACCTAAAGCTGTCCCGAATTTTTCGCAACTTTTGGTCCAACATTCCCAGGAGCCAGGAGCACCTGGAACCGCGTCAGCCCAGAGCGCTACAATGCAGACCAGATGGCGTTGTAATCTAGCTACGCAAGCCTTCTGCTCCTGAATTCGACATTTTCCCCCTTTGCACCTGCAGCATTTTATGCCATGTGTTCACGCGTGAACATATAATACCAAGATCGCCATGACCTCGCCCGACACCAAACCCAACCCAGATGAGGAAGACCTGCGCTTCCGACTCCTGCGCCAGCTTGACCTGGCACCGGACGCATCACAGCGCGCCACAGCGGCTGCTCTGGGTGTGTCCTTGGGCGGGCTCAACACACAGTTGCGCACGGCAGCAGATGCCGGGCTGATCACAATTAGCGACCGCCCCGGCCCAGACAAACGACAGCGTTACACCTATACATTGACCAGACGTGGTGGCGCCGAGAAACGACGCCTCGCAGATCAATTCCTTTCCCGCAAACTCGCTGAATACAACGCGCTCTATGCGGAACTCACTGGTACAGCCAGCGGCTTGCCTCACATTAAACACAGGACCCACCCTATGCAGAATAATCTCGCGCCCATCCCCGAGCTTTATGTCTCTTATGACTCCGCACAAAAGCTGAAAGTCGACGCAGGCGAGCTGAAAAGCCACGATCTGACACCTCGCCAGATCTGCGACCTTGAACTGCTGATGAACGGTGGCTTCAACCCGCTCAAAGGCTTCCTAAACGAGGAAGATTACAACGGCGTCGTTGAAAACATGCGCCTGGCTGATGGGTCTCTCTGGCCGATGCCCATCAACCTGGACGTCTCAGAAGAATTCGCCGCCACACTGGAAGTGGGCGAAGACATTGCCCTGCGTGACCAGGAAGGCGTGATCCTGGCCACCATGACCGTGACAGATCGCTGGACCCCGAACAAATCCCGCGAGGCCGAAATGGTCTTTGGCGCAGATGATGATGCGCACCCTGCCGTGAACTACCTGCACAACCAGGCAGGCAAGATCTACCTGGGCGGCCCCGTGACCGGCATCCAGCAGCCTGTGCACTATGATTTCCGCGCCCGCCGCGACACCCCAAACGAGCTGCGCGCCTACTTCCGCAAACTGGGCTGGCGCAAGGTTGTGGCCTTCCAGACCCGCAACCCTCTGCACCGCGCCCACCAGGAGCTGACTTTCCGCGCCGCGCGTGAAGCCCAGGCTAACCTGCTGATCCACCCCGTTGTCGGCATGACCAAACCTGGCGACGTGGATCATTTTACCCGCGTGCGCTGCTACGAGGCAGTACTGGATAAATACCCAGCCTCCACCACCTCCATGAGCCTGTTGAACCTGGCAATGCGGATGGCCGGCCCCCGTGAGGCCGTCTGGCATGGTCTGATCCGTAAAAACCATGGCTGCACCCATTTCATCGTTGGCCGCGACCACGCAGGTCCGGGCAAAAACTCTGCTGGTGAAGACTTCTACGGCCCCTATGATGCACAGGACCTGTTCCGCACCCATGAAGAGGAAATGGGTATCGAAATGGTCGACTTCAAACACATGGTTTGGGTCTCCGAGCGCGCACAATATGAGGCCATCGACGAGATCGAAGACAAGGATGACGTCACGATCCTCAATATTTCCGGCACAGAGCTGCGCCGCCGCCTGGCCGAGGGCCTGGAGATCCCTGAGTGGTTCTCCTTCCCCGAGGTGGTGAAAGAGCTGCGCCGCACCAAGCCTCCGCGCTCCAAGCAGGGTTTCACCGTTTTCCTGACCGGCCTGTCCGGCTCTGGCAAATCCACCATTGCGAATGCTCTGATGGTCAAGCTGATGGAAATGGGCGGCCGTCCTGTGACGCTGCTGGATGGCGATATTGTGCGCAAAAACCTCTCTTCCGAGCTGGGCTTTTCGAAAGAGCACCGTGACCTCAACATCCGCCGCATCGGCTATGTAGCGTCTGAGATCACCAAGAACGGCGGCATCGCCATCTGTGCTCCCATTGCCCCCTATGCAACCACCCGTCGTGCCGTACGCGAAGACGTGGAAGCCTTTGGAGCCTTTGTCGAAGTGCATGTCGCCACCTCGCTGGAAGAATGCGAACGCCGCGACCGCAAAGGCCTGTACAAACTGGCCCGCGAAGGCAAAATCAAAGAGTTCACCGGGATCTCTGACCCCTATGATGTCCCCGTTGATCCTGAGCTGAGCGTTGAGACAGAAAACGTTGATGTGGACAACTGCGCCCATCAGGTTTTGCTCAAGCTCGAAAACATGGGTCTGATCGCAGGCTGATCAACCTCCTTGGGTGAATCCCCTGCCAATACTTTAGGCCCGCCCCTTTAACCAAGGGCGGGCCTTTTTCTTGCACGCAGGGTAGTTATATCTCCCAGCGCCGCGTTAAAGGCTATCGCGCAGCGCAAGCGCGGCGCGTAACGGCAAATCTGCCAGTTCCGCCGCCGCCTGTTTCAAGCCCCGCAGTGCCGGAAGCCGCCGCGCATAGTCCTCTGGACCTATCTGTTTTAACGCAGCCTCAAACGCACCCTGATCGCGACACAGGATTATCCCCTCCCCTGCAAAGAAATCCTCAATATTGGGACAGCCCCAATAAAGAGGTACGGTCTCGCAGAGGATTGCATCTATCAGTTTCTCCGAGAAGTAATTTGGCTCCCGCACGTTTTCGATCACCACGGAATAGCGGAAGGGGACAAGCCCTTCTGACTTTTGCTCAAAGGCCTGGTAGCCGCGCCCCAAAATCTGCGCCCCGGGCATCCGTGCCTGCAGAGAGGCAACAATCTGATGGCGCAATTTATGGCCTGGATGGTCATTCTTAGCCGACGCAATGAGCGACAAGTCTTTAGTCTTTTTTATGTGCAGCTCTTGCCACTCGGGCACCCACGAGGTGCCGTAGGGCAGCATCAAACCGTTGGGAATACGCGACAAGAGCTGTGGGTCATAGCTAAAGATTCGGAAAAAGCGACGGGCACTAAGCCTGAGAATGCGGTGATGATCTGCAGACATGATCTTGGGTTCGGCCACAATCATTGAAATCCGCCCAGGGCAGCACCGATGGGACTGAATATGCATGGCCCGCTTGGCATAGACGATCAGGTGATCCTCTGACGCCATATCTTTGACGCGTTTTCCAAGCAGTCGATCAGGGCAGCCCAGCGGCCATTCCATTTCACAGAGCGGGCGTTCTGCCAGAGCTTTCCCTAGCTTGCCGCCATAGGGCATGATCGCAATTGCAGGCTCTGTCATGGCTGCGGTCTCAGAAAGCGTCATCGGCACAGGTTTCCGTTTTACATTGAGGTCCGAGATCAGTTTTGATCCGGCAGGTCAACCGAGCCCCGCATCAAAACGAAACCCTGGCCGGCAACCTTGATGCCTTGCAGGTCGTCACAAGAGCCCAAACGGCTGACCCGCGCCATCCCCGGCCGGCCCATGCCATGTCCTTGCTCTGCGATAAAGCTTTCCTTTTGCATCAACCCATGACGCCACAGATAGGCGGCCATCGCCCCAGTGGCGGACCCGGTAAACGGATCCTCTGGGGGGCTCGGCGGCGCCATCAAAAGCCGCGAATAGGTATCGCCCTGCGCCGTAGCCCCCTGCAGGGTCACCAGAAAGGGTTCCATCATGTCTATGCCATCTGCGCCCAGAGACCGCCCCAACTCCGCCAAGGCTGATAGATCAAGACGCGCCTGAGCCAAGGCAGCCGGATCCTTTAGCACCGTCACACAAAAGGGTAGTCCGGTGGAGACCTTTTGCGGCGCGCCCAAAATCTCTTCCACCGGCAATGAAATCGCTGCTGCCACCAAGGCCGGATCCGGTTTTGCCCCAAACTCCGGCGCGATTTGGGTCATTTCAATCTGATCGCCCGTAACTGTAACTGGGACGATACCGGCGCCAGTTTCCAACCGAATCTCTCCGGCGCCGATCAGACCGCGATCCCGCAGCGCAGCCACGGTTGCAATCGTGGGATGGCCCGCAAAGGGAATCTCGCGGCTGGCCAGAAAATAGCGCACGCGTATGTCCGCCACCTCAGAGGGGCCAGTGAAGGTACATTCGACCAGAGAGGTTTCCCGTACATAGGCTGTACATATTTCGACCGGAAGATGGGCTCCACCATGCACCACCGCACAGCCATTGCCCCCAAAGGCGCGGTCGGAAAAGGCATCAACCCAGTCGAAATCAAATCTACTCATCACCCCTGCCCTATCCGCTTGGTTTTAATAGACGGAACTTAACCGGGATTGAGCGCAGGTGAAACCACTCACAAAAGCTAAGCGATTTTTGCAGGACCAACTGGTTTGAGCACCAACCTGCGCGGACTGCAGATCAGTGCACCGCAACTGGAGAAAAATCGTTTTGCCGCGCCAGTGCGAAGGCCAGTTTACGATCGGTGACAACGGCCAACTGTTCCCCCTCGGCGTCATGCACCGCATAAAGATGATCCCGGCCTTCGGCGCTGGCCTGCATGTCCTTGGGCAGATCCCCCACAGCGACCGTTTTGACATAGACGATACGGAGGCCAGAAACTTCAGGCATGGGTGTGTCTACAGGCGTATGCATATCTCTTAACCCTTCTTGATATTGATTGTTTGCACAACTGTTTCTGGACGTGACCGGGTAAGGTCGACATGCAACAGCCCGTTTTCCATCACGGCTTCGCCGACGTCGACACCATCGGCCAGCACAAACATGCGCTGGAATTGCCGCGCAGCGATTCCTCGGTGCAGAAAAACCCGCCCGTCGCTCTCATCACCCTGACGCCCCCGGATCACCAACTGGCGATCCTCGACTGTAATGGCCAGGTCTTGCTCGGCAAACCCCGCCACCGCGAGGGTGATACGGTAAGAAAAGTCGGAAGTTTGTTCAATATTATAAGGCGGGTAGCCCTCATTTCCGGATTTGGCAGAACGCTCCAGAAGGCGTTCCAACTGCTCAAACCCCAGCATATGCGGGTAAGACCCCAGAGTGAGTTTCGACACGTATATCGTCCTTTTGCTGCAAAGCGACGTTGATCTGCGGTCCCGTAGCGGCAACCGCCTGTCTAGAATATGGTAACTTTTCTCGAATTCTCAAGACTATGGCTGCAAGGTCTAGCGGAAAAGACGTTAAAGAAGTATCTTGAACCCTATCCGAACCCTTCTGTATTTTGAGTCGCCCATGAATGCTTCCGTCGATATTTCCATGAAAACCGATGAGGTCCTCAAAGTAGAACTGGAAGTGTTTCGGAGGCAGCATCGAGATCTAGACGAAGCAATCATTGCCCTGCAGGAACGCGGCACCAGCGACCAACTGACCATCCGGCGACTGAAAAAGCAGAAATTGGGGCTCAAGGATCGAATCTCACAGATAGAAGACCGGTTGACCCCCGACATCATCGCCTAGCCCTCCCCGCCCGACATGGAAATAACCCGCTTGATTGGCACCGCCAAGCAAGCTCTCCCGCGCGGCAGCAGTGGTGGCAAGGCCACCCCACCAGCCCCTTGGGCCCGGCAGCGCGCCTGTCGGCGCGCTGCTTTGGCGCGACATGTCGCGCCATGCGCGGTGCCATGCCCAACCAGGCATATGGCAGCTTGCTGCCATTTTGCCTGGACGGGAGCCCCCCCCTTTTTCTTACCCAAACGGTCGCGCCCCTTCTTTTCTTGGCAGGAGTGCCACCTTTGCGCACCGATCTTAACCTTATCAAAAACCCTAAACGCGCAGCCCACTCTCGTAGCATTGTCGCATTGCACCACAGGGAAGTTTGACTATAGTGCGGCTTCCTTCCACCCCAGCAGCTCTCCACCAACGGGGACTGCGGCATGACAGGACAAATCACATGCCAAACACCCCCAGCGACATCAAAGTGGGCATCATCATGGGAAGTCAATCAGACTGGCCAACGATGAAAGAAGCCGCCACGCTCCTGGATGAGCTCGGCGTTCCCTATGAGGCCAAGATCGTCTCAGCCCACCGCACCCCTGACCGGCTTTGGTCATACGGAAAGTCAGCGGCGGAACGCGGTTTGCAGGTGATTATTGCTGGCGCAGGCGGAGCTGCGCATTTGCCCGGCATGGTTGCCTCCAAAACCCGGGTGCCGGTTGTCGGCGTACCAGTTCAGACCCGCGCCCTCTCTGGCGTCGATTCCCTTTATTCGATTGTGCAGATGCCAAAGGGCTTTCCAGTTGCGACCATGGCAATTGGAGCCGCTGGCGCCGCCAATGCCGGGCTGATGGCTGCCGGGATCCTCGCCCTGCAGGATCCAGCCCTGGCCGCGCGCCTGGACGCTTGGCGCCAAGCGCTTTCTGCCTCCATCCCCGAGGAGCCCGTCGATGACTGAAGCCCTGAAACCCGGCGCCACGATTGGTATCCTCGGCGGCGGCCAGCTGGGCCGTATGCTCTCGGTTGCGGCTTCTCGCCTGGGCTTCAAGACTCATATTTTTGAACCCGGCTCCAATCCACCCGCAGGACAGGTGGCGGATCAGGTTACCACCGCTGGCTATGAGGACAGCGCGGCCCTGTTGGCCTTTGCCAATTCTGTCGATGTGATCACCTATGAGTTTGAAAACATCCCTACGGCGGCCCTGGACATCATCGAAGCCCATGGCCCCATTCGCCCCGGCCGCGAGGCCCTGCGCATCAGCCAGGACCGCCTGACGGAAAAGACCTTCCTGAAAGGCCTCGATCTGAAAATCGCGCCTTTTGCCGATATCACCGATGCCGCCAGCCTAAAGGCCGCTTTGGCAGAGATCGGTACACCTGCGATCCTGAAAACCCGGCGCTTTGGCTATGACGGCAAAGGCCAGGCCCGGATCATGTCGCCCGATCAGACAGAGGACGCCCTCGCGGCTATGGCAGGTGCACCCTCCGTACTGGAGGGTTTTGTCAATTTCAGCCATGAGGTCTCTGTTATTGCCGCCCGTGGCATCACCGGTGAAGTTGCCTGTTTTGATCCCGGTGAAAATGTCCACCGTAATGGCATCCTGCATACCACCACCGTTCCTGCGCGCCTCAGCGCCAGCCAACGCATGGACGCGGTACTTTTGGCTGCCAAGGTCCTGAACGCGCTGGACTATGTTGGCGTTCTGGGGGTCGAGCTTTTTGTCACACCGCAGGGACTGATCGTAAATGAAATCGCGCCACGCGTGCATAATTCTGGCCATTGGACCCAGAACGGTTGCGCTGTAGATCAGTTTGAGCAGCACATCCGTGCGGTTGCCGGCTGGCCACTAGGCGATGGCCAGCGCCATTCGGACATAGTTATGGAAAACCTCATCGGCGCGGACATAGATCGCCTGCCCGAGTTGGCCAAAGAGCCGGACTGTGCTCTGCATCTCTATGGCAAAGCCGAGGCCAAGCCTGGCCGCAAGATGGCCCATGTAAACAGGATTCGGCGCCCCGCACAGGCAAAGTAACGCGCCACTTAACTTTGCCCGCCCGCCCATTGGGCAGTCCTTGCCTTGCTCGGCCCAAGGCCCGCGCAGCGCCTGTCCGCCCCATGGACAGGCGCTGTGATTTCGCCCGCGGGCAGAGGCAACGACTGGCGTTCCCTTAGAGGAAGAACTCAGTCAGCGGCGTCCTTGGTTTCTTGTGCCTTGCGCCATTCACGCCACAGGTAGCACACCACCCAAGAGAAGAATCCCGCAAGCCATATTCCTTGGAAAAGCAGCTTCATTGTAACCTCAAACCAATATCGCGCGACGGTTGTATCGACCCATTCTGCAGGCTGCCTTCCGAGGCGCAGCAAAAGACGATACTGGCCCTCCTCTATTCGCCAATAAGGCCACACCCAGATAGCTGAGCGCCAAAGCATTAAAAACCTGTGCCAGTTTCTTCGCCCAGGCCTGCACTCGCTACCCCATAAACCGGGTCGCGACCTCACCAGACATGTAGCTCACCCGCCCCCCTGACAGGGTTGCAGCCACCCGTTCGCTTGACTTATCCAGGATCACCATATCGGCGCGTTTGCCAGGGGTGAAATCGCCGCGATCGCTCATCCCCAACAGCCGCGCCGGACCAGAGGAGACCAACCCCCAGGCCGTTGTCAGATCCAACACACCCGAACGGGCCAGCATCAAGGCAGCCCTACGTGGACTTGGGTAGTGATAATCTGAGGCCAGCGCATCGCACAGTCCCATAGCGATCAGATCCAACGCCGAGGCATTGCCTTTGTGTGAACCGCCCCGCACCACATTCGGCGCGCCCAGGATGATATGATCTCTCCCTGCCCGCGCAGCCTCTGCAGCTTCCTGAGTTTCGGGAAACTCGCTGATCTCAGCTCCGCGTGCGCGCCATGTGGCACGATCAATGGCGGTTTGATCGTCATGGCTACCAATCCGCAGCCCGCTGGCGCGCAGCTGCGAACAAAGCGTCTCTAGCGCTGCGGGGACCTCTGCGTTGCGGCGGTGCATCTCAAGTAGCATTTCAAAGTGCTTATCCGGGTTGCGCCCCGCCTTCAGAGCCTGGCCAGTCAAACGCGGCGGCTTTTTGCCCTGGGCCAGACGGTCATGCGGCAGGTGATCATTAAAAACGATATAGGAGAGCCCCCATTGGGAGATCAGGCTCGGCAGCCGCGCATAGTCATCCAACATATGGGTTTCAAACCGGAGTTGCGGCACGAGATCCGTTACCAGATCCCCGCGCACCTGCGCCACAGCCTCAAAGACTTGCCCGGCATAATCTGGACTGCGCAAGCCCCCTTCCCAGCTGTAAAACTGTGCTAACACAGCTGTTGTCATGCCATTTGCCGCCAGTTCAGCCTCCACGGCGACGACCCCCTCGGCCATCTGTTTCATCGCGCCACGCCGTGGTGCAAGATGCCGTTCAAATCCATCGCCATGAGGGTCAATAATGCCGGGCAAAACCAAGTATCCGGACAGATCCACCGCCCGCCCCTGTGGCTCGGCCAAAATGACCCCAGCGCCAAAGGCAAGCTCGCCGCGGATTTGCAGCCCTTCGGGTGTCAGGAGATCCGCCCCCTGCAGAGTCAAGTTCAGCGAGGTCATTGATGCACAGGCTCCTGTTGGTTGTCAGATTTCAATCCATAGCCACAATCCGCTCCGATACAGCTGCCCGCAATTGCGGCATTCAGCGCATCCAGCCAAGTGATCTCCGGATCAAACCTGCCCTGGCCCAGAAAACTTCCCACCTGAGCAATGACCAATGGGTCATTCATCATGAATGTATGGGTGACAGGCAAGACCATATGGTCCTTCATGCCTTCAAGGCGCGTACTATCGACGGAGACCTTTCCGTCATCCTCGCCTGGTATGAGAGCCGAGAACACCGGGCTGATAGATTGATTGCCTGCAATGATACCCAATGGGAAATCCGCCGCTGGCAGCATCTTGGGCAGGCTGTCTTGACTGGTGCCAAGGCTCTGCCCAGCCGGCCCGTTGATCATGCCAAAAACCGCCCAATCGCCCAGCTCATCAACCACTTCGCTGCCTTGGTTGGGCGGGCCCAGCATAACAGTGCGCCCCAGGCGCGCAGGGCGATGCGACGGATCCTTCAGATACTGGCGCAGCAATATTCCCCCCATGGAATGGGTGACAAAATGGATCGGCTGATCGTCGCCACAGGCGGCGACGGCCTTGGGTAAAACCTGATCGGCCAATTCAGCCACGGAATACTGCGTCGAGTCATACCCCGGTCGCTCTACCTGATAACCCTGCATCTTCAGCACCTGTTCCATGACCACAAATGAGGTCTCAGAACGGGCCAACCCGTGCAAGAGCACAGCGCAGTCAGCCCGGGCGAGATTTGGGATCAGTCCGCAGGCGACAAAAAGCAAGGGTTTGAAAATATATCTCATGCGCCTCAAATAGGGGCGGAACCAGCCTAAGAAAACCCCTTTTAACGGCGCCTTGGCAACCAGATGACCAGCGCAATACCCGCGAGAACCCCGAGGGAGCCCAGAACCAGCCGCAGCCCAACAGGCTCGCCCAAGAACAGCGTCCCCCCTACGATTGCCAGCACCGGCACGCTCAGCTGTATGGTGGCCGCCTGCGCCGGTTCCACCCGCGGCAGTACCTGATACCACAGCGCATAGCCCAGTCCCGAGGTGACCGCCCCCGAAACCACCGCCAGCGCCGCGCCATAGGGGGTCAGGACTGTGCCACCGCCTGCCAGCATCAGCACGGGCAGCATCATCACGCTGGACCAGGCAAAGTTCACCGATGTCGCCACTAAGGGCTCCCCCGCGCCACGCCCCAAGAGGCTGTAGATCCCCCAGCCCAACCCGCTCAGCCCCATCAGAAACGCGGCAACAAGCGGCACGCCCACGCCCTCTTGCGGCCAGATCACATAGGCGAGCCCAGAAAAGGCCACCACAGCCCCAATCACCTGCCCTACGGTGGGATGACTGCCCCGCACAGCCCCCCAAAGAAACATGGAAATCTGCACCACACCAAAGAGCACCAGCGCACCCAGTCCGGCATCTAGATCCTGATAGGCTAGGGTAAACCCCGCCATGTAGAGCGTCAGCGCCGCACCGCCCCAAAGGCTGGAAGGGCGCAAAAAACGCTCAGCCCGCCAGATCTGCAAACCGCGCATGCGGCACAAAAGCGCTAGTATCACAGCGCCGGACACCAGCCGCCACAGGCCAAAACCGGTGGCATCCATATAGCCGCCGCCAATCGCGGCACGACCCAGGACGGAATTTGCGGCAAAGGCCAGCATGGTGAGGCAGACAAGAAGAAACAGGCGCATGAGCCGCTGCTACCGCGCAGGGCAGGAACTGGCCAGTGAATTCTTTGTGTTACAGATCAGAAAACGCACGCGGATAAACCAACTCCGCCTCCGGTACATCATCGCCACCGTAGGATCAGTGTATGCTCTAAGGGAAAGGCACTCTTGAGCTTCTGCGCCCGCTCCTGGCTAAACCCGAAGCGACCGTAGAAAGAGGGCTGCCCCAGAGCGACAACGGTTTGGGGAACATTGGCAGGCAATCGCCCAATCGGTATTTCATAGATGGCTTCCAGCTCCTGCAGCAACCGGCTGCCGAACCGCCAAGGCGCGCGGTAGATTTCGCCCTTTGGCCCGCCGACTTCCATATTGGGATTTTGCTCCGCCAAGCTGCCGCACTGCCACTCAGGCCGCACGGCCATTGGCGCAAGACATGCCCAGCCTTGGGGGGCCTGCATCCGGCTCAACGCGTAGTAGCCACCGATCTTTCCATCCCAGGGTTTGCAACACTCATACTGCATATCGCCATCTGCCCGCAGCCGCTGCACCAATCGCGCCTCGGCATCGGTGGGGAAGGCCGCCTTCAACAGCTCATCCACCTCTGCAAAATCTTCTTCACGAACACCTCTCGAAAAATCCGGCCCCATAACCATCTGACGCCCTCCCATTCACCTTTCCAAAAATATTCCCGCCGGAGGCAGGCCCGCGTAGCGGGCCACTCTTCTTATCGATAAAAACAAAAAGGGGCCGCCCAAAGGCGACCCCAAATTCATCCGGTAGGATGGCAGATGCTTACATCATGCCGCCCATGCCGCCCATGCCACCCATGTCGGGCATGCCGCCACCGGCTGCGCCGCCGTCTTTGGACGGTTTGTCGGCAACCATGGCTTCGGTGGTGATCAGCAGGCCCGCAATCGAGGCCGCATCTTCCAGCGCGGTACGGGTTACTTTGGCAGGGTCGATCACACCAAAGGAGAACATGTCGCCATATTCTTCGGTCTGAGCGTTGAAACCAAAGGTGGTGTCGTCGCTTTCGCGCACCTTGCCGGCAACAACGGCACCGTCAACACCGGCGTTCTCAGCGATCTGACGCAGAGGCGCTTCGATGGCTTTCTTGACGATCACGATACCAGCGTTCTGGTCAGCGTTGGCGCCTTCCAAACCGGCCAGAGCTTTACCAGCCTGAACCAGAGCAACACCACCACCAACGATGACGCCTTCCTGAACGGCCGCGCGGGTCGCGTTCAGTGCATCGTCAACGCGGTCTTTGCGCTCTTTCACTTCCACTTCGGTCATGCCGCCAACGCGGATCACAGCAACACCGCCGGCCAGTTTGGCAACGCGCTCTTGCAGCTTTTCACGGTCGTAGTCAGAAGTGGTTTCTTCGATCTGAGCGCGGATCTGGCCAACGCGGGCTTCGATCTCGGCTTTGGCACCTGCACCATCAACGATGGTGGTCTCGTCTTTGGTGATTTCGACCTTCTTGGCGGTGCCCAGCATGTCCATGGTGACGGACTCGAGCTTCATGCCCAGATCTTCCGAGATCACCTGGCCACCGGTCAGGATCGCGATGTCCTGCAGCATGGCTTTGCGGCGGTCGCCGAAACCAGGGGCTTTAACAGCAGCAATTTTCAGACCGCCACGCAGTTTGTTCACAACCAGAGTTGCCAGGGCTTCGCCTTCAACGTCCTCAGCAATGATCAGCAGAGGTTTCTGCGACTGGATCACCTGCTCGAGCAGTGGAACCATGGACTGCAGAGAAGACAGTTTCTTTTCGTGCAGCAGGATCATGCAGTCGTCGAGATCTGCAATCATCTTGTCAGCATTGGTCACGAAATAGGGGCTCAGGTAGCCGCGGTCGAACTGCATGCCTTCAACAACATCGGTCTCTGTTTCCAGGCCTTTGTTTTCTTCGACGGTGATAACACCCTCGTTGCCGACTTTCTGCATCGCATCTGCGATCTGCTGGCCGATGGCTTCTTCGCCGTTGGCGGAGATGGTGCCCACTTGCGCAACTTCAGCAGAGTCTTTTACGTCACGGGCAGAGGCTTTGATGCCTTCGACGACTTTGGCAGTTGCCAGGTCGATGCCGCGCTTCAGATCCATTGGGTTCAGGCCAGCAGCAACCTGCTTCAGACCTTCTTTGACGATCGCCTGGGCCAGAACGGTGGCGGTGGTGGTGCCGTCGCCTGCTTCGTCGTTGGTACGGGAAGCAACTTCCTTCACCATCTGGGCGCCCATGTTTTCGAACTTGTCTTCCAGTTCGATCTCTTTGGCAACGGACACACCATCTTTGGTGATGCGCGGTGCGCCGAAAGATTTGTCCAGAACCACGTTACGGCCTTTGGGGCCCAGGGTCACTTTAACCGCGTCAGCCAGTACGTTTACGCCGGCGAGCATACGGTTGCGGGCATCGGTGTCGAATTTGACGTCCTTAGCAGCCATGTTTTATTCTCCTCGAGAAAATCTGTGTTTTTTAGCGATATTTGGAATCAGAGAAGCCAGTTGGGAAATCCCGGTGGCTTACTCGATGATGCCCATGATGTCGCTTTCTTTCATCATCAGCAGCTCTTCGCCGTCGACGGTGACTTCGGTGCCGGACCATTTGCCGAACAGGATGGTGTCGCCAGCGGAAACAGCCATTGCGATCAGCTCACCGTTGTCTTTGCGTGCACCTTCGCCGGTAGCGACGACCTGGCCTTCGCTGGGCTTTTCTTTGGCGGATTCAGGAATGATCAGACCGCCAGCAGTTTTTTCTTCGCTTTCGGTACGACGAACCAGCACGCGATCGTGGAGTGGTTTCAATGCCATCTTTGCAGCTCCTTATAAGGCTCAAAGGTTGTTATCTCTGTCTCCCCCTGCTCCCCGCAGAGGGCGTTATCACTCACACCTGATGAGTGCTAACGGACGAATAGCTAGGCAGCACTCGCGCGTGAGTCAACCAAAATGGGAAAGAAAATTCTAGCAATTCACGAAAGCCAGCCCTGCACTGGGGCTTGGTCGGGTCAATCCAGCCCCTCTTTGGCGGACTGTATCTCCTTTGGCTCCCAACTATAGGCCCAGTGTTTCAGCCCCTCGCGGCCAGCTTCGGTCAATTGGTAGATGCCCTTTTCGACCCGTTCAAACCAGCCATAGTGATTGGTGGACATCAGGTTAGTGGCGCGACCAACCCCGGTGGCCTTGGCCACCTCTGAGCCCTTGGTGGCCCCCACTTCGGCCAAATGCGCCGCGCAGCGCAGGGCGTCCTGGCGATAGGTGGTGACAATACCATGGCGGGTGGCACCGCCGGCATTTGGGTCGCCCTGCAGGCGCTGGAACTCTCGCAACAGCCTTTGCTGTCGTTTCTTTGATTTGCGCGGCGCATAGGGGCCCGGATCGCAGTGTACTTCGCAGCGGCCATCCGGCAGAACCGTGATCAACCCCAAGCCCAGGCGGCGACACATGGCAGTATTGTCCTTGAGCATGCGCTTTGCCTGACGGCCCTTGGGCCTGGGCACCGCGATATAGACCAAGTCAGTTACCGACTGACGCGCAATTGCCTGATGAAACAGCGACAGCGAAAAGCGCAGCTTCAATTCCACAATGACAGGGTCTTCATCGCCGCGTTTCGCCATCACATCCGCAGCGCCCACCTCCCCCTTGACCTCATAGCCCTGCGCCTGCAGCAGAGCTTTTACTGGGGGGTATAGTTGATCTTCGCGGTCCATTTGCGATGCTTGGCAGGTTGGCAGCAGCATTTCAAGCGCCATAGATCGCCCTGTGGCACCTTAGCCGCCCTCACCTTAAAGCTGAGTTATCTTCTTGCTATTTCGCAGCTTACCCTCCTAGCTCCTGAATAACGAATCTCACGAGAGCAGTCCCATGATCCGCGCATTAGCAATTCTCATTACACTTTTGGTGACCGCAGCATCGGCCCAGGCTGCCTGTCGTGGCGCAGATATGCGCAATCATCTGCCCGCCGCTGAAAAAGCATGGCTTGACAGGCAGATGGCGGCAACGCCCTTTTCTTCTGGTAATCACTGGATTGCCAGTAAGGGAGAGCAAAGGCTGCATATCATTGGCACGATGCATAGTGGTGATAGCCGCATGGCGCGTGTCATGAATCGTCTGCGACCTGTCATCGCGCAGGCCGATGCGGTTTATTTTGAAGTAACACGCAGCGAAATGGAGAAAGCCAAGGATCACGCCAGCAAGAGGCCCGAGGCGTATTTGCTGCCGCGTGGCCGTAAGCTGCAACAACTCATGACCCAGAAAGGCTGGGAGCAATTCGAGCTCTTTGCTGCAATGTCGAATGCTGACATGGAGACTATTCAAAAAATGCAGCCCTGGGCCTTGAGCCTCTATATGATTCCCGGCGGCTGCCGCCCCTACGGTTTTGGCCTCAGACGCGGACTGGACGATCGGATCGAGCGTTTCGCCATCCGCAAACGCATCCCCGTTGCCGGGCTGGAAAGTGCTGGCACAGGGTTCACTGCTCTGGCACGGATGCCACTGCGAGACCAGGTACGGATGCTTGAAAATGAGGTCGCCCTCCTACTATCCGATGCCCCCGAAGACGCCACAGCGGTTGAGGCCTATTTTGACGAAAGCGTCTGGCAGGCCTTTCTATTGGAACCAAGGATTGCCAGTCGGTACATTAATGTTTCGGCCAAAGAACTCACCCGGTTGGATCGCGCCTTCAACGGTAACATGCTGGGCTGGCGCAACAGACTTTGGATGAAAACCATTCGACAGATCAAGGACCAGCGCGTTTTAATCGCGGTGGGGGCGGCGCATCTTCCGGGCAGCGATGGGATCCTCAATTTGTTGAAACAACAGGGCTATCGCTTAGAGCGCGCCGCCTTCCAGTAGCGGCATCGCGCAACGGCCCGGCCACCTAACCCACTAATCTTACACTACGTGACGGCGACATCAGAGCGCACATCAGCGATTTTCACGGAGAAACCATGCGGCTACTAATTTCACTTGTTTTCCTGTTGCTGCCCGCCTGGGCCCAGGCTGCCTGCACCGGCGCTGATCTACGCGAAACGTTGACACCTGAGGATCAAAGCTGGATCACGACCAGGATCGCCGATGCCCCCTTTGTCGAGGGCAATCACTGGATTGCCCAGCGTGGAGATCGTAAGATCCATGTCATTGGAACCATGCATTTGAATGATCCCCGCATGGAGGAAGTCGCAGCAAGGCTGGCACCGGTCATTGCAGCGGCAGATCACCTTCTGCTTGAGGTGAGCCCCGACGACGAAAAGGCCCTGAAGCCACGCCTTGCCAGTTTACCTGAACTCATGTTCATAACCAAGGGCCCTACGCTGATTGACCGTCTCCCCCCGGCGGATTGGTCAGTCCTGGCTGGGCTTGCGCAAAAGCATGGCATCCCCAGCTGGATGGCGGCAAAAATGCGGCCCTGGTTTTTAGCCGCTTCGGTGTCGCTGCCGCTCTGCCTCAAAGGTACGAACGCAAAAGAGTTGGGCCTGGACAAGCGCTTGCAAAAGCAAGCCCAAGCGGCGGACATCGCCATGAAATCCCTGGAGGACCCAATAGACGTCTTTCAGTCCATGAATTCCGACCCGTTGGATGAACAGGTTCGCCAAATTCAACTCACCCTCAGCTTGATGGGACAGGGAACTGACGAATACGTCACTCTCGCACACAGCTACTTTGAGGAAACCGCCTGGCACTATCTGGCAATGACTGAGCGGCGGTTCTATCAAAGCGCCGTCTTCGTCGAAGAAGAGGCAAAGCTCCTTTGGGATAAGGCCATGGATGATCTGCTCGTGCGCCGAAATAAGGCCTGGATCCCGGTCATCGAAGCCAGCGCAGGCAACAACCTGGTGGTTGCTGTTGGCACTCTGCATCTGCCGGGGGAAACCGGTGTTCTCAAACTGTTGAAAGATCAAGGCTATAGCCTAACACGCGCCGCGTTCTAAGGCTCAGATCAAAGCACCGGTCACGACGGCTCCCGCTGCCCACCGGCAGCACTGCGCTAACCACATTGCCGCATTGCGGCTCTGGTGGGGTGACAAGTGATTTCTCCCTGATATAAGGCCCGCAAACTCTCATTTCTTCATAGGATCGCATCATGACCGTCCAAGTTTTTGGCCATAAATCCCCCGACACCGATTCCACCGGCTCTCCCATTATCTGGGCCTGGTATCTGAATGAGATCAAAGGCGTCGCTGCCGAAGCCAAACTACTGGGTGAGCCAAACACCGAAGCTGCCTTCATGCTGCAGCGCTGGAACCTGGACAAGCCGGAGATCATCGCCGATGTGGCCGACGATCAGGCGGTTGTCATTGTTGACACCAACAATCCTGCCGAGCTGCCCGCCAATATCAATGGCGCCGATGTTCAGGCCATCATCGACCACCACAAGCTGGTCGGCGGCCTGGAAACCAAAGGCCCCATCGACATCACCATCCGCCCGCTGGCCTGCACCGCCACCATCATGAATGACCTGATCGGTGACGACATGGCCAAGATGCCAGAAGCTGTCAAAGGCGCCGCGCTGACCTGCATCCTGTCGGACACGCTGGAGTTCCGCTCTCCGACCACCACCGATCACGACCGCGCCGTTGCCGAAAAGCTGGCAGCAGATCTGGGTATCGATATCGCCGCCTATGCTGCGGATATGTTTGCTGCCAAATCCGACGTCTCCTCCTTCTCTGACGCGGAACTTCTGCGCATGGACAGTAAGGAATACGCGGTTGAGGGCACCAAGTTCCGCGTCTCGGTTCTGGAAACCACCGCCCCTGGCGTAGTTCTGGATCGCAAGGCCAGCCTGATGGAAACCATGACCACCGTTGCATCCGAGGATGGCGTTGATCAGGTTCTGCTCTTTGTTGTCGACATCCTGAACGAAGAGGCCACACTGCTGGTGCCCAATGACCTGGTAAAAACCGTCGCCGAAATGAGCTTTGACGCCAGTGTCGAAGGTGACGCGGTTGTTCTGCCCGGCATCATGAGCCGCAAAAAGCAGATCATCCCCAACCTCAAAGTCTGAGCCGCAGCGCGCTGCACTTCCTCAGTAACAGCTTGGAAACAACAAAGGGCGCCCGAGGGCGCCCTTTCTCTTTGATCGTTTTGGCGGCGGTCACTCTACCCGCTGCAAGCCAACATTTGCTTCGATTTGATCCGCTGTGGCCAGAACAGTTGCCAGCCGTTTGGCATCCGGAGGATGTGTGCCCCAAAAGGACAGCTTCCCGGCGGTGGTGCGTGCGTCCTCGGGCTTGGCAAAGTATTTGGCGCCTTCCACCGCATCATAACCCGCGGCATCGGCAATACGGGTACCCAATGTATCGCTTTCCAGCTCAAAGCTCTGAGAATAGGCATAGGTACCGACCGCAGCGCCAATCCCGACCCCTGCTTCCACAATCCCACTGTCAAATACGCCGGAGTCAGCGGTCACAGCCCCAGCAATCACCCCGACGATGATCGCGCCAGCAATGGCCTGTTGCTTTTGTTTTTCCGTGTGTTTGCCAATCAGATGCCCATATTCATGCCCCAGGACAAAGGCCAGCTCGTCGTCGTTTCTGGTGTCTTTGACCAGAGGCAGGGAGACGCGGATGATAGGCTGGCCTTCACGATAGGTGAAATAGGCGTTGCGGTCATCCATCTGGCGATCAATGGCAATGTCGACCGCGCAATTGCTGCCCGGTGTATCCTTGGTCAGGGTTTCACAATAGCTGCGCCCAACCGGTTCAATCCGTGCTGCCACACGACGAAACCGTCGTTCGGCGGCAGCGTTTGACAGGTTTGCCCTGGTCGGTTCTGCTGCTGCTTGTGCGAAGATCTGCGACGCCTGAGCCGTCTGATCTGGGCTAATCTCGGGCAATTGGTAGGTGGTACCACAGGCGGTCACCCCAAAGCACAACCCCAGAGTGGCGATCTTTAAAGTCAGGTTTTTCATCAATTTACCTCTTGAGAATCTCGGAATTGATGACCCGTTCACGGTACAGCGTCAAGTTTTTCCCTGCGGCAGTCCACAACCCTAGGTCAGCGTTTGGGCCTTGCCGCCACAGCTCAGCAAGAGAGACTGGCCAAATCCCCCCCAGTTTGGCATAGCAGCAGGTAATCCGCCTCCTGTCTCAAAGGTCAGCCCATGTCCCAGATCATCCAATCCCTGTCCGAGGTCTCCGACCGGTATCGCGCGCTGTTTGTCGATCTGTGGGGCTGCGTCCACAACGGGATCACCGCCTACCCCGAGGCCGTTGCTGCGCTACAGGCCTACCGCCAGCGTGGCGGCATCGTGGTGCTGGTCACCAATTCGCCAAAACCTCGCGCTGGCGTCGCCGCCCAACTGGCACAGTTTGGGGTGCCCGATGACGCCTATGACACCATCGCCACCTCCGGCGATTCTGCGCGCTCGGCCATGTTTACCGGTGCGGTAGGCAGCAAGGTCTATTTCATGGGGGAATGGCAACGCGACGAAGGTTTCTTTGAGCCGCTGAATGTCATCCACGATCCAGTTGAGATCACCCGCGTCCCCCTGGCAGAGGCCGAAGGCATTGTTTGCTGCGGCCCCTTTGACACCATGGCCGATCCCGATGTGAACCGGGCCGATTTCCTGTTTGCCAAGCAAAAAGGCCTCAAACTGCTCTGCGCCAATCCCGACATCATCGTTGATCGCGGCGAAAAGCGGGAATGGTGCGCCGGGGCGCTGGCCCGGCTCTATACCGAAATGGGGGGAGAGAGCCTCTATTTTGGCAAGCCACACCCCCCAATCTACGATCTCGCCCGCCGTCGTTTGGCCGAAATGGGCAGTGATATCGCAGATGGCGATATTCTAGCGATTGGCGACGGCCCCCATACGGATATCGCAGGCGCCATGGGAGAGGGGATCGATTCCCTCTTTATCACCGGCGGGCTCGCCGCGCGGGAAACAAGAACAACCACCCAGCCTGATGCCGCAGCGCTATCAGACTACCTCGAACAGGAAAATTCGGCACCAACCTTCAGTATCGGTTTTCTACGTTAGTGTATTAACGTTTATTTCACAGACACTTAAATGGGGCATGACCATCGGCACCAGCCAACGCGGTGCCGATTTTTTATGGGATTCACCTGCGCGACCACAATTTTGAGCAGACAGATCTTATCGAAAAACCTCTTGATTTTCTGCACCTGCAAAGTAATAAAGTTGCCAGAGAGCGCCACATGGTCGCTATAAAGTTTCAAGGCCACCCCAAGGGGAAGGCTCATGGAGGACACCATGTTGGACAACATGCCACGCGGAACCATCTGCATCGAAGACATCGAAATGGGCATGACGCGCTTTGTCCGCAAAGTGATCACCGATGAAGACATAGAAATGTTCAGCCAGGTCTCCACCGACCGCAATCCGGTGCATCTGGATGACGATTACGCTCAGGACACCATTTTTCAGGGCCGTATCGCCCACGGTATGCTAACGGCAGGCCTGATCTCTGCTGTCATCGGCGAGCAGTTGCCCGGCCATGGCACCATCTACATGAGCCAGTCGCTGAAATTCCTCGCACCAGTGCGCCCTGGTGATCTGGTGCTGGCCGAGGTCGAGGTGACGGATATTGTCATCGACAAACGCCGGGTCAAACTGGATTGTCGCTGCATGGTGGATGGTAAAAAGGTACTGGTCGGCGAAGCCATGGTCATGGCCCCCTCACGTAAGTTCGACTGACCTCTGTGCCGGCACAAAAGCAGGCATATGGCACCTGCAAGAAACTTCCGTAACGCCGAGACTTGCAAGCCTCTTTGCAGAGCGCTAGGCAGGCCCTATGCGCATCATCCGAGACTATCAATTTGTAGAGCAGCAAGACCGTGGCGCCAGCGTCGCGATCGGCAACTTTGACGGCGTCCATCGAGGCCACCAGTCGGTCATTGATCTGGCCCGCGCGGCCGCACCCCAAGCCCCCCTGGGGGTGATGACCTTTGAACCGCATCCCCGTGCTTTCTTTGCCCCCGACGCGCCCCCCTTTCGCCTGATGTCACCCGAGGCCCGCGCCTCGCGGCTGGAAAAGCTGGGGGTTGAACGGCTCTATCAGCTGAATTTCAACGCGGCCCTCTCCGGCCTCCCCCCCGAAGACTTTGCCCGCAAAGTCATCTCCGAAGGCCTAGGCCTGGCCCATGTGGTTGTCGGCGCCGACTTCTGCTTTGGCAAGGGCCGCAGCGGCACCGCAGCGGATCTGCAACGTTTTGGCGCCGAGATGGGCTTTGGCGTCACCATCGCGCCCCTGATGGAGCATTCATCCGATACCGTCTCCTCTACCGCCATCCGTACAGCGCTCAGCGAAGGGCGCCCCCGCGACGCCGCCGCGATGCTCAGCCATTGGCATCGTATCGAAGGAGAGGTGATCGGCGGGGAGCAGCGCGGACGTGATCTGGGCTATCCCACCGCCAATATGTCCATTGATGGCCTGCACCCGCCTGCCTTTGGCGTCTATGCCGTGCTTGTTGATGTGCTGGATGGCCCCCACCGGGGCAGCTACCAAGGCGCAGCTTCGATTGGCGTGCGCCCCATGTTCGACGGCTCCCACCCCAATATCGAAACATTCTTGTTTGATTTTACCGGCAACCTCTATGGCGCCACGCTTTCGGTCGCTCTCGTAGAATATCTGCGCCCTGAGATGAAATTCGACGGGCTGGAGGCGCTGATTGCCCAGATGGATGGAGATTGCGCCCGCGCGCGCCACATCCTCGACGCAGAAGCACCTGCAGAACTACGGGCCAGCACATGAGCGAGGGCATTGATCGCAAAGGCCTGGGCAAGCGCTTTTGGGAAAAGAAGCCTCTGGACAAGCTCAACCAGCAGGAATGGGAAGCACTTTGCGATGGCTGTGGCAAATGCTGCCTCAACAAACTGGAAGACGAAGACAGCGGCGAAGTCGCCCTCACTCGCGTGGCCTGCCGATTGCTCGATGACAACAGCTGCCACTGTGCCCACTATGAAAACCGCCACCAATTCATCCCAGAATGTATCGTGCTCAAGCCTGACAATCTGGACAGCCACGCCTACTGGATGCCGCAGACCTGTGCCTACCGCCTGCTCTGGGAGGGCAAACCGCTCCCCCAGTGGCACCCCCTGCTGACGGGCGACCCCAACAGCCCCCATGACGCTGGTGTCACTGTACGCGGTTGGACGGTTTCCGAATTCGACACCCCAGAAGAAGACTGGGAAGACCATATCATTGAGGAGCCCATCTAATGTTTTTTGCCTCTGACAATTCCGGCCCAGTGCCGCCGCAGGTATTGGCCGCTCTGGCAGAGGCCAATACCGGCTATGCCATGGGCTATGGCGCCGATGCAGAAATGGCGGAGGTCACGGCTCGAATCCGCGAGATCTTCGAAGCCCCAGAGGCCGCTGTTTTCCTGGTGGCCACCGGAACAGCCGCCAATGCCCTGGCACTCTCAACACTCTGTCAGCCCTTTGAAACCATCTTTTGCACTCCCACTGCCCATATCCACGAGGACGAATGCAACGCGCCGGAATTCTATACTTCTGG
The DNA here is from genome assembly GCF_000152965.1 of Roseobacter sp. MED193. Classification (GTDB taxonomy): domain Bacteria; phylum Pseudomonadota; class Alphaproteobacteria; order Rhodobacterales; family Rhodobacteraceae; genus Pseudophaeobacter. Next base: position 3,585,711 of record NZ_CH902583.1, on the reverse strand, counting down.
CGCCAAACTGACATTGGTGCCGGGCGCGCCTGGATTTGATGACAAGATGACGGCGACCGCCCTGCGCGCCACAATCGCCAAGGAAGAAACCCGCGGCGTCCACGGACCACAACGCGGCCCGGTCTCGCTCACCCAGGTAACCGAACGCGGCACCATCTATAGTCTGGCAGAGCTGCATGAGCTTTCAACGGTCACCAAAGCCTTCAATCTTCCCCTCTATATGGATGGCGCCCGCTTTACCAATGCCATGGTGGCGCTGGGATGCACTCCAGCCGAGATGACCTGGAAGGCCGGCGTGGATGCGGTCTCCTTTGGGGGGACCAAAAACGGCCTTATGGGGGTGGAAGCGGTGATTTTCTTTGACCCTGCTAAAGCCTGGGAGTTCGAACTGCGGCGCAAACGCGGCGGACATCTCTTCTCCAAACACCGCTATCTCTCCGCGCAGATGTTGGCCTATCTCACCGATGACCTCTGGCGCGACAATGCGATCAAAGCCAATCAGAACTGCGCCTATCTGGTCGACGGCCTGCGCCGCGCCAATGCTCCTTTCCTGCACGAACCCCAGGCCAATATGATTTTTGCCGCCCTGCCCCGCGCCACCCATCAACGTCTGTTTGATGCGGGCGCCGCCTATCACCTTTGGGATGGCCCATTGGAAGGGGACCCTAAAGAACAGATCGCTGCACGGTTTGTCTGCGACTGGGCGATCAGCAAAGACCAGATCGATCACTTTTTGGCTTTGGCTACCCAGACCTGATCTTCGTTCTGAAATCTGCAAAAAAGCAGCGTGCCAAACACCATAACGGCCTGTGCAGCCCCTTTCACCTTTCCAAAAATATTCCGGGGGGATGCGCCCACTGGGCGCAGGGGGGCAGCGCCCCCCCCCCTCTCGCGGCAGTCAGCCCAGGTCCGACCAGAACCGATTGAGCAAGCCTGCGGCAATACCCGCATGGGTGATGGGAAGCATATGCCCCGCCCCCTCCACCACTTCGCAGCGCGCCTGCGGCAGGCGCCGCGCCAGACCTTCGTTAATCAGGGGCATTACCGGCTGGCTTTCCGCTCCGCTCAGCAAGAGTACCGGCATCTCGACAGATGCTAATGCACCCGGCTCAAGCACGCCTTTTGTGTCCAGATAGAGCACCTCATAACTCTTGGGGACCGCCTCCATGGCCCGCACCATAGCGGCCCGCGCCGGCTCAGGAAGATCCGACCATTTTGGCTCGCCAGTGCCCCACATCCGATTGAACAATCGCGTCGCCTGCTCAACCTCTCCCGCCTGAAATAGGTCATTAAAGGGAGCCTCCAGCGCCTCCAGCGCCGCCTGCAGCTCCGGCGCCTCTGCTCGGGTCACTGCAAAGAGCACCGGTTCAATCAACACCAGAGTTCTGACCTGCCTCGGACAGGCCTGCGCCATGCGCAGGGCAACGGTCGCCCCGAAGGAATGGCCAATCAAATCCACCGGCCCGGACTCCGCCTCTAAGAGCGCTAAACCCGCCTCAACATTGGCAGTTTGAAAATCCTCGGTTTCATCCCAATCCGGGCTGCGACCGTGGGAAAACATGTCGAATGCCGTAAGCGTGATCTCATCCTTCAAGACCTCAGCCAGGCCACGCCAAGCCCCGGAATGGGCAAGTGAGCAATGAACCGCCAGAACACGGCGCGGCCCCGTCGCAAAACTGCGGGAAAATACATCGCTCAAAACTCTGTCCTTCATCTTTGTCTCACTTGCGTCTCTTGGGCCGCTTACAGACCTGACCCGGTTAATGTCCCAACGGGGTTATTGCGCTAAATGATGTTCCAAATCTTCGATCCGATCCTGACCCCAAAACCGCGCACCCTCCTGGGTGATATAGAAAGGCGCCCCAAAAACACCCGCGCTCAGGGCGTCCTCGAGGTTTTGCGCATATCTCTCCGCGCCGGCCAAGAGCCCGCTATCCGCAAGCGCCGCGTCAAAGCCGGCGCTTTGCAGACAGGATTTGATCACCTCATCCTGGGCAATATCGCGCTCCTCCGCCCAGACAGCACGCATCAAACCATGCACCAAGGCGCCCATATCGCCGCCCCCCGCCGCCTGGGCTGCAATGATTGCATAAGAGGACGGAGCCGGATTGGTCGGCCAATGGGCTGGTTGCAAATTGATCGCCAGCCCATTCTTTTTGGCCTGACGCTCGAGCTCGATCAACCGATACTCCTGACGCGAGACGTGACGTTCATTGGGCAGGGCCCCGCCGGTCCTCCCGTACAGCGTCACGATGTCCATTGGCTTATAATTGATCTGGACATTCTGTCGCGCCGCCGCCGCCTCCAACCGTGTTCCGGCCAGGTAGGCATAGGGCGACAGGGTCGAGAAGTAATAATCGATGGTGGCCATTTTTGGTTTTCTCCCGCTTAGAACTAGGCTGAAAGCTACGCACATGTTAAGCGGTGAGCAAGATCACGAATCTGTCACATAGCCATTGCTGCCGGGGATATCAGCCAATGCCGACCTTGAACGAACCCAAGCTTATCGCTGGGAACGCCAACCTCCCTCTTGCCAACTCAATTGCCCGCCGTATGAGCATGCACCGCGGTGTCGACCAAGGTCTGGTTGATGCCCGCGTTGAACGCTTCAACGACGGTGAGATCTTTGTAGAGGTCTACGAGAACGTGCGCGGCGAGGACATGTTTATCATTCAGCCGACCTCCAATCCGGCCAATGACAACCTCATGGAGCTCTTGATCATCTCCGATGCACTGCGCCGCTCATCCGCGCAACGTATCACTGCGGTGATCCCCTACTTCGGCTATGCCCGTCAGGACCGCCGCACCAAGGCCCGCACGCCGATCTCTGCCAAGCTGGTCGCAAATATGCTGACCGGCGCGGGCATTGAGCGGATTTTGACCATGGATCTGCATGCTGCGCAGATCCAGGGCTTCTTTGATATTCCGGTGGACAACCTCTATGCCTCGCCGATTTTTGCACTGGATGTTAAAAATCAGTTCAAGGACCAGATGGATGACCTGATGGTGGTCTCGCCTGATGTTGGCGGCGTTGCCCGCGCCCGTGAACTGGCCAAACGCATCGATGCGCCGCTGTCGATCGTCGACAAACGTCGTGAAAAAGCTGGCGAAGTGGCCGAGATGACCGTCATCGGCAATGTTCAGGACAAGATCTGCCTGATCATCGACGATATGTGCGACACTGCTGGCACCCTGTGCAAGGCGGCGCAGGTGCTGCTCGACAATGGCGCCAAAGAGGTCCACGCCTATATCACCCACGGCGTGATGAGCGGCCCTGCGGTGGAGCGTGTCTCCAACTCGGTAATGAAATCCTTGGTGCTGACCGATTCCATTCAACCCACCGAAGAGATCCTCAACACACCAAACATCCGCGTTCTGCCCACCGCACCGCTGTTCACCCAGGCGATCCTGAATATCTGGCACGGCACCTCTGTGTCCTCGCTGTTTGAAGACAAGACCCTGGTTCCAATCTACGAGTCGCTCTACTCAAACGGGGTTTAAGCTCATTTCAAAACCATCACAAAGGCCCCGAGCAGCACTCTGCCGGGGCCTTTGTCTATCAAAGTTAGTGGTAATGCTGCAGGGCACAGCTTCCAACTCAATGTCAGCAATGAGCTCAATGTGGTTGATGCCGCGCTTTGCATGAAGGTCCGCTTGTCTTTTGTCATTCAGGCAATGATGTTAAACCTCCGAAAGAGGACATGAGTATCGCCGTTCCCAAATAGCTGGGGATGGTTTTCACCTCAGCAATGGCAGGAAAAGTTATGACCTGGTGGCAAAAATTCCGAAGGACTGGAGCAAAAGCAAAGCGTGTGCAGCCTGAAGGAAATCATATCGAAAACCTTAAGGCCCACCATATTGTCGATATCCAACAAATTGGGGAAACCTCAGATGTTCCTGTTTGGATAGATGTGGACCTGTCGCGTTTTAGTGCCGCCCCAAGTGCTCGTTTAAGCCACCTTTCGTTCGAAGGCGACAGGGCTTTTCCAGCCCAGTGCTGAGTGACGGCGGCGTGGATTGTAGAACCCGTTTATGTATTCGAAGATCGCCATTTCAGCCTTCCGACGGGTCTCCCAAGGATGCCGCCAGATCAGTTCAGCTTTGATGGTCTTGAAGAACGTCTCGACGGCGGCGTTGTCGTAACAATTACCCTTACCGCTCATCGATACTTTGAAGCCGTTCTGGCGCAGGATTTTCTGGTAGTCATGGGAACAATATTGCGACCCGCGATCCGTATGATGGATGCAGCCTTTGGGCGGCTGCCGGAACGCGATGGCCATATTCAACGCCCGGATCGCCAAGTCGCGTTTCATCCGATTGCTCACGGCCCAGCCGATAACACGCCTTGAATGCAGATCGAGGATCACGGCCAGATACAGCCAGCCTTCGCGGGTCCAGACATAGCTGATATCCCCCGCCCACTTTTGATTTGGCAGGTCAGCTGAGAAGTTTCGATCCAGCAAGTTCGGCGCGATATTGAACTTGTGGTCACTGTCTGTCGTGACCTTGTGTTTGCGTGTTCTGACAACAGATATCCCGTTCTGGCGCATCAACCTGCCAACACGACGGTGGCCCACGTTCAAACCGATCTCCTTCAACTCTTCGGTCATTCGTGGGCGGCCATAGCTCCCCAAACTAAGCCGCGACTGCTCTTTGATATGAGCCAGCGTGACCAGATCAGATCGCTGCCTACGACTGGCTGGGCGACTGCGGAATGCGCGTAACCCGCGTGCGCTGACACCGACGACCTCGCACAACCGGGCGGCTGGAAAGCTGCCCCTGTGTTCTTCGACAAACCTAAATCTCATTGCTTTAGGCCCGCAAAGAACTGGGTGGCTTTTTTTAAGATCTCCCTCTCCTCCTTCAGGAGCCGGTTCTCCCGTCGAAGTCGATCATTCTCTTGAGCCAGGCTCAAATCCTCTTTGGAAACCACGTCTGTGTCTCGGTGTGCAGTGATCCATTTGTTCAACGTCGACATGCCAACACCCAGATCGTCAGCCACCTGCTTACGCGTCAGCCCACTGGTTAATGCGATGCGCACCGCATCTTGTCGAAATTCGTCTGTCCGTTTCAGTCCCATAGTTCATCTCCTTTGTTGCAGTAAATGCTATCAAAGGAGCGGCATCAAACCGTGACAGGTCCAATGTATCGCCTACAAATCCCACAACCACGACATACGACGGCCTCCTTTGGGAAGCCGACCCAATGGGTGAATATCTATACTTTCTTGCTGGCGACTTTCCGAAGAACGAAAAAGGATTGCTCCGTTACGGAAGCGCGAAGACTGTAGCGGAAGTTCACGTGTGTTTCGAAGATGATGTTGTTTCAGTTGATCGTTCAGAAATGAAAAGGTGGTCTGAAGTTGCCAGTCAAGAGGCGACGGACAGCAGTGATTTCACCAATATGAAAGTGGGGGAAATTACCACTTTTGCCCAACAAATATCAAAGGAAGCGGGATATGCGAGACACCGCGCGAAGCTGGCCATGAAAGATCTACACGGCGGCGTTGGGTATATGGAGCAGGCCGACGACTTCTTCCCTGGCCCATGGGTGCGTTTGCTATGGAGCAAGCACGCCGAAACCTCGCAAGGTTCACGAGTTACCAAGATCGTTGTCCGGTCAAGTGACCCTGATCAGGAAGTTAATCCGATGAATGACCTATTCAGTACACTCATAGATCGCTATCAAAATATCGAGGACCATCCACTGTCTGGAGCAATTAGGATGTAGCCTGTGACCCTCAAACCAACTCCACACTGCCATACTTAAGCTCCAGTTCATCCTGATAGCTGGCATTGGCGCAGCCGCAGCGAATGACAACTATGTCCGCAGAGCTGCCCTTTGCGATAACACAAGCCCCCGACCGAAAGCCGGAATGGGTTCTCGCAGGCCTCTCCTCGTAGACCTCAGTCCACGTCATCCCAGTCATCGTCAAAGGGCAGCTCGCCCATGGCAATCCAGGCGGCGCGTAGGCGGGCGATGCGGCTGTCGCCCCAGGTGCGGAACACCACTTCAAAATCCGTTGTGGTGATATTCTCCGCCACCAACTCTGCGCGGATGGCGGCGCTGGTGTCCATATCCCAGAGCGAGATCGAAACCTGCACCGCTGGCGGGCGGCGATAGGCCTCTTTGAAACGAACCAGTTTGCGGCGCTCCCGGGCGCCCTCGCCGGTCCACATGCTGCCGCCACTGTCGAACTCGGAAAACAGAACCAGGTCGCCCTGGTCAATTCCGATGCGTGGATTGCGTAGTCGTTGCATGTCTTATCGTTCCAGCTTTGGTCTATCCGCGCGAAATCGCGGTTCGGCCATTAAAGACCAAAAAATTCTAAGATTCAAAAAACAAAACCGGCCCATCACGATGACGGGCCGGTTTCTAACTCTGGTGAACACACTGGGCGTGATCCAACGGGCCGTTACAGGCTCATATGGGTGCCCAGGGCCTCCATATCCGACAAGAGCTTTGCAGCCTCTTCCACGATATCGTGGGGCTGCTCGTCATCCTGAGCGGTTTTATACATGGTGCGAGCCTCTTCGATCAGCTCGTCCAGATGGGCGCGGGTCATCTCATCCATTGGAATTGCACGTTCAGCAAGGACCGAAAGGGCCTCGGCGCTGATTTCGGCAAAACCGCCAGTGACCACGAACTCCGAAGTGCCTTGCGAGCTTTCAACCCGCAGGACACCCGGACGCAGGGTGGTGATGGTGGGTGCATGCATCGGCATCGCCGTCATGTCACCCTCCGCGCCAGGGATCTGCACCGCGTTCACCTGGAGCGAAGCAAGGCTACGCTCCGGGCTTACGAGGTCAAATTGCATGGTATCAGCCATCAGGGCCCTCCTTAGGCCGCGTCAGCAGCCATTTTCTCGGCTTTTGCGATCACTTCATCGATGCCGCCAACCATGTAGAAGGCGCCTTCGGGGAGGTGGTCGTATTCGCCAGCCACAACGGCCTTGAACGATGCGATAGTGTCTTCCAGCGGAACCTGCTTACCATCGGCACCGGTGAAGATTTTTGCAACGTCAAACGGCTGGGACAGGAAGCGTTCGATCTTACGCGCACGGGCCACAGCCAGTTTGTCGTCTTCTGACAGTTCGTCCATGCCGAGAATGGCGATGATGTCCTGCAGCGATTTGTAACGCTGAAGGATCTGCTGAACGTCTGTGGCAACGGTGTAGTGCTCTTCACCAATGATCAGTGGATCCAGCAGACGCGATGTTGAACCCAGTGGGTCAACCGCAGGATAGATACCTTTTTCCGAGATCGCACGATCCAGAACGGTTGTCGCATCCAGGTGCGCAAAGGAGGTCGCAGGTGCAGGGTCAGTAAGGTCATCCGCAGGAACGTAAACGGCCTGAACGGAAGTAATCGAACCATTTTTGGTCGAAGAGATCCGTTCCTGCATCGCACCCATGTCGGTGGCCAGTGTTGGCTGGTAGCCCACCGCCGAAGGAATACGACCCAAGAGAGCCGACACCTCGGAACCCGCCTGTGTGAAGCGGAAGATGTTGTCCACGAAGAACAGAACGTCAGAGCCGCTGTCGTCACGGAACTGTTCCGCCAGGGTCAGACCCGACAGAGCAACCCGCATACGCGCACCGGGAGGTTCGTTCATCTGGCCGTAGACCAGAGCAATTTTGGAGTCGACCAGGTTCTCGGGAACGATAACACCGGATTCGATCATCTCGTGGTAAAGGTCGTTGCCTTCACGGGTCCGCTCACCAACACCAGCGAACACGGACACACCAGAGTGCACCTTCGCGATGTTGTTGATCAGTTCCATGATCAGAACGGTTTTACCAACGCCGGCACCGCCGAACAGACCAATTTTACCACCCTTGGTATAGGGGGCCAGAAGGTCGATAACCTTGATGCCTGTGGTCAGGATCTCGGTTGCGGTGGACTGGTCAGCGAAAGCAGGTGCGTCGCCGTGAATGCCGCGTGTTTCGGTGGCTTCAACGGGGCCCTTTTCGTCAACCGGCTCGCCGATAACGTTCAGGATACGACCCAGTGTGGCGTTGCCAACTGGAACCGAGATAGGCGCGCCGGTGTCGGTCACGTCCTGACCGCGAACCAGACCTTCGGTTGCGTCCATTGCGATGGTACGAACAGTGTTCTCACCCAGGTGCTGAGCAACCTCGAGAACCAGGTTCTTACCGTTGTTGTCTGTAGTGACGGCATTCAGGATTTCCGGCAGGGCATCCTCGAACTGCACGTCCACAACGGCGCCAATCACCTGCGTGATTTTGCCTTTTGCGTTTGCCATGTGTTTGTCTCCGGTTGTCTCTTAGAGCGCCTCAGCGCCCGAAATGATTTCAATCAGCTCGTTGGTGATGACGGCCTGACGCGAGCGGTTGAACTCGATTGTCAGCTTGTCGATCATCTCGCCAGCGTTACGGGTGGCGTTATCCATCGCACTCATCCGGGCACCCTGCTCGGATGCACCGTTTTCCAGCAGCGCCGAAAAGATCTGGGTCGATACGCCACGGGGCAGCAGGTCGGCAAGGATTGCCTCTTCGCTGGGCTCGTAGTCGTAAACGGCCGAAGAGGTCTCTTCAGCGGCACCGCCCTCGTAAGAGGCCGGAATGATCTGCTGCGCTGTTGGCACCTGGGTCACAACATTGACGAACTCTGCAAAGAACAGGGTCGCAACATCAAATTCACCAGCGTCAAAGCGGGTCAGGATATCCTTTGCGATGTTCTGCGCATTGGCATAGCCGATACGTTTAACTTCGCTCAGGTCCACGTGGCCGATGAAATCATCGGCAAAGTCGCGGCGCAGTGCGTCGCGGCCCTTTTTACCAACGGTCAGAATTTTGACCGTTTTGCCGGCGGCCTTCAGCTCTTGAGCCTTCTGGCGTGCCAGTTTGGAAATATTGGCGTTAAAGCCACCGCACAGGCCGCGTTCAGAGGTCATAACGACCAACAACTGAACCTGGTCACTGCCGGTGCCGCGAAGCAGCTTGGGAGCTGAATCGCTGCCACCAACCGAAGCCGCCAGCCCCGCCATCACGGCATTGAACCGTTTGGTGTAGGGACGTGAGTCTTCGGCAGCTTCCTGGGCGCGGCGAAGTTTCGCCGCGGCCACCATTTGCATGGCTTTTGTGATCTTACGGGTGCTTTTGACACTCGCGATCCTGTTTTTCAGGTCCTTGAGATTTGGCATTGCCTTATCCCCTTACGCGAAATCTGCGGCGAATTCGTCCAGCGCTGCTTTGATCTTGTCGGCAGCATCGCCCTTGATCTTAGGATCTTCAGTCGAAATCCACTCGAGCAGATCAGCGTGCTTACCGCGCAGATGCGCTAGCATGCCTTCTTCATAACGGCCAACAGCCTTTACGTCGATCTTGTCGAGGTAACCCTGTGTACCGGCGAAGATCACGCAGACGATTTCTGCGTTGGTCAGCGGCGAGTACTGAGCCTGCTTCATCAGTTCGGTCAGACGGGCACCACGGTTCAGCAGCTGCTGAGTGGCGGCGTCAAGGTCGGAACCAAACTGAGCAAAGGCCGCCATTTCGCGGTACTGAGCCAGTTCCAGTTTCACCGGACCCGCAACAGACTTCATCGAGTTTGTCTGAGCTGAGGAGCCAACACGCGAAACCGACAGACCGGTATTCACAGCAGGACGGATGCCTTGGTAGAACAGTTCGGTTTCCAAGAAGATCTGACCGTCGGTGATCGAGATCACGTTGGTTGGAATAAACGCCGAAACGTCACCACCCTGGGTCTCAATAACGGGCAGAGCCGTCAAGGAACCAGCGCCGAAGTCTTCGTTCAGTTTGGCCGAACGTTCCAGCAGGCGGGAGTGCAGATAGAAAACGTCACCAGGATAGGCTTCACGTCCGGGCGGACGACGCAGCAGCAGGGACATCTGACGATAAGCAACAGCCTGCTTGGAAAGGTCATCATAGATGATCAGACCATGCTTGCCATTGTCGCGGAAGTATTCTGCCATCGCGGTTGCGGCATAGGGGGCCAGGAACTGCAGAGGTGCAGGATCGGACGCGGTTGCAGCAACCACGATCGAGTATTCCATCGCACCGGACTCTTCCAGCTTTTTCACCAGCTGAGCAACAGTCGAACGCTTCTGACCAACAGCAACGTAGACGCAGTACAGTTTCTTCGACTCGTCGTCGCCCGCTGCATCGTTGTAGGATTTCTGGTTCAGCATGGTGTCCAGCGCGATGGCTGTTTTACCAGTCTGACGGTCACCAATGATCAGCTCACGCTGGCCACGGCCAACAGGGATCATCGCGTCAACAGATTTCAGGCCTGTCGCCATCGGCTCGTGAACCGATTTACGGGGGATAATGCCTGGTGCTTTAACGTCGGCCACGCCACGCTTTGCAGCGTTGATTGGGCCTTTGCCGTCCAGGGGGTTACCCAGACCGTCCACAACGCGACCCAGCAGTTCGGGGCCTACGGGGACGTCCACGATCGAGTTGGTGCGCTTTACAGTGTCACCTTCTTTAATGTCGCGGTCGGAGCCGAAGATAACGATACCAACGTTATCGGCTTCGAGGTTCAGCGCCATGCCCATAATTCCGCCAGGGAATTCGACCATTTCACCAGCCTGAACATTGTCGAGACCATAAACGCGGGCGATACCATCGCCAACGCTCAGCACGCGACCAATTTCAGCCACCTCGGCTTCCTGACCAAAATTATTGATCTGGTCTTTTAGGATCGCAGAAATTTCTGCTGCTTGGATACCCATTTATCCGACCTCTTTCATTGCATTCTGTAGGGAGTTGAGCTTGGAGCGGATCGAGCTATCGACCATCTTCGAGCCCACTTTAACGACGAGACCGCCAATGATGCTTTCATCGACGGTTGCATTGATGGTAATCTTTTTGCCCACGCGCTCTGCCAAAGTCTTGGCCAGCTTTTCGCTTTGGGTCTTGGTCAGTGCCTTGGCCGAGATCACCTCGGCGGTCACTTCACCACGGGCTTCTGACAGGCGATCCCGCAGAGCGGTGATCAGTGCAGGAACCACAAACAGACGGCGCTTTTGCGCCATCAACGACAGTGTATTGGCCAGCACGGGTGCAAGACCCATCTTGGCAGCAATTGCTGTAATGGCTGCACCCTGCTCATCCCGTGAAATCAGCGGCGAGCTGATCAGGTTTTGCAGATCGTCACTGTCAGCCAGGGCAGCTGCCAGATCATTGATGCTGGTTTCAAGGCTATCGAGCGCCTTGCTTTCTTCGGCGATCTCAAAGACCGCAGTGGCATAGCGCGCAGCAATGCCTGCTGAAATCGAAGCTGGTTCGGACACGTCCACCCTTCCGACATTTGGCCCCGGTTGGCATATCTGCGGTGCAGACGGCGTCCGGGGGCGTGAGCAAGCCCTACCAAAGTGGCAGGACGTTAAAATCAGCGTGGATGTAACAGAGCGTTAGCATCCTATCAACTGTCTATAGTCCCACGATGGAAAACCCCGATTTCAATGTTTTCAATAGGTTAGCAAAAGTGCGGCTCTTTGCCCCCCTAAACAAGAGCATTTTTATCTACGTTACGGCAGTAAATTACGATTCCTGACAGACCAAAAACGACAAGATTGCCCCCAATTGCCCTGACAGAGGCAGCCAAAGTTCAAGGCCTCGTTGCCAAAAAGTGAAAACAGAATCATCTTCATTTGTCTCTCACCAGTCCCGATCCGTCACCATCAAGGGGGACGCTGCCCGGTCTGCCCCTTCTCTCCGCAGAACGACATCAGAGCAAACTGCCTGCCAGTTGCAGCGCCTGTAAGGGCTTCAAGCCGGTTCTGGCAGAGGGTTTGACAGCCCTTCGAGAACCCGGATCGGATTGGCCCGCTTGACCTTGGTCATATGTCCGTGCTGCGGATGCGTCTGCTTGCTGACTTCCACCATAAAGACTCCCCCCGCAAGCATGGCGGGCAACTGGCGCCCTATCCGTTCAAACAGTGCACCCGATTTAAGCCAGAACCGCCTTTGGCTGGGCAGCCGATAAAGGGCAGCCGCATGACGTTCGATGGTGAACTCATGCAGGCGGAGCTGGTTTTCAAGTTGAATGAGCGTATAGGGGCGCCCATAACCAAAGGGTGTCTGATCAGACCGGGCCCAGAACCCGGCCCTATTTGGCACCACAAAAATGGCCCTCCCCCCCGGTCCAAGCACCCGGCGGCATTCCTCCAGCACCTGGGTCGGCCGCTCAGAGGTCTCCAGCCCATGCATCACCACCAGTCGATCCACCCGCCCCGTTTCAATGGGCCAGCTGGTCTCTTCGCACAGGACCGACACATTGGGCATCCCCGCAGGCCACTGCATCACCCCCTGAGGCCCGGGCATCAGGGCTATGACCCGACGCGCCTCAGCCAAATAGGGGCGCATCAGGGGAGCGGCAAAGCCAAATCCCGCCACAGTCTGCCCTGCGGCCTCTGGCCAGAACTCCAGCAATCGGTTCCGAACCGAGGCCTGCGCCGCACGGCCCAGGGTACTGCGATAGTAGAAATTCCTAAGATCCTGAACATCAAGATGCATTGCGGGTCCCTGCTGCTTGGGCCAATCTATGCGCAGTGTAACAATGGAGAGGCGAAAGACCATGCCCCTGGAAATCATTACCCTGCCCTGTCTCTCGGACAACTATGCCTATCTGCTGCACGATGCCAAGAGCGGTCAGACCGCTTTGGTGGATGCGCCGGAGGCCGCCGCGGTGAAATCAGCGCTGAGCGCCCGCGGCTGGGGTTTGGATGCGATCCTGCTGACCCACCACCACTATGACCATATCGACGGCGTTGACGCGCTGCGCCGCGACTATGGCGCCAAGGTCTATGGCGCAAAACCCGACGCCCACCGCCTGCCACCTCTGGACCATGCGCTGGATTATGGTGTGCGCTTTGAATTGTTTGGCGAGGAGGTTCAGGTGCTGGATGTCTCCGGCCACACGGTAGGGCACATCGCCTTTTTCCTGCCCGAGAGCCAGGCCGTCTTTACCGCGGACAGCCTTATGGCGCTTGGCTGTGGCCGCCTATTTGAAGGCACACCAGACATGATGTGGCAGAGCCTTAACCGCCTGATGGCGCTGCCACCGGAAACCATGGTCTATTCTGGGCATGAATACACCCAGTCCAATGCCCGATTTGCCCTAACAATCGAGCCTGACAATGCGAAGCTGCAGCTTCGCGTTGATGAAATTAATGCAAAACGCGCCAAAGGCGAGGCCACAGTTCCGTCACGTTTACAGTTGGAACTGGACACAAATCCGTTCCTGCGGGCTCATTTGGATGAGATGAAATCAACATTGGGAATGGAAAGCGCTGAAAACGCAGAGGTTTTTGCAGAAATCCGGCAACGTAAAGATAATTTCTAATCCCCTTGAGCCGAAGGGCGCCCTGCCAAGAACGCATGCAATTGCACCGCTTTCACAAGAAATGTGACCTAAATTTGAAAGAAAGTCCTTGAAGCTGGCGCTCTATCAACCAAACTCTAATACTATGAGGACATGGTTGATGCATGGGGAAGAGGCAGAACGCCGATACCCGGATCAACCCAAGAACAGAGGAGCACGCCCGTGCCTTCATTCTCGAGCACACTAGAACAAGCCATTCACGCCGCGCTGGCGCTGGCGAATGAGCGGCGCCATGAGTTTGCCACGCTGGAACACCTGCTGTTGGCTTTGATTGAAGAACCAGAAGCCGCCCGTGTCATGCGCGCCTGCGGCGTTGATCTGGGTCAGTTACGCGCGTCGCTGATCGAATTTGTCGACGAAGATCTCGCCAATCTGGTGACTGATGTCGATGGATCCGAAGCGGTTCCGACGGCGGCCTTCCAAAGGGTCATTCAGCGCGCAGCAATTCACGTACAAAGCTCTGGCCGCACAGAAGTCACCGGCGCCAATGTCTTGGTCGCAATCTTTGCAGAACGCGAGAGCGACGCCGCCTACTTCCTTCAGGATCAGGATATGACCCGCTATGATGCGGTGAACTTCATCGCCCATGGCGTGGCCAAGGATCCGGCCTTTGGGGAATCCCGCCCCGTCACCGGCGCCCCAGAGAGCGAAGAGGAAGCCATGGGCTCTGTCCCGCCCGGTGAAGGCGACAAAAAAGAGAGCGCGCTGGACAAATATTGCGTCGATCTCAACGCCAAATCGCGTGAAGGCGACATTGACCCGCTGATCGGCCGCAGTCACGAGGTTGAGCGCTGCATCCAGGTGCTGTGCCGCCGCCGCAAAAACAACCCGCTCTTGGTGGGGGATCCTGGGGTGGGCAAGACCGCCATTGCCGAAGGTCTGGCGCGCAAGATCGTACAGGGCGAAGTGCCCAACGTTCTGGCAGAAACCACCATTTTCTCTCTCGATATGGGCGCGCTCTTGGCCGGCACCCGCTATCGCGGCGACTTTGAGGAACGTCTCAAGGCTGTGGTGACCGAGCTGGAAGACCACCCAGATGGTGTTCTGTTCATTGATGAGATCCACACGGTGATCGGCGCTGGTGCGACCTCCGGCGGTGCCATGGATGCCTCCAACCTGCTGAAACCTGCCCTGCAGGGCGGCAAGCTGCGCACCATGGGCTCAACCACCTATAAAGAGTTCCGTCAGCATTTTGAAAAAGACCGCGCTCTGGCGCGCCGGTTCCAAAAAATCGACGTCAATGAACCCTCGGTTCAGGATGCGGTTGAGATCCTAAAAGGGCTGAAACCCTATTTTGAGGAACACCACAGCATCAAGTTTACCGCGGATGCGATCAAATCTGCGGTGGAACTAGCCGCGCGCTATATCAATGACCGTAAACTGCCCGATAAGGCCATCGACGTGATTGATGAAGCAGGGGCTGCACAGCATCTGGTGCCGGAAAGCAAACGCCGCAAAACCATCGGCGTAAAGGAAATCGAGGCCGTTGTGGCCAAGATCGCCCGCATTCCACCCAAGAGCGTCACCAAAGACGATGCCGAGGTGCTGAAGGATCTGGAGAAGAGCCTCAAGCGGGTGGTCTTTGGGCAGGACGATGCCATTGATGCGCTGTCCAGCGCCATCAAACTGGCCCGGGCCGGTCTGCGCGAACCAGAAAAGCCCATTGGCAACTATCTGTTTGCGGGCCCTACCGGGGTTGGCAAAACCGAAGTTGCCAAACAGCTGGCCGATACGCTTGGTGTGGAGCTTCTGCGCTTTGACATGTCAGAGTACATGGAGAAACACGCGGTGTCCCGTCTGATTGGTGCGCCCCCCGGCTATGTCGGTTTTGATCAGGGCGGGTTGCTCACTGATGGGGTTGATCAACATCCCCACTGCGTGCTGCTTCTCGATGAGATCGAAAAGGCGCATCCGGATGTCTTCAACATCCTGCTTCAGGTGATGGATAATGGTCAGCTCACCGATCACAACGGCCGCGCGGTGAACTTCCGCAACGTGGTTTTGATCATGACCTCCAACGCCGGGGCATCGGATATGGCAAAGGCCGCCATCGGGTTTGGCCGCGACCGCCGCGAAGGCGAAGACACCGCCGCGATCGAGCGCACATTTACGCCCGAATTCCGCAACCGTCTGGACGCGGTGATTGCCTTTGCGCCTCTGCCTAAAGAGGTGATCCTGCAGGTGGTCGAGAAATTCGTCTTGCAACTGGAAGCCCAGCTGATGGACCGCAACGTCTCCATCGAGCTCACCCGTAAGGCTGCCGAATGGCTTGCTGACAAGGGCTATGATGATCGCATGGGCGCGCGCCCACTGGGGCGGGTCATTCAGGAGCACATCAAAAAGCCGCTGGCCGAAGAACTGCTCTTTGGCAAGCTGGCCAAAGGTGGGTTGGTCAAGGTTGGCATCAAAGATGGCAAACTGGATCTGCGCATCGAGGGCCCTACCAAACCGCGGATCTCTGGCGATAAACCGCCATTGTTGACAGCCGACTGAAGCTGATTATGCGTCTGCCAATTGGAGCACTCCTCCTCTCGCTCGTCACGGCCCCTGCCGTGGCGAGCGATTTCACCTTGCAGTGGCCTGTGGATTGCCGCCTTGGCGAAACCTGCCATATCCAACAGTATGTCGATCATATTCCTGGCCCCGGCGCCCAGGATTATCAATGCCAGGGACTAAGTTACTCAGGCCATAAGGGCACCGATATCGCCCTGCCCTATCTGCGTGATATGGCGGCTGGCGTCACCGTCCGTGCCGCTGCGCCTGGTGTGGTACGAGGGCTGCGCGACACCATGCCCGATGCCTACGCCACCGAGGAAAACGCCGAAGTACTGAAGGGGCGTGAATGTGGCAATGGCGTTGTTATACGTCATGCAGATGGCTGGGAGACACAGTATTGCCATCTAAAACAGGGTTCTGTCCGGGTCCAAAACGGGCAACAGATTGAGGCGGGCACCCCCTTGGGCGAGGTCGGGCTGTCTGGAAAGACACAATTCCCACACCTGCACCTATCGCTGCGCCAGAACGGCAATGTCGTGGATCCCTTTGCCCCCGACGGGCGCCTAGCCTGTAACCGCACACAAGATGCAGAAAGCCCCAGCACAGAAAGCCTCTGGGCGGATACCCCGCCCTATCAGCCCGGCGGGTTCCTCGGCGCGGGGTTCTCCACCCAAGTTCCTGAGTTCCAAGCGATCAAATCCGGTGCTGCCTCAGGTGCTCGCCTCACCACCAAATCCCCGGCCCTGGTGTTTTGGGCCTATGCCTTTGGCGGCCAGAAAGGCGACCGAGTGCGCCTGTCCATCTCTGGTCCTACTGGAGTGTTCTCCGTCCACGAGATCACATTAGAGCGCGATCAGGCACAGTTTTTCCGAGCCTCAGGTAAGCGCCTACGGAACAAGTCTTGGGATTATGGCCGTTATACCGCGCTAGCCGTATTGCTGCGCGATGACGACGAAATTGACCGCATCGAACAAGTGATCGACCTTAGGTAAATCCCCCCCAGAGTCCGTCCATGTCTAATTTTGGCCTGGCCTGAAGGCGCGCGTGGCGTCGTTTTGCCTGCCTCAATTCGGCTTGCCAGCAAGTCAGCGTTCTGTGAATTTCAACTCAATACGGCGGTTCTGGGCACGCGCCTCCGGCGTGTCATCTGTATTCACCGGCTGGAACTCACCAAAGCCATTAGCCGCCAGGCGATCCGGTGCAATGCCGAGGTTTTCGATCATAAAGCGCACCACCGACAGCGCCCTGCCCTGGCTCAGCTCCCAGTTATCACTGTATTTTTCGCTGCCAGCCATGGCGGTATTGTCTGTGTGCCCATCCACCCGGATGATCCAGTTCAGCTCTGGTGGGATTTCAGCCGCAACGGATTGCAGAATCTGCGCCACCTTGGCCACCTCACCCTCACCTGCGCGCGACAGATCTGCGCTACCGGAGGCAAACAGCACCTCAGAGGCAAAGACGAAGCGGTCGCCCTCGATCCGGACCCCCTCCTGGCTGCCCAGAAGATTCCGCAGACGGCCAAAGAATTCAGAGCGGTAACGCTCCAGGTCCTGGGCTTTGGTCTCCAGGCTCTCGGCCTTGCTGGCCAGTTCTGCCGCCTCAGCCTCCAGCCGTTTACGTTCGCTTTCCTCCAGCAAACGGCGGCGGCGCTCTTCCGAGGCAGCCCGAGCCAGCGCCGAGTTCAAATCCTGGCCGAGGTTTTGCAACTGTACCTGCTGCGCGTCATCTCGTGCTTGGTAATCATCAAGAATAGCCTGCAACCCGCCCAATTGTTCGCGCAGGGCCGCCACCTGTTGGTTCAGCAATGCGGTCTCGCGCTGTGCCTCAGCAGAGACAGTTTTCTGATCCGACAAAGCGGCCTGTGCCTGCGCCAAAAGCGCGGCCCGTTCCTGCGCTAGGCTGCGATCCTTTTCAGCGCCAGCCTCTGCGTCTTGCTGGGCATTCAAAGCCGCCAAAAGCCGCTGCTGCAAAACCGCCTGATCGCTGGCGGCCGCTTGCGCATTCTCCAATGCATCCAGCGCTTCCAGCAGGCGCAATTCGACTGAGGCGCGTTCCTCGGCGGTAGAACTGGCCGCACTGCGCGCCGCCGCCAGCTCGTTTTGCGCCTGCAATAACTCCGCTTCGAGCCCCGACATTACCGAGGCCGCATCCGCCTGCAGCCGGGCGAGCTGGGTTTCCACCTGACGCTGGGCCTCATCCGCCTCGGCGCGTTGCGCTGCCAGTTGCTGTTCCAGAGTCAAAACGGCTTCGGCGTGCTGCGTTTGAAGGGTTGCCAGCTCGCTCTGATATTGTGTTTCGGTCTCCACATTGGCAGCCCGTTGCCGCGCCAGCTCCGCCTCTAACGCCGCCTTGTTTTCGGCGGCCAGTCGGCGGGCCCCTTCTAGCTCATTGTTCAGAACCTCCTGCGTAGAGGTGCTATCTGCACGCAGACGGTTGAGCTCGATCTCCAAGGCTGCCACGCGCCCCTCGGCGGCGGATTGCGAGACCTGCATCTGCGCCAGCACCCGCGTCAAACGTTCTGCCAGCTCATCACGCTGGAGGGTCTGCGCCTTGGCGGCCTCCAGCGTTGCCAGGGCCCGCTCCAGATCTTCGTTAAGCCTTTCCTTGGCTTGCTGGGCGGCCGCCAAGAGCGTCAGAGTATCCTCCGCCTCTTGCCGCTGACGTTCCAACGAAAGGGTCATCGCCGTGAGTTCGGCATCTGCCGTCTCCAGGCGCGCCCGTAGGGCTTCGGCGGCGGCGGCCTCGACTAGGCGAGCCTCTTCTTCTGCGCTCAACTGGGCATTCAACTCAGCCAACTCACCGGCCTGCAGATCTCCTTCTGCCTCGAGATCCGCAATCAATGCCTCCAATGCCTCGCGTTTGGCAGCCGCGAGGCGGGCATTTTCAGCGCCGACATCAATTTCCTGGCGGGCCTGTGCCAGGGCCAGGTTCATCGCTTCTGCCTCGCTCAACAGCGTCGTGCGTTCCGCTTCCAAAGCGTCACGATTCTTGGTTAGCTCGGCAATCTGCGCCTGGGCCGCATCGCGCCCGGCGACAAATGCCGCAACCTGTGCTTCAAAGGCGGTGATCTGGCTTTGTGCCTGCGCGAGTTCTGTCTGCTGCTGGTCGCGCTCTGCCGTAAGCCCGGCAATCACCGCGCGTTGCTGGTCCAGCGCGTTCTGTGCCTGTGCCAAATCGTCCTGAGTGGTAGAAAGGGTCGAGCTGAGCGCGCCAAGCCGGGCGTTGAGACGACTGTTATCGCGTTCCTCTAATCCCAGCGCATTGGCCAGCGCCTGCACCTCAGACGACAGCTCATCCAGCTCGCTTTCCTGGCCTGTGATGGTCTCACGCAGGACAAATTGGACCACCATAAAAATGGTCAACAGGAACATCAGTACCAGAAGCAGGCCAGTCATGGCATCGACAAAGCCGGGCCAGATCGAGTTTTGGAATCGCTGCCCGCTGCGCCGCGACAGGGCCATGGTCTAGTCCTCACCCTGCAAGAAATCAGAGGTGGCTGGATTCGCTGCAGCTTCTGGCACCTGGCGGCCCCGGCCCCGAGGCACAGCAAAGGCCTTGACCATGAGATCGATATCCTTGCGCAGCTCAGCCAGGCTTTCCTGCCGACCTGCAGAAATCTCTTCCAGAATGCGCAGCATCTGCACATCAATAGAGCGCAGTCTCATACGGCTTTCCGCGTCCATGCCAACATCACCGTGGGCCCGCATGATCTCGGTCAGGGTCTCCTGCCCCACAGCAACACGCTCCAAAGCATTGGCAATGCTCGTCGCCTGATCCTGTCGTGTGTTCATGTCGGTGATCACATCCACCAATTGCGAGAGCTTGTTGTCGATCTCAGCGCGGCTGGCAGCATTTTGGGCAAACATCGCCTGCAGAGCATCCATCTGCTCCGCCATCGTGTCCAGCACTTCGGATACGACCCCCGTCTCGCCACCGCTGCTGCCCTCTTCCCCAGAAGAAAAGCTCACCCGAGTGAACGAAGACAGCCACTCCTCCAGCTCGCGATAGAATCGGTTTTGGCCATGACCGGCAAACAGCTCCAACAGACCCACAATCAACGACCCTGCCAGGCCGAGCAATGAAGAGGCAAAGGCCACCCCCATGCCGCCCAGCTGGGCCTCTAGCCCGGTCATGAGGCGATTGAACACGGCGATGCTTTCTTCGCCCTCCTGTGGGGCCAGGCTGCGGATGGTATCCACCACCGCAGGAACCGTTGTTGCCAGCCCGTAGAATGTCCCCAAAAGCCCGAGGAAGATCAGAAGGTTGACGATATAGCGGGTGATCTCGCGTTCTTCATCCACGCGCTGTGCCACGGAATCCAGGATCGAACGTGTCGACGAAGATCCCAGCTGCATCCGCGCGGCGCGCGAGCGCAACAATGCCGCCAAGGGCGCCAGTAGCGAGGGAGCACGCTTGTCTCCTCGGCTACCTCCGGAGGCAAAGCTTTCAATCCAGCGCACAGAGCCGATCAGCTGCAGCACCTGCCAAAAACAGGACAGAACGCCGATGACAAAAACGATGACAATAAAGCCATTGAGCCAAGGATTGGCCTGAAAGACCGGTAGTACCTTGGGCAGGGCAACAAAGATGCCAAAGCCAGCAAGGCCAAGCGCGATCAACATCAGGATGATTTGTCGGACCGGTTGCGAAAACTGCGGCCTAGTCTTGCGGTCTGTTTGGGCCATATTCGGTGCGATCCTGTCAGTTCTTGGCGTCTTTTCAACCGGATCTTAGAACCAAAGAGACAAAAGCACCAAGGCTTTATGCCGTTATTTGCCGCACTCGCGCCATCAACCACTCCAGTTCGGCGTCCCCAAGGCCAATCTCGCTCAGATGTTCAGCAGTATTGTACAGATATTCGGTATTGGGGCCGCGTCCGCCCACCGCCGTGGCGATGATCTGCGCCTGTTGTTCCAGGGCCATGCCGCCGCAGTATTGCGCGTGATGCGGGTCGATCACATAGGTCACAGCCTGAACTTCCTCGCCGCTTTGCAGCGCGACAATGAGGTCGCGTTCGAGATAGGCAGAGGAGATCAGTTCCCGCTCTCGCAGGTAAGCAAGGGTCTGGGTTTCTTCGCCAGCGGCCACAGCCAGTGCCAACCCCTTACAGTGGGCCCCCTCGATCTCATCCAGGGCCAACACCAGTCCTGGCGCCTCTACGCTGCCCCGGTGATGGATTGAGGTCATGCAGAAGGAGCGCGCATAGCCTTGCAGGGTTGCAACCTCGCGCCGCGCAACAGGGAACCCTGGGTTCCACAGCAGCGATCCATATCCGAAAACCCACATTGTCATGATCTATGGCCCTTTTTATCCGTCGCCTATAAACAGCAAAATGCGGGCTAGAAAAAGAGGGTCTTTGCAGAATGCGACTGCTGAAATGGTTTAGCCTTGGGGCTGCAATCTGGATCGTGTACTGGGGCGTGGCCGCCTGGGGGCTGCGCAGCGGCTTTGAAGCCTGGTTTAGCGAACAGCAACGCCAGGGCTGGCACGTCGCCTACGGCCCGATGACAACGTCAGGGTTTCCCACGCGACATGTCACGCACTTGGAGCAGCCTCAGCTTGCGGACCCTGGCACCGGGGTCGCCTGGAGCGCAGACTGGATTGAATTTGACAGCCCGGCACTTTGGCCTGGCGCCCAAAGCCTGCGCTTCGCGCCTACCCCGCAGCGGTTTTCTCTGTTTGATCAGACCCGTAGTCTGGTGGCAGAGAATATGCAGGCCGAGCTACAGCTGGCACCAGGGCTGGCGCTCGAACTGGAGCAGCTCTCCCTCACCAGTCACGCCTGGCAGATCAGTGACAGCAGCGGCGCTCTCTGGCAGGCGCAGGGTTTGTCGCTGGAGATGCGTCAGCTGGCCCAGCCAGAGCACTATCAACTTAGCGCAAACGCACAGGGAGTTTCCCCCAGTGGCCTTCTGCGGGTTGGTTTTGGTGGACTAAACCTGCTGAAGGATGATCTGTCACCTCAGTTTAGCACCTTGCAGATCGCCGCCGAGCTGACTTTTGACACGCCCTGGGACCGACGGGCAATAGAACTGCGACGGCCACAGCCCCGCAAGATCAGCCTGGATCTGGCCGAGGCCCAGTGGGGGGATATGCTGTTTCGTTCAGCCGGGGAACTGGCGGTTGATGATCTGGGGCGGATCAGTGGTGAACTGACATTGCGGGTGGAAAACTGGCGCGGGATTCTGGACCTTGCAGAGCGGTTGAGCCTCCTGCCGCCAAGCACACGGACCGGAGCCGAAAAAATACTCGCCCTGTTTTCCACCGGAACCGGAGCAGAGGAAAAGATCGACACGACCCTGCGCTTTCAACGCGGGCAAATCTGGGCAGGCCCTTTGCCAATTGGAACTGCGCCACGATTGGTTCTGCGCTGACAGCACGTCAAGATCGCCAAGATCGCAAGGACGCTCTGCTATTTCGATGGAAAAAGGGGGGCTGCCGCCTGGTCTGGGCCATTATTGCGCAATGACTGGCACGCCTCAGTTGGGCCAAGCACTAGGCCGGAAACGCGAGGCGGTTGCGCCCAGGATAAGGCCGAAGATTAAGCCGACCGCGACATGACGCCCGCACCCCCAGAACGCTGAGCCCCGCCTAGCGGCAGTAGGCCCCGCCGCGATGGCGCGCCACATCCAGATGGAAATGATCGCGGTGATAGCGATCAGACTCCGGCCCCAGGACGGTGCCAAAGGGGCCGCAGGCGGCTTTCCAGATCCGAGCCATGGGTTTGCGGGTTTTGCGGTCCGTCCAACCCTCGAGCACAGTTACCAGCGTACCGTCTTCCAGTTTAAAACCTGAAATATCGATGGCCTTGCCACGGCCATGTTCCGAGATGCGCCCACCGGGACGATTGTTGCGGGTCCGACATGCATAGTGTGCCGCAACGCGCAGGCTCACCACCTTATTGCGGCGGCCAAATGCGGTCTCTACATCTTTGGACACCCAGCGCTTCAACGCTTCAGCTGTTTCGCAGGTCATCACCGATGGCTGGCTGAGCCTGACCCCTGCGACCGAGGTCACCTGCACGGCATCCTTTGCACCGCAGCCCGGCATTGTCGCTACCACGCCGCCGATGACCTTGCCTTGGATTTCGACATCTCCACAAACAGCCCCCCTGCGCAAGCGGCGACGTTTGAACAAGGCCTGCTCTGCGATGGTATCCGGGCGCACAAATGGCACCAGAGATTGATCAAGGGCACTGGGCAGCAGATCCTTCGGCAGAGCAGTTGCCGCCAGGATCTGGGCGGAAACCGGGCGCTGAATGGGGCGCAGGCCGGATTGCCGCGATCCGTGCTCCTGTTCCAGCTCGACCAGGGCCGCGACCGATGACTGCAGCACCCCTTCCCCTGAGGCCACTGCACTGAAAGCGGGGCGATCAACAGGACGCAGGGAGACCTCGGGGGCAGAGGCCTGCAGCGGCGCAATGCCCGCCCCACAGAGCAGGCCCGCGATCCACCATGTGCAGATCCTGACGCGAAGCACCCCCTGACTGATCATGATTTATGAGCCCGTCCAAAGTCGGGCGCAGCAGTATCCTGCCCGGCTTCAATAATACCACGCCGAATGGCACGCGTGCGGGTAAAATAATCATGCAGGTGGTCCCCGTCCCCCGTGCGAATAGCCCGCTGCAACGCAAAAAGCTCCTCGGTAAAGCGACCCAGAATTTCCAGCGTTGCCTCCTTATTGGTCAAGAATACATCGCGCCACATGGTCGGATCTGAGGCGGCAATTCGGGTAAAATCGCGAAAACCAGCAGCCGAGTATTTGATCACTTCACTATCTGTCACCCGTCGCAGATCATCGGCCACGCCAACCATGGTATAGGCAATGAGATGCGGGGCATGGCTGGTCACTGCAAGGACCAGGTCATGATGATCGGCGTCCATTTCATCAACATTGGCGCCCATGCCCTCCCAAAGAGCACGCAGCTGATCAACAGCGGTACGATCGCTGCCTTCCACTGGCACCAACAGGCTCCAGCGGTTGTCAAACAACTCGGCAAAGCCCGCCTCGGGACCAGAATGTTCGGTGCCCGCCAAGGGGTGTGCCGGCACAAAATGCACGCCTTTTGGGATATGTGGCGTGACAGCTTCGATCACATGAGCCTTGACTGAGCCCACATCAGAGACAGTCGCGCCAGGTTTCAACACGGGGCCAATCTCTCCCATGACCGCTCCCATGGCGCCAACAGGAACGCAAAGCACCACGAGGTCAGCACCCTCGACCGCTTCGGCGGCACTGTCACAAATGCGATCACAAAGGCCGATGCGCCGCGCGGTGTCCCGCGTCTCGGCACTGCGGGCATAGCCGGTGACTTCCCCCGCAAGGCCCGCACGTTTCATCGCCCAGAACATCGAAGAGGCAATCAGCCCCAAGCCAATCAAAGCGACGCGGTTATAGATGACATTGCTCATGTGGCAGCCCGCTGTGACTTGAACTCTGAGATGGCCGCGATCAAACGACGACAAGCCGCTTCATCGCCAATTGTGATCCGCAAGGCCGTGGGCAGATTATAGCCAGCAACCCGGCGCACGATCAGGCCCTGTCCCTGCAGAAAGACATCGCAGGCTTCGGCTTCGGCCTGGGTCGCAAAGCGCGCCAGGATGAAATTGGTGCAGGAGGTATCCGAAGCCACCCCCAGCTCTGCCAAAGCCGCCGCCAGCCAGCTGCGCCATTTGGCGTTTTCAGCGCGGCAATGATCGATATAGGCGCGGTCACGTACGGCCGCTTCGGCTCCGGCCAGAGCGGTAGAGGAGACATTAAACGGCCCCCGCACCCGGTTCAGCACATCCACGATCTCTGCAGGCCCATAGCCCCAACCAATACGCGCGCCCCCCAAGCCGAAAATTTTGGAAAAGGTACGCGTCATGAAGACATTGCTGCGCGCGTTGATGAGGGCAGCACCTGCGTCAAAGCCCTCGACATATTCCGCATAGGCCCCATCCAGCACCAATAGCGCCCCCATGGGCAGGCCATCTGCCAGACGCGCGACCTCGGCCGCGGAAATCATCGTGCCCGTGGGATTGTTGGGATTGGCGATAAACACCAGTTTGGTACGATCCGTACACCCGGCCAGCAAAGCATCCACATCGGTCACCCGTTCGCGTTCCTTAACCTCAACCGGGGTTGCACCCGCCGCCAGAGCGCTGATGCGATACATCGCAAAGCCGTGCTCGGTATAGAGCACCTCATCCCCTGGGCCGGCATAACATTGGCAGAGAAACGCAATAATCTCATCACTGCCCGCGCCACAAATGATCTGCTCGGGGTTTAGCCCCTCCACATCCCCAATCGCTTGGCGCAGGGCCTGATGATCAGAGCTGGGATAGCGATGCATATTCGCCGCTGCCTCTTGCATGGCTGCAATCGCAAGTGGGCTAGGCCCCAGTGGGTTTTCATTGGAGGAGAGCTTGACTGTATTGCTCACCCCCGCCACGTGGGCCGCGCCGCCCTGATAGAGAGCGATATCCATAATACCGGGCTGCGGCGTAATCTGGGTCATACTTTAGGCTCCTTGGTTCCCCCTCGTAATAGCGAGGCGCAAGCCAATGGGAAAGCGGCAAGATTACTGCGCCTGCGCAATTACCACAGGAACGGGAGGCAGGGGTCGAAATTGCAAAACCACCCCACCTAACCGGGTTGCTAGCCCAGTGTGCTCACTTGGCCTTTTGCAATTTCTTCAGTTTGGCATCGGCCTTTTTCTCAACCATGGCAGTGAGATCTTTGCGCAGATTTGCATCCTTGCGCATCGCCTCCTCCATGGTTTTTTGCAAAACCTTGGCAGACTGCGAGCCATCAGAGCCTTCCAGAGCTTTATTGGCAAAGGCCACAAAGACCTTGTCCTGCAAAGCCCCTGCCACTTCTGCATAGATCGCGGGGCCGTGCTTTTTGGCAAACTCTTCCACCGCATCGGCGCCGTATTTCTTGATCAGATCCCCCTTCCAAACCGGATCCATCGCCCGTGGGATCAGTTTTTGCGCCAGAAAGCTCTGCGAATTGGCCAGGTAGCTGGAACCAAAACCAGACACCGCCTTCATCGGCCCAGAAGCCATGATCCCGCCCGAGAGCACCTTGACCACCGCATCTGTAAATTCTTTCTGGTTCGGTGCGCGCCCCTTTTCCACCAAAGGCTTGAACAGCATGATCGCTTCTTTGGCGGCATTTTTGACCATTTCGGCACCGACACCGGTGCTAAAGACCTTCTCCATAAACAAAGTCAGCGACTTTTGTGAGAAAGTCTGAAACATCTTTGAGGGCAGCTGGGCCGCCACCTTGGTCGCAATGCCTTTCAGAAAGGTGCCGCTCAGTTTACCGCCCGCAGCCCCTGCGGCCCCGGCAAACATCGTGTCCAGCGCAACCTTCTTGGCCGCCCCTTCCCAGGTGACTTTGTTGCCCGCCAGATATTCGCCAAACTGCCCGGCGCTGGATTTCATCGCCTCGGTGCCCGCCGCTGCAATCGCATGGGCTTTGACAGGGTTCATGCCCTTGGTCGCAACCAGGCGCGCGGTCGCATAGACTTCGATCACCGTAAAGGAGGTCTCGCGCACAATTTCCAGGGTAAAGACCGCCTTACTTGCGGTGCCAATGCGCGCCTTGATGAATTTGTCAAAGGCCTTTTGCCCGGTGTTATAGACCCGCGTGGCCTTGGCATCCTGCTTTTGTACCTTGGCCCAGTCCGGCTTGGAGCGGCTCACTAGGGCTTTCAGGCTGCCAGCCTCAGAGCGCGCATTCAAGATCGGGGTCCAGGGAGGATCGGTATTGTCGTTCAGCGTCGACATGGTAAATTCAGCGATCGCCATCATCATGCCGTCTTCAGCCTGACGGGTTTTTTCCACGTCATTGCAGAAATCCACCCAACACTCCGCCTGGCCCAGCATCATATTGGCCTTGGACAGGATCTCATGTTTGAGCGCCTTTTCTCCGGCCTCAAACTCGCGCATCTCGACCTGCTTGGTCTTGCCCTCTTCCTTGACCTCGTAGACAGAGACCTTTTGATCGTTCGCGATCATCGCCTGCAGTTTGGCCAGGCCCGCCTTCCAGGTGCGCATGCCAGGGTCAACGATTCCGTCTGGTTTTTTGAAACCGAGCGACTTTTTCTGGAAACTACGAATATCCTTGATCAGGCTGGCGTCGCATTTTTGTGAAATGGCGATATTGCTAAAGCCATTCGCCTTGAGCATCAAACGCACCAGTTCGACATCTGCGCCCGCGTTTTTGACAGGTTTGAACTTGCCTTCGCCAGACTTGGCGTCAGGTTTCGTAATACGGTTTTTATCCCCGACAGGGGCCGACAAATTAAGTGCCATAACAAGGCTCCGACCAAATAACAGAACAAATAACACCGTCACTCTGCCATAGATTTCACCGCCCTGTCATGGTGGATTTCGCCTGCGCTTTCCCCTTTGGGCCAGGTTCGGCAGCCCGGTCAAGCCGCGCGCGGCTGAAAGCGCGCGGTCTTGGGGTCCGCGAGATAAGTCTGGGCCAAGGCCTCCGCCCGCAGGCACAGGTCGTTTACGCTGTCGATGATGTACTGCGCCGTCTCCTCTGACATCAGATAAGAAAAGTTGAGCCGAACCCAGCCGGGCTTTTGCAGCTCTTTGCCCGACTGAAGCGCTGCAAACAGAGCGTCAGACTCTGCCCGGTCAATATCCAACAGGCGATGCGCATAGGGGCCAGCACAAGCACAACCACCGCGCGCCTGAATTCCGTAGTGGTCGCTCAACATCCGGGTAAAGAGTTGCTGATGCACCGGCGCCCCCGATGCCCCTGTAACAGTAAAAGAGAAGATCGGCAGACGATGCGCAGAGGCGTGCCCCAGCAGCGTGAGCTGCGGATTATCAGCCCAGCCTGCACGCGCCATTTCGGCAAACCGGGCCTCCTTGGCGGCGATCTCAGCCTCGCCCACCGCTTCCTTCACCAATAGGGCCAGGGCCGCGCGGATATCTCCGATCACGTTTGGTGTTCCCGCCTCTTCACGGGCCGCCAGATCCTCGCTGTATTCATGTCCCCAGGGTGAAACAAAGCTCACAGTGCCACCACCGGGCCAGGAGGGGCAACGCCGCTGCACAGCCCCGCTGTTGACAAGCAAAACCCCAGAGGCCCCTGGCCCACCGGGAAATTTATGGGGAGAAACCACCACCGCATCCTTATGGGCGCCGTGCTCACCAGCCATAGAGATTGGCAAATAGGGTCCTCCCCCGGCATAGTCCCAAATAACCAGCCCACCAGCAGCATGCATCATGCGGCTGATCGGGTCCGGGTCGGTCAGGATACCCGTGACATTTGAGGCCGCCGAAAAACTGCCAATCCGCAGATCACTACCAGCATGGTCCAACAATGCCCGCTGCAGGGCGCCCAAATCAATACCACCTTCCAAGGCTTCTGGAATTTCGACAACCTTCGCCTTGCTCTCGCGCCAGGGAAGAATATTCGAGTGATGCTCATAGGGACCCACAAAAACCACCGGGTTGCGCGCCTCATTGACCCCAAAGAGACTGACAAGCCGATTGAGCCCGGCAGTGGCACCCGCGCCCGCAAAGATCACCGCATCCTCTGGCCCACAGTTGGTCAGCCGCGCAATCTCTGCCCGCGCGGCATGACGCATGCGGGTCACGTAGGAACCGCAAAAAGACGCCTCGGTGTGGGAGTTCGCATAGTAGGGCAGCAGGTGATCGGCGATAAACGCCTCCACCTGACGCAGAGCCCGTCCTGAGGCCACATAGTCTGCATAGACCAGCGGCACATCCCCCGCTGCCCCTGGGATCATCATCCCGTCGCCAATGACACCACGTGCCAAGCTGCCATCTTTTGCGGCCAGAGCGATATCGTTTTTGAATGCATCCAAGGTCATGCGCGCGTCTCCTGATGGGCGTTTTGTTACTTTTCCCATGCAATATTCGCGAAATCACCACCATTGACTGATTGATTACACCATTTTTTGTGTCATATGATCTCTCCATGACCAGTTCTGTAGATCAGATTGACCTCGACCTCTTACGCGCTTTGCAACGCAACGCAGGCCTGTCCCAACGGGAGCTTGCCGATGTGGTTGGCCTGTCACAAAATGCCTGTTGGCGACGATTGAAGGCCCTGACTGACAAAAAGATCCTGCAAGGCTCCACGATGCGTCTGGATCGTGGGCAGTTGGGATTGGATCTGGTGGTCTTTGTGATGCTGCGCACCCGGCATCACTCAGCCGAATGGCTCGACACTTTTCGCCGCCATGTTCTGACCATCCCCGAGGTGGTGGATTTTCATCGCATTGGGGGCGATTATGACTATCAGCTGAAAGTGGTGACCCAGGATATGGGGAGCTATGACCGGGTTTATCAGCGGCTGATCAGCGGCGTTGAACTGGACAGCGTCACCTCGTATTTTGCGATGGAAACCATTGCCGAAGGGCGCCCCCTCCCCCTGTGACCCCAAATTAGGACAGTCGTTTCATGACATCCCAACAGCCAAAATTACATGTGATCTGCGGGAGAATTGCAGCCGGAAAATCCACCCTCGCCGCCAAACTGTCACAGCCTGCCCAAACCATTTGCATCAGCGAAGACGATTGGCTGTCCGCCCTTTACGGCACGCAAATGCAAACCCTACAGCACTATGTTGAGTTTTCCGCCCGACTACGTGAGATCATGACATCACACATATCGCAACTCTTGGGTGCAGGGATGTCTGTGGTACTGGACTACCCAGCAAACACTGTCGCGCACCGCATCTGGATGCGAGATTGCGCCGCCCAGGCGGAGGTCGAGGTGCTACTGCATCTTCTTGACGTGGATGAAGAGACCTGCTGGAGGCGCCTACAGGACCGCAATGCACGCGGAGATCATCCGTTTCAGCCCAGTCGCGCCCAGTTCGAACAAATCTGCAGGCACTACGCCCCACCAGATCCCAAAGAGGGGTTTGCTATTCAGGTCCATATCCCTGGATAGACAGACCAATTCAATAAACTTGGAAGGTGTCGCTTGGTCAGTGGCCAAAGGCCTTATTTGGCATCCAACGGGGGCGCTTTCCGTCTGGCCCCATGCGCATATGCAGGCAGGCTGTTCCAAGACGCTGAAAATAGAGAATATCCACCTTATACCACCCAGCTGAGGGCACTTCGACCTCGCTCATGATGGTGGTGTCACAGGCCTGACGGCCATCAAACCGCCCAACCACCTGCCCGCCAATCGTGGCACGCAGCCCGTCATTGGTGAGAAAATCAATATTGTGAATACCCGGCTTGGCAAAATGCACATAGCCGTTGATCCCGGCCACAACATGTTCAGCACGTTTCGAGGTCAGGGTTTTCTCGCCCTCGTTGGTGTCGCGATAATCCAACCCCGCCAGAGGCTGCCCCCGTTCCGCGCCGATCTTCAAAGCCGAGGAGGCCTCGACCAGATTCTTGACATCCACCGGATAGGCATAGCGCACCGCCAGCCCGGGCTTCAGCCCCGAGGGCTGTGGGTTGGCGGGTTGCAGCTTCAAGGGGGCCGCGCTGAGCGCCGTGGCGCAGGTCACAACAATGGCCGCAATTGTACCGGTCAAAAGACGTTTCATTTCACACTCCCGTTAGGCCAAGCTCTTTGGCGGCCCGGCTGTTTTACCTCACGGTAGCGACGAGTCCGCGCAAAAGACAACCGCTTTTTCGTTTCAGGAACATCACAAGCTTAGCCTCCCCCATAGGGAGAGCGCCCTGATCTGCCGCAAACTGGCAAAGCGCTCGAAGGAAACAGGATCACAAAAGCAAAAAGGGCCGCCCAAAGGCAGCCCTTTCCTCCAAAACCCAAGGGGTGATTGGATTAGTTCTTGGCGTAGAATTCGACGACCAGGTTTGGTTCCATCACAACTGGGTAAGGCACATCAGCCAGACCAGGCGCGCGCACGAATGTGGCGGTCATTTTGGAGTGATCGGCTTCGATGTAATCAGGAACATCACGCTCGGGCAGAGCAACGGCTTCCAGCAGAACGGCCAGTTGCTTGGATTTGTCACGTACTGCGATTACGTCGCCCTCTTTCACACGGTAGGAGGCGATGTTGACGCGCTTACCGTTGACGGTGACGTGGCCGTGGTTGACGAACTGACGTGCGGCAAAAACGGTAGGAACGAACTTTGCACGGTAAACAACGGCGTCCAGACGGCGCTCGAGCAGGCCAATCAGGTTTTCACCGGTATCGCCTTTTACACGCTCAGCTTCGGCGTAGATGCGGCGGAATTGCTTCTCGGTGATATCGCCGTAGTAGCCTTTCAGCTTCTGCTTGGCGCGCAGCTGAATACCAAAGTCAGACAGCTTGCCCTTGCGGCGCTGACCGTGCTGGCCGGGGCCATATTCACGACGGTTTACCGGGGACTTAGGACGACCCCAGATGTTTTCGCCCATACGGCGGTCAATTTTGTACTTGGCAGCTGTGCGTTTGGTCACGGCTGTTCTCCTTCGTTTGGAACATAGCCCAGGTTGGCTACTATGAAGGGCGTTGTCCTCTTAGGGTTGGACCATCTGATCCGCGCCTATGACAGGAATCCCCTTGCGGGGCCCACCAACACCAATGAAGTGGCGCTTATAGGCGCAACAGAAGCAGAGTCAACAGGGCTTGCGTTGGTTTCTTGGGGTTTTTGACAGACTGGAAATCTCAAGCGGCCTCATGCATCAAAATCGCCGCCTCAGAGGTGCTGAGATTGCGGCGCGCATAGGCGCCATAGCTCATCGGGTCGCGTTCGACCTGAGGCAACAGTCCGCCCAAGCGGATTCGATCCTGTGTATCCAGCGCCGACATAGAGGCACTGGCAGGATGAAAGCTCTCGCTTTCCACGCCATTGGCCCAAAGCACCTGATGCGAACTCAGCAACAAGTGTATGTATGTGACCTCCCGCACCGAATTATCCGCAGTAATCGTGTGGCCGTTGATCAGGTCACGCGCCGCCACTAGTACCTCGTCGGTATTAAAGAGAGCCTGCACCTGACGCCCCCGCAGCAACATACGATGCTCTGGCGAGACCAACAGCTCCTTTTCCGGCCGATCAATCCCAAGAGCACCGGCACGAATGCGCACTGGGCGCAACTTTGGCACCACAAAGAGCCGCGCCCCACTGATCCGCCGCGCACCGATCCACTGGATCTCCTGTGCACCGCTGTCACGGGTCTGCACCCGGTCGCCCTCACGTAGCTCTTCAATCCGGCGTGGCCCGCTGGGGGTGGCAATCTGCGTTCCCGGCGTAAAGCAAATCACCCCACTACCCGGCTGCCCCGGCATAGTGTCATTGGGACAACCAATGCTGCCCAAAGAGTGATGCACCACCCATAAATCTGCACCCTTGGGCGGGATTTCATTTACGAACATCAAAAGTGGCCGTGCACTGTCGCTCACCTCGATCAATGTGGCCGTGTAGCTCTGCACCCCATTGGTCACAACAAAGCTCTTGTCCAAGAGCGGATCGTCTACCGCAATGTTGCGCAGATCCGTGCGGTTTTGGACCGCAGCTCCGACCAACCTGCGCACCGAGCGCGCAGCCCGACGTCGCAATTCTGTTTCTCCATTCGCCATACCCAAACGCAACAGCTCAGCCGGGCCATCAACCCGCACTGCTTCACCTTGCCACGACCACGCGGCCCCGACATCGAGAGACTCGACCGGTGCGGCCCAAAGACCGTCTATTTCTGTTTGCGACCAAGAAATGACGAACGTGCCCTGAAAGCCCGTTTTCATCTGCCTGTGTGCCTGCTCTTATTTTTTTATTAACCAAAACTTAACAAAGTCGCTTGGTCAGATAAAGAACAAAGTCACCCCCAGCCCCGGCCCCTTCGCAGGGTGTGTTTTCAAAACCTCAATTGCACCTGCAACGAGCCCGTCAGTTGGCCTTCGCTTTGGGATGAAAACTCCTTGCCCAGATAGGAAAGGCCATAAAAGGCTGAGGCGCGTTGCCCCTGCCAGCGCAGACCCAGACGAGCCCTATGGCGGTTATGCTCCAGGGAGTAGCCGCTGGCTTCAGGTAAGAAGACCGATTTTGACACATAGGTGATATCCGCCCCTGCAGTCAGGGTCAGACCTGTCGCCTCGCCCTTCATGGTACGATAACGCTGCCCAGTGACGCTCTCGCGCACCAAAAACCCCTGTGACAACTGCCCGTAGGTGAAATCCACACCGGTCCGGAGGTAGGTCTCGTCTCCGGCCCGTGCTTCGACAAAGGGGCGCAGGGCAGCCTGACCCGATAGGGCGAATTCGCGTCCGACCTCAGCCGAGACCAACGGCCTAAAACTATTGCCAACCTGAGCGTTCAAAACAGCGGTTGAGGGCTGTGGCGCGCCCACGAGATCATGCAGCCATCCCTGCATCTCGTCCAACTGGGTCTGTGGCCCCAAAATGGCCAGACCAGCCCCCAATGCAATCTCGGCTGCGCCCCGCTGCATGTGGCTGTTTAGCTCAACCGTCAAAGCACCGGCCCAGGGGCGATCCGTTGGATCCGCAACACGCAGATTGGAAGGTGCGAGAATTTGCCCCTGAATCCGCAGCTCCAGCAGTTCCCCAAAGCCCCCTGGCGCCTGTCCCTGCCGCGCCTGGCCGTAGAGACGCGATGAGGTCAGCGAGCCCGTCCGCCAGCGGTCCTTGCCATCTCCCAACAGGTCATTAGAAAACATCAACCCATAGCCAATTTTGCGGCGCACATCCTCTTGATCAGACGCCTCAGCCAGCCCTGATAGAGGAAGCATGAAAATAAAGGCCATGGCCACGAATTGTCGAAACATCTGATCTATCCTGCTCTGGGCCGCCTGAACCTCCGCTGCACCGCTTAGCAGCGCGTCCGGGCCCTTGGGCGATCTGGTTAACACCGCGTTAACACCCTTGCAGATCAGTACACTAGTGCAGCAGAGCCACAGGTTGCGGATATGGCCAAAGCGGCTGCCCGGCTGTTGCCACAGTCTTGCCGCAGTTGCAGAACCCAGAAGGATCACATCTATCAATAGCGCATTCCACTGCCTCTGCCGCAAACAAAAACGCCAGCCAGACTTGCCACAATTGCCAAGTGCTATTGACGAAAATTTCGCCT
The DNA here is from genome assembly GCF_000152965.1 of Roseobacter sp. MED193. GTDB lineage: Bacteria > Pseudomonadota > Alphaproteobacteria > Rhodobacterales > Rhodobacteraceae > Pseudophaeobacter. The sequence continues at coordinate 3,551,817 of NZ_CH902583.1, read as the reverse complement.
TCCAGCCAAAATAGAGCACCCCGCGCCCTAGCACCCCGCCCAAGCGACCTTAGTCGACTAGGGACAATCCGATGATGGCGCCAACCGAATAGAGACCGATCTGCGATAGCTCTCCGGGTGCAAAGGCCTCCGGCAGGGCGCCGCCCTCCATCCACAAGCCATCAATCAGCCCATTGCAGGCGGTGGCTAACCGGTACAGCTGCTCCGGCTCGGTCGGCATATCTGCCTCTTCCAGAGCGGCCCGGATCAACCCTTCCAGCTGGTCACGAAAATGGACATAGGTCTTGGCGTGGACATCTTTCATCTGTGCGTCATGCTGCACTTTGTTGAGGAACCCCGCCCAGAGCGCGATTGATCGCGGATCCACCACCGGCGGCATCAAAGAAGAGCGCACGAAAACGCGTAGCTGCTCACGAGCGGAGCCCTGAACCTGCGTGACCGGAGCAAAGGTCAGGTCGGTCATCTGGGTCATATGGTGCTCAAAGGCCGCTGTGATCAGATCTTCCTTTGATGAAAAGTAGTGACGTATCAGCCCCTGCGTCACCTGTGCGCGATCCGCAATACCCCGCACAGTTGCCCCCCTCACGCCCTTTTCGGCCACCAACTCAAGCGTCGCTTCGATCAAATCGAGCTTGCGTTGCTCAGCGCTCTCGCGCGTAAATTTTCGGCGTTCGTCACTCATCTGTTTCCCCGCAGCGGCTCGACCTAATTATACACTTGAATAATTGCCTCATTTAAGCCTAACTACCCCAAAACCTAAGGACGTCCAACCATGCCGACCGCTGCCCCTGACACTCAAGACATCGCACTCCCCCAGGAGGCAGCCCAGACAACAACGCCCGCAAAGGATGCCGTTCGCATCAAAGACCTGCACAAATCCTTTGGTACGCTGGAGGTGCTCAAGGGCGTCTCGCTCACGGCGCGTCAGGGGGACGTTGTGGCAATCATTGGCGGCAGTGGATCTGGCAAATCGACGATGCTGCGGTGCATCAACTTTCTGGAAACCCCGACATCCGGCAAGATCATAATTGATGGCGAAGAGGTTGAGACACGCGCCGATGGCACCCCGGCCAATCGTCGGCAGATCGAACGCATTCGCACACGCCTTGCGATGGTCTTTCAGTCTTTCAACCTTTGGACCCATCGAACGCTGCTGGAAAACGTCATCGAAGTGCCGGTGCATGTGCTGAAAATCCCCCGCTCCGAGGCCATCGCTCAGGCGCGTGTGCTGCTCGCACGGGTTGGGCTGGCGGATAAGGAAGACTCCTTTCCGGCGTTTCTTTCAGGTGGTCAACAGCAACGTGCCGCCATCGCCCGCGCCCTGGCGGTAGATCCATCCGTGATGCTCTTTGACGAACCCACTAGCGCCTTGGACCCGGAATTGGTGGGCGAAGTTCTGACCGTGATCCGGGATCTGGCTTCTGAGGGGCGCACCATGCTGCTGGTCACCCATGAGATGCGATTTGCCCGCGAAGTCGCGGACCATGTCGTCTATCTCTATCAGGGCCGGATCGAAGAGCAGGGCCCACCTGCCGAGGTCTTTGGCAATCCAAAGTCGGAACGCCTGCAGCAGTTTCTCAAATCGGTCTCCTGACATTTTCATCAAAACCAAACAACAACAGGGAAGAAAATCATGTCAATCAAAACACTACTGGCCGCGGGCCTCACTCTCGCCACTCTCACCGCTGGGACCGCCCAGGCTGACCAAGTCAAGATCGGCATCGCGGCTGAGCCCTATCCGCCCTTTGCCTCGCTGGATTCCTCCGGTACCTGGGTTGGTTGGGAAATCGAAGTCATCGACGCGGTCTGCGCCGCCGCGGAACTGGACTGCGTTCTGACACCCGTGGCCTGGGACGGGATCATCCCCTCGCTCACCGGCCAGCAGATTGACGCCATCATGGCCTCCATGTCGATCACCGAGGAGCGCCTGAAGACCATCGATTTCTCGGATGCCTACTACAACACGCCAGCCGTGATTGTAGCCGATAAATCCATGGATATCGCCCCAACCCCAGAAGGTCTGGACGGTAAGATCATCGGCATTCAGGCCTCCACCATTCACCAGGCCTATGCCCAGGAGTATTTCAAGGGCGCTGAAATTCGCGTCTACCAGACCCAGGACGAAGCCAATCAGGATCTCTTTGCTGGTCGCATCGATGCCACCCAGGCAGACAGCATCGCCATGGCTGATTTTGTCGGCACCGAAGCCGGCGCCTGCTGCGAGATCAAAGGCGCCGTTGCCGATGATCCAGCGGTTCTGGGCCGTGGTGTTGGTGCCGGTCTGCGCAAGGGGGATGAGGCCTTGGCCGCCAAGATCAATACTGGCATCGCCAAGATCCTTGCGGATGGCACCCATGCCGAAATTACCGCACGCTACTTCGCTGCCAGCATCTACTAAGGCACTGTCGTGACGATGATCCTCGAATGGCTCGGTCTGGCCGAGAGCGCGGCATTGCTATCGCTCTCGGCCCCCGGCTGGGGCAGCAACCTGTTGCGCGGTTTGGCGAATTCGCTTCAAATCGCGCTGGGCGCCTTTGGCATGGGGCTGATAATCGGGCTTTTCGGGGCCTACGGAAAACTCTATGGCGGGCCAATCCTAAGGGATCTGCTCGCCATATATACTACCGTAATCCGGGCAGTTCCCGAACTGGTTTTGATCCTGATCCTGTACTATGTGGGCACCGATCTCATCAATAAGCTGGCGCAGACGATGGGGTATGGCAGGGTCGAGATCAGCGGCGTTGTGGCCGGGATTTGGGTTCTGGGCATCGTTCAGGGGGCCTATGCCACCGAGATCCTGCGCGGCGCTATTCAGGCCGTTCCCCCCGGCCAAATTGAGGCTGCCCGCGCCTATGGCATGCCCGCCCTGATGACAATGCGCCGCGTGACCATTCCGGCAATGATGGCTTTTGCTACACCGGGCCTTGCCAATCTGTGGCTGATTGCCACCAAAGACACCGCGTTGCTCGCCGTGGTGGGCTTTAATGAGCTGACGCTTGAGACCAAACAGGCGGCCAGCAGCACCCGCGCCTATTTCACCTTTTTCCTTGCCGCAGGTGGGCTCTATCTGATGGTCACACTCTGCTCTGGCGCGGTCTTTGCCCGGATTGAGAAATGGGCGCGCCGCGGCCAGCCCTCGCTGAAGGAGGGTAGCAGATGAATGGTTTGAAAACCCTGATGCAGCCCCATCGCATTGTGCTCATGATGCTGTTTACCGGATTGGTCCTCTGGTGCGCGCTGACCATGCGCTGGGACTGGATCCCCAAATATGCCCCCCTTGCCCTCGAAGGGCTGTGGACCACGATCTGGATCCTGGTGGTCACCACGGTGCTTGGCTTCTTGCTCGCCATTCCGCTTGGACTGGCGCAGGCCATTGGTCCCTGGTACCTCTCGGCGCCTGCACGGGCCTTTTGTACCGTCATTCGCGGCACCCCACTCCTGCTTCAAATCTGGCTACTGTATTATGGCCTTGGCTCCCTGTTTCCCCAGTTCCCCTGGATCCGCTCCAGCGAGTTATGGCCCTATCTGCGTCAGGCCTGGCCCTATGCGGTCATGGCGCTGACCTTGTCCTATGCGGGCTATGAAGGCGAGGTGATGCGCGGGGCCTTTTCGGGCGTGGCCAAGGGCCAACTAGAGGCCGCCAAGAGCTTTGGCATGCCCCGTTTTACAATGTTCCGCCGCATATGGTTGCCCCAGGCAATCCGCAACGTCCTGCCCACTCTGGGTGGCGAGACCATCCTGCAGCTCAAGGCCACTCCGCTGGTGGCCACCATTACAGTGGTTGAGATATACGCGGTTTCCTCACGTGTTCGGTCTGATACCTTCATCGTCTATGAACCGCTGCTCCTGCTCGCCCTGGCCTATATGGTCATTGCAGGGCTAATCGGTCTGGCCTTCAAGCGTTTCGAGGCTCGGATCCCCCAGCGGCGCTGAATAGCGAAAGATCAACCAGCACACAGCGCCTTTGCCCCGGCCGCACTCTGCGGGGGCAAACCTTTGAACGGCCGCGGCTAACGCGACAAACAACGCGGCTGTTCCGGACCAGCCTGCATATGAGCCGTTTTCCCTTGGTAAATGCTGGCAGAACCCGTGTTGTTTGCTGGCAAAACCTGTGATTAACTTTCCCCTTAAGGAAAGAACACAATGTCCCAAACCAAATCAGGCCTTTATATCCGGACACTTGGCAGTCCCGGCGTCAGCTGGGCAAACCAACCGGTGTTTCATGGTAAAAAGAAAGCCACCGCGCTTTTGGTCTACTTGGCATTGCAGCCTGGACAGCGCGCCCTGCGGTCCAAACTGGCGGAATTGCTCTGGGAGGGCAGCGAGGAAGATCGGGCACGTTCATCTCTGCGTCAGTGCCTGACAGAGATCCGTCGCGAAGCCCCTGAGCTAACAGAAGCGACCCTAGAAATCACCGCAACGGATATTACCCTAAGATCTGAAAAGGTCTCGACAGATATTGGCGATCTGATTGCGACCCTAAGGCAGAAAATTCCCGGTCAGCATCTGGAGGGCGGGGCAGAGTTTTGCGATCTCTTTCTCATGGGGTTTGGCCATATTGGTCCGGAGTTTGACAGCTGGGTGCGCGACTGCTGCCAGAGCCATGAAGCGCAGCTGATTGCCCGGCTGTTTGATCTGATGGAAGCTCCGCATACCCGCGCCGCCGAGGCTCTGCGCGCCGCTCGCATTATCTGCCGTTTGGACCCTTTGAACGAGGCCGCCAGCCGCTTTGCCATGCGCAGCCTGGCGGAACGCGGCGAAACCGGGGCCTCATTGCAAATCTACAGTCAGCTCTATGAACGCCTTGATGACGCCCTGGCGATGGAGCCTTCGGCAGAAACCCAGGCTCTGGTCGTGGCAATCAAAAAGGGGGAGCTGCGAGAGGGCAAGCCCAAGGCGGCACCAGTCCCCGCGCAGCCCCTCCCGGCTTCGCAGCCCCATAGCGCCGCCGCCGCCGCCAGCCAGCAGGGCCCCCCAAAGCTGGCGATTTTCCCCTTTGTTGATCTTGGACCAGTTCCAGTCGAGAGCTTTTTTCTACATGGAATTCTGGAGGACACCGTATCGCTTCTGGCACAACTGCGTGAGTTGCAGGTCTATTCCAGCAATACGACCCGCCAGTTCCAGGGCCTGCCTGGCGCGCCCGGTAGCCAGCCGCCGGAACTCAACGCCGACTATGTGGTGACCGGCAGTGTTCGCGGTGCGGGGGACAGGTTTCGCATCACAGTGCAGCTGGTCGACACACGAACCGGGCTGGTTGAATGGGCAAACACTTATGCAGCCCATGCATCGGAACTGTTTGATATGCAGACCGATATTGCCATCAATCTGACCCACCAACTTCTGCCTTCGGTCTCGGCAGCAGAGCTGCGGCGCACCGAGGGTAGCCTGCCAGAAGACCTATCTGCCTATCACCTTATGATCCGCGGCCGCGATATTGCGTTTCACCTGGATCCTAAGACCTTCATCACCGCTAAATCATTGCTAGAGGAGGCCTGCGCGCGCGATCCTCGGTATGGTATTAGCCGTGTCGCGTTGACCGATTGGCACTCTGTCCTCCTGGGGCAGGGCTGGTCCAAGGATCCCGTGGCCGATGGCCGCGCCCTACAATCCACCACCGAAGAGGCCGTTCGGCTGAGCGGGGAAAGCGGCCGTGCGCTGGCGCGCTATGCGCACAATCAAACTGTGCTGTTTGGCTATGCGGAACAGGCCATCGAGATTTGCAGCAGAGCGCTGCGCAACGCCCCCAACGATGCCGAGGCGCTGCTGTGGTCCTCCCCCACCTTGACCTTTTCCGGACAGCCAGAGGCAGGCATCAAAAATGCCCGCGCCGCCATCCAGCTGTCCCCCTGTGACCCCTACCTGTTCAGATCAGAGCATTTTCTCAGCATCGCCTATTTTGCCGCCGGCAACTACGCCGAGGCTGTGGCTGCGGGGCGCCGCGCCCAAAGGCTGAACCCCAATTATACCTCCAACCTGCGGATGACTGCGGTGGCTTTAGCCGAAACCGGGGAAGTGACCCAGGCGCGCGAAATCGCTTCTGAGATCAAGCGCTTGGATCCGGGGTTTCGCATTGGTCAATTCTTGAAAAAACAACCTTTCCAAGACCAGGCGACGGGTCAGAAATATGCCGCTCGCCTGCGCGAAATCGGCCTGCAAGACTAGCCTATCTCACGGGGCCTTCACGCCGGGTTGACACCAATCTCGCCAAGGTTGTCTGGTGAGGGAAGGCCAATCAAGGTGCATAGGCCCTATGCGGGCTGAAGTGGAGGTACGCATGACAACTGGATATCGCGATGGCGCAGTCGATGGAGCTGTGGACGGGGCTGTGGACGGGGCGGTTGATGGCGCCGTGGACGGCGCTGTTGCTGCCGGGTCCTATGCGCCTTATCGCTCTGCTGGGGCTGCTGCAGGGCTTCCATTTAATGAACCCTTGGGGCGCAAAGGCGGTGCACCGTTTGCCTATCTCGGCGGTCAGGAGTTTCCAGAGGATGCCTGGTCACCCCAGCTTGAAATCAAACTGATCCTGCAACGCTTTGCCAAAACCGGTTGGGACGAAGGTGATCGCGCCATTCAGGTACAAAACCCCGATGATGGTGATCTGGCACTGCGCCGGGAAGTGCATGACCTGATCACTCTACGTAATTCCCAACGACCGCATCGGGCGGCTGAAATTGTGGCGCAGGTGGGCAATAGCGAGGCCTATTGGTCCAACATGCTCATGATGGGCGCAGGCAATCGCCCCGCCACCCAAAAACTCATCATGCTGGCCATGCAGGCCGGGCAAATGGTTGCGCTGCATTTCAAACATAAAATTGGACGCGCTCGTCCGGTACAGGTCTGTCCGGCTCTCATGCCGCTGGTGCCAACTCCACCGCATGCCTCTTATCCCAGCGGCCATGCGACCCAGATGACCCTCATCGCGACCATTGTCGCCGCGCTGTTCGACGAAGGCGAAGACCATGCCATGGCGCGCTATGCCGCCGCCCTGGCCCAACGTATTTCCGAAAACCGCGAAATCGCCGGGGTGCATTTCCGTAGCGATACCCAGGCAGGCCAGCAACTGGCCAAAGACACTTTCCATGGCTTTCTGAAAGAGATGCCAGAGGTCAAGGCCCTGCTTACGCAAGCGCGCGCAGAATGGTCCGGGATCACCTGCAGCTTTGAGCCTGATCCTGAAACTCTGCCAGATCTGGAGGGCGGCACCTCTCTTAGCCGCAGAGTATCCAATGCCGTTGCCAACAGGCTGGCCAATGAGCTGCCTGATCTGATTGCAGCGGCTCTGAAGGATGAGAGTTCTAGCCCGCAAGAGGGAAAAAAACCGGGACGCCCGGACAAGCCCTTCGACGTGGGCGGAAAGAAAACGACCTGACCCGAATGTAGCGATTGTCGATGCTCTCGCTCTCTCCTGTTTCCCCGATCATGGAGGCTGTTTTGACTGATCTGCCAACGCCCCTTGGAAGTTTCTTTGCTGGGTTTACCCCCCCTGAAACCCTGGACCGGGTTTTTCGCGCCCGCGGATATGCTGAAGAGGTCCATCGCTGTGCCCGCCATGGAACCCCGACAGGCCGCAGCTGTGATCAGGGCGCTCTGCGCGGTCAGGCAATTGATCTGGAAGCGGGCTTGTCGCGGCATTGGGATACCAGAGACCAGCGACCGCGGGGCACTTGCACGGCCTTTGCGGTCGCCGCCTGTGTCGATATCCTGCTGGCGCGTCGCGGCACGCCCCCTGTTTTACATTCCCCTGAGTATCTATATTGGCATATGCGCGCCGCAATAACCCCAGAGGAAGCCGCAGTTTTGCCAGACTACGCCCTGGGCGCCACCAAATTGAAACAGGCACATCAGGTGCTCAGCGCCCTTGGCATCTGCACCGAAGCCCTGGCCCCCTATCAGACCAGCGATCTGCACCGTGGTTTGTTCTCCCAATCGCCCCCCTCGCAGGCTGCCGAAGCGGATGCTGCAGCGCGCCGTTTTCATAAGGTCAAATATGAGGATTTTGAAGAAGGGCCGGTCCCAGACACCACGGCTGACAGCATCCTGCAAGAGCTCCACCAGGGCCGCCCTGTCGCCTTGGGCCTGCCGGTGTTCAAACTGAAAGGCTCTCACAAGAACAATTGGACCTATAACGGTGCGCTGAACTCAGGGATGGTGTTCGATCCAGTCGCTCGCCCTGATCTAGTGGACCGAGAGGTCCGGGTGTCAGGCCATTGCGTCTGCGTCACAGGCTTTCAACCCGGCCCAGAGGAATTGGGCGGCGGCTGGTTCATCTTCCGCAACAGTTGGAATGGGGATTTTGGCAAATATCCAGACGATCCAGTCGCAGGCTACCCAGGGATTGGGCGGCGCGGCAATGGCGCGGTGAGTCTGGATTATGTGAACGGCTACACGGTTGAATACCTGAGCCTGATCCCTGCGGATTGAAACTACGCCCCATAGTGCGGTGGCACAGCGGCCGATGTCCCCCTAGGCCCGACTGCGATCCAGGAAAAATCCCGCGTTGATCCAGCTGTCGCGTATTTCTGAAACCTCGTTCCAGGCCTTCTCAACCTGCGCAAGGTCCTGCGAGAGTTGTTGTGACACGGCGCTCAGCGCCGAGCCTACGGTTCCGCCTCGGCACATCTCTTGCAGAAAGACAAAATGGGCAAAGCTCACCGGAATTGTATGGGTGACATAGTCTTTGCGTAGCACGGCCAGGTAGACCCTCTCTCGATCAGGCGGCCGAGGCGACTTTTCTTGACGGACAGCATGGTAGTAGTCACCCACAGGAAACCCATAGGCCGCAAGCGAGAGACTGGGTTGGACGCAAAGGTCTGAATCCCGCGTTGTTTGCTGCGCCAGATGCAGCCCTTCTGCACCGGCGCAATCAAAAGTCGAAAAGATCTGACGCTCAAACCGGGCGAGATCTATGATAAAATCCACCCAGAGTTCTGGCACTGGCGCGTCCAGGTCGGGACGGTTGGCCTGTAAGAAACCTGCAAACCGCCGCCCCAGATCATAGAGCGTATAGCTTTCGGGTGGCGCCTGACGGATATATTCGGCGACAAAATCATTGAACAACCCCTCCCCCAATGCGTAGCACAGCGCTGGAAATTGATCACGCATACAGGCTGCAATGCGCAGGCGGTAACTGTTCTGATAAATCCCCAGGGCCGTCGCAGCCGATAAGCGAGAAGTGGAGCGCACCCGCCTCTCAATCTCTTGGTTGGAAGTGGCTTGGGGCTCAATCAAGGCCGCCTGCATCCATTGCTGTAAGCCTGATAGCTCGAAAGATCCGCTCACCTGTCTTCCAGCTCCGCGGACCCGGCCATCACGTCAGGCACCAGAAAATTGACCGGGTTCGACACCGCCAACGCACCGGGCACTGGGACATATTTCCCGGACAGCTGTGCCGTCCCCCCGTTCATATAGGCTTTGGCCTTGAGCAACTCCTGATGGCATTCCCCAAACGAAGGGATATTTCCATCCCATTCCAAAAGTGTAGCAGCGCCATTGCTGCGTTTCCAAGCCAGGGAAAAAAGCGCCCAAACCTCTGGGCGGACAGGTTGGTCATGGGTGTCAATGAGATGAGTGCCGCAATCCGTGTGCCCTGCCAGGTGCATCTGCACCACCCGGTTCCAGGGGAAACTGTCAAAATAGTCAGAAGGGTCATTTTCCGTGTTGAAACAGGTCACAAAGACATTGTTGACGTCCAGGAGCAAACCACAATCAGTGCGCTCACACAGGGCGCGCAGGAACTCTGGTTCTGACAGGGTATTGGCGCGAAAATCCAGGTAGGTAGAGGGGTTCTCCAAGATCAGCGGACGGTCGAGTATCTCTTGCACCCGCAGCACACGGGCCGCGATGTGATCAAGCGTGGCTTCGGTCAGTGGAACCGGCAGCAGATCATGCGAATTCAGCCCCATGACACCGGTCCAGCACAGATGGTCACTGATCCACTGGGGCTGAACCTCCTGCGCCAGTAATTTAAGCCGTTGCAAATAATCCATATCCAAGGGATCACTGCTGCCAATGGAGAGCGACACACCATGCAGCACCACAGGATAACGTTCTGCCACTTTGCGGATCACCTGACGGGGGCGCCCACCGGAATCCATAAAATTCTCCGAAATTGCCTCAAACCAATCCACATCAGGCCAGTGGTTCAGGATGTGATCAAAATGGGTATTTCGCAGCCCCAACCCGAGGCCAAGCTTGGGTAGGTCAGTTATTTCTGCTCTTTTTGCGGGCGTAGCTTTCACGAGCAACTGCCTCCGCCTGACAGCCCACTGGCACCGCAGGCGGCAAAGCTGTTGCAGTTTTCGGTGATCCAAGAAGCCGTCGGACCGGTTTCACTAAAGGGCGCAGGGGCTGGGCCCGGCGTCTTGCCATTGTTCTTTCCCGCATAAGCGGTTTCAAACACCTCGCGGGCGCGGCTCCAGACGCTCGTCCCCTTGCGATCGCCTTCGGTGATAAAACGCTCTGCATTGATGGGCGCGGCACAGGACCCCATGGAGCGGCATTCGTTCTGGCCTGGCTGATCCATATCTGGCCCCCACCCATACAGCCCGCAACCGCCCTGGTTGGCGCAGTTGTTGTTGGTATGGCAGGAATGGATTTCAGTGGTGGCGCAAAACCCCTGACCAGCACAGCTGTTTGGGTTGTTGCCATTGGGCCCGTGGATGCCGTAACGGTCCTGCCCCTTACAGGAATTCAATCCCAGGCAGGCGTGCAGTTCAGCGCCTTCAGGCAACTGTAACTGCGCCCCAGCCTTGCCATAGGGAGTATCTTTCCAATTAAACGGCGGCGGTACAACAGAGGGTCGCTCGCTTTGGGGCTTGGATTGGGTCGCGGTGCTTTGCTTGGTATCCGACATGGGGTTTGTCCTTTCGGGCATCTTCAAGTGGCGCAGGGGCCAAGATTTTGAACCTTTTCAGGCTAAAGTGGAGCGGAGATCCAACAACTAGGGGTGTGACCAGTAACTGCTGACATCTGGCAGGTGCATGCCCTCCCCATCGGCAGAGGTCTTGTTGATGGTGAGGGACACCAGCGGCGCAACTGAGGCATTCAAAGCACTGTCACCTGCCGTTGCGAGCAGGGCCTGCGCCCCAAGCTGCGCGAGATTGTCAAAGGCCTGATCCCGTGCTCCCAACCCCTGCCCGCCCAATCCAAAGCCGCTATTGTCAAAACTGGGAGCCAAGGCGACGGTAGAACCATCGGTCAAAGTCACATGATAACCGCGCATCAGGGCGATGAATTTGTCCAAAATCCAGATCATCGAGCGGTGCAAGGCAATGTTAAAGAAGTACTTTTGATGGGGAACTGTACCCTCAGCTGAAACCTTGTCAGCCCCGGTCTTATTGGGGTCCACATAGTTTGGCTCAATCTTGTAGATGGTTTCCGTCAGGATCAGCATGTACTGAAACAAGCCGCTGCAAAAATCATTCAGCGCGGTTGCTATTGGGTCATGCGCATAGTCTGCACGCGTTGGATTGGCTGGATAGTCAAACAGCATACTCTTGGCCTTCAACTCCTGCGCCGTCCATTTGTTTGCCTTGCCTTGAACCGCCTCCACGAGCCATTGCCGATCAATCTGTGCCTCCATCCAGGGCGGCAGGCTCTCCAGGCTATGCGAGAAGTCCTCAAACTGCATCTGCAATTCGAGGAACTTGTCAAAATGACTTTGCTCAGCTTCGGAATCGGGATCGTCCCAAATCGCTTCACCGCCGCCGGGTTTGGCTGAGTACCCCTCCCCTTGCTCGCAGATGGTTTCCAGCGCCAGCATGACATCTTCCCGGCTAGCGATCGTCATCAGCTCAAAGGCGCCAGACACCTCATGGCCTTTGCGATCCTCAACCGGGCGGATCGGCGCAGCAGAGCTGTCATCGGCATCAGCATAAACAGTCACCTCTGCCGCCCCAGGCAACCCGGCCGGACAACCCGATCTGCCACCTGGGAAAGCAGGCGCTGGTTTTGCAGGATCAAAGGCCTGTTTGGGGTAGATGGTGTCGATATTGTTGGGAGCATAATTATAGGGCTGAATTTGCTGCTTGGGGTTGCCTGCCTGAAAGTCGCCATCGTCAAAAAAGGCTGAGGCAATGATGCAGCGGATAAAGGAATAAAACTGCCCAATTGAATTCCAATTCTGATCCGTGGGCCAGCCATGTTCATTCAAGAACGCTTTGACCTCATCGGGAGACCAGTGGGATAGATCACGCAACAGCTCTGGCAGAGCCTCGACAGATAGATCGCTAAAGAATGGATTATGGGGATATTCGATCTGCAGGAAATGCCACATCTGTTCAGAACAGAAAGGCCGCAAGGGGATGCCGCCCTTGACCTGCGGATCTGGGCCTTCTGGCACCACCGGGTTATGGTGTGGCAACAGAGCCGGATAACTCCCTGGCGCCGCTTGGTAAAGCTTGGGGGGCTCACCGGTCAAAGAGAAAAAGATGTTGCTGGACAATGACATGTGCAACATTTCCTCGACAGCAACCGACATGATGACGCCGCCTGCCTCATTTGCAAAGATCTGCGCCGGATCCAGATCACTACCCTGCAGCTTGGTGCGATTGATCGAATAATAGCTGTACAAATAGAGCGGAATGGTTGCCAGTTCGACCTCGATCGCGGCCTGCAGATCCCCGATCAACCGGGTCTTTAGCATGGCCTTGTCGCCCAGTAGCCCGGCATTGATCACTGTGACCATCACGACTTCTGCAGGCGACAAATCGAAGGTTTCACGAGCCTTTTGCACATATTTCAAATTCGTATCTATGTCCATTTGGCTATCCCAATTCATCAACAACAATTTGGTTCTGGCTGAACCACCCTAAAGGTGGATTGTGACAATCACAATTCCACCATGGGGAGATCTAGTCAAATGATTTAACACCTCCTTAAGGAGAGTTTACAATCCAGCCTGGTTGCGACTGCTGAACAGGGGTTTCATAATCCCAGCGCCTGCCCAGGTGACAATTCTATCGTGAAAAATCAGCCTCTGCGCTGCCCGTTCCGGCAGAGCGGACCTGCTCTAAGCAAACAAGAGGGGCCGTATCAGTGCCCCATCCAGATCATACAGTTTTGGCGCTATGGCCGCTGCAGCCTCGCAGCTAGGACGCCGCAGGGTCGCTGGCCTTACCAAGCAATTCCAGCATTTTGTCCCGCATGACGAATTTTTGTGGCTTGCCGGTGACCGTCATCGGGATTTCATCCACGATCCGAATATGGCGAGGGACTTTAAAATGGGCAATTTGTCCCTGACAAAACGCGCTGAGCTGTTTTTCATTGAGTGTCTCACCAGGCTTGGCAGTGACCCAGGCACAGACCACTTCTCCCAGTTTCTCATCTGGTATGCCAAAGACCTGAACGTCGCTCACCAAAGGGTGGCGCATGAGGTATGCCTCAATCTCGCGGGGATAGATGTTTTCTCCCCCACGAATGATCATATCCTTTACCCGCCCTGTGATGGTGCAAACCCCATCCCGATCCAAAACGGCGAGATCGCCAGTATGCATCCAACCATCGCGGATACTCTGCGCCGTTTTCTCTGGATTCCCCCAATATCCTTTCATTACCGAATAGCCACGGGTGCAGAGCTCTCCCTGAACGCCAACCGGGGTAATTTGGCCATGCTGGTCAATACATTTCACTTCCAGATGAGGATGAACTCGGCCGACGGTTTCACAGCGTTTTTCAGTTGGGTCATCAACAAAGCTTTGGAACGATACCGGTGATGTTTCCGTCATGCCGTAGCAGATGGTAACTTCACTCATATTCATCTCAGAGTTAACACGCTGCATGACCTCTACCGGGCACAGCGCCCCTGCCATAATACCTGTGCGCAAAGAAGAAAGGTCGCGCCGTTCACTCTCCAGTGCGTCCAGCATGGCGGAAAACATGGTCGGCACCCCATAGACCGCTGTGCAACGTTCCTCAGCAAGAGCGTCAAGGGTGCTTTCGGCTTCAAAGGCCTCGCCGGGGAAGACCATGGCAGCGCCCTTACTGACCGTGCCGAGCACCCCCATGACCATGCCAAAGCAATGATACAAAGGCACCGGAATGGCCAGCCGATCCGTCTCGGTCAAGGCGATACGATCGGTCACAAAGCGCGCGTTGTTGACGATATTGTAATGCGACAGTGTCGCCCCCTTGGGGCTACCAGTGGTGCCAGAGGTAAACTGGATATTGATGGCGTCATCGGGATTGAGCGTTTTGTCTATCTGGGTAAGCCGCAATTGCTGTGCTGGGCCGCCAAGGCTCTGCAGTTGCTTGAACGAATAGACCCCTGGACCAGGCTCATCCTCCATGAGGATCACACTGCGCAACTGGGGCAGCCGTGCGGCCTGAAGACGCCCAGGGAGCGCCAGGTCCAATTCCGGCGCCAAGCGGCGGATCATGCCGTCGTAGTCCGAGGACTTAAAGGATTTGGCCGCGACCAAGGCCTTGCAGCCCACTTCGTTCAAGGCATACTCAAGCTCACTCAGACGATAGGCTGGGTTGATGTTGACCAAAATCAGCCCGGCCCGTGCGGTGGCGAACTGGGTCAAAACCCATTCACAGCGATTTGGAGACCAGATGCCGACCCGGTCCCCCTTTTCCAGCCCCAGCGCCAGAAACCCCGATGCCAGCTCATCCACGGCGCGGTCTAGATCATAGTAGCTCATGCGAATGTTTTGCTCGCAAAACACCATTGCCTCCCGCGGACCAAAGCGCGACACCGCATCCCGAAGCAATTGGGGAATAGTGACATAGGCCAGGCTCGGGGCGCTTGGCCCGCGTACATATGACAGATCATTGCGTGGCGCTGAGCTTTCTTCGGGTTGCTCAGACTGGCTGGACCAACCTGAAATCTGGCTGGCAAGACTTTCATTAAGGATAGACATAACTCAAGACCCCTTACAGTGTACGCCAGTCGCCGCTCTGCTCAAAAGCATGGGCTGCTTGGTAGATTTTCAACTCACCAAATTTTGGCCCCACCAGCATCATACCGATGGGCAGCCCCTCGCTCAGCCCACAGGGCACGTTCATGGCCGGCAGCCCGCCATTAAAGGGCGCCGTATTGCCAATCATCTCAAAAGCACGCTGGACATAGAGCGAGATGGAACAGTCTGCCGGCGGGATTGGCTGAGGCTTCATCGGCACCGTTGGCATCAACAGCAAATCATACTGCCCAAAGGCCTGAGCATATTTTTGGTTCACCCGGCGCATCAGGTTTTGCGCCTTGCCATAAAAACGGCCCCGGTATTGCTCTTGGAAGAACTCGCCCAGGAACATGCAAAC
This sequence comes from Roseobacter sp. MED193, assembly GCF_000152965.1. GTDB lineage: Bacteria > Pseudomonadota > Alphaproteobacteria > Rhodobacterales > Rhodobacteraceae > Pseudophaeobacter. The sequence goes on along the minus strand of NZ_CH902583.1, from coordinate 3,536,559 downwards.
CTTCAAAGAATGGGACAGCTCATCCGCTCGGGAGCGCCACTGCGCCATGTGATCGATCATGGACGGCAGAAACAGCCCGCGATAGTTGGTACCGGCCGAGTTGCCATGCATCATGTGGTCCTGCAGCCCCTCAACCGTGATTGCCGTCCAGCAATCCACCGCGAGGTGATGTTCGGGGATAGAGACTTCCTCGACCCGGGCTCCAAGCTCGCGAAACCGCTCCGCCGCTGCAAGCACTTTGTGATCCACATCAGGATCGCTTTCGGGACGATGAATGCCTTCTTTGAGGACACCAATCCGCAGCCCGTGCGCCCCGCGCCCCAGGGCTTCGGTATAGCGGAAGGTTTGCGGCGCATATTGGCGCGGGTCCAGCCCATCCTCTCCTGCCAGCACCTCCAACAGCAGCGCATTGTCTGCCACACAATTGGTCACAGGGCCCACATGATCAATGGTCTGCTCCACCGGCATAACGCCCGTATAGGGCACCAGCCCGTGGGTGGGCTTCATCCCATAGACACCACAATTGGAAGACGGAATCCGAATAGAGCCCCCCTGGTCCCCTGCAATGGCCATATCCACCTCTCCCGCAGCAACCAGAGCCGCAGATCCGCCAGAGGAGCCCCCAGCCATAAACCCATGTTTCCACGGATTATGAACGGGGCCTTTGGCGTTGGTGTGAGAGCCCCCAGAGAGGCAAAAATTCTCGCAATGAGCCTTGCCAGTGATCACCGCGCCCGCATCCAGCATCCGGGTGACAATCGTGGCATCAATTTCCGGCGTGTAGCCCTCCATTATGGAAGACCCATTCATCATGGGCACACCTGCCAGACAGACCGTATCCTTCAGGGCAATCCGTTTGCCCCGCAAAGGCCCATCGGGGGCGCCGCGCACCTCGGTTTTTACATACCAAGCGTTCAGCGGGTTCTCTGCAAAATCGGGGAAATGTCCAGGGGACCGCGGATATCTGACTTCGGGCAGATAATCCGGCGTTGCATCAAGCCGATCATAGGCCTGAACATAGGGTTCCATGATCTCGGAAAACTCTGCCAGTTCTCCATCAGTCAGGCTCATACCAAACCTGTTGGCCATATCGCGCATCTGCGACAGGGTTGGGCGTTTCACTGTCATGTTTGTCACCTGGTTTGCAGGCCTCTGCGCGGGCGACTGCCCAACTGAGGCCGGAATTGAACTTTGTCTTGAAACTGTTTTCTGGGGAGAAGATCCCGCCTGACCACGGGTCGACCTAGCGGCGCCAAAGCCCAGAAACTGGTCCACCTTGGCTTGATCCAACAGATCACTGCGGCTTAACTCTGCCGAAATTCGGCCCCGCTCCAGCACCAGAACCCGATCAGACAGATCGGCAATGAAGTCAAAATTCTGTTCGACCAGCAAGATAGAAAGGCCGCGGGATTGACGCAGTTGCAACAGGGTCTCAGCCATCTCTTCAATGATGGAAGGCTGAATGCCCTCGGTTGGTTCGTCCAGAAGCAGAAAATCAGGAGCGCCCATCAGACAGCGGGCCAGCGCCAATAATTGCTGTTCTCCCCCTGAAAGCGCACCCCCCTCCCTGTCCAACAGCGGCCGCAGGCGCGGGAAGTCCGAAAGCACATCCTCGATCACCTCTGTTTCGGGGGCGCCAGAGTATTCATGCCAAGCAAAACGCAGATTGTCGCGCACTGTCAGTTGCGGGAAGATACCGCGCCCCTGCGGCACATAGCCAATGCCCTGCCCAGCGCGTTCGTAGGGCGACAGCCGCGTGATATCACTGTCATGAAACCGGGCAGAGCCAGCACTGGCCGACAAGAACCCCATGATCGTTTTCAACAGCGTGGTCTTGCCCATGCCATTATGGCCCAGGATGCCGACCACCTCGTTGTTCGCGACCGAAACATCAATTCCGTGCAGGATCGGAACCTTACCGTAGCCGCCCGACAGGCCTTTGATTTCCAAAACTTTGGTTACATCATCAGCCATATCAGGCCTTCTTTCCCAGATAGACATTACGTACGGTTGGATCCGACAATACCCGGTCCACATGGTCCTCCATCAGGACTGCGCCTTGGTGAAACACCGTTACCTTTTCGGCGATTGAGCGGATGAACTGCATGTCATGTTCCACAATCACGACAGCCGCCGTCTTGTTCAGCTCGTGGATGATTTCGGTCATCCGCGCCACATCCTCCGCGCTCATGCCCGCTGCGGGCTCATCCAAGAGCACCAACCAAGGGTCACCCACCGCAACCAACCCCAGTTCCACCCGCTGGCGTTCCCCATGGGCCAACTGCCCCAGATCCTTGCGCGCAATCGAGCCCAGCGCCAACCGTTCGATGATCTCTTGAGTTTTGCGTTCTGCGTCGCTAGGCGCGTGAAAGCGGCGCGCGGCCAACCAGATATTTTCAAAAACGCTCAATGCATCCATCACATTTGGTGTTTGGGTTTTGATCCCCACCCCCAGCGAGGCAATCTCATGCGGCATCCAGCGCGTGGTTTCCTGCCCGCGCATATAGACCTGCCCCTCGGTCGGCGTTTGCAGGCCAGATATGCACTTGAAAAAGGTCGATTTACCCGCGCCATTGGGACCAATCAAACAGCGCAGCTCGCGCGCCTGGAGTTTGAAGTCCACGTTATTGGCAGCAATGACCCCGCCAAAACGCATGGTCAGCCCCTGGGTTTCCAAAACTGTTTCACCCATTGAACCGCTCCCTGCTGATGGCGCCCCGGCGGGTCTGGGGTCGACGGCTTCGGCGCCCCCGGCCTATACGCGACTGCCACAAACCCGACACAGCGGGCACGATCCCACGTGGCAGAAACAGGACAAAGAGCACCAGAATAAGCCCGGTAATCAGCGTGTTATCCACCAGGCTTTGCTGCCCCAAAAGAAACTTGAGATATGCCAGCCCAGCCGCACCGAGTATTGGACCAAGCCGGGTGCCAAGCCCGCCGACAATACACCAGATGATGATCTCGGCAGATTGCCCAAGAGAGAACAAGCTCGGCGTGACGATTTCGCCCCAGTTGGCAAATAGCGCGCCAGCTAGGCCAGCAATAGCGGCTCCGATGGCAAAGAGGATGGTTTTACGGGCCCGCACATCATAGCCCATCAAGGACATGCGCGTCTCATTTTCGCGGATCCCTACAGCCACCCTGCCAAAACTGGAGCGCAGCAGCACCGTGACAAGCACGAAGACGAGCGCCAGCAGTACCGCACAGACATAGAAATAGGCATCCCCCCAGATATAGGCCTCTGGTCGGCCCGGTACATTCAAAGTCTGGAAACCGGGAATACCGTTAAAGCCCCCCAACCGGGCCTTGCCAATCACATACTGTGGCCCCGCGGTCGAATTGACGAACTTAAAGAGGATCAGCGTGACCACTAGGGTTATGACCCCCAGATAGACATCCGTCAGCCGCCCATAGAACATCAAAGCCCCCAGCAGGGCGGCAACGACAGCCGGGACCAACACGGCCAAGATCATAGGCAAGGTGCTTTCACCAAAGTTGATAGCGGCAATGGCGTAGCTATAGGCTCCAAGACCAAAAAACGCCGCCTGACCAAAGCAGAGAATACCGCCAAAGCCCCAGATCAGCCCCAGACTCAAGCCCAACATTCCATATATTATCAGCACAGTGAGGGTATAGGTCGAGATCAGCATCGGCATCAGCCAGACCAGTAATCCCGTGACGATCACTGTGGCCATGAGATCCTTTTGCAGACCTCCAGGGTTGTGCACTTGTCCTGGCATCACAGTTTTCCTTTGAAGAATTTTCCGGTGATGCCCTGCGGCAGAAGGCGCAGCAAAATGACAGCCGCTACCAAAAGGGCGACCTCGCCGATCACCGGAGAAATAGCGAATGTGAAGACCTGGCTCACCACGCCAAACAGTCCAGCACTGGAAAACAACCCTGCAATCAGCGATGGCCCTCCGGCGATGACGGTAATAAAGGCTTTGGCGATGTAGGCACCGCCAGAGGTGGGCACCAGGCCAACCAGCGGCGCCAGCACCGCTCCGGCAAGGCCAGACAGTGCCGAACCACAAAAGAAGGTTGCCATGTAGATACGGTTAGGGCTGTAGCCCAAGGCAGCCGCCATATCCGGCCGTTGCATAGCCCCCCTGGCAATGAGCCCGGCGCGAGTGGATTTAAGCACTGCCAACATGCCTACCAAGAGCAAAGCAGAGACCACGATAATAAAGAAATTATAACCGTTAATCTGGAAGTTTCCGATAGCAAACCCAGGAATAGGCGTGGATATACCCGTGGTGGTATTGCCGAAGATCATCGTGGCCAGTCCTATGAAAAACAGGCTCAGACCCCAGGTCGCCAACATGGTATCCACAAGGCGCCCGTAGAGATGCCGGATTACCAGACGCTCGACAATCAACCCTATTAGCCCCACCGTGATCGGGGCTATCACCAGCATGGAGACAAAGATATTTACTCCCAGGTTGACTGCGGTGATGGTGGCATAGCCTCCCATCATCATGAATTCCCCGTGGGCTAGGTTGATCACCTTCATCATGCCAAACACCACGGCCAGTCCGGCGCTGATCAGGATCAGCGAAGAGACCGCGTAGAGCATTTCAACCAATATGACGAATGAGAGGTCCATCGCGTTGTGTTTTCCTTAGGCAAAGCAAAGCCAGCCCCCGCTCACCGGGGGGAGAGCCGGGCGACCACCGCCGCACCGGATCAGATTTGAGGCTGTGTCAGATCTGGGCCTGATCCAGATCCGGTATCAGGCCCAGTCCAAGTCTGGCTCAGATTTCAATTTCATACTGAATGTTATCGCCAGGATTGACCTTCAGATCGCAAACCGATTGCGTATCGATAGGCTGACGCTGAGGCAGCGTTTCCACCACGCGCATCCCTTGGTTTTCAATCTCCATGAGATGGACATCTAGCACTGCATGGTGGGTCTTGGGATCCACCGTGACTCTGCCGGCGGGTCCCTCGATCGAAAGGCCGGTTTCCAAGGCAGCGATCACCGCCGCGCGCTCGATAGAGCCCGCCTGACGCACAGCTTCGGCCCAGGTCAGCATCCCCTGATAGTTCGAAACCGCAAGTTCATGGATCATGCCACTGTCACCATAGGCTGCGCTCCATTTGTCCTTGAAAGCAATGTTTGCGGCTGTATCCAGCTCTTGGCTGTAGTTATAGGCCACCATGATGCCGTCCCCTTCGGCAGGGGTCAGGACCTTATGTTCATTGCCCACCCCAAGGGTGGTCGAGGCCAGCGGAATACGGTCTTTCATACCCGCCGCTGCCCATTGGCGGAAAAAGGACAGATGTGCCCCCCCGACCAAAGGTGCAATGACCAAATCAGGACCGACCGCCTGGATCTTGGCGATGGTGGAGCCAAAGTCGCTCACATCCAGCGGGAAGAAATCGACCCCCACAGTTTCGCCGCCATTCTCTGCAACAAACTTCTGGATCCAGCGCGCAGTAATCTGGCCATAGTTGTAGTCTGCCGCCAGAATATAGACCTTGGGACCAGATTTCCCCATTGCATAGGGCACCAGCGCTTCGACCTGTTGTGCGGGCGTTACCCCGTTGATGAAAATGTTTCCATCACAGACCCCACCCTCATAAAGCACATTGTAGAAATATAACGTCTTGGTCTTGCGCATGGTCTGGCGGATCGCCTCGCGCGAGGCTGACAGGATGCCACCATGAACCACATCAACCCGATCCTGCCGGGTCAACTGCTGACCATATTGCGAATAAAGAGCCATATCTGACTGGGTGTCGTAGGCCACCACTTCCACCTCTTTGCCCAACAGCCCACCTGCGGCATTGATCTCTTTGACCGCCAGGCGCATGGCCATGTCCATTGGCTTGCCATAGGCGTCAAAGATACCCGAAGTATCCAGGATGGATCCCAGCTTGATCGTATCTGAGGCCATGACGGCCTGGGGCAGCAAGGCGGTCCCGGTCATCGCGGCGGTTGTGGATAAAAAGCTACGTCTGTTCATCGGCATGGTTAAGTCCCTCCGTGTTGTCTGGAAAAGCGCGCGCAGTTGATCTGGCGTGTTATTGGTTTTGGTCGTTTTGGGATTGGCGTTATTCAGGTTTCGGTTTGATACGATTGGCGTAATCGGCGGTGCGCCCGGCAAGGTTGGCATCAAAATCAAGGCCGATTTCCTCACCCATCTGTTTCATCGCGGGCAGACGAACCGCCATGCCAAGGATCTGATCCATGGCAGCCCCAAAGGCCCCGTCAACGCCTTCCGCCCCGCCCGCGCCAGAACCCATTCCGGCGCCAGAAATTTGATTGATCTTGATCGAGTCGATCTTTTCCACCGGCTTCATCATTTGCGTCATGATTTCGGGCAGGCGATCGAGTTTATGCTCCTCAAGCCGCATCCGAATAACAGCATCACTCAGGGTGTTTTCAGCGGAGTTCAACGCCACACGGCCTGCGGCTTCGGCCTGCATCCGGGCCTTTTCAGCCTCGGCAGCTGCTGAGGCAGCGGTGGTTTCAGCCTGTGCCTTGGCCAGCAGAGTATCCACATCGCGTTTGACCCGTGCCTCTTCCAGCTCCAATTCCTTGCCCTGTCGAATAAGGGCGATATCGCGTTCCCGTTCTGCCACGGCGCGGTCCTTTTGCGCCTGCACCTGTTCGGCAGCCAGCAGAACCAAGGCGCGCGCCTGCTCTTGTGCAGCTTTGGCCTCTGCTGCCTCGGCCCGTCTGTGCGCCAGTTGGATCTCATTGGCGATCTTGGCTTCCTCGAGCGAAAGAATGGCCGCCATTTCAGATTTCCTAAGGATTTCATCTTGCTCGACCTGAGAGGCCCGCACGCGGTTTTCATTCTCAATCCGCGCCGTTTCGCTCGCAAGTTTGGCACTCTCCTGGGCTTGGATTTCGCGGGATTTGGCATCCGCTTCCAACTTGCTGAGATGTTCCTGTTGCGCAATTTCGGCCTCACGCTCCGCGCGCTGAAGCTCAAGTTGCCGCTGATGCTGAGCCAAACGGCTTTCGCGCACGGCGGTTTCTGCCTCTGTCTCAATGCGGACCCGCTCTTTACGCTGATCTGCCACCAGTTCTGCAAGCCGACGCAGCCCCTGCGCATTAAAGGCATTGTTCTCGTTCAGCTGGCTTTGGTCACTTTGGTCAACCGAAATCAACGCGCTGGAGACAAGCATAAGCCCAAGCTGCTTTGCCTGGACCTCAATGGCCGTGGCGACATCCTGGGCAAATCCGCCGCGATCAAGGTGGATCTCCTCCAGGCTGCGATAAGCGGCGGCGTTTTGAATGGCATTGACCAGCGCACCCGATAGGACCTCATGAACGCTGTCCCCACCACGAGCAATGCGATGCCCCAAAGCCTGTGCAGCAACAGCAATGCCTTCAGGCGCTGGAGAAACCCGCAGCTCAAAACCGAAGATCACGTCAGCCCGCATTTTGTCCCGAGTAAGGACAGCCTCCCGCCCCTGGCGCGCAATCTCAAAGTTCAGCGCCCCCATGGACACCTTTTGCATCTGGTGCAGGATCGGTAGGGCCAAGCAGCCACCGTCAGTCACCACACGTCGCCCACCAAAGCCAGTCCTGACCAGCGCAGTATCCAATGTCGCCTTGGCATAGAACCGATGCAGGAACCAAATCCCAACCAGGGCAATCAGCGCCACAAGCACCAACGAAGCAATCCAGAGCACGGTTTTTCTCCCCGACGTTACTGATGTCTCGCCCATCGAACAGGGCGACGATTTGAATAACCAAACCGTGGAAGATTTTATTTTCCTTTTCAAGTATTAAATTTGAATTGGAAAATAAATGTGGCAACCTATTGATTACAGTTCTTTAATCACCTCAAACTTCAGACCATCGGCGCGGGCCAGGTAGACCGGAGGGCGTTCGCTGGTGTTAGAGGATAGGCGTTTGCGGCCACTGCGATGAATCACCGGCAGAACATCTGAGACGCAATGCTCACGCCAATGGTTTGCATGGTCCTGCATCAAGCCGGCCAAAAAATGCACCCCCTCATAAGTCGATTGACCGATGGCGTTCAGTGCAGGTGCCTGATCTCCATGCAACCCGTAGTACAGCTCTTTGAAGGCCGCATTGGCTTCTGTTGGCAGGGCTGCAAAATAAGAAGAGGCTGCAAACAGCCGTTTGCTATTGCGTGATCCTGCGGCGAGTAAGCCATTTTCTTCGACGGCACAGGAAAGCCGCACCATTTGGGTATGCATCCCAGCACCTCCAAAGGCCCGGTTAAAGGCAACGGCATCCTGGCCGACCAGCGAAATCAACACTGCCTCTGCCTTGCTGGCTGCAATCTCAGCCACGTATTGGGCCATATTACGTGATCCGAAGGGCAGATATTTTTCATAGGCCAGATCGATTGACCGCGCGCGTAGTTTCGATTTCGCAAACAGATGCGAAATACGCGGCCATACGTAATCATTGCCGATCAAGGCCCAGCTCTTGGGCCGATATTGGTCTTGGATCAGATCCATCGATGGCCCGAGCTGCTCCTGCGGGGTCTCCCCGATCGCAAACAGGCCTGCGGTGCTTTCGCCCCCCTCATAGAGCGGGGTATAAACATATGGGATCCGCTGTCGGACCACTTTACTCAATCTCTGTCGAATAGCGCTGATATGCATCCCTACAATTGCGTCGATAGATCCCGTTTCTATTAGGTCATTGACGATCTCTTCGATGGATATGCTCGCTTCCATTGCGGCATCAATCATGATCAGCTGCACCTTGCGACCATCCACTCCGCCGCCCCTATTCAACTCTTCGACCGCAACCTGCGCACTAGAGATACAGGAAGGTGCCCAAAGCCCAGCCGAACCACACAACGGGATGAGCAATGCAATTCGGTAGCTCCCCTTGTGTGGTGACAAAGGACGGGTTTGCAGTTCAAGCAGCTCCGTTGGAACTTTGGGAGCCTTGATAAAAGACGTCATGGCGGCAGCGCCCTTTCCGTGGGGATAGAGGACCGGCACATTTCATTTGAACTTAATTTCCAAGTCAACTAAAATCTCTTGGTCAGACCCCAGTCAGACCAAGGTGAGTCCTATGGAAATCAGTAACAGTCCACTCCACAACTACCTATCCTACGCCTTGGCAGCAGCTCACCGCAAGGTCGCCACCTCGCTGAATGCGCGGCTGCGTCGGCATGGTATCCAAATCGAAGCCTGGCGCATTCTTGAAACCCTGGAAGAGGGAAACCGGTTGACCATGGGTCAGCTTGCCGAGATCGTTTTGATGAATCCTCCGACCTTGACCAAACTGGTGGATCGGATGGTGTCAGACGGGCTGGTACACCGCCAGGTTGCGCAGGGTGATCATCGACAGATCAATGTCTTGCCCACGGCCTTGGGCCGCAAACGGATGCTGCAGATCCGGGAAGAAATTGAAGAACAAGACGCAGCTATCCTTGGCCAACTGGGAAAAAATCAAACAGCTCAACTGGTTCAACTGCTGCGTGAAATCACCTGAGCTTCCGAATACTCCGGCAACGATCTTCTCCTCCCTTGCAACTGGTTTGCCAGTCCTCTGTAGGGCTCTGGCAAGACATTGGCCTGCATCTGTCATTGCAACCCAGAGGCTGTGTGCCCGGCAGTAGACCGCCCTCTTAACCGCCTGCCACCAATCAGGATATGAGCGCCCGATCTTGCAGGGGGAGGTAGAAAATACTCCATTTTTATCTAGACGCGACAAAGCACGACCGATAAGAAATTTCCTGCTAATCAGGCAGTGGCAACCCGTTGCGTCGAGGCGATGCCAAAAGAATGGAGCAAACATGTCAGTAACTCAACTCGCAGATCAGGCCGATTTCGAAAAACTACAACTTGAAGTCGCCGGGCTGATTGTGGACGCTCTGGTTCTGGACGATGTAACTGCTGCTGAGATTGATTTTGATGCCCCCCTCTTTGGGGAGGGCCTTGGGCTTGATTCCATCGACGCTTTGGAAATCGCCTTCGCCATCAGCGAAACCTATGGCTTCAAACTGCGCTCAGATGATGAGCGCAATCAAGAGATCTTCTCTTGCGTGAGTGCCCTTGCCAGCCACATTGCGGAAAACCGCAAGACGTGACCGGAAACGCAGTGCGCTGGACCTCTCATCTTCGGGGAGCAGCCACAGCCGCCTTGCTATTGTCCTGCTGGTGGTTCGCGTCTCCCTTGCTAGACGCGGTCTTCATTCTGTTTACCCTACACGTGTTTTCAGTGTTCCTGCGGGATATCTGTGGTCTGGACAAGGCCCGTATGATCTTGCTGGGTTTTGGTGGGCCACTGGGGCTGTTCCTGGCCTTCTGGATGCCGCAACTGCACTTTGTTCCCTATCTCGCCGTCATCGCCATAAACCTGAGCATGGCCTATGTTTTTGGCCATAATCTGCTGCGTCAACGGCCCAACATTCTGCTGCAATTTGTCATATCATTGCATCAGGGGCCTGTTCCCTCCGCTGAATTTGCTGCCTATCTGAGGCAGCAATGCGCTGTTTGGCTCGGCATTGGTCTCTGCGCGTCCATGCTGGCAGGGCTGGCACTTTTTGTGGAGCCCCTGCGCCCTCTTGCCAATGTGATTTTGATAACTCTCCTGGTTGCCCAGGCCCTGTGGTTTGTCCTATCTCATGAAATCGCCCGAATGCGGTTTAAGCGGCCAGAGACATGGCAACGCTCGCTTCATTTGATGATGCAGCCTGGCACCTGGGAAAAATTGGACATCTGAATATGTACGCAGCTGACAGAAAACTGTTCTTTTCAAGAGATGGCATCGTTGACCAAAAGCAATTCGTTTCAGACCTTGCCGTCTTGCGTCAACAACTGCAGGGGGCAGGTTCACTGTGCAATCTGTTCCAGGATCGCTACCAATTTGCGCTGGGTATTGTCTCTGGGTTGCTCAACAAGCAACCGATTGTGCTCCCCCCCTCGCTGGCTCCTGAAGCAGTTCGTGCAGCGATGGCCCAGTCACCCGACCCGGTCATCTTGAGCAACTCCCCTGAGCATGACGCGCTCGCCACCCGTGTGAGCTATGACAACATCGCTGCAGCCCCTTTGGATCACTGGGACTATGCGACGCCTCTTCAAGGCAATTCGACACAGATCCGCGTATACAGCTCGGGTTCGACCAAGCAGCCAAAATGTAACGTAAAAACCTGGAAAATGTTGCGGGGAGGAGCCGCAATCACAGACCAGATCATCCAGGGGCTTGATGCACTGCCAACAGAGATCGGGCTGCTGGGCACCACTCCCCATGGACATATGTATGGGCTGGAGGCGACGATCTTTGCCACACTCGGCTTTGGTCACTGCACCTATCGAAACACCATTTTCTATCCGGCTGATCTGGAAGCCGCCGTTGAGGCCGCCAGTGACTGTGGGATTTCAAAGCTGGTGTTGGTCACAAGTCCCGCGCATCTACGATTTTTAGAGCAGGCAATTCTGGCCGCGCCGGAAATCATCTGCGTTCTCTCCGCCACTGCTCCCTTTCCCCAGCCTCTGGCGCAAAAACTGGCTGCCAGAAAAAACCTTAAAGTCATGGAGATTTACGGCAGCACCGAGACTGGCTCCATGGCGTTACGGCAAACCGCCTTTGAGGAGCCCTGGACACTTTCGGCCGGGTTTGAACTGCGTGACACGCCGGAAACCTGCTTGGCTATAGCTCCGCATCTGTCAGAACCGATCCCATTGGAAGACCAGATCAAGCGGCATCCAGATGGGCGTTTTTCTTTGCTGGGCCGCGCTGGTGACATGGTGAGCATACGCGGAAAACGCAGCCGACTTGCTGCCCTGAACGCGATACTCTCAGAAATCAGCGAGATCTCAGACGGCGTGTTCCTGCACGATAAACGACATGAATCTGACGCTTTGGCCATTGCAGTGGTCCCGCATCAAGACAGCTCCCTTTCAGAAGACGAGATACGGCGCCTGCTTCGCCGTCATCTGTTGCGTCACTTGGATGCGGCCTTTGTCCCTAAGAAACTGCTCTTTCTATCCGAAATCCCCCGTTCGCCTACAGGCAAGATCACCCGCGCGACAACGCTTGATTTGCTAAAGATCGCCGGGTTGAAAACTGACCTGAAGGCTCAAGGCACAAACTAGCGCTGCCTCCAGCTGGACACTCTGTACAGGATAGTGTGGCCTAGACTTGGGATGCCATCAGTTTGCCAGCTTCCGAGCGGATAGTTTCTTCCAGCTCTTTGGCAAATTCATTTGGGTCTTTGCCGGCTGCAATGGGAGGCAGAAAGCGCAATGTGATTTCTGCAGGCGGCTTCGTCGCGTAGCCCGATGGCCAATGCAGCCCGGAATCCGTCACGAAGGGCACGACCTGCACGCCGCAATGTTTGTACAGGATCTCATACCCGCGCGCGTAGGGCCGCGTTTCTCCAATGGGCACGCGTGAGCCTTCTGGAAAAATGACCATGCTCCGGCCCGCGCGGATCGAAGCCTTTCCCTCTTTTAATAAGCGACGGATGTTCTTGCCAGGGGTGTCGGGATCAATCGGCGTCATCGGAGCGTGTTTCAGCCCCCAACCAAATACCGGAATGGTCATGGCCGCGCGCTTGGTCACCATATTCACATGGGGCACCAGCACAGTCATCATCACCGACTCCCAAGCGGTCAGGTGATTGCCCATATAGATCACCGGCCCAGAGGGAATATGTTCCAGCCCCTCAACCCGGTAGCTCACCCCTAGGATGTATTTAGCCCCGTAGATATAGCCGCAAGACCAAAACCGCAGCAACCGCCGTACCAAGACGGGTGTCGGCCGCCAATGCAGATAGAAAATGATACAGGCCCCCGCCGTGATACTCACCAGGAAAACAAAAGCCTCGTAAACTCTGGTTCTGCACCAGGCGATCAAATAGGGCAGAATTCGTTTGGTCTGGACGGCGTCTTCGCGGGCAAAGCTATTCATGACTTCCATCAACTTAGTAGGGTTGCAAAACCGTCTATACACGCCGAATGTAACGCAACAAACTACTTTTAGATCATCCGCCAGCGCCTGTTTGATAGCCCGCAGGACTGGTAGCTCTAAAGTCCCTACTGGTATAAGTTGCGCCGAAACGCCAAGGTTTGATTCGAGAGTTTTGGCCAAAACCTAGACGACAAGGTCTTACTAAATGTCCGACGGCAACAACCCAATCGTAGTTGGTGACTATTACGAATCCCAGGCGGAAAAGCAGGCATTCCTACGGCAAGTATTTGATGATACTGCGAAAAGCTATGAGGCCATAGCAAAATGGGGCTGGTTTGGTACCGGAGACTGGTATCGCCGCGAGGCCCTGCGTCGCAACGGTGTGACCGCGCAGATGCGGGTGCTTGATGTGGCCACGGGCACCGGCCAAGTCGCCCGCGCCCTGATGACCATTCTGGATGACCCTAAACAGATTGAATGCGTCGAACCCTCTGCTGGTATGATCGAAGAGGCCAAGAAACGCGTTCCTGTGACCTTTCACCAGTCCACAGCCGAGAAGCTGCCGGTTGAAAGTGCAAGCTTTGACTTCCTTACCATGGGGTTTGCCCTGCGCCACGTAGACAGCCTAGATGACAGCTTTGCTGAATATCGCCGGGTTCTCAAAGACGGCGGCAAAGTGCTGATCATGGATGTGACAGTGCCGGAAAAGGCCATTCCAAAGGCCCTGTTTCGCCTCTACTTCAAGCATATCCTGCCCACGGTTTCGATGATCTTGACCAGAGATAGGAATGTCTTTCGCTTGATGCGCTATTACTGGGAATCCATGGATCAGATGGTCCCCATCGAAAACGTGTTGGACAGCCTGCACAGAGCAGGGTTCACGACGGTTGAGCACAACTCGCTTCTTGGCTGCTTCTCTGAATATGTAGCGCGCCGATAGCGGAGAGCTCACCTCGACATGGCCCAAACCTTTGCACTGATCCCGGCGCATAACGAGATCCTGACCGTTCAACAGGTGGTCAAGGAAACCACTGCGCTGGTAGATCAGGTCATTGTGGTGGATGACGGATCCACGGATGGCACCGCTGCTTCGCTGTCGAAAAGCAGTGCTATTGTTTTGCGCCATGAAGACAACATTGGAAAAGGTCACCGCCTGGTCGAAGGGTTCAAAGCTGCGATCGACAAAGGCGCAACTGCGGTGATCGTGCTAGATGCCGATATGCAGCACGATCCTGCGGACATACCCAAATTCCTAGCAAAGCACGCTGATAACCCAGAGGCAATTGTCATGGGAGATCGCTCAGCGGATATGGAAAACATGCCAGGATCACGGCGCAAGGGCATCAAATTTGGAAACTTCTTTATCGGATGGGCCTGTGGTCGCAGGATCAATGACGCCCAGTGTGGCATGCGGCTGTATCCGGCGGTCGCCTTGGAACGCGTGACCGTTCCCAAGCGCCACGTAGGCAGGTTCAAGTTCGAAACCGCCGTTCTGCTCTATGCGGCTGAACACAACATTCCCTTCGAATATGTACCACTCAAAGCCCGCTATGAGGGCTTTGTCCTACGCCCTAGCCACTTTGACCCCGTGCGAGACTTCATGCGGTTGTTTGGGCTCGTCACTGAATTCCTTGTTTTGAGGGGGCTGCGTCCCATGGGGTTTTTGGCGGCCTTCGGAATTATCGATCAAAAACTTAATCGAGGAGACACAAAATGAAACTATTGACCTACGCTTTTCTGGGGGCGCTCGCCCTGCAACCAATGACTGCAACCACGGCTGCAGCGGTTGAAACAATCCAGACCTCCTACGTTAATCTCAGCGAGGTGACTTCTCAGAACACCACGACCCGGAGCGTGGAAAATGCTCTCAAAACCTGCAGCTCAGCCCGGGGGTGGAGATTCAGCCGCGTGGCGCCAGGAAAATTGCTTGGGAAACTGACTGTGCGTGGCAAACACTATGTTGAAGTCGACGTTGAATTCAGCAGCCAGGCTTTCAAGATCTCCTACAGAGACTCGAAAAACATGAAGTACAACGCAGCAAAGAACACCATCCATAAGCGCTATAATAGCTGGGTCGAAAACCTGACCAACGATGTGATCTTTTGCCTGAAGTGATCCAGGGCGCTGGCGCTTGGAGGTTCATCAGTGCAGCTGAGTAAATCAGACGGAATCTGCGCCAAGTCCCGCTTCTTGGACGGTCATTTCCCCGGGAATCCAATTGTTCCCGGGGCGGTTTTGCTAGGGCTCGCCGATCAGGCACTGCAAGACATTGGCTATGAAATCAAAACCATTCAGCGGCTAAAATTTCTCCGACAGCTCTCTCCTGAACAACCCTATGAAATAGAAATAGAAATATCCTTTCCCCTTGCAAAAATTGCATGGATCTCAGGGACGGAGACCTTGGCAAATGCGCGCGTAGAATTGCGGCCGACCGATGGCTAAGAATAGATCTGCACAGGCGCAGGAAACCGGCTGGACCGAGGCCCGCGAAGCTGGATCGGTGTGGCAACTGAAATTCATGCGCCTTTTGGCAAGCCGACCGCCAAAGCTTATTTATGTCCCCCTCCTCTGGCTCATATCTTTGGTCTTTGCGATCGATCAGAGACGGCTGAGCACCCAGGGATCTATACTCTTTCTCAGCCGTATTTTGGGCCGCTCCCCCACGTTGTTGGAGCGGATGCGGCACGCCAGAGTATTCAGCCATGCCTTTTTTGACCGGGTGCGGTTGCTGGGTCGCGGGGTTGCGCAGTTTTCCGTCACGGTACAAGGGGGCGAACTTGTCCAGGACCTGGTGAGCCAAGGTAAAGGCGCCGTCTTGCTAGGAGCCCACTACGGGAGTTTTGAAGCGCTGCGCGCTCTGGATCGTGAACTTCCAGGGTTATCCGTTCGCTATATGATGTTCACAAAACACGCGGGGAAAAGCACCGGTGTCTTGGAGGGGCTCAATCCAGAGGTTCATGAGAAGATCATCTCTTTGGAAAACGGCCCCCTGGCGATGGTTCAGGTCTCCGATGCCCTCAGCAAGGGCGAATTTGTCGCTATTCTTGGCGATCGCCTCCCAGATGGCCAGGTACGTGCGAAACAGGATGTTTCCTTTCTGGGGGATACGATACAAGTCCCCCTATCCCCCTACCTGATTGCAATGGCAGCCAGGGTTCCAATCATACTCAGCCACGCCAGATGGGAGGCCAGAGACCGCTATGCCGCTGAATTCACGCAGTTCTATGATGGGGCTCATGTGCCGCGCCCCGAACGAGACAAGGCTGCTGCGGAGATGGCGCAAAACTACGCAACGGCTTTGGAAGGCTGGTGTCGTGGCGATCCTTATAACTGGTTCAACTTCTTCGATATCTGGCGCCACTGAGCAGAGCTGCACCCTGCCCGCGCCAAAAACGCTGGAGGTGGCTTTGCAAGCTGAACCCATCTCGGTGGACGGATTGGTCGCCTATGAGGAGGTCATTGCCCACCCGGCCTTTGGCACTGCAGTGAGAAATGGTGGCGTCTTTGAACTGACACAGAACAATTCCCTGTTGCGCCGTCAAACTACGCCCAAGGCAGAAGAGATGACGATCGGGGAAGAACACATAACGATAAGACGCGATGGGAAAGAGATCACTCGCGCAATTCCAGCGCGCATGAGCGCGTTTTTTACTGTGCTCCAGGCCGCCGTTTTTAACCAAGGCCTATCGCAACTCCCGCCCGTGCCCCATCGAATAAGGTCGACATCGCAGGGCTGGGTCACCCGCATTTCCCTGCAGGGAAATGGCGGCGGGAGCATCGTGTTTTCAGGCTGTGGTGATATTTTGCAAGCCATCGACCTGGAAATGGCAGGCAACCAAAGTCGCCAAATCAGGTTTCTCGCGCAATGATCCGCCTCCTGTTGGCTGTTCTGGGCTTGGCTGGCCTGTTGCTGCTCTCTTTGCCTTGGGTGACGATCAGCTCAGATACCGAGGCTTTGATTGCGGGAGACAAAACCGCGCTTCCGTCTCTTACCGAAGGGACAGGTCTGGATGTGCTGGTTGCCCTTAGCCACCCGCAGGTCAGCCTGCGTAACAAAGCTGCAAAGTCAATCGCAAACCACCTAGCGCAGGATCCCTTGGTCAGTTCGGCCATTTTCAGCACCCCCGCGCCGTCAGAAGAATTTGACAGTTGGATCTGGGAGAACCGATTGCACCTCGCGCCCCCTGGGCAGGCGGATCTGGAAAGCCAGCAAATGGCCCAGCGCCTGATCGAGGCCAAAGAGTATTTTTCCGATGCGGCCAGCGTTATTTTTGGTGACCGTTTTTTGCTGGATCCCACAGGCAGCTATTGGCGTATTATCCAGCGTTTTGACAGCCCAAGAGGCGCTTTCCCAGTCGCGAATGGCGTTTGGCAGTCCCACGACAATACGGCCGCGATCTTACATATCAGCCTGGCGGAGCGGCCTTTCGATGCGCGCGAGCTCAATGAGTGGTCACAGAAGCTACGCGATCTGGCCGCACAAGAAAACGTAACAGCGCATCTGCTAGGCGTCCGGGTGATTGCTGCACAGACGACCCAATTCAACACCTTGGCTTCAGCGCGCGCCTCGACCATAGCCACGGTACTCTTGATACTATGGCTGGTTTGGTCACTGCGATCTCTGGCCGTAGTGGGGCATGTCTTTATTCCCCTCGCCCTGGGAGTGGTCTCCGCTATCTCGGTCGTCAACCTAGTATTTGGCTCTGTTCATATTGTGGCCCTGGCCTTTGGTGGCGTCTTGCTGGGGTTGGCGCTGGATTACCCAATCCATGTCATGGCCCATGAGGGCAACCGCCGCCGCAGAGCCCACCGGTTGATCCTACTTGGGGCCGCAACAACAGGGATTTCCTTTTTGGCTATGGTTGGATCGCAGGTTCCCGCCCTGATGCAGGCCGGACTTTTCATCCTGGTCGGGCTCTGCGTTGCCGCCCTTGCCTCTGTTGTGATGCCAGTGCCCCCCCAAGCCCGTCTCAGGGGGATCACGCTCAGCTCCTTTGGGTTCTACCTTCCTGCCAAGGCCTGGATCGAAACCGGCCTCATTGTTGTTGGCGTCGCAACGGTCATTCTGTTTAACCGGCAGCCCCCCATTACCCTGTTTGAGCCCCCCCAACATATCCGTACAGAACTGGCAGAACTGAATGAAAAACTAGCTTTGCCCTCCAGCACCTACGCCATCAACGTCCAGGGTGAGACACTAGAGGCCCTGCTGCAAAACGAAGCCAAGTTAGCACGGGTCTTGGAGCAAGCGATTGAAGAGGGCGATTTGCAGTCATACCAATCCCTGTCCCAATGGCTGTCCCCTCCTCAGCGACTTGACACTTCCGCTGCCGAATTTACCGCCAATGCAGAACGCGCGCTAAAGCAGGCAGGCATGGCCCCCGCCTTTGCCGAGCAACAGTCAATCGCTTTTGAGCGCGCCCTCCAGGCCCCCGGCCTGAGGCCGACAGACCTGACCAGGTTCTCAGAATTGCAGGGACTGGCCAGGCGGCTGTCAAACTCGGGCCTCCTATGGCAGGAGCAGATCGAACTGGTGCTGCCTAAGAACACATCCGAACCGCAGTTTGCCATCACCACCCCAGACGCGGAACTGGTTGATTTATTGGCCCCTATCCGCCAGACGATGACCGACCTGCGCAGTCGCGTTGCCTCCTGGCTTTTTGCCGGCTTGATCTGTGGCATGGGTCTACTCGCTGCGGGGCTTGGCAGTGGCCGCGATGCGCTGCGCATTTTCCGCACCTGCTGCGCGGTTCTAGGTGGCTGCGCCTGTATCATTATCGCAGTTTACGGTGCGTTCAGCATCTTTCACATCGTCGCTATGGCTCTTGTTGTGGGTATTGGCGTGGATTATGATCTCATCTTGAACGGCATGAAGGATGACAGGGAGAGCACAGCCTCCGCGAAATCAGTTTTTATTTGTGCGGGCTCGACCATGATTGCCTTTCTGATTATGTCGCTGTCCGAGGTGCAAATTCTTCACCAGATCGGAATGACAGTCTTTATTGGATTGATATTAATGCTGTTTCTTACCCTTGCGCAGCCTAGACGAAATGAACACCAATGACGGATACCTCTAGTGCTCGCAATATCGGCATCTCCCATAGCGCGCTGGTTTCCTGCCTGGGCCGGGGACGCGCCTCCCATGTAAGCGCCCTGCGCGAAGGGAAGTCCGGGCTACGGGAGAGCAATCACTTGGATCTCCCCTTCAGGTGTTTTCTCGGCGCGGTTGAGGATCTCGCCTCCCTGCCGTTTCCTAAACACCTAAGCGCCTATGATAACCGGGCCAATCGCTTGGCACTGGCCGCATTGCAGAGCGATGCATTCTATGACAATGCCCTGGCAACCCAGGAAAAATGGGGAGCCTCGCGCTGCGGTGTTGTCATCGGCACCTCGACCGCTGGGGTAGAGATGCTGGAACAGGTCTACCGCGCCCGCCAAGAGGGCGCCCCGATGCCTGCAGACTATTCAATGCAACATCATGACAGCCAGCAAGCGGTCGCGGCCTTTTTGCAAGAATATCTGAATTTCCTGGGGCCCAGCTATTCGATTTCGACCGCGTGCTCTTCTTCAGCAAAAGCTCTGGTTGATGCCTATCAGCTCATTGAGGCAGGTATGTGTGATGCAGTTCTGGTCGGCGGCGTCGATAGCCTTTGCCTAACCTCGCTCAATGGATTTGAATCACTAGAACTGATCTCGCGCAAACCCTGCAAACCCTGCGACCGCGACCGTGATGGCCTGTCCATCGGCGAGGCGGCGGCCTTTATGATTGTCGAACGCGACAGCAAGAGCGACCTGCGCATGACCGGATATGGCGAAAGCTCGGATGGCACCAATATGTCAACCCCCCCCGAAGACGGCACCGGAGCCGCCGCCGCAATCCGCCAGGCGCTCAAACAGGCCGACCTCGTGGCCGCAGATATCGACTATGTCAATCTGCACGGGACAGCCACCGTTGTGAATGATGCCGCAGAGGCCCGAGCCGTCAGTTCCGCGATTGGACCGGCGGTTGCGGCTTCCTCCCTAAAAGGCGCCATCGGTCACACCCTCGGTGCGGCAGGTGCCGCAGAGGCTGTTTTGTGTCTCTATGCGCTGCAGGAGGGCATTATCCCTGGCAACCCCGGCTTGGAACAACTAGATCCCAAGGCACTGCCAAACGTCGTGACCCAGTGTCGCGAGGCCCCCTTGAAACATGTGGTCAGCAATTCCTTTGGGTTTGGCGGGTCCAACTGTGCATTGGTGCTGAGCCGATGATGCAGACAGAGATCTTTGTAGAGGCCTTTGCGCTGATCGCGCCATCAAGTGCTGATGCCCGGCCCCTGGCACACTCACTTTCTACCGCTGATTTCTCCACTTTCCCTGAAGGCTGGAAGCCCAGCCCGGAATGCATCCCCGCCCGCGCCAGGCGGCGCTACAGTCCACAGACCCTATTGGCGATACAGGCCGCCGAGCAGATAGCTCCCGCGCTGGCCGCAGATGCAGCCTGGGTCTTTGGTTCTGCCTATGGAGAGGGGGAAACGCTACAGTTGATCCTCGAAGCCCTGCGCGGCCCGACAATGGCAATCCGACCCACGCGGTTTCAAAATTCGGTGCATAACGCAGCCTCGGGTCAATGGACCATTGCACGCAGCATCAAAACGGCAGCCACCAGTATCTGCGGCGCAGGACAAACGGCAGGCTCCAGCCTTTTGAAGGCCCTGCTGCAGGTACAGCTGGAACACCGCCCTGTTGGAGTTGTCTTGTTTGATGCCCCTCTGCCCGCACCTTTGGACACCTCTCATCGGTTGACCTGCCCGGCTGGCGCCGGTCTGGCTCTGTCCAACCGCCAAAGCCCACGCTCCTGTGCCCGCCTTATCTATTCATTGGTGCAACAGGCTGAAACACCGCCCCAGACCCGCTACGCCAAAGACGCTCTTGCCAGCCTCAATCCGGTGTTTTCCATTCTGCCCTTGTTTGAGCACCTGGGCAGATCCGGGACAGGCGAGGCCGTGCTTGGCCTCAATGGCGCACTGAACCTGAAACTTGAGGTGACAGCGCTGTGATAGGTGAGGATGCACTGGAGCGCATGCCCCACAAGGGCGCGATGCGATTGATTGACCGGATTATTTCGGTTGAGAAAGACCAGATCCGCTGTGAGGGCGTGGCCCATGGGGATGCCGATTACCCTCTGCGGCTGAACGGAATCCTATACGCCGCCAATCTGGTTGAACTCGGCGCCCAGGCTGCGGCTGCCCATGCCTCAATTGGTGATCTAAAGGGCAATCACACCGGCCTGCTGATTGGCTTGCAGAATATTACACTCGCCATCTCTGTGATCACTGAGTGTTCAGGCAGGCTGCAAGTTTCGGCTCGGCAGTTGCATTTTGATGGCAATGGCGCGCTTTACGATTTTTCCATAGGCTCAGAGAAAATGACTTATGTCGAGGGTCGCGCGACCCTCAAGATGCAGGGAGAAGCAGAATGAAGCGGGCCTTAGTGGTAGGCGGGTCCAGCCCAATTGGGCAGGCCATAAGCACAGAACTCGCCTCAATGGGCCTGCATGTCTTTGTTCATGCCAACAGGAATTTGGGGCAAGCCCAAACCTGCGTGGACAGCATCACAGCAAATGGGGGCAGTGCAGAAGCGCTGCAACTGGACATCGCCACCCCCGAAGCGGCGAACCGGCTTGAGGATCTCGCGACCTCAGGGGCTATCCAAGTGGTCGTTTACTGCGTTGGTGGTCAAATCGACAAACCCTTTGCAGCGATGGAGTTTGATGACTGGAAGACTGTCATCGATCTCAACCTGACGAACTTTTATACTGCGGTGCGGCCCCTTATTATGCCAATGCTACGCAGCCGTTGGGGGCGCATCATCGCGCTATCCTCCCTGACAGCCGTCCGCGGCAATCGCGGCCAGACCAACTACGCCGCAGCCAAGGGTGGCTTCCTACCTTTGGTTAAATCCTTGACCCAAGAATACGGCTCTCGCGGGATCACCGCCAATGTGGTGGCGCCCGGCCTGATCGACACCGCAGAGACGACGGGTCTCGAAAACTATCAAGACCTGGTCAAAATGACCCCCGCGCGCCGTGCAGGCACGGCAGAGGAAGTTGCCGCCCTAGTTGGCTTTTTGGCCAGCGACAGGGCCGGATTCATTTCTGGCCAGCAGATCAGCATCGATGGCGGCTGCTCCTGAGTGCTCAGGCGGGATCCGACCCATTGATACAGCCCTCAAGTTCAACGAGAAGGTCTGAGCGGCAAATATCTACATTCATAAAATGAAGCTTTTCTGCTGCGATCTGCCAGTCTTGGGTCAGGATTTTTCGAATACACTCATAATCCTCGACATGGCGAAAATAGACCTTGAAGTGATCAAAACTCGCCAGATCCATGGCCTGGCCCTGCTGCGCCATTTGTGGGTTCTCATCGCTGATCAAAAAGCGGATATTTTCCATCGTCGTCGTGATTTGCCGACCAATATCACCAGGCCAAATGGTATCAGCCCCGCGAATGCTCGCCGTTCCTGATAGGAAAAAACGCGTGCCAGCCCCGCCAACCAGGGTGGGGGCACGGCGCAGAGTTCCGCGGGCAAAGCTCGGCGATTTGGGCCCAAACTTTGGTGGGTATTTATAGGCTGGGCTTTGCAGAGGGTTTTCAATGTGCAGATAGTCCGGGCGCTTTGAGGCGATCAGATAGCCAGTAATGGCGCTGGAATAGCTGCCGATCCCCGTGGCTGCTGGCAATTGAAATTCATCAATTCCATAGGCTCCAAAGGCCAATGCACGCCCTTTGCAAAACTGCTGATAAATCTCAATCTCTCCGTCAGGGCAGTGATTGATTTGTGGGAGGAAGTTCCAAGACCGCACCAGCGTGTGAAACCCCTTTTGCTGCAGGGTCTCCAGGATCGCTGAATAGGCATGAAAGCTAGAGGCCTCCACCTCATCAAGCCGCCCAAGCTCCCCGAAACACAGGATATGATCCCCTAGATCAATGTAGTGCAGCTGCCCATCAAGGATCGACCCGGTGGCGCGGAATTTATGGCTGTCACCGTACCAGTTCTCAACCAGGTCCACCGGGCAAATGTCAGCACTGGCTTTGGATTGCATCGCTATACCCATTTTGGCAGGCGACGAATTGAGGTCGACAAAATCAGAAGATCCATAGTGCACTTGGAAGATGCACTCAGGTTTTGCAGCGACGTTTCCACTGAGATGATATTCAATGTCTTGGGGTTGGGTCATTGGGTCGGATGTCACACTTAGCCTGATTGCGCACGAACGCGTTGCTATGGCCAGATGACGGATACCGGAGGAATTGTAAACAACCGGGGACTGAAAGCGCTCAGCAAGGCCGCCGGAAAACCAACGGTCCAGGGCGATGCTGCCTCCCGCTGGGCATGCCCCTACCAGGCATCAACATAGCGCGTGCCGGGACTGCCAGGGCCTGCGGTGGCCAATACCCGTGAGATTTCATCCCTGGTGTCAGTCGGGTCAATGACCGCATCAAACTCAAGCAGGCTTGCGGCATTCAAAGCAGAGCCGTTCTGGTAGAGATCGCCAACCAAACGCTGGTATTCGGCCTCCCGCTCTGCTGGATCCGAAATCGCCGCCAGATGGTCGCGGTGGCCCAGTTTCACCGCCCCTTCCAGCCCCATTGCCCCGACCTCGCCCGTTGGCCAGGCGCAGCAATAATGCGGCCGGTCAAATCCGCCTCCCGCCATCGCCATCGCACCCAGCCCATAGGCCTTGCGTAGGATCACGGTTACCAGGGGCTGACTGAAATGGGCACCAGCCAGAAAGAGGCGCGAAATATGAGCCACCTGCCCGGTCTCTTCTATCTCAGGCCCGACCATAAAGCCGGGAGTGTCGCACAGGGTCACGACAGGCAGCTGCCAAGCATCACAAAGTTGCAGAAACCGGGCCCCCTTGTCCCCAGCAGGTGCGTCAATCGCCCCCCCAAGATGCATTGGATTATTTGCCAGGATCCCCAGTGCCTGCCCTTTGATACGGACAAAACCGGTGATCATTCCCTGGCCAAAGTCCCGGCGCAACTCCAAGAAGCTGTCTGGATCAGCCAGCAAATCAACGGCCTGGCGCATATCATAAGCACGTGAACGATCCGAAGGAACGACCCCGCGCAGGTTCTCTTTTGCTCCGCCCATGTGCGGTATTTCGCCTGGAAGGGACAGTCCCAAGAGAACCTTGGCAGCAGCAACCGCATCAGCCTCGTCTTCGCGTAATAGATCGATGACACCATTTGTCTTTTGGACCTCGGATGGCCCGATCTCCTGGGGTTTAACAACACCCAGGCCTCCGCCCTCGATCATCGCGGGTCCCCCCATGCCAATCCAGCTGTTCTGCGTGGCAATTCTCACGTTGCAGAGGCCAAACAGCGCCGCATTCCCGGCGAAACATAGGCCAGAGGCGATGCCGATCTTTGGACCTTTGTAGGCCGCAAAATGGCGAAAGGACGGCACATTCAGCCCTGCGACCATCAGCTGAGCCACATCATAGTCATTCGGCCGCCCACCGCCGCCTTCTGCAAAAAGCACGATCGGCAAATTGTCCCGCCCAGCCCGTTCAATCAATCGGTCCATCTTGCGGTGGTGATTGTAGCCTTGAGTGCCCGCAAGAACCATATAGTCCACGGCCATTGCTGCCACTGGCCGCCCCCGAACGGTGCCTGTCCCGCAGATGATACCGTCACCCTGTGTCCGTGCGTGAAGCGCCTCCAGAGGGCGCTTGCTGCGTTGGGCTGCAATTGCGAGGGCACCATATTCACTAAAGGATCCGGGGTCGAACAAGTCGTCGATGTTCTCGCGCGCGGTACGCCCCCCATTCTGATGCCGCTTGGCCACCGCTTCAGGTCTGCTGCTATCCTCCAGCAAGCGCATGCGCGCCTCAAACGCGGCGAACTCCAGCCGTTGATCCTGATCCTCTTGCTGCGGCGGGATAGAAACCTCAGCTGCCTCGAGACTGACCAGGGGTTCGCCGCCGCGCAGTTCATCCCCTGGGGAGACATGCACGACCTTGACCAGGCCACTTTCATCCGCGCGGATCTCATGCTGCATTTTCATCAGTTCCGTCACAAGCAAAACAGAGCCCGAAGCCACCTCATCCCCCACAGCCACGCGGATTTCAGATACAATAGCGGGGTTCTCTGCATTGATGGTTTTCACGGCCGTCCTCTTTAGTCTCTGGCCGATTAGGGTCCGGCCCTGCAAATGTTGAAAGGGGTCAAAACACAACATGCGTTAGTTGCAGTCTGCGTGGGAAAGGACGTTCCGTCACAACAGTCTTCAAATCAACCAAACCGACAAAAGCCTTGGGCCATTATCGGCGCGACCCCAGCCGCACAGAGACGACAGGTCCAGCAGGCCCTGAGGGCACACAGGGAAAAAAGCGGACAAGACCGACGCAGGCATCCCACATGCAGGTCCAAGGCCACATCGCGCAAAGGAACCGCCACATCGCGAAATGCAGGAGGAGCCGACGACAGCTCTCTTTTGCTTGGGCTAAAAGCTGCGCGTTTTGCAAACCAGCTCTGGTGCAGCAAAATTTGCGGGATCTTTCAGACCCTAGTGCCTTTTGGGAGGATGATCGAGACGGTGTTGCATCCGGTCCGCAAGCTTGCTGCGTTCTCTCAGAGACAGGCCTTCCAGGCGCTGCTGCCAGGCCTCTGCGACGGTGCGCATCAGGTCATTGTTCTCAACGATATGAGCCTCAACAATCGCTCTGACAGCCGTCACGTCCAAGGTTTCAGCGCGTATCAAGGCGATGGTTTGTTCCATTTCGGCACGCCGCCGGTTACGCACATTTCCAGTTTCACCGGCCTGTTTTAGCACCAGGCGATGGACTTCCCTGCCTCCCATATCTTTAAAGATGAAACGGCTCAGCATTGGCGGGCCTTCCATCTTGTGGCCTGAACCGTGAAACCGCCAGGCCGCTCCGGCCCCAATACCAACCACAATCAGGTTCAACGCCAACGACAGGGCCAGAACGACCTTTAACCAAGGACGCATGCCTGATCCTTGGGTCCTGTTTTGTTCATTCTTCATTCGAACACCTCATCGCTGAGCAAAAAGCTCACGTCATAGTCTAGATCGGATACTACCTGAGACCCGCTGGAATAAGAGGCAAAACTGTCAACCGGGTCGGGCAGAAAGGAGGGCGGAGCCAGACCGATCCAAAGCCCCGAAAGACTGGCCGCAACCAAGCCACCCAAGGCGGGCCAGCCGCCAACCGCAGAGACAAACTGCCGCCAAATCTGCCGGGACAGTTCCTGCGGGCTGGACAATAGCTGGCTCGTCTCAGAGGCCGTGTCTCTGGCACTGGTTCTTTCCTGTTGGACCCGCTGCGCATCAGCCAACAAAGAGGCCTGCAAGGGCCCTGGCAATTCGGTGGGGGCACTGCGCGCGGCAGCAAATAGATCCTCCAAATGATCCATTTTGTTCAAAGACTTATCTGTATCAGACATCGCTATACCCCAGTTCCTCTCTGCGATTGGCCAGCGCCTTGGCCAAGGCCCGTTTGCCCCGTGCTGTCAGGCTTTCTACCGCCTCTACGCTAATCTCCATAATCCCAGAAATTCTGGGTTGGTCAGTCTCGATGTGGCGCAACACCACCGCCTGCCTTTGGCGTTCTGGCAACTGCATCAAAGCTGCTGCAAGGCGTCGTGCCGCGCCACATCTGCAACTGATCCGCGGCAGAGCAGGCCGGATCTTCAGGATCTGGAATGGCATCCAGATCCACATGCCCCCCCCGCTGGCGCCGTTTGAGATCAATACAAAGGTTCATCACAACGCGGTACAGCCAGGTGGAGACCTTAGCCTGCCCCGGCTGCCAATCCGGCGCCATTCGCCACAGGCGCATCATCGCCTCTTGGGTGATATCCTCGGCCTCAGCCCTGTTGCCAAGAACCCTTATCGCCACGCCAAGAGCGCGCGGTGCGAGGCGCTGCATCAATTCAGCCGCGGCCTCAGGATCACCATTGGCATATAGCACCAACAGCGCATCATCGCTGGCGGGTGCTACTTCCGATCCAACGGCCGCCATCCTCACCGCGGGCGCGCCCCGCGCTGGCAGCCCCGGGGAGAGGGGCTGCTCTGGCAATATCGGTTTAGAGTGCAACACAGGCGCTTAATCAGTTCTGCTCCATTTTCCCACCACGACCTCCACAGTCCCCGCTAGGACCGCCGTGGCCGCTACGGCGTTTGCCACCGCGATGCTCTCTCGCCTGTTCGAACTCTTCTTTCGAGATCGAACCATTTCCATCTTGGTCGATGCGCTTGAACATATCCCCGTGGCGTCCACCACGATTGGCCATTTCTTCCGCACTCAACATGCCGTCGCCATCACTATCGAGGTGGCTGATCATTTTCTCAACCCGTTTGGCCGCATGTTTCTGCGCCTGCGCCACAAGTTCTTCTGCGGAGAGCTTGCCGTCGCCATTGCCATCAGAGGCGCTGAACCGTGCCGCTTTGTGGGCTTCCATCTCGGCTTTGGTAACTTCCCCGTTGCCATCGGCGTCCAGCTCTTCAAACGACATCTTTGCGCCCATGCCGCCACAGCCAGGTTTCGCCATCGCTGTGGTTGCCGCCAATGCGCCAGCTGTTGCAAGGATCACTGCGAAAATTTTGGTCTGTTTCATATCTGCTCTCCTAAGCGGTCCTAAAGCAGCCCTTTGCTGCCGGATACAAAGGCTAAACGAAGGCAGGCCGTCTTTCCGTCGCAAGAGTTTCAAAAAGTTTTCCCACAGAATTTGCGCTCTCTGAATTGCGGCATCCAGCCGCAGAGATTTCCTTTGGCTTTTCTTTACGTCACAGAGGGAGGATGATTGCAGCAAAATCACAGGATATCCAATGACCGAGTCCCCGGCTTCCAATGCGCATTTGCTCGCAGATACTGTTACAGATGAGAGCAGAAATGAGCGCGCCACCTGGCCAGCCCTTGCCAAAGGTTGGTGCCGCAAATGCCCCAATTGCGGCAAAGGTGATCTTTTGCACTCCTATCTTAAGATCAATAGCAGATGTTCCAACTGCAATCTCGACCTCACAAAGGCCCGTGCGGATGACGGGCCTGCCTATTTGACGATCCTTCTGGTCGGCCACATCATGGCTCCGCTCCTGCATGTGGTTTATTTCACCTGGCGCCCGGAACCTCTCGTAACGTTTTCTGTTTTCTCGATTGGCTGCATTGTCTCTTCTCTCTATCTTTTGCCGAGACTAAAAGGGGTTGTGGTCGCCTACCAATGGGCGCGCCGGATGCATGGCTTTGACAGCAAGAGCTGACATCCCCAAAAGCAACACACGGGAGAGGCCGGTCTATGAGCGATACAGCAATTCAAGGCGTAACATCCGAGGACCGCAGCGCGATCCGCAATGCGGCGACGATCATCGCTTTGCGGGACCGGATGAGCCACAGCCCCAAAGTCCTGATGGGACAACGCGGGGCCAAAGCCGCCTTTATGCCCAATAAATTTGTCTTCCCCGGCGGCGCCGTTGATCTGGCGGATGCCACTGTGCCCCTGGCACAACCCCTGCCTGAGATCTGCCGTGCCCGTCTCGCTGAACAGGCCAGCGAAGGGCTGGATCACACCCTGGCTATTGCCGCCATTCGTGAGCTTTGGGAAGAAACCGGGCTGATCCTGGGCCATCCTGGCGAATGGCAACAAGAGATCGCCGCCGATTGGCAGGGCTTTGCCGCCACCGGACATCTGCCCTCTGCCCGGGCGCTGCAGTTTGTCTTTCGCGCCCTGACACCTCCGGGCCGCCCCCGGCGCTTTGATGCACGGTTCTTCCTGATTGATGCCGATGAGATTGCCGGCGATCTGGATGACTTCTCCCAGGCCTCGGATGAACTGTCACATCTGCAATGGATTCCCTTAAGCGAGGTGCGCAGCTTTGATCTGCCCTTTATTACCGAGGTGGTTCTGGCAGAGGTCACAGGCCGCCTGAAAGACCGAACCCCGCCAACCAGCGTGCCCTATTTCTGCAACAACGACGAAGAGAGCCTGTTCCTGCGTCTCAAAGGTCGCCCGATGCCCGAGATCGACTGAGCCCGGCGCAAGCCCACAAAGCCTGCGAGGCTGGGTTAAAGCGCCAGCCCCAGCGCTAGGATGGACAACACCAACAGGCCCATGCCAGCCACTTCACGAAGGCTGATCTTTTCTTTGAAAAAGAGCAAGGACGCCAGGATGGAGAGTAATAGCTCCACCTGCCCTAGCGCTTTGACATAGGCGGCGTTTTGCAGGGTAAAGGCCCAGAACCAGCAAAAGGAGCCGCCCAGGCTGGTCAGCCCCACCCAGATGGCAACTCGTCGCGCCTGCCACACGCGGGTGATCTCGCCCTTCTCACGCCAGGCCAGCCAGATGACCATCAACAAGGTCTGCAGGGTGACCACCGAGGCCAGGGTCACGGCGGCTCGAAACACTGGCGCGAGATCCCCAAGTTGCAGCGAGGCCCCACGGTAGCTGACAGCGGAAAAAGCAAAGAGCACCCCTGCGCCAAGCCCCAATTTCGAAGCCCGGTTCATCAGATGCTTCCACCATGCGCCAGTGGCTTCCGGTGGTTTGGACAGGACCAGAACCGCACAAAGGCCCAACAGGATGGCCACCCATCCCCAAAGGCTAATATCATCCCCCAAGACAACCAGCCCAACAAGGGCGGTCTGGATCACTTCGGTCTTTTTGAAGGTAATACCCACAGCAAAATTGCGCTGCTTAAACAGGGCAACCACACAGATCGTCGCCAAAATTTGCGACACACTGCCGATCAGGGCAAAGGCCCAGAACTGCGGCCCCATATAGGGCAGGCTTTGCCCACTTACAAAGAGGTAGATTGCCAAGCCGCTGAGGATAAAGGGCGCTGAATAGGCGAAGCGGGCAAAAGTGGCCCCACCGGGGGACAGGGTGACCTTGCTCAGGACCTTTTGCAGCATAAAGCGCAGGGTTTGAAACGTGGCGGCGGCTATCGAGACGGGAATCCAAGTCAACATAGGCGCCTTTATGCAGAGCTACTCTCTGGAAGACCAGAGCGGATGCGGCACGGGATCTTTGCGGCGCAACAGGTAGCGAACAAAGACCTCCTTGTAGCTCCGATAAAAATAGCCCTGATTGACCTCCAGATACCGATCACGGTTTTCCCGATACAGCCTTGGTAGGGCATACCAGGGCACACCTGGATGCAAATGGTGCACGATATGCAGGTTATTGTTCAAAAACAGCCAAGCCAGCGGTCCAGGGTCTTCGATCACCACGGTTCGGCTATGGCAGTCCTCATGGGCGCGATGTTCCAGGAAGGTACGGATCTTCACCAAGGCCAACCCGATATAGGCACCAAGACAGAGCGCCCAAATTGGTGTTGGCGTCGCCAGGGTGATCCAGACCACCAGCCCACAGCCCAGCCCGTGCAGGATCCAATCCCGCACTACAGCCCAATCTCCCCCACGCGCCAGACGCCAGTCTGCCCCCATGAAACAGATCTGCCCAAGCAATGGCCCCAACACAACCCGCCCAAGCAGCGTGTTATTGACCTGTAGGAGAAACCGCCGCCAGCCCGGCATCTCAGCCCAGACATTGGGATCCTGAAAATTTGTCTCTGGATCATCATAAGGGTCTGTCAGCCTCTCATCACGGTGATGGGCCAAATGGGTGTCGCGAAACCGGCCATAGGGCACAAACAGGGTAAGTGGTAGGAACATCAGCGCCTCGTTCAGCAACCGGCTGCGAAACGGGTGCCCATGCAGCGCCTCATGGGTGAGCGAGGAATGCAGCCCCGCCAGACAGCCGAGGCACAGCACCGTCAGGATAAGGCTCACACCCGGCAAATAAAGCAGTACCCCGCCCCAAAGACCATAGCAGCCTAGCATCAGCGCCAAAGTCCCCCATTCGACGCCGCACGGCATCGATCGCCAGCAGTCGAAATCCTGTTGCGGATCAGACATTGGCCTGCCCTGCAAGCCGTTCCGCGATCTGGCCCTCGCCACGAAACTCACTGCGGAGCCCCCAGGAGATCCGGCTCCAAACCCGCTCGTAGATCACATAACAGCCAAAGCCCAAGGCGGTATTGATCAGAGCCATGGTGCCTCCGAGCTTGGCCGACCCGGTCGCCAGAAATCCAACCAGCACCATGGAGGCAAAGCCAATTGCGTTCCAGACCAAGGCCTTAACGAGGGATCGCTTGCGAGTTTCCATATGGGCTGTGCTCCTATTGATGCCGTTAGACAATCAGTAGGGGGATCTGGTGCTGTGGAAAATTCTGAATATGGTTAACTTTTCTCATCATTGCTGTTATTTATCACCATATGCCGCAAAAAATAGACAAACGCCTTCGTGCCGAACAGTTCCGTACGCGCCTCATTCGCGCCCTCAATGACAGTGGCCTCAGTCAAAGCGCCCTAGCGCGAGGCACCGGGGTTGATCGCTCAACTATATCGCAATTGCTCAATGACGACGGTGCCCGCCTACCCAACGCCCATGTGGTTGGCGCCTGTGCCTCTGTACTCGGGGTTTCCGCCGATTGGCTCTTGTCGCTGTCGGATCGGCCCGAAAGCGCGGCAGAGCTAATGGCTGCCAGCCTCTCCCTGAGCAAGGCCCCGCGCGCGCTGGTAGATCAGCGGATCTTTGACTGGCACCGCGAGGCCGCAGGTTACAAAATTCGCCATGTACCCGCTGCCCTGCCGGATATGCTGAAGACCCGCGCCCTGCTGGAATGGGAATATGCGCCACATTTGGGGCGCACTGCGGATCAGGCGATTGGCGCCTCCGAGGATCGTCTGTCCTGGATGCGCCAGTCACAGTCTGATTATGAGATCACTCTGCCGATCTACGAGTTGGAAAGCTTTGCCCATGCGACCGGGTACTACTCTGGCCTGCCGCTGGAGATACGGCTGGAGCAGCTAGACCAATTCGAGCGCCTTACCACCCAGCTCTACCCCCGTTTGCGCATCTATCTATTTGATGCAAAACGGCTATTCTCCTCACCCCTGACTATTTTTGGCCCCCTGCTCTGTGTCCTCTATGGAGGCAGCCACTATATCGCGTTTCGGGATCGCGAACGTATCGAGACCTTCACTGGGCATTTTGACCAGCTTGTGCGCGAAGCCGACATTACCGCGCGACAGGTGGCCGGGCGCTTTCGCGCTCTGAAGGCCGCAATCAACAGCTAGTCCCCTTTACGCCCCGAGACGCGGTTGCGGTCTGCGATGGCCCCGCACCTTTCGTCAGGCGCGCGTCAGCGCGCCGCTCAGGCTCAAGCCCTGGCAGGGGTTTGAGCCTGAGCAGGGTGCGGTCCTCCTAAACCTTGGGGTCGGGATTCTCTGTATGACCATCCACAGCAATCACCTGTCCCGAGACCAGCCGGGCCCCATCCGAGCCTAAGAAGACCGCCATATTGGCAATATCACTTGCCTCGACAAAGCTGCGCATTGACGTGCCTGCTGCATAGCCATCATAGACCTGATCCCGCGTCATGCCCTTGGCCGCCGCTTCGCGTTCCAGAACCCCCTCCATGCGCGGCCCCTCGACGGCACCGGGACAGATCACATTGGCGCGAATACCGTAAGGCCCTAGCTCCATCGCCAGGGTTTTGGTCAACCCCACCATGGCCCATTTGGCCGCCGCATAGGGCGCCCGGTTTGGATAGCCATATTGCCCCGCGGTAGAAGAGGTCACGATGATGGATCCAGCCTTGGCTGCCTTCATTATCGGGGTGGCGTATTTGGCTGCCAAAAACGCCCCCTCCAGATTGACGCTGACGCAGGCACGCCAGTCCTGCAAAGCCACATCCTCAACCAAGGCCGTTGGACCAGCAATGCCTGCATTGGCACAGAGCACCTCTAGGCCGCCCCACTGTTCAGCGATCTCATCAAACAGCGCCTGGACCGAGACCTCATCGGCGGCATTTGCAACCGTCCCACGCCAGCCGGGGGGTAGATTGGCCACTGTGTCGGGATCAAGGTCGGTAATCCAGACCTTGAACCCTGCGGCGGCAAACCCTTCTGCCATGGCACGGCCAATGCCGGAGCCACCCGCCGTTATCAGGACCCTCTTGGCTGCCGCACTCACCTTGGCGCCCCAATGGCCCGGCCCAGACCTTCAGGTGTTTCAAGCGCGGCATGAGCCTGCGCCAATTTCACCAAATTGGCCTCGATATGCGCGGCAGGCGGCGCGGAGCGGCGGGTTTTCAAATCCACATGCAAGAGCATATGCTCCCCGGTGGCCAGCAGACGATCGCCCTCATACATCTCATGCCAGAGATGCATCTTCTTGCCCGCCCCCATGATCACTCGGGTTCTGATCTGGATAGGATGCCCCGCGTGCACCTCATCAATATGGCGGATATGGGTTTCTGCGGTGAAGTAACTGCCACCATTGGCGATGTACTCCGCGTCGCAGCCAATGATCGCCATCAACCGGTCGGTGGATTGGGCAAAGGCGTCCAGGTAGCGGCTTTCGGTCATATGTCCGTTATAATCCGTCCAGTCCAACGGCACCACGCGGCTCTGGGTCAGCACCGGCTGGCTCAGGTCAGTCAAATCCGCAATGGAATTGACCAGTCCCGCTTCGCCTTCCAGGCTCTTGTCATGGGCGTTCTGCAGCGCCCCTGTACCCCAGTCATTGGCCCCAAGCGCCCGCATCATACCCACCAGATTATCGTCGCGAATACGCTCCATCTCACGGATCGACATGTGGCCCGACTGAGCGTCTGACTGGCCAGCAATCAGATCCACCAGCTCGTCAGTGAACTCTGGCACATCCATCAGCTTGGTCCAGGGAGAGGTCAAGCAAGGGCCAAACTGCGCCATGAAATGCTTCATGCCGGCTTCGCCGCCCGCGACGCGGTAGGTGTCAAACAGCCCCATCTGCGCCCAGCGAATGCCAAAGCCATAGCGAATGGCGTTGTCGATCTCTTCGGTGGTGGCAATGCCATCCTTGACCAGCCAAAGTGCCTCGCGCCAGACGGCCTCCAAAAAGCGATCGGCCACATGGGCGTCGATCTCTTTCTTCAAATGCAACGGATACATCCCAATGGAGGAAATAACCTCCTTGCTCCGCTCGACCACCAACTTCGAGTTGGCCTCGGTTGTGACCACTTCAGCCAGAGGCAGCAGGTAGACCGGGTTAAAGGGATGCGCCACCACGATCTGGCCTGCATTCCCCCGACCCTTTTGCAACTCGGACGGTTTAAAGCCGGAGGTAGAGGAGCCGATCACCGCATCCGCGTCACAGTGTTTTTCCAGCTCTGCATAGACTTTCTGCTTCAGATCCAGCCGCTCTGGCACGCTCTCCTGAATCCAATCCGCGCCAGACACCGCTTCGGCTAGTTCCGCGTGAAAACTCAGGCGGCCCTCATCCGGCAGCGCCACATTGCCCAGCCCCGGCAAGGACCGGCGCGCATTCCCGAGCACTTCGCTGATTTTACGCTCGGCCTCAGGGTCCGGGTCAAACACCC
The DNA here is from genome assembly GCF_000152965.1 of Roseobacter sp. MED193. GTDB lineage: Bacteria > Pseudomonadota > Alphaproteobacteria > Rhodobacterales > Rhodobacteraceae > Pseudophaeobacter. The sequence continues at coordinate 3,502,265 of NZ_CH902583.1, read as the reverse complement.
GCACATCCCAGCCATTGAGCAAGAACCGCGCAGCCCAGCCGCCGCCAATTACACCACCACCAATGATTGCTGCTATCTTCGACATTTGATTTTCCTATTTAACGCCTCAAGCGTTATCCAGCCCTCTAGTCAGGGCACAAAACTTCTAGCCGCTCACCCTTTTCAAGCACCGGCTCACAAATCCAGGCATTTACAACGGGCGCACAGGTACCGGTCTCGGCCAAGCAAGATCCCGCTTCACACTGGCTGCCATCCGTACACATTTGCCCAGCATCAACAGCCGCTCGCTTTGGCATTTGGCAAAACGTAATCTGCGCATAGATGCCTGTCCGTGCAAACTTTCCACCCTTGGCTGTGCACTCTTTGGCCATTACCCTCTCTTCTTTGGTTCGAGGCCCCCGTTCGTGATCGGATATGCATGCCGCCATGAAAAAAAGCATCGCTCCGGAAATAAAATAGCGCATCAAAAGTTCCTTTTTTGAAACAATGCTGAGACGCTATTCCCTTTGCTGCCGTTGTCAATTCAGCCTTTAGGCGCCCGCTTCACCAGCCCCAGCTGCTCGCGCACCTCTGCCGGTCCCATCAGCTTGCCGCCCATGTTCTCGATAATGGTGCCTGCGCGCTCTACCAGCTGGTAGTTCTCCGCCAGCACGCCCTTGTCGAGCCAGAGGTTGTCTTCCAACCCGACCCGCACATTGCCACCCGCCAGCACAGAAGCCGCCACATAGGCCATCTGATCCCGCCCCAGCGAGAAGGCCGACCAGTTCCAGCTCTCAGGTACATTGTTGACCATGGCCATGAATGTGTTCAGATCATTGGGCGCGCCCCACGGCACCCCCATACAAAGCTGCACCAGGGCCGGACTTTGCAGGATACCTTCTTTTTCCAGCTCTTTAGCAAACCACAGATGGCCCGTGTCAAAGGCCTCGATCTCGGGCTTTACGCCCAGATCCGCCATCATCTGCCCCATGGCCCGCAACATGCCGGGCGTGTTGGTCATTACGTAGTCTGCCTCGGCAAAGTTCATGGTACCGCAGTCCAGGGTGCAGATCTCTGGCAGGCATTCGGCGATATGGGCCATACGTGCGGTGGCGCCGATCATATCGGTTCCGGCCTCGTTCACTGGCAGCGGGTTTTCAACATCGCCAAAGACCATATCGCCGCCCATACCGGCGGTGAGGTTCAGCACCACATCGGTGTCGCTGTCGCGGATACGGTCAGTGACTTCCCGGTACAATCCCAGATCGCGCGAAGGCGCGCCACTCTCTGGATCGCGCACATGGCAATGCACCACAGCGGCGCCTGCCTTGGCGGCGGCAATCGCGCTTTCGGCAATTTGCGCGGGCGAACGCGGCACATGTGGGCTGCGATCCTGCGTCCCCCCCGATCCGGTCACGGCGCAGGTGATAAAGACGTTTTTGTTCATATTCAGAGGCATTTTGGTTTTCCCCGCAATGTACAGGGTTGTGCCTAGAGTTATCCCCAAGCTCTTCCCCAGATTCCTATTTGCTTCACCCCCCAGTCTGCCTCAGCCTTGGCATAGACAGTTCACACTAAGCGAATCGAAGTTGATGAAATCCGCAAAAAACATCCTGCAACCCGAACATCGCCCGCTGAAAACAGCGGTGCTGGTGCTTGATGAATGCAACACACTCTCCTTTGCGGCCGCCGTCGATCCGATGCGTGCCGCCAACCGCCTAGCGGGGCGCTGCGTCTTTGACTGGGACTATGTCAGCGCCACCGAAGAGGCGCCCATGCTCACCAGTGGCCTCACAGTGCCAGGGTTTCCACTGGCCCGGTTGGAGGACTGCGAACTGCTTATTGTGGTGGCAGGTTTCCAACTGGCGCAGCAAGCCACCCCAAGCCTGCTCGCGGGTCTGCGCCGCATCGCCGCCAAGGGCACCACGATTGCCGGTATTGACGGTGGCCCCTGGCTTATGGGCGAGGCAGGCCTACTGAAGGGACACCCCGCCACCACCCACTGGGAGGATCTGGAGAATTTCGCCAGCCGCTTTCCCGATGTTGACTGCCGCAATGACCGCTTCACCGTCTCGGACCAACGCCTGACTTCCGGCGGCGCCACGCCGGCAATTGAGATGATGCTGCACATCATTAGCTGCCGTCACGGCGCCGGTTTTGCCGCGCGGGTGGCAGGCCTGTTCCTCTATGATGGCCCCGCTGTTCCAACCCGCCCCCAAAGCCGCCTTGGCGGGCACAAACACAATGCGCTGACCGCCAAAGCCAATGCGCTGATGGAAGCCGCCCTTGATGAGCCGCTGACCTTAACCACCATCGCAGATCGTCTCGGCACCAGCCCCCGCAGCCTACAACAACAGTTTCGCCTGCGCCTGGGCACCACACCACAGGATCACTATCTGCATCTGCGCCTGGCCGAGGCCCGCCGCTTGGTCAGCGACACGGACCTGTCCCTGATGGAAGTCGCTCTGGCAACGGGCTTTACCTCACCTTCCAGTTTTGCCCGCGCCTTCCGCGTCGCCCATGGCACCTCCGCAAGAGAGCTGCGCCAGAACCGCAACACCCCAGATCAGGCTAGTTTTGGCACCCCAGGTCAATCGCGCCCTGAAACCCCTCGCCCCACCACTCATTGATCTCGTCACCCTCGCAGGCTCCGGGTCAAGGGCCGCCCTGCGGCCCTGCGCAGCAGGGTTTACCCTTGAGGCGGTGCCTGCGCAAAGATACTCGCCATGGCTTCTGAGGGGCAGTAGGGCCCCTCAGAAGCCTCTCAGCATCCTCTTTCTTTTTTGCGCCGCGCAAAGCGCGGCGCCGGGCCCAACTGCAAAGAGGCATTTTAATGCCTCTGGCGCTGGCGGGAGCCCCCCCCTTTCCCGGCTTAGTAAGGCATTGGATGGGCGCGATGGGCCCGGCTGATCTCTTCCAGCACCTCGGCAGAAAGCTCCAACTCGACCGACTTCAAAGCCTGTTCTAGTTGCGCTTGCTTTGTGGCGCCAAAGATCGCGCTGGCCATAAAGGGCCGGGTTCTGCACCAGGCCAGAGCCATATGTACCGGATCCAGCCCATGCCGCGCGGCGATCTCTAGATAGGCTGCAACCGCATCGTAAACCCGCAGCGAATGCCGCCCGCCCAGCTCTGGCACGATGGATTTGCGCGAGCCTTCCGGCACAACACCACCTTGATACTTACCCGTCAACAACCCAGTGCCCAGGGGTGAAAAGGCCAAAAGCCCCACATCCTCATTGACGCTCAGCTCGGCTAGGTCAGTGTCATACATCCGACAAAGCAGCGAATACTCATTCTGAATAGAGGCCACCCTTGGCCCCACACCCTCCTCGGAAAGCCGCAGCCACTGCGCAGTACCCCAGGCGCTTTCATTGCTCAGCCCAAAGGCGCGGATATTGCCCTTATCCACTTGCCCCTGCAGCGCTTCCAGGCAGTCGCGCATATTGTCCAGGGTTTCTTCTCGATTCTGGGTTGTGGGATCGTAGTCCCAATTCTTGCGGAACATATAGCTGCCGCGATTGGGCCAATGGAACTGGTAGAGATCGATATAATCCGTCTGCAACCGCTTCAATGAGCCCTCCACTGTCTCAGCTATCGTCTCAGAGGAGATCGGCGCCCCATTGCGCACCGCTGCCATTCCCTCGCCGGAATGTTTGGTCGTCAGAATATAATCTCCCCGTCGTCCCGTCTTTTTATGCCAAGTGCCCAGAATCTCTTCGCTGCGCCCGGTGGTTTCAGCCCGTATCGGATTCACCGGGTACATCTCGGCGGTGTCGATGAAATTCACCCCCGCCGCCAGCGCATAGTCGATCTGGGCATGGGCCTCCGTTTCCGAGGTCTGGGTACCAAAGGTCATGGTCCCGAGACAGAGCTCCGACACCTGCATCCCGGTGCGTCCCAAGGGATTCATCTTCATGGCGCGTTCCTTTTCTTAACACCTGACAGCAGAGCGGTGGGCTGCCCTGCATTTTGCCTGCGACCTTAGCGCCCCCTGATCTGGGTGCAAGGATCAGCGATCGCAACCTCGTTGCATCTTCTCCACTGGCCTCTCTTGTGCTCCTCCTCGGAATGCGAGAGCTTAACCGGAAACAGGCATTACAAAACCGCAAAACGAGGGAGTGCTCCTGATGGCGCAGAACATAATCAAGGGCGTGAAAGCTCTCTTGGCCGAAGCCAATGAAACCGTAACCACCATGTCCATCGACGCGGCCAAAGAAAAGGCGCAGGATCCGTCTTACGTCTTTGTGGATCTGCGGGATATCCGTGAGTTGCAACGTTCCGGGATGATCCCCGGCGCCTTCTCCTGCCCACGCGGCATGCTAGAATTCTGGATCGACCCAGACAGCCCCTATCACAAACCCGTCTTCAATCAGGACAAAACCTATGTGTTTTATTGTGCCAGCGCCTGGCGCTCGGCTCTGAGCGCCAAGGTCGCCATGGAGATGGGACTGAAACCCGTGATGCATCTGGAGGGTGGCTTTACCGCTTGGGAAAAGGCAGGCGGGGCCATCGTGCCGCGCACCACCTAAACCTCCCCCTCCTCCCCCCGCTGCCGGCTCTGCGCACACTGCTCAAAACGGTCTGGTAAAGCTGCAACCACGATCACTTGGTCGGCGTGCCGCTCACGCTGCGCGCCGCTCCATCAGCCCATGAAGATGCTGCAACAAATAGGGCAAGCGCAGCTGCAGGCGGCATCCTTTGTGCCCCTGCATTCGTATTGGCCTGCGACGATAGAGTTAAAGTCCAAAGATCTGCCTGGTTGCGACATTTGCGTCGGAAAAACCCTTGCACCGGACTCGACTTAGGGCGTTGAGTGGCAGCCATGCGTATGATCCTGTCTTTTGCCGCCTTGTTCCTCTCCGTCGTGCTCTTGCAGTTTGCAACCGGAGGCGTTGGCCCGCTGGATGCCCTGTCCGGATTTACCCTGGGGTTTGACAAGGAACAAATTGGTCTGCTCGGATCGGCGCATTTTCTGGGATTTTTTATCGGATGCTGGTGGGCGCCGCGCCTGTTGGGCACCATTGGCCATTCGCGGACCTTTGCCGTCTGCACCGCCCTAGGAGCCATGGGCTTGCTTGGCCATACGTTGACAAATGACCCCTACGCCTGGGCCGCAATGCGGATTGCCTCGGGGGTCTGCGTGGCCGGAGCCTATACGGTGATCGAAGCCTGGCTCAATGCCAAGGTCACCAACGAGACCCGTGGTCGGGCCATGGGCACCTATCGGCTGGTGGACATGGGGGGGTCTTTGGGCGCGCAGCTGTTCATCGCGGTGCTGCCGCCTGCCTATTATGTCTCCTACAATCTTTTGGCGCTCCTGTGCTGTGCGGCATTGCTACCACTCACCCTGACGCGCGCCAGCCAGCCCGAGACACCCAAAGCGCCACGCCTGCGCCCCAAGCTGGCCTGGCGCTGTTCTCCCCTGGCGGTTGCAGGGGTGATTGTCGCGGCGCTCAGCTCGGCCTCCTTCCGTATGGTCGGGCCAATCTATGGCCAGGACGTCGGGCTGGAGATTGACCAGATTGCCTTTTTCCTGGCCTCATTTGTTTTGGGAGGAGCGCTGGCGCAATATCCAATGGGGTGGCTGGCGGATAAATACGACCGGCGCTGGGTGCTGATCTGGCTGTCAGCAGCTGCGGTGTTGAGCTGCTTCATTACTATGATGGCCAGCCAATCCGGCACGCTTGGCATCATGTTAGCAGCCGGTTTCTTTGGCCTCACTACCTTTCCGATTTTCTCGCTCTCCTCTGCCCATGCCAATGATTTTGCCAGCTCCGAACAGCGGGTTGAGCTCTCAGCCGCCTTGATGTTCTTTTTTGCTCTTGGTGCGATTGCAGCCCCCTATGTGGCCTCCAGCCTGATCAGCAGCTATGGGCCACCGGCGCTCTTTGCCTTTGTCGCCCTCGGACATATCCTGCTGATCATTTTTGGCCTGACCCGGATGCAGGCGCGCCCCGCCCCGGACGTCGAAGACCGTACCCGCTATGTCTATGCGCCCCGCACCTCTTTCACCATTGGTCGCCTGCTAAAGCGCTCACGCGAGCGCAAATAAAAAGGGCCGGAAGTTCCGGCCCCTAGTTTAACATAGAGATGTTTCAGATCAGGCCGAAGCGCCTGGCTCCACCTCGGTTGCCGCACTGTCCACAACCGGCGGCACCTGTTCCGCCGCATTTGTCGCCGCCGCGCCCAGGGCTGCACTGGCGATACCGCTGACGCCATCTTCCATTGACAGGCCCAGTTCTTCGCCCAGCTTTTTCAAGGCTGGCATCTGCACAGCCATCCCCATGATCGAGTCCAGCGCCTGGTTCACCACTGGTTTTTCACCAGCACCGGCGGACATTGTTTGGCCATTGCTGCCATTGCCCCCTGCGGCACCAATGCCGCTAACCTGGTGGATCTTGATCGAGTCGATCTTCTCAGCCGGTTTGACCATTTCAGCGACAATCGAAGGCATGGCTTCCAGACGGGCCAGATCAATCTTCATGCCAATCAGCTCCGCCGAGAGGGCATTTTCGGCATCGACAATGGCGCGTTTGCCTTCGGCTTCAGCCAGCATGTCGTTCTTTTTCGCCTCAGCGCGGATGTTGAGCGCATCGGCCTCAGCCTGAGCTTCTTCACGGCGGGCTTCGGCGCGGTCTGCGGCTGCATCCTTTTCGGCTTGCGCGGCCAGACGAATACCTGTTGCCTGACGTTCGGCTTCACGGGTGGCCTGGATCAGCACGATCTGCTTCTCACGCTCAGCTTCGGCCACCTGGCGGGCGGTTGCAACCGCTTCGGTTGCCTTGGTGGCTTCGGCACGGGCCAGATCAGCTGAGGCACGGGCGCGGCTTTCCTCTTCGGACTTTTGCTGGATGATGATCTGGCGTTCCTGTTCAGCCACTTCCAGCTCACGCTCCTTCTGGATCTCAGCGTCGCGGATCTTGCGCTCGCGTTCAATCTCGGCCGAGCGGATCGCCTCTTCCCGGGCAATCCGGGCACGTTCAGTTTCACGCACAGAATCTTCCGTCCGGGCTGCGATCTCAGCTTCCTGCGCCACACGCATAGTTTCCACGCGCTCTTTTTGCTCGATACGGGCCTGTTCCTCGTCCTGCTCGATCAACAGCTTCTGACGCTGCGCCTCCATCGCAGCCCGGCGCACCGAAACGTCTGCATCCGCATCAATTTGCGCGCGCTCCATCTTTGATGTCGCAATCACCTCGGCCAGTTTACGCATCCCAACAGCGTTAAAGGCGTTGTTCTCATCCAAAGCCTCAAACGGCGTCTGGTCCAGCGCGGTCAAAGACACCGATTCCAGCGAAAGGCCGTTTTTGGTCAGGTCTTCGGAAACCGCGTTTTGCACTTCCTGCACAAAGTCGGCGCGATTTTCATGCAGCCCATCCATGGTCATTTGCGCCGCCACAGCACGCAGACCGTCGATCAGCTTACCTTCGATCATCTCGCGCAGCTGTTCTACGTCAAAGGTGCGGTCGCCCAGCGTCTGGGCTGCCCGGGCGATCCCTTCTGCTGTCGCCATGACCGAGACATAGAATTCTACGCCAACGTCAACCCGCATCCGGTCCTGGGTGATCAGGGCAGCCTCGCCGTCGCGCTTCACTTCCAAACGCAGGGTTTTCATGTTGACAGGGCTGACCTCATGCATGAGCGGCACCACAAGAACGCCACCATCCATGATGACCTTCTTCCCACCTGAGCCCGTCCTGATAAGGCTGACTTCGCGGGTTGAGCGTCGGTACAGGCGCCCAAGCACCAGGCCAACAACAAGCAAGAGTGCCAGCACAGCAGGCACAGTAATAATCAGAAAATCCATTTGAATTCCTCCATCGTTCAATAAAATCTCGGCTGTTTGTTCGGCTGTCTTCTTGGCCATTTCAAACCTGCCTGTGTATCCACGGCCCTAAGGCGGCACGTAGCTTCATTCCGAAAGTGGGATCAGCACATAGGCATCTTGCCGTCTGTCCCGGATCACCAGAACCTCGGTGCCCTGGGTGATTTCCTCACCTTTGGCAAAGGGTTCGGCGCGTAGGTAATGTGCATTGCCGTAGCGATCCATCACCCGCACCTCGGCTGGGCGTCCCTTGGCAGCGGTGCCCTGGGTGACGACGCCGCGTCGGCGACCCAGGCTGCGCTCGGACAGGGCTTCGGTTTCCACCTGTGGCAGCAGACGCGCAAAAACGGCGCCAAAGCTGCGGGCAAACCAGATGCCAAAGGCACCAGCCGGAGCCCCAATCAGCCAGGGGGAGAGGGCAGACCCGATAAGCGATTTCAGCGCCAATTGCAGTCCGATACCGCTCAAGCCAAAACCCAGCAGCAAGGTCGCCAACCAGATCAGCATCGGCATTTTGCCCAGGCCCAGCCAGCCGCTTACCCCGCCAGCGGCCTCGACCGGCGCAGAGCCTTCGGACAGATCCATCCCGTCGATATCCGCAAGATCCAGATCGCCAAGATCGCCGATGGCATCGGCATCCAGCGACAGATCGCCGCCAAAATCACCCAGTTCCGGCACGTCGGGACCATCGATACCGTCAACCCCGCCCAGATCCCCATCTGCCTCACCGCTACCCAGAAAACTGGCCCCAATCAGCAGGGCCACCAGTTCCAGCCCCGCCAGGCCAAACAACAGCGCCAGCGCAAAGGTGAAGGGCAGAAAATCCGGGTCGAACAGGTAGTCAAACATCTATGGGCAAAGTCCTCGGGGCAGAAAAGGCAAACAGTATGCAACGGTATGCAGAATACTTGGTCACGCGCCTGTGACATTTCAAGGCATTGGGAAAAGATTTCCCGCTATAGGTGCGCCAGAGCGGACCGCAAAGCAAGACAAAGCTGGCTTGGCCTTCAAAAATCTGCGGAAAGGCTCAGCCGGGGTTTTCGTGCCGCCCTGCATGGGGTAGACGAGCCTCTGACTTTATTCACGGGTGGATGGCATGGCACGCATTCTGATTACTTCGGCAATTCCCTATATCAATGGGATCAAACACCTTGGAAATCTGGTTGGCAGTCAGCTCCCGGCTGATCTCTATGCCCGGTTCCAGCGCGCCACTGGCAACGAAGTTATGTTTCTCTGTGCCACCGATGAGCACGGCACCCCAGCCGAACTTGCTGCCGCCAAGGCCGGCCAGCCCGTCGAGGAATTCTGTGCTGAAATGCACGAGGTGCAGGCCGATATCGCCAAGGGCTTTGGCCTCAGCTTTGATCACTTCGGCCGCTCTTCCAGCCCACAAAACCATGCGCTGACCCAGCATTTTGCCGGCAAGCTGGCCGAGGCGGGCCTGATCCGCGAAGTGGACGACAGCCAGATCTACTCCCATGCCGATGGCCGCTTTTTGCCGGATCGCTATGTGGAAGGCACCTGCCCCAACTGCGGCTTTGAAAAGGCGCGCGGCGATCAATGCGAGGAATGCACCAAGCAGCTGGACCCCACCGATCTGATCAACCCACGCTCTGCCATTTCTGGCTCCACCGATCTGGAGGTGCGCGCCACCAAACATCTGTTCCTGTGCCAAAGCCAGATGAAGGATCAGCTGGACGCCTGGATTAACAGCAAGAGCGACTGGCCCGTTCTCACCACCTCCATTGCCAAGAAATGGCTGCATGACGGCGACGGGCTGCAGGATCGCGGCATTACCCGCGACCTCGACTGGGGCATCCCGGTGAAAAAGGGCACCGAAGACTGGCCTGGCATGGAGGGCAAGGTTTTCTACGTCTGGTTCGACGCCCCGATCGAATATATCGCTGCCGCAGGCGAATGGGCCGAGGCCAATGGCAAGACAGATGCCGATTGGCAGCGTTGGTGGCGCACCGACATGGGCGCAGATGATGTGAAATACGTGCAGTTTATGGGCAAGGACAATGTGCCCTTCCATACACTATCCTTCCCAGCCACCATCCTTGGCTCAGGCGAGCCCTGGAAGTTGGTCGACCACCTCAAGAGCTTCAACTACCTGAACTATGACGGTGGCCAGTTCTCGACCAGTCAGGGACGCGGCATCTTCATGGATCAGGCACTGGAAATCCTGCCCGCCGACTACTGGCGCTGGTGGCTGCTCAGCCATGCCCCCGAAAGCTCGGATTCCGAATTCACCTGGGAGCAGTTCCAGCAATCGGTGAACAAGGATCTGGCAGATGTTCTGGGCAATTTTGTCAGCCGCATCACTAAGTTCTGCCGCTCAAAATTCGGCGAGGCCGTACCAGAATCTGCCCCCTATGGCGCACCGGAACAGGCGCTTATCGCCGATCTCACCAGCCGTATTCGCGCCTATGAGCAACATATGGAAAACATGGAAGTGCGCAAATCCGCCCAGGAACTGCGCGCGATCTGGGTTGCCGGCAACGAATACCTGCAAAGCACAGCCCCCTGGGCCACCTTCAAAACCGACCCCCAGCTGGCGGCCACCCAGGTGCGTCTCGGGCTGAACCTGATCCGGCTCTACGCGGTGCTCAGCAGCCCCTTTATCCCCAATGCCTCAGAGGTCCTGATGCAGGCCCTGAACTGCGACGACCGCAGCTGGCCCAAGGATGTCGAGGCCGCTCTCTCAGCCCTGCCTGTGGGACATGCTTTTTCCGTTCCAGAGAACCTCTTTGCCAAGATCACTGATGAGCAACGCGAAGAATGGCAGGCCCGTTTCGCAGGCATCCGCGACTAAATCACGCCGCCTGCTCAAGAGGCCAACCCGGCGCGTGCCAGCGCGCCAAGACCTGTAAACCCCGCCTTTTTCAAAGGTGGGGTTTTCCTTTTGGCAACACGCCGTCCCGGCGCCCCAGCACCTGCCGCGCCCCTGCGGTGATTGCTTCCAGTCTGGAAACATACATGGGCCGTGTGACTTTTTCTGACAAAAATAGTCAGAAAGGGTTTCTTGATTGTTTTAATCAGGTATAAGACTCCCAGCCAACCTGACTCGCTAGGCCAGCCTCAACCCGCATCACACAAATAGAAATCGCCACCTATGTCGATCAAAACCCCTCAGACCAATACGCCCCGAAGCCGCCCTGCAGAGGCAGAAGAACGTGACGCGCTTTGGGCTCCGGTTTTTGCCCCCAGCGGCGCCCTTTCCGGGCTTTGTCTGGAATGGATTTTGGACAAGGCGGAATTCAACAATGGGCGACCCTCATGAACCAGATGACATCTGATCCAGTGGCAACCACTGCCTCCCCCGAAGTTTTCCCAACCTACCACGCAGAGGATCTGACACGCGGCGGCATCCAGGCGCGCATTCTTCTCAATGGCCAGATCTACAGCCTGCGGATCACCCGGGCTGGAAAACTAATCTTGACAAAATGACCGCGCCACAGCTTTCCATACGTGGCGGCGCTGCCGTCGGCCTGCTCGCCGATTTACCCCCGCTAGAGGCTGGTGTCGTGCGCTATTTTCGCGCTTGGTTCAGTGGAGCAGCGGCGCGTGCAGACCTATTTCAAACGCTCGGACAAGCTATGGGCCCAAGCCTGGCCAAAAGCACCTTGGAAAGCTTTGGGGCACTCTGCGATTTCTGCGTCACGCATGGGCGCCGCCCCCTGATACGACACGGTATGACCTGCTCCTGCCTCGGTGCGGATGAAAATTGCCTGGCCAACCTTGTCGCTGCCGCAACTGAGGGCGGGGCCGCAGATGCAGACTTGCTGGCTGCCCTAATCGTAACGCCGCAAAAGGCACAGGCGCTCAGCCTCCTGGCCACGCAAACTGGACTGCTGTTGCAACACCTCACCGGTGAGCCGCCCTCTCGGCAGTGCTACCGGCCGGGGGCAGCCACACTGCACTGACCAACACAGCGCCACCCAGCCAAGATTTCCCATGCCAACCCATCCAAGGATTTCAAAATGAAAAATCTGTTTCTCACCAGCTCCGCCCTTGCGGGTCTCGCTCTTTGCGCCACACCTGGGCTGGCAACCGAGAAAGCCGAAGTTCTGGCCAATTATGCCAATATTGCCCAAGCGAAATATCAAGACAGCCTTGCCACAGCGCACACCCTCCAACTTGCTGTAGACGCCCTGATTGCCACCCCCTCCGCCGAGGCCCTGACAGCTGCGCGTCAGGCCTGGCTGGCCGCGCGCGTTCCCTATCAGCAGTCCGAAGTTTTCCGCTTTGGCAATGCCATCGTTGATGATTGGGAGGGCAAGGTGAACGCCTGGCCATTGGACGAAGGGCTGATTGACTATGTGGATGCCACCTATGGAGGGCCCAGTGATGAAAACGCTCTGGCCGCATTGAACGTCATCGCCAATCCGACATTTGATCTCTCTGGAAAAGCGATCGACACCAGTGCCATCACTCCCGCCCTGCTCTCTGAAACCCTGCATGAGGCCGATGGCGTCGAGGCCAATGTGGCCACAGGCTACCACGCGATTGAGTTTCTACTCTGGGGCCAGGATCTGAACGGAACTGACCATGGCGCGGGCAATCGTTCTTGGACCGATTACGCCTCGGGGGACAACTGCACCAATGGCCATTGCGACCGTCGCGGTGACTACCTCAAAGCCGCCACTGCGCTGCTGGTCTCCGACCTGGAATGGATGGCCGCGCAATGGGATGAAGCCGGAGATGCTCGCATATCCCTGCTCGCCGATGAAGGCGCTGGCATCTCTGCCATGCTGACCGGGATGGGCTCGCTGTCTTACGGGGAACAGGCCGGGGAGCGTATGCGCCTTGGGCTGATGCTGAATGACCCGGAAGAAGAGCACGACTGCTTTTCCGACAACACCCACAACAGCCACTATTACGATGGATTGGGCGTACAAAATATCTACCTGGGGGAATATATCCGCGTGAACGGGGAGATGATCTCTGGGCCGTCGCTTTCCGATCTGGTTGTTGCCGCCGATCCCGCACTGGACAGTGAGATGCGGATGAAACTGGCCACGACCATGCGAGCGCTGGGTCGCATCAAATCCACTGCTGAGGCGGGCCTCTCCTACGACCAGATGTTGGCGCAGGGCAATACCGCAGGCGAAGCCCTGATCATGGGCGGCGTCAACGGGCTGGTAGACCAGACAAGGTCGATTGAACGCGTTGTCACGCTGCTCAGCCTGGATGGGTTGGAAATCGAAGGCTCCGACAGTCTTGACAATCCTTCCGCGGTCTTCGAATAGTGAATCGTTACGTTATTTCATAACGTAACCCTAAGGGCGACCTGACCTCCCTTCGGTCCGGTCGCTTCATCAGAGAGAAACAGGTAAATGACAGTCAAAACAAATGCGGCGCTGGCCCTCAGCGTCCCCGTCGTCCTGTGCGCAAATGCTGCGCTCGCCGACGGTTTCACTTGGGAAGGCGAGATCGAAATTGGCAATGAACAGGTCATATCGTCTGATGTGGCCGCCAATGAAATCCGCAATACCTATGCCATTATCACTGCCACCGGCACCTACACATTTGGCAACGGCATGGCGATCTTTTCGACACTGACAGGCGAAAGCGTCACAGATCCAACCGTAGACCGCACATTTGAGGACATGGGCCTCTATGTGGAAGAGCTTGGTTTTAGCTTTGACATCGGCGAGTCGACAACCCTGTCGATTGGTAAACTACACCCTGTCTTTGGCGGGGCCTGGGATCACGCAGCGGGCTTCTTTGGCGGCACCCTGTCCGAAGACTATGAGCTGACCGAGCAACTGGGTATTTTGGCCGATGTTGAACTCAACGGCGCTGGCACGCTCTCTTTTGGCGTCTTCTTTGCCGATGACACCTCGCTCAGCCGCTCCTGGGGGGAAGATCGTGGCCGCAACCGCGCCTCGGCAGGAGGTGCCGGCAACACCGGGGAACTGGACAACTTTGCGATCCAGTGGGCCCATGAAGTGGACAACACCCGTTTCCATATTGGCGCGCGTCACCTCAGCGCCAGCCTCGGCGATGTGGATGACGAGCAAGGCTTTGTCGCTGGCCTTGGCCACTCCTTTGGCAATGGCCTTGATCTCTTTGCCGAGGTCGCAGCATTCAGCAATTTTGGTGGCACAGCCGATGACGCCAGCTTTGTAACGTTGAACGCCGCCTATGCCATAGGAAACTGGACCCTGTCGGGCACCCTGTCCCAGCGCGATATGGATACAGCGGGTAAAACTGACCTGCACTCACTTGCGGCTGAGTATGAGTTTGAAAATGGCCTCGCGCTCGGCGGAGCCCTGGCATTTCAGGATGACGGCGGCGTCAAGGACACCATCTTGGGCCTCAACCTGATCATCCCTCTAGGCGGGTAACACTGGCCCATCAAAGCAGGTGTTCTGTATCCCACCCCAGCGGAGACACCAGCTTTAACCTACCTCTGGGTCGCAGTTTTGCGACCCATTTTTTTTGGCCAGCCCTATTACCTGACAAAAACAATAAGCCTTCCCTTGCATCCTTATTGTTTTTGTCAGATATTGCCTCAACCAAACGACTCCTCGGCACGGCACACTCCAGGGACCTCTCGAATGATCATCTGTCACTGCACTGCGATCTCAGACCATGACATCCACGCCGCCATCGACTGGATGCGAAATGCCGACCCAGACACCATCATCACACCCGGAAAAATCTACCATGCCCTTGGCAAGGCGGCAGATTGTGGCGGATGCATGCCACTCTTCCTCGACACGATGCGCAGCAATGATAAGATGACAGTACCTGCGCAGCTGCAAAATCTGCGCCGCCGAGCAATTCAGGAGAGTACCTATGAAGGGCGACCCCAAAGTCATCGACTATCTCAACAAAGCGCTGCGTCATGAGCTGACAGCCGTCAGCCAGTACTGGCTCCACTATCGTCTGCAGGACGACTGGGGTCTGGGCAGCATGGCCAAAAAGAGCCGTGAAGAAAGCATCGAAGAAATGCAGCATGCGGATGATCTGATTGAACGCATCCTGTTCCTAGGCGGTCACCCCAATCTGCAAAAGCTGGATCCACTGCGCATCGGTCAGACCCCAAAAGAAACTCTGGAGTGCGATCTCGCTGCCGAAGAAAGCGCCCGCGCGCTGTACAAGGAAGCCCGAGAAGTCTGCAATGAGGCAGGTGATTACGTCACCATGAAACTGTTTGAGACATTGATGGCAGACGAAGAAGGGCATATCGACTTCCTCGAAACTCAGCTTGACCTGCACGACCGGATTGGTGCCGAAAACTATGCACAACTCAACGCCACCAAAATGGAAGCGGTTGAAGAGTAAGCTCCTTCTGGCTGCCGCGCTTGCGGCGGCCTCCTCTGCTTCTGCCCTTGATCCGAGAGCGGCCCCACCCCTTGATCTCTCCGTATTGCCGCTTGGGGATCCCCACCTGACCACCCTGCCCCGCAGCGCCGCTGAACGGGCCCGCGTTGCGGAAGTGACAGCACCAACGCAGGATTTCACCAAAGCTGAGACCTTTGAAGAGAACCCTGCCGGCGCCACGACGGCACGCGCGCGCAGAGACGACGAAGCTTTTTCGCAGCACAGCGCCAATCTCTCGTTTGAACAGGAACTGGAGTTCAAACTCGGCAACGGGTTGTTCAAGAAGATCTGGGTCTTTTCCCCCGCTTCGACCCTGGCCTCTGATGGGTTAGGACCGCTGTATAACGCCCGCAGCTGCCAACGCTGCCACATCAAGGATGGGCGCGGGACCGTTCCTGAAGATCCCGCCTATCGCTCTGCCTCGATGTTTCTACGCATCTCTATTCCAGGAGAGGTGCCGCGCCAACTCCAGGCGGTGACAGACTACATCGGTACCGCGCCCGATCCCAACTATGGCACTCAGCTCCAGGATTTCTCTCGCCCCGGTCTGGCACCGGAATATCGGTTTCGCGTGCAATACAGCCCACGGCAGGTCCAACTGACCGGGGGCGAAACCGCCACCCTTCGCAGCCCCCACTATAGCGCGGCAGAGCTCGGCTATGGGCCACTCCATCCGCAGGCCATGCTCTCCCCCAGGCTGGCACCCCCGATGATTGGTCTCGGCCTGCTAGAGGCAATTTCAACTGCTGATATCCTTGAATATGCAGATGAGACCGACAGCGATGGCGATGGTATCTCTGGCCGCCCTAACCTCGCTTGGTCGCCCGAGTTTCAGCAGGTCATGCTGGGTCGCTTTGGCTACAAGGCAGGAATGCCGACGCTACATCAGCAATCTTCTGCAGCTTTTTCCGGTGATATTGGCATCTCTACGCCGCTTTTCCCCAACCCCGCCGGTGACTGCACCGCCCGCCAGACACATTGCCTGACCGCCCAGCATGGTGACGGGGACATTCGGGGCAACGAAATCGATCAGGCCAATATGGATCTGGTAACATTCTATAGCCGAAATCTCGCGGTGCCAGCCCGTCGCGACAGCGATGATCCACAGGTTTTACGCGGAAAAGAGCTGTTTTACAGCAGCGGGTGTGCCAGCTGTCATCGGCCTAAATACGTGACCCAACGCCTGGTCGACCGACCCGAGAACAGCTTTCAATTGATTTGGCCCTATAGCGACCTTTTGCTGCACGACATGGGGCCAGATCTGGCGGACAATCGTCCCGAGGGGCGCGCCACAGGCCAAGAATGGCGCACGGCCCCGCTTTGGGGCATTGGTCTGACCAAACAGGTCAATCCAATGGCCAGCTATCTGCATGATGGCCGCGCCCGTACTCTGCTTGAGGCCATTCTCTGGCATGGCGGCGAAGCAGAGCCCGCCCGTGATCGGGTGATAACGCTTGCCCCCAATGACCGGGCCGCCCTCATACGTTTTCTGGAAAGCCTCTGACTTGAAACATATTATATTTGCACTGGCCATCGGCGCGGCCTTCACCCCTTCCCTGGTGAGGGCCGATATTGTGGATGAAATCCTTGACGATCAGGTCCTGCCCGCGATGCAGGCCCTCGCAGAGAGCAGCGAGGATCTGGCCCAAATCGCCCAGACCATCTGCCGCCCAGGCGCCAGCCCGCTGCGCGACGCCTATCATCAGGCCTTTGACGCCTGGGTTCGGGTCAGCCACCTGCGCTTTGGCCCGACAGAGACAAACAATCGTGCCTTTGCCTTGGCGTTTTGGCCTGACAGTCGTGGCAAGACCCCGAAAACACTGGCCAAGCACTTGCGCAGCGCCGACCCCGCCCTGCTAACCCCGGAAGGTATTGCGCAGTCCTCCATTGCCGGGCGCGGTTTCTATGCGCTGGAGTTCATGTATTTTGATCAGAACTTCACCAGCGCCAAACCACATGAGTACCGCTGTGCCCTCACCGCCGCAATGGCCCAAGATATTGCCGTAAATACCGCCGCGATCCATCGGGATTGGCAGGACTCCTATGCCGATCAGATGCGCAGCGCATCGGGGCGCTATCAGGACGAAACCGAAGTCAAGCAAGAGCTCTACAAATCCTTGAATACAGGCCTGCAACTGCTGGCGGATATGCGATTGGGCCGTCCCTTGGGCAGCTTTGACAAGCCACGCCCCAAACGTGCAGAGGCCTGGCGCTCGGGTCGTAGCCAACATCACATTGTTTTGGCGCTACAATCGTTGCAGCCTTTGGCCATTGCCCTGGCTGATGGAGATCAAGACCTGATAGCCCGACTGGAGACCGCCTTCCAAAAGCCAATACTGCGGGCTCTGCGACTGGATGATCCGCGCCTGGCAGGGGTTGCCGACCCAGCCAATCGCTTCCGCCTTGAAGCGCTTCAGCAGGAGGTCAACGACCTGCGAGCTCTGATCGAAAGCGATCTCGGCCCCTCCCTTGGGGTTTTGGCCGGGTTCAATTCACTGGACGGCGACTAACCCATTTTGAAGAAGGACATGGCCTATGACCTCGCGACGCGGTTTTCTTGCAGGCCTTCTTGCAAGTAGCCTGGCCCCCACCCCGAGCTGGGCAGACCTCGGCCGGCCCGCCTTTCTTACCGCCGCAAAAGATCCCGACGGCAGCTATCTGCTGGCAGGCCTCTCGGAGGCTGGTGCAATCCAGTTCACCTGTCCACTGCCCGGCCGGGGCCATGCCGCCGCTGCCCATCCAACACGCCCCGAGGCCGTTGCCTTTGCCCGCCGCCCGGGTCGGTTTGCCGATGTCATAGATTGCCGGAATGGAACACCTCTTGCCCGGCTGGAACCCCCACAGGGGCATCATTTTTATGGACATGGGTTGTTCACTCCAGATGGCTCTCGCCTGTTCACCACCGAAAACGACTATGAGAATGGGCGCGGCAGGATCGGCATATGGGAGGTCGCAAGGGGCTATCGCCGCATTGGCAGCTTTGACTCTGGCGGCGTTGGGCCCCATGACATGCTGCTGCGTCAAAGCCAGAGCGGGCCCCAGCTCGCCATTGCCAACGGCGGGATTGAGACCCACCCCGACAGCGGCCGTGCCAAGTTGAACCTGCCGCAGATGCGCCCCAACCTCAGCCTGTTGTCTCTGGACGGGCAGGTGCAGGAGGTGATGGAACTGGCTCCTGAGCTGCACCTCAACTCTATCCGCCACCTTGCGATTTCGTCTCAGGGCATTCTGGGCTTTGCCATGCAGTGGCAAGGCGATCCTGGCGCAGATCTGCCGCTGCTTGGCCTATATGAGCCAGGCACACCGCCGGACCTATTGGCTGAAGGTGACCCACGCCTGCGCAATATGCGCGGCTATGGCGGCTCTGTCGCCTTTAGCCCCGACGATCTGACCATCGGCGTGACCTCCCCCAGGGGCGGGGTGGTGCAGGTGATGGAGACCCGCAGTGGACATATAATCAAGGAGCACGCGCTGCGCGATGTCTGTGGCCTTGCCACTGCGCGCAGCGGGTTCATTGCCAGCACCGGCCTCGGTGCAATTGCCGCACTGACGGGGCACACCGCCAAACAGCTAAGGCACCACGATCTGGCCTGGGACAACCACCTTGTGCCGCTGACCTAGACGAGACGCCTGCGCGAGCCCGGCGCCATCCATCCATACATCCATACATCCATACATCCATACATCCATACATCCATACATCCATACATCCATCCAAATTTTTCGATATCCACAATATCGCAAGCAAATCGAAAACAAATGATGACAAAACTCAAGTGATCCGATAAGCATCCCCGCAAAAGGAAAGCCTATGGATGCCGCGAATCGCCACGACAAGATCCTGAACCTGCTAAACAGCCAGGAGCGTGTAGAGGTCGAAGATCTCGCCGCGCTCTTTGGGGTCTCCCTTCAGACCATCCGCACCGATCTGCGGGATTTGGCCGCGCGCGGGGCTTTGTCACGGGTCCATGGCGGAGCAGTTCGCGTCAGCTCTGCTGCCAACCGCGCCTATGCAGAGCGGCGCAAGCTCAACGCCGCTGCAAAGCAGGCCATGGCAACCCTGCTGGCGGAGGTCATCCCAGACAATTGCTCGCTGGCACTCAATATTGGCACCTCCACTGAACAGGCGGCCCGCGCCCTTGAAAACCATCGCGGGCTTACTGTTTTATCAAACAACATCAATATTATAAACCTGATGATGGGCGGCGAAACAAAGGAGCTCATCCTGGCTGGCGGCACAGTGCGTCAGAGTGATGGCGCGATCATCGGCGAGGACGCCGTTGAATTCATTTCCCGCTACAAGGTTGACTACGCCATTATCGGCGCTTCTGCGCTCGACGAAGACGGCGCTGTTTTGGACCATGACGCCCGTGAAGTCTCGGTCGCCCGCGCCATCCTAAAAAATGCACGCACAACGATACTGCTCTGTGATGGCAGTAAATTTGCGCGCTCTGCCCCGGTGCGGATCTGCGGCCTGCCCGATCTGGATGTGATCATCACCGACCAGATGCCTCCCTCCTCTTTTTGCAAGGCCGCCAGCACCGCAGGAACCCGGATCCTCTGCGCCGACTCCAACCGAACCCAAAACGAAAGCCGCGAAAATGACTGATCCAAAAATCACCGACCTCTTCATCATTGGTGGCGGCATCAATGGCTGCGGCATCGCCCGTGACGCGGCCGGACGCGGACTGTCGGTTACTCTGGCTGAAATGAACGACCTTGCCTCCGCCACCTCGTCAGCCTCAACCAAGTTGTTCCATGGCGGATTGCGCTACCTGGAGTATTTTGAGTTCCGCCTGGTCCGGGAAGCTCTCATCGAACGCGAAGTGCTGCTGAGTGCGATGCCGCATATCTCCTGGCCCATGCGATTTGTACTGCCCTTCCATAAGGACATGCGGTTTGACAACGATACGCCGACATCCAAACTGCTGACCACATTCATGCCCTGGATGAGGGGGCGCCGCCCGGCCTGGCTGATCCGTCTCGGTCTGTTTCTCTATGACAGCCTCGGTAAGCGCGGTATTCTGCCGAGCACCAGCACGGTGGATCTCACATCAGATGAGGCCGGCCGGCCACTGAAATCCAAGTTCAGGAAGGCGTTTGAGTATTCGGACTGCTGGGTTGAAGACGCCCGCCTGGTGGTATTGAACGCCCGCGATGCGGCAGCCCGCGGAGCACAGATCATGACCCGCACCGAAGTCTTGAGCGCCCAGCGCGGAGAAGATCACTGGGTCATTACCGTCAAGGATCACGCCAGCGGTGAAACCCAAGAACACCGCGCCAGGATGCTGGTCAACGCCGGCGGTCCCTGGGTCGCAGACCTGCTCCGTCAGACTTTGGGCCAGAACAGTCGCGAAACCGTGCGCCTGGTGCGTGGCAGCCATATCGTGGTGCCAAAACTCTTTGACCACGGACGCTGCTATTTCTTCCAGGGAGAGGATGGGCGCATTATTTTTGCTATCCCTTACGAGGAAGATTTCACTCTCATTGGCACCACCGATGCTGATCATCCCGACCCGCAAACCGCACCGGAATGCACCCCGCAAGAGCAAGATTACCTGGTCAAATTTGCCTCCCAGTATTTTGACAAACCGATCAGTCGCGATGACATTCTCTGGACCTATTCCGGAGTGCGCCCACTTTATGACGATGGTGCCAGCTCTGCCACGGCGGCGACCCGCGAATATGTGCTGACGCTGGATCAGACACAGGCGCCATTGCTCAATGTCTTTGGTGGTAAGATCACCACTTACCGGAAACTGGCAGAGGCTGCCTTGGCCAAGATTGGCGAAGCTCTACCAGGGCTTTCCGGCAATTGGACCGCTGGCGTCGCCATGCCCGGCGGTGATTTTCCAGTGGCCAATGTGAGCAAGCTTACCGAAAAGCTGGCGAGCGATTACCCCTTCTTGACGCCCTACGCGACACGCCGACTAATGCGGGCCTATGGTCTGGAGGCCTGGGATGTTTTGGGCGACGCCAAAACCGCCGCCGATCTGGGCCAGGACTTTGGCGCGACTATCACAGCGCGTGAGCTGGACTGGGTCGTCACCCATGAATGGGTCCGCACAGGTCAGGATTTCCTGCTGCGGCGCACCAAACTGAACCTGCGATTGGATGACAGCCAGCGCGCGGCTGTGGATGCCTACATTCAAGGCCAGCTGACCAGGGGCAGCGCCTAACGGCGCGCAAGGCGCTGAAACCCTTAAGGAACGCTAACCAGACGTTGCAGGCACTCAACCCCTAGCCGCCCGCACCCTGTGCAACGCCCAGGATTTGTATCAGCAAAGCTGACAGGCTGTTTCGCACGCGAAACAACCTGTTGCCTCAGCCCATAAGGGGCCCTTCCCCTGCAATACTAGAGCTAAAACTCGACGCCCTTTTGCGCCTTCACACCGGCGCGGAAGGGGTGCTTGATCTGGCCCATCTCAGTCACCAAATCAGCAATCTCAATCAGCTCATCCTTGGCGTTGCGCCCAGTCAACACCACATGAGTCATCGGCGGCTTTTCCTCCACCAGGAATTCCAGCACCTCATCGAGATCCAGGTACTCATAGCGCAGTGCAATATTGATCTCGTCCAGCAACACCATGGTGTTGCGCTCATCGCGGATCATTTCCTTGGCCTTTTCCCAGCCCTTCTTGGCTGCGGCGATATCGCGCGCCTTATCCTGTGTTTCCCAGGTAAACCCCTCACCCATGGCGTAGAATTGGCACAGATCGCTAAAGTTCTCTTCGATCAATGTCCGCTCGCCAGTCTGCCAGGCGCCCTTGATGAACTGTACCACGGCCGAGGGCATCCCATGGGCAATACACCGCATGATCATGCCGAATCCTGAACTGGATTTGCCCTTGCCGGGACCCGTGTGGACGATGATCAGCCCCTTTTCACCATCCTTGTTTTTCATCATGCGATCGCGGGCGGCCTTCTTCTTGGCCATCTTGGAGGCGTGACGTGCCGCTTCCTCTTCTGAAACGCCGGTTTCGGACTTCTCACTCACGGGGTTCACTCCTGCTGTTTGCCCAAGTCTTGACAAGGAAGCCCCCAATAGCGCAAGGGGGTTTTTGTTGGTTCCTGCAAATTGCAGGCGAAGAGGGAATGTGACAGGCTGATAGGGATTTTTGCTATCAGCTCTCAAGCACAGCCGCCCCCGCGACCGTGACCGGAAAGGTCTCTGATGCCACTGGCCCACCGTGCCGGGAAGGCAAGAGCACCGCAGACAGGCATCGCCCGTCGAAATCCGCAAGCCGGGAGACCTGCCAACGCATGAGACAACGAGCGGACGGGGTGTTTCGCGACTGGTTGTGGGAGTGCCTCGCTGCGCTCTCCCTGCTGGCCCGGCCCCCGATCCCTGCAAACAAAGGACGCGCGCTGATGGCTGAAGATATGGCGGAGACCCCCGCTGGAAATCCAACAGAGGTCACTCTGACGATCTGCACCACCTGTAAACGCGAAGGCGTTGATCCAGAGGCCGTTCGTCCGGGTTCAATCCTCATGGCCGCATTGGATGAAGCGGAGCTGCCCGCCGGTGTCACTGTCCGCGGTGTCGAATGC
The DNA here is from genome assembly GCF_000152965.1 of Roseobacter sp. MED193. Lineage (GTDB taxonomy): Bacteria > Pseudomonadota > Alphaproteobacteria > Rhodobacterales > Rhodobacteraceae > Pseudophaeobacter. The sequence continues at coordinate 3,479,575 of NZ_CH902583.1, read as the reverse complement.
CTTTCAGCCTGTAAACGCGGCTGCGCAATGGTTCTGACTGGCGGCGAAGACCGCTGGAGCTATATCTATGGCGATCTCGACCCCGAAGCCCATGTCGACGACATCCTGGCAGGTGCTGCCGCCTATGCCGCCACGGCGGATGGTGTGGTGCCCTGGCGCGAACGCCCACAGGTGTTTCGCAAACAATCCATCGCCCGTATTCCCCCGATCAATCTGCCCTCCAAGGATTAAAACCCCATGAGCAATCTCAACAAGATCCCCGTCACCGTCATCACCGGCTTTCTCGGCGCTGGTAAGACCACGCTGATCCGCCACCTGATGCAGAACCCGCAGGGCAAACGTCTGGCAGTCGTGGTCAACGAATTCGGCACCGCCGGCGTCGATGGGGAAATCCTCAAATCCTGCGCGGATGAGAATTGCCCAGCCGAAAACATCATGGAGCTGGCAAATGGCTGCATCTGCTGCACCGTGGCCGACGACTTCATCCCGACGATCGAACAGCTGATGGATCTGCCAGACAAGCCTGATCACATCGTGATTGAAACCTCTGGCTTGGCCCTGCCCAAACCCCTGCTCAAGGCCTTTGACTGGCCCGCAATCCGCTCGCGGATCACCGTCGACGGCGTGGTTGCACTGGCCGATGCCGAGGCCGTCGCCAAGGGGCAATTCGCGAGCGACCTAGAGGCCGTACAGGCCCAGCGCGAAGCCGATGAGGGCATCGATCACGAAACACCACTGTCCGAATTGTTCAAAGATCAGATCTCCTGCGCCGATATCATTCTGATGTCCAAGGCCGATCTTGCCGGAGAGGCGGGATTGAACAAGGCCCGCGACATGATCGCAGCCGAAGCTCCGCGTAAGCTGCCGATCCTGCCGATGTCCGAAGGCGTGATCGACCCCCGTGTCATCTTGGGGCTAGAGGCCGCCGCCGAAGATGACTTGGCAGCCCGGCCATCGCATCATGAACACCATCATCACCACGATGACCATGACGACGATCATCACCACGATCACAGCCATGACGATTTTGATACCATCGTGGTCGAAATGGGCGAAGTTTCTGATCCGGAAGCGCTGCAAAATGCCATCGTGAAACTCGCGCGTGAACGCAATATCCTGCGGGTCAAAGGCTATGTTGCAGTGGAAGGAAAACCGATGCGGATGTTGGTTCAGGCGGTGGGCGAACGTCTGCGCGCCCAATATGACCAACCCTGGGGAGACACACCACGTCGCACCCAGCTGGTGGTCATTGCTGAGCATGACAATATCGACGGCGCAGCCATCCGCGCTGAACTGGGGGCGTAAGTTAATGCCAACCGGCGAAATTTCTATAATTTCGCCCGGCTACAACGCCGGGCAGCGCCCGCGCACCCCAACGAACCATGGGGTTTCTCTGGGATCGATGGGAGGGTGCTTTGCATCCTCCCAAAGTCGCGCGCTGCTCCCCCCTCATCCCTTGGAGGGGGTTTGAACGATGCATGTTGTCTTTCGCGAGAGCCATGGCTTGGATCAAACAGATACGCCGCAGGATCTGGGGCAAACACCTGCGGACCTGGTGGTGTTGTCTTTCTCCGACAGCGACCTTGGCGCCTTTGCGGCAGGCTGGCATCGCGCAGAAGGAAAACTGCCCAGCCTCCGGCTGGCCAATTTGGTTGCGCTGAAACATCCCCTGTCGGTGGATACCTATGCGGAACAAACGCTGGAAGACACCAAGGGCATTCTCGTGCGCCTGATTGGCGGCGAAAGCTATTGGCCCTACGGTCTGGCCACCCTGCAGGATATGGCCCGTCGCAGAGGCATCGCTCTTGCCCTGCTGCCGGCCGATGGCCGCGAAGATCCCCGCCTAGACGAGCTTTCAACCCTGCCCGTTTCCACCCTGCGGCGGTTGCAGGCGCTCTGTGATGCCGGTGGCGCTGTTGCAGCGCAGGCGGCACTGGCGCAACTCTCCCTCGCTGCCGGGCTCTATGCCGGACCGGTCCCGGGGCACAAATCCACACCGGTGCATGGGTTTTATGACCCTGCCAAGGGGGTGATCGCTGAACCCGCAGAAAGCGACCGCCCGCTGGTTCTGGTCAGCTTTTATCGCTCCTACCTAACCGCGGCGGATACTGCCCCGGTGGATGCGCTCATCGCAGAGTTTCGCGCGCGCGGCTATGCCGCCTATGGGCTGTTTGCCGCCAGCCTCAAATCCCCTGAAACGTCCCTCTGGCTACGCCAGACCCTGCCGCGCTTGGCCCCTGCAGCGATTGTCAATGCCACTGCCTTCTCCGCCCAGGGCAGCGACGGCGGCGCCTCGCCGCTCAACACCACCGGCTGCCCGGTGTTTCAGATAGCGCTCTCTACAGCACGTAAAAAGGACTGGGCTGCGGCCGCGCGCGGTTTGTCCCCTGCCGATCTTGCCATGCATGTGGTCCTGCCCGAAGTTGACGGCCGTATTCTTGCTGGGGTGATCAGTTTCAAATCTCCCGGCAAGCAAGATCCAGATCTGCAATACTCCCGCTTTGCCCATCGCCCGGTGCCGGATCGCATCACCGCGATCGCGGACCGGATGGAGGGCTGGCTGCGCCTTGCTGCTCTGCCCAATGCGCAAAAACGCCCAAGCCTGATCCTGTCGACCTATCCCGGAAAGGCCCATAACCTGGCCCATGCGGTGGGGCTCGACGCTCTCGCGTCCTGCTCCGAAATCCTGAGTGAGCTTGCCGCACAGGGTTATGAAACAGAGCCACAATGTGACCTTGGAAAGCGGCTTGGCGCGGAAACTCTCAGCTTTTCGATAGAAGCCTATCGCAGGGCGCTGAAAGATCTGCCCGAAACCCTGCGCGATGCTCTGAACGCCGCCTGGGGCGAGGCCGAAGCTGACCCAGATTTTCACAACGGCGCCTTTCACTTCAAGGCGATCCAGGCTGGCAAGGCCCTGATTGCCCTCCAGCCAGAACGCGGCGAAGTGCAAAGCCGGGTCGAGGATTACCACGATCTGGATCGCACCCCGCGCCATGCCTATGTCGCCTTTTACCTCTGGCTGCGCCAATGCAGTGATGCACTTGTACATATTGGGGCCCATGGAACGCTGGAGTGGCTGCCGGGTAAGGCTGTAGCTCTTTCAAATGACTGCTGGCCCGAAGCCCTCACCGGCGCCTTGCCAATCACCTATCCCTTTATTGTCAACGACCCTGGCGAGGCGGCCCAGGCAAAACGACGTGTCGGTGCGGTTACCCTAGGCCATCTGCCGCCCCCTCTGGCCCAGACGAGCCTTCCCGAAGGCATGGCCCGCTTGGAGAGTCTGCTGGATGAATACTCCACCGCCGATGGCTTGGATCCGGCGCGGCGCGATCGTCTGCTGGATGATATCCGTGCCGAAGCCCAGGGCACAGGCGTTGAGGCTGATCTGGGCCTCACCGCTGACAGCTCCGCCGCCGAGGCGATCACCCGCATTGATGCCTTTGTCTGCGACATCAAGGAAAGCCAATATGGCGAAGGGCTACACATCTTTGGCACCGGCGCCTGCGGCGCTGAAGAACGCGCCGGGCTGGTTGCAGCCCTGGCGGGCAGAATGGTCCCCCCCGGCCCCTCCGGCTCCCCGTTTCGCGGTCGGTCCGACGTTCTGCCGACCGGGCGCAACCTCTTTACCACCGATCCACGCTCGGTCCCCTCACGCGCGGCGCAGGCGCAGGGGGTCAAGCTGGCGGAAGAACTGCTGCGCCGCCATCTGCAAGACCATGGCGACTGGCCACAGGGGTTGGTGATTGATCTCTGGGGCTCCGCCACAATGCGCACCGCAGGGGAAGAGTTTGCCATGGCCCTGCATCTGGCAGGGCTTGCGCCGCAGTGGGACAAGGATTCCGAACGGGTCTCTGGCTTTGAAGTGCTGCCGCTTTCCATGCTGGGGCGCCCTCGCATCGATGTGACCCTGCGCGTGTCCGGCCTGTTTCGCGATGTTTTTCCGGGGCTTGCCCAAATGTTCGAAGCCGCTGCCGCCGCCTTGGCAAAGCGCGACGAAAACAAGTCCGACAACCCCTATCTGGCCCCCTCCCCTCGAGTCTTTGGCCCCAAACCCGGTCAATACGGCCTCTCCATGGGCCCACATATTGAGACCTATAGCGACAGCTCTCGGGCTGCCGCCGGAGAGGCCTGGATCACCGCCTCTTCTCATGCCATCGACGCCAAGGGCGACATTACCGAAGCCCGCTCCGCACTGGAGGCCCGCCTCAAAAGCGCAGACAGCTTTGTACATCTTCAGGATTTGCCGGAAACCGATCTGCTCGTTGCATCTGACTATGCCGCCCACGAAGCCGGCTTTGCGGCGGCCATGGCGCGACTGGGGTCCCCGGCCCCAGCCCTATACCATATGGACGCCACCCGCCCCGACCGACCACAGGCGCGCTCCTTAGGGGAAGAAATTGCCCGTGTCACACGCGCCCGCGCCATTAACCCGGACTGGGCCAGTTCCATGATGCGTCACGGGTTTCGTGGCGGTGCTGAAATTGCGGCCACTCTGGATCATATGGCAGCCTTTGCCCATCTGGCGCAGGTGGTACCACCGCATTTGTTTGATCTCTACTTTGAGGCTACCTTGGGACGTGAAGACCTGGTCGAATTCATGGAGCATGAAAATCCTGCCGCCCTGCAGGCGATGCGCGACCGCTTTCGGGCCCTGGCCGAGGCAGGTCTTTGGATCAGTCGGCGCAACTCCATCATTGCCACGCTGGAGCAGGCCGGATGAGTTCAAACCGCTCCGCCCCCTCTCCCAAAGTCTACGGCTGGTGCCCAGGAGCCCTGCGCCCAATGATGTCCGGCGACGGTTTGGTGGTGCGCATCCGCGCCCCCCTCGGACGGTTGAGCCAGGAGCAGGCCACGGCAATCGCGGACCTGTCTCGCCAATATGGCAACGGGCTGATTGATCTCTCAGCCCGGGCCAATCTGCAATTGCGCGGCGTTTCTCCTGAAACCCATGGTTCTGTCATCGCGGGCCTGCAGGAGCTCGGGCTTTTGGACCAGGACGTCTGGCGTGAAAGTCGTCGGAATATCCTACTGACCCCCTTTTGGCAGGAGGGCGATGTCAGCCAGAGAATCGCGCGTCATCTGGAGAAGGCCCTGCTGGCGACAGAGGATCTGCAGCTCCCCGGGAAATTTGGCTTTGTGGTGGATACCGGCGCGAAGCCTCTCTTGCAAAACAGTGCCGCAGATATCCGGTTTGAGCGCAGTGGCACCGATATCTTGCTTGTCGCTGATGGAGCCCAGGTCGGGTGCCCGGTGACGGTTGAAACCGCAGCAGAAGCCGCCTTGGATTTGGCCCGTTGGTTCCTGGACCAGGGCGGCGCGCCAACAGGACGGGGCCGGATGCAGGCGCTCACTGCGCGCTGCGCGCCACCAGCCGGGCATCGCGCGCCCCGCAGTGTCACCGCTCCCCAGCCTGATCCGGGACCTACGGTATGCGGCCAGTTGGTCGCGCTTGAATTTGGCCAAATCAGTGCCACTGCTTTTGCAGGCTTGGCAAGAATTGCTCCGCTCCGCCTCACCCCATGGCGAATGATACTGATCGAGGGTGCCCGCGACCTGGCCTCCCTGCCCGGCGTGATCCTTGACGCAGCAGATCCCCGCCTGCGGGTGCGCGCCTGCACCGGAGCGCCCGGTTGCCTGCAGGCGCTATCGGCAACCCGCGATCTGGCGCGCGATCTGGCGCCCCACGTACCAGAGGGCCAAATCCTGCATGTTTCCGGCTGCGCAAAGGGCTGCGCCCATCCGGGTCCCACTCCCCTGACGTTAACCGCCACATCCTCCGGTACATTCGATCTGATCCACCATGGCAGAGCCAGCGATCAACCGGTAAAAGAAACCCAAAGTGCCAACGCCCTGCGCGCGGCACCTCAAATTCTGACAAAGGGCAGATAAATGCTCCACAGCTACGAAACCAACGGCGCCGCCATCTACGCCGAGAGCTTTGCAACCATCCGCGCAGAGGCCGATCTGGGCCGGTTCAACAAGGATGAGGAAAGCGTCGCCGTGCGCATGATCCACGCTGCTGGCATGGTCGGCCTGGAACAATATATCCAGTTCTCGCCTGGCATGGCAGAAACCGCGCGCGCCGCCCTGGCCGCAGGTGCGCCGATCCTGTGCGACGCCCATATGGTCAGCGAAGGCATTACCCGGCCGCGGCTTGCCGCCAACAACGAGGTCATCTGTACTCTGCGCGACCCCAAGGTGCCTGAGATGGCCAAGGAGATGGGCAATACCCGCTCCGCCGCGGCACTGGAACTCTGGCGCCCCAAGCTCGAAGGTGCGGTTGTGGCCATAGGCAACGCTCCCACGGCCCTGTTTCACCTGTTGAACATGCTTAAAGATCCTACCTGTCCACGCCCGACCGCCATCATTGGCTGCCCTGTTGGTTTTGTTGGCGCAATGGAATCCAAAGAGGCCCTGATGTCGGATCTGCCGGTGCCTGCCATGATCGTCAAAGGCCGCCTGGGTGGATCAGCCATAACCGTGGCGGCGGTGAACGCCTTGGCAAGCTGGAAAGAGTGAGCATGGGAAAAGTCATCTGCGCAGGTCTGGGCCCGGGCGATCCGGAGCTGATGAGCGTCAAATCCTGGCGCGCCATTCAGGGCGCCCGCCATGTGGCCTATTTCCGCAAGGAAGGTCGTAAAGGGCAGGCCCGCGCCTTGGTAGATGGCCTCTTGCCGGACGGCGTCATTGAGCACGCGATGGAATATCCGGTGACCACTGAGGTCCATTTCTCTGATCCCGAATACAATCGGGTCATGGCCGCCTTCTATGACCGCTGGACCGATACCCTGGCAGAGATCGCCGAAAGCGAAGATATCGTGGTGCTTTGCGAAGGTGATCCCTTCTTTTATGGCTCCTATATGCATCTCTACACGAGACTTCAGGGCCGCGCAGAACAAGAAATTATCCCCGGCATTACCGGCATGTCTGGCTGCTGGACGGCCACCGGTCAGCCGATCACCTGGGGCGATGACGTATTGACCGTGGCCATGGCCACCCTGCCTGAAGAGGAACTGACCCGCCGCATCCAGGAAACGGACGCCTTGGTGGTGATGAAAATCGGCCGCAACCTGCCCAAGCTGCGCCGTGCCCTGCGCGCCGCCGGCAAGGCGGATGACGCTTGGCTGGTGGAGCGCGGCACCATGCCCAGCCAAACCGTTCAGAAACTCTCTGAAATCACGGGAGAAGTGCCCTATTTCTCAATTGTTCTGATTCACGGACAGGGGCGCAGACCATGACAGAAACGACTGCCAAAGGCTGGGTCAAAATTGTCGGCCTAGGCCCCGGAAATGACAGCATGGTCACCAGCCAGGTCCAAGAGGTGATTGAGGAGGCCACCGATATTGTTGGCTATATTCCCTATGTGAAACGCATCCCCGATCGCCCCGGCCGCACACTGCATGCCACCGACAACCGGGTTGAGGTAGAACGCGCCACCCATGCGTTGGAGATGGCCGCGAGCGGCAAACGTGTGGCGGTGGTCTCTTCGGGGGACCCAGGTGTGTTTGCCATGGCCTCTGCGGTTTTTGAGGCCCTGGAAGAGGCAGGGAAGCCCTCTTGGCTGGATCTGGACATTCAGGTTCTGCCCGGCATCACGGCGATGCTGGCTGCCTCAGCCCGGATTGGTGCCCCCATGGGGCATGATTTCGCCGCCATCAACCTGAGTGACAATCTAAAGCCCTGGGGGCTGATTGAAAAACGCCTGCGCCTGGCAGGCGAAGCAGGGTTTGCCATGGGGTTTTACAATCCGCGCTCGAAATCGCGCCCCCATCAATTCGCACGCGCCCTAGAAATCCTGCGTGAGGCCTGTGGTGGCGAGACGCTGATTTCTTTTGCCCGCGATGTCTCCAAACCCGGTGAGACAATCACCACCGTCACCCTAAATGACGCAAGGCCGGAAATGGCAGATATGCGCACCGTGGTAATCGTCGGCAACAAGGACACCCGCCGCATTGGCCCGCATATCTACACCCCGCGCTATGCCCGGGACGAGGGCTAAGCGGGAGTATGAGACAGCCAAGCCATCACCTCTGCCACATCCCCGTAGATCTTGCGCGGGAGCACCTTTGGTCTGTCGATCATGATGATCGGCAGGTTGAGGGCGCGCGCGGCGGCGAGCTTGGCCGAGGCGCCGCGCCCACCGGCATTCTTGGACACCAGATGGGTGATGCCATGGCGTTTCAGCAGCGCAAGATCGCCGGCCTCGTCAAAGGGGCCGCGCGCGATCTCCACACTGCAGTCGGGCAGGGGCAGCGCAGCTTTGGGTTCATCTACCAGACGCAACAGATAGTGATGCTGAGGCCTGGCGGCAAAACCCGCCAAGTTCTGTTTGCCAATCGCCAGAAAGACCCGCGCCGGGTCCTGCGGCAGCGCCTGCACCGCCGCCTCAGTATCGCCAACATGTATCCAGTTATCACCCGCCGCCGGACTCCAGGGCGGACGCTCATAGGCACAGAGCGGCACCTCCCCCTCGGCGCAGGCCCGCACCACATTGCGACTCATCTGGGCGGCAAAGGGATGGGTGGCATCCACGACATGACTGATCTCTTCTTTTCTAAGGTAGCTCAGCAGCCCGCCAACGCCGCCAAAGCCGCCAATCCGCAGCGGCAGAGGCTGTGCCACCGGGTTGGCAGTGCGGCCGGCGTAGGAAAACACCGCATCCATGCCCGCTTCCGCAAGGGCCTTGGCCAAGTTGCTGGCCTCTGTGGTGCCGCCCAACACAAGGGTACGTGTCATGTCTGATCCTGTTGTCGCATCTGTCACCCCGCCGTGGCTGACAATCATTGGTCTGGGTGAAGATGGACTGGCTGGCCTCTCGGAGGCAAGCCAGAATGCACTGCAGGCGGCGGAAGTCATCTTTGGGGGGCCGCGTCATCTGGACCTGGTGAATGCCGGGACCAAAGCGCGGCCCTGGCCGGTGCCCTTTTCCACTCAGCCTGTGTTGGAACTGCGCGGCAGCCCAGTGGTGGTGCTCGCATCGGGAGACCCGTTCTGGCACGGAGCCGGGGGCTCTTTGATGAAGGATCTGGCAGCAGAGGAATGGGTTTCTTATCCGGGGCCATCCTGTTTTGCCCTGGCGGCGAACCGCCTGGGCTGGAAGCTGGAAGACACGTTCTGCCTTGGTCTCCACGCCGCCCCCTATGCCAAGCTCCTGCCGCTTTTGGGCCGGGGCACAAGGGTGATCTGCACCCTGCGCGACAGCAAGGCTCCGGCTGAACTGGCCAGCTGGCTGGTTGAGAACGGGCAACCAGATGCAAAGCTGCATGTAATGGAACGGCTTGGCGGCCCTAGGGAACACGTGCGCTATGCCCTTGCTCAGGACGGGGATCAGGACGGGGATCTTCCGCAAGGGGGGGCTCCGGTCCTTATGGCCATCGAGGCCATGCGGCCCGGGCTGCCGCAGGCTTCGGGGCTGGCGGAAATACATTTCGCCAGTGATGGCCAGATCACCAAACGTCCGATCCGCGCTCTGACCCTCTCCGCCCTGGCGCCGCGCCAGGGTGAGCTGCTCTGGGATATCGGTGGCGGGTCTGGCTCTGTCTCGGTGGAATGGTGTCTGGCGGCGCGCAGTGCTCGCGCCCTGACCTTTGAGCCCCGGGCCGAACGTATGGAGAACATCCGCGCCAATGCCGCGCGTTTTGGCCTGTCCCATCGCATGGCCGCCGTGCTTGGCAAAGCCCCTGAGGTATTGACCGGCCACGAGCTGCCCAACTGCGTCTTTATCGGCGGCGGTGGCTCTGAGGCCTTGCTGGAGCACCTCTGGATGATCCTGCCCGAAGGCACCCGGATCGTGGCCAATGGGGTCACGCTGGAGACCGAAACCCTGCTGATGCAGGCCCATGCCCGCCTTGGCGGACATCTGCTGAAGGCCGAGATCGCAGAGGCGGGTCCTCTGGGGTCCATGCGCGACTGGCGCCGTGCTCGCCCCGTAATCCAGTGGAGTGTCACCCGATGAAGGTGGCAGGGATCGGATTTCGCGCCAGCGCAACACTGGCCGACCTGCGCCAGGCTCTGGACCTGTTGCAGGCGCAGCCGGACGCGCTGGCCTCACTCCAGGCAAAGGCCGTAGCCGAGCCTTTAAAAACATTGGCCACGGAGCTGGGGCTGCCCCTGATCGCCTTGGCTGAAGAAGACATCGCCGGAGAACAAACCCTGACCTGTTCGCCCCGGATCAAGGCACGCTTTGCCACCGGCTCCCTGGCCGAGGCCGCCGCGCTGGTTGGCGCGCGGCAGGCCCGCTCCGGCGCGCGCGCGCGCCTCATCGCCCCCCGAATTGTTACCGCGAATGGCCTTGCCACCGCGGCTCTTGCAGAAAGACTGGATCCATGACCGTTCATTTCATTGGCGCCGGCCCTGGTGCCGCCGATCTCATCACCCTGCGCGGGCGCGACCTGATCGCCGCCTGCCCGGTCTGCCTCTATGCCGGCTCACTGGTGCCCGAGGCGCTGTTGCAGCACTGCCCAGAGGGCGCCAAGGTGATCAATACCGCAGCCCTGTCGCTGGATGAAATCATCGACCATATCACAACGGCCCATGAGGCTGGCCAGGATATCGCCCGGCTGCATTCCGGAGATCTGTCGGTCTGGTCGGCCCTGGGCGAGCAACTGCGCCGCTTGCGCGCACTGAACATCCCCTATGACATCACCCCCGGTGTGCCCGCCTTTGCAGCTGCGGCTGCAGCGCTGGGCTCCGAGCTGACCCTGCCAGGTGTCGCGCAATCGCTGGTACTGACACGGACCTCTGGCAAGGCCTCGGCGATGCCCGAAGGCGAAACGCTGGAGAACTTTGCCCGCACCGGGGCCACCCTGGCCATTCACCTGTCGGTACATGTGCTGGAGGATGTGATTGCCCGACTGACCCCCAGCTATGGCGCCGAGTGCCCGGTTGCCGTGGTCTGGCGCGCCACCTGGCCGGATCAGAAGGTGGTCAAGGCGACGCTTGGCACCCTGGAAGAGGCAAGCGGCGGGATGCGCGGGCGCACCGCGCTGATTCTGGTCGGACCGGCGCTTGGCAATGAGGATTTTGACGAGAGCTGCCTGTACGCGCAGGACTACGACCGGCGATACCGGCCGCAAAGCGCCGATAGCCAATGGGCCAACTGGAGCGAAGGCGATGACTGATTTCCCCAAAGGTTTGATGATTTCCGCCCCGGCCTCTGGCACCGGCAAGACCACCGTGATGCTGGGCCTGCTGCGCGCCCTGGCCGAGGATGGCCTGGCGGTACAGCCCTACAAGAGCGGTCCCGACTATATCGACCCGGCCTTTCACCTGGCAGCCGCCAAGCGCCCCAGCTTCAATCTCGACACCTGGGCCATGGATGGGGGGCTGCTGGATGCGGTCGCTCAACAGGCCGTCGGAGCCGAGATCTGCATCGGTGAAGGGTCCATGGGCCTGTTCGACGGCGTTGCCACTCGTGGCCAATCCGGCTTTGGCTCTTCGGCCGAGACCGCCAAGCGCATGGGATGGCCCGTAGTGCTGGTGATCGACGTGGGCGGTCAGGCGCAATCTGCCGCCGCCACCGCGCTGGGATTCAAATCCTACGACCCCGAGGTGCCCTTTGCCGGGGTGATCCTGAACCGGGTTGCCAGCCCGCGCCACGAGCGTCTGACCCGGTTAGGTATGGAGCGCGCTGGTGTCAAAGTACTGGGCTCCCTGCCTCGCCGTGGTGATCTGGCCCTGCCGGAGCGCCACCTGGGCCTCATTCAGGCAGTCGAGCACCCGGATCTGGAGGCGGCAATTACCGGCTATGCCAGCTTCCTGCGGGAACATGTGGATCTGGAGGCCATCAAGGCTGCGGCCCTGGGGGCAGCGGCCCCTAGCGCCAGCGCTCTGCCAAAACCGCCTGCCCAGCGTATTGCCCTGGCCCGTGACGCGGCCTTCTCCTTCACCTATCCACATCTGTTGACGGGATGGCGCAACGCCGGTGCCGAGATCCTGCCGTTTTCGCCGCTGGCAGATGAGGCCCCCGCAGCGGATGCCGATTTGGTCTGGCTGCCCGGCGGCTATCCAGAGCTGCACGGCGGCACATTGGCCGCTGCAGAGAATTTCCGAGCAGGCCTGCGCCGACATGCTGAAACCAAGCCCGTGCATGGCGAATGTGGAGGCTATATGGCCCTAGGCGAGGCCCTGATCGACAAAGAGGGCAACCGTCACCAGATGGCCGGGTTGCTGGGACTGGTGACCTCCTACGAGAAACGCAAATTTCACCTTGGCTACCGCCGTGCCGTGCTCCAGGCACAGATGCCGGGCTTTGAGGCTGGTGCTGCGTTGCGTGGCCATGAGTTCCACTACTCCACCATTCTGGATGAACCCGACGCCCCCTTGGCCAATGTCATGGATGCCGATGGCAATCCGGTGCCCGAAACCGGATCCATCAAGGGCCATGTCACCGGAACCTTTTTCCATCTGATAACCGGAGAAGGCGCATGAGCGGCTTTGTCAGTTTTGTTTCCTCCGGCCCCGGCGACCCGGAGCTGCTGACCGTAAAGGCGGTCAAGAGGCTGGAAGCCGCAGATGCAGTGCTGTTTGATGATCTGTCGTCAGGCCCTATCCTGACACACGCCAACCCTGAGGCCGATCTGGTGGGCGTGGGCAAGCGCGCCGGCCGCCCCTCTCCCAAGCAGGATCATGTTAGCCAGCTCTTGGTCGACTATGCCAAGAGCGGCCTCAAAGTGGTGCGGCTGAAATCTGGTGACAGCGGCGTCTTTGGCCGACTGGAAGAAGAAATCGCGGCGCTGCGCGGCGCAAATATTCCGTTTGAGATCGTCCCCGGCGTCACCGCAGCCTCCGCCGCAGCGGCTGCGGCCAATATCCCACTGACCCGGCGACTGACCGCGCGCCGCATGCAGTTTATCACCGGTCACGACGTCACCGGAGGCCTGCCAGACAGCCTCAACATGGCGGCCCTGGCTGACCCGGATGCAACCACCGTGGTCTATATGGGAAAGCGCACCTTTGCCGCCCTGGCTGAAAAACTGGTGGAAGCCGGCCTGCCCCCTGAAACCCATGCCCTAGTGGCGCTGGGTGTTTCGACCCCCGAACAAGAACTCAGCTGCCATACGGTTGGAGAGTTGCCACAGGTGCTGCGGCAAATGGAGACGACGGCGCCCGTACTCATCCTCTACGGCCCCCTAGCGGATAGCGATCTGGAAACCGACCACTCAACTGAGACATCGTAGCGCCACCGAATCTCTGCGCCACTTTGACCAGTGCAGCACCGCACAAAAGCAGGAAACGTGCCGTTTTTGGACCGCCAGCGTCGGTGCTGCATGATTGACAGATTGGCCCTAGATGTGAGAGCAGTGACCTATCGATGGTTCCACTGAAGCCCAAGGCTTTTGGATGAAAAGGGAATCCGGTGAGGTGTAGCCAAAAGGCGCCAAACCCGGAACTGCCCCCGCAACTGTGAGCGGCGAGCCACTGGGATAAGCCACTGATCTGCACAGCAGGTCGGGAAGGCCCCAGACCGGCCCAGACCCGCAAGTCAGGAGACCTGCCCTCGTGAGTTGACCATAGGTCGGCTGAACCACGAACCGCTACACATGTCGCCGGGGAAGGCGACAGGGAGACAGAGCTATGCATATCGAACCCGGCGTCGTCGACGCTGCAAAAATGACCCTCGCCTACGGCACCGCTGCAGGCGCGACAGCCTATGCGGCAAAAGAGACCTTCAGCGATCTGCGCAGCAGCGGGCTTGTGTCCTATGCGGGGCGCTCCGCAATTGCCGCGCTGGGTGTGTTTTTGTTCTTTGAAGTGCTGCCGCATTTCCCCGTCGGCGTCTCTGAGGTGCATTTCATTCTCGGATCGACCCTGTTCCTGATCCTTGGCGCAGCCCCCGCCGCTTTTGGTCTGGCGCTCGGCCTGCTGATCCAGGGGGCCTTCTTTGCACCCACCGACCTGCCAATGTATTTCGTCAACCTGACCACCCTGCTGGTGCCGCTGTTCGCGCTGCATGCGCTGGCCCGTCGGATCATTCCTGCCGGAACCGCCTATGTGGATCTGAAATACAGCCAAGCGCTGGCGCTTTCGGTTGCCTACCAGGGCGGCGTTGTTGCCTGGGTTGCCTTCTGGGTCTTTTATGGCCAAGGCTTTGGCGCCGAAACCATGTCTTCGGTCCTGACCTTTGGCGGCGCCTATATGCTGGTAGTGTTGATTGAACCCCTTGCGGACCTGGCAATCCTTGCCACTGCCAAGGCCCTGCGCGGCCTCGAAGGTACAGGCATGGTGACACCACGCCTCTACAAAGCAGCCTGATCGGGCCAATGCCCTGATCAAGACTTGATTTACCAAGAACACGGCCCCATAGCGGGCCGTGTTTCTTTTTGCCCGGCCCGCTATGGGGCACCTCACATGAGCAGTACTATGATCGAACTCTCCCTGATTGGCATTGGCACCGGCAACCCGGAGCACCTGACCCTGCAAGCGGTTCAGGCGCTGAATGCCTGCGACTTGATCCTCATTCCCAACAAGGGCAAAGGCAAAGACGATCTGGCCTCCCTGCGCCAAGAGATTTGCGCCAGGGTGATCAATGCGCCTGGACCACGCATTGTAGAATTCGACCTGCCCGTGCGCGATCCTGCGATTTCTGACTACACTGCACGTGTAGATCACTGGCACGATGCCATCGCCCAGGTCTGGATTGAGACCATTCGCGCCCAGCTGCCAGATGCTGCGGCTAAAGTGGGCTTTTTGGTCTGGGGCGATCCCTCGCTCTATGACAGCACCATGCGCATCGCTGAGCGACTAAAGGGCACTCAGAAGATCAGCATTGAAGTCATTCCCGGCGTGACCTCCATTCAGGCCCTGACAGCGGCCCATGCGATACCGCTGAACGAAATTGGCGCGCCTTACACCGTCACTACAGGGCGACAGCTTCGCGAAAGCGGCTGGCCCGATAGCGCCGATACTTTGGTGATCATGTTGGATGGAGAATGTTCGTTTCAGGCCATTGATCCAACCGGAGTTGAGATCTGGTGGGCTGCCTATGCAGGGATGGAAAACCAGATCAGCCTCTGTGGCCCCTTGCAGGCCGTCGCCGCTGAGATCATCGCCACCCGCGCCCAGGCGCGCAGCGATCATGGCTGGATCATGGATATCTACCTGCTGCGCAGATCCTCCGGCAAAGGCGCAGCGGGACGGGACTAGCTCTGCGCCATACGCCTGCCCGCCAGCCAAAGTGACGACAGGCCAGATAGAACGATCACGGCAAGCCCCAAAAGCGCCAGGACATCCGGGACATCCCCAAAGACGATCACTCCAATAAAGGTGGCAGCCAGAAGCTGACTATAGACCAGAGGTGCCACCACATTTGCCGGGGTGGTTCGATTGGCAACGGCCAGCAGAAAATTCCCGGCGGCAGAGCCCAGCGCGGAAACAAGAACCAGGCCTCCCCCTGCCAGATCTATGCTCTGTGGAATGGACCCCAAACTAAAGGGCAGCAGCACCAGGGCTCCGATAATCAGTTGTGAAATCAGCAAGAAACGCGGGCGATATTGTCCTGCCAACCAGCGTGTCGATACGAGGTAGGAGCCATGAAAACAGCCAGCCAACAGGGCAAACCCCATACCGATCTGCATGCCAAAGCCCGGCTTCACCACCAGTAGAACACCCGCAAAGCTCACCAAAAGCAGGGCCATCCGGCTGAGGTCAGCGCGCTCTTTCAGCAACAGCGCCGACAAACCAAAAGCGACGATTGGGCCAATAAAGAACCCCCCAAAGACATTGGCAATCGGCTCGGCTTTCAGCGCTGTCAGAATGCAGGAAATGCCAGCTGCGATCAGCAAAGCGCGCATGATGATCCGCCAATCCAGAAATCCGCGCAATTCAGCGGCGGTCAGCCCACTGAACGGCAACAAAACGACCGCAGCGACCGTGAACCGGGACCAAGCCACAAAAACAGGGCTAATGCCCTGTGCTGTCAGCACCTTACCGGCGGCATCTCCAATCACGATCAAGGTCATGGCCAAGACCACCATGCCAAGAATGCGCAGCGACAAATGGGAAGTCATCAAAAACCCCTTCTGGTGACGAGATCAGGCCCGCGCCTCACCCGAGCCAATCCTTGCGCAGGATCGCATCGCGCAGCGCAATCAGATCATCGCGCAGCTGCGCGATCCCGATGGGGCCACCCAGGCAAACGCGCAGGGCCTCGCTGGGTTGGCCCATGACCGTAAAGGCATCGCTCGGCATAATGCCGATCTGCCGGTTCGCCATACGGCCCATGACCTCTGCCCGGCTGGTACCACGGGGCAGCTCCACCCATAGGTTGAAGGCCTCCGGCGCGCCAGAGACAAAACAGCCGCAGAGCACCTCGCGCGCCAGTTCTTGCCTCGCGGTTGCGGCGCGACGCACGAAAGATTGGATCTCAGCGGCGGTGCCATCTTCGATCCAGCGCCCTAGCAGCGCCAGGCTCAGTGGAGAGGCCATGACATTGATGCTGCGCAGGGCCTGGGAAAACCGGCCCATCTCGGCACGTTGCGGCACCGTCGTATAGGCAAGCCGCAGACCCGCCCCAAAACATTTGGAAATCCCGGCGACATGCCAGGCCAGGTCTGGCAGATGAGTGGCAATCGGCGGCGGTGCGTCTGAGGCTACAAAGCGATAGGCATCATCTTCGATGAGCTGCACATCATGCCGTTTGAGCACCTTAGCGATCTCGTGGCGCCGGCTGTCGGACATTGTCTTGGTGGTCGGGTTTTGCAAGGTCGGGTTAAGGTAGAGAGCCGCTGGCCAATGTTCGGTAATGGCGCGCTCCAGCGCCTCGGGGCGCAGCCCTTCCTGATCACTCGGCACCCCAATCAGCCGCAGCCCCAACTGGGACGCAATGGCGCGTATGCCAGGATAGGTCAATGTCTCACACAGCAGGCTCTGCCCTGGTTCGCTCAATAGAGTCAGAATCGCATAGATGCTGGAATGCGCCCCCGGCGTGATGGCAAAGCGGTCTGGAGCAAAATTCAGCCCATTTGCCTGCATCCAGATCTGGGCAATCTCGCGGTCGGCGGCGCTGCCGCGCACGGATTGATAGCGCAAGAGTGGCACCAGATTAGCCGCCACATGGCCAAGACCATCAGCCATGCGGGCAATCAGTGCAGGATCCTCTGGCTCGGGCGGCATGTTCATCATCGGGTCTTCTTCCAGGATCCTGCGCGGATCCGGGGCTTCTCCTGCCCCCAAGCCCTTAGCCGTGGCATCTGGGGCACGTACAAATGTCCCGCGCCCCACAAAACTCTCGATATCGCCGCGCCGAACCGATTCTGCATAGCCTCGGGAAACAGTTGAGAAATCGACCCCAAGATCCTGTGCCACACCGCGCTGCGGCGGCAGACGATCGCCAGGCAACAACAGGCCTGCATCTATATCGGAGCGAATGGCATCCGCGATTTCCACATAGCGCGGCTTGTCCGACATCGGCAGCGTTGGGCTCCATTGTTTCAAAGGATTTCTCCCCAGTTGAGTCACTTCCTCACCCTGTCACCAGAATGCTCTCCGGCAAGGGTCTCCCAACCCCATACCCCTAAGTCCGCTAAAATTGCAACCACATTGATCGCATCATTGATTGCAAACAATTTTGAAACACTTTAGGGAATTGACGACAGAAGATCCAAGGTAGCGATGATAGATATGACCCAGCCTGAAACGACAGCAGCCCCTGCCCCAAAACCACAGCAGCGCGCCTGGAAACCCGCAGTTTGGCGGGGTGTGCAATTGCGCTGCCCCAACTGCGGTGAAGGAAAAATGCTAGAGAGTTACCTCAAAGTGAAGCACAGCTGCGATTCCTGTGGCCAGGAGTTGCACCACAATCGCGCCGATGATGGCCCAGCCTATCTGACCATTCTCTTAGTTGGCCACCTGCTCGGCTTTGCGCTGCACATCACCTATATCCAGTTTCGCCCTGACCCGCTCACGCTGGCCCTGATTATGTCGCTGGTGACCATCTCGGCTTCTCTTTTCATATTGCCGCGCATGAAAGGTCTGGTGGTGGCCTACCAATGGGCAAAACGCATGCACGGCTTTTAGGCAGCGTATTCCCCCCAAAAAAGTGCAGCCTCACGCCGCCCGACCGGTTTTCCAGAGAGCCTGGAAACGGTTCTTCGCATGAAAATTCTTGATCTCGGAGGAAATCACCCTACACTCGCAATACGGGTGTTTTGCAGTAAACCCCAAAATAGCACAGGTATTTCTTAGACTTATTTCATATCTTTCGCATGTTTAAAGGGGACGAGATGGCAGGTGACCATATTCTCCAGGCCAGAAAAGTACATGCAAAAAATATAAGAGAATCGTCAAACTGGCTTTTCTATTACTTTATGATCGCCGTCGGGCTGAGCATCTGTGCTGCGGCAACCCGCGCTATTCCCTATGGGCCGCTTTACTATATTGGCCTGCCTATTTTTTTGATATTTTTTGTGGCTCCGCCGCTAATTTTTTCAGGCACGAAGCATCATGCGAAGCGCGTAGTCCTGCTTATTCTTGGTCTATTCCTTCTCTCTATCACCGGACTTGTTTTTCTTGGGATCGCTTCGGCGGCCTGGATCATTCTGTTGACGACACCGATTGTTTCCGTGGTTTTACTCGGGCGGCGGGCGGCCTATGTGACTCTTGCCATCTCTCTAATCTTATCGATCAGCCTAGGGTACATGCATTCGGCCGGGCATCTGCACTCCAATATTACCAACTACGAAGACTACATTGGAAATTGGCGCAACTGGATGGTGATGACCCTGGCCCTGCTGTTTTGCGGTCTTGCCTGCATCAATTTGACCGAACACCTGCGACACCAGTGGGAACTCTCTAATATCGCACTCTACCAGCAGCATGACCAAATGCATGCCCTGGTCGAATATGCCCCCGAAGCCATTTTGATCTACGATATGGATCTCATGGTTTTTATCACCAGTAACTCACGCGCGGAAAAGATCCTCGGCTACCCACCCGAGGAACTGACAGGCAGAACCTTGCCCAGAGAAATAAGCCCTGAATATCAAACCGATGGGCAGCGCTCTGAAGACGCAATATCGGCCTACCTGCAGCAGGCCCTTTCCGGCGAGTTTCCTGTTTTTGAATGGCAATTCGTAAGCAAAGAGGGCGAGATACTTGAGTGTGAGATTTCTCTGGCCCGCCTGCCGCCTTTTGATCGGAAGCTTATCCGTGCCAGCGTGGTGGAAATCTCTGCCCGCAAAACGGAGATCTTAGAACGCGCAAAGATCCAGCAACAGCTCGCCACGTCGCAAAAGCTCGAAGCCGTTGGAAAGCTGACGGGCGGGGTGGCGCATGATTTCAACAACCTTCTTGCTGTCACTCTGGGAAATCTTGAGTTGCTAAAAGACGAAATTGAGAACCTGCAACACAAACAGCTCATCGACAAAAGCATTGCAGCGACGCTGCGCGGGTCAGATTTGACGCGCAATATGCTGGCTTTTGCCCGGAAGGCCAGCCTGGAGCCGAGCCCTATCGATATCAACTCGGTGGTGGAGGAAACCAAAAACTGGATCAGTCGCACCCTGCCCGCAACAATCGAGGTAAAGACCTCCTTGGGCGATGGGATTTGGCCCGTGGAGGCCGATCCTAGCGCGACCGAAAGCGCCTTATTGAACCTTATCCTCAACGCCCAAGATGCCATGCCCAAGGGCGGGAAACTCACAGTTGAAACTGCAAATGTCAAAATTGATGACAGCTACATAGATGCACGCCAAGAGGAGTTGCCGCCAGGGCAGTATGTGATGCTGGCGGTTAGCGACACCGGTGATGGCATTCCGCCAGAATTCATCGCCGAAGTCTTTGAACCCTTCTTTTCCACCAAAGCCTCAGGCAGCAACTCCGGTCTCGGGCTATCCATGGTTCACGGCTTTATGCGCCAGTCCAATGGTACTGTGCAGGTCTACTCAGAGCCAGGGGTTGGCACCACATTCAAGCTCTTCTTCAAGGCCGCGACACAGACCACTGAATGCGCGCCCCAACCAGAAGCACAATCAGATGTGAGCCATGGTGCCGGGCATCGTATCTTGTTGGCGGAAGACGATGACGCCGTGCGAGAGGTGCTGGTCAAGACCTTAGAAAATGCGGGCTATGACGTCATCGCTGCACCATCCGGAGACGCAGCAAAGGCGATTTTTGAAGCCGATCCCAGTTTCGACCTGGTGATTACAGATATTGTCATGCCAGGTCGGCTACTGGGCACGACCCTGTCTGCGGAACTCCGCCTGCTGGCGCCGGATTTGCCGATAATCTTCATGTCAGGCTATGCCAGCGAAGCCACCGTCCACGGAAACGGGTTGCGCCCAGAGGATATCCGTTTGATGAAACCCGTCCAACGCGCCAAACTGATCGGCGCCATCCAAAAGATCCTGGGCCAATAGCCCTGACCAGTCTCCCCCAGACTGGGCCATGCACAGCCCCTGGCCCTTTTCATAACGGGCGTCCAAAAGGGTCGAAGGCGCGTAAGCTTTGCGCTTTCCCAATTCTACATCTGTGCGTTGATCGCCGCCCCAACGGTCCGGCCTGTGGGAAGACACCCCGGTTGAGACCCACCCTGTTCGCAGGTGTCGGCAGGTTCAATCCAGTTGCACAAAATACCTAGTATAGAAGTCGGCCTTTGCGCAGCCACGCGCAGCTCCTGCTGCACGTGGCTTTGATCCAGATTGGCGCTGTTCTTCAGCGCATCTGGTACATGTGGACAGCTTATGTCTGTCAGGTTTTCAGCGCACCCGACGAAGGTAGCCATTTTTTGCGACGGTAATGAGCAGTCGTTCATGCACCGAGGCATCAATTTCAAACCGTGACTCATCTTGCAGAAAGGCCCGCACGGCGGTTTGTGGATTGTCACCCTTACCCCAAGGCCGATTGGGATATGCGTCTTCTTCCATATCCTCGATCAAGGTATCAAAAACAACGCAATAGCTGCCCACTGACGTGAGATCGGCATAGGCCTTCAGCTCTTCAAGAACGTGATCATGGGTGTGGTTGCTGTCCAGACAGATCAGGATCTTTTTGTAGTCAGCCGCAAAGTTTCTCACTTGGGCAACCACCTCACTGTCAATGGACGACCCTTGGATCATCTCGATACGCGAGCGCATAGGGTGCGCATCAATAGCAGCAAGATTGTGCTCGCGAATATCAATATCGATACCCAGAACTTTGCGCGCAGAGCGGGACGGATCAAAAGTCTGTCCCGCTTCCATCGCCTCGGTCATGTCCAGCATTGCCAGCAAAGAGGCCGAAAAGATCAAAGAGCCCCCATGGGCAATGCCTGTTTCAATGATCAAATCTGGCTTCACTTCCCAGATCAGCTCCTGCATGGCGACAATATCCTGCGGATACTGAATGATGGGCCGCCCCATCCAATGGAAGTTATAAGAGTATTCAGCAACAGCGGAGGACTGCAGAAACGCCAAAGCTGAGGTCTGCAACTTGGTATCAGCACCCATTGCCTGGGTCCGGTCCTGAATATCAGATTGAAATTTGGTCATCGCATTGTCTTTCGTTGGGCTAGGTGCATTCATTTTCAGGTCAACAAACAGATAGTTCAACTGTAGGGACAGTGGTGGAATTGATATCGGGCTTATGCATGCGGCCCATTCTGTGTCTCGCAGCTCGATCAAGACAGGTGGATCATCAGGGTTTTCGGGTCTCGCGCCGAAACTAAACGGGGCGCGACCTGCGCAGGCAGTCTCGATTCCTTTGGCCAAAGCGTTGGCCATAGCTGCGATATCGACGACTTGGCGAACCATCGGATATGCGACCATCGGATATGCGGCTACCAGCGCGGCGCACACCGCGCGGCTAACAAACCCTTTGGCATCGGTCAAGAGTATCCGTGTTGTTACCTATCGCCATCCCAAGCGGCCTCAGCTGAATTTTTGCATCAATTCAGCTTCGGACAGGGTGGCCAGCGCCTGGCTCTCTGCGGCTGTGTGAAGTGGGTCATCACTGCTGCCAAGATTGAAAACAACGTCCGTGTGAGCAATGTCCTCAAGGCAAGAGACCCTGCGCACCGGTACGCCCGCAATCGAGCCCAGCGCCTCAAATGTCGCCTCAGGACAGTCTCCGATGATCGCGACACCCTGTGCGTCCAGCATTGTGGGCAGGGTTACACAGATGTATTTGATCGCCGCTGCGAGCCGGATTTGTTCCATTGGAATGGGCAGCGCCTTGACCAGTCCCAGCCCCCGCAAACGGGCTGCCAGCGCATAGGTTTCGACCGGATCGCCCCCCCGTTTCACCCGCAGACGCAGGGCGACCAACATCCGTTCCATCACGATGCGAAGGATCCCCTTCTCGGTCGCGACGATATCTTTCAATCCACCATGTTCTCGCGCCAACCCAAACATGTATTCTAGCCCGCCGCGATACTTGTCCCAGGCGCTCTGAACTTCGAGGTGACCAAGCTGCGCCCGGTTATCACCTTCAAAGTGACGCGAGACAGAAACATAGAAGGGATCAGAGGCATAAATGAGATCCCCGGCCCCCAAATATTCGCAGGGCACCGTAAAGGCCCAGAAAGCAAGGTCATTTGCCTGCGGATTGAGCCGCTTCACGACCTCGGAGCGCACGATGGAAATCTCAGAGAAGACCTTGTGATCCAGCACATGGGTCAGAAGTTTCGCATAGTTTCCACGCGGGATGACCACGTTCTTGGGCTGCGTATAAAGAGGCGCATTCTCGACATCCAGAACCAAGTCATGGACCTTCCAGGGGGCATAAAGCGCCGAAGCCTTTGGGTTGGCGTCAAGAAGTGCAATCGCCGAAATGACCCCTGCGGAATGGAGGCGATCATCATCCGCCAGGTAAACAGCATAGGTTCCTTTTGCTGCACGCATGACGGCCTGAATATTGCGAAGTGCGCCTACGTTTTCGGACTGCCGGATATATCTCAGTGGCAATCGGCTCTCAGCTTCGGTGACCACCGACTGAGTTTCGTCGCTCGACGCATTATCAGATACGATGATTTCGCAAGCAAAGGGGAACTCAGCCACATTCTGTTCAAGCGCCTGTAACAGCGTTGCAAGATAGCGGGCGCGTTCAAAGGTCGGGATACAGATGCTTAGTTTGATATCTGACATGTATAACTATCTTCGCTTTCTAAGTGGCTGCATTAGGCAAGTAGCGCGGCTTCCAAAGCCGCACTCTGTTCTGGCCATGGTTCGAGCAGGGGGCAGCCGCCAGGGGGCCTCGCCACTGCGCGCGACACGGCGTTCTCCCGATCGCATTTGAACCCAGGTTTGCGCATCAATCAGCCCATGGGCAGTGCAACGGGCAGTGCAACGGGCAGTGCAACGGGCAGTGCAACGGGCAGTGCAACGGGCAGTGCAACGGGCAGTGCAAAATTCCTTGATCTTATGGCTTAGGTTGCTGCAACCGATCACAAAATCAGAGAGACGGCGAGCGCAAAGCATATTCAGGATATCCTGGAGTGTTGGCTTGGTCTCGATCATCGGACCAGGCCCGACTTGGGATCTTTCGGTGATCGCACCCCCACATTCTCCGGCAAGTATAACGACCTTCATGCGTCTTCCATTGCTTTGCAGTTTCACCACATCGCTTGGATAGCAGCATCGTAGTTAACTTTTGGTGCACGCCCCTCAACAGCGAAGGGTTTGCGCTCATGCCGGAAAGTGCAGTAGTCCTACCCCAGGCGCGCGACGCATCGGTTGGGGGCATTGTCCAAAGCGGCGCTGGAGTGTGTTGATGGCCTAGCCAGAGGAGAAGAAATCCGCCATTGGCGCGTTACGAAACCCTCTTTAAGCTGTCACATATCGAAGGCGCCACCACGGCTACGCGTGTTGCCAGGGGCGCGCGCATTGCATAACGACTTGGGTGCCTTCTGTGCAGGGCGTTCATCATAGATACAATTACAAAAATCGAGGGAACTCAACATGGTAAAGGCAGCTTTTCTGGGTCTGGGAGTAATGGGGTATCCCATGGCCGGGTATCTGCAAAAGGCAGGGTACGAGGTCACAGTCTATAACCGGACAACGGCAAAAGCCGAAAAATGGGCCGCTGAATACGGCGGCGAATTTGCCACCACACCACGCGAAGCCGCAAAGGGAGCCGAGTTTGTTTTTGCCTGTGTCGGCAATGATGATGACCTGCGCAGTGTTTGTCTGGGTGACGATGGGGCCTTGGCGGGCATGGAGTCTGGCGCGGTTTTCGTTGACCACACAACCGTGTCGGCAAAGGTCACACGAG
Source organism: Roseobacter sp. MED193 (assembly GCF_000152965.1). Classification (GTDB taxonomy): domain Bacteria; phylum Pseudomonadota; class Alphaproteobacteria; order Rhodobacterales; family Rhodobacteraceae; genus Pseudophaeobacter. Next base: position 3,455,392 of record NZ_CH902583.1, on the reverse strand, counting down.
AACTCTATGCCCTGGCCCAAGAGGCAGGTGTGAGTTTTGTCGACGCGCCTGTCTCCGGTGGCCAGGCTGGTGCCGAGAACGGGCAACTGGTTGTAATGTGCGGTGGTGACCAATCGGCCTTTGACAGAGCCGAAGCGCTGATCGGTGCTTTTGCAAAGAAATGCACCCGTTTGGGAGACAGCGGTGCTGGGCAATTGACCAAAATGGTCAACCAGATCTGTATTGCAGGGCTGGTGCAGGGGCTGTCAGAAGGGCTGCATTTCGCCGAAAAAGCCGGACTTGATGGGGGGGCGGTTATCGATGTGATTGGTGGCGGCGCTGCAGGCAGCTGGCAGATGGTAAACCGGTATGAGACCATGCTGGACGACCAGTTTGAGCATGGGTTTGCGGTTGACTGGATGCGCAAGGACCTGGGCATCTGCCTTGCGACTGCAGATGAGAACGGGGCGAGCCTGCCCGTGACGGCCTTGGTCGATCAGTTCTACAAGGATGTGCAAAAACTTGGCGGCGGTCGATGGGATACCTCGAGCCTGCTCAGGCGACTGCGCGCGCTGGATTCAGATAGCTAAGGCTGCTCGATCCTAAGGACGAGATCATTGGGTTTTCCCGCTGCGGATCTTACAAAATTTTGACATGCGATCGCCGTGGCCAGACCTGCTTTTACCCGAGCAGTCTGGCCCGCTGGATCAACAGATACGTTAGAGCCAATGGCTCCCCTTTTTTGGGCGGTGCTTTTTGCCCCGCTTAGGCTCTCCTAGACCTGTCAACCGCGATGAACGAACCCCAAGGGTTTGAAAGCGAAAAACACTCCCAACGCCATAAAGAGGGCGCTGCGTCACCAAGGCACAGGTTTGCCAGCCCAGTCGAAAAAGCCACCTGTTTGGGCCGGAGACAGCTGATCCAGAACCTCTAATAGGTTTGCAGCCGCGGCGCTTGGCGCGACCTTCTGGTGGCCCGGATACCCATCGGTAAATGTGGTCTCCACCGTACCGGGGTGCAGCGAGACAACAATGGCCTCTTTGCGCTTTCTTGCGATCTCGATTGCGGCCGTTCGCACGATCTGATTGGCTGCGGCCTTGGCAGCCCGATAGCTGTACCATCCGCCAAGGCGGTTATCTCCGATCGACCCGACACGGGCCGTGAGAACGCCAACAACGCAGCGGCCATCTTTTGGCAAAAGCCTCGGCAGATTTTTTAGAACCAAGGCAGGTCCGATCGCATTTACAGCCATGACCTGAGCCATATTGTCTGCGCTAATCTGCGCGAGGGACTTTTCAGGTCCTGCACCTTTGGGTGCCAGGATACCGCTGGCTATCAATACGGTATCGAAGGGGCCACAAAGCCCCTGCATAACCTGCTCAACAAGCGCAGGGTCGGTTAGATCGAGGCCATCCATGGCCCGAGACAGGCGCGTCACCTCAGCCCCTCCTGTTTCGAGGGCCCTCGAGAGCGCCGCCCCGATACCACCAGACGCCCCTATGACAAGCGCGCGATCTTTCATGTTGTCGCTGCCTGTGGCAAAAGGCAGCAGTGCCAGAAAGACAAACGAGCCTGATATCCTGGCAGGCCGCTGTGACACAAAGAACAGTTCCCAGATGGTATCTTACGTTTTTTCACATCATTCACCCAACTCAACCGGACCCGATGGGTAATCACGCCCATTATGCTCTGTCATTCTTTCACTACGGCTCAGCCCCGAAATCAGATCACATGCAAAAGCTAAACCAATGAGTGAACCATTCTGTCTTGGCCTTCGTATTGAGTAAAAGAGAAGCAAAAGCTGCGCAGAGATGACCCTTTCAAAACCCATAATTATCTGGTTCCGCAAAGACTTCAGGCTTGCCGATCATCAGGCGCTTTTTGCGGCGAGCAACAGCGAACGCCCTGTTATTCCTGTCGTCGTGCTTGATGAGCTTACCCAAACATACGGGGCAGCTCCCAAATGGCGCCTATCCAAAGCGATTGAACACTTCGCTGATCGCCTGAACCAGGTCGGATCCCGCCTGATCCTGCGTCGCGGACCTGCCGCTCAGGAGCTGCTGGCCCTGGCACAAGAAACCGGTGCCGGGGATATCTGGTGGACCCGCGCCTATGACCCAGACGCTATTGCGAGAGACACCAAGGTCAAATCGACATTAACAGACGCAGGTTTCAAAGCCAAAAGCTGGCCTGGTCAGCTTTTGTTTGAACCCTGGGCGGTGAAGACAAAACAGGGCGGTTTCTTCAAAGTTTACAGCCCGATGTGGCGTGCGGTAAAAGACCTGGATGTCGCAGCGCCTTCCCCTGCCCCAAAGTTTCTGATGGCACCCGAAACATGGCCGGTCTCTGACCCTCTTCAGGGTTGGCAGCTGGACAAAGGCATGCAGCGCGGGGCGCGGATCCTGTCGGCCCACGCATGCGTTGGCGAAGTTGCAGCCAATACGCGCCTGGCCCAGTTTCTGGATGTGGCAATAGACGGCTACAAGGAGCGCCGCGATTACCCGGCGCTGAACGCGACCTCTGGCCTATCCGAAAACCTGGCCTGGGGTGAAATCGGGCCCGCTACGGTCTGGCATGCCGGACTGCGCGCGCATCTGGAGGGGCAGCGCGGGGCTGAGCACTTTCTGAAAGAACTGGTGTGGCGCGAGTTCGCCTATCATCTGGCTTTTCATACTCCCAAGATCACACAAGAGAACTGGAAGTCGCAGTGGAATGACTTTCCCTGGTCCGAGCATGAGGACGAAGCGGTTCTGCGATGGAAACAGGGGCGGACTGGCGTTCCCCTTGTCGATGCTGCCATGAGGGAACTTTATGTCACCGGCCACATGCATAATCGCAGTCGCATGATTGTCGCATCCTTTCTCACCAAACACATGCTTAAGCATTGGCGCATTGGACAAAAATGGTTTGAGGACTGTCTGATTGACTGGGACCCCGCCGCAAATGCGATGGGCTGGCAATGGGTAGCCGGTTGCGGACCAGATGCTGCGCCCTATTTCCGAATTTTCAACCCTGAAACCCAGGCCAAAAAGTTCGATGCAGAGCAGCAGTACATTCAACGGTTCCTGGCAGAGCGCGCACCGACGCCCGGCCCGGAAGCCCTGGCGTTTTTTGACGCTTGCCCGCGGGCCTGGGCGCTCTCAAAGGATGATCCCTATCCGACACCAATTGTTGGGCTGGCTGAGGGACGGCATCGGGCGCTAACGGCCTATGCCGCTCGTTGATCGGGCCAGGACGAAAGCTGCCCCCACCGCAACACGAGAACAACGAGCGGAGCCCCCTGGGATCCGGCGCTGGACCGTTTTAACCGGACCCGGCCTGCCAATTGTGACGCGGCATTTCCAACCCATCGCTTGGTTTCACGAGGGCCTTGTCAGCCTTGGCGCATCAAAGGGCTGTCCTATGCCGTCGTTGGAAAAGCATCTTAATCCAGGCTATTCAGGCAGGCCAATAACTCGCTTTTTCGAAATGGCTTTGACAAGAAACCATTCATTCCAATCTCACTACAGGCCTTCATGTCGCTTTTCTGTGCATTGGCAGTCAGGGCGATAATCCGACACTTTGTCCGCCCGGTGTCGTTTTCGTGTTGCCTGATCCTTTGAACCGCTTCTAAGCCGCCCATAACTGGCATAGAAAGATCCATCAGGATCAGATCGTATTTTGAGGCGAGATAGGCCTCAAGCGCGAGCGCACCGTTCTCTGCAAAATGCAGGTCCGCACCTGATGTGTTGAGCATTTTCTCGACCACCAACTGGTTGGTCTTATTGTCTTCTGCCACGAGTATTTGCATGCCCTGCAGCCCTTTCAGGGCCTCATCCCCCAGAACAGCCGGTTCAACTCTGCTCCTGGGCAGGCTTGGAAAGAGAGAATTCAGTTCGCTCACTGACGCTGACATCTGGTCGTCAGCAAGCTGCGCCTCCAGTGCAAGCGAGACACGAAAGGTCGTGCCTAGGTCAGGCGTGGATTTGACTGAAATCTCCCCTCCCATTCGCTCCACAAGTGCCTGGGAAATAGCAAGACCAAGCCCCGTTCCTTCTGATAAGTTTTTTTGCGTACCGCTCACGCGCTCAAAAGCCGAAAAAATGGTACCCAGTTTGCTTGCTTCAATTCCGCAGCCCGTGTCTGCTATCTCAAACTGCAGCGGGCCTGCCGGGGATCCCTGCCCATGGGAAACCGTAATCGAAACATGCCCTTCATCAGTGAATTTTATCGCGTTCCCGATCAGATTCAACAGGATTTGGCGGACTTTGCTGACGTCCCCGATGAATAGGGATGGCACGTTTTCGGGGTAGTTTACGTTAAATTTCAAGCCCTTGTAGGCGGTTTTGGCGGAAAGAAGAACTGCAATTTCCTCAATGAGGACACGCAGTGAAAAGGGTTCTGGGTGCAACGAGATCTTGTCTGCCGTGATCTGTGAAAAATCCAACACGTCGTTGATAATTTCCAGCAAAGCATTGGTAGAATTGAAAATCGTATCGGCAAATAGGGACTGCTCTTTGTCCAATTCGGTTTCTTTTAGCAGCTCACAAATACCAAGAATCCCGTTCATCGGCGTTCGAATTTCATGGCTCATATTGGCCAGAAACCGTTCTTTCGCCTTATTGGCTTCTTCTGCTTTTTCCTTGGCTATCCGGGTTAGTTCTAGGGCCGCGTCACGCTCGCGTTCAGAAGTCACATCTTCTGTAGAGCCAACCATGTGAGTGAGCTTCCCGGTGGAATCAAAAACGGGGGTCATCGTTGTGCGAATGTGACGTGTACCCTGGACCGCAGGCAGATTTATCTCGTAAGTCTTTTTTTTGGCAGAACGCGCCACGCTGGTATGAATAGCCAGCGCACGTTCTCCGGTGGAACCACCAAAAATTTCCAAAGCGGATTTACCGTACCACCCCTCTTGTGGAATCTTGGTAAACTCGCGGGAGCGCTTGTTCATCGCTATGTATCGAGGAACGCCATCGTCACCGACCTCCAAAACGATAACAGCCATGCCCACAGCATCCAATATGGCATAGAGATCGTTTACTTGTAGGCGATTCACGCGTCATTTCCTTTGTGCACAAGAACACCTGCCAGACCATCTAGGCATAAAGTGCATTCTTTTACATAACCTGATATTACTTTTCTTCTAACCAAAATCGGATGGGACCGCCAGAACAGGGCAAATTAGCGACTTGGCTATTTCACAGAAATATCGTCTTTCTGAACTGGCGGTGCAAACCGAACGGTCCTCACGGGCATATTTATCACTGTAAATTCCGTCACCCCCCGGATGATAGAAACGAAATGTGAAAAATATATTTCAGGGCAAATACTTACATCAATTTCCCGAGAGCCTTCGCGTTTCTGACGGATCTCAAAAGGACAGGTACTGAAAGCGGGATTTCAGATTATCTCCTATTTGGTGAACAAAATTATTGAACACCCGCAAAGGTAATCTCTCCGGGGATAAACTTTTTACTAGAAAGGTTCACCCCTAACGCGAAGATTTAGTATTTACATTATCAAAAGGGGATAAATAGGCCACCTATCCACGACCAGCGTCAATTCTCGTGTCCTCCCTGTCGGCAGGCCCCAGGGGAACCAGGCAAACAAAACGATGCATCTACAAAGACCCCAAGGGAGCAGGCGGCGTATCTGGCCAGATCAGATCAAATACTTCCCGCTCGCTGTCGCCATATGAAAGATCGCTGTCGATCCGCACCGAACCCTTGCGGTAGGCCGCAGCGCGCGCTGCCCAGAAACCGGGCAGCGCATCAGAGCCTTTGACATGCCCCATGTTGTTGAACGCATCGTCCCAATCGCGCATGTCGCTATACTCAGTGGTTAAGATCCACTACCCAGCCTGATACTCGGGCGCCGAGGCTAAGAATTCGCCATAAGCGTCGGCATCGGGAAACGAGAACTGTTCAGCCAGGGGATTTGTACGCTTTGTCTTGGTGGCGCCCATGTCTGCAAGCAGTTCATCAAAATGCTTGAAATGGAACGGTGCCGAACACAGGCCGCCATAGACCTGGGCTGCTGGGCGCTCCTTTCGCCGCCAGTTCAGCATCATGTCGATATTTCGGTTCATCTCAGTCTCGCTGGGCTGCTGGGCAAGTTGCCCATCTGCAAATCGCACCAGCCAGTTGGCGATCATTTCCGCCGACAAAATGGTGCAGAAACTGGAGTTGAAACCGACGAACCCCACTTCCGGCAGGTCCGGGTTCACCGACAACCGATAGACCCGGTATTGACCATCGCTTTCGATCAGCTTTTTGCGGTAGGCGTCGGGCAATACGGGCACGCCCAGTTTCCAGCCCACAGCCAGAACCGAAACATCACACTTAACCCGCTCGCCAGTGGTCAGAACGACGCTGTCGCCCTCATAGTGATCTATCGACCCCTGAACGAGGTTGAGTTTGCCGGATTTGAGGGTCTCAAAGAAGCCCGGAGTGACCAGGGGTAAGGAGCAGGAGGCCTCTTTCTCGATCGGCGTGTCTGGCACCATATCCCATTTCTTCAGCCCCAGTTGCAGCTTCAGCATGGCTTCCAGCCCGCGAAAATTGGCCCAGACCAGCGGCTTGGTCACTGCTGCAACCAGCTTCTTCACCGGGCTGCGCCCCCAACTGTTAAACTGCATCTCCTGCGCGCGCATGTAGAGCAGGTGTTTGAAGTTGATACCGCCTATAAAATAGGGCACCCGCCAAACGTTCTTGCGATAGACCATGGTCACCTGTTTGGCCCCATGATCCGCGGCATTCACCGCAATATCGGTTGAGGATTTGGAGCCACCAAGCACAACCACGTGCTTACCCCGTGCAATCTCTGAATCGGTGTATTCCGAAGAATGCATTACCTGCCCACCCTGAGCGACGAATTCTTCCTGTCCAGGATGGGTGATGATATTCATATAAGAGAACTGCCCAGTACATATGGCAACAAAATCAAAGTCCTCTTTGCGCGTTCTGCCAGCACTCTCCAGCGTTAGGGTCCAACCCGGCTTGCCATCACCGCGCCGCTCCATTCCCATCACATCCGTGTTCAACTGATACAGACGGCCCAGCTTATGCTTGTCGGCATAGGAATGGATATAGGCATGGACCTGCGGGCCCTTGGGCCATTGCGGATATTCCTCCGGCATCGCCAAGTCAGTAAAGCGATACAGGTCCTTTGGGCTTTGGGTTTGAACGCCAGGATAAGAGCGCGACAGCTCCCAAACCCCACCAAAATCGTGACTGCGTTCAAACCCGATGACCCGATGGCCTTTTTCATCAAATGCCTTGGCAGCGGCCAAGCCAGCGACGCCGCCGCCAATGACGGCAACTGTTTTTCTACGAACCATGTGGTCTCTCCTTACGCCTCTGGGGGCGGCGGCAGGAAATCAACCTCATGCAGGGCTGACAGGCGGACCAGTTCCTCAGGATCGGTCACGCCATCCAAGGCGCAGAAAAGATCATAAAGCTTGCGCGAGGGCGCGACGCCAAAGACGCATTTGGCCTCAGCACCTGATCGGTTGAAAACCCCGTGTGCCAGACCCATTGGCATTCGGATCAAATCACCCGGCCCAGCTTTGTTGGGTTGGACGTTGCCTTGTTCATATCCAAAGTCCACCTCTAGATGGCCTTCGATCACCAGGATCCATTCATCCTGCGTTGGGTGAACATGTGGCGGTACAAAGGTCTCAGCAGGCACTACGGCGTGCCAGATCATCGCATTATCCGAGTGCAGTTTTGGGGTATAAATATGGCCCACGACGTTCCAAGCGACGCCTTCAAGCCCTGTGTCAGTTGACGTAACTCCAGCTGTTTCTTTCATGTGCTTTTTCCCTGTTATGACAGAATGTCACAAACAGCCTAGTGCGCCATCGCGGTTTGCTTTGTCCAAATTGCGCAAGAAAGTGCATTCTCGAAAGTGCTTGCTTTAAGTTTAAAACTTTTTAGGCTTCTGTGCATGGCACCTGTATTCTTAAGGAAATCGGCTGATCCGCTGTGTGGGCACCGCCTGTTGCATTCAACTGACGTGGAACTTGCGCGTGCCTCGGTGGCAAAGCAATATTGCGATCACGACCTGATTCCAGGCCCCTTTCGCGACACATTTGACGCCTGCCATAATCATGCCGAAGGTCAAAGCCTATCGCTGAATTATATGCGATATGGCTGTGATGTGACGATCAATCCTGGTGAGCTGACCGATTTTTATCTCGTGCAAATCCCGTTGGTTGGAACTGCCAAGGTCCGCAATGGGCGCAAAACCGTAGAGGCGACACAGCGGACCGGAACGGTCCTCAATCCAACGCGTGACACCCATATGATCTGGTATGGGGGCTGCGAAAAATTGTTGCTTCAAATCGATGCCACCGCGTTGCACCAAACGGCTGAGCGTCTCTTGGGGCAATCGCTCTCTCATCCCATCGTCTTTGATCCCGAGGTTCGGCTGGAATCACCCGCGCTGAAAAACTGGGAAAGAAAATTCCAGGCTGCCGTCGCCGTTGCTGACCAAAAAGGCGCGTTCGGAGACATCCAGCACAAGCACCAAGCCCTGTTCGAAGAGGATCTGATCGCGGGCTTCCTGATGGCCCAACCCAGCACGATCCATCATATTTTGACACAGGCCCAGCCAAGCGTGTCTTCGCCACAGATCAGTCGCGCGCGCGCCTATATCCTGGAGAACCTTACGGAGCCAATCACCGTCGCCCAGATCGCGGCTGCCGCGGGCTGTAGCATTCGCAGTTTGCAACTGAGTTTCCAACAGAGCTTTGGCTGTACGCCCATTGGATTTGTACAACGGCAACGTCTGAACCATGCGCATATGCTGGCACAGTCTCACCCCAAAGACACCCTAGTCAGCGGCATCGCCTATGAAGCCGGCTTCTTTCATCTTGGCCGGTTTTCTATTGCCTACCGAAAGGAATTCGGCTGCTCTCCCAGAGAAACACTGGCGCAGAACCGGTTTTCGTAAGTTCCCACAGCATTCGGTATCGGCTGGCCCCAGACAGGCAACAACGCCGTTAGGTCGTTGTAACCACCCAATCAGGGCGGATGGCGGAGCTGCGAATGAAAGGCGCGATCTCGTGGCCGCGAAACAGACCGTGATCCGTTACCAGAATAGTCCCGATGCCAGCAGCGGCTCCGCCTAAAACATCCGTATGTAGCGTGTCCCCAACCATGGCAATGCGATGGCGGGGGATACCCGTTAGGCGGTCCAGAGCAACCTCAAAGGCATTGCCATAGGGTTTGCCAAAGAATTCAGCCCGCAGGCCCGTTTTAGCAATGATGTCATGTGCAATCAGCCCCGGCTCCAAGGACAGGCCCTCCTCGCGTGGGGCAACCAAGTCCGGGTTGGCGACAACCAATGGCCTTGGACGGTCCTGCAACGCCTGCACCACGGCAGCGGTGTTTGACTCGCTCCAGCGGGCAGACGACAGTAGCAGTATCCCTCCGGCGCTGTGCAGCAGGTCAGGATTTTCCGCCAAATGGGCAACCCGCGCAGAGACAGGCGCGTCGCTAAAGTCATCGCCAAAGGCCGCGGCAGCCCCCCATACCTGTGAGCCCGGCAATTGCGGCAGATTGGCAAAGGCGACATCGCGGCTGGAGACCACCTCAGTAGCGTCGAAATCAAAACCGAGCCGGTGGTATTTTGCCAGAATTTCGGCGCGCGTATAGCTGGCGGCATTAGTAAGAACGATCAGCCGCTTGCCCAGAGCGCGCAGCGCAGCCATGCGCTCCACCGCGCCTTCGATGGCAGTTTCGCCCCTGTTCAAAACACCAAAGGCATCCAGAATATAGGCGTCATAGTCTGCTGTGGTATCGCTCAGATCCAGCCCGGAGCGGGAGGTCAGAGGAAATTGAGCAGCGGGCAAGGCCGCGCGCAGGCTTTCATAGCGTTGAAAGGCCCATTTGGTGTCGATCATATTGTTCGGCCCTGTCAAAGAACGCCTTGGCGGCCAGGCTCGCTGGCCGCCGGAAGGTTTATAGGATTTTCTTGCGCATGTAAGAAGAAACCACCTCACCAAAGACAACAAGTGCAAGAATGGTGAGCAAGACCATGGAAACCTCGGGCCAGTTAAAGGTATCGATGGCACCCTGTAGGATCATGCCGATGCCGCCCGCGCCCACCAGTCCCAGCACGGTTGACTCACGCAGGTTGATATCCCAGCGCAGGATCGCAACTGCAAAAAAGGCGGGCATGACCTGGGGCACGATGGCGTAGAGCACAATCTTGAAACGGGACGCCCCGCAGGCCTCTAGGGCCTCAACCGGCTTCTGATCAATTTCTTCGATGGCCTCGCCAAGCAATTTGCCCAGAAAACCGATCGATCGAAACATGATGGCGACGATGCCCGCAACAATGCCGGGGCCAAAGATCGCGACAAAGAGCAGCGCCCAGATGATGGTATTGACCGAGCGGGACGACACCAGGATGAAGCGTCCAATCCATAGGGTCACCTGGTTCGGGGTGGTGTTCTGCGCGGAAATATAGGCGACCGGCAGCGAGACCACGACCGCAAACATCGTGGCCAATGTGGCGATGTTTACCGTCTGCCAGATGGCCTCTAGGATCGACGGCAGATTGCTGGGGTCCGGTGGCATCATCCGGCCAAAAAGATCGCCCATCTGTGTCGGCGCGTCCCAGACCCACTCCCAGATCACATCAATACTGCTGAGGGCCCAGGCCACGATCAATAGGGTTAACATCAAGCCGCCATAGCGCATCATGCGTTGGCGCAGCGTGAAGCGGGACCAGTGATCAAGGGTCTGCTGCAAGGGTTGAGTGTTCATCATGCGATCCGCTTTCTGATAAATCCGCTCACGGCCTCTGACACCAGAATGACGCCAACAATGACCATGGTGATGGCAAGGGCAAAATCATAGTCATAGCGGCCAAAGGCATTGGCTAGGGTGGCCCCAATGCCGCCTGCCCCAACAATACCAACCACCGCAGAAGCCCGAAGATTGCTGTCCAGCTGGTAGATGCCTAGGCCCACGAGCCGCGGCATGATCTGCGGCACAACCGCATAGACCAAGGTGGACAAAAAGCCCGCTCCAACCGAGCGCATCGCTTCAACTTGACCAAAGTCGATCTCCTCAATCCGTTCTGCCAAGAGTTTTGCTACAAAACCAATGGAGTACACCACCAGCGTCAGCGCACCTGCAAAGGGGCCAAACCCTACCGCCTTCACAAAAATGATGGCAACAATCACCGGATGAAAGCTGCGCGCAACGATGATGATGCCGCGCCCCAGAAAATAGATCGGCTTGATTGCGATATTGCGCGCTGCCATGAATGCCAAAGGCACCGAAAGCGCAATACCGCCCACAGTTGCCAGAATGGCAATCTTCAGGCTTTCCAGAAAGCCGTCGATCAACAGACCAGAGCGTTCAAAGTTTGGCGGAAAAGCCCCGTTGAAAATGCGCTGCGCCCGCCGCATCCCGTCAGAGACACGGTCCCAGTCGATAGGCAAAGTGATCAGGGTGACAACCACGTAGATGGCAATGGCTGCATAGAGCCCATAGCGAAGTGTCGGATTTTTGATAAAGGGAGGTTTGCGCCAGGTCGTTCTTTGCGTGCTCATGCGACAGCCCCGACTTCGGCGCGGTCCATGGCGGGAACTCCGGCATAGATTTCATCCATTTCTTGCTTGTCCAGCTTTCCCGGCTGGTCATCAAAAATGATACGCCCGTAGCGCATGCCGACGATGCGATCGCTGTATTCCTTGGCTTCGGTCACGTTATGGATGTTGATGATCACCGGCAGTTTCAGTTCTGAGGCCAAATCGCGCAGCAGTGACATGATCTGCTCAGAGGTCTTAGGATCCAAAGAGGCCGTGGGCTCATCCGCCAATAGGATTTCTGGCCGTTGCATCAAGGCCCGCACCACACCAACCCGTTGGCGTTCACCACCCGACAGCTCGTCTGCGCGTTTATCTGCGTAATGGGCGATGCCAACGCGCTCCATCAGCTCATAGGCATGGCGGATGTCGTCGCGCGGATAGCGGCGGGTCAGCGCCGCCCAGGTCGAGATATACCCCAAACGGCCCGACTGAACGTTTTCCATCACCGTCAGCCGGTCGATCAGATTGAAGCTCTGAAAGACCATGCCAATGCGGCGGCGCGCGCTGCGCAACTCGCGGCGGGTCAGCGTGGTGAACTCGGTGCCGTTCAGCTCGACTGAACCGGATGTCGGCTCAACCAGCCGATTGATACAGCGCAAGAGCGTGCTCTTGCCCGCCCCAGAGGAGCCGATAACGGAAGTCAATTGATCGCCTTCGACGGTCAGATCCAGCTCCTTGAGCACCGGATCACCGGCACCGTATCGTTTGGTCAATTTTGAGATTTTTAGCATTGGGGATCCTCGGGCATGGCCCAGCCATGCCTATGGCGTGCGCACCATGAAATGACGCGCAAGTCTGGAAAAAGGTCCCGGACAACGGCAGGCGCTGTCCGGGGTGTTTGCGGGGATCTGGTTACTTTCCAGCAAGCCCTTGTGGGGTATATTCCACACCGTTGGATTTCTGGATCTGACGGATAACCGCCCACTGATCCTGGTAGGTGATTGGAATGAATTTGCTCACGCCCGAGAATTCGTCACCCAGCTTCGTACCGGCGAAATCAAAGGTAAAGAAGGCCTCTTTGATCTTCTCCGCCAGCGCGGGGTCCAGATTATGTGCAAGGTTGAAGGATGTGGTTGGGAAGGGATCGCTCTCCCAGATCATGCGTACATCCTCAGCATCATATAGACCACGCTCAGCCATGCGTTCGACCACTTCTGAGGCCACAGGCGCTGCGTCATAGTCACCTGCTACAACGCCCAGCATGGATTGGTCGTGGGAGCCAGAATAGGTCACTTCGTAGTCTTTATCGGGTTCGATACCCAGACCTGGGAACAAGGCACGTGGTGCTTGGTTACCGGAGTTCGAGGTCGGCGAGGTATGTGCCACACGGCGGCCCGCCAGGTCTTTCACTTCCTTGATATCGCTGTCTGCCTGGGTGAAAACCTGCAGCTTGTAGCCAAACTGGCCATCCTCAGCCCCCATGATCGCAAAGGGCACAGCCCCTGCGAGGTTCACAGCAAAGGGGGTTGGCCCGGTGGAAAAGCCCGCCACATGCAGGCGGCCAGACCGCATGGCCTCAACTTCGGCAGAGTTCGATTGCACAGCAAAAAACTGTACATTCTTTCCAGTCACCTCTTCCATGTGGGTAATGAAGGGGGCCCAGATGTCTGCATAAACCGCTGGATCCTCGACCGGGGTATAGGCAAAAACCAGCGTATCTGGATTGCGCAGCTCTGCTGGATCGGTAGGCGTATCCGCAACCAGATCGCCGTTGGCGTCGCAATAAAGTTCATCCAGCGCGCCACGGTCGGCGCAGTTTTCGGCTGCGGCGGCAAAGGCGCTTGCCGACAGGATGCCAAGTGCGGTTGCAGCTCGGGTAATAAATGGTGTCATGGTTTCCTCCCTTTTCACACATGCCCCATGATGTTCCTCCAAGGGCAATGCGCTGACCCGCCCAAGGTAGGAGCCCACAGCACGCGGAAGCGAGTCCGCGTCTGTTAACGGAACAGACGAAAAGCAAGTTTAATGTTAACAATATTACAAACCCGGTTGCATGGATCCAGAATCTGGCATGGTCTGCGCCATTGAATCTGGCATATTCGACACCCTAGGCATTGGGATGCCCTGGGACGATGCCGGAATACTTAGGAAAAGGGTGCCCTGCAGATGAGCAAAGCTGAGCCGCTCATTGCCATTGTGGACGACGATGAAAGCGTGCGCACGACCCTCTCCGCTTTGATGCGCGAAAGCGGGTTCGCGGCCCTATGCTGTCCTGACATCCGGTCTTTCATGGCCCTAGGCGACCCACCACCAGTGGATTTGGCATTGATCGATCTGCGCCTGCGCGGAGAGTCTGGGCTGACCCTGGCGATCCACATTCGCGAACGCTACGAGATCCCAATTGTGATGTTGACGGGCGTTGGCGATGAGATCGATAAAATTATCGGTCTGGAAACCGGGGCGGATGACTATCTGATCAAACCTTTCAATCCCCGTGAATTGGTGGCGCGGATCCGCGCGGTGCTGCGTCGCTATGGGCACGGGGCCTCAAAACCCGGTGCGATCTCTGGTCACGGCATTACCTTTGGCAACAAACGCATCGATATCCAGACCCGTCGCCTGTTGGATGCTGAGGGTGAAGAGATCCCCCTGACCAATGCGGAGTATCGCCTGCTGGAATATTTCGCCCGCAATCCCAATCGAGTTATCCCGCGCCCCGAACTATTGGAAGAGCTGGGCTCTGATATGCAACGCTATGTGGATCGCACTATCGACGTATTGATCCTGCGCCTGCGCCGCAAAATTGAACCCGTCGCCTCCAAGCCCGTGCATCTGCAAACGCGCCGCGCGCAGGGCTATATCTTCCACCTTTCAGAAAACGGCTCATGATGGCTCTGCTGTCAAACCTGAGTGTACGGTTTCGCCTCTCAGCGGCGATTGCCGTTTTGTTTGGTCTCATCCTGTTAGTCAGCATGATTGGCTTGCTTGTGTTGAACCGGACTGAGCTTTGGATGAACGTGCTGCACAAGGAAACGCTGGCTGAAGTTTCAGAAGCCTTGGATCTTTCGCGGGAATCTGCTGATCTGGCAACATCGGCTCCGTTCTTGTATGCGCTCTTCCCGCCGTTCCAGCTGGAGCAGGAAAAGGCCAAGGTTTTGGATAACCTGGACCGGATCGAGGCCCTTTCAGCTGATGACCCGGTTTTGGACCTACCGGTGGCGCGGTTGCGATTTGCCATTGATGATCTGACGGCAGCATTGGAACCTCAGACCGCGCGGCAGGCTGCGTTGGACGCAATTGACCGTGACATGGTGCGGCTCAATCAACGGGTGAGGCGGTTCACCGCGGACACCAGCTTACCATTGGCTGAACGGCAGGTATGGTCGGGGTTGCAACAACTCACGACAAGCGCAATTGGCGCAGGGCGAGCCAATGCGCTGATCGAGCTGGGAGAATTCAGCCGACGCTACACAACGCAGCGCGAAGCCTTGATCCCGCAACTCTGGCCCGTGCACGCAACGACGTTAAGCGAGATCGAGCAAACAGCCCAACGCGGCGAAGGCCTGTTTGTTCTAAAGCACCGCGATCTGGCAGCCCGACTTGATGCAGAAAATGCGCTGTTTCGTATCCGCCAGGAGGCGCGCCGCGTCAGCACCTTTGCCGAGACCAAAGTCGCACTTGCAGAAGACCGGCTGTCCCAAGCCCGCGCAGAGACCTCGACCAACTTGCAAGTTGCCAAGAACGCCTTTCTCGCCCTCACCGTCGCCAGTTTGCTGGTGGCGATCACTTCTTCGCTCTATGTGTCACGCTATGTGGCGCGCAATCTGCAACGCATTGCCCAGGCCATGCGCAGACTTGCAGCCGGAAACCACAGCACCGAGCCCCCGCGGGGGCCAAATTCCGAGGATGAAATCGGCCAGCTCTATGCAGCCTTTCATGTGTTCCGGGAAAGCGCCCGCAAGTTGGAGCGCCGGACCCGGCAGATCGGTCATCAGAACGCCCTGTTTTCGCGGGTGTTTCGCAACATCAAGGATGGCGTGGCGATTGCCTCTTCCAAAGGGTGGATCGAGGCCGAAAACGAAAATCTGCGGGAGCTCTTGAGGTTGCCCCCCGCGCAGGACCGGACCCGCGCGCGGGTTTCGGATCTGATTGCAGAGTCCGGTTTCGCCCGCCGCACCTCTGCCAGTGAGCATGGCGGATTTGAAGAATATGCCGACCCCTCCGGCAACGTATTGGAACTGCGACGATCCCCTCTCCCCAATGGCGAAGAGGTCTGGCTGCTGTCTGAAACCACGGAACGCAAACGGGTCGAGAAACGGCTGGAAGAAATTCGTCGGGTCGAGGCGCTGGGAAAGGTCTCTGGGGAAGTCGCCCATGATTTTGGCAATATCCTGTCGAGCATTTCCGGAAACTTGCATCTCTTGGAGAGCGCGGACCCTGACGACGCCCGGCGTCTTCATACCCGCCTGCGGTCGGCCCTTGATCTGGGGGTGTCCTTGACAGAGCGCCTGTTGGCCTTTGCGCGCAAACAACACCTGGAGCCACAGGTAACGGACATCGGATTGCTCATTGAGGGAATGGCGGATCTGTTGGAAATCGCTGTGCCAAGCGCGGTGTCGATGGAGTTTGAAATTCCGTCTGAACCTGTTCTTGCCAGAGTAGACCCGGGGCAGTTGGAAAGCGCAGTGTTAAATCTCTGCGTCAATGCAGGCCAAGCGATCCGTGAGACGGGGCATATCCGCGTCTGCGTAACAGGTGAAGTCGGCGCTAAGCTTTCTATCTGCGACAATGGCTCTGGGATGACACCCGAGGTACTGCGTCAGGCAACGGAGCCATTTTACTCCAATCGCAACGATGGCAGCGGCACAGGGCTGGGTCTGTCGATGGTCGACGGTTTTGTTCATCAGTCTGGTGGCGAACTCACCCTCAGCTCTCAAACAGAAGGTCCGCATCGGGGCACCACCGTGACGCTCACATTCCCCGCCCTGACAGAGGATACCAGCCAATCCGATAAGACGCTGACACCAGGAACGGCTTTGGTGATTGATGACGACCCTGCCTACCTGGCATCTGCATCAGAAACCCTAGAGCGTTTGGGCTTTAACGTTATCCGTGCAGAAAGTTTCAACGAGGGGCGCGCGCAACTCCACCGACAGCGCGAGCTGGATCTCGTGCTGAGCGACCTGAACCTGGACAATGGGGCTTCGGGCTGGGAACTGCTCCAACTCGGACACAGCCTGTTTCCAACCTGTCGGTTGGCTTTGATGTCGACCCGCGAAATATACCGTGTCCCAAAGGAACTTGAGGCAGCTGCACAGCCAGCGAAACTACCCAAGCCCTTTACGGAGGCGATGATGCGGATGTTGATTGCCGCGCCCTGACCCGTTGAACCCCATCGTCGCAAACACACTATCCAAAAACCGCGACAACCAGCCCAACCTGAGCTTCAGGTCTGACCCCACCGTGCCAATACTGCTGCCCAAGAAACGTTAGGACCAATTGAGGGCCTTTTCACACAACCAGTGACAATCGGCGCTCTGCCAATGCGATCTGCGCCTGGGTGCCCCAATCGAAAGGCAGGAAATCCTGCTCAATCCCATCCGCAAAGATCACACCACCTTCGTTCATCCGAGACAGTACCGATAGCTGCCTTTGTTCTGCGATTTCACCCGCTGCAATGTCACAGCCACTGGTCCGACTTGGCCAGGGTTCGCGCGCAAAGAACGCAGCCCGACGCTCTTCTGGTGCAATTTCAAAGGTGCGGTGAGTGGCGGTCATAATGGATTTCGCCCAGCCCGTCAGCCCGGTGCCCGTGGCAATGATCATTCCGCTGGAAGATTGGAACTCTTCCGAACCATCGACTTGCACAACGTAGCGGGCAGACTGGTGGGAGCGATGACCGATGAATATTTCATTCAAAGCCAGCAATGTTAGCCCATCACCGGCGTTGGCCTCGACCATCGCACGGGCCTGAATGTCGATATCAGCGTTCGCGGCGGCTTTGAGTAACTTCGGCAAACGATCTACTCCGTGACGGATCAACACATTCTCGGATGAGGCCGGATCAGGGGATACCCCAATCACGGGCTGACCGTCCAAATACTTGGCAATATTCGCAACCAGCCCGTCTTGGCCGACAGGTACGACAATATCTTCTGGGCGAAACAGAAAGCGATTCAGATCCTGGCGGAGCACATGAACAAAGGACCAATCAGCAGGTACAATTTCTTTTGCGGCAGCCAGGGCGCGGGATTGCAACGCCTCCCGCTCATCCAGTTCTGCCATTTTTTGGCCTCGGGAGGACAGGAAGAACTCAGCCTGCCCCCGTGTGCCGTGCTTGGCCAACAAGGCGGCATATTCTGTCTCTCTGGACACAAGCACAACACGCGGGTTTAGGCTGCCCATCTTACGTCTCCATCGCGGGCGATGTCATTATCGCCTTGGCCTGTTGGATCATCCCGGACAGCATGTCAGGGCTGACGGTCAAGCTATCGATCTTTTCCAGCTTGCCCGCGAATTCTTGTGCAGCAAGGGCAAACATGACCGAAGCGGGGACCGACGCAATGGCGTCCATGCGGGCCTTTTCCATGTCGGCGGCGGCCTGTTCCACCGCACGGATACGCTTAGCTTCAGCTTCGGCACCGATAATCTTGGCGGCGCTGTCAGCTTCAACCATGATACGTTTGGCTCCGGCCTTCGCTTCTGCCTCAGACCTTGCGTTGGCATCCTCACGCGCAATCAAATCCTTACGGCGCGATGCCAGCTCAATCTGATTTTGCAGCTCGTTTTCGGCAATTGCCCGTTCCTTATCCACCGCCAAAGCACGACGCGAGAAAGTCGCTTCGTCCGCTTTTTGCTGCAGGCTTTCAAAGGTTGGGGCCTGCAAGGCGCGGTACAGCTCTGAACTTGGAGACAAGGCTGAAACACGAATGCTCACCACCTCTAAACCCATAGCCTGTAAGGTTGGGTCAGCGTCAAACCCCACAGCAATCGCGGCTTGGATCGGCGACAATCCGGCCTCGAGCAAATCCCGCACCTCTTTGTCTTTCAGGTAGTCGTCAGCAAACTCACGGACCAGCCCAGTCAGAACTGATTTGATATGCTCCTCTGGCTTACCCAGGCGCCCTCCTTTGTTGATGTCGATGCCAAAATCGACACGAGATGCAATCTTGTCAGCATCGCCAACTCGCCAAATGACCGATCCCTGGACAGCCAAATCCTGATAATCAGACGACTGTCCTTTGATCATAAAGATAAGTTCGCGGTCATTCATTGGAATTTCAGTCAAAGAGGCACCATTGGGATCAAACCAAAAGGACAAACCTTTGCCTGATTTCCTAAGCCTCCCTTTGCGAAAATACTGAATGTGCTGCGATGCCTCAGCGCGCAGTTGGTTAGCGATAAAATAGCGTTTGATCTGTGCCATCGGCCTTACTCCTTTGACTTGACTTCATACAGTTCGGCTGGGCGATATGCTCCGCCGCTCTCGAACTCGCCCGTTGGGACGATCATCCCCCGATCCAGCAGTTTACGTCGGAAAGGGGGTTTCTTCAGCGGGGTCCCCAGAATGGCCTCGTGGACTTGTTGCACTTCACGCAGGGTGAAACGCTCCCCCAGCAGCGCAAAGCCAACAGGCGTATAATTCAGCTTGCCTCGCAACCGCTTGACTACATCGCCGAGGATGTAAGCGTGATCAAAGGCAAGGGGCAGTGGAATGCCATTCCTCTGCGCCGCCGCTGGGCCGCCCGTCTCGCCCTCCCAGTCAACGCTGATCTTTGCAAGATTTGCGTCACGCAACACCTCGGCTGGACAAAGAGCGAGGTAAACGATGCTGATCACGCGACCACGTGGGTCTCGGTCAAGCGCGCCATAAGTGGCAAGCTGTTCGAAATGAACGGGTTTGGCGCCAACCTTTTCGCTCAACACACGTTCAACGCAATCTTCGAGCGCTTCGTCAATGTGTACAAAGCCACCGGGCATCGCCCAACCTGCTACGTTCTTTGCAGGACGGTCGACCAGCAGCACATGTAGGTCCCCGTCAATAACAGTCAGTATCGCAAGGTCGATCGCGATACTAGGTTTTGCATATCCATCAAGGTTGGCCATAGTTATATCCTATTTAGTTATTACCTATTTAGATATAAGTAAAAGGTTGGTCAACCCCTGTTCCAGAACTCGGATATCTTTCTGCTTGGATGGATGCTGCTTCGCAGCCGCCTGCATTGCAGCACCCGCCCGCTTTGGGTCAAAGGAAGCCCAGAACCGATACACCTGAGGCGCTGACAGGAAGGGAACGCCCAGCCTTAGTCGGCTTCGCCTCTTCTAAAGGACAGCCCCACAAGAGCCCCAGAGCGGGCGAAGGGCAGAACTCATTCCACTGCGAGCCCCACAAACACTGGGCTGCAATCTTGGGAGGGGCGTCTTGGCAGGTCTGCGCAGAACGTGGGGAAAGCCGAGGTGATCCAAACGCACTTTGGCTGCGTAGCCTTACTACAAGGAGAAGCCGACATGGGTAGAATATTCGTTTTGATGGTGTCCATTCTCGCGGGTTATCAAGTGCGAGCTTTGGATTTAGCAACCCCATTTTCATCCATTGATGGGGGGAGCCTGGCACTGTCAGAGTGGCAAGGACAGCCGATACTGATTGTGAATACGGCTTCCAAATGTGGCTTCACAAAGCAATACAGCGGTCTTCAGAGCCTCTATGACTATTACCGTGACGAAGGACTCATTGTCGTTGCGGTTCCGTCTAACGACTTCCGGCAAGAGCTGACAACGGACGAACAGGTCAAGAATTTCTGCGAGCTGCAGTTCGGAATTGATCTGCCCATGGCAGCCATCACCAAAGTCTCAGGGCCGCAGGCGCATCCCTTCTACCATTCATTAATGCTGGAGACTGGTTTTGCCCCTAAGTGGAATTTCACCAAAGTTCTGATCAGTCCAGAGGGGGAACTTGTGGCAACCTACAGTCCCAGCACCAGGCCACTCTCTTCTCAAATCCGGCGTGACATCGAAGCTCTTCTGCAGTGATGACAGATCCCCTGCTCCCCCCGCGAAAGCTCACGGTGTTTTATGACGGATCCTGCCCATTGTGCGCCACCGAAATTGAGGTCTACAAACGGGCAGATCGCAACCAATCGCTGTGCTTTGTAGATGTCTCCGCTGAGGGGTTTTCCGGCGATAATGAGATTACCCAGGCGCAGGCATTGGCAAGGTTCCATGTACGTCTACCGGATGGGCGACAGACATCGGGCGCGCGAGGCTTCATTGAGGTCTGGCGTGTTCTCCCCTCCTGGCGTTGGGTGTCGATATTGGCGGACACACCCGGTATCGCCAGTTTTCTTGAGCTGTTTTACCGCCTATTCCTACCAATACGGCCGTTAATCGCAGGCTGCATGCGCGGCTACCGCCGCATCCTGCGTAAGAAATGAAACTGACTTGGCGACGTGCCAATCCCAACCTAGGTCGGATGCAAATGAAACAACTCACCACCTTGCTGCTGTTCTTGATTGGTGTGATGGGCGGAGGGATATTGATCGGCATTCTAACCGCGCCGGGCGATTGGTACGCCGCCTTGCAAAAACCCTTTTTCAATCCGCCAAACTGGATATTTGGGCCGGTCTGGACCCTGCTATATCTGGCTATTGCCTATATCGGTTGGCGCCTGTGGCTACAGCCAGAACAGGCGGTTTTGCGAGGGCTCTGGAGCCTGCAAATGGGGTTGAACTTTCTATGGTCCCCGGCATTTTTTGCGGCTCAAATGCCGGTCTTGGCCCTCCTAATCATCCTCCTGCTATTGGGCGCAATTTCGCTCTTCGTAAGGCGTGCATGGCAGTCTGACCGGCTTCTGGCCGTGCTGTTTGTGCCCTATGTCGCTTGGGTGGGATTTGCGACAGCCCTAAATGCTGCAATCGTTTTCCTCAATTAGCAAACGGATACCCCCCAAAAGCCATTGCCCCCCTGGCTGGTAGTTTTTGGGAGGTCGACGGCGCATGACGGTATTTTCACCGCAAAGATCATCGTGAAACAGAGAAATGTGCCCGCTGGTGATCCAAGGATCGAAACCCTCCGTATCAATATCAATGCGCATTGTGCAGGCAGTAACCGGATGGAAAAATCACATCTCCCAGAGGCTTCCCCGCGTCGATGGAAACCCTTGAGGGATGGTGAGCAGAGTAAGAACGCGCCGTTCGCCAGATTAAAGCCAGACTAAAGACGGTGTAAACACCGCCAAACATGCCCGAACAACACGCTGAAAAATGAACAGCGTTCCGGCGATCCTTAGCCGGTAGCACGCACATAGAACTGAACTGGATCCAAGACGCTGTCGATGAGCGTCATTGATAAAAAACGAATGATTGGGAACACGATGAAAACATTTGCTCTATTTGCGGTATCGGTGATGTTGTCCACCCCGGCACTGGCCGAGGTAAAAGTATCCTTTATCGAAGGCGCGCCAAAAGACCGGTTCGTGATTGCCAACTCCGGTCACTGCGATCTGGCCTCGACCATCGTCAGGATAGACCTGTCGACGGCGGCCACTGGGCTGGTGTTTGACGTCACTGACAGCGGAGCAGGTGTTGCGGTCTATCAACCTTTCGAACTTGTCTCAGGCCAAAATGTCGTTCGCCACCACTCATCAATCGCAGACGGCGACACCGCTGTCACCTTGGAGCTCGACAGCCTAGCTTCAGGTCAATCCGTCGATTTTACAATTGATATCGACGATACAGGTGGCAGCACTGAAACTATGGTCGCGGGGAGCGAAATCATTGGGGCCGAAGTAACGGTCACCACGCTGGGGCAAGACTATCTCGAAACCATGTCCGGCCAATCACAGGCCATCCTGACAATTTCAGGCTGCGCAGCGTAAACGGATTTGAAATACAATATGTCCCAACAACACGATACTCCTTGCGGCCCAATTGATGCTGTTATCACCTGGGTAAACGGAAGTTCCGAAAGCCATATGCGCAAGCGGAACCTGTATATGGAACAGGCTGAGGCTCCGCTGCACGAAAACGCCACCAATCCGCATCGGTGGGCCTGCAACGATGAAATCTTGTACTGTCTGCAATCCATAGAAAACCACGCCCCTTGGGTGGGTCAAATCTGGATCGTGGTCGACGAGGAAACGCCTGACCTACAGGCGCTCTCTGCCAAGCTCAGAGCCAAGGTCAAGTTTGTCTTTCATCGCGAAATCTTTGCTGGGTTCACGCATTTTCTCCCAACGTTTAACTCCCTGGCCATCGAGACCATGCTGTGGAGGATTCCTGGGCTCAGCGAGCGGTTCATGTACTTTAACGATGATGTGTTCCTGAGCGCACCGTTAAACCCGACAGATGTTTTTCAAGGGCTTGCCCCGGTTCTGCGCGGACAATGGGTAGACTACGGGGCGTCGCTACAGAGCCCGCTCATGCGGCGGGACCCGGCCAAGTTCAACCATTACATGCAACGAAATGCCGCCCGGATTTTGGGGTTTGACGATAGCCGATTATTCGCAGCCGCGCATGTTGTTCACCCGATGCGACGCTCCGTCATGGCACGGCTGTTTGACCGACACACAGGTGCTTTTGTCGACAATATTCGCCACCGTTTTCGCGATCTCAGTCAGTTCTTACCACAGGGACTTCATAACCACGCCAGCATAGCGGCCCAGGACGCTGTGCTCATGCTCACCAAGGACCACCTGCATATCAAAAGCGGGCAAGGGCGTGATCGCTGCCCAACTGAAACGGTCTCCTTGTTGGGGAAAGCATCCAAGTCGGCGTTTAAATTTCTATGCGTGAACGACCTTCCTCAACTAGAATTGGTCGTTCCCGAGGCCCGGGAATGGATCAGTTTAGCGATAGGGGGTTTCGTCGAACACCAAACATTGCACATCGGTCCCCAACGGCGCCTGGTCCCCGAAAGCCTTCCTGCGTAGCCCCAGGAACAAAGGGGTTGGAAAGCATTGCCTCATTCATGTCTTATCGTCAAAGGCATCGCAGGGAATGGCTGGGTCGTCCTTGTAGGTCTCAGAAATGAAATGTGTCGTATAGCGAACGATGCTTTCGTCACCATCAAACAAACGGTCGCAGGTCTCTTGATATTCGACCATATTCTGGAAATTGCCGATTAAGATCGCGTCCACGTCTCCGGTAACGCCATAGGCATAGGTAATGGCAGCCTCTGATCGAACCCGCCTTGCAAAGGCTTCTCGATCCAGTCGTGTGTGGTCCTTGGTCGTGGCTGTAATGATCGCCTTCAGGCCACGACCAAGCTTGGCTGCATCGGCAAGAAAGATATTTTTGGTCAAGATCCCCGATCTCTGCAACGCCTGAACCCGGCGCAAACAGGTCGAAGGGGTCGAATTGACCTCTTCGGCCAGTTCCGCATTTGTCATGTTGCCGCGCCTTTGCAGGGCCTCAATGATCCGGGTGTTCAGTCTATCCATGAAGAGCCTGCAATATTACGCCATTTTGACGAAGATATTGACCACATTTTGCACAAAAAACCTATAGGCATGAGGACGAAATCAACGCTCTGGCCAAACAGGAGAAATCACGTGACGTTCCAAATAGGTATCGGCCCGAACATCAGAAAATCAGTTTATTTCGATGCTGTCCTCGCCGATGGCGTTTCATCCTTTTCTGTTTATAATCATATGCTTATTCCGGCGATCTTTGGAAACCCGCAAGCTGAATACGACAGTTTGATGACCGGCGTGGCGATGTGGGATGTGGCGGCGCAGCGCCAAGTTGAAATTTCAGGCCCAGATGCCGCGCAATTGATCCAGTACTTGACCACGCGCGATGTAAGCAAAACCAAAATTGGCCAGGGCCGGTATGTCCCGATCTGCAATCATGAAGGCATGTTGATCAATGATCCGGTCTTGTTGAAGCTTGCCTCAGATCGGTATTGGCTTTCGATTGCAGACAGCGATATCGAACTCTGGGCCAGTGCGATTGCCGCCGAACGCGGGTGGGATGTCCGGGTCTTTGAGCCGGATGTGTCACCACTCGCCATTCAGGGCCCCAAAGCTGAATCCTTGGTTGCCGACCTGTTTGGCTCCAGGGTGAAGGAGTTCAAGTACTTTGGGTTTGAGCAGACTGAACTGCAGGGGATCCCTCTTGTTCTGGCGCGTTCTGGATGGTCTAAACAGGGGGGCTTTGAGCTCTACCTGCAGGATGGATCACGCGGCGTCGAATTGTGGAATATTGTTAAGGCGGCAGGCGCTGCCTACGGTATTCGTCCGGGTGCACCCAATGATATAGAGCGTCTCGAAAGCGGATTGGTATCTTATGGGGCCGATGGCCGTCTACAAACAACCCCATGTAATCCCTTTGAGATTTCTTTAGGAAAGCTGGTTGATTTCGACAAATCAGATGACTTTGTCGGACGCAAAGCCCTCTTGAAAATCAAGAAAGAAGGCGTGAAGCGCCGACGTGTTGGCTATGTCATCTCTGGGGCTCCGATCCAGGCATGTCAGCATTCTCTGGAGGTGCGAGATGCGCTTGGGCAGATCGTCGGCATCCTGAGTGACTTTGTCTACTCGCCCAGATTTTCACGAAACATCGGCGTTGGAATGATCGCGGCGGAGGTCGCGGATGACGCTTCGGATTTGGTGATCCTGTTGGATGGCGCACCCCGTCAAATCACCATCAAGGAGCAGCCCTTTAGGTTCTAACAGACCCTGCGGTGCCCCCACAGGAACGGGGGCACCGCACAGGCAAGACGCCTTCAAAGTAGTGCACGCAGAGATGCTGCTCGACCGTCAGTCCCGCAGCTTATCCAGGCTTTGAGAAGTGTTCTCAACATCGGCGTAGCTGGCGGCCAGGGGCGCCATGATCGCAGCATGGACCATCTCAGAAGGGACATTAACGCCATCATGCGTCACGTTTGCAGCGGCACAAGCGTCATGGGCCACGGTCACCTTGAAACCTAGATCAACGGCGGCACGGACGGTCGCATCGACACACATCTGGCTCATGGCACCGCAGACAAGAAGATGTTCGACCTGCCCTGCCCGCAATTCGTCTTCCAGAGAGGTGCCAACAAAACTGTTCGGCCTGGGTTTTTCGATGATGGTCTCCGCCGCCTCCGGGCTGACCCAGTCATGGAGCTCGGCGCCAGCTGTGCCAGGTTTGAAAAACGGGGCTTCACTCGACGCCATAACATGCTTGATATGAATCACCCTTGTACCGCTATTGCGTGCCGCCAAAAGCAAACGTGCGGCATTTTCCGTGGCCGCCTCCATGGCCGGTAGAGGCATTAGGCTTCCGGAAAAGCTCGGGAAATAATCGTTCTGGATATCGATCATAAGCAGCGCAGTTTTGGTCATTTTGTCCTCATCTCAATTTTCGTTAGTACCGAACCTGAGTTTACTCCCGCACGCCCTCCAGATACGATTGGCAGATATGACAAACAATATGCCAGATCCGCCATTCGGTGCCTGCATCGGCATCATCGCCTATGACGGCGTTCAACAATCCGCTCTGCATGGGTTGGGTGAGATGTTCGACGTGGCGAACCGGAATGCGCAAGAGGACGCAGGGCGAAAGATAACGCATCAGATTTTGACACCTTCGGAAATCGCTGCAGCCGCCAAACTCGACGCCATCATTCTGCCCCCCAATCTGACAGGGGCACGGGGGGCGGAGGATCACGATCTGCACCTGTGGATCCGAGATCGGCATCTTGCGGGCACCGCAGTTTGCTCCGCCTGTGCGGGCAGTTATTGGCTCGGCTATGCGGGTATTTTGGATGGGCGCCCCGCAACGACCCATTGGGCGCTAGAGGAAGACTTCACGTCGACCTTTCCAGAGGTTCATCTCAGCCCAGAACATATTTTGGTGGATGACAATGATATTGTCACAGCCGGCGGCGTTATGGCCTGGGTCGATTTAGGGATACACCTGATTGGTCGCTGGCTCGGTCCAAGCGTCGTGTCGCGCACCTGTCGCCAGATGTTGATCGACCCAACCGGACGGGAACAAAGCAACTATCGCTCATTTCGGCCAAACATGGGGCACAATGATCCGGTAATTCGTCAGCTTCAGCTTTGGATGGAAAGCAATACCGAAGCCGATCTGACCGTCAAAGCACTTGCCCTCCAAACAGGGCTTACCGAACGTTCACTGCATCGCAAGTTTTCCAATAGCACAGACCTATCCATAAATCGCTATGTTCAGGAACTGAGGGTTGAAAAAGCAAAAGGATTATTAGAACTCACCGTGCTGTCGATTAGCGAGGTGTGCTGGAGCGTTGGATATCAGGATGTATCCGCCTTTAACCGTCTTTTCAAATCCATATCGGGCATTAGCGCAGGTGAATATAGGCATCGCTTCAAGATCAGCGCCCCATAACGCGCCCCTATCACCTGTTGCCAGTTCCCAGTTACCCACCTCGAAACCCGCTTGCCCCGATGTCCCAGAACACCCCTGCCATCACCCGCAATGCGTCACGGCAAACCGGCTTTAACACATGTTCATTTGGCGCATGCTGTGAGCATCCCCGATAAGAATGCGGCACCCAGATGGTTGGCAAGCCCAGAATATCCGTGAAACTGTCATTGGGCAGCGACCCAGCAAGATTGGGTAAAACGTGCAAATCCCCCGCGGTTTCGCGGATCGACGCGCCTACGAACTGCGCCCAGGGATGAGTAGGGTCCAGCCGAGTGGCTGCAAAAAATCCGCGGTCGTGCTGCCGGATTTGAACCTGCTCAAAACCATGGGCATCAAGGTGGCGACGCAGCGCGGGCAACACGTTTTCCGGGTCAGTACCGACCACAAAGCGCAGCTGACATGTGGCCCGTGCCCATCCGGAAATCGCATTGACCGGGGCCTCTGGCACCCCAGAGACCATGGCCAATACTGCAAAGCTGTTCCAGCCAAAGGCGCGTTCAGCCGGGGTCAGGCTTTCCTCACCCCAATCTGGGTTGACCTCAGGGCCGTCTCCCCCTGCCACGGGAAGATCACGCAGGGCATCGCGCACCGTATCGGTCAGGCTGTCCGGGCGCCATTCGGGCACCTTGATCTGGCCACGCACATCGGTGATGCAAGCCAGCGCATGGGCCAGGATCATCGCAGGATCTGCAAGAAGCCCGCCCCAGTTGCCGGAATGATGCGCGCCTTCATGGGTTTCAACCACCAGGTCAAAATTTGTTCCCCCGCGCGATCCCATGAACATTGTCGGCACGTCCGGCTGCAGGCGTGGGCCATCGGAGGCGATCAAGACATCCGCCGTCAGCCGGTCCTTATGGGTCTGGAAAACTTCGGGCAGGCCAACAGAGCCGACCTCTTCGCTCATCTCCAAAACGATCCGCGTGTTGAAGCCGAGACTGCCGCGCGTCGCCAGAACGGACTCGAGAGCCGCGATATTGATCAGATGTTGGCTCTTGTTGTCTGCCGTGCCGCGTCCATAGAGGCGATCCCCCTCTTCGGTGATTTCCCAGGGCTCCAAGCCCTCGCGCCACATCCCCTCTTGGCCCAGCACGGTATCGCCATGCCCATAGGTCAGGATGGTAGGCAGATCCGCGCCTTCATGTCGTTCGCCCAAGAGCAGAGGACCGCCTTTGGGATCGGGATTGTCAATCAGCTCACAGGTAAACCCCATGGCTTCAAGACGGGGCTGCATCGCCTCTGTCAAGTAGCGCAGAGATTCCGCCTGGGCTGCGGGGTTTGGATTTTGGCTTTCGCTGCGATAGGACACAAGGCGCGCAAGATCGGACTGAAAGCCACCGGTTTCGAAATACTGAGTGGCTTTGGCAAGGGCGGTTTCTCTGGTCATCGGATCTCTTCAAGGGCTGCGTCACCCCAAGGTGACATGATTTCTGTACATCCGGAGTTCACTGCGTCATCGCGCATCACCCCGGCAGGGCAGGCAAAAGCATAAGGCGAAACGGTGCGCCGGGTGGTTTGGACCGGCATGACCTCCGCAATGGCGGACAAGACCTCCTGAGGAAGGCTATCGTCGGCGATCGCCCCTGCCCCACCAGATACGTCAATACGCGGCGCATGAAAGGCCTCGCCAATGTCCATACCTCTGTCGGTAACAAAGGAGGCCAGTTGCGCAACGGCTGAGACGATTTTGCGCCCACCTGAGGCCCCGATCGCAAAGCTGCGCGCGCCCTGGCTACCGACAATAGGGCAGACATTCATCAGGCAGGATTTGTCCGGCGCGAGCGAGTTCGGTTTTCCAGGTTCCGGGTCGAACCACATGATGCCGTTATTCATCAATAGACCTGTAGACGGAGAAACCACCCGACTGCCAAAGATAGACAGCAAGGTCTGCGTGTGTGCCACCATGTTGCCCGCTCGGTCGACAATGGAGAAATGCGTGGTGCAACCGGGGGCCTCGGGCACTTCGCCCGTGTCGCCCATGGTACCCAATCTCTCTGCGTAGGCGCGGCTCAAGGCGCGGGCATAGGCAGGATAGGCCTGCAGTGGCGCGGACAGATCCAGATCCGAAAGCTGCCCCATAACACGGGCGAAAGTCGGCCCAGCGGTCAGCCCTGGCATGACATGAAACAGCGCATCGCGATACGGCACAGCCTGCGCTCTCCCCATCCAGGCGCGATATCCGGCGAGATCCTCAGTTGTCAGGCATCCGCCCTTGGCCTGTACATCCCCGGCCATCCCCTGGGCGATATCACCGGCGTAGAACGCCCGTGGCCCACCCTTGGCAAGTGTGTCCAGCATATCAGCCATCGCGCTTTGATCCAGCCGGTTGTCCGGGATAGCCGTCCACCCAGAGGCCTTGGGCCATTTCCCATCATCCAGAAACATGGCGGCGGCATCGGTGTCTTTCGCAAGGTTGCGCGCTGTCGAGGCGATGAGCAGCGCCGCATACCAATCGACCAGCATCCCCTCTCGCGCATGGGCAATGGCCGGCGCCAGCAGATCCGCCCAGGGCATACGGCCCCAGCGCCCGTGGGCTTGTCCGATCCCATCAACTGTACCTGGCACAGCAATTGCAGTGGCACCTTCGACATTGCGGTCTGCGACCACACGCTCCCAGGGGAATAAGTCACCCGCCTTGCCTTCCCCTGACAACGGATAGTCCTCAACATTCAGGCCCTTGGGGGAACGCATGCCAAAGTTGATCGCCACGGCTTCACCGGTCTCTGCCCGCCAATGGACGGCAGCACCGCCACCAGCGGGACCGCTCATCCAGGGCTCGACAACGCCAATGGCAAAAGAGGTGGCCACTGCGGCATCGACGGCATCACCACCTGCGCGTAAAACCTCTGCCCCGGCTTCGGCGGCGAGGCGGTTCTGAGCCGCGACCACGCCGCCTGGCGTTTCGATCACATGTTTGCGGACCTCTTGGGATTTTGACAGCGCAGTCATGCCGATCGATCCTCGAACATTGGACTTTGCGGATCATGCAGGTGGCATTCCACACGCCCTGTTTCCGTCTCAAGGGGGCGCGGTGCCTGAGCAGCGCAATGCGCCGTCGCATGAGCGCAGCGCGGATGAAATGCACAGCCCGACGGAGGGTCGATAGGGTTTGGATAGGCCGTGCCCAGGGAGGTTTCCGGCACGCCCTTGCCTGGCTCAGGTGTCAGCACCGACCCCAGCAACGCGCGGGTGTAGGGGTGGCGCGGCCGCTCAAAGAGCTCTGCTACAGGGGCCTCCTCCACGATCCGGCCCAGATACATCACCGCCACGCGGCTCGCGAGGTGCTCGACCACCGCCAAATCGTGAGAAATGAACAGGTAGGTCAGGCCGAACTCCTTGCGTAGATCCCCGAGCAAGTTCAGGATCTGGCTTTGAACCGATACATCCAGCGCCGAGGTCGGCTCATCGCAGATCACGATTTCCGGCTTCATCACAAGCGCGCGAGCGATGGCCACGCGCTGGCGTTGGCCACCGGACATCTGGCTGGGATAGGTGTTGATCACCCGCCCCGGCAGGCCCACGATATCCAGTATATCCAATACCGCCTTACGCTGGCTTGCGGCGTCGCCAATGCGGTGCACCCGCAGCGGCAGAGAAATCAGATCATAGATAGATTTACGCGGGTTGAGCGAGGAATAGGGATCCTGAAAGATCGGCTGCAATCGCCCCGCCAGCGCGCGCCGGTCGAGGTCCTGCATCTTGTCCCCTTCGACCAAGACATCGCCATCGGTTGGCTTTTCAAGCCCCAGGAGCAACTTGGCCAGCGTGGACTTCCCGCAGCCGGATTCACCGACCAGCCCCAGCACCTCTCCCCTGCGCAAGGATAGGGTAACATCATTGACCGCCGTCAGCGGTTTGCGTTTGCCAAACAGTCCCTGTTTGACGCTATAGGTCTTCCTGACCTGATCAAGCGTGAGGATATCGCTCATGCGATTTCTCCTTCTTCGGACAGCGCCCCATCGGCAAAGACACAGCGAAATTCATGGCTGGGGTCACCGCGCATGGGGATCGGGTCGCGGCAGGCGGCGCTGGCATGGGGGCAACGTGTGCGAAAGGCGCAGCCGGCAACCTCGCCGACGAGTGAGGGAACAATCCCGGCAATGGTGCCCAGCGGCGCCCCGCGTGCTGTCTTACCCGGCTGCGGAATACAACGCAGCAAACCACGCGTGTAGGGATGGCTCGGGGCGGCGAAGACCTCCGTTGCCGGGCCAGTTTCCACCAGCTCCCCCGCGTACATGACGGCAACCTTGTCGGCGACCCGCGCCACCACGCCCAGATCATGTGTGATCAGGATCATCGCCATGTTCATCTCACGGGTGAGGTCAACCAACAGCCGCAGGATCTGCGCCTGAATGGTCACGTCCAGCGCCGTGGTCGGCTCGTCTGCAATCAGCAGATCAGGCTCACACATGAGCGACATGGCGATCATCACCCGCTGCCGCAGCCCGCCAGAGAGCTGATGCGGATACTGCGACAGGCGGCTTTCGGCAGCGGTGATCCCGACCTTTTCCAGCAATTCCACCGCCCGGGCGCGCGCCTGGGCTCGGCTGACCTTGCGGTGCAGCAACAGTGCTTCCATCAGCTGGTCGCCAATTGTATAGGCCGGATTGAGCGAGGTCATCGGCTCTTGAAAGATCATCGCCATACGATTGCCGCGCAGATCGCGCATCACCCGCTTGTTCGCGCTCAGCAGGTCCACATCGTCAAACCGAATTTCATCTGCCGCGCACCGGATGGATTTCCCCAGCAACCCCATGACCGCCAGCGACGTGAGGGATTTTCCTGACCCGCTTTCGCCGACAATCGAAAGGGTTTCACCGCGTTTGAGGGTAAAGTCGATCCCCCGTACCGCATGCAGCATGCCGCTGCCGGTTGGGATATCAATCGAAAGGTTCTTGACGGATAACAAGGATTTAGTCATTGGTCAGCTCCGTCCTTCAGGGGCAGTAACGTCGCGCAGACCGTCACCCATAAGATTGATCGCCAGCACCAGCACAAAAAGCACAGCCCCCGGTATCAGCACCAACCAGGGTTCGAACAGCATCATGTTCTTGCCTTCGGAGACCATCAATCCCCACGAGGGTGTCGGTGGCTGAACACCCAGGCCAAGGAAGCTGAGTGCGGCTTCGAGCAAGATGGCATGGGCCATTTCCAGCGTCACGATAACGATCAGGTTGTTAAAGACATTTGGCATGATTTCAGTCAACAGAATGCGCGGAGTTGAGGCGCCAATGACCTGCGCAGCTGCCACGTAGTCGCGGCGGCTGATCTGTAGCGTCGAGGCCCGCATCACAACGGCAAACCGATCCCACAAGAGCAGGCCCAGCACACAGATCACCACGGTCAACGACCCGCCAAGGATCGCCACAACCGCCAGCGCCACCAGCACGACCGGCATGGCCAGGCGCACATTGATGAGGAAGGTCACGACGGCGTCAACTTTACCGCCGAAATAGCCCGCAGCAACGCCCATGGCAGTACCGATCACGCCTGAAATCAATGCGGCAATGGCCCCGATCATCAAAGACACGCGTGCGCCGTAGATCAAACGTGACAGATAATCCCGGCCAAGGTGGTCGGTGCCAAGCGGGTGCTCCCAGCTGCCCCCCATGAACACCGGGGGTACCATGCGCGTCATCAGGCTTTGGGCATAGGGGTCATGCGGGGCCAAGACTGGCGCCAAAATGGCAACAAGTACCAGCAGCAGCACGACCACCATGCCAAATATCAGCCCTTTGTGCGACAGCGCGCGGGCCTTGAGAAGTTGCCTTGGCGACGGTCCGTGGATTTCGGCGGCAAGGGGGTCCATGACATCGGTCATATCAGGCACTCCGCATTCTGGGGTCAAGCCATGCGTTGAGAACGTCGGCTAGGAAAGTGAAGACGATGTAGAACATCGAAAAGACGAGGATCAGCGCCTGCACCGTCGGCAGGTCGTTGCGGGCGATACTCTCCCAGGCGAGATAGCCGGCACCGTGCAGCGCAAAAACGCTTTCCACCACGATGGAACCGCCCAGCATGAAGCCCATCTGAACTGCTGCGAGGCTGACGACGGGAATGATCGCATTGCGCAGGGCATGTTTGAACAGCACACGGGTTTCCCCCGCACCCTTGGCCCGCGCCGTTCGGATGAAGTCCGAATTCAGCACATCCAACATCCCGGCCCGGGTCAGGCGCATGATGGCTGGCATGGCATAATACCCCAGAACGATGGTGGGCATGATGAAATGACGCCAAGTGGCCGCGCCAGAGGGCGGCAACCAACCCAGTTGGATCGCGAAGACCACGATCAGGATCAGACCGAACCAGAAGGAGGGCATGGCCTGACCAGCCACAGACAGAAACAATGCCACCCGGTCAATGAGCGAGTTCGGACGGATCGCCGCAATGACACCCAATGGCACTGCTGTCACCAGCGCAAAGAGAATGCCGCATAGGCCCAGAGTCATCGTGACCTGTAGGCGCTCTGCAATCAGGCTGGCGACGGGCAGCTTGAAATAATAGCTTTCGCCGAAATCCCCACGCAGCGCCGAAAACAGCCATTCGGCGTATTGCACAAGCATGGGCCGGTCGAACCCATAGAGGCGGCGCAATGCCTCCACGTCCTCACCGCTGGCGGTTTCCCCGGCCAGCGCCGCCGCCGGATCACCTGACAGAAACAACAGGGAGAAGCTGATAAAACTGACAGTCAGGGCGACAAGCAGAGCCAACCCCAGCCGTTTAAAGATGAATGTGAGCATACCTAACCTTCCGCACGTCACAGGGGTCGCGCGTTTCTGGGGTGATCTGTCCAAAGGCAAAGAGCGGGTGAGAGGCGGCAGCCCCTCACCCTGCCGGGCTTATTTCCAGCTCATATCGACGAAGCGCAGGACTTCGTCAGAGGTGGGGGTATAGGCGACTTCGTCTTTGAACACATAGTTGGTGTTGTAGGTGAACATCGGCGCCCAGAAGGCTTCGCCGGTGATCTTTTGCAGAGCCTTGGTGTAATATTCTACACGGGTGTCAGGGGCCGTCGAGCTATCCGCCACGTTCAGCCATTCCAGGACCTCATCGTCGCGGGTGCTGTCCAGCGCGCCATGCTTGAAAAACTGGCTGACCATCGCCGAGGCATCGTTGATCGAATAGCTGCCCCAGGTCTGGAAGGACAGGGCAACTTCGCCATTCATGTTCTTCTCACGCAGCGCGGAGTATTGCAGCATGTTGAAGTTCGTGGTGATGCCCACAGCATTCAGATAGGACGTGATAGCCTCAGCGTATTGGCGGTCACGGTAGGCATAAAAATCAATGCTGAACCCATCCGGATATCCGGCTTCGGCCAACAGCGCCTTGGCCTTTTCAGGATCGTAGTCGTATTCCGTCACATCCTGTACACAGCCGAATTGGCTGGGGAAGCATGGCGTATAGACGACCTTGGAAGAGCCCTGAAGCAGGGCGTCCACCAGTTCCTGACGGTTGATCGCGTGGTTGACCGCCTGACGCACCAGCTTGTTGGTGAACGGGTTGTCCTCCCCGCTCCGGCCTGCGGCATCCATCTGCAGATATCCCACGCGCATTGTAGATTCATTGGCCACCGTGAACTGGCCCATCTGCGCCAGCTTATTGGCCTGATCAGCCGGGACCTGCCAGATCAGGTCCAGCGAGCCAGAGAACAACTCTGCCATCTGAGTGTTCACATCCGGAATCGTACGGATATCGATTGTTGCGATCTCAGGCTGCCCTTTGGGGCTATCGTGATAATTCCCGTTGGCCTCAAGCACAAAATGCTGACCCGGCACCACCTCAGTCACCTTATAGGGACCAGTGCCAACCGGCTTCAGCCCCATCCCAGAGGGGCCCGCCTCGGCGTAATACTCATTGGGATACATGGAAACCGGACCAGAAAGGAACTCGATCGCCGCCGGGAACTTCTCTTTCAAGTGGATGCGCACGGTGTAGTCGTCAATCTTTTCGGCCGATTTCATCCAGTTCACATTGCGCTGTGTCTTCACGCCATTTTCTTCGTTGGCAACGAAGTTGACAGTGAACACAACATCATCCGCATTGAAGGCTTCGCCGTTGTGGAAGGTAACGCCCTCGCGCAGCTTGAACTCTAACGTGGTGTCGTCGATCCACTCCCAGCTGGTGGCCAGGTTGCCAACATATTCGTTGGTTTCGGGATTGCGGTAAATCAAACCATCCCAGATCGCGCGCTGCAACACGACGCCTTCACGGGATGAGTTAAAGTAGCTGTCGACATTCTCCAGCTCTTTCGTGAAGGCGACGTTGAGCGTCTCCGAGGCCTTATCGGCAAGCGCGGGCATGGCAACACTGGCCATCAGTACGGCGGCTGCGAGGGTGGAACGTGTTGGTTTCTGAGCGAGCATGGCGTTTCCCTGTTGTGTTGTATGTATTATTATTTAATACTTGAGGTTGCTATATAATCATCCTAGCAAAATGAAGCGACCGGATGTCAAGGCCTTGCTTGCAAAAAGCACCTTTTCAAGACCGCAGGAGGAGAAAACGAATGGAAAAAAAGCAGGACAACCTCTACGTTAGCACCCTTGCACGGGGGCTAAAGATCCTGCGCGCGTTCGACGAATCGCATGTTTCGCTCTCGCTCACCGATCTGGTGTCACGTACCGGGCTGGAAAAAAGCGCGGTTCAGCGCATGGCACACACTCTTCACCTGGAAGGAATGCTCGAACGCGATCCCAACACCCGGCGATTTCGCCCGAGCCATGCCTGGCTGCAACTGGCCTACGCCTACTATTGGTCGGACCCAGTTATCGCCAGCGCCTTGCCAAAGCTGATCGAATTCAGCCATGCCAATGGTGAAACGATCAACCTCGCGCAACTGTCTGGGGACCACATCATCTATTCCCTGCGACTGCCGAACCATCGCACCCATTTTGCATCCAGTATTGTCGGGCGCCGCCTGCCCGCACTGAACACGGCAGCTGGACGCGTTATGCTGTCTACCAGAAGCGATGATGAAATCGCCGAGGCCTGCGCCAACTGGCCAGTGCTACAGCAGACGCCAAAAACGCTCACAGACCGCGCAGAAATCGCCAATAGCATACGGGCTGCGCGACAGGATGGGTTTTGCATTACCCGCGATCAAATGCTGTTGAACGAAATCAGTCTTTCGGCGCCTGTGAAAGGAACAGATGGGATCGCCCATACCGCCGTGCAGATTTCAATTTCAGCAATCGCCGTTAACGAAGACGAGGTGGTTGAGAAATTTCTGCGACCCCTATTGGATACAACGGCAGGCATTCTTGGTTGAAAGGACAATCTGAGAGGCGCCTTGCCCCCAAATAGGGAAAACCGCGCCAGAGCAGGACGCCCGTTCAACCTAACAGCCCTGGTTGCTCTGCGTCGACCATCGCCGAGCAGAGCCATGGGTTGCCCACCTGAAGTGCCCCACAACAGCGACCGGCTGTGGGGCTGACTTCACCAAGCTGATTGTAGGATCGGTTGACCTAAGCGGTCTTGAGAGTGGCAAGATGGCCGAGACCCAGCGCCTTGATGGTATTGGCCTGCAGGGGGGCCATGGCCACATTTGCCTCTTCCGCACCAAAGCTGGTACCGACCACAACCCGTGCCGGGCGTTCGCCAGATGGCTGTGCAACCAAGCCAAGGACAACATCGGCAATATCTTGTGGGTCCGGCGCGTCCGCCCCTGACAACATCGTCATGAAGTGTTCAAACATCGCAGCGGGAATCTTGCCCGTCTCCCCGTATTCATCCACTGTCGTTAGGTCCACGGGCTGGGCAGCGCTTGCGTACATCTGGGTGGGGTAGGCGCTGGGTTGCACCAGGCAAACGTCAATGCCCAGTTGCGACAGCTCGTAACGGTAGCTGTCACTCAGGGCCTCTACCGCGAATTTGCTCGCACCATAAAGACCGAAGAACGGAAAAGTCACCCGGCCGAGGATTGAACCGATGTTCACAACCAGGCCTTTCCCCTGCTTACGCATCGACGGTAAAACCGAACGAATAACACGGTGCACCCCTACGACATTTACATTAAACAGGTCCGCAACCTGTTGATCCGAAAAGGCCTCTGACACTCCCGCCGAGGCAACACCGGCATTGTTGATCAACACGTCAATCTGACCCTGTGAGGCTAGAATTTCCGCCACTGCCTTCTCGATCGTTTCGACTTGCGTCACGTCCAGGTCCACAACATTGAGGCCGCGATCTCGCAGAGTTCTAGCGTGGTCGCGGTTCTTGCCCGCTGTGTCGCGCATTGAGGCAAAAACCGTGTGACCGGATCCGGCCAGTGTTTCACAAATGAGGCGTCCAAATCCGCTGGAAGCACCGGTGACGAGGATAGTTTTGGGCATAGGATACTCGCTTATTCAAAGTTGCATAGCGGCGGTGCAAAACTTGGCACTGCCTGCGGTATGGCTACCATTTATGTGAAACCAGGATTAAGTTTCAAAATTGGAACAGGATTCATGCAGGTGACGCACAAATGGAAGATCTGAATTTGTTGAGATTGTTTGTTCTGGTCGCAGACCAGGGCAGTTTTTCCGCCGTGGCACGTTCCACCCGTGCGACGCCCTCAGCAGTTTCGCGGCAAATCTCACGGCTTGAAGAAAACCTGAATACCCGCCTGTTGCAGCGAACAACACGCCGGCAAGAGCTGACAGAAGCGGGCCAGGTCTACCTGTCCCACGCGCGGCAAATCATTGAAGACGTTGATACGGCGCGGCAGGCTGTTTCGCGTCTGAGCAATGCCCCCTCCGGCGTGCTGCGCATAACAGCCGAAGCGGATCTGGCGCTTACTCTCCTGTCTCCAGTATTGCCGGAATTTCTGGAAAGATACCCAGATCTCCGGGTTCAGCTCCATACGTCCTCAACGATGGAAGACCTTGTAAGTAGAGGAATTGATGTGGCAATTCGCGTGGGGCATCTCAGCGACTCGAGCCTGATTGCCAAGCGTCTGACGATGAGCCGGTCTCTTCTTGTGGCAAGCCCAGAATATTTGGAACAGGACATCCCCCCACAACAGCCAGAAGATTTGCGCAATCATTCATGCCTATCGTTCAAGGTCGACACGGATCTGGTCACCTGGCGTTTCAAGTCCGGAGAGGAGGTCACAAATGTTCCAGTGACGGGTCCCATTCAGGCAAGCAGCCTCGTCCTTCTCAAAGAAGCCGCTAAATCGGGCCTCGGCATCGCAATGCTGCCAGTCTGGATGCTGCGTGCGGAGTTAAAATCTGGCACCCTTGTTCCGGTTTTGCCTGGGTTTCCGCTGGATCCTGCAGCGACTCCCATTAGCGCCGTTTACCCAAGTGGTCGAAACTTGGCGAGCAAGGTTAGGGTGTTAATCGATTTTCTCGCCATCAGGATAGAGCATGATTTCGACTGACCCTGGCTGGTGCTCAGGCGCATTTTCACAAGAGACCGGTCAGAACCCACCTGAGTTGATCAGCCGCTGGAATTGAATTGCCCTCTCTAAGCCCACTTGGCCCTGGGAAGGTCTGTTCTGGGATGCCCTCTGCCCCCTTAAAGGAGAAGAGGCAAAGGGCCACTCCAATCCGCTGAAGCTCTCCAGACTTAGAGAAGCGCGCGAACTTTTTCCAAAAGGGCCGCATTCACGGCCACCCCTTCTTTGGCGGCGCGTATACGGGCGGCTTGGCGACCATCACCGGGAAGACGCGCGCCCTCTTGTTCTCGGAACGAGGCAATCAGGTCTGCCAGTTTCTCTTGGAACAAACCGCCCGCCGTGGCTTCTGGGTCAATCGCAATAAAGAACTGGCCAGTCTTTGGGGGGCCGCCTGCGGTCCCTGAGAATGGGCTGGCCACTGCTCCCAGTGTGGCACCCGCCATTG
Organism: Roseobacter sp. MED193; assembly: GCF_000152965.1. Taxonomy (GTDB): domain Bacteria; phylum Pseudomonadota; class Alphaproteobacteria; order Rhodobacterales; family Rhodobacteraceae; genus Pseudophaeobacter. The sequence continues at coordinate 3,416,681 of NZ_CH902583.1, read as the reverse complement.
CGGCCGCCATCAGCTCGACAGTCAGTGCAATGCCGACACCCTTGTACCCTCCTGATGGCACCATCGAGCCCTTCAGCCCGACTTCGGGATCAGTGGTAGGCTGCCCATCAGCGTCCAACACCCAGCCTTGCGGGACTGGCCTCCCTTCACGGGCATGCTTCATCACCTCGCTTTTGGCAATCGTGCTAGCCGACTGGTCGATCAGCAGCGCGGCATTGCCATCGGCATCGGGTGCCGAAATTGAGAATGGGTTCGTGCCGATCACGGGCTTCGCGCCACCTGACGGCGCAATCGACGCGGGGGCGTTGGTGAAACCGATACCCATCAGGCCAGCCTGCGCCAGACGCTGCGTATGCACGCCCAGAACGCCGCAATTATAGGAGTTTTTCACAGCGAGAACCGCAACGCCCATCTCTTTTGCCAGCGGGATCAGCTTTTCAAACCCAAGATCAATTGCGCTATGGGCAAAACCGGTGGCCGCATCCACGGTAATAACTGCAGAGCGCGGATGGTCGACTAGGGGCTTGGCCTGCCCGTCCACCTTTCCACATTCGACGTGCTCGGCGTAGATCGGGATATAGGCCAGCCCGTGCGAAGCAACGCCGTCGGCCTCGGTCATTGCGGTCGCAACCGCAAGCGGGCGCGCGTTCTCTTTCGAGGTGCCTGCCTTGACCAGTGCATCAAAGGCAAGGCTTTCAATTTCCGAAAGCGAGAGTATTTCAGTGGCTGTCATCGATGTTCTTTCTTTTCTATGCGTCGCGTGAAGAGGGCAGCATCGCAGCCCCAAAAGATATCAGTCGTTGTCGCTGACACCGGCACCCGCACCGCGCAGGCGGCTTTCTTCGGTAGCAGGGGCAAAAGTGCGGTGGGCAAAGCTGCCCAGCTGCTCCCAGCTGCCTTTGGACACGTCAGCCCGCATCACCGGTTCGCGCTTACCGGTCATTTCAGCGGGCGCCGAAAAGGCCAGCTGTATTGCGTGTTTAGCCCGTAGCGCGTCAGCTGCGCCCTGTACGCAAAGTTGTTTGCCGTCGGTGGCAACCCGTGCTCCCTCCCATTCAGCCGCCACAGGCACACCCAAACGCAGGGCCGCACCGCCCATAAAGGGCACAGCCAGCAAAGGCAGGCTGACGTTCTGCATGGTGATGGTGCCACGCTGCAACAGGCGCACCGCACTATCAGACAGGGATGCACCTGCGATCAGCGGGCTCATCCGGCGGGTTGGAGCGTGCCAAACATCTGCGCTCAGCGAGACGGGGGACACGTCAATCGGAGGGATCCTGTCGTTCATCACCAGCAGTTCTGCCAGCATTTCTGTACCAGGAAAGCCAAACGCGGAGAGCCAACGCGTACCTTTTGCGGCCTCTTCAGACAGCCCCCACGACAGCCCCGCTCCGCGGGCCGCGCGTTTGCTCATGGCTTCGATTTCATTCAACGAATGGCTCATACCACGCCCTCCTCAAGCTGGGTCTCGCCAGCAGGGAAGACCCAAAAATCAGCATTTTCCTGTGTCAGTTCCTTGGGCAGCGGGGCGTTACCATACATGCAAATACGCACCCAACGGTCCGATCGCGGGTCAAACTGCGTGGCCCCAAAGAAGGCCAGCTTGCAACGCAGCATGTCGATGGGCAGCACCTGGTCAGAAATCGTATTGTCACGGATCTCGGCATATGGCGCGCGGCCAACGATCTGGGCGCGGCGCAGCACGTGACGATGCTCTGGATGGCGCAAAAGGAAGTCCGCAACCTGCGCCTCATCTGGCCAATGGGCCAGGGCATTGAACAGTTGCGCGGCATCCCGCCCTGGGGCCAGGGGCTGTTCATATTCTTCGATCGGCTCTTCGAAACGCTCTCCCAGACGGGGTTCTAGCTTTTCTTCCGACACATACCAGGCGCGGGCTCGGTTTTCCGGCGCCTGCCAGTCGGTGTCGATTGCCCATCCGTAGATCTCGAGCAGCAAGGTCCGCAGGGCGCCCACGCTCATCGCGCCGGCAATGCGGAAAGTGGCCGTGTTGTCGCCTGCCATTTCTTCGGCAAAGCGATCCACATGCGCGCCATAGGGTTCCAAGATCAGTGAGGCGATCCATTCCTGCCCTTCAAGCGAGAGGTTGTCTTCTGCCCAGCGATATAGCGCGTCCCACGGATGCTCGGCGCTGAGGCAGCCCCCCGCCAAATAACCATCCACTTTAGCCGCATCGGCGCGCAGCCCCTTCAGTTTTTCAATCTGGATTGGATGTTCCGAATGCCACTGGTCAATGGTGATCTTGCTGCGCGCCACCAGCGACTGGAACAGAGCGATCTCCTCCGATTTGGCTTTCGCCAGCCTGCGCACCGCCAAAATAGCATTTTCGCGCGCGGCGACCCAATTGTTGAACAGCACCGGGTGATTCAAAAGGAAGGGAGCCATGCCCAAACCGGTTGAATTGCCGACCCCCATGACACGTCCGATCTCAGGCGATAGCTGGGCAGCGACCCGCCCCTCGGCTGCCGCACGCCGGTCGGCCATGTGCTGCACCAAATCCAGCACAAACCAGCGGGTTAAATAGACTGAAAGCATCTCGACCTGGAACGGCGCCCGAAATTCCGGACGGTCTGCGATCATCTCACGATCTGCAGCCCCCAGCTTGCCGGACCCATAGACCGCAGTGGTCCGCATCAGGTATCCAACAGCCCTTATCTGTTCGAGGTCGGGTTGGTGGCCCTCGACCAGGCTGGAAACCACGTGCTCCCACAGCCGCACCGAGCGATTTGCCCGCGACACGGACAATTCCGTCCCGGATACACGCCCCGCTTCCTGCACAGGGATATTGTGCGACAAGCGTTCGATATCTGCCGCCGACGGCACGCCATCAAACAGAGTGAAAGTCGCATCCCAAGCCTCGGCGATCACCCGGTCAGAGCGTTTCTCAGGCGGTAGGTCATGGGCATAAGCAATCAGTGAATATGCGCGGTCTGGGCTGTAGACGGTGTAAACGGCGTGACCTTCACCTGCGTCATTCACGTTAAAGGCAGTGTTTTCAAAGCGCCAGCCTTCTCGGGCCAAACGACGAAGCAGCACGCGCATGAAGGACAGGCGTGATTGGTGAATGGATCCGAGGCGCGCAAGGCGCATGACCAGTTCGGGATCACGGCGAGTTATTGTATTCATTCTCTTGGCCTTTGCAGTCAGGACAATAGAGCATTTCAGTGCCTGCGTCGAATAGAGCCTGAGATGCACGCGGGGCTGGGGTGCCCAGAGGCACCCCAACTGATTAGTTTTCTTTGCCTTTTGCCAAGGTGATACGCAGCGCATCCCAGAGCGATGGCAGCAAAAGCAACGACACCGGAACGGCTGTTACAACGATAAAGCTCTGCAGTTTGGAGACACCACCGGAGCCCACCGAAATCAAAATCACGGCCATAACACCCATAGCGATACCCCAGAAGACACGGACCGGTGTGGGCGGGTTGTCACCGTTGCTCATGGTGGCAGAGATCACGTAGCTCATCGAGTCACCGGTCGTGGCCACAAAGATCGTGGTCAGGATCAGAAACAAGAGCGAGACTAGGAAACCCAAAGGCAGGTTCGAGGTGATCGCCAACAGCGCCGCCGGCAGGTTGAACCCTTCAAAGGCCTTTGAGATCGTGCCCGTTTCTGCCAGCTCCATCGAGATGCCGGTGCCTCCGATGATTGTGAACCAGAAGTTGGTCACGATCGGGGCTACAATTGACAGCATAATAATGATCGAGCGGATTGAGCGCCCCCGAGAAACCCGCGCGATGAACATCGCCATCAGCGGGCCATAGCCCATGAACCAGCCCCAAAAGAAGACAGTCCACCAGCCCAGCCAGCCGGGCGCGCCAAACAGACCTGCGTCACCGCGATACAGCGCCATCTGAAAGAAATTGGCAATGTAGGTGCCAAAGCCCGAGAAGAACGAGCCAAAGATGAAGCCGGTTGGACCTGCCAACAGGACAAAGAGCAAAAGCGCGGCGGCCAGGATCACGTTGATCTTCGACAACAGCTGAATCCCGCGCGACAGACCGGTCATGGCCGAGATCGTGTAGAGAGCGACAAGACCCGCAATCACCAGGAACTGGGTGGCAAAGCCATTCTCTATACCAAAGAGGTCTTCTAGACCGTAGGCCACCTGCAGCCCCAGAAAGCCAATCGGACCGACAGTACCCGCCACGACCGCAATGATCGACGAGGCATCCGCGATCAGGCCGATCGGGCCGTGGATCGCCTTGTCGCCAAAAACCGGATAAAGCAGCGTGCGCGGGGCAAGCGGCAAGCCTTTTTCATAGTGGTAATACATCAGCATCACGGTCGACAGCGATCCCAGAATGGCCCAGGCAAGAAAACCCCAGTGCATGAAGCTTTGCGCAATCGCGCCGTTCACGGCCTCTGCTGTGCCGCCTTCGGCGCCAAACAGCGGCGGCGAAGACAGAAAATGCGCAATCGGCTCGCCTGCGGCCCAGAACACACCGCCCCCTGCCAAAAGCGTACACATGATCATCGAGCCCCACTGGAACATGGTAAACTCAGGCGCGGCAAGCCCGCCCATGACCGCGCGACCTCCGGGCAGCACGCACAGCACCAGGCCGATCAGGAAGGTCGCCAGCAGCAGAACCTGCCAGTAAAGGCCAAAGTATTTGGCTGAGACGTTGAACCCCCAGTCCACGGCTGCCGAGAGCGCGTCAAGATTGATCAGTGCTGCCAAGCAGAAAACGGCGATGAACCCGCCCGAGATCAGGAACAGCGGCTTGTTCACGCCGCTGGCTTTCTGATCTGTCATTCCCATAGATTCTTCAGACATCTACATTTTCCTAGATATGGCCCCATCTGTTCGCTCGAGGCCAAGTGTCAATTCCCCTGCCCCTTAGCGTCCTGTCTGAGGGCCAAAATTCTCTGCAAAAAAGCGGTACCAATTACGTCCCATGATGCCGGCAACCTCGTGGTCATCCATTCCCACAGCCTTCAGGCCGTTTTCGATGTTGCCAAAATGGCGGTTGTCCTCGAACCAGCTGGGCATCGGCGGGAAACCCGGCGCGGATTTGGATCCTTCGCCATAGTCAATTTCCTTGGTCCAGCGGCCCACTCGCATCCATTCCACGATGCTATCGGGCTGGTCCTGACAAAGATCCGTGCCGATCCCCAGATGCTCAGCGCCATATTTCTCTGCCGTCCGGGCAATCATCTCGCAGAAGCTTTCCAGCGTGCAATCGGACTTATCCTTCAGGTGATGCGGGTAGACCGAGAAGCCGAGCATTCCACCTTTTTCGGTCACCGCACGGATCACCGCATCGCGCTTGTTGCGCAGGGCGGGCGACCAGTCATACGGATTTGCGTGAGTGATGGCGATGGGACGCTCGGACAGCTCGGCGGCCTCGATCGTTGAACGATCTGCTGAGTGGCTCATATCCACAACGAGGCCCACGCGGTTCATTTCTCTGATGACCTGTCTGCCCATTCGGGTAATACCCGTGTCTTCTGCCTCGTAGCAGCCGCTCGCCAGAAGCGATTGATTATTATATGTCAGCTGCATGAAGCGGGCGCCCAGAGTATGGACGATCTCGACCAGGCCAATATCATCTTCGATAGGCGACGGGTTCTGGAAACCAAAGAACACAGCTGTACGCTGGGTCTCACGAGCAATGTCGATATCCGAAGCCCACTGTCCCTTCATGATCAGATCAGGATACTGTTCGAACCAGCGGTTCCACCTTTCAAAGTTCAGAACCGTTTCGCGGAAGTTCTCGTGGTATGAGATGGTGACGTGGATTGCATCCACGCCCCCTTCGCGAAGCTGGCGGAAAATTTTCTCGGACCAGTTGGCATATTGCAGACCATCGATCCGCATCAGACAGGGCCTGCGCTGATATAGGCGGTCTTGACGGTGGTGTAGAACTCGGCGGCTGCCTTGCCCTGCTCGCGGGGACCGTAGGAGCTGTCACCACGGCCACCGAAGGGCACGTGATAGTCAGTGCCGGCAGTCGGCAGGTTCACGGTGACAACACCAGTTTGGGCATTGCGGCGGAAATGTGTGGCGCGGGCCAACGATTTCGTCACGATACCCGAGGTCAGACCAAAATTGGTGTCGTTGACGGTGGCCAAGGCTTCGTCATAGCTGCCAACCTTGATCACGCTGGTCAACGGCGCGAACATTTCTTCGCGGTTGATGCGCATGTCGTTGGTGGTGTTCAGGAATACGCCCGGCGCCATGTAGAAACCTTGATGCGGCATCTCAAGACGGGTCCCGCCACAAGCCAGTTCAGCACCTTCCGATTTGCCCAGATCTACGTAGGCCAGGTTTTCAAGCAGCTGTTGTTCGCTGACAACGGGCCCCATCTGGGTGCCCTCTTCCAGCGCGTGCCCCACTTTCATTGCCCGTGCACCGGCCACGAGTTTTTCAACAAAGGCGTCGTGGATTGCGTCATGGACCACGAGCCGGGAGGATGCTGTACATTTCTGACCGGTGCCTCCAAAGGCGCCCCCAAGGGCCAAGGTCACGGCCAAATCAAGATCTGCATCATCCATCACTGCCAATGCGTTCTTTGACCCCATCTCCATCTGAACCTTGGTCAAATTCTGGATGGCGGCGGCGGCGATACCCTTGCCCACAGGAACCGAACCGGTGAAAGAAATGGCGTTCACTTTCGGGCTTTCCACCAGTCGCTGGCCGATTTCGCGGCCCGCGCCCATGACCAGACTGAACAGACCTTTGGGGATGTCCTGGCGGTGGATGATTTCGGCCAGCGCCACAGCCGAAGCGGGCGTTACGTTGGCGGGTTTCCAAACCACGGCATTGCCGTAGCACAGCGCAGGAGCAATCTTCCACGACGCGGTGGCTGTCGGGAAGTTCCAGGGTGAGATGATGGCAACAGTGCCGACAGCTTCGCGGCGGACGTCGATTTCAATGTCGGGGCGCACAGAATCCGCGTTCTCGCCGATCTGGCGCAGGCATTCAGCAGCATAGTAAGTGAAAAATTGACCAGCGCGGTAGACCTCGCCCTTGCCCTCCGCGAAGGGTTTGCCTTCTTCCCGCGCCAGAAGCCTACCCAGTTCCTCGCTGCGCGCGATCAGCTCGTTGCCAATTGCGTTCAAAACGGCCTGCTTGCGTTCCATGCCGTATGCAGCCCACTCCCGCTGAGCGATCTTGGCTTGATCCAGCGTTGCGTCCAGCTGGTCGCTGCTGGCCTGCGCAAACACGCCAACCAGATCGGTCAGGTCCGACGGGTTGCGGTTTTCAATTTCGCCTAGCCCTGCCAGCCATTCGCCAGCAATCAGGTTCTTTTGGATATCGGTCATGGAAGTGTCGCCTCAAGCAGAAGTCAGTTTCCTTGGGTATGGACTCTTTAGACGGATTCAATCAAACTTAAATAATTGAACTTTATTACAGTGAAACTGAAAGCCCTCGCTATGGTGCTTAAAATCGAAATGCTGCGTGGTTTTGCCACCGTCGCCCGTAGTGGCAATTTGAGCGATGCAGCCCAGACGCTTGGGCGCACGCCCTCGGCTGTGTCCATGATGTTAAAACAGCTGGAAACCCATTTGGGTGAACCACTTTTCGAAACCGACCGCAAAAGCAAACTGACAGCTTTAGGAAGCTATGTTCTTGAGCAGGCCGAGCGGGAATTGCATCAATTCGACAACACGGTCAAAGCGATCGAAGGCTTTGCCAAAGCCACCCATGGCCACGTGCGTATTGCCACCGTTCCTTCGGTGGCGGGCACCATCATCCCACAGGTTTTTTCTCGTCATATCAACGATTACGGCAATCTGGACATCGAATTACGCGATATGGACTCTAGCTCAATCCTGCACGAACTTTCGCGCGATCGAATCGATATCGGCATCGCCACGGTAGGCCAGAAAAACGTCGGGCTGCACAGTCAGCACATTCTGTCCGATATGTTCGGAGTCATCTGCGCCCCGACCCATGCGCTGGCGCAGGACCGCGGTCCTGTCACCTGGGACGCCTTGACCAACGAGAGGCTCATTGCCAACTCACTTTCGGCGGGGATCACTGCAGAACCATCGACCCAGCTGCACGACAGGGCGCTGCTGTCGGCCCATAATCTGGCCTCGATCATGGGGATGGTACAGGCCAATATTGGGGTCACAATTCTTCCCGAGATGGCCGTGAGGGCATCAAATTCAGCCGGTTTGGTGTTTCGCCCTCTCGCTGAACCACATGCCAGACGCGAAATTCACCTGCTACGCAGGGCAGTGTCCCCCCTTTCGCCCGCGGCACGGTTGTTGGAGCGGCACATTCTGGAAATCGCTGCCGAGATATCACAAGACACATTAATGGGACTGCGCGCATGACCGATGCAGAGGCTTCCGCCCCCGCAGTGACGCTGGGAATTCTGATCTTTCCCGGTTTTCCCATGGCCTGCCTGACCTCCTGTATCGAACCACTGCGTGCGGCTAATGAGATCGCGGGACGAGAGGCATTTCGCTGGAAGGTGATCGCCGAAGACGAAGGGCCTGTTGAATCCTCTGCCAGGGTCAGTTTCGCCCCTGATTGCACCCTAACTGAAGCCGGGGATCTGGACCTTCTGCTGTTCACCGCTAGCCCCAATGCCCGCTTTGCCATACCGGCACGCGCCAACGCGGCGCTTCAAAGATACCAGCGTGGCAAAACCCGCTTGGGGGCGATCAGTGGCGGCGTGTTCGCGCTGGCCCGCACCGGACTAACAGGCGAGAACCCGCTGTCAGTGCATTGGTGTTACGAAGCCGCCTTTCAGGCAGAATTCCCTGATCTTCCTGCGCAAAGCACGGTGATCTGCGAGGACGGCGCCTATACAACCATCTCGGGCGCATCCGCTGCCTTCGACCATATGCTGACTCTGATTGAAACGCAGCTGGGCGGCGATATCATGGCTGAGGTCGCCTGCTGGTTTCAACACCCCTATATCCGCAGCGCCGCCGCAGCGCAGAAGACACCCGCCCATGACACGGCCAAAAGCAAGGACCTGCTGCCCAAACAGGTAGAACGCGCGATTGAACATTTCACAGAGCATGTCGAAAGCCCGATCCAGATCAGCAAAGTGGCCGAAGCTGTGGGTGTCTCGACACGCTCGCTGGAGCGCAGTTTCAAGGAAGCGACAGGACAAAGCCCGTTAAAATACTACCGGAAAATAAGGATGAAACAGGCGCGTCAGCTGGTGCTGTATTCCAACACACCAGTGACCGAGGTTGCGTTCATGGTGGGCTATGCCACGCCTGGGGCCTTCCTGCGGCACTATCGCGAAAGCTTTGGGATAACACCCATAGCGGACCGGCGCGCCAAGAACTCAATGCGGGTTAAGGGCAGCGACGCGCTGCCCTCGTAAATTGTTTGGATCAGGCTACTGAACGTGCCACTGCGACCAGTGCATGATGCAGCGATGCGGCCGAGGAGCGCGGGGCGATCACAGCCATGTGGTCATCAGCCAAACGCCACAGGAACGCACCCAAATGCTCGATCGTGCCGCGAATGACCTCACCGCACGCCATGCTGCGCACAGGTGCGTTGGACAACCGCTCGAACAGGTCGCAAAGTGCCGCGCCTGAGACATCAAACCGACACCAACCATCACTTTGTTCCACGACCGACGCCGCATCCCCAACCATGTGCTTCAATTCCGCAGCGAGCAGCTCATGCTGATCATGGTCTGCGGAAATCATCCACTGGTCGGGACCGATCCATAAGGCAGAAAAATCTCCCTGTGCTGAGGATTTTCCGACACCTGGCAAGGGCAGCGCCAGTGCTTCTTGCATCTGACCCAATTGCCCTTCTCGCGCGGTAATGGACGCCAATGCCTGCCCCACGACTTCGGTTATAGAAAGCGTCCCGATCTGGTCCAAACGCGGGGTGTCACCGCCCAACGGAGCGATGGGTTTCAATTTATGCACGGAGCTTCTCCCCTTTCGGATCGACAAAATGGGGGCTAACGATTTCGACCAGAACGTCTTGCTCTTCCAGAGGATTAACCAGCCTTAGCTGTTCGCCCATCCGTTCAAAGCCGGACGTCACAAAGCCAAGCCCGATAGCACTTTCGAGGATTGGCGAATAGGCAGCCGAGGTGACATACCCCTGGTCATGCGCTGCATCGACTGGGCCTGTCGTGGCCATCAGATGCCCGCCCGCAGGGACGGACTTGGACGCATCCACTGGGCGTAGACCCACAAGGTTCAACGCGTCCCGAGCATTCATCCCTTCGCGAAGCGACAGCACATTTCCTATGAAATCCTTCTTGGACGAAACCATGCGCCCCAGCCCTAGGTTCAGCGCAGTGGTGGTGCCGTTCAGCTCGTTCCCTGCCGCGTGCCCCTTTTCGATCCGCATAACACCCAGCGCCTCGGTCCCGTAAGGAGTCACGTTAAACTCTTCACCTGCCGCCATCATCTCGCGCATCAATGCATCGCCATAGCGGGTGGGAACAGCAATCTCATAGGCCAGCTCGCCAGAGAACGAAATACGAAACAGCCTTGCTCGGCACCCGCCACAGACTGTGATTTCCGCACAGCCCATGAAGGGGAACGCTTCGTTCGAGATGTCAAACATGGGGTCCACGATCTTCTGCAATAGCCTGCGTGCATTGGGACCGGCGACCGCATATTGTGCCCAGGCTTCGGTGGTCGAAATCAGCTGGACATCCAGATCCGGCCACAGACACTGGCGGGCGAACTCCATGTTGCGATAGACTAGGACCGCATTGGCGGTTGTCGTGGTAACAACAAAATGGTCCTCAGCCAGACGTGCAGCAGTTCCATCATCATAGGCAAAGCCGTCTTCGCGCAGCATCAGACCGTAGCGCACCTTATTCACGGGCAGTTTGGCAAAGCCATTGGCATAGATCTTGTTTAGGAACTCCGCAGCATCCGAACCCTGCACGTCGATCTTGCCCAGCGTTGTCACATCGCAGATCCCAACGGAATTGCGGGTGGCTAGAACCTCGCGATCCACCGATTGCCGCCAGTGAGTCTCACCCTTCTGGGGGAACCATTGCGCCCGCAGCCAGTTTCCAACCTCGACAAACACCGCGCCTTGTTCCTCGGCCCACTTGTGGCTGGGGGTCAGGCGGGTGGGATGGAATTCTTTGCCCACCGCCCGGCCAGCCAGCGCCCCCATCGAGACGGGCGTGTAGGGCGGGCGAAAAATTGTGGTGCCGGTTTCGGGGATCGACTTATCTGTCAATTCGGCCATCACCGCCAGCGCCCCGACATTCGAGGTCTTGCCCTGATCGGTGGCCATGCCCAGCGTGGTATAGCGTTTCAGATGCTCGACTGCAGTAAAGTTCTCCTGATGCGCCAGTTTCACGTCCTTGACTGTGACGTCATTCTGAAAATCCAGCCAAGCGCGTTTAGCGCCCGAAACATGCCAAAACGGAGTGAGAGACACGGGGGCATCTTCGGCTTTGGGAAGCTGCAAAGATGGGGCTGCAAACCCCAAGTCGGATAGAGCGTCCAAAGCTTTCGCAGCCCCGCCGGTCAGCGCAGCATGGGTCGACATCTCGCCCATCGCGGCCCCTGCAACGCTTTGCCCCTGTGGCAGGCCCTGCCCCGGCACAAAGGCATGGATGTCTTCATTCCAAACTGGGCGACCGCGCTGGTGGCAGGTCAGCCCCAAATTGGGGTTCCAACCGCCAGACATCGCCAGTGCTCCGCACGCGATCACACGGGTCTGGCCGTTTGCCAGACGCACCGTGACCGAGGTCAGACCAAGCCGCCCCTTTGTCCCGACGATCTGTGCACCAGCGAGAACCTCAGCGCCCTCAAGTGCAGGCGCATCTGGGCGAATATCCACCACCGCAGGGACCTCGATCCCTTTGGCGATCAAATCGCGGGCGGTCTGATGAGCCTCGTCGCTATTGGCAAAGATCACCACCGACCGCGCCGGCGAAGCGGCATAGCGGTTTACGTAGGCGCGGGTAGCACCTGCCAGCATCACACCCGGCCGGTCGTTGTTCTCAAACCCGATCGGGCGTTCGATCGCACCAGTCGCGACCAGGGCCCGCTTGGAATAGATCCGCCAAGAGGTCTGGCGGGGTTTGCCAGCTTCGGGGGCGGTTAGATGATCTGCATTGCGCTCAACCGCGCCGTAGACTCCGTGATCATAGGCGCCGAATACGGTCGTGCGCCGCATCACACGGACATTCGGGAGCGATGATAGCTCTGCTTGGGTCTGTTCGACCCATTCCACACCAGACTGTTCCGACAGCCCCCCTGTTTCAGCCAGAAGGCGCCCACCCAGACGAAAGTCCTCGTCGGCGATGATCACCTGCGCCCCTGCACGGCCAGCGGTCAGTGCAGCGGCCAAACCCGACGGGCCTGCGCCGATCACCAAAAGGTCGCAATGCAGGAAACCTTTGTCATAGACGTCAGGATCTGCCTCGCCGGTCAAGCTGCCCAGACCAGCCGCTTTACGGATGATCGGTTCGTAAAGCTTCTCCCAAAACGCGCGAGGCCACATGAAGGTTTTGTAGTAGAACCCCGCGCTGAGAAAATTCGAAAAGCGATCATTGATCGCCATGAAATCATGCTCCAACGACGGCCAGCGGTTTTGCGAATGGGCAACAAACCCATCATAGAGCTCCGCCACGGTGGCACGGGTGTTGGGTTCCTGACGGCCGCCTGTCCGCAGCTCGACCAGTGCATTGGGCTCTTCCGATCCGGCGGTCAGCACCCCGCGCGGGCGGTGGTACTTGAACGAGCGCCCCATCAAGCGCACACCATTGGCAAGCAATGCCGAGGCCAAGGTATCCCCCGCATATCCCTGATAGGAGATGCCGTCAAAACGGAAAGAGAGCGTGGCTGACCGATTGATCAGCCCGCCAGTAAGGCGATTTACCTGTGTCATTGCGTTGCCTCGGCTGTCCGTTTTGCACGTGCCACATCACGGGCCAGTTCCACCTTAGTGATCTCATGTGTGGTGGTGTCACGGGTCACGACCAGCCACGAACGGTCGCCTTGCTCGTGAAACCACAACTCGCGGTGCAAACCCGCCGGATTGTCGCGCAGATGCAGATAGTCGTGAAACCCGCGCATGGCGTTGTCCGACAGCCAATAGGGGCGGTTGATCAGACCCGCATCGCCCAGATAGGTAAACTCCTGCGCGTCGCGTGGCCCAAGAAGCGGATGGTTGATGATCATCGGTTCAATTCCTCAAATCGCAGCTGAGTCAGTGCAGGTTCGGCTGGGCACCCTGGCCCTTTTCATCGATTATGTGCCCAGTCATGAAACGGTCCAGTCGATAGGCTTTTGCGGTTTCATGTGGACGGCCGGTTTTCAGGAGATGGGCGAAGCAGAAGCCTGCGGCAGGGGTGGCCTTAAAGCCGCCATAGCACCAGCCACCGTTGAAATAGAGCCCCTCGATAAGGGTCTTGTCGATAAAGGGGGAACCGTCCATCGACATATCCATAATTCCGCCCCAGCTGCGCAACAGCCGCGCCCGCCCAAGCCCTGGGATCAGCGACATGCCGCTTTCGACCACGTCCTCAACCACAGGCAGGTTGCCTCGCTGAGCGTAAGAGTTGTAGCCATCGATATCGCCGCCAAAAACCAACCCGCCCTTGTCAGATTGGCTGCAATAGAAGTGGCCCGCTCCATAGGTAATCACGCCCGGTATGAAGGGTTTCAAACCCTCTGAAACAAAGGCCTGCAGCACATGACTTTCGATGGGCAGGCGCATCCCTGCCATCGCCATCACGCGACCAGAGCTCCCTGCAACGGAAACCCCCACTTTCTTCGCACCGATATATCCACGCGAGGTCTCGACCCCCAGCAGGCGCCCCTCTTTGATCTTGAAACCAGTAACTTCGCAATTCTGAATGATGTCCACGCCGCGCTGATCGGCGCCACGCGCATAGCCCCAGGCGACCGCATCGTGGCGTACGGTGCCACCACGCGGATGCAGTAGCCCGCCTTTGATCGGGAACCGAGCATTGTCGAAGTTCAAAAACGGATAGAGCCTGCGCACGCCTTCCTTATCCAAAAGCATAGCATCCGATCCGTTCAGGAGCATCGCGTTGCCGCGCCGCCGCGCCGCATCCCGCTGGGCATCCGAATGCACAAGGTTCAGAATGCCGCGCTGACTGACCATGGCGTTATAGTTCAGGTCCTGTTCAAGGTTCTCCCACAGCTTCAGGGAAAACTCATAGAACGGTTCGTTGCCATCCAGCAGATAGTTAGAGCGGATAATCGTGGTATTCCGCCCCACATTTCCGCCCCCAATCCAGCCCTTTTCCAGAACCGCAATCCGCGCGCCCTGAAACTCTTTCGCCAAGTAATAGGCTGTGGCCAGCCCATGTCCGCCGCCGCCAATGATCACGTAGTCATAGGCGTCCTTTGGATCGGGATCGCGCCATTGCGCTCCCCACCCTTTGTGCCCGATCAGGCTTTCCTTGATCAATCTCAAAGCAGAATAGCGCATGTGAGCTCCTGTTCTTCTGCCTTAATAAAGTGATTTTTTGATGGTCCTTACTTCTTCGGTTTCAGACAAAATGCGCTTCAAAATCGACATCTTGCGCAGCCTTGGTTCACAACCAAGCACAGGGATAGTCCAGGCTGAGCCCTGTAAGCGTCCTGCAAACACATATGCACAAGCTTTTAGCAACCATGCTGACACCATCGTCTATCGAAGCGGTCAAACAACTCTCCCATTAAAGTGAGCAGCCCCACTTGAGTTGTCCAGTTTGAAAGTTAGTGCATGGTTGGCCTTTGGTCCATCGGGACGATGGCCTCTGGCGCAGGTGGGCGGTAGTCCAGAGCACTGTGGGGTCGTTTGGTGTGGTAGTGTTTTCTCCAGCTTTCAATGATTATCTGAGCCTCGCGTAACGAATAGAAGATTTCACCGTTCAGCAATTCATCTATTAACCGGCAGGTGATGCTGGCATCACCGAGAGGGCCGCATTCGCCCGTTGAAGCTTTCGCAGTATCCGTTCTCCCAAGCCTGCATCTCTCAGCAGGGCAGCAACCCCTCGATAGCCATATCGGCCGTACTGGTGGGTCAGCTCGATCATGTCCGCGACCAAGCGCTCCTCGTCAGCACGTCCCTGTGGCACTCGCCGCTGTGTGGATCGGTGTTGACCCAGAACACGACAAACGCGACGCTCCGAAACCTTCACCTTGCGGCGAACCAATTCGATGCAGGCGCGACGACGCGAAGGGCTCAGAAGTTTCCCCGAGCGGCTTCCGACAGGATCAATTTGTCCAGTGTCAGATCCGAGACGGCCCGGCGAAGGCGCTCGTTCTCTTTCTGGAGCCGCTTCAGTTCCTTGAGTTGTTCCGTACCCATTCCGCCAGACATGTTTGGCGGGAAAACCGTCCACTGGACGCTTTTCTAAATTCGCCCGCACTCCAGCGGTAATAGGTTTGTTCAGTCACACCGATCTGTCTGATCGCGTCTATCCGAGGCATGCCTTGCCCCATCAGCACTTCGACTTGCCGTAACTTCAAGACAATCTCTTCGGGCTTGGGTCTCTTCGTCGCCATCTATGGTCCTCCGTTTCCTAATCATAGGATCGGACCACTTCTTTGGGGGAGGCTCAAACTCATCACGACACATCCCAGAAAATAGAGAGCCACCGCCCCTTTAAGGGCGGTGGCAAACTTTTAGTGGTCAAAATTGCAGTTTAAGCGGGTCAAATTGCAAACTGATGTGAGCTTTCACACATAAACAAGCAGCAGGGCCAGATTACCCACACTTTGAATGGCCGCAGCTACGACAGGTCATGCAGCCTTCCACCATTTGCAGATCATACTGACCGCAGCTCGGGCAAGGTTTTCCGCGGGGAGCGTTCAAGTTCACCACCTCGGCCTGCGGATCCGATTTCAGCCCCATGCCCTCACCTTCGAGGAAACCAGTCTTAACCATATGGGTTTCGATCACGCCACCAATCGCTGCCAGGATTGAGGGAATATACTTGCCCTGCACCCAGGCGCCACCACGCGGGTCAAACACCGCTTTCAACTCTTCCACCACAAAGGAGACATCGCCCCCGCGCCGGAACACGGCGGAGATCATCCGGGTCAGCGCCAACGTCCATGCATAATGTTCCATGTTCTTGGAGTTGATGAAGACTTCAAATGGGCGGCGGTGATCGCTGATGATAATATCGTTGATGGTCAGATAGATCGCATGTTCAGAATCTGGCCATTTCAGCTTGTAAGTATGTCCTTCCAGGCTTTGAGGCCGGTCCAGCGGCTCAGACATGTAAACAACTTCGGCCCCGTTTTCTCCCATGTCGCTCTCATGCGGTGCATCCGCGGTTTCACCCGGCGCGGTATCCGCGCTCTCGCTCACCGACAGAACAGATCCGGTCACATCATTGGGGCGATAGGTGGTACAGCCTTTGCAGCCCTGATCCCAGGCCTGCATGTAGACATCCTTGAACTCATCAAAGGAAATATCTTCCGGGCAGTTGATGGTTTTGGAAATCGAGCTGTCGATCCATTTCTGCGCCGCCGCCTGCATTTTCACATGGGCCGCTGGCGGCAGGGTCTGAGCGTTGACAAAATAGCCCGGCAGAGCGGCATCCGTCCCGAACTTCTCTCGGTACATCTGCACCGCATAGTCAACGACCTCTTCCTCCGTGCGCGAACCGTCTTTTTGCAGCACCTTGCGGGTATAGGCATAGGCAAAGACCGGCTCAATCCCCGAGGACACGTTACCCGCATAGAGGCTGATGGTGCCGGTGGGGGCAATCGAGGTCAGCAGCGCGTTGCGGATGCCATGCTCGCGGATAGCCTCGCGGACATCCTCATCCATGTTCATCATATTGCCTGAGGCCAGATAGGCTTCGGCATCAAACAGCGGGAAGGCGCCTTTTTCCTTGGCAAGATCCACCGAGGCCAGATAGGCGGCGCGGGCGATCGCGTGCAACCAACGGTCGGTCTGACGCGCCGCTGCGTCCGATCCATATTCCAGACCCAACATTAGCAAAGCATCCGCCAACCCGGTCACACCCAGCCCGATGCGGCGCTTGGCCTGGGCCTCAGCCGCCTGTGCCTCCAGCGGGAATTTCGACACATCCACCACATTGTCCATCATTCGAACAGCAGTAGCGACCAGTTCCTGCATGGCAGATTGATTCAGCTCGGCATTGGACTCAAAGGGGTTGGAAACCAGCCGGGCCATATTGATTGAGCCCAAAAGGCAGGCGCCATAGGGCGGCAGCGGCTGCTCGCCACAGGGGTTGGTGGCGCAGATGTTCTCGATATAGTTGAGGTTGTTGGCCTTGTTGATCCGGTCAATGAAAATCACACCGGGCTCAGCATAGTCATAGGTCGCCTGCATGATCTTGTTCCACAGATCACGCGCCTGCACAGTGTGATAGATCTTGCCGTCGAACTGCAACTCCCAGGACCCATCGGCCTTGACCGCTTCCATAAAGGCATCGCTGATGAGCACCGACATATTGAACATGCGCAACCGCGCCGAATCTGACTTGGCCGTGATAAAAGCCTCAACATCCGGGTGATCACAGCGCATGGTCGCCATCATTGCACCGCGACGTGAACCAGCCGACATGATGGTGCGGCACATGGCATCCCAAACATCCATGAACGACAAGGGGCCGGAAGCATCTGCCGCCACGCCCTTAACATCGGCGCCACGTGGGCGAATGGTCGAAAAGTCATAGCCGATGCCACCGCCCTGCTGCATGGTCAGCGCAGCCTCTTTCAACATGTCAAAGATTCCTGACATGCTGTCAGGCACCGTGCCCATCACAAAACAATTGAACAGGGTTACCTGACGCGCGGTACCCGCTCCTGCAGTGATACGCCCAGCCGGCAGGTATTTGAAATCTTCCAACGCCTCGTAGAATTTCTCTTCCCAGACACCGGGGTTGTCTTCGGCACGGGCCAGATCTCGGGCAATCCGGCGCCAGCTGTCCTCCACGGTCACATCGATAGGGGTACCATCCGCTTCCTTGAAACGATATTTCATATCCCAGATTTGTGCGGCGATGGGGGCAGCAAAGCGGCTCATATAGTGATTCCCTATTTGTCGATGATCGGAGCTGAGTGGCGGCTTCGATACTACAGGCTGATGGAAATCCTCAACGGTGAAATCACAGATCATTGAGAAATAATTACTGAGTGTACCACAATATCTTGCTCGCACCTAATCTCGAAACACTATATGAAGGTCCAACTCTGGACGACTCTGTGGGGAAACTGTGGATAACTACGTCAATCTGGTAAAGCTCTCTGTTGGCACTGAAAGTGTCGAGGGCCTGCAGGACTGGCAGGACATGACCAGCGCGCGCCTGCCCGAGGGCCTGCCGCGCCATGTCACCCGCATGTGGCCCAAGCGCGAGCCTGAGATTCTCGCTGGTGGATCAATCTATTGGGTCATCAAGGGGCAAATTCAGTGCCGACAAAGAATTCTGCGCATGGACGAGGTCATTGGCGAAGACGGCATTCGCCGCTGCGCCATCATACTCGATCCAAAACTGCACCGTACCCATACCGCCACCAAACGCCCTTTCCAGGGCTGGCGCTACCTCAAACCTGAAGACAGTCCCGCCGACCTGCCCAAAAACCACAGGACCGAAGAGCCGCTCCCCTTGGAACTGTCCCAGGCATTGGCCGAAATCGGTGTCATCTGATCCCAACAGTGGATTTGGCCCTACGGGGCAATTGTGCCCTAAGGCACTATCCAGAAAGACAAAGCGCCGCACGATAGTGCGGCGCCAGGCCCAACGGGAGCCTCGTGCAATTCATTGCATGGGCGACGGGCGGGAGCTCCCCCCCTTCCATCACCCCAGATCAGCCATGGATCAGACCTGTTAGCGCCTTCAGCGCGGTACGTTCCGCTTCTGAATATCCCGCCACGCGGCTACGCCATAGGGTGGCCTGGCTCTGAAGCACCAAACCGTCCGACAGCAACTTTAGGTGATTGGCGCGCAGGGTCTCACCTGTGGAGGTAATATCGGCCACCATCTCAGCAGTTTCATTCTTAACCGTGCCCTCGGTTGCCCCTTGGCTATCCACCAGCTGATAATCCGCCACCCCGGCCTCAGTCAGGAACTCACGCACCAGACGGTGATATTTGGTGGCAATCCGCAGCCTGTGACCATGGGTCTCACGGAAAGAGGCTGCAACCGCATCCAGGTCATCCAATGTGTCCACATCAATCCAGCACTGCGGCACCGCCAGGATCAAATCCGCATGGCCAAACCCAAGCGGCTCCAACTCTTGCAACTGCTGTTCCCAGAGCGGCAGTTTTTCTTGCACCAAATCCGTGCCAGTCACACCCAGGTGAATGCGCCCGGCCGCCAACTCTCGCGGGATTTCACCCGCCGAAAGCAGCACCAGCTCCATCCCCTCAACCCCCTCGATCGCACCGGCATATTCCCGTTCCGATCCAGTCCGCGCCAGGGTCAGCCCGCGCTTGGCAAACCAGTCAAAGGTCTTTTCCATCAGCCGCCCCTTGGACGGCACCCCCAGTTTCAGGCTCATGACTGACCCTCCTCGAGCATCAGCATCAAATCGGGGCGCAGCACGCCCCCTACAGCGGGAATTTCAGCCCCCTGCCCCAATTGGCGGGTCAGGGCATCATAACGACCACCGCTGGCGATTGGAGGCAGATCTGGTCTCGCTTCGGCATAAAACCCAAAGACAAAGCCATCATAATATTCCATCGAGGTCCGCCCGTAGGAGGCCTCAAAATCCAGGCTATCAATATCAATGCCGCGTGCTTTCAGCGCTGCGATCCGCCCATCCAAACGATCCAGGGCCGGGTTTATCGCAGGCAAATCCACCGCAATATCGCGCATCTGCTCAATCGCAAAAGGCACAGTCTCGCGCACGGCCATCAGCGCCTCCAGTGCCAGTAGCTCGTTTTCCGCAATTGGCGGCGTTGCGGCATCCTGGCGCAACAGCTCAATCCGCGCCTCTACCTCTGCCTCGCTGCGCTTGCCCAACACAGTTGCCGATCCGGTCAAAGGCCCCTCAGAGGACAGCAGCTTCAACCGGTTTTCCGGGAGGGGGCTGCGGCCAGCATAGACATCCAACAAGGAGCGGAACCGCCGTGGGCGCCAGATATGGCGCATCAAAGCCGCTTTGCGCATCTGGGTGGTGTTCAGCCCCTGCACAGCCGCCATCAGGATACCAATATCCCCGGTTGCCGCCCGCAGCGGCAAGCCGCGCAACTGCAGCGCTATAAGCGCAAAGACCTCAGCGTCCGCAGCGGCCGGATCATCCCGTTCAAAGATCTCATAGCCAACCTGCAGATACTCATTGGAGCGATCCGGATCATGCTCTTGGCGGCGAAACACTTCGCCTGCATAGGTATAGCGCGCAGGTTCCGCGCCCTCACGCATATGCATCTGCACCACCGGCAGAGTGAAATCGGGCCGCAGCATCTGCTCTCCGCGCACCGCATCCGAGGTGACATAGGCCCGCGCCCGGATGTCCTCGCCGTAAAGATCAAGCAGAGTACCGGCCGGTTGCAGCAGCGGCGGCTCCACCACCTGGGCCCCAGCGGCCTCAAAATTCATGCGCAGCCTCGCAGCCCGCGCCAGTGTTTGCGATCTTTCAGACATGATCAATCCTGACTTTCGAGGATTTCGCGCACCTTGGCGACCAGGTCACCGCGCGGCACCTCAAACTGGCTGGGGCGTTCCTTCCACTCTTCCAGAGTGGCGCTTTCGGCGATCTTGGCGCCCAGGATCAAGTCCTTGATCTGGATGACCCCAGCCGCCTTTTCGTCACCGCCTTCGATCACCGCAACGGGCGAATTGCGCCGATCTGCATATTTCAGTTGATTGCCAAAGTTCTTGGGATTCCCCAGATATACCTCGGCGCGGATCCCGGCATTGCGCAGTTCCGCCACCATGGTCTGGTAATCCGCCATGCGTGCCTTATCCATCACCGTGACCACAACTGGCCCCGTAGGGGTCGCACTGAGACGGCCCTTTTCACGCAGCGCAGCAAGCAGGCGGTCAACGCCGATAGACAGGCCAGTGGCCGGTACTTCCTGACCGGTAAAACGTTTCACCAGATCGTCGTAGCGCCCACCGCCTGAGACCGAACCAAACTGACGTTTGCGACCCTGATCGTCCAGAATGTCAAAGGTCAGTTCAGCCTCATATACTGGGCCAGTGTAGTACCCAAGGCCACGCACGATGGAGGGATCAATCTCGATCCGGTCAGACCCATAGCCGCCAGCAGCCATCAAGTCGCCAATCTGTTCCAGCTCGCCAATGCCCTCGGCCCCGACCTTTGACGCGCCAACAGCGGCGCGCAGGTTCTCGAATGTTTTGGCAGTATTGTCCGCCTTGGAGGTCAGGAAGGCCAGAACCGGCTCGACCTGATCATCGCTGAGGCCAACCCCGTCGATATAGGCACCGGAAGCATCCAGACGGCCCTTGGTCAGCAATTCTCGCACGCCCGCCTCGCCGACCTTGTCGAATTTGTCGATGGTGCGCAGCACATTGTCCTTGGCGGCCTGATCATCGCCCAGGCCCATGACCTCTAGCACGCCATTCATGACCTTGCGGTTATTGACGCGCACCAAGTAGTCGCCACGGGGAATGCCGACTGTTTCCAGCGTATCAGACAGCATCATGCAGATCTCAGCATCCGCTGCCATCGACGCCGTACCAACGGTATCGGCGTCACACTGGTAGAACTGGCGGTAGCGGCCAGGCCCTGGCTTTTCATTGCGCCAGACCGGCCCCATTGCATAGCGGCGATAGGGCGTCGGCAGATCATTGCGGTGCTGGGCATAGACCCGCGCCAAAGGCGCTGTCAGATCATAGCGCAGCGCCATCCAGTCCCCTTTGTTGCTGTCAGGATCGTGTTCATCAACTTCCTGCCAGGCAAAGACACCGGCATTCGGGCGCTCCACATCAGGCAAAAATTTGCCCAGCGACTCGACGGTTTCCACAGCCGAACTTTCCAGCGCCTCGAACCCGTAATGATGATAGACACCCGCGATGGCACGCAGCATTTCAGAACGCTGTGTCACCTCTTCGCCGAAATAGTCACGAAATCCCTTGGGCGTTACCGCCTTAGGACGGGGCTGTTTCTTGATCTTGGCCATGAAAAGGCCTCCTCACGGGTGGGTTTTGGTCATTTACTCGCCGCGCGGTCTAGCCCAAGCCGTGCCTATGGGCAAGGCGACAGGTTCGCCCCTGCCCCTTCAACGGCAGCGCAGAGGCACAGCAATCGGGGGCTGCCTAGATCTTATGCGTAACAGCTGAGTGACAGGCCTTCCCCCTTTTACAGGCCCAGTCCAGTCCCGCTGTCAGATCTGCGAAAAATCGCCCGACCGCCCCAGCCCCTCGGCAAAGCGCTGCGCCCCGGTACGGCCCTCTTGGACAAAAGCCTTGGCTGAGCGCCATTCGCGCCGCAGGGCCTCGGCCAGATGCTGCGAGGGCATCCGCGTCGACAGATGATCCGCCCGCATACAGGCCTGCGGGAAGCGGGTGAGATCCTGCGCCAGGGCCTGCGCCATATCCAAAGCCTCGCCACTGGGCGCCAGACGATCCGCAAAGCCCATTCGATAGGCCTCTTCGGCTGGCAGGGTACGGCCCGTCAGGATCAGATCATTGGCACGCCCCTGTCCCAAGATACGCGGCAGCCGCACGGTGCCACCGTCGATCAGAGGCACCCCCCAACGACGACAATAAACCCCTGCAAAGGCATCTTCGGCCATGACACGTATATCGCACCAGGCCGCCAGCTCCATGCCCCCTGCAACCGCGGGCCCCTCAATGGCGGCGATCACTGGCTTTGACAGCATCAGGCGCGACGGTCCCATCGGACCGGGGCGCGGGTCGACCACCGGGTCGCGCCAATCTGCCTCAAGGTCCAGCGACGCCAACCACTCATCCGAGCCCCCTGCACCAGCTGCCTTGAGATCAAAACCAGAGCAGAAATAGCCGCCTTCTCCGGTTAGCACCGCCATCTGCGCGGTCTCATCGGCCTCGAACCGCAAGAACGCCGCATACAGCGCCCGCGCTGTGGCTGGGTTCACCGCATTGCGCATCTGAGGGCGGCATATGGTAATCGTCATGACGCCGTCTTGCTGACTGATCTCTACCAGTGGTTTTGCATCTTCAATCCCGGACATCGTTCCCCCTCTGCAGCTCATTGACATCATTTGACTCCAGCCTGCGCGTCTTGGCCATGGACCGGCAAGAGGAAGCGGCATATGACGTTGCGCAGCTATGGAGAATGAAATGCAAGCCTTGGAAGAACAAATCGCCCATCTGACCCGCACCGTTGACGAGTTGAGTGACGTGGTTGCCAGCCAACAGACGGAGATCGACCGGCTCTCCAAGCGGGTGCGCATGCTGATGGAGCGCGAAGCCGGGCGCGAGCAAGGCGGTGGTGGCGCGCATGTCTTCGGCGACGAGCGCCCACCACACTACTGATTCCGGCCTTCGTTGGTTTCCCATTGTTTTGTCGGCCTTATGATCGCAGTCTTTCAGCTGTTTTACGCTGGCTGACGGATCGGCCGTGCTAATTTGCGAGGAAACCTGATTGAGGCAAGTGATCCATGGCCGAGGCAGTAGTAGAGCCTAGTCAATGCACAGGACTTAATGCGATTGACAGAAGATCTTTGTGAACACGCAACACTTGGCCAAACAGTTGCATCGGACATTCTAGTGAGTTTTGGTTTAACACGTTTCGACAATACGCGGAGAGTCGCAACTGTAGCACAATCTCACTTTCATCAATGAATACAGGTCGAGTATCAGGCGTTTGCTCTCTGGAAAACTGAAATCCTATCGTTGTCACATCAGGCTGAACACCCAATGGAAACGGGATAGAGAATTTCAAACAATCAAGTTGAATTTTGACAGGTTCACTTGTGTCGACAACTATGACATTTGCCCGAGCAACGTTGTCTATGCTCACCTTCCAACTACCATAGCAAGCAGGCCCATAAAAAGTTAACCCCGCTTCAAATAGTGTTCTAATGTTGGGGTGAGATTCTTCCAAATCAACTTGATCTTTGCCTAAAAAAGCAGGCTGTCTTTCTCTGGTTTCGTAGACGAAAGATCCGCAAAATGGATCACATAGTTTG
Organism: Roseobacter sp. MED193; assembly: GCF_000152965.1. Lineage (GTDB taxonomy): Bacteria > Pseudomonadota > Alphaproteobacteria > Rhodobacterales > Rhodobacteraceae > Pseudophaeobacter. The sequence continues at coordinate 3,392,668 of NZ_CH902583.1, read as the reverse complement.
CGTCGCTGCTAACTTGGCCTTTGGAGGAAAACCATTTTTCAGAAGACCCAGCCATTCGCACAGCTATGTCAGCATGTTCAGACAAAAACTTTAGACGTGACACCTCAGCAAATGCAATCTCATGAGGAACGTCGCCAACTAACTCAACGGAAATGTCATTCCCCCAATAGGTTAGAGTCGGAACATTCACGTCTTGAACGACGTATCGGTTTGTCAAATATCTCTGGTCGGGCATTTGCTCTTCAGCAGCAGCAAAAGATGCGAATAGAAACAGGACTAGGGAAGAAAAACTTCTAAACAAAATCAACACCCTAATAAAGTTAGGTGAAATTTTAAGATTGAGAGGGCAGGCATCAAATCTCCTCGACCTCCATCACCCCTTCTAGCGACTTCAGCGCACCTTTGATCTGCGGGTTGATGGGGAACATTGCACCCAGGTTCATTTCCACATCGCCCGGCAGATCGGAATCCTGCAGGTAAAGGTAGATCTCTCCGGGGCTGGCGCTGCGGGCGGCCTTTTTGGCGTCTTCCAACACCGTTGCCACCGTGCTGATCGCCGCCGCATCATCCAGGTAGATCCGCAATGAGGACCGTCCGGCATCAGCCACCGCTGCATCCACCGGCCCGGCAGAGCGCATCAGCAGTTTAAGTTGGTCGCTCTCCATCGTGGCCTCGGCGGTGATCACCACCTTGGAACCGGTGTCGAGGTACTCGCGCGCCTTTTCCAGCACATCCGAGAAGATCGTCACCTCATAGCCGCCGGTGGTGTCCGAGAGCTGCGCAAAGGCAAACCGATTGCCACGCGCCGATTTGCGCTCTTGCCGTCCGGCAACAACCCCCGCCATCTTGGCCAGGAATGGTCCGCGCTCGGCCTTCACCATGACCTCATCCAGGGTCATCACATCCTTGCGCTTCAGCGCGGGCATATAATCGTCCAGCGGATGGCCAGACAGATAGAAGCCAATCGCCTTGAACTCTTCCGACAGGCGCTCGGCTGGCAACCAGTCGGGGGTATTGGCCAGACGCGGCTCGGGCAGATCATCCCCCGCTTCACCAAAGAGCGAGACCTGATTGGAGTTTTTCTGCTCGTGGATAGCGTTAGAATAATTCACCAGCCCTTCGAGACTGTCAAAGACCCGGCGGCGGTTGCGATCCAGCTGATCAAAGGCGCCGGCGCGGGCCAGCATCTCCAGCGGGCGCTTGCCGATCTTCTTGAGATTCACCCGGCGGGCAAAGTCAAAGATATTGACGAAGGGGCGTTCGTGACCATCGTCATTGCGGGCCTCAGCCACCAGCCGCATCACATCAACACCGACGTTTTTCAGCGCGCCCAGCGCATAGACCAATTCGCCGTTGACCACATTGAAAGTGGCCAGCGAGCGGTTCACACAGGGCGGCACATAGGGCAACCCGAGGCCCTTTTTCACCTCTTCAAAATAGATCGCCAGCTTATCCGTCAGATGGATATCGCAGTTCATGACGCCTGCCATGAACTCCACCGGATGGTTCGCCTTGAGCCAGCCGGTCTGATAAGAGACCACCGCATAGGCCGCAGCGTGCGATTTGTTGAAGCCGTAGTTGGCAAATTTCTCCAGAAGGTCAAAAACCTCGGAGGCCTTTTTGGCAGGCACGCCATTTTCGCCCGCGCCCTTTTCAAATTTGGGACGCTCAGCGTCCATCGCCTCTTTGATCTTTTTACCCATGGCGCGGCGCAGCAGGTCAGCGCCGCCCAGGCTATAGCCCGCCATCACCTGGGCAATCTGCATAACCTGCTCCTGATAAACGATAATTCCTTGCGTTTCTTCCAGAATATGGTCAATCAGCGGATGCACGGACTCGATCTTTTTGAGGCCGTTTTTCACTTCGCAATAGGTCGGGATGTTCTCCATCGGGCCCGGACGATATAGCGCCACCAGGGCGACGATATCTTCGATACAGGTCGGCTTCATCCGCTTTAGCGCATCCATCATGCCGGTGGATTCCACCTGGAACACCGCCACCGTCTTGGCCGAAGAATAAAGATCATAAGTGGGCTTATCATCCAGCGGAATGGCGTTGATCTCGTTCACCGCACCTGTCGGTGGCTCATAGAGCGGGGTGCCATCCGCCGCCACATGCAGATCGCGACCAGACTGTTTGATCAGATCCACCGCGTTCTGAATAACCGTGAGGGTCTTCAGACCCAAAAAGTCGAATTTGACCAGCCCGGCCTGTTCCACCCATTTCATGTTGAACTGGGTCGCAGGCATATCCGAGCGCGGATCGCGGTAGAGCGGCACCAGCGCATCCAGCGGACGATCCCCAATCACAACACCCGCCGCGTGCGTACCGGCCGAGCGCAGCAGTCCTTCGACCTGCATGCCGTATTTCAGCAAGCGGTCCACCACTGGCTCGTTTTTGGCCTCCTCGGCCAGGCGCGGCTCTTCCTTCAGACTGTCCACGATAGACATCGGCTTGACGCCTTCTACCGGGATCAGCTTGGAAAGACGGTCCACCTGGCCATAGGGCATCTGCAAAACCCGCCCCATGTCGCGCACCGCCGCCTTGGACAGCAGCGCACCAAAGGTGATGATCTGGCCCACCTTGTCGCGGCCATATTTCTCCTGCACGTATTTGATCACCTCTTCGCGGCGATCCATACAAAAGTCGATGTCGAAGTCGGGCATCGAGACCCGTTCCGGGTTCAAGAACCGCTCGAACAGCAGCGAGTAGCGAAGCGGATCAAGATCCGTAATTGTCAGCGCATAGGCCACCAAAGAGCCCGCACCCGAGCCCCGCCCGGGCCCCACCGGAATGTCATGATCCTTGGCCCATTGGATAAAATCGGCAACGATCAGGAAGTAGCCTGGAAAGCCCATGCCCTCGATGATGCCCAGCTCAAAGTCGAGCCGCTCCTGGTATTCTTCGACGCTCACCGCGTGCGGGATTACCGCCAGGCGATTCTGCAGCCCCTCGTTGGCGATGCGCCGCAGCTCGGCCACCTCGTCATCGGCAAACTTGGGCAGGATGGGATCCCGCAGATAGGCCTTGAAAGCGCAACGCTTGGCGATTTCAACCGTATTTTCAATCGCCTCAGGCAGATCAGCAAACAGCGCGACCATCTCTTCCTGGCTTTTGAAGTAATGCTGTGCGGTCAGACGGCGGCGCGGTTCGGACTGATCCACATAGGCGCCTTCGGCGATGCAGATCATCGCGTCATGGGCCTCATACATTTCGGTATTGGGGAAATAGACGTCATTGGTGGCCACCAATGGCAGATCCATGGCATAGGCCATTTCCACATGGCCGCGCTCGCTCAATTTTTCGGCCTCAGGCTGGCCATCCTCGCCGGGGTGGCGCTGCAACTCGACATAGAGCCGGTCGGCAAAGATTGCTTTCAGCCGCTGCATCAACTCTTCGGCCGCCGGACGCTGCCCCTGGCGCAGCAGCCGCCCCACCGGCCCATCTGGCCCACCGCTCAGGCAAATTACATCGCCCGCGTTTGTCGCCAGGTCCTCCAACGTCACATAGGGCAACTCGCTGCCCTGACGCAGATAAAGGCAGGAGTTCAACTTCATCAGGTGCTCATAGCCTGCCTCGCTTTGCGCCAGTAGGACCAGTGGCGCAGGCGGCTGGGGGCGTTCCCCAGGCGCTGGCTCGACAAAACGCAGATCAATCTGACAGCCAACAATTGGCTGCACCCCTGCTTTGCTGGCAGAGACCGAAAACTCTAACGCCGAGAACAGGTTGTTGCTATCGGTCACTGCGATCGCCGGCATTTCGTGCTTTTTGCACAGATCTGGCAGCTTCTTCAGGCGCAAAGCACCTTCAAGCAGGGAATATTCCGTATGGCTACGCAGGTGAATGAATCGAGGAGCATTTGTCATGAGCCCCAAGCTATCCTATCCCCCCTGCAAGGATAAGAGCCGATCTTACTGCAGTGTCATCCCTTCAGCGCAAAAACTGGCTTTTCAAAGTGGCGCAGAAGTGATCAAACGCCCAGCACTGCGCTGCATATAGCACCGTTACGACCCTGCAAAAACATAAGACATTATCAAACCAGATTTGAAAGTCTTATCGAGCATGGGAATTTTCAGTGCAGTTCCTCTTGGAAACCTCTTTAAAAATAACGGGCTTTCACCTGCACACAGCAATATTGTTGCGCGAAAGAATGCTGCGGGCCAGAGTCGCTTTTTCTTGCCAGAGCAAGACAGTGCTTCGTAGGTTATTCTCAGCAAGCATATGCAAAGGCCCGCCAGGTTTTCTACGTCGCATCGAAGGCATGGCATCAGGGGTGGTTCACGTAAGGCGACGGGTTTCACACGATGACAATCACCTTTCATCTGAACGGTGAAGAGGTTGTGCTCAAGGATCTGGATCCTTCGGCCACACTGCTTGATTTTCTGCGCGAAGACCGCGCCATGACCGGCACCAAGGAAGGCTGTAACGAGGGCGACTGCGGCGCCTGCACCGTGATGGTGACCGACAAGGCAGGCTCAAAGCCGTTAAACGCCTGCATTCTGTTTTTGCCACAGTTGAACGGAAAATCCATCCGCACCGTTGAAGGCGCAGCCGATAGCGATGGCACCCTGCATCCCGTGCAAGAGAGCATGATCACCCATCACGGCAGTCAATGCGGATTTTGCACACCGGGCTTTGTCATGTCGATGGTCACCGCCCATAAGAACGGCGCGACGGATCATGATGTGCAACTTGCCGGGAACCTCTGCCGCTGTACCGGCTATGCGCCGATCATTCGCGCTGCTGAGGCAGCTGCTGATCAGCCAGTGCCTCAGTGGATCCGCGAGGACCCGCTGCCGCAAGCCTCCAAAGCAGGAATGCTGCCGCGCTCTGGCGATGAATTGGCGACACTCTATGCCGCCAAGCCCGAGGCGCGGCTGGTAGCTGGTGCCACTGATCTCGGCCTTTGGGTTACCAAAGGGCTGCGCGATCTGGGAGAGATGATCTTCCTCGACGGCTGCGAAGATCTGAAGCAAATCGAAATCAGCGACCGTGAGATCCGCTTTGGCGCCATGGTGGATATGAACCGGATCCGCGAGACCCTTACGCCACTGCATCCGTCATATGCGGAAATGATCCGCCGTTTTGCCAGCCAGCAGGTGCGAGCAGCCGCCACGATTGGCGGCAATATCGCCAATGGCTCTCCGATCGGGGACAATCCCCCTGCGCTGATTGCTCTGGGCGCGCGGTTGCACCTGCGCCGGGGCGATAGCCGCCGCGACATCGCATTAGAGGATTTTTTCATCGCCTATGGCAAACAGGATCGCCAACCGGGCGAATTTGTCGAAGCGGTGAGCATCCCACGCCAGCCAGACCGTCTGCGCGTCTACAAATTGTCCAAGCGGTTTGATCAGGATATTTCTGCCGTACTTGGCGCCTTTAATGTCACCCTAGCCGATGGCAACGTAGCGAAAGCCCATGTGGCCTTTGGTGGATTGGCTGGCACGCCCAAACGCGCCGCCCATGTTGAGCAGGCTCTTCTGGGCCAGCCTTGGTGCAAAGCGACAGTCACGGCAGCCGCCGCTAAGATGAGCCAAGACTTCACCCCGATGACGGATATGCGGGCTTCGGCAGAGTATCGCCTCGAAACCGCCCGCAACATGCTGGGGCGCTACTACAGTGACATCACGGGCAATAGTCAATCGGTGCTGGAGGTTCAGCTATGAGTGTTGCAAAACCCCTGCCCCATGACGCGGCAAAACTGCATGTGACAGGCAAGGCCCGCTATGTCGATGACACAGCTCTGCCACGCGATGCACTGCATCTGGCCTTTGGCCTGTCGACGATTGCCAAGGGGCGTATCACTGAAATGGATTTGTCAGCTGTCAGATCCAGCCCCGGCGTGGTGGCGGTGCTGACTTCTGCCGACCTGCCCTTTACCAATGATGTCTCGCCTTCCATTCATGACGAGCCGCTGCTGTCGGATGGCACGGTGCACTACCTGGGCCAGCCGCTGTTTTTAGTGGTGGCACGCAGCCATCGCGCGGCCCGCGTCGCCGCGCGCAAGGCGGCGGTTTTATATACCGAACAAGAGGCGCTGCTGTCCCTGGATGCCGCCCTGGAAGCCAACAGCCGCTTTGAAGAAGGTCCCCGGATCTATCAAAAAGGCGACGCTGCGGCGGCCATCGCACAGGCCTCGCATCAGGTTGAAGGTACCTTTGAGCTGGGCGGACAGGAGCATTTCTATCTGGAAGGTCAGGCCGCCCTGGCGCTGCCGCAGGAAGATGGTGGCATGCTGGTAAATTCGTCAACCCAGCACCCAACCGAGATCCAGCACAAGGTGGCCGAGGCCATTGGCCTGCCCATGCATGCTGTGCGGGTCGAGATCCGCAGGATGGGCGGTGGATTTGGTGGCAAGGAAAGCCAGGGCAATGCCCTGGCCGTTGCCTGTGCTGTAGCGGCCCGTCAAACCGGCAAGCCCTGTAAGATGCGCTATGACCGCGATGATGACATGGTGATTACTGGCAAGCGCCACGCCTTTCGGATCAGCTATCGAGCGGGCTATGACGCGACGGGCCGCCTGCATGGAGTCGAGTTCACCCATCTGGTCAACTGCGGTTGGGCGCAGGATCTATCCTTGCCTGTGGCTGACCGGGCGATGCTGCACAGTGACAATGCCTATGCAATCCCCGCTGTCCGCATCGAGAGCCACCGGCTGAAGACCAACCTGCAAAGTGCCACCGCCTATCGCGGCTTTGGGGGGCCGCAGGGTATGGTAGGGATCGAACGCGTTATGGATCACATCGCCTTTGACCTTGGGCTGGACCCGGTCGAGCTGCGACGGCGCAACTATTACGATGCACCTGACGTGCCGTTAACAGGGGGCTCTGCCCCCCGGTCTGCGACCTCCCCCCGGAATATTTCTGCAAAGGTGAATAGACCCGACAACACCACGCCCTACGGTATGGAGGTCAGTGATTTTGAATTGCACGAGTTGACCGGCCAACTGTTGGAAAGCGCCGACTACGCAGCGCGCCGGGCTGAGATTGCAGCCTGGAATGCCACGCAAACTGATCTGAAACGTGGGCTTGCCTTTTCGCCGGTCAAATTTGGAATTTCCTTTACACTGACCCACCTAAATCAAGCGGGCGCTTTGGTACATGTCTATCAGGATGGCTCTGTCCATTTGAATCACGGTGGCACTGAGATGGGACAGGGCCTGTTCCAGAAAGTGGCTCAGGTGGCCGCCAGCCGGTTCGGAATTTCGATGGACAAGATCATGATCACTGCCACCGATACTGCCAAGGTGCCCAATACCTCTGCAACCGCAGCCTCCTCTGGGTCGGATCTAAACGGCATGGCCGTGAAATCAGCCTGTGACACCATCCGCGACCGCATGGCCGAGTTTCTGGCCCAGCGCCATCAAACAGATGTGGGCGCGATTGTCTTTGCCGATAACCTGGTGCGTATTGGCGCCGCAGAAATCTCTTTTAACGAGGCGGCAAAGCAATGCTATGAGGGGCGGATCAGTCTTTCGGCCACGGGATTTTACAAGACACCAAGCCTGAAATGGGATCGCATCAAGGGCCAGGGGAGACCGTTTTTCTACTTTGCCTATGGCGCCTCGCTGACCGAGGTGGTGGTGGACAGGCGCTCTGGCGAAAACCGCATCCTGCGTTGCGATATTTTGCATGATGCAGGGGCATCCCTGAACCCGGATCTGGACATTGGCCAGGTAGAGGGCGGTTATGTGCAAGGCGCTGGCTGGCTGACCACGGAAGAGCTGATCTGGGATGACAGCGGCAGGCTGCGCACGCATGCGCCGTCCACCTATAAGATCCCAGCCTGTTCTGATCGCCCCGATGTGTTCAATGTCGCGCTTTATCAGGGGGAAAACCGCGAGGACAGCATCTACCGGTCCAAAGCGGTAGGAGAGCCGCCCTTCATGCTGGGGATCTCGGCATGGCTGGCGCTCAGCGATGCAGTCGCGCAGTTTGGTCAAAGCTACCCAGCGCTCGATGCTCCTGCCACTGCCGAAGAGGTTTGGCGCAGGGCACGGGAGGTCAGCAATGAGCTTTGATCTTGGGGCCTTGCAGGCAGCTGTTGCGGCCCATGGCCGTGTCACCCGTGTTGTCATTGCCGCAATTCGCGGCTCGTCTCCGCGAGAAGTCGGCGCAGCCATGTTGGTTTGGGGCGAGGGGCAAAGCGGCACCATTGGCGGCGGTGCGCTGGAGTTCGAAGCGGCAGAAGAGGCGCGCAAGCAAACCCAGAAATCGCGCCTCACCTCCCATGCCTTGGGTCCCGACCTGGGCCAATGTTGCGGAGGATCGGTCACTTTGCTGAGCGAGACCTATGAAAGTGTAGATCTGGCGCATCTGGATACTGAGACCGTTTTGCGCCCCGTTTCACCGGAGGCCGCACCGGCTCCCCCCTTGGCGATGAAGCGCCTGATGGCGCGGTTGAGGGCCCAGGGGCAACGCCCTGAGCCCCAACTGATGGAGCATTGGATGCTGGAACCAGTGCATAAACCACAGATAGATCTGTGGATCTGGGGGGCTGGCCATGTGGGTCGCGCGCTCGTGGAGGTTTTGGCCCCTTTGCCGGACCTGTCCATCACCTGGGTGGACACGGCGCCCACCCGGTTTCCGGCACATATTCCACCCGCTGTCACCAAATTGCCCGCCACAAATCCGGTGCTGCTGCTGCGTCACGCGCCGGTAAATGCACAACATCTGGTGTTAACCTATTCCCATGAGCTGGATCTGGCGCTATGCCACGCACTGCTATTACATGGGTTTTCCTTCGCGGGGCTTATTGGCTCGGCTACCAAATGGGCGCGGTTTCGCAGCCGATTGGCAGCTTTGGGTCACGGCCCTGCCGAGATTGCCCGCATCACCTGTCCAATCGGCACCCCCGCTCTGGGCAAACACCCGCAGATGATTGCGGTCGGCGTCGCGGCAGAGCTGCTGGCGCGGGCCGCCGACAATGAGATGAAAGAGGAGCGGCGCGCGTGACTGAGGTACTCTTGAGCCTGAAGGGTCTGACCAAGGCCTACCCTGGCGTCGTGGCCAATGACACGGTTTCCTTTGATATCGGCACCGGCGAGGTGCATGCCTTGCTCGGCGAAAATGGCGCGGGGAAATCCACGCTGGTAAAGATGATCTATGGGCTGGTGAAACCCGACAGTGGGGAAATGACCCTGCGTGGTGCACCCTTTGCCCCCAGCGAGCCCCGTCAAGCCCGCGCCGATGGCATCGCGATGGTGTTTCAGCATTTTTCGCTGTTTGACGCACTGAATGTGGCGGAAAACATTGCTTTGGGCATGGAAAACCCGCCTGCCATGCGGGATCTCGCCGCAAAAATTCGCGAAGTCTCCGAAGCCTACGGGTTGCCTCTGGATCCCTATCGCACGGTTGGCGACCTATCGGCTGGCGAACGTCAGCGGGTCGAAATTATTCGCTGCCTGTTGCAGGATCCAAAGCTGCTGATCATGGATGAACCCACCAGTGTTTTGACCCCACAAGAGGTCGAAATCCTGTTTCAAACCCTGGAGAAGCTGCGGGCCGAGGGCACTTCGATCCTCTATATCAGCCACAAGTTGGAAGAGATCCGCACCCTCTGTGACCATGCCACCATTCTGCGATTGGGCAAAAATGTGGGCGAATGCATCCCGGCGGAAACCTCGGCCAGCGAGATGGCGGAACTCATGGTTGGCGCGGCGCTAACTCCACCAAAGCGCGGCAAGCGTGATTTTGGCGACGTAGCAATGGATATTTCTGGCCTGTCGGTGCCCTCGCCTTCGGCCTTTGGAACGGCGCTCCGCAATGTTCATCTGACTGTGCGCCAGGGTGAAATCCTTGGGATTGGCGGCGTCGCGGGCAATGGCCAGGATGAATTGCTGTCGGTCCTATCCGGCGAAGTGTTGACGGAACCGGATGCCGTGAAGCTCGGCCAGGAGCCCATTGGGCAACTGGGACCTGTTGCGCGGCGCGCGCTTGGTGTTTTGGCAGCTCCCGAGGAACGCCTGGGCCATGCTGCAGCGCCGGATATGAGCTTGACCGAAAACGCCATGTTGACCGGGGCCACCCGCGAGGGTCTGGTGAAAAACGGATTCCTAAAATGGACCGCCGCCAAAGACTTCGCGCAACGCGTGATAAAGGAATTTGACGTGCGCACGCCAGGGCCAGAAAATGCCGCACGCTCTCTCTCAGGGGGCAACCTGCAGAAATTTGTCATCGGGCGTGAAGTGCTGCAACGCCCAGAAGTGCTGGTGGTAAACCAGCCAACCTGGGGCGTCGATGCCTCGGCTGCCGCCGCTATTCGCCAATCCCTGCTGGATCTGGCCGCAGGTGGAGCCGCTGTTATCTGCATCAGCCAAGATCTGGACGAGTTGATGGAAATCTCTGACAGTTTTGCCGCGCTTAATGAGGGCCGGTTGTCGGCTCCGCGCCCAGCCGAGGGTCTGACGGTAGAAGAGATCGGCCTGATGATGGGCGGGGCACATGGCATGGAGGTGGCGCATGTTTGATACCACGCGCATAAGTTTCGCCTTCGGCGAGAATATTTGGGGAAAGATGATACAGGGGGCCGCGCAATGATCCGGCTAGAGAAACGACCGCAGCCGTCCCGCGCCTGGTCGCTGGCCACGCCCCTGGTGGCGGTACTGGCCACAATGGTGGCCGGTGGCATGCTCTTTGCACTTCTGGGCAAGGACCCGGTCGAGGCCATACGCACCATTTTCTGGGAGCCCCTGTTTGGTGAGTTCGCCTTTTATTACCGGCCACAGTTGCTGGTCAAAGGCGCGCCCCTGGTGCTGATCGCCATTGGGCTATCCCTAGGTTTTAAGGCAGGCATCTGGAACATTGGCGCCGAGGGGCAGTACATCATCGGTGCCCTGGTTGGCGCCGGGATTGGCCTGGCCTTTTATCCGCTGGAGGCCTGGTATGTCTTTCCGCTCATGGTGATCGGCGGTGCCTTTGGTGGCTGGCTCTGGGCGATGATCCCGGCCTATCTGAAGACCCGCTTTGGTACCAATGAAATCCTGGTGTCCTTGATGCTAGTCTATGTGGCCGAACAGTTCCTGGCCTCTATGTCACTGGGGCTACTGCGCAATCCCGAAGGCCACGGCTTTCCGGGTTCGCGGAATTTCAACAGCTATGACAGTGCCACAAGCTGGATCAATGAGAGTGCCGGCATGCATTGGGGCGTAGTTGCTGCCCTTATTGCGGTGATTTTTGCCTATGTACTGCTCAACCGCCATATGACCGGTTACCATATCCGCCTGACCGGTGAAGCCCCCCGGGCGGCCAAGTTTGCCGGGGTGAACCCTGCCCGCCTTGTGCTGTTCTGCCTTGGCACCTCTGGCATGCTGGCAGGGCTGGCCGGATTGTTCGAGGTCGCGGGTCCTTCGGGACAGGTCTCGATTGATTTCAACGTCGGCTATGGCTTTACCGCCATTATCGTTGCTTTTCTGGGACGGTTGCATCCCGTGGGCATCCTGCTGGCAGGCGGTTTGATGGCGCTGACCTATATTGGCGGCGATATCGCCCAGTCGAACCTGCAACTGCCCTCAGCGGCCATTCAGGTGTTCCAGGGCATGTTGTTGTTCTTCCTGTTGGCCTTTGACCTTCTGACCAATTTCCGCATCTCTCTTGGCAAACCGGAGGTCGCGTAATGAAGCCAGTTGCACGCAGCTTTGCGAAAGCGACGCTCATCTACTTTTTGGCAATGACACTACTCGCATTTACGCCTTTATCCTTTTTGCCCAAGTTTTTTAGCCTGGCGTTGGAAGGGATGCATGGTGTCGTCCTAGTTTTGGTCGTTGCAGGAGCACCTTTCGGTGGTTTCTTGTTTGTGCTGCTCTTTAGCGGCTCCGGTCACCGCATTTCCAACGCAGCTTCTACAGCTGGTTTCTGGGTTGGCACCATCACTGGTTCTTTCACCGGCATGAAACTTCTGGAGGTCTTCTGATGGATCTTTCTGCAATTAACCCTGTCCTGCTCATTGCCTCACTGATGGTCGCGGCGACGCCATTGTTGTTTGCCGCCATTGGCGAATTGGTGGTGGAGAAATCCGGGGTTCTTAACCTTGGTGTTGAGGGGATGATGATCATTGGCGCCGTGGCAGGCTTTGCCACCGCCGTTGAAACTGGCTCACCGATGTTGGGCTTTGTGGCCGCTGCGGGGGCTGGCGCGGCGCTCTCGGTTCTGTTTGCAATCCTGACGCAATATGCCCAGGCCAATCAGGTGGCTTCGGGTCTGTCGCTGACGCTGTTTGGACTGGGGCTGTCGGCGCTGATGGGGCAATCTTACGTGGGGGTCAAACCGCCACAGATGCAAAAGCTGGATATTCCGGTGCTCAGCGATCTGCCGGTGGTGGGCCCGATCCTTTTTGGCCATGATCCGATGCTCTACGTGGCCATTGCCGTAATAGCAGTGGTCTGGGCGGTGATCAAATTCACCCGGATCGGTCTGGTGTTGCGCGCTGTCGGCGAAAACCATGATGCGGCCCATGCGCTGGGATACAAAGTGGTGCGCATTCGCATTATGGCGATTCTCTTTGGCGGCGCCTGTGCCGGGCTTGGCGGCGCCTACATCAGCCTGATCCGCGTGCCACAATGGACCGAAGGCATGACCGCGGGAATTGGCTGGATTGCCCTGGCGCTGGTGGTTTTTGCCAGCTGGAAACCCTGGCGCGTGTTGCTGGGTGCCTATCTTTTTGGCGGCGTAACCGTTGTTCAGCTTAATCTTCAGGCTGCTGGCGTTGCCATCCCGGTGGAGTATCTGGCAATGTCGCCCTATCTGATCACCATTCTGGTGCTCGTCATCCTGTCGGCCGACAAGAGCAGCGCACCTGCTGCTCTGGGTCGCAACTTTCACGCCGCGCGCTGAGTTTCAGCGCGCGGCCTACAACTTGCCCATGGGGAAACCCATGGGCACAACTAAAACCAACACGGGGGATCCCTTTGATGAAACTAACAAACCTCATGACCAGCGCCGCAGTGGCCCTTGGTCTTGCTACAGCCGCTTTGGCAGACGACCCGACCAAGGTCGGCTTTGTTTACGTTGGCCCCGTAGGCGACGGCGGCTGGACCTATGAGCACGACCAAGGCCGCAAAGCCGTTGTTGCCGAGTTCGGCGATAAGGTCGAAACTGTCTATGTTGAGAACGTCGCCGAAGGCCCAGATGCCGAGCGCGTGATCACCCAGATGGCACTGCAGGGTGCTGACCTGATCTTCACCACCTCCTTTGGCTACATGGACCCTACCATCAACGTGGCGGCCAAATTCCCAGACGTGCGTTTCGAGCACGCCACGGGCTATAAGCAAGCCGAGAACGTTGCCACCTATTCCGCACGTTTCTACGAGGGCCGGGCGGTTCAGGGCACAATTGCCGGCAACATGACCAAGAGCAACATCATCGGCTACATCGGTTCCTACCCGATCCCCGAAGTGATCCGCGGCATCAACTCGGCCTATATTCACGCCAAGAAAGTAAACCCCGACGTCGAGTTCAAAATCGTCTGGGCCTTCACCTGGTTTGACCCCGCCAAGGAAGCCGACGCTGCAAAGGTTCTGATCGAACAGGGCGCCGACGTGATCCTGCAGCACACCGACTCCACCGCGCCACAGGCGGCGGCACAGGCGGCGGGCAATGTGATCACTTTTGGTCAGGCCTCTGATATGGCCGAGTATGGCCCACTGCCACGGGTGTCCTCGATCATCGATGACTGGGCGCCTTACTACATCGCCCGTACCAAGGCCGTTATGGACGGCACCTGGACCAGCGGTAACACCTGGGACGGCATTGGCGCCGGCATGGTTGGCATCGGTGAAATCTCCGACGCGGTTCCAGCTGACGTGAAAGAAGCCGCCCTGGCGATGAAAGCCGCGCTGGCGGATGGCTCCTACCACGCCTTCACTGGCCCCATCAACAAACAGGACGGGTCTGCCTGGCTGGCAGAGGGTGAAGTCGCCGATGACGGCACCCTGGCTGGCATGACCTTCTATGTCGAAGGCATCGAAGGCGACATCCCTCAGTAAGCCCCTGCAGTACGTCTAAGTGAGAAGGCCCGCCCCAAAAGGTGGGCCTTCTTCATTTGATGTCATTGAAAAATCTATGCTCCGATGCCTCTCTGGCCTTCCTACGGCTTTGCGAACAACCGAGCCGCGGCAAACTAGAAGAGGCCTCCAAAGGCGAATAGATGTATAGCGAAAGACGCCGCCCTTGTGCTGCTTCAGAAAACCACCGCGCCCGCCCCGTGGCGGCGGTTCGGGCGCTGCCAAAGCTTAGGCTTTGGCAATGCGTGCAAAACCTGAGAGTTTCGATCATTGAATGCCAGCTGAGTGGACAACACGAAACAGCTCTGAGAGCTTGATTTTGACAGACTTACATGGAAATTTCGCCTGAGTTATAAAATTGATCGTCTGAGGAAATACCGGTGAGAAACGACAGGGAACTTGGGGTAATCGCGTTATGCGCCATACTTGGATTTTCTGTCGGGGGTCCGAATATCCTTTTATTTTCGAATATTACCATCTTATCATACACAACAGTTAACTGGTATTTCTTTGCCACTGGTGCTCTGAGTTCGCGCCAGTGGTGGCTATTGAAAGTCGTCACTCCAGCCAGTCTTTGTATCTATTTGATCCGATCATACATCTCAACTTTGTAAATAGAATAAAGGGTATTTAGGAATCAAAGCAGCCCCTGTTCTTGCTAGAACGACCTCCTTTCCGTTCTTCTTTGCCTCCTCTCCCCACAAGAGCATCTTCGCTCTTTCCCCTCTGACAATGGCGTGGCAGGTTGCCCGCATGACACAAATACTGACCTCCCCCGATGGAACCCCTGCCAGCCGTTTTGCCTTTGGCACCATGCAGTTTGGTGGCCGTGCGGATGCGGCACAATCCGCCGAAATCTATGCCGCCTGCCGGGCGGCGGGCATCACCCATTTTGACACCGCCTGGGTCTACACAGATGGCCGCAGCGAAGAGATCCTGGGTAACCTCATCAAAGGTGAGCGGGACAAGCTAATCATTGCCAGCAAGGTTGGCTATACGGGCGGCGCCGGGGCTGAGAACATGCAGGCGCAGTTCGACACCAGCCGCAAGCGGCTTGGGCTGGACTTCATCGATATTCTTTATCTGCATCGCTTTGATGACCAAACCGATCTGCGTGAAACCCTCACGTGGTTTGGCTCCCGCAAAGAGGCCGGGGATATCCGTTACATAGGCCTGTCAAACTTTGCCGCCTGGCAGGTGATGAAGGCCCAGATGCTGGGAGCTGATCTCGGGTTTGCGACGGATATCCTGCAGCCGATGTACTCGTTGGTAAAACGTCAGGCCGAGGTCGAGATCCTGCCGATGTGCGCCGATCAAAATATCGCCATTGCCCCATACTCCCCCCTTGGCGGCGGTCTGCTCACCGGAAAATATGCCACAGGAGGAGAGGGCCGGCTCAGCGAAGACGCCCGCTACAACAGCCGCTATGGGCAAGAATGGATGCATGACACCGCCAAGGGGCTCAGCGCCTTGGCAGCGGAACTGGGTCTCTCCCCGGCAACATTGGCCGTGGCCTGGGCAGCAGCCCATCCCGCGACCCCGATGCCGATCATTTCAGGGCGCACCGCTGAACAAATTGCGCCCTCATTGGCCGCCCTGGACTTCAAAATGGATGCTGGGCTTTATGAACAGATTTCCGCGCTCAGCCCGCGCCCGGCGCCGGCGACAGACAGGCTAGAAGAACAGGAGTTGGGCGCATGAAGTGTGACTTTCTGATCATTGGCGGCGGTATCGCCGGCGCCAGCGCTGCTGCCCGCCTGTCAGAGCTGGGACAGGTGGTGCTTCTGGAGATGGAAGAGGCGCTTGGCTATCACGCCTCAGGACGCTCTGCAGCCATGTTTGAGGAAAACTACGGCCCTGCTCCGGTCGTCGCATTGAACAGGGCCAGCGCCGACTATCACAGCACTGCTCATGGCGGCTACCTGACGCCACGCGGGTTTATGCTGGTCGCAGGCCCCGGACAGGAACAGCAGTTTCGCGATGACATCAAGGAGTTGCACCTTGACGAGATCAGCTTTGCCGAAGCGCTACAGCGCGTGCCAATCCTGAACGCCAACACCGTCACCCATGCCGGGTTGCATGAGGCGGCGCAGGATCTCGATACGGACCGAATGATCCAGGATTTTGCCAAGGTGGCCCGCGCGGCCGGGGGGAGTGTCGTCACCCGTGCAAAGGTAACCGCGATCCGTCGCGAAGCAGGTGCCTGGCAGGTTGAGGCAGGTGGCGAGGCCTATGTCACCAAACAGCTCGTCAATGCAGCTGGTGCCTGGGTCGATGAAATTGCTGCCATGGCGGGTGTTGAACCGATTGGCATTGCGCCGCGCCGCCGTTCTATGGCGCGTTTACCCGCCCCCGGTGGAAACGACGTAACCCAATGGCCGATGCTGATGGGCGTCGGCGAGAGCTGGTACGCAAAGCCCGATGCAGGCAAACTGCTGGTTTCCCCCGCAGATGCCGATCTTGTTGCCCCCCATGACGCCTATGCCGACGACATGGTTCTGGCGGAAGGGCTGGCGCGCTATGAAGAGATGGTCACCACCCCTGTGACCCGAGTTGAGAGCAACTGGGCGGGGCTGCGCAGCTTCTCTCCCGATGGCAGCTTGGTCCTGGGCCCAGACCCAGATGAGTCTGATTTTATCTGGTGTGCGGCGCAGGGCGGCTATGGGTTTCAAACCGCGCCAGCGGCAGCGCAGCTGCTGGCAGATCTGGTCGGTGGACGCGTCTCAGAACTGGATGCGGCGACGCGCGCCTCCCTCTCCCCAGAAAGGCTGCGTTGATGCCTGTTCGATCCGTTCCAGGCACTGCCTCAATTGCCAATTCTGATGGCGGCAAACTCTTCGCCCCATCGGCTGAGCGCAATCAGGAAGTGTTGTGCGATCTGCTAGAACAAGTTGCCCCCGCCTCCGGTGGCGCTGCGCTGGAACTGGCCAGTGGCACAGGGCAACATGTGACCGGCTATGCGGCCCGCCTGCCCCAGTTCAGCTGGCAGCCCACTGAAGCGGATCTGAGCCGACTGCAGAGCATTGACGCCTACGTGGCAGAAGCGGAGCTCAACAATGTGCGTCCGGCCGAAACTCTGGATGCCACTTCCGCGGGCTGGGGGGCAGCGCAGGATCCCAAAGACCTCATTGTGTTGTCAAACCTGCTCCACCTGATCAGCACAGCTGAGGCGCAGTGCCTGATCCGCGAGGCGGCACATGCGCTGGCTCCCGGTGGCCGTTTGGTTCTTTACGGCCCCTTCTCGCGCGGAGGAGAGCTGACCAGCCCCGGCGACGAGAGGTTTCATGCCTCCCTGCAAGCGCATGACCCAAAGATCGGCTACAAGGATGATTTCGACATTTTGGACTGGGCTGAGACCAAAGGGCTCACCCCGGTTCAAGTCATCGAAATGCCGGCCAATAATCTTGCGTTTGTCTTTAGCAAAGATGCGCCCTAGACCCGCTGGCTTCTTGATGTCTCCATGCCTGTTTCCCATGACCTAGATCAAGGATTGGAAAACAGGAGACGCCTACATCTTCGGTAAATGGAATATTTATCGAAGGGTATGAAATGGACTGGCAAACCAAACTGGATGACACCCGTCAGGGGTTACGCACTCTCAACAAGGCTATTCCCGACACGGCGCAGGCCTTTGGCGCGCTGGGAAAATCCGTAAAACAAGGCGGCGTGTTAGAGTTCAAGCACAAAGAGTTTGTCGCTCTGGGGATTGCAGTTGCGGTGCGCTGTGACGATTGCATCGGGTTGCATGTGGAAACCCTGGTCAAGGCCGGCGCCACCCGCGAAGAAGTCTCTGATGTGCTGGCGATGTCAATCCAGATGGGGGGAGGCCCCGCTATGATGTATGCCGCCAAGGCGCTCACCTGTTTTGATGAACTCACAGGTGGCTAACAGGCAGCTAACAGCCGTCGACAATACACCCCGATTCAGGAACAGCCCGCCCCAAACACGATCCCTGGGAGCAGGCTGTTCTATCGAAGGGCTAGCCGGATCGGCCTAGAGCAGGAAATCGGCCTCCGTCAGAATGCTGACATCGTTCAAATTCACCCGCATATCAGCGACACCATCGCCGTTGATGTCCACCACGATCCTGACCCCGGATGCCGTGGTCAGGTAGCCTACCTCGGCACCGGTGCCTGAAAAACTATCTGTAGAGATAAAATCAAAATCGGCCATGTTGGAAAGGTCGATCCGATCCACGCCCGTTTCAAAATCCTCGATCAGATCCGTCTGAGAAAAGGTGCTTTCCCCCGCCGACAGGAACACAAAGACATCCTCTCCGCTGCCGCCACTCATGGTATCCCGACCATAACCACCTACAAGGATGTCGTCCCCAGAACCGCCAAACAGCATATCTCTGCCAGCACCGCCAAGCAGCTGATCATCGCCAGAATACCCATGCAGTTCATCATTTCCACTGCTGCCGAACATGTTATCCTGTCCTGTGCCGCCAAACATTGAATCTGCACCAGCACCACCGTCCATGTCGTCGTCGCCGGCCTGCCCTCGCATCACGTCATTGCCGTCGTCGCCATTCATGGTGTCATCGTCCTGACCGCCATACAGCAAGTCATTTCCAAGACCACCAGACAGTGTATCATTGCCAGAGCCGCCGCTCACAATATCGTTGCCAGCATCACCGTTCGCCAGATCGTCGCCAGAACCCGCAGAGAGGGTGTCATTGTCGTCGCCACCAGACAGGCTGTCATTGCCGGTCCCGCCGCCTAGCCATTCGCTGCCGGCCCCTCCGTCCAGATTGTCATCGCCAGCGCCACCCACATGAATGTCATCGCCATCCCCGCCGAGCAAGATGTCGTCACCGGCCCCTCCGTTGAGGACGTCATCCCCTACTCCGCCAGACAGGCTGTCATCGCCAGAGCCCGCTATCAGCCTATCAATACCGTCCTCGCCTGACAGGCTGTCATCCCCGGCGCCGCCATTAAGAAGGTCATTGTGGTTGCCACCGCTTAGGCTGTCGTCGCCAGCGCCCCCATCGAGAGTGTCAACCCCGTCGCCACCAGACAGGGTATCGTTCCCGCCGCGACCAAAGAGTTGGTCATTTCCCTCGTCGCCGGAGAAAGTGTCATTCTGGTCGGCGCCATACATTTCGTCGCTGCCACCGCCGCCATAAACAGTGCCGGAAACATAGCCAGTTCCACTGGCGGTATAGGTATCACGACCAGTGGAAAAACGGACATTGCCAAAAATTTGACCGCTATTCTCGACGGAATCGAAGGCACTGGTCTCCGATCCAAAATAGATATTCCCCTTGATCGTGCCGGAATTCACGACATCTACAGAAACACTGCGCGTCCCAAAGGATATGTTGCCAATAATAGTGCCGCCTAGGTTTTGAAGGCTATCTTGCGTGCAATTCTCACTGCCAAAGCTGATATTCCCTATGATTTCCCCAGTGTTGGTCACCTCGTCCGTACCGTCATTCAGGCTGATCGCCCCCACCATTTCCCCACTGTTCCAAATGGTATCCCTGTAGCTATTCCCCAGGTAAGCGACGCCGTCCGCGGTAGAGATAAGACCGGTGTTGATCAGATCGCCATCGGAAAAACTGGAAGTTCCTGTGTTTCTAACGCCATATCTATCTCCCAGGAGACTCCCAGAATTAACAATTGAAAAGTCCCCTCCCAGGGAGACTGCCGTAGACCCCGAAATGGTTCCAGAATTGGTCAGTTCTGCATCTTCTCCAGTAACCAAGACACCCACCGTCGAGGAAGTCGTGGTACCCACGCCGGTGATAAGACCGGTGTTGGTGATAATTGCGTCCTCACCACCTAACTCAACCCCATTATACCCGGTGATTTCACCGTTGTTGGTGATAACCGCGTAATTCCCACCCAGTTCAATACCGTTCTCCCTTCCCGCCATGTCCAAGCTCTGGACGCGACCAGTGTCGGAAACCGTGACAAAGACATGTGTGGTCGTGCCGCCAAAGATTGCCGCCCCATCAGTATTCACCAGGGTGCCATCGACGTTGATATTACGACGCGCATCCGCACCACTGACTTGGACAAGACCAGTCGTTTCACTCCCAAAATGTAGCACCTCCTCTTTGAGGTAGTAATAGTCGCCGCCTGCTGAGATGGTCCGTTTAACCGAAGTGTCTGATGTGACGAGGTAGCTGGTCATTGAAATGCCCCTTTGAGATATTGCATGTCGTCCCCGCTAGCGGGGCAAAAAAGGTCCGAAAAATGAATGCGCCTAAGTGGGCTGTGCGAATGCAATGAGCCGACGCGCTGAAAGCTGAATAGATCGCAAAGTGCATTGCCAGAACGGGGACCCCCCCTGCACGAGCAGCCGCACAAAAATGCCAAACTGAATATCATAAATGCACGTGCGCTCCCCCCGGCAGAAATCCCGTACACTTAACTGGGATCAAAATCGGGTGTCATACCCCGTTTGGGGTATGACCTGCGAATAGTTGCGCTCCGCGTCGGCCTTACAGGCCATCAACGGCTCCCAAAGAACAATGTGCACAGCCACAGGAGCGGCCAAACGCAAGAAATCGCATTTCACGCGCGGCCCCACATCGGCAAATTTGTCGACGTCGCCCAAAACGAAAAAGCCCCGGCACCATTCGGGCCGAGGCTTCGTTCTTATTATATGACCAAAAATCTAGCCGTTTTGGCGAATGGTCGCATTGGTCGGATCGTAGGGGCTGTCGCAGGTGACCTTGGCATCCCACAGCTTATCCTGCAGTTTCACCTTCAGCTTGGTGCCCTCTTCTGTCAGCTCTGGCGGCAGGTAGCCCATGCCGATGCTCTTCTCAAAGGCCACCGAATAGCCACCCGAGGTCAAACGCCCGACGCGTGTGCCATCTTCGGTATAGAGCGCCTCGCGACCCCAGGGGTCGGCATCGCTCGGACCGTCGATCAGCAGCGTGCAGCATTTTACCCGCACGCCCTTTTCAATCATGGCCTCTTTGCCGTGGAAGTCTTTTTCGAGGTCGATAAAGCGTGGCAGATCGGCCTCGGCGGGGGTCGCATCGCGGCCCAGTTCGGTGCCAAAGGCGCGATAGCTTTTCTCCATCCGCAGCCAGTTTTGCGCGCGGGCGCCAACCAGTTTCATGCCGTGCTTTTCACCGGCTTTTTCCAGCAGATCAAACAGGTAGTTCTGCATCTCAATCGGGTGGTGCAGCTCCCAGCCCAGCTCACCCGTATAGGCCACACGGATCGCATTGACGGGGCACATGCCCAGTTCAATCTGGCGTGCCGACAGCCAGGGGAAACGCTTGTTGCTGAGCGCGGTTTCGGGATCGGCGTCGTTGATCACCTCTTTCAGCACATCGCGGGATTTCGGCCCGGCGATGGCGAAGACGCCCCACTGGGTGGTGACATCCTGGATCTCGATATAGCCGAATTCCTCCATCTTATCTTCAGCGGCCTTGCGCAGGAAGTCGGCGTCATACTCGGTCCAGGCCCCGGCCGAGACCAGGTAGTAGTTGTTCTCACCATTGCGCACGATGGTGTATTCGGTGCGGGTGGTGCCCGCCGAGGTCAGCGCATAGGTCAGGTTGATCCGGCCAACCTTGGGCAGTTTGTTGCAGGTGAACCAATCCAGGAACTGGGTGGCACCGGGGCCCTTGACCACATGTTTGGTAAAGGCGGTGGCATCCACCAGACCGACGCCATTCCGGATCGCCTTGGCCTCGTCCACGGCATATTGCCACCAGCCGCCACGGCGGAAGGAGCGCGCGTCATGGTCAAAGTTTTCTGGCGCATCCAGGGGGCCAAAGTAGTTAGGGCGTTCCCAGCCGTTAACCCAGCCAAATTGCGCACCGCGCTCTTTTTGGCGGTCAAAAGCAGGGGATGTACGCAATGGACGCGCGGCAGGACGTTCCTCGTCGGGGTGGTGCAGGATGTAGACGTGCTCGTAGCACTCCTCGTTTTTGCGGGCCGCAAATTCTGTGGTCATCCAGTTGGAGGAATACCGCTTGGGGTCGAGGCTCGCCATGTCGATCTCGGCTTCACCATCTACCATCATCTGCGCCAGGTAATAGCCGGTACCGCCAGCTGCGGTGATACCAAACGAGAAACCCTCAGCCAGCCACATGTTGCGCAGGCCCGGTGCCGGACCGACCAGTGGGTTACCATCGGGGGTGTAGCAGATTGGGCCGTTGAAGTCGTCCTTGAGGCCAGAGTCAGCACAGGAGGGCACCCGTTCCGCCATCGCCATATACTGTTCCGCGATCCGGTCCAGATCCAGTGGGAACAGGTCCGCGCGGAAACTGTCGGGCACGCCGTGCTCGAACTGTGCGGGCGCACCGCGCTCATAGATCCCCAGGATCCAGCCGCCGCGCTCTTCGCGCGCATAAGACTCGTTGTCAGCGTCGCGCACAACGGGGTGCTCAGGGTTGCCAGCTTCGCGCCATTTGACCAGCTCAGGATCTTTGTCCATGACAATGAAGGTATGCTCGACCGGGATCGCAGGCATCTTGATGCCCAGCATCTTGGCGGTGCGCTGCGCGTGGTTACCCGAAGCGGTCACGACGTGCTCGGCAGTGATTACAACTTGCTCGTCAGACGGAATGAGGTTGCCGCCCTTCTCGATCATCTTGGTGCAGGTGACTTCCCAGTGGGTGCCTGTCCAATGGAAGGCATCCGCCTGCATCTTGCGCACGATCTCGACGCCACGCTGGCGGGCCCCCTTGGCCATGGCCTGTGTCACATCGGCGGGGTTAATGTAGCCATCTTCTGTATGGTAAATTGCGCCCTTCAGATCGGAGGTCTCGATCAGCGGCCAGCGCTCCTTGATCTGGTCTGGCGTGAGCCACTCGTAATCAACATCGCAGGTTTCGGCTGTGGAGGCATAGAGCTTATACTCGTCCATGCGCTCTTCGGTTTGCGCCATGCGCAGGTTCCCAACCACGGCAAAACCGGCATTCAGGCCAGTTTCTTCTTCCAGCTGCTTGTAAAAATCGACCGAGTATTTGTGAATGTGAGTGGTCGCATAGGACATGTTAAACAGTGGCAAAAGGCCAGCAGCATGCCAGGTTGAGCCGGAGGTCAGCTCATCGCGCTCGATCAGCATGACATCGTCCCAACCCGCTTTGGCCAGATGATAGGCGATTGAGGTTCCAACGGCGCCACCGCCGACAACCAATGCTTTGACTTGGGTTTTCATGAGGCCGTTCTCCGGAACAAATGACTCGGTTTCTGCATAGGTTATGCCCAAAGCCTAGGAAACCGGTCTAAATCCATCCGACGCAAATACAGTCAAAACCGACCTTTTGGCGCGATCAGACCTTTGTTGCGGCTGATCCCGCGACTCCTGCCCCTGTAAGGTTTATCACCCGATTACTGACAGTTCAGTGCAGTTCCGCGGCGAATGCAGATACCCGAAGAGACCTCCTCTTGAGTGGGAACTTCTGCCTGCGCCAGATCCTCTTGCCCACCGGAAAGTCTGGCGCCTAGGCCAGTAACCTTTTGCCAGATCCCCGTTTCTTGCTGCTCCGCCGCGACACGCCTATCCGGTTTGGTGTCATAGCGGCTTTGCACAATAGCCGCATAGTCTGACATGCTCAACTCACCCGGCCCCAGCCCGGATTTGCGGCTTTGCATATTATAGTCGAAAGCCACCACCGCCTGGGTACTAAAGATCAGTATCCCCAGGGTTTTTCGCAAACTCATCTCCCCACTCCTATCACCAGCGCCACATCTGGTGGCAAAGATATAACGAGAGTTGGGGCAAATTAAGGCGGCCCTGCCTGGCGCTTGAAAGCGCGCAGGCAGGTATCGGACTCAGCCTTTATCAGAGAGGATTTTTCCCGGATTGAGAATATCGTCGGGATCAAGCGCTGCCTTTATTGCCGCCATATAGCGGGTGGCAGCGCCCAGTTCTTTTTGCAGATAAGGACGTTTGCCCTGGCCGATCCCATGTTCACCTGTGCAGGTGCCATCTAATGAGATCGCCATGTCATTTAGCCAACTGATGAAGTCATCTGCCTTTTGACGCTCCTCAGCGCTTTCCATATCCACCAACACCAAAGCGTGAAAATTGCCATCGCCGACGTGGCCCACAATCGGCGCAACCAACCCTAGATCTTCGGCTTTTTGCTGCGTTGCCCCAACGCATTCGGCCAGTTTCGAAATTGGCACGCAGACATCAGTGGAAATCCCCTTTGCGCCGGGACGGATCTGCATGCAGGCCCAATACATGTCATGACGCGCCTGCCATAGGGCATTGCGCTCTTCGGCCGAGGAAGTGGCCTCGATGTCGAAGCCACCGAACTCATCCGCGATGGCGGCAAAGGTCTCGCTTTGCTCCAATACACCCGCATCCGAGCCGTGGAACTCAAGCAAAAGCAGCGGCGTTTCCGGCAAGGATAGCTTGGAATAGCTATTGGCCGCTGCGACGCTCATCTCATCGAGCAGCTCCATTCGGGCAATCGGGATACCATATTGAATGGTCATCATCACGGCGCGGCAGGCATCATCCACGGTGCGGAACGAACAGCGAGCCGAGCGGATCGCCTCTGGGATTCCCTGCAGTCGCAGAGTGATTTCGGTCATCAAGCCCAATGTGCCCTCAGAGCCCACCATAAGTCTCGTCAGATCATAGCCCGCTGAAGATTTCTTGGCCCGCTGCGCGGTGCGGATCACCTCGCCATCTGCCATGACCACTTCCAGAGCCAGCACATTGTCCTTCATGGTGCCATAGCGCACTGCATTGGTACCAGATGCCCGCGTTGCAGCCATCCCCCCAAGCGAGGCATTGGCACCGGGATCAATCGGAAAGAACAGGCCTTGATCGCGCAGGAAAGTGTTCAACTGTTCGCGGGTGACGCCAGGCTGCACCACAACATCCAGATCCTCGGCATTCACTTGCAGGATCTGATCCATCCGCATCATGTCAACGCAGATCCCGCCCGCCGGCGCATTGACGTGGCCCTCAAGCGAGGTACCAGTGCCAAAGGGAATGACCGGCACGCCATATTCGGCACAGGTTTTGACAATGCTGGAAACTTCGGCCGTAGTGGTCGGGAAGACCACGGCGTCAGGGGCCTGGTTCAGTATCCAAGTGGTGGTATGACCATGCTGCTCTCGGATCGACTGGCCGGTCTGCAACCGTTCTCCAAACTGCTGCTTTAGCACCCCAATAGCGGCCTCGATACCAGCCTCATTACGTGGCAATGCTGTCGCTTGCACCATGTCTCGTTCCTCTTTTTTCCCTAGACAACGCCCGAAGCTATGCTCGGTCATCGTGTTGACATGGCAACACGATGACCGACTTATTGCTCAAAACCGGGGCGGAGGCAAGCTAGGCCTTCGCCCCTGCGCATTTACCGCCTTGCGGCTTTCGCAGAACGCGTCCGAGCCCATCACTCGCCCAGCGCAATACCTTCGCGACGTGGGTCAGCGCCCCCTTTCAAGCTCTCCCCAATCTCAATGGCGTGAAGCCCTGAGTTCAAATCCCGGATATTTACCTTATACCCCAGCTCGCTCAACGCCGGCTCCATTGCCGTGGCAGCGGTATCTGCCTCAAGATCATAGGTGCCAAAACGGTTCACCGCATGGGGCAACTCAAGCGCCTGTTGTACATTCATGCCCCAATCGGCCCAAGCAATAATCGCCGTTGCCACATAGCCGATAATGCGACTGCCACCGGGGGAACCAATCGCCAGAACCGGGGCTCCATCCTTCATCACGATCGTCGGCGCCATGGAAGAGCGTGGCCGCTTCCCCGGTTCCAGCCGATTGGCGATGGCAACCCCATCGCGATGGCTGCGGAACGAGAAATCGGTCAGCTCGTTATTAAGCAGAAACCCATTGCTCATCAGGCGCGAACCAAAGCCATTTTCAATGGTCGTAGTCATCGACAGCACATTGCCGTATTGGTCCACGATTGTCAGATGAGAGGTCGACGGGAACTCGATCGAGGTATCATCAGCCCAAAGCGGCACCAATCCGGCGTGGTCAAACTCCGGGTTACCAGGGCTGACCTCAGCCAGTGCTGTCTCGCCAGACAACAGCTCTGCCCGGCTGGCCAAGTAATCTGGATCTACCAGGCCCTTGGCTGGGACCGGCACAAAGTCACTATCGGCCATGTAGCGCCCTCGATCCGCAAAAGCGAGCCGCGAGGCATCACCGATCAGCCGCCAGGCCTGAGGGTTCTCGGCGCCCAAAGCGGCCAGATCATAGCCGCCCAGCATGCCCAGGATCTGACCAACCGTCAGCGCTCCCGACGAGGGAGGCCCCATGCCGCAGACCTCAAACTCACGATAGCTGGCACAACTCGCAGGCCGTTCTTTTACCTTGTACAGCGCCAGATCAAGGGCCGAGAGCACACCGGGATTGCCCGCTGCCTCTTGCACTGTACGCACAATATCTGCCGCGATTGGACCAGTATAAAAGCCCTCCGCCCCCTCGGAAGCAAGGACCCGCAATACATCGGCGTAGGCCCTATTCCTCAGAGTGTCACCCGCTTGCAAAGCAGTGCCGCCAGGCAGGAAATACTCAGCCGTGGCCGAGAACCGCCCTAGCCGATCCGCATCCCGCGCGATCGATCCGGCCATGCGGGGTGAGACCTCAAAACCGTCTTCCGCAAGGGTAATCCCTGCCTCAAACAGCGCGCCCCAATTTGAACGCCCCCATTTGCGATGCGCCGCCTCCAGCAGGGCAGGTGTGCCTGGTGTGCCAACAGAGCGCCCCCCGACCACTGCATCAAAAAACTTCAGCGGCTCGCCCGCCTCATCCTGGAACAGACGCGGAGTTGCATCCATAGGAGCGGTTTCTCGGGCATCCAGCGTGGTGATCGCCCCGGTCTGAGCGTCATACCAAACTAAGAACGCACCGCCCCCTAGTCCCGAAGACTGCGGCTCAACCAACCCCAGAACGGTCTGCACCGCAACCATGGCATCCGCCGCTGTGCCCCCCTGGTGCAGGATCGCTGCACCCGCTTCGACCGCATATGGGTTGGCAGCGGCAATCATCCAGTTCTGCGCCTCCACCGGCACCCCTGCTCCCTTTGCAGCAAGGGAAGCGGCAACAGCAGCAGAACTGGAAGTGATTTCTCCGCGGCTGACCCCTTCGGGCGCAACGGCATCAGCCGCCTCCTGCGCGGCCACGGTAACGGGCAAAACTGCGACGCTCGTCAGAGCCAAGCAGGTCAGTAAAACAGTTCTCATGGAAGACCCTCATACAACTTATAGATGCAGGCGGATCCTTACAACATGGCTGGCACAACCTGGTCTGGCGGCCGATGACCATCCTCGAAGGTTTTGATATTCAACAGGACTTTTTCGCCCATCTCGATCCGACCCTCCAGGGTTGCAGAACCCATATGGGGTAGCAGTACCACATTCGGCAACTCCCGCAAACGTGGATTTATATCGGTCCCCTTCTCGTAGACATCCAGGCCAGCACCGGCAATTTCACCGTTGCGCAGCATGCGAGTCAAAGCGTGTTCGTCGATCACTTCCCCACGCGAGGTATTCACCACCACCGCCGAGGGTTTCATCAATTTCAACCGTCTTGCATTCAGCAAATGGAACGTCGAAGGTGTTGAAGGGCAATTGACTGAGATCACATCCATCCGGGCCACCATCTGATCAAGGCTCTCCCAATAGGTGGCCTCCAGATCAGCCTCAATTTCGGGGCGTAACCGGCGTCGATTGTTGTAGTGGATCTGCATCCCAAAGGCGCGGGCCCGTCGCGCCACGGCCTGGCCAATCTGGCCCATCCCCAAAATGCCGAGGCGTCGCCCAGCCAGACGCCCCCCCAGCATCGCAGTAGGCGCCCAGCCCTGCCAGTCGCCCCTTTGCATCACAGCCAGCCCTTCGGGGATACGGCGCACCACAGCCATGATCAATGCCATCGCCATATCGGCGGTATCATCGGTCAACACGCCTGGCGTATTGGAAACCAGGATGCCACGCTGGCGGGCTGTGGCCACGTCAATATGATCAACCCCAGCCCCGTAGTTGGCAATCAGCTTTAGCTTTTCTCCGGCCTGCCCCAAAAGGGCGGCATCAATTGTGTCAGTGACTGTCGGCACCAACACATCCGCCTCTTTCATCGCTGCGGCCAATTCCTGACGGCTCATCGGTGTATCGTCGCTGCGCAGCTGCACATCAAACAGCTCGCTCAGCCGGGTCTCTACCGGCTCTGGCAACCGTCGCGTTACGACAACACTCAGACGTTCTCTTGCCACTTTTGCTCTCCCCTGGCTTTTCTTCGCTTCTCGCTTGATGGCATGGTGGCGCAGGACGGAACCGGGCACAAGAACCGATCCGCAGCAACCGGAACAAGTGACGTGGCTTTCTGGCCCTTTGGGGCAGAAAACCGGCCAGGATTTCGGAGTTAAAATTTGGCAGGCTTAACCACGAGCAGAAGTGAGCAGGCAGTGATTAGAAAATTCTCGCAACAGCGCGGTCGCGCGGTGGCGCTCTGTGTAGCATTGGGTTGCACCTCCCTGGCTTCAATGGTCGCCGCTTCAGAACGCGGGCCAGTGACCAATTTCCCCCTGCCCCGCTATGTCTCGATGAAAGCCGCCGAAGCCAACGTACGCCGTGGTCCCTCGCTGACCCACCGCATCGACTGGGTTTTCAAGCGCCGCGGCATGCCGCTGGAGGTCACTGCAGAATTTGGCCATTGGCGCCGAGTGCGCGATCAGGACGGGGCGGGCGGCTGGGTACACTACGCACTGCTTTCCGGGGCGAGAACCGTTCTGGTTCAAGAGGACATGCTCACCCTACACGCGCGCGCTGATGAACAGGCACCGGTGACGGCGGCCCTGGAATACGGGGTTGTGGCCCGGTTGGGCGACTGCGCATTGACCTGGTGCGAAGTTTCGGTTGGTGGCTTTAGTGGCTGGGCACCAAAATCCAAACTCTGGGGGGTGATGCCCGACGAGATCCGGGAGTAGCCTTGCCACCGCCTCGTTTGCGACTGCTACCGGCGCCAGCCTATCCGGTATCCGCTACTGCGCGAATGCTCAATTGAGTACCGCCAAGGGCGCGAAAACTTTTTTGCCTGCAAGTAAAGACCAAAATCTGCATCTCATCTGCCTGACGCGTCAGCGCATCAAAAATTTTCTCGATACGGGCATCATCCGTATAGACAATGGCATCGTCCAGAATGATCGGCGCTGGCTGCCCAGCCCGTGCCAAAAGCCGCGCAAAGGCGAGACGCACCAAGAGAGCGATTTGCTCCTGAGTCCCCCCGGACAGGCTGTCAAAGCTCTCCTCCAGCCCAGCCCGCATCAACTGGTCTGGTAAGACCTGCCCCGCGTCCAGCCCGAGACGCGCCTCAGGCCAAAGCATCCGCAACAGTGGTTGCAGCTCTTGCAGCACTGGACCAACATAGGCCTCCTGCGCGGCGCTGCGGGCCTGCTCCAGAGCCAAATCAAGCCGACGCAACACCGAGACCTCAAACTCCACCGCTGCCAGCCGCTCTTGCGCCGTAAGGAGCTGATCGCGCACTTCAGCGAGTTCCTCTTCAACAGCCAAGCCTGCCGTGGTGGCAATGCGACTGTCTAATACGGCCAAATCACGCAGATGGGTTTGGGTGGCATCAGCGGTTGCCGTCTGCTCCGATTTGACCCGAACAGCACGCGCCCGCGCAGTGGCCAAATCCGGCGCATCCTGTTGCAGGGCCTGGTACTGTGCCTTCTGTATCGCCAGATCCTGGCGCAGCTCAGCCTTCCTTTGCTGCAATTGTGCCAGTCGGTCCGGGCTGTCTCCCTGCCCTGCCAGCGCGACCTCTGCCCGCTCCAAACGCTGAAGAGCTTGTTGATGGGTGACCCGGGCGCCCTCCAGTGCCAACCGATGTCGCGCCTCGATCTGGCGCGCCTGATCCCGTGCTGCGGAGCTGCGCTCTAGGTCAGTACGGTGTGCTACAAGCCGGGTTTCCAGCTGATCCAGGCTCTCTCTATCACAGGGGTTTGACGGTTCCGTCGCCTGCCCCAGCGCGACATCCGACGGCAGGGAATCGCTGGGAAGGGCGTCAATGCGCTTCATCAGTGCCATAATCCCCTCTGGGGCCAGAAGCTGCAATTGCCCCTCAGCCTCTTGCAGGCGAATCCGGGCCTCTTGGCCTGCCTGATAGGCTTCGCGCGCGCGCGCGACGCTCTCAAACCCCGCCCCTTCCAAGACGGCAGTCAAGGCGCTCTGGGCGCGATCCAGTTGCCGCCTGTCGCCGCCTGCCCCAGGGTGCAGGTCAATACGCCCCAAACCGGGGGCCTCCAGACAGCCCCCGTCGGGAAGCGCAATACGCGTTTCGCCAGCCAGGGGCACACCGTCCAGCATCAAGCCCCCTTCTTGACCCGCCTCATAGGTGACAGTCAGGGCAAAAGCGCCCAGTTGCTGCGCCTGGGTGGCCAGAGCCAGGGCTTCGCGCGCACTCTCAATCTTGTCCATCACCGCCCGATCTGGGCCGCAATCCGCCTGCGCCTTGAGCAAGGCCACCTGCTGCATGCCTGCGCGTGCCTGGTCCAATCTCTGCTGCAAGGCTCGCCGCTGGTCTGCGGCCTGCGCCAAACGTTCAACTCGTTGCTGCTGCGCCAATCGGGCCTCGGCTTTTTGCGTTTCGGCCTTCGCCACCTCCCACAGCCGCTCGGCCTGTTCAGCTTCCGCAAGTGCAGGTTCAAGAACCTGGGATATCTGCTCCAATTGCTCAAACGAGGCACGGCGCGCCTGCTCGGCCTCGGCATGATCCTTGCGACGCGCCAAAAAAGCAGCCAAGACACTATCGTGATTGTCCTGAACCAATGCGGCATTGCGCAAAGCCTGTTCCGCGGCGGTTAATTTCTCCTGGTATTGTTCTGCTGCCTGCAGGTCCTTTTGTGACTGTAGCAAACGCTGCTCCAAGGCGCGTAGCGTTTCTGGGTCTTGCAAATCCGCCAGCTGCCGGCGCAGAACCTGACGCTGATCCAACTGCCCGCGCAGCTCTTGCACCTGCGCTGCGAGGTCCTCCTCACGGGCAGCAAAACTCGCCACCTGTGTCATGGCCTGTTCTAGTGCGCCGCCTTTTCTGGTCCCCCGGGACGTCACCAACTGGTCCAGAGATTGGCGCACATCGCGCCGGATCGCATCCATGCGCTGACCGCCAGTAATCGTGTCTACCTCTCCTGTCACAGAGGACATCAAATCCTGCCGCGCCGTCAGGGTTTCTTTGGCATCTGAAAAATTGGTCAGCCCCTGGCGCACCCAGAGCAAACCAGCAGGACCGCCCTCCTTGGGGGATTTGATCAGAGCTTGAAGCCATGCCTCAGCCGCATCAGATTGCAAATAGAGCTGATCTCCTTGCCAGATCCGCACATCGCCCCTTCCCGACCCCTTGTGAAACTGCTTGGCCAGCCGATAGGGACGCCCATCGCGCTCAATCTCGACCTCAACCCGTGGCTCCCCCCCGGCGCGGGGAGCCAGGGCGCGAATGTCTTTATCCCAGGATTTGGCATCCTTGAAGAACACCGCATGCAATGCGTCAAAGATCGTCGACTTACCCTGCTCATTCGGGGCCGCCAATACATTCAATCCGCTGCCAATACCTGTAATTTCAACCGGATCAGTAAAGCGGCGGACGTTCTCCAGACGAATAGCGCAAATCTTCATGTCTCGACCTCCGCCCCAGCTTGCTGCGTATAAGCAAATAGCCGGTTCAACGCGGCCGAGGCAATGTCACGCTCACTTTGCGCCTGACGCTCATCCTCTGCTGCGCGCATCAGATCTTCGGCGGCTGCCCGCAAGGCGCCATTGGTGGCGATGAGATCGAGATCCGTGAGCTGGTATTCGCTGCGGAGCTCGGTCTTTTCCAAAGCAAAATGACAGAACTCCGGCGCGACCTTTGCTATGGCCTCCTCCAGCGCCAGCCGCTGCGGCGCGGTGACCCAACCCTCGACCCGGAGCCGCAGCAGATGCCGGTTCCAGTCTGCTCGCTTTGCTGGCAACACCTCCTGAAGCTGCGTGGCAACATCGCTCGTTGGGGAGAGCTGCAACGGCCTGTCTTGCCAATGGTAGGCTCCGCTCTCGATCGGGGTCACTTTGGGCGGTTGCCCTGCTACGGTCAGTTCAACCAACAGGCATTGACCGCGCCCCGCATGTTTGAACCGATCTGCCTCTGGCGTTCCGCTATAACGGCTGCGCTCATTCAGGGTAAAGGCACCATGCCAGTCCCCCAGCGCCAGATAATCCAACCGCGCTGAACTGGCACGATTAGGTGAAATCACTTCACCACCTGACGCGTCAGAGCCAAAATCCAGCACCCCGCCATGGGCCAGGCCGATGCGCAGATCTCCAGCGGGGGTTTCGTAACCATCCATCCAGCGGGTCAGATCCTCCCCCGCAAAGCGATGGCGACAGGGCGCAGGCAACAGATGCACCCCCGGAGCCATCTCTACTGGCTCAGGCTGCATCAAAAGATGCGTATTTTCAGACGCATGATCCCCCATCTCTGCCCAAAGCGTTTCAGCGGCTGCACTGTCGTGATTGCCGGGAATGATCCACCACTGCAGTCCGGTCACCGCACCCATCGCAGCCAGCGCCTGGCGCAGCACCCGCGTTGAGGGCGTTTCGGTGTCGAACATATCACCAGCGATCAGGACATGTTTGGCCTCATGTTCCTGCGCCAGCCCAGCCAAGGTAGATACCACCTGCTGGCGCGCCTGCTGCAGATCGGCGCGCACCTCTTCTGGCATCTGGCCAAACCTTTTGCCAAGATGCAGATCCGAGCTGTGAAGAAAGCGGAAGGGGGTCATCAAGGCTCCAGGTGGTCGGTCAAGGCTCTTATCCGACATGAGTGGCAGAGCCACAGCAAAGGGTCAATGTGACTGGGACGTCTGGCCAGAGAATGACCTGGAAAATTGCAGAGATGAGAGCAATACAGCCCTGGGTGGAGCTCAGTGAACTGGCAATTGACAGCCGTTCTTCCCTGCGGCAGAAATATCCAATATTTTTAGAAATCGGGTTCAAATGATATTTGGTTCAAAACAAGAAGAAGATGAAACCGTGGTGGCTATGCTGGCTTCGGTACTGCGCCGCGATATCTCTTTTGGCCTGCTTAGACCCGATGAAAAACTAAAGCTGAACGCCCTAAGACAGCGCTATGGCGGCTCCAATCACTCGATGCGTGAAACCCTAAGATTGCTCAGCGCCGAGGGTCTGGTGGCTGCCACCGCCCAGCGCGGTTTTCGCGTCACCTCTGCGACTGAGGCGGATTTGCAGGACATACTGTTCATGCGTATTCAGGTTGAAAAGGTCGCACTGGAGAAAGCGCTGGCGCTGGGGGATGTCGCCTGGGAGGGACGGGTTCTAGCAGCGCATCATGCAATGCGCCACTGCGAATCTGTCGTGCAAAGCGACCTCAGCGACCTGGCGGCCCTGGACTGGGATAATGCCTGCCGCGCCTTTTCTTACAGCCTGTGTGAGGCCTCTGGCTCGCCCCGCCTACTGGACACACAGCAAAAATTCTACGACCAGTCCCGCCGGTTCAGGCTCGCATTACTGCGCGAAGGGCGGCTGGATTTTCAAGATCGTGCGCAGCAGCACCAAACGCTGCTTGCCGCCGTTTTGCAGCGCGATGCAGCCGTAGCGCTTGCTACGCTGGAAAAGCTGATTACCACGGAACTACAGGCCTGAGGGATCAGGAATAGGCCTGAAATATCACTAGGGAGGAACCATCATGACCACATTAACCCGCCGCAAGGCACTGGCTCTCTTGGGGGGCAGCGCTGCCGCTGCCGGACTGGCAAGCCCAGCACTGGCCTCAAACCGGAAAATCACCGTAGGCGCACTACGCTTTACCAGCCATTCCGGCAGCTTCATCGGCTTTGAGCGCGGCTATTTTGCCGACGCGGGCCTGGACGTGGAGTTCAAATTCTTCCAAGCCGCGACTCCGATGGCAGTGGCCATTGCCTCTGGTGATGTGGACTACGCTGTGACAGCCATGTCCGGCGGATTGGTTTCTCTAGCCGACAAGGGTGCGGTCAAGGTGATCGGTGGGGCCCTGTCAGAAGAGGCAGGTATCGACGGTCAAAAATTCCTGGTCTCGGATGCGGCCTATCAGGCGGGTGCCACCAGTCCCGCACAGCTGGCAGGCAAGAGCTACGGGATCACCTCTGCGGGGTCTTCGTTCCACTACATGGGCTCCAAAATGGCCCAGGCAGAAGGGATCGATCTGAAGTTCAAGCCATTGCAAAAAGTCGGTGCCATCATCGGAGCACTGAAATCCGGCCAGATCGATGCCTGGTCCATCGTGCCGCATCTTGCCAAACCGCTGGCGGGCTCTGGAAAGGTGCATATCATTGGTAATGTGTCCGACTACCTGCCCAATTATCAGGTCACCACGGTCTTTACCTCGGCCAAAAACGCCAGTGGTGAGCAGCAAATGACCCGAGATTTCCTCGCAGGCTATTCCAAGGGCGTCAGCGATTATAACAGCACTATGATCGACAAGGCCCATGGCGATGCGGGGGTGCAAGAACTGGTCGATCTGATCCACAAATATGTCTACGCGGACCGTCCTCGTGAAAAGGCAGCCAAATCGATCATCAATGGCACCATGCGCCTGAACGAAGGCGCGGCAATGAACACCGCTTCGCTGCAGGATCAGCTGAGTTGGTTCCAATCTGAGGGTCTGGTCGATCAGAGCATCAGTCTGGAAACTGTCATCGACCCAAGCTACGTACAGACACTCAGCTAAGGTCCGCGACGCACAGGTTTTTGGGGCGGGGACTAATCTCGCCCCAAGTCTCGATTTCTCACCCCTCTTCCGGAGCACCCGCGCATGGATATTCGCCTCTCTGGCGTCAGCCATTCCTATGATCAATTTGAGGTTCTCCGTGACATCTCGCTGGAGATTCCCTCGGGGAAAATTGTCTGCATCGTAGGCCCATCTGGCTGCGGAAAATCCACTTTGCTCCGCTTTATTGGCGGGTTGGAGCAGCCGACCAAAGGCGAGGTGCTGCAAATTGGTAACCCACCCAAGGATTGCCTCAACCCCCTCACATATATTTTTCAGGACTTTGCACTTCTGCCCTGGCGCTCTGTACGGGGTAATATCTCTTTGGTGCTGGAGGATCACGGCATTCGAGGTGCGCGGGCTGAGGGAATCATTGCCGATGTTCTGGCCCGCACCAAGCTCACTGAATTTCATAAGGCCCTGCCAAAGCAGCTGTCCGGGGGCATGAAACAAAGGGTCGCTATCGCCCGTGCCCTGGCAGTGAACCCTGCGGTGATGCTGATGGATGAACCGCTTTCGGCCTTGGACAGTCAAACCCGCGAGTTGTTGATGGATGATCTCGTAAACCTCTGGACACGAACACCTTTTACCGCCGTCTATGTGACTCACAACCTGGCCGAGGCCGTGCGGCTGGGCCATTCCATCGTGGTTATGTCGCGTCGGCCCGGGGAGATCCGCGAGGTGGTACATCTGGAAACACCGCTGGATCAGCGCCACTATGGCGATAGTGCGCTAGAAGAAAAACAAAAATACCTATGGCAATTGATGCGCGAAGAAGCTCGCGCGGCAGATGCGGAGCTGGTGCATGTCTGATCTGACCCCCACAACAACCGGCACGGCTCAAGCTCGCCAGGTGGCCTTTCGCGGGGGCGGCTTTGCCCCTGCCAGTCACCGCTGG
The DNA here is from genome assembly GCF_000152965.1 of Roseobacter sp. MED193. Classification (GTDB taxonomy): domain Bacteria; phylum Pseudomonadota; class Alphaproteobacteria; order Rhodobacterales; family Rhodobacteraceae; genus Pseudophaeobacter. The sequence goes on along the minus strand of NZ_CH902583.1, from coordinate 3,357,084 downwards.
ATTGGCGTCCTTGTCTTTATTCTATTGGTGACACTGGCAGAGCTTGGCACCCGCCAGGGCTGGATTTCGCCCCTCACTCTGCCGCTCCCCAGTGATGTGCTCAAAACCTTTGGCGAGCTCTACGCCTCTGGGCTTCTCTGGGCACATATGAGTGTGTCCCTTACTCGGTTGTTTGTCGGCGCTGTGCTGGGAGCCAGCCTAGGAGTGGCCGTTGGGGTTTTGATAGGACTGTTTTCCTATGTCCGTGCCGGTTTGGTACCACTGACAGCCGCCCTATTTCCGATCCCAAAAATTGCGCTCTTACCGTTGTTTGTCATTTGGTTTGGTATCGATGAAGGGTCAAAATACGCACTGATCGCCTTTGGCACCTTTACTCCTACCGTTGTGGCCACCTATGGCGCTGTGGACAATGTGGATCGCAGCCTGATCCGTATGGGCCAGAGCTTCAACCTGTCGTGGATGTCGATCGTCCGCAAGATTGTGCTGCCCGGTGCCATGCCCGGTATTCTCTCTGGCCTGAGGATCAGCCTAGCCATTGCCATCATACTACTGGTCGCCGCTGAAATGCTGGGGGCAGAATATGGCATCGGTGCCTATATCCTTGAGGCCGGATCACTCTACGATCTTGAACGTCTGTTTGCCGGGGTCACCATCTTGTCTCTCTTGGGTGTTACCATGAGCGCCACAATCGGGTTGATCGAACGCCGCTTGTTGAACTGGCGTCAGTGACCGCGGCGCTCTATCAGCCTAGTTTGGCGCGACATCCCAGCCCCGAGCAGAGGCAGGTTGGCCCTGGCGCCTGATCGAAGACGGCGCCACTGGTAAGTGGTATTTGATCAGCGCCGAACGGTGAGCAAAGACCTGCGCATCGCTGAAGGGCCTGCCATCCGCGCGAGCATTCGCAATATACTGCGCCAGCCTGCCGCGATCTCCATCCAGCTTGGAGATTTCATAGGCCAGGGCCTCGGTATCGCCACGCGAAACCAGCAGGCCGCCGCTGTGTTTTGCAATGAGATCACGCGCATAGGCCCCAGAATAGCCCAGAATAGGCGTTCCACAGGTCAGCGCTTCGATCAGGCAACGCGGAGATTCCGGTGTTTTGTGGCAAAACATAAAAATATCCGCCTGCCGAAGGGTCTGCAGCACCAGTGCTCGGTCTTCAACAAAGCCCGGGAACTCTACCCTGTCCGCCAGTCCTGCCCGTAGGATACGTGCCTGCATCTGCGGTAAGGATTCGCCATCGCCAAGCCAGGTTGCCGTAAAGTCTACGCCCAGAACATTTAGCCGCTCCAGTACCGTGGTCCAATCAATTGGCCCTTTCATCGCTTCGGCCCGGCCAGTGTAGACCAGCCGCAAGGGGCGCTTGCTCGCAACATCCGTCATTTTAGCTGCAAGGGCGGTATCACGAATGTGATCCTCCTCGGCGATGTGGATGTCATGGACCAACTGGGGGTTGCGGCAAAAACCGTGATAAGCTTTGTAGGTCTCCGCCCCATGGAACAGGCCCAGATCAGCGCGCTGTATCACGGCTTCCTCGAGCCAGGCCATGGGTCGATGATAGAGCCGCCCCCGCAACCGGCTGCGCCAAGTGGTCTGATCCAAGGCCCTGTCTCTCGGCCGATCCTGAGATTGACGCATGACCTCGGATTCAACTCTGTCAGTCCAAACCGCAAAAGGGCGTTGCATCTGGTGCGCCGCTAGGCAGGAAACAGCCCCCCAATCCCCGAACAATCCACCAATGGCAAAGCTCAGGTAGTCTGCCTCTTTGATCAGCTCTCGAATCCGGCTGAGCGTTTGAGGCAAACTGTATAAGAACTGATCCGGGCGATAGGCCATAGGCAAAGGTTCAATACTGACCCGCGACAGCGCCTCGGGAAATTGGCGCAATGGCACCCAGCCCGCTGGAGGCGCGGTCGGACTGACAGGCATCATCACCGTGATCTTTTCAAAATGCCGGGCCCAGAGTCGCACACCGTTCACCGCCTGACGTTCAATATACAACTCTCCCTCAAAGAGATGGAGCGGAACCGGGGCATAGATCAAAAGGCTGGATTGTGGCGCTGTTCTGGACATCGGCAATTTCCTTGCTAGCAGAGGTCAGACTGCCTCCCTGCCATCAAGAGTAGTTAAAATTTACCTCAAATGCCCAGATCCCCAAAGCAGAGCCCCGTAACGCAAAAGGATTGCCTGGCAGACCAAAAGGCGCAGAGAGACACCCACAAGTGCAGAAAAATGCTGCGCCGCGTCAATCTGCCGAGCCAAATGCGCATCCTAATGATTGCACCGGCCGCGCTCCTGCTCTAAATGGGAGCATAAATGGCCCCTGCCCGGAAACCCTTGTCCCGCGCGCGGTCTGTTCCGCCTCGTTCTTGAGATGTAGCGTTGCTACACAACGTCAACAAAGCTTCCGTTATCGCTGAAAGGTTGAGAAACATGACAGAAAAATCAAACCCAGACATTCTGTATACCATCGTAGACGAAGCCCCCGAGCTGGCCTCGGCGTCCTTTCTGCCCATCATCCGCAAATTTGCCGCCGCCGCCGATGTGAGCGTTGGGACCAAGGACATTTCCCTGGCAGGCCGCATCATCTCGACCTTCCCAGAGAAGCTCACCGAGGATCAGCGCCAGACAGACGATCTGGCCGAACTGGGCAAACTGGTCAAAACACCAGATGCCAATGTTATCAAGCTGCCCAATATCTCAGCCTCAGTACCGCAACTTGTGGCCGCCATCGAGGAGCTGCAGGGCCAGGGCTATGACATTCCCTCCTATCCCGAAGAGCCCACCACCGACGCGGAAAAAGAAGCGCGCGCTCGCTATGATGGCTTGAAAGGCTCGGCGGTGAACCCTGTTCTGCGCGAAGGCAACTCGGATCGTCGTGCCGCCCGTGCGGTCAAGAACTACGCCCAGAACAACCCGCATTCGATGGGGGCCTGGGTCGCTGACAGCAAGACCAAGGTCTCGTCCATGCCTGGCAATGACTTCTATGCCAATGAAGTTTCAGCCACCATTACCGCGGCTCAAGCTGGCGACGCCAAGATCGAGTTTGTTGGCAAGGACGGCACTGTGTCTGTGCTAAAAGACGGCTGGCCGCTGGAGGCTGGCACCGTTGCGGATGCAACCTTCATGTCCGCCAAAGCTCTGGGTGCCTTCCTGGCCGAAGCTATCGAGGACACAAAATCCGACGGCACCATGTTCTCGCTGCACATGAAGGCCACCATGATGAAGGTCTCCGACCCGATCATCTTTGGCCACGCTGTCAAAGCCTGGCTTGCGCCAGTCTTCGACAAGTTCGGCGCTGAAATGGAAGCGCTGGGTGTCAATGCCAACTCCGGCATGGGGGATCTGCTGGACCGCGTTGCGGGTAATGCCGATATCATGGCTGCGATTGAAGCCGTCACCGCCGAGCGCCCGGCCATGTACATGGTGGACAGCGATAAGGGCATCACCAACCTGCACGTACCCTCGGACGTCATCATCGACGCATCCATGCCAGCGGTAATCCGCGCTGGTGGCAAAGGCTGGGACGCGGCTGGCAACAAGGGCGACACAAACTGTGTTATCCCCGACCGCTGCTATGCCACCATCTATGATGAGACCATCAACTTCTTCAAAGCCAATGGCGCGCTAGATGTCACCACCGCTGGCTCTGTCGCCAATGTGGGGCTGATGGCGCAGAAGGCCGAAGAATACGGCAGCCACCCCACCACCTTTGAAGCCCCTGCCGATGGCACCATCCGCGTGGTCCTGGCCAATGGCGAAACTTTGCATTCGCATGACGTTGAGGCTGGCGACATCTGGCGTGCCTGCACAGCCAAACAGGCACCGATTGAAAATTGGATCGAACTGGCCCTGGATCGTCAGCGTCTCACCGGTTCGGAAGCGATCTTCTGGCTGGACGCGAACCGTGCCCATGACGCCGAGCTGATCAAATATGTTCAGCCCGCACTCGAAGCCGCAGGCAAAGCCGACCTATTCCAGATCATGGCGCCTCGCGAAGCCACGGCACAGTCGCTGAAAACCATCACCGCAGGAAAGGACAGCATTGCCATTACTGGCAACGTTCTGCGCGATTACCTCACCGATCTGTTCCCGATCCTCGAGCTAGGCACCTCTGCCAAGATGCTGTCGATCGTGAAGTTGATGAAAGGCGGCGGCTTGTTTGAAACCGGTGCTGGTGGCTCTGCGCCGAAGCACGTGCAACAGTTGGTCGAGCAAAACCACCTGCGCTGGGATTCAATGGGTGAGTTCTGCGCTTTGGGTGAAAGCCTGAACTTCCTGGCCGATAGCAAGGGCAATGCCAAAGCCGGCGTCTTGGGCGCTGCCGCTGAGGTGGCGACCCAGGGCATTCTGGACCAGAACAAGTCCCCTTCGCGCAAAGTCGGTGAGCCCGACAACCGTGACAGCCATTACTGGTTTGCCCGGTTCTGGGCCGAAGCTCTGGCAGCACAAAGCGATGATACCGCATTGGCCACGCAGTTTGCTCCCATTGCCAAGGCACTGGCTGAAGGTGAAACAGCCATTCTTGCAGAACTGGCCACAGCTCAGGGTCCGGCGGCCGACATCGGGGGTTATTTCCGCCCCTCTGTTGAATTGAAAGCCAAAGTGATGCGCCCCTCGGCCACGCTGAACGCCATTATCGACTAAAGGTTGTCCCATCGAGTCCAAACAAAGAAAATCGCCCGGCAAATTTGCCGGGCGATTTTACTTTTTGAGCATTCAGGGGCTCTGCCCTCACCCCCTTTGTAGGGGGCTCCCCCGGAATATTTCAGGAAAAGTGATGGGGGCCGAAGGTCAGAATCTGCGAGCTGAACTAGAAGTCCTGCCACATATCCTTAGCCGCATTTCCATCCACGCTGGCGCTGACTGAACTTGGCGCTGGTGAAACTTCATCAAGATCCCAGTCGTCATCCCCATGTGCGGATGGCGCTACCGCGGGCGTGCTATTGGCCGCCACCGTGGGCATCTGAGCAACCGGGGCGCTCCCGTCGACCTTAAAGATCGCAACCAGTTCAGCCAGTTTAGAGGAGTCTGTGCTCAGCAGATGCCCAGCAGCGGTAGCCTCTTCCACCATAGCGGCATTCTGCTGGGTCACCTGATCCAGCTGGGTCACGCCTGTGTTGATCTCGTTCAGCCCGGTTGACTGCTCCACCGCCCCTTCGGCGATGCCTGAGACCAGTTTAGAGATATGGCTGACCTGTCCGACGATGCTGTCCAGCGCCTCGCCCGCCTTGCCCACGAGATCCACACCCCGGGCGACCTGTTTCGAGCTATCCCCAATCAGCGTTTTAATCTCCATCGCCGCATCTGAGGAGCGTTGCGCCAGCGCCCGCACTTCAGAGGCCACAACAGCAAAGCCCTTACCTGCCTCGCCTGCACGGGCCGCTTCTACACCTGCGTTCAAGGCAAGCAGATTGGTCTGGAACGCAATGTCGTCAATCACCGAAATGATTTGACCAATGTGGTTCGAGCTCTCTTCGATTTCGGTCATGGCAGAAACCGCGCTTTGTACCACCTCGCCGCTGGCTTCAGCTTCCTGTTTGGCCGCATCCATCGTGGCCTCAACGCTGCTGGCCCCTTCTGCGGCAGATTTCACGCTTGCGGTCAGCTCATCCAGCGCTGCAGCGGTTTCTTCCAGCGTTGCGGCCTGGCTTTCTGTACGATGGGACAAATCATCCGAGGCCTGACTGATTTCTGCGGCACCGCTGCGAATGGAGTTGGTGGCTTCGATCATTCGAGACACTGTCCCGCTTAGCGTTTCAATTGTCTTGTTAAAGTCCTGGCGAAGCTGGCTGTAATCCTCAGGGAAGTCATTGCCGATACTTACGGTAAGATCGCCCTGCGACAGCGCGGACAGGTTGCGGCTGAGGATCGAAACAACTTCGGCCTGCTCTGCATCCCGCTCTTTTTGCTGGCCCTCCAGCTCTTTTTGACGGATCAGGGACTGGCGGAAAACTTCCAACCTACGGGCCATATCGCCAATTTCGCTTCGGTTTGTGGCTGCCGGAATGCCTGAGCTGGTATCCCCTTCGGCCAAGGAGTGCATCCGGTTTTTCAACGCATTGACCGGGATTGTCACGCTGCGGGTAATGACAGTTGCGCCAATCGCGAGCAAAGCGAGACTGATTGCCAGGGCCGCGATTGCGGTCCAGCGCATGGTGTTCAGTTCAGCTTCGATATCTTCAACATAGGCGCCTGTGCCGATGATCCAGCCCCAAGGTGCAAAAGCCTTGACGTAGCCCATCTTTGCTTGCTGGATTTCCGAGTCTGGCTTGTTGAAGTGATAGATTACCGCACCAGAACCGTTTTCTTTGATAACATTGTTAAATTCTTCAAAGACACGCACACCGTTTACGTCTTCGAAATCGGTTTGCACATTGCCAATCAGCTGTTTGGCAACGGCATGAGCCCGCATGACGTTGTTCTCATCGAAGGCAAAGAAATATCCGGCCGTCCCAAACCGCAGAAGTTCAATCTGGGTTTTGCCCTGCTCCTGTGCGTCCTCAAGACTAAGGGAACCCGCCTGTACCTGTTCATCAAGATGAGCCAGTGAACTAATCAAGGCGTCGGTGAGGCTGCTGAGCTCTTTCTCGCGCATTTCATAGGCATTGCTGACAGAGCGCGACAAAAGAACAAAGGTCAAAACTGCGGCCAGCCCCACGGCTAGGGCCGCCAAGGCATATATCCTCACAGGCAAACGGAACAAAAACTGGGGCATTTTCGGATGGTCCTCATAAACAAACGCTTCCTCCCTGCCTAGGAAATGCGTCCTAACATTCCGTTATTTCGACCTGTGCACGCTTCTGCTTCTCCTCAAAAACTAGTCAATATTCGACATAATCTTCAAATACACCACTCTGAGAGAATACCAGACAGGGAGAATACAACCCAAAGGTTGACTGCCTTCTAGCGCTATTTCCACCCTCTCCTCGCCTGCTTCCTCGCAAGACCAACAGGGTTAGCAGGACAGCTGTTGTAAAACCTTTAGCAACTGTGCCAATCCCAGCTCTAGCTCTGGCACGCTGTAGCCACAGAAGCCGAGAAGTAATCCATTGTACGCGTCCCTTTCTGGTTTGGGTGCCTGCACAAATCCAGAAAGGGGCTCAATGCTCAGCCCCAGATCCCGTGCTCGCGCACAGATTTCATGGTCCTTTAAGGTACAGGTCAAATGAAACACCACCTGCATGCCAGCCTGGTGGTCCACACAGTACCCGTAGGCACTGAAATCTTGGGCCAATTTTTCCAAAAGAAACCGACGACGCTCTGCATAGATCCGCCGTACCCGGCGCAGGTGCCGATAGAACTCCCCCTTGTCAATAAAGTCCGCCAGCGGTTGCTGCGGCATGCTGCTGGCCTTAGGGCCAAAACGTTGAATGCTGTCTCCAAAGCGCCCGACAAGAGGTTCGGGAAGGATCAGATAACCAAGGCGCAGCGCATTTGAAAAGATCTTGGAAAAACTGCCGACATATAGAGTCCGGTGCAGTTGGTCGAAACCGGCCATGGCCGGTATCGGTCGCCCAGCGTAGCGAAACTCGCTGTCGTAATCGTCCTCGACAATCCAGGCCTCGGTCTCGCTCGCCCATTGAATGAATTCCATTCGGCGCGCCGGGGACATGGCTCCGCCCAGCGGAAACTGGTGGGACGGTGTCAAAATTGCCAACCGCGGAGCAACCCTACCAGATGGAAGAACCGCGCCACTGTCGTCCACCCGCAGAAAGTCAGACACCAAGCCCTGAGCATTGATGAAATACTGCAAGGGCCTGTAGCCAGGATCCTCCAGCGCCACACGATCGCCAGGCGTTGCGAGGGCATGCAGGCAAATCTCCAGGGCATCCGTGGCACCCGCAGTCACAATCACCTGTTCTGGCAGCGCTGAGATGCCCCGCCATTCCGCCACATGATCACAGATAGACTGGCGTAGCGCCAAGGAACCAAAGCCGCTGCTTCCCAGGAACAGGGACTGAGGGTCTGAACGGCAGACCCGCGCCACCGTCTTGGCCCATTGTCGATATGGGAACAGCCGCATATCTGGGCTACCTGCACGAAAGGGGCGCGCCGCGGAAGAACGCGGTTGCAGGCCACTATTCCGTGCCACAGGTTCACTTGCGGCAGGAGGGGTAAGGTCACGCACCTGGGTTAATTCCACTTCCCCAGAGGCACAGAGCAGATATCCAGACCCCTGCTGACTACTGAGATAGCCCTCCGCAACGAGTTGTTCATAGGCGGTCACGATGGTGGAGCGCGACACCCCCAGTTCTGTGGCAAACACACGGGTCGGCGGCAATTTGCTCCCGAGTGCTAAATCCCCTGATGCCGCCCGCAGGCGAATGGCAGCGCAGATTTGTTCGAACACGGGCATAGCGGCCCCACGATCAATCGAAAAGCCCAGCCAAGGCGTCTGTTTCATCTTCGATCTCACAAAATTGGCCTGCCAAAATCTCTAATTTTGACACATTATCAAACATCCAGAAAAGGGCAATCAGTGCTAATCCTGTTTGAACTAGCCCTCAGCTCTACGTCCTTCAGCGCCAGCATTTCCGGGCAAGCAACTCCTTGCCGTCGCCGGGGGCAGATCTGGTCGCGATCGCCCTATGCCCGAGCGAATTGAGCAAGCTTGGCACAGCTGTCACCACATTACGCCTGTGGCAGAGGCATTCAGAGAGAGCTTTGTCACCTGGGCCTCCTGTCGCTTGCCGCCTTGAAAGAAACGCTGCGTTATTGCCAACGGTGCCTTAGAGAGACTTGACCCAGAGCCCTGCTCCTTTTTCTTCTGTCAACAGGCGACGCGCGATCGCCGAAAACTAAACTGCTACGGCTATCCAATTCCGCCCGGCGGCCTGCCCGGGGCTGACCTTTGTTCCCCATCGAGGGCCCTTAGGCAGCACAGTTCGGCGCCACAGTGGCAAGATGTTACATTGTGACCCTAGTAGACCAGCATTGCCCCTTGCTCAGAGGAGCACCGCGCCTGCGAGGCGCCACAAATATAGACCAAGTTGGGAGAAAAAAATGTCTAAGATAAACTTCGCCGCTGGCATGGGGCTTGCCCTGGCTGCGACAGCGCTGCCTATCGCAGCCGCTGCAGAAAACCGCATAGACCGCATTCGGCCGGATGCGCCGGAACTGGCGACCTTTGGCGCCTATCCCATCGGGGTTCAAACGCTGCAATTCACCAATCCGGGTCAAAATGATATCCTCAACACCACAGACGATGCTCAACCGCTCTATGATCGTGACCTCACGGTTGAGGTTTGGTATCCAGCGGCAGCCGGAACAGAAGCGGGCGGCAGCTATCGTGCCTTTCTGCGCGACGGCCAGACCGAAGTAACCCTGCACGGCCGCGCCGCCCGTGATGCCACCCCAGCCAGTGGCGAGACCTACCCACTGGTCGTAATTTCACATGGCTATCCTGGAAATCGCTACCTGCTGTCCCATCTGGGCGAGAACCTGGCGACCAAGGGCTATGTCACCGTCTCGATAGATCATCGCGACAGCACCTATTCCGACAAGGCCGCTTTTGGTTCCACCCTGTTGAACCGGCCAATTGATCAGCGTTTTGTCATTGATCAGATGGAAGCTCTTGAAGGACCTTTGGGGGATATCATTAACACCGATCAGACCGGTGTTATCGGCTACTCCATGGGCGGCTACGGCGCCTTGATCTTTGCCGGTGCAGGCGTGACCGAGGCCGCTACTCAGTATAGCTGGGGTACTCCAGCGGGTCTGCTCGCACGTCATCAGGCGGGTTCCGAAAGCCATGCCGCGCTGAATGATGAGCGCGTCAAAGCTGTCATTGCAATTGGGCCTTGGGGTATGAACACCGGTTTTTGGGACGCGACCGGCCTGGCCGGGATCAACAAACCGCTGATGATGATGGCCGGCAGCGTCGACGATGTCTCAGTCTATCCGGCGATGCGCAAAATCTTTGAGGGAGCAGTCAATACCAACCGCCACCTACTGACTTTTGAAGGCGCAAATCACAATGCCGCCGCGCCAATGCCTGCTCCGATTGAGAGCTGGGAACCGGTCGACAATCTCGACTTCATACCGTTTGAGCACTACGCGGATGCAGTCTGGGACACCAACCGAATGAACAATATCACCCAGCACTTTGCCACGGCGTTTATGGGGCTTCACCTCAAGGCAGAGGCAGACAAGACCAGCTACCTAGAGCTGGTTCCCAATGCCGCAGACGGCGTGATCTCGCGGGATGACGCGGGCAAGGAACTGCCTGATCACAGCTACTGGAAGGGCTTTGCGCCACGGACAGCCGTTGGCCTCATGTTTGAAAGTCTTGAAACTGGCCAATAAGCCTGCAGGCTAGGTGACCCTCAAATACGGTTGTCTCCTGGGGATGGTATTCACCTCCGGGGGCAGCCCTCATCCACACAGTATCAAACGCGCTGCAGGGGTTTCCCGGCACATTTTTGCCCAATTTGCACCCTCATTCTTGCCAAGTTCTTAATGCATTTGACAAGTGAACGCTAAATTAGCGAAGACAGTGTCCGGTGCAACTTTGAGTAAAACAATTGTTTCAACGAGATTATACCTTCCGCGGCTTGATTGCCGCCCTGCTCATTTTTTTGGTGACTCCGGTGTCGAGTAAAGAACATTCTACAGTTGTGCTTCAGTGCAATTCTGCGCAGCACCCCATGATCTGCAAAGCCTTGGCCGAGGCTTTGAGGGCCCAAAGGCCGGGACTTAACCTGACCGTCGCTAAGGATACCACACCTGTCTGACCTGCCCCCCGAAACCTCCCGCGTTCTGATGTAGAGTTTGCTCAACCTTTCGAAGGAGCAAACAGATGCGAAAGAGCCGTTTCACGGAAGCCCAGATTATTGGGATGATCAAAGAACAAGAAGCCGGAATGCCGACGGCGGAGGTGTGTCGCAAGCATGGGCTCAGTCAGGGCACGTTCTACAAGTTCAAGTCGAAGTATGGCGGTATGGAAGTGTCGGATGCGGCCAGGCTGAAGGCGCTGGAGGATGAGAATGCCAAGCTCAAGCGCCTGCTGGCTGATACAATGCTGGACAACGTTGTGCTGAAGGACTTGCTGGGAAAGAGCTGACGACGCCGACCAAGCGACGAGCGGCAGCGCTCCGTGCAATGCGGGAACACGACATCTCGCAGCGCCGGGTCTGCCGTCTTGTTGGTGTCGATCCCAAAACTGTCAGGCGCGACCGTCCGCCGGACAATCCCGAGATCCGCAAGGAGATGAAGGCTATTGCGAACACGCGCCGCCGATTTGGCTACCGGCGGATCGGCGTGATGTTGGAACGCAAGGGAATGATCATGAATCACAAGAAGCTGTATCGACTCTATACGGAGGAAAAGCTTGGCGTCAGGCGACGACGGGGCCGCAAACGGGCCCGTGGGTCACGAACACCGATGCCTGAGGCCCTCAAGCCTGGTGAGCGCTGGTCGCTGGACTTCTTGTCCGACACGTTCGGGGCATCGCGCAGGTTCCGCATTCTGGCTGTGAACGATGATTGCTGCCGTGAGAACCTGTGCCTGATGGCCGACACCGGCATCTCAGGGGCGCGCGTCGCCCGGGAGTTAGATGCCCTTGTCCGCATCTATGGGAAACCCGCCAGCATTGTCAGTGACAATGGGACGGAGTTCACCAGTCGGGCGATCCTGAAATGGGCCAACGACAATGGCGTGGACTGGCATTACATCGACCCGGGCAAGCCGCAGCAGAATGCCTTTATCGAAAGCTTCAATGGCAGTTTGCGCGACGAGCTGCTGAACGAGGAGATGTTCGACAGCCTGGAGGATGCCCGCCGAAAACTGGCGCTCTGGCGTTACGACTACAACAACGTCAGGCCGCACTCATCTCTTGCGAACCAAACACCCGTAGAAGCGCGTCGAGCGCTTGAGAAATTTGAAGGCTCCGCGCCCGACGCGCTTGCCCAAACCGAAACCGAGGAATATGAAATCCGAACCCGCAAACTCTCGTTATGAACGCGGGAGCCTCGGGGGGCAGGTCATATGGGCTACCGGATTTGCAGACAAACGCAACCTCCATGATGGTGCCCTCAAAATGGTCTTTGGGAAACTTTCGGGCTGCTTCTCCAGTGAAAAGTATTTTCCCGTCTCGAGTTATCGAAACGACGTCCAAATCGTGCCCCATGACGCGAAGCTTGCTCTGGGCTTCCTTCTTGAAAAGGCCAAACACTGATTTTCCTTTCTCTATTTCTGCTCTTGTTTGTTCGAGGCCGGTTGGAAATCAACCCTTGTCTCGGAGCTGCTGGCAATTTGACGAGCTGAATTGCTCGTTCACAATGTCATCTTGATCTCGCACTTGGCCTCGTAGCGGCCTGCTCAATGTCGCCCACCCCCTCAATTTGTCCCGCCTCGCGTGATCTGACTTCCGACACGTTGGCCTTTCCTGTGCAATCCGGGTAGCGAATGCAGCCGAAGAAATCGCCGTAGGGTCCATGCCTCTCGACAAGCCACCCATCGGAACACTTCGGGCATTCATGGTGGCTGGCGCCGCAATGTGAGCACTCGAGGATACCCGAAGCCCCCGAAACCGTGGGAATCCCAATCCCGCATTGACTGCAGGCGGGCATGTAATTTCTGCACATAAGATTGTGCTCACATCGATACCATACTCGGCCATCCCGGGCGGGCACTGGAAGCAAGCGTCCACCGCATTCGCTGCAAGGCACATGACCGGCCATCGACCCGGTCGAAGTCGCTAGTCCGTACTCTGTATCGGAAACCAATTCCCGAACAAAGCATGATGGCTCGGCTTCGGACGCCAGCAGCGTAACGGTTGTGCGTGCACGGGTCATAGCCACATACATGATCCGCCGTTCTTCGGCGTGTTGGAATGGCTCTCCTTCCGGTGAGACAAGGCTCAGGATCGGGTCATCGGTGATTTCGGACGGGAAACCATACTTGCCATTGTTGCATCCAAGGATGACGACGTGATCGGCTTCAAGGCCCTTTGAGCCGTGGATCGTCTTAAAACTCAACGACAGGTTTGGGAACTTTCGCCCGATAGCCGCCATGTCGGGCCGCTCGTGGCGATACCTTGCCAAAAGGAGAACGCTGGCCACCTTGCCGGACCCGCGATCCTCGGTCCTGACTTCCGTCAGATTGGCCAAGGTTTCCAAGAGTTCATTCTCCTGTTTGGCCCTCTTCGTCCAAACGACACGCAATGCCGGGCCTTCTGCTTCGGCGGCCGGAATAATGGTTTTTTCGATCTGTGCGGGGTTTTGAAGAACGAACCGTCGCGCTGCGAGAGCGATCTTGTCCACCGACCGGAAAGTGCGGCCGAGGTCCACAACTTGATGGATATCCTTCTGGGGGCCGAACTCGCCGCCGAACCTGGAGCCAAAGCTGCGCATGATATGGATGTCCGCACCAGCGAAACGGTAGATCGACTGCCAGTCATCCCCAACCGCGAAAATCCGGGCATCCCCATGCTGAGTCTTCAAGGCGCCAACAAGACGTGCCCGATCTTGCGAGATGTCCTGGAACTCGTCGACGAGGATGTGCCGGAACGGGCTTTGATACGCCCCACTCTCGACGTATCCAGCGGCCCGAAGAACCATGTCCTCGAAGTCGATCCTCTCGCCCAGTTCAATCTGATATTGGCGAAGCACTGGCTCGAATACAGCCAAGAACGCTTTGCCGCGCTCGCCCATGTTGAGCCTGTCCGCTTTCGATTGGCACCCTGCTCGAGTATAGCTGCCGCCTTTGAACTGAAGCAGGAATGTGCCAAGCAGCTGGGTAAAGCTATCGATATGCCCCATCTCGACGACCCGGTCGTAGATGGTCTCAATCGCTCGCGGCCGCAGCGTTACATGCGGACCGAGCTTTTCGGCCAACGCCTCAAGAAGGCGACCTTCTTGACGTTCATAGCTATAGGTTTCGATGAGTTGCGTTTCTAAGCTGGCATGGATCTTGCGCTTCCATTCCATCGAAGCCAAGTACTCTTTCCGGTCGACAAATGGCGCAGTAACCAGCATTTCACCAAATCCAATTGGCGATTTTTCTTTCCGGACGCCAAAATGCTCGATATAGATGCCGCTTTCGGTCAGCCGAAAATCTGGAGTGTAGCCACGCCGACCCGAGTCCGGCAGGCGGTGTTCGTACTGCGGCTCGTATTCGTATTCGATGCCGTTTCGATACAGCCAGTTAGCAATCAGGAACTCTTCGTAGCTGCGGACCTTTTCGCCTTGAAGGGTGCGGAGATTGAGGCTTTCAACGTGGGTATACCAAGCGTGCTTGGTCTCGTAGTCCCATTCGCTGCCGCATTCGATGGGGAACTGAGTGAACCAATCGAAAAGCATATCCGCGATTTTCTTGTCATTCGCGACCAACTGCCGAAGGATCCGGCGGATCACAGCAGAATACCGCTTCTGGTCCCCGGCATGTGAAGCAAGCGGTGGTTTCGTCCCTTCAACGTCGCCGATGATGTGATAGGCCAACGCATGGAATGTCCATGCCTTAACTTGAGCGTTACATGCCTGCCCTATTCGCGACGCCATCTCATTTGCGGCCTCTCTCCCAAAGGCTAACGGGAGTATTTCGCCAGGCTCGCGGATACCCGATTTCAACAGGTAAGTGGCTTTTGCAGTGATCACGCTTGTCTTGCCCGACCCCGCACCAGCGAGAACGAGGGTGGCATCTTCTTCGCTTAGGACGGCGCGACGCTGCTCGGCCGAAAGCGGCTGTATCTCCACTTTGTCGAGAAAGCTCTCCCATTGGGTCAGATCGCGTTCCAGCTGCGCCGCGATAGCGCCATCCCTGACCAGGTTGGGATCTTTCAAGAAGTCGCGGATCCGTTCGCAGACTGCCTCGTCGTCAATCGTATCTTCCAAGCGGGCCAACTCTTGCTTCAGAAAACCCCGATATTTCGCTGCCTCTGAGAGGACTGGTGGCGTTTCGCAAGCCGCAGGGTACCCACAAGGCCTTTCAAGCCAGTCCAAGGCCACCGACAACTCATGGAACTTTGCGGCATCCCACGCGGTTTCCGGCTTCTGCTCCTCGGCAGCCTGCGGTGTCAGGGTAAACTTTGGGCGGGTGTTGTTGGGCTGGTAAGACGGCGGCGAAGACGGCCGCCGCGATGCACCGAAGAGCTCCCCGACCAGTCCAAAAACAGCTGCGCCTACCAGCCACTCAATCATTATCTAAAACGCCCACTGTCGCATGTGAAACTTAGAACTAACTGTATCAATGCACGTTTGTGAGACCGAAAACGGGCGATAAAGCGACGAGCGGTTTTGGTCTTGTCCGTTTCGCGGTACAGGTGATGACCAAGGGTCGGCGTTTCGTTGTTCATTTAGACTTCGAAGAACCACTTGACGCCTAGAAGCGGTGCTGCGTTCTCCCCCAGATAGGATTTCTTGATCATATGACCGACAACGGTGCATCTGGCCATTTTTCCAAGTTTACTGCCCATTCCAGACCGGCCGAGGGCCAGGCTGAATTCATTCAGCCCATCGGTGATTTGGTCGGCAGCAGATCCTTCGACAAGTCGATCTAAGCCTCCCCGATAGAAACTGGATTCTATTCCCGTTCGACGAATGAAAGCCTGGACGTATCCGTCTTCGCTGGAGCTAGCGGCGTCCAACTCATAGGCAATGACGTCCATCGAAGCACCATACTTGATGCTAACGGCGCTTACAAAACGGCACGAACAGACCATTAGAATCGGTGGAAGAAAACCGGTTTCGACAGAGCCTGAAGCCAGTGCGGCAAGGTTATCCATACCAAAACCGGCCCGATCAGCGCCCTCCAACATGTACAGTTGCTGCTCTGCCTTGGGGTGACCGATAGCCGCCGCCTTGTAGAAATTGTCCGCGGCGGCATCGAGGTCGAATGTGGGTAGATATCCGCCTCCGTGCAGAAGGAACAGGTTGTAATACGCCGAACCATGCTCACCTTCGGCTGCTCGATTAAAATGAGTATAGGCACCTTGAAAGTCTTTGGCGCTCACCGCCAACACACCCGATCTGTATGCGTCCTCTGCACGGGCATCTGAGCTTTTGAAGAATTGCTTACCAAAAAGCGCCATCCCGATGTTTTCCTAGAAAAAGAGTGAAGATCTAGCCTCCGTACGGGAACCTAGTGGCGTAAAGCTTTGAAAGTCAACGAGGTTTCCGGTTCTCGAGCGCGGTTCGTATTTGCCAATACACACCGGACAACCAGCAAGATGAGACTCTACAACTGCAGTTCCGTTGGATTAGTGACAAATCTCTTGTTACTTTTTGAACCAAAATTTTCCGGACAAGGTACCAAATGCAGATTTCGCGCTCGAATAAGTGCTTTCAGCGCTTTTTCCAACAACGCCAACTCCCGCAACAACGCCAGACGCAGTCGATCCGATTACATTGCCTGCTGAGGACAACAAAGAGTTTCCAGCTCGAAACGCCTCTTCAACTTTTTGGATTGCCATCTCCTCGCGCTCGTCCAGATTCCCGTCAGCCTCGGCAATTTCGTTTAACAGTGCCAGGATTTCTTTCTGAATCGATGCGTAATCACAATCCGGGTTATCACTTGCAAATCTCGCGAGTTCCGCTGCCATGTCGGAGAGCCGCGACATAGCGATGTTCTGCTCCAGAACGTCGATCGCGTGATCGACATAGTCCGCATCATACCCCCACTCTTCGACAAAATAGTCGACCATGGCCGACCGCTCAGTTTCATCAAAAGTACCATCAATCAAAGCGACTTTGAGGGCAAGGCTCCCGAGTAAATCCAGCGCAGAGGTTGCAAGAACATCAAGGCCCGTATTGATAAACCTTGGAACTTCGTCAACGCGACTACCCGCATAGGAGCGAAATAGCCTTGAAACCCCATAATATGCGCCGCCTGAAACGACTGCAGCACCAATTACCCACCCGATTGGCGTGGCAGCTGTGGCCAAACCGATGCCAGTCCAGAAAGACCCAAAAAAAGTTGAGGCGACAGCACCAGAAGAGGCAACTGTAACACCAGTTCCTGCCGCGCCGCCAACATCCCAAAGCTGCCCTACGACACCTGCAGCTTTAAGTGACGTAAATGCATCACGCCCAATGCCCAGCTTTAATTTAAACTTTTCTTCATTCGCAACAACGCGGCACACATCATCAAAAGAGTGGACCTGTTCCTCAACCGTTTGCAATTCAGTCATAGCTTTACTATTCCTAGCCCCAGTGCATCAAACTGAGCCGAAACGCGCTGCATCTCACTTTTGGCAGCATTGTCGCGAATGTCGTCAATAGCGCCTTTAGCCATACCCAGCAAAACTAGTAGTTTTGAAAAAAACGCTGCCAGTGCGCCGATCACCGGAAGCCCCCCCAAAGCACCGTTGAGGACTACACCGATCACGACTGCAACCAACGTCGACAATGTAAAATTTGGAAATTTCACGACCAGCCCGGATGCAATTTCGAAGATCCGGCGCCCAACTGCAATCACCGTCTGTCCAACTTTGATCGAGAAACCTGCGATGTCATACAGTATCGCCTTCATATCTGCCGACATGTTAGAGTTATCCAGATAGTTTTTGATCTTCCTCAGACTGGGGGCCGCGTTGACCTGCTGCATTGCCTCTTCGAAACTAACAGCCATCTCTCCTTGATTTACCTTCACCTAAGTTCCTTTCAAATTTTCAACTTATTGAACAAAAAAACATAGAATACGCTTTTCTAGCGCACACAAAGTATTCACCAGCTGCATTTGTGCCACCGTATCGCACTTGGCTTCGCGCAAGCGCGGCGCGCCGAAAACCAAGGCCAGACCCTTAGCGCGTGAGACCGCGACATTGATGCGATTCAGCGAAAACAAAAACTCCATGCCTCGTGGTGTCTCATCTGCCGACGACGCGGTCATTGACACAAGACAAATAGGTGCTTCCTGCCCCTGAAACTTATCAACGGTGCCAACACGAATGGCCGCTGGCAGCGCGTCTCGAAGCGCATTGACTTGGGCATTGTAAGGAGCGACCACAATGATGTCGGTTTCCCGGAGCGGCCGTGTGGTTCCGTCCTTGTCCGTCCACGTCCCCTTGAGAAGGTCCGCGGCGGCGGCTTTGATTGCTTGAACTTCTTCCAGCGCAATCTGTGCGTTGGATTGATGCTCAACCGGCACCCAATAGGCACCAGAAGGTGGAAGTGACGGGCAATCGACAGACTGGTTTTCGGTGTCCGGATGGCTCGACAGCCTGCCCTCATACACTTGGTCTGAAATAAACTCGCACACCTCAGGATGCATCCGGCGCGTCGTCGCAAGGAAAATACCCCGATCGGCGGGAACAGTCGCGTGCTCGCCGAGCATCCACTGGAGGCAAGACAAGTTCGCAGGCTCCGGATGTGCACCCTGGATTACCTGGGGCAATTGCTGTGGGTCGCCCACTAGGACAATGTTGCGCGCAGAACGACCCATCGCGGCCATATTGGCCAGACCCACCTGCCCTGCTTCATCGACAAAGAGCCAATCGAAAGCTTGAATGTTTTCCTCTCGCGCGAAGAAAAATGCGGTCCCACCAACCACGTCACCGCCTGCGGCAGCCTCGTCATTGGATTTTGTGCGCCTAACTGCGCAGCCATCCGGATAACCATCGTTGTCGCTGGGAACTTTGTGCACCAAATCAGGCATCTCCGTTTGAACGCCCTCCTCCACCGCCGAAACGCAGCCCATCAGCACATTGCGAATGGCTTCATGGCTGTTTGACGCCACACCAACGCGATAGCCTTTGCGCACCAATGACAGGATTGCGCGGGCGCTCACATAAGTCTTGCCCGTACCGGGCGGCCCTTGGATTGGCAGGACCGATCCCTCCATGTCGTTTACAACTGATATTGTTGCCTCGACCGGGTCTCCCCCGCCAGCAAGATCAGGGGGGCGGCCGCTTCGAAGTCGAGGATGGCTACGCGACAGAAGATCGTCCACCGCACTATATACTCGCCCACCGCATTGATCCGCGATCACATCTTGCAACGCCGAAGCAATGACATCGGTTCGCAGAGGCCAGTCCGGATGTAGCGATAGATGATCAGTCAGCAGATCAGCTTTGCCTGGGCCAACCTTGATTTTGATTGTTCGCGCGCTGCGATCCATGGCCTCAATGCCAACAGTCACAGGAGGCATATCTAAGGCCGGCACGGTGGCTTTTTTCCCTCGACGCAATTTGGTTTCTTGCTGTGGAAAGCTGTATTCACGTGCGAATGAGCGCTTGATCGGCTCAACCGCTCCAACCGCCACAAGACCACCCAGAGCATCCAGGTCGTCAATCAGGTCATCTTCGTCCTTCGACGCACTTTCAAACACGGCCCATTGAGCCGGTTTGACCTCGCGTTTGTGGAAACTTCCCAGGTCAAACAACATCGACTGCCGGTCTTCGGGTAAACCGCTTTCTGCAAGCTGTGCGCGCAATGCAAGCGCCTCGGCGTCTTCTTCATCCTCTTGCTCTTGCGCATCCGCAACCAACGCAGGCCAGGGACCAGCAGGACGAATACGCGCAAGCCAATCTCGCAACTCTTCGGTCGAAATGCAGTCGATGCGATTGTAGTCTTCGATCTCGTCGAGAATTTGCTGCTCCTGCGTTTCACGCCACTGCTCGTAGGCAACGACCGAGCCGCCGGCAGTCGTGACCTCGCCGTCGCGCTTTCGGTCATAAAATGCTTCCATCGACTTGATGGAATAGTTGCGCTCCGACCCAATCAGCCCACCGCGAACGACAGCAAACAGGTCAACGAACCTGCGCTCTCTCAAAAGGCGGTCCAAGAAGGCTTCGCCAATCCCGTATTTGGAAGTCAGCCGCTTGAGCGCGGTGATTTCATATGGCGCGTAATGATAAATGCGCGCGGTCGGGTATTCTTCAATCCGGGCGCGAAAGAAGTCCAACAAGTCCGAAAGTGCCTGAGCTTCTTCCTTATGATCATGGGCCCAAAACGCCTTGAACGCGCCATCAAACCAAAGCCCATGTAAATATTCGAGACCACCGTCGTAATGCGGGTCACCTTCAATGTCATAAAACAGATCGCCCGGCTGGGGTTCCGGCAAAAGGTCGAATCCCTTGCCTGGCTCGGGTGTACGCAGTTCGAAATCTGGTTCGCCGGTTTTGCGGGCCTGTTGCAAGCGAGCCTGCGTGATCAAACGAACCCGTGTGTTTTCCGCCATTCCCCGAACAGGGTGATCGAGCTTCGAAAGGTCTTCCAAGGTTTTGACGCCTGCGGCTTCAAGCTTCTTTACCTGACCACGACTGATATTGGCGACATTGAACAAACTGTCTTCGGCCTGCCAAATACTCTCGCAATGATCAGCCCATCGACAGAGGCCACAGCTGGCGCAGGGCATGGGGCGCGCTGGTTCAGGATTGGCCACAAAAGCTTCCAGCCGTTCGCGTGCCATACGGGCATAGGCAGCGTAATCCGCCAGCCGCAGCGTCGCGCGCTCGCCATTGCCCAATTCAACATGTGCATATTCAGGTGCCACGCCTTGGATCTCAGCCAAGAGGTCAGAATACAAAACCAGCTGCAGAACATGGCTTGGATGCGGCTTGCGTTTCAACTTTGTGTCGGCGACCTCGTAGCTGAAGTCACCTAGGTCCGACGGTGTATCTACGCGCTCCAGGAAGTCGGACCAGCCACCCCAATTTTCAGACCAAAACGCCCCTTGGAAAATGACGTCGGCCCCTTGAGCCAGAACCTCACGGGTGCGTTTCGCATCATCGAACAACTCAGTGCGTTCGATTTCCACAACGCTCAATCCTTGCGCCTTCAGTTTTTCCAAGTGCGCCAGCTCATGCGCATCGCCCTGTTGCTGAAGCAAACGAGCATCATCCGTGTCTGCGCGTGGCTCGGGGCCGCCACCATTCATGCGGTCAATATCCAGCACTGTGGAATACGTGCAGCCTAAAAACTTCATAAGATCTGAAGCTGACAGCAAGGTTATTCCATCGGTCTTCCGCATGATTTCTCCCGAAATGCGATTAAATCTGAGAGTAGAACCGACCGCGCCCAAGAGTTTTGGCAAACGCATGCGAATCCGTCTCTTGGGTCGAGGCTACGAGTAATAATGCGGGAACACCACATGATGGATGGGGCTTAAAATATAGCATTGTGAATAGGTTAAGCGCGTTTCCATTTCGTTCACGTCAGCTTTTGTCACCCTAAGATCATCGAATTCAGAAAAATATAGACGGCGAGAAGTCTAACCGTTTTGGCGCCTTATTGAGCCCAAAGTGTCCTTAAGGTTCTTTGGACGTGCACCGCCGAAAGCTGTGTGTTGCTGCCGCTCTTATCCAAACGCTGTTGCGAAAGGCCGACGCAAGCCTTGTTCATCCACTAGGCTCAGGACCCATTGATTTCCGGTTGGCGGCGTGATTCACGGTTCAAAAACGAGCGGTGAACATGTCTGATCTTTTCTGGCTGACAGATGCGCAAATGGCGCGTCTTGAGCCCTTCTTCCCGAAGTCCCACGGCAAACCTCGCGTCGATGATCGGCGTGTGCTGAGCGGGATTATCTTTATTAATCGCAATGGCTTAAGATGGCGAGATGCACCCAGGGAATACGGTCCGCATAAGACGCTTTATAACCGCTGGAAGCGGTGGAGCGATAAGGGCATATTCGCACAGATGATGATAGGACTTGCGGCCGAGCACGGCGAAGAAAAGACCGTCATGATCGACGCCACCTATCTGAAAGCCCATCGAACAGCGACCAGCATGAGCGCCAAAAAGGGGGGCGTGGGCGTCTGATTGGCCGCACTAAGGGGGGCATGAACACGAAGCTGCACGCCATCTGCGATAGCCAAGGCCGACCGCTGAACCTTTTTGTGACCGCAGGACAAGTCAGTGACTACATCGGTGCGCGGGCGTTGCTGCGCGGTCTGCCGAAGGTCGACTGGCTGCTTGGCGACAGAGGCTATGATGCCGATTGGTTCAGAGAAGCGTTAAAAGGCAAAGGGATACGTCCCTGCATCCCAGTTCGGAAGCGACGCAGGAAGGCCGTGAAATACGACAAGCGCCGCTATAAACGACGCAACCGCATCGAGATCATGTTCGGCAGGCTCAAGGACTGGCGGCGAGTGGCAACCCGATACGACAGATGTCCAAAAGTCTTTCTGTCCGCAATCGCTCTCGCGGCACTCGTTATCTATTGGCTATGAGTCCTGACCCTAACATTAACGGATTTCGAACAATCGCTTTTCATCGTCAACAAGGCCGAAAACGCTTTGATGACCGGATAAACCAGGCATCGTTGTCGAAATCGCACCGCAAAATCGCAGATTTCATCTCAGCCCCGTGGCAGGAATTGCTCATACTGCAAGTAGCCGCATTCCACCTTGGTTCCGACAGGCGTCGGCTCTGCCTCGGCCCACAGATCATTTTTCAATACCCAGTCTTCAGCCTTCTTTACCGAAGCGGTTGAGAACAAGGATAAACGAATACTCGGGAACATTTCCGAAAGTGTCCAATTCTCCGCAATGCCCGGGAACATGAAGTGATCTATTCCATTGGTGAACACGCCACATATGCGCGTCACCGGCAGACCTTCTAAAACCCAGGTCTTTTCCAGATCAAAGCAGTCCACAGCCTCGCGGCCAATATTCTTCTCCAGGTCCACGAGATCGTTAACCGCGAGGGCCATTATCAACCGAACACTGTCGGGTTCTTGCTGACACTGAAGTTGATCCAATGCAAATTCGTCCACGTTGACTTGAGGCACAGGTCGCAAAGTTACCTCTGCGTGCGTCGGACCGGCGAAGACCAGCCCCAACAAGATTAATGTTTTCAACATCGGTGTCCCTCCTGACATTGCATGATGCCCAACTGCGCCAGCCACGATTCTCTTGCCGAGAGCGGAACTTCAGCCGTCCAGAATGTGCCAACACAAAGAGTGTTACGGTCAAATCTGGAACCGCATTGACTAAAACAATGCTTGCGTTCAACTACCTAACAGTCGACATCAACGCATCGCCCGCCCAAATGAACCTCGATCTGACGCTCCAGCCCCGGAACAAAGCTGAATACAACTGAAAGGCCGTCAAGAGGATCTTCCTGCGGTGCGTTTCTACGATAGTCCTTCGAGATTTCCTGAATAGCTCGATTCAAATTGTCCATGACTTTGTCTGGAAGTTCAAAATCCTGCCTTTGCAAACTCATTTTTTGTATCCTTGAAAATTTCAATTTTGCACCTGGGGCTTCGCCAAGCAAATCGAGGAAGCAACCGAAACTCCTATCTGAACAGTTAGATCCCTTGCACTACTTCGGTCAGGTGTTTTTCGAAGGCTTCACAAGCCTCGTTGAACTCGTGTTCTTGAAATAGGGTTTCTTGCTCTCCAGCCCCATGCTGATCTTGAACGTGCACTTTCTTGACCGCTATTTCGAGCGTGTCTTCTTCTGCAATCCTGCGAAAAGCCATATGAGCAATCATTTTCGTTTCGCTGTTGCGATACGAAATATAATCATAAATCAGAGCCTCTCCTTTCAGGACGTTTCCACCAACTTTGACCTTTGTTTTATGCTGGTTTTGAGAAAGGTCATGGCGCGCCTTAAGCTCATCCAGAAATTTTTGAAGTTTTTCCTGTGTATCGCGGTTTCTCGGTCCGAAGATTTTTTTGGCGCTACTCTTGCTGGTGGCCCATAGCTGATCCTGGATTGCCTCGACGACCTCCTCCCGTTGCTGGTCGGACACCTCCTTGTGGGAATTCACGTTTTCAAAAAGATTGACGAGCTGAGGTGCCGCCAAATCGCCAGAGCGGATCATCCCAAGTACATTTTCGACTTGTCTAGCGATGGTCGTATTTGCCATTTTTTCATCCACTTCATAAGTTTAGTCAATTTGCCATCCATCGGCGGCTGCAGCTGCCCAACTATCGTATTTCCAATGAATTTCATTGTCATACGCACAGAAGCAAATGGTTGCCCCATCATTGTCAGATTCTTTGTAGACGCCATAGTCATTGAATTTTCGCTTTACACAAAACTCAGCCAACTCTTGTGCCGCCTGCATGAGAAAATTGCCTCGTGCGGTGATTTCGCTCTCACTAAGCGCTGGCGCCTTACGACCAGAAAAGTACCCTTTGTTCATTTGTTCCCCACTGAAGAAATCTATATCGGAAGCCGTCAATTACGCATTGCGCAAGTGTACATCCGCGGCGTCAAACCTGTCCCTTAATAGCGGCAAACCTGTACGACGCCACCAATCCATGCTGATCCAACCGCCCGACATACCGCCATGGTTCAACGCCTCCACTTGAAATTCGTCTGGTGCGTCATCCCAGTTCTGGCCTGTCAATTCACGAAATGCTCGCTTGATTTCCCCCTCCAAGGAAAGGGGTTCATCCTCGTCTTCGTTCAGCCAAGAGTAGTTCAAACGAGCGGCCATCATGCCCCACAAATAGGGATCTCCGCGCAGCCCAAACTTTTCAGGAAACGGTGTAAACAGATCGGACAAAACCAATTTATTGTCACGAGAGGTCCTATTTGCCTCCCGAAGATACTCTAACGAAAGTCTAAAATTATTCATCGCCTTCTCCTGCTGGCTGATAGAGCACTGTTGAGCTTTAACCGCAATCCAGAACGTGCCCCCAAAAGAGTGTTACCGACAAATTTCGACGGTTTCCACAGCCCAGATCAAAATGGAATTGTTTAATTTCAACACCTTAACTTCGTTCTTATTTCGTTCGCGACTCTTTTTGACACCCCAGATGCCCAATTAACAACTCGTAAAGACGGCGGGACTGTGTCTGCACACATCACCCGGCCTGCTGCCCTGAGGAAGAAAGGTTTTGAAAATGAACGATCTGACAATCCATGCGCGTGCAGCGCGCTTTTTACGGTTTGCCGCGATTGGCTGCGCAATTCTGGCAGCCGTCAGTACAACAATTGGTCTGCACGCCTCAGACCCCGCCGCCGGATGGTTCATTCCCGTTCTGACAGGTGTGGTCATCGCATTTGCTCTGGGCGTGCTCTGGCATGTCCTGATCGAAGCAGCAGAGCGCGTTCGTAGCTCTTTGGGCGTCAGCGTCATCGTGATTATTGGGGCCTTGGGTGTGGGTTTTGCCCTTATGTCATCTGCCTCAAACATCGCGGCCGCCATGGCCGGCAAGGCGTCGGTTTCCGCGGAGCTGACGGATCGTGTGGATGCCTATTCCAAAGCCTTGTCCCAATCAGCCCTTGCAGCCAAGAGCTTTCAACCTCTTGTCGACATCACCTCGGCAGCCGGTGCGACCATGGAAGGCAAGGCCAACCTGGAAGCCAGTGGCCTGAATGGTACCGGTACAGGCTGTGGCCAGCGATGCGAAACCTATAAAGGTGCGGCGCAAAGTTTCCAGACAACAAGCCAACAGTTGCAAGCCCTTTCCGCAGAGGTAGAAACCCTGCGCCTGCAAGGGCTGGAGTATGTGAGCGATCTGCGCACGGCCGCGTCCTCATCCGATCAACTGGCTTTTGGTCGCGCTGCCCAGAACCTCTCGGCCGTGATCGATCAGCTGAACGCGGTTGATCACATGCCTCTGGTAGCGGCCACCGGCATGGTCACAGTGACCAACCTGTCATCCGAACTGACGCCAGAAACATCCAGCCTGCAAAGCAAGGCCAAGGACATCGCCGGCGAACGCGTTTTCGTAGAGGCGCCTGTCTTCGTGCCCTTCTCCGTCGGCGAGGCAACGCGTGCACAGATGTTCGGCGCCGCCCTGCAAGCCTGGATCGCGGCAGCCGCCATCGATGCCCTCCCCTTCGTGTTCATGCTCCTGGTGATGCTCACTGCGCGCGAACCGCTACTGCGCGACTTGCCAAGCCAGTCTACCAAGGAACGAACACCTGAGGCTGAGCGCGTAGCGAAGATCCGTTCTGATGAAGATCACATCGCGCAACGACCTTATCTGGCAGCTGGTGAGTGAGTGGGCTGCCGGATAACGGGGCGGTGACCACTCCACCGCCCCACCCTTCCCTTGCTCTGGAGATCTGACGCTATGTTTGTTGCGCGCGTAAAACACCTCCTCGTCGTGGCGGTCCTTCTGGCTGCTTCCATCCCCGCGATCGCGGCCCAATCGGAAAACGCCTGGACCGGACAGGTCAGCGTGATCGATGGCGATACGCTGGGTATGGGAAAGCAGAGGTTTCGGCTGCACGGAATTGATGCTCCCGAAAGCGGACAATCCTGCAAACATCCCGAGCGGGGCACATGGCGCTGCGGTCAGCAAGCCGCACTGGCACTGGCCGACCAGATCGGGCGGGCGCATGTGACCTGTCGACAGACTGATAAGGATCGCTACGGGCGCATTATAGCTATCTGCGCATTGGATTCCCAAGATCTGAACCAGTGGATGGTGCGCTCGGGCTGGGCCGTCGCATATCTCAAATATTCGCACGACTACGCCGCAGATGAGATCGCCGCGAAACAAGCCGGCATTGGCATTTGGAGCGGAGACTTTGTGTCGCCAAGTGCATGGCGGCACGGCGAGCGACTGGATGCAAGTAACCGTTCTGAACCCTCAGGCGATTGCCGCATCAAGGGCAATATCAGCTCGAAGGGCAAACGCATCTATCACCTGCCAGGCATGCGTTGGTACGCCAAGACCCGCATCAATGAGGCCCAAGGGGAACGCTGGTTTTGCACCGAAGCCGAGGCGCGTCGTGCCGGCTGGACAAAGTCGAACTCATGAAGCGCGAGCCTAAAAAACCCGACTACGGAGGATCCACCATGAAGCTTTCCGTCCTTGCTTTGGCATTCATTGCAACATCGGCCATGGCCGAGGAGATAGCGGTATTGCCCGCGCCGCAACCGACCGTGGACGCCTATGTGATCAACGAGCTTAAATGCCAAAACGCGCCTGATGCGTTTGCGGCGGTGCTGGCATTGGCGGCAAATAGCGTCATTCATCTCCCGTCCGAATTGCCACCTGCCCCGTTACAATGCTTTGAGGCACAGATGCCTTGGTCGATCGATGGTCTGCAGGTCCAACGGATTTGCGCTAGCTGGACGTCCGACAATGGCCGCAGCGATGGGCCCAAAATACTTTGGCCCGCAAATCTTTCACAAAACCGGACGCAGTTGAGTTTGGAGCTGTACCAGGCCCAAGCCCAAGTGGCCGCTTGGGCGCAGCCAAAAGGCATTGCTGCGGCACAGATCACAACGTCATCGGATGGAGGTTCACGACTGACATGTCATGCCCCTGCCCTCCGTTTAGGCCGTTCAAACGGCTGACATCACATTCACACAACAAACTCTCAAATAGGAGAATACTATGGAAGTCATGATACTACTCTGGATCGTTTGCGCGGGCCTTAGCTACATGGTCGCACGCGACCGTGCTCCATCCAAGGCAGGCCTTGCAGCAGCCCTTGGGTTCTTACTTGGACCGCTCGGCGTTCTGATCTCGTTTTTCCTCAAGGAATCAGCGGAGCGTTAAAGCTCTGGACAAACATGGCACCCGCGGCAATCCTGCGGGTGTCAATTTCTGTCACGGTAATTACATGTCCTTTGCAAAAGCCCAAGATCTGTTGCGCCTCGCCTTGATGGCCTCCACACGCCACTTCGGCGTGAGCCTTGAGGATATTAGGGCAGAGTTTTCTGTATCCCACAGAACCGCACAACGCATGACCGATGCACTTGAGCTGACATTTGCAAATGTGACCAAACAGACCGGTTCAGATCGACGTTCCTATTGGAAGGTCGACGATCCAACCATTGCCCAGCTTCAGCCCCATCAGGAAACCGCGGTTGAGGCCTTGGAGATCGCCAGTCGCCGCGCCAAGGAAGAAGGCCGGCTGCGCCATGCACAGGCTCTGGAGGACACCAGAAATGGCTTGATGCTGCGCCTTTCCGCACGCGACGCAAAGCGCGCGGAGACAGACGCGGAAGCCGTCCTGGAAGCCTTGGGCCAAGTGACTCGCCCGGGGCCGCGTGTGCCGCTGAATCAAAAGATTGCTGACGCTGTAACGGAGGGGCTCAGAGGGCCGTTTCGTCTGGAAATCATCTATAGCGGCCGCTCGGATCAAGCCCGAACCATCGAGCCTTACGGTCTGCTTCTGGGACCACGCAGCTATCTCATTGCCAAGCAACCAGATCGTGGTGCCGAGTTGCTGAATTTTAGAATGGATCGCATTCAATCGGCAAAATGCCTGGATGAATGGTTCATCCCCGAAAATGGGTTTTCTATCGAGAATTACGCCGCCCAGGCATTCGGCGCCTATCATGACCCTGATCAACTCAAAGAGGTGGTATGGCGGTTCAAGCCGGAAGCTGCCGAGCGTGCCTCGGAGTTTCGGTTTCATCCAAAGCAGACTTTGCAGTACCAGGCAGATGGAAGCCTGGTTGTCCGCTTTACTGCCGCCGGGTGGCTCGAAATGTCATGGTTCCTGTACGAGTGGGGCGATGCCGTCGAGGTCATTGACCCACCGGAATTGCGCGACTTCGTCCAAGGCTATCAACGCGCCGATTTCCCGTCCCTACCCTGAAGCACTCACCCAATTGGAGCCGCAATATGCAAGGCAGTATTCCCCATGCAGATCTCAAAGCCAAACAGCGCTCCATTAGGGATAACTTTCCTTCTACGATGGGATTGAGAGTGCACCGTGCAATCAGTTGGATTGAACGCTCCGAGATGTGCGAAGATCCTGATGGCCAGTTTCTGTTTCTATGGATCGCTTTTAATGCGGCTTATGCAAAGGAAGCGGATTTTCAAGAAATACCAACCGGCGAACGCACAACATTTAATGAGTTCTTCCAGAGGCTTGTAAGTCTGGACCAAGAGAACCGCATATACGATGCGATTTGGAGCGCCTTCAGCGGACCAATCCGAATGCTCATGCAAAACAAACATGTGTTCAACCCGTTCTGGCTCAATCAAAACGGCATTCCAAACAATGAAGACTGGGAAGATCGGTTCGTTTCCTCGGCCCGCGTGTTCACTCAAGCCGTGCAAGCTCGTGACACTGTGCGATTGCTGGGCCTGGTATTCGACCGTCTCTATGTCCTAAGGAACCAACTGATCCATGGTGGCGCCACTTGGAACGGCGGCGTGAATCGCGATCAGGTCGGAGATGGTGCCGCCATCCTGGCTTTCCTCATGCCCGTCTTTGTCGACATCATGATGGACAATCCAAACGAGGATTGGGGACAGCCGTTTTATCTGGTTGTGGAATAGATGCGATAGGAATTTTAACCTTATGGTTAGGAACGCCAAAAAATCCATTCAGTTGATATTTAAATCACCACACAACTGCGGATAGTAACAAATCGACTTAGGCAAAGCGGCGTATGAGCAGGAAGGAAGACAGCAGTGGAGTTTATTGCGGATATCGGAACGAGTATGTCCCGGTTCATTTTCTGGGGATCATCGTTCCTGACCAAAGAACAGGCGCCTGGTTTGGTTTCGATCGGGATCCTGATTTGGCTCCTGTTATCCGTTTTGGTTGTGGGGATCAGTGCTCACAGAAAACTGACGTCCCTCCGTTGGCTAGAAGGTCAAGTACGGGCTGCTAAGGACGAATTCGATTTCGCCACTCAAGTGAACAAGATCAGTCAGGAAGTGAAAAAGGTCCGGGCTCGGAAAGGCTACACCCATATCACAGCTGCCTGGGACGAGTTTCGTGAAACCATGATCGAGGATAAGAGCGCTGGTCAGCCAGTCCTGCGAAACAGCGTGCGCCCCTCAAGTTTCTTCAACCTTGAGGATCTGCATTTCGGCCCGGGATTTTCCCGCTACATGCCGGGCCTTTTCGTGACTGTCGGTCTCTTCCTCACTTTTCTCGGTCTCATCTCGGCACTTCAACAAATCACTGGGCTAAGCGACGCCTCTCCCGAAGAAATGCGCGCATCCCTCGACGGCCTTCTCGGCGCAGCCTCCGCCAAGTTCATCATGTCTCTGACCGGACTGCTGGCCTCGATCATTTTCACGATCGTCCTGCGTTCGCTCACGGGGCGGGTGGAGCGACGAATTCACACGCTATGCGCAGAGTTGGAAAGCCGACTAAGCTTCATTAGCCTCGAAGGGGTCGCGATGGAGCAACTCGAGATCGCGCGCGGCCAGAAGGACAGCTTCCTAGAGATCGGTACCACACTGGTGGCCGAGCTCGGCAGTTCACTTAAGAAAGAGATCCCAGAATCCATTTCAAGCTCGATCAGCACGGCCATGGCCCCGCTGCTGGACAAGGTCGGAAAGGCCGGCGCCGACGGGGTCGGACAGATGGTGACCGATCTCTCATCCCGGTTTTCGGACGATGTGGGGCGGGCGCTTTCCGACGCCAGCGCGCAGCTTTCCGCCGCGGGGGACAAGATTGCGAGCCTATCCGACCGGATGGACCGGAGCTCCGGACAGATGGGAGAGGAGATGGAGACCTCCGTGGCTAAGCTCGCCAGAGCGGCAGAAGACCTGTCAGCCGGACTTGCGTCAGCTGCTCAAACGACGGACGGAACTCTGAATGCCGGCGCAGAGAAGCTCCTCGGGATCATGAACGAGACGCTGGAAGGAATCCGGCGAAACACCGCCGAGGGGGCGGACGCGCTTAAAGAGGCGGCTGCGGATATGCGCGCCTCCGCCGGAACGTTCCGCGAGGAACTCGACGCCGCCGCCGCCAGCGGATCCGACGCGGTCCGTTCCCGAATGGAAACGGCTGGCGTGGAGGTCGAAGGGGCGATCTCCGAGGCGGGTCGCGGCATGGTGGATTTAGTCACGCGCAGCGGGCATGATCTCCTGTCCGCCTCGGGCGAATTCCGAGAGAGTATCCAGGCCGATCTTCTGGAGCCGATCACCCTGGTGGTGGGGCAACTCGACGAGATGGCGGACCGGCTGAAAGATGGGTCTGTTCAGATCGCAACCGCGGCTGGTCACATCAAGTCCGGCGGAGACGCGACCCGATCTGCGGCCGAAACTCTCACAACCGCCTCGCGGGACCTGCAAGTGGCGGCCGGGCCGGTCAGAAGCAGTGTGGAGCGGATCGAAACCGCAACCACTGGGCTTGCGAAGAGTACGGCGAACGCGGCAGAGACCGTTACCAGGTCTTCCAGGGAGACCGCAGAGAACGCGGCGCGAGTTCTGGACGCTGCAAAAGCCGCGCTGAGTGCGGAGCAGAAACTGATCGAAACGTCCCTCACGAAGTTGGGGGAGGGGCTAGACCATATGGAGCGACAGCGTGAACAGATCGACGACATGGATGACAAACTCGGCGCGGCGTTTAATCAGTTTGCCTCTCATGTCCGGACGTCGCTCGACACGTTTGCCGAGCATGTCCGCAAGATGAACGGCGAGCTGGCGCCCGCGCTGGATACAATGCGTGAGATCGTTGATCAGGCGGAGAAGTTTCGTCCTGAGCAGAGGCACTGAGCATGCGCCGGCTGGAGCGAAACCGGACGCGCGCTGAGGAGGAGGAGTCCGTCTTTGTCACGATGACGGACATGACGATCAGCTTCCTTCTGATCATCATGATCCTGCTCGCCTTCTTCGCGACCCAGCTCAACGATGACGAGTCGGTCCCCTTGACCGCATATGAGAGGGTCCGTCAGGAGCGCGACGAACTGCGTGTCGAGAACCAGGACCTGCGCGCCTCTGTTAAGGCCCTCGAGGCCGAACTTGCCCGCGTCACGTCCGAGTTGGAGACGGTTACCGCCGAGCGAGACCGGCTGCTCAGCGAACTCGACCAGCTGCGAGACGAAAATGAGGCGCTCCGGGCCCGGGTTGCTGAACTGGAGGAGGAGAACGAGCACCTGCGTTCCCGGATCGACCAGCTTGTCGAAGAGATCGAGCGTTTGCGGGAGGAGATCAAGCGTTTGCGGGATAAGATCGAACGGCTCCAGGTGGTCAACCCGCTCGAGGCCTACCTCTCCCAGGCCATTGACCAGCGAAGGGAGATCCTCGTTGAACTTCGCGACCGGCTCCTGATCGAGTTTCCGGAGCTTCAGGTCGTGATCAGCCCGGAACAGGACGCGCTCCGGTTCCAGGGGGAAGGCCTTTTCCGCAGCGGATCACCCCAGCTCGAGAGGCGTCAACGCGCGATCGTGGAGACCATGGGTCGTCTTCTGGATGAGATCCTCGTCTGCTTTACCCTCGGGGAGAGGGCGGAGCGAGGGCCGGATTGTGAGAGCGGAAACGCCCTGATCGAGGCGGTCCAGATCGAGGGACACACGGACAGTGATCGAGGACGTATCGACAACGTTACACTGTCAACACGAAGAGCTAACGAGACATTTTTCGCAATACGAGAAGAAGTAGCAGGCATTTTGGCTCATAGAAACCTTCGCGACCAGCCGGTCATGTCCGTCTCAGGCTACGGGGAGATGCGACCGATTGAAACCAACGAGACGACCGAGGGGAAGGCCGCGAACCGGCGGATCGATCTTCGGATCATCATGTACGCGCCAAGTACCGTCGAGGAGGTGGAAGAAGTCGGACGCCGACTTGAGGCGCTGCGCGCCGCAGGGGGATCGGAATGAGCCTCATGGATGCGCTTGAAAAGGCAGGGCAGCTCTCAGCCCTGTCCGTTCCGGAGCTTCGATACCTGCAAGCGGCCGCTGACCGGGTGCGGGAACGCTGGCCCGACGTTCAGGTGGCCAGAACAGAGAAGGAGCGCGAGGCGCTGGCGCAAAAGCTCCGGGATCGTGTTGAACGTAGCGATTGGGAGGAAACCCGCCTCTCCTTCGTGGTAGCCGCGGCTTCGGCCGTTTTCGACGCGGAACGGCGGGAGCGCCCTGACCTAGCCCGGACGCGAGACTTCCTCTACGCCGAGATTGACTTATCAACATCCGAGACCTTCCTGTCCGGGCTGCTGCGCGCTTATCTCGACAGCTACGTCCCCAAGGGTACGCACACGACCGCACTCGCGACCGCACTCGGCACGGCGGCTCGGCGGATGAGCACAACCGGACGTCTCCTTCTGGAGGCTATCCCGGAACTCATGGATCCCGTGTCAGGTCCGGAACGGCTCGCGGCCCGGATGTCGAAGATGTCTGCCCCCTACACAGAACTCCTCGGTCTCGGGGTTCGCAACCCACATGGCGGCGGGTTCATGGATTTCGCCCACCGGTCCCTAACCTCTATTGTCCAGCCACATCTGTCCGAGCGGGACCTGATTGACTGGTATATCAGATGGCTACGCCCACCGGGCAAGGACGTGGGCCGCAACACAGGAGCTGAGCTGGCGATCGAAGCCCTTATCTATCCATGGCTAGAAAAAACTCCGGAGGACAAACTCAGATCCTACCTCGTGGAAACCCTGATCGAGCTCTACGGGGATCCGCGGATCAAATCTGGTGGGGTATGGGGCGGTATTGACGAGCGCTACATGGCGATCGTGCACCGCTGGCTGACACGGGAAGATATGCGCTTTTTCACCGGGGTCGTTGACGCTACCCAGAAAGACGCAATGTGGCCGCCGCGCCGGGATTTTTGGCTTAAGCTTTACGATGAGGGAAAGATAGATGCGGCTTGGGCGGCTTTGTCCTCGCAGGCATTCGAGTATGCACGCCAACACCTCATGCGTCAGGATGCGAAGAACGCCCACACCCGGGTCGGGTATCAGCAGGCGCGCCAGAACACATCCCTCCTAATCATGAAGATCGGGAACAAGATTATGGTGGACGGGTGTCACAGCTACCGGACGCACGTGTTCGACATCGCCGACCCCATGGCACCGAAGCTGTTCGAGGAGGGGTATAATTGTGATCAGATCATGCGCGCGTCGGACCGGAGGGCTTCGGGCGCCTCCAAATCACACAGCAGCATTCCATCTTGGAGCCGCTGGGTCAGGGACATGATCAACGCTGATGTGCCATGGTCGCAACAAACGCGGCCCTACACAAAAGTGTTCAGGCCGCGTACACCGACACGTAGAACCACTCCATCACGGCACACCCCAACGCCGCGCCACACTGATCTTCAGCCTTCTCGGCGCGAAATTGGCGCTTCAACATCCGGTCAAGACATTTTCAGTTCAACAGGTGCCATGCGACCATCTTCCGCTACGGGACTCTCCAACCCCACCAGTCGACCCGCCGCACCTCCCGCAAGAGTTGCAGCCGCACAGCGCGTTCAGCCTGAGACCTCGCAGCCGGTACAAACCGATTCCGGCGATGCGGCCTCCTTGAAACAGGTCCGGTTCCCCAGTCTCACGGACCGGATGATAGCTTACGGTCCTGCGGCGGCCGCAGCGGTTCTCGCGTATCTGGAGGCACCCGAGAAAGGTAGAACCCGACCAGCTCTGTCGCCGAAATCCAGAGAAGGGTTGGCATGGGTTCGGGCGGTAAAGGGCGAACCTCCGCTTCGTTTGAGAAACGCGCTGGAGCATCTGCTTCTCAACCTGAAAACGAGCGGTGTGGATCTGGATGACCTGTTCGTATCATTCGCTGCGCCGCCTCCGATATCGAGTCAGCCCACCCGGTCCAAGACCGTTCCGAAAAAAGAAGTCGCGGAATCTGGAGGCCAGAAGTTCCCGCAGCTCCCGGATAACGCCAAGGGGCGCCTTGATCTCCTTCGCGCGCATGCGGACGCGCTTGAAGATCTCGGGATGTGGAAGCGCACATTCGATCAGCGCAAGCCTCTCGCGGTCGCGGTGCGGAAGCTGAGAGAGGGAAGTCCGGACCTTCGTCCGAAAGAGGTCGCGGAGCTTCAAATGCTCTATGAGGAGCTGCGCCGGGGCGGAAAGGGCGGACAAAAATGATCCAGCTTACCTATGATCAGGACTGGGTCACCCTCGAGTTCAGGTCTCGCCAGTCCCTGCTGGACCGGCTCCTCTCACGTGGGACGGTGCCAGATTTCGATCACGACAAGCGGCTGAGCTTCGCGTTGGCCGATCTACGAGCCACCGCAGAGGAGGCAGGCGATCAGGTGGAGATCGGGAGTGACCGTATTCAGCTCTCTCACAGAACGCTGAGCGCGCTCTCCTCGGAGACGGCGGACGCGCTTGGTCTTCCCCCCTTGGTGGACCTCACCCTGCGCACAGACGTCATGGGCCAGATCGGCAGCCCCGATTTCCGCCTGACCCATGACTGGGTCCGGGCGGGCCGAAAGGAGATCGCCCATCGGACCGGTGCGATCCTGGAGACCGCGGGCGACGGGGCCGACGGGCTTCGCCGCCTCCCGAGATGGATGCTGGACGCGCTTGAGGTAGCGGACCGATTCCGGGCCGGCTCTGACCTCGAGGAGCACTGGGAGGCGCTTGCCCGTTTTCGGCGCGCCCTTGAGCCCGGGGTCCGGATGTACCGGGCCGATGCGGAAGCGCGCCTCGGGATGACCGATTTCCTCTCTGGGCTCGAAGTGACCCTGACGGACCGGTTCTCGATCAGCCCCCAGGGCGAGGACCAGTTCGCGATCATCCCATTTCTCGGCGAGAGGGTCGAGGCCGCGGAACGTGACGGGGAGCAGATCAGCGAGGCGGAGGCGGAGCTGCAGGAGGGTTGGCTTCGCGCTTTTCAGGACAAGGCCTTCGCGCGGGGCGCCCGCCCCGCTTACAAGCTTGGCGGGCAGAGTTATCTGGTCGTGGACCCCGCCGCCACCCCGGTCCTCAAGATTATGACAGACATGCAACGAGCGGATCCGGTCACCCGAGCCGCGTTCGTCCGCAATCCACGTCAGAAGGTCACCGAGGCGATCACGGACCATCTGCGCTCGAAAGGCAAACTGGACGGGCTGTCGCCGGCCCAGGAGCAGGAGCTGATTGAGCAAACGGCAGAGCCCGCTTTTGTAGAGACACGGGAATACTCCGATCGGGTGATCGGGCTCACCGTCTACGAGAAACCGGCGCTCGAGATCACTGGGTCCGGGACAACATGGCTGCCTGAGGCGTTC
Organism: Roseobacter sp. MED193; assembly: GCF_000152965.1. GTDB lineage: Bacteria > Pseudomonadota > Alphaproteobacteria > Rhodobacterales > Rhodobacteraceae > Pseudophaeobacter. Next base: position 3,321,356 of record NZ_CH902583.1, on the reverse strand, counting down.
ACCGGAGCGGCAGCCGAAATAATCGAGGCGATGGCCCCGGACCAGGTCGAGCGGCTCATCCAGCAGGTGGATGCAGCAATCGCGAACGGACAGCCGTCGGTGAACGTCGACGGCGCCGAGATCCCCGCGACCCAGACAAGTCGCGCCGCGCTCGAGCAGCGTCTCGAAGCCATCCGGAAGCGGGAAGAGCCAGAAAATAAACCAGTGATCGGGGAGGAAATCGATCCGCGGATCGGGCCTATCATCCTCGACACCGCCGACAACCTCGAGGACCTCACCTGGGCTGCAAAGATCAGCCCGCGCACCCGGCTCGCCTCGGACGCGCTCCCGGAAGTGGTGAAATCAGCCCTCAAAGGACACCAGACGGAGAGTTTTCTCTGGAAGCTGGAGGCTTGGGCTGCAGGACTGCCAGGGATCTTGAACGCGGACGAGCAAGGGCTAGGAAAAACCCTTCAGGCGATCGCATTTCTCGCTTGGATGAAGGAGAACATGTCCCGCTCGGAAGCCGGGCGCGCCGGGCCAGTCCTCGTAGTGGCGCCCACCTCGCTGCTCGTGAACTGGGAGGAAGAGGTCGACAAACACTTGCGGGCGCCCGGACTCGGCAATGTGGTCCGGCTCTACGGATCAGCCCTCGGAGGCAAGAAGCGGCCTGGCCAGCAGGGCATCGAAACCGATTGCGGAAACACGCTGCTGGACCTCCGCGATCTGGAGGAGGCGATCGATGAGGGGCGTGGGCATCGTTACTGGGTGCTGACCACCTACACGACGCTGACGAACTACCAACATTCGCTAGCGAAAATTCCCTTCTCGACCGCCGTATTCGACGAAATACAGGCGGTGAAGAACCCCGTGAGCTTGCGCGCCAAAGCGGCGCTCGCGGTCAATGCGGATTTTCGGATCGGGCTGACCGGCACCCCGATCGAGAACAGCACGGTTGACCTGTGGGCGATCATGGAGCAGCTCACCCCGGGCCGTTTCGGCTCACTGAAGGCGTTCCGGGAGAAGTTTGGGGAGCCCGCGGAAGGAAACATGCGCGAGCTCTATTCGCTAATGTTCGAGCCGCAGAGCGGCCTTCCTCCGGTTGCGCTGCGTCGTCTGAAAGAGGATGTCGCCCGCGACCTTCCAGAAAAATCGCGCCGTCTGCACCCGCGGCTCATGCCGGAAGCGCAGGCCGCCGCTTACGAGACGGCGCGTGGAAAGCTTGCCTCCGGCACCCGAGGCGGCGCACTCAAGATGCTCCATCATATCCGGTCCGTCTCCGTACACCCTGACGCATCGTCACCGACGGAAGACGAAACCTATATCAGCATGTCTGCCCGTCTCTTGGCGACGATGGACATCCTGCGCGGGGTGCAGGACCGGGGCGAGCGCGCGCTGGTCTTCATCGAGCACGTAAAGATGCAACACCGGTTCATCGAGCTCACGAAACGAGAGTTCGGTCTTCCCCGTGTCGATTTGATCAACGGAAGTACCCCAATCCCGCGTCGGCAAGAGATCGTGAACCGGTTTCAACGGCACCTCGCCCGCGACGAGGGCTTTGATCTTCTGGTTCTCGGTCCTAAGGCGGCGGGGACCGGGCTGACGCTGACGGCAGCCACGCACGTGATCCACCTGTCACGTTGGTGGAACCCGGCCGTGGAGGAGCAGTGCAACGATCGTGTCCATCGCATCGGGCAGTCCAAGCCCGTCACCGTGCACGTCCCGATGGCGATCCACCCTGGGTACCAGCACAACTCCTTCGACTGCCTCCTGCATAGTCTGATGGCCCGAAAACGGCGCCTTGCCACTTCCGCCCTTTGGCCGATGGGAGACACTGAGGAAGACGCGAGCCGGTTGCAGCAGATGCTCTCGGACGGTGGTGCAACGCGGGTTGAGGATCCCGTCACCGCCGCGATGGCGATGGTGTTCAAACGAGACGATACACCAATGGGCCCCAAGAACTTGGACGGGTCGATCTCGTATCTTTAACTGGTTACTGAGGAAACCGGCATTGAGTGAAGGTTTTTCTCTATGCGGCGGCGCTTCCATGGTACGCGGTGTGCTGGTCAACCTGCCCGTTGTGACTACGACGACGACGAGCTGCCGCCTGCAGGATCCGTCGTTGGATCACATTGGCTCTCTCCGTAGTCTCGTGGCGTTCAGCGAGACGCGCTACCCGTTGGCGAACAGAACCGGCAATCGCCTAAAGGTTACTGGGCCTATACCTACGCGAGGATAGAAACCGGCCGCAAAGAAACCTGCTTCTAAGTTGCCCCGGCAATACCGCGCACAAATACGCTTTGCCCCTGTCGCGTGCCGATCTGGATCACTCCATCCAGGCCGGCAGCCCAATCCTCGAATTCCTTGGTCGCAAACCCATGCAGCAGCGTATGGGTGAACATCGGGTTTGATCGCCGCGCCTGATCCGTGAGCGCCAGCGTCATTCCCTGCCCCCAAAAGTCGGGATGCAAATAGACGAAATGCGTGCATCCAACCTTAGCGAGATCAATGCCGTCGCGGACCAGCCGAACCTTGACCGGCACCCAGTCGGGGCTCGAGATGAAGTGATGGCAAGCCCCAAGGCAGACGCAACCGACGAGCCGGTCCCCTTCCCAAGCCAGCGCGGCGGTATCGCCACGTTTGGCGAAACTCTGCAGCACCGACAGTGCGTCTATGGGTGGCAAAGCCTTGGTTTCACGCACAGCGGCCACGATCTCTGCAATCGTTTCAAAATGCGGCGTGGCTTCAGCAAGCAGGATCTGTTCGTATCGCATCAGAATTACACCTCGATGGTTTGGGCAAGATTGAACAGGTCGTCCAAATCGGTCTCGGTGAGCGCCGTCCCATCCGGCCATGTCAGATACGGCGCAAGGCTATTAAGGAGCGGACTTGAGCGACGGAACTCAACCGCCTCTGTCCAGGCAAGCCGGGTCATGGCGTCCATTCCCGCCATCAAGGCTTCAACCTGATCAAGGAGTCCCATCTGCAGGAGCGCTGCCTTTGCTTGAAACCGGGAAACGACCGGGTCTGGCCTGGCGAGACCATCGTCGACGATCCGAGCATATGGCGCGACGGATCCGTAGCCGCCTTCGAGGGCCGTTTCGTATTCTGGATTAACCCCTTTTTCGAATGTCGCAATCGTGTCGGGATCGATATCGACAGCGATCAGGTCGCCATCCTCTGTCAGAAATCGTGGATTATACACTGTTGCCCTCCACTGCTTTCGAGATGCCGGGGTAGAGATCCGCACCCCCTGTTTGGAACCGGACATTGCGGATGTAGATATTGTGATACTGGATGTCTTTTCCGGAACCGGTGGTCGCCCCTTTGTGCTGAACCGTCACCTGATCTCCCATTTTCACGGCGACATCAGCTGTCTTCGTGACCCAACTGGTGGTCGCGGTATAGGTCGCGATTGTAGTCCAGGAACCATTGCGCAAACGCCGGATTCGGGTTTGAGGACCTGAGTTTCCAGAACGCATCAAATCATGCACGACGCGGATCGTGCCACCTTGAAGAAACTCGAATGTATGGCGAGTGATCCAACTGGTGCTGGTCGTATTGGTTCGCCCATCAACTCGACTTCGAATGCTGGCGCCCGCCGAAAGCGACGGCAAACCAGATGTTGCGCTGAAGGTGAACTTCTGAGTGCCGGTTCCTCCCAGCCCCGTATTGGTGATGGCAATACCGTCACCCGCCTCGATGTTCGCCCCGTCGAGAACCGTGACCGCGCCATCCACGCCTTGTTGCGTGCGGTAGAGGATCAATCCCTGCGAGGCATCGAAGCCCAGATCGCCATCACCCGCGAGCCCCGATTTTTCCAGATTGTCGAAGGTGAGCTTGCGGGCATTTAGGTTTTCAAAACCCTCGTCCTGGCCTGCATTGGCCAGCCGCTGGATGCTCTGAGCGCCATCGTCGCGTTTCAGATAGAGTTTGCCGTCATAGGTGTTGACCGCAAGCTCGCCGAGATCCAGTTGCCCTGCCGTGGGCACTTTGCCCGCCACGGCGGAGCGTTTCATCTTGAGGGCCATGTGGCCTGCCTCCTTGTCTGACTATGAAGTCGAAGCTGTCGGGGATCAGAATGTCCCGCCATCGAGCGCGACCCCGGAGATACTGCCGCCGGTGATGGTCACGTTGCTGGCCGCCTGGGTGGCAATGGATCCAAGCCCGAGGTTCGAACGCGCTGTCGCCTTGTTCGGCACATCCGCAAGGTTCGATGCCTTGGCCAGTTTGTCCGCGAGTGCATTGGTGACTGTGGTGGCGAAGTTCGGGTCATCGCCAAGAGCAGCGGCCAGTTCATTCAGCGTGTCCATCGCGCCGGGTGCCGCATCGATCAGCGCGCCGATGGCGGCCGCCACAAAGGCGGTCGTGGCAACCTGCGTCGTGCTGGTGCCATTGGTCGCCGTGGGCGCTGTTGGCGTGCCGGTCAATGCGGGCGACGCCAAGGGCGCCTTTGCGTCCAGGGCAGATTGCAGCCCGGTCACTTGCGCGATGGCATGGCTGTGCGTTGATGGCGTGAAGCTGGATGGTTTGCCCGTGATGCCAGCCCAGGGCACACTATCGGCAGCCTCCGCCGCATCGACCTTGCCGTCGGCGTTGCTGTCATAGGTGGCCTTGAGCATGTCGCCTGCCCCAAAGCCCGCAAGCGCTGACTGCACGAAAGCCGTCGTCGCGATCTGGGTCGTGTTCGTGCCGGATGTGGGCGTTGGGGCGGTCGGCGCGCCGCTCAGCGCAGGTGACGCAAGGGGCGCCTTTTCGTTGAGCGCCGTCTGCAATCCCGTCACATCCGCGATCACATGGCCATGCGCATCGTCGGATTTGCCATCGAGCGCCGTCTGCAACCCGCTCACATCGCCGATCGCGTGCCCATGGCTAGCCGATGCCTTTCCCCCAAGTCCCGCATCGAATTGCGATTTGCGCACAAGGTCGGTTGCCGCGGACGCGTCTTGCGCAGATTTGGGGACCCGCGAAAAAGTCTTGGCACCTGCGATGGTCTGGGAATTCCCAAGATCCATGAACGCCCCTCGGCCGCCAAGGGGCAGGATCGTGGTAGCATTGCCTGATCCGTCATCCCCCTTACCGACATAGAGCGTATCGTCGACCTCGTTGTGGGCCAGTTCACCGGATTTGAGCGCGGCCGGCGCACCGGCATTGCCCGAGACACGGCGTTTGAGCTGGATGGTATTGGCCATCAAAAATGTCCTCCATTGATGGGAGTATCGGTGGGAAGAATGGTGATCCCGGGATCACCCTGATCGCCCTTGTCGCCTTGTGGGCCCGGGATACCTTGCGGACCTGGCGTGCCGAGCAGACGCAGTCTGATTGGACCCGCGCCAAGCCGTAGCGTGATCGGTTCATGTGAAGCGACCCGAATCCGGATCGGACCCGTCGCAGGAATGAGATTGACAACCTCGGACATGATTACAGCCCTCGGGTCACCGGCAGCAGAACGGGGATTTCCAGAAAGACATTCAGGTGCTGCGGTGGAGCGAGATCGGTTCGCACCAGATCCAAAACGACCGACCCAGGCGTGAGTTCGGCCGTCACCGTCTCAGGCATGATCAGTTCCAGCGTGTTGTCGCCACGGCGCAGGATCGTACCACCTTCGCTCGTGAGCGTGGCCAGCACGGTTTCGGCGTTGGCGTTTCTCCGAACTTGCCCGGCAAAGCGCGCCTCGTTTGGAAACACCGCGCTCTCTGCCTCGAGTTGCAGACGGTATTCATAGCCAACGAGTACGGCCGGACCTTCGGTCAAAGTGGCAGTCGTCATGTTTCGCTCCAAAAGCCGGTATTGCGCCGGATTGCGACTTGGCAAACTCACGGCTAAGAAACCCCCGGAAATGCCGGGAGAAACTGCATGGGACAATCCGAACAAAGCCTTGATCGCCTCAGCGTGTTGCTGCATGCGCTGCCCACGGAGTGCATGCCCATGACGCTCAGCGAGCTGGATGGGTATGTGACCGGCGTTCTGGCCTGTCCGGATATGATTCCACCATCCGAATGGTTGCCGCACGTTTGGGGGGAAACAGGTGAAGCCGGTTTTCCCGACCAGAAGACAGCCGAAGAGACAATCGGTGCCGTCATGGCCCATTACAATTCCGTGGCCGACGCGATCACGCATGCGCTCTGGATTGAGCCTATCTATGAGGTCGATCCCAACAGCGATGAGACCCTCTGGGAACCCTGGGTCGATGGGTTTACCCGCGCGATGGGCCTCAGACCGGATACCTGGTCACATCTGCTGGATGCAGCAGATGAAGAAACGCAGGCGACGATGATCTTCATCATGGCGCTGCAGGACATCTACATCGGAAAAAGCAATTTCACGGATGACGAGATCGATGAGATCGACCGTGAAGCCCCCGATCTGATCCCGAACTGCGTGGCGACGATCCTCCACCAATCTCGCCCCGAACTCGCCGGGCAGGTTCCGGCCAACCTCCCGGGCCAACCGTTCAAAGCAGGTCCGCGACCCGGCCGGAACGATCCATGTTCCTGCGGTTCGAGCCGCAAATACAAGCAGTGTTGCGGCCGCAACTGAAAGCCACGGGTCAACGTCATGGGCGCCACCCGCACAGACGCGCGCCAATCTCATTATGGGCGAGGATCTGGGATTTGGTGTTTTCCGAGAGCACATCGGCGCGCGCAGGGCGGATCGGCTGGGCCCAGTCGCAATCCTCTCGCAGGAAACGCCGATCAATCCCGCATCCAGCGGTCAAGGCGGCGATCGAGATCAGCAGGATCAGAGGTTTCAACTTCATGACGGATATCCCTCGAAGTGGTGAGCCCGCGAATGCGGGCCTCGGCGCGACGGGTTGCGTAGGCCGCCTTGCCAGCCGCCCTGCCCCGTCGCCAGGTGATTGCGAGCGCGACCATCAACGCCAGACCGAGGCTGAACCAAAGAGCCACCCGTCGCGACAGCCCCGCCAGCATGCTGGTGATCAACCCCATCATGTTCACATCGTCCTTCCGCTGCGGTGGTCCTCGATCCGGGCATGGCGGGCATGCACTGCGCAGATGATCACCACGACAAAGCAGAGCACGCCAATCCAAGGCGCCAGTCCTGACAGCCGATCGTTCAAGCTGAGCAGATCGAACAACCGCGCCACCCCGTCCTGCGCTGCCTCGGCGTCTGACAGGATCGGTGCGGCCTGGGCTGTCACGGTTCCAACAACGCCAAAAAGCCCGACACCGATCTGGGCGTCACTAGCAGCAACAATGCGACTACGCTTCGGCATGCCGGCTGCACGCTCCGGTGCCACAGGTCGCGGCTCTGCTGCCACCAGGGCCTCTTCCAGAGCGACATCGATGATCGGGACCAGCGGCAATGCATGATCATCTCGGAAGGCCAAGATCGCGCCCCGCGTTCGCGGCCCGATCTGGCCGTCGGCAACGCCAACCTCATGATAGCCGCGGTCCTTCAGCCGCTGCTGCACCTCGCGCACTGACATGCGCGTGGCGGGAGATACGTGTCTTGCTCGACGAATGCCAAGCAGCTTCGAGACCGGATAGCGCCGGATATTGACCGCATCCCCCTGGTTGCCGCCCAGCCCCCAGACCCAGCCGCCTTCGATCCGATCGACAAAGAAGACATGGCCCTGCCAGCCGGAAGACCCTCGCGGGATGATGCCAATGTCGCCGGGTTGCGCCTCAGCGATATCGACCGGCACGCCCCAATCAAGATAAGAGCGCGCGGTCAGTTTGCGCGTCGAGCGGATCCCGGCCTGTTCCAGGCAGTGGCCGACAAAGGCCGCGCACCAGGCCACGCTGTCATGCTCCACCCAATCGTGGCCGACCGTGGCGTACATCTCGAGAATGACCGGGTTGTTTTCCGGACCGGGACCTTCATTGGCGCCGATGTAGGATTTGGCAATGTCATAAGGGGTCATGGCAAGAGCCTCCTTGCCCCGCGCGCGGAACGGCGGGTGAGTTGATTGGTGGTTGTCTTTGTGTCGGGTTGGGCTGAAGCCCTACTTCTTGCGCCCGAGCCAGGCGCAGAGCAGCGCTTCCGTGCCACGGGGGCCAAGATAGGCCAGCATGGCCACCAACCCGGTACTGACAGGCTGCGTCAGTCCGAGGTAGGTTGCGACCGCTTCACCAATGATCGCCATGCCGACCGCAACAGGAACCTCCCACAGGAGCTCCTTGCCAACGAACCGGCGTCGACCAAGCTTGACCTCGCCGGAATGGTACATCAGCCGCCCGGTAAAGGCGCCGATCAGCGTGGTCAGCGCGCCGCCAAAGACGCTGTTGATGGTTTCGATGAAGCTGCCTTCGGTCATGGTGGCCTTCCAGATGATTTGGTCTTGTCAGTATGTCCCGCCGTCGAGGAACTCTTGCCACGCGCTGTCCTGCGCATCGCGGATCTTCAGAACAGGTGGTGAGGCACTCGTGTCGAACCACAGCATGCCTGGGCGTGTATCGGTCGGCCCGGTTGGTCCAGCATTCGCCGATTGGAGCGCGGCCAGCACCTCGTTGATCCTTGTGCGGACCGCCAGACCGCTGTCGTTTTCGATCACAAAGCTTTGGGTTTGGGCCATCAAGCCACCTCGTCCGCATGAAGCCGCAGGGCAGTGACCACCGGCGTGAACGCCGGATCTCCTGTCCTGAGCCAGGCCCGCGCCTCTATTGCCCGGGCCTCGATTTCATGATTGTCGACACGGCCCCAAGGGCCCCAGTTGGGAGTCCCAAGAGGGTCGTCATCAGTTTCACGCACCTCAACGACCACGTCGATTTCCGCCCCTTCGGTGCCGTCAAAATCCGCCCAGGCATCGATGGGTTCCGTCCGCGCATCGATCTGATCCAGAAGCGCCAGCGCCGCCACGCTGATCTGGCTACGCAGCCGAAGGCGGCGGACCGCGCCAAAATCCAGCCCTGCCCCGAAGCTGTAGAGGCCTCCCAGAGTGGTGGTGCCGGGTACGCCTGCCTCGTCCGTACTGGTGGCCAGCCGCAGCGTGCCGCCAACCACCGCGAGGTCCGTCGTCCCACCCGGAAAGCCCGGATCGGCCCGCAAACTGTCGATGGGCGCAAAACTCAGCGCCTGTGCCCCCTTGGTGCTGATGGTCGTCACCGGCCCGAGTCGACCACCGCTGTCCTCGGCCCGGAGCAGATAACTGCCGGGTTTGAGCGGCACCACGGCAATGGCTTCCGATCCCGCCACACGGTCCATTGAATAGCTGTTGGCCCAGGAGGGGATGCCTTCGGTGCTATGACGAATGACGATATTGCCCGCCACACGCACATCCGGATCGGCTGCCCTGGTCCATTTCAGGACGGCAAGACCGCCCGCCGTCTGCAGTGTCACGTTTTGCAGCGCCTCGGGCGGAGCGGTGAGCCCGAGGATCTCTGCCTCGCGCGTTCGCCAATCGGAAGACACACCCAATACCGAGATCGCCTTGACGCGGAACTTCCAGTGTCCCGGGCTTGCATCACGCAATTCCAGCATGGTGCCACCGGTGCGGCCACAATCGAGCCAGGCGCCCCCGTCACGCTGCCCCTCCAGCTGATACTGGCCGACAAAGCTGGAGGCAGCCGCCGCCCAGGTCACCCAGATCAAAACCTTCGCACCCCCACCATCGCGGGTGATGTACAGCTCTTCGGAAATCTCCGGTCGCCCTGGAGCCGCCACGGCAAAGGGCGATGGCAGGTTTGTGCGCGGCGCGGCTGCGTAGATTTGCTCTTCGGACGCGTCCCAATCGTAGATCAGCGGTGAGGTCTCGCGCAGAACAAGTTCCGGCACCAAAAGCGGCGCATCGCCCATCTGCACCAGGTCCAGCCGCATCGACTGCACATCAAAGGGCTTCGCGGCAAAGCCCCAGCGAGCATAATCAAGCTGCACCGTCTCCCCCACGGCCACGGACCAGGCACTCAGCTTGCCATCGAGTTTCACGCTCATCTGGCGGCGCGCGCGTTCCAGCTCGATCTTGGCCAACCGCTGGGCGGCTGCGGCCGAGATGGTGAACGGCAACGCAATATCCCGCCAAATCCGTTCGCCGCCATCTTCCGTGAGGTAGACGTCCGAGGCGTAAGCCGGAAAGTCATCAGGCTGCCAGTCATTCTCCGGACTGACAAACTGACCCCGCACGGCGTTGAAGTTGGAGGCCCGGCTGAGACGTGTGGTGAGCTGTAACCCGCCCTCTCGCAAATCATCCGCGCCAAGCATGATCTCCGGGATGCGATAGGCCCCGGCCTGCAGCCGCCATCGCCCGCCCTGCCAGATGCAGCGCCCTGCCATGGCGGTCAGCATCGCCTCAATGATGGTTTTCGGACTTTCCGACAGTGTCACCACGCCATTGCAGTTGTAGCGCGGTTCCGTTCCACCAACCGCAAGCGGCACTGCCTCGTCGCAGATATTCGCGGCCTCAACCAGCGCATCGCGATCGATACCGTCTTCAGCGCCGATGCCTGCCCCAATCCCGTAAGTGGCATGCGCCATGTAATCGGCCACGCAGAGGGCGGCGTTTTCTGTGTAGACTTGGTCTCCGGAACGCGGATCCAGAATGTCGTCTTTCCCCTCCATGTCGACGGTGATGTTGGGAATGCCCCCCGGAAAAGCGTCCGCATCGTAGGTGAGGCGCAGATAGATCGCGGCACAGCCTGCCAGACGGTGCTCCTCCGTCCAGTGCTCGGAGACCTCTTCGACCAGCCCTGCAAAGGCCGCCTGGTCTTCCGCTCCGAGGCGCTTCTCCACTGTGACCTTGCCGGACCAACGACCCTGCGCCGCGCCGTTGGCATTGATGGCCTCTTCTCCCTCGAAGTAGATTGCCCCGATCGATTTGACGCGATGGGCCGCCAGCACGATGACCAGATGCAAGTACTGATCCTTGTCGCCACCCGCATGAAGAAAGACGATCACCCCGCCCTTGCGCGCGCGGCCATAGACCATCTCCCGGGGCATCACCGGCTCGCGCACGGTCACGGTTCGCGCCTGCATCGCCACCGTGGGCTGTGGCATGAGCGCTTGCGCTGCTGCGGACAGCAGCATCGAGGCGCCAAAGTTCGCCGCGATCCCGATGAGACCGCCGGCCGCCAGCGCAGCACCGATCCCGCCCGCAGCAAGGGCCGCGCCTCCCAATGCGGCAACCCCAAGAACAACTGGTGGCATGAGCCTCAGACCCTCCAGGCGAGCGAGCAGGAGACAAGCGGCAGAAACGTCAGACCATCCGGGGCAACGAACACAACTTTGGCTCCCACGCAAACACCGTAAGCTGGGCCTGACCCGCCCAGAACCAGATCGCCACGCTTGGCCTGCAAAACAGTGGGCAATGGCGTCCCGAGTAGATCCCGCCCGGCTGCTTCGAGACTGTCCCAGCCGAGGCGTTTCATGACGCGATGCGCGCCTAGTGCCGTGCGATAGCGGCCCCGCCAGAGGGCTGCGACATCCTCACTGCCGGTCAGGTCACGCCGAATATCGAAAGCCCAGGTTGCGCAATCGCGAGAGCCCCAGGAAAAAGGCATCTCCCGCGCCGCCTCAATGGCACCAGCCAGTCGAACTTGCCAATCCGGCCGCCTCACCCACGCCCCCAGGTGATTTCCTTGTCCTGAATGGTCGCGACATGTTCAAAGCCACGGTCGCCGGGGTGAAGCGCTTGCTGGCTTTCGTGGGTGTAGCGCCAACTGCGCGGTCTATTGAGATCGATGAGCCGGCTTTCATAGCTGATCGTTACCGTGCAACTTTGCGCATTGTCGGTGATCTCCGGCACATCGAGCCGGCCCTGGAAGGCCTGTACCGGATCGGCAATGACGTTCAGGGTATCGTCAAGTAGTCCCAACCAGACCCGTCCCGGCTTGCCCTGCCGCGCTTCCTCGATGGCAATCCCAACCATCTCGAGCGGCACGCCCGAGAGCGAGATCATGGTGCCGCTGGCGACTACATCGCTGGTTTCTTCCAAAGCGCCAATGCTGATGAGACTGCCCAACCCGGACCAGATCTTGCCGTCCCAGGGAAGTTCCCCAAGCCCCGTCCAGACCCGCACCCAGCCCGAGGCAAATTCCCCTTCGAAGAGCAGAATGGGGCGCAACGACTGTTCGGACAGCGCCGTCGCAAAACCTGCTGTGACATCCCGGCTCATCAGAGCGCTTCCCGGGCGGTAACGCTGAAACGGTGGCTGTCGGCTCGGGTAATCCGGGTCGGCACCGGGCCGGTGAGGCGCAACAGGACAGCAGGTGCGATGATTTCCAGGGCGGCGCCGTTCAAGGGTGAGGATCGCAGACGGGGCGTGATCTTCAGGGTGGCCGCGCCCGATCCATTCGCAACGGCATCTGCGGTGATCTGATAAAGCCGCGTATCGGTATCGCTGCCAAGCGAGATGAAGTCACCGGCCTCAAGCGCAGGCGATGAGGGCGCCCATCCGCTTGTGACAAGCGCATTCCCGGTCTGCCCGGCACCGCTGACAATGGGATCGGCCAGGAGATCCGAGCGACCGGCTGAGGGATCGCAGAACAGGAAACGCCCGCGCATTCCGCCAAGCCCGGCGAAGAAGGCCGCCAGGCGGCGCGCATCCCGGCCCCTGGTCAGCGCAATCTCGAAGGTGAACTCCCACCATTCGCCGCCCCAGTCCTGCACTTGCTGGCTACCGGTAAAACCCGAGGTGGCAGCCGTCACACTCGCGACCAGGCCCCGCTCGAGGCTTCCAACCAGATGTAGGGGAAGTGTTGGAACGGTCATATGGCATAGCCTCTGGCGCGGCGCTCAGCGACGCTTTGGATGGCAACACGTTTGATTTCCGGCAGAACGGCACGCAGCCGGGCGTCGATCTGTTCAGCCACGCCCATCTGCGCGCCCCGGGCATCGATGTTCACTGTTATGCCGCCGGAACCTTGGCGCGCGCTGCTATACTCGGCAGCTTCGCGACGGTTCAGCACTCGCTCACCGCGTTGCAGGATCGTCGGCACCTCATCCGGACGCAATCCCGCCCAGCCTCCGGCATGCAATTTTGGTGCGCCAGCGAAGGCCAGTGCGGGTACCTGCCTTTGATGGCCAGACAAACCGACGATGCCACCCGCATGCGAGACGGCCGCCGTCACAGACCCACCGCCGAAAATGCCCGACAGCGCGTTGGCAAGAGGGCCCAGCACGGCGCGTTTGAAGGCCAGAACCGCAAGATCGGCGAGAATGGAACGCACGAGGCTTTTGAAGTCAAGCTTGCCGGTTTCAACGAAGCTGCGAAAGGCGCTCTCCGCCCCTCGAAAGGCACCCATAAGGCTCTCACCAAGACCCTTGCCCAAATCAAGCGCCGACTTCGCGTAGTCCGACAGCGACTTCGAAATGGCACCAAAGCCCGTGACGATCGTGTCCTTGGCCTTTCCGGCCGCACCACCCGCCCTGCTCACCGCATCCGCAAAGCGGTCCGCAGACGTGCTGGCCTCGTCCAGCGCCGCCGCCCCATCGTCTCCTGTCTCCGCGACGGCATCCCGCAGCGCACCCCAAGAGGTCAGCGGCGCCGTGGCCCCCGTGGCCAGATCGGTTGCTGCCTGACGATATGTGTTGGCGGTCGTCAACGCCTCGGCGGCGATACCATCAAGGCCAAGGTCGGGGGCCGTCAATGGGTTGTCCTCGAAGGCCCGCCGAAAGGCCTCCGCAGCAGCGGACCCGGCATCGGCCGAGGCCCCTGCAAAGGGGTTTTCAATGTCGCCGAGGTTGAGCTCGCCGATTTCGCCGAAGGTCGTATCAATGCCAACCGCAGCAAGAGCATCACGGATCTTGCCAGTGAAGGCATCAACCCGGCGGATCGCGCCGTTCAGCATGGCCTCGATCCCGTCGAGCATGCGGTTGGCAGCAGAGAAGACGAGATCTCCAATCACATCGGGCAATCGCGACCAGATCTCGCGCACGGCCAGGAGCGCGCCTTCGAAGGTGTTTGCGGTTGTGTTACCAAAGGCGACAACGCTGTCGATGGCCCCGGCCATACCCGTCGCGGCATCGGCCTTCAGATCGAAAAACATCGCCGTGGCCTGGGCCCCTGCAGCGGAGGCCCCCATCTTGATCCGCTCCCAAACCTCGACGGCGACATCCTTCAAAAGCCCCATGGCCTCGCCGAAGCCGCCGGCCCCGGACGCCAGACGAGTGAACCAGTACACGAGTTCCCCTGCCCCGACGATCAGCGCGCCAATGCCCGTGCGAATGAGAGCGCCTTTCAGGATCACAAGCGTCGTGGCAAGCCCGCGGACCGACAGAGTGGCCGCGGCCATCGCGGCCACCCAGCGACCAGCGAGGAAGGTGGCAAATGTGCTGGCGTAGATCCCGAGGCGGTCGAGATTGGCGAGAACCGTATCAAAGGCACGGCTGATCGGGCTCGTGCTTGACGCGAGAGCCACAAAGGCGTTGGCCACCGCCTCCAGCGACGGTGCCAGCGCCACAGCGATCCGGTTGCGTACGCCAGTGAAGACCTGACCGATGCTGACCAGCGCCAGTTCAGATCGGCGCATGGCGGCGATCGCATCGGTTTCCAGGACTGCGCCGAGGGCTTGGGCTTGGGCCCCGAGCCGGGTCATCTCCGCCCCGCCGTTTTTCAGGAGCGGGATGAGCCGCGTGGCATCCGACGCCATGGCCTCGAGATAGAAGGTCATTTCCTGTTGGCTGACGCCCGCGCGTTCGAGACTGTCGACATAGAGCTGCAGCGCCTCCGGCCCTGAAAGCCGGGCGAACTGGTCAGCGGTCACACTCACCCGCGGTGCGATGTTCTCGAAGAAATCCGCCATCGGGCCGCCGCCCGTCTGCAGGAAATCCCCCACGCGGTCGTTCACGTCCTTAAGGATGTCCGCGAGTTTTTCCTGTTCGATGCCCACCGTTGCTGAAGCCGCCGACCAGCGCTGGAACACCTCTGGTGCAGCATTGGCCACTTGGGACAGCTGATCGATCTCGTTGGCGGCAGCAACCGTCGAGCGGGTCATCGAAACAACCGCCGCAGCAAGCGCGGCCGCAGCAGCCGTGGCAGCAATGCGGGCCCAGCGCGCAAAAACCGCCATGCGCGCGTTCGCCTGGTCCAGCTCGCGGCTCAGACGCCCCATGCCGCGGGCACCTGCCGCACCGACACCATCAAGCTCGGCACGCACCTGGCGCCCCCCGGTCGCTGACAGGCGGACGGAAACGCGTTTTTCAGCCATGGCGGTGTTCAATCTCTTGGTTGGTTTTGCGAACCATCACCGCCTCAATGGGTGGCAAGAGTTCCGCGATGAAAAGAGGCGAAAGCCCAAGGGCCGCCCCAAGCTGCAGGGCCGTGCCCATGTCCCAGCCGACAACAGCACCGCCGCTTACACCGCCAGCCACGCGCATCTGGCCGCCTAAGCGCTGGACCAGATCCCAGATCTGCCAGCCCTCGAGTGTCAGGGGTTGATGGAGAGTGCGTGGGCATTCCGTACAAACTGTTGGACAAGCCGCGCAATAGTCACCGCCCCCGCCGAACTCCCAGTCGGCGAGAGCGGTCAGGCGTTTTTTTCCGCGTCCAAAATGAGCGCGCCGGCGATGTATTTGGTCTGGAAGGCTTCGAAGATCGGCCAGAGTTCCAAGAGCGCGTCGATGCCTTCAGGGGTCAGGGCCAGTGGTTTACCGTCCTCGTCGCCAATGCCTTCCCAGTCCTTCACGACGATGCGCGCGACGGCCTTGGCCACGATGCGCGCGAGGTCGTCGTTGGAGGCGCTGGTTTCGGCATCCGCTGTTGCAGCAACGATGGACGGGTCGCTGCGCGCCGCCAGCATGATGGCGGTGGTGAGCGGCTCGACCAGCAGGCGGACGTCATGGCCGAGATCAAGCCAGCGCGGTTCATTCGACAGGTTCAAGCGCAGCATCAGTAAACCTCGCGGTCATTGGTGAGCGTGACGGTGCACATCCGGCCCACCACCGGATCACTCGCGGCCTGCCAATCAAAGGTGGCCTGCACGCCCTGCGGGCCGGAAATCTCGATCCGCGGGCGAGGCAGATAAACAGCATGCGCGGTGACCGTCAGGCTTTCGCCAGTGGGCAGCGCGTAGGAGAATTCCAACTCGCAGGCCTCACCATTGATCGCCTGGGTGACCAGAGTCTGATCGGCGAAGCGCACGACGACATTGCCCGTCAGAGCCGCGATGGACGGATCCGCGCCATCAATCTTGCCGTCTGCCCGGATCGTCTCAATGCGATCGAGATTGTTGGCATAGGTAAGGTCGGCAGAGACAACGTTACCGATGTTCGCGCCGTTCCGCGTGATGGCTCCGTTGAAATGGCCAAATCGGTTCAGCACTATATTGGCGGGTGTCCCTACCGCGCTGTTCGTGGCGATGGCCTCGCCCTGCGCCACGATACTGGCCGTCGCGGTCAGCAACCCGGAGCGGGCCATCTGCCAGTTGAGGCTGTCCACCATGCAGCCGGAATACATCGCATAGCGCGGCACCTCCGGCATTCCAGTTTCGACCGAGAAGCTCGGCAGCGCCCAGTTTCCGGAGCGGAATTCATGGGTATAGGGTGCTTCAGTTCCAGTCGTCGTGGGAGTGCCGAACGCCGCCTTCAGCCAGAAGCCGAAGGCCTCGGCATCGATCGGGATCACCACGTCACCGTCCGCCGTCACCGCGTCCTTGATCGGTGCCTGCGGATCCCGGCCATAACCCAGGAGCTCCGAAGTCTGCAACGGTTGCTCCGCCCCCAGCGTGGTGCTGGCAAAGGGCATCTTTGAGAAACCGCTCGCTGGTGGCGTGCCATAAGTCGTTTCGAACGCAAGCGCCATTAGCGCCCGCGCCCCTTGGGCTCGTGCCATTGGAAATTTCTCCATTACCAGATAAAGTGTTGAAAGCGTGAAGTGGCGTCACAAAACCCAGATTTACCTTGGGTTTCAGATCACAGGCGCGCTGGAGGGGCTGCCATGTTTGAAACGATTTTCCCTATCATCTTCGGCTGGCAGCCCTCTTTTTTGTTCTGTGGATTTACATCCTGCTGCCCGCGGGGATGGCCACGAAGCGTGGCCGCAGTGCCTTTGGCTGGGTGGTTCTGAGCCTGCTGTTTTCACCAATCTTGGCCTGCCTTCTCCTGCTGTTCCTTGGAGACAATCCCAACGCTCAGCGCGCTTAGCCTTGGAACAGCATGCAGGCGCTTATCAAAGCGGATCGCTCGTCGTGTAGAACAGGGACACCCTGATCACGGCCGCCTTCAGGCTTGCCGCACCTTCAACAGGCAGATCGACCGGCTGCGGTGCTTCCGCCTCCACCCAGTCGCAAAGGCCGTCCAATGTTCGATCGGCGGTGATCACTGCGCCAATGCTGGCGCAGAGTGTGTCGAAAGCAGCGTCACGGTCCTTCGTTCCTTGCACGACCGCCTCTATCTCGGCGCGGTGCTGGTAGTGGTAGCGCAGCGGTGACAGCGTCACCTCGGGTTCCCCCGGATCACCGTCGCGCAGGATCAGCAGGCCATCGGCAGGCACGCGTTCGGGCAGCATCTCTCCACGCAGAGCGGTTGCGGGCAACGACGAAAGCCGCGCATGCAGCGCGGTGAGGATGGTTTCGCGTGGGGTGGGCATATTTTACATTCAGCCTTGAAGGCGTGGAACCGAGTTCCTATTTGTGGCTGTTGGTCATTTTTCAGGAGGCTAAAATGGGACTATTTGGCAAGAAATCGAGTGGCAACGGCTATGAGAAGTCCGGGTCAAAGGGCAAACCGGGTCGAGGCTATGGCAAGGGAAAGGCATCCTCCAACCCCGACAAGTACAAGCCGCGGACCGCAGCCCAGGCTCGGCGCGAAGAACGCAAAGTCGACCGCTTCTGGAAGTGACGCCATTGAGCGGCTAACATGGCGGGGTTGGTGACAGGTTGAGTCGGGGCACCGAAAAATCAATAAAAGCCGGGCGGCTAGAGGGGCTACATGCAGGGAAAGATCAAGGCGTTTATACATGACAAAGGCTTTGGATTCATTGAGGTTGATGGTCAGTCAGAAGATGTGTTCTTCCATATTACCACGGTAAAGGATTCCTCTGTTCGTTGTGCGGTCGGCGAAATTGTCGATTTTGACGCTGCTGAAAGCAAGCGAAAGCCGGGTACGCTAGAAGCTAGGAATGTCCGCCTTGCCGCAGGTTACGAGCATGAGGAATTTCGGCTAACAGGCCACCCGTCATCTTATTTACTCCAATGGGGTTTTACCCAGCTCGATGATCTTGATCCGAGAGGAAACTCGGTCCGCGGCGTCCTGCACGATCTGGCAGAAATCGCGCTTGATGAAGATTGGGCATATGGCGACAATCATAACCCGCGCACACCTTTCCCCATCCTAAGAAACTATCTGATCAACACCTTCTATAAGCAATATCGTGACGGACAGGTCGCCGAAGTTGCACACGGTGGTAAGAGTTGGGCCGCCTTCAATACCGGTTTAGTTGACGATCGCTACGATCCCATCTTCGCCCTCTATGAACAGAATGATCGACCACCACGCCCTTGGAAGTTTCATGCATTCTGCCGACCCAATATCGGGAGGGAGGGCCAAACATTGGCCCGTAACTTCAACCCACTTCCTCCGGCACCAAAATACTTTGACAAGGCCGAAGATGTAATTTTCGACCCCGATACAGCAATACAACCTCGTTATGACCACATCGTTTACGACAGCATCGAAAAAGACAGATACCCGTCTGACTTTCTAGAAAAACACATACCTTCTGGTATCGAATGGAAAGATCCATCTAAGATGGAAAAGCCCGAACGTGCGGCTTTCCTTCGCGAATTCAGGCACGCGCTTGTCGCTGATGCCCGGACGGATCGCGATATCCGCAATCGCATTGACGACGCGATATCTCTTGCGGTCAAGCGTGCGCGATGGAATTTCAAGACAGCGATTCCACTTTATTATCCTAAGGCAAACGCGATTAGCCTGCTGTTGCCAATTGCGCTTGTCGACGATGACAAGGTCGATCTCGCTCTTGTTGTCACGCGTACCGCTGCTGGAGGATACAGCGGAGAGACAGTCTATAAGCTTAAGTGGGCATACGACCACGCCCGGCTTGTTTGTCGACCTGATAGCGACTGGCTGACACCCTCTGCTGGCGACGGAACAGAAGAAGATGATGAAATTTCGGAGGAGCCATCAGTCCCAGACGCTGTTCTCCCAACTCCAGTCCGAACCGAAGAAGCTACATCGGTCGAGGTGCCCAAAAACTCGGGTCCATGGAACAGTACCATTCAGTCGCCGCCTGAGACTGAGACGACCGAGCCCGCCAAAAAGGAAGGCATCCTTAGTAGCCTGTTCGGGCGACGTTCTTAGAGGTTGCCCGGTTAGTCAAATTCGTGTCTTCACCCAATTCGCGACGATCAGCCCTGGCACGCTGTCGAGCGCCCGTTCGGCATCCTGGTCGAGGTTCAACCGCTTCGGCAGCTTGACCTGCGGCACCAACAGGAAGATCGGCACCGTGGAACGTCCGCGCCCAGTCTTCGAGCGCGATGCCACGCCGAGCCCGCGGTTGTTCAACCGCCCATCGGCGACGAGCAGGCTTGGCCCTCGACGGCGGTAAACAAAGCGCAGCCGCAAGCCCCGTCGCCGTTCCCATTCGCCAGGCGTGATCCTTCCACCCCGCAACCCGCGTCCAGCGGCTTGCGTCGGGATCGCGAGCCAGAACCCATCTTTCGAGCGGATCAGCGGACCCGTGTCATGTGCCCCGACAATCTCTGGGGCTTTCGACCAGACAAGCGCTGCAGCGTTCAGGCTTTCGCCCGCTCTCGGGTAGGTTTGACTACGGATAGAGTTTGCCAACCGTCGGCCGAGTCCAGCTTGTGTTATCTGGCCGCGCCAGGTGGTCTTGAGCCCGGTTCCCGCCTCCCGCATAGCAGCGGTAACGGCCTTTTCGCCGGCTTCGATTTCCGAGGCCATGACTGCGACCAGATCAGGGCTGATGTCGAGGCCGAGTTTCATGCAGGGGCAAGCTCCAGCGTCCAGACCAAACGCACCCGATCACGTCGTGGTTCGCCCTGGATCAGGAAGGTTTCGTCGCCGATCAGGATTTGCTCCTGTGGCCGAGGTGCTGGGATATCCGCCACCCGAACATCGATCCGGGTGGTGTCAGACAAGAGCCGCGCCGACCCAAACTCCGTGATCTCATCAGGCCTGCGCAGGATGCCCCTTCCCCTTGTGAAGCTCCCCTCTCCATCACGATGCCAGAACTCGATTGAGAGGTTTGGATCAGCAAAGAGAGCCTCGATCGCAGCTGCAACCACCGTCATCAGGTCCGCCTTGCACTCCGCAGAACCTGCGGCCGGGTGCAGATCGGCAGCGGGTTGCTTTCGATCTCGAGGCGCACCCATTCATCACGGTCGCGGTCAGGGATCATGCGCGCATAAAGCGGCAGACCCAACGTGTTGACCGTCTCGAAGGTGTCGGCCGGAGCATAGTAGATCTCGAAGAGACCCTCGACACCTTCCGGGTAGAAATACGCCTTGTCGGTCGGCACGCCGAAGCCAAGCCCGCCCCGATAGCGACGGAAGGTGATGCCGCCGAAGCTGACCTCTTCGCCTACACGGCCACGCAGATCGGCGGCGGCAGCGGTGTTGAGGTAGGTTTCCCGCACCTCCTTGTGGGCCACCAGATCGGCAAAGAAGGCAGAGCCGCATTCGGCGCGCAGCTGCACCTGCCCGGCAGCCAACCCGCCAAGACTGTCCTCGACGCTTTCGATCAGCGCCTGGCAACGCTTGCGCAGCGCACCCGAGGCCGGGCTCGCATTGTCGAGATCAAAATCCACCTCGGCCGCCGGTGTGATGCCAAACTCGGTGTAGTAGTCGATGACCGTCGCGCCGTCCTTGGGGTCCTTCACTACACCCTGGATGCCGTTGAAAAGGTGGAACTCAAAGGTGGCCTCGGCGTCGTTGCGCAGACGTGCCATCTTACGAGCCACTTCGGTCTGCACCTGCTGGGGCGCGGTTTCCGAGCCGAAGTCGCGGATGGCCTGGATTTCCGAGGCCCAGAGCACGTCCTGCTTCTTGAACTGGCGGCAAACGAAAGCACGCATGTCGCGCCGTTCGGGAACCTGCTGCTCATAGGCCGAGCCGCGCTCCGAGAACGGGATCAGCGACAGCGTGCCATCGCGACTTTCGATCATGACGGTGCGTTGACGCACGCCGCGCGATCCGAACAGGCCCGCACCCGATAGGATTGCCGGCTTGAAGGGGATGTTTTCCAGAGCCCGGGTGAGCTCGATAATGCTGAAGGCGTCGCCCTCAAAGATGTCCATGGTTGCCATGGGGATGTCCTTTCTCTCTCAGGCTCAGCGCAAGATGATGCCAAGTGCGGCCAAAGCCGCGGTGGCGGCGGTGATCTGGGCCTCGGTCGCGCCGTCGGGCCAGACGAGCTCATGCTGGTTCACAAGCGTGGGGCCGCGCAGGACGACGACACCAGCCGCATCGGCCGCTGAGGCATCGACACCGGCCCAGAGAATGCCAGCAGCATTCTGACTGCCGTTCGTCGCGGCCGGTGCGAGCCCGGTGTATTTGCCGCCCGTGGTGATCTTGCCGAGCACCGTGCCGGGCTCGAGCCTTCCGGCCCCGGAGGCGATGGTCACGGCATCTCGGGTGTAATCGCGGAGCACTTCCCAGACGAGGAAGCCGCCCGCGTGTTTGCCTTCAGTAAGCGTCGTCATGATGCGTTAGCCTTTCGTCTTGAAGGTTCGGGCGATGACCTCGCCCCAGGATTGGGTGGTGGCCGCGCGCCCGGGTTGGGCATGGGCAGCGGTGATGTCAGGGGTTGCCTCGGCCTTTGCCGCGAGCAGCCGATTGCGGACCTCGTCGAGACCCAAGTCCTCCTCGAGGAAGCGGCCAGCCATCTGTGGCTGACCTGCAAGACGGCAGAGATCGATGACGGCCCGCGCATGAGCGATGGCCTCGGCGCGCACGGTCGCAGTGTCGGCTATTGTGGGCTCACTTGCGGCCACGGTTGGCGCTTCCGCAGCCGATTGTTCGGGGTCAGGCTGGGTGTTGGCGTCTGCAACACCCTCGGCCTGCGGCTCCGGGGCTGCGGGCTCATCGGGTTCACCTACCGCCTCAACTAACTCGGGCGGCGCGTTGCGGAACCGCGCCACATCAAATGAGGCGGCGAGTTTCACGGGCTCGGCAATGCGGTCGATAAAGCCAAGATCCAGCGCGTCTTTGGCATCAAGCCAGGTTTCTGCTGCCATCAGGGCGGCGATTTCATCGTCAGGCTTGCCGGATTTTCCCGCATAGCCTTGGATCAGGCTGCCCTTCACCTTGTCGAGCGCCTCGGCCGTGGCGCGCATGTCCTCGGCCGTGCCCATCACCAGCCCCGACGGGTCGTGGATCATCAGGAAGGCATTTTCGGGCATGACGATCGCGTCGCCCGCCATGGCGATGTAGCTTGCCGCCGAGGCGGCAATGCCATCGATCCAGACGGTGATCTCGCCCGCGTGCCGCTTCAGCGCGTTGTAAATAGCGACGGCATCAAAGACCGAGCCGCCGGGGCTATTGAGGCGCAGATCAATGGCAGCGTCTTCGGGTAATACGCCGAGTTCCGCGAGAAACCCTTTCGCTGTGACGCCATAGGCGCCGATTTCGTCATAGATCAGCACTTCCGTGCCCGAGGTACGGGCACGGATCGTGTACCAGGATTTCATGGGTTTACTCCTGCTGCGGTGTCGTGGACGACCCGCTGCCGTCCTCGTTGGGTGTGTTTGGGTCGGGCACGGCCGTCGGCGTAGTGCGCGCGCCCTGTGTTTCGCCGGGGCTCGCGCGATAGGTCAGGTCCAGATCGGCTGCCCGTTTCGCGTCAGAGGCATTCTCGCGGTCGACCTCTTCGATGTCGTAGCCCGTTGCCTCGACCACCTTGCGCCGGGACGTCAGGCCCGCTTCCATCGCCAGAACCTGCGCCTGGATATCCTTCAAGGGATCGACCCAATCCCAGCGGGGTGGGATCCATTGCACGGGTCGCGCGACAACCTGATCTGCATCCAGCGCGCCCGACAGCACAGCTGTTTCCAGCCAACGCCGCCAGATTGGGCGGCAAAGCTGATGGGCAATGACGCCGTGCTGCAACTGGCCGATACGCCGCCGGAACTCGACGAGTTCTGCCCTCAGGCTGGAATAGTTTGCCTGCCGGACATCGCCGGTGACAAGGTGATAGGGCAGACCCAGTGAGGCCGAGACCGCCAAGAGCGTACGATACTGGAACGCCTCGTAACCTCCACCCACATCCGCGGGGCTTGAGAACTTCACATCCTCGCCCGGCAGCAGCACCTGCATGGTGCCGGGCTCGAGGCTGGCGATCGCCGCGCCATCAAGATCGGCTTCGCCTTCTCCCATCATCGGGTCTTCGGGGGCAGTCTTGGTGATAAAGCCCGCGAACATCGCGGCTGTTTTCTTCCGGTCAAGCTCGGCGTCGTCGTATTGGTCCAAGAGGAACAGCCGCACCATGGCGGGCGCCACATGCGGCAAGCCCCTGATCTGGCCTGCATCGATCGGCCGGTAGATGTGCAGCACTTCCTCGGCCGGCACGCGCACCGTGTCCGGCACGGCCACCCGCTGATCCGTGCTGTCACCCGGATGGCGGCGGCGGAAGTGATAGGCCACCCGGCGCCCGATCAGGTCAAACTCGATCCCGCAACGGATGCGGTTGCCGTTCGGATCCGTCTCGGTTTTCTCAAACGGAAGCATCTCCGACTGAAGAATCTGCAATTGCAGTGGCACCAGAAGCCCATCCTCAGCGCGGCGCGGCCGAAGCCGCACGAAGCATTCGCCCGCCACAAACATCTCGCGCGCGACCATGGCCTGCAGGCCGTAGAAATCGGTCAGCCCATCGGCATCCGCCTCGTCCGTCCAGGCGAGCCAGAGCTTCTGGACCTGGTCGCGCAGCGCCGCATCCGTGATGAGCGAGGACGGCTTGATGCCGTCGCCGACGAGGTTCGCGGCAAAGGCCTCGCAGGCATTGGCAGCATAGCCGTTGGTCACCACCAACTCGCGTGATCGAGCCAGCAATCGCGGGCCACCCGAGGCAACCAGCGCGTTGATGTTCTCGAGCGGTGGGTTCCAACCGCGCAGCCGGCGCTTGGCCATCGCCCCTTCGAGACGCGCGCGCATGGCTTCAGGGCCGCCCGGCTTGGGGCGGCGGAACAGGTCAAACATCCCCATTTCGCTCAGAGGCCTTTGGTCGCTGTCACGCGGACATGGCGCACGATCTGCCGCCCCTCTGCCAAGGCGATCTCGCGATCCAGCGCTTCGATGGCCCGGTCGATCTCGGCAAGGCTGCGATAGTCCACCGTCTTTCCATCGTAGCTGACCCGGGCCACGCCCGAGGCGCGCTGCGAAGTCAGAGCCTCCCGGCGGAGTTTCAGTGTCGCCAAATCGGCCATGCCCACACTCATCCCATGTATGTTGACCGCGCAACGCGGCGCACCTGTGCCTTGCGTACAGATTGCGTGCCCCCGGCAGAGGCGGCGCCCTTGGCTTCAGAGACAGCAAACTGTGCGGCCAATTCCTCCCACCGCGCGTCCGACCAGCGGTCTGCGCCGAGGATCCAAGTGGCCGCGCGGGCATAGACGCGGCAATCGAGCGCCTCGTTGCGTTCACGCAGTTTTTGCCATTCGAGTTTCGCGAACCCGCGCTTGTTCTTGACCGTGACCAGTTGTTCGGCCGTTAACTGCTTTAGCCATTCGGCGTCGACCCAGCCCGGCAGATGGAGAAAGCCGGGAGGGAACTTTTCCTCATCCCTCGGGCTGGTTTCCGGCGGATCAAGCCGTAGGAAACGGTAAGTCTCGGCCTTGAAGGTCGACGTGGCGATCGTCCAAAGCCTTGCCCCTCTTCGCAGACGTTTGCCCGCGATCGTCGCATCGACAAACGTCGGACCCGTGACAGGGCTCGCACGGTTGAAGCCTTCAAGCCCTTTCACGGGAGCCACCTGCCCAAATCCGACCTGTCGCGCCCAAGCGTAGACCGCTGCAGTCTCGTAACCTGTGTCGATTGCGAGCCGCGCGATGGTCATCGGCGTGCCGCTGGCGTGAGCCCAAGTCCGGCCCAAGAGGTCGGTCAACTTCTGCCAGCATGCTTGATCTCCGGGACCTCCCTCAATCACGATGTGATCGATGAGCCAGCTTTGCAGGCCCCTGCCCCAAGCCCAGACATCAACCTCAATCCGGTCTTTCTGCACGTCGGCGCCCGCGGTCAGAAACAACCCGCCCGCCGGAACCGTGCCCGCACGCCAATCTTCTCTCAGCCCCTGAAGCCGCTGCCAGTCCGGCGCCTCGCCGCTTTCCATCCAGGTCTCACCCAGCGAGGTGTTGACGAAGGTCTTCATGGTCTCGTCCCCACCCGCACGCGCCGACAGAAACGCCTTGGCCATGGCCTCTAGCCGCACCCAGGGCGAATAGATCTCGTTCAGATGGAATCCAGCCGTTCCGTCGAACGGCGCCTCTGCGATCCAGCGGCCCTTGGAAATGGCACCCCAGCGGGTCTCATCCTTCCAGGGCGCGTCGCAGTCTGCGCAATGGTAACTCGCAGTTTCAGGGCGATGGCCGCCGTTTTCATCCTTGTCCCATTTTACCTGCCCCCAGGTCAGGATTTGTTTGTGACCACACGTCGGGCAAGGCACCCAAAACCGGCGCTGATCGCTTTCCTCAAACGCCGCCTCAATCCGGCTGGCGCCCTTGTTCGTCGGCGTTGAGACCAGCACAATCTTGCGGTTCCAAAATGTCACCGTCCGCTTCTTCGCGAGGTTGACCGGGTCGCCTTCAGCACCTGCGCTGAACGGATAGCGATCGACCTCGTCGCACAAGAGCAAGCGGATCGGGCGGCTCGCAAGCCCCGAGGGTGCGTTGGCCCCGACAATAGTCAAATGCCCGCCCGGAAACCGCTTGTGCAGGATCTTGTTGTTGCCGTCTCGCGAGCGCGGATCGGCGATCTTGCCCTGCAGGCAGGGCGTGTCCCGCGCCATCGGCGAGAAGCGGTCCTTCGACCAGGTTTCCGCATCCCGTTCCGTCGGCATCACCACCATGATCGGGGCTGGATCGTGGTCGATGTGGTAGCCGACCATATTAAGGATCGACTCACTTTTCCCGATTTGGCTGCTCGACATGATCACGACGCTTTCCGCTGCCGGATCTGAGATCGCATCCATGATCCCGCGCTGGTATTCGGCGCGGCTCGTGCGCCATTGACCCGGCTCTGCGCTGGCCTCAGAGCTCAGCCGTCGGTTCTGATCGGCCCAATCGCTGATCGTCAAGTCCGGCGGCGGCTTCAGAACCGCCAATGCTTTCGCCACTGTCCGTTTCAGGATCGCTGACCCCTGCAAGGTCAATGTCGGCTTCAAGTTCAATGTCTGGCTGCGCGAGATCATCGAGCACCTCGCAGATCGCAGTGCGGATCAGGGTCCGGGTGTCTCCGACAGTGGGTTGGTCAAAGGCCTGCGGCGCCAGCCGGTCAGGCAGTGCCAGCAGGCGGGTTCTCAGAAGCGCAAGCACCGCAATCCAGGCAGCCTCGATTTGTTCGGCCGCGATCAGCGCGCGCCGCTTCTCCTCCGCCTCCATCTCGGCGAGGTCGGCCCGCGCCCGAATAAAGCGCGCCCGCTCGGCCGCGTAATCCGGCGCACCGGCCTGCGCCTTCGTGGCCTGATCACGCAGATAGCGGACATAGCCACGCACGGACCCGATGAGGTCGTATTGCCCGCGCTTAGCCTTCGGGATCACGCCTTCGCGGCTCAGTTGTTGGACCCGCCGTTCTGACAGATCCAGAAGCCGAGCGATCACGCTGATGGGTTGGGTCGCTGCTGACACAAGATAATCCCTTCGCGTCGATCAAAGCACTGAAATTGCATCGATTATACTGGATAGGCAGCCCCCGCAGAGCGAAGCTGATGACAACAAACGATGCACCTGAAGGAGACGCCAAGATGCCCGGCCTGAACCCGCAAACCACGCCCCGCCACCAACTGCGCACCGAGAAGGCGCGCCGGAATCATGAAGCCGCACTGGACACCTTCATGACCAGGAAAGCCGAGATCGACGCGATGCTTGCCAGACTGCAGGCGCTCAGCGACGAGCATTTCAACACCCACCCCGACGAGGTCAGCTGGGGCCATGCCGGAACCCTCGAACACTACGCAAACCTGCTGAAGCGCATCACCGACAGCGCCTTCAGCGAAGGCGAATACGCAGAATGAACGGTGCCAACGCCATGGAAACCAGCACCATCCGCATCGCCATTCGCAAGCTGCCCGATCATTTCGACCGAAGCCGCATCACCGTCATCCTCGATGAGATTGAAACCGCCTTGATGGACGTTGGTGGCGTTTACGCCAAAACCTATGCCGACAGCTTCACTATTACGGTCGAGATCCCGACCCATCAGCTGATGGATACGGCAAGCTGCCTGAAAGGCCTTGGGCTGAACTAACGGCGCTGCCCCGCAACCCTAAGAGCCTCAAAGAGCCGCCGCAGACAGAACGATCGGAACACGCTGACGATCGTGAAGATCCCGCCCATAACAAGATTTTGTCCCAACGTTGTTTGCAGCCCAAAGATCGGAAAGATCAGGATCTGCGTGACAACCGCAACGCCGTAGCCGACGATCACGTTGGTGATAGCCTCGACCAGAGACATGAGCCGGGACTGTTTCATGCGGCCTCACGCTCAGATTTCAGCGCATCGAAGCTCTGCTCGCCACCTTCAAGAATGGCCTGCTTGCCTGTGAATTTCTGCCAGCGCGCAACCGCCACATCGACGTAAGCCGGGTTCAGCTCAATGCCGTAACAGACCCGCCCCGTCGTCGCGGCCGCAATCAGCGTGGTGCCCGATCCCATGAACGGCTCGTAAACCGCCTGACCCGGGCTTGAATTGTTCAAGATCGGCCGGCGCATGCATTCCACAGGCTTTTGCGTCCCGTGGACCGTGTCGGCATCTTGATCCTTGTTCGCGATCTGCCAGAGCGTCGTCTGCTTTCGGTCGCCCGCCCAATGGCCCTTGCCGGTTTTCTTCACGGCATAGAGGCATGGCTCGTGTTGCCAATGATAATCCCCACGGCTCAAAATCAACCGGTCCTTGGCCCAGATGATCTGGGAGCGAATGTTGAAGCCGGAGACTTCAAGGCTGTCTGCAACAGTGGTGGCATGCAACGCCCCGTGCCAAACATAGGCCACATCGCCTGGAAACAAGGCCCAGGCCTCGCGCCAGTCCGCACGATCATCATTCAGCACTTTTCCGGTGCGCTTGGTTTTAGCGGCGCCAGTGTCGTTGCGCCAACTGGGATCGTATTCCACACCGTAAGGTGGATCGGTCACCATCAAAAGCGGTGTCACGCCATCGAGCACGCGCCCAACATCTGTGGCCACCGTCGCATCCCCACAAAGCAGACGATGCTTGCCCAGCACCCAGAGATCGCCCGGTCGGCTGACCGGATCCTCCGGTGTTTCCGGTACATCGTCCTCGCCTTCCTGCGGGCCACCGTCGTCTTTCAAGCCGGACATCAACGCATTCAACTCATCCTCGCTGAAGCCCGTCAGGCCAAGGTCGAACTCCGCATCTAGCAAATCCGCGAGTTCGAGGTTTAACAGCCCCTCATCCCACTCAGCGTTCTCACCCGAGCGATTGTCCATGATCCGGAAGGCACGCGCTTGATTGGCAGTCAAACCTGTCGCGATATGCACCGGCGCTGTTTTGAAGCCGAGCTTGCGCGCCGCTTCAAGCCGGGTGTGGCCGGCCAAAACGACCATCGCCTCGTCCACGACGATGGGTTGGCGCCAGCCAAACTCCTGGATCGAGGCCGCGACCGTGGCGATAGCCTCGGCGTTGTTCCGCGGGTTGCGCGCATAGGGAATGATCTGCTCGAGCGGCAGGTCGACCACATCCATGTGAATGTCCTTGGAATGCCGTGAAAGCGAAATAGGGTCGGATCCCCGTTTCGCTTCAGGCGCAGGTTGTCAGGCCGGCAGGCCTTGTTTTCTTGGTGTTTTCGTCAAAGCGAAACGAAACGGGTATTTTGTGAGGTGTCACTGGGAAAGCGTCGCGCCTCGCCCCCCCGTATACGTTTACGGCCAGGAAGGACCCGTACAATCGCCCTGCCACCCACTTCTCTCGCGAGTATATCGAACTTTTACCGCTCAGCGCCGGATTTGTCTCGCCTCGCGATGTCTCACCGAAAAATGTCTCACAGAGTCAGAACGGGTTGACAAATGCGCGTTGGCAAGGCCCGACGGACAACAATCCTGTTTGTCAGATCGGCATCTTGCTCGTAGCCTTACCCTTGGGTTCATGAGGTATTTCGGGAAACATGGTCAATCTCTTCATTTCCAACACAGATAACCGATGGTTCGATTTTCTGTATAGGAGCTCTCCACATTCCGAAGTGAACTTCTGGCAGCCAAGCGCTACAAATTTTCGAGCAATAACCCCCGGCGAATTCTTTGTTTTTCGATTGAAATCACCGCGAAATATTATCGGGGGCTTCGGCGTCCTATCGACGGCAACCATTTTGCCAATCAAGATTGCCTGGGACGCGTTCGGGCAGGCAAACGGCGTTGCAAGCCTGACCGATTTCGTCGCGTTCATTCAAAACTATCGAAAAGATGAACGCGTCAGCCCGCAAAGCTTGATCGGATGCAGGGTTCTGACGCAACCGGTGTTCCTCGACGAACGGAACTGGTCAGAGCTTCCTTTATCCTGGTCGAAAAACATCGTTGGCGGCAAGACGTTCTCGACAGGGGAGCCAGAGGGCGCGGCCCTCTGGAACAAACTGGATCAGCTTTTGTCTTCTCATCAGGTTGCAAGCGGCATGGCTGAGACGGCCGAACGTTTCGGTGATCCCCATCTGGTCTTGCCGCGCCTGGGACAGGGATCGTTCCGGATCTCTGTCATAGAAGCCTACAAGCACCAGTGCGCGTTGACAGATGGCAGAGTTTTACCTGCTCTGGAGGCGGCGCATATCAAGCCCTATGCCGAAGGAGGGCAGCACACTCGATCGAACGGTATTCTTTTGAGGCGAGATATTCACAGCGTGTTTGATGCCGGTTACGCGATGATTGATGACGACTTCCGCTTTGTGGTCAGCGACAGGGTTCGAACGGTTTTCAACAACGGAAACGAATATCGCCGCCTGAATGGGCAGAAGCTTCGTTTGCCCGACAATCCCACCGATTTTCCAGACAAGGATTTCCTGCGATGGCACGCAGAAAACCGTTTTGAGGCGAGCTGACATCACTTCAAGCTTTAGAAATGACATGTTGGCGCGATAGCTTTTCATGAACGCTTTTTCCGTTCAGCCTCCAGACCATGACCGCAATTCCGTACTGCCACCTGCGGTTCGCGGTCGCCCGGCTGATCCCCATCTCCCAGCATATCGGTTTCCACGGCGTGCGCTCGGCACGCAGCCAGACGATCCGGGCATCGTCCCGTTCCAGCCAGCGCAGCCAGAGCAACGCCTCCTCGGCCTCGGTGATCTGGCGCGGGCCCGGTCGGGGCCGCCGCATCTGCGGCTCCTGACCAACCTTGTCCGCGAAGCTGTGGAAATACTCGGGCCAAGCGTTGAAGAAGCCCTGCGGCATGACGCCGGGCAAGTTGCGGAAGACGTCGACCGCGCTCTCCAGCCGGTCCTCCACCCGTGTGGTTGTCCAATCACCCATGGCGCGCCTGCCGTTCCAGTTTGCCATACAGGCGCTCGCCAAGCTGGCGCACCAATTCGCGCTCAGGCCAGGTCAGCCGGTCATCGTCAATTGCGACGGCCAGCAGCCCTTGTTCCTTCCAGCCGTCCCGTTTGACCTCGTCGGGCTGGCGACGATTGCCGCCATAGCCCCTGGGTGTGAAGCGCATTCCGGTCATTGCGCACCTCCGTGGGTTTCCATGGCCCAAAGCAGGATCGCGATGGCATCGGCCTCATTGTCATCAACTGGGCTGAACCCGCGCGCCCGGGCGGCGGCGATCATGGCGTCCTTGTTGGCGTTGCCCTTGCCGGTGGCGTGGCGCTTGATCGTACCGACTGGCACGCCCTCGTATGGCACGCCGCGCAGCTCGGCCCATGCCGTCAGCGTGGCCATCAGACCGCCATAGACGTGGGCCGCATCCGTGCCCGCGTGGCGACGGACCTCTTCGAACCAGATGGCAGCGATAGGCCCGGACAACCGCTCCAACTCGCCCAGCCAATTCGTGAAGCGCAGGTATCGCATCCCACCGCCATCGAACCGGCCATTGCGGAACGATGCTGTGCCGCTGGTGATCAGCCCGTCGGCGCCATGCAGCGCCCAGCCCGTGGTTGTGCCGAGATCGAGCGCCAGCAATGTGCGCTGGCTGGTAAACGCAGGTGGCACGTTCTGGACGGCGTTCTGATTGGGGTTGGTCATGGTCTGGTCCGCCATGGGCTTTCTCCTTTTGTGATTGGCTGCTCGAGGGGTGGATCGGGCCAGACTGCGGCCCGAGAAAGTGCCCAGGGGTAGGTGGTGGCTCTCCCCGCCTGTAGCGGGGAGGACACCTACCCCTTTAGGGGGGACTTTTCTGAAATCTGAAATCTGGCATAGTGCCCTAATTTTTTTAGACAAATCCAGATTTCGGAGCAGATTTCGGAAACCCCCTTCCAAAATCTGGAAAGGACCTTCCAAGTCGCTGAAACCAAATGGTAAAAGCCAGATTCCAGATTTCGCCAGGATTTCAGATTTTGCAAAATCTGGCCAGATTTCAGACTTTTGCACCCAGATTTCGGAAGGCAAAACGGCGTGTTTCATCATGCGTCCTCCACCTCGCGATAGACCCAGACAGACGGGTTTTCGACGGGCAGAACGGCACCGGTCTGTGGGCATTTGTAGTGGCTGGGCAGGACATCGATCAGCTCCGGTGTGACCTCTCCGGTGCCTGAATCGACACGCTCTCTGCTGGTTGCAAGACGCATGGTCTCGACGCAGAGATAGCCATATTTGCTCCGCTCGGTCGCCAGATCCAGCGCAGTCGCAGCGGCCCCGCGGACGAACTTCACGTAGCCTTTCGTGGTCAGCACGTTCAGCCGTTCGCGGATGATCGATTGCCCGCCAAGACCCCCGGTGTTCTCGAAGGTCTCCGCGAAATGGGTCATCGTGTACATTCGACCCTGAAGGGCCTCTTCGTACAGCAGGCCGCAGATCACCTCGCCCTTGCGGTCCCGCTCGGCATCATGCTTTGCGCCGACGTCCTGGCGCACCAGCCGCTCGTTCATCGGGTTGATCTCGACCCATTGGCCGCCGATCTTGTCGATGACCTTTTGCGGCAGCGCTGGACCGTTGCGCAGCTCGATTTCCAGTTTTCGTTGCGAGCATTCCTCGTCGGGCCGGTGCAGGATCAGGCCAGAGGTATAGAAGCCGCGCAGAGCACTGGCGCCGGAAAGCGCGAGGAAGGGATCGTCCTTGACCTGCTGCTTGCTGAGCTTCTTGGTGTGGTGGATCAGGATGACCCCGCAATCGGGGTCGATATGATCGCGCAGGACCTCCACCCGTTCCTTCAGAAAGAACATCATGGCGGTGTTGTCGTTTTCGCCGCCGCCATCGGGTCCGCCGTCGAAGAGGTTCCGGATCGGATCGACGCAGATGATGTCCACTGGCGCATCGGGGAAGGCCGTTTGGACAGCGCGGGCAACCCGCACGCTGCCTTCGTTGTCGAGCAGCATCTTCAGTTTCGGCGTTGCGACGAAGGAGTCCCTCGCAGCGGCCAACACCTCTGATGGCAGGGCGATCTGCTTCAGGCGTTCGCGCAGATAGTGATACTGGATTTCCGCCTGCAGATAGAAAATCCGCAGCGGCCGTGGCGGGGTGAAGCCGAGAAACGGCATACCTGCGGCCATATGGACGAGCCAGGAGATCAGCAGATCGCTCTTGCCGACCTTGGGCGCGCCGCCGAGCACCAGCAGTCCGCCCGGCGTCAGCACCCGGGGCGCGATGATGTCCACCGGCATCGGACTCTGGTCGTCCAGCAGCGCGCCCAGCGTGAATGCGGGCATCTCGGCCGGTCCCGGTGCGCCGGAATCCAATCGGATCAGGGGCGGTCCGTATTTTTCGACATGCCGCTCCCAGAGCCGCTCGGACTCGCGCTTGAGCCGATCAACGCGCCACTGGGGCCGCAGCATTGCGGCGTTGTAGCCGCAGATGCCTTCCCAGCCCTCGTCCTTTGTCATCCGGCCCTCGTGGACCATCCGGATGAAATGCCCGATCGCAGCAGATGCGCCCTCGAAGCGGGACCAATCGTCCTGCGCCCCCTCGCGCACCGGGGTGACCAGCACATCGTCCATCGCCGGTTTGTCGGGATGGCTGAACTCGGGTTGCAGGGACACGCCCGGCGCGGGCGGCATGTCGGTCACGGCCTCCATGAACTCGGCCAGGTCGCGTTCGCGGTCGGCGTTTAGCTCGACGATCCGCACCTGCGTTTTCAGGCTGTTCTTGTAGTAAACTGAGCCTGCCACCCGGATCGGCTGGTGAGCGGAGCGGAAATGCATGTCGCCGCCGACCTTTGCCGCGATGTCACCGCGCAGACGGGTCACGCGTCGAATGTCGTCACCCTCGGCGGGCTCGGTCAGCGCCCACCAGACATGGGCTTTCCGCTGGCCCTCCGGCGTCACGCCACCGCTTTCCACGACCATGGTCGGCGCACCAAGATGGCGCTCCAGATGGGCCCGCTTGGCGGCAATGTCGCCGGTG
Source organism: Roseobacter sp. MED193 (assembly GCF_000152965.1). Lineage (GTDB taxonomy): Bacteria > Pseudomonadota > Alphaproteobacteria > Rhodobacterales > Rhodobacteraceae > Pseudophaeobacter. The sequence goes on along the minus strand of NZ_CH902583.1, from coordinate 3,287,801 downwards.
TCCAGATCGACGACCACGGTCTGCATGTGCAGAATCTCGGCAGCTTTGGCCTGACCGGGCGCGGCCACGGTGCCGGGGATCACATAGACCGCTGCCCCCTCCCGCGACGCCCATGTGGCGAAGGTCGCCATCTTTTCAGGCGCGGCCTGATCCGCCTCGAGCCAGATGTTATGCGGGCGGCCGTCAATGCCCTGGCCCTTGTCGATGAAACTGCGGACGGGGATCAGGCCGTCGCAATAGCCAAAGACGACCTGCATGAATTGGGCGATCTGCGCAGGGTCCGGCTCGTCCCCGAACACGTCGATTTGCGGAGCGGCGTCGTTGAAGTCACGCCACGGATTGAAATGGACGATGTTTTCCTTGGGCGTATCTGGCGTTGTTTCGTCGCGCATGGGTGTATCCTGTTCGGAATCTGATGGATCGGTGGGCTCATCGGTCATGTGGCCAGCCCCCAACACCGCTCGGCATGGGCGCAGAACCGGCATCCGAAGAAATCGCGATTGGCGGCGATGCGCGGCAGCAATTCGCCCGCGTCGGTGGCTTGCAGGATCCGCACCGCGCGGTCGGACATACGCTGCGCCAAATCCGCATCGAAGGGGACGAGCTCATGGTGCAGTTCGGCTGTGTCCTTGTTGATGGCGGTGAACAGCGCCGGAGTTGCCGATATCCCCGGCACCGAAGGCTCCATGTAAGCCTGGTAGATCGCGATCTGGGCAGCGTAGACGGGTTTGGAGACAGTCACCCCGTCCTTGACACAGGCCCGCCAGTTCTTGGCGTTCATGGTCTTGCATTCCCACAGCGCGGGCACGCGCATACCAAGCGCTGCTGGGGCATCGGCGATAATCCCATCGACATGGCCCCGGACACGACCGCCCGCGACGGAGAAACCGAACTGGCCGCCATCGCGTTTTTGGGTGACAAGATCGATCCCAGCGGCCCGCAGCCAGCGGATCGCCAGATCCTCGAGTTGATGACCAATCGCGAAGATCCGCAGCGTTTGCCCGCTGAAATCGCCACCGTCATCCTTCGGCGCACCGGCAAACTCGAATTGCAGCGCGCGCTCGCAGGCATGCCCAAGGCGGGATGCACCAAGATAGGTCCGGGGCGGCGTGGCCTCGCGTTCGGCGATGATTGCGGCATCGACCAGCGAGTTGATCCGCTCGGCCGTGGAGGGCCGGTGATTGAAGTCCAGCATCAGAACGGCACCTCCGGTGTCTGGGCACGGGCGATGTCGGACATGGCCTCGCGGAAACCTTCGACAGCCTCCTCGATCAGGGCGCGCACCTGTGCCTCGCTCAGATCCGCGAACGCGGTCTGCCAGCCGATCTCGTCCATCAGCAGTGCAATGCGTTTCATGGTGGCGGTGACGGCGGCGCGCTCTTCTTCTGTCAGGTCAACCATGGCAAAAGGCTCCCGCGCCAAATGCGTCCACAAGCCTTGGCAGGGCATCGAGCAGAACCAGACCGATGGCCGGGGCCGCCTCGACCGGACCGGATCGCGCCAGCCAAAACCACGCGTGGGTTGCCGGCAGACAGCACAGAGCTTTCCACGCGGATGCCAGAGACGTCGCCGGTCTTCGGCCGTGATGGGACTTGGTGAGGTCATGGGTCATGCCGCCCTCCGTTCGGGACCAGCCACCGCATTTACCGCTGCCTGGATGGCGCGCTTGTTGAAGCCGAAGGTCATCAGCGCCGAGGCGCGATAGCGCGTCAGGCCGAAGTCGTGGCGACACTCGGGCGGCAGGTATTTCAGCTGCTTGTCGGTCGGTGGCTGGCGCAGCCATCCTCGCGTCTTGAAGGCGCTTTCATCGCTCTCGTGGGTGTTCAGCCAGTCATCGGCCTGCGCAAGGCAGACGGTGCGTTCGCCGACGCCCAGCAAGCGTGGCCGCTCGCCCTTGGCCCCGCCAATGGCGTACCAGACGCCCTCCATCCAGAAGATGCCGCCCCAGGCGGTGAAGCCCGTGGCCATCAGCGCATCGTCCGTCCCAAAGAGATCGACCCATGCGAAACTGGACCGTTTCAGCAGATCGATCTCGGTCATGACAAAACCCGAGAGCGGCACTGCGTCCGCGCCGGTCTCGCCTTCGTCCTGCAGGAAAACCTCACCGCAGAGCGGGCATTCGGTGGCGGCGAGCGGGATTTCCGCCGCGCAGGCCGGACAGCATTTGGTAGGGGCTTCACCGGTGCCGATCTTGCCATCCAGATCGACATCTTGCTCCAACGTGCCGTGGATCAGGCTCGACGTTCCGAAGTCCAACACCACGCAGTCGGTCTTGACCAGCCCCGGATGTTCTTCCGGATCGACCGTGCGCAACCCCCGCCCGACCATTTGAATCATGGTGGATTTGTAGGAACTGGGGCGCAGCATCACGACGCAGGACGTCGGCGGATGATCCCAGCCCTCAGTGAGCACCGCGACATTAACGATCACGCGGATATTGCCGGACGCGTAGTCGGCGAGGATGGCCTTGCGGGCCTCGGCCGCCAAGTCGCCACGGATCAGCGCGGCGGAAATACCAGCCGCCTTGAACGCTTCGGTGACATGTTCAGCGTGAGCGACGGTGGAGCAGAACACGACGGTCTGACGATCTCCCGCCTTTTCGGTCCAGTGGCGGATCACTTCGTCGGTGATGGGCGCGCGGTCCATGATGTTCGCCACCTCGGTCATGTCGAAATCCGCGCTGGTCTTGCGGACGGATTTCAATTCCTCCTGCACGCCGACATCGATGACGAAGGTGCGCGGCGGCACGAGGTGGCCCGAGGCGATCAACTCGCCTAAACGCACCTGGTCGGCGACATTGTCGAAGACCTCACGCAGTTCCTTGCGGTCGCCCCGGGTCGGCGTTGCCGTCACCCCGAACACTCTCGCGTCGGGATTTGCATCGCGCACCCGGTCGATGATGCGGCGGTAGCTGTCCGCAACCGCATGATGCGCCTCATCGATCACCAGCAGATCAAGGCGCGGCATGTCGGCCAGGTTCGACATTCGCGCCAACGTCGGCACCATGGCGAAGGTGACAGCGCCGCCCCAGCATTTCTCGGTCGCGTCGATCACTGAGGTGGCTACGCCCGGCACCACGCGTTGGAACTTGGCGCGGTTCTGCGCCGTGAGTTCGTCGCGATGGGCCAGAACGCAGGCCTTGGCACCGTCACCGATCATCTCGCCGGTGACCGCCGAGAGCATGATGGTCTTGCCCGCGCCGGTGGGAGCCACACTCAGCGTGTTGCTGCGGGACGTGAGCGCAGCAACACTGCGCTCGACGAAGGTTTTCTGGCGGGGGCGCAGGCGCATGTCCGATCCCCCTTACTGCGCCCAGCTCGGCCGCCCGGGAGCACCGGGGTTGGCTGCTAGTGGATTGGACGATGGCGCTGCGGAGGCACTCTGCTGCGGTGTGTCCCCCGGTCCAGCGTTACCGCTGAACTGCACGGACGCCGTGCCCATGACCTGCGCATAGTCGCGATGATCGGGCGTGACCGCGCTGCGGATCTCGTTCTTGTCGTCACCGCTGGCATCGGTGCCGATGTCGATACGGGCGATGAACTCGATCCCGTCGAGATCGGCAAAGCCGCTGATCCGCCGCGCGGCCTGCGCCTCGGCCGACATGTCCTTGTCGGAAATCCCGCGTGCCGAGTTCAGCATGCCGCGCACGAGGCTGCGGCCCATATTGGTCCAGTCCGGCCCTTTAGGACTGAAGAGCCCGATCAGCGTGAATATCTTGCGCCGGGCATACGGACCTTCGGTCACGGTGAACTCGCCGTTGAGATAGACAGCACCGGTCGAGCCGCGCGTGGCATAACCGCCGGTCCAGCCCTGCGAGGCATCGTCGAATCCGCCAGGGCGGATGGTCAGGCGCACCTTGGCCAGCGTGCCCTTGGGGATGAGATTGCTGTTGCTTTGCGCGTCGTTGAAATCGTTCCAGGAACCCATGGGGAACCTCCTTCTATTTTCAGGATTGCGGTTGGGATTGATCGGCACCGGCCGGATCGGCAGGCGGCGGGGCGTAGGTCAGGCGGTCGGATGGAGGCGTCGCTGCCGTCCGGATCTTCGCCATCAGGCGGCCGAGATGGGGTTCTTCCACCTGTCCTAGGCGGCCAGAGCGATCCTTGGCCGGAAAGCCCCAAGGGTTGATCGTTTGGCAGACGAAGGCGCGATACGGATCACCGCCGTCGGCCTTCAGCTCCGCCATGGTGATCACCTCATCGACGATCCCCGGCAGCTCTAAGCCGGTCTTTGAGCCGTCGATCTGCGGCTGAAACACTTTGCGATTAAAGTCGTCGAGCTTCTCGTCGAGGATCCCGACGAACCAGACATTCTTCGCCCGGGTGTGCTGCAGATGGGTGAGCCAGCCGATCATCTCGCGGCCATGGAGCCCGTAGGCCCCGCGCACATCCGGCTTGCCTGTCTTCTCAGACATCGCCTCCGGCTGGCCCTTGCACCATCCGAAGCACAGCCGCCCAGCAACGGTGATTGAGTCCACGAAGATGGTGTCATAGCGATCGAGCGCTGTCGGATCACCGAAGCGGTCGCAGACCGCCTTGTGATGCGCCGGGCTATAGGGCTGCTCGTCGCGCAACGCCGGGTTGGGACCACCAATGAACACCGCGAAATCCCGGCATTCCGCCCATGTGCGCGGGCGGATGCTATCGCCTTTCCAGCCCTCGATTGCGAGATCGCCCGCTTCGAGATCCATGAACAGCGTGCGCTCGGTGTCGAGGGTCCAGAGCAACGAAGTTTTGCCGATTCCACTCTTGCCGAAGATGCAGCCCTTGATGCCGCGCGGTTCGGCAAGCCGCTGGTCGGCGCTGATGATGGGGAGGCTCATTGGTCAGCCCCCTGCGCGAGGATCTCGACCTTCAGCGTGCCGGGCCGCACCGTGCGTGCGGGCTCGAAGCCCTGACGGATCGCCTCGGGCCAGGCGACGTATTTGCGCTCCGGCACCTTGTAAGCGAGATCGACATATTCGGCGGGATCGTCCCCGGCATCGCGGATCCGCGCAACCATATCGGCCAGCCGATCCTGATCCCAATCCACCCGCTTCGGCAGATCGGCGACCACGGTGAAATCACCGTCATCGAACCGGACCGTACCAGTGTCCTTGGCTTGAACCTGCCGTTCTTCGGCGGCACGAGTGGCGTAGCGGACAACCAGTCCGGCATCGAAGCGTGTTTTGGCGGCCTTGTCGCGCTTCAGACGCTCGTCGATCTCGCGCTGCAGGATTGCCAGCAACTCGACCGGTAGCGCCGCGATTTCGGCTGCGCTGAGGGACGGCAAATCGTCCGGTGTGGGGGTATTCTCGGGGAAAGGCATGAAAGGGTCTCCGTGATCGGGGAAAAAGGATTGAAATGCGGTCATCACGCGGCCTCTTGTTCGGCGAGCAACAGCTCGGATAGCGAGACAGAGGCCGCGTTCGGCTTTGGTCTGGCGATGGCGACGTAAGCGAACTGGTCCGGTGCGATCCGCTCCTGCACCAAATGCACGAGCCCCTGTTCGGCAGCCCAGAACGCCCGCCCGGCCAGCTTGCTCAGTTCGCCGCGGCCCTGATCGTCGAGCCGTGAAAACAGCGCGAAAGTGTCGAGCACGAGAAAGCCGCAGTGATACTCCAGCCGGTCACCGGGAGCGGCTTGCGCCACCCAGGCGCAGAACTCGATTTCGGTAAGCGGTCGGCTGGCGCGAACCGTGACGATGGGTGTGATATCCATGAACATGGTCTCCTCTTCAGGCCTCTAGCCTCGCCCAGACGAACTCGTCCCAAGCAGAACCATGGGCGGGTCGGTGTCGTCGGGAGAGGCAGTTTCGTTGTTGGCGCCGTCGGCATAGATGGCGACAAGCGGGGTCCCATCCTGATGGGTGCCAGCCTTCTCGATGCGGTAAGTGCGGTGGTTTTTCAGGATCTCCGGCAATTCCCAGCGACGGTAGAGTCCTGGGATGCGTTTGAGATCTTCGGACATTGGATCGGTGTTTCTGATCATGCTCGTCAGCTTTCGGTTTGGGGTGAGCGCGGTGGCGTCTGAATGGGAAAAGCCACCACGCCGCAGAGATCGGGACATCGGGTCAGCCGATTTCTTGCAAACCAGTCCGCAATCGCCGGGTCGCCCGCTGATAGCGTTTGCGCGTTGCGGCTTCAGACAGCCCCAATTCGGTCGCGACTTCGGCCTGGGAGAAGCCGTCGATGGCCACTCGGATCACCAGACCGGCATCCTTCCCGGTGATGCGGGCGAGATCGCTGTGCAGCAGATTCTGGCTGGCGGAAGGATTTGATACGCCAGCATCGATCGGGACTTCGTCGGGGTCGATCTCACTGCGCAGGTTCTGGTGCCTGTCCTCGCGCTGACGCATTCGGATGATGTCTCGCTCGACGTTTCGCAGGATGGTGGCTGCAATCCGGGTGACCCGCCGCAGATCAAGGCCGCGGATCGCCTCTGTGGTTCGGGCGAGGATTTCCGAGGCAACCTCATCAGGGGTTCCTATCTTGCGCCAAAGCGACCGGCGCCGGACGGCGTCCAACCCAGGCCAGAGTGACAGCAACATCAACGTCAGGGCGCAATCGCCACCGGGACCGTTTGATTGTGCTTCCCGGACCAATGCCGCGAGGATCAGGTTCTTGTGATCCGCGCCGTCGGAGCCTTGATGAAGACAGTCCAACAACGCGGTCGGATCGCGGTATTGAGCGACGGGGTGACCCGCACGCCTGATTGCTTCGAAGCTATGCTGGAAGCCCAGCGTAGAAGAGGATTTCATGAGATGATCACGGATTTCGTGCCATGCGAAGGACATTGGACGCCTGCCTTGCGGCCAGGCGTCCAGCGCCTTGTCGTGGCCAGGTCAGGACGTCGCGCGTCTCTTTGATTTCATGGGATTTAGAGAGTGCGCCTTAGCGCATCGGAGCCGTCGTCTGGTTCAACGTCCCGCAACCGCGGCAGGTGGCCACGACGGGAAAGCCGACAAAATACTCGTGCCCCCGGGCAAAACGCAGGTGCATGCCGCCGTCCCGGAAAACTCCGAGCAGCTTGTCACAGCGCGTGCAGCGCCAGTCATTTGTTGGGGTGTTGGTCGGCCCGCCCTGGCGGGGTGTGGAACCGGTCTGTCGCGCTGGACGGCGATGGTGATCGGGAGTCGGCATGGAAATGCTCCTCTGTTGAGTGAGCCTTTCCAATAAGCAGCGGTTTTTTAGACCGTCCCCGCCAATTTGTTAGACCAGCGTCTAAGGAAGCTTTGCGCCTAGCCTGCGAGACGCCAGTAACCGCGCGTTGGTCCCTTGGCGATGTAGACGTCGAGAATGCTATCCCACATCGGCTTCTTGAATGCCTGCTGTGGGCTTTTGACCCCGGTGTCCTCAATAAGCTCCGCCGTTTTCACGTCCGGGCTTCCAGCCAGATGGGCTGCAACCAGTTTTTCGAAGATCCGGATCTGATTTGCTCCAAGAATGGCCAGTGGTGCTTTTCCGGGAATGCACAATGATGCGGATTGGGTTCCGGATTTGTTAACTGCCACCGTGCTGCCGCCCAATGCAAAGTTCCGCCCGGTATCAAAGGTTTGCATAACCGCATCCCGGGACAACGCTTGTTCGGTTCCTTCCCCTTCAAGATGTGAGAGCAATGGAACCACGACGTTGGGGCCCAGACATGTCAGGGTCTCTGGGCTGGACGACAGGACAACACCGATCCCGGACATATTCCGAGCCCTCAGAAGCTGGTCCAGTTTGTTGATGATCACCGGATCGCCCAGCCGCCGCGCGAAATAGACCGGGGTGCTGGCTCCATCGGTGCCCATGTTCCCCAACAGAATCAGATCCTGATCGATGACCTGCGTCCCCTTGCTCGTAAGCAGCGGTCGCACGAGTTTTACCACGGTTTCTTGCAGCCATTCGCGATTGATCTGGTAACGTTCCAGGTCTGCAACCGGGCGCCTCCCTGCATCCTCGCCGAACGGACCTGTTGCCTGAACCTGGCCAGGGGTCGATGAGGGTTTCAGCGCAACCTCGCCATTGATGTCGTCTTCGTCGATGAGGACGACGTCTTGCCTATCACGCCGTTCAAGCAGACCGCCTTCTATCAGTCGTCCGGGATCGAGACCGATTTCGGCGAGATAGCCGCCGGAAACCTCGTCTTCCTCGCGATCATACAGATCCACCAGTTGCGGCAACATGGAGCGCAAATCGCCATTGTCGACCTGACGGAATGCACTCAGGATTCCCCATTCGTGTAACAGTGCGAATCCAAAGTTGCGCTCGTCCGGATCTTTGTTGCTCTGGAGATTGCAGCTTTTGGCCCCCGACACAGTGATATTAAGGGACCGCTCCTTGTCATCGCCAGATTGGTTGTATTTGACCGCGATACCGATGCGGCTGAAGCTGTCAGCGCGCCTGAAGATGTTACCCCTGCCAAGGTATTTGGTTGCGACGTCCTGGATATCATCACCTATAGCAACCTTGAGAGCCAGCTTTCGGCTCCAATGGCCCAGGCGGACTTCCACCTCCAGAACCCGCGCCACCTGGATCTCGAAGCCGTCGATCTCCGGGATTGGAAGTGTCAGGGACGATCGAAATCGACCGAGGTTGTAGCGCTTCCAGGTCAACGGTTTCTGAGAAATGTCGTGTTCAAGTGTCACTTCGGCAAAGGCATCACCCACCTTCTGCCGGACGACCGGGCTGTCGGCACAGATTTCGATCTGCCGCTTCGACGGGGTATAGATCAATGTCGCCTCGTTCGGTGGCCGGAAATAGATCGTTCCGCGCCGTCCATCGTCACGATGATCGTGAACGCTCGACAATGGACCGCCGTGCCGAACAATCAGCATGATCGACGCGGGATGTGGGTCCGTTGCCGGCAAATCAAGCGCCTTGACGGTGCAAGCCGTTTTGAGTTCGAGGACCTCGGTGATTTTCGACGCCAACGCAGGTTCGTCGATTGCGGCCGCATCGATACTTACGGCATTTTCCAATTCAACCTCAAAGGCGTCATATAATTTGCCATGATCACGGAATTGACGAGCATAATGGAAGCTCTCCGCATCCTGGAATGCTTGGCGATGATTCAGAAAGATCCAGACACTTCTGCAAATCGGATCTTGCTGGCTTGAGTATTGCCCATGTTGTTCGTCATCCAATCTCTGATCGACAATTGTTTCGAGAGATGAAACGCCTTTTCCCTCAGCAAGCAAATGAATCCGCCGGCATCTATGCTCCAACGGCCGCAAATCATCGTGATCAAATTCAGATAACGTTTCCAATAATTTCTGGCGGAATTCCTCGTCCCCCGTTTCTTCTAACGGCAAAACGATTTCAATTTCGTTTTCCCCTCGCGGCAATGAAACGAGCTCACGGACAAGATTGCTCGGAGCATCCTCGACAAGACTGTGCAGCAAAGGGCCGGTTTTGGAATTCTTGCTCGCCATTCGAATACCTCGGAAAAATCAGTTTTTGTTTTTCCGCAGCCTATTGGTTGCCGACACGGCGCACAACTGTTGCGTGTCACTTCATCCCTGAATGCCCGGTAGCCCAACGCTGCACAGGTTTCGGGGGGCAATGTCCCGAAACCCGCAACAAACAGGCTTTTCCCATGTGAGCACACAAAAGTGAGGCCCACATGAAACGCCCAAACGCCCTACCGCCTGAACTGATGACACCCACCGGACGCCGGGCCGAACTTTGTGGTCTACTGGCGGCTGGTCTCGTTCGTTTGCGGTCACGAGACATTCCGCAAATCTCTGCAACAAATGGAGAATTTCCGCTACACAACTCGGTCGACCAGAGCGGTAGTGCAACTCCAACCAAACGGAGACCCGCATGACCAAACCCGATCCCATCCCCGCGCGCCTGGCGGCGCTGAAATCCACTTCGACACCGGACCTGAAACAGCAATGGCGCGAGCTGTTTGACAGCGAGCCGCCGCCGTTCAACCGCCGCTATCTGGAAAGCCGGTTGGCCTATCGAATTCAGGAACTCGCCTATGGCGGGTTGAAGCCGCAAACGGTCAAGCGGCTTGAAGTTCTTGGCGAACAGCTGGACGGCGGTGATCGCAAGAAAAGCCGCATCCGTGCGGATCTGATGCCCATCGTCGGCACGCGCCTGATCCGTGAATGGCAAGGCGTCGAACATCTCGTCACCGTCACCGCTGACGGCTTCGACTGGCAGGGGCGACCGTACAAGTCGCTCTCGGCCATTGCCCGCGCGATAACCGGCACGCGCTGGAATGGCTGGGTGTTCTTCGGGTTGAAAAACCATCGGAGATCAACATGAGCAAACCGATCATCCGCAAACTGCGCTGCGCCATCTACACCCGCAAATCCTCGGAGGAAGGGCTGGAGCAGGAATTCAACAGCCTGCACGCCCAACGCGAGGCCTGCGAGGCGTACATCGCCAGCCAGCGGTCCGAGGGCTGGGTGCTGGTGCGCGATCAATATGATGACGGCGGCATCTCCGGCGGCACGCTGGAGCGGGCGGGCCTGAAACAGCTGCTCGCCGACGTCGAAGATGGATTGGTGGATGTTGTCGTCGTCTACAAGATCGACCGCCTGTCACGGGCGCTGATGGATTTTTCCAAGCTGGTCGAGGTATTCGACCGTAACGACGTGACCTTTGTATCCGTCACCCAGTCATTCAACACCACCACCTCCATGGGGCGGCTGACCCTGAACATCTTGCTCAGTTTTGCCCAATTCGAACGCGAGGTCACGGCCGAACGCATCCGTGACAAATTCCGCGCCAGCCGGATGAAGGGCATGTGGATGGGCGGGGTGCCGCCTTTCGGATACCGCGTTGAAAACAGAAAACTGGTGGTGGATGAAGAACGCTCCAGCATCGTCCGCTGGGCTTTTGAGCGTTTCATTCGTATTGGTTCTGGTACTGTTTTGGCGCGCGAACTTGCGGCAAAAGGCATTCGTACCCCGAAAGGCAACGCGATGGACAAGAAATTCATCTATCGCATGCTGAACAACCGTGCCTATCTCGGAGAAGCGGTCCATAAAGGAGACAGCTATCCCGGCGAGCATGATGCCATCATTGACCGCGATATATGGGACAAGGTTCATGCGGTTCTGAAAGAAAGCCCCCGCAAGCGCGCCGCCCGCACCCGTGCGGACACACCTGCGCTGCTGAAAGGGCTGCTATATGGTCCTGACGGTGCAGCCTTCTCCCCGACACACACGCGCAAGGGTGGCAAACTCTATCGCTACTATGTCAGCCAGACCATTCTGAAACACGGTGCGGGAACCTGCGAGATCGGACGTGTTCCCGCTGGCGAGATAGAAGCCGCCGTCATCAACCAGCTCCGCTCCGTGTTCCGCCAACCCGAAATCGTGGCGGGTACATGGAAAGAGGCGCGCGCGCAGGACGGCGAGGTCACCGAGGGCGACGCACGTGTGGCGCTGCAACAACTGGACCCACTGTGGGATGAACTTTTCCCCGCCGAACAGGCGCGCATCGCAGCGCTGCTGATCGAGCGGATCGATATAGGTGTTGATGGCCTTGATGTGCGCCTCCGAATGGATGGTCTGACCGGATTGGCGCACGAAATGATGGCTGATCTCGGAGCGGCGGCATGACCCGCGCGAAACCAGTCTCGGAAACGGTGACAGTGCACATCCCGTTCCGAATCGTGAAACGTGGTGGCCGTAAAGAAATGCAGCTACCCCCTGACGCTCCGCGCCAACAGAAAACAGACGGCACGCTGGTCAAGGCGCTGGCGCGAGCGTTTCGATGGAAAAGGATGTTGAAATCCGGCGAGTTCACGACCATCGCCGAGCTCGCGGATAGCGAAGGAATCGCGCCGTCCTACATGACCCGTGTCCTACGCCTGACACTGCTCGCGCCGGATATCGTCGAAGTGGTTCTCGACGGGACGCAGGGACCGGATCTGACGCTGGCGTGGCTTCTGGAGCCATTACCGATGGATTGGCGACAACAGCTGGAACGCTTTGGCTAGCGGACTAATCTAGAGGCCGCGATTGCATTCGTGACGCTCTGCAATTTTTCAAAGGTGAGCGCAGCTGCATTTCAGTACAACTCCAAGTCAACCCGCGTGTTCACCGAATTTCTGCAAGGCGACCGCCAAAACGACTGATGTTCGAGTCTGTCCGTGGCGGAAGGGATTCTTGGACCACCCAGATGTTCATGCTTTATTCCGCAACTCTTGTTATTCCATCTGGATTGAAAGCTAGATATGGTACCATCAGAGAGGGTCAGTACATGCACAAATCGCCGAGTAGTTTTAGTTTCATCGATCTTTTTGCCGGTATCGGAGGTTTACGCGTTGGTTTCGAAGCTGCCGGCGGAACCTGTGTTTTCACTAGCGAGTGGAACCGCTTCTCGCAGGAAACCTACTCTGCGAATTTCGGGGACGAACACCCGCTCAGTGGTGACATCACGGAAATTTCAGAAGCGGAAATTCCAGCTCACGATGTCTTGCTTGCTGGCTTCCCATGCCAGCCTTTCAGCATCGCCGGAGTAAGCAAAAAGAACTCACTGGGCCGTGCTCACGGCTTTCTAGATGAGACCCAAGGAACGCTCTTTTTTGATGTCGTGAGAATCATTGCCCATCATCGCCCGCGCGCCTTCCTTCTGGAAAACGTCAAGAATCTGCTGTCCCATGACAAGGGTAACACCATGAGGGTCATCCTACATGCGCTTGACGAACTCGGTTACGAGGTGGATCACAAAGTGATAGACGCACGCTCTTGGGTGCCACAGCACCGTGAGCGCATATTTATCTCGGGCTTCCGTCGCGATGTTCCCACGCGTTTCTGCCTCGACGATGTGGTGATCCCTCCGGGACCGAACCCACGGCTTTCGGACATTCTTCATCCCGAGAACGGGTCCGAGATCGCCGAGCCGCCCTATACAGAAGGTCACCTAGCGCGTATTGCCGACAAGTACACACTGTCTGACAAGCTTTGGGCCTACCTCCAAAATTACGCCGCAAAACATAAAGCAGCCGGTAACGGCTTCGGCTTCGGCCTATGCACTCCCGAAAGCGTCGCCCGGACACTAAGCGCAAGGTATTACAAGGACGGGTCAGAAATCCTGATCGCGCAACCCGGGAAGAACCCTCGGCGACTGACGCCACGCGAATGCGCCCGTCTCATGGGTTTCGACCGTCCCGGCTCCAACCGCCCATGGAACATCCCGGTTTCCGACGCACAGGCGTACCGTCAATTCGGCAATGCGGTTGCGGCACCGGTCGCAATAGCGATCGCCGAAGCCATGGCCCCATGGATTGAAAATACTGTCGCATTGAGGCCGCGGAGAAACCAAAGTGCCTGAGAAACGATCACCGATGTCCAGATCGGAAATGATGGCTGGGATTAGACCAAAAGATACAAAGCCCGAGATGATTGTCCGCAAGGGATTGCATGGTCTCGGGTTCAGGTACCGTCTCCACAGCCGCCATCTTGTAGGCAAGCCCGATCTCGTGTTGCCGAAATACCGTGCAGCACTTTTCGTTCACGGTTGCTTCTGGCACGCGCACAACGGTTGCTCATATTTTAGATTGCCAAAAACCCGAACTGAATTTTGGCGAGAAAAGTTGGAAAAAAATGTCGAACGTGATCAGAAAACTGCACAAACGCTTACCGCATCAGGGTGGCGCGTACTGACAGTTTGGGAATGTGCGACGAAGCGCTTATCCCTAGAAGATCTCATAGGCAAGATCGCAGCTTGGTTGCGCGGAAAAGAGGTTTTCGGCGAAATACCAAATAGGTGAGAAATTTTTTGATTGATAAATCCAGATTGTCGGAACGACGCTGGAGAGAGGAAGAGCAGGATGAATGACCTGATAAATGAACCGGATGCCCCGCGCCTGATATTCGGTCTGCGCGACACTGGTTACAATGTAAAGACCGCCGCTGCCGATATTATTGACAATTCGATTGCTGCCAAAGCCGACCACATCAATGTCGAGATTGTCCTTCACGAAGACGGAAGAAAACTGGTCTATTTTGGCGACAACGGTGTCGGGATGGATGAAGAAACGATCCATCGCGCTATGCGCTACGGCGCGCCTGTACGCGAGAACCCTGAAAGCCTGGGAAAATTCGGGCTCGGGCTCAAGACGGCTTCAAGTTCGGTCTGCTTGAAATTCACCATCGTTTCGCGGGCTACCACAGAGCAGCCTTTGGTAAAACTTGCATGGGATCTCGATCATGTGAAGGAACGCGGCAGGTGGGAAATGCTGCGCGAGCCGGTATCGTCTGATGAAGAAGAAATGTTCGAAGAACTCTGCGGCGACACGGGAACCCTCGTAATTTGGGAAAAGTGTGACCGGATCTTGTCCAAAGAATACGAAGCGGGGGGGACCAAGGAACAAGCTGCAATCAAGCGGCTGGCTGACACCCTCAGCAAACATCTCTCATTAGTTTACCACCGCTTTACCGACAAATCCGATAAGCGCGAGCGGGATATAGAAATTTTCATTAACAGCAGCCCAGTTGTGCCGTGGAATCCTTTCTACCCCAAAAGGTCAGAACAGGTTCTTCCACTAAAAAAGCAGACACTATTGGTTGAGATGCCGGATGGCTCGGAGGAACGTGCCACGATCCACGCATGGATTCTTCCACACCGTCGCGACATGACAAAGGATGAGGAACGTGAATACGCCCGTATCTCGAACCGGGCTCAAGGCTTCTACGTATTCCGCGAGGGACGGTTAATCCAAGATGGCGGCTGGATGGATGTCTTCGGCGCGCCCGAACCTCACACTTCCCTTTTGAGGATCGAGTTTGATTTTGGACATGAACTGGACGACGCTTTCAGAATCGATGTGAAAAAATCTCGCATTCTTTTCCACCCTGATCTCGAGGACGGCCTCCGAACGCTTCTACAGCCAATATACCGTGAGGCAGGGAACCGCTATCGGAGGCAGAGCAGAGCGCAGGCCAATGCGAAAAACAAAGTGGATCACGGTAGTTCCAATAAGAACATCGCGGCGACGACGAATGCCACGAAGGCACAGGTGACGTCCGTGGATCCAGAAGGCCAGTCTGCGGAGATATCCAACAACATGGGCCCGAAGATCCGGATCAAGTCACCGATCCAGAACAATGTCAGCCCCGATTACGTGCATGTTGAAGCGGTTGAATCGATCAATAGTGGGGAACTCTGGCAACCAGCTTTCCGGAGCACCGGAAACGACGGGCATGTGCCGTCCGTTCTTTTGAATAAACACCACGACTATTACCAGAAAATTTATCAGCGAGCCGCTGCAAACGGATATGCAGTGGAAGGAATGGACCTTTTGCTGTGGGCATTCGCAGCGGCCGAACAGAACAATACAAATGACGAACTCGAACCCATTTTCGAAGATATCCGCACCGAGATATCAAACAACCTACGTAAACTTCTGCGGAACTTACCTGATCCTGAACCAGGCGAACTGGCAGAAGATGATGACGACTGATGCTGGCAGCGAAACAGGAACTCATCGTTCGTGAACTGGAGGAAGGCACTGGTGCCGTCATTGCAGTCGCCATAGACAATGGCGGGCTGCGCTCTGGCATGAAAATATGGTTCGATGACCTTGACCAGCAGCACGGTCCCGTCGCGGAAATTAGACCCCACGGTCTCAAAGCACATCGCGTCAACTTGGCATTCGGAAATTTCTCCGGTGCCGTTATTCGCCAGATTCGTCAGGCGTCGGCCGAGGATCGACAGCTGGCCATGGCACTGGTCGCATCCATTGATCAAGCCGCGAGCCTTTCCATTTCGGCACAGGCGCTCGATGACTGGACTGTAAACGATGGCTCTTTCCGTATGGCTGCAACAATACGGCACGACGTTCGACCCGACTCGGATGAAGCAGTTTCCCATACCTGCCGCGAAGTGATCGTGCCCATGATGGCGGCGATGGCCGAACTCATCGGGTACGACGTGGTCGAAGATGACGTGATCTGCGATGAGCCAGCATTCGAAGGAGCAATAAAGCCTTCTCTCGTCAATCGCCGTGAGCGCAACCCTCGCAACCGGCTTCTCTGCATCCGCTTGCACGGTGAGACCTGCGCAGCTTGTGGTCTCGAACCACGTCGACGCTACGGCGACGATGCTGGCGGCATAATTGAAGTGCACCATCTGGAGCCACTAGCAAATATCGCGGCTCCCAAACCCTACGACCCCGCAACCGACCTGTTACCACTATGTCCATCTTGTCATCGGGCGGCCCACACGCGGCGACCGGTGCCTTGGGATATCGAGTACATTAGGCGCATGCTGGAGGAACATCTTGGTTGACTACACGAAACTCCCCGAGTCTTTTGGCGACCTGAAAGAGGCTCCTCCCGGTGGTCATACTATTTCAGAAAGACTTCTGGAACCAATTGTCCGCCTTGAGCGTGAGGAGAACCGTATCGTCGCGCGATTGGGCGGCGTCAGAATAGTACGGGGCGTGCGACATGAGTTTATAGCCCCAACCAATCGCCATTGCTGGGTGGTCGATGGTACGATAATTCGCCCCCTCCCGCGTGATGCGACGCAGGTGCTCGTGCAAAAAATCGGCGGTGTCGATCCCACTGATATTTCATTCAGCACTGCGATCCGACTCATGAGGTCGAATGAGGATGGCATCACCACCGCGCCGTCGGAAGCGATCATGAAGCCGGGCAAGGAGGCTGCAGAACTAAAAAGCGATACGATCGGTATCGCGGGCTTGGAGGCGGAGCTATTTCCCTATCAGGCGAGAGGCGTCCAATGGATGTGGGACACGATCTCCCGAACTGGCGGCCTGATCCTCGCAGATGAAATGGGCCTCGGCAAGACACTCCAAATCATCGCGCTGCTCATGATCGATCCGCCCGGGCCCCAGGCACCGGCATTGATTGTCTGCCCCACCAGTCTAATTGCCAACTGGGTGCGTGAGATTACTAGGTTCGCGCCGACCTTGGATGTAGCTGTTCATAGAGGAGCGCACAGGACTGGGGTGGTTGCAGGGCTAAAAGTGTCCCAAGTGCTGATCACAACCTATGATACCATGGTAAATGATATCGCCATTTTTTCGAGCCTCGAATGGTCTTGGGTAATTTGCGATGAAGCACAGGCAATCAAGAACCCGCAATCGAACCGTCGCCAAGCAATCGCAACCATCCCCCGAAAACGCGCCATTCCAATGACCGGGACTCCGGTCGAAAATAGCTTGGTCGACCTTTGGTCTTTGACGGATTTCGCCATTCCAGGGCTTTTGGGCAATCTATCAGAGTTCGAAGGCAGTTTTCCTGATAGTCTCGACTCAGGCCAACAACTGAAGCACCTCACCGATCCGATTATCCTAAAACGTCGGGTCGCGGATGTAGCCAGCGATCTACCGGAAAGGATTGACGTGGATGTTCCGCTCGAACTCGACGACCGGCTGATCGACCACTATCGCGATGTACGTGACGCCACAATGGAGAAATATCCGGTCGCGGGCGCTCTTGTTGCGACTCTCCAGTTGCAGCTCGTTTGTGCCCATCCCTGGTTACGCAACTCGGGGGAAAACGAAGAATGTGCAGCTTTAGTCCCAGCCGCAGACATGCCTCTTGTCACACCCAAGATGGAGCGGGCAGTCGACCTGCTTCGCGAGGCGTTTGCCAATGGTAGAAAGGTCATTGTTTTCGCTCTTTTCAATCGGATCGGTGATCTGCTCAAGCAGGCGTGTTCCCATTTGCCTGATACGCATTGGGGAGCGATCAATGGCTCAACTCCCCAGGAGGACAGGCAAACCATCATCGATTTGTTCGCTGCCCATGAAGGGTCGGCCTGCTTGGTCCTCAACCCGAAAGCAGCGGGTGCGGGTCTGAACATCACCGCGGCAACCGTTGTGATCCATTTCACGCCGGTATGGAATCCCGCGCTTGAAGCCCAAGCGAGTGCACGGGCACATCGCAGAGGGCAAACAGAACCGGTCACAGTCTATCGGCTTTTCTATTTGGATACCGTGGAGGAAGTAATGATCGATCGGTCCGCTTGGAAGAACGACCTCGCGAACGAGACCGTACCAGTGTCGACCCGTGACGCCTATGATCTCAAACGTGCCCTCGAAATAATGCCGGTGAAGTCATGAGCAGTGAGAAATTCCGAAAACGACTGAGTGCCAATGATGTTGGAACAACGGGTGGACACCAAGGCGGCGTCTTGATCCCCAAAGGCGAGAAGGAACTTCTCGCAATGCTGCCGGCTCTTGACCCGGAGGTAAAGAACCCTGACGCTTGGATCGAGTGCACCGACGAAACCGGACACACGTTGAAATTCCGTTTCGTCTATTACAACAACCGCCTTCACGATCCAGGCGGCACCAGAAACGAGTACCGGATTACACACATGACGAGTTGGTTTCGGGACGTTGGCGCTCGAGAAGGTGACGAATTCGAAATATCACGAGTTAGCTTCGGCAACCAGTATTCGATCGGGATCAGACCGAAAGACGCTGAAGAGCCTGACCCTGATCAAGGCGTTCGCATCCGTTTGACCAGCTGGCGGCGGGTCCATTGATGCCAACAATCCTGTCCTAGTGCTGTCGTGACAAGGAGGATATCCGAATCCTCGGAGATTCGCCCTTGTCCGAGTAGCCTTCCTCTCGGGCTCGCTCCAGAAGATCGAGTGCGATGACCGCTTGTTTTTCCGACGGCAACTTGGACGGAAAAAGGCCGCAAGCCTTTAGTATGCCATCCTCTTTTGGGCTGAATATCCTCTTGGCTCCGCCCCACTCCCTAAGCCGATTCCAGAAATCGCCTCCGGCCTCAATCACCGAAGTCTGCGCCTCGATGCCAGAAATCACCGCTTCTTCGCGGCGGCCATCTCTTTGAACAGCACGGGCCTGCTCTGGCTCAACGAGGCAGTTCATGAATTCAGGCCCGTAGTCGATATCAACCCGCTGCAAGGTCGCCCAGCAAGCCTGTTTCTTTCCCCATTCTGTTATATTGTTCACTCCCGCTTCGGGGTGGGTTATTACTTCTACTGCCGCTTCCGCCGCAATCAATAATACATCACCAAGATCTCGCGATACCGATTGACGCCGCCATACGGCATCAAGATCAACAACATGATCCCGTTCATCCGCGTCCGACACCAATTTGGATATAGAATAGGTCACAATATTCGCGCGGTATCCGCCCGGGTACCAAGGCTGTTTCGGAATTGTCTTTTCGAGGTGCCGGAAGATTATCAGTTTTGAAATCAGGCGCCGATACCATGTTTCGTCGAACTTCTTGTCACTGCGGTTCCATTCCGCCCCGATTGTCTGGGCAAACTCGCCAAAGTTTTTCTGGGCGCCTTTGCTGACCGTGTCAGGGTGCATGCGGAAACTCATCTCGACCTTCGCAAGGTCAGTTTTGACGAAGTACTGTGGTTTAGGGTTTTCTAGATCAAAACGCCGACGTCCGGCCTGGGTTTTCTTGGCGCGCTCGACAAGGTACTGCCCCCTTGCGCGCTCGTAGAACCATTTGGTCTCTCGGTTTGTACCCTCGACGGCCGGAGCCAATACTCGTCTCGAGTATTCTTCCATCCTCATATGGAATGGGTGGTTCGAGAAGAAATCCGCCGCGCTGACCTTGTTCTGGCTGTTGGCGTATTTCGAGATGAACGGAACGACCTCTTCCGAAGTATCCGACGGAACAACTGTCAACTTCATCTGCACGTGGACTTGTTCGAGCGTTTCTGGCGAGATTTTCCGAGCTGCGTGGAGAGAGGCCGTGGTTTGACCGCCATTTACGACCTGCAGGTTGGCCGCGGACACGATCCTGAGACCGTCCGATGTCTTCTCTACCTCGACGCTGTCGGCCGTTACCGACAGACCGTTATTATAGCTGAAGAACATTGCCGGTTCATCTTTGATGGTGTCCCGGATGCCCCGGTTCACAGCGCCGCGGGCCTGAAGGAAGCTTCGAACGTTAGACTCCAAAAGCCGCGCCCCCCATTTCTCATAAATTTCAGCCAATTGATGACCACTGATCACAACAAGATAACTGTCGAGGTGTTCGCCGCTGCTCGATGCAGCCAGCGCTGGGATGCTGCCGCCAAAATCTTCTTGGAAATTGACGATGATCTTTTCCCGAGCATGTCCGGACGTCTCATAGCGGTGAAAACGTGTAAGATCCCAGATGTTGTAGGTAACAGGAATGCCATCAATCTTGCCCGCAAGAACTGCGTCTGTCCTAGCACTGTAGGTCGCATTGGTCATAAGAATGAGTTTGATCTTTGTGATAGATGACCACGCCGAAGTAATAATCGAAGCGGCACCCGCTTCAGCGCTCCCTTCGATCAGGTCTTCCCGGAAGGCAGCTCGACGCGCGGCGGCGACAAAGTTGATCAGGTGGCCAAACGCCTTCTTGGCATCGCTGGCATTGATCTTGACCGCCGCATTTCCATCGTGAAAATCGCAGACAATGACGCTAAGTATACCGTCGGACTCACGAGGGTCGCCGCCGATACCATCAATCCTAACGGTCTTGCCGTGACTGTTGGCGAGAAAATTAACGCGGTCAGACGTTGCAATTTCACCTTCTGTCTCCAGAAGGGCCGCCATCCGCTCAAAAAAGGCGTCAGCCTGTGAAATACCGCTTACTGATGCTTCTGCTGCGACTTCCTCAAGCAATGAATTGTTGAATTCGACCAGTTCATCCAATTGGTTTCATCTCCTCGAAAATATCGAAGTTTGGCGCACCGGAGACAAGCGCCGGTACACAGGTTCCTGCATTCCCGCGAAAATATCGTCGGCCGCAAGATAGGGAAGGTCAAGAGCCGGATGCAACATCAACCAAGAAACTACCCCCTTCACGACGTTCCCGTAGCATCACAGATTTGCTTTGGCCCAGCCTATGAAAATAGCTTTCCGGAGTTCGGTTATGTTTCCAAGAAATCGGAATGTGGGCGGCAGCAGAATCCGAAGAAAATAGTAGGTAGATCTTTGTTGTCCTCCTATGTTTGCGGATATTGTCGGCGGCCTGACCGCAACGTCGATTTTGCTCGAATTTTGAAATCGCCACAACGGGCGGGTTGGAACCGGGTCGCATTAATAGGGTAGAGACCGAAGTCGAAGTGCTTGGCCGTACTTTACAGTAAACCATTTTGTATCAGAGGCTTACAACCTGAACACCAAATCGCCGCAGTCATTAGGCCCAGAGAATATGGGCCCCAAGAGAACGCCTTTGGGCCTCCTTGCGCCAGCGCCAGTGCTCAGCCCTTCCCTCATAACCCTCGAAAACAACGGAAAAACTCGACCGCAGCCGGATGGGGAGAAACGTTTCTCAAGGGTAAGTGGCGGGGAGACAGGGATTCGAACCCTGGGAACGCTCTCACGTTCAACGGTTTTCAAGACCGCCGCATTCGACCACTCTGCCACCTCCCCGGTCTTTTGGCGGTTTAAGGCGCGATTGGACGACACGCAAGAGGAAAGTTTCACCCTAGGTACCGACGCCCAAACACTCCCTGATTTGAAGCTTCAATTTGGCATGAACTACGCAAGAAAATGCCCAAGACTGAGCTTTTACGCGCCATGCCAGGACATAGGGTTTTCATGACTGCCGCCGCAGGCTATCATTCGCCAAATCATAACGATGACCGGGAAATCCGGCAGGGTGCGCTTTGACGCTATGAGCACAGGCAAGGAAACAAACATGACACCACCTATGCCGAAACGGACACCAGGGCCTGGCGTTGCCGCCGTGCTGCTTTCCGTGCTGGTTCTATCGGCCTGTGAAGAGGGTGCCAATCTTGGTTTTCTCAAACCCAAACCAGCAGAGACCGCAGTAGCGAACTCCAGCAGGACACAGTTGGTAGAACGCGATGTGGAAGCCCCTGATGTGTTTCAGGTCAGCGAAGCCGGGCTCTGGGATGGGCGGCCCTCGCTGGGTGGTGTTTGGGTCGCACATCCAGATGCCAAGGACCCAGAACGTGTGATTATCCGCAATACTGCTAATGGCAAATTCGTCATTGGGGCCCTGTTCCGTCGCGAGCGTGAAATCCCAGGTCCCCGATTGCAGATCTCCTCTGATGCGGCGGCGGCCCTTGGCATGCTGGCAGGCGCGCCAATTGACCTAAACGTGACCGCCCTACGTCGCGAAGCCGAAGATCAACCCCAAGAAGAACTGGCTGACGCAACTGTGGAGAACGAGCCCTTGGCAGAGGCGGCCACTGGAGCCCTGGGCGCGACTGAAATCGAAGCCACGCCGCTGGATCCAATTGCAGGGGCCGCAGCCGCAATCGAGGCCGCGCCAGCGCCCAGTCCGCAGGCGCCCGTAGCCCCGGCACCACGTGTCTCGTCGCTGGACAAGCCCTTCATTCAGATCGGCATCTTCAGCGTTGAAAGCAATGCAAAGAACACCGCAGCACAGATGCGCAATGCGGGTCTGATCCCCACGGTACTTGCCCAAACCGGGAATGGAAAACCGTTCTGGCGCGTTGTTGTAGGCCCCGCCCAATCCAAGAGCGAGCGCAGTCAACTGCTGAAGAAGATCAAGGAAACAGGCTTTACTGATGCCTATGCTGTCACCAACTAGCACCGCCCCTGCCCGCACTTTCTTCAGCCCATCTCTAAGGAGGCCACAGGCGTGAAATCAATGGTCAGCCCCTTTGCCAAACTTGCCCTCATCGGGGGCTTTGGGCTTTGCCTGACGGCCCTCCCTCTTGCGGCTTATGACACTCGGGCACGGGCGGCCTTTGTGCTGGACCAGGGCACGGATACCGTGCTCTTGTCTAAAAACGCCGAAGTGCCACTGCCGCCGGCTTCGATGTCCAAACTGATGACCCTCTATGTCGCCTTTGAAGCGCTGCGCGATGGTCGGTTGTCCCTGGACGAACGCCTGCCTGTCAGCGCCCATGCCATGAGCTATGGCGGCTCCACGATGTTTCTGGACACCACGGACCGGGTCCGGGTCGAAGATCTGCTGCGCGGTATTATCGTGCTCTCAGGCAATGATGCCTGCGCCGTTATTGCAGAGGCCCTCAGCCCTGATGGAACCGAAGCAGGCTTTGCCCGTTACATGACCAAACGAGCGCACGAGCTGGGCATGATGAATGCAAGCTTTGCCAATTCCAACGGTTGGCCAGCCATAGGGCATCGTATGTCTATGCGCGATCTTGGCGTACTTGCCGAACATCTGATCGAAGACTTCCCACAGTATTACCCGCTGTTTTCAGAGAAAAGCTTTGCCTTTGACGGCCGCGCGCCCTCGAATACCCGCAACCGCAACCCCCTGTTGGGGCTGGGCATTGGCGCGGATGGCCTAAAAACCGGCCACACCTCCGAAGCAGGCTATGGCTTGGTTGGCTCTGCGGTGCAGGGGGATCGCCGGGTGATCTTTGTGGTTACTGGATTGGAGAGCAACAAGGCCCGCGCAGAGGAGGCTGAGGCCATTGTTAATTGGTCGTTTCGCCAATTTGCCAAAAAGACAGTTGCCAAAGCCGGTGTCTCGGTTGCCAGCGCAGAGATCTGGCGTGGAGCTGAACGATCGGTAGGTCTGATGCCTGAGACAGATCTGGAAATTCTGCTGCCCGCCCTTGCAGGGTCTGAAATAGAGGCCGAGGTCGTCTATTCCGGCCCAATCGACGCGCCAGTCACCAAAGGACAAAGACTGGCCGAGCTGGTTGTCCAACCGGAGGGGCTGCCCGAAATACGCCTGCCCCTGGTAGCGGAACAGGACGTCGCCACTGCTGGTTTCTTTTTGCGGGTCCAAACGGCGGCTCAGGTTCTGTTCCGGCGGCTGCTTGATGGCCCCGAGGCACAAGAACAGTGACCCAGAACATGAAGCAGACGCCAACCGGCCTGTTCCTGACCTTCGAAGGTATTGATGGTTCGGGTAAATCAACCCAATGCAAACGCCTGGCCGAAACTCTGCGCCTAGCCGGGTACGATGTGGTTCTCACCCGCGAGCCTGGCGGCTCGGAGGGGGCCGAAGAGATCCGCAGGATGGTGCTGGAGGGGGATCCCGACAAATGGTCTGCCGAAACCGAGATCCTGTTATTCACAGCCGCGCGACGTGATCATCTGGAACGCACCATCTTGCCCGCTCTGGCTGCAGGTAAGGTGGTGATCTGCGATCGTTTTGCCGATAGCACACGCATGTATCAGGGCCTGTCGCGCGGCGATCTGCGTACCACGGTAGATCAGCTGCATACACTCATGATTGGACGCGAGCCGGATCTGACCCTGCTCATTGATATGGATCCCGCAACCGGCCTATCCCGTGCGAAGGGACGTCAGGGCACCGAGGAACGGTTCGAGGATTTTGGCCTCGGGTTGCAGGAAAAAATGCGGGCTGGTTTTTTGTCCCTGGCAGAAGAATTCTCTACCCGTTTCAGGGTCGTTGATGGTGCACAAGATATCGACACAGTCGCCGCAGATGTGTTGCGCCACACCAAGCTGGCGCTGGCGTCCCGCACCGGGGCATCTCAGGAATGAGCCGCGCACCGAAGGCCAAAGCGGAGGAAGACCTGCCCCGCGCAGATCAAGCCCCAGGCGCCCCGCATCCACGTGAGACCTTAAAACTCTTTGGCCAGGACCAGGCAGAGCAGGATTTCCTCACTGCCTTTAACTCCAATCGTCTGCATCACGGATGGTTGCTCACCGGACCGCAGGGTATCGGTAAAGCAACCCTGGCCTGGCGCATTGCCCGGTTTCTGCTCGCCCCGCCAGCGGCCGAAGAGGGTCTGTTTGGCGCTCCTCCCCCGGCAACCTCGTTGTTGATTGACCCAGAGCATCCGGTTTCTCACCGTATTCAAGCCCTGGCCGAGCCGGGTCTGGCCGCCATTAGTCGCAGTTACAACGACAAGGGCAAATTGCGTGATCAGATCGTGGTCGATGACATCCGAAAACTGAATCGGTTCTTTGGGCTGTCCTCTACCGATGGCGGGCGCCGCGTGGTCATTGTGGATGCTGCAGATGATATGAACACCAGTGCCGCCAACGCCCTCCTAAAAATGCTCGAAGAACCTCCTGCCCGGACCACGCTTTTGTTGATCTCCCATCAGCCCTCCCGGCTGCTGCCGACGATCCGTTCGCGCTGCCGCACGCTGCGTTTGGGACCGCTTGATGCGGAGGACATGCAGTCCGCCTTGGTACAAGCCGGGGCCGATCTGCCTGAAAACACCTCGCATCTTGCGGCACTTGCAGCGGGCTCAGTTGGCGCAGCATTGCGATTGCTTAACCTGAATGGGCTCAAGATATACGCCGAGCTGGTGCAAACCCTTGACACCTTGCCCCGGCTGGACCGTCAACGCGCTATGGCTTTGGCTGAGGCCGCAGCGCAACGCGGTGCTGCGGAAAAGTTTGAACTGCTGCTGACCCTGATTGAGATAGCCCTGTCGCGGCTTGCCCGTACTGGCGCAACCGGGCTACCGCCCCTCCCCGAAGCCGCAACTGGCGAGGCAGCGATGCTGACCCGACTGGCTGCCACCCCTCTACGGGGGCGCGCCTGGGCCGATCTCTCGGCAGAGGCCACGGCGCGTGCACGTCATGGTCAGGCGGTGAACCTTGACCCCGCTTCACTTGTCCTAGATACGGTTTTTAAGATGCAGGAGACCGCGTCCCGGTGACCTGAAAGCAGGGCAACGCTCCAATGCGGCCCAAGACACGACGAGGCAGGCATGAGCAACACGACACCCGAAATCACCGACAGCCATTGCCATCTGGATTTTCCAGATTTCGATGGCGAACTGGACGCGGTGATTGCCCGCGCCGCGGCTGCGGGTGTGACCCGCATGGTAACCATCTGCACCAAGCTCAAGAACGAGCCAACCGTACGCGCCATCGCCGAGGCCCATGCGCCTGTGTTCTACGCCGCAGGCACCCATCCGATGAGCGTCGCCTCTGAGCCTATGGCCAGCTATGATGAGTTGGTTGCCCTGGCGGACCACGCCAAGTTTGTCGGCATTGGCGAGACCGGTCTGGACTATCACTATACAGCCGAAAGCGCAGATATTCAGCAGCAGTCTTTGCGTATTCATATTGCAGCCGCGCGCGACACCAAACTGCCACTGATCATTCACGCCCGCGCCGCCGATGACGATATGGCGCGAATCCTGCGAGAAGAGATGCAAAACGGTGCCTTTGACTGCGTAATGCACTGTTTCTCGTCCTCAATCGAACTGGGCCGCGCGGCTCTCGATCTTGGGTTCTACCTGTCGATGTCCGGTATTGCCGCCTTCCCAAAAAGCCAGGACCTACGCGATATTTTTGCCGAGGCGCCGCTGGACCGTATTCTGGTAGAGACCGACGCGCCCTATCTGGCCCCGCCGCCCCATCGCGGCAAACGCAATGAGCCCGCCTATTCAGCCCTGACTGCTCAGGTAGGGGCTAAGGTCTTTGAGATGGATTACGCAGATTTTGCGGCCCAAACCCAGGCCAATTTTGACCGCTTGTTCTGGAAGGCTGCCAAGGTCGAGGCTGCTGCCTGATGAACGAGCTGCGCTATACAATCCTTGGCTGCGGCTCATCCGGTGGGGTGCCGCGCCTGGGCGGTCACTGGGGGGACTGTGATCCCACGAACCCACGCAATCGCCGCCGTCGCTGCTCGATGCTGGTCGAGCGTGACGGGCCGGATGGTACCACCACGGTGCTGATCGACACCTCCCCTGACATGCGCAGCCAATTGCTGGACGCCAATGTCGGACGTCTGGATGGGGTGGTCTATACGCATTCCCATGCGGATCATGTGCATGGCATTGATGATCTGCGCATGATCGTCTTCAACATGCGCGCCCGCGTGCCGGTCTATGCTGATGGCGACACACAGAACGCGCTGCTCTCCCGCTTTGGCTACGCTTTTGTGCAACCAAATGGCTCTCCCTATCCGCCGATCCTGGACCTGCGAACTATTGATGGCGCATTTACGATCGACGGCCCCGGCGGGGAGATCCCTTTCCTGCCATTTGAGGTCAATCACGGGGCTATGGATGCGCTGGGATTCCGCATTGGCAATCTCGCCTATCTGCCGGATGTAGTCGAAATAGCCGAGGATGCCACACAGGCACTAGAAGGGCTGGACTGTTGGGTGCTGGATTCCCTGCGCCGCAGCCCACATCCCACGCATTTCAATCTTGACCAGGCCCTGGCCTGGATAGCGCGGATGCAGCCAAAACGCGCAGTGCTGACCAATATGCATATTGATCTCGACTACGCCACGCTAGAGGCCGAGACTGCCGATCATATCACCCCTGCCTACGATGGCATGGTCATTCGCTGCCCTCTTTAGGGCGCATAATAGCCCACTGGAACTGCAGCCTATTTGATGGCAGCGCCACTATCTTTTTTGCAAGGACGACCCCGCCCCCATTGCCTTTTGACGCATATTTTCAAAGACCAGAGTGGCACCCCTAAAGGAAAACGTGATGTTGCAAAGCCTGATTGATGTCATTCTGCCGGTCTTTCTTGTGGTGGCCGCCGGGTACTTTGCCACCCAGAAAGGCCTGTTTACAGCCTCGCATATTGATGGGCTGATGAAATTCACCCAGGGATTCGCTATTCCCTGCCTGCTGTTTCGGGCCATGGTAAACTTGGATCTCTCCAACAGCTTTGACCCCACCCTCCTGATCAGTTTTTACTCCGGGGCCGCGATCTGTTTCTTCATCGGCTTGACCGGGGCCCGCCTGCTGTTCAAACGCGACTGGGAAGACTGTGTGGCCATCGGGTTCTGTTGCCTGTTCTCCAATTCCGTATTGCTGGGCCTGCCTATTACTGAACGGGCCTTTGGTCCCGAAAACCTAACCGGCAACTACGCGATCATCGCCTTTCATTCCCCCTTTTGCTACGGGCTGGGCATCACCGCCATGGAAGTGGTACGCAATCGCGGCGCAGGCGGGGTAAAGACGCTGTCATCTGTGTTGACTGCGATGTTCAAGAACGTACTTATCCTCGCCATTGCGCTAGGCTTTGCTTTCAACCTCGCAGGCATAACCATCCCGACAGCAGTTGATGAATCACTGCAATTGGTGATCCGGGCCGCCCTTCCAACAGCGCTGTTTGCCCTGGGTGGTGTGCTGGTTCAATACCGCCCCGAAGGGGATCTGCGTACAATTGGCTTTGTCTGTGTCACTGCATTGATGGTGCACCCCAGCATTGTCTGGCTGCTGGGCGGCAGCTTGGGGCTAAAACAGGACCTGTTCCGCTCAGGGGTGTTGAACGCCGCCATGGCACCGGGGTTCAATGCCTATATTTTTGCCAATATGTACGGGCGCGCCAAACGGGTCGCCGCCTCTTCGGTACTAATTGCCACCGCCGCGTCGGTGCTCACGGTCTGGTTCTGGCTGCTAGTACTCAGCTGATGCCCTGCAGCCTCACGGTCCCTGCTAGCAACGCGGATCATCCAGTTTCAGCTCGTAGCGGCGCGGCATCAATCCCGCCTGAAACCAGGTGACAAAACTCCGGATCGAAAAGACTGGCAGGCCCGTCACACGGCGTAGGTCCTGCGCATAGGGCACCATATTGGTACACTCCAACACAATTGCGCCCAAGTCAGGATTGTCAGCAACCAATGCGCGGGCACCGTCAATCATGTCCAGACGACAGGCCTCAAAATCAATCGTTGGGGCATCGCCAAGAATATCGCGCGTAAAGCACCGCAGCCCATCGGTACCACCGATTGGCGTATCCTCCGGCGCGCCAGCAGCACGCAGATGGGCAGGCGTCAGAGTCTCTTTGGAAATGGTCAAGACACCCACCCGCTTGCCCGGCGGGAGCAGTGCCTGCACCATGGGCACCTGCATCAAAGCGGAGGTTGCAACCGGAACGCCCAGCGCCGCCTTCACCTGCTCCTGGATCAGCGCCAGAAAGCCACAATTTGTGGTGATGCCGTCACACCCCATGGCCACCAGATCACGGCCCGCTTCAATAAAGAGGTCGACCAACCGGGTCGGGTCCTTGCGGACCACCAGATCCGGTGTGGCACCACGCACAACGCGGTAGTGCACCGGGAAATCCCAGGTCAGGGCGTTGCCCATATCCCCGTGAATACGAGGGAACTGCGTCTCCAGCATGAGGATCCCCACTGCCGCCCCATAGACCGTCTTGCCACCCTGTTGCATCCCATCTTCCTTTTGTTTCCTGCCCCACCGAGCGCCTAGTCTTCGTCGGGTACGTAGAGTTGCGAAAAGGCGATGCGCACCGCCTCAGTTGCCTCCTCCCGACGTTTTTCAATGTGATTACGTAGCGCCCTGGTCGCAACTTCTACATCACGGGCCACAAGCCCTTGCAACACCAGACGGTGCGCCGAAACATCGCCTGGTGCACGCCCCTCTGCCTGATCGCGCATCCGTTTCAAGTCAATCAGGCGGATATAACGGATCCGACCGTTGAGGTTCTTCAACATCCTTTGCAACTCGCTATTGCCCGACAGTTGCACCAATCGGTTGTGAAAGCTCTCATCCAACGTCAAAAGCTCTTCCAACTCTGTGGCACTCTCATATTCGGGCTCCATCCGGTCTAAATAGGCCGAAAAGGCCGTGATATCCGCCTCCGGCGCCCGCTGACAGGCAATTCGCAGCGCCTCGCATTCGATGGCTACACGTGCCTCATAAAGATCGAGGATATAGCTCGGTGTTAGTGGCCGACAAAAGAAGCCTCGGTTGATCTGAAAGGTCAAGAAACCCTCAGCTACCAATCGATTCAGAGCCTCACGCAACGGTGTGCGGCTGGCTCCCAGCACCTCTGAAAGAGCGCTTTCATTCAGCCGCTGGTCAGGCTTAAAGGCAAAATCCGCCGCCATACGGCGCAGCGCCTCGTAAACCCGATCAACATTGCTTTCCCGTTTGGCCATTTCGCCTCACCCTCTTCGCGCACTCTGCCGATTGGGGGCCAAGCTAGAGCAGGCTTGACTCCTTCGCAATATTGAATTCCAAACTGTATACAATTTTGAATTCAGAAAGCCGATTCCCGAAGCCTCACAACGATTGCGACAGGAAACCAAAACAGGACACACAAGATAGGGAGAGCCAAATGACCAATTCAATGAACGGTGCCGAAGCCATGGTACGTATGCTCGAAGCCCATGGCGTGCGCCATATCTTCGGCCTCTGTGGCGATACCACCCTGCCCTTTTATGATGCGATGCATCAGTTGCAGCACGACATCACCCATGTGCTCACCCGGGATGAGCGCAGCGCCACCTATATGGCCGATGCCTATTCCCGCGTTAGCGGCCGCGCCGGCGTGGCCGAAGGCCCCTCAGGGGGGGGAGCCACCTATCTTCTTCCAGGTCTCATAGAAGCCACCGAAAGCTCCTATGCGGTTCTTGGCATCACCACCGATATCTCAGTCGCGTCTTATGGGAAGTACCCGCTAACGGAGGTTGATCAGGAAGCCCTGATGCGGCCACTGACCAAGTGGAATACGGTGATCAAACAGGCCCAGCATATTCCCAGGATGGTGCGCTCCGCTTTTAGGGCCATGACGACCGGGCGCTCCGGCGCGGCCCATCTCGGGCTGCCCTATGATGTGCAATACGACCCGGTGGATCCGGCCGACATCTGGGCGGACCCCAAGCATCAGAGTTACCCGTCCTACCCGCAGTCCCCAGAGCCAGCTGCCGCAGAGGCTGCCATTGACGCAATCCTATCGGCAAAATACCCCCTCATTATCTGTGGAGGTGGCATTGTCATTTCCGGCGCCATGGAGGAGCTCGCCCGCCTCGCCACCCGACTTGATATTCCTGTCGCCACCTCGATCTCTGGCCAGGGTTCCCTGGCTGAAACGCATGCAAATTGTCTTGGAGTGGTTGGGTCTAACGGCGGCACTGATGAAACCTGGGAAATGATGGAGGCGGCCGATCTGGTGGTCTTCATGGGTTGCCGCGCCGGGTCCACCACCACCTCGCGTTGGGAGGCACCTGCACCAGGCACCCGGATCGTGCATTTTGATAATGACCCCATGGTGATAGGTGCCAACTACCGCACAGAGGTCGGCGTGGTAGGCGATTTGCGACTGTCCCTCGCAGCCGTTAACGCGCTGTTGGACCGCCGAGATCAAGGCGCCTCAACATTTGGCGGGGCTAAAGCCATCGCCCAGATCAAGGCGCGAAAATTTGCAACATTCCACCAGTTGGCCCAAAGCACGCAGGCACCAATCCGCCCTGAACGCGTGATTGATACACTGATGAAAGTTCTGCCGCCAGATGCAACTGTAGTGTCCGATCCTGGTACCAGCTGCCCCTATTTTTCCGCCTATTATCAATTGCAAAAACCGGGTCGCTATTTCATCACCAACCGCGCCCATGGCGCGCTTGGCTACGCGCTGTCTGCCTCGCTGGGAGCCTGGTTCGCAAGGCCCGCCTCCAAAACTGTCGCTCTCATGGGCGATGGCTCCTTTGGCTTCACTGTGGGGGAGTTGGAAACGGTGTGCCGGGCACGGGCCCCCATCACATTCGTGGTGTTTTCCAATGCGAACTTTGGCTGGATCAAAGCCAGCCAGTTTGCCGACAAAGCCGCCCGCTACTACAATGTTGATTTCAATCGCACAGATCACGCCGCCATTGCCGCGGCCTATGGCGTCAAAAGCTGGCGCGTGGAAAACCCGGAAGATCTGGAACAGGTGATGCAGGCCGCGGTCAATCACGATGGCCCCACTCTGGTGGATATCGTCTGTCAGTCCCTCGAGGAAAGCAATGCCCCAGTGCGGCGCTGGATGGGGTGAAACGCGTCACGGAATGGCTCTCGCAGGGTATGTCGGGACCACACGGCCGGGCCTCAAGGTCCCCAACGGAAAATCAAAGAGCCCAGGGGGCTCACTGGGCGCATTGAGGCCCACACGCGCTCCCAGCGCATAGAGAACTCTGGCCCGGCGCCGACTGAAAAGCTAGGCGCCGCGTTCTAAGCTCCGTTCCCAGCAGCCCTATCCGCCCTCGCCAACCGCGCCGCGCCTCTTGCGTGGCGCTAGGCCCAAGGGGGGAGAGGCAATCGCAAATTGCCTTGATCCGCGCGGGAGCCCGCCCTCTGGCCGACAGCGGTTAGGCCACCGAATATCTCTCCAACTCAGCCTTCAATAGCGCCAAAAACTCTTGTCCAATGGAAGATAGTGGCCGCGTGGCAGAGGTAATAACCGCCATTTCCATCAGGATTTGCGGACGAAAGGGACGCGAGACAAATCCACCCTCCCGATCAAAATTCAGCACAAATGGATCCAGCAAAGCCACGCCCATTCCCTCTTTGACAAAACTGAGCAGGTTTTTGAACAGCTGCGCATGCACACGTGTCTTTAGCGGCACCCCTGCCTGCACAAATGCCTCTCGAATGCGTCGATGGGTCATGTGATCGGGCCCCATAACCAAAAACGGTGCACCCTCCAACAATTCCGGCGTCAGAACCTCATGGTCAGCCAAGGGGCTTGCTTCAGGAAGAGCCACGGATGTTTCAACCCGAATTGGAAAGGCCTCCAGACCATCATGGAGAAGCGGCGTTTCACAAATGCCAATTTCAAACAAGCCCGAAATGACCCATTCCTGGATCTTGGACGAGTATTGCGACTGGAACGAGATCGACATATCAGGCCGATCTCGGGCGAATTCGGCAATCAATCGCGGCATAAACCCAAATGACATCGAATGCTGCGAGGCAACCTGCAACTGGCCCGCTTGTTTATTCTGAAGATCAATCACCGCTTGGGTCACATGATCAAAGCCGCGCACCACCGTATCGATCTCACGAAACAACAGGTTGGCCTCGGGGGTCGCTCTTAGTCGGCCACGATCGCGCTCAAACAATTTGAACCTGGTCTGGCGCTCCAACTGATACAGAAGATTCGAGACCGCAGGTTGCGAAATTCCCAAAAGCGAAGCCGCCCCGGTCACGGTGCCGGTCTCGATCACCGAATGAAAAGCCTGCAGCTGTCTAAAACGTAAATTCATGCCCCCATATATCATTTTTTATTATGGACCGCATCGAAATTTATATTTGAACTGATGAGATTGTCTGGGCATGGTCAGGGAAAGACTGATGCAGCAGCTCAAGGTCTGGCAGCCCTGATTTCAAACACCTGCCCGAGACCCGCCCTGCAGCAAACCGACAAATAAAGCGACCAAAATGAAAACAGAACATATCATCATCGTTGGCGCTGGTATCGTGGGGGCCGCGACCGCGCTTTGGCTGAAACGGGCTGGGCATGAGGTCACTTTGATTGACAAGGGAGAACCCGGCATGGGCGCCTCCTATGGCAATGGATGCCTGCTAGCCAGCTGCGCAATGGTGCCCGTGACAACGCCCGGGTTGATCTCCAAGGGGCCCAAATACCTTCTAGATCCAAAGTTTCCGCTATTCCTGCGCTGGGGCTATACGCCCAAACTATTGCCATGGCTGATGAAATACCTCTCCCATGCCAATGATAGCGACACCCGACGCATTGCCAAATCGCTAACCCATATTGTGGGCGATAGTGTCGAACAGCATCAAGCCCTGACCGCTGGCACCCCAGCAGCAAAATGGATCAAAGAGACAGACTATAATTTCGCCTACAAAGACCGCGCAGCCTTTGAAGAAGATACCTATGTCTGGGAGCTCCGCCGGGAGGCGGGGTTCGTCCCAGAGATCATCGAAGGTGCAGCGGTCCAGGAACACGAGCCGATCCTGGGTAAGAACACCAATCTGTTGGCCGTGAACAAGAACCATGGTTTCATTCTGAACCCTGGCAACTACGTTAAAGATCTGGTCAAGCTCCTGGTCGAGATGGGCGGCACATTCCTCCAGGCTGAAGTGAAGGATTTTGACCTCAGCGGCGGCCAAATTTCAGCCGTGGACACAGATCAGGGGCGCTTTGCCTGTGATAAAGTGGTGATCTCTGCCGGAATTTGGTCCAAACCCTTAATGCAAAAACTGGGCCTTAGGGTGCCGATGGAGGCTGAACGCGGCTATCACATCCTGTTCAAATCTCCCAACATCACCCCCCGGTACCCAATGATGGTTGCAGCCGGAAAATTTGTCGCTACCCCTATGGATCAGGGGCTACGCTGCGCCGGGGTCGTTGAATTTGGTGGCCTAGATGAAACTCCGTCCAAGGCGCCTTTGGCCCTGCTACGCCGCACCGTGGCTGAAACTTTCCCGCACCTGCAGGCCGCTGAAGAGGAAGAGTGGCTCGGCTTTCGGCCGGCGCCAACAGACAGCCTGCCACTGATTGGGGAAGTCGCCCAATCAGGCGTCTTCACCGCCTTTGGCCATCAACACATTGGTCTCACCGGTGGCGCAAAAACTGGGCGCATGGTGGCCAGTCTGATTGCGGGCCAACCTATGAACCTTGACATGCGCCCATTTGAACCAGATCGTTTTGCATAGCGATCCTTGAAACACCAATAAAAAACAAGCTGGAAACCAGCACAAACCAACCTCCAGGGAGACTACAATGACTTCGAAGACCTCTATCAAAATGACCCTAACCGCCTCTGCGCTTGCGCTCGCCGCTTCGGGCGCTTCAGCGGAAAACTGGGATATGCCAATGGCCTATGCCGCAACCAATTTCCACTCTGAGATGGGCGTCGTTTTCGCAGACAAGGTGCGTGACTACACCGGCGGTGATATCGACATCACTGTTCACCCTGGTGGCTCACTCTTCAAAGGTGGTGAGATCAAGCGCGCGGTGCAGACCGGCCAGGCCCCTATTGGGGAACGTTTCATGTCCGCCCACGCCAACGAAGCCCCGCTTCTGGGTTGGGACAACCTGCCCTTCATTGCCACCACCTATGCTGACAATGAAAAACTCTGGCAAGCGGCAAAGGATAAAGTAAACGGCCAGCTGTCCGATCTCAATCTCGTGGCGCTTTATACCTGCCCTTGGCCCGGTCAGGGCTTCTACTTCAATAAGGAAGTCACCTCTTCTGGCGATACCCAGGGGATCAAGTTCCGTAGCTACAACACGGCCACTGCGACCTTTGCCGAAAAACTCGGCATGATCCCGGTTCAGGTCGAAGCTGCCGAATTGAGCCAGGCTCTGGCCACCGGTGTGGCAGAGGCCTTTATCTCTTCGGGCTCGACAGGTTATGACCGCAAAGTATGGGAGCACCTGAGCCATTACTACAAGGTCAACGCCTGGCTGCCACGCAACTACGTCATGGTCAACAAACAGGTCTGGGAGGGCCTGAGCGCCGAGACCCAGGGCCAGGTGCAAAAGGCTGCCGATGAAACCGGTGCCGCCTGTTCTGCCAAGTCTGAAGAGCTGGCAAACTGGTATTTTGAGCAGCTCTCTGGCAATGGCATGGCGGTAACCGATGCCGGGCCAGAATTCCTGGGAGAACTGCAGGAAATCGGTGCCACGATGACGGCTGATTGGCTGGCTGCTGCCGGTGACGATGGCCAGGCCATTCTGGACGCTTATAACGCCAACTAACTCCACCACTCACCTGACGGCCCCTGCTCTTGACGGGTAGGGGCCGTGTTTTATGACAGCACTTTGGGGGATGGGCATGCGTGATTGGCAACCGTTTCTGGGCCTGCCGCTCTGGGTTTGGCTTTTTGTTATTCCAACTCTTCTGGCACTGGCCTGTCTGACTGCTCCGGCTCCGATGGGCCGTGCCCTGAGGCCACTGCAGGCGCTTCTGGATCGACTGTATCTATGGTCTGGCGTGCTCGCCTCGGTCTGTATGGTCACGATCCTTTTGCTTATCGTGGCGCAAATGGTGGCCCGCTGGAGCAACATGACCTTCCCCGGCTCCACCGAATATGCGGGCTACGCAATGGCCGCGACGTCTTTTTTTGCCCTCGCCCACGCGTTGACACGGGGGGCCCATATCCGGGTCTCAATCCTGCTCAATATGGGACATCACTTTGGTCTGTGGCTAGATGCTTTTGCCATGTGGATTGCTGCCATTACCGCCACCTATTTCGCCCGTTATGCCATCAAAACCAACATCATGTCTGAGATGTTGAATGACCGCACCCAGGGGCAGGACTTCACCCCGGAATGGCTGCTTTCGGCCCTGAAGATATTTGTCACCGCCCCCTCGGATTGGGGGGCGCTTTGGGCACAAACTGGGTCCGACTGGGTCTACACACCGGTCTGGTTGCCACAACTGCCCATGTCGATCGGCACAGTGCTGCTGGCGCTGGCACTTTGGGACTATCTTTGCCGTCTGCTGATCACCCGCCGGGCCAGCATCAATTCGGAGGCCGTGGAATAATGGGCGAGATTTACACAACCCTCATCTTTGTCTTTGTGCTCTTTGCGCTTCTGGGCAGTTCAGTCTGGATTGGCCTGGCACTGATGGGCGTCGCTTGGGTCGGGATGGAGCTGTTCACCACCCGCCCCGCAGGCGACGCAATGATCACCACCATCTGGACAGGTGCCTCTAGCTGGACCCTGACTGCGCTGCCCCTGTTCATCTGGATGGGAGAGATCCTGTATCGCACCCGGCTGTCGCAGGACATGTTTCGCGGGTTGGCGCCGTGGATGCGCTGGCTACCTGGTGGACTGCTTCACACAAACATCGCGGGCTGTACCATTTTTGCCGCTGTCTCTGGCTCCTCGGCTGCGACTCTTACCACTGTTGGCAAAATGTCGATCCCAGAGCTGCGTAAGCGCGGCTATCCAGAGTACATGATCGTCGGCACCCTGGCCGGTGCCGCTACGCTGGGATTGATGATCCCGCCTTCGCTGACGCTGATCGTCTATGGGGTTTCGATCAATGAATCGATCACCAAACTCTTCATGGCCGGCATCTTCCCCGGCCTGGTGCTGGCGAGCCTCTTCATGGCCTACATCATGGGCTGGCATTTCTTTGCCAAAGATCAGCGCCCTGCCCCCGAGCCTGCCATGTCCTTTGGTGAAATGCTTGCTGAAAGCCGTTTTCTGATCCCGGTGCTGATGCTGGTTACCGTGGTGATCGGCTCGATGTACCTCGGGCTTGCCACCGCCACCGAGGCCGCCGCCGTTGGCGTTCTGGGGGCATTGACACTGGCGCTGTTCCAAGGCTCGCTCAGCTGGTCCACCTTTACCGAGTCCCTGATGGGGGCGACGCGCACCTCTGCCATGATTGCGCTGATCCTGATGGGGGCGTCGTTTTTGTCCTTGGCCATGGGGTTCACCGGATTGCCCCGCGCATTGGCCGCTTGGATTGACCAGATGAACCTGTCCCCCCTGGTGCTGATCGTGGCCCTGACACTCTTTTATGTGGTGCTCGGTATGTTCCTGGACGGGATCTCGTCTGTGGTGCTGACAATGGCCATCGTTGAGCCGATGATCCGCCAGGCCGGCATTGATGTGATCTGGTTCGGCATCTTCATCGTGGTGGTGGTCGAGATGGCCCAGGTCACACCACCAATCGGCTTCAACCTCTTTGTGCTGCAAAGCATGACCCGCCACGAGATCTCTTACATTGCAAAAACCGCCATTCCCATGGTCGGCCTAATGCTGGTCATGGTGGTGATCCTAGTGGCCTGGCCGGAACTGGCCACCTGGTTGCCTAACAACCTGCGCAGCGGACCCGCTGGCGGATAACAGGATGATCAAGCTCCTGACCATTGTCGCCCGCCACGGGCAGGTGGCAATGATACTGGGGCTGCTGGCAGGTTTCCTGCTCAAGGATCTGGCCAGCGCCCTCAAACCCTGGCTGCCAGAAATGGTGGCCGGGCTTTTGTTTCTCACCGCCTTTCGCATCGGGGCACCACGTGCCTTTGGTGGATTAAAGGACGGGCTATCCAGCCTCAAATCGGTTCTGTTCCTACAGATGCTGATGCCGCTTCTGGCTGTGATCCTGTTCTGGGCTCTGGGCATCGCTGCCACGCCTTTGGCCGTGGCGCTGGTACTGATGCTATCAGCGCCTTCGGTCACGGGCAGTCCTAATATCACATTGCTCCTGGGCCATGCACCGGAGCCCGCCTTTCGTTTGCTGATCCTTGGCACCGCGTTGATGCCCCTCACCGTGATCCCCGTATTTCTGCTTTCGCCCGAACTGGGCAGCCTGTGGAACGTGCTCAGCGCCTCGCTGCGTCTAACGGCAACCATTGCTGTGACCGTTGCGCTGGCCTTTACCTGCCGCCAGCTCTTTGCCCCCGACCTGGCTGAACGCTCTGCCCGGGCGGTGGATGGTGTCACCATTCTGGCGCTGGCAGTGATTGTAATCGGCTTGATGGCGGCCCTTGGACCGGCGCTTTACCGCGCGCCTTTTGAGGTGGCCAAATGGCTTGGACTCGTCTGTTTGGCCAACTTCGGACTGCAGTACCTGTGTTTTCGTTGGCTCATGTGGCGCGGCGCGGCCGACATCGCGGTGCCGACATCGGTGGTGGCTGGGAACCGCAACTTTGCACTGTTCCTGATTGCCCTGCCCGCCAGCACCACAGATCCCTTGTTGATTTTTCTGGGCTGTTACCAAGTCCCGATGTATCTGACCGCGCTGGTGATGCGCCGCCTCTACGCCCGCGCCCTTGCGCAGGAGATGCCAACCTGATCGCCTTCAACCTGGGAAAATTCGGGCCATTTCGGTGTCAAAGTGGGCCCAGGTCATAGTGGCGCGATTCCCTGCATACCCATGATAGTAGCTCTTGCCACTGGAGGTCGGTAGCCCGGCCCAGATCTTGGCCAAGTTGTTCATGAAATCGGTCCGGCTCATGTCTTTGGCCATCATGGCGCTCAACCCTGCTTCCTCTAGCAACTGATGTGCCAAACGATCCTGCAGCTTTGGCGAAAACACATCGGTACGTTTGGCGTCGACATGACGTACGAGCCGTTTCAGGGTCGCAGGAATGAACTGGTAGCGACCAATAGCGTGCTGTTGGCCCGGGGTGCGGGCGATCCAGTCGTAGATCTCTCCGACTGTCATTTCGGTGGGAGGTTTGCGCGGCTTCACGGTGGCTGCATGCTGAACAGCATCATATTGCGCGCTGCCCGCCTCTGCGCTGGCGATCAGCTGCATCAACTTTGCCACCGCCCCTTTTGCGACCCCCTTTGGCAAGGCGCGGAACATGCTGGTTCCGCGGCGATCCGCAAACAGGCTGGCCAGATTAGCTTGCACCGCCTCCATCTCCGCCTCTAGCCCCTCTGGGGCACGATCTGGGGTCAAAACCGAAGGCGGGGAATGACGGGCCAATACCGGCTGCACCGCGGAGTTTCCCTGACCAAAGAAGCTTTCGTTCACGATTGAGAACTGCTCAGCAGCGCGACTTGGCGCCAAGCCAAGCACAAAAGCGATATAGGTAATAGGCACCAATGCCAGGCGGGTTTTGCTCATGTCAGCCTTCTGTCTGAAACCGCAGGTTCCCCAAAGACTATCGCAGCAGAATTGAAATTTCCTTTACTGCTCCCCGTCTCATGGTCGGCGTCAGGCAATCAACAGCCAAGACATGGCGAGGGAGCATCATCAGATACAGGCCCAAAACAGGACCTTCCATCAAACCTTTTGTTTGCAAAGGCGCGTACGGACCACGCCGAGCTTTAATTTCGATGCGCAAGGTAGTCTTGCAGTCGTGCGGCAGCACGTTCTGGCAAGCCCACAGGAATGTCATCGACCTTTGCCTTTTGTGCACCCACCTCAATCACCATGACCATACCCATGGCAAAATGCGGAGTACATTTGATACCATACAGGCCCTCAACATCTAAGGTTACCGTGAGTTCCTCATTGAGCCTGCCTTTGATGGCCATAGCACCGTCTGGGATCATGCCCTGAATACTGACAGCGTTATGCCCCGGTCGTGTAGCGACAAATTTGACGCGGTCGCCGGCCTGGATGTTTAGGTAGGGGGGATCGTAGACCATTGAACCGTTGGCGTTTCGGTTCAACATCTGCACCTCATAGGTTTCAGCCAAAGCGAGGGTCGGGATGACGAGAAACAAGAAAGTCAGTAGTGGTCGCATTTGTCAGTCCATTCTGTGAGCCCGGTGAAAGCGAATGACAGGCGAGCCATCAAAGGGGTCGGTCATAAAATGGCCGCAGACACCGAATGTGTTCATCAGACGTGTTTCTGTAAGGATTTCTGCGGGCACCCCCAAAGCCTCAATCCGCCCAGCATGCATCACACAAATTCGGTCACAGATCATAGCTTGGTTCAAATCGTGCAAAGCAACCACTTTGGTTATTGGCAACTCTTTCACCAATTGCAATATGGCCAACTGGTGTTTGATATCCAGATGATTGGTTGGCTCGTCGAGCAACAACACCTGCGGCTGTTGCGCCAGGGCCCGCGCAATCTGGACGCGTTGGCGTTCGCCGCCCGAAAGCGTGTGCCAGTTCCGGTTTTCAAATCCATGCAGATCTACTGCCGCAATCGCATCCACGACAATGGCTTCGTCGTCCTGGCTCCAGGGCTGCAGCACCGAAAGGAACGGTGTACGCCCAAGTTCAACCGCTTCTCTAACGGTGATCCGCTCTTCCGTATCAGCGTGCTGCTCGACCAGGGCCAATGTCTGCGCGATCTCCCTCTGGCGCAGCTCCGGCATAGGAGTCCCCCCTAGGTAGACACGCCCGGTGCTGGGATAGCGAACCCCTGCCAACATCCGCAACAAGGTCGACTTGCCCGACCCATTGGGGCCAATCAACCCCAGCATTTCACCCTCATTCAACGTCAGCGACGCGTTTGAAACGATCTCTTTGCGGCGGACCCGCCAGCCGAGATTTTCACACCTAAGGATCATACAGCAGCTCTCCGTCCGATCAAAATCAGCGCAAACACAGGGGCACCAACCAGGGCTGTCACAACCCCAATGGGCAAAACCTGACCAGGGATTACAATGCGTGCAATGATATCTGCCATAATGAGAAAGATCGCCCCAGCCAAAGCAGAAGCCGGAAGAAGCGCGCGGTGGCGCGTCCCTACGACCAGGCGCATGGCATGCGGAATGACCAAGCCCACAAAACCAATCGAACCGGTGATAGAGACCATCGCAGCCGTCATAAGCGCGGCAACGGCGATCAGACCAAACTGCACGCGTTTTACCGCAATACCAAGAGAGGCAGCGCTGTCAGAACCGAAGGTAAAGGCGTCCAGAGCGCGAATATTGAAAATACAGACCAGCAAACCAAAAAGGGCGGCAGGCACAACGGTAATAGTATCAGCCCATCGCACGCCGCTGAGGTTGCCCATTAACCAGAACATGATCCCGCGGGCCTGTTCTGCATTGGCAGATTTTGCAATCAGAAAGGCGGTCAAGGCATTAAACAGCTGAGATCCGGCGATCCCTGCCAGTACAATCACACCCGCCGCGCGAAGTCCCGTACCTCCCCCCGCCAAAGACGCAAGCATCGCGACAAAGGCAAAGGCCAAGAGGGCGCCAACAAAGGCACCCGCAGACATGGAGATCAGCCCGCCGCCAAGACCAATGATCGCAACAGCAACTGCACCCGTGGAGGCCCCCGCTGAGATCCCCAACAAATAGGGGTCAGCCAGGCTGTTTCGCAAGAGCGCCTGGAGCACGACACCAGATAAGGCCAACCCGGCCCCGCAACAGGCGGCCACAACCGCTCGGGCAAGCCGGTAGCTCCAAATGATACCAGCGTCGATGCGATCAACCGGATAGGCTGCACCAAAAATCTTGTTGGCCAACACTTTTAGGACCACATCCATTGGGATACTGGTTTCCCCCATAGCCGTGCCAGCCACCAACGCGAAGAATAGAAGGGGCGGCGCTATGACCGCCCACTTCCAAAGGTTTCGATAAGCCGACCGGCTCGATTTCCGGTCAGTCGTGATCATTTTAGGTTGTAACCTTCAAGCGCCTCAGCAACCTGCCCCAACGCATAGATGGCCCGTACAGTTGGGCTCATGGCATGTGCGCCGATGGTGATGATCCGACCTTCTTTGACGGCCGTCATTTCGGATGCTACGGGGTCGTTCATCAGGAATTGTCGCTTCATTTCGACGTCATCAGCAGGAAAGCGGCGACGGTTCATTTCAGCAATGACGATGAAAGACGGATCAGCTTTAGCCAGCGTTTCCCAGCCCACCAATGGCCATTCCTCATCAGAGGTCACCACGTTGTCTACGCCCAGTTTGTCCATCATGTAAGCAGGGACCCCCTGTCGACCTGCAACATAGGGATCTGCCTCCATGTCCGCCGAGGAGAACCAAAAGAGTGCGGAAGTGCCTGTTGGCAGGTTAAGCGCTTGGGCCTGTGCAATCGCGTCAGCCTCACTGGCCTTAAGGCTCTCAATGAGTTCAACCCCATTGGATTGTACATCATAGATCAAGGAGAGTTGTGAGATGGCTTTGTAGAGCTGTTCGGTGGAAAACAACTCAGAGCGCGTGCCGTCGCCACCAACCAGGTTGTCTTTGCTTTCGCAATCTGTTGGCATCACATAGGTGGGCACGCCCACATCATGGAACATATTGCGTGTGGCCACGATACCCTCGGCGCCCACATGCCATTCATACATGACTGTTACGAGATCGGGTTTTTTGTTCACCACGCTCTCAAAGCTTGGGTCGTTGTCTGCCAGACGTTCAATGCCTGCGTTCAGCCCTGCAAATTGAGGAAGCACCGGATTGAACCAAACCGACGTGCCCGCCACTTTTTCACCCAAACCCAGCAGGTAGAGCAGTTCAGTCGTGGACTGACCGACCGTGACAGTGGCGTTTGGCGCCGCGTCAAAGGTTTGATCGAATCCGCAATTTGAAACTGTCAGGGGGTATTCAGTTTGCTGTGCATTCACCACTGAGGACATCAATACCAGCGTCAACACCCCGGACGCAATTAGGCCGTTTTTCATACTTCTTGGCTCCTTCGCCAATATTGGACAAGACATTTGGGATTGAACGCAATGGCACCGGTAGCACAAACCGGCTAGGGCGACGCGATCCACCCCAGACATCCCCGTCCGGTTCCAGTGTCATGTCGGCAGGTCTCCTGACTAACGACTTAAGCCTCATTTCACCTTCCCAGGCCCTTCAGCCCAGTGGATCTCGAAATGCGGCGTATCGCATACAGTTGCGGGGGCAGTTTCGCTTAGCTACAGGTTTGTCGCCACGAATTCCCTATTAATTTCCTAGAAAACCGACTCTTGCCGTTTAGAACGCTGCATTGCGGTCGGTCAAGTGCTTTCACTGCCAATGGCTCGAGCGCATGTTCAGGAGGAATGGGGGCTCTGATTAGCTGTGTTCGATACTGCGGCGGCTGTCGGCTAGCGACCAGGAGTTTTCCAGAAGCTCGAAAACCTCAGCGAGTATTGGGTTTTCCCGGCGCCGTTGCAAAGCGACAAAACAAAGACAGGCTGGCACGGAGACGGCATTGCCCACAGCCAGCCCGAATGATTGCTTTTGGTGCAGTGCGATGGATTCACGACATAGACTCAGGCCTATTCCGGATCTGACCATTTCAAGCATGGACGCTTCTTGATCGACGAGGGCAACGACGTTTAAACGATTGCTCTGGTCTTCGTACACTCTGTTGAGCAGGCGATGGTGGACAGATGCCTCTGGCGTTCCAATCCAGGGCAGGCTCGCCAGTTGTGACCAACTGGCATCTTGGATTTTGTTCTGCCAGCCAGTTGGTCCAATGACGCGGTAGTGAAAATCCGCCAGCCGAATAGCATCGATTGCATCTTCGCCCTCGGCCTCCATCTGGGGCAGATCATCAGGACCGCATAGATAAAACCCGGCATCAATCCGACCACGCTTGAGCCATGCCACGATATCGCCGCTGACCCCATGGACCAGCTCCGTCTCGATCCCCGGATGCTCACTACGCAAGCGGGCGAGCATCTGCCCCAGGCGGATGAATTCTGGATCGACGATGGTCCCTATCGTCAATTTGCCGCTGATTTGGCCCGATCGCAGTCGAGCAGTCCGCTGAAAATCAGCCATGGCATCCAGGACCTGTTGGGCCTTTGACAACACTGCAGCCCCATCGTGGCTGATCTGTAACCCGCTGGCTGTTCTTGTGAACAGCGTGATCCCTGTTTCTGTGCTGAGCCGCTTAATTTGGTGACTGATGGCTGGCTGGGTCAGGTTCAGCACTTCTGCCGCACGTGAAACGCTGCCTTCGCGCGCGACGG
The DNA here is from genome assembly GCF_000152965.1 of Roseobacter sp. MED193. GTDB lineage: Bacteria > Pseudomonadota > Alphaproteobacteria > Rhodobacterales > Rhodobacteraceae > Pseudophaeobacter. Next base: position 3,243,959 of record NZ_CH902583.1, on the reverse strand, counting down.
TTACAAAAGCCAAGATGCTGTTAATGTTATTGTATCGGTCCATATAAATTTTTGTAATAATACCTTGTGGCATTTGTCATTAGGTTTCTTGCTCATTGTACGTCACAGATCTTTGAAATCGCGTTCTGGGAGGCAACCTGACCTGAACAGCTTGTTTTCTTTGGCCCAGAAAATCGCGCCTGAAACCAAAGCGTTCACCCGTCCTCTCAGCACGAAACCAACGGAAAACGGCTTAAAGTGGGTGGCAAATATGTCTGATGGTTTCAAAGGGTTTGACTATATCGTCGTCGGCGCAGGTTCTGCAGGGTGCTTGCTGGCCAATCGGCTCAGTGCGGACCCCACCAATCATGTATTGCTACTGGAAGCCGGCAAGCCAGACACCTATCCGTGGATCCATGTCCCCGTGGGCTATCTATATTGTATCGGCAACCCGCGAGCAGACTGGATGTACAAGACCCAGCCTGACAAGGGATTAAACGGGCGCAGCCTGCTCTACCCCCGCGGCAAAGCGCTGGGTGGCTGTTCCTCGATCAACGGGATGATCTACATGCGCGGTCAGGCCCGCGACTATGACAACTGGGCCAAAGTGACCGGTGAAGAGGCCTGGAACTGGGAAAACTCCCTCGCGGATTTCAAGGCGCATGAGAACCACTACAAGATGGACGATGGCGCCGATCCGGTCACCGGCAACAACAGCCGGTTTTCCGACATGCACGGGCATGGCGGCGAATGGCGGATCGAAAAACAGCGGCTAAGCTGGGATGTACTGGACAGCTTTGCCGATGCAGCTGTTGAAACCGGCATCCAGAAGACCGACGATTTCAACAGTGGTGACAACGCCGGTGTTGGTTATTTCGACGTGAACCAGCGCTCTGGCTGGCGGTGGAACACCTCAAAGGCCTTTCTGCGTCCGGCCAAGAAGCGCAAGAATCTGACCATTTGGACCGAAGCTCAAGTCGAGAAGCTTTCTTTTGAGAAAGACAACGACGGTGCTCTGCGCTGTATCGGCGCCAGGGTCAGCCGTGCGGGCGACCTCGTAGAGGTGCGTGCAAGTCGCGAAGTTGTGCTCTCTGCCGGGGCGCTGAACTCACCACAGATCCTGCAGTTGTCCGGGATTGGTCCGGCGTCCCTGCTGAAAGAGCATGGTATCGAGGTCCTTATGGACCAGCCCTATGTAGGGGAAAACCTGCAAGACCATTTGCAGATCCGCGCCGTGTTCAAGGTAAAAGGTACCAGTACACTGAATACAATGGCTAATTCCATGATTGGCAAGGCCAAGATCGGGCTGGAGTACCTGTTTAAACGCTCGGGCCCGATGAGCATGTCGCCAAGCCAGTTGGGCGCTTTTACACGCTCGGATCCAAGCCGAACACATGCCAACCTGGAATACCATGTACAACCGCTCAGCCTGGAAGCCTTTGGTGAGGATTTGCATGATTTCCCAGCCATGACGGTCAGCGTTTGTAACCTGAACCCCACCAGCCGCGGCCATGTTCGGATAGCCTCGGCCAATTTCCGCGATGCGCCGTTGATTTCGCCCAATTACCTGGACACTGAGGATGACCGCAGAGTGGCGGCAGATAGTCTGCGTCAGGTGCGCGAAATCATGGGGCAACCGGCAATGCAGCCCTATGCACCCGAAGAATTTAAACCCGGTGTGCAATACCAAAGCGACGCGGATCTGGCGCGACTGGCCGGTGACATCGCCAGCACGATCTTCCATCCGGTGGGCACGGTCAAAATGGGGCGCGCGGACGATCCTTCTGCTGTGCTTGACCCACATCTGCGCGTCAAAGGCATCAAAGCCTTGCGCGTGGTAGATGCCTCGGTGATGCCGGAAATCACCAGCGGCAATACCAATTCGCCCACAATCATGATTGCCGAAAAAGCCTCAAGCTGGATCCTCGCTGGTGACTAACCCCCGCGTATCAACAAACCTAAGAAGTCTTTCTGGAGGTTGGATGCATAGCACTATGCAGGCCCAAGCCATGCTCAAAGATAGGTCAAAGCTTGCTGCCTCGACGGGTTATTCGATGGCGCGGACTTGATTGCTGAGTTTGGCAATATTGGTCAAACGTTGTGCAATACTTCTTTGAAAACTGCCCAGCTGGTCGATAATGTCATCTAGGGTTTCTCCGCCTTGCGGCAACCGCGCCGCTTCGATTTTGCACAGAACTCTTGTGGTGCTTAAGCCCAAAAATTGACGGTGCATGACATTGCACGCATGTTGAATTCTGTCGGCCTCAAAATTGACCTGCTCGCCACCTTCGTTGGCCAGGTCCCGCTCTCGTTTTATGAGTTGCGCCAGGATTTCACGCTCACTGGCAATATCTGCCGTCCCCAACGCCCGACGCTCTTTGGAGAGAAGTGTATCGCATTCTTGAAGAATGCGCGTCATGCCCTCAACAAACAGACGATTTGTTGCCGCGCCTTTGATCTTGTTGAAATTGCTATTCTCTCCCATGACGTTGTTCTCGAACCAGTTCGACATTTCAGCGGACATGCTGCCATAATTTTGCGATAGAACCGTGACAGGACCACCAGCAGGCTCGATGCGAGACGCAATTACTCTTAGATTGTGGGGGATGGTCCGCATGGCATCAAACTCCCCAATCAGGCTTTCGGTTTCAGCGACAAGGGCATCCGCATCAGAGATAGTTTGTTGCAACTGCAAGATCTTTTGATCTGGGTCGATACCGAGACCGGCGCTGCGGGAAAGGAGCTCTTCGCTGAGCGCAGCGGTGCAAAACTGATGGTAGCTTTCGTATCCCTTTGACTTGATCCATTCTTGCATCACTTCCGCGCTTTCCGCAGGAGACAGCTCATCCTCCTTTTCGGCCTGCAACAACTCTGCATAGGCCTTCTTCACCTCGTCAAACTTTGCACTACTTGGGCGAATACGCGCAGAAAGAAATCCACCAGGACAGGGAACGGCAACCGCAAACACCCAGTAGTACAGGCCATCTTTTGTGCGATTTTTGACATAGGCGCCGATGCACTCGCCTCGGTTCAGCGTTTCCCAGAACAGGTGAAAGACGCCTTTGGGCATATCAGGATGGCGGATGATCCGATGGGGGGCACCAAGAAGCTCTTCCCAGTCGTAATGAGCAACCCGTTTGAACACGTAATTCGCGGCTTTGATAACGCCGCGCTCATCTGTCCGCGAGATAAACACTTCGTGCAGACCAAAGGGAGCTTCACCCTGCGCTGGCCGAACATTTAGACGACGATCGTTTATAGTCACTTTAACGTTCCATTTGCATGACAAACCTCCCGCCGTTTTACATAGAAACTCTTCCAAATCCTTTAAGAGCACTATCCGCGCGGATCCGTGCAACCGATCATCAAGTCCCAAACAGCCCGCTTCCCGTCCTGGATCATGCCACCGGACGGTCTGCAGGTGCCCTGCACCCTCCTTTGCCCCCTTTCAGCGGTTAAGAGCGGCCCGTGCCTGTGCTGGGCCCGGTCATGCAATGACCTGGTCTTCGAACCGGGGGTTATAACCTGCATTTCCCAAAAGCAGTATGACCTCGTCCTGCCAGGCCTCCAGGAGTTTTCGCGCAATGACAGAGGTTGGTCGGTAGCTCGGCGAATAGATTGCATAGTTATATCGTATCGGCTCAACCATTGGCCTGATCACGATGCCAGGCACCATCGGGGCCTCTGCGCTGGCCAAGAAAATCGAGAGTGGATCAATTACCGTACAACATTGACCGGCAGCAACAAAATGCAGGATCGGCAGAAAGGTCTGACTTTCGATAGTCGGCCTGAACGTTAGGTCCCGTGCTGCGAATTGGTGTGCCAGTTCGACAGATTGGCGGTGCGCAATGGGCAATGTGCCCAGGGGCTGACCATCCAGATCGGCGAAACTGATTTCAGCCTTGCGCGCGAGCGGGTGATCTTTTGGCAAGGCAACCGGACAATCGGCAGAGATCGCCACCGTTTGATAGAGATTCTCTGCGATTTCCTGTTCAGGCGCGTCTGCAAACCCAAAATCGATCGACTGTGCCCGGGTCAGTTCTGCGATCTGGTTAGAGGTTCGCGCCTGTATGGAGATCGAAATATCATCCGAACCGCTAATTTTTGAGGCAATGAACTTTGGAAAAATGAGGGAGACCGGCCCTGGCATCGCGGCCACCTTGAGCGTGCCACTTTGCCCCCCCGACAGGCTGCGCATTGTCTGTCGCACCTGATTGACCTGAGAGAGAATAGCCTTGGACTCGGTCAGAAGATACTGCGCCTCCGGCACAGGGATCAATTTTCTCCCTCTCCTTTCAAAGAGTTGCAACCCAAGCTGGTCCTCCAGCGCTTTGATAGAGGCGCTGACGGCAGGCTGCGTTCGGCCAAGTTTCTTCGCCGCATCCGACAGCGATGCAGAGGTCATGACGGTTTCGAAGGTCAACATCTGGATAAGGTTCATGCGCAATATATAAACAGGATTTATGGATATGTAGAATATTCAAATTGGTTTTTATTTTTTTACTTGTCTACGCTCACTGACATGAATCACCAAAAACAATCACGGGGAGTTTGGGATGAATTTAGCTACAAAATTATTGGCTCTGGCCGCTGCGGCGACCCTGTCGGCAGGAGCGGCATTTGCACAAGATCCGACGTTTTTCCGGATCGGCACTGGCAGCGCTGGGGGGACATATTTTCCAATCGGCGGCACCATCGCCAATGGCATCTCCGCGCCTCCGGGCGCACGGCCCTGTGATCAGGGGGGGCAATGCGGTGTGCCAGGGTTGATCGCGATCGCGCAATCCACAACCGCATCGGTGTTCAACAACACGGCTGTTCAAAATGGAGAGCTGGAAGCAGGCATGGCTGCGGCCGATGTGACCCGCTCTATGTTCCTGGGCGAGGGAAAGTTTGACGGCAAACCGCATGAAAAACTTCGGATCGTCGCCAACCTCTACCCTGAGGATCTGCACCTTGTCTTGCCAAAGGGCCAAAGCGTGACCAGCCTGTCGGATCTTGCGGAAAAACGCGTAGGTATCGCCCAAGCTGGTTCAGGCACACAGGTTGCCGTCGAAATGATGCTCGCAGAATGGGGTGTCACGCGTGATAACATGGACGAGGCAGAGCTGAACAACTCGCAGTCAGCCGAACGCCTGGCAGATGGACAGCTTGATGCGTATTTCTATGCTGCGGGTTGGCCCGTCTCTGCCATGGTGCAGTTGGCCACGACCAAGGGCATGGAGCTACATAGCTTCACCGATGAAGATCTCGCCAAGATCAACGAATTGATCCCGGCCTATATCCCGTCCAAAATCCCCGCGGGCGTTTATGATGGCATTTCTTATGACGTAAAGACACCAGCTGTGTCGGCGCTCCTGGTTGTGTCTTCGGATTTGTCGGATGAGCTTGTCTACGGGATCACCTCAGCGCTCTGGAACGACAATACACGCAGGTTGCTGGACAGTGGCCATGCCAAGGGCAAACAGATCACGGCAGAAACAGCCCTTAACGGTATTTCTGCGCTTGGTGTGCCCCTGCATCCTGGGGCCCAAAAGTTCTACCAAGAAGCCGGTCTTCTGGAATAAGTCGGCTTCCTTTGTTCAGGCGGTTTCCTGATGCCGCCTGAACATCTTCCTACTGAACTACTACGGCAACGAGGGACGCGATGAGCGATCAGCGAGTAGAAGACCTGCGCGAGCTTTCAGAACAAGAGCTGGCCGCCATCGAGGAAAAATATGACGAAGGGGCCGCGACACGCGCTGTCACACCAGCATTTGGAAAGTTCCTGCGATATGTCGCGCTGAGCTTTGCAGTTTATCACTATCTCACTGCGGGCTTTGCCCTGCCGCCTGACTACTGGCACATGGGCTGGCACCTGTCAGGGCTCTTCATCCTGACCTATTCATTCTATCCAATATTCAAAACTAAGACTGCATTCGATCTCAGGACCGGTCGACTGAGGTTCGCAGGCGTGCCCTATCTGGATATTGCGCTGATGATCCTCGGAGTAATGGCCGCGCTATATCTCGGCCTGGCCTGGCGCGGAATTGAGTGGATGGGCGTCGAAGAAATGACCTTCCGCATGGGGAACCCCAACCGCTGGGATATCCTGTTTGGATGTATATTGATCGTTCTGGTACTTGATATCGCACGCCGGACACTCGGTTGGATCCTGCCCCTGATCATCAGTATTTTTATCTGTTATGCCCTGTTTGGCCCCTATTTTCCGGGGCTGCTCAAGCATCCAGGCGTCAAATTCAACACCTTCGTGTCGTCAATGTATTTTCCGCAGGAAGGTATTTTTGGCGTGACGCTCTGGGTTGTTTCAACCATCGTCTTCCACTTCGTGCTGTTTGGCGTAATTGCGCAGCGCACCGGGTTGGGGCAGCTGTTCATCGACAATGCCACCATCCTTGCCGGCCGTTATACCGGCGGACCTGCCAAAGTTTCAGTGGTATCATCGGCGTTCTTCGGGACGATCTCAGGGTCCTCTGTCGCCAATACGGTTTCAACTGGCGCACTGACGATCCCCAACATGAAACGGTTAGGATATCCCGGCCACTTTGCAGGCGGGGTAGAGGCCGCAGCTTCCGCTGGCGGACAGATCACCCCGCCGATCATGGGGGCGGCAGCCTTTATCATGGCTGAGTTCCTGGAGATGCCCTACACAACGATCGTGATTGCAGCGATCTTTCCAGCCTTGTTGCATTACGTTGGGGTTTTTGCAGTTGTCCATCTGATGGCCCGTCGGCTTGGCCTTAAGGGGATGTCGAAAGAGGCACTGCCAAAGCTTCGCGCGGTCTGGTCCGATGGTTGGGCAAACATTGTTCCTTTGATCGGCCTGCTGGTGGTGCTGTTTTCAGGCTATACGCCTTATATGTCTGCATTTTGTGGTATTTCACTTGCGATCATTGCAGGCATGAGCCGAATGAGAGCGCCAGTCACCTTGATCTACGCTCTGGCTTTCATCGGGTTCGTGATCTGGAAATATATGGGCGGCGGCTTTGATCTGGCAATGTCCGCTATTCTGGTCAGCGGCGCCGTTCTGGCCACTTTGAACCCCCAACGACAAGTGACCCTGCGGGAAATGGCCGACACATTTGAGACCGGGGTAAAATATGCTCTGGCTGTCGGTGCTGCTTCTGCGGCAGTTGGGATCGTCATTGGGGTAATCAATACCACCGGTGTTGGCTTTCGCATTGGCTTTATGGTCACGCAGGCCGCCTCCAATCTTGGCAATGATCTGGTTTGGATGTTCCAGTTCGGCACCTTCCAGCTCTATACGGTTGAGGATCTGACACTCTTTATCAGCCTCGTGTTCATCGCTTTGGCCTGTATTTTGATGGGGGCTGGTGTTCCCACGACCGCTCTTTACATCATGCTTGTCTCTGTGGCTCAGCCCGCTCTGGCACAGCTGGGCATCCCGCCGATCGCGTCCCATATGTTCGTGCTCTATTATGGCGTGGTGGCCGAGATTACCCCGCCAGTGTGCACCTCAGCCTATGCGGCGGCGGCGATTGCGAACTCCAATCCTTTCCGAACCGGCATCAGCGCCTTCTCGCTTGGACTGGGAAAGGTCGTCGCCCCAATGGCCTTTGTCTATGCGCCGGTCCTATTGTTTGTCTCCTCCACAGGCTTTGACCTATGGGAGTTTACATATACTGCCGCAAGCTGCATCGCAGGCGTCATTGCCCTGTCAGCAGCAGTCGTTGGCTACTGGCTGGCCCCAATGGGAACCCTCTTGCGCATCCTGATGGCTGTGGCAGGGTTGGTCTTTATCGCCCCCTCGCTTGAAGCGGATCTGGTGGCACTTGTAATCGCGGCTCCTGCTATCATCAGCCAGATCATGACGCGGCGAGGCGCAGATGCTCTCGCCTGACCACCAAAAGCCAGTCACAATTCTGGGTGCAGGAATTATTGGCATTTGCACTGCGCTATCCCTTCTAGAGCGCGGCGTGCCAGTAACCGTAATCGACCAGGGGGAACCAGGCCAGGAGACCTCTCTGGGCAACGCGGGGGTGGTATCGCCATGGTCAATCATCCCTCAATCCCTGCCCGGAACATGGAAGACCATTCCCAAGCTCTTGCTCGGCCCTGGACGCCCCCTGTCCATTGACCCGCGTGTCATGTGGAAAATGCTGCCCTGGGGCATCCGCTTCCTGCTACAGGGCCGACTGGATAAACTGCAGGCAACAGCCGAAGCAATGTCGCATTTGTGCGGCCCATCGATTGAACTGTATCAAAGGCATCTCAAGGGCACCGGGCACGAAACCCTTCTGCGCGATAGCATGTATATCCACGCCTTTCGCGATGGCACCCGCGCAAACCTGGACGCCATCGATTACCGTATACGTGCGCAAATGGGAGCGGACCTGGAATTGGTCGGTAGCGACCACCTGCGGTCTTACGAACCCGAGCTGAGCCCCGAATTTGCGGCTGCGATCCTGATCAAGGGCCAGGCCCGGGTGCTTTCCCCTGGCAGGCTGAGCACCATCCTCGCGGACAAGGCGCGCAAAATGGGGGCAACCTTCAAGCGGACCTCGATTAGGGAGATCTGCAAAACAGAAAGCGGCTGGAGGGTTGAATGCGATGGGGAGACCCTAGCAGCGGAGCGGGTCATCATTTGCCTCGGCGTTTGGAGCCGCGCCATATTGGAAAATCTTGGTCTCTCGGTCCCGCTCATGGCGGAGCGCGGCTATCATGTGGAGTTCCCGGAGCCCGGCATCGAAATCAATCACTCGGTCATGGATGTGGATGCGAAGGTGGTGGCCAGCAGCATGGAGGGCGGTCTACGCATCGCAGGACAGGCCGAATTTGCGCCGATTGATGCGCCACCAACCAAAAGACGGGAAAAGCAACTGATCGATCTTGCGACGGCGCTTTTCCCTGGAATGGAGCTGCAACACAACCGGTTCTGGATGGGGCGTCGCCCCTCCTTTCCCGATAGCTTGCCAGCTCTGGGACCCGTGGCCGGACAGCCCGGACTCTTCGTTAACTTCGGGCATTCTCATTACGGGCTGATGATGGCTCCGAGCTCGGGCGAGAAACTGGCCCGTGCTCTGTGCAACGAACGGCAAAACATAAACTTGGAGACCTTCGCCTTAGATCGTTTTTAGACGCCCAAGAGGCTCCGTCGTATCTAGGCCCGGTAGAACTGGCCCTCTAGGACAAGTGGCATAACCCTATGCAGCGGCTGAAACTCGGTTGCAGCGAAACGCAAAGTCATACGAGACCGCCCTGATAGCGCCATGCGGCGTTGTCTTCGTCATGCCCTACAGATTTGAAGGTTATCCGGCGCATGTCCTCTTGGCTCAAAGGCAAAGCCCGTTGTTGCGCGGGTTTTGCTTCACCGCCGACACGCGGCAGAATGTTAACCTATTCAATGAGCCAAACCCTCTTGTGGTTTAAGCAGCCTGTGGCGCCAAAAGCCCCTGATGCATCCCAGTCTTCAAAAGTAGCTAAGATCTTCATTATTAACTACAACTTATGATCCACTCTCTAGTTTCGCTCCAGATCATCAATACTAACGCGAAATGAGCTGAACCATGAGTGACCACCAGCAGAAAGCTATCGAGAAGGCTCAGATTGCTCTAGCGGACTCTCTGGAGGCAACTAAAGAGGCCGAGTTACTGGCCAAGGCAGCCGAAGAGGCCGCAAAATCGGCCGCAGAGGCCGCGGCCGATTTTGATGAGAAGCAACAGGCAGCTGAGGTCGCTGCAAATACTGCCGCTGAGGCGACAGAGGTGGCCAAAGAAGCAAAGGACGCCGCCAACGATATACAGAATGATGACACTGCAAGTGACGCTGAAAAAGCGGCAGCTGTGCAGTTGCAGGAAGAAGCTGAAGAACTAGAACAAATCGCAACGGACGCGGCAAAGGTCGCAGAAGACGCAGCCAAGGACGCCGAAAAGCTGGCCGAGGAAACGGCCGAGGATGCTGAAAAGGCTGAACAGGAAGCTGAGAAAGCTGCCGAGAAGGCCGAGGAGAAGGCGGAAGAGGCAGAGGAAGCAGCGGCGGAGGCCGCGAGTTATGGCTCCGAAGATGATGACCAGATGGGGGGCAGCACCAGTGATGACTATATCGATGCCGGTGGCGGCAGCGATACGGTCGCCGGGGAAGAAGGCCACGACATCATCGATGGGGGTGCGGGCAGTGATGTTATCTATGGCGACATGGGTGAAGGCTTCGAGCAGGGCGCTGACGCCAGCCCGCTGAAGCTCGAACTTGCCAATATGGACAGCGTCTCCCATGACGGCCATCTTGGCTCGGCCGGGGACTATGCAATCTTTAGAGATATCGCGACCCTGGAGGACGGTAGCAAGGTCTGGGGCAAGCTGGTTCTGGTGGAAAAGACCAACCCCGATATGTGGGTGGAATTCGGCTACACAGAAGGCGCTGAAGTCCTGCTGGATGGTGACACACCTGGTGATCGCGCCACCTTCAGGCTGGAATTCTTTGACCCTGCAACGGGTGAACCGGTTGTTTTGAACTCAACCGCCACCTTCAACGACGTAGATGACAACAGCGGTGCGGGCGATGCCGAAGCCATCATCATCGATGGCAATAGTTTTACGTCCTATGGTCTTTCCTCAGACTCCTCCCTGACCACTCAAACCGACGGAAATATGGTGACCGCAACCGGATCGGAGATGAACAATTACACCGATCAAGACGCCTGGTTTTCTGCTGAGTTCGAAGATCGCTCCTCGATCGAATTTACCTTGCAAACACGCGATGGTTACTCCGGGTTTACCCTCTCTGGAGATGTGATCGACGACCCCGTGTTGACGCCGATTGAACAAGGATCTGACACAGTCATGGCCGGAGAGGGTGACGACGTTGTCTACGGTCAAGGCGGCAATGACTCCCTGATGGGCGAAGAAGGCGACGATAGCCTTGATGGCGGCGAGGGCGACGACGTCATGGATGGCGGTGTCGGCGCAGACACGCTGATGGGGGGTGCCGGTGGCGACACCCTGTCCGGTGGAGAAGGCGACGACTATATTGATGGCGGAGAAGGCGATGACTTTCTGTCTACCGGTATCGGCAATGACACCCTGGTCGGTGGCGAGGGAAACGACACGCTGCATAACTCGGCTGGGGATGACAGCCTGGTTGGTGGCGTGGGCAACGACAGTATCGTGGCCACGGATGGCAATGACACGCTGGAAGGCGGCATCGGTGACGACACGATGTTTGGCGGCAACGACAACGACAGTCTGGACGGCGGCGATGGCGCCGATGTTCTGGATGGTGGGGCCGGTTCCGATACGCTGATTGGCGGTGACGGCGGAGATACCATTTCTGGTGGCGATGGCGATGACTACATCGAAGGTGGCCTCGGCAATGACAGTCTGACCACTGGGCTTGGCAATGATACTTTGATTGGTGGTGAAGGCGACGATACCCTGAGAAACTCTGCAGGGGATGATAGCCTGGTTGGCGGCGTGGGCAACGACAGCATCGTGGCGACCGATGGCAATGACACGCTGGAAGGTGGCAGCGGCGCCGATACCATGTATGGTGGCAACGACAACGACCTCCTTGCCGGCGGCACTGGCGACGATGTGATGCATGGTGAGGCCGATTCCGATACCTTCCTGATGGAAGACAGTTTTGGCAATGACACTTTGACTGGCGGTGAGGCCGGGGTTGACTTTGATACCGTAGATTTCTCCAGCCTTAGCAATGGCCTGTCTGTGACCTATACCGGCAACGAAGCCGGAACAGTTACGGACGGTACCGATACCGTCACGTTCTCTGAGATCGAGAGACTGATTCTGAGCGGTCAGGCGGATGTGGTGGATGGCTCAGCAGATGGCGGCGGGCTGTCCATTGATGCAGGGGCTGGTGATGACACCATCACCATGGGCAGCGGCGATGACAGCATTACCTTGGGAGACGGTTACGACGAGTTGGTCCTGACCACCTCGGGTGGTATCGACACGGTTACAGACTTCAATATCTCTGATGATGACAGTGATGGATTCTACAACGATCAGCTGGATGTCTCTGGGCTGATAGGTGGTACCGGATCCGGTGGCGCAGTACGCACCCAGGATGTGTCTGTAAGCGACGACGGGTTTGGCAACGCATTGCTGACATTCCCTGGCGGTGAGCAACTGGTGCTGCAAGGTGTGGCCCCTGCCCAAATCTCCAGCCATGCGCAGCTGCATTCCGCCGGTATTCCCTGTTTCACGCCGGACGTTGCGCTGGCCACAAAACGCGGCGCTGTGCCAGCGGGTCAAATCCAGGTAGGAGATCTTTTGCAAACCGCTGATAACGGATTCCAACCCGTGATTTGGGTTGGGAAACGGACCCTCGCCCCCTCTGAGCTCAGTCAAAAGCCCCACCTGAGACCCTACTGCATTACCCCTGGCGGGATACTGGCACCGGAACGCCCTATGTTACTGTCGCCGCAACATCGTCTCTTGGTGAATCGCAAGCATTTTGATCGGGAAACCCCGTTCAGTGAGAGCTTTATCTCAGCCAAGATGCTAGCAGAGATTGATGAAAGCAGCAGGCAGGTGATCTTTCCTCATCAGGAGATCACCTATGTCCACCTTATGACGGAGCACCATGAAGTAGTTTTTGCCGAGGGCATAGCCTCAGAAACGTTTTGGCCAGGTCCTGAGGCAATACGAGGATTGTCAGGGAAAGGCATGCAGGAATTGTTTGAGCTGTTCCCAGAACTGACCAAGGTATTCGGACTGGCCGGTGCACAAGGCCGTAGCCAGGTGAGCCAGGTCTATGGTGAGCTGGCGCGGCGTAGCCTGAAACGGCGCGACCTTACGCCTTTGCTTGCCGTTTAGATGCTCACTTGATTTCGGCGCACAAGTTAGCCGAGAGCCCGTCATTGCACCTGCGGTCAACACCAACGACAGCTATAAGGCGGGGGGAAAGCCCCCAGGTTCTTCCTCCCTTACCAGAAGAAAGGGAAACAATGGGGGACATAGCGACCCCCTGACACTCCCGCCCCATAGATGTCCACCGCTGGTCAGATCACCCTGAGGTCGCGACCCTGTGCGATCGCATCTGGGACGAGTAGCTTCCGAGTGATAAGACATCGGGGCCGAAGCCAAAGACCGCGTTCAGACACCAGCTTCGAGTACTGATCCTGGATCTCTACGTGGCTTGGTTGGAAGATCCTGAGCTGTGCATCGGCGTGTCGATGTCCTCGAACTACTGGAATACGTCCTCCCGATACAACGCTCTTCACATTTCCAAGAAGATCATCCCGATCATCCCTGCCCTTGATGTGGCTGACCTGCCGGACCTCGCGACCCGCCGGGACTTTAGCCGCTCTGACTGGGGCTTGAATGGTAGGTTCTATGGGGGCTGGTACAGAGCCTGAACAGCGACTGGCGCTCCAGGATCTTCATCAACGACACTACAGTGGTCGAGGTCGACTTTCTCGGGATGCATGTTTCGTTGTTGAGCCTGGAGGCGGGCGTTGAACTCAGCGGCGATCCCTACGATCTGTCTGAAAGTCTGCTGGGTGACCTGACAGCCTTCCACATGCTTCCGGACCTCTCACCCAGCATCCAGCGTCACCCGGTACATGCCGTGCTGGTCAAGGAGATGCACCAGCGCCATCAGCCACACCACAGTGCCCCCTTACCACACCGACTTGAACCCACCGGGCCGAAGCTCCTTGCTCCGTTGATGAAGGTACTCTCTGCCCTGGTCCCGGACTGGGATCTTCTCAGGCGCAGTCAATCGCTGAAAGCCGGGCACGGCTCTAACAGCCCCAGAGTGCTCCAGAGTGGCCCGTAGGTGATTAAGGGCGAGTCGGGCTCTCCTGCCCATCCAGGACGCTAGCGTTGCTCTCTGGGGCATACAGCACGGTCTGAGCCGTCGCCCGCACTTCGGCAAAGCGAAGACAAAAAACGCCATCTTCGTGCCAAATCAGGTCACCTGATTTCAGTTGCAAAACTTCGGTCAGTCGACGGGCCGTTGCTGCGCTTACCAATCCAAGTGCGGTGTGCACATCGGCACGACCGGGTCGAACCAGGGCTGGGTCCGATCTTTCCTTGCGGTTCGTTGTCATAACCAGCGCACGCCCTTCCTGAGCCGCGACGCCATCGATGGCATTGAGCAAACCTGAAAAGCTGACGCCCGAACGTTTCTCGCCACCTTCGCGCTGCGTAAACACGGCGTCCACATCCTCGATTATGATCAGCGACCCCTTGGGGGCACACGTCATCGCCTCACGCAGATCACCATCCGTCAACGTCGCGCGCCCTATATCCAGCGACGCAATATCCAATGACAACTCAGAGGCTAACCCGCGAATGAGGCTCGACTTTCCCGGGCCCGGAGAGCCGTAAAACAGATACCCCCGACGCTAGGGAACACCACGTTCCGCGTACCAGTCACTGGCTCCATAGAACCAACGCATGTCCTCCAGCACTTTCTCGATGCGATCGTCATCCACCAGTACCGTATTGACGGAACGGCGCGGTACATCGCCGACATGATCCTGAGCCTCCCCAACTGAACTGGTCCACCGCTATGTTTAGTAGACGGAGGACCAAGAATGGCAAACAAGCGACCGAAGCCCGAAGAGATTGTCTCGAAGTTACGGCAGGTTGAAGTTTTGATGGGGCAAGGCATGTCTCGTCTGGATGCAATCAGACAGATCGGCGTTGTTGAGCAAGCCTATTACCGTTGGCGCAAGCAATATGGGGGAATGGGCGTGGATCAATTGAAGGAACTGAAGCGGCTCCAGAGGGAGAATGACCGCCTACATTGAGCCAGGATCACCTTGGGAGAACGGATATTGCGAAAGCTACAATGGCCGGTTCCGGGACGAACTGCTCAACGGCGAGGTCTTCTACAGCTTGCGAGAAGCACAAATCATGATCGAGCAATGGAGGAAACACTACAACACAAAGCGACCACACAGTGCACTGGGTTACCGCCCACCGGCCCCGGAAACCATCACCTCGATGGATCACAGGCCGATCATGCACGAACAATCAAATTGGACCAGTCAGATGAGGCCGCTCATTGATGCACCACTGCGATCCATGCTGAAGGCGAAGGTTGAAGCTCTTGAGCGCGAGAGCTTCGCGGATCGCCTAAGCCGCATTGCTCGGGAGACGGCCAATGACTAAGGACAACACTCCCACATCATACGGCGGCAGTAATCACTTCTTGTCGGGCGGAGCCGCCTACGCCGCCAGCCGCCCTACCTATCCGGCGGCCCTAGCCGACGCACTGGCAGATCGGTGTGCCAGTAGAGAACAGGCGTTAGACGTCGGGTGCAGGAGTGGCCAGTTATCTGTCCTGTTGGCGAACCGTTTTGATCACGTCACGGCAACAGACCCCAGCGACACGCAGCTCGGGAATGTCGCTGAACACAAACACGCCACCTATCGAGCGGAACCGGCAGAGCGGATAAGCCTGCCTGACAGGTCAATTGATTTGGTTACAGCGGCGCAAGCCGCTCACTGGTTCGATCTCGAAGTGTTCTACGAGGAAGTGCGCCGCGTTGTTCGCACCGATGCCGTTCTGGCATTGATTTACTACGGTGTGCCAAAAATGGAGGGTGACATTGGTGAACGACTATTGAGATTCTATTGGCAAGATATTCACCGACACTGGCCCGAAGGCCGGCGTCACGTCGAGGAAGGCTATCAAAGTCTTGCGGTTCCCTTTGCTGAGGAGCCCTTCCCGAAACTCTCGATCACCCTGGACCTGTCACGGTTTGATGCCGCTCCTTTGATAGCATTTACTGCAACAAAGGAGATGAACTATGGGACTGAAACGGACAGACGAATTTCGACAAGATGCGGTGCGCATCGCATTAACCAGTGGGCTGACGCGTAAGCAGGTGGCTGACGATCTGGGTGTTGGCATGTCGACGTTGAACAAATGGATCACTGCACACCGAGACACAGACGTGGTTTCCAAAGAGGATTTGAGCCTGGCTCAAGAGAATGATCGACTTCGACGGGAGAACCGGCTCCTGAAGGAGGAGAGGGAGATCTTAAAAAAAGCCACCCAGTTCTTTGCGGGCCTAAAGCAATGAGATTTAGGTTTGTCGAAGAACACAGGGGCAGCTTTCCAGCCGCCCGGTTGTGCGAGGTCGTCGGTGTCAGCGCACGCGGGTTACGCGCATTCCGCAGTCGCCCAGCCAGTCGTAGGCAGCGATCTGATCTGGTCACGCTGGCTCATATCAAAGAGCAGTCGCGGCTTAGTTTGGGGAGCTATGGCCGCCCACGAATGACCGAAGAGTTGAAGGAGATCGGTTTGAACGTGGGCCACCGTCGTGTTGGCAGGTTGATGCGCCAGAACGGGATATCTGTTGTCAGAACACGCAAACACAAGGTCACGACAGACAGTGACCACAAGTTCAATATCGCGCCGAACTTGCTGGATCGAAACTTCTCAGCTGACCTGCCAAATCAAAAGTGGGCGGGGGATATCAGCTATGTCTGGACCCGCGAAGGCTGGCTGTATCTGGCCGTGATCCTCGATCTGCATTCAAGGCGTGTTATCGGCTGGGCCGTGAGCAATCGGATGAAACGCGACTTGGCGATCCGGGCGTTGAATATGGCCATCGCGTTCCGGCAGCCGCCCAAAGGCTGCATCCATCATACGGATCGCGGGTCGCAATATTGTTCCCATGACTACCAGAAAATCCTGCGCCAGAACGGCTTCAAAGTATCGATGAGCGGTAAGGGTAATTGTTACGACAACGCCGCCGTCGAGACGTTCTTCAAGACCATCAAAGCTGAACTGATCTGGCGGCATCCTTGGGAGACCCGTCGGAAGGCTGAAATGGCGATCTTCGAATACATAAACGGGTTCTACAATCCACGCCGCCGTCACTCAGCACTGGGCTGGAAAAGCCCTGTCGCCTTCGAACGAAAGGTGGCTTAAACGAGCACTTGGGGCGGCACTAAAACGCGACAGGTCCAGAAGGTCGCTGTAACGCGCATGGACCTCTTGTGCCCATTGGTAGTCAGCCTCGTCAAAAATCACGATTTTCATAACCTGCTGGCGTGCGCGGGAACCAAGCTTGCGACAGGCGTCAAAACCCGCCCAGTCCACCTGCTCTCCGCTTGATGGTGGCTTGGGAGAGAGTACCAGCGTGTCCAGATCGGCAAACCATGGGCGCGCGATCGAGCCTTGCGTCTCGCAGGCAAAGCGATAGCCAGCGGCGCGACCCATCGCGATCAATGGGCCAAAGTCCTGAATGGCTGGGTTGCCGCCAGACAAGGAGACCGTCAGGGGCCTATCGCCAGAAAGCTGGCGTACCCGGTCCCAAACCGCCTCTGCGGTCATCGGCGCCCAGCTGTGGCGGTATTCGCTGTCCACCGCATGCAGGCTGTCACACCAATTGCACCGGAAATCGCAGCCGCCCGCGCGGACAAAGACAGTTGGCTCCCCGATCAAGGCGCCTTCGCCCTGTATCGTCGGGCCGAAGATTTCGGCAATGCGCAGGGTCATGGCCGGTATTCCGCCCAGGTCTTAGGGGTCTCGCTGACCAACACCGCTGTGGTTTCAGGCCAGCGCGCGGCACACCAATCATAAAAATGGCGGGCCATGTTTTCGGCGGTCGAAGGCCCGTCCATCACATCATTCAGATGCCGGTGGTCAAGATGATCGTCGATATAGGACTTGAGCGATTTTAGGTCGTGGTAGTCCCGCACAAAGCCATCCGCATTCAGCTGCTTAGCCGCCAGTTCGACCACGACAATATAATTGTGTCCATGCAGCCGTGCGCATTGGTGATCCTTTGGCAGGTGGGACAGTTGGTGAGAGGCGGAAAAATGGAACTCCTTGCGAATGCGAAACATCAGCCTGCCCCTTGCGTGGCCAGGGCCAGGGTCCAATAGTCCGGATCGGCATAGATCGTGGGGTCACTGATCCCAGCGAGATGAAAGGCCTCGCGCCGTTCCACGCAGGTACCGCAGCGTCCACAATGCACCTTGTTACCCTTGTAGCAGGACCAAGTCTGGGCAAAAGGAGTGTCGTGCTTGGCGCCTTGCCGCACGATTTCGGCCTTACTGTGTTCGACAAATGGCGTGTGCAGGCGCACCTCGGCATATCCGTCCAGCGCCGCCTGCTGCATCGCGTCAAAGGCACGGGTAAAGCTGGGGCGGCAGTCGGGATAGATAAAGTGATCGCCGCCATGGACGGCCGTGGCTACAGCCTCATCCCCCTTTGCGGCTGCGATGCCAAAGCCAATCGACAGCATAATTGCATTGCGGTTGGGCACCACGGTGGCACGCATCGTCTCCTCTTCGTAATGTCCGTCGGGCACATCGATGTCGTCGGTCAAGGCGGAGCCGGTCAGCGACGCGCCGACACCGCGCATGTCGATCAGGTGGAACGGAACGCCCAGGCGTTTGGCGGCGGCTTCTGCAAAGTAAATCTCTTTGCGGTGGCGTTGGCCATAGTCAAAAGAGACAAGCCGGGTGAGCTGGTGCTCATTGGCGGTGATATGCGCAAGCGACACGGAATCGAGTCCGCCTGAGCAGATGACAAGTGTTTTCATATTTGGGGCCCTTGTTTTGATGTCCGGGTAGGCTGCGACCGGATGGCGGCGCTTATGTCAGAATTTGCGCTGATTGCAAGGGGGGAAGATTTTGCCGCGCGATGTGTTTAACTTCACAGTTTAGCAGCGGGAGAGCGATCGATAGGTGAATAGTGAGTGAATGGTGGCGAAGAGCCGAAAGCCCACTCTGAGCGAAATAGGCCGTTCGTGGCGGCCAAGACACCGGCTCGAACTGACTTTGCAAATTCCGCTACCTGCGCATAGCCGCCGTTGCCCATGCGCCGCGATTGTCACGCGAACCTTCTAGAATCGTGGATGACAGCTCCCAGCCCAAAGCGGACCAGTGCGAAGGGAGGCTGACTCTCATTGCCGCACATGCACAAATTGCGTCTCGACTTCCCGGAAGCGGACATTCAAGCTGTCAAACGCGGCTTTTTGCCCTCAATGTCGGCACTGAGCTGTGGTTTCAACGGGTCGTCGCAACACTCTAGTCTTTTTGGAAGGATGGAGTGTTAGGCATGAAGTATCGGACGCGGACATTTTACACTGATAATCAGAAGTCGGAGATGTGGGATCGCTGGCAGCGTGGAGAGTCGATGAGTTCGATTGGGCGTTGCTTTAATCGCGCGTCATCATCGATTTTCCCGCACCTTGCGGTAACCGGCGGCATTCGTCCGCCAGCCCGCACCAGATCCCGCCTTGCTCTGACCTTAATGGAACGAGAAGAGAATTCTCGTGGCCTCGCTTCCAAGAGTTCGTTGCGCGCGATTGCGCGGGTCTTGCAGCGGTCACCTTCGACGATCAGTCGGGAGGTTCATCGCCACGCTGGTAGAACGCCATTCCCGCTTTGTGATGCTGGCGAAGATCGAAAACAAGGACACACAAAGCGTCATCACCGCCCTCATCAAGCAGGCGCGCAAGTTTCCCAAGGACCTCTACAAATTGCTGACTTGGGATCGTGGGTCCGAGATGGCCAGTCATGCGAAGTTCACTATGGCCACCAAGATCGAAGTTTACTTTTGTGATCCTCAGTCTCCATGGCAGAGAGGCAGTAACGAAAATACCAACCGTCTTCGCAGACAATACTTCCCCAAAGGCACTGATATATCAGGCTTCAGTCAAGCTAAACTCAGCGCCGTTGCACGCCAGCTCAACGAGCGCCCCAGAAAGACCTTGCAATACCAGACCCCAGCAGAGAAATTTGAAGCCTGTGTTGCAGCGACCCGTTGAAACCGCAGCTGACAGCAGTCATCCGCAACCTGGACGGACCGGCGCCAGCCGCGCAGCCCCCTGCTACGTCGTGCTCCATTGAAACTGCGCTATCGCTGAGAATAGAACTCCTAGAGGCTAATAAGATTTTGGGAACCCACATTCATCAGCGGGTTCCTCTTAAATGTTGTGTAGGGCCTATGAAGAAAGGTCCCGCGCAATTTCCTGGGCGCGGGCATGTGCGGAAGCGACCGATGAATCGTGACGTTCGTCCGCAAATTCCTGATATTCTGCAGCAGCCTCAAACATGTGCTCGGCGCCAAGGTAGTTTCGAAGTGTGTTGATATGCGCGGAGAGGTGACCGGACCCATCACGGATTCCACCTGTTTCGAACCCAAATTCACCTGCCGATGTCAGCAGAACAAGAGTTTTACCAGACATGATGGGTTCTAAGGGAAAATCACCACGACCAAGATCAAAAGTAAAAGTCTTGTTTATCCGGATGATCTGATCAAACCAGGCCTTCAGCGCAGCGGGCATGCCATAGTTGTACATCGGGGTGGAAATCAGAAGAACATCAGCGCGGTCAAGCTCGTCAATCAGAGTATCAGAGAGGCTCACCAGCTTCTTTTGCTGTTCAGTGCGCTCGGCGTCAGGCGTAAACACCGAAGCAATCCAGTCATTACAAATGAAGTCCGGTGGGGTCATGCCAACATCCCTCAGGATAACTTCTACTTCGGGTTCAGCCTCTTCCCACTGCGCTACAAAACTGTCCGCAAGGCTCCTGGAAATAGAGTTATAGGCAGCAACAGAATTGTCGGTTCGACGCACACTCGCGTCAATTCTAAGGATTGTGGTCATGTCTTCACCTTTATGGATTGAATGGTCTCCTTGAAGGTGAAGCCTGGGTGAACATCTTACAAATGAAGAGAATTTCGCCAACTTTTAAAGAAGTTCATCTGTCACAGATCGCCCTAAAAATTGGCTCCAACCGGACCGCGGTGGTGAGCAAATCTTTATCTGCACCCGTGCTAGACGTCAGCGAGAGACTGCATCCTGGTACCCCTGATCCAACCGGTAAAGTAATCGTCGGCGCATTCAGGAATGCGGCTTTCATCGACACTGAAAGGATATGTGCATTCTCCCGCGCGAATATGGTCGGATCGCCTATGACGTCCTGAATGGACGGAGGGGGAGACGGAAGAGTTGGGTAGAGCAGCATGCCACCTTGTAGTTCGGCCTCAAAGGTTTCAATCATCATCCGCCTCGCGGCAAGCAATGTGCGCATGTTTTCATCGCTGATTGTCGCAGAGTGAGAGAGGCGATCTCTTACTCTGGGGTCTAGGGCGATATGATCTGCCTGGACTACATTTTTTAGCAGGCGGTAGGCTTCGGCCCCGACAAGTGTCCCGTGTGTATGAAACAGATCGTTGACCCGCGCAAAACTGTGGATGGTCCGGACCTCTAAATCAAATTCAGTGTCCGCCAGTTGCTCTACGACTATGCGGTACATGGCTCCTATTTCGGGCGCGTAGTCGTCCAATGACTTCTCATCTAGGCATATTATGCGCTTGCAATTTTGTCCGGGGTTACGATCTCGGGTGAGTAAGCTATCCAGTGATCTGATCGATTCAACACGTCGGGCAAGAGGGCCCGGCGTGTCCAGCGAAGGGGCCAGTGGAAAAATTCCGATGTCGTCATAGCGACCAATAGAGGGACGAAACCCGATGATCCCCTGGCAGGCGGCTGGGATGCGGACGGAACCGGAAGTGTCCGTACCTAGGGCTAAATCCGCCAGTCCCAATGCAACCGCCGTGGCCGAGCCGCTTGATGATCCGCCAGGCACCAAATCCTGCCTCAAAGCATTGGGCGGGGTG
This sequence comes from Roseobacter sp. MED193, assembly GCF_000152965.1. GTDB lineage: Bacteria > Pseudomonadota > Alphaproteobacteria > Rhodobacterales > Rhodobacteraceae > Pseudophaeobacter. Next base: position 3,222,401 of record NZ_CH902583.1, on the reverse strand, counting down.
CCAAAGTGCGGGTTGAGGCCCAGTCCTGAGAAGGCAAACTCAGACATATTCGTATGCCCAATGACGATGAGCCCTGCCGCCCGCATCCGGGCCACGATTGGTGCGTCACTTTGCGCTGGCTCAGGACGGTAAAGTCGCGATCCCGAGTGGCTGCGTAAGCCCTGAATATCGATATTGGCCTTTACCGCCAAGAACTGCCCGTCAAGCGGGCTTAATGGGGTTCCACGCTCTTGCCTAGCGTCCGCTGCACGAGCATCCGCCAGTAGCCTGTCTTCTAGCACATCGGTAAAAATGTTTGGATGCGCATTCAGAGCCGCCAAAAAATCCTGCGCCCGTTGTTCTATTGTCATTTGGTCAAGACCGGGGCGCTATAGTAAGGCAGCTCTTCAACGCGAACACTCTCGGCATCGGCGCCATATTGCGACCGGACATGTCGCGCTATCTCTTCGAGTGACGCAAACCAGACGTCTCCCCGATCCAAGACCGACTCCAGCCATTTTTCGACTTGCCGCCAGCGCGCCAAGCGCCCGGTCAGAAACGGATGCCAGATACCAATCCAAAAGCCGTCGGCCTCATATTGGGCTTCGAATTCTTCCCAAAAAGGCGAGAGTCCCGCAGTAGGTCCGGCAACAGGCATCATATAACCGATCTCATCATAGTGGGCGAATTGCGGCCAGTCATCTGTGCCCCAATGCACTGGCAGCTCGATAAGTGATCGACCCTTTGACCGCATAATATACGGAAGGTCGTCGGCCATTAGCGAACTATCGTATTCAAACTCATGTTTGTTCAACAGATCAATAACACCCTGTGTCACGTTATAAACTGGCGCGCGATAGCCTTTTGGTTTGTTGCCAAGGATGCGCGCGTGGGACACCAGCGCACGTTCAAACCAGTATTCCTGCTCTGAAGGGCTATGGCTCGTTGGGTCTTCGTGCAAATACCCATGGTGCCCGATTTCATGACCCTCCTTCAGGATGGATTCCATAACATCCGGGTATTGTTCGACGACCCAACCTGGCGCGAAAAAGGACTGCTTCAAACCCAGTCTTTTGTATGTTTCCAATATCCGCGGGATGGCAACTGTCGGGCCGTATCGGCCCATCGATATGGGGTACAACCGGTCATGTCCGTCTGCTGGTTTGGAGATATGGATCAAACTGTCGGCATCAATATCGAAAGTGATCGCACAGGCGCATCGAGCGCCATTAGGCCATGTGATTTTCTTCTGCATTTACTTTGCTCCTTGTCACCTGAGTTGGGCGCTATGCGTCAGCCAATTGTCATACCACCGCAGCAAGGCGGACCTGACGATTGCATAGTCTTGTGTGCTTAGCCTTTGATCAGCCGCGCGCTGCATTTCTTCGTTTATGTTTTCAAGGACATCGTGTTCGTTTCGATTGCAGACTTTGCCTTGCGATACGGTCAAGGAGCCACCGACATAGACAGACTGGATATCCGAAGTCTTGGCGCTGCTGACGAGCAGCTCGACGGGGTCAACACTTTCCGCCAACCAAGGGCCCTGAAGACGGTCCAAGCTGACAACTATGAAATTTGCACGCTTGCCGTCATTTAGACTGCCGATACTTTGATCCATTCCCATCAATCGCGCGCCGCCCATTGTGGCCATGTCAAAGACATCCGGCGCCGTCAGGCCAGGCCCTAAGGGATCAGCAGACCCATATAGGTTCCGCGCCAGCCGCATCTCAGCAAACATATCGTCGTCACCCGCGAGGCTGGTTCCATCCATCCCCAACGCGAGATTGATGCCGAGGCGTTTCATTTTCCAAGCGGGCGCAATTCCAGAGCGAAGCCGCAAATTTGAACTTGGATTGCACACGATATGCGCCCCTGTGTCGGCCACTTCCCGAAGAGCATATTCGTCCGCCCAAACCATATGGGCCAAGGACAGCTTTTCGCCCAGCAAACCGATATCGGCCAGTTCTGCGACGGGGTTTTTATTGTCAGGCCTTCCAGCGGATAGATGCTGTAGCAGGGATTCCTCTACATGGGTCTGCATACGCAGGCCTCGTTCTCTTACCGCGCAGGCGATTTCTTTCAGGAGTTGCGGGCTGGTCCAATGGGGAGCTGTCGGCCCGAACCAGACGTCTGATGTTTCGGCCTGCGCGTGTTCTTCCGCCAGGCGAAGAATGAGATCCAAGTATTCGGCCGGGTTCAACCGCGCACGGGTAAGGTGCTGATGCTCCAGCTTATCACGCAGAGGCTCTGGCAATTTCGTTAGGAAGGCATGGTCCTGCCCTGATTGATGAACAATACGATTTTGCCAGCGCTCTCCTGGAGCAACGGCGCAGGATATGCCCAGGCCGGTATAGATCTCTAGTTTTTCGCGGACTTTCATCTCCGCGAGCCTCGCTGTTTCTCCAGCAGTGCAGGCATCAACGACAGCCGTCACACCATTTTTCAGCAGGCGTAGAGCAGCATATTCAGTCGATGTTTTTGTCGAGATAGCAGCCGCACCAGCCGTGGCGAATATCCATGGCTCCAGCAGGTCGTCAGAGATACCCTGATTGACCAGATTCACCCCGAAACAATGGTGATGTGCGTTCACAAAGCCAGGCAGGATCGCGACATTCTCGCCAATGTGGACCTCGGCCGCAGGAAACCGCGAGGTCAGGTCTTGTAGGGGGGCAATTTCACCTATCTTCCCATCCTGGACATGGATCGCACAATCTTTGCGGCTGTGAAACGCATCAACAAGAACCCAACGGGCCGAGAAAATGCTTCCACCGTCACCCATCATGTACAACAAATTCTAATGTTGCCGGTTTGCCTTCGGACCCGTTTACCGGAGTGATGTCCTGCGGGCAGGCTGACATCACTGCGTAGACCGACATCTCCGCCTGAAAGGTGATCGTTTCCCCCGGCTTGGAAACTGGCGGCTCCCAATCAAGCGCCCCGTCTGCTTTGATCGGGACATTCATCCATAGATTAAACGGCGCAGGCACATGCGGTGCTTTTTGACCGATCGCGAGCAATGCTTGCCGCAGGTTATCCGCGCAGTTGTCGTGGTATTCCGTGCAGCCCAGCTGTTTGTAGCGGTTCCAATCACAACTGGCGATCAGAGTATCATGTACACCCGGCGAACTGTCCTGGGTTAGAGACAGCAAGGGATTGCGCAGATTGCTGACCAGCCGATCCCCGACTTTTGGAGACACCGATAGGAGGTCTGTGTGCACATGCTCCATGGACATGAACTCGCCCAGATCACTGGCTTTGAACGCCCAGAAATCACAGACCTGCCAGCCGCTGGGATTGGTGATCGTCAGGCATTGCCCCGCATCCAGTCGCACCGCGGCTCCGCAGCGCGCCGGAATGGTATAGCGCCACGAGAGTACGGGAACGCCGTTGCCAGAAATGGCGTTCTCCAAGCTTTGGTTAAGGCCATCAGGATTCGAAGGGTCATATTTTTGCATGCGCTGAAACTCCAGATTGGATGTCCAGAAACGCATGACCCCGCGCAGTTTAAAAATGACAAGAATTCACCCGACGAATGAACTCACCAAAGGCGCCCGGTTGCAGTGTCAGTCTTCAAAGAACCTTTGACCAACTGCGCTTTCCCGAAACTCATCGGCCTGATCAAGCAACCAATCGCGGAAGACCCGCACACGCGCCCGGTTGGCATATGTTTCCGGGCAAACGAGAAAGTAGCTTTTGTTGTCCAGTGCTGTGTCAAAGGGGGCTACAAGCATCTGCCTTTCCAGAAAGCGTGCTGCGGCCAGCAGGCTGACCAAAGCAACGCCATGCCCATCACTTGCCGTCAACAAGCAGATGTGTTCTTCGGAATAGGTGACATAGGGCTCGACTTTTCTGTCCGCGAGTCCAACCGCGTTCATCCAGCTTGCCCAGCTCGGGTCTGTTTCTGAAAACCCGCTCCATTTGTACTCAATGAGTTTGGATCCAAGCAAGTCTGTAGCGTTTACAAGCGTTTTCGCCTTTTCCAAGCTACAAACCGGCGCAACCTTGTCATTCAAAACCCATACAACATTGCTGTCTGCATAGTCTCCAGAGCCATAGCGAATGGCTACATCCACGTTGCTTGTTTTAAAGTCCACCAATTGATCGCTGGACAGGACACGCACCGATATATCGGGGTATTTTTCATAGAAACTGCGCAACCTTGGGCTCAGCCAGTTTGCAGCAAAGGAGCCGGTTGTGGATATGGTCAGGGTCCCCTCAAGCACATCCTCTTCTAGCGCAAGAGACGCAGCCTCAAAGTTCTTGAAAGCTTCAATGATAAACGGCGCGTAACGCGCCCCATCCTCCGTCAGCTTCAAAGCACGCGTTAGCCTGTGAAACAGGGGAACACCGAGCTGTTCTTCTAGCGACTTTATTTGATGGGAGACTGCGGTGGGCGTTACGCACAATTCATCGGCGGCGTCCTTGAAGCTCAGGTGCCGACAGGCTGCCTCAAAGGTCTGAATGCTTTTTAAAGATGGTACCTTTGCCATATCGCGCTGTTTTGTTTTCCTTTGGATCAGTTTGCCGCCCCTGCATCGTAGCCCATTTTTCCGACCGCGTGAGTATGAATTTCTCAGCTGTCGAATGAAAACATATCGGTTGAGGTGGTTCGGCGTTCTCCCGTCAAATTGTGCGAAAGTTGGGAGGTCGTTTTGGAAGAATTCTTAAAAGTTACCGGGGTGGGAAAAACCTTCGGTGCTGTGCGCGCACTAAATGATGTCAATTTACTTGCCTCAAAGGGAGAGTGCATCGCGATTTTGGGCGAGAACGGTGCAGGAAAAACGACGCTCGCCAGCGTCTTAATCGGTCTCTATCAGCCTGACAGTGGCCAAATAGTACTGGATGGGGTGCAGATTTCTGTCACCAGTCCCGCAGCGGCGATCGAGCACGGAATTGGCATGATCCACCAGCATTTCAGCCTGGTTGACGCCATGACCGCAGAGGAAAACATTCTGATCGGGCTTCCTCGTGAAAAACGTGGCCCAGCGGCGCGCGCGCGCATTCGTCAGCTATGTGATGATTTCGACTTCACCGTGGATTTCAATGTGCCTGTGGCCAAAATGGCCGTCGGCATGAAGCAGCGGGTGGAAATCCTGAAGGCTCTGTTTCGCGACGTGTCGATCCTGATCCTGGATGAACCCACCAGTGTTCTTGCTCCAACCGAAGTGGCGCCTTTCCTGCAGGGGGTACGCAAGCTTGTTGCCACTGGGTGCCTGGTCTTTTTCATCAGCCATAAACTCGACGAAATCCGAGAGATTGCGGATCGCGTCATGATCATGCGCCATGGCCGTGTTGAAGGCATTCTGCCAGTGGCCAGCACACCCATGGCCCAGATGTCGGCCCTGATGATGGGGCAAGCTGATGCTGACCAACCCACGGAGAAACCAAACACCAAAGAGATGCGCCTGGATACGACGCGAGCCGCGAAAGCGTTGGTTGTTTCTGATGTCAGCCTCACGACCTCCAGCGGTGCTGAGATTTTGAAGGAGGTTGATCTAACTCTGCACGCAGGGGAGATCCTTGGGATTGCGGGCATTGACGGCAATGGACAAACCGAACTCAGCGAAGTGATCACGGGGTTGAAGCGGCAGACGAGCGGGACAATCCTTCTCGGCGACAAGGAGATTTCCAGTAGTTCCATCGCTGCGCGCATCGCTGATGGCATCGGATTTGTGCCCGAAGATCGCCACGCAGAGGGGCTAGTCCTGTCACTGAGCGTCGAAGAGAATTTCGCCTTTCGCTCGATTGGTGAGGACAAGTTCATGTCCGGTGGGATGATTTCAAGGCGTGCCATCGGCAAAATCGCCGAAGACGCCGTCAAAGCCTATGACATCCGTCCGTCCAACCCAAAATTGAATGCCTCAGCCCTGTCCGGCGGCAATCAGCAAAAGATCGTTATGGCCCGCGAAGTCGCGCGAGCACGGAACCTTTTGGTGGTCGTGCAACCGACCAAAGGTCTTGATGTCGGGGCAACGCAATTCGTTCAGGACCAGATCCGCGCCGTCGCCCAGAGCGGCGTCGGGGTGCTCTATATCTCGACAGAGTTGGAACATGTTCTGGAGATCTCGGATCGCGTGGCCGTCATGGCGTTTGGACGCATCACCGGAGTTGTCAATCCACAGAACACCACGCTTCAGAACATTGGGCTTTTAATGACGGCATCGCCGGAGGAGGTAGTATGAATAGCTTGGTCATGCAGCGCAGAGTTGCAGTAGCCCTACTTCTTGCATTGACTGTAGGTGGCTTTTTGATCCTGTTCGACGGGCACAATCCTTTTGCGGCCTACAAGGTTCTGTTTTTTGAATCCTTCCTGAACTATTGGGGGTTTTCCAACACCCTGGTGAAAGCCTCGCCCATGCTTTTGGCTGGCCTCGCTGTAATCATTCCGATGCGCGCGGGCGTGTTTAACATCGGAGGCGAAGGCCAGATATACATAGGCGGGCTTTTTGGCACGGTCTTTGCATTAGCCGCCCCGGACCTACCCGCTGTGCTGGGGGTGCCGCTGATCTTTCTGGCCGCCGCCATTGGCGGAGCCTTATGGGCCGCGATACCAGCTTATCTAAAGGCCTATCGCGGCACCAACGAAGTCATTGTGACGCTTTTGATGAACTTCGTGGCGATCCACATCGTTAGCTATGCTGTCGCCGGACCACTCTTGGCAGAGGGGGCTCCCTATCCCTATTCGAAGGAGGTCGCTGAAGCCTATCGTTTGCCGATTGTGATGCCCCGTTCAGATGCCCATGCCGGGTTCGTGTTTGGGCTGTCCCTGGCGCTCATTCTGTATTTCTGGCTGCGGTTCACGCCTTCTGGGTTCCAGCTAGACCTGGTTGGCCGCAATGCCCGGGCAGCTGCCTACGCCGGAGTGGATCAAAAGAAGACCATCATCCGCGCCATGTTGATCGGCGGGAGCCTCGCGGGAATGGCCGGGGCAATCGAAGTAATCGGTTTGAAGTATCGGCTCTTCCACTTGTTCAGTGACGGATATGGCTACGACGGCATTGTTGTCGCCTTTCTTGCAGCTCTCAACCCGATTGTCGCGCCATTGACTGCTCTGTTTTTGGCCGGGTTGTCCGCGGGGGCCGGTACGATGCAACGCGCTATCGGTGTTGACAGCTCTGTCATCGAAGTGGTCGAGGGGCTTGTCGTCGTCTTTGTTGCTGCTGCCCTTGTTGCACCACGAAGTTCATCAAAATCCATCCTGAAAAACCTGCTGATCGGGGGCCTGTTTGGCCGCCAGAAGCACAGTAAAAAGAAAGAGGCTTAGCCCATGGTTGATCTTGTTTTATTGGGCGACGTCCTGGCCGGAACCGCACGTTTGGGCACCCCTATCGCCTTTGCCGCCCTTGGTGGCGTGATCGCGGAAAGAAGCGGGTTGTACAACATTGGTCTGGAGGGCCAGATCTTGGCCGGTGCCCTGGGGGCAGCGGCAGGTTCCTTTGCGACGGGCTCTGCTCTGATCGGGCTCGGCTGCGGCGTCATCTGCGGTCTGGTCTCGGGGCTTTTTCTCGGCTACATGTCCATTCGACTGCGCATCAATCAACTGGTCGGAGGGATTGCCCTCAATTTACTATTGGCCGGGCTGACCGCCTTTCTCTCCCGCCAGATTTTCGGAGCGCAAGCCGGTGGTGCGCGCGTTGAAGGGTTCACCCAAGTCCGCATACCGCTGCTGTCAGACATCCCGGTCCTAGGCCCATCGCTGTTTTCACAAGACCCGCTGTTCTACCTGCTGATCGGCATCGCCGTCCTTGCTTGGTATTGGCTCATGAAGTCGCATAAGGGGCTGGATTTGCGTGCGGTGGGTGAAAACCCAAAAGCCGCCGACCTGGCCGGTGTCCCGGTCTTTCGTCTGCAGTATCTTGCGATCTCGATTAGCGGCGCCTTGGCAGCTCTGGCGGGGGCGCATTTGGTCCTTTCACAGGTCTATGTCTTTGCTGAAGGCATGAGTGCCGGCAAAGGGTTCATCGCTCTGGCTGCCATTATCTTGGGACGCTGGTCACCGATCGGTGCTGTTTGTGCAGCTCTGTTTTTTGGCTTCTGTGACGCGGCCCAGTTCAAACTGCAGTTCTCATCGCCGGAAGTGCCCTATCAGCTGTTCCTAATCCTGCCCTACATCGCTTCTTTGATCGCTTTGGTGATCCTAGGGGCCAAGGCCAGTGCCCCGGCCAGTGTGGGACTGCCTTATGATCGTGAGCATAGATAAAACTCAGCCGTGACGTGAGAAACCATCGCTTTTCACGTCCGGCTTCCCCCTGCAAACTTTGACAACATATCAACTCGGGAGGAAGATAAATGACACTGAAACATAACATCTTAGCAGGACTTGCGGCACTGATGTTGGCCGGTCCTGCAGCGTCCGATGACTTTGAACGGGCCGCTATTGTGATGCCAGGTTCAATTTCTGACAATGGTTGGAACCAGGCAGGGTTTGAAGGTTTGACGCAGGCCGGTGAGGCCCTTGGTTTTGAAACCACCTTTTCCGAAAGCGTGCACCAGCCCGAGCAGATCGAAGTGCTCAGCGACTACGCCCGTCGCGGATATGACCTGGTGATCGGCCATGGTGGTGAATTCCAGGACGCCGTGGAACGTGTCGCAAGCCGGTTTCCGGAAACCATGTTCATGGTCAACAATGGCCTTGGCACCAAGGAGAACGTTGCCAATGCTGATTTTTACTTCAGTCAGATTGCCTATCTCATGGGCTATATTGCCGGTTCGATGACACAATCCGACACGATTGGCATCATCGCCGCGCAAAAGTTCAAGTTCACCACGGATACTGTGGCGGGCTATGAGGCAGGCGCCAAGGCTGCAAACCCTGACGTCAGTGTACTGGTGACCTGGACGGGCGACTGGGACGACATTGCCAAAGGTAAGGAGGCCGCTTTGAATCAGATTTCGCAGGGCGCGGATGTTGTTTGGCCGACCATGGACAGCGCAACGCTCGGGGCTATGCAGGCCGTGCAGGAAAAGGGCGTCTACGGCATTGGGATCTACCGTGATGCAATCAATGAATGGCCGGAAATTCTTCAGTCCGCGATCTTGGATGTGCGCGGTAACATGCGCTCCTACCTGGAGCGGGCGGCCGCAAGTGAGCTGGACGGCGAGCTTTATCGGGCAACCATGAGCAACGAGTTGGCAATGCGTATCGGGTCCTTCCACCCGGATATCCCGGTCGAAGTTGTTGACGAGGTCGCAAAACTGATCGATGCCATGAAGTCCGGGGCATTGGTTGTTGAACCACAATAGCACCTCCCTGAACTACCGCCCCGAGCTTGTTGGGGCGGGCTTTTTGCAGGTGATTAAATGATCCTGAAATCCAGAAATTGATATTTTTTCGGCGCTTAGAATGCATCGCGGATTATCCATTGCCACCATGCATTGCGTCGCAGCAGCTGGCAAATTTGACACAATGGTACCCGTTGTTGCTGCGCTCAATGCTGGCGGTCATCTAGTTGCCCATTCTGCTGGAGGACTGATCGTATATAGCGCTACTACCGGAGCCTGATCGACCCACATACAGGTGGGGGCATTACGAGGGGCATTCTGAACCACACCGGGTCAGCAGGCCCGCTGTTCCCTGACCTGACAGTCGCTCATGTGACCAAGGGGTTCGCAGTGCTCAGACGACGCTTGAGACTGGAGCGGCCCGGGCTGATGTTCCATTCAACAAGAAAGTGGTTCGTGACCCAGTGCGAGCGAACCGGCGTTCCTGAGCATTGGACTGCGTCTCTGGTCGGCCACCAATCGGCACGGTCAGAGAACGGGCTGACCTACGGGATCTATTCAGCTGGGATCAGTGACGAGCAGAAACGGGGCATAAAGCCATGTCTGACCTTTCAGATGCGCATTCCGACCACCGTTGCGATGAACTTCCCGACTGATCGTCGAAGGTGACCGCTGCAAGACCCGCGCAATCGCGCGAAACGAACTCTTGGCAGCGAGGCCACGAGAAATCTCTTCTCGTTCCATTAAGGTCAGAGCAAGGCGGGATCTGGTGCGGGCTGGCGGACGAATGCCGCCGGTTACCGCAAGGTGCGGGAAAATCGATGATGACGCGCGATTAAAGCAACGCCCAATCGAACTCATCGACTCTCCACGCTGCCAGCGATCCCACATCTCCGACTTCTGATTATCAGTGTAAAATGTCCGCGTCCGATACTTCATGCCTAACACTCCATCCTTCCAAAAAGACTAGAGTGTTGCGACGACCCGTTGAAACCACAGTGTAGAGCAGACCAACTGACTGCGTGATTTCAAAGAACCAGCAGGCATTCGTTGTGAGTGTTTTCTTCTGATTTCTCTTGGCTGGAAAGGCAACTCATTTGGCGCTGGAAGTCAATCACGTGGAACTGAGCAGCACACCGTTCAGGAGAGCTAATTTAGGGTGCTAGCATTCTGGTGTAAGCGATTTGGTAGTACGCTGCGGCTTCCAAGTTCTTCACCGCTATTGCTGAGTGGATATTGTTGACATGCGCGCCAAGGTTTTCACAAGCAGCATTGAACCAATCTATGTCTTTCGCCAAACTATGCAGTTGATGCCGCGTGGTACGGCCGTAGTAGCTTTTTCCGCTGGCCCGCAGGGCGAGGTTTTCGGTAATCTCGACAAAGGCATCAAATGCCTCCATATCAAGCCGCGCAAAGTCGACCACGTTCGGTTTTGCGTTCAACTCAGCACAACGCCCATTCAAGGCTTCAAAACGTTGTAAAGATGTCACCAGATCCGTTGTAGGGTCAATTTCAACAATCGCGCGTTCCAGTGTTGCTCGTACGACAAAGTTTTGCGCAAGGGAGGCGGCATTCATTGTCGTCACAAATGTACCAACCCCTTGGCGCGATGCGATGAGCTCTTCTCTCTCTAGCCAGGCCAAAACGCGGCGCAGGGGCGTGCGACTACAGGCGAACTCCTTTGCCAAATCCGCTTCCGACAGGCGCATACCTGGCGGGTAGTGCAGCGTGCAAATACGATGCCGAAGAGTGTTGTACATGATGCTCAATCGATCCTGAACACCTTCCGCGGCCTCCAGTGTTTTGACCAGCTTATTCATATCCAGTCTCCTGGCGATGGCGTGCCTGCTGCCCTTAAAGGAGGCAAGACTTTCAAGAAATCACACCTGCCTCCGCTGGAAAAAATCAGGCATTTTCAGCCTCTAAGGCGTAGGATCCATCCTCTCGATGGGTTTCATTTCCGGTTACGGGCGGATTGAAACAACAGGCCATGACCAGTTCTTCTTCAGCAACAAGAGTATGACGGTCGTGTTTATCCAAAGCATACATAACCCCTGGGCGAATGAGGTGGATCTCACCTGTCGCGAGGTCCGTGATCGAACCGGTTCCCTGCATGCAATAGACACTCTCAAAGTGATTTTTGTACTCAAATGTGTGCTCGGAGCCAGCCTCGAGGAATGTGATATGGAAAGAAAACCCCATTTGATCTTCTGCCAGCAGCATCCGCACGCTGCTCCACTTGGCGTCTGATACGACGCGGCCCCGCTCGCTTTTAATGATTTCGTTGAAGTCTCGTACAATCATAGCCTTACTCCGCGGCAAATTTTTGGGCGCCAATCACATCCTGTGCGGCGTTGATGAGAATAGTGAGCCCGGCCTCAAGCATGCTGTCAGGCGTTGTAAGGGGCGCAAGGATCTTGACCACCTGATCTTCGGAGCCCGAAGTCTCAATAATGAGGCCCTGCTCAAAAGCCCGCGCGCAGATCTTGCCTGCCAGATCACCACATCGCAGGTCCACGCCCCGCATCATGCCGCGCCCCTTAAGGCGCGCATCAGGAACCATCTCAGCAAGGGCTTGCAGCCCCCGCGCAATGATCTCTGAACGGCGCAGAATATCCTTCTGCAAACTGTCATCTGACCAGAACTTTTCAATGGCAACGGTGGCAGTCACAAAGGCATGAGTATTGCCCCGAAATGTCCCGTTATGCTCGGCCGGCCCCATGACATCATGTTCTGGCTTAACGAGCACCAGCCCCATGGGCAGGCCAAAGCCAGATATTGATTTTGCCAGGGTCACGATATCAGGGCTGATGCCAGACTCTTCATAGGAAAAGAACCCACCCGTGCGCCCACAGCCTGCCTGAATGTCATCGACGATCAATAGAGCACCGGCCTCCTTCGCCAGCTCTGCAACGCGCTGCAACCAATCCGTCGTGGCGGCATTCAACCCGCCTTCACCCTGAACTGTTTCCAGCAAAATTGCGGCAGGTGCGTCCAGGCCCGAAGAGCGATCCTTAAGCATGGCCTCCAGAAAATCAGTTGTGTCACAGGACTGTCCCATAAAGCCGTCATAGGGCATCCGCGTCACATTGTTGAGCGTCACTCCGGCACCGCCACGGTGATAGCTGTTGCCAGTTGCTGCCAGGGCGCCCTGGGTGACACCATGAAACCCATTGGTGAAGGAGATGATATTGCTGCGTCCAGTGGCCTTGCGGGCGATTTTCATCGCCGCCTCAACAGCATTTGCTCCCGTCGGTCCGGTAAACATCACCCTGTGATCCACCTCACGTGGCTGCAAGATAAACTGCTCAAAAACTTCTAGAAACCGGGCCTTTGCTGCTGTGTGCATGTCCAAACCATGGGCAACACCATCGGCTTCCAAATGCGCTATCAGGGCGCGTTTCATGTCCGGATCATTGTGCCCGTAGTTCAAAGACGAACACCCAGCAAGAAAGTCAATGTATCGCCGTCCGCTTTGGTCGATCATCTCGGAGCCCGTGGCGGACGTGAAGACTGTATCAAACCCGCGGCAATAGCTGCGGGCTTCGGATTCCCGACGACCAAAAATGGCCTTGCTGGCAAGCTGTGTAGACATAGGGTTTCTTTCAGATTTGAGAGGGGGCAGGAAGAACTGGCTGGCAAAAAACGGCATACGCATCGCTCAGGCTGCGAGCGCCTGCTGCCTTGTCAGAGGAATAGTGACGAGGTTTTCCGTCTTGTGCCGTTCTTGGAAATGCAGGGCCTGCGTGTAGTAGGGTTGGATGTCCATCTGGCTGTCTTGAAAACTCGCGAACCTGCGAAACAAGGACCAGGAAGCATTATTGTCAGCGGTGATAGTGGTTTGCAGGCGGTTTACGTCTTTGCACTGAGGTCGCCGCAGAATGGATTGCAACATCATGGAGCCCAGCCCGCGTCCACGCGCATTTTCGGCCACGGCGACCTGCCAAACAAACAGCGTTTCAGGATCATTGGGCAATACATAAGCAGAGACCCAGCCCACCATCTCTTGGGACAATTCTGCCAGACAGCAGGTGCCGGCAAAATGATCGCTCTGCAAGAGATTGCAGTACATGGAGTTCTCATCAAGCGGCTTGCAAGCCTGCACCAGCTCCCAAACCTTGGCTCCGTCTTCAGCGACGGGCTTACGAACTGAGGGGAGATCGATGCGCATTGGGTCAATGGGGTGTTGCATGTTGGGTTTCTCCTATCGCTTTAAATGTCGAAGTATCAGGCAACCGACAAAACTTCAACAGTCAAAGCAAATTCACCTAGGTAACGCGGATTTTTGACGCTATTCGGCGGTGAAGGTCGCAAAATGACCAGTAATTGCTTCGAAAGTGGAAGTTATTTGAGAATTGAAATCACCTATTTACCGCTGTATGCTTTGATGTCTGAACTATCGGAGATTTTATGGACCGTATCGACAGCAGCCTGATCGCGCTGCGCCGCATTATTCGAACAACTGAATTATTCGGGCGCGAAATCCGTCAAGCTACTGGCGTCACCCCTGCCCAGTTCCGCGTTCTCCAGATCATTTCGGAGAGTGGCTTTGTGACGGCAAAGACAATTTCAATGCGCATGCAGGTCTCGCAAGGGACAGTTACTTCTCTGGTTGATAAGCTTGTCCGGGATGGTCTGGCTTTGCGGCAGAAATCCAGTGAAGATCGGCGACAAATTCATATTTTGCTGACCGATGCGGGGCGTGAAACTCTTGTTGATGCGCCCGACCCACTACAGCAACGATTTGTACGCAAATTTCGGGCCATGGAGGATTGGGAGCAGGCGATGCTGGTTGCCAACTTGGAACGGGTGGCAACCATGTTGGACGCTGAAGACCTGGACGCGTCTCCTGTTCTGGCGACCGGTGAAATTCGCCCAGCAGGCACCCAGTGAAATCATAAGCGGGCGGTTCTCAGCGCCTTAATGGCCGTGGCTTCGGAGCGCGTCTGCGGGGTGGCGCTGCCAACAGCGAACCACTTCTATGGGCTGGATGAAGTTGATCCGGGGGCGGAGTACGTCCAAGATTATGTGGCCTTCAGGCAGGTTGCTAGGTCAGAGGGGTATCTGCGACGGATGGCTGAGCATGAGCAGCGGACTGGTCGGCCTGTTGAGCCGTTGAGGCTGAAGTGAATTTAAAAGATTGAATTTCAAAAGAGGTACTAGAATGGAAGGTACGGGGACTAGCATAAAAAATCTATCTATGGCTGCGCTCTTAGTATGTGCATCATGCCAGAGTTTGTACTTGTCTGAGTCAAATTGTAATCCGGTCGAAGATCGTGAAATTAGGAGACAAGTCGTCGAAGCTGTTCGCCCCTATGAAGAGTTTGAAAGACCCAGCGATGGTTTCAAGTATACAATGGAGCGTCATCTGGAGATGAACACCTATGTTCTCCTGGAGTGTAAGCGGAATTACCTGGCAACGTTCTCCCCTCTTTCCAATGAGCACGTCACCTATACAGGTGAAACTTGGAAGTATCTGGTCTCAAAAAAGGAGTTCGAGGTTATCAACTTATGGAGACCCAAAGCACCCAGACGAAATAGTAAGCCTTGGCGCCAGGGACTGGTATCTGATTAGAGCTAGTCAGATCCGATCGCATAACCCGGCGACCTCTGGATGGTCGGACCAGCGATGGACGTCTATGGGGCGGGAGTGCCCGGGGTTCTCTATGTCTCCCATAGGTGACCTTTCCTCTGGGTAAGGAAGGATGAACCGGGGGTCTCTCCCCTCCGCCTTCTATTCATTACTTATACCTATTTCCTTCCCCCTCCTAGACCCTAGGTAACAGAGGGGAGGAGGTGCGTCACCGGTGCTTCAACGAGATGGGGGAACCGGATCGTCTCAGGGGGGGGGGCTCCCTCTGCCCCACTATACTCAGGCATAACGCTGACGGCCTCTCCCACAGCGGGAGGGGTCAACTCAAGCAGGCGGTAAAGGCACATCAAGGGGGGGGGGGCTTCAGAGCCTCGCCAGAGCCACTCAGACGAACCGAAACCACTGGGGCAGAAACGGGGGCGATTGGGGCCAGTCGGCGCTCCGCCGCTCTTACGTCTATGGCTGGAAAGTACTGGCTGGGGTGGTAGGATTCAGGGGGAAAAATAAATCAATCAAAATCAATGTAATAGATGGATTTTCGAGATGCACCGTTGATCAAAAAGTTTATGGATTGCGAAACGTTGCCAATCCTCTTCCAATCAAGTCCTGCGACGCATTAGGACACCAAGAAACGAGCTACTGCTTCAGGCCAAGAGGCGGTTCGGAACACCGGCAAACTTGATCGATACCAACGCGAACAAGGCCCAGCTGACGACCTAGCGAAATTCGAAAACAGCTTTGAGGATGATTGTAACGACCGCTCACAAGCCTAAGGGATCGCCAACACTGAGTGCCAAACCATCTACACCGCAAATGCGAGGTTTGAGAGTCAGTTGCTCGAATACGGTCATTGAAACACCCTAGCATTGGATTGCCACTGCTGCAGTCAACATCAGCGACAGCTAGGCGCAGAAAGCCACATTTACAAAGTCGATGTTGCGGATTGATCCGTTGGGTCTGTACGGCCCAGCGTCGCCGTTCGCGACTACAACCTGACGCTGCGGTGCGTCCCGTCATTCCGGACTTTCGCTGCAGCTGCATAATCTGGGCCAAGCCGAGTGGCCAGTGAGCGGTCATAGACCTAACGTAGCGCAACGGCTGCTTTCCTTATTCTGTTTTCTTTACGAACCAAATTATTTGAATGCCGCACCTTTCACGCGTTAACCGACTTGCTGCTCTCGAGTGCTACCGCGGCATTCCTGAAAGCTTCTTTGGTCTGGTGCAGGTCAGATTCAGTCAAGGCAAGTGACGGATACAGCTTACCGGGTGATTTGAAGATACCTTGCTCCCGCAAGCTTGCGTTCCAGGTCGCGTTGTCTTGTGGGTCCAGATGTTTCGCACTGCGGTAATCTTTGACGTCGTGGCTGGTGAAATAGATATCAAACAGGGTCGGATCACCGCAAACTCGGTGGGCAATTCCCGCCTC
The DNA here is from genome assembly GCF_000152965.1 of Roseobacter sp. MED193. GTDB lineage: Bacteria > Pseudomonadota > Alphaproteobacteria > Rhodobacterales > Rhodobacteraceae > Pseudophaeobacter. Next base: position 3,206,181 of record NZ_CH902583.1, on the reverse strand, counting down.
AGTTAGCGCCATAGTCTGCATGTCCATCAAGCTTTGGCCGAGCGCGCGCAAGCGATCATATTGGCCAGGACGGCGCAGGATTTCCATCGTCTTTAGGCCCGCAGCTGCCGCAACCGGATTGCCAGACAATGTGCCCAGTTGCATCAGCCACTTCTCAGCCCCCACGTGAGTCTTATCAAAATGCGCCATGATTTCAACGCTGGCTCCGAGGGCCGCCAAAGGGAACCCGCCGCCGATGATTTTGCCCAACGTGCAGATATCCGGCGTCACGCCGTAGCGTTCCTGTGCCCCGCCATAGGCAAGGCGAAAGCCGGTTACGATCTCGTCAAAGATCAACAAAACGCCGTGTTTGTCGCACAAAGCGCGAAGCCCTTGCAAAAAGCCGGGGGCCGCCGGGATAATCCGCTGCAAAGGCTCTGCAATGATTGCGGCGATATCGTCATGCTCTGACAAAAGCAATGCCACGGCCTCAAGGTCGTTGAAGGGTGCTATCAGCATCTCGTCAGCGACACCTTGCGGAATGCCCGCGCTGTCCGGAACAGCAGTGGGAAAGTTCACGGCCCTTGCAGGGGCAAGGCTCATCTGAGCTTCGGCGCTCATCCCGTGGTAGCCACCTTCGAATTTCAGGATCTTGCTCTTGCCTGTATAGGCGCGAGCCAGTCGGATCGCATACATGTCCGCTTCCCCCCCCGAGGTCACAAAGCGCACCTGTTCGCAGCAGGGCACCGCATCCACTATCGCCTCGGCCAGCGCGATGCCTTGCGCGTTATTGGCGAAAAAGGTCATACCCTTTGGCAGCTGCTCAAGTACGGCCTCCATGACTTCATCATCGCCATGACCCAGCAACATCGGACCCGATCCGATCAGGTAATCGATGTATTCATTGCCATCCTCATCCCAGACATGACTGCCCTCACCGCGGGCGATCACGATACTGGCGTCAAAATTTCCGAACCCCGCAGCGGGCAAAACCGCGCGGGCGCGTTGGGTCCATTCGGCTTGGGTGGTCAGTTTTTGCATATTCTCAGTCCAGTATTAGTTCAGGTTGGCCCAGGGCGGTTTTGTCAACGGCGATGCCAAGGCCCGCCGCTTGGGGTGGGGCGATGCGGCCCTGTGCGCGCGTGGGCGCATCCTGGGCAAGACGCGGCGAGACGTAGCCAGACAGGTCACAGACATTCAGCACCCTTGCAGGATCAGTGGCGGCACCAAGATGCAGGACGGCTGCTGTTGTGATGTCGCTTCCCCACGTGTCCTCAACGCACATCTTGGCCCCCAGATGCAGGCAAAGATCACGCGCACGCCGGGTGGCCGATAGTCCCCCAAACTTTGACAGTTTGAGTGCGGCAACGTCCATTAGCCCCAACTGATGCGCCTTCAGGAGGCTGGCCGTGTCGTGGACCAATTCGTCAAGCTTCATGGGAAGGCCTGTGGCACTGTGCACACGCGCGCAATCTTCGATCGTGGCGCAGGGCTGTTCCAGCATGATATCCAGATGTGCCACTGCGCGGCCCGTGCGCGTTGCATCCAGTGAGGTCGAGCCACAGTTCCAGTCGCCATAAAGAATGGGCCCACTGCCAACGGCCTCGCGCACCTTGATCAATCTCTCGACATCCGTTTGCCAGTCACCCGACGCACCCAATTTCGCTTGAAACTGGGTCATACCCTGCGCCTGTGCCTCAATTGCGATGCGAGCCATTTCGTCAGGCTCAATACAGGTAATCGAATGATACAGCGGCAAATCAGCCTGCCTTTGCCCACCGAGAAGCGCATGAAGTGGAAGCCCCGCGGCTTGCCCGGTAAGATCCCAAAGGGCGATATCAAGCGCCGATTTAGCATAACGATGATCGGGTAAATAGGCGTCTGCTTTGGCCATGAGCGCCTCTGGCCCGATGGGATCAGCGCTAAGAATAACCGGTGCAAGCTCGGACAACGCCGGCCCCACACCGCGCGCGTAGGCAGGCAGGTAATGCGGGATCGGGCAAACCTCGCCCCAGCCGGTCAGGCCTGTGTCGGTTTCAATGCAAAGCACCGCTGTTTCAACCGTGTCGCAGGTTTTGCCTTCTGCCATGTAATAGGCCGTGTGACTGGTCAGCGGCACATGCCAAAGAGAGAGGCGTTTGATCTTCATCCGTACACCCCCACCGGATCGCCCAAGACATCTTCGTCGGGATGCACGCCGAGACCCGGCGCTTCCGTTAGGTGGAGGTGGCCGTCAATATTGCGTGGGCCACGCCCGCCTGCGATGTCCAGCGTGATCATATCCTGGCACGCCCAGACCGCGTGGCAGTTTGCATCCGGAATAGTCGCGGCCAGATGCAGCGCCTCAGCGTCGGCCAGCACAGACCCGCCCGTCGCCATGACAAACATATCGATACCGTGTGCCAAGGCGATGTCGCGCATACGTGCTGCCTTGGTCAGGCCACCCACGCGGTTCAACTTGATGCCAAACACCTCAGCCAATCCGTCCCTCGCAATGCGGGCGGCGTCTTGCAATGTCACAAGGCTTTCATCGACAGACACAGGCGCCGCATATTTGCCTGCGATCGCCGCGATGTCGTCAAGGCTTTCGCAGGGTTGCTCAAACATCACGTTCAGGTCTTCGGTTGCGGACATAACACGTAAGGCCTGCTGGCGGGTCCAGCCGCGATTGACGTCATAGAGGACGATTTCGCCATCGCGACGCAGACTTTCCACATCACGCACGCGTGCGATATCGCGTTCTATATCGCCGCCGATTTTAACCGAATGGGCAACATAGCCGCGCTGGCGGTAACGCTCGATAACGGCGCGGGTTTCTTCCACGGTCTTTGCCCCGACAGACGACGCGATCGGTCGCGGCGTGCGCGATCCGCCGCCCATCAGATCAGCAATCGAAAGGCCCGCCGCTTGGCCTGCGATGTCCCAACAGGCCATGTCGATGGGGGATTTGGCATAGAGATGCCCCGGCAGCGCAAGGTCCATCGCCCGCTCGATTTCCAGTCCCCGGCGCGGATCAAGGCCAATGATGAAGGGGGCCATCGTCTCGATCCCTGCGCGGATGCCCGGACCATGGGCAGGCACATAGGTATGTCCCCAGGGCGTGCCTTCGCCCCAGCCCGTGAGTCCCGTACCGGTTTCGATTTTCACCAGCGTGGCATCGAGAACCTCGAACTTGAGCCGCCCACCGGACAGCCAATAAGGATGCTCCAGCGGTAAGGCAATCTGATAGACGGTGATGCGGGTGATCTTCATGGCGTCACGACGATGTTGCCAGTGTGCTCTTTGGCGATGAAAGCGCTCTGGGCAGCGCGCAAATCCTCAAGTGGATAGGTGGCGGCGAGGGAGGGCTTGATCGCGCCTTCCTCAATATAGCGCACGATGTTGGGCATGACTTCCAGATCAATGACGGTCGAGCCTGTGAACGTCAGATCACGCAGATAGAAGGTGCGCAGATCAAGGGACACCATCGGCCCTGCAATCGCGCCCGAGCAGGTGTAGCGCCCGCCCCGTTCCAGGATGTCGATCAAGCTGGGCCAATACGGGCCACCGACAACATCGGCCACGACCGTAATGCGTTCATCGCCCAAAGCACTGCGCAGATGGGCAGGCGCGCGCGGCAGGATCATATCCGGACCAAGGGCCGCCACATCGCTGTGTTTCCCCTCTGATGCTATTGCGATAACCCGCGCACCACGGCGTTTGGCCAGTTGCACCAGCGCACCGCCTACACCGCCGGACGCGCCGGGGATGAGCACTGTATCGTCCGCCGTAACCCGGGCGCGGGTCAACATGCCTTCAGCCGTAGAATAAGAGCAAGAAAATGTCGCCAGTTCGGCGTCGCTCAGCGTGGAATTCACGTCCAGGGCATTGCTGGACGGTATGGTCGTATATTCGGCAAAGCCACCATTGCGCTCTGACCCGAAATATCCGGTCTTGTTCATGTCCTCAGGCGCGTCTGCGTCTCTCAGCCAGCCGTCCGTGATGACGCGCTCGCCAATACGCGCGGCATCGACACCTGCGCCCACGGCAACGATGGTGCCGCAGACATCAGCCCCCTGAATGCGCGGAAAGGTGATCGGTGCGCCGCCCCATGTCGGGTCATCTTCGCCCACCTCGTCAAAGGCACCGCCCGTTGTGGCATCCGTCACTGTCTTGGAGTACCAGCCAGAGCGCGTGTTCACATCGGTGTTGTTCAGCCCGCAAGCGCCGACGCGGATAAGCACCTCACCCGGCTCAGGATCGGGGCGCGGCCAGTCGGGATGCAACACCAGTTGATCCAGATCGCCGTGTCCCATCGTGACCACAGCGCGCATCGTTGCTGGCAAGCTCACGGTGCTGGCTCCAGCACGGCATCCGTGCGTGGCAGCAAACTTTGCGGATCATACGCGGGCTCGCCCAGCACGCGTGCCTTTCGGGGCGAGCCATGGATAACAACCTCAAGCGCCGTGCCGGGGTCAGCCGCCTGCGGTTTGATATAGGCAAAGGCAAGGATTTTGCCCACGGTCGGGCCGTATGCTACTGAAGCGGTAGACCCGACAACGGTGCCATTCAGCAAGATCGCCTCACCACCATGGCCGTCAATCTCGCCATCCGGCTCAATCTCAAGGTAGGCGCAGATCCATGCCATTTCGCTATTGAGCGTCTTGTCGCGGCCAAGGTAGTCCTTGTCCGTGCGCGCAAAGCGAAGCACATCGGCCTCGACCAGTGTCACCTCGTTAGTCAGCTCGCCCGCACCTTTGAAGCCCTTTTCCATCCGCATCGCGTTCATCGCAAAGCTGCCGTAATCCGTTATGCCATACGCCTGGCCTGCGGACCAAAGCGCGCTGTAAACATCGACCATCGCGGCATATGGCATGTGCAATTCCCAGCCCAACTCGCCAGCATAGGACACACGCAAGGCCCAGACCTTGTGGCCGGCGATGGTGATTTTCTGCGCGGATAGCCAGCGGAAAGACGCATTGTCCAGCGCCGCATCGGTGCAAGCACCCAGCACATCGCGGGACCTTGGCCCGTTCAGTGACAGCGCGCCCCATGTGCTGGACAAGGCAGTCACGATGGCATCAGCGCCATCGCGGTGCGCTTCCAGATGATCCAGCAAGCGCTGTTCAAAGAAGGCGGCGCAGACCAAGTAAAGGCGATCCTCAGCCATGCGCACGATGGTGGTCTCCAACTCGATCCGGCCCGCACGGTTCAACATATGAGTGAGCGTGATGGACCCGACCTTCTGCGGCATCCGGTTCGCGGTGAGCCGATCCAGCAGGGCGTAGGCATCGGGGCCAGCCACTTCAATCTTGGTGAAGGCGGTGACATCCATGATCCCCACGCTTTCGCGCACGGCCTTGACCTCAGTCGCCACCATGTCATCAACAACCGTCCGGCGGAAGGAGTAGTGATCCTCTTGCGCGACGCCATTACGGGCAAACCAGCGGGGGCGTTCAAAGCCGTAAACCTCTTCGTGCACCGCTCCCTTGGCTTTCAGTGTCTCATGCAAGGGCGAGGGTTTGATCGGTCGCCCTGCAAGACGGTTGAAATGCGGGAACGGGATTTCATGCCGCAAACAGTAATCCTCGCGGGCCTTCACCACCTGCCACTCCTTGGTGGCATAGCTGCCAAAACGGCGTGGATCGTAATCGCGCATCGAAATATCCGCAGCCCCATGGACCATCCAGCGCGCTAACTCTCGCGTAAGACCCGGCCCCCAACCAATGCCGATCTGCGTGCCGCAACAGCACCAGTAATTGCGCACACCCGGAGCAGGGCCGATCAGCGGATTGCCATCGGGGGGATGCGAGATCGCGCCGTGCACATCGCGGGCGATGCCCAGATCGGCAAAGATCGACATACGATTGAGGCTCTCTTCAAGCCATGGCATGACGCGATCATAGTCAGCATCGAACAGCTCGTTCTCTGCCTCCCACGGGCAGTGATCTTCCCAGACCGTGTTGGGGTTGGCCTTCTCATAGATACCAATCAGCCCCTTCTTCTGCTCCATCCGGATGTAACCAGAGACTTTGCGATCATCGCGAATAACGGGCAGTTCGCGTTCCAAATTCTGGAATTCCGGCACCTCGTCTGTGACAAAATAATGGTGCGTCATTGATGTCATGGGCAGTTGCAGCCCAGACCATTCCCCCATCTGGCGGGCATAGGTGCCGCCAGCGTTGACCACATGTTCGCAGGTGATTGTGCCCTTCTCGGTTTCGACCACCCATTCGCCGCTTTCGGCTTGGGTGATGTTCGTGGCGCGACAACGGCGGATGATCCGGGCGCCCTTGGCCCGGGCGCCCGCCGCCATGGCCATGGTCACATTCGTCGGATCCACGTGGCCGTCATCGGGTGTGTGCAGTGCCCCCAGAACACCTTCGAGATTGTAGAATGGATGCAATTCAGCCACCTTCTCAGGCCCGACCAATTCAATATTGAACCCCAACGTGCGTCCGACAGACAGCGTGTGGCGCAGCCAGTCCATTTCATCCTCGGTATAGGCCAGTCTGAACGAGCCGCAGCCATGCCACGTCACCGCTTGACCCGTCTCGGCCTCAAGCCCGCCGGAATAGAGGCCAATGTTGTAATCAACGCATTTGCCAAGGCTAAAGCTGGAGGTTGAGTGGGTGATCTGCCCCGCCGCATGCCAAGTGCTACCAGAGGTCAGCTCCGCTTTTTCCAGCAGGACCACGTCATCGCCCCACCCTTCATGCGCCAGATGGTAGGCCAACCCGACCCCCATGACTCCGCCGCCGACGATGACCACGCGGGCCTGGGTGGGAAAGATTTTTTCCGACATGGTCGCTTCCTTTGTCTGGGAGTCGCAAAATGTGTGGACAGGCTAGGAGAACGTATGTACCAATGTCAATCATGAATGGCACAAATGTATCATCGCAAGTTCTGGACCGGCTGACCGAAGAATGGGAAGCTCTCACACCGGAGGCGCAAAAGGCAGCACGCTATGTGCTTGAGAACCCAAACGACGTGGGGGTGTCGACCGTGCGCGAGATTGCCGAAGCCGCAAGCGTCAAGCCGAACACCTTCGTGCGAATGGCCCGCCAAGTGGGATTTGAGGGCTACGATGATTTCCGCGCCCCCTTCCGAGATGCGATTCGGCAAGGCACTGCCAGCTTTCCCGACCGCGCCCGCTGGCTGCAAGACATCCGCAAGTCTGGTGATCTCGGCGGGCTCTATGCCGATATGGCAGAGGCTGCGATCCGCAATCTTGAAGACACCTTTTCAGGCATTGATGCCGAGGCCATGAAGCTGGCCGCTGAGGCCATCTGGGGCAGTCGACAAGTCTTCACGCTGGGCGTCGGCGTGAACAACGCCAATGCCCGCAATTTCACCTATTTGGCCTCTACCGGCATGACACAGTTCCATGCCATCCCGCGCCCCGGTTCCACGGCCGTGGATGATCTGGCCTGGGCCGACAATCGCGATGTTCTGATCGCGATGTCGATGCGCCCCTATCGCTCTGAGGTTATTGCGGCACTTGAGGTTGCCCGCGAACAAGGCATGACAATCATCGGCCTCAGTGACAGCCCCGCCAGCCCGATCATCCGCGCGGCAGACCACGGGTTTGTAGTCGCCGTCGATACACCTCAGTTCTTTCCGTCATCAGTCTCCGCGATTGCTCTGCTGGAAACACTGCTCAGCTTTGTCATCGCCGTCGCCTCCGAGGAAATCGTCGAGCGTGTCGAAAAATTCCATCAACGCCGCCACAAGCTTGGCATCTATTTGGAGGAGCCGGAATGAACACAATATCGGAACCTGTCCGGTCGCTTGCAGCCCGCTACTACACTGACCCAACCGTCTTTGCTGCTGAAAAAGCAGGTGTTCTGGCGCGCACATGGCAATTTGCGGGCCACGCCAGTCAGTTGGAGAACGCGGGCGATTATTTCGCCTTCGACATCGCGGATGAGAGCCTGTTTTGCATCAAGGGCCGTGATGGGGTGATCCGCACCTTCTACAACGTCTGCCAACACCGCGCCCATCAGCTTGTCAGCGGCGAAGGATCAACCCGCGTCGTTGTCTGTCCGTATCACGCATGGACGTATGAGCTAACAGGCGGCTTACGGGCGGCACCCAACACCAAATCTGTCGATGGGTTCGACAAGTCCAAAATCTGCCTGACCGAAGTGCGCACAGAAGAATTTCTGGGTTTCATCTTCGTCAACCTCGACGCGGGCGCCAAGCCTATGGACGATTGGTTTCCGGGTGCACGTGCCGAACTGGAAAGCTTCTTGCCTCATTGGGCGGAGCTGAAGCCGCTGGAATGGGTCGATATCCCAGAGAATTGCAACTGGAAGGTCTCGGTCGAGAATTATTCCGAATGCTATCATTGCAGCTTGAACCACCCAACCTTTTCCACTGGCGTGATAAAGCCCGAAACCTACGATATCCAGCCCCAAGGCTACTGCCTGCGCCACACAACTGAATCCGGCCCGCTGGATCAGATGAGCTATGACATCAACAGCGGCTTTGAGAATAATGACAAATACTCAAGCTGGTTCATTTGGCCGATGTTCTCGTTCCAAGTCTATCCCGGGAATCTGCTGAACACCTACCACTGGCGCGCGATTGATGCCGATCACGTCGTCGTCTGGCGCGGCTGGTATTCGATTGGCGGTTATGACGACGAAACCGTGCGCCGCATGGCACAACAGGACCGGGCCACCACGGTCGAGGAAGATATCCACCTTGTGGAAAGTGTCCAGCGCGGGCTGAAATCGCGGGGCTATGTGCCTGGGCCGCTGGTTGTCGATCCGAATTGTGGTGTGAATTCTGAACATTCGGTGATGCATCTGCAACGCTGGATGCGAGAGGCAATTGATGGCTGAGATCAAAGACTATTGGCAGAACTATATCGATGGCGCATGGGTCGATGGCAGCGCGGGTCGGATTGATGTGGTCGATCCGGCGACGGGGACCGTCCTTGCCGCTCATGCGCTGGCAGATGCAGGCGACGTGGACCGCGCGGTGCAGGCTGCAAAACGCATTCACCTGTCAGGCGCTCTGCGCGATATGCGCCCGATTGAACGGGGCCGCCTGGTCCAAGCCATGGGCCGCTATCTGCTGGACCACAAAGACGACATCGCCCGTCTGCTGACACTTGAACAAGGGAAACCTCTTTGGGAGGCAATAATCGAGGTCGAAGGGGCCGCCCTTTATTTTGAATATTACGGCAATCAGGCCAGCACCGTTGAAGGCCGATCAATCCCGCTGGGTGCGGGCTATTTCGACTGGACGGAACACGAACCCCTTGGCGTCTCAGGCCAGATCATCCCGTGGAACTACCCGCTTGAAATGACCGCACGGTCCCTGTCTGCTGCACTGGCGACGGGCAACGCCTGCGTGGTCAAAACGCCAGAGCTAACACCGCTAACGAATGCCTGGTTCGCCCATGCAGCCGAAGCAGTTGGATTGCCCAGAGGAGCGGTCAACATCCTGTGCGGATTAGGCCACGAGGCAGGTGCCGCCCTATCGGCGCACCCGGATGTGAACCAGATCGTCTTCACTGGCTCAGTTCCGACCGGGATTGCGATTGCAAAGACCGCCGCTGGCAACGTGGTGCCCTGCGTACTGGAACTCGGCGGCAAATCCGCAGCCATCGTTCATGCAGACGCGGACCTTGAAGCGTTCGAGGCTGACATCCGCTGGGGCATCTACTTCAACGCAGGCCAAGTCTGTTCTGCCATGTCCCGCGTGATCGTGCACGAAAGCCGCCACGCCGAGATGCTGGAACGCGCCGAAGCCGTCGCGCGCGGCCTGTCTGTCGGGCCGGGGGTCGAACGGGACACATTTGGGGCCAACATGGGCGCGATGGTTTCGAACGCTCAGCGCGACCACGCCGTTCAAATGGTGGCGGCGGCCCAAGACCAGAAAGCGCAACTTGTGGCGGGTGGCCATGCGCTCAACCACGTCGGCGCCTTTATGGAGCCAACCGTGCTATCTGTAGCACCTGACATGGAAATTGCGCAGCAAGAGGTCTTTGGCCCAGTTCTGTCGGTCATGCCCTTTCGCAGTGACGCCGAGGCGATCGAGATCGCCAACGGGACCGATTTTGGCCTTGTCGCGGGGGTCTTTACCGCCGATTTGGACCGCGCCACCAGTGCTGCACGGGCCCTGCGAGCGGGGCAGGTTTTTGTCAACGAATGGTATGCGGGCGGCGTCGAAACCCCCTTTGGAGGCTACGGAAAATCCGGCCATGGCCGCGAAAAAGGGCGCGAGGCGCTTTGGAACTACGTTCAGACCAAAAACGTTGCCGTCAAACTGAAGGGATAAGCACATGAGCACATTTGACGAAGACCTCTTTCTAATAGGGCTTGAGCAACGCAAGGCGACGCTCGGGGCCGAGTATGTCGAAAAAAACCTCGCCGCCGCAGATGATTTCACCCGTCCGTTTCAGGAAGCGATGACTGCTTGGTGTTGGGGTTTTGGTTGGGGCGATGATGTGATCGACGCAAAGACAAGGTCGATGATGAACCTGTCGATGATCGGAGCATTGGGCAAAATGGCAGAATGGGAAACTCACTGCCGCGGCGCCATCACCAACGGCGTTACCCAAGACGAGATCCGCGCGATCATCCACGTCATCGGCATCTATTGCGGCGTCCCTCAGGCGCTGGAGTGCTTTCGCATTGCGCACAAAGTCCTGAGTGAGCGGCAATCCGGGTGATACGGCTTGGCCAAGGCAGCTGCCTCTCGTCCTCAGATTTTTAGAGCGTGCGCTTCCGGCGCATGTTTTCGAATAGTCATATTTACATAGCTAGCGCGAGATTTTGTTGAGGCGAGTACCGGAATCGAACCGATGTACGCGGATTTGCAATCCACGAGTATCGCTGAAAACAAACAGAAAAATTGTAAACTGTGTGCGTTTCACTCACATGGAGAACAATGGCTTACATGAAAATTGCAAACCGGATTTGGTCGACGTAAACGGCCCAGAGCGAACACTGGTTGTCCGGTCAGATGCCGCATTGCGGCATTCCGGAAGCTGACATTGACGAATGGTGACGGACGCTATTCCTAGCTGCTGTGGTTCTTCGCAGACCCACCTTAGGACATAAATGCCGTCGGGGGCACCACATCATAAAATGTGCCTCCGCGCAATCCGAAGTAAAGTGCAAAGGACGTTTCCGTTTGACAGGCCTTGTCAGATGGCACCTGGGACTGTTGAATTGCCTTCAAAGGCGATCACTTGGGAGATACCGAATCGACGGGGACGAAATGATCTTCAGACGCGCGAGCCGGATGCTGGCTATACTCCTCCTCGTAACTGCCTCGTCCGGCATCGCGCAGGAACTGCACGCCCCCGGCTATGTCCGCCGCGACGCGGCACCCGACGCGGCTGCAAATCGGGTCGTAGTCTTCGTCCATGGCCTCAGTTCGCGCAATGGCGATAACGCAGTCTCGACCTGGACACCCGAGGAGGGCCTGCCCTGGCCACTTCTCCTCACGCTTTCGGAGATCTTCCGCGATCAGGACATCTACGTCGCCAATTATGACAGCGACGCCTGGAACGGCCGCAGCTTCACCAGCGTCTCAGGCGATCTAGCGCGGCAACTCAGGGGCCGACGGCATTGACCGTTACAGCGAAATCTATTTCATCGGCCACAGCCTCGGCGGCCTCGTATTGCGACGGGCTCTGCTGGACGATCCGGGCCTGCGCGTCCGCACGGCAGGTCTCTTTCTCTTCGCCAGCCCTACCGGCGGCTCGGCCCTAGCAAATCTCGGTAGCCGCCTAAAGGAAAGCAGGCCACTAGTCAGTGCCCTGCGCCAACGCGACAATGACGGCGACGAGGTGCAGACGGTCCTGAAGACAGAATGGCTCAACAGGCGGATTCGCATTCCAACCTTCTGCGCCTTTGAATCCGATGAACGCATCGTCGACCGCGCTGGGGTGGAGCCGCTCTGCACCGACAGCCTCGTCGAGGTTACGGGCAGCCACAACCAGATCGTTCAGCCCTCGGCCGAACGCGGCGGGCGCGAGGGGCTGAACGCACAGGAACTTGTCGAGCGATGGATTGTCGAGGTCCTCGCGGACCGCGGCTATCTCGTCGAGGGGCCGGAGCGATACGACGCAAGGGACGTAGCGATAGCAAGCTGTCCGGGCGACTCCCGCTATACGTCAGAAGTAGTCAGCAACATCCGCGCAATCGTTACCAGCGTGTCAGGCGGTCTCTCCGTCGGCGTTACACGGCCGATGCCGCGCAATTGGACACGAGGGCAGTCGACCGACGAACTCTGGGCCGAGCACCCGCCACAATTTCTGGTTGTCCACTATTCCTGTTTCGAGTTGAACGCCGACAACCGCGACGATTTGATCCACCGCGACACGAATTTTGCGAACTTCGCTCGGCAGATGCTCGAGGCCGGGGTCAATGTCGTCCTCTACTCGCGGACGATCTCTTATGAAGAGGGGGCGTAGCCACGTCTGTCGCAAGCTCTCAAATGCCGCGCTCGTCGCGGCATTGTCTCCTGGCGAGCAGCCACCTAAGCTCTACGGCATTCCCTCCCAGCGCGGGCAGGATATTGTGGGCGGCGGCAATTCAGAGGTGAACGACAGGTTCGAGAACAGCGTCTCGCAAATCCTCTGCGGCGATGGCGCGGCCTTCGAAGCCGCGGTCCTATGCCAGCAATGATAGCCTGAGCCTCGTGGCGCTGCGAATGATCCCGAACAGATGCGCGTTCGGCCCACACCAGCCATTGGCCAGATGTCCAAGCGCTGCGTTGCAGCTTCCCTAAAGCAGTCGTTCGACACATTGTGCAGCATTTTTGTTGGCCAGAGACGGAGGGGGCTTACGATGCAGCTCTGCCGATGTCCGCTTTAGGCCTGGGCAAGATCATTGGTTTGTGTCCGCGCACAGGCGCTCGGCCAAGAAATGAGAGGCTCCGCCCGAGGTGTTGAACCATACGCCGCCACACAACAGTGGCACAGTCAGCTTTGCTGGTTTGCTCTTGTCGGTTTGCCGCCACGAGTTTTTGCCTTCGCACTTCTCTTGCGTCCGAGCCCCGCAGCCACTTGCTCTCACACCACCTTTATATCACTGACATCTCCCTGACGCATGACTGTCTTCAAAAGCATCTAAGCGCGTTTGAAAGGAACTTACTCCGATACACGAAAGATACGAACATGACCAAGATTTCACGCAGGCAGTTTATGGCGTCAACGGCTGGCATGGCCGCAATTGCCGCGAGCTCACCAGTTTTTGTTACCCGGGCAAACGCCACCCCCGGTGCTGGCGAGTTGCAATTGGTGACCACGACCCCGAACCCCAAAGGCGCTTTCGAGCGACTGTTCCTGCTGAAAGGCGATGCGCTGTCTCAGCCGATCACCACAATCGTCACCGGTGAAGGCATCGAGGTTCCCGAACGCAACCTGAAGGTAGGGACTCGCCGCGTTGTTCGCATGATGCATTTCAACGACATGCACAACCACATGACCGACATGCACAGCAAAAAGGGCGATACCCACCGCATGGCGCAGATGGTCAAGAAGGTGAAAGAGACCAAAGCCGCCGCCGCCGACCATGAAATCGTGCTGTTTCTGTCGGCTGGTGACGATCACACGGGCTCGGTGTTTGACGAGCTTCTGGGTTGGTCGCCGGAGGAGTTCGTGGCAGATGCCGGGTATCGTGCCGCTTCCGCGGCGGGCGTCGATCTGGCCGTATTGGGCAACCACGAATTCGACCGCGGCGGCGAAATGCTCAAGATGGGTATCGACCGCGACGCGGACTTCCCGGTGTTGTCGGCTAATATCCACGGCTCGGGCCATGTGCACCGCGACAAAGACTATGTGGCTGCCGCAGTGGGTGAAATCAAAGGCCTGCGCATCGGCTTCATTGGCCTGACAACCGCCGTGGATACGCGCGTGGGCATCGAAACCGATCCGACACTGAACGTCTCAAGCCCGGTTATGGCTGCGACCAACGTATACAAGGCCGTCGAGGCCGTTTCCGATGTTGTCGTTGTGCTGTCGCATTGTGGGTATGGCCGCGACATGCACGCATCGGGCAAAGCCGCGACCGCGCGCAAGATCGGTGAAGGCGACTTTGCTATCGCGGAGGCAATCGGCCCGATGGGGACCAAGCCTTGCGTACTGATTGGTGGCCATTCGCACACCACTCTGAACCAAGACGGCATCGAAGCCGACAATATGGTCGACGGATTGCTGCTGACTCAGGCATCGGCCAACGGCAAATTCTTGGGCGAAATTGCAATGTCGGTCGCCGCCGGTCAGGGTCGTGATGCGTGGTTCTCAAACGTGTCCCTGCACGCCATCAAAAAGCGCGATGATCGCGTGTCGGTCGATGACGAGAAATATGCCGGGCTTGAGCATGACGGCGACTATGACGCCGCGTTCGAAACCGAAATCATGGCGCCGATGATCGCCGCTCTGGATGAAAAGATGTCGGAAGTGATCGGTGACGTGGCCGATGACACGCTGGTCAACAGTGACCGGACCCGCGCCGACCGGTATGTCGGTGAAGTGGCGCTGGCCAACTTCATGAACGACACGCTGGTAAAACAGTCTGGGACCTTTCCGGGCGGCAAGGTCGATTTCTCATTGTTCAACGCCACCGGCCTGAGCAATGGCATCGGCAAGGGCCCGCTGACCTTCCGCGAGTGGTTCGACGTGATGCCCTATGCAGATCTGGTTGACGTGGCCACACTCACCGGCACCCAGATCCGCGACATCCTGAATTCCAACGCCAAGCGTTTGCTACGCGCGGAAGAGGTTGAAGGCACCGATCTTGGCGGCTTCGTGTCGCGCGGCTTCCTGCATTTCTCATCGGGCATCCGCTATCGGATCGTTCCGGGTGCGTCGGCGGCTGAGGCCAAGGCTGTGGACATCACGCTAAACGGGACGCCGGTCGAAGATGTGTTAGACAAGGAATTCACCATGGTTTTCCCGACGTACATTTCGCTCGGCGCCTTCGGTGAAACCTGGAACGGCAACGCCATCGGCGGCGGTGTCGACGGCGAGATAGTAAGCACCGACGTGCGCGGTTTGCCCTGGAACCACACCGGGCTAGTCTACCGCAACGAAGTCATCGCCGCGATCCGCAAGATGGGCTCGATCAGCGAAGCCACGGGCGCTAAACTGGATGGCCGCGTCATCGTCGATGGCTAGGCTCAAGCCTGCCGGTCTTCTCCTGTGGCGTGCCCAGGGGAGGACCAGCGCATCTATCTTCTGGCGAAATCCTGACATCGCGTCCCTTGCTTCAGGCAATAAGGCCGGACGCTTCATTGGCAATACCGCTTATGTAACTGTCGATTCTTAGCGTCGACGGTATAAGCTGACATTCAGGCGCAGCACAGCATTCCGCACTATGGGCTCAAAGCCGACTTGTGGCAGCGCGGCGACGGTGACCTCGTTGTAGCGCCGCACTTCTTCCCGCATCCTGATCGTTTCATCGGTGTCTTCGTATTCGACGTTCCCCTCGTTTGTGTCCCGTAGGACAATCAGTTCTTCGCCAGCGGCCCGCCCAACGTCGTCGCGCTGAAAAGCAGCTTCAGCGAACCAGCCCTGTAGGGCCTCAGAGGCCCGGATCCTCGTTGTTCTGTTTCCCCGAACATAAGGACCTGAGTAGCTTCCCTTCGCGAGGTCCAGCAGGCCAGCCTCGTCAAGGGTGCGGATAATCGGGATGATCTTCTTGGAAATATGCAGAGCGTTGTAGCGAGAGGTCGTATCCCAGTAATTTGAGGACATCGACATGCCGATGCACAGCTCAGGATCTTCAAGCCAAGCCACGTAGAGATCTAGAACAAGCACTCGAAGCTGGTGCCTGAAGGCGGTCTTCGGCTTCGGCCCGGACGTCTTATCACTCGGCAGGTACTCGTCCCAGATGCGATCGCACAGGGCCGCGACCTCAGGATGGTCTGACCAGCGGTGGACGTCTATGGGGCGGGAGTGCCAGGGGTTCTCTATGTCTCCCATAGGTGACCTTTCTTCTGGGTAAGGAAGGAAGAACCGGGGGTCTCTCCCCTCCGCCTTCTATTCATTACTTATACCTATTCCCTTCCCCCTCCTAGACCCTAGGTAACAGAGAGGGAAGAGGTGCGTCAGCGGTGCTTCAACGAGATAGGGGAAACCGGGTCGTCTCAGGGGGGGGCTCTCTCTGCCCCACTATACTCAGGCATAACGCTGACGGCCTCTCCCACAGCGGGAGGGGGCAACTCAAGCAGGCGGTAAAGGCACATCCAAGTACATCACCAAGGGGGGGGCTTCAGAGCCTCGCCAGAGCCACCCAGACGACCCGAAATCACTGGGGCCGGACCTGGGGCGATTGGGGCCAGTCGGCGCTCCGTCGCTCTTACGTCTATGGCTGGAAAGTACTGGCTGGGGTGGTAGGATTCGAACCTACGATCTTCAGTACCAAAAACTGTTGCCTTACCACTTGGCCACACCCCATCAGTGAGCGGCGTTCTAGTGTGAGTTTCAGGGGGGCGCAAGGGGGATTGTCGAAAAAAACAAAA
Source organism: Roseobacter sp. MED193 (assembly GCF_000152965.1). GTDB lineage: Bacteria > Pseudomonadota > Alphaproteobacteria > Rhodobacterales > Rhodobacteraceae > Pseudophaeobacter. The sequence continues at coordinate 3,189,732 of NZ_CH902583.1, read as the reverse complement.
CTTTTTCCATACCACTTCTCGCGCCCTCCAATGCTTCCCCTACGGGACTGCAGATTCTCCTATCTGGATCAATATTGCGCCTTGCCGATTTCCAGCCTCTACTGCCTCGTGGGCACGACAAGCCTCTGAAACAGCGTAGACCTTTTCAATATCAAAGCTCAGTGCACCGGCCTTCAAAGCTTGGTTCAAACGCAAGATTGCCGCTGCCCTTTCCGTTTCCGAGAGCAAATAGACGAGGATGATTTCCAACCGTACCGCCTTAAAAAGAAGCGGCATAAAGGGAAGGTTCGGTGACATTTCCTGTGCTGAGCCATAGGCCGCAATGCAACCATTTTCCGCGATCACCTGGGCATCCGTTTCAATATTGAGACCAAATTCAACCTCAACAATGAGATCGACGGGGCTTGCGCCATTGGCCTGTAGAATCTGCTCTGCCAGATCTTTGGAACGGTAGTCCAATACAACATCTGCCCCCGCTGAGAGGACGCGACTGCCAGCCTTTGGATTGCAGGTCGCGATAACGCGGGCACCGCCCCATTTAGCAAGCTGCACAGCGAGGATGCCAACCGTCCCTGCACCACCTTGAACCAGAACAGTCTTGCCTGCCACATCCCCCTGGCCAAAAACTGCATTGCAGGCCGTGAGCCCGGGAATGCCTAGGATGGCGCCAACTTCCAGGCTCACCCCATCCGGCAAAGCGATCGCTTGCTCCGAAGGGAGCGCAATCTGTTGTGCCGCGGTTCCGCAGGCACGGCGGAATTGTCCGTTCCAGATCCAGACCCGTTCGCCGATGCGGCTGCTTGAGACCCCCTCCCCCACAGCGCAAATCACCCCAGATCCGTCGCTATGGGGAGTGATGTAGTCCCAGGGAAAGCCTTGCAAACCAGGTTGCCCTCTTGTGCGGGTTTTGACATCCGATGGGTTCACACCCGAGAAAGCTACATCTATCAGTACCTCTCCTACGGCAGGGCTGGGAGAAGGCAGGTCTTCAACCCGTAAAACCTCAGAAGCAGCGCCAAAGGCGCGGTATGTAATGGCTTTCATTGTCGTGTATTCCTTGTGTAGTGCTCCCCCGCAGGCAGCCGGCAATCTAGCAGCCTGCAAGAGCAGCCAAGCGCCTTCGGGCGTTCACTACAGGATACAGCGCATTTTCAGAAAGGACAGTGGGCGCGTAGCAATGCCACCGCACCAAGTTACGCTGCAACCGGACACCACGTATCAAAACGCTATTGGGTAACTTTGCCCCACCGCTGATAAGCCTCAGGCTGGCACACCCGCTTGTTTCAATGCATCGGCCCATTCGTTGCCTTCTCGCGAGGCCGCTCCTGGGTATTCCCGGTGATACTTAGTCAAATTAAACTGGGGCGAGGCCGCCATCAGGTTTTGAACTGCCTTACGTGCCTCTCCTGGGCGGCCGGAAAGTTGCAGCGCGATAGCCTTGGTGCGCAGACTGGCTGGATAGGCCGCATTTGCCTGGAGCGATCGCTCGGCCAGTTCGATTGCACGGTCATAGTTATGGGCGGATAGGTTCGCCGAAGCGGACACGGAATCGAAGTAGTACTTTTGCGGTCCAAGGGGCGTAAGTCGCCGCGCCGCATCGGTGAGCGCGACCGCCTCAATTGGCCGCCCTTGATAGGCCCAGGTCGCGCCTTTTAGGAGGATGGCCAATGCCTCATTCGGGTTATCCTTCAATGCCAAGTCGTAGGAGTTTAGTGCCTGATCGAAATCAAACAACAGATGACTGGCAATCGCCCCTTTCAATGTATGCGCCAAGGAAAAACAAGGATCCGTCTCCAGCGCGGAGGCTGCATATTTTTCTGCCAACCCAGCATCTATCCGGCGATCACTAGAGAACCCTTTTTGAACCCGCAGCACATGCCAGAACCCTAGCCATGTCAACACTACGGGATGTTTTGGATCGCGGTCTTGCAGAACCTTCAGGATTTCACGAGCGCGCCCAAAGCGGTCAGGTGTCATTTCCTGCATCATGGAGATGGCCGCCATAAGCAACACATGGCCTTCCGGGCTGGGTAGCGGTTTAAAGGCTGCCACCCGGACCGCCTCTCCCACCAGGGTCTGGCCAATTTGCCGCGTTGCTTCACGTAGGGCCTCACTCCGCCCGGACATCAAGTCTGGCAATGGCCCTTCAAAGTGACGCGACCAGATCACCTGCTCGCGCTCTGCATCATGTAATTCGATCTCAGCAGCTATAAGCTGCCCATTTGCACGTACAGAGCCAGAGACGAGGTATTTCACCCCAGCGACGGCCGAAACTTCTGATGGTCTCACCCGATTGAGGTCAAACTGACGGGATGCCAAATAAGAGGTCACAGTGAAAGCCTGGCTGCGGGCCAGACTGCGTGACAATTCCTCTGATATCAGGGAGCCCAGGGGGGAAGTGTCTTCTCCGGGAGCCAGTTGCACAAAGGGAAGAACTGCGATCAGTGGCAACAGTGCTTCAGCGCGTGTCCGCCGATCTTGCTGAGCTGGATATCCACTACGAGCAGAGCTGCGGCCAATTTCTATCCGGGTTTGCTGCAACCAGCGGGCAAAGTTTGCCTCGTAGGGCAGTTCAAACCCCTCCATAAACTCGGCATCACGGGTGCAGTCCTCAAAGGAAATTCTGCTCAGGTCTAAGGTAACCCTTTCCCTATTTGCATTTATCACCTTGGCGATAGCGGGTCCCAAATGGCGCCTCAAGGTTGACAACGCCGTCCTCAGGCTGGCCTTGGCCTGTTCCGGCTGCGCCAAGCTCCACAGGGTCTGCTCCAGAAATGCACGTGTGCGGACCCCAGACTCGGCCATGCAGAGCAAAGCCAGCAGCGCCTGATGCTTTGCCCCCAAAGAGATCGGTGTCCCGTCGCCCCGGGCGACACTAAAAGCTCCAAATTGACCAATACGCAACAATACAGTCATGATACACACCCAGAAAGACTAAAGCATGATTAAATTACAACAACACACCCCTTAATTGTAAATAAAAAAAACCAATAAAGTTTTGGCAAATAATGTTAACGGAAAAATACTTCAATTAACATTTTTGCAACCTTCGGTTATATTTGTTAAATAACTGACACTTAGCCCCAATCAAAATACCAACAACAACAACACTTAAAGACCGACCCTTCAGTCGCTCCCCCCATAAAACAATGTGAAAACTGAACATGATGGCTGAGAATCATATTCGAATTTGGTCAATTAGGGCCAAAAAAACCCACTCATGAAAACAGACCAAATACGGTATATTACCTGCCATATCTCTGCCAAAATACTCCCCAAGACAATATAGCCGCCTATCGAGTTCGAGATCTAATGAGGCCAGTAGCCGCCATCCCTCTACTCACCATAGGACGGAACAAACCTATAGGCACCCTGCACGGCTTCTACCCGTCCGATTCCACCATCTGGAAAGTGATATCCGATCAATTGCATCTGTTCATGGGCCAACATGTCGAGTAGGCGGGCCCGCGTTTTCCCCGCTAGTTCACCATCCTGATCCGTACCGATTGACCATTCTGGTTTTGCAAAACTCACATGGTGGTTTCCAATTGCGTCACCGCCGATCAGAAGGCTTTTCTGCCCATCGCGCAGCTCAAACGACATGTGGCCTGGGGTGTGCCCATAACTCGCATGGGCTGCGACGCCTGGCAAAACCTCCTGACCATCTTTGAACCTGCTCAGGCGCTCTTCCATGACCTCCAGACGTCGGCGCGCCCCTACCGCCATCGAAGCTCGGTCACCAGAGATCGTCGAGGCCGTGTTTGGATCAAACCAATAGGCCCATTCGGCCTCGCCCATCAGATATTCAGCATTGGGAAACAGGGGGTCATCAAAATCATCCAATACCCCCCAAAGATGGTCGGGGTGACAATGAGTAAAGACCACATGGCTCACCTCCTCCGGGGCAACCCCAGCCGCATCCAGCGCGCTCGTCAATTGCCCGGCGGTGTTTTGAAAGCCAGGCCCGGACCCGGCATCAAACAGCACCACCCTGCCCGCGTGGCGCAGCAGCGTCACATTGATTGGCGGATGTATCGGCCCATCAGGTACCCCGCGGCTCTGAAGGATCTGGTCGACGGCATCGGGCTCCAGCCCGGCAAAAAGCATGGCGCGTGGCAGGGTCAAATGACCATCAGACAGGGTCATAACTTGCATGTCCCCCAGCGTGAGCTGCCCTGAGCCCACTGCCTTTGCCAAGCTGGCTGTCGGCGCCGACGCACTGGCCACGAGCCCCGCAACAAACTCTCGACGATTCAATGTCATATCTTTCCCCTCCAGATCTCGCACATCCATATTCACAGATGTGAATTTATATAGATCTCGGTGTTTGGCAAGATTTAGCACCGCCCTGCGCAAAAGATCTGTGCCTTTCACCACAAAAAAGACCCGGCGCATTTACCATGCGCCGGGCCTCCCTCCTCATGGCCCCTCCCGATGAAGGGAGGCAGCCGTTACCGTACCAAATTACTGACGGCTCAGCTCTTTCCATTTGCCGGATTCGACAACCGAAATCACAATATCATCTGCACCGCGGTGATCATCGCCGCTGTAGGAGATCTGAGTATCAGTGAGGGCATCGAAATATGACAGAGTTTCCATACCCTTAATGAAGGATTCCTGGGTCAAGTCCTGGCCTGCGGCCTCAAGCGCGCGGACCACTGTATCCGCGGCAGAATAGCCCAACATGGCAAAGCCACCGGCTGGCTGACCAAATTTGGCCTGATAATCCGCAATGAACTTAGCTGGAGCCTCGTCCTCAGCGCGGGCAATAAGGTCTACCCAACCTGCAGCAGCATAAAGCCCCTCAGTCACACCACCTGGTACAGCGGCAACAACATCAAGGAAACCAGCCGAGGTGTTGAGGAACTTAACGTCTGTCCAACCCAGTTTCTTGGCGGTACCAACAACCGTAATGCCTTGCCGTACGCCCAGTGCCATAGCGACGATATCACAGCCTGCCGCTTTCAGCTTGGTCAGAGAACCAACAAAATCGAGTTCATCCGGCTTGTGGCTGGTTTCCGCCGCATAGGTCAAACCCAGCTTTTCAGCGGTAGCCACAGCGCTTTCCTGGATTTCTTTACCAAAATCCGAAGGAATATACATGCTGCAGACTTCTTTGGCATCGAATTCGCCTGCCAGATAGGTCACACCGGCATCCACCTGATCATAGTAGCTGGAGAAACCGATGAACTTATTCTCGACCGGGTCCTGAAGCATCTGGCGCGCAGAAGAAAGTGGCCCAACGTTTGGAATACCCTTAGGATCCAAGAGCTTGAAGCCGGCGATATTCATCGGCGTCCCCAAAGACAGCAACATGCCAAAGACCTTATCACGGTTCAACAGCTTGTTATAGCCCTGCATCGCGCGGGGAATCTGATAGCCGTTATCCTCGACCACGAAACGGATCTGGCGACCATGTACGCCGCCCGCCGCATTGGCCTCTTCAAAGCGCATATTCGCACCGTTGGTGGCGGGAACGCCAACTGCTGCAAAGATGCCGCTCAGGTCATTGACCGAGCCAAACACTACTTCGCTGTCGGTCACGCCCTGGCTGTCAGCCTGCACAGCAGAAGCCGCCGTCAGAGCCAGTGCGCCAGCCATCAGCGTGCCCGCCATCACCTTGGATGTAAGTTTCTTCATTTCCATTTCCTCCCTAGAATATTTCGCAGCGCGTTTGGATCACGCCGTCAATACATGTCGTCGATCAGTGCCTTATGCTTCTTCTCCACAAAACTGCGTTTCAACTTCATCGTCGCCGTCAGCTCATCGTCCTCAGCAGTCAACAAGACATTTATCAGGCGAAAATCTTTGATTTGTTCCACCCGGGCAAAATCCTTGTTCACCGCTTCGACCTCTTCGCCAATCTGCTTGACCACCTCCTCCGCGGCACAGAGCGACGCAAAGTCACTAAATGGTATCTTCCGGTCTTGCGCGAATTTTTCAACATTTTCCTGATCAATCATGATCAGACAGCTGAGATATTTACGCTGATCCCCAATCACCACCGCATCTGAAATATAATGGCTAAACTTCAGCCTGCTCTCGATTTCAGCAGGGGTAATGTTTTTGCCGCCCGCCGTGATGATAATATCTTTGATGCGGCCGGTAATGGTCAGATTGCCGGCCTCATCGACGCGACCAACATCCCCGGTCCGCAACCAGCCATCTGCCGTAAAGGTCTCGGCAGTTTTTTCGTTGTTGCGCCAGTAGCCCTGGAAATTGTTCAATCCCAGGGTCTGAATTTCGCCATCCTCGGCAATGCGCAACTGCACACCTGGCACCGGGTGACCAACGGTCCCCGGCACGTTCTGCTCTAGGGTGTTGATGGTCGCAATGCCGGCGTTTTCAGTCATGCCGTATCCCTCAATCAGAGGGACACCAATTGACCAGTACCATTTCAGCAACTCAGGAGAGATGGGGGCTGCCCCGGTGCCGCCGCGGCGCATCTTATCCATGCCCAGCATCCGACGCAGATTGCGCAGCACCATAAAGTCCCAAAAGGCGTATGTTGCGGCAATAGCCGCAGGGGGCTCCTTGCCCACCATCACATATTCTGCCCGCGCTTGCCCGGCCTTGATTGCCTGCTGAAAGGCCCAGCGCCCCATTGTTGTGGCTTCTTGTGCTAGGACCAAAACCCGTGAGTAGATTTTTTCCCAGACCCGCGGCACCGCAAAAAATGTTGCCGGAGAGACTTCCTGCATATTGTCAAAAACCGTCTCGGGGCTTTCGGCAAAATTCACAGTGCTTGAGGCACCAAGTGGGAAGTAAACTGAAACATTGCGTTCTAGAATATGACAAAGCGGCAAAAAGCAAAGTTGCTCATCATTTGGATCCACGGCCAAGGCGCGCGCGCCTGCCTCCATTGAGGCCAGCACATTTTCATGCCCCAACATAGCGCCCTTAGGCATGCCAGTGGTGCCAGAGGTATAGATCAACATCGCGGTATCTTCGGGCTTAGACTTTGCGATCTCCGTCTCAAAGGCACCGGGGATTTTGGCCTCATAGGCCTGCCCCATGGCAACAAGATCTTCGATGAAGATACATTTCTCCTGCTGCAGATCATGCAAGCCATCGCGATCATAGATGATGACCTTGGCAAGACCTGGCACCTGATCGGCAATTTCCAGGTACTTATCCAGCTGCTCATCATTTTCGACAAACAGAAACCGGCTGCCACTGTCATTAACGAGATAGGCCAGTTGGGATGCAGAATCAGTGGTATAAACGCCCGATGCAATGCCACCAACGCCCTGCACGCCCATATCCGTATAAAGCCATTCACGGCGGTCTTCACTCAGGATCGAGACGACCTCGCCGCGCTGCATCCCCAATGAGAGCAGGCCCAGCCCGATCCACTTGGCCTGCTCCCAGTAGGTGGTCCAAGAGAAGGATTTCCAGATCCCCATGTCCTTTTCGCGATGTGCCGTGCGCTCTTGCAGGCTCATACAGCGGGCCTGGAACAGCTTTGGAATGGTGTCACAGCCATCTACCAAAACCGGGCGCTGGCCCGGATCTGCGTTATACGAGACGCCGTTGATTTCAATCTGAGCGGGTCCGGTTTGGTTGCCGACATGCATATTCATCTTTCCCCTCCTAGCGCCATGTTTTCTTGCGTTTCCAGCGTTTCTCGCCACGCTGGCCTTCTTCTTGATGGCCCAGGTAGAAGGATTTGATATCCTCGCTTTCCATCAGTCGGTCCGCCGATCCATCCATCACGATGCGGCCGATCTCCATCACATAGCCCACATCTGCCAGATCTAGGGCGATACGGGCGTTTTGCTCCACCAGCATCATGGTCACATGCTCTTCGGTGTTGAGACGCCGCAGAATAGCAAAGATTTCCTGGACCAAGAGCGGCGACAGGCCCAGACTTGGCTCGTCCAGCAGCATGATCTGCGGTCGCAGCATCAAGCCGCGCCCAATTGCCAGCATCTGCTGCTGCCCCCCTGACAGCGTGCCGGCCTCTTGGTTCCGACGTTCCGCCAGAATGGGAAAATAGTCAAAGACCATCTCACGGTCGCGCTCAATTTCGGCCTTATCCGACCGGGTGTATGCGCCCAGGCTCAGGTTCTCATCAACCGTGAGCAGCGGGAAGACTTCGCGCCCCTCAGGGACATGCACGATGCCATGATCAACGATGCGGTGCGGCTCTTGGCCCTGAATGGGCTTGCCGTTGAACAACACCTCACCCTTTTCAGGGTCCATGATACCCGAGATGGTTTTCAACAGGGTGGATTTACCCGCCCCATTGGCGCCCAGAACGGTGACGATTTGCCCCTTGTCAACTTTCAACGAAACACCACGGATTGCCATGATTGGTCCGTAAAAGCTCTCGAGGTTTTTGATTTCCAGCAAAGGTTCACCCATTAGACTGCCCCCGCGCCAAGATAGGCCTCGATAACGGCAGGATTGGCCTGTACCTCCGCTGGGGTTCCCTCAGCCAGTTTGGCGCCATCTGCCAGGGCCAGCACCCGATCGGAAACACCCGAGACCAGACCCATGTCATGTTCCACCATCAAAACGGTGATCCCCATCTGTTTGCGAATATCGTCAATCCACCAGCGCATGTCCTGAGTTTCCTCCACCGAGAGGCCCGATGCGGGCTCATCCAGCAAGAGAAGACGCGGTTTTGAGGCAAGCGCACGGCCCAGCTCCACCACCTTGCGCACCCCGTAAGGCAACCCGGCGATCATCTTGTTGCGGTAGGGTTGCAGGTCGAGAAAATCAATCACCTCCTCAACCGCCTCTCGGTGGCGCTCCTCTTCGCGCCGTACCCGCGGGGTAAAGAACATCTCCTCCAGCAGGGTGGTTTTGCGATGGCGGTGCCGTCCCACAAGCAGGTTCTGTAGCACTGTAGCGTGCTCAAACAGCTCAATATTTTGAAAGGTCCGGGCAATACCAAGATCCGCCACCTGATCCGCGTCCCGCTCCAGCAGGTTGTTGCCATCAAAGGTAAAGGTTCCGGCAAAGGGTTCGTAAAAGCGCGAGATCAAGTTGAAGGCGGTGGATTTTCCAGCCCCGTTGGGACCGACGATGGCGTAGACCTCGCCCTCCTCAACCGAGAAGCTGAGATCATTGACCGCCACAACCCCGCCGAACTTGAGCGTCGCATTGTTGATTTCCAAAAGGCTCATCTCAGACGCTCCGTCTTCAGGTAGGATTTCTGGCGGCGGAACATATCCTTGCGCGCAAAGGGGAACAGCTCGAACCAGGTGCGGATCTTAAGCCATCGCCCGTAAATCCCCATTGGCTCGAACAGGATGAACATAATCAGGATCAGGCCAAAGACGCCGGTCTCCAGCCCTGGAATAGCGACTCCACTCCCAACGACATTGTCTTTTAGGATCGACAGAGCCTGCGGCAGGAAAGCGACGACAACGGCACCAAAGAAGGCTCCATGGATGGATCCCAGCCCACCAATCACAATCATCATCAACAGGGTGATGGAAATCACCAGGCTAAAGGTCTCGTTGTTGAAGGTGCCCGCGTAGTAGCCCATAAGTGCCCCGGCCCAACCGGTGATCATGCAGGACAGGCCAAAGGCCTTCCCTTTGGTGCGGGCAATATGCACGCCCATAGCGGTGGCGGAGACTTCGCTGTCACGCACAGCCGCAAAGGCCCGCCCTAAGGGAGAGCGCAGCAAGTTGCGGTAAAACAGCGTGCAGATGATGGTGACCACCAGAACCAGGTAGTAGAAACGCGATGGCATCGACCAACGCTCGATCTCAAAGCCGAAGATGGTGATCATCTCTGGGAATTTGCCTGAAACTCCGCCGCTCCAGTGTTCTGTCAGTACGATGATGTCATCGGCCAGAACCGACAGAGCAATGGTGGCAATGGCCAGATAGATCCCATGAAGGCGCAGCACTGGAATTGCGATCAACAGCCCCACAAAGCCGGTAATGACACCTGCGAGTGGGAAGGCGATAATAAAGGGCACGCCCTGTTCGATCAGGATGGTATTGGCGTAGCAACCGATCGCCAGAAAGGCGGCGTGTCCCAGGCTCGCCTGGCCGGTTTGGCCGGTGAGCAACATCAGGCCAAGCCCTGCAATAGCCCAGATCAACACATTGGTGACTTCGCCCAGGTAGAACTCACCAATCAGATAGGGCAGCGCAAAGGCCAGAGCCAATAGCGCCCCATAGACGCAAAGCGTCCAGCGGTCGGGGAACAGTCGAATGTCGTGCTGGTAGGATGTTTTGAAGTGAATACGCATGAGATTATACCTTCTTCACGCGGACCTGGCTGAACAAACCATGAGGTCTGAAGATCAGCACGGCCAGCAACAGGGCATAGGGCGCAATTTGTGAATAACCTGCAGCAAGGTAGCGTGCCGCAAAGGGTTCGATCACCCCAACTATCAAACCACCTGCCAGGGCGCCAGGAAGCGAACCAAAGCCGCCGATGACCGCCGCGGCGAAGGCCTTAATCCCGAGAAGGCCTGCGTTGGGATCAATCGCTCCTTTGGAGGCAAACAGGATCCCCGCAACTGCGGCGGTGGCGCCGGACAGGCCCCAGATCAGACCCTGCACCCGCTTCACCGGGATACCCATGAAATAGGCCGCCATCTGGTTTTGACTTGCCGCCTGCATCGCCAGCCCAAGCTTGGTGCGCTGGAAGAACTGATACAGAAACCAGGTCAATAGGAAGGTAACAACGATGATAGCGACATCAGCCATTCCCAGGACAACGCCACCTATATGAAGATCCCCTAAGGCCAGTGGACTTTCCAGCGTCTGCGGTTCATGGCCCCAGATGATGCCCGCGATGAAACGCAGGACAAAGCCCATTGCAATTGTCAAAATCACCACGGCTGTCTGGTTCTGGCCAAAGAGATGACGCAACACAAACAGATCCAGCAGATAGCCAAACACCGCCATGATTGAAATCGTCAGGGGCGCGGCGATCCAGAATGGTAAATTCATATGTTCCGCATTTGTGAGACCAAGACTAACAAATGCCCCGATCATCATGAAATCCCCCTGAGCGAAATTAACCGCCTCAGTGGCTTTGTAGATCAACACGAACCCAAGCGCGATCAGGCCGTAGACACAGCCATTCGCAAGCCCACTGACCAAGAGCTGCAATACTTCCAAATTTTCCTCCCCCCGCTCCTAAAGAACGGTTCCTTGCCCAGTCTTCATCCGGGCCTTTGCGCTTTTTCGCGGGTTTCCGCACTGCCTCCTCAAGCCGTGGAATCCCAAGCGTCTAAAAACAGACTAATGAGTATGTTTTTGACCTGTCAATTGGCGAGACCCAGCGTCAAACCCTCAAAAAGTGCCTATTTTTTGCGTCTCTGGCGCCCTAGGGTGATTCTAGGCCCCAACCGGTCGTGACCCGTTACGCGGCCTCAAAAGGCGACGTTTTCAGCCCCTTCTGTATGGCCTGCGGCTCTCTCCCTACTGTGATGATCCATGCATGACGCCAAAATGAGATAGTCAAGGCGAGGGATTGCCTCGCGTCTGGGCTGTCTGATAGGCCAAGATCCATTCTGAATCGCAGGCGGACCTTTGATGTTTGAACAGATCAGCAGCTCAAAAAGCGAGATCTTGGACGCCGCCGCCCATTGTTTTATGACTTTGGGGGTCAAAAACGCCTCGGTTGATGATATCGCGGCTCGGCTGGGCTCCACCAAAGGGCGAATCTACCATCATTTCCCCTCTAAAGGCGCCTTGCTTGCAGCAGTACAACTGCGAGCCGCGGGTTTCACGCACCACGCGGTCGCCAAACTGATTGATACCAGCCTGCCAGCGGTTCAGTCGCTGGACAAAATGGCCCGCGGGCATATCTACGAAGTGTTGAACTCGCTCGCGTACCATAAGGTCATCTTGCAGACCTATACGGGGGGTACAGAGGCCAAAAAAATGTCCCGTGTCGAGCAAGACCTGCAGGACCAGATTCGCACCGGACAGCGTCAGTATGAAATGCTGTTCCGGGCCGAAGTCGCACGCGGTATTGCAGAAGGCAGCTTTGAAAAGCGAAACCTGTCTGTGGCTGTGGCTGGCCTAATGTTGATCCTCAACTCGCCCGTGTTCTGGTTTCGGCCAGAGCGCGGCGCCTCGCAAGAATTCATCGACACAATTGCCCGCGATATCAGTAGCATGGCACTGGCCAGCCTAAGGGCCTAGGGCATAGCTCTGCCTCCGCAGAAACCTATTCAATCAGATTACCACACAGCCCCCGCAGGCTAGCGCAAAACCGGGCTCCCATTGCCGACAGCTGGTGTTCACTGCGAATACACAGCCCAACCGGCCCCTGGGTGCTCGTGGTATCCAGGGGCAGCTCCTGCATGGCCCCAGCTGCGAGATCAGCGCGGACCACCCCTTGGCTGATAAACCAGATCGCGCGATGGTCCAGCACAAAGCGCCGCCCAAATGTCGCCGAGACCGTCTCGATAGGGGCCTGCGGCATCGACAGGCCCTGCTCAAGGAACATATGTTCTACCAAGGGACGAATGATTGACCCCTTTGAGGGCATCAGCACCGGGTAGGACTGCAAGGCTCCCGATGGCAGGTGGCTGAGAGGATCCAGGGGATGCCCCGTTGCCACAACCACGGCCACGCGCTCGTGAAAGAGCGGTTCAAAATCGATCCCCACCATACGTTCGGGCGCGGGCAAACGCCCTACAACCAGATCCAAATCCCCACGGCGCAACAGATCCAGCAGATATTGGTTCTCCCCAGTGGTCACTGAGAACCGGTGTCGCCCCGTGCCAGCCTCCAGCTCAGCCAAGGCATCGGGCACCAGGGTCGCCGAAACCGTCGGCAAGGCACCGATACGCAGTTGCGGCCCCTCGTCGGCCTCCAGCCCCTGCAACATCGCCACCCCGTCTCGCGCCAAAGCCAGGCTGCGCCCTGCATGGTGGCGAAACATCTCACCATAGGGTGACAGGCGAATGCCCCGACCGTGGCGCTCTACCAGCGGTTTGCCACAGACCCCCTCCAGCTCTCGGAGGGCGCGGGTAACTGCAGGCTGTGTCATGCCCAGTGCCTCTGCCGCTTGGGTGACACTGGTTTGACGTGCCACTTCAACGAAGACTTCGAGGTGGCGTAACTTGAGGTGGGCAGATAAACGCATATCATTTTCGCAATGCAAACATGTAGAATTTCACATTATACAGTGCATTTTTGATATGTGATACTCTTCTCATGCTGCCAATCAAAGGAAAGCACCGGATGAGCAACAACAGATACGATCAGGGCATGGTGACCCGTCGCGCCGTTTTAGGCGACGCCCACGTGGACCGGGCCGAAGCCGCCAAGACAGATATGGATCAGGCCTTCCAAGCCCTGATTACCGAAGGCGCTTGGGGCACTGTTTGGTCATCAGATGCCATTGCACCGCGTGAACGTTCAATGTTGACTCTGGCCTTGCTGGCCGCCCTAGGGAACTTTGACGAGATCCCCATGCATATCCGCGCCACCGCCCGGACCGGCGCCAGCAAAACCGACGTGCTGGAAGCCTTCCAGCACGTGGCCATCTATGCGGGCGTGCCTCGCGCCAACCACGCCCTGAAACTTGCCAAACAAACCTATGCGGAAATGGAAGCCGACGCCGCCGCAGCCAAGGCCTGAGGAGGAAAACCACAATGACCCAGACACCAAAGAAACAGGGCGAGTTCTACCAGCGCGACCGCCGTTGGCACCCCCCGGCCTTTGACAAGGACTACAAGACCTCTGTGGCGCGCTCGCCCAAACTGTCGCTGATAAGCTTGGAGAATACTCCAAGCGAAATCACCGGCCCCCGCTTTGGCCACGGCGACATGACACCGATCGACAACGATTTGTTGTCCAACTATGCCCAGCCGGACCAAAGCCCCATTGGTGAGCGCATCATCGTGCATGGCCGGGTTTTGGACGAAAACGCCCGTCCAGTACCAAACACCTTGGTCGAGATCTGGCAGGCCAATGCGGGTGGTCGGTATCGCCATAAGAAAGACACCTATCTGGCGCCAATCGATCCCAACTTTGGTGGCTGTGGCCGCACCATGACCGATGAGAATGGCTATTATTACTTTCGCACCGTGAAACCCGGCGCCTATCCCTGGCGCAACTGGGTCAATGACTGGCGGCCTGCGCATATCCATGTTTCGGTCTTTGGCACAGGGTTCGCCCAGCGCCTGATCACCCAGCTGTATTTTGAGGGCGACCCGCTGGTCAAAACATGCCCCATCGTGGCGACAATTCCCGACCCGGAAGCGGTCGAGCAGCTGATTGCCAAGCTCGACATGAACGCCACCATTCCGCTGGATACCATCGCCTATAAATTCGACATCGTGCTGCGCGGCCGCCGCTCAACCCTGTTTGAAAACCGTCTGGAGGGGAACTAATGCCACAATCACTTGAGTATCTGAAAGAAACCCCTTCACAGACCGCTGGCCCCTATGTGCATATCGGCCTCGCCCCTGGCGCGGCTGGGTTTCAGATCTACGATCAGGAACTGGGCCAGGACATCGCCGGCCCAAATGCCAAAGGCCAGCGCATCCGTGTCGAAGGCCTGGTCATCGACGGCACCGGATCCCCGGTCAAGGACGTGCTGCTAGAGGTCTGGCAGGCCAATGCAGATGGTGTCTATCCACACCCAGAACATGCCGGACATGAGAGCGTCGAAGAGGGCTTTCGCGGCTGGGGCCGGGTGATCACCAATTTTGAAACCGGCGAATGGGCGTTTGATACGGTCAAACCCGGCGCCCTGATGGGCCGCAATGGCCAGATGATGGCACCGCATATCAACCTGTGGATCGTCGCCCGCGGCATTAATGTGGGGCTCAACACCCGGCTTTATTTTGACGATGAGGCAGAGGCCAACGCGGCTGATCCGGTCATCAATGTGATTGAATGGGAAAAACGCCGCGAGACGTTGATTGCAAAACGCAGTGAACGCGACGGTGAGACGGTGTATCGTTTCGACATCCGCCTTCAGGGCGACGATGAAACCGTCTTTTTTGACATTTAAAGGGAGCATCTATGAACACCTCGAGCCAGGGAAAGCCCTGTATCATCTGCGTTGCCATCACCGGATCCGTGCCTCGCAAGGAGCACAATCCGGCGGTGCCCGTCACCATTTCCGAACAGATTGAAAGCACCCAAGCGGCGTTTGAAGCTGGTGCCTCGATTGCCCATTGTCATGTGCGCAATGACGATCAAACGCCCTCATCTGATCCAGAAAAGTTTGGCCGCCTATTGGAAGGGCTGAACAAGCACTGCCCCGGGATGATTGTGCAGCTCTCCACTGGCGGGCGCTCTGGCGCAGGCAAGGAGCGCGGCGGCATGCTGTCTTTGCGCCCCGACATGGCTTCGCTATCTGTAGGGTCCAACAACTTCCCCACCCGCGTGTATGAGAACCCGCCGGAGCTCGTGGACTGGCTCGCCAGCGAGATGCGCCAATATGAGGTTAAGCCCGAAATAGAGGCCTTTGACCTGAGCCATATCCACCAAGCGGTGAAGATGAACCATGACGGGCGTATTACCGGCAAGCTCTATGTTCAATTTGTCATGGGTGTGAAAAACGCCATGCCGGTGGATAGTGAAACCTTTGATTTCTACATCAAAACGGTAGAGCGCCTGGCGCCTGAGGCGGAATGGTGCGGGGCCGGAATCGGTCCAGGCCAGATTCAGATCAATGAATGGGCAATTGCCGCAGGGGGTCATACCCGCACCGGACTTGAGGATAACCTGCGCCTTACCCGTGAAACCCTGGCGCCATCAAACGCGGCTCTGGTACAGCGTGCTGCTGATCTGTGCGACAAATACGAGCGCCCCGTCGCCAGCTGGCAGCAGGCCCGCGAGATACTAGGTTTGCGCCCACAATAATCAAGCTGGGCGGCGAAGGGCTGATCCTCATATCAGTCCTCGCCGCTCGTCCATTTTGGAACGCTGCCGATCCGCTACTGGGCAAGCGTCATGAAACTCAAACATTGCTGTCAAAAATCCATTACCGGTGACCGCTAGCTGCCCTCCAAACCAACTGGAGACATAGCCAATGCTGCACGCTACCTTTGCCGCCCCCGGCACTTTTTTTCGTGGGAATCTGCATACCCATTCCAACCGTTCGGATGGGGTATTGGATCCCGCTGAGGTTTGCCGCCGCTACAAATCCGAAGGCTATGACTTTATCGCGCTGACCGATCACTTTGTTGGCCGCTATGAATACCCCATTACAGATACCGCCGCCTTCCGCGATGAGGTCTTTACCACCATCCTCGGCGCTGAGGTGCATTCCGGCGCGATGGAAAATGGCGAATTATGGCATCTCGTTGCCGTGGGCCTGCCCGCAGATTTCGCCCCCTCAAATTCCCCTGACTTCCATCCCGTCGAGGGGCAGGAAACCGGGCCGGAGCTGGCGCAGCGTGCCCGCGATGCCGGGGCCTTTGTCGCCGTGGCCCATCCCCATTGGTCCGGGCTTACTCTGGCTGATGCCCGTTCGATCAAAGCCGCCCATGCGGTGGAAATCTACAACCATGGCTGTGCCGTGGAATGTGACCGCGGCGAGGGTCTGCATGTTGCGGACCTGCTGCTGTCCGAAGGGCGCGATTTGACCTTCATCGCCACTGATGATGCCCATTTTTCAGGCCCCGACCATTTTGGCGGCTGGGTCATGGTCAAGGCCGAGGCCAATGAACCCGAACTGCTTCTCGAAGCCTTGAAGGCAGGGCATTTTTATTCTTCGCAGGGGCCTGAACTCAAAGCTCTCGCCGTGAATGACAGTTTTATTGATCTGGCCTGTTCGGCGGTTTCCACCGTTATCGTTCAGGGGCACGGGTCTGCTGCCGTGTCGCAGCACGGAGATAGTCTGACCCAGGCACGTATCCCTCTGGACCGTTTCAAAGACAGTGCCTGGCTGCGCGTCACGGTGATTGATCGCGCTGGCAGGCGGGCCTGGTCCAATCCAATCTGGCGCTAGCCGCATTTAACCCAACACAGTCCGCCCAGTCACACCTTGCCAGACAGGTCTTTCAAAATCGGGCAGTCCGGGCGGCTGTCACCAGCACAGCAATGCACCAGCTCGGTCAGGGTATCCCGCATCGCCTCAAGGTCTGCGATTTTGGTCTCGATCTTGCTAAGATGTTCCAGCGCCAATTGTTTGACGTCACCACTGGCCCGGCTTTCATCCTCATATAGCGCCATCAACATGCGGCAGTCTTCTATGGTGAACCCGAGGGCCCGCGCCCGGCCCAGAAAAGCCAGCTTGTGAAGATCTGCCTCGACAAAACATCGATAGCCGTTTTCGCTGCGCCGCGGTTTAATCAGGCCGATATCCTCATAATAGCGGATAGTCTTGGCCGGCAGGCCCGAGCGGGTTGATACATCACCGATATTCATGCGAACCTCATGCTGCGGCGTCAGGTGGCGGGGCGAAGAGAAGCTGTGCCGTTCCTCGGCATCTCTGCCTTTTCATCTAAGCTGGATTTCAGCCGATGCAAGCGCAGCGCGTTACTGAGGACGAAAACGCTGGACAGCGCCATTGCCCCCGCCGCCAACACCGGAGACAGCAATGGCCCGCCAGAAGGATAGAGCACGCCCGCAGCCACCGGCACCAGGAGAACGTTGTAACCAAAGGCCCAGCCAAGGTTCTGGCGGATATTGCGCATCGTAGCACCACTGATTGTGAGCGCGTCCTGCACCCCGCGCAAATCACCCGAGACCAACACCACATCTGCGGCCTCGATTGCGACATCCGTGCCGGTGCCGATGGCAACTCCCACATCGGCAGCCGCCAGGGCTGGTGCATCGTTGAGGCCATCCCCAACAAAGGCAAGTGACCCAAAACTGTCCTGCAGCTCCTTCATGGCCGCGACCTTGTCCCCTGGTAGGCACTCGGCGCGCACGGCATCAATGCCTAGCCGCGTGGCAATGGCCTGGGCTGTTGCTTCGGCATCGCCGGTGATCATCGCCACTTTTATTCCCCGGGCCTGTAGCGCTGCTATCGCCTGCGCGGTGCCTTGTTTGATAGGATCAGCAACTGCTAGAACCGCCGCGAGCTGACCGTTGAGCGCCACATAAAACGGCGTCTCGCCCTCCGCCGCCCAGCTCTGCGCCAAAGCGGCCAGTGCAACAGCATCGATACCTTCGCGCTGCATCAGACGCGCAGCCCCGACCAACACCTCGTTACCCTCCACCTGCGCCCGCAGGCCAAACCCCGGCAGCGCTTCGACGCTTTGCGCCTTGGGCAGGTCTTTGCCAGCAGCCGCAACTAAGGCTTTGGCGATGGGATGCTCTGACTGTGCCTCCGCGGCACCGACAAGCCGCAGCACCTCATCGCTCACAAAGCCCTCTGCGGGTTGAAGATTGGTCAATGCCGGGTGACCAGCAGTCAAGGTGCCGGTTTTATCTAGCGCCACCACCTGAACCGCTTGCAGCTTTTGCAGGGCATCGCCTTTGCGAAACAGCACCCCCATCTGCGCTGCCCGGCCAATACCCACCATGATCGAGGTGGGCGTCGCGAGCCCCATGGCGCAGGGGCAAGCAATAATCAGCACCGAAACCCCCGCCACCAACGCCAAGGGCAGCGCGGGCGCAGGCCCCAGGATCAGCCAAGCCAGCACCGTCAAACAGGCCGCCAGCAAAACAGCAGGTACAAACCAAAGCGTAATACGATCGACCATTCCCTGAACCGGCAGTTTTGCCCCCTGTGCCTGCTCAACCATCTGGATGATCTGCGCCAGCGCGGTATCCCGCCCCACATGGGTGGCGCGAAACTCCAGCACCCCAGAGCCATTGACGGTCCCGGCCGACAGACGCGCTGCTTTGCCTTTTTCGACTGGCACAGCCTCGCCGCTCAACATGCTCTCATCCACAAAGGAGCTGCCAGAAGTCACCTCACCATCCACGGCAATGCGCGCACCCGGACGCAGCCGGATCAGATCACCTGGCGCGATCTCTTCCACCGGGGTTTCGATCACACTGTCGCCGCTGATCAGTTCTGCCGTTTTGGGCTGCAGAGAGACCAGTTTCCGGATCGCCGCCCCTGTACGCCCCTTGGCGCGGGCCTCCAGCAGGCGCCCGGCCAGGATCAGAACCACGATGACACAGGCGGCTTCAAAATAGACATTGGCCGTTCCCACAGGCAATACCTGCGGAAAGAACGTTGAGATCACCGAGAACCCATAAGCAGCAGCCGTTCCCAGCGCCACGAGCGCATTCATATCTGGCGCACCGCGCAGCAAAGCTGGCACACCCTTGCTGTAGAAGTGCCGCCCAGGGCCAATCAACACCAAGGTAGCGAGGACAAACTGCAGTAAAAAGCTATTGCTGTGCCCGATATTGGCCATCACCCAATGATGCATCGCAGGCACCATGTGGCTGCCCATTTCGATCACGAAAACGGGCAAGGTCAAGACGGCGGCAAGGCTCAGCTGTCGGCTCAGGGCGGTGATTTCTTGCCCCCGGCGCTGTTGCGCCTGTTCTGCAGCATCCGCTTCGGAGCCTCGCAAAGAAGCAGGATAGCCCGCCTTTGTACTGGCCGCACGCAAGTCTGCCGCGCGGGTCGCCCCAGTCAGGTAACGGATCTCAGCCCGTTGAGTGGCCAGGTTTACCTCTGCTGAAACAACGCCAGGCACCGCCCTCAAGGCCGCCTCGGCCCGCCCCACGCAGGAGGCACAGCTCAGCCCTTCTATATCCAGGCTCAGCTGGGACAAGGCCGCCGGATAGCCGGCCTGCTCGAGTGCCGAAACGAGCACCGCTGGTTCAAGATCCGGCATGGCCTGGACCTGCCCCTTGGCGGTCGCTAGATTGACCGAGGCCTCAGTTACGCCCGGTAATGCGGCCAGGGCTTTTTCGGCCCGACCAACACAGCCCGCACAACTAAGCCCCGTGATCTGCATCGATATTTGGCGATCTTGCATAGCGAAATCCAGTGATTTTCCTCGTCTGGGACCTCATTTGGGGCCTCCAGTTAGGGGAAGGTCAAGCCCCAAGCTCCAGAAAAACACCCTTCTTTTCCGACAGCCCCTAAAGTTCTGCTGCCAAGCCTTCTCTGAACTGTCGCCAACTCTGGCCGTTTCATCAACAAGGTCAAAAACGGCGTCTAAACTGCTCGCTGCCGCTGACGCGGGCGAAGGCCGCAGAATAGCCGTTTTAGTCGTTTTTAGAACCCTGGCGCACCGCAGTATTTTGTAGAGATCAAGCAAGCCCTTGCGAGAGAGCTTAGGCGGTTGTAACGCTGGGTTAGCCCAGCGCGGCAGGACAGGCTCTCCTGTCCATAGCCCTGCGTTAAACCAGGCCTACGTCTCACCTGGGCAAAACATGATAGGTACCGTTTGGGGCGATGTCCTCAACAAGCTGCCAAAACAGGACGAAGGATCGGATTGATGATGCGCACACGTGCCGCTGTTGCAGTTGCTCCGGGCAAGCCGCTCGAAGTTATGGAAGTGAACCTTGATGGGCCAAAGGCCGGCGAGGTTCTGGTGGAGATCAAGGCTACAGGCCTGTGCCACACGGATGAGTTCACCCGCTCTGGAGATGATCCCGAAGGTATTTTCCCCGCTATTCTAGGCCATGAGGGCGCAGGTATCGTCATCGAAGTCGGCGAAGGCGTGACCAGCCTGGAGGTGGGTGATCACGTTATCCCGCTCTACACACCCGAGTGCCGCGAATGCGAATACTGTCTCAACCCCAAAACGAACCTGTGCCAGGCGATCCGCTCGACCCAGGGCGCGGGACTGCTGCCGGATGGCTCCACCCGGTTTTCGATGCTCGATGGGACCCCCATTCACCACTACATGGGGTGCTCGACCTTTGCCAACCACACTGTGGTTCCGGAAATAGCCCTGGCCAAGGTGCGCAAGGACGCGCCATTCGATAAGATCTGCTACATTGGTTGCGGCGTAACCACCGGCATCGGCGCTGTGATCAACACCGCCAAGGTCGAGATCGGCTCGACGGCCATTGTTTTTGGTCTCGGCGGTATTGGGTTGAACGTCATTCAGGGACTGAAACTGGCAGGTGCGGATCAGATCGTCGGCGTTGATCTCAATCCTGGCAAGGTCGAGATGGCCACGCATTTTGGCATGACCCATTTTGTCAATCCAGCCGAAGTGAGCGGCGATCTGGTGGCGCATCTGGTCGAGGTGACCGGTGGCGGCGCAGATTACACCTTTGATGCCACGGGCAACGTAAACGTCATGCGTACCGCGCTTGAAGCTGCGCACAAAGGTTGGGGCGAAAGCATTATCATCGGTGTCGCCCCTGCAGGTGCCGAAATCTCCACCCGTCCGTTCCAGCTGGTCACTGGCCGCAGCTGGCGCGGCACCGCCTTTGGCGGCGCTTCGGGTCGTACAGACGTGCCCAAGATTGTGGACTGGTACATGGACGGCAAGATCGAGATCGATCCAATGATCACCCATAAGCTTACGCTGGATCAGATCAACGAGGGTTTTGAACTCATGCACGCCGGCAAATCTATCCGCGCCGTGGTAGAATTCTAGAAGCCCGCGCAGCCTTCCCATACTACAGAACCTAGAACACAACAGGCGCGACACCCAATAATGGGGTCGCGCCTGATTTCTGCGCTGCCCCCTGGCTTCCAATGTCAGGGGTCGAATGCCATTCAAGAAAATCCATTGTGATCGAAGAACAAATCGCCGCTTGCCACCCGAAACCGACTAACGCTCGACCACGGTTTCCACCGCATTCAGGCAAACATCATAGCCCCAAAGTGTGCGAAGATGGCGCAGGACCTCCTCCTTGTTCTTCTCTTCCAACTGGATCCCATCACGTACCGTATGGGAAAGGATCAGGCGCCTATCCCCGCTCAAATCTGCATCTGTGACCTGGATATCAGGTTCTAAATAGGCCAGATCATATTGCTGCGCCAAGGAACGGCGGATTTCCTTGTACCCCGCCCGGTTGTGGATCTGGCTCACCACCAGGTCCTTTTGGTCCGCATCATCCACCAGGGTAAAAAGCTTAAACTTGCGCATCAAATGCGGCGACAGGAACTGCTGGATGAAGCTCTCATCCCGGTAGTTGGCCCAGGCATCGCGCAGCACCGCACGCCAGTCCGCATGACCTGCGAGATCCGGAAACCACTCTCGGTCCTCCTGCGTGGGGGTTTCGCAGATCCGCTTGATATCCATCATCATGGCAAAGCCCAGCGCATAGGGGTTGATCCCAGAATAGCGCGGATCGTCATATTCAGGCTGCAACACCACATTGGTATGGCTGTGCATCATTTCCATAAAGGCGCCCTCAGACAGACGCCCCTGCGAGAACAACTCATTGATGATGTAATAATGCACAAATGTGGCGCATCCCTCATTCATCACCTTGGTCTGTTTCTGGGGATAGAAATACTGCGCAAGCATCCGTACGATGCGCAGCAACTCACGCTGCCAGGGCTTCAGGATCGGGCTGTGCTTTTCCAGAAAATAGAGAATGTTCTCCTGCGGCAGGTTGAGGCTCTTGCGCCGCGCACTTTGAGGCTCGTCAGGATGCTCCCCTTCCTTTGTTTTTCCCAAAGTGGCATCCGTCCATATGTCCAACAGGCTCCGCGCACTCTCATGGCCATCACGAACCCGTTGCATGGCTTCCAACTCCTGCGCGGTGGGTTTGGGTGGACGCCCATAGCGAAACACCCCCTGGGTTTGCAATGCATGAGCTGAATCCAAGATTTCCTCGACTGCATCCAGTCCGTAGCGTTCCTCACAGGCAGCAATATAGTTCTTAGCAAAAGCGAGATAGTCGTGAATGCCATCGGCATCCGTCCATTGCAGAAACAGGTAGTTGTTCTTGAAAAAGTGATTATGGCCAAAGGCCGCATGGGCCATAACCAGTGTCTGCATCGCCATGGTGTTTTCTTCCATGTTATAACTGATGCAGGGATTAGAGTTGATCACGATTTCATAGGCCAATCCCTGTCGCCCAGTACGATAGAGTGCCTCGTCGCGAGCAAAATGTTTGCCAAAGGACCAATGCTGGTACATCAGGGGCAGCCCGGTGCAGGAATAGGCATCCAGCATCTGCTCCGCCGAGATGATTTCGATCTGGTTCTGGTAGACGTTCAACCCCAGATCATTAAGCGCGATGTCCTCGATGGCATCGCGGGCCTTTTCCAACAGCTCAAAGCTCCACTCAGGCCCGTCAAACAGCAAGTTGGACCCCGGTTTTACGTCAAGCATTTTGACCTCCTTTTATCCGGGGTAGGAAAAACTCTCTGAAGATAGGATAGATATGCGCCGCATGGGACACCCGCTGCATCTCAAAATGCGGTGTCTGCGCCTTCACCGTCCGGTAGTTTTGCCAAAGATCATCCCCGGCCTCCGGGTTGTTCAGAACCGCATCGGCACCTTCTTCGACAATCTCCATATAGGCGTAGTATTGACAGACTGGCAGTAGATCGTCGAGCAACAGCTTCCTGCAGCGGACCGAGTCATTGCCAAAGTTCTCTCCATCGGACACCTGCGCACCGTAGATATTCCACTCCTGTGCAGGGAAACGTTCCGCGATAACCTCACGCATTTTATCCAGGGCGGTAGAAACGATGGTGCCGCCGGTTTCCCGGGCATAGAAAAAGGTTTCCTCATCCACCTCCTCAGCGACATGGGTATGGCGGATAAAAACCAGTTCGGTGTGTTCATAGCAGCGTGACAAGAACAGATGCAGCAGCAGAAAAAACCGCTTGCCCAGATCCTTTTCACGCTCCTGCATCGAGCCCGACACATCCATCAGGCAAAAGACCACTGCACGGGATTTTTTAATTTTCTCCGGCACATGCGTGTCAAACCGCAGATCAATTGGGTCGATATAGCCCACAACCTTACGTTTGCGCTGCAACGCCTCCAGCCTCGTCTGCAAGTCCTCCAACAACGCGACCTGCGCCTTCGTCGGCGACGGCAAGCCCGTCAGCACTTCTATTTCAGCCTCCAGATCCGCCTCTGCCTGGGCCGACGGCCGCCGAAGAGCTATACGCCGCCCCAAAGAATTGCGCATGGTACGGACGAGGTTAAGGTTATTGGGCGTGCCAGCTGTGGTCAGCCCAGCGCGGCGACTGCCAATTGTCTCGGTCTCGACAGTGGATTTCTCCACCAGATCCGGCAGCTCCAACCCATCAAACAGGATCTCCAGATATTCGTCGCGCGTGAGGGTAAAGGAAAAATCATCACTCCCCTCGCCCTCTTCTGAGGCCTTGCCCCCGCCCTGACCTGAACCGCCATCCGGTTTAGGGATGGTATCGCCAACTACAAACTCCTTGTTCCCTGGCAGAACGTGTTTGCGATTGCCACCAGGTCCGTGAAAAAACCTTGGCTCTTGCAGCCCTTTTGATGGGATCGTCACTTTTTCGCCTTCGGCCGCGACCCCCTCCCCATCCTGAATGGATTTGTCACGAACCGATCTGTCTACACGCTCTTTAATATTGTCCCGGGCGCGGCGTAGGAACCTTTGACGATTGCCGTGGCTTTTGCCCTTAGGGTTGGCGCGTCTGTCGATGAATTGATGCATCTTGCAGCGTCCCCGTTACCCGGCCTTGTTGACCCGCATGTACCACTCAACCAGGCGCCGCACCTGGCGGTCAGTATAGCCATGGCTGCGCATACGTTCGACGAACTCCTGGTGCTTGCTCTCAGTCTTGCTGTCCTTCTTGCTGCCAAAGCTGATCACCGGGAGCAGCTCTTCGACCTGGCTAAACATGTGCTTTTCAATAACATCGCGGAGCTTCTCGTAGGAGTTCCAAGCAGGATTTGACCCGGTATTTGCGCGATGGCGCAGGGCGAATTTCACCACCTCATTGCGAAAGTCCTTAGGGTTGGCTATGCCCACGGGCTTTTCGATTTTGCTCAGCTCGCTGTCGAGAATGTCACGATCATAGAGCTGGCCGGTATCGGGGTCCTTGTAGTCCTGCTCCTCGATCCAGGCATCCGCATAGGAAATATAGCGGTCAAAGACGTTCTGGCCGTACTCTGTGTAGCTCTCCAGATAGGCCTTCTGGATCTCGTTTCCGATAAACTCCTCGTAGCGCTGCGCCAGATCCGTCTTGATGAACTCGAGATACTTCGCCTCGATCTCTGCCGGGAACTGTTCCCGTTTGATCATTTGCTCCAGCACATACATGAGATGGACGGGATCGGCAGCGACCTCATCGGTATCGAAATTGAAGGTCGAAGACAGCACCTTGAAGGCAAAGCGCGTAGAGATACCGTTCATGCCTTCATCCACGCCGGCCCGATCCTGATACTCCTGCACCGTCTTGGCCTTGGGATCAGTATCTTTCAGGCTTTCCCCATCGTAGACCCGCATCTTGGAATAGAGATTAGAGTTTTCGTGGGGCTTCAGCCGGGTCAGAACCGAAAACCGGCTCAGTATCTTGAGCGTCTCTGGGGCGCAGGGGGCCTCGGCCAGCTCACTGTGCTGGATCAGCTTGTCATAGATCTGCGCTTCATCACTGACCCGCAGACAATAGGGCACCTTGACGATGGAAACCCGGTCGATAAAGGCTTGGACCTGTCGCGTTTTAGTGCCGCCCCAAGTGCTCGTTTAAGCCACCTTTCGTTCGAAGGCGACAGGGCTTTTCCAGCCCAGTGCTGAGTGACGGCGGCGTGGATTGTAGAACCCGTTTATGTATTCGAAGATCGCCATTTCAGCCTTCCGACGGGTCTCCCAAGGATGCCGCCAGATCAGTTCAGCTTTGATGGTCTTGAAGAACGTCTCGACGGCGGCGTTGTCGTAACAATTACCCTTACCGCTCATCGATACTTTGAAGCCGTTCTGGCGCAGGATTTTCTGGTAGTCATGGGAACAATATTGCGACCCGCGATCCGTATGATGGATGCAGCCTT
Organism: Roseobacter sp. MED193; assembly: GCF_000152965.1. Taxonomy (GTDB): domain Bacteria; phylum Pseudomonadota; class Alphaproteobacteria; order Rhodobacterales; family Rhodobacteraceae; genus Pseudophaeobacter. The sequence continues at coordinate 3,163,961 of NZ_CH902583.1, read as the reverse complement.
TGGGCGGCTGCCGGAACGCGATGGCCATATTCAACGCCCGGATCGCCAAGTCGCGTTTCATCCGATTGCTCACGGCCCAGCCGATAACACGCCTTGAATGCAGATCGAGGATCACGGCCAGATACAGCCAGCCTTCGCGGGTCCAGACATAGCTGATATCCCCCGCCCACTTTTGATTTGGCAGGTCAGCTGAGAAGTTTCGATCCAGCAAGTTCGGCGCGATATTGAACTTGTGGTCACTGTCTGTCGTGACCTTGTGTTTGCGTGTTCTGACAACAGATATCCCGTTCTGGCGCATCAACCTGCCAACACGACGGTGGCCCACGTTCAAACCGATCTCCTTCAACTCTTCGGTCATTCGTGGGCGGCCATAGCTCCCCAAACTAAGCCGCGACTGCTCTTTGATATGAGCCAGCGTGACCAGATCAGATCGCTGCCTACGACTGGCTGGGCGACTGCGGAATGCGCGTAACCCGCGTGCGCTGACACCGACGACCTCGCACAACCGGGCGGCTGGAAAGCTGCCCCTGTGTTCTTCGACAAACCTAAATCTCATTGCTTTAGGCCCGCAAAGAACTGGGTGGCTTTTTTTAAGATCTCCCTCTCCTCCTTCAGGAGCCGGTTCTCCCGTCGAAGTCGATCATTCTCTTGAGCCAGGCTCAAATCCTCTTTGGAAACCACGTCTGTGTCTCGGTGTGCAGTGATCCATTTGTTCAACGTCGACATGCCAACACCCAGATCGTCAGCCACCTGCTTACGCGTCAGCCCACTGGTTAATGCGATGCGCACCGCATCTTGTCGAAATTCGTCTGTCCGTTTCAGTCCCATAGTTCATCTCCTTTGTTGCAGTAAATGCTATCAAAGGAGCGGCATCAAACCGTGACAGGTCCAGCTTCATTGTTTTTGTTGTTCTTGAAAGCCTGCCATTCGCTTTCATTGGAATGCGCCAGAACCAAGCCGGTGAAAGGAATGGCACCAAAGCTCTCGGTGCCCATATAGTTGCCTTCCTGCGTCGCAGTGAGAAGTGGATGCAACATCTTGATGGGCGCTTTGAACATTTCGACAAATTCCAGCACACCCTGATTGGCGCGGTTCAAGCCGCCCGAAAAACTATAAGCGTCTGGATTGTCCTGGCTGAAATGCTCAAGCTGGCGAATGTCCACCTTGCCCACGAGGGTCGAGATGTCCTGATTATTCTCATCACCCGGCTCCACCTTGGCAACTGCCATACGTCGTAGCCCTGAGGGATAGATCCGCGCCACGGTGAACTTGCTGATGTCACCGCCAAACTCATCCAACCGCTGCACTGCCCAGGGCGACATCAACCCCGGCAACCGATGCCGTGCGATGCCGTATTCCTCTTCCAGCACCTTACCCATGCGCTGAGGGTCAAACAAACCCAGGGGGCTTTCAAAGATTGGCGAGAGCTGATCACCCGCCTTAAGCACATAGATCGGCTGATCTTCAACCAGCCGCTTGAGCTGCTCCGCCAACGAGGATTTCCCGCCACCCACCGGCCCCAACAGATAGAGGATCTGTTTACGCTCTTCTAAACCCTGAGCCGCATGACGGAAATAGCCCACGATCCGCTCGATGGTGTCTTCCATACCGTAGAAGTCTTTGAAGGCGCGATATTGCTTAATCGTTCGGTTCTGAAAGATCGGCCCCAGTCGGGCGTCCTTGGAGGTATCAACAAGCTCCTCTTCGCCGATGGCCTTGAGCATGCGCTCGGCCACATTGGCATAGAGGCTCGGATCATCGCGACACCCATTGAGATAGTCATAAAGGGACATCTCCTGTTCGCGTGTCTGGCCGTATTGCTCTACAAATATCTCGGCAATGTCTTTCATCGGGATCTAGCCTCCTGGTTTACGCTTCGCCCTTTCTCCTGGCGGTGAAGACACGCACAGACATAGAGACCCCATAGTCTGGGCCACGGATGCCCGCGGTGGTTTGTGGTTTTGATTTCTGCTCTTGTTCGACGGCGTCTTACGCACCGGATGCCCACTCTGATCAGGGGGCTTGGTCCGGCAATCGAGAGTCTCAAACGCCGTTCAGTATTCCGAAAGGGTACACTATTTGCGAGTTCCATACTATTAGGAACTGGTGTATTTTTAATTAATTGCCAGAAGATTTTTATCAAAAACTCTTCACAATTTCACCCACAGCTTTGATCTTGGTCCAGGAGCCCCCTGCACATGCCCCCCTGCGGAGCCACTGATGTAGCGCTGAGCTGCAGCTCATCTGGGCGACTGTTTGTCATTTCCAAGACACAAGCCAGGCGCTCTTCCCCCCGATTTCAGTCTAAATCTGCCCCAGAATTTCGCCGCAGCACGGTGCCCAAAGAGGAGCCTATCTGTTAACCTTTTGTTAACATGTGGCCAAAAATAGGGCGGACCAGCCCCCCCAAGGCGGAAAACCTGCGGCAAACAAGACACTATAGACCGCAATTTATCCCCAGTTTCTGCTTGGGCCGCCTACATTTGATTAAAATTAGACGCAATATACCCACAATATGGCCGCAAAGAACGGCCTTCGGCAGAAACATACAGGCACCGGACTCACCGCAATCCCATGATTTAGGGCGTTGTGTGGTCTCTAAACGAGCGGCAAAAAAATGAGCACTGTTGGATTTATCACCCGAGATCTATCGGGGACTACACGTCAAAGCACTTTTTCCGAGGGGTCTCCCTCACTTCTCAACGTCACGCACTCCAAAGATATCTCGCTGAACCTCAGCGCGTCGGATATCGACGCCTATGTCAGGCGCGGATCAGATCTTCACTTGGTCCTGGCAGATGGCCAGATCCTTGTGTTGCAGAACTACTATAGCAATGGCACCCCAGGCGGTAAGAACCTGTTCCTCAGCGAGGAAGGGAATTTTGTCGAGGTCGTGCTAGAAGACAAGGCCGAAGGCGCGCTATTTGCCAGCTACGAGCCTTTGGATATCTCCGGCAAATGGTCCGCTTATGACGAAATGGTCTTCTTGGATGTTGACCGCATCGAGCCGGTTATTGCCCCGCTTGCTGCCCCTCTCTTTGGCGGTCTGGGTGCTGCTGGTGCAGCGGCCGGTGTAGCGGGAGCCGCAGTCATCGCCGGCGGTGGTGGTGGCGGCGGTGGCGGCGGTGGTGGCAGCACCATCATTCCAACCGTGGATGACCCCGATGCAAGCTACCCCGTCGCGGATGCCACCACTGACCCAATTGTGATCACCGGCACCGGCACCCCTGGAGCTGAGGTAGAGGTCAATGTTGGCGGTGAAACCCAGACAGGAACCATCAAGGATGATGGCACTTGGGAAGTCACTTTCCCGGTTGTGGCCCTGCCTGGCGATGGCAACTATGACACCACCGTGCGGGTCGTCGACCCCGACGGTACAACACATGATCTGGACGGCCCTTCTGTCATCATCGACACCACTCCACCAGACCTGGACGTTACCAGTGGCACGCAATCCACTGGCGATATTGTCAACGGCAGTGAACACTCTTCTGGTACTGTCATCACCGGCACCGGTGAAGCAGGTGCAAGCGTCAGCGTGGTCATCAACGGCCATACCCAGACAACAACAGTTGGCACAGATGGCAGCTGGTCGGTGACTTTTGACTCGGGTCAAATCAACACCGGCGAGTACACCACAGGTGTTTCCATCACCACCACAGACGATTTTGGCAATAGCGCCAACTATACCGAGACCTTGGTGGTTGACACAATTGCGCCCCCAATCGGCATCAACACCGTTGAAGGCGACAATATCATCAACTTCGCCGAAGCCTCGGATGGTGTCACCCTTTCCGGGACCGGTGAGGCCGGGGGCTCGATCTCGGTTTTGTTCCAAGGTGTTACTCAGACAACAACCGTGGCAGGAGACGGTACATGGTCGGTAGACTATAGCAGCGCGCAAATCGCTGGCGGCAACAATTATGCAAGCACCGTCGAGGTCACCTCTAGCGACCAGGCCGGCAACAGCACAACCAGCACCCATACCGTCCATATCGACACGGAAACCAGCGCAACACTGAACGGCGGCTTTGCAGGGGCAGACGATGTTCTGTCCGGCCAAGAAGCCCAGGGCGGTGTTCAATTGACCGGAACTGCGGAACCCGGGTCGACGGTTCAGGTCTTCTTTGGCTCCTCAGGTGCTCAAAATGCGACGGTAGATGCGGCAGGCAACTGGACTGTGCTTGTTCCACAAAGTGCGATCCCAACTGGCACCACCGACGTCGATATCGAAGTCCACGCCACCGACGCAGTGGGGAACACAGATGTTGTGACCCGTACTCTGTCGATCGACACCGAGGTGGACCCCTTCACCGTCGATGCCAATCAGACAGCCAATGATGTCGTCAACCAGGATGAACTGAACGCGGGCTTTGCCCTTCAGGGCACCGTCGAGCCTGGCTCTGAGGTGGTCGTGACAATCCGAGGTGTAGCCAAGACCGCTACCGTGGATGCTGCGGGCAACTGGAGTGCTGAGTTCTCCGGCACTGATCTCCCCGCTGGTGAGTATTCTGCCTCCGCAACAATTGTTGCGACAGACCCCGCAGGGAACACCAGCACCCTGACCGAGAACTTTGAAGTCGATACAGTCTTTGAAGCCCCAGTTCTGGATTCGGTCACCTACGAGATTGGCAGCCAATACGTCAGCGAAATCAGCGTCGAAGGCATTGCAGGCACAGGTGAATCCATTACCGTCAACACCCTGGAAGGGGATGGTTCCATCGCTAACCCTGGCGCGGTTGTCACCGAAGGTCGCGGTCTCACCGAATTCGACTTTACCAATGCGATCCCGGACGGCACCGACCTGGTCGTGACCAATGTCGACTCGCTTGGGAATGGTTCCAGCACCCTACTGGTTCTCGAAGACAATGCCACAACAGCCAGCACATTGGATCATGCCTCTCTTGGCCAGTTCAACATTGACGAGTTGGATCTTGGCGCGGCAAGCAATGTTTCTCTTGTTCTGACCGAAGCGGATATCAAGGCGCTCTCTGAGAACTCGGATACCTTGACCATCCACAGCGGCAGCACCCCAGGTGATGACAGTGTCACCGTCGCAGGCGCTACCTTGGCTGGGACTCGTAATGTCGGTGGTGAGAACTATAACGTCTACACCGTCGGCAACGACGGCACGACCCTGGTCATTGATCAAGACGTCACCGTCATCATCTGATCAATCGGACCGGCACAGTCCCTGACCGCTGCCGGTCCCAACCAAAACCCTACAAAAAGGGCGAGGGGCAGTATGCAACTGGCACGACCCATTGGCGCATTAGCACTCATGTGCAGCCTCGCTGGCTGCGCTGATGGTATGCCGTTTCTTGCGGGCAAATCTGCTGAAGAGTCCGAAGTCTCTCGGCGTGGTGGCAATTTTGTGCAGTCTGAGGGCGAGGCCACATCAGAGGTGATCTCAACCCTGCTTGAGCGCCGCTCATTGTTGGCAGAAGGTACCGTTTATAATGACGTCGCCGAGGCCGCCGTGGCCGCCTCGGCCCGCGCTTCCGAGGCAGAGTTGATCAGCGCTAAGCTGCGCGCCGAAGCCGAATCCAAAAACTGGCTGCCATCAATCGGACCCTCTGTCAGCCTGACGGATCTGGGCGACCTTGTGGCAGGTATGCTTATTCAGCAGGTGCTTTTTGACAATGGGCGCCGCAAAGCCGAACGCGCCTTTGCCGCCGCCGATGTCGAAGTCGCTGCGGTCAATCTTTCGGTTGATATGAACGAGCGGGTCGAAGATGCCGTCGGGCTCTATCTGGCGGGGCTGCGCGGCGATGAAAAAGCCGCCTATAATAGCCGCGCCCTGACCCAGATGCAGGAGTTTCGCCGCATTGTTTCAGGTCGGGTAGACGGCGGGTTGTCCGATCGCTCTGATCTGAATGTGGTCGATAGCAAGATCAACGGTATGCGCAATGCCCGTACAACCGCCCTGGATGCTGCTACAACGGCGCGCGCCGAGCTCAAGGCGATGACAGGGCAAAGCTTTTCGGAAAAGCCCGGTAAGCTCGACCTCGGGACACCGCCTGAAACGGTGCAATATCTTTCGGTGCTGAAATCTGAAGCCACCGCCAACCGCGGCGTCGCACAGGCCGTGATTAACCGGGCTGGACTTTTGCCACAGATCTCTGCCGCTGGGAACATCACGTCAGACGGGTCCGGCGCGGGTTTGACCCTGGATCTCGCCGAACCCCTGGGGCTGGGTACCGGGGCGGCGCTAAAGGCCATCGAAGTCTCGAAAGAAGCCGCCCGCCGTCAAATCGGTGAAGCCGAGGAAAACGCAAGGCGCAGCCACTCCCGTCAGGTCCAGCGTCTGGCCTCTTATCAGCGCCAGACACTGGAGACCGCCGCGCTGGCGCGGGCCAGCCGCGAGACCTACCGGCTGTTCAAAGCCCAGTTCGAGGCCGGTCAGCGCCCAGTGATGGACGTTGTTTCAATCTATGAAGAACTGGTTCAGCGCGAGCAGGATCACATCGAAGCGAAATACGAAGTCGTGTTGATCCAGTTGATGCTGGCGCGGGACATGGGCCTACTGGCGGATGGGGATAAAATTTGACCGATACAACCATCCCCCCCCGCCCTGGCACCGGGCGCAAAGGCAGCAATCAGCCAGGCAAGCCAGCCACACCCCGTCTGCGCGCGGTGCCTCCCAGCCCTGCGCCTGTGTCGGATCAATCTCCAGTCAGTCCGCAGATCATTGACGGCTCTGCAGGTCTACAATCCAGCCCCTCGGCCCCGGCCTCTTCGGCCATGGCCAACCCGCGGGCCTCCAATGCCCCTGCCCGGCCCGAAGCCAGCGCTCAAACCGAGGTCGCAAAGGGGGGGCGCCGAGAAGTAGGCACCCTGATCGAAGGCGCTTCTGCCCGCATCCAACATCGTGCCACCCTGATTGCCACGCTGGCCTCCCTGAAAGGCACCGAAGCCCATTCTGGCGATATCGCCAGTTTCATGTGGAGCAACAATCCCGGTGACTCCTCCGCAGAAAGCCTGGCTCAGGCGCTGGGGTCGACCGGGTTGCAGGTCAAATTGCAGCGCCGGAGCGAACTGACCCCTAGCGACTGGCCGGCCCTGGCTATGATGAAGGGGGGGCAATGCGTGCTGGTCCTAGGCCAGGACCAGGGACGGCTCAGCATTTTTGACACCACCTGCCCGGATAATCGCACCGAAGTGCCCATGGGAGAGTTCACACCGTTTTTTACGGGCACTCTGGTGGTGGCCCGTCCCTCGCTCAAACAGATGGCGGCCCGACATACGCCCCAGCTGGAAAGCGACCACTGGTTCTGGGGCGAGTTCCCCAAATACCGCCGTCAGGTGGGCGAGATCATGCTGGGCTCTTTGGTTGCTAACATCTTGGCCGTCTCTGTCGCGCTGTTTTCCTTGCAGGTCTACGACCGGGTGGTGCCGCATCAGTCCCATGCCACGCTTTGGGTATTGGCCATCGGTGCCTTCCTGGCCATCATGCTGGAAGCTCTGCTGAAAGTCGCCCGCGCCCGGCTGACGGATGCCGCCGGACGGCAGATCGAATTGTCGGTCCAACACAATCTGATGCGTCGCCTCATCGGCATGCGCTCGGACAAGAAACCGCTGCCACCGTCAGGTCTGTTTGCAGCCATGCGCGATTTTGGTGCCGTGCGCGAGTTCTTTACCTCTTCGACCATTTCCACCCTCGCCGATATTCCCTTTATCGCCGTCTTCCTGCTCCTGGTGGCCTCCATCGCTGGGCCCATCGTCTGGGTGATCTTGGTGGGCGGGGTATTGATGCTGCTTCCAGCCTATTTCATGCAGCGCAAGATGATCGCGCTGACCCGCCAGACCCAGGGCGCCAATGCAAAGGCTGGCCGCCTGCTTCATGAGGTTATCACCGAACTCGACACCGTGAAAACCCAGCGTGGCGAAGATCGTGTCATGCGCAACTGGGATGAGCTGAATGTGCTGTCGTCGCACTCTTCCACCGAACAGCGCCGTCTTGCCAGCGCCCTCACCTTTTGGTCCCAGGGCATTCAGCAGGCCACTTATATCACCGCCGTGGTTTTGGGCACGCTGCTGGTCTTTGCCGGTGAGTTCACCGTTGGGACCATCATTGCCACGGGTATCCTGACCAGCCGCACTCTGGCGCCGCTGACCCAGTTTGCTGCCACCCTGGCACGCTGGAGCAACGTCAAGGGTGCTCTGGAAGGACTGGAGGCCATCGCCAGCGCCCCACAGGAGATGGAGGCAGAACGCAGCTACCTGCGCCGTGAGCAGCTCCAGGGCCGCTTTGAGCTTCGCGAAGTGGTGTTCCGCTACGACGAGGATGCGGCCCCCACTTTAGATGTACCTGGTGTTGCCATCACCCCTGGACAGCGCGTGGCCGTTCTGGGCGTCAATGGATCGGGTAAATCCACACTGATCAAGCTTTTGTCGGGCCTCTACTCCCCTGATGCAGGCCGGATCATGATTGATGGCACCGATATGGGACAGATCGACCCACGCGATCTGCGCCGCAATATCGGCTATCTCAGCCAAGATGTGCGGCTCTTCGCCGGTTCTTTGCGCGACAACCTCAACCTCAACCAGCTCGAGCGGGACGATACTCGCCTGATGGCAGCCTTGGACTTCTCAGGGCTCGGCGCCTATGTCCGCGGCCACCACAAAGGTTTGGATCTGGATATCGGTGATGGTGGCGGCGGCCTGTCAATTGGACAACGCCAGTCGATTGGCTGGGCAAGGCTCTGGCTGCAAAACCCCTCCATTGTGCTGCTGGATGAACCAACCGCCGCGCTGGACCAGACCCTAGAGCGCACTCTGGTCAGCCGGTTGGAAACCTGGTTGCAAGGGCGCACCGCCGTCATTGCTACTCACCGGATGCCCATCCTGTCGCTGACCAACCGCACATTGATCCTGCAAGACGGGCGCATGGTGGTGGATGGCCCGCGCGACAAAGTTCTGGCCCATCTCGCGGCAGGAGAAGGTAAATGACTTCCTCCGCGCACTATGATCTCGCCGAAAGCGCCCGTGGCGCCAGCCGCATTGTCTACCTCGTCGGCGCAGCCCTGTTGCTGTTCATCGGCTGGGCGGCCTTTGCCTCAGTGGATGAAATTGTGCGCGGCGAAGGCGAAGTGGTCTCCTCTTCCCGAGCGCAGATCGTACAGAACCTCGAAGGCGGTATTCTGGCTGAACTCTATGTGCGCCAAGGCGATGAAGTCCGCGCTGGTCAGGTTCTGGCCAAACTTCAAGACACCAAGTTCCGCACTATCGCAGACGAGCTGCAAGACCAGATCGACACCCTGGAGATCAAACAGTTCCGACTGGAAGCAGAAATGGATGGGGCCTATGAGTTTTCAGTCCCCAATGATCTTGCCAACCGCTCGGCAGAGATCCTGGCATCGGAACGCGCCCTGCTGAACGCCCGTCAAGGAGATTTTGACAGCCGCCGGACCAGTGCACGCAAGATTCTCGATCAGTTGAACGACGAGCTGGCCAACATGAGAAAGCTCTATGAGCAAAACATCGTTGCCCTGATCGAAGTGAACCGTTCGCAAAAGGCAGCCACTGATGCCCAGGCAAAGTTCAATGAGATTGGCACTCAGAATGAGTTAAAACTGGCGGAGGAATACTCGGAAGCCCTGCGCGAACTGGCTTCGCTGCGCCAGGATCAACGACTGGCTCAAGACCAACTGGACCGTACCGTTATCACCTCGCCCATGTCCGGCATCGTCAACAGCCTAGGCGTAACCACCATTGGCGGCGTTGTGCGCCCAGGGGAAGAGATCTTTGAGATTATCCCAATGGGTGAGGAATTGTTTGTCGAGGCACGCGTCAACCCCAAGGACATTGCCAGTGTTCAAACTGGTCAGCCCGCTACGATTAAGCTTTCCGCCTATGACTACACGATCTACGGCGCCCTCAATGGCGAGGTCGATTTTGTCTCTGCGGATACGTTTGAAGACGAGCGCAACCCACGCGCCGAACCCTATTACCGCGTCACGGTCCGGGTTGATCGTTCTGATCTAACCGAGCGCCAGCTTGGCATCGAAATCCGTCCTGGCATGCGGGCAACCGCGGAATTGCAGACCGGTTCAAAAACCGTCCTGAACTATCTGTTAAAGCCTCTGTACAAATCGCAAGAGGCATTTCGTGAACCATAGCGCAACAAGTTCTCAGCCACACACCCGCAGGATGTCTTGGGTGAAGCCTCCGCATGTTCCAACCAGTTTGCCTCCCCTGCCCTTGTGCTCTGTCCAGCGCCCTAAAGGGCCATGCCCCCTGCGTATCTGTGCCCCGTCTCCTACTGCCATTCTAGCAGCAGGTTCCGTGGGAACGTCGCCAAGGAGGGACGTATCTGATGTTAACCCGCCTGTTGCATCAAGCGCCACAGGGTTGAATCAAGCGCTGTACCAATCGACACCGGTTTGGTCCCCATCGCAGCTTTTGCAGAGATCACCGAGACCAATTTGGGCAAACGACCCGGAATCACCTGCAGCACAGGCGCACCCGATGCTCCAAAATCCACCAGGCAGGACATCACCAATGTCGTTTTCTGCCTCGCCAAGACCTCGCAACTGCGTTCCAAACTGGGGCGCGTCGCATGGGTGAAATTGTAAGACAGCACGCCTACAGCGTCGCCGCGATCGGCATTCATGGACATGCGCAACGGCTGGATCTCATTCGAACTGATCGGTCGCGACAAGCGCAAAACAGCAATGTCACTGCCCATCAGCGAGTTGCCGCTGTAACTATGTTGATAGCCAGGATGGATCACAGCCTTAGCAACGTTTCGCGCCGCTTTGGAACGTCGCCCCATCAGGCCCGCTTCAAATTTGATCGTCGTCGGATCAATCGCGCGTCCAGATGCCGGATCATACAGGCAATGGGCCGCGGTCAGTACCAAGTTTGGCGCAATCAAGGATCCGGTACACATATTGCGTCCCGAGATATTCAGACGTCCAACCGCTTCCCACCCAGGTAACGATCGAGCTCCAAATTGCGGATCACCCGCCCTCGCGCCGCTGGGCATACTTGCAAGCAAGTAGGCCGCAGCCACAGCGATTAGTCGTTTCATTTTCCACTCCAAATTCCCACATCGACATGTTTGTTCAGTCGTGCGGCTGGAATGGGGCCCAATCTTGCGCGTGGTGGACGAAATAGTGGACAGAATGTGGCAGCGTTAACAATTCTCTAACCCCCCGGTTATTGATGCCCCAGAATGACGCTAAAACGGCTCAAAAGGCCACCCAGCGTTAAGACTCTCCTTAAGGTTTTATGCAAATCCCTGTAAAAACGTGCATTTTTATGCCCCCGGTGATCGGCAAAACACCTCTTTGAGCGCAAGACTTCGGTAATGAATGGGTGATTTACCGCCACAAGAGCTCCAATTGGGGCGAGAATCAGTCCCGAGTCGCTCCCTTGAAGGGGGCAGATTCTCTTACGAAATTCATAATCCTGCCTTCCCTCGTTAAGACATGGCCTTGTGGTGGAAGCGACCGCCCGGTCGGCCTTGCCGCACCGTTTCAAAACACCTGCCAGAGGCACGCTTTGAAAAATCACTGCGGCGTAGTTCCATAAGACGGCTTCGCCTGCGGTCAGGCTCCCTGCCCGCAGTGACCAATCTTAACGCCCCTTAGGGAAGCCTTAATGCCAAAAGAGCAAAGGCGGCGTCAGATCGCCCGCTCTCGCCCCACGAATGATGGAAGAGGATACCCCAAATCTCATCTGCCCCAGTTCCAAGGTCGACAGGAACAGCTAGCTCTGCTCCCCTGTCGGAAAGCGCGAGCGCCGAATCCGCGTTTTGAAATCCTTGCGACCGTAACGGGCAGCCTTATCGGCTTCATAGACCGCGATCAGCCTCCGGCCAACGGCACCGCGGAAGGGCTCTTTGATAACCTGGCGGTAGTTGGGTTTGCGCCCCATCCATCGCAAGAGCTTTCGATTGCCAATGGGATCGTGAATATGGTCGTCAGCCGCTGTTGCCGGCCATTCATAAGGGACCGTCACGATGACCAAATCGCTGATCTCCAGCAGCTTGCGGGCAAACGGTATAACATCTGGCACATGTTCAAGCACCTGCAGGCATGTCGCGACGTCATATTTCTTGCCCCCAAAGTCATGCGTCAGAAAATCCCCCTGGATCCCCTCCACCGTCGAGGACCGATAGGGCTCAGCCATGTCAAAGGACACTCGTTCCGGGATCCAGTCGAACCACTCAAGGTAGGGACAGTTCGCGGTTCCAATGTCGATCATAGATTTCGCATTCTTTCCGAGGGTCCGAACAATATAGTCCAGATAGGAATAATACATGAGATCCATGCGGTTTTGCCAATATTGGCCAGACTCGTAGCCAATCAGGATATTTGGATCCACATCATCAAGACTCTTCATTCTCGCAATATCCTCGTCCCAATACCCTTGCCCACGGCCCCAACAAAGACAGAGTCTCTGGTGTGAGGTTGGGCTCAAATCTATGCTGCTAAGAAGCCATAAAACCCCGCTGAGGTAAATCAGCAAACAGCCGAAGGGGGGGCAAATAAATGGTCCGTCCGCAGGTATATTGAGCAGCCTGCGCTTCCTTGAAACCCACGCTGACAAAAAGCAACCCAGCCCCAAACCGGAGCTGCGCTGAAATAAGGGACGATCCCTCTTTTAGGGCATGGGCAAAAGTCGCTCAGTTTCAAATGTGGGTGCCACACAAGGCACGACGCCGCTGTTGCAGCTTTCTACAGAGCCTCGCCACTAGAATGGGTAGTGTTGATCTGGGTCTTCAATGGTCACCCAGCGAAGTGAGGTAAAGGCGTCAACCGCAGCCTTGCCACCGAAACGGCCATAGCCTGAGTCCTTGACCCCACCAAACGGCATCTGAGCCTCATCGCTGACGGTCGGACCGTTGATATGACAAATGCCGCTCTCGATCTGGTCAGCAACCGCCATGGCACGTTGAATGTTGGAGGAGTAGACCGCCGCTGAGAGGCCGTATTCGGTGTCGTTGGCGACACGGATCGCCTCTGCCTCATCTTTAACACGTATGATCGGCTTTACCGGACCAAAGCTCTCTTGCGAGTAGATCGTCATTTCAGGCGTCACACCGTCGATCACCGTGGCCTCTACAATGGTCCCGTCGCGGGATCCCCCCGCCACAACACGCGCCCCTTTGGCCTTAGCGTCGGCAATGAGGCGATCCATCTTTTCGGCTGCCTCAGTGCTGACAAGAGACCCCAGAACAACCTGATCCCGCGGGTTCCCCGCTGGCAGCGCTTTTGCCTTTGCTGCAAGCGCAGCTGTGAACGCATCAGCAATACTGTCGACAACGATAATCCTCTCGGTCGACATGCAGATTTGTCCCTGGTTCATAAAGGCTCCAAAGGCCGCCCCATTCACGGCCGCGTCAATATCGGCATCTTCGAGTACGATCAAAGGGGCCTTACCGCCCAATTCCAGCAGGACCGGCTTCAGCTGTGCAGCCGCCTTTTGCGCAATGATCCGACCAACCTCAGTCGAGCCGGTAAAGTTAATATGACGCACCTCGGGGGCCGCGATCAGCGCCGCGACCACATCTGCGGCATCCTCTGGCGCATTGGTCACCACATTCACCACCCCATCGGGGAAACCGGCACGCCGGAAGGCTTCGCCAATGGCCAGATGTGTAGCGGGGCAAAGCTCCGAGGCCTTCAGGATCGCGGTATTGCCGCAGGCGATCGCCATGGCCACCGCACGCGTGCCCAGAATGATGGGTGCATTCCAAGGCGCAATTCCCAAACAGACCCCAAGGGGTTTGCGTTGCGCCATTGCCAGGGTGCCCGGCTTGTTGGCAGGGATAATCTCTCCAGTGATCTGTGTGGTCATCGAGGCCGCTTCGCGCAGCATTCCGGCCGCCAACGTGCAGTTGAACCCGGTCCAGGGAGCTGTTGCACCGGTCTCCGCCGTAGCCGTTGTGATGATATCCGGGGTCATCGCCTCCAACTCATCGGCCGCCCGGAGCAACAATTCCCGACGTGCACCTGGCCCAGTTTGCGACCATTCAGGAAAAGCTGCAGCTGCGGCTTTGGCGGCGGCAAGCGCATCCGCCACACCCGCAGCTGGGGCGATTGTCGCCACCTCTCCTGTCACCGGATCGCGACGTTCAAAGGTACGACTATCTAGGGCGGTCGCCTCAGCGCCACCAATCAACATGGAAATTTTCATGTGTTTACTCCTTGGAATTCAGTTCACGACAGCCCGTTTGAGGTTGCATCAATATTGGCCCGCATCCCGCCATCGGTTGCGATGTTCACCCCGCGCAGCCAGACAGAGCCCTCTGAGAGCAAAAACAAAACCACTGGGGCGATATCTGCTGGGGTTCCGGGACGATCCATAATTTTCATGTCTTCCTCAGCGCGCGCGCCAAGGGTTTCCAGAAAATCGGCCAGGATCGGCGTCTCGACAGGCCCTGGGCTAACCGCATTCATGCGAATGCCACGGTCCCGCCAGGTCCAGCGGTTCTCATGGGTCCAGGCGACCAAAGCCTGTTTGGTGAAAAAGTAACTGTAGTCGGGGGTGATCCCCTGGTCCTTACAGAACGCAAGGACCCCAGCGTGATCCAGCGTGTCTGCGGCCTGGATGCGGGTGGTTTCGCACTCCCATCCGATCCCCGCGAGCGAGGCGAGGTTCACAATCGCCGCGCCGTCGGCCAGGCTATCGACCAGCCCCAGGGTCAAGCGTTTTAGGGCCACCAGATTGACTGTGACCACCACCTCAGGCGGCGCCGTTGGTGGCACCCCAGCAATATTGGCCAACCCATCCGCCTGCTCAACTTTCAGGGTTTCTATCACTGCATCCAATGCCGCCTCATCCATCAGGTCAACCTGATGGAAGCGATCGACGGCCATGCTGGGGGCATTGCGGTCAACGCCAATAACAACGGCCCCTTGAGCCTTCAGCTGCCTGGCGGTTTCAGCGCCGATACCGGAGGCAACGCCAGTAACGATGATTTTCTTGCCTTTGAGCACAGTAATTCCTCCCTCACTTCAAGTTTTGGCCGCGGCTCCGCCGCCCAGATAGGCCGCCTGCACAGCTGGATCATTCAACATGGCATCAGCCGCGTTCTCGCCGGTGATTTCACCGTTTTCGATCAGATATCCCCGATCCGCGATGGCCAGGCTTTGCTTGGCGTTCTGCTCAACCAAAAGCACCCCCATGCCGATCTCTCGGATATGCGCCAGATTGCCAAAGAGTTCAGAACACAAGAGAGGTGACAGCCCCAGCGAGGGTTCATCCAGCATCAGAATTTCGGGGTTCGCCATCATCGCACGGCCTATGGCAACCATCTGTTGTTCGCCGCCCGACATTGTCCGCGCCACCTGGCTCTTGCGCTCGGCCAATTTGGGAAACAACTCCAACACCCATTTCAGGTTCTTATCTTTGCCACTCTGTCCGCGCTTGGAGTAGGCCCCCAGCATCAGGTTTTCCCAGACCGTCAGATCGCCAAATATCCCGCGTCCTTCAGGGACAAAGGCGATCCCTGCCTCAACAATTTCGTCCGCTTTGCGCGACAAAATATTCTTTCCGCTCAGATCAATCCGACCTGTGCATTGCCCCTCACAAATTCCGCCGATCGCGCGCAAAAGCGAGCTCTTGCCGGCCCCATTCGCCCCCAGCATGACAACAATTTCGCCTGGCGAAACGGTCAGAGACACGCCAGAAAGGGCACGGTGCAGCCCATATGACACAGATAGGTCAGAGATACTCAGCATCACCCTTCTCCCAGATAGGCGCGGATCACTTCCGCATCAGACAAAACCTCGGCAGGTGTGCCTTCGGCGATCTTGGTGCCGGAGTTCATCACTACGCATCGATCACAGAGGGAGCGAATAGCATCCATCACATGTTCAACCAGAATGATGGTGCGCCCCTCGCTCCGCAGATCCGCGATCAACGCAATCCCAATTTGCAACTCACTGGGGTTGAGCCCCGCAAGCCATTCATCGAGCAGCAGAACCTCAGGTTCAGAGGCCAGCGCACGGGCCAGTTCCAGCCGTTTTTGGTCAATATAGGTCAAGGCATCAACGCCGAGATCTTTCTTGTCCCCCAGCTCTAGCCTGTCCAACAGATCCGATGCAAAGCGCTCGGCCTCTGCACCCCAACGCGGCTTATGGGAAAAGGCAGCACCTGCTATGACATTTTCCAATACCGTCAGCTTGGGCAGGATACGCACCAGCTGAAAGGTTCGCGCCACGCCCAGCCGAGCGATTTTATGCGGAGGCAGCGGCATCAGATCCGCGCCCTTCAGCACGATTGCCCCGCTGGAGGCCTTCAGCGCGCCAGAAATTAGGTTCATGGTAGTGGATTTTCCAGACCCATTGGGGCCGATGATCCCCATCACTTCGTGTACACGCACATCAAAGCTGAGATCATTGACAGCGACGAGACCGCCAAAACGCTTTGTCAGGTTTTGCACCTGTAGAATTCGATCCCCGGGCGTCATTTGCGCATCCTTCCGAGCATGGTTTCAAACAGGCCCGTGAAGCCGTGGGGAATGAGGTAGACAATCAACAGGAACGACAGGCCAAGAAACAAAGTTGTTGAGTTTGGAAAGGACACCGTGATGGCCTCCCAGGCCAAGGTGAAAGGAATGACGCCGACCAATGGGCCCCATAGCCGGTGAACCCCGCCGAGCAGCGCCATGATCACCACCATAAAGCTGAGCTCAGGTGAGAAGACCACGTTGGGTTCGATGTAAGAATAGCGCGGAGCCACGATGGCCCCAACAAGAGCCGCGAAAAAGCCAGTGGTCATAAACAGGATGACCTTAGACCAGGCGGTATTGATACCAACATGGCGGGCGACCTCTTCGTCATTCCCAATAATACGCAACGCGAAGCCAAGACGCGATTGGTTGATCCAGCTCCCTGCGAGAAAAACCACAGCAGCCACCGCAAGCAACATCCAGTAGATATGTGCCTCAGTGAAATCGGTCAGCACATAGAGCCCCCGCGAGCCGAGGAAGTTATTCTGCACCCAGGAGACCAGGTTGCGCACCATCTCAGCCAGACCCAGGGTGAAGATCACAAAGTAGACCCCCGACAGGCGCAGGGTCGCAAGCCCCACAAGCAGCGCCAAGGCTGTGGCTACCACAGGGGCGATCTGCGCCATCGTCCAAAAGCTCTGATCGTAATCGCTCATGCCGGTGCCAACCAGATAACCGCCAATGCCAAAAAATGCGCCGGTGGAGAGGGCAATGAGGTGGGTCGGGCCAGAAAACAGCGCCCAGCTGGTCGACAAGGCGATATACATCATCGCTGTGGTGGCAATTGACAACCAATAGCCATCTGAAACAAGGGGCAAGACCGCTGCCGCCGCGAGCAACAGAACGCCAGGGGCAAGCTTGTACGTAACAATCCTGTTCATGTTGTTTTCCTTCCGAACAGGCCCTGCGGTCGAAACAGCAGCACACAAAGGAAGATGGCATAGGCCGCAACAAGGGTGAGGCCAGGGTCAATCACGGTGGCAACGATTGTCTCAACCAGCCCGAGGATCAGTGCGGCGATGATGGCACCGCGAATATCGCCGACACCGCCCATGATGAGAATAATCAGCGCCTTCATGGTGAAGATCACCCCAATCGAAGCATCCAGCGTAATAAAGGTCGAAATCAACGTGCCGCCAACAGCCGTCACCGCGCCCCCAATGGCAAAGGCAAGGGCAGAAACCCGGTCAACATTAATGCCAACCAGCCCGGCGGCTTCGGTACTGACCGAAACAGCACGCACAGCTGTACCTGAATAGGTGCGGTTCAGCCAATAATAGAGCGCGCCGCCGATGATGCAGGCCCCCACAAAGGCCACCAATCTGTTCAGCGCCACGGTATTCCCCAAGAGGGTGAAGGGATCCGCTAGGAAGGAATAGGTGAAATACTCCCCATGGATCGAGACCATGACGCCCACCAGCACAAAGCTCATACCAAAGGTGGCCAGTATTGAATCGACCTCCAATTGACCTTGGTTCTTGGCCCGCCTCACCAGGGGCAGCAGCAAGAAGCGATAGACCAGCCAATTGCCGACAAAGGCCAGCGGTGCGACAATGACAATTGTCAGCAAAGGGCTGATAGCGGCTGAGGTGAACAGCCAAAAGGCGGCGAGCCCCCCAAGGACCAGCATCTCGCCATTGGCCAGGTTCATAATCCGCGCCACCCCATATTGTAGATTTAGCCCCATCGCCATAAGCGCATAGGTGCCGCCCAGCAAAAGCCCGGACAGAAGAATATCCATTGATACTTAGCCTTTAATCAGTGTGATCCGCCCGAGATCCCGGGCGGATCAATCAGCAGGAGTTAGTTCCAACCGTCTTTGGCAACCGCGGAAACAGAATCTCCCATGCCGGTGTCAGCAACTGCCCGGAACACACCGTCACGCCACTGCCCCACAGACCAGTAACGTTCAGAATTGTTATTCTCATCGAAGGATATTGTGCCGATCACAGTGTCAAAACTGTTGGTCTTGATGAACTCCACCGTCGCAGCGCGATCAATGGTGCCGACACCTTCGATCGCTTGTTCCAGAACCTGCAGGCTGGAATAGTAGGTCGCAGAGGCCCAGTAATCGGCCTCCTTGCCTGTGACCGCCTTATGATTGGTACGGTATTCTTGCATGATCGGCGTATCCGGGTTCACCCCGCCTGCACCAATGTTGCCCTCAATCTTTGCACCAAACTTTCCCGCATAGGCAGGGAAAGCGGTGGCAACGGCTGTGTAGAAGACCTTTACATTCAGGTCTTCAATGATCGCCTGTTCGGTCAGCCCAAATGTATCTGGGGGATAAGACCAGGCCACAAAGGCATCTGGCTCTGCGTTTTTTGCGCCCTTGATGACCGGAGACAAATCCGGTGTCCCCAGCGGGTAGGATTTGTCATAGACGATTTCAAAACCCGCCTCTGCCAGCATTGGGCGCGCTTTGTCGGCCAGCTCGATACCAAAGGCATCTGCCACATTGACCATGGCCACCCGGTTACCGATGGTACCGGCATCGCGCATTGTCACCAGAGTATCGCGCACCCCTTCGACAAAACCCGAGGTGGTGCCAAGGGTAAAGAACATATTGGGAAAGCGTTTGGTCAGGGTTGGGATCTGGTCAGTGATAGCGCTGACGGCCACCAGCGGGTAATTGTATTTTGCGTAGATCGGAGCAGCCGCGATGTTGAAGCCAGTGCCATAGGGCGACAACATAAAGTCGACTTCATCTTGAGTGGCCAGACGCTGAACCGCTTTGATATGTTCGGCGGGGTTTGTCTTGTCATCGTAAGTGATGATTTCAACAGGACGCATCTCCCCGTCGACCTTCAGGCCTCCGCGCGCATTGACCTGATTGGCCCAGAATTCAATATTGGGTGTATGGGTCACCGCCTCCCCACCAGCCAAAGGCCCGGTCAGATGCGCAACAACACCAAATTTGATCGGCTCTGCTGCCAGGGCAGTAGATGTCATCAAGGTCGAGATGCCAAGCGCTGCACCAGCGCCAAACACCATCGCGCGGCGTTTCAGTTTATAGGTCATGGTTTCCTCCTCCGGTTTTTGTTCTTATCTGCGACCTTCGCCTTAGGCCTCAGATCTACGAGCACTGGTGAGCCAGCGTAGCTCGGTAAATTCGTGGATCGCCCAGCGCCCCCCAAAACGGCCGTAACCGCTTGATTTTACGCCACCAAAGGGCGCATGGGGCGTGTCATCGATGGTGCATCGGTTGATATGGCAAATGCCGCTATGCAACTGCTGTGCAACATTTTCAGCGCGCTCCTCATTCGCGCTGAACACCGAACAGGCCAAGCCGTATTCACTGTCATTGGCAACGGTAATCGCTTCCAGATCATTTGCGACACGGGTCACCGCCAAGATTGGACCAAACACCTCCTCGCGATAGACGCGCATATCCGGTTCAACCCGATCCAGCAGGGTCGGCTCAAGAAAGGCATCCCTCGCACGCGCGCCGCCAACCAGTTCTGCGCCCTTAGACATTGCGTCACTGATCAACCCGCTCAGCCGCTCTGCTGCGTCGATGCTAATGACAGGGCCGACCTGAGTCGCCAGGTTTCGCGGATCGCCAAATTTCAGTTTCCGGCGCCCTTCTTCGATACGGGCAATCAGCGCATCAGCAAGGTCATCGGCGACAATCAGACGCTCAGTCGACATGCAAACCTGCCCCTGATTTGTATAGGCCCCCTCTAGAGCCGCAGCAGCTGCCAGGTCGATATCCGCATCGCCAAGAACCAGCATTGCCGATTGTCCACCCAGTTCGAGCAGGGAGCGCTTGAGATGCTTGGCCGAGAGTTCCGCCACCCGCCTTCCCACCCGGGTAGAGCCCGTAAAATTCACCCGGCGCACCACAGGAGAAGCAATCAATGCCTCAACCACCTCTTCGCTGTCTTCGGCGCGGGTCAAAATCACCCGAGCAACTCCCTTAGGAAGCCCTGCGGCCTCTAGCACCTCGCCAAACAGCCGGAAGGTACGTGGGGCAAATTCACTTCCTTTCAGCAACACGGTATTGCCACACAACAGCGGCATGGCGATCGCCCGTGCCCCCAACACCAGGGGGGCGTTCCAGGGCGAGATACAAAGGCAAACCCCGCAGGGCATGCGCACCGCCCGACTATTTAGCCCCTGCCTCTGGGGGAGCGGCTCAACCTGCTCTACCTCTTGAGCATATGTGGCGGTTTCGCGCAGGATTTCTCCAGCGAAGTTAAGATTCTGCAGAGCCCACTCCACAGGTGCGCCGATCTCATCTGCCATTGCAGCCAGGAAATCGTCCCGCCGCTTCTCCAACTCCTGGGCAGCAGCCACCAGAAAACCCGCGCGCTCTGCAGCCTGCAAACCTGACCATCGAGGAAAAGCCGCCGCAGCCTGTGCGGTAAAGCCCAGACATTGCTCCTTATCATAGGCCGTCTCGAGGCTAACCACACGCCCATCTACCGGGCTTACTCGCTCAAGCCTGTAATCAACAGCGGACCGCTGTTGCGCTGACAATGCTGCCATAATTCCACATCAGGCCAAAGCCTGCCTCCCTGCGCCCTAGTATGATTGAAATACATTGACATGAAATGCTCATTTCTGGACAAGTATTGTGAAAAAATGGCATTCCGAATGAACAAGAGCTACGCAACTGCACAGGATGAATCAGAAGCGCTACACAACAGAGTGCTGCGTTTCCGCTTACCTGACGGGTTTTCAACGCTGCTATTACTAGAACAAGGCGAGCTTTTGGTCGGAGAAGGCGAACAGGATATCATTGGGCCCGCGCTATGTTATTGGCCAGTTGACCAACGTCCCACGCTATGCCTGAAGGCAGGTGCCCGTGCCCGCATTCTGGGTTTGAGCGATACAATCATTCTGGATTCAATCGGCGCACGCGCGGAATCCGTCCATCTGCGTATGCTCACGGAGCACCCGTTTTTCGCTCCGCTACAGCAACCAGCGCCCCTGGAGCAGATCATGGCCTTGGTCCACTGGTTTGTCACCGAACTAACAGAGGCCGAAATACAATCTCCGATGTCGCTCTCTGCACAGCTGCGCCTGATCTTTATTGGCGCCTTGCGGCTTCACCACCCCGAGAAGGGCGACAACGGCATGGAAAAGACCCATATACTACGACAGTTTCGCCATCTGGTGGAGCTACATTACCGTGCCCATTGGCCCGTCGCCGACTATGCCCAAAAGCTCGGTATCGACTATGATCGCCTGCACCGAACCTGCAAGCGGGAAACCGGGCGCAGCCCAGGTGAATTGGTGCATGAGCGGCTGACAGCAGAGGCCAAGGTACGCCTGGAAAAATCAGGCACCCCACTGAAACAGATCGCGGCGGACTTGGGCTTTCCCGATGCGACCCGTTTCAGCCACTTTTTCAAACGCCGTACCGATATGGCACCTGGAGCCTACAGGGCAATCGTTTCGCGCCCCGACGGTGAAGACCTCATCGAACTGCGGCGCGGCTTTTCTGACTGGCCTTAGGCGCAAGATCCCGAGGGGAAGGCAAACCAAAACCGTGGGCAGGTTTGGTTTTTGGATCGCACCCTAGCTGGCAAAGGCCCACCATTCCCGCGCACAGCCGCCATAACGCCTGTTGCCTGGCACCTAGGGCAAAAGGGCCAGGCGTGCCATAAACAGAGTTTTCACCGTCTCGGCCTCCACTGTCAGGCACACAGCTGTCGCCCCTCGGCTGCCTTTGGGCGCTTGCAGGGTCGCACCTGAAGTTTCCCCCTCACAGGACACATGAATTGGCATTTTTTTGACCTTGAACAGCTCTGGGTGGGAACAGGCGATCACCGCTGCGGGATCATGCAAGGAACAGCCATCAAGTTTTCCGACGGTTTCATAGAACCTCAGATAAAACTCTGACATGGACTGCAACATCCCCCCCAATTCGGGCGACTGCGCGGCAATAGAGGCAAAATCTGCCTTGGTGCACAAAATACGATGGGTGACATCCAGCCCCACCATAAGCAACTCGCCTCCGGCGGCAAAAACCACATCCGCCGCATGGGGGTCATGGTAGATATTTGCTTCGGCATGGGGGGTGATATTGCCCCCTTCCTCGAGGGAACCGCCCATAATGACGATACGTTTGAGGTTTCTGACAAATTCGGGATCCCGCTGGATGGCCAATGCGATATTGGTGAGAGGGCCGATCGGGCAGAGCACCAGTTCGCCCCGATGTTCGCGCGCCATACGGATCAGAAAATCAGCGCCGTCTTCGGCCACGGGCACGCCTTTGGGGTCCTCGGCTGGGATGTCGCCAAAGCCCTCTTGTCCATGCACCTGGGAAGAGGGGGCAAAGGGCGGCAGAGAGAGCGGCCCATGCGCGCCCTCAGCCACTGGCAGTTCCAAACCCGCCTTTTCCAACAAGCGCAGTGCGTTGCGCGTGGCAATCGGCGTGGTGACATTGCCAAAGATCGTCGTGAGCCCCAGCAACTCGATGTCTGTTGCTGCCGCAGCATAAAAAATCGCCATGGCATCATCAATGCCCGGGTCCGTGTCGATAATCAGTTTAATCATGGCTGCCTCCACCGCAGTCACCGTTTCTGGCAATCCGGCCTAGCACTTGCACCGCGGCCCCGACAAGGCCCACAGTGCACAGTTGCAGCTTTGATAGCGCACATAAAAACGCCCGTGCAAATGCGTTGCACGGGCGTTTTGGGATCACATGAGAACTCTGAGCATCTGGATATGAGAAAACCCAGGCCACCTGGACAGAGGCAGCAGCCGCAGGAGCTCAGGTATTGAACAGGAAGTGCATCACATCGCCGTCTTTGACGATATAGGATTTCCCTTCTGCACGCATCTTACCCGCTTCTTTGGCGCCCTGTTCCCCATTGCAGGCGATGAAATCCTCATAGGCAATGGTTTCAGCGCGAATAAAGCCCTTTTCAAAATCGCCGTGGATCACCCCAGCAGCCTGTGGCCCAGAGGTACCCTGCCGAATGGTCCAGGCGCGGGCCTCTTTGGGGCCGACGGTGAAATAGGTCTCCAGGTGCAGCAGCTCATAGCCTGCGCGGATAAGCCGGTCGAGTCCGGCCTCTTCAAGACCCATTTCCTCCAGAAACATCTGCGCTTCTTCGGCTTCGAGCTGGCTGATCTCTTCTTCGATCTGCGCCGAGATCACCACATGGGAGTTCCCCTGCGCCGCCGCCATTTCTGCCACTTTCGCAGAATGGGCATTTCCTTCAGCAGATTCCGACTCACCAACGTTGCAAACATAGAGCACTGGTTTTGTGCTCAGCAGCTGCAACACTTTCCAGGCCTTGGCATCCTCATCGTCGACTTCAACCAACCGCGCAGGCTTACCTTCTTCCAGCATCGCCTGGGCTTGGGCCAGCAAGCGCTCTTGCTGCTGGGCCTCTTTGTCATTGCCTTTGAGCTTGCGGACCAGATTGGCGCGTCGCTTCTCGATGCTTTCCAGATCCGCCAGCATCAGCTCGGTTTCGATGGTTTCAGCATCCGCCACCGGATCAACGCGTCCGTCGACATGGGTCACATCACCGTCTTCGAAACAGCGCAAAACATGTGCAATTGCATCGGTTTCACGGATATTGGCCAGGAACTGGTTGCCAAGCCCTTCCCCTTTGGAGGCGCCCTTTACCAAACCAGCAATATCCACAAAGGTCATACGCGTCGGGATGATCTGTTTGGAGCCAGCAATCGCTGCAAGTTTATCAAGGCGGCTGTCTGGAACGCCGACTTCACCCACATTGGGTTCGATGGTGCAGAACGGAAAATTCGCAGCCTGCGCCGATGCGGTTTTAGTCAATGCATTGAACAAGGTCGACTTGCCGACGTTCGGCAGGCCCACAATTCCCATTTTAAAGCCCATCTCAGCCTCCTGATGCCACTTGGGAAAGGCTTCTAGGCAGCATTGTCCCCCGGCGCAAGCCAGCAATGCCATTTGGCGCTGGGTCTCTCATATATGTTGACGCACCGCTTTTGATCGAGAAAGGTAGCAAACGCCTTCACAAATTGTCTCGTAAACGTGTGGGCAGGTTTAAACGAACAATCGCGACCCTATCTCCTCCCGAGTTCCAAGATGTTATGGGGAAAGAAATGAAAAATAGAATTGCCCTCTCAGCTGCCTTATCCGTGGCGCTGGCTAGCTCCGCTTTCAGCCAGGAAATCGTTCTTGGTGCAGGTTATTCCGATTATTCTCGACACGGCGCTGAGGATGGCGTGATCCTATCGATGGAGTATATCCATCGCCCCTTTTACGAGGGACGCGTCTTTTCTGCGCAGCTCGCAGGAGCGATCGAGTTGGTTGAAACTGGCGATGCCTTCCTTGGCGGAGGTGTGCGCGGAAAATGGGATCTGCAACAGGATTGGTTTATCGAGGCAAGCGTGCTGCCAGGTGCCTATATTGAAGGGACCGCCTTGAATGATCTTGGCTCAACATTTGAGATTCGCAGCCAGCTCGCGGTTGGGAAACGATTCAAAAGTGGTAAGGCCCTGTCCCTTGCGCTCAGTCATAAATCCAATGCCTCAACCGCCGATATCAACCCCGGTGTAAATGCCCTCACTCTGCGCTGGCATATTCCGCTGGACTAACAGTTGCAAAACGCAATTGAGCCCTGCGGCGGGATTGATTTCCCTTGCAACTTTCGGCACACCGGAGCGGTAAGTTGCAAGAGGCCCACTGATGACCCGTATTGACGCAAAATTCGCCGAACTCAAAGCCGCCGGCAAAAAGGCCTTTGTGTCCTATGTTATGGCTGGCGACCCAGACTATGATCGCTCGCTAGAGCTGGTAAAGGGCCTGCCCGCCGCTGGCGTCGATATCATCGAACTTGGCCTGCCCTTTACCGATCCCATGGCGGATGGCCCAACAATTCAGCTGGCAGGTCAGCGGGCGCTAGATGTCGGCATGACCTTGGAAAAAACCCTTCAGCTGGCAGCAGAGTTCCGCAAAGAAGACAGCACCACCCCCATCGTTTTGATGGGGTACTACAACCCGATCTACAATCGAGGTGTCGAAAAATTCCTGGTGGATGCCAAAGCCGCGGGCATCGACGGGTTGATCGTGGTCGATCTCCCCCCAGAAGAAGACGACGAGCTCTGCATCCCGGCGCAACAAGCTGGTTTGAACTTCATCCGTCTGGCGACCCCGACCACGGACGACAAACGCCTGCCTACCGTGCTGCAAAACACGTCTGGCTTTGTCTATTATGTTTCTGTGACAGGCATCACCGGTGCTGCCGAAGCCCAGGCAGGCGACGTCGGCCCCGAAGTGGCCCGGATCAAAGCCTCCACCGATCTGCCGGTCATCGTTGGCTTTGGTATCAACACACCGGAAAAGGCACAGAATATCGCCTCGATCTCAGATGGAGCTGTCGTTGGCAGCGCCATCGTCAGCAAAATGGCTGATAGCCAATCCGTTCCCGATACATTGGCCTTTGTCAAATCGCTCGCGGAAGGCGCCCATAAAGGGTAGTTTTAGCGGATTTTGATCCTGCTAGACTGGGCCGCACCTTTGGGTGCGGCCTTTTGCATTTTGCGCTGGGCCACTCAGAGTGTTGCAGTAAGAGGTATAAATTGGTAAGGAAACCTTACCACATCAAAACGAGGGTTCATCCGTGCCGGTCATCACCAATATCCAGGATCTTAAACGCATCTATGAGCGGCGCGTGCCGCGGATGTTCTTTGACTACGCAGAAAGCGGCAGCTGGACGGAACAGACTTTTCGCGAGAACACCTCCGACTTCGAGCAGATCCGCCTGCGCCAACGCGTGGCCGTGGATATGTCTGGGCGCAGCACGGCCGCCAAGATGATCGGCGAAGATGTCTCAATGCCAGTGGCGCTTGCCCCGGTGGGTCTTACCGGCATGCAACATGCTGATGGCGAGATCAAAGCAGCCAAGGCCGCCGAAGCCTTTGGCGTACCCTTCACGCTCTCTACCATGTCGATCAACTCGATCGAGGATGTCGCCGAGGCCACAAGCAAGCCGTTCTGGTTCCAGCTTTATACCATGAACGACGAAGACTATGTGCGCCGTCTGATCCAGCGGGCCAAGGACGCCAATTGCTCGGCCCTGGTGATTACGCTAGATTTGCAGATCCTGGGCCAACGGCACAAGGATCTGAAAAACGGCCTGTCCGCGCCACCAAAACTGACGCCCAAGACCATTGCCAATCTGATGACCAAATGGGCCTGGGGTATTGAAATGCTCGGTGCCAAACGGCGCGAGTTTGGCAATATTGTCGGTCATGTCGAAGGCATCTCCGATGCCTCCTCATTGGGGGCCTGGACCTCTGAACAGTTCGACCTCTCGCTGGACTGGGGCAAGATTGCCAAGCTTAAGGAGATGTGGGGCGGCAAGGTGATCCTCAAGGGCATTCTGGACGCAGAAGACGCCAAGATGGCCGTCAAGGTCGGGGCTGATGCCATTGTCGTCTCCAACCATGGCGGACGGCAGTTGGACGGCGCGCTCAGCTCAATCCGCATGCTCCCACAAATCTTGGATGCCGTTGGCGGTGAGGTTGAAGTCATCCTGGACAGTGGCATTCGCTCTGGCCAGGACGTGTTGAAATCCTTGGCCATGGGCGCTGATGGCACGATGATTGGCCGCGCCTTTGTCTATGGGCTGGGTGCCATGGGGCAAAAAGGCGTCACCACGGCGCTGGAGGTAATCCAGAAAGAACTGGATACCACCATGGCACTTTGTGGCGAGCGCAGCGTCGAAAATCTCGGGCGACACAATCTGTTGATCCCAAAGGATTTTGAAGGTGATTGGCAGGACTAATCCTGCCCCCACCTAGCCAAAAATCCGGTCCTGAAACCAGATCAGGGCCGGATAGGCACAAAGCCAGATCCAGAAAAACCGGTTCAGGCCAAAGAAACAGGCGTTGGAAAAATGAAACCCGGCAGCGCAGAGCAGCGCCAGCTTTAACGCTACAGGATCCAAGAGCGAGAGCGGAAAGACCAGCTCGAACAGGATCACCGCCCAGCCCATCACAAATAGAAAACGCGGTTGGTCGGCCAGGCGCCTCAGTCCCTCACTCACTGGATAGGCCGAAAAGCGAAACACATCGCACAAGGCCTCGCCGCGCCGCCACTCTGGATTCACCAGCTTAACCCATCCCGAGACAAAGTAGGACAGTACCAACTGCACCGCCAAATAGGACAGGGCCATCTCCTGCCAAAACGGTGTCGGCGCCATATGGGCCAGGCTCAAGCAACTGAGGATCAGCATCGTCATCTTGTCACTGCCACCATTATAGGGCCCCTGATAACGCCAGAGCATCGCAAGGCTGATCCCCCAAAGCCCCCAGACCGGCCAGGCACCGCCGACCCCCAGGCCCATGACAACGCAGAGTATTAGGCGTGGCACAAAGATCATCCGATCCCCCCGCGCCAAATGCTCCAGACTTTGCTGCGCTATGGCAAAGGACAGCAACACCTGCATCCAGCCCATCGCCTGCGCCGCTGTAAGCCCCTGCTGAAAAACGTCCATAACACTCACGCTGACGCTCCCTTCAGGCTGGCCAGAGATACCGGAGCACTTTCATATTCCACCAATTTGACGATCTGCTTGCCCTCACGCGACAAAAACACAAGCCGAAACTGCAAGTCCCCTGACCCAGCAGGCAGGGCCTTGGCAACCCGCAGATTGATCTCATCAATGCTATGCTGACTTGGCGCCTCGATCAGCCGCTCAGAACAGCTGACCAGATACAACTGCTCGTTCCAGTCAGGGTTCCACAACATCCGGCCTAGGATTTGCCACCCTCCCAGGTGCTCCGGCCGAGGGCGATCCTCCTGCCACCTGCCCTTGCTCTCGCCCGAAATCAGGCGATATTCAATCCGCGGCGAAGGGGCCACGGTCTTGAAAAACCGCCAGGAAGGGATCACGGTCGGCAAAAACAGAGCAAAAAGACGCAGCACCTTGGCAACTCCAGAACAAGAATACAGTGTTCCAGATTAGCCCAGGGCTTTTAAAACTTCCTTTTTCTGTCTCTCTTTGTCAGTCCCCGCTCTGCCCGGCTTCATTTGGCGAAAAATATCCCAGGGGGAGGCCCTGGGCCGGGGGGCAGCGCCCCCAATTTTTATTCGCTGACCAACTGTCCTCTTGCGGGAATCCCCAATCCCCTGTAAGGGCAGGCCTTCACGTGGGGTGACAGCCTTGGAGGCACCCTACTCAGACTATATTGGAGAATACAAATGGCAAAAGAGATTCCTGATCTCGTCGCCGAGGAACGTGCGGGGACGGGCAAGGGCGCCGCTCGCGCAGCACGTCGTGCTGGCATGGTTCCTGGTGTTGTTTACGGTGGTGACGCGGATCCGCTTTCGATTCAGATCCCATTCAACGTCCTGTTGAAAAAACTGAAAGCTGGCAAGTTCAAGTCCACCCTGTGGAACCTGAAAGTAGAAGGCCAGGAAGACGTCCGCGTGATCTGCCGCGACGTTCAGCGTGATGTTGTCAAAGATCTGCCAACTCACCTCGATCTGATGCGCCTGCGCCGCACTTCGGAAATCAACCTGTTCATCCCGGTTGAATTCATCAACGAAGACACCTGCCCTGGCGTCAAGAAAGGCGGCATGCTGGCCGTGGTTCGTCCCGAAGTCGAACTGGTTGTGACCGCTGGTGACATTCCTGAGAAGTTGACCGTTGACCTGGCAAACAGCCAGATCGGCGACGTGATCACCATCTCGTCGATCGAACTGCCTACAGGCGCGCGTCCCACAATCGACCGTGACTTCGTTATTGCAAATATTGCAGCACCCGGTGGCATCTCTGCCGCAGATGAAGACGAAGAAGGTGGCGAAGAAGAAGCTGCCGCAGAAAGCTAAAATCATCTCCCTTTAGGGATGTGATGAAACGGGGTCCTTTGGGGCCCCGTTTTGTTTTTTTGGTAGCATTTCGAGGGTATTTGCACCGAACTTCTGACGGGTCCCCCTTCCTATCTGCACACAATAAAAACTCCCATAATTCCGCAAAAACTGTCCAAAAAAAGGGACAAGCTCTAAACAGAATCCTCGCAGCTGCACACCACTCGTTTGCACTTTATCGCCAGACTTCTCCTACATACGTAAGGGGTGATGTGTGATGTTGGATAGGCTAGAACAGGAAGAAGCAAGACTGCGCAGAAGGCTGTTGTTCAGGATTTTACGGGGCTTCAGCTTTGATGCCCCAAAATTTGGCGGCGAGACCATAACGGATCCTATTCCGCCCCAACTGCTGGGCAAGGATGCGGACTATTTGCTCCCACAGCGCGGTGCCTAAGTGTGGTCCGCAGGTATAGGCGCGTCATTTCATTGACTGCCGATTGCTGCTCTGGATTTTTACAAATAATCTGGTCATACAGCCTTAATGACAGCGACTGGGCTCCCGGCGGGCAGCTGCGTTGCTGCACGGGCTAAAGATGGATTGAGACAGGCGATGAAACTCTTGGTAGGGCTCGGGAACCCCGGTGCCAAATATGCCCGCAACAGGCACAATATCGGCTTCATGGCACTGGACGAGATCGCTTCAGATCATGGGTTTTCGCCCTGGAAGACCAAATTCCAGGCCCAGATCTGTGAAGGCACCCTCGGCGGCGTCAAGGTTCTGTTGCTTAAGCCGCAAACCTTTATGAATCTCTCTGGCCAGTCGGTTGGTGAGGCTATGCGCTTTTACAAATTGACCAGCCAGGATGTCACCGTCTTACACGACGAATTGGATTTGGCACCTGGCAAATGCCGGGTCAAACAGGGCGGTGGGCACGCAGGTCACAATGGGCTGCGCTCGCTGCATTCCCATATCGGTGCTGATTATGGCCGAGTCCGGCTAGGCGTGGGGCATCCGGGGCACAAAGATGCGGTTGCTGGCTATGTACTGCGGGATTTTCCCAAAGCCGATGAGGCCTGGCTAGATGATCTGCTGCGCGGTATTTCAGATGGGGCTGTTGCACTCGCAGCCGGTGATAGCGGCAAATTTATGAACGCCGTGTCCCTGCGTGTCGCCCCCCCGCGCAGTTCTACCGGAACAAAGCCCCACAAAGACAAATCCTCTGCCAGGCAACAGGCACCGCAGCAAGCATCCAAGCAGCCCGTAGAAAAGCCAACTGTCACGCAGGACAGCGACGATACAGAGCCACAGCCTGATCAACGTTCCCCTCTGGAAAAGCTGGTCGACAAGTTCAATTAACCCGAGGCTTCCGCCGCGTCCTTCTTTGTCCCCTGCCCTTCTCGGTTTATGACTAGAAAACGAGGGAGGCAATGGACATGAAGGACCATTTCAAACGACTACTGCGAGCGATGGTGGTTTTTGCTATCATTCTGGCGGGCTTCGGGATTTGGAAACGCGAAGAAATCCAGCGGCTCTGGGCGGTGAATTCGCTGTTCACAGCTGACAAGATCGTCAGCAATTTTTCCAATATGGATGCGGCTTTTCTGACAACCCCGGTGGCACGGGGCAGCGGGCCTGTCAGCGCCCTCCCGACAGGGAGCAAAATGACACTCCCGCTGGAAACCGAGGCCTGGATCAAAGACCGGGCGGTCACCTCTCTTTTGGTTATGAAAAACGGCGAAATCCGGCATGAAAGCTATCATCTGGGCACCTCCGCCGAGGATCGCCGGATCTCCTGGTCAGTGGCCAAAAGCTACCTGTCAGCGCTCTTTGGGGTGCTGCTGGAGGAAGGTGCCATAGCTTCAATCGAAGATCCTGTAACCAAATATGCCCCTGAGCTGAAAGGCAGCGCCTATGATGGTGCCTCGATCCGCAATGTGCTGAACATGGCTAGTGGCGTCACCTTTGACGAAGACTATCTGGATTATGACTCCGACATAAACCGTATGGGCCGCGAAATCGCTCTGGGCGGCACCCTGGATCAATTCACCACCGATCTGAGCGAGACCTTCGCCAGCCCAGGCGCGCGATGGCAATATGTTTCGATTGATACTCATGTCATTGGCATGGTCATCCGCGGGGCCACGGGCCAAAGCATCGCCAGACTGTTGCAGGACCGGATTATCGCGCCCTTGGGGCTGGAGCAGGATCTCTACTATGTCACTGACGGGGAGGGGGTGGCCTTTGTGCTGGGCGGATTGAACATCACCACCCGCGACTATGCCCGCTTTGGCCTGATGATCGAACAGGATGGGCTCTACAACAGCCAGCAAGTGGTTCCGGCCGATTGGATCGCCGCCTCCACCACGCCCTCGGCCCCGACCAAGCCCGGAAAGATCGGATATGGCTATCAGTGGTGGATTCCGGTTGGCGCCGAGACCGGTGAATTCATGGCGCGGGGCGTCTATGGCCAATACATTTATATCGACCAGGCCCGTGATGTTGTGATTGTCAGCACCGCTGCAGATCGCAGGTTCCGGGAAAAGGGGGTAAACGAGATCAATATCGAAATGTTCCGAAAGCTGGCCCAAATGCTGTAGACTGCCCTGTATGAAACAGGACCAAAGCATAAACGTATTGGGCGGGGCGCTTGCGCCCTGCTCAAATCATCCCCTCACTGGCTTCTTTCGCGATGGCCATTGTAACACCTGCGCTGAGGATCAAGGCAGCCATACTGTCTGTGCAGTGATGACAGCTGAATTTCTCGCTTATTCAAAATATGTCGGCAACGATCTGTCAACGCCGCGCCCGGAATTTGGCTTTGGTGGTCTAAAGCCTGGTGACCGATGGTGCCTCTGCGCCAGCCGCTTTCTACAAGCCTCAGATGAGGGCTGCGCGCCGCTTGTGTGTCTAAACGCGACCCATGCCCGGGCCGTTGAAATCGTGCCATTCCCCTTGCTGCAAGCCCACAGTGCCGACGATTCAAACAGCCAGATCTAAAGCAGCCAGGATCTCTGGCGACATTCATGCGCTTGCCACACCTGAGCAATTGACCAGCGCCCGGTTTCTCAGCTATGGCACTGTGGTAGCCAGCAGATGCCGTCCCCTCGGGCGTTGAACGCCAGCCTGTTTTTCCATCAGATCAGGACACTGGCATGAGCTACATCGCTATGAACCGCTTCAAAATTCGACCCGGGCGTGAAGACGACTTTGAAAGTATATGGAGAAATCGCGAATCTCACTTGAGCGAGCTCCCAGGGTTTCGCGAATTCCGCCTGCTTAAAGGCCCGCAAACCGAAGAATTCAGCCTCTACTCCAGCCATGTAGTTTGGGATAGTCACGCAGATTTTGACGCTTGGACCAAATCGGAACAGTTCCGCGCCTCGCACCGCAATGCAGGCAAGCGCGAAGGCGAGAGCCCAATCATGGGTCACCCGCAGTTCGAAGGCTTTGAAACGGTCCTGCACGAAGCCTGATCAGGCCCGCAAATAAAAAGGGCCGACCCGGCTACCCTGGATCGGCCAAAATCTTTAAGTGTCTGCGCAGTGCCTCGCGCCGAGGATTTACTCCTCGAAGGTACGGCCTTCTTCGGTGTCGGACATGTCAAAGCCCAAATGCTTTGCGACGGTAAAGACGTCCTTGTCTCCGCGTCCGCACATGTTCATCACGATAATATGGTCTGCGGGCAGATCAGGTGCGATTTTCATGACATGGGCCAGGGCGTGGCTCGGCTCAAGTGCAGGGATGATCCCTTCCATGGCGCAGGAAAGTTGGAAGGCCTCCAGCGCCTCCTTGTCAGTGATCGATACGTATTTAGCACGCCCAGTGTCGTGCAGCCAGGAATGTTCAGGCCCGATACCAGGATAATCCAAACCGGCAGAGATCGAAAAACCCTCCTGGATCTGGCCGTCTTCGTCTTGCAGCAGATAGGTACGGTTGCCATGCAACACACCTGGGCGACCACCGGTAAGCGAGGCACAGTGCTGCATCCGGTCGTCAACACCTTTCCCACCGGCCTCGACGCCGATGATATTGACGGATTTGTCATCCAAGAAAGGGTGGAACAAGCCAATAGCATTGGAGCCACCACCGATGGCAGCAATCAGCGTATCTGGAAGACGGCCCTCGCCCTCCTGCTCCGCCAGCTGCCAGCGAACCTCTTTGCCGATGATCGACTGGAAATCACGTACCAGCGCCGGGTAGGGATGTGGGCCAGCTGCTGTTCCGATACAATAGAATGTATCGTTGACGTTGGTCACCCAGTCTCGCAGGGCGTCGTTCATGGCGTCTTTCAGAGTTCCACGGCCAGAGGTTACTGGGATCACTTCGGCGCCCAGCAGGCGCATGCGGAATACATTTGGTGCCTGGCGCTTTACATCATGAGCGCCCATGTAAACCACACATTTAAGGCCGAACTTGGCGCAGACTGTTGCCGTTGCAACCCCGTGCTGACCAGCGCCGGTTTCGGCAATGATGCGGCTCTTGCCCATGCGCCGTGCCAGCAGGATCTGCCCCAAGACATTGTTCACCTTGTGTGCGCCGGTGTGGTTCAGCTCGTCGCGCTTCATATAGACCTTGGCACCGCCCAAGTGCTCTGTCAGGCGCTCAGCAAAATACAGCGGGCTGGGACGGCCAACATAGTGCTTCCACAGGCTATCCATCTCTGCCCAAAAGCTGGGATCATCCTTGGCGCGCTCATATTCCTCCTCCAAGCTGAGGATCAGCGGCATCAAGGTTTCCGAAACAAATCGTCCGCCAAAGATGCCAAAGCGGCCCTTTTCGTCAGGTCCATTCATAAAGCTGTTGAAGAGATCGTTTGCCATGGTTCTTCCCCTTGTCGCGACGCTGGTTCCAGCGCTCGATATGACTAGCGCGCACGGGGCAGCGGGTAAAGAGAGGCAGGGCAGGATTCTGTCTGCCTGACCTTAGATTTACTGATCCGGTATAAAGCCAGGCAAAAGCCCGTCAGGCAGCAGAGCGGGCCGCAGCATTGAACTGGGCTATCAATGCTGCGTCTTTTTGCCCAGGCGCGGTCTCAACACCTGATGAGACATCGACCTGGCGCGCCCCGGTCATACGCACAGCCTCGGCCACATTATCGGGGGTGAGCCCGCCCGCCAGCATCCAGGGCCGCTGCCAATATTTGCGCCCTGCCAACAGCCGCCAATCAAAGGCCAGCCCATTGCCACCTGGCAGATCGGCATTCTTGGGCGGCTTGGCATCAATCAACAGCTGGTCAGCAACCTGGGAGTAGAGATCGATTTGTGGCAAATCCTCAGCCCCAGCAACACCGATGGCCTTCATTACCGGTAAGCCATAGCGCGCTTTCACCTGCGCGACTCGTTCAGCGCTCTCGCTGCCATGCAACTGCAGCATGTCCAGCGGCACGGCATCGGTGAGCGCGTCCAGCAGGGCATCATCGGCATTCACCGTCAACGCGACCTTACACAGGCCAACCGGCGCCTCCAGCGCCAGGTTTACAGCCTGCTCAATAGAGACGTTGCGCGGGGATTTTGGAAAGAACACAAAGCCGACGTAGGCGGCACCCGCGGCGGCAGCCGCAGAGACATCCTGCGGGGTTTTCAGTCCGCAGATCTTTACCCGTATCGCTGTCATTCGCCTTACTCAGCTAGCCTCTTCCAGAAGGGCAAGAACCTCGTCTTTACCTTCATGCTTTTGCTGCTTCAGCTTCTTCACTTCGCGCGCAAGCTTCTTGACCTCGCGTGTTTGCGTGCTGGCAGCGCGGCGATGCTTGTGCTCACGTAGCCACTCCCACACAAACCCGACGGCCAGACCCGCGCCCAGCCCCCCCAGAACCACGATGAAGAGGGGCAATGAGATCGATGGATTTATCCCGACAAATTCAGCAACTGCATCAGGCAATAGCTTCAGGGAAACGATCGAACGGTTTGCCACACAAACCGAAACCAGCAAAAGTCCTAGAGTTCCCAGGACAGCGTAGCGAATATAACGCATTTAGGCCTTTCCGTTCAGGCGATCCCTCAAGAGCTTACCGGTCTTGAAGAACGGAACATGTTTTTCTTCAACTTGGACAGTTTCACCGGTTCGGGGATTGCGGCCAACCCGCGAGTCCCGTTGCTTTACAGAGAAAGCACCAAACCCGCGCAATTCAACCCGGTCACCCCGAGACATTGCATCAGTCACTTCCTCAAAAACCGTATTCACGATCCTTTCGACATCCCGCTGATACAGGTGCGGGTTTTCGTCTGCAATCTTCTGAATCAATTCAGAACGGATCATACTTCCTGCCCTCCCAGATGTACGCAAGCCTTTGTCGGCTAACGACAACTATAGGTCCAAAAGCCCGCCCTAGGAACCAAAACAGAGGCCTTGCAACTGAATTTTGCCCTGCAAAATTCGTCAAACGACCAAAAATTGTCGGTTTCTCTGCCGAAAAGCACATAAAGAGGGGCAGCTTTTGTTTGAGAAGCCCTCGCACCCGTGGTCCCAGAAGTAATTGATTCGCAATTGGTTATCGCAGCAGGTCTTCCTGGTGGAACATTAGTCAGCCTGGAAAATGCAGCAGGGCCAACGCCCCTTAGCCCCTGCCCTGCACCTAAATTTGGAGTGGTGGAAATCCGCCCAAAAGCAAACGGCCCCACCAAAAGGTGAGGCCGTTTTTGGATTTTTCAACCTGATAACCAGGCCAGAACTTAGTCGTTGTTCAGTGCTGCGCCCAGGATATCGCCCAAGCTTGCGCCGGAATCCGAGGAGCCATACTGTTCAACTGCTTCTTTTTCTTCCGCGATCTCACGTGCTTTGATCGACAGGCCCAGACGACGGGTCTTGCTGTCGACATTGGTGACGCGAACATCAACCTTGTCGCCAACATTGAAACGCTCAGGGCGCTGCTCGGCACGGTCACGGGACAGGTCGGAACGACGGATGAAGCTCTTCATGCCTTCGTATTCGACCTCGATGCCGCCTTCTTCGATGGCAGTGACGTTCACGGTGACAATGGAGCCACGCTTCACGCCGCCAACGGCTTCTGCGAACTTGTCGCCGCCCAGGGCTTTGATCGACAGGGAGATACGCTCTTTTTCAACGTCCACTTCGGAGACAACGGCCGAAACCATGTCGCCTTTGCGGTAGTTCTGGATCGCATCTTCGCCGCGCTCGTCCCAAGACAGGTCTGACAGGTGAACCATGCCGTCGATGTCGCCTTCGAGGCCGATGAACAGACCGAATTCGGTGATGTTCTTGACTTCGCCTTCGACCTCGGTGCCCTCGGGGTTGCTCTCGGAGAACACTTCCCATGGGTTACGCTGAGTCTGCTTCAGACCCAGGGACACGCGACGCTTGGAACCGTCGATTTCCAGAACCATGACGTCAACTTCCTGCGAAGTAGAGACGATCTTGCCGGGGTGCACGTTCTTCTTGGTCCAGGACATTTCAGAAACGTGGACCAGACCTTCAACACCGGGCTCCAGCTCAACAAATGCACCGTAATCGGTGATGTTGGTCACACGGCCTTTGTGGACCGAGGAGAGTGGGTACTTGGCGCCAACCAGATCCCATGGATCTTCCTGCAGCTGCTTCATGCCCAGGGAGATACGGTGGGTATCTTTGTTGATCTTGATGACCTGAACCTTGACGGTTTCGCCGATCGCCAGGATTTCGGAGGGGTGGTTCACACGACGCCATGCCATGTCGGTGACGTGCAGCAGGCCGTCTACGCCGCCCAGGTCAACGAATGCACCGTATTCGGTGATGTTCTTGACGACACCGTCAACAGAATCACCCTCGGACAGTTTGCCGATAACTTCAGCGCGCTGCTCGGCGCGGGACTCTTCGAGGATCGCACGACGCGATACAACGATATTGCCACGGCGGCGATCCATTTTCAGGATCTGGAAGGGCTGCTTCAGACCCATCAGAGGGCCAGCGTCGCGCACGGGGCGGACGTCAACTTGCGAACCTGGCAGGAAGGCCACTGCGCCACCCAGATCGACTGTGAAGCCACCTTTGACACGACCAAAGATCGCACCTTCGACGCGTTCGTCGTCGGCATAGGCTTTTTCCAGACGGTCCCAGGCTTCTTCGCGGCGCGCCATCTCACGAGAGATAACAGCTTCGCCACGGGCGTTCTCAGCGGAACGCAGGAAGACTTCTACTTCATCGCCGACTGCGATTTCAGGAGCTTCGCCAGGGTTTGCGAATTCTTTAAGGTCAACGCGGCCTTCCATCTTGTAGCCTACATCGATCAGGGCCTGGCCCGCTTCGATCGCGATAACCTTGCCTTTAACAACGGAACCCTCATTTGGGGTGTCCATTTCGAAGCTTTCATTCAGAAGGGCTTCGAAGTCCTCCATAGATACGTTTTGAGCCATGAGGTCTCAGGTTTCCTTTACAAAGTTTTCTGGCCGTGCGGTTGTCTCCGCCGGTCTTGGGGTTTGGTCGCATGGGGCGTGGCACAAAGACATCTGAAACAAACAAACACAAAGGGCCGGAACTTGCCCCGACCCTGCTCAGATTGCCATTCGAGCGTTAGCCGCCCCTATACTGACAGCGCGGCTTATACGGGCAATACCCTCTGCAATCAAGCCCAAAGCCCCTTAGGGCGGCTCCTCAAACAGCCAACCGACCGAGTATTGAGGGTTTTGCGAAGTTCTTACGCTTGATTGCGCAATATGCATTTACCGAATCCCCCCCCCCCCCCGAAGGCACAATAAGGCGATTACCGGAAGGTATTTTCGCCTTTTGATTGATTTATTTGGGTGAACAGCATGATTTTTACAGAAAGAGAGATTCGCGATGCACTGAAAGAGGAACCAGAACAGACGAAGGTGATGATCGAAGCCAATGCTCTGGAGCTTCAAAACAAAACGCTTGTGGCCGAACGAAGGCACAACCTCCGTTCCTTTCTTACCCCGGTCTATGTCGTTATCGTGAGCGGGGTGATCAGCGTTGGAGCGAGCATCTATGTTTCGAGTATGGAAGCCACTGCCCGCATGAACTTAGAAGATCGCAAATCTACTGCGCAGAGGGATCTTGAGGGACTAAAAGCTAAAAATCTCATCGATTTGGAGCGCGAGAGGGCAGAGGCCGAGTTTGCGCAGCAAGCTTTTGTTCAAAACGACCTCAACCAGACAGCCAATGCTTTGCGATTTTGGGTCGAGGCTGGGGTCCTGCGCAAGGAGACATACGGCAATATCGATCTGCTTGTTGAACGATATGCCCCCAGTACGAGCACACAAACACAAGCCGCTGCTTCCTCAGATTCTGTGTTGCTAATGCTAGGTTCTGACAGAACTCTAGAAGCAGCACAGTATCACAAATCCCAAGTCATCGACGACGACAATGTCATCGTTATAGAAAACAGATCCCGATATCGGACAGCTCTTCTTTTTGACACTTTGGCAGAAGCCAACGCCCATCGTCAGACATTGACTGAACAGGTTAGAGCTTATGAACCCTATCCTATTTACCTAAGCGACTTCTGCCCGAACTGGCCGGATAAGCCCAGTGCGAACGGGGTCTATTTCTGTTAGGTAATTCTGATGAGTGAGGCCACCTTCACAGGTGGCCTCAACTCAACATTAGTCGAGTTCGGTGACCAGGGTTGTCAGCGGCTTGCGCACCTTCTTCATTGGCAGCAGCCAATCGCCTTCCTCGGCGCGGTAGCCCAGCGGCAGGAGCAAGACAGAGCGCAGGCCCTTTTCTTTGAGGCCAAGGATCTCATCCACCTGGGCGGGATCAAAGCCTTCCATCGGGGTGCTGTCCACTTCCAGCTCGGCTGCCGCCGCCATGGCAAAGCCCAGCGCGATATAGGCCTGGCGGGCCGCGTGGGCGTAGTTTTCCTCGGCGGTGCGGGGCAAATACATGGCTTTCAGATTGTCATAGTAACCTTTGAGCAGGTCATTCATGCCGCCGCGCTCGGCCGCCATCTGCTCGACCACCGCGTCAATACGTTCTTCGCTATAATTGTCCCAGGCTGCAAAGACCAAGAGGTGCGAACCATCGGTGATCTGCGCCTGGTCCCAGGACACGGGACGGATCGCCGCGCGGATGTCCTTGTTGCGGATCACGAAGAGCTCAAAGGGCTGCAGGCCGCTGGAGCTGGGTGCCATCTGCACGGCCTCGACAATCTTGGCCACCTTGTCTTCGGGAACCGCCTTGTTGGGGTCCATCTTCTTGGTGGCATAGCGCCAGTTCAGCTTATCTAGAAACATCGTCTTTCCCGTCATTGGAAGGTTTGTGTGGCCTTATATCGGAACTAAACCGTTCAGTTCAATATCTACCCGCCAATTATCTGCATGTGCGTTCCAGATCCTGCTCCACCGGATAAAGCGCGCCTGGAGATTTCCAGAACGTTACGACTGCAAACCTCCGCAAAACTCGCAATCCTGGGCTGTATTCCAAAAGGAAACTCGGAATATGCTCCCTAAAACTAGAGAGACGAAATTGACTTAAGCCATCAGGAAGCGCCCCATGCATCACCTCGCATATACCATTTACCAGAGTACCGCGCTGATTCGAGCCTCCTCAAAAGAGCACAACAAGATTCTGAAGGCCTGTCAAAAGCACAACCCTGACAATGAAATCACCGGGTTTCTACATCGGGAACAGGGCTTTTTTCTACAGTACCTCGAGGGACCACCTGATGCGTTGAACGCAACCATGTTTCGCATTGGCATAGATTTCCGGCACAACAACCTACAGGTTCTGGATACCGGCACCTTAGACCGACGTCGCTTTCCAGATTGGCAAATGGGGTTCGTAAACGAAGGCCAGCTCTCGCTATGCGACCTGCTTGATGTTGGCCCGGATAGGCTTAACCTCAAAGCAGAAGATCCCTTTGATCTGGTGGTCTTTATGACCGCAAACGCCGATAGCCTGCGCCACGACATATCCGAAATGGCTATACTCTAGCGTCGAACTTCGATCTCGCGCAAAGCGGCCTTCACTG
The DNA here is from genome assembly GCF_000152965.1 of Roseobacter sp. MED193. GTDB lineage: Bacteria > Pseudomonadota > Alphaproteobacteria > Rhodobacterales > Rhodobacteraceae > Pseudophaeobacter. Next base: position 3,123,802 of record NZ_CH902583.1, on the reverse strand, counting down.
CATCTTCAATGGCCAGATCACTGGTGTCGATCACCACGGCGTCTTCTGCCGGTTTCAGCGGAGCCTCAGACCGGTTCATATCGCGCTCATCGCGGGCCCTCACATCTGCCAGAACCTCTTCCAGCGTTTCCGCCTCGCCTTTGGCGGAGAGTTCCAGGAACCGGCGCTGCGCGCGCACTTCGGCGCTGGCAGTGACATAGAGCTTCACCTCGGCATAGGGGCAGATCACCGTGCCGATGTCGCGCCCGTCCAGAACTGCCCCACCAGCCCGACGGGCAAAGGCGCGTTGAAAATCGACCAGGGCGGCACGCACCTCAGCAATCACCGCCACCTTGGAGGCCGCCTGCGCCGCCTCGGGGCCGCGCAGATCATCGCGTTGCAGATCCTCTGGCGTCAGGTCCTGCGCCGCCGTGATAGCCTGCATGCCTTCCAGCACTTTCACCCCAACCGCGCGGTAGAGCAGCCCAGTGTCCAGATGCGCCAGCCCCAATTCAGCGGCCACCGCTTTGGAGATTGTCCCCTTGCCCGCTGCCGCAGGCCCGTCGATGGCAATGGTGAAACTCTGGCTCATGTCTTCTTCCACTTCTTAAGGCCTGCCCGTGTGGACAAGACCAGCACGATCACAAAGGCGCAGCTGTCCAGAGCGGACTTCAGCATTGTCATACGAGAGGCCGCGAAAATCGCATGCGCTTGGATATCTCCCGCGAGAAGGCCAGACACAAGATAGTTTTCCAGGTAGTCCGACGCGGTTGCCGCCAGAATAACGCCAATAAACACGGCGCGCCACAATCCTGACCGAACCAGCCACAACACCGGACCGATCAAAGAAATGCCCAAAAGCGCTGGATAGAACAGGTCCAAAACGCGCTGCGGTCCAGTGTACAGCGCCCGCCCCTCGGCACTCAGAGCGGTCAAAAAGGCACGCGCTTCCGCTTCGCTATAGCCAAAAGGCCGTAGATCAAAGGCTGGCAGGGCACCAGCCTCGCGCGCGATGGTCGGCAGGGTCCAGAGCACCATCGCCGCGTAGACAGAAAGGGCGGCCAAAACACAAAGCCAATATGCTGAGCGCCAGCTCATCATCCCTGTGACAGTTTGGCGCCAAGGCTGGTCATCAATGGCTCGAAGATCGGAAACGAAGTGGTGATCGGATTGCCGTCATCCACCGTAACGGGGCGCTGTGCTCCCATCCCCATGACCATAAAGGACATGGCGATCCGGTGATCCAGGAAGCTTTCGCAGATGCCGCCGCCAGGAACCCCATCCGGGCCGAGACCTTCGACAGACCACCAATCCTCACCCTCATCTACGGTGACGCCATTGGCCCGCAGCCCCCCCGCCATCGCGTCAATGCGGTCGCTTTCCTTAACGCGCAGCTCTTTGACGCCCGCCATCATGGTTTTTCCAGTGGCAAAGGAGGCCACAACCGACAAGACTGGGTATTCATCAATCATGGAGGCCGCACGGTCCGGCGGAACTTCGATCCCCTTCATATTGGGCGAATACTTCGCCCGCAGATCGGCCACCGGCTCGCCGCCCTCTTCACGTGGGTTCTCGAATGTCAGATCCGCGCCCATATCCTGCAGGGTGTAAAACAGACCGGCACGGGTGGGGTTGAGGCCAATGCCTGGCACCAAAACATCCGACCCTGGTGTAATCAGCGCCGCGCAGACCGGAAAAGCCGCCGAGGAGGGATCGCGTGGAACGGCAATCTCTTGCGGTTTCAGCTCAGGGCGCCCGGTGAGCGTAATCACCCGGCCCTCCTCGCTGTCTTCCACGGTGATCTCGGCACCAAATCCCGCCAGCATGCGTTCAGAGTGGTCGCGGGTGGCTTCCTTTTCGATCACCACGGTTTTTCCCGGCGCATTCAGCCCCGCCAGCAGTACTGCGGACTTTACCTGCGCCGAGGGCACCGGCACCACATAGCGTACCGGAGTTGGCTCTGCTGCGCCGACGATGGTCATTGGTAGACGGCCACCCTTGCGACCCACCGCCTTGGCGCCAAAGAGCGCAAGCGGATCAGTGACACGCGCCATGGGGCGCCCATTGAGGCTGGCATCGCCCGTAAAGGTAACGGTGATCGGCGAGGTTGCCATGCACCCCATGATCAGCCGCACCCCAGTGCCGGAATTCCCACAGTCTATCACCTGACCCGGTTCCGCAAAGCCACCGACGCCAACGCCGTAAACCGACCAATTTCCGCCACCATGGTTGACAACCTCAGCGCCAAAGGCCTGCATTGCCTTGGCCGTGTCGAGTACATCGTCGCCTTCCAACAGCCCAGAGATCTTAGTCTCGCCAATGGCCATAGCCCCCAGAATAAGTGATCGATGCGAGATCGACTTGTCACCTGGCACCTCTGCGACGCCCGTTAGAGGCTCAGCACGGTGGGAGGTCATCGGGATCGGGGTACCGTGTCCGGACATGGGGCTTCCTTTGTCTATGTCGTATCAGGCTGCCTGGTGCCAGCCTGCATATGTTTCCGCTATCGGTACCGAATTGCGATCCAAGCGTCCAGCACAGATCCCGGCCCTGTTGGCGCCAGCCTATCCGAGCCGACGGAACGTCAAATAGGTTGGAGCACGCCCTTCGCGCAGCGCTTTTTGCTCATACCGTGTGGAGATCCAATCGCCCCAGGGTGCACGCCAATCCGCAGCCTCAGAGGCCAGCCATTCAAACCCAGCCTTGGGCACCTCTTCCAAGGTCTGGCGAACGTAGTCAGGAATATCTGTTGCAACCCGGAAAATAGCTCCAGGTTTGAGACAGCGCGCCAGAGGCTCAAGATGTTCTTGCGTGACAAACCGACGGCGATGGTGGCGAGTCTTTGGCCAGGGATCAGGATAAAGCAAAAAGGCCTTAGCGATGGATTGCGGTGGGATTACATCCATCAGATCGCGGGCATCACCAGGATGTACAGCGATGTTCTCGCAGCCAGCCTTGCGGATTTTACCGAGCAGCATGGCAACCCCATTGATAAAGGGTTCGGCACCGATGATACCAACATCCGGATTGTTGCTGGCCTGATGCACCAGATGCTCGCCACCGCCAAACCCAACCTCAAGCCAAGTCTCACGCCCGCCAAACAACACGTCGAGATCCAGCGGGTTGCGATCCGGGTTTTCGTCCCAGCCGACGGGGCCCGGGCTCAAAGCTTCGAGATCTTCGGCCAAGTAGCGCCGCTGGCTGTCCTTAAGGGTCTTACCGCTGAACCGGCCATAGAAATTGCGCCAGGGCGCGCCGCTAACATGGGCGCCGTTTTCAGGCGCACCGCTTTGAGGGCCAGTGTCATTACCAGCCTCAGGGGGCGTTTTCTTTTCGGCCATGGCAGGGCTACTTTCTTTGTTCAGGCGCAGACTTTGGACAGAAGTGATCAAAGCGGCCTTTACAAACAAAGCCCCTGCGCAGTTGGCCGCTCATCTGCCGTAAGCAGCGCCGCAGGTCAAGAGAAGCGCCCCCTTGGGGCGGTTAACGCTGCTTTTTCTCTTCCAGTATCGCAGCCGGCAACTCCACCGAAATCTGATCGACCTCCCGTGGCCGCGCAACAATGCCCGGCACAGCGTCACGCAACACCCCAGAAGCAGTCAGTTCTTCCTGCGATGGATACCAGACCTCACGCGCCCCGGCCTGCATAGTCGTCACCACAAAGGCCGGATCCACCCCACGCGAGACCATGTAGAGCTGATGTGCGTGAATTTCGGCCTGGGTATCAGCATAGATCCAAGACCCAAACTCAAAGGGCGTATCCCATCGATTGCGATCTCGGTTCCTTCGATAAAAACGCTGCACCGCTTCGGCCGCCCAACTGCGCTGGTGAAAGCCAATTTTCGCCCCCCGCGCCATATGCCGCCGATTTCCCGCCAAAAAGATATCCACACAGGCGCTGGTACATTCGCCTTCAACATAGGTATCTAGCTGGTATTTCATCACAATCTCAGCCATCTCAGTTCCAGCATGAACGCTGCCGCCACTGCTGTTGAGCTGTAACTCCTTAATCTCGAGGTTCTTTCTCAGTGACAATTTCAAAGCCCGAATATCATCATCCAGGATCTCGCTGTTGTTCTTCTCAGTGTCATAGATCAAGATCGAGCCCTTGACCTCGAATTTGTCCGAGAGAGGCTCTTTGGCCCAAAGTGAGATCGGCCCCAGTACTAAACTGGCGGTGACAAGAGACCTGATCATCGTGCAAATTCTCATGGCTAGACCTAATCCGTAGTATACCCCCCCTAGCATGACTCGCGGGGGCACTCTGGGCCAAGGGTAAATTCGCCCTGGCATCACCCCTTGGGAAAGACGGCGCGCAGCAAAAACATCCCTGGAATCGTTACGATGTACATGGTGATCCCGTAAACCGCCGCAGGAATGGCATATTCAGGGATACCGCCCGTTTGCGCCACGAGCCCCGCAACCGCAATGCCAAGCGCCGCGTTTTGCACCCCCATTTCAATCGAGATGCAAAGCCCGTCGCTCCCCTTCAGCCCTAAAAGAGCGGCACTGCACATTCCCAATAGCAACAACAGCAGATTCAACCCAATGAGAACCGGGCCGAGCTGGCCAATGCTTGCGATGAACAGCGGCCAATTGCTGATCAGGGCCACAGCCACGATGACCACAAACAGAAGGGTCGCTATCAAGGAAACCGTCTTTTCCGTCCGGATCGCAAAATCAGCCTTCAGGAACCGCACCAACAGGCCAATCGCAACCGGCACGGCGGTGATCGCAAACATCGATATGCCAATACTTGTCACATCCACTTCGGGTGCGGCCTCTCCCAGATAGCGACCGGCGGCCCAGATAATCAGCAATGGCACCGTAAGCACCGAGAGCAGGCTGACAATGGCGGTCAGTGTAATGGACAAGGCAACAGTTCCGCCCACCAATTTGGTCAGAATATTTGAAGTCACCCCGCCAGGGCAAAAGGACAACAACATGACACCAAAGGCCAGCGCGGGCGGCAGCTCAAACACCATGAGCGCCAGAAAAGCCACAACAGGCACCGCAATGACCTGCAGGAAGATCCCCGCCAGTACCGCTTTGGGCATGGAAAAAACGCGGCCAAAATCAGCCGGCGTCAGTCCATAGCCCAATGAAAACATGATAAAGGCCAGCGACAATGGCAGCGCCACTTCGATAAGCATCCGGAAATTCCTCCCTCGTTAGAGGCAAACCGTGGCATAGAATGGCAAAAGGGCCAAAGCTTTCCGTAACGGAAGGCTTTGACCCCTGTCATTGAGCTGTTGCTTGTCTTAGAGCGCTTTTTTAAGCACCTCGGCCAAGTCGGTACGTTCCCAGCTGAAGCCGCCATCGGCATCAGGTTCGCGACCAAAGTGACCATAGGCCGCGGTGCGCTGATAGATCGGTTTGTTCAGACCCAGGTGCTGGCGAATGCCGCGAGGGGTCAGATCCATGGCCTGATCGATCGCCTTTTCGATGGCCGCTGGGGCGACTTCACCGGTGCCATGGGTATCAGCATAGATCGACAGCGGCTTAGAAACACCAATCGCATAAGACAGCTGAATGGTGCATTTCTCAGCCATGCCAGCGGCGACAACATTCTTTGCCAGATAGCGTGCCGCGTAGGCCGCAGAGCGGTCAACCTTGGTTGGGTCTTTACCAGAGAAAGCACCGCCACCATGCGGGGCAGCCCCCCCGTAGGTGTCAACGATGATCTTGCGCCCTGTCAGGCCAGCATCCCCATCCGGGCCACCGATGACAAACTTGCCAGTTGGATTCACATGCCAGATGGTCTCATCCGTCAGCCAGCCATCAGGCAGGACTTCGTGGAAATAAGGCGCAACAATTGCACGGATATCTTCAGAGCTCAGATTTTCATCCAAGTGCTGGGTGGAGAGAACCAGCGAGCTGACACGAACGGGCTTACCATCTTCATAAACCACGGAAAGCTGCGATTTGGCATCTGGCCCCAGTGCAGGCTCTGTGCCGTTCTTACGCACCTCAGCGAGGCGCCGCAGAACCGCGTGGCTGTATTGAATAGGTGCGGGCATCAACTGCGGGGTTTCGGTAGTGGCATAGCCAAACATGATACCCTGGTCGCCGGCGCCTTCGTCTTTGTCAGCCGAAGCATCCACACCCTGAGCAATATGCGCAGACTGTTCATGCAGCAAGTTGGTCACTTCCACGGTCTCGTGGTGGAATTTGTCCTGCTCATAGCCGATCTCTTTGATGCAAGCGCGAGTAATCGCGTCGATCCGGCCCATGTAATCATGCAGCTTGTCCTGATCGGACAGCCCCACCTCACCGCCAATGACGACGCGATTGGTAGTTGCAAATGTTTCCGCAGCTACGCGGGCTTCTGGTTCTTCGGCCAAAAAGGCATCCAGAACAGCATCCGAAATCTGATCACAGACCTTGTCCGGGTGGCCTTCAGAAACGGATTCCGAAGTAAAAGTAAAGTTCTTACGAGACATGAAAAATGCTCCATTGGGTTAACCTCGTCACGTCAGGAAGCCGTTGTGAGAGGACTTCGTACCAAGTACGCGGGGATGATCTAGAGGTCAAATACTAATCCCTAGATGTTAACCCGCTATGAGCGTTCTGCGGATTTACGCCGTTGTTTCATCGCCCCCAAAACCAGGACAAGACAAAAGAAAAACAGCGGGTAATCTCCGGTACGGCTATAAATAGTCGCAGCTAGCGCCTGTGGCAGAAAGGCATCGATTACACCGGCTTGCCCCAGCGCAATTGTCTCGCGCAGCCTGCCGTAAGGATCGATCATTGCCGTGATGCCCGTATTGGCCGCACGCAGCAATGGCAGCCCCTGCTCTGCTGCACGCATGCGAGCCTGTACCAGATGCTGATAGGGACCGGATCTGGTGCCAAACCAGGCATCATTGGTGATCTGGATCAGCATATCAGGGCGCGACGGCGCTGCATTCACATCCCTTGCAAACACAGCCTCATAGCAGATCAATGGCAAGGCCTTGCCGATCCCCAAATCCATCAGAAGGGCACCGGAACCAGCAGAATAGCCAGCGCCGCTTTGCGCCGCAAAACCATAGATCCCAAACCGGGCCATCAGATCGCCAAAAGGCACATATTCCCCAAAAGGCACCAAATGCGATTTGTCGTAGATCTGATCAACGCGGCCCTGGGCCTCGACCAAAACGGCAGAATTATAATAGCGCCCCGCTTCGCGCCGCTGGATCCCCAGCAGCACCGGCACGCCTGCAACCCGCTCTGAAATCGCAAAAAGTGTCTCATCAGCATTGTTCAACAGCTGCGGCACCGAGGTTTCCGGCCAGATGATCAGATCTGGCTCGAATTTCGTGGCAAGAGCAAAAGGTTCGGCGTTCTGAGCAAGTTGGTTCCCTCCGGTCTCGCTCAGCTCAATCGCTTGACGGACAAAGTCCCAACGCCTTTCGGGCAGCCATTTTTCTGCCTGAGGTGCATTGGGTTGCACCAAACGCACCAAATTTGAGGTCATGCCCGGCTCAGGCAGGCGTGGCAGAGCATAGCCTGTCAATGCAACCGCCAACACAGGAGCAACCGCCAGTAAGGGCCTCCTGCGTACCAGTGACAGCGGCAACGTCACCGCAAGGGTCAGCATAGATAACCCCTGCCCTCCGACCCAGGGCAACAACTGCGCCGCAGGGGTATCTATCCAGAACTGCCCAAATCCTGCCCAGGGAAAGCCAGTAAACAGATAGGCTCGTGCCAGCTCTGCCAGGGACCAAAACGCGAGCAACATCACAAGCCGCCTGCCATCTTGCCGCCCCTCCTGTCTGCCGCTCGAAAGGCTGCGCTGTCCGCTGTCAGGACTCCAGCGCACCGCCAACCCAAAGCCACAGGCCCAGAACAGCGCTAGCCCGGCCGCTAGAAACACCAGAGCAAAAGGCGCCATCCAGGCATAGCGCTCCGCATCGATCTGAAAGGGCTCGACAATCCAGGACAGGGCAAAGCTAAAATACCCAAGCCCAGCCAGCCAACCTATCGCTGCCGCCTGCAAGGGCGACCGCGCCCAAAGCGTCAGCATTCCCAGGCCAGCTAGGGCCAGTGGTAAGCTCAACAGGATATGTAGCGGAGCCAGCGAAACCGACAGCAGGGCCCCAAGACCAAAGGACGAAAATCCAGCAACCCAGCTCGACCTTTGTCCAGCTGCGCGCAAACATCTGCCCCAAAGGCCGCTGCTCACGTGGCAGGGTCCGGCATCATCACCCGCAACCGTTTGATCCGGCGCGGGTCTGCATCCATGACTTCGAATTCTGGGCCCTCAGGGTGCACAATAACTTCTCCTCGTGCCGGAACCCGGCCAGACAGCATAAAGACCAGCCCGCCAAGCGTTTCGATCTCTTCACCATCGACATCTTCGTGTCGGGTCAGCGACCGACCGATCTCAGTCTCGAATTCATCCAATGGTGTTCGCGCAAGCGCGATATAGCAGCCTGCCTTTTCTTGATACCAGGTTTGATCCTCGCCAGGATCGTGCTCATCTTCGATCTCACCGATCACCTGCTCGATCAGATCCTCAATGGTCACCAATCCGTCCACGCCACCATATTCGTCGATGACGAGCGCCATGTGTCGACGCTCGGCCTGCATCTTGGCCAAGAGCACACCAATGGGCATAGAGGGAGGCACAAAAAGCAGAGGGCGCAACATCTGCGACAGCTCAAAGGGTTTGTTGCCACCATTGAACCCATGGGTCAGGGCAAAATCCTTGAGGTGAGCAAAACCAAGTGGCGTATCAAGGGTGCCCTCATAGACTGGGATCCGGGTGAAGCCACTATCCCGGAACACCTGCACCAGATCGTCTCGATCAATGGAGACCGGAACCGAGAGTATCTCGGCTGAAGGTATCGCAACATCTTCCACCCGCATACGGCGCAGGTTTATCATCCCATGCGACTGAACCTCGGGGCTCGGTCCTTCCGGTTCCACCTGTGGCTGTTGCGCTGGTGTATCCGGCGTAAAGGAGCCAAAAATACGCTCCCAGAAGCCTGGTCGTTGAGCGGCACTGGCTTCTGCCACGGTGCCGCTGATGTTCTGCAGCGCGCCATGCGCCGCGTTAGAACTGCCTTCTATATCGCCCATCTGTCCTATCCAAAATGCCCTGCTAAAGGCTGTCATCCACAGTATATGGGTCATCCAGACCCAGATTGCCAAGTATCTCGACCTCCAAGCCCTCCATCACTGTGGCGTCAAGGTCGCTAATGTGATCATAGCCCAAAAGATGCAATACTCCGTGAACAATCAAATGCCGCAAATGATCCGCTAATGGCTTATTTGCGGCATCAGCTTCACGCAGACAGGTATCGTAGGCAATGGCGATATCGCCGAGCGGGATCTCGCCTGTAAAATCCGCCTCCGGCACGGCTGGCTGTCCTCCCGGTTCTGAGGCCGCAAGATCCTCTGCGGGCCAGCTCAGCACATTGGTTGGCACCGGTTTTTCGCGGAATTCAGCATTCAGGCCAGCGATTTGATCATCGTCGCAGGCCAACAACGCGATTTCGCAATCCTCTGGATCAAGGCCAAAATGCCCAAGTGCAGCACCAACTGCCTGATGTGCGAGAGCTTCAAGTCCGGCCTCCTGCCAGCGACTGTCCTCAATTGTGATCTCCAAAGCCATCTATACCGTCACCCTTAAACCGCCTCAGCTGTACTGACCCGTTTCGCCAATGACCTGGGCGTCAGGCCGGTGGCGTCTCGGCGTCATAGGCCTCGATGATGGCGGCGACAAGCGGATGTCGCACGACGTCACGCGCGGTGAAGTAATTAAAACTGATTTTGGAAATCGGCGTCAGCAACCGCTCGGCATCCGCCAGGCCAGAGGTAACCCCGCGCGGCAGGTCCACCTGAGTACGGTCGCCGGTGATCACCATGCGAGAGCCTTCGCCCAGGCGGGTCAGGAACATTTTCATCTGCATCGAAGTGGCATTCTGAGCCTCATCCAGCACCACAAAAGCATTGGACAGGGTACGCCCGCGCATAAAGGCCAAAGGCGCAATCTCTATCTGCTTTTCCTCAAGCAGCTTCGCCAGCTGCTTACCAGGCAGGAAATCATTCAGCGCATCATAGAGCGGCTGCATATAGGGGTCGACCTTGTCCTTCATGTCACCCGGCAGATAGCCAAGCTTCTCTCCAGCCTCTACTGCAGGACGAGACAGGATGATCTTATCCACCTGCCCGGTGATAAACAGGTTCACACCGACGGCCACCGCCAGATAGGTTTTGCCGGTCCCAGCAGGGCCAATACCAAAGGCAAGCTCGTGCTCAAACAAAGAACGCACATAGGCCTTTTGTGCATCGGTACGCGGCTCAACCAGCTTTTTACGGGTCTTAATCTCAACCGCACCCCCCTTGAACATTTCAAGCTGGTCATCGGCAACGTCATCGTCGGAATGCCCCATACGCAGCTCGCGATCAACATCGCCGTGCTCGACACTCCGACCAGTTTCCAACCGATCATAAAGCGAGATGAGCACTTCCGCGGCCTGATCGCGCAGCGCCTCCTCCCCTAAAACCGAAAGCTGATTGCCACGGCGAACAATCTGGACGCCGATTTTTTGTTCGATTTCTGTTAGGTTGCGGTCGTATTCACCACAAAGATCAATCAGCAGGCGATTGTCAGGAAATTCAAGCAGAACCTCATGTGCGCTGCTGGTGGTCGGCGACTGGATCCGGGCACTTGTGGCCAATGGGGGGAGCTCCTAGGCTGGTGTTTCTCTCTCCAGTCTGCCTCTGCCACCGCGCAGGTGCAAGCGGGCGTCCCGCAAATTCACAGAAATGAGACAAAAAAGGTCGCCCCCACAGGAGCGACCGATTTTTTTAAGCTAGACGTTTTACGCAGGCGCAAAAGCCTTACAGCGAATCCGGGAAGCTTGAACCATCCTTGAACGGGCCAGTTGCTACGTTGCGCGGCAACGGGCTGTTACAGACGGGTTTGCCATCCGGGGTACGCCGCAGATCAGCATAGCCTTCAAGCCCATCATCAATGATCCAATGTTCACATCCCTGCGGGTCAACCCAGATCCCTGCTGTCATATTCGACAGATGGGTATTGGACCCATCCCCGGCGTGTTGATCGCGGGTTTTGTCCTCGGTGATTTCACAGGCGGCCACTGCGGTCAGCGCAAGGGACAGCGCGGTTGCTTTGAGTAGGTGCATCTTGATGTCCTTCTTTAGCGCAGGCAATAGATTTCGACGCGACGGTTTTGCGCCATGTTTGACGCGCTGGTATTGGGTACACGTGGGTCACGCTCACCGTAAGCACGAATATCAGCAATCCGCGCGCCAACCGACTTAGCAACGCCTGCAACCGCATTCGCGCGACGCTGCGACAGACGGATATTATATTCGTCAGAGGCACGGCTATCGGTATGCCCCGCGATCACAAAGGAGCGCACATTGCCTTTGTTAGAGTTAAAGAACTCCTTCAGGCGCGTCTTACCCGCGGCACTGATATAGTGCTTGTCGGTGGCAAAGAACTGGTCCGTCTCCATCACACCGCAAAGATTACCACGACGACAAACTGGTTTGCCATTTGGCGTCACATGCGGCGTCATGTAGCCTTCGGCACCGTCGTCCATCACCCAGTGCTCACAGCCATCAGGGTCGACCCAGATAGTCGGAACATAACGCTCCCCAACAACCGTGCGCTGCTGCGCCTGAACAGACCCTGTCGACAGGCTCACCGCAGCCACCGTAGCGGCCACAAGCGCGAGCATGTTCTTTGCATTAAATGTCATCACAACCAGATTTCCTTCACCTAAGTCCCCCCAGAGTGTCGCCCAGGGAAGCTTGCCGCCTAAAATTCCTAACACTCAGGTTATTAGCAACAATCTACACGGCTTTTGTATTAATACATCCCCCACCCATATAGGCTTTTGGCAAGATTAAGCCCCTTCAGGCTACACTCATACCGTTTTGTTGCAATTGTCGCCGAGAGCGCTGCAATTATGACTCACTCTGTGAAATCGCATTGCATGAAAAGCGGGCATCGCAGGAGAAGGGACAGGCTGTTTTCACAAAAAGAATCGCCCTCTACCAGCGCACAGGCCCAAACTGACGATGCCCCCATAGGGACTTATCAGGCAAAACCAAATGCTAGTCGATCAACTCACCCGCCAGGGAGTTGGTCCGCGAAGAAACGATACGCACACGTGCAAGATCCCCTGCCTTGCGGTCACAGTCAGCCACATGAACGGCATGCAAATAGTCTGACTTCCCCAACATCTGGCCAGGCTGACGGCCCGGTTTTTCAAACAATACGCCGACCTCACGCCCCACCATACTGTCCTGAATTTCGCGCTGCTGACGCGTAAGCAATGCCTGCAGCCGCTGAAGACGGTCATCAGCCTCTGCAGGGTTTACCTGCGGGCGCTCTGCAGCAGGGGTTCCGGGCCGGGTCGAGTACTTGAATGAATACGCGGTGCCGTATTTGACCTCTTCGACCAGATCCAAAGTAGCTTGGAAATCTTCTTCGGTTTCTTCCGGGAAACCCACGATGAAATCTCCCGAAATCAGAATATCGGGCCGCGCCGCGCGAATACGTTCAATCAGACGCAGATAGCTCTCCGCCGTATGGCTACGGTTCATCCGCTTCAGGATCTTATCGGACCCGGCTTGCACGGGGAGATGCAGATAGGGCATCAGCTTCTTGCAGGTGCCATGGGCTTCGATCAGGTCATCCATCATATCGTTAGGATGACTGGTGGTGAAACGGATCCGCTCCAGCCCATCAACCTTGTCGAGCTCCCAAATCAGCTGTGCAAGGGTCAGATCACCATTGGCCCCAGCGCCGTGATAGGCATTCACATTCTGCCCCAAGAGAGTGATTTCACGCACGCCGCGTTCAACCAGATCACGCGCCTCGGTGAGGATACGATCCGCCGGCCGAGAGACCTCGGCCCCGCGCGTATAGGGCACAACACAAAAGGCGCAGAATTTGTCGCAGCCCTCCTGGACGGTCAAAAACGCCGTGGGACCGCGCGTGGCCTTGGGGCGGCGTTTCAGCTTCTCAAACTTATCTTCTTCAGGAAAATCAGTGTCCAGCACCTTCTCCCCCGCACGCGCCTTTTCTTCCATCTCTGGCAAGCGGTGGTAGCTTTGTGGCCCGACCACCAAATCCACCAACGGCTGACGACGCATGATTTCCTGCCCCTCAGCCTGTGCCACACAGCCTGCAACACCGATCTTCAGGTCCGGCTTTTCCGCCTTCAGCTTTTTGAATCGCCCCAGCTCGGAATAGACCTTTTCCGCCGCCTTTTCACGGATATGGCACGTGTTGAGCAAAATCATATCCGCCTCATCGGCCGATTTCACCTCACTATACCCCTGCCCACCAAGCGCTTCGGCCATGCGTTCACTGTCATAGACATTCATCTGACAGCCATAGGTTTTGATAAACAGCTTCTTGGGCGCAGTCATATCTTTGGTGCCTTCCAGCAGGGATCGGGAACAACGGCCTGCCATAACGGCAAATCTCGTGGCTTGCAATGCCGGTGGGATTACTCGATTTTAAGGACAAATGCCAGAAGGGCAACACAAGAGCAGAGACCAAGAAGCATGATGTACGCGTCGCTGGAAGAATTTCTCAGGCTACAAAAGGGGCTCCTGGCCAAGGGCCCGATTGCGCTGATCTTTGTCGAAGACGATGTCGAGGTTGCGACGACCCTGCGCCATCATTTGCAATCTGGCTTCAAAGCAGTTGTCGCCCTGATGCCAGATGCCTTTGATCTGCCTCGTGACATTAAATCCAAGATCCACCGCATCCCCTTTGACTGCAGTGCCCCGGCCAAAGTCTTCAAGGGCATCAACAAGATCATCGCCTCTGCAAAACCAGGTTGTTGGCTCTACTATTGCTACAACGCCGAATTCCTGTTCTTCCCCTTCTGCGAAACCCGAACAGTGGCAGAAATGCTGACATTCCATACGGAGGAGCGCCGCTCGGCGATGCTGACCTACGTAATCGACCTCTATGCGGGGGATCTGGACAAGCATCCCAGTGCAGTCTCTCTGGAAACCGCCTTTCTCGACAAATCAGGCTACTATGCGCAGGCACGCTGGGACGATGATACAAATGCACCGCGCGAAAGGCAGCTGGACTTCTTTGGCGGCGTGCGATGGCGCCATGAAGAACATATCCCCTGGACCAGCCGCAAAATCGACAGGATATCCCTGTTCCAAGCCAAAGAAGGTCTGGAACTACTAGAGAACCACACCTTCAACGACCAAGAATACAATACCTACGCCTGTCCCTGGCATCACAATCTGACCGCCGCCGTATGTTCTTTCCGCACGGCCAAGGCCCTCAAACGCAACCCGGGATCCGATTTTGCCATCGATAGCTTTCGCTGGCACAACTCCACCCCTTTTGACTGGCACTCCCGGCAATTGCTCGACCTTGGCTTAATGGAGCCCGGACAGTGGTTCTGACGCCTCGATTCAACCCTGCCGCCCCAGGCTTCATTTCGCCAAAGATATCACTGGGGTAAATACGCCGCCAAGGCTCAAGAGGGGGCAGCGCCCCCCTACAGAATCCCAACCTCAAAACTATCGCTGCAACAGTACAGGGAACCAATCCTCCCGCAGCCGCTGTCCCGGCATCATATTATGTCCCGGATAGGGCGGCGAGGTCGGGCCGGGGCGCTCAACATAGCGCACATCCTCCCCGACCAACCGCAATGAGAAGGCCCGGCGACGGGTCTCACTGGTATTCGCACGTGCACCATGCAGGGTCTTGAAATCAAACGCTACCGCATCCCCAGGCTCCATCTCCCACTCCAGTATGCGCATACCTTCGGCCTCAGGGTCTGGCACAGGCATATATTGCCCTACGTCGGCAAAGAACCCCTCCTCAGAGACCCAGCGGGTTGGCAGCACCTCCTTCTCCCACCGATGAGACCCTGCAACGCAGCGCAGGCTCGCGTCACTCACCGGATCCAGTGGCGACCAGAAACTGATGGTCTGACGCCCTTCCACAAAATAGTAGGGCCCATCCTGGTGCCAGGGAGTCGCCATGGACGTCCCAGGCTCCTTCACCAAGACATGATCATGGAACATCTGCACCCGGCCCGACTGCATCAAGTCAGCGGCAACCTCTGCCACAGGAGACGATTTGATCGCCTCTTCAAAATCCGGAATACGTGGCCAATTGCAGTAGTCATCAAAAAAACGCCCGGTCTGGCCTGCTTTTTCATTGTTCGAGGCGTAGGGACCAGGATCCGCCATATTCTGATCCACACCGCGGCGCAGCTGATCTACCTGACCCTTGAACAACCCCTTGATCAAAACAACACCATCGCGTTGGAACTGGCTGATATGCTCTTGAGTGATAAGGGGGTGCACCATGCGTGTCTCCGTCCAAGTTAAATCAATCAGGCTCCCCAATGGTCACTCATGTGCCCAAAGCGCGCCTGCTCGAAAAAGTTTTCTCGCAGCCCAGAGCCTGTCGCCCTTTGTTATTAGTTTCAAATAATATATTTCTAATGTAGCCATAAATTCATGCTATACCTCACCCTACGCCACTATGAATATATCTGCGCTGTAGCCGAATACGGCAGCCTTTCTGCGGCCGCAGAGGCTCTGCATGTCAGCCAACCTGCGCTCTCAACGGCGCTGGCCCGGGCAGAGGACCACCTTGGTCACGCGCTATTTGTGCGCCGTCAGGGAGCCCCCTTAAGCCTCACCCCACAGGGGCGTGATTTTGCAAAGGCAGCGCAAAAGCTGGTGGAACAGGCTCGCCGTCTGGAAGCCCCCGATGGTGCCAAATCGCCCTGGCAAGAACTGACCATTGGCTGCTTTTCGGATCTGGCACCCTTTGTCCTGGCACCCGCGCTGCACTGCCTGCGCCAGACCTTTCCCCAACTGGCCGTGAACATGCGAAGCTTAGGCTTCTCCCAACTCACTCAAGCGCTGCTCCAGAATGAGATTGACCTCGCGGTGACCTATGACCTCGGTCTGGACGCTGGGTTTGATCGCAAAATCATCGACCGGCGCAGACCTCAGGCCCTGCTCTCCCCCAATCACGCCCTGGCGCATCACAGCAGCCTGTCTCTGGCGGAACTGTCCCGCGAGCCCTTGGTGCTGTCTCAAGAGGGGTTATCCGTGCAGCACATGCTAACACTGTTCAAAACTCTCGACCTCACACCGCGTATCGCCCATCGCGCGGCCTCCCTCGAAGTGCTGCGCAGCCTGGCTGCCAATGGCGAGGGCATCGGCATCAGCTATAGCGCCCCAGCCATACCCCACAGTTATGACGGCAAAGAGATCCTGCGTATTCCGATCCGAGATTCCTGCGCAATTGAACCGGTGATTATCGCGTGTCATGGGGTCCCATTGCCCGAATCGCGCCTATCGCGCGTTCGGGAAATCCTGTCAAACGCCCTGGCTCAGGACGCCTCTGACGCCGGCAAAAACTGCTGACTGGTCAGATCTTGCGCAGGCGAATGACCACATCGACTGAAGCGATTTCCATACCCTCAGGCGCCTCTGGCAGCCGCTGAATCACCAATTGATCAGAAGGCGCATCGGTGACCCGATTGCCATCCTCCCAATAATAATGCGGATGATCATGGGTATTGGTGTCAAAATAGCTCTTTGACCCATCCACGGTAATTTCTTGCAGAACCCCGGCCTCGCAAAATGCACGCAAAGTGTTGTAGACAGTGGCCAGAGAAACGGCAGCCCCCTTGGTCTTGGCCGCGTCAAACAGGCTTTCGGCGGTCACATGGCGATGCTTACCATCGCCGACCAAAAGTTCCGCCAGGGCAAGCCGTTGACGGGTTGGGCGCAAACCGGCCTCTACCAGCCAGTTCGTTGCCAAGTCTTCGCTGTTTGGCGTCATGTGCGGATCCTGCATCGCGTTGCTATGGGCGTTTATACTGCGAATGAATTGCATTTTTCAAACAGAATCCCCAATTTCCGACCAACGCCGCCCCGATCCTGTGACATCGTCACGCCGCGCAGCATCGCTCACTGCCCTTGCAGGACCCTTGAACCGGGTGCTACAGGAGGGAAAAGACATGAAACACCTCAGGCAGGAGACGCGCCAGCATGGCCGATTACCCCAGCAGCTTTGACAAAGACGATCTGTTGAAATGTGCCCGCGGAGAGCTGTTTGGCCCCGGCAATGCCCAGCTGCCAGCACCGCCAATGTTGATGATGGACCGCATCACCGAGGTCAGCGCCGACGGTGGTGCCCACGGCAAGGGTCATATCGTTGCGGAATTCGACATCACACCTGAGCTGTGGTTCTTTGACTGCCATTTCCCTGGTAACCCCATCATGCCCGGCTGCCTGGGCCTGGATGGGTTGTGGCAGCTCACCGGGTTCAACCTCGGCTGGCGCGGCTGGAAGGGCCGCGGCATGGCCGTGGGCGTGGGCGAAGTAAAGCTCACCGGCATGGTCCGCCCCGAGCGTAAGATGCTGACCTATAAGATCGACTTCAAAAAAGCGATCCAGACCCGCCGCCTGACCATGGGTGTGGCGGATGGTATCGTCGAAGCCGATGGCGAGATGATCTATGACGTCAAGGACATGAAGGTCGTTCTGTCCGAGGCCTAATTTGCTCGGCGAGCTTGAGACTGAAAAGAGGCCTATGGGCCTCTTTTTTTATTGAGGAATGTCCGCTTCGAGACCAAAGTAGACAAAAAACTGGGATCAAGCAGAGGCCGCACTCATCTTGCCAAGCCACCAGCCTTCGGCCTCAGATATGAATAGCTTCGCGCACTGTTCAGCAATTTCATTTACTTCCGAAGTGCTACCCCTAAACTCTCCATAGCTTGTTTTTCCATAACTAAACCAATTGTCGCCTTCACCCCCAGAGCCTAATCGACTTCGTTCTCGTGTGGCTGTAACTCTAAGGGCTCTCGGCTCAGCTTCTGGCTCAAAAGAAACATTTCTTCTTTCAGGGTCAGCGTAACCTAAGTTTATGCAAAAGCTTCCCCCGGATGAGAAAAACTGAAAGTTAACCAGAGCGACAAAGTTCTCATGCTCTCTGTAAAAGTTTGGAAACGTTCCTTTGAACCCTTGGTTACGCAAAGCGGGTATGCATCCAGCCTTTAACGCCGTTTCCATCGACTTACGATCCGCGTTGTGTTTTGGCTTTCTCAACGGCCCAAGGAGTTTCTCAAACATGCTTCTATCTTAGTGCAGACCAAAAGAAGTTTAAAGTCCGCTTTGGCAGCGCCCGAACCGCCCCCACGGGGCGGGCGCTTCGCTCGGTTCGGACGCGGGGGCTTTCTGAAAAGGCGTAATGGCAGCCAAGCCAGCTCTCAACCTGAGCCACACCACCATGCCATCTTGCACCTCTGCTTCGCAATGCATACTAAGACATAAGCAATCAAGGGAGTGCACGTATGCGTCGTGTCGTCGTCACCGGTCTGGGGATCGTCTCCTCCATCGGAAACAACACCGAAGAAGTCATCGCCGCGTTGAAAGCGGGGAAATCCGGCATCGTTGCCAGCCCGGAAATGACCGAGCACGGCTTTCGCAGCCAGGTCGCCGGCACGCTGAAAATCGACATCAAGGAACATGTCGACAAACGCGCGCTGCGCTTCATGGGGCCTGGTGCCGCTTATGCTCATATCGCCATGAGCCAGGCCATTGCCGATGCGGGGCTCTCTGAGGATCAGGTCGTCAATACCCGCACTGGCCTAGTTGCTGGTTCCGGTGGTCCGTCGACCTCTGCCATGCTGACGGCGCATCAGGTTGTTGCCAAGACCGGCGCCACCAAGCGCATTGGGCCTTTTGCAGTGCCTAAGTGCATGTCCTCGACCATTTCGGCCAACCTCGCGACGGCCTTCAAGATCAAGGGCATCAACTATTCCATCACCTCGGCCTGCTCGACCTCCCTGCACTGCATCGGCAATGCTGCCGAGCAGATCATGATGGGCAAGCAGGACGTGATGTTTGCCGGTGGCGGCGAAGAGCTGGACTGGACCCTGTCCTGCCTGTTTGACGCCATGGGCGCGATGTCCTCGAAGAAAAACGACGACCCCGAAGCGGCCAGCCGTGCCTTTGATCAGGACCGTGATGGTTTTGTCATCTCCGGCGGTGGCGGCATCGTGGTGCTGGAAGATCTCGATCACGCCCTGGCACGCGGTGCCAAGATCTATGCCGAAGTGGTTGGCTATGCGGCCACATCCGATGGTCACGATATGGTTGCGCCCTCTGGCGAAGGTGGCGAACGCGCCATGCGTCTGGCCCTGTCCACCCTGCCCGAAAGCCGCAAGGTCAGCTATATCAACGCCCATGGCACCTCGACACCCGTCGGCGATGTCGGTGAGGTAGAAGCTGTGCGCCGCGTCTTTGGCGAAGGTCAAACCCCGCCGATCTCTTCAACCAAATCTATGACCGGCCATGCCCAGGGCGCCGCGGGCGCGTTGGAGGCAATTTTCTGCCTGTTGATGCTGGACAATGATTTCATCACCCCTTCGATCAATGTGGACACCCTGGCCGAAGGCATTCTGCCCGGCGAGATCGCCACCGACCTCGTAGAAAACGCAGGCCTCGACTGTGTCATGACCAACAGCTTTGGCTTTGGTGGCACCAATGGATCGATGGTATTGAGCAAGTACAAAGGATAACCCGACAATGTCAGGATTTTTGACGGGCAAGCGCGGATTGATCATGGGCGTTGCCAATGAGCGATCAATTGCATGGGGCATTGCCAAGGCCATGGCCGAGGCTGGCGCTGAACTGGCCTTCACCTACCAGGGAGAGGCCTTTGGTAAGCGACTCGAACCACTGGCTCAAAGCGTTGGCAGCGATTTTATGGTGGATGTGGATGTCACGGATGACGCCTCTCTGGACGCCGCTTTTGACCAGTTGGGCGGCCGCTGGGAGAGCATTGATTTTGTTGTCCACGCTATCGCCTTTTCGGATAAATCCGAACTGACGGGGCGTTTCTTGAACACCAGCCGGGCAAACTTCAAGAACTCTATGGATATCTCGGCCTATTCCTTCATCGAAGTGGCGCGTCGCGCGCATCCCTTCATGAAAGACAATGGCGGCACCCTGCTGACGCTGACCTATGGCGGGTCGAACCGGGTCACTCCGAACTATAACGTCATGGGGGTTGCAAAGGCGGCATTGGAAAGCGCCACACGCTATCTCGCCAATGATCTTGGCCCTGAAGGGATCCGCGTCAATGCGATCTCTCCCGGCCCGATGAAAACCCTTGCCGGCGCAGCCATTGGTGGGGCCCGCAAGACCTATAAGCACACTGAACTGAATACCCCGATGCGCTCCAATGCAACACTGGAGGCCGTAGGCGGCACTGCTGTCTACCTGGCCTCGGATGCAGGCGCCTGCACCACCGGTGAGATCATCCACGTCGATGGCGGCTTTCATGTTCTGGGCATGCCGCAACAGGAACATCTGTAAACTGCAGCGGCATGATCCAATATTGACAAAGGGCGCCTCAACAGGCGCCCTTTTGCTTTGAGGCTAGCTCACCGCTGCCGCCTGTAGACAAACCCCTAATGGACGATGCGGAGATCCAGCATCAGGCACTACCTGTCAGGTCTTCAGCGAGCATCAGCGCATTGCCATCAGGATCAAAGAAGGTGGCAGTCTTGACCATTCCTTCGATGACTTCCGTTGCGCCATCAAAGACGACCTTTGCCTGTTCCAACTTGCGACGCGCTTCATCTAAATCAGCGATACCAAAGACCGGTACACAATTGCCCGGAGCCGGGCGCGCCTGCTCCCCAAAACCAAGTGTCACTCCAACTGTATTGGTCTGCACCTCGGACCACCCCGCCTCATCCGCGTGATAAAGTGTCTCAAAACCAAGCATGTCCCTATACCACCTGGCGCTGGCATGTCGGTCCGCCACCGAGAGAGCAATTGTGATCGTTTCCTTAGGTGAAATGAGCGACATGCTCTTTCCTTTCGTCATTAAATTTATTAACTATACTTTATGTACATAGATCTTTTTGTCAATATCACTTCCAGGGCCTGGGCGCTTCCAATCCTTGCGAGCCTGCATGAAAAGGTGCCGGGGCGTCAGGCAGCGCTGCTTTCAGCAACCGGCGCAGGTCGGGCCGCATTTGGTGCGAGCATGCAGCACCTCATCGAGATTGGATTGGTAGAACGCAACCCAGGTCACGGTCACCCTTTGCGGCCAGAGTTTCGCCTGACCCAACTGGGAATGAGCGCTGCGGCCACCGCACATAAACTTTACAGAGCCGCCGGAACAGAGGGGCATGATCTGATGCGTCGATCCTGGACGCTACCCATTTTGACCACACTGGATACGTCCTGCCACTTCAATGAGGTCAAACGCAAGCTGCCAAAGATCACGGACCGCGCGCTGTCTCAATCCCTCAAACTGATGGAAGGGCAGCAATGGGTCCAACGCAGGGTCATCAGCGCGAAACGCCCGCCGCAGTCAGTTTACAGTGCCATCAATGCAGGCGCGTTAATCAGCCAGACCGCTGGGGCGGAGATCAGCTTCACCTGTTAATTCTTCATAGTTTGCCATCGGGGCAGCAGCGCTACAGACAAAAAAACCTGCCAGGGCATTCGCACCCCCGCAGGTTTATCAGAGCCCCAAGCACAGGACTAAAGTTCACATCACTGCAGCACAAAGCGGCAAGGATCAGCCGATCGAGACCAGCTCGATGTCAAAATTCAGGTCCTTACCCGCCAGTGGATGGTTGGCATCCAAGGTCACAGTGGCTTCGGTCACTTCCACCACAGTCACAGGTAGCACATGGCCTTCAGGGCTTTGCATTTGCAACTGAGTGCCCAGCTCCAGCGGGATATCATCTGGAATACCTTCGCGCGGGATCGCCTGACGGGCCTCGGGGTTCAGCGGGCCATAGGCATCCACTGATGGGATTTCCAGACGCTTCTTGTCGCCAACGGTCATGCCTGGCAGCCCGGCATCCATGCCTGCAATCACCTGACCAGAGCCCACAGTGAACTCCAGCGGCTCACGCCCTTCAGAGCTGTCAAAGACAGATCCATCCGTCAGGGTGCCCGTATAGTGAATGCGGACGGTATCGCCGTTCTTTACCTCGGTCATCTGACCTCCAGTCTTTGTGTAGGTTACAATGGCCGGCACCCTACAGTTCCCGGCGGCAAAGTAAAGGCGCCGCACTCTCCTGTCAGGGCGCCCCCTGCCAAAGCCGCGATACAACCCAGCTGCAGCCTGGTTTAGCAGCCAGAATTGTATCCATCACAAGTTCGCGCTTTGCGCAGCGACCAAGGCCATGACAGGATACGCGCAAAGGGAGAAAGCAATGCCGATCACCACCTGCGTTTTTGATGCCTACGGTACTTTATTCGACGTCACTGCTGCGGCCCGCCAAGCCGCGACCGAACCAGAGTTTCCACTGCTGCAAGACAACTGGGCAACGCTTGCAAATCATTGGCGGCTGAAACAGCTACAATATACTTGGCTGCGTGCGATTACAGATGCCCATTGCAGCTTTTGGCAGGTAACCCAGGATGGGCTCGACTGGGCGCTAGAGGCGACCGGGCTCGCCGGGGATCCCAAACTGCGCCAGCGGTTGCTGGATTTATACTGGGAACTTCAGGCCTATCCAGAGGTCCCTGCCATGCTCAGCGCCCTGAAGAAAGCCGGGATGAATACGGCGATCTTGTCCAATGGCTCCCCCGACATGCTGGATGGGGCGGTTCAATCTGCTGGTATCGGTTTGCTCTTGGATGACGTTTTGTCAGTTGAAAGCGTGGGCATCTTCAAACCGGATTCGCGGGTCTATGATCTGGTCGGGCAGCGGTTCGGCTGCAAAAATGACGAGGTGCTTTTTGTCTCGTCCAATGGATGGGACGCAGCCGGCGCAGCGGGGTATGGGTTCACCACCGCCTGGGTTAACCGGGCCTCGGAGCCGATTGATCGGTTGCCCTGGACCCCGCAACAGGTGTTGAGCAACCTGACCTCCATCCCAGATCTGGCTGCCAAATAGGCGAGGTTCGCTGCATGAGTTTTTTCACCACCTCCGACGGGCTCTCGCTGTTCTATCAGGAAAGCGGTGCACCGACTGGCACGCCACTGATCTGCCTGGCAGGCCTCACGCGGGAAAGCCGGGATTTTCGTTACTTTATACCCCATGCCCAGCAGTATCGCGTGATTACGCTGGACGCACGGGGGCGCGGAGAATCCGACCGCGATCCAGAGTTCACCAACTACAACGTCCCGCGTGAGGCCCAGGACGTGCTGGAGCTGATGGATCATCTCTCCCTTCCTAAGGCCGCGTTCCTTGGCACCTCGCGTGGTGGCATGGTCGCCATGATGTTGGCAGCAAGCGCCAAGTCGCGGCTTTTGGCGGTAGTGCTCAACGATGTTGGCCCGGTCATTCCAACCGATGGCATCGACCGCATTATGCAATATGTCGGTCGCCGCCCCGCCGCCAAAACTCATGCACAGGCCGCCGAAACCTTGATGGCGCTGATGGGACCTGCCTTTGGCGATGTGCCCGCCCAACGCTGGCGTGAAGAGGTTGAAACCTTCTATGATGCCGGTGATGACGGCCTGCAACTGCGCTATGATCCCCGGCTTCGCGATGCATTGCTGGCGCAGGCAGATGCGGGACCTGTGCCGGATCTCTGGCCCTTGTTCATGGCATTGGAGGGTCTGCCCTGCGGTGTCATCCGGGGCGTCAATTCGGATGTGCTGAGCCATGAGACCTATCAGGAAATGCAAGAGCGCCTACCAACGATCCAGGCCATGGAGCTCGCCAATCGCGGCCATGTTCCCTTCCTCGATGAACCCCAATCCCTTTCACTTATTCATTCCGTTTTGGAGTCTCTTTGATGTCATCCTTTGAAATGATCCAGGCCGCTGCTAAGCGGTTGCAGGGCCATGCCCGCCTCACACCGATGCTTTCCTCTCCCTTTCTGGATGAGATCGCCGGACGTCGCCTTTTGGTCAAGGCTGAGTGCCTACAACACACAGGTTCCTTTAAATTTCGCGGCGGTTGGGCGGCAATCTCGGCCCTTTCCGACGCCGAGAAATCACGCGGTGTTCTGGCCTATTCCAGTGGCAACCACGCCCAGGGCGTTGCCGCTGCGGCCAAGGCCCACGAGGTCACGGCTGTGATCCTGATGCCCGCCGATGCGCCTAGCCTCAAGATCGAAAACACCCGCGCACTAGGCGCCGAAGTCGTGCTCTATGATCGCGTCGGAGGAGAGGACCGCAGCGCCATCGGTCGAGACCTGGCACAGAAACGTGGCCTCACCCTGATCAAACCCTATGACGAGCCGCAGGTAATCGCCGGTCAGGGCAGCGTTGGCCTGGAAATCGCCGAACAAGCCAGAGCCGAAGGCGTTTGCGAAGCCGACGTGCTGATCTGTTGTGGCGGCGGCGGCCTCACCAGTGGTGTGGCACTGGCACTGGAGGGCACAGCCCCCGGATTGCGCGTGCGCCCAGCTGAGCCAGAACGATTTGATGATGTCACCCGTTCCCTGGCCAGTGGGCAGATCGAAAGCAATGCAGAAATCTCTGGATCAATCTGCGACGCGATCCTCACCCCCTCCCCTGGGGAAGTCACTTTTCCTGTGCTCAAACGCCTTTGTGGTCCCGGAGTGGTCGTCACCGAAGAAGATGCCCTACGCGCCATGGCCTTGGCCTTTCTGCGGCTCAAGATCGTGCTGGAACCTGGCGGTGCAGTTGCTCTCGCCGCTGCTCTGTTCCACTCGGATAACATCAAAGGCGATGCGGTGATTGCCGTGGCAACCGGCGGAAATGTTGATGCCGCTCTGTTCCAACAGGCTCTCAGCCGCTATGCTTGACCCCAGAAGGCCTCTATTCATCTGACGGAGTTCGTCATGAGCCGCTTTACCATCGCCTCCTTCAACGTCAAAAACTTGATCGGGCCGGATCAGGAGTACTACCGCTTCCAAAGCTACACCCCAGAGGAATATGCTTGGAAGTCAGACTGGATGGCCGACCAGATCCTGACCCTGGACGCAGACATTGTCGGCTTTCAGGAGATTTTTGAGGAAGAGCCCTTGCGGGAAGTGATCGCGGAGGCTGATGCCCGTGGCATTCAGGCCAACGCAGCCACGGTGCCGGACCGCTCCAAACGCTACCACCGCAAGGCCATTTTTCGCAAACTGGCCTATGGACCCTATGGCGATGCAGGGCTCGCCTTTGCGCCGAACATAAATGACACGGACAAGCCAGGTCAGCGTCGGCCCGGCCTGGCAATCCTGTCGCGCTTTGGCTTTGTCGGCACGCCCGAGGTAATCCAGGAACTCGATCCGCCATTGGACATCCCCATGTCCCATCTTGGCGGCGAAGAAGAAGCGGGTCATTACACCCTGCGCTGTCTTTCCCGGCCGATCCTCAAGGCGCGCATTCCCATAAACGGTCAGATTGTCACCGTCTTCAACTGCCATTTGAAATCAAAGCTGGGCGAGTTCATCACCCCGCCCGGCGCACCCCAAGCCCCCGAAACCGTGCTGACCGCCTATGATCCGGCGGGTCGAGCGCTCGGGGCGCTTCGCTCGGCCCTGCGTCGCATGGGGGAGGCCTGGGTCCTGCGTCGGGCTATTTTGGACGAACTGGAACAGGACCGCCCGGTGCTGGTGTTGGGAGACTTCAACGACGGCGAACATGCGGTCAGCAGCGAAATCATCTCCGGCGAGGTGCCTTTCCGCAATTACTCCTGGATGCTGCGCCACGACGCCAAACATGGCAGTGATCGCTATAGCCGCCAGGAGAACGACCAAATCCAGGAGGCCATCGATAAGGTCCGCCTGCGCTCGGCGGAAAAGACCTTCCTGAAGCGCTCGCTGCGGGATGTGGTTTATACCACCGCCTTTGGCGGCGTGCATGAAAGCATCGACCAGATCTACATGTCGCGCCATTTTGATCCCGATTGGAAAGGGGCCACCGGAAGAATGCATTACTTCAGCGTCTTCAATGACCACCTGACCGATGGCAGCCACCCTGAGGCCCCCTATAACAAGCTCGCTTCTGATCACGGGCAGATCATGGCCCATATGGAGCTGGCAACCACGGACCCTTCGGAATAACCCAGCTAAGCAGCGCACACAGGCTTTACCCTGCCAAGGCAGCCCCGTAGATTGCGCCAAAGTTCTACCGGAGAGACCACATGCAGATCGCAGATCTGGGCGATGTCCAGCTTCACTACCGTATCGACGGCGACCCAAATGGCGCGCCCATCGTCTTTGCAAACTCCCTGGGCACCGACTTGCGTGTCTGGGACGCGGTAGTCGACCGTCTGCCTGCAGGACTGAAAATAATCCGCTATGACAAACGCGGCCACGGGCTGTCCTCTTGCCCACCTGCGCCTTATTCCATGGGGGCCTTGGTGCGCGATGCCGAGCGCCTGCTCGACCAACTAGATGTCCGGGACTGCGTCTTCGTCGGCTTGTCGATCGGTGGCATGATTGCACAGGGGCTCGCCGTCAAGCGTCTGGACATCGTTCGCGCGCTGGTCTTGTCGAACACTGCCGCCAAAATGGGCACTGCCGAAATGTGGCAGGCGCGCGTCAAGGTCGTAACCGAAGAGGGGATCGAATCCCTAGCGGACCCCGTAATGGAGCGCTGGTTTGGCCGCGATTTTCGCGCCACACCAGAGTTGCAGCTCTGGCGCAATATGCTGGTGCAACAATCACGCACAGGCTACGCCGGCTGCTGCGCAGCCATCGCAGGTACCGATTTCTACACGCCGACCAGCGGCTTACGCCTGCCCTGCCTCGGCATTGCGGGGTCAGAAGATGGGGCCTCCCCCCCAGATCTAGTACGCGAAACCGTTGATCTCATACCTGGCAGCCAGTTCCACCTGATCCGCCGCGCCGGCCATATACCCTGCGTAGAGGCCCCGGACGCATATGCCGACCGTTTGACGCAATTCCTGCAGGAGACCGGGCACATTGGCTGATTTCCTATTGATCCATGGGTCCTGTCATGGCGCCTGGTGCTGGCGCGATGTCATTCCCGCTCTCGAAACCCTGGGGCATACAGCCCGTGCCATAGACCTGCCTGGTCATGGTGATGAGCGTGACCCGACCTCGGTGACTCTCGCAGAAACCGCACAGGCCATCGTCGCGGCCTCCAGGCCCGACACAATCGTAGTGGGGCATTCCTGGGCGGGTTTTCCGATCTCAGCTGCGGCTGAGATTGCCCCCGCTGCACTGCGCGGCCTCATCTATCTCTGTGCCTATGTCCCCAATTCTGGGAATTCCCTGATAGACATGCGCAAGGCTGGCCCACGCCAGACCATTGGCAGTGCCGCAATCAAAAACGCCAGCGGCACCAACTACACAATTGATCCCGCCGCAGCTCCGCGTCTGTTTTATCAGGATTGCCCGGCAGAGGCCGTGGCCTATGCGCTGCCCCGGCTTTGCGCCCAGCCCATCTTGCCGCAGGCTACTCCGCTGGAGTTGGGCGACAATTGGAAGAACACCCCCATGGCCTATATTCGCTGCACTGAGGACCAGACCATCCCGCCGGAGTATCAGGCGCAGATGGTGGCGGATTGGCCGCGCAACCGTGTACACGAGATGCACTGCTCTCATTCGCCCTTTTTCGCCGACCCAAAGGGCCTGGCGTCACTCATTGGGCAAATCGCAAAGGACTTCTGAATGGCGGGATCCGTCTTTGACAGCCAGATCTATGGCGACCTCTTCACCTCTGGCGACGTAGGCCGCCTGTTCACCGATACCGCCGAGGCCCGCGCCATGCTGCTGGTCGAAGGGGCACTCGCCCGCGCCCAAGGGGCGGCCGGGGTGATCCCCGAAGACAGCGCAGCCGCCATCGGTCGCGCAGTGATGGAAGTTGCCTTGGACCCTGGCACTCTGCGCAAACCAACCGGACAGAACGGCGTTCCGGTGCCGGGGTTGATTGCCGCTTTTCGTGCAGAGATGAATGCGCCGGAACATGCGCAATATGTGCATTGGGGCGCCACCTCGCAGGATATCATGGACAGCGCTCTGATGCTGCGCCTGCGTCAGGCGCTGGCCCTGATCGAAGACGACCTGAAATTGGCGCTGGCTGCGCTCGCTACACTGGCGGAGACCCATGCCCGCCTGCCAATGCCTGCGCGCACCTATGGCCAACACGCTACACCAACAAGCTTTGGGGCTGTTAGCGCCTCTTGGGGCATGCCCCTCTTGGCTTTGATCAATGAATTGGAAGAGCTGCGCCGCAGCTGTCTGTTGATTTCTCTATCTGGCGCGGCCGGCACCTCGGGTGCCTTGGGGGCAAAGGCTGGCGAAGTGCGTGCCGAAATGGCCAAGGCCTTGGGGCTGAGCGACCCTGAGCGCAGCTGGCACACAGACCGCACGCCCGTCTTGCGCCTGATGGACTGGATGGTACGGGTCAATCTGGCACTGGGCAAATTCGGTGAGGATTGTATCGCGCTGGTACAAACCGGAATAGGAGAGATCTCACTGGGCGGCACCGGAGCCTCCTCCACTATGCCACAGAAACAAAACCCCGTGGCCCCCTCTGCCCTAGTGGCGCTGGCGCGCCAGGGCTCTGGGCTGCTGTCGATCCTGCATGGCAGCGCACTGCACCAGCATCAACGCGATGGGGCCGCCTGGTTCAGCGAATGGCTCTGTCTGCCACAGATTGTTCTAGGCGCCGCCAGTGCAGCCCGCACCGGGCGGGGTCTTTGCGCAGGGATCAGTCCGAATGCGTCAGGAATGAGCACTGCACTCGCCTCTGGTCTGGATATGATCCACGCGGAGGCGCTGAGCTTTGCCCTGGCGGGAGAAATGCCGCGCCCCGAGGCTCAGGCCGCGGTCAAGCTGCTGTGCCGCGAAGCCGGGGACAGCAACACCCCCCTTGGCCAAATGGTGGCGCGTGACTATCCACAACTCGACGTGGACGCGCTATTTGATCCGGAGGCACAGCTCGGTGCTGCCCCAGCGGAAGCCTTGCGTTTCAGCAAAAAAGTCGCGGAACTGGCGGCCAGTTAAACCGGGACAGCTGATGGCGCGCCTGCGGGCTCTGCGCGCGCGCCACTGCGGGATCAGCCCATCAGTAAGAGACGATGCCAATGCGCCTGCCTTTGTTCTTTGTCCTGACCACCGTCATGATCGACGCCATGGGTATCGGGCTGATCATGCCAATCATGCCTAACCTTCTGCTCGAAGTGCGGGGCGGAACTCTGGCTGAAGCGGCAATCTGGGGCAGTGTGCTCAGCACCGTCTTTGCCGTGATGCAGTTCTTGTTCAGTCCCGTGCTTGGCTCGCTCTCGGATGCACTGGGACGACGGCCGGTATTGTTGGTTTCACTCTTTGTGATGACGCTCGATTATCTTGTCATGGCCCTGGCCGGATCGCTGTGGCTCTTGCTGGTGGGACGTATCATCGGTGGCATTACTGCTGCCACCCATGCCACTGCCGGCGCCTATATTGCAGATATTTCGAAGCCTACGGAAAAGGCCGCGAACTTTGGCCTATTGGGCGCGGCCTTTGGCGCCGGCTTTGTGTTGGGGCCACTGCTGGGAGGGGTTCTGGGTGAACTAGGCACCCGCGCGCCATTTTACGCAGCCGCACTGCTGGCAGGGCTGAACTTCTGCCTTGGCTGGTTTGTTATGCGTGAGACAGTTACCGATGAGACACGTCGCAGCTTTGACTGGCGGCGCGCGAACCCGCTGGGGGCCTTTCGCGCCATGTCCCGTATACCCGGCATCACTGGCCTGCTTTGGGTCTATTTCCTCTACTCGGTGGCAATCTATGTCTACCCGGCAATCTGGTCCTATTTCACCGTGGAACAATTTGGCTGGCAGCCACGGATGATCGGGATTTCCTTAGGGGTCTATGGCATCTGCATGGCCTTGGTGCAGGGGGGATTACTGCGCTACATGGTGCGATGGTTTGGCGAACGCAGGACTGTTTTATGGGGCCAGGTCTTTGATTTTGTTGCCTTTGGAATATTAGCAGTGATCAGTAGCGGGACACTTGCCCTGATCCTGATCCCAATCTCAGCATTGGGAGCGGTGGTACAACCCGCCTTGCAAGGGCTGATGTCGCGCGCTGTAGAGGACAACCAGCAAGGGGAGCTGCAGGGGGTAATGACGGCAGTTCATGCCCTGTCTATGGTTGTCTCACCGATGATGATGGCCGCGACTTTTGCCTTTTTCACTCATAAAGAGACCGCCTATTACCTGCCCGGCGCGCCCTTTCTTCTGGCCCTCATATTGATGGCGATTGGTGCCTTGGTTTTTCTGCGCTGCCGGCCTTCCGTGACGTAAAAAGACAGGAGCCTGGCGGTTTCCGTCTTGTGACATGCAGGTCTGCGGGCCAACCTGCGTCAAACAGCTGAGAGATCGCCATGAAAACCATCAAAGCCGCCGTCTGCCACAGCTATGGTGCCCCCCTGGTTATCGAAGACATTCACTTGGCGCCCCCGCGTATGGGCGAGGTGGAGGTCACTCTGGATGCGGTCGCCATCTGTCATAGCGACATCTCCTTTGCCGAAGGCGCCTGGGGCGGGCCGTTGCCTGCCGTCTATGGGCATGAAGCCGCCGGGGTAATTACAGGAGTTGGCGATGGCGTTTTCGGTTTTTCCGAGGGAGATAGCGTTGTTGTCACCCTGATCCGCTCCTGTGGCAGTTGCCCCAGTTGTGCCGGTGGCAAACCCACCATCTGTCAAACCCCCTATGACGGCATCAACAACGGACCGCTGAAAACAGCGGAGGGCGGCCCCTTGATGCAGGCGATGGCCTGTGGAGCCTTTGCCGAAAAGGTCGTCGTTGATCAGCGCCAAATCGTCAAAATTCCTAAAAGCCTAAGCAAAGAGGCCGCTGCGCTCATTTCCTGTGGTGTCATCACGGGCGTAGGGGCTGCTGTGAATGCGGCCCAGCTACGCGCCGGGCAAGATGTTGTGGTTATCGGCGCGGGCGGCGTGGGGCTAAACGCTATACAGGGCGCGCGTATAGCCGGCGCCCGCCGTATTGTTGCCGTCGACATGAATGAAGAAAAGCTGGAGATCGCCAAAGAGTTTGGTGCCACTGATGGGGTGCTTGGCACCTTGAAAGCGCCCTGGAAAGCCGCGTTCAAGGCGCTTGGTGGCAAAGGCGCGGATGTCGTTTTGGTCACAGTTGGCGCCATTCCGGCCTATGAACAGGCGCTGCGCTACCTGGGATATGGAGGCAAAGTCGTGATGATCGGCATGCCACATTCCGGTCAAAAGGCCACCTATGAGCCGGTGATCATGGCAGCCATTGGTCAGGGCATGATTGGCTCCAAAATGGGGGATGTGGTGATTCAACGCGATATCCCCTGGATGGTCGATCTCTATGAGCAGGGTCGTTTGAAACTGGACGAGCTGATCTCAGGCCGCTGGAGCCTGGATCAAATCAACGAGGCCATAGCCGATACAAAGACTGGAAGTGCCAAGCGCAATGTGATCCTGTTCAACCGGACCGACTAAAACGGAGAGCGCCCGTGTTGCAATTTCTGACCAGCTTGTTCAAACCCAAGCCTGCGGTGGCACCGCCCATCACATCGGAAACTTCGATGAATTTCGACCAATCCGAGATTGGCCCCTTCTTGATCAGACTGGCGGAAAACCCACGCTTTACCCTGCCACGGGATTTTACCTCAGAAATTACCGAGGCCATTCCGAAGCTGACGGTGGAGAACACCCGCCGTTGGCGCGTTGATGGTGACTTTGACGGCGCCGCCATGCGGCTGGAGATTGAGGTGTTCATGGATGATATCGACGCACCAGATCTATATTTTTTCAGCGCTCCCGGAGTGATTGCGGAGATCGAAAAAGAAATGAAACTGCTCGACGACTGGGACAGGAACTGACACCATGAAACTGCAAGATCTCGAGATCATCGTCACGGCCCCGCCCGCACCTGGATGGGGCGGACGCTATTGGATCCTGGTCAAACTGACTACTGACACCGGGATTACCGGCTGGGGCGAATGCTACGCGTCCTCTATTGGCCCAGAGGCGATGAAGCCGGTAATTCAGGATGTGTTTCAGCGCCATATGGAAGGAGAGAACCCGGAAAACATCGAGTTGATGTTCCGACGCGCCTATTCCTCAGGCTTCACACAGCGCCCCGACCTGACAGTGATGGGCGCCTTTTCGGGCCTGGAAATCGCCTGCTGGGACATTCTCGGCAAAGATCGCGACCGGCCGGTGCATGCGCTGATTGGCGGGCGGATGAATGATCGCATCCGTGCATATACCTATCTTTACCCATTGCCACATCATGACATCAACGAGTTCTGGACCTCTCCAGAGCTGGCTGCCGAATCCGCGACCGAGATGGTGCGACAGGGCTATACGGCGGTTAAATTCGATCCGGCGGGCCCATATACAATGCGCGGCGGCCATATGCCTGCAATGCGCGACATCTCGCTTTCGGTAGAATTTTGCAAGGCCATTCGCGGTGCCGTGGGCGACAAAGCAGACCTTCTTTTCGGTACGCATGGTCAGTTTAACACCGGCGGCGCGATCCGCCTGGGACAGGCTTTGGAACCCTATGCGCCGCTCTGGTTCGAAGAGCCCACACCGCCAGACAATATCGACGATATGGCCCGCGTGGCCAAAAATGTGCGCATCCCCGTCGCGACTGGGGAACGGATGACAACAAAATCTGAATTCGCCACAGTTCTACGCAACGGAGCCGCTGAGATTCTCCAGCCCGCTCTGGGGCGTGCAGGTGGAATTTGGGAGATGAAGAAGGTGGCTGCGCTGGCCGAGGTGTTTAATGCGCAGATGGCCCCGCACCTTTATGCAGGCTCCGTGGAATGGGCCGCCAATATCCAGCTTGCAGCTTCGATCCCCAACATCCTGATGGCCGAATGCATCGAAACCCCGTTTCATGATGCGTTGATACAGGGCAGTATCCGGGTGGAAGAGGGGTTCATCACCGTGCCCAACACGGCGGGCCTGGGCATTCAGGTGGATGAAACCCTTGCCCGCGCGCATCCCTTTACCGGCACGGATCTACATCTCAATATGCGCGAAGAGCCCTGTGACTATAAGAATGGTAACAGCTTTGCCGGCGGCGCTCCGCCACTTGAGAGCTAGCCAGAGACTATACGCAATGCAGGGGGTGACTTCCCCTTGGGAATTGGGGCATTATGCGCGCATCAG
Organism: Roseobacter sp. MED193; assembly: GCF_000152965.1. Taxonomy (GTDB): domain Bacteria; phylum Pseudomonadota; class Alphaproteobacteria; order Rhodobacterales; family Rhodobacteraceae; genus Pseudophaeobacter. The sequence goes on along the minus strand of NZ_CH902583.1, from coordinate 3,090,777 downwards.
TTACCTCAGGATGTTTGATACGTGACCCTTCAGACCCCAGAAACCACGCTTGCTCCCGACACCACCGCCGAGGTGGAAGAGGCTGGCTTGCATCCCGAAACCCCCATCAATATGGCAGAACGCGCCGCAGAAGCAGCCCGTTTTCTAAAGACCATGGCCCATGAGGGACGATTGATGATTCTGTGTCATCTTGGAGCTGGGGAAAAATCCGTTGGCGCCCTCGAGGACCTGCTGGATATGCGTCAGGCAGCAGTCAGCCAAATGCTGGCACGGCTGCGCGACGAAGGCCTGGTACAAACCCGGCGTGAGGGAAAAACCATTTTTTACTCGCTTAAAGACCGCAATACCGAAGAGCTCATCGCCCTGCTCTACCGTCAGTTCTGCAGCCCAGCTGAGGCTTAGAAAGGCATATGGGGACGGGAAGCCCGCCTCACAGGCGGGTCAGTTTCGGCTCAGTTGCCAACATAGCCGGCAACCACTTGCAGCAGCTTAAAGGCGGTATTGGCGTCGTTTTCAACCACAGCCAAGAATTCCTCCTCACCGATCCGCAGACAGGTTAGCTCGGTCTCGGCGATCATGCTCAATGCACGAGGTTCTTTGCGGATTAGGCCCAGTTCTCCCACCAGATTGCCCGGCCCAACCGAGGTAATCTTACGGTCCTCCTGCCCCTCCTGAGGCAGGAACAGCCCTGCCTCTCCTTCGATGATCATATAGACACCATCGCTGGCGACATCGTCCTTACGGAACACCGCATCTCCAACCTCTGCAGAATACCAACGCGCTCCAAAGGCCAGTAGACGCAACTGTCGACGGTTCAGTCCAGAGAACAGCTTGGTTTGTTCCAATGCGCGGAGCTTGCGCGCCAAATCCTGGCTGGCTGCACTATCCTCAATGACTTTCTGGTTGGGGTCATCACTGACCAATCTGCCTCTACGCAATTCGTAAAACGCATCAAAGACATCGACTCGTTCAAAACTCGCCTCAAGATAGACAAGCGTCGTTTCCGGCAAAAGGCGACGCAGGTTCTTATGAACAGCGATACGGGTATCCAGATCATAGCTGGAAAACGCCGTTTCCAGCAGCAGGATATCCGGGCGCTTGATTGTAGCGCGAGCAAAGGCCAGAGGTTCCGCATAGCTAGAGGGCAAGCCCTGCCCCCCTAAGGCTATCGGCAGATCAAAGATGAGTTCCACCACCATGTCCCGGGTGCCATTTTCCACCAGAACCTGCGAAACCAGACGCCGCAGCTCGTCCCCTCGGGCCCCGGAGCTGTCTAAAATTTTGCCAAATAGCGCGTTTTCCAGAACCGTAAGGCCAGGGGCAAACTCTGCTTCATCCAATCGCACAAAGACATCCGACAGGGTTCCAAACAGCTCTTCCGAATGGCTTTTGCGGAATGCAAGGATCCGAGCCTTCATCTCATCTGTAAAGGCAGGGCCAATCTGTTCAGCCGAGATACTGAAAGGCACAATCATCAATTGTGCCAACTCGTCATGTTCCAGCACCTCAGTGCCCCGGCTGCGCGTCTTGTCGACCAGGGCCGAAGCGCGTTCATAGGCTTTCGCATCAAGCCCCAGCTTACGAAACAGGGGATGATCGGTCCCGTCCATGCCAAAAATCTGGCGCAGGATATCCACGACGTCCTGGGTCAGGGTGACGAGATCATCTACCAGCCGCAATTCGCGCAACCGATCTAGAAAATCCACATGTTCGCGCAGCATTTCCTCCGAAATCGGCGCACGCAGTGTAGCGTAGAGCAGGTTTTCAGCCACCGGCAGAGCTGGGTTGTAGGCATCTGGCGCAAGTCCATGCACCTGCCCCGACAATTCAGCTTCGGCAACAGCCGCGCGCACCTTGGGGCGTAAATCAACCAGATGCTGCGCTAGGCGCGGGTGCTGTTTGGGATCAAAGATTTGCTCCATGCCCCGCCGAAACAAAGCACTGTCCGTGCCAATTCCCGCTAAGAGCTGCACCCACCAATCGCGCAAGTCATGCTCACTCGCAAACCCTGCCAAGGCCGGGTCCAACCAGGGCGCATCAAAGGGATCCGCACTGTTCCCTGCCAGCTGCGCCGCCTGAAAGCGCCGCGTATCTTGCGCATTCCCCCGAGGGCGATGGCGCATCGGCATCATCACATTGTCCCCAAAGGAGCCTTGGAACAGGACTGGACGCGAGGTCACATGCCCGACCCGCAACGCTAAAACTGCCTGATGCAATTCGCGCAGATCCTGTCCAGCGATGGTCACCTTTCCGGCAGAAGGCAGAACTTCACGCGTCAGCAATTCAGCAATTGCCCGCCTGTCCTCCTCTGAGGGCGCCGCAATACCAATGACCTGCCCAGCCGGCAGGGTGGCGTTCAACTCCTCCAGCACCAGATTGCCATCAGCGTCCCGAACATTAACAGAGCTGAGATCCACATCGCCCTTGAGGCGCGCAAATTCCTCCGGCTCACCAGTCATCAGGGACTCGCGCACCATGCCCGGCGGCGCAAACCGCTCAAGGATCACTTCCCAGCGCAGCGCCATATCCTGGGTCTGGTTGTAATAGGCCAGCAGCTCTTTCCACGGCGAGGCCAGGTCCTTATAGGCGGCCAGGGCCGCGACCAAAGCCCCCAGCGAAACCTCTCCTTCGAGCACCAGATAGCCCCCAACCGCATAGAAGAAAAAGGGGGTCAGATTGGTAATGAAGTTGTTGAGGAACTTCATGAAGAATTTTTTCTGATAGATCTGGAAGCGGATGTCATAGAGACGCCCCAGACGATCGGTGATCACTGCCATCCGGTAGCGCCAGCCGCCATTTATGCGCAGGGTGGCCGCCCCTGCCGCGCTTTCGCCGATCTCAGAGGCCAATGCCCGCACCTGATGGATCCGGGTTTTGTTCAACAGGTTGATCTGCCGTTGCAGCATAGGGATCAACCAGCCCTGCAAAGGAATCAGCGCCACTGCAGCCAGCCCGAACCAGGGGCTTTGAGTGAATAGGAAAAACAAAATGGTCAGCATCTGACCAGCCTGCAACACGGGTTGACTGACCGCGTCCCCCATCAGCCCGCCCATAGGTTCGCTCTCAGAGGTTATCATGGACACCAATTCGCCCTGGCTCACCCGTTCAAAATAAGGCTGAGGAAAGCGCAGAACGCGGGCGATCAGCTTATATCGGAACCGCCGCAACATGCGTTCAGCCAGGACACCCTTCATGGTATTGATACGCATCTTCAGCAGCCCGTGCAAAAGAACCGCGATCAGGAAACCCGCGCAGAGAATCCAGAGATAATTCAGCTTATCAACCGTGTAGCCAAGCAACTCTATGCGGTCGCTTTGCGCGCCGATCGCATCATTGATAATGCGCTTGGGCAATTCCAGCGTCAGATACAAAAGCGGGAAAAGGCAGGCGGTCACCACCAGCAGGACAATTTGATCGCGTTTGGAATATTTCCAAATAAAACTGAAGAGGGACGGTTCTATGGGAGAGCTCCAACTTTGGCTGCAGCAAAAAGAGTTCCCCCATGCCTAGCGCGGTTTGCCCCTGGCAGGCAATGGGCAGAACACATGTCGCCCATGTGACGTAGGTCACTGTCCCGTTACGGCACCTCTGTTACACAGTATTTGCCTGTTGGTGAAAAACACGTATGGTTTCGAAGCATTGATAGCACAGGGGAATGCCTTGCCAGAACTTGTCGGATACGTATTGATTTTGCTCTGCCTGTTGCAGGTCAAACATCTGTTTGCCGACTTCTTTTTGCAGACCCCGAAAATGCTGTCAGGCCGGGACGAATACCTGCATGCCGGGCGCGCCCAACATGCTGGTGTTCATGCGCTGTTTTCCGTTGTTGTCTTTGTTCTTATGGGCGCATCTGTCGGATTTATCCTATTGATCTGCTTGCTGGAATGGGTGGTGCATTTCCACATCGACTACGGCAAGGCACATTACTCGGAAAAGAAAGAACTGAACCCGCAACAGGCCTCTTTTTGGCGCGCGATGGGCACCGACCAATGCCTGCATCAGTTGACCTATCTTGCCATGACTGCAGCCTGGGTGAAATGCTACGCCTGCTAAGGCCGCCATTCCCCCCACCTATGTCCACAATCGCCCTCCTTTGGAACTAGGAAATCACCGGACGGTCTCGCTTGATGGTGCGCAACACCACATTGGTTTGCGCGCTGGCAACCGCAGGCAATCGGAACAGGAATTCCTCCAGAAACCGATTATAGGCCTCCAAATCCGGCGCCAAGACCCGCAACTGGTAGTCGGATTGGCCGGTGGTGGCGTAACATTCCTGCACCAAAGGGCTGAGCTCAACCGCACGAATGAACTCAGTCAGCTTGTCTGGGTCGTGGCGCGTAAGCTGCACATGGACAATGGCCTGGAACCCCAGCCCCATGGCCGGCGCATTTACAACGGCACCATAGCGCTCAATCACGCCAGTATCTTCTAGCGCACGAACGCGGCGCCAGAGCGCGGACGGCGACATCCCGACCTTTTCAGCCAGCTCAGCATTTGAGATGCGAGAATCTTCCTGCAAGAGCCGCAAAATGTGTCGGTCACGGTCGTCAATTCGCTGCATGTCAGACAATTTATCCAGATTTCACCTATCTATGGTCAATATATCCAATTCACCTGAAAAAACCAGCAATTCAGGCAGATCTTTTCACACCATGCGCAATATCCTGACGTTTAAAGAGCGTGCCCTCCGCGCATCCCAGCCAAGCCACCCGCAAGGATCAACAGAATGACCGAGCTGAGCCACGAGTTTCGAAGCTACAAACTAGAGGACCGTTACGAGCAAACCCAGGGTCGCGTGTTCCTCACCGGCACCCAGGCTTTGGCGCGGGTGATGCTGGACCAGGCCCGGCGCGATCGTTTGGCCGGGCTGAACACAGCGGGCTTTGTCTCTGGCTATCGTGGCTCTCCACTCGGCGCTGTGGATCTCGAGTTTTGGCGCTCGCGGCAACGGATGGAAGAAAACCGAGTCACATTTATGCCTGCCGTCAACGAAGACCTCGGCGCCACCGCCGTTCTGGGCGCACAGCAGGCGATCCTAGATCCCCATTGCGAGGTCGAGGGCGTGTTTTCCATGTGGTATGGCAAAGGGCCGGGCGTGGACCGCTCGGGCGACGCCTTGAAGCACGGCAACGCCTATGGCTCGTCTGCCAAAGGCGGTGTGCTGGTGGTGGCAGGTGATGACCACGGCTGCGTCAGCTCCTCGATGCCGCATCAATCTGACGTCGCCTTTATGTCCTGGTTCATGCCAGTGCTGAACCCGGCAGATGTTTCGGAATTCCTGACTTACGGCGAATATGGCTTTGCCCTGTCGCGCTATTCGGGCACCTGGGTTGGATTCAAGGCGGTCTCAGAGACAGTCGAAAGTGCGCGCTCGGTCGAACTGCAGGCAGATCGTGATTTCACTTACCCGGATCTGCCCGACTATCCCGGCGGTCTGCATATTCGCCGCGCCGATCTTCCCTCGCCCGAGATCGAGACCCGCATCCGGGCCAAGATCAAAGCCGTTCGCGCCTTTGCCGAGGCAAACCCAATTGACCGGCGCATCTACGATGTAGAAGAGGCCAAGTTTGGCTTTGTCACCACCGGGAAAGGCCACCTGGACCTGATGGAGGCTCTGCGCCTGCTTGGCCTGGACGAGGGCACCTGTCGTCGGCTGGGCATCGACATCTACAAGGTCGGCATGGTCTGGCCCCTCGCGCGCCCCGAAGCCCTGCGGTTCATGCGCGGCAAAGACGAAGTGCTGGTTGTTGAGGAAAAACGCGGCATCATTGAGAGCCAATTCAAAGAATATTTCTACGACTGGCCCGGTGACAAACCCAACAAAATGGTTGGAAAATACGATAGCGCCGGGGAACCGCTGATCCCCTGGACCGGCGAACTCAGCCCCTTGATGCTGGCGCCGATTGTGGCCGCACGTCTGGACCGTTTCTTCCCCGGTGAAAACCTGCCCGCCAGGGCCGCCGCGCTGTTGGCTGCGCCACCCAAGCTGATCAATGTGCCCGGCGCAAATCGCACGCCCTATTTCTGCTCGGGCTGCCCGCATAACAGCTCGACCAAACTGCCTACCGGCAGCGAGGCAAAATCCGGTATCGGCTGCCACGTGATGGCCAGCTGGATGGATCGCGAGACCTCGGGCTATGCCCAAATGGGCGGTGAAGGCGTCACCTGGACTGCGGCCTCACAGTATAATGGCGGCAAACACATCTTCCAGAACCTTGGCGAAGGCACCTGGTATCATTCAGGCTCGCTCGCCATCCGCCAGGCCGTCGCGGCGCGCACCAATATCACCTATAAGATCCTGTATAACGATGCAGTCGCGATGACCGGAGGCCAGCCGGTGGACGGCCCAGTCAGCGTTTTGGGCATCGCCCAGACCTGCCGCGCCGAAGGGGTGCAGCGTATCGCCCTGGTGTCTGACAATATCGACAAATTCAATCGCACCGATTTCCCTTCGGGCACCACATTCCATGACCGGGCCGAGATGGATCAGGTGCAGCGCGAGCTGCGCGAGGTCAAAGGTGTATCCTGTCTGATTTATGAGCAGACCTGCGCGACCGAAAAGCGCCGCCGCCGCAAGCGCGGCACCATGGAAGATCCCAAAAAATTTGCCTTTATCAACGATCTGGTCTGCGAAGGCTGTGGCGATTGCTCGATTGAAAGCAACTGTCTGAGTGTGGAGCCCAAAGAGACCGCCTTTGGCCGCAAGCGCAAGATCAACCTCTCTAGCTGCAACAAAGACTTCTCCTGCCTGAATGGCTTTTGCCCCAGCTTTGTCACCATTGAGGGTGGTCAGCGGCGCAAGAAACTGCCCGCAGGTCTGGACCGCGCAGCACTAGCCGCCAAGCTGCCTGCCCCCGATCTGCCATCTCTTGCGCAGCCGTTTGACCTGTTGGTCACCGGGGTGGGCGGCACTGGCGTTGTTACCGTCGGCGCCCTGATCACCATGGCGGCCCATCTCGAAGGCAAGGGCTCCAGCGTGCTGGACTTTACCGGCTTTGCGCAGAAATTCGGCACTGTTCTCAGCTACATCCGGCTGTCTTCCAGCCCGGACAGCCTCAACCAAGTACGCATCGACCAGGCCGCAGCGGATGCAGTGATCGGCTGCGACGTGGTGGTGAGTTCAGCCCCCAAGGCCTCGGCGCATTATCGTGCGGGCACCCGTATCGTGCTGAACCGCGCCGAGATGCCCACCGGAGATCTGGTCCTGCGCCGCGATGCCGATCTGATGACCGGGCTGCGCGAACAGGAAATCGCCTCTGCCGTTGGTCCGGAAAACCTCAGCGGCTTCAACGCCAATGAGGCCGCCGAGACCCTGCTGGGAGATGCGGTTCTGGCCAATGTGATGATGCTCGGCTTTGCCTGGCAAAAAGGTCTGGTTCCGGTCAGCCACGCGGCGCTGGAACAGGCGATCGAGCTCAACGGCGTCGCCATCGACAAGAACCACTTGGCCTTTACCATCGGCCGCGCCATGGCCGCCGACCCGGATCTGGTCTCCCAGTTCTACACCGAAACCGATGAGGTCGAAGAGAGCCTGGACCAGATCATCGAGCGCCGTGCGGTCTTTTTGGTCGGCTATCAGGATGCCGCCTATGCTCAGCGCTACACCGATACACTGGGAGCCTTTCGCAGCCTGCTGCCAGATCACGCCAAAGAAGAGCTCACCGAGGCCGCTGCGCGGTCCTTATTCAAATTGATGGCCTATAAGGATGAATTTGAGGTCGCCCGCCTGATGACTGGCACGGGCTTCAAGGACCAGGTCGCGCAGGAGTTTGAAGGCGATTACAGCATCAATTACCACATGGCGCCGCCCCTGCTGAGCCGCAAGAAAGACGCCCGAGGTCGCCCTCTTAAAAAGAGTTTTGGACCCTGGCTGCGCCCGGCTCTCTCTGTTCTATCTCATGCCAAATTCCTACGCCCCAGCCGGTTCAACCCCTTTGGCTATCACGAAGAAGCCCGTCTGCATCGCAGCCTTTTGGCCTGGTACGAGGCCGCCCTGCGCAGCGTTGCGGCAAGCTACAACAGTGAAAAACACCGTGAGTGCCTCCAGGTCTTAGCGGCTCCGATGGAAATCCGCGGCTATGGCCCGGTGCGGATGCAAGCCGCACATAAGCACCGCGCCAGTGCTGAGCGACTATTGAAAAAACTCTGAACCAAGATGGCCCCAGATGGGGCCATTTTTTACAGGCGAGATAAATCCCAATGCTCCTGGGTGAACGCAGCAAATTCCGCCAACTCTGCTTCGCTGGGCTCCTGCCCCGTAAAGACCTTGAGGTACTGCGGCGTCATTTCCAATCGATGTGCGTAGCTTTCGTTTGGGTCAGCCATGTCATAGCCCAGCTGCATGTAATACAAGACCTTGGCCCGAGTCATCGCTTCCAGTGGGGCATAGTCATATCGAATGAACATCTGCGTCAGGGCCTCAACACGACGCGCGTCCGAGCGGTCTAACAGGCTGCGCACCTTGCCCGACCGTCGCGCCCAATCCCGCACCGCAAAATCTAGCGCCGTGTTGAACAGGGACGGGTTTGCAATGCAGTGGAACACATTCAACACCGCGCCTGTGATCGCCTCTGCCGGGGCCTCAGCGCGCTCCACCATGGCGGCGGTATTTGTCTGTTCCCAGGTTGTCAGCAGGGCATCCAGCAAATCTTGGCGAGATTTGAAGTACCAGTAGAACGATGACCGCGACACATTCATCCGCTCCGCCAGAGCCAGCACCTTGACCTGCTCCACCCCGTCAGAGATCAGGACATCCATGGCCACGTTGAGCCAGTCGTCCCGGGTCACTTTGACGTTCCCGACCAGGGGTTCGGCGCTGGGGTTATCTCGGTGCAAAAGCGGCTTGGATGGCATGAAAGTCTTCTTGTCCTAATCTGCGGTCTGTCCCATCCTGCGCCGCAGCCGGATACTTGTCCAGCCGGCAGGCAGGTCAGCTGGGGTTTCAGCTAGAGCTGGGCGCTGGGACGCGCTTTGATCGCTTTATACCAGGCTAGGGTCGCTGTGTTCTCTTCGGGGATACGCTGCTTGATAACACGAGCAAATTCCACAAATACAAAGGCGGAGATATCAGCCAGGGTGAATTCCTCGCCGGCGAGATAGGGGCTTTCACTCAGGCGTTCTTCCAGCAATGCAAAAAAGGCCTGCGTGCGCGCCAACCCGCGTTCGGCCAGTTGTGGCAACTGTGCGTAGTTGTCAGGGCCGGGGATGGCCCGGTTTTCAAAGGCCGGGTGGGTGTTGCGCAGCGCCTCGGCAATGGGCATTCCGCCCTGCTGCTCGACAATCGAATTCCACATCAGGACCAGCCCCTTTTCATCCGCCGTACGCCCCATCAGGGCTGGCTCCGGGGTGTGTGCCTCTAGGTAGGCCGCAATGCCAAGGTTCTCGGTCAACACGCTACCTTCGTCAGTGACCAGCACCGGAATGGTCGCACGCGGATTCACCGCGCGAAACTCCGGCTTCAGCTGCTCAGCCTTGGCGATCGAGATATCATGGCTTTCTGGCCTCAGCCCCTTTTCCGCGAGAAACATCCGCGCGCGACGTGGATTGGGTGCGGTGGAGCAATCATAAAAAATCATCGGTTGGCCTCCCTGGTCACCGGTTTCGTCTGCAACCAGACTAGGGAGCATTGCAGGAGGTGGGCCAGCGTGACCCAACGTCCCAAAGCCAATTCTGCGCCTAGCTATCGCGACGATAGATAAAGCAGCGCCCTTCAACCGCTTGGGGCGGCAGCGGCATTTCGGTCAGCCTGTCAAAATACATCCGGTCAGAGGAGACCATCAGCCCGCCAACCGCCAACAGGGGTTCGACCAGCGGTGAGATAAGCCGCGCGAAGGCGTCATTCTTGGCGCGGTTATGGCCACCCAGATCGGCATGGATCAGGCTGGCGGTGGCGCCAAAACGGGTCAGCGCCGCAGGCAGGGTTTCACGCACATCCCCCAGGATCGTTAGTTCCTCTGGTGGCGTGCTATCAGGATGCGAAGCCACAGCACGTTCAAAGACATAGAGATCACGATCTTTGATATTATGCTTCATGTGATGGTAGGTGCGGCCATTTCCCAGCCCCAGCTCGAACACCGGCCCGGACATCTCGGCAGTCTGAGCGATCCCAAAATCCAGACAGGCGCGCTGCGACACCATTCGGTCGATAAAAAGGTCCAATCGCGTGATCAAGTCAGGTCTCCTTTGGCATGCCTGCAAAATAACTGGCGGTGGCACTCAGCCAAGGCGCCGGTCTCTTGCTCTGCTTTGTCAGATCCTGAAACAAATGTGTAGTCTTTGCCGTCTATCAGCGGATTACCGGGGGTAAATTGTGGCGCCGCAGTGCCGTTTTATCATTTTTCCTGCGGCTGGACCCCGCCGGGACAAATGGGGTTTGACTAGAGGACAGGCCCCGCGCGAAGGTGTGGGCAAAAAAGACCAGGGAAAGACGGGACATTATGACCGGACCACGACATCAACCGGAGCGGCGCTGAATGGCGCCTCTGCTCTCGGTAAAAGACCTCAGCATCGGCTTTGGCAAGGATGACTCTGTTGTACGCGATGTCAGTTTTGATGTCGCCGCTGGAGAAACACTGGCGCTGGTTGGTGAAAGCGGGTCCGGCAAGACCGTGACCTGTCGCGCTGTCTTGCGCATTCTGCCCAAAGCGGCGCAAATCCGAACCGGCAGTATTCAGTTCGACGATCGCCTGGGATCGAAAGAGCTGGTCCATCTCCCTGAACGTGACATGCGTGATTTGCGTGGCAACCAGATTGCCATGATCTTTCAGGAACCAATGCGCTCCCTTTCACCGTTGCACCGTATAGGCAATCAGGTGGCCGAGGTGCTTTGGCTGCATGGCCGTAAGAGCGAGGCTGAGGCCAAGAAAGAGGTGCTGGCCTGTTTTGAGCGCGTCGGCTTTCCCGATCCAGAGCGTACCTATAGCTCTTATCCGTTTGAGCTTTCCGGCGGGATGCGCCAGCGCGCGATGATTGCCATGGCAATGGTGGCAAAGCCAAAGCTCCTGATCGCAGATGAGCCAACCACTGCCCTGGACGTCACCACCCAGGCGCAGGTCTTGGGGCTGATGAAAGAGCTTCAACGCGACACCGGCATGGCGATGATCCTTGTGACCCATGATCTGGGCGTGGTCGCTAATATGGCCGAGCAGGTGGTCGTCATGCACAAGGGCCGCGTGATGGAGGCCGGGGCTGCCGAGCCGCTGCTTTCAGCCCCAGCCCACCCCTATACAAAGGCGCTGATCGATGCAGCGCCCAAAATTCCGGCTGCTGCAATTCCGACCGGCGTGCCCGCACAGCAAGACCTTATTCTTGAGCTAAATGGCGTCTCCAAAACCTACAGCATGCGCGCCGGAAAAGGCTGGAAGGCGCCAAGCCTGATCTATGCCTGCCGAGGCGTTGATCTACATCTGCCACGGGGCAAGACCCTGGCGATTGTGGGCGAAAGCGGCTCAGGTAAGACCACAGCGGCACGGATTGCACTGGGCGCGGAGCCCCCGGATGAGGGCGGCGAGGTGCTGTTTCGCGCCAAAGCCGGCGCCGACCCGATTGAAGTCCATAAGATGGATCGTATCGCCCGCACCGCATTTCAGCGCGAAGCACAGATGGTGTTCCAAGATCCCTATTCCTCGCTCAGTCCGCGGATGCGCATTTTGGACACAATGATCGAACCGCTAGAGATCCACGGCATTGGCGACCGGGCTGAACGGCGGGAAAAGGCTGGCGCCATGCTGCAAATGGTTGGCTTGGGACAGGATATGCTGATGCGCTACCCCCATGCTTTCTCTGGGGGCCAACGCCAGCGCCTGTCGATTGCCCGCGCGCTGATGCTGAACCCATCCCTGCTGGTCTGTGATGAACCCACCTCAGCGCTGGATGTCTCAGTACAGGAGCAAATTCTGCGGCTGTTGGAAGAAATCCGAGATCAAAAACAACTCTCCTACCTCTTTATCAGTCACGACCTTGCAGTGGTGGCGCGCATTGCTGACGAGGTTGCTGTGATGCGGCGCGGGTTGGTGGTAGAGCAGGCAAGTCCGGAAACCCTGTTTCACAACCCCCAGCATCCCTACACTAAGGCCCTGATTGCGGCCCAGCCAGAGCCCGACATTCACCGCCCCATCAACCTTCAACTGGTGGCGCAGGGCGCTGGCCGCCCCGAAGACTGGCCTGAACACTTCAGGTTCTCTGGCTTTGAGGCGCCGCCTCTGGTGCCGCTCGAGCCCGGACACAAGGTACGCTGCCATGTTTAATACCCTAAAACCTGCGCTGGCGCGGATCACAGCTGTCCTGACCGCTACCGCCTTCCTCTTGCCGACACCTGGCATGACCGGCCCAAGCTTCGTCGAAAGCGGATTTTGGCATGCAGAGGTCGAAGCAGGCAATCTGCCCCCCATCTCTGAGCGCCTGCCGCATACCCCTTTGGTCGTTGATCTCGCCTCCAAGGGACGTCAATTCGGCCAACAAGGCGGAACGCTCAACACCATGGTGACCCGATCAAAGGACATCCGGCAGATGGTTGTCTATGGCTATGCCCGTTTGGTTGGATACACCCAAGACTATCAATTGCAGCCTGACATTCTGTTGGATTACGAAAACGAGGGCAACAAACGCTTCACCCTGCGGCTGCGCCCCGGCCATCGCTGGTCCAGTGGCGATCCCTTCACCTCGGCTGATTTTGAATACTGGTGGAAAGACATCGCCAACAACCCATTGCTGAGCCCTGCTGGACCTCCGGATTTTCTATATTCAGAGGGTAGTCTTCCACAGGTAAGTTTCCCCGATGAAACCACCGTCGTGTTTGAATGGGAGACGCCCCATCCGCAGTTCTTGCAAAACCTGGCACAGGCGCGCCCACCCTTCATCTATCGCCCCTCAGCCTATTTGAAACAGTTCCATGCGGACTATGCCGATCCCGAGGTCTTGGCCGAAGAGGTGGACTACGCGCGCGTCAAAAGCTGGGCCGCCCTGCACAACAAATACGACAATATGTACAAGTTCGACAATCACGAGCTGCCGACTCTGCAGCCCTGGATCAATGCAACCGCAGGCAAACGCATCCGCCACCAGTTTGTGCGCAATCCCTATTACCATCGTGTCGATAGCCGGGGCGTGCAATTGCCCTATATCGACACCGTCGAAATGGAAATTGTCGCTGGCGGTCTGGTCGCAGCCAAGTCCAATGCTGGGCAGGCTGACCTGCAAGCCCGTGGCCTTGGATTCCGCGACATCCCGATACTGCGTAAGGGCGAAAATGACGGTGGCACTTACAAAACCTATCTCTGGGGAACCGGGGCTGCCTCGCAGATTGCCATATATCCAAACCTGAATACTGCTGACCCGGTTTGGCGCAAAACACTTCGCGATGTCCGGGTACGGCGTGCGCTTTCGCTGGCAATCAACCGGGCAGCCATTAATCGGGCGCTCTATTTCAAACTGGCCAAACCCGGTGCCATGTCGGTTCTGGAGCAAAGTCCTTTCTTCAAACCAGAATTTCGCAACGCATGGGCCACGTTTGATCCCGATCTGGCCAATGAGCTGCTGGACCAAGCCGGGCTCACCGAAAAGGACGGTTATGGCATCCGCCACCTGCCCGATGGACGCCGCATGGAGCTCGTCATTGAGACCGCAGGTGAACGTCAGGAAGTTGAAAATGCCTTACAGATCATCACCGACGACTGGAACGATATCGGCGTCAAACTGATCATGCGCCCCTTGGATCGAGACATCCTGCGCAACCGGGTGTTTTCGGGCACTACAATGGCCTCAGTCTGGTATGGTTGGGATAACGGCCTGCCCCAAAAGCATACCTCTCCGGCCTATCTTGCGCCAACCGATCAAGTATTTCTGGCCTGGCCCAAATGGGGTCAGTTTCACCAAACAGGTGGCACCGCTGGTGAAGAACCGGACATGGAGCCAGCCCGGCGCCTGATGGAACTGCTGCATGACTGGGAAACCGCCACAAACGACGAAAAGCGCGCCGAAATCTGGCATGAAATGCTCTGGATCCATTCGGATCAGGTCTATGGCATCGGTATCGTCGCCGCTGCGCCGCAGCCGGTGGTGGTTTCGAACCGCCTGCTTAATGTGCCGAAAAATGCCATCTGGGCCTGGGAGCCCGGGGCTCATTTTGGCATCTATCGTCCGGATGAATTTTACTTTCAGGACGGTGAAGGCTGATGGAGATTCTACGCTACGCCTTTTACCGGTTTGGCACCATGTTGCTGACGCTCTGGGTGGTTTCCATCCTGGTCTTTGTCATCATCAACTTGCCCCCCGGCGACTATCTCTCCAATCAGATCGCAGAGCTGCGCGCCAGCGGCCAATCCGCAGGGGTCGCCAAGGCAGAATTCCTGCGCAGCGAATATGCATTGGATAAACCCCTGTGGCAGCAGTATTTAATCTGGGTCGGTTTCATGCCAGGCCCACATGGGTTTTCAGGTCTGGTGCAGGGGAATTTTGGCTGGTCCTTTGAATTCGACCGCCCGGTGGCAGAAATTGTGGGCGACAGCCTGTGGCTCACCGTTCTGGTCAATCTGGCGGCCGTTCTGTTTGTCTATGTCGTCGCCCTGCCCCTTGGTGTTCTGGCCGCTGCGCGGGCCCGCAGTTGGGTAGATTATACATCTGCCTTTGTTGGTTACCTCGGCCTCGCCACGCCGAACTTCCTTTTGGCGCTGATCCTGTTCTACTATGGGCACCGTTGGTTCAACCTCCCTATCGGCGGGTTGATGGACCCGGCTTTTGAGGGCGAGCCGATGGGCTGGGAGAAGGTCAAATCCATTCTCATCCACCTCATAGTGCCAACATTTGTCATTGGCACATCCGGGGCCTCGGCAATGATGCAACGGCTGCGCGCCAATATGCTGGATGAGCTGGGAAAGCCATATGTGGAAACGGCCATCGCAAAGGGCATGTCGCCGTCCCGGATGCTGGCAAAATACCCCCTGCGGGTGGCCTTCAACCCCTTTGTCGCCGATATCGGCAACCTATTGCCTGCAATGATATCCGGCTCGGTGCTGGTTTCCGTGGTTTTGGGCCTGCAGACCATCGGCCCGACGCTTCTCACCGCGCTCAAGACCCAAGATATGTTCCTCTCCGGCTTTGTCTTGATGTTTGTCGCTCTGCTGACATTGATTGGAACGATGATTTCAGACGTGCTGCTGGTCCTGCTGGATCCCCGCATTCGCTACGAGGGGCGTGACGCATGACCCAACTCCCTGACGGACGCTTTGTTGACGACGCGCCCTATGACCCGCAGGCTTCGCTGCTGGAACTAGAGCGCAAGGATCTGGATGCCCCCAATTGGGTGCTGATCTGGCGCAAGTTCAAGACCCATAGGCTGGGGCTAATCTCGGGGGCCTTCCTGCTGATTTGCTATCTCCTGCTTCCGGTTGTGGGCTTTATTGCGCCTTATGGCCCGAACCAGCGCATGAGCGAGCATCTCTATTCGCCACCGCAGTCGATCAATCTGTTTCACGAGGGCGAGTTCCTTGGCCCCTTCATCTATCCAATGACCTCCGAGGCGGATCTGGAGACCTTCCAGTGGGTGTTTGAACCCGACTATAATACCCCGATGAAACTAGAGTTCTTTTGTGAAGGCAAGGGCTACAACATCGCCGGGCTGATCCCGTCGAATACCCATCTCTTCTGCGCCCCAGAGGGGGCGACGTTGTTTCTTTGGGGCTCTGACCGATTGGGGCGCGATATCTTTAGCCGTATTCTCTACGGGGCACAGTTGTCGCTCACGGTTGGCCTGATCGGCATCTCGGTTTCCTTCGTGCTTGGTATCTTCTTTGGCTCGGTTGCGGGCTATTTTGGGGGACGGATCGACTGGGTAATTAACCGGGTGATCGAGGTTTTGCGCTCCCTGCCAGAGCTGCCACTCTGGCTGGCTCTGTCGGCAGCGGTGCCCTCAAACTGGTCGCCGGTGGCGGTGTTCTTCATCATTTCGGTGATACTTGGCATCCTCGACTGGCCGGGACTGGCGCGATCAGTACGGGCCAAGTTCCTGTCACTGCGCGAAGAGGAATACGTGCGCGCCGCCGAAATGATGGGCGCCTCCTCGGGTCGGGTCATCCGCAAGCACCTGATCCCCAACTTCATGTCGCATCTCATTGCCTCGGCCACCCTGTCGATCCCGGCGATGATCCTGGGCGAAACCGCCCTGTCCTTCCTCGGACTAGGCCTACGGGCACCAGCGGTGAGTTGGGGGGTGATGCTCAACGACGCGCAAAACCTTGCCTCAATCGAGATCTACCCCTGGACCGCCATTCCCATGTTGCCAATTGTCGTTATCGTGCTCGCCTTCAATTTCTTTGGCGACGGGTTGCGCGACAGTTTGGACCCGTATCAACAATGACCCCTCTGCTCTCATCAAAAACCCTGTTGCGGGAGCTGCCCGCCCCGCAGAGTTACCAGACGAATGGCACAGGGCACTATGATAGCGCATTCGCGGTAAGCGAGCTGGCCAATGCCAGCTTTGCCGCCGTGGGTCAGCAATTGGCGCTCTTGATGCAGGCAATGGGGCTCAGCCGCGACGTTCTGCCAGTGCAGGTGGACCAGCGTCTGGCCTCGCTTTGGTTTAGCTACAGTTTTGCCGCTCAGGGCTGGGAGTTGCCCAGCCTATGGGACCCGATTGCTGGCAATTACCGATGCAAGGACGGCTGGATCCGCCTCCACACCAACCTGCCCCACCATCGAGCAGCAGCTCTGTCGGTGCTGGGCTGCGCCGAAGACCCCACAGCGGTGCGCGCTGCCGTCGAGACCTGGGAGGGACAACAGCTGGAAAGCGCCGTGGTAGAGCACGGCGGTGTCGCAGCCTTTATGCGTAGCCGTACCCAATGGCTGGCCCACCCACAGGGCCAGGCCGTAGCAGAGGAGCCGTTGGTGAACTGGGTGGCCCCTCGTCCCGTTTCGCTGCGTCACCGCCCAAAAGCAACGCCTGCGCGACCTTTGGCCGGACTGCGGGTGCTTGATCTGACCCGGGTTCTGGCGGGGCCCATCGCCACCCGTACCCTCGCCGGTTTTGGCGCAGAGGTCCTGCGCATTGATCCCCCAGGCTGGGACGAGCCCGGCGTGATTCAGGACATTTCCTTGGGTAAATCCATGGCCAGTCTCGACCTGCGAAACAGGGGTGATCTGCAACGCTTCAAAGAACTCCTGTCTCAGGCAGATGTCTTGGTGCACGGCTATCGCCCTGGCGCTTTGGACGGGCTTGGCCTCAGCCGTCCCCAACGCACACAAATTGCCCCCAACCGGGTCGAGGTCTGCCTCAATGCCTATGGGTGGACCGGCCCCTGGGCCAAGCGCCGCGGCTTTGACAGTCTGGTACAGATGAGCGCGGGGATCGCGGATACAGGCGCAAAATGGGCCGGGGTTGGTAAACCGACCCCGCTCCCCGTGCAGGCGCTGGATCATGCCACCGGCTATATGATGGCTGCCGCTGTACTCAACGCTCTGACTTCCGCAGCCACAAGTCAACGCGCCGCCAGTGCCCGGCTGTCCCTCGCCCGCATGGCAGAGCAACTGGCGCAGATGCCACGGCAGCTCTCGGGGCAAAAGATTGAGGGCGCCCGGCCAGAAGACTATAGATCTTATATCGAGAACAGCAGTTGGGGCCCCGCTTTGCGGCTGCGCCCTGCTCTGGAGATCGGGACCACTCAAATGCAATGGGATAGCCCAGCTCAGGCCTGCGGCAGCGCGCCCCCCCACTGGTCAGCCAGCTAGGGTCAGCGACGCAAAACTCTCTGCCCCTTCAACGAAGCCTCCACTTCTCCTCCCGCTCTCGCCGGGCCGCAGGCCCGGCGCCCGGCCCAACGCCAAACAAGGCGCGCCAGCGGATTGAATTGGGGGCGGGAGCCCCCCGTTTTATTGCTTATGGCAACGCCGCGTTCCCAGTCCTATCGATCGTCACCGCTACCACCTTCATTGACGTCGAGCAGATCTTCATCAATTGCCGCCTGCACTGCCCCTGCCAGGGCCTCTTTCTTTTGCTGTGGCAAATCTTCCACCTGATCTTCCGCAAGTCGCACAGTAACCTCCCGATGAGCAAACTTGATGCCTTCACGGGCAAACAGCTCGCGGATGTCCTGATAAACCCGTTTGCGCACCAGCCACTGGTCGCCAGGTTTGGTCATAAACTTAACCCGGATGATCATCGCAGAATCCTGCATTTCAATCACCCCCTGCGATTTCAGAGGCTGCATGAAGCTGTCACCAATCACCGGATCGCTCAGCAGTTCCTGCCCAAGTTTCTTGATCATCTTGCGGACCTTGTCGACATCGGTGTCATAGGTCACCCGCAGTGGCAGCTTCATCATCACCCAATCGCGCGAATAGTTTGTCAACACCTTGATTTCCCCAAAGGGAATGGTGTGCAGCGCACCGAGGTGGTGGCGCAGCTGGAAGGAGCGCACCGAGATCTTTTCAACCGTGCCCTTGACGTCCCCAATGTCGATATACTCACCTTTGCGAAACGCATCATCTACCAAAAAGAAAGCGCCTGAGAAGATATCGCGCACCAGGGTTTGCGAGCCAAAGCCAACCGCAAGGCCAACCACACCAGCACCGGCAAACAACGGGCTGACGTTGACCCCCAATTCCAACAACACGATGAGAACAATCGAAACCACAACCACGGCGAGGATGACACCTCGAAACAAGGGCAGCAGGGTTGCAAGACGACTGGCGCCGCCGTGGCCGCCCTCATCCCCAAGTTCCGCCTCTTGGACATCCCCAACTTCTTCGTCAATCTTACTGTCGATCCAAATCCGCGAGGTATGGTAGATGATATAGCCGATAAACAAGATAACAATGACATCAAAAGCGCGTTCCGCGATCGTAGTCGTCATCCATTTTGCTTCTGGGTTCCAAACCATGACCAGCGCATAGGCACCTACCAGGAAGGCCAAGATCCCTGCCACACGACGTGCCAAATCCTCATAACTGGAGAGTTTATAGCCCCGGTTCTGGGACATGGCCTTGATCTCATCTTCAGAAATCTCAGTGGATGCGCCATCTTCTCCACCTTCCAGCTCAGGCAAGGGGTCAAGCACCTCTGGTGCGCGGCGGCGGTAGCTATAGGCTTCGATGCCGTAGTTAATAACGCCGTACACGACCAGAATAGACGTCAGAACCAAATAGGTTCCGGCCATCAGGGGCACCGACATCTCCCGTTCCAACACCAGATCGAACACCAGGTTCAACCAGCCAAAGACGATATAGACCACCATCGCAGGCGCCCAGGCAATCGACAAAAACCGCAGCAACCAGGAACAGTCTTCCTTACTGCGTCCAGCCCGGATCGCGTTTGAGATGGCCCTCGCGTTAAAGCCAATCAAGGTCAAACCGCCCAGCGCTCCAAGCAAAGCTAAGAACCCGTAAACCAAGGCGAAAACATTGTAGTTCAGTCCAAAATCGCCAACCCATGTCGCGAAGATAAGCGAGAAAATGTCATAGGTCGCCAGCAGGGAAGCAAAGAGATAGAGCCGTTTTGCATCACTATCTGAAAATACCGGCATCCGATATTGGCTGAGATAGGGCGACAGCACCATTCGCCACAGGTCGGAAACGACACTGGCGACAAAAAATGCCGTATAGATTGCCGTTACCGTGAATTCGACCGAGCTATCGCCCGAGGCACCAAAGATCACATAGGAAATCGACAGGGCAAAAACCATCGAGAAAACGGTGCCGAGAACACCCATAAAAAAGCGGTAGACCAAAAAGGGCATTTTCTCGTAATAGCCTTCTGGCTCGGCCTTGATCCGCGCCACCACGTAGCGCTTGGCGATCCGCTTTCCGTAGATTTCGACCGTAAGCCAACGACCAATCAGCAAAAATAACAGGCTCCAGCCTAGGACTTCGACATAAGTCATGATACGTCCATCCGGGCTGGTCTGGCGCAGGATGTATTTCATCTCAAAAATCGAATAAGGCAGAGCTTCCAATCGGCTTTTCAGTTCCTGGCGAAAGGACTGAAACTCCGACTGCGCCTTCATCAGCGACGAATGGCCATCCATCGGGGAGGCTTCCGTCTTGGCAGGCGCAGTCGCATCTGAGGTAACAGCACCGCTGGCATCAACAATGATCACACCCAGGCCGCTTTCGGCTGCCAGTTCCACCGCGCGGGCGACCGGATCGCTCTGCTCTTCGGCGGTATCTTGTGCCCGCCCCTGGTTGGGCACCACAAGAGCGGCACAAAGCAAGAAGAGGCACAAACGTAAAAACAGAAAAAACCGGTGGATCATAACTGATAGGCTCCAGACAAAGGCAGCCATACGGTAGCGACAAGAAATGATATTCGCAATTGAACACATGGGGTTCAGTGCAGCTGTTTTGGATTGCCAATACTAAGCCCCGCCTTAAGACGCTCAGTTGGGCTACAGCGTCTTGCCCCAAATGAGCCTCTAAAGCCCCGGTTATGCGCCCGATCAGCGCCTATCGTTCCAATGCGAACGCCTCCCTACCATGGTAAGGAGTTGTCTCATCACGGCCATATCCCGCGAATTTGGGTGTTTGAAAGGTTAACCCCCTTGATTTCGGCACTTTCCTAATGCACCACCCATTCTGTAGTACAGCTGCAGGCTAGCCCATGACATCGACCATTGATCTCTCTCGAGAGCGGAACCAAAATCAACGCGGCCCTCGCGTAATGCTGTATAGTCATGACACATTCGGGCTGGGTCACCTGCGCCGGTCCCGTGCCCTCGCCGGAGCAATCACCGCCGCAGATCCCTCTGCCTCAGCCTTGATCCTGACCGGTTCGCCCGTGGCGGGACGTTTTGCCTTTCCCACCCGCGTTGACCACATGCGCCTACCCGGAGTGATCAAACGTTCCGACGGCAGCTATGCCTCGCGCACCATGGGCATGAGCATTGAGGAAACCACCGAACTGCGCAGTGGTTTGATCCGTTCGATGGCCGAACAGTATGACCCTGATGTGCTGATCGTCGACAAAGAACCCACTGGGTTTCGCGGTGAGCTGCTGCCGACGTTAAAACTGCTGGCAGAGCAACAGCGGACCAAGCTGGTCCTGGGGCTGCGTGACGTACTGGATGAACCAGAGGTTCTTGCCGCCGAATGGGCACGCAAAGAAGCGGTTGAGGCCACTCAGAGTTACTACCATGAGATCTGGGTCTATGGGCTTGCAGAGATTTATGATCCCACTCAAGGTTTGGACCTTAGCCCGGAAACCCAGGCACGCATGCATTGGACCGGCTATCTTCGCCGCGATATTGGTGCATGGGACGAACCGCCAGAGCAACCCTATGTGCTGATTACCCCCGGCGGGGGCGGTGATGGTGCCATGATGGTGGATCTGGTGCTATCTGCCTATGAACAAGATCTGGACCTATCGCCTCGTGCCGTGTTGGTCTACGGCCCGTTTCTGTCTGGCGAAACCCGTGAAGCCTTTGAAACGCGTGTCGCAGCGCTTGAGGGGCGCGTTACCACAGTTGGCTTTGAATCCCGGATTGAGACCCTATTTTCCGGAGCACAGGGTGTTGTTTGTATGGGCGGCTACAATACCTTCTGCGAGGTGCTCTCCTTTGACAAACCCGCCGTCATCGTTCCGCGCACAACGCCAAGGTTAGAGCAATGGATCCGCGCCAGCCGCGCCGAAGAAATAGGTCTTGTCTCTATGCTGGATGAGAAGCGCGATGGGTGGACGCCTGAGGCCATGACCAAAGCCATCCGCGCCTTGGCAGAACAAAAACCACCTTCCGCCGCCTTTTCCGATGGGCTGCTGGACGGATTGGAGTGCGTCACCCGTCGTGTGGCAGCCCTGTTGCAAGACATGCCACGAAAGGCTGCTGAATGAGCCCTCCCCCTCCCCCATTGGCGGTTCTGGTTAAGGGCTGGCCCCGTCTTTCAGAGACCTTTATCGCCCAGGAGCTGGTCGCGCTGGAGGAGGCGGGCCTGAGTTTTGAGATCTGGTCGCTGCGCCATCCCACTGATGTCAAACGCCACCCACTACATGACCGGCTAAAGGCCAAGGTGCGCTATCTGCCTGAATACCTCTATCAGGAGCCCGACCGCGTCTGGGCCGCCCGCGCTACGGCGCAGGCCCTGCCTGGCTACGCCGAGGCCTATCGCATCTGGCGCTCAGACCTGGCGCGCGATCCCAGCCGCAACCGCATTCGCCGCTTTGGCCAGGCCTGCGTACTGGCAGCGGAAGCCCCTTCCGAGGTTCTGGGCCTCTATGCGCATTTTCTCCACACGCCCTCCTCGGTCGCTCGTTATGCGGCAATCATGCGCGGGCTGCCCTGGAGCTTTTCGGCCCATGCCAAGGACATCTGGACCTCGCCGGATTGGGAAATCTCTGAAAAACTATCCAGCCAACACCACGGTGCAGCCTTTGGCGCGACCTGCACAGGATTTGGCGCCCGGCACCTGCAACAGATGTCGGACGAGCCGAACCGCATTGATCTGATCTATCACGGGCTGGATCTGGCGCGTTTTCCTGCCCCACCAGCCCGCACATGGCGTCGCGCCGGTGATCCTCTCAAACTGATGTCGGTTGGCCGCTTGGTTGAGAAGAAGGGGTTTGATCGCCTCATCGCCGCTTTGGCCCTACTGCCAGAGGATCTGGACTGGCATTGGACCCATATTGGCGGCGGTGGCCTCAATGATCTTCTGCAGGACATGGCCAAAGACGCTGGCGTTTTTGAGCGCATTACCTGGCGCGGTGCCTGTGACCAGCCTGAGGTCATCGAGGCCATGCGCAACTCTGATCTCTTTGTGCTTCCCAGCCGGGTTGCAGCGGACGGGGATCGCGACGGCTTGCCCAATGTTCTGATGGAGGCGGCTTCGCAATTGCTGCCGATCCTGTCAACGCCGGTCTCTGCGATCCCAGAATTCCTCGACAGCGGCACCCATGGTCTGCTCAGTGACGATGCTCCGCAGGCTCTGGCGGATGCGATCCTGTCTTTGGCCCGCAAGCCCGGGATGGCGCAGGAGATGGCAGAGGCCGCCTTGGGGCGACTGCGACGCGACTTTGGCATGGATCCCGGCATTGTCCAGCTGGTGACCCGACTGGATGCCATGCTGCAGGGCTCATGAGCACCTCTACGGCCAAACGGATCGCCTTTTATGCGCCGATGAAATCGCCACGCCACCCTGTGCCTTCAGGCGACCGGGAAATGGCGCGCAATCTGATAGACATAATTGCAGCTGGTGGTGCCAAGGTCGATTTGGTCACGGAACTCAAGATCTTTGACAAAACCGGAGATGCGCTGCTTCAAGCGCAGCTGCGGCAAAAGGCGGCCCAAGAGACAGAACGTCTCTGCACCCAGATGCCGCCCGTTGATCTGTGGGTGACCTATCACAACTATTACAAAGCACCGGACTTGATTGGCCCCCAGGTCGCGCGATCACAGGGCATTCCCTATGTGCAAATTGAAAGCACCCGTGCCGCGCGGCGCCTGAACGGCGCTTGGGCAGGATTTGCCCAATCCGCCCATGAAGCTGCAGATAGAGCAGCAGTGATTTTCTACCTCACTGCCAATGACCTGATCACCCTTGAACGTGACAAACACCCAAATCAAACTCTGCAAAGCCTGCCTCCCTTTCTGCCTGGTTCCACTCTACCCACCGCCAGCACATTGGATGGGCCAATGCTGAGCGTTGGTATGATGCGCGAAGGCGACAAGCTCGCCTCCTATCAGATCATTGCCGACAGTCTGCGAGGGCTTCAGGGCGACTGGCTGTTGCAGATCGCTGGCGATGGACCTGCCCGGCCCGCCGTTGAGGCCCTGATGGCACCCTTTGCTGGGCGCGTCCGCTTTCTGGGTCAGCTTTCCCGCGCAGAACTGGCCAAAACCTATGAACAGGCCAGCCTGTTTTTCTGGCCCGGCGTCAATGAGGCCTTTGGTATGGTCTATCTCGAAGCTCAAAGTCATGGGGTTCCAGTGGTCGCCCAGGACAGACCGGGCATGCGGGACGTTCTTGCGCCTGGCCGCTATCCTGACGTGGCACTGGGTGCAGGCGCGCTTACCACGCGTTTGCAGGAACTGC
Organism: Roseobacter sp. MED193; assembly: GCF_000152965.1. GTDB lineage: Bacteria > Pseudomonadota > Alphaproteobacteria > Rhodobacterales > Rhodobacteraceae > Pseudophaeobacter. The sequence continues at coordinate 3,066,771 of NZ_CH902583.1, read as the reverse complement.
TCTCTGCCCCAGGCCTGCGGAACCAACTGGGAGCGCAGGCCCGCGAGCGGATCGCAGCCAACCATCTGGCTCCGGCAGCCAGTGCCCGCTTTTGGTCTGCCGTTGCCCCCTTGATTGAGGAAAGCCGATGATCCGCCTTGCCCTATTGCGCCACGGCCACACCGCCTGGAACCGCGCCGGTCAAATCCAGGGGCGCAGCGATATCCCGCTTGATGCCCAGGCCCGGGCAGAGCTGTCTGGCTTTGCCCTGCCCAGCCCCTGGGACCAGGCTTCGCTGTGGTCCAGCCCACTGTCGCGCGCGGTGGAAACCGCAGAGCTGGTCGCGCGCCGCGCACCGCAAACCGCGCCCCACCTGACAGAAATGTTCTGGGGGGACTGGGAAGGTAAAAAGGGCCTGGAGCTAAAGGCCGACCCAAAGAGCGGCTTTCGCGATATCGAACAGTGGGGCTGGGATTACCGGCCCCCTGGTGGAGAAACCCCGGCTGAGGTCTGGGCGCGAATTAAGCCCTGGCTGGCCAGTCTGCAACGCGACACCGTGGCAGTCTGCCATATCGGCATCATGCGGATGATCCTGGCCCAGGCCTATCACTGGGATTTTGACGGGCCTGCGCCGTTCCGCATCAAACGCAACCGACTGTTTGTGGTAGAAGTCGACGGCAACAGCCTAACCCCCTGGACCGAGCCCGTCCGCCTGCTGAAAAGAGACCTGGCATGAAAGTGATGATTGTCGTCACGCATCTTTTGGGCACCGGGCATCTGTCCCGGGCGCTGACACTGGCGCGCGCATTTCAAGCTGCAGGGGATGAGGTGCTGATCGCCTCTGGTGGCTTTGCTGCACCTCAGCTGAACACGGATGGGGTAGAACTGGTGCAATTGCCCCCGCTGCGCGCGGACGGAACAAATTTCACTCAGCTTCTGGACATTTCCGGCGGCCATGCCGATGAGGCCTATCACCAGCAACGCCAAACCCTGCTCTGCGCCACCTTGGAGCGAGCGAAACCCGATGTCTTAATCACCGAACTCTACCCCTTTGGGCGCCGCTCCCTGCGCCATGAGTTTCTTGCCCTCCTCAAGGCCGCCAAAGCCTTGGGCCAGACGCCCAAAATCCTTGCCTCAATCCGCGACATCCTGGCCCCGCCCTCCAAACCCGAGAAAGCCGAAAAAGCAGATCAGGTGATCGACGAATTCTACGACGGCGTTTTAGTCCATTCCGACCCACAAGCTACTCGGTTAGAGCTCAGTTGGCCCGTGTCGAACAGCCTGGCGCATAAACTGCACTATACCGGCTTTGTGGCCCCTTCGGCAGCAGGACCACATCCCGATGCCGATGGCCAGGGTGAGATCCTCGTCAGCGCTGGCGGTGGCAGTGTGGGCGATGAAATCTACCAAACAGCGCTTAAGGCAGCACAGTTGATGCCGGAGTACCCATGGCGCCTGTTGGTTGGCGGCAATGATGCCAAGGCCAGGATTGCGCAGCTCTCCCAGCGCCCCTCACCTGCCAAGATTGAGGCAGCACGCCCTGATTTTCGCCAGATGCTCAGCCATGTGGCGGCTTCGGTCAGCATGTGCGGTTATAATACGGCGCTGGATCTGTTGCAGGCTGAAACGCCGGCCGTGTTGATCCCCTTTGATGCGGGCAAGGAAGTAGAACAAGGCCTGCGTGCTGAAAGCCTGATACCCCTGTCAGGGTTTGAAGCTCTCTCCTCCGCTGAGCTCACACCAGAAAGCCTGATCTCTGCGATCAAAAAGGTTCTTGCAGCACCGCGTCGCTCAGCTGGCCAGTTTCAATTTGATGGTGCCCGGCAGGCGGTTGAGATAACCCATGATCTGGCAAGCCCCAAGACCAGTGATGAGGCCCGTATGCAAGCTGGAGGATCACGATGAGCACGGACAGGCCCCTTGATTGGTCCCCCTTGGAAGTCGAGCTGGCACAGTGGCACAGAGCAAGGTTAACACTACCCCTGTGGTGGCGGGACGACGACGCGATAGAGCCCACGGCGCAGCTGAACCGACTCAGCACATTATCGCAAAACCTGGCGCTTCCTGTGCATTTAGCCGTGATCCCAGCCCATGTGAAACCTGAGTTGGCAGACTATCTGACAGACAACCCTACACTTCTCCCCCTTGTCCATGGTTGGGCGCATAAAAACCACTCAGGGCGGGATCAAAAGAAATGCGAATTTCCCGCCCAGCGGCCGACGCAGGCCTCAATAGGGGACATTGGAAAAGGGTTAAGCGATCTGCGGGCGCTTTTGGGGCCCAAACTGCTGCCAATTTTTGTGCCGCCCTGGAACCGCATTGCGCCAGAACTTCTACCCTCACTACCCAGTTTGGGCTTTACCGCCCTATCGACATTCACCCCCCGCCAAAGCCCACTGGCTGCGCCTGGTCTGGCACAGATCAATACCCATCTGGACCCCATCGACTGGAAGGGGAGCCGCTCCCTGGTTGCGCCAGAGCGCATAATCGCGCAGATCTGCGACCAACTGCGCGCTCGCCGTGAGGGCGTGACAGACAACCAAGAGCCCTATGGTATCCTCACCCACCACCTGGTGCATGATGCCGCCATCTGGCACTTCACAGAGGCGTTGATATCGCGCCTCATGCAGGGACCGGGGCAGGTCTGGCAGTTAGACAACAAGGAAGATTTGACATGAGCCGATTGGATTCAATGCTACGCCGTTTTACCGCCCAACGCGATGGGCTGAACTGGGCTGGCGCGGAAGTCGCCGGAGTGTCGGGGGATGTACTGGATATGGGCCTGGGCAATGGCCGCACTTATGATCATCTGCGTGAAATCCTGCCTGATCGCCGGGTCTGGGTCATCGACCGGGTCCTTCAATGCCACCCCTCCTGTGTGCCGCCCGAAGAGGATTTCCTGCAAGGCGAAGCAGTTCCGATGCTGGAGCGCCTCAAGGCCGAAGGCCATAAGATCGTTCTGGCCCATTATGATTTTGGCTTTGGTGTCAAAGAACAGGATGTGGCAGAAGCCGCCGCTATGTCGCCGGTGATTGCCAGCGTCATGGCCAAGGGCGGCATCGTGGTTTCAGGCCAGCCCCTGGTGGGGTTTGAAGAGCTAAAAGGCCCCGAAGGCATCCCTGAGGGGCGCTACCTGTTTTATCGGGCCTAGCGATAGATCACCGCTGCCATAGAACATCCAGGGGCTTTCAGGCTGAACTGAAAGCCCCATCAGTCTGCACCCTGATGGCTACATCAAGGTTACAGTTTGGTTATGGAATTACCGCCATCTGCCAGCATCGCACTTCCCGTGACAAAAGAAGCGCGATCCGAAAGCAAAAACAGTGCAGCCTGAGCAATCTCCGAAGGTTCTGCCATACGTTTAAGGGCATGAAACCCGCGTACCATCTCATGGAAATCCACATCCTCTCCGGCCATGGGCGTCATGGTTCCGCCCGGCAATAGCGCATTGACACGAATTCCCTCTGCACCATGTTCCGTTGCCAAAACCTGGGTCATGCCGATCAATCCAGCCTTGGCAGCGGCGTAGGCTCCCATCCCCGGAAAGCCGATCGTATGACCGACAAACGACGAGGTGAACACCAAGGATCCGCCGCTGCTTTTACGTAGGGCCGGAATCTGGTACTTAGCCGCAAAGAAACCACTCGTAAGATTGACCGCCAACACGTCCTGCCAGGTACGCGTCTCCATTTCCGGGATAGGTCCCATGGCTCCTGTGGTGCCAGCATTGTTAAACGCCCCGTCCAAACCTCCGAACTGTCGTTCTGCTAGATTGACGAGCTCTCGGTTATAGGGCTCGTCGCTGACATCGCCTGCGAGGCAAACCGCATTGCCATTGCTCTGCGTGATCTGCCCAACAAGCCTGTCGAGCTCCCGCTGTCGGCGGGCGCCTAATACGACGTTTGCACCGTTTGTGGCAAACAGCAAAGCTGCTGCCGCGCCAATTCCGCTACTCGCCCCTGTGACGATAATTGTCTTTCCCTGAAGTTCCATGGACATGCCTTTCATTGGTTGCATGCCCATCGTTTATGGCCAGGGATGGCGCCCAAGCGATCCGTTTCTTGCGCCTGCTGCGCGGGGTGCAGTTAAACCGCAAGAAACGGGTCGGTCCTTGCAAACCAGATCAGGCCACGCGTTCTCCCCGCGCCCAAGTGCCACGCAGAGCTGGCGTGTTGTCGATCAGTTTGAACCGGATCAAATCAGCTCGCTTACCGATTTCAATACGACCACGGTCAGTCAACTCCACCGCATCTGCCGGGGCCTGTGTCACCGTCGATAGACCACGCGCCATATCGCCCCAGATTTCGCCCAGTTTCACCGCAGACATCAACAGGGCGGCAGGGACGTAGTCGGAAGAAATAATATCCAACAGTTCCAACTCGGCTAATTCTCGTGCGGCCACGTTGCCTGAATGCGATCCACCTCGGATCAGGTTCGGTGCCCCCATCATCACCTTGATGTTATGGGCGTGACAGGCGCGCGCTGCCTCGACCGTGGTGGGGAACTCAGCCAGATGAATACCGTGACCCGCCGAGGTTGCCACCTGCGCAGCCGTGGTGTCATCATGGCTGGCCAGTACCGCGCCAAACCGGCGGGCAGCCTTTACCGCTTCAACCTCGTGCAGGTCCCCATAGGTGTCGCGTAAGGTTTTCAGATGCGCGATATGGGCCTGAAAGCCCGCATCGTCAAAGCCGTGCTTGCCTTTGACATAGGCCTCCAGTTTCGAGATATCACGGAACTGGCGCTGACCTGGGGTGTGATCCATCAGCGAAACCAGACCAACCCGGTCCTCTTCACCAAACTGCGCCAGTTCTTCGACCAGAGTATCCGAACAGACCTCTGCCCGCAGGTGCAGGAAATGCGAAATCTTAAGCGCATCCGCCGCCCGCAACTCCAGCAGTTCCGTCGCGAGCCCGCGCGCATAAGACCCGTAGAGGCTCTCTTTGCGGCTGACCGATCCCACCCGCATGGCGTCAAAAACGGTGGTAATACCTGTTCCAGCAAGTTCCGCATCATGGGCCATGATGGCGGCAGCATGGGGCCAATCCACCGCGGGGCGTGGCTGGATATGGCGTTCGAGGTTATCGGTGTGCAACTCGACCAGACCGGGACACAGATAGTCCCCCTCAAGATCCAAGGCGCCCTTTGGAACCCCAGAGCCACTGGTGATTTGGGCAATCTTGCCCTCAGTAATTTTCACGCTGCCGCGCAGGGTTTCGCCGGGCAAAACCAGGGTGGCATTGGCAAGGATCAATTCATCTGTCATCTGAGCTTCACAACTTTCGAGCTATAGGAACGGCCACGTATAGGAGGCCAATGTGACATTCACGCGATACGCGATTTATTTTGCTCCCCCGGCACAGGCCGAATGGAGCCGCTTTGCAACCCGATGGCTGGGGTGGGACATGGAGCCAGGCAGTGCCTGTGAACAGCCCGACATTCCCGGTCTGGATCTGACGTCGATCACTCGAGTGCCGCGCAAATATGGGCTGCATGCAACGATTAAACCGCCGATGCGGCTTGCGCCTGGCACTGGTTTGGACGCCCTGAAACAGGCCTGTGGCGCATTCGCTGCCCGCCAGGCTCCGGTGACGATGCAAGGCTTGCATCTTGCCCGGTTGGGCCGCTTCCTGGCCCTGCGCGTCACGGGTGACGAGACCGCTCTCAACGCTCTGGCAAGCGCCTGTGTGCGGGATCTTGACCCTTTTCGCGCCCCAGCGGGCGAGGCTGAACTTGCCAAGCGTCGCGCTGCCGGGCTGACTCCGACGCAAGAGGACAACCTGATCCGCTGGGGGTACCCCTATGTGATGCAAGATTTCCGCTTCCACATCACCCTCAGCGGCAAACTGCCAAAACCGGAACTGCCCGCCGTCGAGGCGGCGCTGGAACGGCACCTTTTGCCGCTCTTGCCGCACCCCTTCGAAATCCGAGATCTTTCTCTGGTCGGCGAAGACAGCGAGGGGCATTTCCACATGATCCACCGCTACGCCCTCACCGGTTCCGCTGCAGTATAGATCGCAGTGCGGGCGGCTGTTGCGGCATCAGCCAGATCGCCCGAGTTATCAATCTCATACAGGCGGCGGAGCCCCGCAGGCAGGGGTTTTGAGGCGCGGGCAAGACGGCGTTGAACCTCGGCACTGTCCTCACGCCCGCGCCCGGTCAGCCGCTCTGCCAGAACCTGCGGACTGGCAGTGACCGACAGAACGATAAAATCTCCAAAGATCTCCTGCGCCTGCAACAACACCGCGCGGGAGAGGTTGACCAGAACCCCCTGCCCTTTCGCCCGTAGATCCTCGATGCTGCGGGGGATACCGTATTGCAGCCCATGGGCCGACCAGTGCAGCGCGAACTGTCCGGCCGCCGCTCTTTGGGCAAAGTCCTCCTCGCTGACGGCATCATAGTCCTCACCTCCGGCCTCGGGCGCGCGGGTCACCACCCGGCGCATCAGGCAAAGCTTGGGGTCCATCGCTGCCAGGGCCTCCATCAGACTGTCCTTGCCGACGCCCGAGGGGCCGACAACGGCAATGACCGGCCCTTTGTCTGACTTTTGGTTTGCGCTGGCGCTCATGCTGCCACCTCAGGCGAGAAGGCCGAGACATCCACAAAGCTGTCGCAGACCTGATCGCGCGCGGCCTCATCGTGGAAAATGCCGATAATGGCAGCCCCGCGCGCCTTGGCCCCTTCGATCAACCGCAGCACCGTGGCGCGGTTCTGCGCATCCAGGCTGGCAGTGGGCTCATCCAGCAGCAGTGCCGGATAATCATAGGCAAAGCCACGCGCGATATTCACCCGCTGCTGCTCGCCGCCAGAAAATGTCGTCGGGCTCAGGCTCCAGAGCCGCTCTGGGATATTCAGCTCGGCCAGAAGGCTGGCGGCCTTGTCCCGCGCCTGGTCCTGTGGTGTTCCAACCGCCAGCAGCGGCTCGGCAACCACATCCAGCGCAGGCACCCGGGGCACTACACGCAGGAATTGGCTGACATAGCCAAGGGTCTCGCGGCGCAGCGCAATAATCTGGCGCGGCTCAGCCTGGGCCACATCGACATCCCCAACCAATACACGACCCGAAGCGGCCAGATAGTTGCCGTAGATCAGCCGCATGAGGGTGGATTTGCCCGCCCCCGAAGCGCCCACCAGACCAACGCATTCACCCGCCGAGACCTTGAGCGAGACCCGCTCCATCACCGGGATCACAGCGCTGCCCTGATTGTGCAAGGTGAAGCTCTTGCTTACGTTTTCGAGTTCAATCATCGCTCTTGTCCTTCAGACCTGCAGCACGCTGGAGACCAGCAATTGGGTATAGGCATGTTGCGGATCATCCAGCACCTGATCGGTGAGGCCGCTTTCGACCACATGGCCGTCCTTCATCACCATCAACCGGTCCGCCAACAGGCGCACAACGGCCAGGTCATGGGTCACAATGATGGCACTGAGACCCATTTCACGCACCAGACTGCGCAGCAGATCCAGCAGACGCGCCTGCACCGAGACATCCAGCCCGCCGGTAGGTTCATCCATAAAGACCAGACGCGGGCCGGTAACCAGATTGCGGGCGATCTGCAGACGCTGCTGCATGCCGCCGGAAAAGGCCGAGGGGCGGTCATCAATGCGGGTGTCAGAGATCTCCACCCGGCCCAGCCAATCGGCCGCCTGTTCGCGGATCTCGCCATAATGGCGCCCGCCCACGGCCATCAGCCGCTCGCCGATATTGCCCCCTGCGGACACGGACATACGCAGCCCATCGCGCGCATGCTGATGCACAAAGGCCCAATCCGTGCGCCCCAGCATCCGCCGTTCTGGCTCTGACATTTTCAACGTGTCCACCGGCCCATCGGCGCGGGTGTCAAAGACCACCTCGCCGCGATCCGGCGCATGGTGTCCGGCCATGGCATTCAGCAGCGTCGATTTACCGGATCCGCTTTCGCCAACGATGCCCATGACCTCACCAGGGTAGAGATCAAAACTCACATCCTTGCAGCCAATGCGGGGGCCGTACATTTTCGTCAGACCGTTCACCTGCAACAGCGGTGTCATGTCCTGTTCTTTCACTTGAGCCCCCATCACGCGGCCTCCCCTTCGCTTTCACCCAAACGACCCACATGACCCTCGGCGCGCCGCGTGCGGCAATAATCGGTGTCAGAGCAGACAAACATCCGGTTGCCCGCATCATCCAGGATCACCTCATCCAGATAGCTGTGCTCAGACCCGCACAGATCGCAGGGATGATCGGCCTTGGTGGCCTCAAACGGGTAGTCTTCAAAATCCAGGCTGACGACGCGTGTGTAGGGCGGCACCGCATAGATGCGCTGTTCACGCCCAGCGCCAAACAGCTGGATCGCGGCCATTTCCAGTTTTGGGTTATCAAATTTGGGGATTGGCGAGGGATCCATCACATAGCGGTCCTCTACCTTGACCGGATAGGCATAGGAGGTGGCGATATCGCCGTGCTGGCTGATGTCTTCGTACAATTTCACATGCATCAGGCCATATTCTTCAAGGCTGTGCATCTTGCGGGTTTCCGTCTCGCGCGGTTCCAGAAACCGCAGCGGTTCCGGGATTGGCACCTGGTACACCAGGATCTGATCCTCGGTGAGCTCGGCTTCGGGGATCCGGTGGCGGGTCTGGATGACGCTGGCCTTGGTGGTTTCCTCGGTGGTCGCAACCCCTGCGGTGCGTTCAAAGAACTTTCGGATGGAGACCGCATTGGTGGTGTCATCCGCGCCTTGGTCAATCACCTTGAGCGTATCCTCCGGTGTCAACGTCGCTGCCGAGACCTGCACACCGCCGGTGCCCCAGCCATAGGGCATCGGCATCTCGCGGCTGGCAAAGGGAACCTGATAGCCCGGCACCGCCAGGCCTTTCAGGATCGCCCGGCGGATCATCCGCTTGGTTTGTTCGTCCAAATAGGCAAAGTTATAGTCAGACATGTTTTGTCCTTTCCCTCGCTGCGGTTTTGCAAAGGAGATTTGAGAGATGAATTCCGACGAATTGCTGGGCACCGTTTTGGGCATTTTCATCGTGATCGTGGTCGTTGCGGTGATCCTGGCCGGGCTGTTCTATCGCCCCAAGCGGCACAAGAAACTGCGCAGCAGGTCCACCTTTACCCATGGCATTGATGATGCTTTCGTCGATGGAGACGGGAGAGGCGACTAAACTCATTCCGCAGCCTCCCGTGCGGCCATTTCCTCAGCCAACTCCTGTGCTTCGCGGCGCAGTTTGCGCACCAGTTCCAGCTCTGACTGGAAATCCACGTAATGGGGCAGTTTGATATGCTCTAGGAACCCCGTCGCCTGAATATTGTCGGAATGGCTGAGCACGAATTCCTCGTCCTGAGCGGCAGCGCCAAGGTTATCCTCTCCCAGTTCTTCCCAGCGCAGGGCGCGGTCGACCAATGCCATAGCGATGCTCTTGCGTTCGGACTGGCCAAAGACCAGCCCATAGCCACGGGTGAACTGCGGTGGCACAGTTTTTGAACCCTTGAACTGGTTCACCGTCTCACATTCAGTGAGCTCCACCTCGCCAATCTCGATGGCAAAGCCCAGCTCCGGGATTTCCATCTCCACCGGCACCTTGCCAATGCGCAGCTCGCCGACAAAGGCATGGTTGCGCGCATAACCACGCTGAGTGGAATAGGCCATGCCAAGGATAAAGCCCTCATCGCCGCGCGACAGCGACTGCAACCGCACTGCGCGCCCTGCCGGACAGCTCATCGGCTCGCGGGTCAAATCACCCGGCACCGCTTCTGAGCTGGGCTCGCGCTCGATGATGTCCTCCCCCTGCAGGAATTCCGTGATATGGGGTGTGACCTCCATGCGTGGTTCCGCAGCCGGGGCTTCCGGCGTCTCACCGTCTGCAGCCAGTTTGAAGTCCAACAACCGATGGGTGTAGTCAAAGGTCGGCCCCAGCACCTGCCCACCAGGGGCATCCTTGAAGGTGGCGGAGATGCGGCGATCACAGGCCATGACACCGGTATCAACCGCTTCGCTATACCCAAAGCGTGGCAAGGTGGTGCGATAAGCGCGAATGAGAAAGATCGCCTCGATCAGATCGCCTCGCGACTGTTTGATCGCTAGGGCCGCTAGATCCGGATCATACAGCGAGCCCTCGGCCATGACGCGATTGACAGCAAGACTCATCTGTTCGCGGATCTGCGCCAAGCTGAGCTCAGCCACGCCAGTATCACCGCGCCGTTCTTCGGCGAGCCAGGCATGTGCATTGTCGATGGCGCGTTCACCACCCTTTACAGCTACATACATACAATCAGTCCTTTGCCAAAAGGGTTGTGGAACGTGGCAGGGCCGCCAGCTGCGACTGGCAGGTAAAGAAGAAATCCACCCCCAGCGGGAACTGCGCTGCATTGCCCTGACAGGCACCCACATCCGGCAGTGCAAACTGGGTGCTGTCTTTGATACCCGGCCCCGTGAGGTTTACATTGGGGGCAGCAAACTCTGTCAGCTCAACAATCAGCGTGGCCGAACGATCCGGGTATTCCGACGTGCCAATGGGGTACTGGTCGAGCGGTAGCAGTGCCTGCCAGCTACCCAGGGCAAAATCGGCCTTATCGACTGCAACAAAAGGCGCACCGGTGTGAAAGGCCAACCAGGAGCGCAGCGCAGGGGAATCCACGTCTGGCGCCAGATAGATGCCCGTTTCGGGATCACAGAGCGTCAGCAACAGGCACCCGGCAGCGGCGGAGATACCAGCAGGCGGTTCTGCGCCAGTGATGTCCTGAACGCTGCCGGGGCGGGCCATGGCATTCATCGCCGCGCGAAAGGCATTTGCCGCATCCACAGGCGGCGTGGCAAAGCCACCACCATAGCTGTTGGTTTCGATATCTAGGGACATCAATCCTCTCCCCGAACCATTGTGAAGAATTCAACCTTGGTGGCAGCTGCCTTGGCGGCGCGTGCTTTCTTTTGGGCCTGTTGTACCTGCTGCAGGGGATCCAGAACGGCCTGGCGGAGATCTTGTGCAGCTTCAGTCTGCATCAGGGCATCCACCTTGGCCGCGATTTCGGCTTTGGGTTTTGATCGACCTTGCACATAGGCATGACCCACAGTGCCATCTGTCAGCGTCAGCGCACAGCGTGTCACAGTCATTTCGCCCAGGTTAAAGGGCGCACCACTGCCGCCCATACGGCCGCGCACCATAACGCCACCTGCCTCTGGCGGACGCAGCCAGTTGAAGTCCGGGTTGTGATCAAAAGCCTGCCACAGCCTGCTGAGATCAGCCTCGTCGGCCTGCGCCAGAAGGCTCATCCAGGCCTTGCGTGCAGGAGCGGAAATTTCTGTTTTCATCGGTTAAGAGCCTCTTGGCCAGCTTGTCTACATGTTCTATACAACTAGACAAATCATAACGAAGCCTGAAACCAAAACGCAATCGAAACCTTGTGAAAGTTTAATGACATGTCTTCAAACAGCCCCAAGACCCCTGGCCCAGGAACCCGTACAGCCGTTTGGAAATCCATCACAATTTCGCTCATCGATGACATCGCTCAGGGGCGTTACAGCAGCGGTGACAAACTGCCATCCGAAGCCCAACTGGCGGCGCGCTTTGGGGTGAATCGCCACACCGTCCGGCGCGCCCTGGCCGACATGGCCGAGCAAGGACTGGTACATGCCCGGCGCGGATCAGGGGTTTTTGTGGCAGCCACGCCGACTGATTATCCCATCGGCAAACGGGTGCGGTTCCATCAAAATATCAGCCGCGGCGGCCAGATCCCCGCCAAGCGCATTCTCGCCCTGGAAACCCGCGCCGCCGACAAGACCGAAGCGGCGGCCCTGCAATTGGAGGCTGGGGAAATGGTGCATGTCTATGACGGGCTATCGCTGGCTGATGATCAGCCCATCGCGCTGTTTCAAAGCGTCTTTCCCGCCCATCTGCTGCCGAACATCCGAACTGAACTGGAGGATCTGCAATCGGTGACAGCGGCGCTCAAGGCCTGCGGCATTGCCGATTACACCCGCGCAGAAACCCGCATCACGGCGAAACTGGCCACCGCCACCCAGGCGCTGCATCTGCGCATTTCCGAAGGTGCGCCACTGCTGCGCACCACTGGAGTCAATATCGACCCCGAAGGTCGCCCGATCGAGTTTGGCCGCACCTGGTTTGCCGGCGACCGGGTGACGCTGACCCTGAACGGGGAAGAGAGCTAGGCCCGAGTCACGCCATGAAAGAGGCCGCCCCCTTTGCGGGAGCGGCCCTTTGTTATGAAGTCAGATCATGCCCTCCCCGCTCTGGCGTAGCACCCGGCATCGCCATCTTGCGGTTGACCTGGCCAGAGGGCAGGTGGTCCTCGTCTTCGACAAACTCAAACCCGTAACGCTCGTAAAACGAACGCCCGATCCTGTTGTCGCGAAAAACCTCAACCTTGAGCGGCCCTTTGAGGGCAAAGGCGTGATCCACCAAGAACCGGCCGCAACCCTGTCCATGGTGTTTGGGATCGACAAACAACCCGCCGATTTCATTGCCCAAAAGCGCAATAAAGCCGATGACCCGCCCTGCCTCGTCCAGCACATAGGTTTCCGCCTGAGGCACATAGACCTGGCGAATAGCCTCCTCTACTTGGGCGACAAAATCCGCCTCCAAGAACGGGTGTGCCAGGTCATTGGCTGCACGCCAGACCGTCATCACCGGCTCAATATCCGCTGCTTGATAGGCCCGGATCACATAGTTTGTGTGTTGCTTTGTCATCTCTGGTTCACCTTTGATTGAGTTGCGCCCGCACCGAAGTCACCCCCAATTTGGAGGCGCGATAGGGTCGTCCGTTTTTTGAGTGAACAAAGCGGCGTTTTTTGAGGCGCATGAAGACCTCCAGCGTACAGCCACTCAGCACATGGCCTTCGCGGGTAAAGCAAGTAACCTTCTGGATTTTCCCATTGGGCCCCCGCAGATGACGGATTTCACCGCCCAGCGCCAGTTCATGCAGAACGCGCTGTTCCTGTTTTGATATATTCAACGTCTTGTCTCGATTTCATGAGAGCACAGAAAAAGGCTCACTCAGCATCGCGCTTTGAGTGGTCCAGTTGTTTCTGGTGTTCCCGACCCGCCTTTGGCGATCAGAAACGGGCGCTTGCCCGGGGCTCTAACATAAAATCTCCATTGCCCGAGCAACACAGTCTCGGGCTGAGGCCTAGATAGGCTTGCCTCTTCTGGATAACAAGGCGAGGCGCTGCACTGGCCTGTAACCGTGCCCAATGCGCCACGTCACGCAAACAAAAGGCCCCTGCCCTGAGGCAGAGGCCGCTTTCAGAAAACCTGACCCAAGTTCACTGTTTGGCGTTGAAAACAAACAGGGTCTCGCCGCCAATCTTATAGGCGTTGATCAGCTCCTTAGCCCGATCGGAGGTCAGCCAGGCCTCCAGTTTCAGCGCCAGATCATTTTTGACATGGGCATGCTTTTCCGGGTTCACTGGCAGATAGGCATATTGATTAAACAAGACCGGATCGCCTGCAAACAGCAGTTCCAACCCGCCCTTGTTGCCAAAGTTCAGCCAACTGGCGCGATCGGCCATGATATAGGCCTCCATGCCTGAGGCTGTGTTCAGCGCCGCGCCCATACCTGCGCCAACAGCACGATACCAGCCGTCAAAACCTGCCGGGTCTAGGTCAGCGGCCTTCCAAAGGCTCAGCTCTTTCTTATGAGTGCCACTGTCGTCGCCGCGGCTTACAAAAGATGCATGAGCCTGCGCAATGCTTTGTAGCGCCTGCGCCGCATTCTCGGCACCCTTTACCCCTGCAGAATCGGCACTTGGGCCGATAAAGACAAAATCATTATACATGATCTCGCGGCGATGAGTGCCATTGCCCCCAGCCAGGAATTTCTCCTCAGCCTTCTGCGAATGCACCAGGATAGCATCCACATCCCCGGCCTCGCCCAGGCGAATGGCCTGACCGGTGCCAACCACCAACAGCTGGACATCCAGATCCAGATCCGCCTTGATCTCGGGCAGCAAAATTTCCGCCAGTCCTGAATTGTGAAATGAGGTGGTAACCGCCAGTTTCATGTCATCGGCCAAGGCCGCAGTGGTTAACGCCAGGCTGGCAACAACACCAAAGATTACATTTTTCATTCTACAATATCTCCTCTGAGAAAAGCATCTGCTTGTGCGGTTTGGGGCCCTTCAAAGAAAGTCTTGGCCGATGAAAACTCGTGAATACGTCCATGCAAAACGAACAGAACCTCATCAGCCAGACGCTGGGCTTGCCCCATATTATGAGTCGACATGATCAAGCGTGTTCCTGTGGCCGCGGCCCGCTGAAGGATCTCTTCAATTTCCCGCGTAGCGCGCCCATCCAACGACGCACAGGGCTCATCCAGAAACAACACATCGGGTTCGCGGATCAAAGCCCGCGCTAACGCCAGTTTCTGCCGTTCCCCACCGGACAGCAGCATTGCCGAACGCTCCAAAGCATCACCTAGGTTTATTTGATCGGCCCAATGCGCCGCCCGCGCCCGCGCTTCGCGGCGCGCGACACCAATCACTTGCAACGGGTAGGCAAGGTTATCCACCACCGATCGGCGCATCATGATGGGTGTTTGAAACACGAAGGCCTGCCGCCGCTGCGCCTCCTCTGTGGGGCAGGCCCAGTCCAGAACACCGCCATTCATCCGCTCGATGCCGTGCAGCATTTTCAACAGAGTTGTCTTACCGGCACCATTGGGGCCGATAACTATGGTCGTGCCCTGCCCCCCAAGGGTCAGATCGACTGGACCAACCAGTACTTTGCCTCGGCGACGAACGGTGGCCTGTTTTGCGATCAGAGGAAACAACGGTTTTTGCATCACCAACGCCCCTCTGTTTCCGTGTGGCCCAGCCAATGAATGGCCAGATTGACCGTGATCGCCATGGCAATCAGCACAAAGCCAAGGCCAAGCGCCATGGCAAATTCACCCTTGCCGGTCTCCAGAGCAATCGCTGTCGTCAACACCCGCGTGGCATGGTCGATATTGCCGCCAACCACCATGATGGCGCCGACCTCACCAATTGCCCGGCCAAAACCCGCCAATGCTGCTGTCAGCAATGCCCGCCGCCCATCCCATAACAAAGCCTTGATGCGTTGCGTCTGGCTCGCGTTCATCGAAATCAGCAGATCATGGTAGTCGCTCCACAGCTCTCGCAGGGACTGATGCGCAATCGAGGCGATCAGCGGCACTATGATAACGACCTGTGCAATGATCATCGCTGTCGGCGTGAACAACAGCCCCAGCACCCCGAGCGGACCTGCGCGCGACAAAAACACATAGACGATCAACCCCACCACCACGGGGGGCAACCCCATCAAGGCGTTCAACACGGCAATGGTAATGCGCCGCATCCTAAACCTCCGCACGGCCAAAAGCGCCGCCAAAGGCAGGGCAATCGCCGAGGCGATCACGAGGGCGGTCAAAGTGACCCGCAGCGACCGCAGGGTGATTTCTACCAGATCAGAATCCAAGGTCACCAACAGCCAGAAGGCCTGAAATATGCCGTCCAACAGATCAGCCATCGCGCCTGTATTTCTCCTCTTTGGGTCGGAGGATAACCGCCTCCTGCCTGGTCACAAACCGACCTTCATCTGGTTCAAGAGCACAGCCAGACCTCTTAAAACAGCGCAAAATTACGGGAGAAAGAAAATTGGACAATTTGTCTATCCCCCTCTTGCGCCCGCAGTGTCGGCGGGTCAATTTCACCAGCCCTGCCTAGCTGAACTTTGTCATTCCCAGCCCCAAATTCAGACCGAAAACCACGGAAATGCGACCCCACTGACGGATTTATGGTTTCCTTTAGCCGTCGCAATGCGCCAATGAACCCCAAGACCGGCTCTAACTCGCGCCATATCATCGCACTCACCCTGGTATTGCCAATGCTTCTCTTGCGTGCGGAATTTGAACGTGAAACAAGCCTCACCCAAAGTTTCATCCTGAACACCACTTTAAGGATTAGCCATGTTTGATCTGCAAACCATGCGAGATCAGCTCGCCGCTCACTACGATCTGGCGCCAAACCCCAGTTTGGCAGAAGAAATGTCCGTGGAATATGCGCGTATGAAGCGCGTAGTTTCCCCCATGGACTGGGCCATCCACGCCCCCTACGTGGCTGCGATCAACGCCCTGAAAAAAGAACGCAATGCAGTAATCCTGGCACATAACTACATGACGCCTGAAATCTATCACGGCGTCGCTGATGTGGTGGGCGACAGCCTGCAGTTGGCCATAGAAGCCACACGTGTCGAGGCCGATGTCATCGTGCAATGCGGCGTGCATTTTATGGCCGAGACCTCCAAGATACTGAGTCCCGACAAGATTGTCTTGATGCCGGACATGGAGGCTGGCTGTTCGCTTGCGGAATCCATCACTGCCGAGGGCGTCGAAGAGATGCGCCGCCGCTACCCCGGCGCGCCGGTGGTCACCTATGTGAACACCACTGCCGAGGTCAAAGCGGCTTCGGATATCTGCTGCACCTCTTCCAATGCCGCGCAAATCGTGGGCGCCATGGAAAGCGACACGGTTATCATGACCCCTGACCAGTATCTGGCGCAGAACGTGGCCCAGGATGTGCCGCATAAAAACGTCGTTTGGTGGGAAGGCTCCTGCATTGTTCACGAGCAATACAGCGCCAAGGATCTGCGTGAGTTCCGCGAATGGAACCCCGGCACCCGGCTCATTGCCCACCCCGAATGCCCCCCGGATGTGGTTGCCGAAGCAGATTTCTCCGGCTCTACCAGCGGCATCATCAAATATGTCACTGATGAAAAGCCGGAAAAGGCGCTGCTGATCACCGAATGCTCGATGGCCTCAAATATCTCAGACAGCCTGCCCGAGGTGGATTTTGTCGGCCCCTGCAACATGTGCCCCTACATGAAGATGATCTCGCTGGAGAAAATCCTCTGGTCGCTGCACACCATGTCTGAACCCATCGAGGTTGACCCCAAGGTGGCCGAAGGCGCTAGACAGGCCGTTCAAAAGATGATCGATCTGTCGCAAGAGCTGGGCATCTGATAGGTGCCAAGCCATCCTGTGACACCACATTCTTCGGAGCCAAGTGTATGACGCCTCTGGTTGAGACCAAGCCGCTTCTGACGGATCGCATCGTCATTGTCGGCGCAGGTCTTGCGGCGCTTTATGCTGCGCTAGAGCTAGCCCCGCGCCCTGTCCTGATGATCTCCCCCGAGCCCCTTGGCCTCGGGGCAAGTTCCGCCTGGGCCCAAGGGGGCGTCGCTGCCGCCATGGCCAAAACCGACAGTGCCGAGGCGCATGCAAAAGACACCCGGAAGGCAGGCGACGGCACCGTGGACGCAGAGGTAGCCGATATGGTTACCCGCATGGCCCGAGACCATATCCTAGATCTCACGGAACTTGGTGCGCCCTTTGATCGCGATGCTGACGGGAACTATGTGATGAGCCGTGAAGCCGCCCATTCCGCTGCCCGCGTTGTGCGGGTCAAGGGCGATCAAGCTGGCCAGCAAATCATGGAAACCCTCATTGAGGCCGTGCGCTCCACACCTTCGATCCAGGTGATCGAGGGCACAGAGGCCCTGCGACTGGAAACCAAAGGCGGTACTGTGACAGGGGTTTGGATCCGGCGCTCAGATCCCCCCTCAGCCCCGCTGCAGATCATCTGCCCGGCAGTCTTGCTCGCTGGCGGCGGATCTGGCGGGTTGTTTGCCCATACCACAAACCCACCGCGCATACGCGGCCAAGTGATCGGGCTCGCTGCCCGTGCCGGGGCCCGCATTGCCGATGCTGAATTCGTACAGTTCCACCCTACGGCGATTGATTGCGGCGAAGATCCTGCCCCGCTTGCCACCGAAGCCCTGCGCGGCGAGGGGGCAACCCTGATCAATTCTGACGGCCAGCGCTTTATGGCAGATCAACACCCGGACGCAGAGCTTGCGCCGCGAGACGTAGTGGCGCGAGGTATATTTGCGGAAACACAGGCTGGGCGCCGCCCCATGCTGGACACCCGTTCCGCCCTGGGCGCCGGAGTCCTGTCCCGTTTTCCAGCCCTGGCCGAAACCTGTGCCCGTGCAGGGATTGACCCAGTGAAGGGCCCGATCCCCGTCGCTGTCGCTGCTCATTATCACATGGGTGGGATTGAAACCGATATGCGGGGCCGTGCCTCTCTGGAGCGTCTCTGGGTCAGCGGAGAGGCCGCTTCAACGGGTCTGCATGGTGCCAATCGGCTGGCCTCAAACGGCCTATTGGAAGCTTTGGTCTACGCCCGCCGCGCCGCCAGGGATATTGCAGATCGCGTGGCAATGCCTGCGGACCCTGCCCCAGAGCTCAGCCCTGAATTCACAGAAAATGCACAGGCCATGGATACAGATGCTGTGCAAAGGTTGCGCCTGACCATGACTGCTCATGTAGGCATGCTCCGTGATGCAGCTGGGCTGCGGCAGGCGCTCATCACTCTTGCAGAGCTGGAGGCATGCCACTCGCAGGACGAGGCCTTTTTGAATATGTGTGCCACAGCCACCCTGATCACGACCTGCGCACTGGAGCGGCGCGAAAGCCGCGGAGGACATTTTCGCAGCGATTTTCCGCAGGCCAACCCCGCCCTGGCCCAGCGCAGCCAGACCACACTCGCCGCCGCCCTCGCGCTGCGCGACGAGGTGTTGAACAGCCTTTGAAAGGACATGCCATGATCCGCCAAGCTCCCCTCCCTGATCTGTTGCTGGAACCCCTAGTGCGTGCCGCCCTGCATGAGGATCTGGGCCAGAACGGCGATATCACCACCCGCACAGTGATCCCAGCCGGGATACGCTATACCGCGCGGCTGAATGCCCGGGACGCCGGTATTGTGTCAGGTATGCAGATTGCCCGCATCGCCTTTCACCTAGTCGATCCCTCCCTGAAGGTTGAAACCCTTATCAAAGATGGCTCGCCCTGTGCCCCTGGCGACGCCTTGATGACCATCGAGGGGGCTGCCGCTTCGATCTTGTCGGGCGAACGCATCGCACTGAACTTTGCGGGCCGCCTGTCTGGTATTGCCAGCCTGACGGCTGGCTTTGTCGCCGAAACCGAGGGCACCCAGGCCCGTATCACCTGCACCCGCAAGACCACGCCGGGTCTGCGCATGGTGGAAAAACAAGCGGTGCTTCACGGCGGTGGCTCGAACCACCGCTTTGGCCTCTCGGATGCGATCCTGATCAAGGACAACCATATCGCGGCTGCAGGTGGCATTGCGCAGGTATTGACAGCGGCAAAGGCCAGCGTCAGCCATATGATGAAGGTCGAGATTGAAGTCGACACCCTAGAGCAGCTCGCACAGGTGCTGGAGACCGGTGGCGCAGATGTGGTGCTATTGGACAATATGAGCACCCCGGATCTCACTCGCGCGGTGCAAATGACGGGTGGCAGATTGGTGACTGAGGCCTCTGGCAATATGAAGCTGGAGCGCATCGCTGAAGTCTCCGCCACGGGCGTCGATTACATTTCTTCTGGCGCCCTCACCCATTCAGCCAGCACCCTGGACCTAGGACTGGATTTCTAAGACCGGTTTGCAAAGGTGGTCAGGCAAAAACGCCTGACCTGAAACCTGCTTAAGACCGCTCACTGGAATCCGCGTGCAATGGTTTCCTGCCATTCCTTGACCAGAACCTCTGCGCCATCGGCGCCCTCACGGGCCGTCACCCGGCGCCAAAGGTAAAAGTTGTCAACATCACAGGTCATCTTGTTCTCAGTGTCGATTGAGACCTGCCAGTTGTCCTGTTCAAATGTAAAATTCCAATCGCTGGCAAACACCGCAGAGGCCGGGTCATCGGGGTGAATCGCATAGTGCATAGAAACATGGCTGCCTACGGTGAGTCCGTGATAAGGATCCACTGCTTTACCATAGTCATCAAAGGTATCCAGAACCAAGGTTCCGTCAATGCGGGTCTTGGTTTCTGAGGTGCCGCTGGCCTCGCGCAGCACCTCAGATTGCAGGCTTGGGTACTCACGTGGGGCACCGGGGTTCTGCGGGGCAATCTCCTTTGCCACGCGCCGCTCTGGCAGAATAAGGGAACAGTTCTCCAGATGCAGCGTCACCTCGGCAGCCTCTGGGGCAGGCCAAACAATGGGCCAGTAGGAGGTCGACAACGCCAGCCGCAGTTGATGCCCCACTCGCAGATGATGGGCGCATTCATTCAGTGCGATCTCGGCTTCATAGACCTGCCCCGGCACCAATAGCTCTGGGCTTTCATGGCTATTGCGGTGGGTCAGGTTCAGGGGCCTAAAAGTGATGCGCTGGGACACCCCTTCGGGCGAGACATCACAAAGCCGCGCCACGAGCTGCGCTACAGGCCGATCAACACTGAAGGAAACCCGCAGGCGGGGCCGCCCCAGAATTTCAAGCGGCGCCGCCAATGGGCCAGTGTCAAAACAGGTTGCCATGGCATCATCTGCCGCTTGATCCCCCGGCAGCTCGTTTTCAAACCGCATGCCCGCGCAGAAATATCCGCCTGCCTGGCCCAGAGTGGCCGGATTGCGGACAACCCGCTGCCCAGCCTTGGCCTCTTCTGTCAGCCCATCGCCCCCAAGAAACATCACCTTTTCACGTACATTGGGCGAAGGCCATTGCGCCTCTGCCACCCAGCGCCCCTGGCGAGGCTTGTTCTGCATGGTCGGATTGAAATGCTCCTGCATAAAGGTGCGATAATCAGGCAATGCCTTTGCGCCGCTGTCCTCTCCACGCAGGTATTGGTCGAACCAGGACAGGACCTCTCCATGAAAATCCGCAGGGTCCAGTTTAGCGATATGGGCGTAGCGATGCTCCCAGGGGCCAACAAGCGCTTTTGCTGGAGCGGCAAGATTAGCCGCCAGGGCGGATGGCGTGTTCACATAGGCATCTGCCCAGCCGGTGATTGCCAAAACCGGGGCGGTAATAGCCGACCAATCCTCGCAGACAGAACCGTGTTTCCATTGCTCATCCCGGGTGGGATGGCGCAGCCAATCGGCGGCCATAAAGGGCATTTCTTCGATCCGCTTAATCCAATCTGTCCGCCAATCGGGTCGGTTTTTTGGATTCGCCGGGCGCGATTGATAGGCAAACATCTGACTGCCCCAATTGGCATTATCGCTGAGCAGACAGCCGCCCATGAAATGGATGTCATCGGCATAGCGATCGGCTGTTGAGGCCACCGAGACCACTGCCTTAAGCGCCTCTGGACGACGATAGGCCAGTTGCAAGCCGTTGAAGCCGCCCCAGGATATGCCGATCATGCCGATATTCCCGTCGCACCAGTCCTGCGCGGCAATCCAGGCCAGAACCGCCTCGCCGTCGCTCAACTCTTGTTCAGAATATTCGTCATCAAAAACGCCTTCGCTGTCCCCGGTCCCGGCAATATCGACGCGGATACAGGCATAGCCCTCGCTGGCAAAAACGGTATGCGTGGTCTCATCCCGTGGCGCGGTGCCATCGCCCTGGCGGTAGGGCAGATATTCCAGAATCGCCGGCACTGGCTGTTCCAGCCGAGGCAACCACATGCGTGCGGCCAGGCGACGCCCATCAGGCAGGTCAATCCAGGTGGTGTCGATCAAGTTAAAGGCATTTGGCATCTGGCCGTCTCTTTCTGGCTGGCTGTTTTGCCAAACCTTCACCCAAGTGGCTGATATTTCATACTGCGCAATTGTGAGCGAAGTGACGCTAATGTAAGCACTTTGAAAGTTCACAGACCAGTAGGAAGCCAAGATGCCGTCGTCTTTTTCACAGAACCTGCGCTGGCTTTGCGCCGAGGCCGGCCCCATTGCCCAGACCTGTCGCGGCATCGGCATCAATCGCCAGCAGTTCAACCGCTATCTGAATGGCGGCGGGATACCCTCGGCCCATAATCTGCGACGTATCGAAAAGTATTTTGCTCTGTCGGAGAATGCGCTTTTCGCCCCCCATACGGATTTCTGCTCAGCTCAGGCGGCCCAGCCACCGCAAAGTGCTGCAGCGCAATTGCAGCCCTTCAATCAGTTGTTTCAAAACCAAGCCCGCCCGTTGCGACGATTTCTGGGTGTTTACCACGCCTATTATTGCACCCCGACCTGGCCAGGGCAGGTCCTGCGCAGTCTTATCCAGCTGCGGGCAGAAGAGGGGCTGGTTGTCACCCATACCTATGAGCGAGCAAGCTCCCTGGATGGCAGCATCCACCAACGCGGACGCTATCACGGTTTGGCCAGTTTTCAGGGCAATCGGCTCTGCATGTATGAAACACCTAGGCGCATTGGGGGCTTTTTGTCGGAAACAGTCTTAATGCCCGAGCACCCACAACAGACCAGTTACCTACAGGGGCTAACACTCGGAGTCGCCGCCCGCCCCGATCAGCAGCCCTTTTCCACCCGCACGATCTGGGTGCGCATTGCAGATCGCATGACTGCGCGTGAGGCCTTGGAGCTGACCGGGGCCTACCCAAAAGACAGTCCCAGACTGGACCCAAAGGTCCGGCGCCTGTTGGGGGATCAGCTGCCCATCAGCATCAACAGCCAAACGCGCTAGCGCGGAGAATTCGCTAGGTAGAGCTCTTGGGCAGCTTTGGGGCGGATTTGGTCAAAGCCAATTCCGCGTCAGAGAACCGCCACGGGCCACGCACGCCAGGAATACCTTCGGGTACGATCTGCATGCCGCGATGCCGGATCTGCGGGTCTTCAAAGGCCTGGCCAATGGTGTTGATCGGTCCTGCCGGGACTGTCGCCCTCTCCAGCGCCGCCAACAGATCAGCCTGGCTCCAACCCGCAACCACGGTTTCAATCAGGGTGGTCAAGATCACCCGATTGGCCACCCGCAGCTGATTGGTGCTGAAACGCGCATCCGTTTTGACTCCGGCAAGGCCCAGCACATCACAGAGCCGTTGAAACTGGCCGTCGTTGCCAACCGCCAGAATGATATGCCCATCCTGCACCGCCATGACCTGATAGGGCGCGATATTGGGATGCGCATTTCCCAACCGTGTCGGGCTATCCCCCGTCACCAGATAGTTCATTGCCTGATTGGCCAGAACAGCGGTGGCACAGTCCAGCAAAGACATATCAATGTGCTGACCCCGACCGGTGCTGTGGCGTTGCTCAACAGCTGCCAGGATGCCAATGGTGCCATATAGCCCAGTCACCACATCGGTGATCGCTACGCCCACTTTCTGAGGCTGCCCCTCGGGATCTCCGGTGATCGACATCAACCCAGACATACCCTGAAGCAAAAAGTCATAGCCCGCGCGTTTGGCATAGGGGCCATCCTGCCCAAATCCGGTCACGGAGCAATAGATCAGCCGCGGATTCACCTTGGCCAGGCTGTCATAATCGAGCCCATATTTGGCCAGCCCGCCGACCTTGAAGTTCTCGATCAGGATATCGGCTTCCTGGATTAGCTCCAGCACCTGCGCGCGGCCCGCCTCGGTGCGAAAATCCGCCACCACACAGTCCTTGCCGCGATTGGCCGCGTAGTAATAGGCTGCGGTCTTATCCTCCTCGCGCTCGATAAAGGGAGGCCCCCAGCTGCGCGTATCATCGCCATCCGGGCTTTCGACCTTGATGACCTCGGCTCCGAGGTCTGCCAATGACTGACCGATCCAGGGCCCCGCAAGAATACGCGCCAGTTCAACAACTTTGAGGCCAGAAAGCGGGGTCATCGGCAAATCCTATCTGGGGTCATGCCCCTTGCAGTCACATCTGAACGCTGTCTACCCCATCCACCATTTCGCCTGCAAGAATATGATCAAAAACGAGATGCGACAGGCTGCCGCCTCAGTTGCCCTTGATCCGAACCGAGAAACTGGTCCGCGCCCCAGCGGGCGGAGGCGGGAAGGGCGCCGCCCGACGGACCTGCGCCAGCGCGATCCCGTCTAGCTTCCCTGAGCCAGAACTGCGCGCGATGCTTAGACCAGCCAGACCACCGCTCGCAGTCACCTTGAAACGCACCACAGCCACGCCACGGACATTGGCCCGGCGCTTGGCGCGCTGAATGCGGCGCATGACCTGGCCGGGGTAGTTACTTGCAGCAGCATTGCCCTGCACCTGGTCCGTGCCCCCATTTGTGACCGCCTGACCGCCGGGAGCACTCCGGGTCGCTTGCACCTCACCCCGGGTTGCATTGACTTGACCATTGCCCCGCGGCTGCGCTGTTGGCGCAGATCTTACCGTTGGTTTTTCAACCCTGCGTCGAGGTGGTTCTGGCAGAGGCTGGACCGGCGGATCAACCGGACGTTCCGGCGGGCGCAGG
The DNA here is from genome assembly GCF_000152965.1 of Roseobacter sp. MED193. Taxonomy (GTDB): domain Bacteria; phylum Pseudomonadota; class Alphaproteobacteria; order Rhodobacterales; family Rhodobacteraceae; genus Pseudophaeobacter. The sequence continues at coordinate 3,042,634 of NZ_CH902583.1, read as the reverse complement.
GATTGAGTGATGGCAGGGCTTTGCGGCTCCACTGGCTGCGGTTCAGTGGCCTTTTGCGGCTCAACCCTCTGCTCCAAAGAGTCAGGGGGAGCTTCCGTTATGTGCACCGGCTCGACAGAGCTGGTCTGCTCGACCTGTTCGGCTGGTGCCAAGGTTTCGACAGGGTCGGCCGGCGTCACCTTGTCCGGCTCGGACACAACGGCCACCAGCGGCAGACCGCCCTGGGCTGTTTCTATCTGAGGTGCGGGCTGCTGAACCACCGGCACGGGCTGCACTGCGGAAGGCGTCACCTTGGGAGAGATTTTCTGGGGGGCTTCCGGCATCACGGGCTGCGAGGGCGCGGGCTGCGCTGCCTGCTCCGGAACTTCGGCCTCCACTGGGGTTTTCACACCGGCGGCCAAATTGGCAAAACTATTGCCCTGCGCCGCCAATGCTGTCTGCCCCCCAGACTGCTCGACCACAGGCGCGCTGCCCTGTAACACAAAGACAGCATGCACAGCCAGGGCCAGCCCAAAGGCAGAGGCCGCCATCACTATCGACTGCGGCACGGGCCGAAACACGGCGTTCATCTGGGCGGCCATGGCTACAGCGCCCTTTCTGTTATCAGAACAACCCGTTGCGCCCCGGCGGCGCGCAGCGCATTGCCAAGCTGCACCAGCTCTCTGGCCGACAGAGCCTGATCGGGGACAATTTTCACCACTTCGCGCGCCTCTGGCGACAATCCGACAATATAGCTGGTGGCATCGGCCACTGGCTGCCCACGCAGGGACAACCGCCCATCAGCATGGGCAACCAAAGTGTCGGGTGGCTCCCGCCCTTCCAAATCAGCGGTTGTGACCAGCGTCAGATCCTTTTCGATCGGAGGCGCTAGGGTGCCTGCAATCATAAAAAAGATCAGCATCAAAAACACAATATTGATCAGAGCGATCGTCGGCTCTTTCTGTGTCTGGGCGAGCATTCTCAACTGCATTACCCTAGCACCACCGTTTGCAGCTTCTCGACCTGGCGCAACACTGCCAACAGGTCGACAAGACGCTGTGAAGTGGCCTCCTCGTTTGGACTGATCAGCACCACATGGCCCCGCCCGTCCTGAGGCTGACTGCGCACCAGATCCGCGATCCGATCCAGATCAACGGGTTGCCCGTTCAGTGTCACAAGATCAGTTCCAAGTGTGACAAACAGCTTTTGACGTTCCTCCCAGACACCGGCCTTTCCGGCTGCCATAAGTTCGACCTCGCCATACTTTGAAAAGGTCGAGGTCAGCATAAAGAACAGCAACAACAGGAAGATCACATCAATGAGCGAAGTCATTGACAGGCGCCCGCGCCGAGGGGGAGTTAGCTTAACCGGCATCGGCTTAAGTCCCCAAGGATTGGAAGGCCTCGGCATCCGGTGCAGTCTGGGGTAGTGTCTGGGGCGCAAAGACGACACGCAGCGCCTGATTGGCAAATACTCTTTCCCGTTGCATCCGTGCCGTGAGCCAGCTCAGCACGAGGGAGGTCGGCATCGCCACCGCCAAACCCGCTGCTGTGGTCAAAAGCGCCACCCAGATCCCGCCGGCCAGCAGCGAGGGATCCACCGAAGACCCCGCAGATTGCAGCTTCTGAAAGGCTTCGATCATGCCAATCACAGTGCCAAACAACCCCATAAGCGGCGCCAATTGCGCCACCATATCCAGCGCCCCCAGCCCGCGTTCCAGCTGGGCAAACCGGGTTTCTGCCTCTGCATCAACCCGCGCCGACAATTCCGCAGTTTGCGGTGCGCTCAACGCCATGGCCAGTACAGGGCTCAGATAAGACCGGCTTTCGGCCAGCGCCTTTTGCGCGCCTGCCTGATCCCCAAGATCCCAGGCGGCGACAGCTGTTGCCAGCTGCCGGTGGCGCCCCACCCGCGCCGCCTGGTACTGCCACATTTTGTAGAGCACCAGTGCTGCTGTCAGCACTGAGACACACAAAAGCAGCAAAACAACGGGGCCGCCCAGATCCAGCACCCGCGAGATTGCGTCTTGGATCAGGTTCATCCCAACACCTCGATCTTGGTCCGGCTGGTCACTGTCAGTCCCTGAGAACAGGCCCCCTGCCCCAGTCCGGCAGTGCTGCAGGTCTGGGCACCATTGATCAGCACCCGGCTGATGTCAGCGCAGGCCTGGGGGAATTGAAACTGCCGCACACGCAGGCGCCCGGCAGGAAGGTCTTGAAAATCCAACAAGGTCAGACGAGACACCTGGCCCGCGCTGTCAAACAGCACGGTCTCGAAAACGGCCTGCGCGATGTCTTTGGCATGACCATTGGTCACCACAAAAGACAGTTTGCAATCTTCCCCGATCTCTTCAGTTGAACTCAGTTCGATCGAGATGGCGCCTAGTTGAGCCTGCGGGACCTCTTGCGCAGAGAGGGCATTGCCAAAGGCAGCCCAGACTCCCAAAGCCAGTACCTTAGTGGTTTGAACCAGATGTCCCATATGTGACCTCTTTAGTTGGGGTTGGATCAGAAGGTTTTTGAAACGCTCAGCTTGATGTTGCGACCCGCGGCAAGCTGAGTTGCAAGGTTCGGCTGATAGGCGCGATCAAAGGCGTTTTCGATCCCGAGACGCAACTCAGCCCCAGCCAGCATGCCATTCTGCGGACGATAGGTGGCCCGCAGGTTGCTAATGCCATAACCGCCATAGTTGTTGTTGCCGTTCTCGGCCACGACTTGTTCCCAACTCAGATCCCAAGCCTCGTTGATCCGCTTACCGACGGTCAAACGTGCCGAATTTGCAGGCGCATTGCTCCAAGGGCTTGAGCCGTTGGCCTCATAGTCCCCATAGGCCGCGTTCAGATCGACATAGAGCCCATTGTCCATGGCATAGGTCAGCTCCAGCTCGGCACCTTGGCTATCAACCGTGTTGATGCCCGAGTAGGAAGTGATATCCCAAAGATCCGTTGCAAAGAGGTTGGCCTTGACCTGCAGGCTATCGCCATCGGCAAAGACATCCCCCGCCACATAAGAGGCTCCCAGCTCAAAAGTCTGGGACTTCTCAGGCTGGGTCATACGGCTGGCGACACTCAGGTCATCCAGAATTGGTAGGTTTTCAGTATAGGCAGCGCTGGCAAACAGAGCCAGACCGGTGTCGAATTCATAGCGTGCCGAAATGCCGCCCATCAGAGCCGAATTGTCGTAGCGATCCCCCGCATAGGTATCCGAGCCCGTGATCTTCTGATCTTCCCACCGCAGTGCCGGGGTGATCGTCCAATTGTTACCCAATCCGATTTCATCAATAAGGAACAGAGCGACCCGCTCATCCTTGCCGCCAGGGACGGACACGCTGCCAGAGGTTGGGCTGACCTGGCTTTCAAGCCGGTCCTTGCTGATCAATTCAACCCCAAAGCGCAGGTCGTGCGAGATGGCCCCGGTCTGGAAGTACATGGCGTTTTTGACGGTCAGCTTGTCGATGGAATAATCGTGATCGCCATCCAGCAGGTAGTCGGCAAAACCACCGGGATTGGTCGGTTCACTTTCGATGTAGATATCCGAATAGGAATACTGGACGGTCAGGTCGACCAGGTCATTGCCAACTGGGTTATATTCATACTTCAGGGTCGCGACCTTGGACTCGGTACTGCGGTTCACATTGCCAAAGTTGACTTGGTTAAACTGGTCATAGGGCGAGTCGAATTCGTCCGAATAGGTTTGCTGATAGGCAAAGGTCAGGCCATGCTCGTTTGCATCCCCAAAGGTGTATCGGATTTTGGCCAGACCAGAATAGGGCTCAGTCGAAGTATTTCTGACCAGATTGCCATCGCCATCCTTGTAGGAATCGGTGTCGCGCTTGGTATAGTTCAGCAGAACCTCGAGGTTCTCCATCGGCTGCCAGGCAATGATAGAGGAGCTGTGATAGCCCTCGCCATTGGACGTGTAGCCAAGCAGCTGATGCAAGCGCAGACCAACTTTGCCGCCAGTGAAGTCAGAAGCATCCTTGGTATCCAGTTTCACAACACCGCCGACGATACCAGACCCCCACTCATAACTGCCAACCGTGCCACGGATCACCGAAACGCTTTTGTACAGGGCAGGGTCAGTGAACAGCTGTGTGCCGATGCGATAGATCTCTTCTGATCCAGTGGTGGCGCCATCAATGACAATGGCGACTTTCTGGTCGGTCCCATAGGTGCCGTTGGCGCCAAAGCCCCGAATGTTAATCCCGGAGCCTTCAGGACGCGAACCATTCACCAGGGAGACACCCGGAACCGAATCGATCAGCTCGGCAATCGTGCCAGCCTGACGGTCATCGATTTCTTCCTGGTTGATCACCGTAATGGGAACCGCAGTGCCAACCTGCACTTCCCGCTTGCCCTGACCCAGCTCAACCGTGCCCAGGAACTCTTCACCCTGAATCTCCAGTGGCAGCTCTTCTGGCAGTTGCTGCGCCATAGCGCCCGATCCGAGCGTTAAGCCTAATACTGAAACGGTCCCCAGCAAATGCTGCGTCAGCCGAAATTTCCCCATCACATGTCCCTTTGCGTCTTGGTCTTTGAACCGAAGCTTGCAGTAGGGGCTGGCGCGGTAGTTTGTTGTGTTTCGGGTGGAATCGTTGATTTCCACTTGAGCCTGATAGTAAAGGTGATAAAAACAGTCAACATAAATCAAGCACTGCTCAGCAGCCGCTGCCAGCCCCATTTTTGCCGTGAATTCATCGGCAGGAAACACGGAGCCAGCCCTTTCCCGCAAAAACTTGCTACTATGAAAGGGCCCACAATGAGCCTTGCACAACCAATGGACCCAGAGGCCATCCGCGAGATGCGCCAAGCGAACCAGAAGATGCGCGATCGCGATTTTGCCGCTCAGTTCAACATCAGCGAAGCCCAACTTGTGGCCGCCTATCTGGGCGAAGGCGTGACCCAGATCAGCGCAGATCTCGACATGGTCTTCCCCAGACTTGCCGCCTTGGGCGAGGTCATGGCCCTGACCCGCAACGCGTCCTGCGTGATCGAAAAAGTCGGGATCTACAGCGACTACCGGCCCGGAAAACATGCCTCCATGGTGCTCACCCGCGAGATAGATCTGCGGCTGTTTCCCCGCCATTTTGTAACGGCCTTTGCGGTAGAACGCAGCTCAGATGCCGGTATCCGCCGCTCGCTCCAGTTCTTTGATGCCGCCGGGGATGCGGTACATAAAATCCACCTGCGTGCGGCTTCCAACCTTGACGCATGGGCGGCGCTCATCAGCGATCTGGCCCTTGGCGAGCAGGAGCCACTGCTGGAGGTAACACCACGCCAGCCCCCAGAAGCCGCCAAAGCCGATCCGCAAAAGGCAGAACAACTGCGCCTTGAATGGGCAAAGATGACGGACACTCATCAATTCCGCCAATTGACCTCAAAACTGAAGATGAACCGCCTGGGGGCGTATCGCATCGCTGGTGCCCCCCTGGTGCGCCAACTCGATACTGGGGCGGTTGACACTCTGCTGCATGCCATACGGGATCAAGGCACCGAAGTGATGATTTTTGTCGGCAATCCAGGCTGCATCCAGATCCACGCAGGCCCGGTGCAAAACCTTCGCAGTATGGGGCCTTGGCAGAACATTCTGGACCCCGGCTTTGATCTGCATCTGCGTCTGGATCATCTGGCCGAGGTCTGGGCCGTGAACAAACCTACGCAGAGCGGCGATGCCATATCGGTTGAGGCTTTTGATAGCGCAGGCCAGGTGATTTTTCAGGTCTTTGGACGTCGCGATGAAAACCGCGATCACCGCCCAGAATGGGCAGAGATCGTTGCTTCTCTACCATCTCTTACCACCTCTACGTCAGATCAGCGCCCTTTGCGTGCAACGGAGGCTGCCCAATGACTCTGGTTTCGTCCTTTTCTTCTGGCCTAAAAGCCGCAGGAGCCCTGGCTCTATGTGCCCTCCTCCCCGTGCAGGCTGTACAGGCCGAAGAGCCAAGCCGGATCGTCTCAATCGGTGGTGCGGTAACAGAAATCGTCTATGCCCTAGGCCAAGAAGATCGCCTGGTTGCCCGCGACACCACCTCCAACTTCCCTGCCAATGCCGCAGAACTGCCCAATGTGGGCTATGCGCGGAATCTGTCACCTGAGGGCGTGCTCTCGGTAGACCCCGACCTGATCCTTGCCATCGAAGGCGCTGGCCCACCCGAGACACTGGAGGTCTTGAAACAGGCACATGTTGACTATGTAGAGGTGCCCGAAGTTTTTTCTGCTGAAGGGGTAATCAGCAAGATCGAAATCGTCGGCAAGGCTCTGGGTCAGGAAGACGCCGCTGCCCGGTTGATCGAAACGGTTAGCGCTGATCTGGATGCGGCCCAGGCGCTGGCCAACAAAGTTGCTAACGATAGCCCCAAAAGGGTTCTGTTTATCCTGTCGACAGCGGGGGGGCGCATTACCGCTGCCGGTCACGATACAGGCGCCGATGGTATCATCACCATGGCAGGGGCGGTGAATGCCATCGACGAATTCTCCAACTACAAACAAATGAGTGACGAAGCCATCGCCGCTGCGGCCCCCGATGTGATCCTGGCCATGGATCGGCGCGGCGATCACGGGTTAACCTTGGAAACCCTGCAAACTCTGCCAGCCTTGAAATTGACCCCTGCTGCACAAAATGGTCAGTTGATCCGCATGGATGGCGCCTTGCTTTTGCAATTTGGCCCGCGTGCGGCCAGCGCGGTCAAAGACCTGTCACAGGCCCTCTATGGAGCCAACGAGTGAGCTCCCTGTCGACAAATATCACCGGCGCGGATCCCACAGCGGAACCTGCTCCGGTGGAAGATCGCAGAATTCGGGCTCGGCGTCTCACCCTTGTGCTGATCGTTCTTTTGCTTGTTGTTTCAGGTCTGTCGCTAACCACCGGAGCCTCTGGTGCCTCGTTGTGGAACGCGCTGTCGGATCTGGTGGCCGGGCGTGAGCTGTCCACGATGGACCGGGTGGTGCTCTTGGATATCCGCCTGCCTCGGCTGTGCATGGGTATTTTGGTAGGGGCCTCGCTTGCCGTTTCCGGTGCCGTGATGCAGGGGTTGTTTCGCAACCCGCTGGCAGACCCCGGCATTGTTGGCGTCAGTGCCGGCGCTGGCCTTGCCGCCATCACCGCCATTGTTATTGGCGGCATGCTGCCACTTGCGGTGCAACAATTCCTGGGCTCCTGGATCGTCCCAGTTGCAGCCTTTTTTGGCGGCTGGGGCTCAACCCTGTTGCTCTATCGCGTCTCGACGCGTGGTGGCCATACCTCGGTTGCCACCATGCTTCTGGCCGGCATTGCCCTGGGCGCTCTGGCGGGGGCCGCCTCGGGCGTATTGGTCTATTACAGCGATGACAACCAACTACGCGCCCTCACCTTTTGGGGCATGGGATCGCTGGCTGGGGCCACCTGGACCAAAGTGCTGGCAGCCCTGCCCATCATCGCCCTGGCCCTGGCCGCCGCTCCGTTTCTGGCACGGGGCCTGAACGGCATGGCCCTTGGCGAGGCTGCAGCGGGGCATATTGGCATCGCCGTTCAGCGGGTAAAAAACACTTCGATCCTGGCCGTTGCTGGCGCAACCGGGGCTGCTGTTGCCGTCTCCGGCGGCATTGGCTTCATAGGCATCGTCGTGCCGCATCTGTTGCGCCTGGCCACCGGACCAGACCACCACAGTCTGTTGCCCAATGCCGCCCTGCTTGGGGCTGCGTTGTTATTGGCGGCAGATATGATTGCACGGGTTATTGTTGCGCCGGCAGAGCTGCCCATCGGCATCATCACGGCCATTCTGGGCGCACCGGTGTTTTTGTGGATCCTTTTGAAACGCCGGGGGGATCTGGGACTATGATCACCACATTGGAAGCCCGCAACATCCGCGTCAAATTGGGACGCAAAGAGGTGCTACACGGGGTCGACCTCACCGCCAACTCAGGCAAGGTCACTGCAATTGTCGGCCCAAATGGATCGGGAAAGACAACCCTGCTGCGCGCCATGACCGGCGAAGTACCCCACCAGGGTGAGGTGAGCATCAATGGCGCTGACGTCGCCCAGTTACAGCCCTGGCAACTGGCCGCAGTCCGAGCGGTTCAACCACAAAGCAGTTCAATTGCTTTTCCCTTCACTGTACTGGAAATCGTGCGCCTTGGGCTGAGCGCTGGTCTCTCAGCTGCGGACAGCTCTGTGCCGTTAAAAGCGCTCGCGACCGTTGGGCTGGCGGGCTTTGCCGGGCGGATGTATCTGGATCTGTCTGGGGGGGAGCAACAACGCGTGCAATTGGCGCGCGTGATTACCCAGGTCTGGGAGCCGATTGTAGAGGAAACACCGCGCTGGCTGATCCTGGACGAGCCCGTGGCCAGCCTCGACATCGGACACCAGTTTACGGTGATGGACCTGACCCGCAGCTATGCCGCGCGGGGCGGAGGCGTTGTGGCTGTGATGCACGACCTCAATCTCACGGCTATGTTTGCTGATCAGGTGGTGCTGATGGAAGCGGGTAAAGTGGCAAAAACCGGCGCACCCGCGGAGGTGTTGACGGATGAAGCCCTGGCCCGCACCTACGGCTGCGCCGTCCCGGTCAATACCACGCCGCCACTTGGTATCCCCTTCTTGTTGCCACAGGCGCGCAGAGATATGACCCCTCATTCGGGCTAAGGTTTTCCTGAATGTCGAGCCTGGGAATTAATGCCAGGCTCGATCAGATTTCGCGCCTAGGGTTACTCAAACCAACGCGCCCAGCCATCCAGATAGTAGCCAACCAGAGCGTGGGATTGCAGCGTGTTAACCTCAACCTCTGTGGGGCCTGTTTGCCGGTCAAAGACCTGTGCCGCCTGCCAGACCTCTGGCGTGAGGTACTTCAGATTTGCTGCAAGGTTCACGGGCAGCTCAAGCCCTGCCGACACAAACTGTCGCGGGCTTGCCAACACAAAACCCCAATCGCCAAAACTGGGCAGATAGGCGTGATAGGGCCGCGTGGCCAACCCCACCCCAGGGGCTGTTGGATTGCGGCTGGATTGCAGGGTCGCATCAATCGACCAAAAGGCTTCGCGCGCAAAAAGGGGCGATCCTGCCTGGGTTACAATAACTCCCTGGGCGCTCAGCCTCTCTACCAAGGAACCGTAAAACTGGCGGCTATAGAGCTTAGACAGAGCCAGGTTCTTGGGGTCCGGAAGGTCGATGATAATGACATCATAGACCGCCGTGCTCTCTTCGACAAAACGCCAGGCGTCAGCATTTGTGATCTGGACACGCGGGTCCGTCAGGGATCCATCATTCAACCGCGACAGATCCGGATGATCACGAAACAGCTCAGTGACACGGGGGTCCAGATCCACCAGTGTGACATGCTTAACCTCTGCCCAGCGCAGGACCTCACGGACCGCCATGCCATCACCGCCCCCAAGCACCAGAACAGACTTGCGCCGCGGCGCCTGCGCCATGGCCGGATGCACCAGACTTTCGTGATAGCGATGCTCATCCAGGCTATCGAACTGGATCGAATAGTCCAGGAACAGCCGGGTGCGGTCGCGGTAGCGGGTAACCGTGATCTGCTGATAGGGCGTTGCTTCACTGAGGATGATATCATCCTCAAACAGATTGGCCTCTGTGACAGAGACCAGCCGCTCGGCCTGCCAGAGACCGATAAGGGTCACCAAAAAGGCAAGCCCCCAAACGCTCACCTGTGTCGCGCTTGTATCGCGGCGAAAAATCCACAGGGACAGTCCTGCGACACCAAGGTTAAGCGCGCCAAAGGCCAGGCTTCCGGCCATCAACCCGAGATGGGGAATGATCAACAAGGGAAAAGCCAAAGACGCTACAAGCGCGCCAATGTAGTCGACGCTCAGCACGTTCTCAAACCGAAACTCAGGTGCACCGATTTCATTAAGCACCCGCGCAATCAGGGGGATCTCCATCCCCGACAACAGCCCGACCGTGACCAGCAACCCGAATAACGGAAGGCTGACGCTCTCCATCCAGGCAAAAGAGAGAAACACAGCCGGTGCCATAAACCCGCCCGCGATGCCCAACAGGATCTGCGCCCAGACAAAGCCAGCCATCGCGCGATCCACATAGCGCGACAGCCAGGCCCCCAGCCCCATGGAGGAGAGAAAGACCCCGATCACATAGGAGAACTGGCGTACGGAATCGCCCAACAGGTAGCTCGACAATGTGGCCGCAATCAGCTCATAGATGAGGCCAGCCACAGCCACCAGAAAGGTCGCAACCAAGAGCCAGGTTTCGCGCAGGCGCAGGGCGGCGGTTGCCACAACCGGGTCAGCTGAGGCGCCTGCTTCCTGCGCCGCGCGCCCTGGAGGCTCAGGAGACAATGACAGCCGCAATGATGATTGAAATCGACACGAACAACAGGCCGATAAGGACCGCCAAAGCCATATTCTGATCCTGCTCGATCTCTTTCATGATAGGAAAGGGAGTGAGCCAGTCGATCACTTTCCAGACCACCCCCATGAGCGCAACGCCCACGAAAGTATAGATTACGGTGCTGATCATTTCAGCCAACTGAACTGCGGCAAGATACTCCATGAGAATCCTCTCTATTTGATACTTCCATTCAATCCACGCCCAGCGCTGACGGCGCGAATAGAGCGATCCAAATCACGGCTTTCGCCGCCATGGCCTAGATAGGCAACATAGGTGGTTCCGGCGATTGCCGTGGCCGAGAGCAGGACAAAGATCAGGCGAAACAAAATCATCTCAATCGTCGTCCTCATCAACCCAATCGCTGTCGCGCCAACGGGCTTTGTTGTGCAGATAGCGGCGCAGCAAGGGGAACCCGCCAATACAACCAAATCCAAGGCCCAGCAAGACCAGCCAGAAACCGCTGGAAACACCATTGCGAACTTGCAGCGACACCTGCGTCATCTGATGTTGCGGAGAAGACGAGCGATTCACATTAGGCGCCCAAAACCCGCTCTCTTCCAAATCCAGCGTCACCGAATATGTACCTGTCACTGGCGGAAAAAAAGCCAGACTCGCCCTGTTGCTGCCCTCGCTCCAGCTGCCATCCTTATCCCGGCCAGTGTAGTATTCCACGGTGCGGCCCGATTCAAACAGCACCTCCCCCTCAGGGTCTTCCAGTTCAACCGCCAGATAGTTCCAACTGTTGCGCCCATTGCCCTGCAGATCTATGCGCGTCAGACGGCCTGCTTCAGGCACGTCAAACGATATACTCACTGGTAATTGGGCGACATTAAACTGGTGATGACGGTCAACCAATGTCCCGTTTTGCAGGCCCATCACGGCCCCCAGCACAAAACACAGCACCATAGCACAGAGCCCAGCTGTCATCAGGAAGTTAGCGTGAGCCCCTGCCTTCATTGTCTTCAGTGCATGAACGCCGCGCGGTTTGAACGTCGAAGGCAGGTCAAACCCAGTTATCTCTGTCGGTTCCAAGTAGACCGTACGATAGATCTCACGTTCCCGGTTGGTGGTGGAAAAGCCCAACATCGCCCAGTCGGACATCGCAGTGATCGTGGTGGTCTTAGCCCCCTTGCGCGGCGCCCAGGTAAATTCACCCTCGGCATAGGTCACTGAACTGGTTGAGGTATCGTAGTATTTGAAAATCTCTCGACCTGCACGCACCTGAGGGCGGGTATCTGCCCGGTTGACCATGGTTTTTGTCAGCCAGCCCACCGGCTTACGGTAACGTCGTGAAAAGGTCAGATGCCCCTCTTCCAACGTCACCCAGGCGTAGCCATGCGTCGGTGAGAACACCTGATGGTCAACCCATTTCCAGCTGCGCCCCCTCCAGACCTCTTCATGTTCCAATAGGCCAATGACAGTGTACGCCACCCCAAAGATCTGCCCCGATGCACCAATCTGGATAGGTGTCTCCGGGCGATCCAGGATATTGAACTTCACCAGAGCCTTATAGCTATCCAGAGCGTCCAACGCAGTGCCGCAATAGCTACAGATATGGGTGGTCACCCGACCGCCGCCCAGGATATCCAACCCCGCACCACAGGCGGTGCAGTTGATCGCTTTCAATTCGGGGCTCAGGCTCATGCGGTTTTCACTTCGACCTCAAAAGGGTCAATCCAACGGCCAATGAACCATTCAGTGTCCTTGCCGACGATCTCCGCCGAGAGTACAGTCCCATTCTCTCCTTGCAGGTTGAGAAAACGATAGGTCTCGCCAACTGTCAGCGGGTGGCCAAAACTGCCTTTCAGGCCAACACAGGTTCCGGTGCCGTCCTCATCAACCCGAAAACTCTCTGCCTTGTAGCGTAGATTGCGCCCCAGACGCAGCGACCCGCGGTATTTCGGCCAGTCTTTTTGGGACAATTCACGCTGCAGAATCAAATCCCCCTCGTCCACAGAGATCCAGACCGGGCTGCCTGCCTTGTCACTCGCCCAGAACTCATCCCAGGTGCCCCGCCCGTAGGAAAATCGGGCATGGCCCAGGATTTGATAGCGTCCCTTGTCGATTTTCAGCTCATCACCCAACTGGCAAATCATCGGCACATCGTGCAGCACCCCCTGCTCCCCCGCGAGACGCAGCCCGGTATCCTCAAGAAGGATAGTCGTCGTGCAGGCATCACAGGTCGTCATCTTGGCGCTCTTGATCGCCGGGGGAATCTGATGACCACAATTGGGACAGTTAAATTCGTACATACTGCAACTGTTAACACCCAGGGAAAGATCGCAAGCGGGAAAATCCAGCAAATTCCGTCATGCTTGTAATTTACAACAACCGTTAGACCAAAGCGCGTACCCTTGCGCTGCCAGCTCTCCTCAAAAAGAGCGACATCTGGCTCGCGTGCAGCACGACAGGGCTGCCGTGCTTGACCCTCCTTTTGTGCCATGGCCTGATACTGACCAATGCTCCACCACCCGTGCACGGACCCGGTACGGCCCATTTCAAGGAAAGGATGCCCCATGCCCAGGCTATCACGCCTCGCCACTCTCGCAAGCCTGGGGGCATTATTGCTGCCAGGCCCAGCTTTGGCCGACTGCAACAATCCGCAAACCACGCGTGAGATGCGCCACTGCGCGGCCCTGGAGTATGAGCGCGCCGACACGGAACTGAACAAGACCTATCAGGCCGCACAGCGCAGCATGCGCAGTTTAGACCGCGATCTGCCAAACGACCTAAAGGGTGCCAGTGCCTCCCTCCTGCGCGCCCAGCGCGCTTGGATCCCCTTTCGCGACTCGGCCTGCGAAACCGAAGGGTTTCAATTTCGTGGTGGTACCCTTGAGCCCCTGATGGTTCTCACCTGCAAGACCCACCTGACACGCCAGCGCAGCGCTCAACTGGAAGAGCTGATTGAGCCCCAATAAGACCAATAATGCGGCAATAGTAACCAAATGCCACGTCACACGCCCAATAATTGACCGGATATGACTGCTCAGGCGCATGCATAGCGGCTATGCACGCGCAATAGCTGGTGGCGCATCATCTCCCTGCCTAAGTAACCCCCAAGGGAGAGGTTTTATCAGGAGTGACCTATCATGGCACATACCGCATATTTTGCTAACCAAAGCGCCCTCGGAATTGTAACCCTTCTTGCAAAGCCCTTCACTGCACTCGGTAAAGGTTTGGTCGCACTTGGCGAGGCCAACTCACGTTACCAAAAACTCAATGCTCTTATGGAGCTGAGCGACGCAGAACTGGCAAAGCGCAACCTGAAGCGTGATGAGTTGGTGCATCACGTGTTTTCCGACAGCTACTATATCTAGGCTAGGTTCTACAGCGTCCTGCGGATGCGCCCTGATCGTCTTGCAAGCCCTGAATCTGAGTTATCACTGCAGATCGTGGCGAACAACAGACGGGCGCATCCGGACTTTTCAACTCGTCTTCTAGCAGCCAGATCATCCTTAGGACCTGGCAAATAGCGGGGTCTTAGGCTAGGCAGAGCGGGAAAATGGCTCCTCCTCTTCCCAACTCATTGCATCGCCCTCAAAATCCTCTACCTCTGCTACAACACCTGCCTCTGGCCCATCAGCTTCCCCATTGCCCACTTCTTGGGTCTGGCCCGAGCCATCACCTAGAACAAACTGGCTAACGAGTGCATTCAGCCCGGTGGTTTCACCGTTCAAAGACTGAATTGCTGAGCTTGATTCATCCACCATGGTTGCGTTTTGCTGGGTCACCTGATCCAATTGAGACATCCCAATATTGACCTCGTTGATGCCCGTGGCCTGATTGGCGGAGACCGCTGAAATTCCTGACACCAGCTCTGAGATATTGGCCACCTGCCGGACAACGGCCTCAAGCGCTTTGCCGGCACCATCGACCTGCTGGACGCCATCCTGCACATGGCTAGAACTGGTTCCGATCAGGATCTTGATTTCCTTTGCCGCTTCAGAGGACCGTTGAGCCAAGCCGCGCACCTCTGAGGCTACAACGGCAAAGCCACGGCCCACTTCGCCTGCCCGTGCCGCTTCGACCCCAGCGTTCAAAGCCAGAAGATTGGTCTGAAATGCGATATCATCAATGACACCGATGATCTGCGAAATGCGGCTGGAGGAGGCCTCAATCTCATTCATCGCTGCAATCGCACCCTCAACAACACGCCCACTGTGTTCCACATCGCTACGCGCTGTTACCACGGCATCTTCGACTTCTTTGGTATTCTTCGCCGCTGTATTGACGCTTATTGCCATCTGTTCCAGCGCGGCTGCCGTTTGTTCAAGCGTTGCAGCCTGGCTGGCGGTGCGTGTCGACAGATCCTCGGAGGCCAGCTGGATTTCGCTGGACCGTCCCTGAATACCCTTGCTTGCCAGCACTACCTTGGAAATCAGGTTGTTCAAGTTGTCCACCGTTTCATTAAAGTCGACGCGCAAAGGATCGTATTCATCGTCAAAGACTTCAGAAATGCGATCACTAAAGTTCCCCTGCGACAGGCTTTGCAACCCGCAGCCTAGACGCGCAATAACGCGTTCCCCTTCGGCCCGTCTGGAATCCTGTTCGGCGAGGGTTTTCACGACACGTTCGGTAATTAAATCAATGTCATGGGCAATTTCACCAAAATCATCTGGGCGCATGCGATCTGAGATCCTTATTTCAAAATCCCCTTCCGCAACATCCCTTAGGGCAATACGCAGCCGTTCAATTGGCCTGGTAATGGTCAATGTAGTTTTGCGCGCATTATATAAGACCACACATATTGTGAGAGCGGAAATCGCCAGCAATCCGTATAGCAAATTCATGTCATGCGCACGCGCTGCCACCGCAGTGTCATGCGCGAGTTGTTCGATGCCAATACCAAGGGGGTAGAGCGCCTGCTCCAGTGGGAGGAACTCCTCCAAGAAGGAGGGGAGTTTTTCCAGAGCCGCCCCATTGTCACGAAAGCCCAGGGCCTGTAACGCCTGACTGGATGCGACAAAGGCCTCCGCCAAAGGCAGGGCTGTATCAACCAATGACGATATCTCAGAAGTGGTTTCTATCGCAGCAAGAGACTGAAAGGACGTCAGAAAGACATCTGAACTCGCTGCAAGTTGCGCTGCAAGTTCAGTTTGTTCTGCCCCCGACAACGCCTCTCCTTGAAGCAGGCCATAGACAACAAGCCCCTCAATCGCTTCGTGTTTGAGATCTGCGGTGAGTTCCTGCCTCAGGGCTTCTGCCATAGAGATTTGCCGCTCCAGTTCCAGTTCGCTTTGCCAAAGACTATAAACCGACAGAGCCGATAGAAACACGATGGAAGAGACTGCAGTTATGCCAGACAAAAGCAGTCTCAGATTTATTGAAATATTCCTAAACACCTAAATACTCCACTGGTTGCACAATCAAAACCTAGAAGTTGTTCCTTAAAATTTCAAAAACCAATTCGCATGAAAATATAAAAATGCCCATCACCCCAAAATTGCACAATATTTTCCCATTTAATTTATTGCTCCGAATTAAATATGGTAGCCAATCAGCCAGTTTTGCACTTCTTCGGTACATCTCAATTACAGGAGAATAGGGGGAGCATCGAAGAATAGCGCCATGCGCCGGAGTTCTGTAAAGCTCTATTGGCCTTGGTTTTGGAGCAGCGTGTCAGCGACACAGCGTAGATGGTCCTCCATTGCCTGCGAAGCCGCAGGGCTATCGCCTCTCAGAATGGCCTCTGCTAAAGCCTGGTGTTGCTGCCCCAAGACCGCAGTCACCTCAGGTGAGTAGGTCGCCGCCCGCGTACGAGCCCAACTGGCCTGAGCGCGCACCGATCGGATAGCCTCATAAACAGTCAGAAACAGCGGGTTCTGTGCCATCTCTGCAATTTTGTAATGAAAGACATCGTCAGCAGCATCATAGGACTGCTGGTCAACTGCTTCCAGCGTAGCCTGGGTTGCCTGGGCAAGGACCTTTCGCGCGGGGGCATCGGCCCGCAGGGCCGCAAGGCCGGCAAGGGCCGGTTCGATCTGCAAACGCACCTCCATGACCTGTTGGGCGCTGACCCGCCGCGCCAGGCTTTTGAGCCGGGTTGCATCTGTTGCCGGGGGAGGCTGTACAAAGGTGCCTTGACCACGGCGCCGAAACAACACCCCTTCACGCTCAAGCTGATCCAAGGCCTGACGCAACCGGGCGCGACTGACCCCCAAATGTTGCGCCATCTCTCGCTCCGGCAGCAATCGATCGCCGCGCAGCACCGCACCCTTCGCAATGAGGTCTCGCAGCCGCGCGGTGAGCTGATCCTGCGGCTGAATAGCGGAACGTTCTTCCCCGCTGGCAGAGAGGTTAGGATCGGCCATCTGCACTCACAGCCCCAAAAGATCTTTGAACATGTGCAGGGAGGTGAACATCAAGAAGAGACCAAAGGCCAGCCGCAGCGCTCGCCGTGGGATGCTATGCGCCAGTTTCACTCCAACCCGCGCAAAACTAGTACTCAAGGGAATGATCACCGCCGCCAGGAAAAGGTTCACATACCCAAAGGAAAACGGCGGCAAACCATCGGCACCAAAGCCGGTGCCCATGTAAATCAGTGCCCCAGGCAGGCCAATCACAAAGCCAATCGCGGCGGAGGTGCCGACAGCCTTGCGAATATCATACCCCAAGAAGTTCAAAAGCGGCACGCATACAGTCCCGCCCCCGATGCCCATCATTGCCGAAATCGCCCCTGCCACTACGCCCAGGGCTGCCCAGACAGGTTTGGCAAAGCTGCGCGGTGCGGAATCGCCTCCGCCCTTGCGCAGGATCATATCCAGGGCGACGATAGCCGCGACGGTTGCAAAAACCGCAATGAGCACCTTGCCAGAAACAAGCCCGCCCAGAACGCTGCCAATCACAACGCCAATCAGGATCGAAGGGGACCAGAGCTTGAGCAGCCCCATGTCAATGGCACCCTTTCGGTAATGCCCATAGCTTGAGGACAACGAAGTAAACACAATTGTGGCCAGTGACGTGCCAACGGCCACCTGCATCGTGAGCGCACTGTCCATCCCGGTGAGGGTCAGCGCCAGATAGAGCGCAGGCACGATGACAATGCCACCGCCAACACCCAACAAACCGGCCAATATCCCCCCAACAATGCCCGAGCCGGCGGCGACGGCCGCCAGTGTCAAAAGGGTCTCGGTTTCATACATGCTTCTGTTCCCCGTACTTTCTCATCTTCCGCTTGCACGCATTGCGTGACATACCCCTAGCGGCCAACCGCATAGGCCTGCATCAATCGTGGCGTCGCCGCGGCCTGCAGACTGCCATCTGCATGACGCAGTGCTGCAGTCAAACGCCCGACGCTCCAATCCTCGGCAACCGTTACGATATGTCCCCGCTGGCGCAAATCGGCGATCACGGCCTCACCGTAAACGGCCTCAATCATCATTTCGCCCGGTAGGGCTGCGCGCGGATAGAAACTGCCCTGGAAATGCATTGAATGGAACAAAGGCGCGTCCATACCTGCCTGCAGGTCGAACCCGTGATGCACAAATCGCAGGAACCAGATCAACTGCCATTGATCCTGTTGATCACCGCCGGGAGTGCCAAAAACCAGGCGTGTACCATCCTTCTCCGCCAGGCTTGGCGTCAGGGTTGTGCGCGGGCGCCGTCCCGGCGCCAAGGAGGTCGGCAGTCCTTCCTGCAACCAAAACATCTGGGCGCGGCTGTTCAATGGAAAGCCCAGTCCAGGCACCACGGGACTGGATTGCAGCCAGCCGCCTGATGGTGTCGCAGAGACCATGTTGCCCCAGCGATCGATAACATCCAACTGCACGGTATCGCCACGCTTTTCCGTCAGATGCGCCATTGTCGGCTCTTGTGGCGCGGCCTCTTTGACCCCAAAATCCTGCGCCGACCGGGCAATATAGGCATCGGCCAGATGCTCAAACCCTGGCACATGGCCAGGGCGCTGCTGCAGCGAGGCCTGATCGGTGATCAGCGCCGCGCGCGCGCCATTATAGCCCTCCGACAAGAGCACATCCATCGGTACTGCACTGTGATCGGGATCCCCGTAATAGGCCTCACGGTCGGCATAGGAGAGCTTCATCGCCTCTATCACCGTATGGGTAAACTCTGCGCCCAGTGGATCCATCGCAGCGAGGTCAAAATGCTTCAGGATTGCAAGGCTTTGCAACAGAACCGGCCCCTGCGACCAGGCCTGGGTCTTATGCACAGTCCAGCCGTGATACTCATATCTCAGCGTCTCTTCATAGCCCGCACGCCACTGAGCCAGATCCGCAGATGTCAGCACCGCGCTGTTCTTTTGCTTAGACACGTCGTGCACCCGCGCCGTTTTCAGGTACTCCGTGATCGTCTCAGCAACAAAACCTTCAGCCCAGGCCCTACGGGCTGCCTCAATCTGTCCCTCGCGGTCCTCTGCGCTTTCCTCCCCCAGATCCACCAGCCGCTGGTAAGTCTGAGCAAGATCGGGGTTCTTGAAAAGGCTATTCGGTACAGGCGCTTCCCCACCGGGGCACCAGGTCGCCGCCGATGAGGGCCATTCATTGGCAAAGTAATCGGCAAGCCCCGCGATTGTATGGGCAACCCGTGGCAACACAGGATGCCCGTCGCGCGCGTAAGAAATGGCCGGCTCCATCACCTGCGCCAGCGAGAGGCTCCCATGATCACGCAGCAGGAGCATCCAGCCATCAAAGGCGCCGGGAATAACCGTCGCCAACAATCCAGACCCTGGGATGAGTTCCAACCCCTGCGCCCGGTAGTGTTCGATGGTCGCCGCCGCCGGGGCTGGTCCCTGAGCCGCCAGAACCTCGGTCTTATTCGCGTTGGCGACATGAAAAATGGCCGGCAAGTCACCGGCAGGGCCATTCAGATGGGGCTCGACCACCTGCAGAACCAGCCCCGCAGCCACTGCCGCGTCAAAGGCATTGCCGCCGTGCTCCAGAATGCCAAAGCCCACGGAAGATGCGATCCAATGGGTCGAAGTTGCCACCCCAAACGTTCCGCGAATTTCTGGCCTTGTGGTAAATCCCTGCATCTTTGCCTCCTACGGCACATTGAACCAATTCAGCATTGGTTCAATGCGCCATATGTCCAGCCGAAGTCAAGCCTGACACAGAGGGCAAACCTCTTGCCCCTGCGTCAAAACTGCAAAGCGGGTTTGGGCAAAAGATACGCGGCAGAAAGGGCCCCACCGTCGCCTTGGGAGGCTAGTCCGTGGTTGGCAGATCAAACACGGTGGCACCGGCATCCGCTGAGGTCACCGTATGGCGGAACATACCAAACATCTCGCGCCCGGTGCCATGCTGATAGGCGCTGAGGTCAGCGCTGGCGCAGGGGCGCTCCAGCACCCCTTCTGTCAGGATCTCCAGCGCCCCGCTTGTGGCGTCCAACCGGATCACATCACCATCGCGCACCTTGGCAATGGGCCCGCCATCCAACGCCTCGGGGACTACGTGTATAGCTGCGGGAACCTTGCCCGACGCCCCGGACATGCGCCCATCGGTGACGAGCGCCACCTGGTGGCCCTGCCCCTGCAGAATTGCCAGCATTGGGGTCAAACTGTGAAGCTCCGGCATGCCGTTGGCCTTGGGGCCCTGGAACCGCACAACAACAATCGTATCGCCGGTGAATTCCCCGGCCTTAAAGGCCGCCTTGGCGTCCTCCTGATCATGGAACACCCGCGCAGGCGCATCAATCATGTGATGCTTCTCATCCACGGCAGAGACCTTAATCACAGCTGTCCCCAAGGAGCCTGTCAGGCGCTTGAGCCCCCCGGTTGCCTGAAAAGGTGTTGCAGCTGGGCGTACAATCGACTCGTTTAGGCTCTCCTTTGGGCCGGGGCGGAACGTCAACCCCTCCTCCGACAAAAACGGTTCTTTGACGTAGTTTTCCAGCCCGACACCGGCCACTGTTTTGGTGTCTCTATGCAGAAAGCCCGCCTCAAGCAGCTCCCCAATCATAAAGCCCAATCCTCCGGCCGCGTGGAAATGGTTCACATCTGCCAATCCATTTGGATAGACCCGCGCCAAGAGCGGCACCACTTCCGACAGATCTGCAAAATCCTGCCAATCCAGAACGATCCCCCCGGCCCGCGCCATGGCGATGAGATGGATCAAGAGATTGGTGGACCCCCCTGTAGCCATCAGCCCGACCATCCCATTGGCATAGGCTTTCTCATCAAGAACTTGGCAAACAGGCGTATACTCATTGCCTAGCGCAGAAAGCGCCAATGCCTGCTTTGCCCCCTCAACCGTCAACGCCTCGCGCAGCGCGGTGCCGGGGTTGACAAAACTGGAGCCTGGCAAGTGAAGTCCCATGAATTCCATCAACATCTGATTGGTATTGGCAGTGCCGTAAAAGGTGCAGGTGCCTGGACCATGATAGGCCGCCATCTCTGCTTTCAGTAGCTCATCGCGTCCAATCTCACCGGCTGCAAATTTCTGGCGGATCTGCGCTTTCTCGTCATTGGCCAGCCCGCTGATCATGGGGCCTGCGGGCAAAAAAACCGCCGGAATATGTCCAAAGGCCTGGGCTCCGATCACCAGCCCCGGTACGATCTTGTCACAGACCCCCAGATAGACCGCTGCATCAAAGACATTGTGGCTGAGGGCGATGCCCGTGGCCATGGCGATGGTATCGCGGGAAAACAGGCTCAGCTCCATGCCAGCCTCGCCCTGGGTGACGCCATCACACATGGCAGGCACGCCGCCCGCCACCTGGGCCGTACCGCCAACCGCACGCAGGGCGTCACGGATCAAGGCTGGATAGGTCTCAAAAGGCTGATGCGCCGACAGCATATCATTGTAGGCGGAAACAATACCCAGATGGCCAGCCTTGGCCTCGGCGAGCGTCGTTTGATCAGCGCCAGAAGCGGCATAGGCATGGGCCTGGCCAGAGCAGCTGAGATGGGCGCGGGCCGGTCCCTTTCCCGCAGCAGCGGCCATCCGATCCAGATACGCACCGCGGCTTTTGGCGCTGCGCGCAATGATCCGGTCGGTTACCTCGGCGAGAGTTTTATTTAGTCGCATGTTGGAGGCCTTTCGGGTGTCTGACAGGAGCAAGCAATGAACAGAAAAAGAGATGGCAGCGGATCACATCAGCCACCAATCGTGCGCCAACGGCGATTATCTCGGTGCATCAGCAAAAGAGAGTCCTCTGGCCCGGAACTCCCACGATCATAGGGTTGGGGAACCGCGCCGGATTGGCTCCACCCCTCAATGATCGGGTCGGCCCAGGCCCAGGCCGCTTCGACCTCGTCGCCACGCATAAAGAGGGTCTGATTGCCGCGAATGACATCCATGATCAGCCGCTCGTAAGCGTCCTGAGGCCGCCCCGCTTCTGGCAGTGAGTCAGCGAAGGTCATGTCCAGGTTCGCAGCGGTGAGACGCATCCCTCCTGGACCGGGGTCCTTGATCGTAGTGCGCAGAATAATACCTTCATCCGGTTGCAGGCGGATCACCAGTACATTGCCATGCACCCCATCTGCACCTTCAAATATATTGTGCGGCGGATCGCGGAAATACACCGCAATCTCGCTTTCTCGGGCACGCAAACACTTACCGGTACGCAGATAAAACGGCGTCCCGGCCCAGCGCCAGTTGGCCACCTGAACCTTCATGGCAATAAAGCTCTCGGTACGGCTATTGGGATCCCCCGCGTGATCCAAATAGCTGTCGGGCGTAGAGCTGGCAGGATTGGCGCGATACTGCCCACGTGCCAGATCACCCGACAACACTGGTTCCAGCGCTTCGATCACCTTGACCTTCTCATCACGCACCGCATTGGGGGTGAACCGCGACGGCGGCTCCATCGCTGTCAGGCAGAGCAACTGCATAAGATGGTTCTGTACCATATCCCGCATAGCGCCGGAGCGGTCATAGTATTCGCCACGGCCAGACACGCCGATGCTTTCGGCGACCGTGATTTGGACGTGGTCGATATGGGTGGAATTCCACAACGGCTCAAACAGGGAATTGGCGAAACGCAGCGCCATGAGGTTCTGCACGGTTTCTTTGCCAAGGTAGTGATCAATGCGGTAGATCTGGCTTTCATCAAAGTGATTGCTCAGCGCCGCATTCAGAGCCTGCGCAGAGGCCAGATCATGGCCAAAGGGTTTCTCCAAGACTATCCGGCTCTCGGGGGTGGCGATACCGCAGGAGCTGAGGCGACTGGCAATTTCGGGAAATAGGCTGGGACCAACCGAGAGATAAAACACCCGGATCACCTCCGCGCGAAGATGGCTCCCTAGCTCCTGCCAGCCGGTATCCCCCTTGGCATCCACTGGCACATAGTCGAGCAGTTGCAAAAATGCGGCGATATCCTCCTCTCCAGTCTCCCCTTCCTGGCCAAACTCACGGATTGCCTCGCCGACAAATTCCTGAAATCCAGCCTGATCTAGCTTGCTGCGCGAGGTCCCGATTATGCGGCTTTGGGGGGAGAACTGGGCGATCTGAAACCGGTGGAACAAACTCGGCAGAATCTTGCGTCGCGCCAGATCACCAGTGGCGCCAAAGAGCACTAAATCAAAGGGGTCGACGGGAATTACGCGAGAAACCATTGTGATACCAGATCCATTTTTGATTGCCCCCTGCGGGCACTGCTCAGATTGCGGGTTTGGAGCCTGTCAATTTGGCGACGAGCCCAAGCGTGGACCCATCCTTGCTTGCGTCCTTGGCGCCCTGAAGAAGCGGCAGCATATCAACGGCAAGCTCTTTTCCCAACTCGACGCCCCATTGATCAAAAGAGTTGATGCCCCAAATCACGCCCTCGGTGAACACACGGTGCTCATAAAGCGCGATGATCTGCCCCAAGGCAAAAGGAGTAAGGCGTGGATAGGCCAACGTGACCGATGGGCGATTGCCCGGGAATGTCAGATGCGCTGCCATGCGGCCCAGATCCGCTTCGGCAATGCCCCGGCTCTGCGCCAGCGCCCGAGCCTGCTCTGTTGAGCGCCCCCGCATCAGGGCCTCGGACTGGGCCAAGCAGTTAGCCTTTAGAAGATCGTGTTGATGCGAAAGCTTGGGTTCGTGCCCCTCTGCGGCGATGAGAAACTCTGCTGGCACCACCTGGGTACCCTGATGCAGCAATTGGTAAAAGGCATGCTGGCCATTTGTACCAGGCTCGCCCCAAACAATCGGACCAGAGGCCCGGCTAACCGGAGCACCCTCTAGCGTGACCCTCTTGCCGTTGCTCTCCATATCTAGCTGCTGCAGATAGGCCGGCAGACGGGCCAGCCGCTGCTCATAGGGCAAAATTGCACGGGTGGCATAGCCGCAGATATTACTGTGCCAAATGCCAATAAGCCCCAACAACACTGGTAGATTGTGACGCAGATCCGCGCTTTGGAAATGCTGATCCATGACTGCCGCACCACTCAGCATGGCACGAAAATTCTCGCGGCCAACTGCGATCAGGATCGGAAGCCCAACCGGGCCCCAAAGTGAATAACGTCCCCCAACCCAATCGGCAAATCCAAAGACCCGCTCCGGTGGGATCCCCATTTCGGCCGTCCTATCCATAGCGGTTGATACAGCCGCCAAATGCTCGCTCGCCCGATCGCCGAGTGCAGCACGCAACCAAGCGATCGCCGTTTCGGCATTGGTCATTGTCTCGATAGTGGTGAAGGATTTCGACGCTATGATAATCAGCGTCGTTTGCGGATCCAGCCCGTCAAGACAATCAGTAATATCGGCGCCGTCCACATTAGAAACATAATGGCAGCGCGGCCCGTCGTGATAAGGCGCAAGGGCCAGGGTAGCCATCACAGGACCAAGGTCTGAGCCACCAATGCCGATATTCACAACATCCGTAAACCGCGCCCCCGTAGCGGTTTTGAGTTCACCGCTGCGCAACGCCCCAGCGAAGCTCTCCATCTGTTGCAGGGTGTGACGGATGCCAGGTATGACATCTTCTCCATCAACCATTACAACAGCGCCCCCCTGTGCTCGCAGCGCTGTGTGCAGAACAGCCCGCCCCTCTGTCACATTGATTGCATCCCCACGAAACATCTCTTGGATTCGCTCGGGCAACTGCGCCTGCTGCGCTAGCTCTATCAGTGTGTTTAGTCCGGTTTCATCCAGGGAAGTCTTTGAGAAATCCAACAGCAGACCGTCAGTTTCGCAAGAAAATGCATTGAACCGGTTTTGATCCATCTCGAACAGATTGGCGATTGTGGTCGCCGAGGTCCGCCTGTGGTGTTTGACCAATTCTGACCAGATCTTATTCATCTCTAAAATACCCTCACAACACCACTTAGCCGAATCACGCCTCCCGCCCTTATGCAATACTGTTAGCGATAACGGTACGACAAGAGAAGCCTCAACTGCAAACGCTTTATAAGCTTGCTGCGACTACGGCAGAGCATAAGGCAAAAATACTGACAAATGGTGCGCAACTTCATCATTGCGCAGATATCTTCAATCAAACCGACGATGGCACCTGCACCCGTCAAACACCATGATGTTTGACGGGGTAAGCTCAGGGGAAAACAGCCCCCGCTATGGGATCGCAAAACCCTCTTGATCGAGGAAACACCCCCTCAGGCTTGCAGATGGGACAAGACGAATTTAGCCCACTGGGCGTCCCGCCGGCACAAGGCTACTGAAGGGCTTTCCTGTGGCCGCTTCATATTCCTGTTCATCCCAGAACCCGATCAGAATTCCACCCTCAGCAGCAACCTTCTGGCGAGCAAGAACCGCTGGCGTGGCCGTGATGCGCGTGTGGTGACGCCGCGCCCAATCGAGCAGTGCAGCCTCCATACGCGCGCGCACCGCTACGTGTTCTGCCTGATCCGAGTCCCCCAAATCTGCCAGTTCCTGCGGATCGCTCTCCAGATCAAACAGGACTGGGCGAAATCCCTCGCAGCGGATGAATTTCCACCGCCCATCAAAGATCATGACCGTATGGGCCTGTTCCTGCGCCACTCCCAATTCTCGGGCCATTTCAGACCAGTGATAGTCATGTTCGCTGATTGCATAGCGTCGGGAGAACCCATCGCTTGCGGTCAGGATCGGGGTCAGATCGCGACCCTCGATGATATGGGGTTTGGCCTCGCAACCCAATGCATTCATGAATGTTGGCGCCAAATCAATCATCTCTACCAGCTCATCGCATGTCGTGCCACGCGCGGCGTCCGCATCAGGACGCGGGTCCGCGATAATCAGCGGCACCTTGGCGGCGACATCGTGATAGAAATCTTTGTCGCCCATCCAGTGATCGCCCATATAGTCGCCATGATCCGAGGTGAAGGCGATGATGGTATTCTCGCTCAATCCGGCCTCTTCCATCCAGGCAAACAGCCGTCCAAGGTTGTCATCAAGCTGCTTGATCAGCCCCATATAGGCCGGGATCACATGTTCACGGACATGATCGCGGGCAAAGCTGCGACAGACACGGGCATTGAGATAGGCCCCGAGCAGGGGGTGATCAGTGTCCCGTTCCGCCTCTGATCGGATTGGGTCAACCACATGCTCAGGCCCAAACATGTCATGGTAGGGAGCAGGTACGATATAGGGCCAGTGGGGCTTGATATACGAGAGGTGACACATCCAGGGGCGCCCATCCGATGCAGCCTCCGTCATAAAATCTATGGCACGGTCGGTCATATAGGCTGTTTCAGAATGCTCCTCGGGCACATCGGCAGGCAGACGGGAGTTTTTCAGTAACCAGGCAGACAGTCTTTCACCATCTTCATCCAGCCCCGAATTGGCAAAGTCGCCCCAAGGATTTTCAGATTCAAAGCCATTCTCGACCAGATAGTCATCATAGGCGGACCACTTCTGCCGTGCGCTATCCGGATGCAGCCCATCATCACGCTCATAGGGCTCAAAACCACATTCAGACCGGCTGACACCAATCGTGCTGTTGGGGTCAATACCAAGCCAGGCCATGCCCTCCATATCTGCGGTCATATGAGTCTTGCCAACCAATACAGCGCGTGCACCTGCTTCGCGCAGGTGATCACCGAGGGTTGGTTCGCCAACCCGCAGCGGCATCCCATTCCAGGTAGAGCCATGGCTACGCACGTAGCGGCCGGTATAGGCGGACATACGCGACGGACCACAAACCGGAGACTGAATATAGGCTTTGTTAAAGAGCACCCCGCGCTTCGCCAGAGCATCAATATGGGGCGTGTGCAAATGGGGGTGGCCATAGCAGCTCAGGTAGTCAAACCGCAATTGGTCAGCCATAATCCAAAGGACATTGGGGCGCTTGGTCATGCTTGAGAATCCTCGTTTAGCAATTCACTCAAAGGCTGGCGGAAAAATGCGTCGAGCCTGTCAAAATACCCGACAAGCTGCTTAAGCTCCTCAGGCGTGAATGCACGACGCAGGGCGTCGCGGCGTTGTTTCATAATCGGAGCGGCCTTTTCGTAGGCCTGGCGGCCTGCTTCGGTCAAGGTGATCGACATCTGGCGACCATCCACCTCATCGCGTTCCATATTCACCAGCCCCTTGCGCCACATTGCAGGCAAGGCCCGACTGAGCTGCGAATGATCCACACGCTGAATGGACGCCAGATCGCGGATCGAAAGCGGGCCAGCCTCGCTCAGATCCCAAAGCACCCGCCACTCCACAACCGAAAGCCCGCCTGCCCGTTGCAGGAATTTGGTCGCCTGGCTGCGAGATGCCGCATAGGCCGAAGGCATCCGGGAAAAGATATTGGTCTCCTCCCGCGCCCGCCTAACCCTGATCCGGTCAGCCTTTGTCTGAGCTGATTTTGACATGCCGTCCTCCGAGACTCGATAAAGCTCCAAAACTTGGTACATGACAAGTCACATATTTTCCCCACAACAGGAGATATATGACGCCTTTGCGGACAGGAACTGCCTTCATAGAGCCGGCAGCTCTTTAGGGGGCGGGCCCAGATTCCGACATCTCCTTGCTGTAGGCTCGTGGGTTCATTACCAATCAGAGCCCCCCCCAGTAAAAACAACGGGGGTCTTCAGCTGGGCTATGTTTCTACTGCGACACGCTCACGTAGGGCGCCACGATAGGCCTTTGGGGTTTGTCCAGACCAGCGTTTAAAGGCTCGCGAAAAGGCGCTTTGCTCTGAAAACCCTGTCAGAAAGGCAATCTCTGAGAAGGAATAGGTTGAGGATCGAATAAGCTGCTGAGCCAGTTGGCGACGCGCCTCATCGGTCAGGGACTGGAAACTCTGCCCCCGCTCGCTCAGCCGCCGCTGAAGCGTGCGTCCCCCAAGCCCCATGCTTTTGGACACATCCGACAGCTGCGGCACGCCGCCGCTGAGCAGCTTTGTAATCTCCTCAACCACCTGCGTTTCGAAATTTTTCTCCGGGTCGCATTGTTTCTCCACTTCCTGATCCAGATGAGAAAGCAGGAAACTCCAGATCGCTGTATCACCTATGGTACAGGGTCGATCGACATGCTCGACATCAAAATGAAGCGCATCGGATTGAGCTCCAAATTCAGGCACACAGCCAAAATGCTCTACCAGAGAATCAATAGACCCCTCCCGTTCATGCACAAACTGGACATGGCGGGCTGTCAGATCTTGAGTGGTCGTTTCACGGCACAGGGTCAGCGTCGTGCCCATGGCTGCCTCTCGGGACAAATAGTTCCCAAGCCGACCCACATTCGGGGCCTGCATGGACCAGCAGTAGCGGTCGCCTTCTTGTCCTGCAGAAAAGTCTGCCGCCCGGTTATGCAATCGAACATAGCGCCAAATGCGCTGAAATCCCTGGCGCAGGGTTGGGGCCGCTTTAAAGGCCAGCCCAAAAACACCGAACTCATCGCAGCGCATACTGCGACAGGTCTTCATGTGGAACTTCAGATCGGGGAATTCGCTCTCAGCAATCACCTCCATCAGATCATGGTAGGCCTCTACCGGCACCATAACCGAGGGGTCAGCCGCACTCTCCGGCGTCAAGCCAATCAGCTCCCAGAGTGCGGCCTTATCCGGTAACCATTCTGCGTGTTCGATTTGTTTTCTGGCGTAGATGATAGAAACAGCGGTCAAATCTCTACTCCCAAAGTGCCGCGTCCAAAGCCCAAAGCAGCCCTCAACGACGATCAAAACGTAATAACAAATGCGTTACCAAAGGTTCAGCCTTTGGCATTTGCTGTCAAGTCTTTGGCACATGCAGTCAATATTCCGGCATCAAAAATCACTTATTCATTCAGACATCCAAAGGAGCAGGACTGGTCTTTCCCCTTCGGAGCCCACGGCGCAGCCAATTTGCGCCTTGTTTTGACATAAGGAACAGATTGATGAACAGCTCACTTATTCCCCTGCTGAAATTCTTCGTATTGGCCCTATTGGGAGGGAGCGCCGCCCTGACAGCCGCGACACTGGTGCTCGGCCTCGGTGTCCCACATGCACGCGCACATTTGCTCGCGCCACAGTTCCTTCCCGCCATCCTGGCCCCTTTCACCCAAGATCAGCGTGTTCCTTCCTAACGGGCCTCGCCCAGCCAGACTACGCCTGAAGCTGCTTTAGCAAACTGCGAAAGGCCTTTCGGGCAGAACCCGGATGGCGCAGCTTTTTGACCGCATCCAGGTTCGAAAGATCGCCACCAACGACCACAAGCCCCACCATGCCCATCTCATAATGGGGTAAACAGATGTAGCCGTAGATCCCCGGCACCCGAAATTCCACTGTGATTTCTTCATCAATTGCCCCATTCCAAGGCATTGCCCCCGCCGGGATCATGCCACGTTTTGAGGCCGCATTGTGCCCACTATCAGTAGGAATAAAGGTGATACTGTCGCCAATCTCCACATGAGATATAGCGGGTTCGAACACATTCGGGTTGTTGCTGTCACCGCAGGCGGCATTCAGCATCAGTACGCTGTGGGCATTTATCTCCGGTCGCATTGGGACAGGGCAGGCCCAGGCCGCACTGGAGACGCCGAGTGCGCTCATCGACAGAATAAAATTACGACGCGTAGGCATGAACCAGCAAATCCTCTCTGGGGCCAGTGGTGATCTGGACATCCACTCCGTAGATTTCGGAAATAGCCTTGGACCGCAGAACCGTCTCTGGTGGACCTTCGGCGACAATACGCCCCTGTCCCAGCAGAATAAGGTGGTCCGCAAAACGGGCCGCAAGATTGAGATCGTGCAGCGCAACAATGCCGATGGCCTGCCGGGCACGCATCGCTTGTTTGATCCGGGTGAGCACCTCTAACTGATGGCGTAGATCCAGGGCCGAGGTCGGCTCATCAAATAGGTAGACGTCAGACTCGCGGATCAAGGCCTGTGCAACCGAAACCATCTGCGATTGACCCCCTGAAAGATCGCTCACATAGGCCTGGGCAAGATGCCCAATCCCGGCCTGCGACAGGGCCTGCCCCACGGTCTGCATGTCCGCGTCAGACACCCGCCATCCCCGCAATTGTTTATGCGCCATCATTACGACGTCAAAAACCGAAAGAGCAGCATTCGCCGCAAAGAACTGCGGCATGAAGCAAATACGTTTCAAACGCGCGCGATTGGTGAGATTCGCGAGATCACATCCATTGAGGGTGATGCCACCCGATGTCGGCCTGGACAGGCCCGCGATCAATCGGAAAAGAGTCGACTTTCCTGCAGCGTTCGGACCGATGAGCGCGGTCAGATGGCCGGGACGCAGGGAGTGAAACCCAGCGTTCTGCAAGACAGTCTTTGGACCATAGGAAAACCCCAGCCCCTGTGCCTGTAACCCGCTCATTGCCAGTGCCTCTTACGTTGTCCAAGGATCAGAAGAACAAAAAACGGTATCCCGATCAGTGAGGTGATCATACCGACGGGATAGACAATGCCGGGGGTGATAGCCTTCGACGCAATTGAAGTGCCCGACATAATAAGCGCGCCACAAAGTGCGGAAAGCGGCAAAAATCCGCGCTGGTCTTCCCCAACAATCATGCGGGCAATATGTGGCCCGACCAGGCCCACAAAAGCTACAGCGCCAACAAAAGACACAGCAACTGCAGAGAGCAGCGAAACCCCTGCCAGTACCGACATCCGGAGCAATGAGACATTCACGCCCAGCGCTGCGGCCTTTTCCTCCCCCATCCGCAAAGCGGTTAGGGCCCAGGACCGGCTCATGAAATAGGGCAAGACCACAGCCAGAACCGCAAAACAGACACCAACTTTGACCCAGGAGGCCCGCGCCAAGGAGCCCAACTGCCAAAAAATCAACTGTGCGAGCTGCAGCTCTGACGCGCCATATTGCAAAAAGGCCAGCAGCGCGTTGAAGGTGAACAACATGGCGATCCCCACCAGGATCATCGCTTCGGGGGTAACGCCGCGCAGTCGGGTGAAAAGGAACAAAAGACAGGAAGTGATCATCGCCAGGGCAAAGGCATTGGCTGTGACAAACAGCCCCCCGACGCCGGGCACCACTGACCAACCCAACACAATGGCCAAGGCGGCGCCAAAGCTCGCGGCTGAAGAAAGCCCCAACGTAAAAGGATCAGCCAGGGGGTTGTTCAAGATGGTCTGCATTTCAGCACCGGCAACCCCCAGCATCGCCCCCACGGTCACCGCCATCAGCGCCACCGGCAAGCGCAGCTTCCAGATGATGACCTGCTCCTTGGGGCTGGCAATCGATGGATCAAGGATAACCTGGAACGTGCGGGCAAAACTCAGATTGGCGGGGCCGGTAATGACATCCAGAACCACCAGACAACTCAGCACCATTGCCGCCCCAATAACCAACCCAATGCGCCGCAGGTGACGCTGTTTGTAGGCCTTCACCAGCTCCGCGGCTTCAGCGCCGGGAAAGATCGTTTGTTCTACCATTTTATGCGGTCCAATAGCTGTCAGACCCGCATTCGGGCTTGCCGTGAAACGGGTCTGACTGTTGGGTTACTTCAGGGTTGCCCAGAATTGACCTGAGGCTTCGAAGGCCAGGAACCTGTCGTGAAGCTCTTTGAAGTTTGCATCGACATCCAGATCTTCAAAATCATCGGGGTAGAGCCATTTCGCGATCTGCTGAACAGCGATGAAATGGTAGGGTGAGTTGTAGAACTGGTGATAGATGGAATGCATATTGCCCTCCTTCACCGCCCGCAATTCAGCAAAGCCAGTGCGCGCTGCCAAAGCTTGCAACTTTTCCGCATTCACCGCCGGGTCTCCCTCATAGCCCAGCAGGATAGAGGAGACTTCGGGACGGGATTCGATCCAGTTGGCACCCGTTCCAATCAGATGGTCTGGATCCGCTTCCAGCAGCCCCTCAAGGCTGATATCAACAGAATAGGCGTTGGCCAGAGTAGAGGCATAGTTTACGCCCCCAGCCAATTCGACAAAGCGGCCAAAATTATATGGGCCAAAGGACCAGCAGCAAAAGTCATTTTGCCAACCTGCAGCGTTTTCAATCGCCACTAGCGGGCGGTCCTCTGCTGGGATACCATCAACTACATTGGTCACCTTGCGCATCTGCGCAATGTAGAAGTCAATGAATTCAGCGGCGCGCTTTTCCTCGCCCAGAATGCGCCCCATCAACAACAACGACGGAACAGTGTTTTCAGTCGCATTGCGGCGGAAATCGACAAAGGCCACATTCACACCGGCGGCGCCCAGCTTCTCCACCAAACCGGTTTCTTCAGCTTTGAACAGGTTGCCCACATCCAACAGAACCAAGTCGGTATCAGCCTCAAGAACGGCCTCGATGCTGAAATCACCGGCATAGGGGTTGCCAAAATTGATCAGCCGCGCCGTGTCTGCTGGAAAAGCGGCCTCAAACTTGCGAAATGCATCCGGATCATAAAGGACCAAATCATCCTTCCAGCCCACGATCTTTTCAAATGGGTTCCCAGTGGTCAGGGGCGCGATTGAATACATCATACGCCCTTCCCCCAGTACAATCTTTTCAGGGAGTTCAGCAAAGGTCACTTGCCGTCCAGCGATATCAGTTACAGTGAGGGCTTCTGCTTGAGCTTCACTGGCTTGCGCAATCACAATAGCGCTGGCTGTTATGGCACCAAGGAAGCCGCAGATTTTTGTTCCTAGGAACATAGCGGTCTCCAGTCTGTGTCGTTCGTAATGTGCGACCTTTAGAGCAGCCCGCCACTATATCCAAGTATTTTTATCGGATTTATTTCTCCTGAAAATACTGCAATATCGGGCTACCCCTTGGACAACTATCCCGGGCGTCGCAGCACTCCATATTGCGCATAGCCCCGATAGAGTTGACGAAACTGCGCTTGCGCTCCCAAATCACTGGCGATCTGGTTGAGCACCTCTTCCAGCTCGTGGCGCGGCGAGACATGGAACTTGCCCAACCACCGATGCAACAGACCCCGGCACCAGCTGGGCCATCTTTCCAGGTCTGAAAAATCCACCACATGCAGGCTGCCCCCGGGGGCAAGGTGATGAAAGCTCTGTCGCAGGGCTTGCTCCCAATCCGGGATCATTGAAACACCATATGAAATGAATATCCGGTCAAACTCCGCGCGGCCAAATAACGCGGCTCCATCAAAGCTACAGGCATCTGCCTGGGCCAGATGTGCCCTTTTGCCGAGTTTTTCCTGTGCCGACGACAACATCTCTGACGAGATATCAAGCCCATAGAATTCACAACCTGGGAATTTACCGCTGGCCAGTTGCAGATTGCGACCCGTCCCGCAAGCCACCTCAAGAACATGGGCGCCTATGGTCGGCGCCAGTTCGGCCAGTAGCTCATCACGTCCGAACAGATAGTATTTTCGCGTCAGGTCATAAATCAGGCGTTGATGGCGGTAGGTCTGGTCCATCAGCTCGGCATGGGTGTCGGGGGCGATGTCGCGCATCAGCTCACCCCTGAAACCGATAGAGATGGAAGGCGCCGTAAATCGCCGAACGGTCCTGCTTGGTTCCCTTTTCAGAGACCTCCAGGTCATAGCTCCACCGGTCCAGAATGGCAGGCGCGACCCGGCCTGGCAGGATATCCTCGGTGCCGCCGGTGCGAAAAATCACCTTCGCGCCGGGCGTCGCGGTACGGGTGATCTGCTGCCAAAGCGCGTTCAACTGGCTATCATTCATCCAGTCCTGCGCATCCAGCAGGATATAACCCTGTTTTGAGCCGTCCGGCTCTTGTTCCAATTGATCCGTGAAGGACCGGTTTACGATACGGCCGCGCTCGGCATTATCGCGCAATGCCTGAAAATTACGTTGCTGCAGATAGGGTGGCAGCGATCCATCCGGGGCAGGATCGTAGCCGCGCGCAAATGCCTGCCAGGCAAAATAATTCTCCCGGATTGGGAAGTCACACATCAACTTTCGCACCCGCTCCCGCAGGACCGGCAACACATCGCCATCCCCATCGGCAGCCAGCTTGTCATATTGTGCTGGGGGAATACCCAACCCAAACAGCGCAGCGCGAAACCCCGCCAACTTGCGCACCAGCCACATATCAAACAGCGGGGCGATTTTTTGGTCAAAAAATACCTGTTGTTCTTGCACGCTGCGCGCCGCCAATAGAGGCGCAAAACTCACCCGGCCAAGACCTGCCACCAGATGTACCGCGCCAAGAAACCGCCCCAGAACCCCGTAGTGATAGAACCCCTTCTGGAACACCGATATCCGCCGATTGAACAGCTGGCGCCCCTCCCAGTAGTCCCGTGCATCAAGACCTAGGTTCGGCATTATATAGCGCTCATATAGGGGGAGGTTGCTAGGCATATCTGCGCGACCAAAAAACTGATAGAAGGCGGCGTAGTCCGGCAAACTACGCGCAGCCGCCAATTTTAACTGCCCCAGGGCGACATGCGCTGGCGACAGGTCCACCGCAGTAACAGAAGCCGGCCCTGCGGTCAGATAGGACAACAGATTGCAGCTGCCAGAGGCAATACACACCAAGTGATCACTTGGTGCGATCTCCAGCGCCGCCATGTCGACCACTGGATCTTCCCAGATCTGCGGGTAGACCAGCCCTAGAAACAGGCGAGAAAACTGGCGTTCCAGCCACCCGGTTGCGGCATCCCCCTGCTGTAAAACAGCTGCGTCCAATTGGGCTTGGGCGGAAGAACTCATCGGGTAGATCCCCTATACATTTTCTAGAACTTTGTCTTTCTGGCGGGCACGACGCGCCCGGTGACGGGACCGCCTGGCGGAACGTTCCCAATCGATCAACGCGAGGCTGCCATTGTCTCGCTCGACAATCGCGGTGCAGCTCTCGACCCAATCCCCGGTGTTCACATAGGTCATCCCCTCCAGATCGCGAATAGCGGCGCTGTGGATGTGACCGCAGATCACCCCATCATAGCCGCCACGCCGCGCCTCGGCGGTGAGTACGTTTTCATATTCGCTGATAAAGTTGACAGCCTGTTTGACCTGGTGCTTGGCCCATTTGGAGAGCGACCAATATTGCCCGCCCCATAAATGGCGGAGCCGGTTAATGCGGGTGTTCAGCCAGAGCATGAACTCGTAGGCCTGATCCCCGAGATGGGCCAACCATTTGGCGTTGGTCACAACAGCATCAAATTGGTCTCCATGGGTCACGAGATAACGCTTACCGTCAGATGCCACAAAATCGGCAGTGGCAACCACCTCAATACCGCCAAAATGGGTTCCATAGTAGGAGCGCAGGAATTCATCGTGGTTGCCAGGGATCAGGAAAATCCGGGCCCCATCATGTGCCTTAGCCAAAAGCGTCTGCACAACATCATTGTGCGCCTGTGGCCACAAGAACCCCTTCCGGCGAATACGCCAGGCATCAACGATATCGCCAACCAGGTAATAGGTGTCCGCTTCGTGACTATTTAAGAACCCCAACAAGAGGTCAGCCTGGCACCCCGGTGTGCCCAAATGGATATCAGACAAAAAAATCGTTCGGTACTTCATGCACATCGTCCGCTGCCGCTCGTCTTGGGAGAGGAGTTAACGCATCGCCTTAACAGAACCGTGACAGAAAAGCGCTGGGGACAGCCTGCCCCTTCTGGTGAGCACACCTCATGCGCGGGAACGCTCTCAGGCGTCCAACAACTGCCGGATTCGGGAAATAAGAAGGGGGCCGGAAACCGGCTTGCTCAATAGAATACACCTGGATGTGTCCGCCAACTCATCTAGCGCATCCGTTCCATAGCCCGTCAGAATAACAATGGGTATTTCACCTAACGCTTCTCTGATCCGGCGCACCAGATCCATCCCCTGGACAGGCCCAGGCATTGTCAGATCCGTCACCACCAAATCAAATTCAGTTGGCTTGCTGACCAGTTTCAAGGCAGATGTCCCGTCACTGGCTTCGGTCACGCGAAACCCGGACGTCGAGAGCCGTTGACGCAGGGCGCTTCGAACATCGTCGTCATCCTCAACCAGCAGTATTTTTTCATCCCCTAAAAGGTTTGCGGGATTGTCAATTCCAGATTCCTGATCTGTTCGCTCTGCTGTCACGGGAAAGCACAGTTCAACAGTTGTGCCTTCCCCCAAAACGCTGCGGATGCTGATTTCACCACCTGACTGGGTGACAAAACCATGGACCATTGCCAGGCCCATGCCAGAACCCTTATCAATCTCCTTGGTGGTGAAAAATGGCTCAAACACCTTGCCCAAAGCTTCGTCTTCGATCCCCAATCCGGTATCCGTCACAGAAACGGAGACTTTGTCTAGGGTGCCCTCACGCTCTGCCGCCGCATCTGGAGCCAAGTTAGAGACAGATAGGGT
Organism: Roseobacter sp. MED193; assembly: GCF_000152965.1. Taxonomy (GTDB): domain Bacteria; phylum Pseudomonadota; class Alphaproteobacteria; order Rhodobacterales; family Rhodobacteraceae; genus Pseudophaeobacter. The sequence goes on along the minus strand of NZ_CH902583.1, from coordinate 3,006,776 downwards.
CAAATTCCCGCCACTAGGCATCGCGTCACGCGCGTTTAACACCAAGTTCAAGACTGCGTTTTCAAGCTGGCCCTGATCCAGAAGAACCGGTTTCACATGGTCATCATATCGAAAATCCAAGGAAATATTTGCAGGCAAGGTACGGCGCAGCATGTCTTCGATGCCGTTGAGAACTGTATCGATTTTCAGCACCTGCGGAAGCAGCTGGGCCCGCCGACCAAAGGACAATAGGTCATAGGTGAGCTTGGCCCCGCGTTTGGTCGCTGAAAGCGCTTGGTCGATGTATTTTAGTATAGGAGAGTTCGGTTCTACCTGATCCTTAAGAAGCTCTAGGTTTCCCAAGATTATTGAAAGCAGATTGTTGAAATCATGGGCAACCCCTCCGACAAGCCGCCCAATTGCGTCGAACTTTTGCGTCTCCAGGGCAAATGTCTCAGCCTTCTTGCGCAGCTCCATTTCCGAACTCAGGGCCTCCACCGTATTGGCAAGATCCCTGGTACGCGCCCGCACGAGACGGCGGAGGGTGAAAATCAAAGCCCCTGACAGCATGAGCACTGAAGCCGCCACAAGCACTGCGGTACTGAGCCAAGTGGGCAAAGGCGCTTTGTGGAAAGAAATCCATTCATATTCAGCAGCATGAAACGCCGACCCAAATGTCATTTGTTGCCTGTATGAGGCCAGATTCAGTGCCTGCACAAAGCTCCGCGGCGCATCAGGTGGGACAACATAATGGTAGGAATTGACTTGGAACGGTAATTCCGGAATGCGCAGATCGTTCTGCTCGGCCATTCTAACCGCAAAGAACGTGTTGGTAATTGCCATATCTGCATCACCAACCAAAACAGCATCAATTGCGCCCTGTACGGATGATGTCCAGATCAGCTTGGCTTTCACACCTTCCTCTCGCAGGAAACGCCTCAGGTCCCGTTCCTGAATACTGTTCGCCAGAACCGCAATTCTCTTGCCTTCAAAATCCGCCAAAGTCTCAACCTCGAGCTCCTTGGAGGTGACAATCGTAGACCAGGCATAGATGAGTGCTTCGTTTATAAACTGAAATTGCTCGGCCCGCTCTTTTGAGTAAGCAACATCGAGCATTAGATCCAGTTGCCCCTGCCGCACCATCTCGAGGCAGGCTTCCCACTCACAATCGATATATTCGTAATCGTAACCCAGGTCGGACAGGATGGCGTCAGTCACCTCTGGCCAAAACCCTGTGGGGGTTCCGTCAGTGTCCCGAAAAATTTTAGGGGGGTTCTCATAAAACCCTACGCGCAGCGCTTCAGCGGCCAATGGGCCGGAAAGCATCAATAGGGCCGCCATCCCCAACAGGACGCGATACACTTGAGTGCCAAAATGAAATTTATGCAGAATTTCTTCCCCCACTCATTTCGCCCTTTGACTCACGTCCTTTAATCTACTTGCAACATTGATCCCTACGGTCCCCATATGGAGGAATGTCCAATTCTATCTCTCGGTTCTGGTCGTATTAGTACCCTGCATTGCGCTGAATATCTCGATTGATGTCCTGGGTTGCCTCATCAAGTACCTGCCTCACGTCCGCTCCCTCAGCCATCTCGACCAATGCTCTTTCAAACACTTTTGCGATGACAACATAGCTGGGAGAAACCGGTCGCAGCAAAGCCTGTTTCCGCGACAAATCGACAAACTCAGCAAGCCGCCCTTCAGGACCATAGTGCTTGGAAGCGAGTGCCGATGCTGCCGTAGGCGGTATTAGTCCCAGCTGATCTGCTATTTGGGTAAGATGTCGATCTTGAACCGCAAACTTTACAAAGGCAGTCGCGCCATCGACATGTTTAGAGGTGGCCGAAACGCCAAACTGCCAACTGCCGGCCCCAATGACGCTGCCACCCCCAAAATCAGGGGCTGGCAGGAATACAGCATCCTCGCCATGGGCTTCAATGAAATCCAACACAGTCCAATTTCCATTCCACGACATGGCATATGTCCCATCAATGAGAGCGGCAGTCCGATCCACCTGTACCCTGCCCAAACTTGGGACAAACCCACGTGTAAACAGGGATTGCCACCATCGGCCGAATTCCTGGGCCGCCGTACCGTTGAGCGCCCCCTGCGCGGTCAAATAGGTCGACCTGTCGACCAAATCACCGCCAAAGCTCTGTAAAAAGGGACTTATCGCATAGGGGAACCACTCCCCCTCTCTGGCCAATCCCAGATCAAGCGGATAGTGAAAATCTCCGGAGTCCTTGATTTTTGCCAAGGCTGCTTCGAATTCTGCACCACTCCAAGGGGCGTCGAGATTTGGTATTCTGATGCCGTATTTTTCCAAGGTGGATTTGCGTGTCAGGATAGCCAGTGCCGCTTCCCAAAGGCCGACGGAGTAGATTTCACCCTTCCATCGCCCAACTGAGGACGGCAGGAAAGCCTCCACAGTGGCTGCATCAAATGCCAAGGGCTGCAGGTATCCCAACCAAGCCCAATTTGCCACCACGGGCGCATCGACGTCGATAATATCGGGCAGGTTGCCGCGCTGCGCCGCCCGAACCACAGCGTCATTATAGCTGCCTTCCGGGAAGCTCTTCAGGAGGACCTTCCATTCGGCCTGACTGGTGTTGAAATCATCGACAATCTGGCCGATCACTTCCCGCTCTAGTATGTTCTGAGAGCCGTGGTACCACATGCTCAACTCAGTCTGCGCCGGGGCCGTAGTTGCAACAGCCACTGCCATAACGAAGGCTATCAAACCCCAAAATCGAGAACCCAGTCTAAATCTTTTTTTCAATTTTCCAGCCTCGGCCACCCTTGGCGCAATTCATTAACCGCTCTACGAAGGACCTAAACGCTAACTGTGTCAACGCCTAGTTGCGTCGCCTCAGGGTATGCTCTTGTACCGTGGCACGACATCGCTGTTTGACTGAGCAGGTTGACGGGCGTCTGGGCAGTTCAGTCAGATTTACGGTAGGCACCAGGCGTTGCACTGGTCCAGCGACGAAAGGCACGATGAAAGTTTGCCGCCGAAGCAAAGCCGACATCCTGCGAAATTTCTTCGATGCTTTTAAGTCCGCGTGACAGATCCCGTATCGCAATATCACGGCGCAGACCGTCTTTTATCGCCTGAAAGGAGGTCCCTTCTGCATCCAGGCGCCGCATCAAGGTGCGCGGAGTTAAGTTCAGCGATTGAGCTGCATCTCGCAAATGGAAGTCCAACCGATCCGCCTCCAGCAACAGTTCGCGCAACCGCAATGACAGCGCATGTTCGCGAAAGCTGGTAAAGATCCAGTCACGGGGCGCCCGCAACAGGAACTCCTGCATCTCCATCTCGCTACGTGAAATCGGCAAATCGCCCAAGCCCTCGCTAAAGACGATCCGCGACCGGGGGGCACCAAATCGGATCAGAGAGGGGAAGAGAACGGGGTAGTCCTCTGCAAAAACTGGGCGCTCAAAGGCAAAGCCCACTTCAGCGAGCGGCAGCTCGCGACCCGTCAGCCAGGAGGCAACCCCATGGCCCAATTTAAGCATCAGCATATGACCAAACCGCTGGGGCTTGTCATCTGCGCGCGGTTCCAAAAGGATGCACATCCGCTGCTCATCAGTTTCCAACCGCAGTTCATAATCATCCAGCAACAGGTTCCAAAAGGAGGTGAAGCGATACAGCGCAGCTGAAAGAGAGGATGCTCCCCGCATTGAGGCACAAAGGTGTTTCAGGGTGCCAGATCGGATAGGGCGGCTCCACAGGCCCATCATCTCGTCGCCGGTTTCGGCTGCAATTAGCTGATAGAACCGTACGATTTGATCATGGGTCACGCGCCCGCCCGGCTGTGCGGCCTCAACCAGACCAATTTGGTCAAGAAACCCGGCCAATTGCTGCGCCGGGCATTGCTGGCGCACCAGTTGCAGCCAATCTTCGAGAAAGGCCCGCGAGACGGTGGGTAGAATGCCGGTGTTTTGATCTGACAACATAGGGTCTTTTGCGCCGCTTTGTCACTTTATGCAATGTTTTCGTCCATAGGGGAGATTGTTCCAGCATTTCGGCCTCTCTATCTGGCATATTAGGCAAGCCGTATTCGGCCAAAGACCTGAAATTAGCCCAGTGGAGGGGACGACCCGTGAGTTTTGATGCACCTGTAAAAGACATGCTTTTCAACATTGAGCACCTCTCCCGCTGGTCCGAGGTCTCTGGGTTGGACAAATATGATGGGTTGGAGTTGTCAGATGCCGCCGCCGTCCTAGAAGAGCTGGGCCGTTTTTGTTCAGAAGAAATCGCGCCGCTAAACGCCTCTGGCGATGCAGCGGGATCGCATGTGGTGGATGGCAAGGTTGTGCTGGCAGATGGCTTTGCTGAGGCCTACGCAAAATTTGTCGAGATGGGCTGGCAGAGCCTGCCGCATCCCGGTGACTTTGGCGGTCAGGACCTGCCCCGTGCCGTAGGGGCTGCCGCCACTGAGGTGCTGAATGCTGCAAACCTCAGCTTTGCTCTGTGTCCACTGCTGACCGACGGAGCCATCGAGGCGCTGCTGACTGCAGGGTCCAAAGAAACCAAGGCGATCTATCTGGAAAATCTGGTCAGTGGTAAATGGACTGGCACCATGAACCTGACCGAGCCCCAGGCGGGCAGCGATCTGGCCCTGGTGCGCAGCCGCGCCGAGGCCCAGGCCAATGGCACCTATAAGATCAGCGGCACCAAGATCTTCATCACCTATGGTGAGCATGACATGTCGGAAAACACCGTGCACTTGGTATTGGCCCGAACCCCCGACGCCCCCGCTGGCGTCAAAGGCATTAGCCTGTTTTTGGTACCCAAATATATGGTCAATGCGGATGGCTCTTTGGGCGCGCGCAACAGCGTGATCTGCCCAAGTGTCGAACACAAGCTTGGGATCAAGGCCAGCCCCACCGCCGTGTTGCAGTTTGAAGAGGCCACAGGCTTCCTGATTGGCGAGGAAAACGCAGGCCTTACCTACATGTTTGAGATGATGAACTCGGCCCGCTATGCGGTGGGTCTGCAAGGCATCGCAGTAGGCGAACGTGCCTATCAGCAGGCACTTGCCTTTGCTAAGGAACGGGTGCAAAGCGCGCCAGTGGATGGCTCCACCCGCGAGGCCGTCACCATTGTCCACCATCCCGATGTGCGCCGCATGTTGATGCGGATGCGGGTGCTGACGGAGGGCGCGCGTGGCATGGCCATGTTTGCTGCGGGGTGCCAGGATATGGCCCGCAACGCCCCCACCCCCGATGCTCAGACCGAAGCCAAAGCGCTATCAGAGTTCCTGACGCCGCTGGTCAAAGGTTTCAGCACTGAAAACGGTGTCGAAGTGGCCTCGCTGGGGGTACAGGTACATGGCGGCATGGGCTTTATCGAGGAAACCGGCGCGGCGCAGCACTACCGCGATGCCCGCATCTTGCCGATCTATGAGGGCACCACCGCCATTCAGGCCAATGATCTGGTGGGGCGTAAGACCCTGCGCGATGGCGGGGCGACCGCCCGTGCTTTGGCCGCAAGGATTGCCGAAACCGAAACAGAATTGGCCGCAGGGTCCCCTGCTGCCCAGGCCGTTGCGCCCCGCCTGACCGCGGCCCGCCGGGCCTTTGAAGAGGTGGTTTCGCATCTTCTGAGCCTGAACAAGAGCGACATGCCTGCGGCCTTTGGCGCTGGTGTGCCCTATCTGATGTTGGCCGGAAACCTGGTCTCTGGCTGGCAGATGGCGCGCGGGTTGCTGGCTGCCGAGGCAGCCCTGGCGCGCGGCGAGGATCCCGAATTCATGGCGGCCAAGGTGGCATCGGCCCGTTTCTACGCCGACCACGTGCTCTGCGAGGTCGAGGTGCAGCGCAGCCGCTGTGTTTCAGGCGCCGAGAGCCTGTCGGCAGCCCTGCTGTAATCGCGCCAAGCCAACATTCTCATACCTGGGCAGTGCCGCCGCTTCGGTTGCCTGTACCTTTTTCGCCAATAAGGACTGTATCATGACCGCCAAAATCGACATCGCCCGTTTCAAGAACCTCGACCTTCAGCCCCATGACGATGGGGTGTGGGTGGTTACACTCAATCGTCCGACCAAACGCAACGCGCTGGATATAGACACCATCGAAGAGCTGGTTGATTTCTTCTCCACCGCGCCGCGCGCTGGTGTCAAAGCCGTGGTTCTGGCCGGGGCCGGCGATCATTTCTGTGCTGGGCTGGACCTCATCGAACATCACGACGAAGACCGCAGCCCAGCGGACTTCATGCATGTTTGCCTGCGTTGGCACGAGGCCTTTAACAAGATGGAATATGGTGGGGTGCCAGTGATTGCCGCCCTCCAGGGGGCCGTTGTCGGGGGCGGGCTTGAGCTGGCCAGCTCGGCCCATATCCGGGTGATGGATCAGAGCACCTATTTTGCACTGCCCGAAGGTCAGCGCGGGCTATTCACCGGCGGTGGTGCCACCATTCGCGTGACCGATCTGGTCGGCAAGTCGCGCATGATCGACATGATGCTGACCGGTCGTGTTTATCAGGGGCAGGAGGCCTGCGATCTCGGCTTGGCCCAGTACATCGTGGAAGGCTCCAGCTTTGACAAAGCGCTGGAACTGGCCCGCCGGACGGCTGAAAACCTGCCTCTGTCGAACTTTGCCATCTGCTCTGCTGTCAGCCACATGCAGAACATGTCGGCCATGGATGCAGCCTATGCCGAAGCTGTGGTGGCCGGGGTGGTGAATACCCAACCCGACGCCCGGGCACGCCTGGCCGCCTTTGCCGACAAGAGCGCCGCCCGCGTCCGCCGCAACGACTGATCCCAACACCAAAAACACGATCTCAGCTCCGGCCTCGAACAGGGTGGAGCTGAGACACCAAAGCCCTGTTGAGGACCGTCGTTGCGGATTGCCCCCGCGCCCATCCCATCACGAGAGCTACTGGCTGCTGGCCTTCAAAGAGCCCATCTGGCAGCGGCAGTGGGAGGTGCTGCGCGCATCTTTGACGAGGTAACACTTCTGAGCGCTCCCTAGGACACGCAAACAGCATGACGACAAATCGGGCCTTTGCCAAAGCCCACTGGCGGATTGTGCTGCTTTAACACTTTTCAGAAAATCTCCGCGTCCGAACCGAGGGGTGGGACGCAAAGCGCCCGCCCCGTGGGGGCGGTTCGGGCGCTGCCAAATTGTGGCAGCCCTTGATGGCTCGCTATGCGGACAAAGTGGCAGCTTAAAAAACTTCAATCACATGGATATCGCCCCTTACGCCGAGGTCGATTACGACAGATTCATGAGCACTTTCTGCTGTGTGAAATTCTACGAAATCCCCTGACTTGAAGCACATCCGTATTACTTGCAAGTTTGAAAGTTCGAAATGGGTTGGAACTTGCTCAAGTAGCAAACCAAAGGGAATTTTTGACGGGCTTTTCGTCCACGAGTAATGTCTTCCGCTTATTGAAAAGACGGCCTTTTCCATGGTTCGGATACGGTCCAAATTTCCAAAGGATATTTGAAAGTCATACGTACCCAGCCCGATATAGTGTACGCCGACCCCATTACACTCCTTGTTGAGCGTTTCTAAAATGTTCGCGTCGAATGTCTTCATAGCCCGTTGTCTCCCGCACTAGTTCAAGTTCTTACCACTGAGTAGGTCAGATCAAAACGCTCTCGGAACTTTTTTAGAATCTGGCAACGCGAGGACTTGGCGGCTGTCTTCCCAGACTATTTTGCCCGGAGATTTGGTTTGTATTTCGCGAATTTCACATCCTGCAAGAGTAAGGACGGATGCCAATTCGCGCGCTCGCACAATAACGCTACCAGCCTCACGATGAAAGAATTTGGCATCTACTCGAAACCAAAATAGAGATTTTTTAACATCGGCTGTACGAGCTTTTCCTTTAAGCCGAGGATAAGTTAACCCGCCGCCGCCATCTGCGCTGAACCAATAAAAAGCTTCTTCATGCGCTCTCTGAATGCTCCCTTTCTGCTGAGAAAAATCAACATAGTCACGGGCTGCAAACATACCAAGTTCTGCGTCGATATTTGGGTGGGTTCTATTGCAAACAAACCGGATAAACATATTGGGAAGGCTAGTTCTGATACATCCGTTGGGTCAAGTCCATCCACACGTAGCTTTGGGCGCGAAGCAGATATTGCTCTACAGCCCCCGCACCCCGTTCAGGGTCAGGTTGGCGACCAGCTCAGCATAGTCCTCACGCGCCTTGGGGCCGGCGCCGGAGTTCCACATATAGTACCAGTTCAACATGCCAAAGACCGACATGGTGGCGGAACGGAGCTTCTCACCATTGCCTTCAAAGACATCGGGCGCCACCGCCTGCAATGTGTCGCTGAGGAACTGCACCATTTCACGCTGATAGGCGCGCAGCAGCTTTTGCTGCTCTTCCGGCAGGGCGCCCATGGCACCGGACTGCACCTTGTGCTCGTAATCCGCGCCCTGATAGGCGAGCAGCACTTCAGCCACCACCTGACGCAGCGCCTCATCTGGGGCAAGATCCGCAACCTCGACCCCGCAGACGCGGTCGCGCAGATCCGAAAGATAGGTATCAAGGAGGCCGAAAAGCACGGCATCCTTGCTGTCATAATAGTGATAAATATTGGCCTTGGAGATCCCGCATTCGCGCGCCAATTGGGTCATGGACGCGCGATCATAGCCCGCCTCGGCAAAGACCTTGGCGGCAGATTTTAGAATCTGAGCGCGCTTTTCGTCATGATCTTTTGCAATGGTGCGGGCCATAAGGTCAGCTCTCTCCTTGATTAGTCAGCGTCGCGGTTATCGACGACGCGCTTGGCTTTGCCCTGGCTGCGCTCAACTTCGCCAGGCTCGCCTACGATGATCTCAGTGGAAACGCCAACCATATCCTTGATGCGTTTGGTCAGCATCCGCGCAGCGGCTGTTTTACTCAGCTCATCGGTGGCATCTGGGTTGGCCTCGACATAGACCCGCATCGCATCCATACGACCGGCTTTGTAAAGCTCAATCTGATAGTGCGGCGCCAAACCACCGGTGGCCATTAGCTGCTCTTCGATCTGGCTGGGGAAGACATTGACGCCCCGCAGAATGATCATGTCATCCGAGCGACCGGTGATCTTTTCCATCCGCCGCATTGAGCGCGCCGTGCCGGGCAGCAGGCGCGTCAGGTCGCGGGTGCGGTAGCGCACCATCGGCAGGCCTTCTTTGGTGAGGGTGGTAAAGACCAACTCGCCCATTTCGCCATCAGGCAGCACTTCGCCAGTTACGGGATCAATGATCTCGGGCAGGAAGTGATCTTCCCAGATCACTGGACCGTCCTTGGTCTCGACGCATTCGCTGGCCACACCCGGCCCCATGATTTCAGACAGACCATAAATATCAACCGCATGCATATCAAACGCGGCTTCGACCTCGCGACGCATGGCATCAGTCCAGGGCTCAGCCCCAAAAATACCCACCTGAAGCGAGCTTTCGCGCGGGTCCATGCCAACCTTATGATATTGCTCAAGGATATTGAGCATATATGAGGGCGTCACCATAATCCCATCGGGTTGGAAGTCGGTGATCAACCCGACCTGCTTTTCGGTCTGACCGCCAGACATGGGCACCACGGTCGCGCCCAGACGTTCAATCCCGTAATGCGCGCCCAGACCGCCGGTGAACAGCCCATAGCCATAGGCGTTATGCACCATATCGCCCTTGCGCAGCCCGGCCGCCCGCAGAGAGCGCGCCACCAGATCCGCCCAGTTCGAGATATCATTAGCGGTATAGCCCACAACAGTCGGCTTACCTGTCGTACCGGAGGAAGCATGCAGGCGAATGATTTCCTCACGCGGCACCGCAAAAAGACCAAAGGGGTAGTTGTCGCGCAGGTCGTTCTTGTAGGTGAACGGGAACTTGGACAGATCCGACAGCTGCTGCAGGTCGTCCGGGTGCACGCCAGCCGCGTCAAAGCGCTCTTTGTACATTGGCACGTTGTCATAGGCATGACGCAGCGACCACTTCAGGCGCTCGAGCTGAACGGCGCGGATTTCATCAATCGAAGCAATCTCGATCGCATCGAGGTCTGCCTTTTTAGGGGTAAGATCTTTCATGGCTTCCTCCGTCGCCTATTCGTCAAACAACTGGCCCTTGATGGCACGCGAAAGCCCGCGAAAGGCTGCGATCATCTGGCCGGTTTGGTTTTCAACTGTCACGTCATAAATACCGCTGCGCCCGGTCAGAGAGACCTCAGTGGCGCGGGCAATCAATCGCTCGCCCAGCTTGCCAGGGGCGGTAAATGTGATGCTGTTGCTCTGCGCCACCGTTGATTGGTTGCGGCTGTTGCAGGCAAAGGCAAAGGCGCTGTCGGCCAGCATGAAGGTCACGCCGCCATGGCAGATGCCATGGCCGTTGCAGTGATGCGGCGCGATGGTCAGCTCTAGCGTCGCCGAGCCTTCGTCAATGGCGGTGATCTCCATCCCCGCCCATTTCGAGGCATTGTCACTGGCCCACATGGCCTCAGCGGATTTTTCAGCGCGTTCTTTAGGGGTCATGCTCATTTCCCCTGAAACTTTGGCGCACGTTTTTCCAGGAAGGAGGCAACGCCCTCGGCGTAGTCCGCGCTTTCACCGCAGGTCTTCATGGCGTCGGCTTCCTGCTCCAGATGGTCCGTCAGCGTCGCCACGGCGGCATCCTGAATGCAATGTTTACTGAGACCCAGACCCAGGGTGGGCCCATTGCCCAGCTGCGCGGCCATGTCGCGGGCCGTCTCCATCAGATCCGCATCCGGCACCGCTTTCCAGATCAGCCCCCAGTCCTCGGCCTGTTTGGCGAGCAGCGGCTGCGCAGTAAAGGCCAGCCCCTTGGCGCGGGCCTCGCCCAGTAGCCGTGGTAGATGCCAGCTGCCGCCGGTGTCCGGGATCAACCCGACCTTGGAGAAAGACTGAATGAACTTGGCGCTTTCCGCTGCAAAAACCATGTCGCAGGCCAATGCGATATTGGCACCAGCCCCGGCAGCGACACCGTTGACAGCACAGATCACAGGGAACTCAAGCGAGCGGATCAGATTGACCAGCGGCGCATAGAAAGTCCGCACCGTGTTGCCCAGATCCGGCGGTCCATCCATCTTGCTGGGATCGCGGTCGCCCAGGTCCTGCCCGGCACAAAAGCCCCGGCCCGCACCGGTCAGCAGGATCGCCCGCGCACCACCATCCCGCGCCGCCTCAATGGCGGCGCGCAGGGCATAGTGCATTTCATCGTTGAAACTGTTGAGCCGATCCGGCCGGTTCAGGGTGATCTCCACCCAAGCGCCGTGATCCGCGACCAATATTGAATCGGACATCTCTTTCTCCCTCATGCCGCCCCTGGCTATCTCAAACCAGCGGGCTGCAAACCTCCGTTGACAAATTCCTTGCATAAACCGACCGGACGGTCAATATATCATTCAAAGTGAATTTGAGGCCCTAGGGCAGCGAGTCGTCTCACGACCTGCCGCAGGGGATCGGCCACAGGAATGAAAAGGACAGAGCATGAGCCTTCTAGACGTATCGAGTTTCGCCGCGGGTGAATGGATCGCCCCGGGCGCGGGCGCCCGCAATATCGCCAGCGCCGTCACTGGTGCCCCGCTGGCGCAGGCTGGCAATGACGCGCTGGATGTGCAGGCGATGCTCTCCTACGCCCGCGACGTGGGCGGACCCGCCCTACGTGCGCTGACCTTCCATGACCGTGCCCGCATGCTCAAGGCGCTGTCAGCGCATCTGAATGAACACAAACAGGCGCTCTATGATCTGAGCTTTGACACCGGTGCCACCCAGTCCGACCACATGATCGACATCGACGGCGGCATCGGCACCATGTTTGTCTTTGCCTCCAAAGGCCGCCGCGAGATGCCCGATGCCAAGGTCTACCTGGATGGCGAGGTTGAGCAGCTGTCGCGCAACGGCACGTTCCTGGGCCAGCACATCTGCACGCCTTTGCAAGGCGTTGCGGTCCATATCAACGCCTTCAACTTCCCGGTCTGGGGCATGTTGGAAAAGCTCGCCCCCACCCTGCTGGCCGGTGTGCCCGCCATCGTCAAGCCTGCGACAGCCACCTGCTATGTCACCGAACTCGCCGTGCGGCTGATGCTCGACAGTGGCATCCTGCCTGCCGGCGCCCTACAGCTGGTTTCGGGCGGGCTGGGCGACATGCTCGACCATCTGACCATGCAAGATGTGGTCAGCTTTACCGGCTCGGCCCAGACTGCATTAAAGCTGCGGCAGAACCCGGTGATTCTGGAAAAATCCATCCGCTTTGTGGCTGAGCAGGACAGCCTGAACGCGTCGATCCTGGGGCCAGATGCCACACCCGGCACTCCGGAATTTGATCTCTTCATCAAAGAAGTCAGCCGCGAGATGACCACCAAGGCGGGACAGAAATGTACCGCCGTGCGCCGCATCATCACGCCGATATCGCAGACCGAAGCGGTGATCGAAGCACTGTCGGCTCGTCTGGCCAAGACCCAGATCGGTGATCCACGCCTGGAGAGCACCCGTATGGGGGCGCTGGTGTCCAATGGGCAGAAGCGTGACGTGCTGGAAAAGGCGGCGATCTTGGCAACCGAAGCCACCCGCGTCTATGGCGACCCCGAAGACTTTACGGTTGAGGGCGCCGATGCTGAAAAAGGTGCCTTTGTGCCGCCGATGCTGTTCCACTGCGAAAACCCCGACGCTGCCCGGCGCGTGCATGACACCGAAGCCTTTGGTCCGATCTCGACCGTCATGGGCTACCGTGACCTGGACCATGCGGTTGCGCTGGCCAACCGTGGCGAGGGGTCACTGGTGGCGTCCTGCATCACCAATGACGCAGAGGTGGCCCGCGAAGTAGCGCTGGGATCGGGCGCCTATCACGGGCGGATCTATTTCAACAACCGCACCTCGATGAAGGAAAGCACCGGCCATGGCTCCCCCCTGCCGCACATGGTGCATGGTGGCCCCGGTCGTGCCGGTGGTGGCGAAGAACTGGGCGGGGTTCGCGGTGTGAAACACTATATGCAGCGCACCGCCATTCAGGGCAGCCCCGACATTCTGGCTGCCATCGGCGAGCAATGGGTGCCCGGAGGGACGGAGATCGCAGGCCCTGCCCATCCTTTCACCCGCAAATATGGCGCACTGGCCATCGGCGAGACGCTAAACAGCCCCGCGCGGGAGGTCACGCTGGAAGATATCGAACATTTCGCCAAATTCACCGGCGATACCTTCTACGCGCATATGGATGACGCCGCCGCCAAGCGGAACCCTTTCTTCCCCGGTCGCGTCGCACATGGCTACCTCCTGCTCTCCTTTGCTGCCGGCCTGTTTGTCGAACCCAATGAGGGGCCTGTTCTGGCCAACACCGGTCTCGACAACCTGCGCTTCATGAAGCCGGTTTCGGCGGGCGATAGCATCAAGGTACGTCTGAGCGTCAAGAAGAAGACACCCCGAAATGAGGAATACGGTGAGGTCCGCTGGCACGTGACCCTGACCAATCAAGACGACGAAAAAGTCGCGGAATATGAACTGCTGACCATGAACGCGTTCTAAGGCGCCAATATCGCCACCCCCCAACGCTCCGGGCTGGTCTAACAGGCCCGGAGTGCCTATCTTGTTGCTATGACAGCAGCATCTTTTCAGAACTTCGAAGCGAGCATAGCCCAGTTGACCGACCTGCAGAACCTGCGAGTCTGGTCAATTATTGTGTCGCTGTTTGGCGATCTGGCGCAGAAAACAGGCGATCAGATCAGTGGCACCACCCTGACCCAAATCATCACCCCGATGGGGATCAAGCCCGAAGCCATCCGGGTGGCCCTGCACCGGCTGCGCAAAGATGGCTGGATCGAAAGCACCCGGTCTGGACGTGCCTCAGTGCACTATCTGACGGAGTTTGGTCGCAATCAATCTGCCGCCGTGACTCCGAGAATCTACGCCCGTATCCCAGAACCGCCGCAAGACTGGCATCTCTTGATCGCGGATGACGGTGCGGGACAAGCGGCTCTGGAAGAGACCCTGCTGCTCCCGCAGTATACCCAGGTCAACCGCCGCACTGCGCTGGGCTATGGCGCTGCCCCGACTGGGCTGGACGATCTTCTGGTTGCACAGGTCTCTGATCTTTCGCAGCCCAGTTGGTTACAGGCCCGCCTATTCCCGCAGGACTTGATCGACGCCTGCCAATCCCTGCTAGACGCCCTGAAAGAGATCCCGCCCTCCACAGCGGCGCTGACGCCGGTGCAAGTGGCCACTCTGCGCACTCTGGTGGTACACCATTGGCGCCGCATTGCTCTGCGCCACCCCGTTCTGCCCTCTGGTTTCTCCCCCGATGCATGGAGTGGAGAGGCCTGCCGGGCCCATGTCTTTGACCTTTTGGACAGGCTGCCGCGCCCCCAACTTCAAGATCTGGAGCAATAACTAACGGCCTTGTGCCCGCCTTTTCCTTTGGAGTATTTTTGATGTCCGCCCTTAGTAGTCTTGCCCTGATCGCCCTTGCCGCCCCTGCAGCGCTCATGGGGGCCTCGCATCTCAAAACCCGCAAGCTTGCGCGCGAAGCCCGGCAATTGGTGCCGCCTGTTGGCCAGTTCTGCAACACCGTTCAGGGAAAAATCCATTATATCGATATCGGCCCACGTGATGCCCAGCCTTTGGTGCTGATCCACGGCTTAAGCGGACAGCTGCAACATTTCACCTATGCTCTGGCGGAGCTGCTCGCCAAGGACCACAGGGTGATTGCACTGGACCGACCTGGTTGCGGATATTCCACACGTGCCAGTGACGGCCTGGCTCGCCTGCCCGAACAGGCAAAAACCTTGTTAAACGTCCTCGACCAACTGGAGGTCGACCAACCCGTTCTGGTTGGGCATTCTCTCGGTGGTGCGGTCTCGCTCGCCATGGCGCTACAGGCGCCTGAGAAAATTCGCGGCCTTGCCTTGCTGGCCCCGCTGACGCACCCCTCCTCACAGGGGGCAGAAGCCTTTAAGGGCTTGATCGTGCACACCAGCATCATGCGGCATCTGATGGCGCAGACCGTTGCAGTGCCAACTGCGCAACGCACAGCAGAGCCGGTTCTGCAGCAGATTTTTGCACCTGAGACCTGCCCAGATGATTTTCTAATCAAGGCAGGCGGCGCACTGGGGCTACGCCCCGAGAGCTTTGTCGCGGCCTCGGCCGATGCCTCATACCTCTACCCAGCGATCGAGACCCAGGCCGCCCGTTACGCAAAGGAGCTGCGCACACCCGGGGCGATTCTTTTTGGGGGCGAGGATGCCATTCTCGCCCCCCAATCCCAGGGGCACGCGATGGAAGCCTACGGCCTAAACTGTCAAATTGCCGCTGATCATGGCCATATGCTGCCCATTACGGTGCCAGATCTCTGCAATGACTTTATTCGCGCTACAGTGCAGGCCCTGCCTAACAAAGCCTAACGGGCTGAAAAGCAAAGAAACTGCCGGTCGAAGCAAAAAAACATCCGCGAAAGCCGATTTCTCCTGCATTTGCGCCTTGACCCCAGAGGCCCCATTCCGTAAATCGCCCCTCACAGAAGATGGCGCGGTAGCTCAGTTGGTTAGAGCGATCGACTCATAATCGATAGGTCGGGAGTTCAAGTCTCCCCCACGCCACCATTTCTCTCCTGCAGCTCAGCAAAACGGCCCGCCCTCAGCAAGTATGCTATGGCATCTGTCGTGGCGCTAACCTTTTGCCTGTATCAGCAAACAATCTTGGACTGGCCCCCTGCTAATCCGGCACTTATACCTGTGACCATGACTCAGCCCGCCTCCTCAATAATCCTTGCCATAGATGGTGGCGGATCCCGCTGTCGAATTGCCATGGAACGCGCAGGTGAGGTGATCAGGGTTGAAAGCGGTCCAGCCAATGTCTCCAGTAATTTTGACGGAGCAGTGGCACAAATTCACCTGGGGCTGGAACGGCTCAGTGTCGCGGCGGAGCTGCCGCTGGCAGAACTTTACGAAGTGCCCGCCTTTCTGGGACTGGCTGGCGTAGTAAGCTCCGAGATCGCATGCCGTTTGCAACGTGCACTCCCCCTCAGTCGGCCCCATATTGAAGACGACAGACCCGCAGCCCTGCGTGGCGCGCTTGGTACTGCTGAGGGCGCCATTGCACATTGTGGGACGGGTTCCTTTTTGGCCAGCCAAATCAAGGGCACCCGCCATATTGTGGGCGGCTGGGGGCAGCAGCTGGGGGACGAAGGATCAGCGCAGTGGCTAGGCCGTCTGGCCTTGGCCCGCACCTTGGATGTAGTTGATGGTCTGGCCCCGGCCACAGGTTTAAGTGCCTCTCTGCTGGCCCGTTTTTCCGGCTCTGCCGAGATCGTTTCCTTTGCCAGTCAGGCCAGCCCGATGGAGTTTGGTGCCTTTGCCAAAGACGTGACCCGCTATGCCAAAGGGGGCGACGCTCTGGCCATAAAACTGATGCACCAGGGGGCCTGCTATATTGCCGAGACCCTACCACGGATCGGCTGGACACCCGGTCACCGCCTGTGTCTCACAGGAGGGCTGGCGCCAGAGTACCTCGTCTACCTTCCCGAACAGATGCAGGAAGATCTGCGCCCGCCACAAGGCGACCCTTTGAGCGGGGCGCTGGCCCTGGCACGAGAGTTCGCGGCACAAGCGCAGCCAGAGACACGGCCAGGACAGCACAATGAATAAGACAACCACTCTTTATGGTGGCGGGCCAATTTTTGATGGCCATAGTCTGCAACACGGCCTCACCGCCAGGTTTGAGGCAGGCAAGCTGGTCAGTCTGGCGCCCGATAGTCCCCCCGCAGCCAATTTGCGCTATGTAGATCTGGCCGGGGATATCCTCAGCCCCGGATATCTGGATCTTCAGGTCAATGGTGGGGACGGCATCATGCTAAATGCTGAGCCAAACTGCACCGGGCTGTCGCGCATTGCCAAGGCACATAGACAGCTTGGGGCGGTGCAAATTCTTCCCACGCTCATTACCGATACGCCAGAAAAAACCGCGCAGGTCATCAATGCAACGGTGCAGGCGACCAAGGCAGGCATGCCTGGCATTGCCGGGCTGCACCTGGAGGGTCCGCATCTGTCCCACAGCCGCAAAGGCGCCCATGACGCGGCGCTGATCCGGGAAATGACGCAGGTGGATCTGGAGCTGCTGCTTGCCGCCGCCGAGGCCTTGCCGGTGCTAAAGGTCACACTGGCACCCGAAAGCGCCAGTCTGGAACAGGTCAGAACCCTGCGCGACGCGGGAGTGATCTTGTCCCTGGGCCACACGAATGCACCCTTTGAGCAGGCCATGGCCTATGCCGAAGCAGGTGTGACCTGCGTCACCCATCTGTTCAACGCCATGAGCCCGCTTGACCACCGCGCCCCCGGTGTGGTCGGGGCTGCACTCAGCAATCCCGACCTGAGCGTCGGCCTGATTGCCGATGGTTTCCACGTACATCCTGCCGCATTGCGCACAGCCTGGGCCGCCAAGGTGAGAGGTCCCAACTCTCAGGGCAAAATCTATCTGGTGAGTGACGCCATGGCCCCTGCGGGCAGCGATATCTCCTCGTTTGAGCTGGAGGGGCGCCGGATCCTACGCCAGAACGGCCGCCTCACCCTGGGGGATGGTACCCTGGCAGGCGCTGATCTGGACCTCACCACTGCCCTGCGGGTGCTGGTCTCCCAATGTGGCATTTCCCTCGAAGAGGCCCTGACGGCAGCGGTCACAACTCCGCGCCAAGTGATCGGCCATTGGTCGAATGACAGGTCCGCACTCGATCTGGCTGAGGCAGAGTTTATTCGCCTCCAAAGCGATCTGAGCTCCGCAGCGCCCCTTATTGAACCCTCTTATCACGAGCCCTAGCCCAACGCGCTGTTAAGACCCCCAACAGTTTTGTTCGGTGGATTGAAACCACTGCGCCAGATGTTCGATCAAAGCGCGAATCCGCGCGGTCAGATGGCGGCTGGGCGGATAGACCACATAGAGCGGCAGAGGCGCATCTTCACGGTCCGCAAAAAGAAACTGCAACTGTCCTTGCTCAATAAGGGGTTTCACGATGTAATAGGGGCAACGGGCAATGCCCTGCCCCCCCACCGCCATATGGGCAACCGCGCGCGGCGAATTAGCGCGAAAACTGCCACTCACCGGGACTGATGTGACCTGTCCTTCCTCGCGAAACCGCCAGATGTCCGGCTGCGCTGAAGATTGCAGCAACAGGCAGTTATGGGTCGCCAGCGCCTTTGGATGCCCCGGCTCACCAAATCGTTCCAAGTAATCCGGCGCAGCCACCACAACCAGTCGCATATCGCAGAGTTTTCGGGCCACTAGGGTCGAATCCTGCAGCTTTCCAAAGCGAATGGCCAAATCAATGCCCTCTTCAACGATGGGCGCATGATAGTCTGACAACAGCATCTCAATCTGCACCTTTGGATGCTCCTGTTGAAACGGCGTCACAGCCTGAACCAGCTCGCGACTGCCAAAACCGGTGGGCGCGGTTAAGCGAATGGCTCCCGCCAGTTCAGATTGGCGCTCCTGAATGACACCTTCCATTTCTTCGATCTGGTCCAGCACAGGCAGGCAGCGTTCAAGATAGGCCTGGCCGGTATCTGTCAGGGTAACCGAACGTGTCGTACGATGGAAAAGCTGCGCGCCCAGACGTTCCTCCAGCCGGGCTACATATTTGCTGGCCAGTTTAGTGCTGATCCCGATCTGGCGGGCACCCGCAGTAAAGGAATGCTGCGCTGCGACCGCAACAAAAGTCCGCATGCAGTCCAATGTGTCCATGGCTTGGCCCTCCGTTCGGATCTCTTCATGTTAGATTAGGCCATTACCCCCAATTCGTACATACTCACTCCCAAATAGGGCATATTATCACCCAATCGTTCCGAATGTATCTCTACCTCATCAACACAGCAGCTCATAACCAGTTGCGCCCACCCTGACCGCAGTCGCGGCAAAACACTGAGGTACAGACTATGTCTAATACACTACGCATTCACAGCTTTCCCCTTTCCGGTCATGCTCACCGGGTCGAGCTCTTTGCCAGCCTGGCAGGCATCGCCCATGAGGTAATCAACGTTGATCTCGCCAAGGGCGAACAAAAGGGCGAGGCCTTTTTGGCTCTGAACCCTGCCGGTCAGGTGCCCGTCATTGAAGACGGCGATACCGTGATCACCGACGCCAATGCCATTCTGGTCTACCTGGCGCGCAAATATGCCCCGGCCTATCTCCCCAGCGATCCTGTGGCAGAGGCTGAAGTCCAGAAATTCCTGACCTTGGCCGCTGGCGAAATTGCCTTTGGTCCTGCCGCTGCACGGTTGATCAACGTCTTTAATGCCCCATTGGATGCCGCATTCTGCAAAACCGTCGCCGAGCGGGTTCTGGGTAAGTTGGAAGCCCACCTAGAGGGTCGCGACTTCCTGGTTGGTACCACCCCCACCATCGCGGATGTGGCGATCTACTCCTATGTAGCCCATGCACCCGAAGGTGATATCTCCCTGGCTCCCTATGCGAACGTACGCCGCCTGCTCGCCAATATTGAAGGTTTGAAAGGCTTTAAGCCAATGCCGGTCACCCCGGTTGGCCTGTCCGCCGCCGCCTGATTTTTCCCCGCCCACTCACGCCAAGGTTCGGGGCGGCGCGCCCGCCCCGAACGACCATGCCCTTTCCTATTCGCACCATTTCCTTTCAGTAACTCTCCGTGATGAGGTCCGCCATGTCTCCTGCCCTCCCCCTCCTGCCTGACGACAGCCACACCACCTCCCCATTCCATGTCGGCGAGCAGAAACTGCAAAGCGAAAACGGCAGCCGCGAGATGATGGAGCAGTTTGGTCGCAAAGTGATCCGCCCCTATATGCCAGATCAGCACCGTGCGTTTTTTGCCCAACTGCCCTTTGTGGTGGTGGGCGCGGTAGACGCAAAAGGCTGGCCCTGGGCGAGCCTGTTTCCTGGCGCTCCCGGTTTCGCCCAAAGCCCGGACAACCGCCATCTGGACATCGCTTTGAACGCCTCCCCCGCGGATCCGGTCCGCCGCGCCCTGCACCTTGAGGCGCCGATGGGATTGCTGGGGATCGAGATGCACAGTCGCCGCCGCAACAGAATGAATGGGCGCGTCTCACATCTGGAGGAGGACCAGCTTCAGCTGCGGGTGGACCAATCCTTTGGCAATTGCCCCCAGTATATCCAGCATCGCGACATCACCTTTCTGCGCGACGCCACAGATAGCGCTCCGGCGCAGGCCTCCGACCGTTTTACCAAACTGGACCCAGAGGCCCGACGTTGGATTGCGGAGGCGGATGTGTTTTTTGTCGCCAGTGCGGTCAACGCCCAAAACAACCCAGTTGTTGAGGGGGTTGATGTCTCCCACCGGGGCGGGCGCCCTGGGTTCGTCCAGGTAGAGGGCAACAGCCTGATTATCCCTGACTTTCCTGGCAACAATCACTTCAACACCTTTGGAAACTTCCTGCTCAACCCCAAGGCCGGCCTCGTGTTTCCCGATTTTGAAACCGGCACATTGCTGATGCTCACTGGCACAACAGAGCTGCTGTCAAAAGAGGCTCCGGAAATCCGTGGCTTTCATGGTGCCGACCGTGGTTGGCGCTTTACTCTGCACCACGGCCTCTGGCTGCGTGATGCCCTGCCGTTTCGGGCCAAGCTTGGCGCCTTTTCCCCCCATTCACTGATGGCCGACACCTGGGCAGACCGCGCCGCACGCGCCGAACAAGAGCTGAGCCGCAATGCCTGGCGCCAGTTCCGCGTGGCTCGGGTCAAGCAAGAAAGCTCGGTCATTCGTTCCTTTTATCTGGAGCCCGCTGACACTGCGCCGCTGCTGCCTTTTGAAGCCGGACAATTCCTCACCCTACGTGCCAGATCGAAGGATCAATCAACGGCACAGGTTCTGAGCCGAAACTACACTGTGTCCTCTGCCCCAGGCGAGCGCTACTACCGGATCTCTGTCAAACGAGAAGAGCACGGGGATCTGTCACGCCTGCTGCATGATCAGCTCACGCCAGGTGACATTCTGGAGGTAAAAGCACCGCAGGGCTCCTTCTATATCGACCCCGCTGAGCGCCGCCCTGCTGTGTTGATCGCAGGGGGCGTCGGCATCACGCCGATGATCTCGATGGCCCACCACGTGCTCCGTGAGGGCAGGCGCACGCGTCACCTGCGACCGCTGACCATACTGCATGCAAGCCGCGACAGCGCCCAGCGCGCCTTTGCAGATGAATTCCGCGCCCTGCAGCAGGCCACCGAGAGACAGATCCGTTACCTCTCCCTTATTGGCAGCGCCACAGATAGCGAAACACCCGGCGTCGATTACAATGGCACCGGCCATATCACCGATGAGACCCTACGACAGGCGCTGTCGCTGGATGACTATGATTTTTTCCTCTGTGGCCCGCCCCCCTTCATGCAGGCTCAATATAACAATCTGCGCCGCCTGGGCGTGGCGGACGCCCGCATCTTTGCCGAAAGCTTTGGCCCTGCGGCCCTCACCCGGACTCTAGACACGGCAACGCCGTCGCAACCCGCAGATCAGCCGACCGAGGACGAGGCAGAAACAGCCGAGATCAGTTTTACCAGTCTAGAGGCCACGAGCACATGGCGCCCCAAAGATGGCACCCTTCTGGAACATGCCGAAGCCCAAGGCCTGACCCCCAATTTCAGCTGCCGCTCAGGCTCATGCGGCAGTTGCGCCACCCGCATGACCCAGGGTGCTGTGACCTACCGAACCCCTCCCACAGCTGAGGTGCTCCCTGGAGAAGTACTGCTGTGCTGTGCCCGTCCGGCCGAGAGCAGCGCGCCTCTGGAACTCGACCTCTAAACCCATTCACCCCGCTTCTTCAAAAGGATCTAGATCATGGACACCCGCCCCCCACTGCCGCCCTTTACCCGTGACAGCGCCATCCAAAAGGTGCGCTTGGCAGAAGATGGCTGGAACAGCCGCGATGCCGCCAAAGTTGCGCTGGCCTATACCCCAGACACCAAATGGCGCAACCGTGTGACCTTTGTCAGCACCCGCGCCGAGGCGCAGGCCTTTCTCGAGGCGAAATGGGTTCGAGAGTTGGAGTACCGCCTGATCAAGGAGCTCTGGGCCTTTACCGAAAACCGTATTGCCGTGCGCTATGCCTATGAATGGCACGATGACAGCGGCAACTGGTATCGCTCTTATGGCAATGAAAACTGGGAGTTCGCCGAAAATGGCCTGATGCAGAACCGCTTTGCCTGCATCAATGATCTGCCCATCAAAGAAAGCGACCGCAAGTTCCACTGGGCGCTGGGGCGTCGCCCCGATGATCATCCCGGCCTGTCTGAACTGGGACTGTAAATAACCAAAGGCGGCACCTCCACGAGCGGTGCCGCCTGCGTGTCCGGGGCAGGCTTGCCCGTTAAAGCACATTCTCGCTGCGCTGGAATTGATCCACCCATTTGCGCACATCAACCAGATCAAAATAGACGGAAATCAGCGCGGGTAGAACCAGCAAGACCAAGACCATCGAGGCCAAGAGACCAAAGGCAACCGAGACCACAACGGGAACCAGTGTCTGCACCTGAGGGCTGGTTTCAAACAGGATGGGTACCAGTCCGGCAATAGTGGTCGAGGTCGACAGCAGGATGGGGCGAAAGCGCGCCCGCACAGCGTTCAGCGAGGCCGCCACATAGTCGTCGCCCTTCAGGTGGGTCTGGAAAAAGGTCAGGAACAGTATGGCGTTGTTGACAACGATCCCCGCAAGGGAAGCAAAACCGATCAGACTGGGCATCGAAATATCCATCCCCATCCCCCAATGGCCAAGGATGGTTCCCACCAGGGCAAAGG
Source organism: Roseobacter sp. MED193 (assembly GCF_000152965.1). Lineage (GTDB taxonomy): Bacteria > Pseudomonadota > Alphaproteobacteria > Rhodobacterales > Rhodobacteraceae > Pseudophaeobacter. The sequence goes on along the minus strand of NZ_CH902583.1, from coordinate 2,984,089 downwards.
GGATAGACAACATCACCACAAAGGGCAGCGAATAGGACCGGAACTGGAATGCCAGAACCATAAAGACACCCAAGAGCCCCAACATCATAAGTTTCAATAAGGAAGCCTGTGATTCAGCCTGGTCGGCGCTCGCCCCCGAAATGCCAATCTCGACACCAGGAAAACTCTTTTGCAGCGCGGGCCCGAGCTCCTCGGTGATCACGGCAGATAGCTGCGCTGAGGTCACGGTCGCATTGTCGATCTTGCCGCGGATGCGAGCCAAGGCCTTACCGTTCTTGCGGGTGATCGTCGGGTAGCCCTGCGACAGGGTCATCTGAGCCACTGCTGAAAGGGCAACAAGTTTGCCTTCCCCGACCAGGATCGGAAACCGTTCCAGCTCCACCAGGTTGGTCACGGTGTCCCCCAGTTCGACCCGCACCGCCATGTCGGATTGATTGGAACGGAAGCTGTCGGTCTCGGTGCCCTCAAAAGCACTGCGCAGCTGGTCTGACAGGGTCTGCGGTGTAAGCCCAACGAGATAGCCATATTCATTCAGCGTAAGCTGCACTTCCTGTCGGCCGCCATAAAAATCCTGAAAGGCTTCAACCACGTCAGCGCGCGCCAGCAAGTCATTGCGCAGCACCGTCGAGGCAGCCTCCAATTCTTCGAGATCATAGCCAGTGAGTTCCACATCCAGATCAAAGCCGCCGGGGCCAACCTCGGATTGCGAGAAAGACGACTGGACCAGATCCGGCAAAGGACCCGCAGCCAGGCGCCAGGCCTCAAGCACTGCATCTGCCGTGACATTTCGGGCAGAACTGGTGAGCAGGTCCACGGTGATCGTGGCCGTGTTGGATCCATTGTCATAGACCTCGGAATTGACCCCATAGCGGACCAAAACTCGCTCCACCAAAGGAGCGCCTCCCTCGGTATTTGGGGAGAGATCCTCATCCACCTGCCGCAATCCCGCCAGCAACTGCTCGACGGTCTCGACGGTGCGGTCCCGGCTGATCCCAGAGGTCAGGGAGAAGCGGATCGTTAGCGTGTCGCTTTCGGTAGAGGGGAACCCGATCATCTTCACCGATCCCGCGACAATAAGGCTGACCGACAGAATTAACACGGCAAAGACCGAACCCATCGTCAGATAACGCCAGGATACCAGCCAGGTGGCAACAGGCAGTACACATCGCTCCTTTACCCATTCCAGGCCGCGTTCTGCCAGGCGAGGCTTTTGCGCCTTAGATTGTCCCGCTTTGCCCTGACTGAGGTGGTGCGGAAGAATGAAAAATCCCTCAAACAGTGAAATCGCCAGCGTGATGAGCAGCACCATCGGGATAAATCGCAAAATTTGTCCCATATCCCCTGCAAGGAACAGTAAGGGTCCAAACACGCAAGCAGTGGTCAGAAAGGAAGAGGTGACACCGGGCAAGACCTCTAGCGCCCCCCGCGCCGAAGCCTCAGCGGGGCCAACGCGGGTCCGCCATTTGTCGATGTTTTCCGCAATGACGATGGAATCGTCCATGATCAGCCCAACCGCCATTAACAGCGCCACCAGGGTGATCATATTAATGGTAATGCCCAGCAGACTCATGACAAATAGGGTCCCAAGGAAGGATACCGGCAGAGCCGCAGAAATCCACAGTGCCTCGCCCAGGGAAAAGAACAGCCACATTGTGAAGAATACCAGAACCAGCCCGATGGCGATATTCTCGACAATCAGGTTTAGGCGCTCTTCGACCAATTCTGTCATATTATTGGTTACGGTCAGCCGAAACGGATCGGGATAGGCTGCGCGTTCTGCGCTCAGGATCTTGTCCACCGCTTCAAACACCCGAATACTGTCGGTGTTTTTGGATTTAGAAACAGACAGGATCGCCGCTTGATCCCCATCTATATAAGAGGCGACATTTTCGTCGGCATCCATCATCCGAACCTCAGCCAGATCGCGCAGCCTTACAAAACTGCCGGAGGCGTTTTGCAACACGATCAGGTCTTCGAGATCCGCCACCGAACGCCGGGAGTCTGTATAGCGCAGTACCAGGCTGTTTTCCTCCATATCGGCACTGCCCAGGGGCTGGCTAAGGCTTCGCGCCTGGATTGCATCCACAATATCGCGCGGCGACAGGCCAAACCGGTATAGGGCCTCCTGATCAAAGGCCACTTGCAACTCGCGATCGGTAAGGCCCGAAACAGAGATTTCAGCTACGCCAGACACGCCCCGCAGCCGGTCGGCCAGTTGATCGGCATATTCGATCAGCCCCTGTTTTCCTGCGATCCCAGAGACGGCAATTAGGGCAACCAGATCGCTGCGCGCCTGGATTTCCACAGTGGGCGTTTCTGCATTCGCAGGGAAATCATTGATGCTGGACACAGCAGAAAAGACATCGTTGAAGAACAGCGTGATATCACCGCCTTCCTCTAACTCCGCTGTGGCAGTTGCTCTACCGTCAACAGAAAGACAGGTCAGCTCGGTCATGCCAGAGGTGCCTGTGAGCGCCGCTTCCAGCGGTGTGCAGATTTCCTCATCCACATCTCGCGCTGACGCGCCAGGGTAGAGAACCGAAGCGGCCACTGTCTTTGCGGTGAACTCAGGGAAGGTTTCACGCTCAAAATTGCTAAGGACGCCAACCCCCAGAACGCAGAGCAGCGCCATGATCAGATTGGCGGCAACCGGATGGCGCACAAAATAGGAAATCATATCAGTTGCCATCCCCAGAATCCGACAGCAGGCGCGGAGTAAGCACTGGCACTGGTGCCAATTTCACCCCGGCAACCGGAGGTGTCGGCAACCCCAGAACCAAGCTTTCTCCGCCCGCTAGACCAGACTGAATGATAACCTCACTCCCGATGACCTGTCCTGGAACGACCTCCCGGATGGCCAAGCGATCCTCTGCGTTGGCCAGATAGACAAAGGGCTGTCCCGCATCACTGACATGCAGCGCATGACGCGGCACCGCAATACTGTCCGGCCTGGGGGCGCTGGAGAAAACCACTCGAACAAAGCTGCCCGCATGCAAGGGCGGCCTGCGTTGACCAGGGTGTAACACCAGAGGGTCCGCAACCCTGACAACAATCCCCATCGTTCCTGTATCTGCATCCATGGTCCCCCGCAGCCGGACAATCTCTGCCTCCCAGGACTGAAATGGTTCTGGGGTGGAGAGTTCCACAACAGCGCTCACACCAGCCTGCTGCATGGCCTCGGTGAACTGGCTGGTGTCAAAACTGGCATTTTGTGGAAACATACTCTGGACGTCTGCAAAGATGATTGGTCCAAAACTGCTGGGCTGAACCTCTGCCGTCACCTGAGCGGCAGCAGTGCTGTCCAGAGACAGCAGCGTATCACCGGTTCTGACGAATTGTCCGACATCGATATCCATACTTGCCACCCGCCCTCGGAATGGAGCCGCGATGACAGATTTCTCCAACGCACGGTCGGCTTCGGCCAGCTCTGCTTGCCGCACCGCCTGCGTCGCCTTCAGCGCATCGCGTTGCGCCGAGAACAGCGACAGTGTGTTGGTGAGGCTGGTGACAGAAGTCTGCTGCGCCAGATAGGACTTTTCTGCGGTATCAACCGTGGCCTGCGTGCCTGCCCCACGATCCAGCAAGGACCGCACTCGCGCCAGCTCAGCCTCAGCCACCTTGAGGATACGTTGCTCCACCAAGAGCAGCCGCTGCGCATTCTCTTCCTCGCGGTCCAGCTCCGCCAGATCAGCCTCAACGGCTGCAATGTTGGCCAGTGTCTTTTGCCGCGACAGTTCATAGTCGGTTTGGTCCATCTCGACCAAGACGGTTCCCGCCTCTACGATACTTCCAATGTCCAAGCCCGAGACCACGCGCAGCACACGCCCCTCAACCTCGGCAATTGCTGTCCAGCTGTGTTCGGCCTCCACCCGACCAAACCCCTCGGCCTGCGCCACAATTTCTCGGCGCTCCACAGGTTGCACCCGAACGGCCAGCTCAAACTCAGGCGGGGTCGTCTGCACAGGCTCCGACCGGGAGGTCATCCAGAGAAAACCCAGAACACCCAAAGCGAGAGGTGGCAAGACAAGGAGAGGGCGAAGGTTCATTGCAGCTACCTTTTTGTCAGGCTTAGGCGTATTTTGGCCAGGCACACCCCCTCATATAAAGGAGGCTTCTGGTCCTAAACGCAGCCCCTTGCCATTTCCGTTGCAGAGAGTTTGACCTGTTTGTCCGCAGAAGCCCAACAGATAATCCGCGCCGACCATTGGTAGTGTAAATCCAAATCGCCTAGACCTCCCCCAAGACCAGCTGCATTCCGCCCGCGTTCACGTAAAAGAACCTCGAATCGTTAGCACCGTCCTGGTGGGGCACCCGCACAGGCACGTCCCCCTCCCTGTCAGCAGCCTCTCCAACCTCGGCAATGCACAGCTGCGAACAAGTGAATTTGTTGAAAAAGTTTGTCAGGCGCACAAAATTCCCAATTCCGTTGAGAGATGGGTAAAAATTGGTCAATCTTCCCAAGAGACTACCAGATCCGGGAATGCGTCCTTGCCAGCGGGAGGCAGAATTTTTACCCTTTGGACAAGATCCGCCAAGGATCGACTTTTCAACTCGGGGGAAAACTGATGACCAAATCCACTTTCGGCGGGCTATCGCGCCGTCATTTTCTGACTACTAGCGCCGCAGCGGCCCTCACCGTTGGTACTGCACTTTCACCGACCAAACTGCTGGCAGCAGAGCCGATCAAAGTCGCAGGCATATATACCGTCCCGGTTGAACAGCAATGGGTCAGCCGCATCCATGTGGCCGCGCTGACAGCGCAGGATCGCGGCGATATCAGCTACACCTATTCCGAAAACACCTCGAACTCTGACTACACCCGGGTGATGCGTGAATATGCTGAAAGCGGCTACACGATGATCATCGGTGAAATCTTTGGCGTCGAGGCCGAGGCCCGAGAAGTCATGGCCGACTACCCGGAGGTGGCCTTCCTGATGGGCTCCTCCTTCAAAGAAGACACCGCCCTGCCCAATCTCTCTGTGTTTGACAATTACATCCAGGATGCGGCCTACCTGTCGGGTATTATCGCCGGGGCGATGTCCAAATCCGGAAATATCGGCATGGTTGGGGGCTTTCCGATCCCGGAAGTGAACCGCCTGATGCATGCCTTCATGGCCGGCGCAAAAGAGATGAACCCGGAGATGAAGTTCCAGGTCTCCTTTATCGGCTCCTGGTTTGATCCCCCCAAGGCCAAGGAAACCGCCTTTGCCATGGCTGAAAATGGCGCCGATGTGCTTTATGCTGAACGCTTTGGTGTTTCTGATGCGGCCAAGGAAAAGGGGCTCTTGGCCATTGGCAATGTGATCGACACCCAGTCTGACTACCCTGACACGGTTGTGGCCTCGGCGATCTGGCATTTTGAGCCTACCCTGGACGCCGCCATCGCTGCGGTGCAGGCTGGTAGCTTTACCGCCAAAGACTACGGCATCTATTCCTTCATGGCCGAAGGCGGTTGTTCCCTTGCACCCTATGGCACCTTTGAGGGCAAGATCCCGCAGGCAGCCCTTGATCTGGTGGCCGAGCGCACCGCAGCGATCAAGGATGGCTCCTATACGGTTGCCATCAACGACGAAGAGCCCAAATCCTCTTGATCCGGGCCTGATCGCATGAGCACCGAAACAGAGGCGCAGGTTGTCCTGCGCCTTCAAGGCATTACCAAACGCTTTGGTCCGGTCACGGCCAATGAGGAGGTGAGCTTTGACCTGCACCGAGGCGAAGTCATCGCGCTATTGGGCGAAAATGGTGCGGGTAAGACCACACTGATGAATATCCTCTTTGGCCAATACACCGCCGATGCCGGCGAGGTTGAGCTCTTTGGCCAACCGCTGCCGCCCGGCGCGCCCCGAGCCGCGCTGGATGCGGGCGTTGGAATGGTGCATCAGCACTTCACCCTGGCCGACAACCTGACGGTCTGGGAGAATATCGTTCTGGGCGTTGATCATCTCTCTACCTTGTCGCTTAAGCCCAGGCAGGTGAAATCCCGCATTCGCACCCTGTCGGAGCAGTTCCATCTCAAGGTCGATCCTGAGGCCAAAGTTGGCCGCTTGACGGTGGGTGAACGCCAACGGGTCGAGATTCTCAAGGCGCTCTACCGGGACGCCAAGATTCTGATCCTGGATGAACCCACCGCAGTACTGACCCCACAAGAGGCCAAGGATTTGTTTGCGACGCTTGAAGAAGCGATTGCCACCGGGCTGTCGGTGATCTTTATCAGCCACAAACTACATGAAGTCATGGCGATCTCACATCGAGTCCTGGTGCTGCGCCATGGCAAGCTGGTTGCCGAACGCGCCACACACGCCACCAATCGCGAAGAGCTGGCTGCGCTGATGGTCGGGGCTGAGGTCTCAGCGCCCAGCATCGAAAGCCGCGCGCCAGGAGCGCCGCTTTTGTCATTGCATCAGGTCTCAACCCCCGATCAAGGCGCAGCCCCAGGGCTGAAAGCGCTGGACCTCACCCTGGCGGCAGGCCAGATCACCGGATTGGCCGGAGTGTCGGGCAATGGTCAGGCGGCGCTGTCTGATCTGCTCTCTGGGCTGATCAGCCCCACAAAAGGCGAGCTGTTACTGGCTGGCGCGCCGGTAGCCTCCTGGTCGCCTCGTTCGGCCATCGCCCAAGGCATCGCTCGCATTCCCGAAGATCGCCACAAAACTGGTACCATTGCCGATTTTGACCTGACCGAAAACGCCATCCTGGAAACCTATGCCAGCAGGTTCAGCCGACGCGGCTGGATGGACTGGGCCCGCGCCCGCGCCTTTACCAAAGATCTGATCCAGACCTATGACGTGCGCTGCCCTGGCCCTGATATCCGCATTCGCCTGCTCTCGGGTGGGAATATGCAGAAATTGATCCTGGGCCGGGTGTTGGAAGAAGAACCGCAGATCATTCTGGCCAATCAACCCGTTCGGGGCCTGGATATTGGTGCGGTGAACTATGTACACGAACAACTGGCCAAGGCCCGCGATCGCGGCGCCGCTGTTTTGCTCATCTCCGAGGATCTGGATGAAATCATGCAATTGTCGGATGTGATCCATGTGATCTCGGAAGGGCGGCTCAGCCCGGGCTTTGCCCGGGGCAGCATGCGCCCAGAAGAACTGGGCGGTTGGATGGCCGGCAATGGGTTTGACGCGGAGGCCCCTGATGCGGCTTGAACCAATTGAGGCCCCCAGCCCGGCACGCCGGATTGTGCCCCCTGCGCTGGCCATGGCCGCGACATTTCTGGTCGCCGCCGCTTTGGCGCTGATTGCAGGGGGCAATCCCTTTGCCGTCTTTGGCCTGATCCTGACTGGGGCCTTTGGCTCCAAATTTGCCCTGTTAGAGACACTCAACAGCGCCACGCCGCTGATTTTCACCGGGCTGGCCATTGCCGTCGCCTTTCGCGCCAAACTATGGAATATCGGCGCCGAAGCGCAGCTCTACGCCGGAGCCGTCCTTACCGTGATCTTAGGCACCGGGGCACTTGGCCTACCCAGCTATCTAATGCTGCCACTTTGCGCCCTTGCTGCGATGCTGGCCGGCGCGCTACTGCTGCTTGGGCCCGCCCTACTCAAAACCCGGCTGGGCGTGGACGAGGTGGTCACAACCCTCTTGTTCAACTTCATCTTTCTGCTTTTTATCTCCTATTTGCTGGAAGGTCCGCTGAAAGACCCCATGGGCATGGGATGGCCCAAATCCGCGCGCCTGACATCCGAGGCCCGCCTGCCCCGCATTGTCGAAGGACTGCGCCTACACTGGGGCTTTGCCCTCGCGCTGACCGCCGCCTTGCTGGTCTGGGTGATCAACACCCGCACCACCCTGGGCTACGAGATGCGCGCGGTGGGCCAGAATGCCGAGGCCGCAGGCTTTGCTGGCATTCCCGTCACCCGCGTCATCCTGAAAACCGCGCTGCTCTCTGGCGGCTTGGCCGGGCTTGCCGGCTTCTCCGAGGTCTCCGGGCTCAAAGGCGCACTGACGCTCGATCTGTCGCCCGGCTTTGGCTACACCGGCATCGTTGTCGCCATGTTGGCCCTGCTGCATCCCCTGGGTGTGGTGGTTGCCGCACTGTTTGTCGCTGCCATATTCGTGGGCGCCGATAGCATGAGCCGCGCCGCCGGCGTGCCCAGCTATATTGCAGATATCATGCTGGCCTCGGCCCTATTGTTTATGGTGCTGGCAATCTTGCTGACCAAATTCCGTGTGCGGAGAGACTGAAATGGATCTGTTCGACATTCTGCTCTCTGCCAGTTTCTGGGCTGCTGCTATCCGCATCGCCTCGCCGCTGATCTTTGCCACCCTAGGTGAACTGATCTGCGAGCGCGCCGGGGTGCTGAACCTCGGGATTGAGGGCATCATGGTAGCTGGCGCCTTTGCCGGCTGGATTGCGGTCTGGGCAGGCCTGCCGCTGTGGGGGGGCGTTGCTGTCGCCATGATCACTGGCATGATGCTGGGACTTGTGCATTCCATCCTCAGCGTGCCCTTTGGTCTTTCCCAACATGTGGTAGGCATTGGGCTCACACTGCTGGCCACCTCGCTCACCTTCTACACCTACCGCGTGGTCCTGCCCGAGGTGTCATCCCCGCCCAAGATCACCGCCTTTCAACCCTATGAGATCCCGCTGCTGTCGGACCTGCCAATTGTTGGTCCTGCGCTGTTTTCGCAAACGCCGCTCACCTATGCGGGGTTCATCCTGGCCGGGCTGACTGCGGTAGTGCTTTATCGCACACCACTGGGCCTGGCGGTGCGCGCCGCGGGTGAGAACCCTTCGGCGGTGGCGGCACAGGGTCTTTCTGTTACCGCCATCCGTATGGGAGCCGTGATTGTGGGCTCTGGCTTCATGGCGGTGGGCGGCGCGTTCCTGACTCTCTCGGCCTTTGACAGCTTCTTTTTTGACATGGTGAACGGCCGTGGCTGGATCTGTATTGCTCTGGTGGTCTTTGGAGCCTGGAAACCGGGCAAGGCGGTGCTGGGTGCCATCCTGTTTGCCGCCTTTGACGCGCTCCAGATCCGCCTGCAACAGACCGGCATTGGGGCCGTGGTACCCTATCAGGTCTTTTTGATGCTGCCCTATTTCCTGTCCATTCTGGCCCTGGTGGTAATGTCCCGCCGCGCCGAAATCCCCGCAGCACTGATGGTGCCGTTCAACAAGGGAGAGAGATGATGTTTGATCTGCTGATCAAGGGCGGCACTCTGCCTGATGGAAACCAGCGCGATATTGCCATCGCAGGCGACCGCATTGCCGCTATCGAGCCCAAGATCGCAACGCAGGCCTGCGAGGTAATCGACGCAACAGGCGATCTGGTTTCCCCACCCTTTGTCGATCCGCATTTCCATTTGGATGCGACACTGTCCTATGGGCTGCCCCGGGTGAATGCCTCTGGCACATTGCTGGAGGGCATATCCCTTTGGGGCGAGCTGCGCGATCAGGCCACGGTTGAAGAGATGGTCGAGCGTGCGCTCACCTATTGTGACTGGGCCGCCAGCCTTGGTCTGCTCAGAATCCGCAGCCATGTGGATACCACGCCAGACCACCTCAACACCGTGACCGCCATGCTGGAGGTGCGCGAAAAAGTGAAGGATTACATCGACCTGCAACTGGTCGCCTTTCCGCAAGACGGGCTCTACCGCAGCCCGACCGGACGGGACAACCTACTGCGCGCGCTGGATATGGGCGTTGAGGTGGTGGGTGGCATTCCCCATTTTGAACGCACCATGGCGGATGGGGCGGCCTCGGTCCGGGATCTCTGCGAGATTGCCGCCAGCCGTGGCCTGATGGTCGATATGCATTGTGATGAAAGCGATGATCCGCACTCGCGCCACATCGAGACCCTCGCCTATGAGACCCAACGGCTGGGTTTACAAGGCCGGGTTGCGGGCAGTCACCTGACCTCAATGCATTCGATGGACAATTACTATGTCTCAAAACTACTGCCGCTGATCGCCGAGGCCGAGGTCTCCGCCATCCCCAATCCGCTGATCAATATCGTGCTGCAGGGACGCCATGATACCTATCCCAAACGTCGTGGGCTGACGCGGGTGAAAGAGATGCAGGCGCTGGGTATCCCGGTCGGCTGGGGCCAGGACTGCGTGCGCGATCCCTGGTACTCGCTTGGCACCGGCGACATGCTGGATGTCGCCTTTATGGGGCTTCATGTGGCGCAGATGACCCACCCGGATGAGATGGCGCGCTGTTTCACCATGGTGACCGAGACCAATGCCCAGATCACCGGGGCGCAGGACTATGGCCTGAGGGTCGGCGCACAGGCCTCTTTGGTGGTGCTGGACGCCAGCAATCCCACCGAGGCGGTCCGCCTGCGCCCGGCCCGTCTGGCTGTGGTCTCCAAGGGGCGAATTATCTCTCGCACACCCCGTGGAGACGCGGATCTGTCTTTGCCCAGCCGTTCCGGCAAGGTCAGACGGCGTCATGGCGTTGTCAGCCCGGTTTAACCGCCGCCTTCATTCTCTGCCTTTTCAAAGCTTTTCACTTTACAAGCCGCTCGCAAAAAATCAATCTTTGGTTGTTTATGGACGAAATTTTCAAGCAGAGATATTAAATGAAGAAACTGTTCACTTGCCTGGGCGCTCTTTCCTGCCTAGCAGCGCCGGCTTTCGCGGATCTCAAACAATGCCAGTCCCTCTATTCTGCTGCTCCCCGGCAACTGGGCGGGCTTTCCCTAACTGATAGTAACAACTACGAAAAGGATAGGCGGGGCGCGGGCTATGCACTGCAATTTGGCAAAATTGGAAAGAGCTGGGCAACCCTGTTTTTCTATGACCAGCGGCGCAGGAAGATCCGAGAGCCCCATGTAATCAAGGAAGCAACTCAAGCGGGAACCGACGTCATGCGGCAGCGCCTGCTGTCCTTTGCTCAAATGGAAGATGGGACAAAAATTGACCAAGAACGACCCGTCAACATCAAGGAGACAGGGGATTTTCCCTCAGTGATTCAAGTAGAGTATGAGATCTTCTTTGAACCACAAGGGGCCCTGGTGACAAATGACTTCCTGACCGTGGGTGTGGTCAACAATTGCTATGTAAAGTTGCGTTTCTCAAGCAACGGGAATCGAAAATCTAGCATCCGCAAATTCGACGCGATCAAACAGCAGATGCGAGAGGCCTTCCAGTAAGCGTTTCAACCCCCAGCCTGCTCACCTAGAGCGTTCATACGCCGAGGAATCGATCTGTCATCTCTGGCGTCAGTTCTGCCATCCCGCCAGACCAGACGGTCTCCCCCTTGTTAAGAATAACGGCCTTGTCAGCCACCTGCGCCAGCTCCTTTAGGGTCTTGTCGACCACCAGGATCGCCATGCCGGTCTGCGATTTCAGCTGGCCAATGGCGGCCCAGATTTCCTGCCGCACCACCGGGGCCAGGCCTTCGGTGGCTTCGTCCAGGATCAACAGGCGCGGGTTGGTCATCAGGGCGCGGCCAATCGCCAGCATCTGCTGCTCGCCCCCGGAGAGCGAGGCGGCCTTTTGATCGCGACGCTCGGCCAGACGCGGGAACAATTCAGCCACCTTGGCAAAATCCCATTCCCCCGCACGGGCGGCGGCAGTCAGGTTTTCCTCTACCGTCAGCGGTGCAAAGCAGCGGCGCCCCTCAGGCACCAGACCAATGCCGAGCTGGGCAATCCGATGGGATTTCATCTGCCGCAAATCGCGCCCGGCAAAGTCCAGAACCCCGTCCGAGGCCGCCAACATGCCGCAGATCACCTTGATCGTGGTGCTTTTGCCCATGCCATTGCGGCCCATCAGCGCCAGCACTTCCCCTTCATCAAGGGCAAGATCGACGCCAAACAGCGCCTGCGACGGACCATAGGAGGCGGTAAGCCCCTGAACATTCAAAAGACTCATGCCAGATCCTCTTCGCCAAGATAGGCGCGGCGCACCTCTGGATTGTTGCGGATTTCATCCGCTGAACCGGTGGCGATCACCTCTCCATAGACCAGCACTGAAATACGATCCGCCAGGGCAAACACCGCATCCATGTCATGTTCGACCAATAGGATCGGTGCCTCTTGGCGCAGACTATCGAGAAACGCGGTGAGGTCCTTTGATCCACTGGCGCCAAGTCCCGCCATGGGTTCATCCATTAGAAATAAACGTGGTTTCAGAGTCAGAGCGACGGCCACTTCCAGCTGGCGGCGTTGCCCGTGAGACAAGTCAGAGGTCCGCTGCTGCGCCGCCTCTTGCAGCCCGACCCGTTTCAGGGCCTCCTGCGCGGTGGTGAGAAGCGCCTTGTCCTTCATCACATTGCGAAACAGCCCGTAGGCCTTGCCGCGCGCGCCCAGCGCCCCCAGCACCACATTCTGCAGGACCGAGAATTCCATCGCCAGTGACGAAATCTGAAAGGTCCGTCCCAGGCCCAAACGTGCCCGCGCAACGGTGTCCAGTGCAGTGATATCCCGCCCCAGCGCCTCAATCCGACCGGTATCCGGCTTCAGGCTGCCAGAGATCTGTTTGATCAGGGTCGATTTACCCGCCCCGTTAGGGCCAATCAGCGCGTGAATTTCACCAGGGCGCAGATCCAGCGAAATGTCATTACTCGCCTTCAGTGCGCCAAAGCTTTTGGACAGGTTCTCTACTCTTAGAGCCGGATCAGTCATGCGCCACCTCCCGGCCCAGCAGGGCACCAATCAAGCCGCCACGGGCGAAAAGCACCATGCCAAGCAGCAACAAGCCAAGAAAAATCTGCCAATATTCACTGATCCCACCCAAGAGATGCTCGAGCAGGATATAGACCGCGGCACCAACAACTGGGCCATAGAGCCGCCCCACGCCGCCGAGGATGACAAAAATCATGATCTCGCCGCTAGTGTGCCAGCTCAACATGGTCGGGCTGACAAAACGGTTGAGATCCGCAAACAGCGCCCCCGCCAGCCCTGTGATGGCTCCGGAGATCACAAAGGCTATGAGACGGAGTTTAAACGGCGCTAATCCAACGGTTTCCACGCGCTCCTCTGACTGGCGCGCCGCCGACAAAGCCAAGCCAAAAGCCGATTGTGCCACGCGGGCAGCAAACCATAATGTGAGGCAAAGAATGACAAAGGTAACGGCAAAAAACTGGATTGGGTCCAGCGTATTCACCCCTGGCATTTCGTTGCGCACCCAGATCGACAGCCCGTCTTCGCCGCCATAGGCGGACCAGCTGATAGTGAAATAGTAAAGCATCTGGCCAAAGGCCAAGGTGATCATAATGAAATAGACGCCAGAGGTTCGAAGGCTAAGCGCCCCGATCACCAGAGCAGCGGCAGCACTTGCCAGAACCGCGACTAGCCATATCAATGGCATCTGGTTACTGCCTTCAAACAGGAAGGGCCAGGAAAACAGCGGCTCATAGTTCTGCGCATGAGAGGCCAGAATCCCCATGGCGTAGCCACCGATACCAAAAAAGGCCGCATGCCCCAGGCTCACCAGCCCGCCCAGACCCAAAGCGATATTCAACCCAACCCCGGCCAAAGCCAGAATGGTCACTTTGGTCGCCAGGGTGATGAGAAAGGGCTCATCCATTTTCCAGGCCATAAGCGGCACCAGCAACAGTGCCAACAATATTCCTGCGTTAAAAATTCTTTCGCGCCCCATCTTATGCGCTCCCTCCAAATAGACCGGATGGGCGCACCAAAAGCACAGCTGCCATCAGGATATAGATCAGCATAGAGGCAAGTGACGCCCCAAAGGATGCAGCGCTTGCGGGCTCCATCATGAGTGCGAAGAGCCGCGGCAGAAACACGCCGCCCAGAGTATCCGTTAGCCCCACCAACAGTGCGCCAACCAATGCGCCCTTGATCGAACCAATTCCGCCAATGACGATGACCACAAAGGCCAGGATCAACACCGGCTCGCCCATACCGACCTGAACCGACTGGATCGCGCCCACCAGTGCCCCGGCAAGCCCGGCGAGGGCGGCGCCCAGGGCAAAGACCAGGGTGTAGAGTTTGGAGATATCCACGCCCAGTGCCGCGATCATCTCACGGTCGGCTTCACCAGCGCGGATCTGCACGCCGATGCGGGTGCGGGCGATCAGCCAGAACAGTCCGGCGCCAACCACAAGACCGATGACAATAATCGCCAGACGGTAGAGCGGATACTGGATGCCTCCCGGCAGGGTCACCGGCCCGGACAGATAGCTCGGCACGTCCAGAAACAGCGGAAAGGAGCCAAACAGCCAGCGGGTGCCCTCAGAAAAGATCAGGATCAGCGCAAAGGTCGCAAGTACCTGATCCAGATGATCCCGGTCGTACAGACGCCGAATGACTGTGACCTCGACCAGCGCACCAGCCGCAGCGGCGGCCGCCAGACTGGCCATCAATGCCAGCACAAAGGACCCGGTCCAGCCCGCAACGGCAGCGGCGGCAAAGGCCCCCACCATATAGAGCGCACCATGGGCGAGGTTGATCAGCCCCATGACGCCAAAGACCAGGGTCAGACCAGCAGCCATCAGGAAGAGCATGACCCCAAACTGTAAACCGTTCAGGACCTGCTCAAGAATGAGAATAAGTGACATTAGAGAGTAACGACCTCAGCTTTGCCGCAAGAGTTTCGTTTTGCCCAATCGACAGCGAGTTCGATTGCACCGTTTTCGGTCGCGTGAGTCGCAGTAACGATCATATGGGAGCGACTAAGATCATGAGCGATGATAAGGTCATCCAATTCATCTTCAACATCTGAGCCCCCCTCTCCGCAAAGCGCGATGAGTTCAACTGTTGAGGCAAAGCAGTTGTCTACAAAAGCAGCGAGATCTGCTTCAGTCGACAACGGCAACTTCAATACGATGCAGCGGGAAACACTCATTTCGGATGATCCGGGAGAGCAGAGCCCTCCCGGATGGGACCTTACATATTGCACTCGGACGCATAGGCGTCCGCGTGATCGGACAGACCGGTGGCGATGATCTTATTGGTGAAAACATCACCTTCCTGGATCACTTCGCGCACATAGATATTCTGCACCGGGTGGTGGTTGTCGCCAAACTTGAAGTCACCACGCACGGAGTCAAACTCAGCCGCCTTGAGGGCTGCGCGGAAGGCGTCCTGATCCGAAACATCGGCTTTGTCCAGCGCGCTGAGGATCAGGTTGGCCGTGTCAAAGCCCTGGCTGGCATAGAGCGAGGGCAGACGACCGTATTTGGCCTGGAAATCTGCCACAAAGGCCGCATTAGCCGCATTGTCGATGTCCTTGTTCCACTGCGAGGTGTTCTTGATGCCCAGCGCTGCGGCGCCCACGGCTTGCAAGATACCCTGATCAAAGCTGAAGGCTGGGCCAACTACCGGCAGGTCTACACCACTGTCGGCATATTGCTTGAGGAAGGAGATACCCATGCCACCAGGCAGGAAGAAATAGACCGAATCCGCACCGGAGGCGCGGATCTGCGCGATCTCGGCGGCATAGTCGGTCTGGCCCAGTTTGGTGTAGATTTCACCGGCCAGCTCGCCGCCATACATGCGTTTGTAGCCGGTCAGCGCGTCCTTGCCCGCTGGATAGTTGGGCGCCAGGATGAAGCTGTTCTTCAGCGCAGCGTCATTGGCATAGGCGCCAGCGGCCTCATGCAGGTTATCATTCTGCCAGGCGACGTTGAAATAGTTCTTGTGGCAGCGCTTACCCGCCAGAACCGAAGGCCCCGCATTAGGAGAGAGATAGAACACATTCTGCGCCGTCGCCGCTGGCACGACAGCCATGGCCAGGTTGGACCAGATGATGCCGGTCATGATATCGACTTTTTCCGACTGGATCATGCGGTCGGCAATCTGCACCGCGCTTTCGGGTTTGCGCTGGTCGTCCTCGATCACCACCTCCACGTCATCACGCCCCGCAGCCTCTATCGCCAGCATAAAGCCATCACGTACATCCACGCCTAGCCCCGCGCCACCGCCGGAGAGGGTGGTGATCATGCCAATTTTTGTATCGGCATGTGCTGCAAGCGCCAGCGTAGACACAGCCGTCGCCATCGCAAGTGATTTAAGGATATTCATTTCACATTCTCCCAGTGTTCTTTGTGTGCTTGCCCCGCGTTGATCACAGGTGCCATGACGTTACTATCTCCAGATCAAACGGGAGGCGCCAGTTTTTCTTGCCCGAATATGCATTCCCAAAGCGATCCCCGCGAAACACGAGGCACCCCTTTCTTTGCAAGGCGGGTCTAATGCAAAACTGTAGACGGCATGCGATCATTATTTCAAGATTAAAATATATAACCTTAAAATAACTTCGAGATCAGCTCGCCGACTGGGCCCCAAAACCACCAGTGCACGTCTCACCTAAGGCGCGCACCGAGCACGACACATCCTCAAAAACTCGTTGCTACAAGGAATAAAAAGAATGCCGCTCCACTAGGGAAGAGATCATGTAATATTGTTTTTTATCATTTACTTAGCGTGAGTTACAGCCAGATCTTTAGGCATGAATTGCCCAGAGCATCCACGCCACAGTCAGGACAAAAGACAAGAGGGCAATAGAGCCAAACCGACCCAAGGGCCGATGCGCCAATAAGCTAGGTTGATCTTCTCTCGTAGCATGCAATCAGCCGATATCCATACCAGAGCAGCAAGAAAAACGAGCACAAATGCGCAGTTCAGCCCCCTAAGAGCGCTCCACATGACCACGCAATGTGGGCAAAATGCAGCCATAGCCCGGCGGCTATTTGTATCGATTCCCTACAGGTGCCTGCTTCCGAATTGCCAGTTTGGGCTTTTCATTCTTGCCACCCTAGCAGATCATGCTGGGCGCCAGCCCTTTTCCCAAGCCACTCTTGAGTTGCAGACGCTTCAAGCTCATGGAGATATGCGCCCGCTGGATATGGGCCACAGCCTCGACATCGCCAGCGCGCAGAGCCAGTTGGATGGCTTCCAGTTCGTGCTGAAAAATGCGGAACTCTTCTTCCAAATCCAACTGCGCCTCTTCGGCCGCGCGCAGCCAGAGCCGTTTGGTCTGGAAATAATAGCGTTCAAGCGTCTCGCGCAGGGGTTGGTTAGCGGTCAGGCGCAGCAGCACCTGAAACACATCAATGTCAAACTGAGTAAATGCCCGGGCTGTTCCATGGGCGACGATCACCGCACCGCGCTCCACCAGCTGATCAAACGCGGCGATAAAAGTCGCATCTGGCAGGATCGGATCCAGCCGAGCGGTCAAGGCAATCAGCTCGACCCTCAGGCGGTAGACTTGCTCCAGCTCGGCAAGATCGGCATCGGTGACAACAGTGCCGACCCCATGCACTGATTGCACCAGGCCTTCGTCCTCCAACCGCGCGAGAACCCGGCGAATTGGGGTACGGCTGGTGCCGAACTCCTTCGCGAGGGCAGCCTCAGAGAGGCGGCTGCCTGGCAGGTAGTCCAGAAGGCAAATGCGTTGGCGGATTTCATGATGCATCAAGGCATGACGATCCCGCACCGTCAGCCCTGTGTCTTCCAAAGCCTCTTGCGGTGAGGGCGTATCAGTCACCTACAAATGTCTCCCAAGTCGCTGCAATACAGTCAGACACTGTTCCAATTGATCCAAGGCCAGGTACTCGTCCGCCTTATGCGCCTGAGCAATCGAGCCCGGGCCGCAGACCACCACATTCATGCCAAGAGCCTGGAAAATACCCGCTTCGGTGCCGAAAGCAACCAGATCCGCCCCATTGGCCCCTGTGAGTTCCAACATGATCTGGCGCGCCTCGTTTTCCGCCATGGGTTCCAGCCCGGCAACCTCACCTATGGTTTCCAGTGTAATGCCCGCGTCTGGGTGGATCTGGCGCATTGCAGGCAACAAATCCTCCTCGCAGAGCTGGCGCAGCGCGGTTTTTACAAAATCGGCATCACGGGCTGTGACCGGGCGCATTTCCCAATCCACCTGCGCCTTTGAGGCGATCACATTATGGGCCACACCGCCCTGCAACGCCCCTACATTGACAGTCGTCCAGGGCGGTTCAAACCGCCCCCCTGCAGGGGCCATATCGCGCAGGCGCTGTTTCAGCTGCAACAGTTCCGCCACATAGCGCACCGCATATTCCACCGCGTTGACGCCCAGATCCGGCGCCGACCCATGCCCCTCTAGCCCATGGAAATGGGTGCTGTATTCATAACACCCTTTGTGGCCCTCAATCACCCGCATCTCCGTGGGCTCGCCAATGATGGCCACCCCCGGGGTCAGACCCCGCGCTCGTAGATCCGTCGCCAGGTGTTGGGCGCCAAAACAGCCGATTTCCTCGTCGTAGGTAAAGGCAAAATGCATCGGCCGGGTGCTGACCTGTGCCGCATAGGTCGGTGCCATGGCCAGACAGGCCGCAATGAAACCCTTCATGTCGCAGGTGCCACGGCCATACAGCCGCCCGTCCCGCTCTTCCATCACAAAGGGGTCACTGCTCCAGTCCTGATCCGTCACCGGCACCACGTCGCTATGGCCAGACAGCAAGATGCCGCCGTCCACCTCTGGCCCCAGTGTGGCAAAGAGATTGGCCTTGGCCCCACAGGGCGACGAGGAGAGATCAACCCGAGCGCCGCAGTCCTCCAGCAGCCCCGCCGCATAGGCAATCAAGACCTGATTGCTGTCGCTGGACAGGGTGGGAAAGGCAATGAGATCCCTCAGGATCTCGCAGGTGCGTGCCCGCAATTCCATCGCCCTAGCCTTTGATGAAGAGCTTGCGCTCAACATCGCACAGTGTCTCCGCAGCACCGTCTTCGGTGATCAGAATAGTCTCGGTGGTCTCTAACCCCCAAGTGTCCATCCACAGGGCCGGCATAAAGTGAAAGATCATGCCCGGTTCCAGCATAGTGGTGTCCTCGCTGCGGATTGAGGCACTGCGCTCGCCCCAGTCTGGCGGATAGCTGAGCCCGATAGGATAGCCGCAACGCCCTTCGCGGTGGATACCATGGCCTTTCAAGACATCAATAAAGGCGTTGGCGATATCACAGGTACGATTGCCTGCCCGTGCCGCCTGCAGGCCCGCCTCGATACCCTCCAGTTGCGCCGCTTCGGCCCGCAGTACATTCTCTGGCGGGGTGCCCAGATAGACTGTCCGGCACAGCGGCGCGTGATAGCGGCGATAGCAGCCGGAAAGCTCAAAGAAGGTCGCCTCTCCCTCGCGCATCGGCGCTCCATTCCAGGTGAGATGCGCCGCCGTTGCATCCAGCCCCGAGGGCGTCAGCGGCACAATGGCAGGGTAATCGCCCCAGTCATCGCCAACGCCGGTGATACCCGCGTGATAGATGTCCGCCACCAGATCATTCTTGCGCACCCCCGGTGCAGCCCGTTCAATCGCGGTTGCCATGACCTTTTCCGAGATGCGCGCAGCTTTGCGGACAAAGGCAATCTCATCTTCGGATTTTACCAGCCTCTGCCAATTGACCAGAGCTGTAACATCGTGCATCTGCGCCTGCGGCAGCTCGGCCACCAGTACAGCATGGGCCTTGGCGGAGTAATAGTAATTCTCCATCTCGACTCCAATGTGGGCGCCTTCAAAACCAAGCGCGCAAATATGGCCAGCCAAATCCTGCATCGGGTGGCGCTCGGTCGATTGCACATAGTGGTCGCCGTAGCCGTGGATGTTCTCTGCGGACATCCAGCAGGTCCGCCCTGCCCCGATACTGTCCATATGGCGCCCCCACCAGATCGGCTCACCTTCAAGCCCCAGTAGCACCCCCTGGTGCACGTAGAAGGACCAGCCATCATAGCCGGTCAGCCAAGCCTGGTTTGACGGATCAGTCACAAAAAGCAGCTCAATCCCTGCCTGCTGCATGGCCGCACGGGTCTTTGCGATACGACGGTCGTATTCAGCGCGGCTGAACGGGGCATTTCCTGGGGCCAATAGGGTATCCTTCCTGGGGTATGAAGAGCTGTGATGTATACAACAGCAAAAACATCATGGAGTTTTCCCAAGATTACTGCCAAGTTTCCCCACAAAGGCAAGTGATTCATTTGCCGTTGTACACAATTGCGTAAATTCTACGCTACAACTACGGGAAAAAATAATGCTGAAGAACGATCAATTAGACAGCTGGGACCGCGACAACTTCTTTCACCCCTCCACCCATCTGGCTCAGCATGCCCGTGGTGAAAGCCCTTCGCGAGTGATCAAAACCGCCAGCGGCGTCCACATCGAAGATCGCGACGGCAACCAGCTGCTGGATGCATTTGCCGGACTTTACTGTGTTAACGTCGGCTATGGCCGCCCGGAAATTTCCGAAGCCATTGCCGCCCAGGCTAAAGAGCTGGCCTATTACCACTCCTATGTGGGCCACGGCACTGAGGCCTCAATCACCCTGTCCAAAATGATCCTGGACCGGGCACCGGCCAATATGTCCAAGGTCTATTTTGGCCTCGGCGGCTCCGACGCCAATGAAACCAACGTCAAACTGATCTGGTATTACAACAACATCCTCGGCCGCCCTAAAAAGAAAAAGATCATTTCGCGTTGGCGCGGTTATCACGGCTCAGGGCTGGTCACTGGCTCGCTCACCGGGTTGGAGCTGTTTCACAAGAAGTTCGACCTGCCACTGGCTCAGGTTATCCACACCGAAGCGCCCTATTACTTCCGCCGCGATGACCTGAACCAGAGCGAAGAGCAGTTTGTCGCCCATTGTGTCGCTGAGTTGGAAGCCATGATTGAACGCGAAGGCGCCGACACCATCGCCGCCTTCATTGGCGAGCCGGTGCTGGGCACCGGTGGCATTGTCCCGCCCCCCGCAGGCTATTGGCCCGCCATTCAGGCGGTTCTGAAAAAACACGACATCCTACTCGTCGCCGATGAAGTGGTAACTGGATTTGGGCGGCTTGGCTCCATGTTTGGCTCTGACCACTATGGTCTGGAGGCCGATATCATTACCATCGCCAAGGGCCTAACCTCGGCCTATGCCCCCCTGTCCGGATCCATCGTCTCTGACAAGGTCTGGAAAGTACTGGAGCAGGGCACCGATGAAAACGGCCCCATCGGCCATGGGTGGACCTATTCCGCACATCCCATTGGCGCCGCAGCCGGGGTGGCCAACCTCAAGCTGATTGACGAACTGAACCTGATCGAGAACGCCAGCTCCACCGGCGCCTACCTGCAGCAGACCATGCGCGAAGCCCTGGGCGATCACCCCCATGTTGGTGACATTCGCGGCGAAGGCATGCTCTGCGCAGTGGAATTTGTTCAGGATCGCGACAGCCGCCGCTTTTTTGACGCCGCAGATAAGATCGGCCCGCAGATCTCTGCGACTCTGCTGGCACAGGACAGTGTCATTGCCCGCGCCATGCCCCAGGGAGACATCCTCGGCTTTGCCCCTCCCTTCTGCCTCAGCCGCAGCGAGGCTGACACTGTGGTCGCCGCCACCAAACGCGCGGTAGAGACAGTCCTCCCCGGCTAAAACCGCTCACCAGAACACCATATCCCATTGAAAACACGCCAGCCCGCAAAGCAACGGGCTGGCTCGACAGCCTATTAGCTTGCCCTGCTGCAAGATGAGATATGACTTGACCAAGCCTTCGGCAAAAAAATGGTGCGACCCTCATTTTTGGGCCTTGTCACCTCCGATTACCAGACATATACGGGTCAACGGAGACGTGGCCGAGTGGTCGAAGGCGCTCCCCTGCTAAGGGAGTAGGCCCGGAAGGGTCTCGAGGGTTCGAATCCCTTCGTCTCCGCCATCACATCTAAGCTATTGATTTGTATGGTTGAAAATGGGTGTGGTACACCCTATTGCGTGGTACATGATGGACCACATGAAGCCCTCACTAAGCGCGTCAGGTATTCAAGAGCCTGACATGCAGTATCTCATCAAGCCCCGAGGGCGGGGGTATTCTCTTCGCATGGTCACTCCAGAAGTGCTGATCGGCACAGGAAATCCTTGGACAGGCAGGAAGTTCGGACGAGAAATCAAACTCGGGCTAAACACCAGAAGCCACGCTGAGGCTATTCGCTTGAGGGATGTTCGTATTGGCCAGATAAGGCAGCTTGAAGCTGATGCCCTTGCTGACACTGGGAAGAAGAGCATTGGTCGTATCATCGACTTGTCTCCTGAAAGTGCTTCTGAGTGGCGGCAGATGCGCAATGAAGCCGAAGACCTTGATGCCTTAGATCACGTTCTCACAGACCAGTTGGACAAGGCTGCCGCAGCTGGACTAGTTGAGCAGGTCAACACCTTCGCCAAGATCGTGTTCAGGGGTGCTGTCCCCTTAGATCAAGCATTGGAGATGTACCTAGAGGAAAGAGCTGAAGGCAATCCGTTTGGCTACGACCCTCTCGCCATCACAACAGCGTTGAATGTCCGCTCATCGGTGAAGTACCTGATAGCGTTCTTGGGAGTTGAGCAGCCTACCTTACACGACGTGACCCCTGACAAGGTGTTCCAGTTCAGAACGGAGTACCTGCCGCTTGTGGTCAAGGTGAAGGCAGGGACGATTGCCAAGCACATGACGTTGCTTCGGGGGATGTGGGCATGGGCCATCGCTGACAAGAAACTGCTCAAGACGAAGAGTGGACGACCAATCCGCAACCCGTGGATCATCGAAGAGAAAGGGACACCCAAGAAGAAAGCGACCAAGAAAAAACCGGAGGACGCAAGGACAGCGTTCACGTCCGAGCAGGTCACTAAGCTGTTCTCTGGGTTCCCGCAGTGGGGCAGCAGGCAAGGAGACCTCTTACGGCTGGCGTTGGCGACCGGATGCCGAGTGGATGAGGTCGGCTCACTCATGCTGAAGCACGTCGAAGAAGACGGCTCCGGCTTTGACGTGATGAAGGGGAAGACAGACAACGCACAGCGGTTCATTCCGCTGGTGGATGACGCCCAGCGCCTTATGACACAGCGTATCAACATGGTCAGGGAGATGCAGACGGGAATACACTTCGCGGAGCAACGGCTTTTCCCAGAGTGGCCCCTGAAGCCTTCTACACAGAAGGTCAACTCAGCTTCGCAGTGGTTCACACGCTACAGGCGCAAAGTGCTGGGCGAAGAGACAAACGGCAAGTTGGCGATGCACTCCTTTAGGCATACGTGGAGGACAACTGCTAGGAGGGCCGGGGTGCCGGAAGATCGTATCTACGAGGTAGGAGGCTGGGAGGGGCCAAGAAATGCTTCGCAAGTGTATGACCACGGCTTAACCAAGGAGCTGCTTAAGGATGTCCAGAGAACGGTCTGGGACGCCTTGAAGGAGGCCGGATACCTTGAGGCGTTCTGATAACCCCCACCATTGAAGCTGCCCCATGACACCAAGGGGTTAGGTTCCACCATCAAACTGAGTTCCACCATTGAAGATAACCAGCAGGTGTTCGGAGTGACGGCTCCGGTGTGACGCCTCGCTGGTCTCTTCGGCTGGTCCGTGGCTTCTGCTTCGGGTTCCCGTGGACGAGGCGTGATAGCTTCGGCGGGATCCTGAGGCAGGGCTTTTGCCATCGCTTAGGTGTGCAACTACTGACTGTGCATTCTGCACAGGCTGGGACCAGCGATTTGGACCCACTGAACCGAAGAGAAACCCAGAAATGACTAAAGAAAAACAAGGGGTTAATCGCCCCAAGCGTATGCGCTTGCCCCTCAGTCAGCTGACAACAGAGCCTGACACGTTCCAGTTCCGCGAGTTTGAGACGGTCGAGGACCACGTGCGCAGCCTGACAGATGCGATCAAGGCGGGACATGTGTTGGACCCAATGACGGTCTGGAAGCGAGGTGAAGCTGATCATGTTGTAGTGGACGGACACCACCGCCACGCAGCCTACATCCGAGCTGGACACACAAAAGCTGTCCCTGTCGTTGTCCACGAATGCAGCGAAACCGACGCTGTACTCTTGGCGCTGAACGAGAACACGAAGACCAAGCTGCCCATGACCAAGACGGAGCGCGACAACGCGGCATGGCGTCTGGTCTGTTCCGACCACAAGCTCTCAAGGGCGCAGACCGTCAAAGCAACGGGCGTCAGCGATGGGACCGTCGCCAAGATGCGACGACATCGAACGGTATTGGACGATCAAGAGGCCGAGCTTCCTGATTCTTGGTGGATGGCAATGCGGGCCGTGAAGGGTATCGAGCAAGAGGAATGGGACGAGGACATGCAAGAGCAGGCGATCGAAACAAGGGCGAAGGCACTGGACGACGCGATAGGCAAAGAGCTTGGGCGTATGGGAAGCCGCCAATGGGAAGCAGTTGCCCGCGTCCTTGAGTGGCGACTGTCAAAGCAGGTGCTGGCTTACGTCGTTGACGAGCTGCGTGAAGACGACGAGGACGAAGAAGACCTCCCGTTCTGAACCGCAGCTTGTTTGAACTGCAAAAATCTCAGCTGCTTACCACATACACGGCAGATGGGCTTTCTCCCCCATGGGGTTGCGCCGAGGGTGTGGGGGCAGACGATTAGGGGGGGGGTGGGCCACCCGCAAGGACAGCCCGCCCTCACCGCGCTCAGCGATGCTCCGTGTGTCTCTCCACAGCCACGACATGAGCTGGTGTCAGGTAGACCCGAAGGCTACCAAGGCAGAGAAGATACTCCCTACCATTGGAGCCGTGCAAGACTTCCCATTCGATGCGGCGTGTGGTGACCGTGTCGCGCTGGGCATAGATGCGGCCAAGGAAGGGAATGGGCAGGTAGAGAATGTCTGTCATGTTTGCGTGTCCGAGTTGGTTTTGACGACGCAAGGCTCTGAAACCAATGCCAACTTGCATAGATCACCTTGCCCTGACGAGTAGCAGTAGGGGACGAGAAAGACTCTGCGACAACCTGACTCAGCTCACGGCCCAATCTCCCTTTGTCCGTTAGGGCATAGGTTAACGTACAAATAGGTCCATGTCCGCAGGGGTGTCCGTAAGGGTTGACATGCATCATCGTACACTATTATCAACGTACATAACCCAATCGGACACATGAGGACAACATGAGCAAGACCATCCTGTACGCACGAGTTTCCACCACGGACCAAACGCTAGACCACCAGAGGGCGCAGGCAGAGGCAGCAGGCTTTGTGATCGACGAGGTGGTGGCGGACCACGGGGTCTCAGGCGTTAGCACGACGCTGCAGGAGCGGCCTGAGGGGAAGCGGCTGTACGACAAGCTCCGCCACGATGACACGCTTGTGGTCCGCTGGGTGGACCGACTGGGCCGCAACTACCAAGATGTTACGGACACGATCCGCCACTTCATGCGGCAGGGTGTCGTGGTGAAGACGGTAATCAATGGGCTGACATTCGACGGGGCCACACGGGACCCCATGCAGGAAGCCGTACGCGACGCTCTGATAGCTTTCATGGCCGCGACGGCACAGGCGCAGGCAGAGGCCACGAAGGAGGCTCAGAAGGCGGGTATAGCGGCTGCAAAGCAGGACGACACCAAGTACCGAGGCAAGAAGCCCAGCTATGACCGAGAGACGCTAGGTGTTGTCGTGGACATGCTGGGCAGTGGAGCGGGTGCATCGGAGATAGCTAAGGCAACAGGGCTGACACGCCAAACCGTATTACGCATCCGAAAGGACCCTGCGTCGGCTGAAGAAGCCTTAGCCAGATGGGCATTGTAGCCCGCGCTGCATGGAAGGGCGGAATGGCCCTTGCAATCACTCACCTTTTCCATTTATCTCGCATTTGTGTTTCACGCCAAAGATGAAAAGGAAACGAAAACAATGGCTAGAGTAGTGACGGTCTTGGGTTGGGTGCTTCTCGCAGGAGGGGGCGCATTGGTGCTGCTCGGCCTTGCGGGCATCGCAGTGAAGGAAGGGCTTTGGGCGGCACTTCAGATGCTCAGCCCGTTCAATGTATCCAACTTCATCGTAACGGCTATCACCCTTGCTCCCGGCATAGCTTTGATCACTTGGGGGCAGAAACTCAAGGAAAAGCAACGGACACAAAGCAGCTAGGAGCGGGAACATGTGGAAGTGGATAGGAAGGGTCTTGGTCGTGGCTGTAGTCGCGTTTGTCGGCTACGGAGCATACGACTACTACCGAGCTGACTTGCATACACGACCGGACATGCCGCCGGGAGCCTTCTCGATCTCGTACAAGAACGGCTTGAGGGCCATACTGGTAGGGGTGCCGAACGAGAAAGAGACCCGTCGCTACTTTGGCTACACGGCAGACGTCCCGTTCTACATCGAAGACGCGTGGGCTTTCTGCACACCTCCTGAGGGGAATGAGAAGCAGGAAGCGGAGAAGTTCATCAAGGAACACAGCGGACCCGGTGAGCGGTTCGAAGTCGTATGCCGAGTGGAGGTGGACGACGAAACTGTGATCCGTGGTTTCATCACTTCGGTTCCCCGGCTTTGACGTCTGGTCGTTCGGGTAGATTGCAATGGATGTTTGTGTGGTCCATCTTGAACTTAAGCGCGTTGTGTACCACAAAGTGCATGTAAGTGTCTGAAACTATTGAGGCTGTTCGAAATGAGATCGTCTCCCTTCGTCTCCGCCATCATACCTATTTCTATTATTATCAATGAGTTAGGTGTTGGCATTGACCAACATTGACAAACAACATTGACCAATTAAAATTCAGTTCAAACATCCGATTGCTGAAATACCAAAGGGCCGTCAGTGTAGCGGCGCATTACTTAAGCAACCGTACGGAGGTAGCATTGGTAAAGAACTATCTGATTGGGGGGCTTGTATGTCTTGTCGCCGCCTTAATCATTGGCATTAAACCTATTCAGAAAGGTTTAAACGAGGCAATCAATCAAGGCACTTTGAAAGGTGCAGAGAATTGCGTTGCTTATTCTCGCAGCGACTTGATCTCTCCAGAGGCGATTAAGGCAACCTGTGTATCGACTTTTCAAAAGCGTCTCTATGGACGCGACCATGCTGTAGGCCGTGCAGGGCCGCGTGGTGATCTGCGCTCAATCGGCTGGGGTGGTGAGCTGGAGAACAAAACACCAGACTACGTAACAACTTGGATACGTGTGGTTGTAGGTATTGTCGATGCAGACGGGAACGAAAAGGAGTTCACCGCTGAAACTCAGATTTGGATAGACCCCTTGGGTAAAGCTGAGTTCCACGTGGACCTGCCTGAGCTTGATAGCGACCAGCTCGATGATCTTGAGTTTTGTGACAACGATGACGCGGCCCCACATGACTGCATAAGATGGGGCATTACTGATGTGATGGGGCTTGCAGTCTAGGGGCCAAAAAGAACTGATACACCCCAGCGCGTTCGTCTGCATGAATATCGGTGTCGCGCTGCTTATGCGCGCCGCTCAAGTCGCTCTATGGTCCGCTTGACCTGCGATGCTTGCCATTCACCGCCACGGGCCGTTCGCACCCCCGCTCGGTTCAACTCCGCAGCAATCTCCCTGAGGCTCTTCCCGGCTTCCCGCAGCGGCTGAATTAGGCCAGCCACGTTTTGTGCGCGTTCAGCGGCCTTACGCTGGACCTCTTGGTTCCGCTTCATGGTCTTGTCACGGGCACCGCCCAGCTTCACGCCACGGGCCTTGGCTTCCTTGAGTGCTGCCTTGGTCCTGATCGAGATGAACTCCCGCTCCTGCTCAGCCAATGCGGCGTAGATATGAAGCTGGAACTTGTCCGCCTGTGGCATAGCTGCCACGCGAAGCTGCACCTTCCGGTCATCCAGAAGGGAAGAGATAAAGGACACCTTACGGGACAGGCGGTCGAGCTTGGCAACGAGTAGTTCAGCGCCATGCTTGCGGGCCATGTCGAGGGCCTTGGTCAGCTCTGGCCTACGGTCATCGGAGCCTGATGCCACCTCAGTGAACTCAGCAACCACTTCAAAGGGCTGATCGCTGTAACCTTCGAGAAACAGGCGGATGTCCCTGTCCTGCGCCTCAAGGCCCAGCCCAGACTTGCCCTGCTCATCGGTCGATACCCGGCGATAGATCACATAGCGCTTCATTCTGCCCAGCTCCTTCTGCTTGTGAGAGGAGATAAGGCAGAGTGTTGCAAATGTCAAAGGACGTTGTGAGTGTTACAGAAAGGGGAACCGTTGACCGCCACGCTGCCGCTGGATACGCTGACGATATTTACAGGCGAGGTATTCATGTTCAGGAAGCTGTTACGCCCCTATCCAATCACAGCGATTTCCACCTTTGTACTCCCCGTGCTGATACATCAGTCAACGCCGCCATGGCCCGGCAATCTTATCGCCAGCGTGACGTTCATCGTACTAGCAGTTGCGGCATTGGCTCTTGAGCGGCAGGGAAAGGCGGACTGAGCCCCCCCCTCCCCACCGGGGGAGTTTTTGCGGCCTACTATATGATTTCACCGGCACGAATTTTTGCACAAAAATATTTGGAGGTGCCCGGTCTCCCGGATACCTCCTTCTTGTTGGGGATGACAGGCGGCGCTCTACTTCCGCCCGGTCAACCACTCCTTGATTTCATTGCTTGATGTCATGCCAGAACAAGCTGGTCTGTGTGGCTTCCCGCGTTCGGGCCGCTTTCGCCTCACCTTCGCGGGCACGTTCGGCCTCGGCCTTAGCAGTCGCCTCTTCCAGCTTCTTTTGCTGCGCCCGGTAGGCCGCATGTTTCGCCTGCATTTGAGCCGCTACATCAGCCGCTGAGGGCCAGCCAAAGGTGGTAACTTGGCCCTGCTGGTTTGCCTTGGGGTCAGCCATGGCGCGACACCTTCAC
Source organism: Roseobacter sp. MED193 (assembly GCF_000152965.1). Classification (GTDB taxonomy): domain Bacteria; phylum Pseudomonadota; class Alphaproteobacteria; order Rhodobacterales; family Rhodobacteraceae; genus Pseudophaeobacter. The sequence goes on along the minus strand of NZ_CH902583.1, from coordinate 2,955,621 downwards.
AAGCCCGCGCTGAACCGCTTCGGCCCACGGAACAACACCCATGCCGGGAATGTTGATCGAGACCACGCCACCGTCAAAACTTGGCTCTAGGCCAGCGTCTAGCAAAGCCTGAGGGAAGTCCTGGGATTTCCATGCTTCAGTGGCCTCATCGGTGCTCATAGCGGTCCATGCTGCGGCGTCTGCCTTGGCTGCGAGGTCTTGGAAGGCGGCGGTGCTGCCGGTCTTAAGCATCTCACTCGCCGCCGCATTGAAGGCTTGTCGGTTGTCTTGCCACAGCTCTTGCAGCTCAGCCTCATCCATGCCGGTAGCGGCGGTAACTTTGGCGGCGTAGGCATCGCGAACAGCGCTCAATTCCTCTGCACTTTGCCCGCCTTCAAGCATCAGGTAATCCATCGTCTTCTCGGAGAACTGGCCCTCATTCAGGTCAGCTTCGATAGAAGAGATTGTGGAGGGTGATACGCGCGACAGCACGTCATTGGTGAAGCTATCTGCCACGCTCTCAGGGGCCTCCACAGCGCCTTCACGGGCAGCGTGAGGGTTTACCTGCGGGTCAGCGTTATGGCCGCTCTCAGGGGCATTGAGCAGGCCCCGTGAGGGGTCCATGATAAGCCCATCGCGGACAGCCTGAGCGACCTTTACGCGCATACCGCCTATCTCGACCAGATCATTCGGGCGGGGATTGCCGCCGGGGACCGGGAGGCCCGCTTCGGTGCTGAAGGTCAGGCCGGTGGAGGGGTCTGCGATTGGACGCGCGGTGTGCTCTACGCCGCCGCTGCGGGTCATGCCGTGGCCGCTAGTAACCTCAAGAGAACCTCCGCCAACCGTTGCGATGAAGCCCATTGGGCCAGATGCGAGGTTGCTGCCAGAGGGGTTTGCGGGGTCTACGTTGTGTCGATATTCCATGATGTTGTCCATTCTTTCGGGATTTTGGGGGATAGAGCTCTGCGCTCTGGGGGAGCACCTTCAGCCGCCGTTCCGGTCAAACAGAACAACCCGATTTGTCTGAAGGATTAGGGGAACCGGAAAAGACGGAAGGGACTGCGCCTGTCGTCAGCTTCAGGTGCTCCGCCAGAGGGCAGAGAGCGGCACCCGTAGAGGGAACCGCAAGGGGATAGAGCGGGGCCAGTGAAGGCCCCTGCTGGGTCATTTGAGGGTCAGCGTCCCGTTCCACTTGGCCGGGGTGCGCTTAGGGAATAGCGGGATGTATTCCTCCCGCGCCGTGCGCCTGCCAGCATTGAAGCTGCGGTTGCTGTAAGACGGGTCGCCGTCGATCTCGACAACCCTCAGGTCCATTCCGTTGAAACTGTAGGTGGCCACTGCGGGGTTGTTGGGGGCACCGCCAGTTCTGAGCTATAGGTGCACCTTTACACTTAGTAAGGGTGCTCCCCTTGTCCCATGCTCAGAACATGGGTCTTCCCGCGAATAGCTTCCACCACGTAGATTAGTGCAGGTGACCACTGTGGGGGTGCTGGGCGGCATGAATGGCCTCCCCGGTGGTGAACCTGCCGGGGGCCGTTAGGGCAGCGTAACAGCCTCCACACAGGCCCTCTTTTGGCCCTGAGATGCCTGCCGCGCGTAGACGCCAAAGGTCACGTCCTGTTTGTCTGGGCGGTGGCCGATCACGTCAGCGATGGTTTCCTTGGACTGTCCCGCATGGCGCGCCTTGGTGGTGAACCAGCGCCGCGCAGAATGGAAGTTGACAAGTGAACGCCTCACGCCCTCTCGGCTATCAGCAACTCCAACCGCCTCACGCCACCTTTTGAACCTCTTGCCAAAGGTGTCAGAAGGATTGCTTGCACTTGCCAGCTCATCGAACAGCATATCCTGCGGTCCTTTGCCCGCTAGACGCTTCCGAACCATAGCCGCAAGGGCACTGTGAACGGGAACCTTACGCGCAGCGGCGGCGGTCTTGCCATGCTGGATGTCGAAGAATAGCTCTCCGCCTTCCTCCACAACCTCTTGCACCCACAAGGTGACAATCTCAGCTTGGCGCATACCCGATAGCAATGAGGTCAACAGAACGTCCTTCATTACCTGTGCGTCAGCGGCCTTGAAGGGGTATTCTGCGGTGATGAGGGTTTTGACCTCATCGTCAGTGAACGGCCTTTCCTCGGCGCTCTGCGCGCCTCTTTCGACACGCTTTCCCTTCTTCTCTATGGCTTGATCGTTCCAAGGCCAGCCGGAGTTTACAGCTTCCCCTGCGGGTGGTGTGACGTGCCCCCTGCGGGCAAGGTAAATCCAATACTGGCGCAATGCCGAGAGGTGCTTGCCTTGTGTGACGTGGTGTTTCCCGTCCAGAAACTCAGCAGCGTATTGCCCCGCCAAACGCCTATCTACCCTGTCCAGCGTTTTCCCCTTCTCGCGGCACCAACGGGCAAACATCATGATAATCCCACGCCGCTCATTGGTGGTCTTAGGGGCCAGCTCTGCGAGGGTCAGATAGGTCTCAAGGTGGTGCTCGACCTCTACTTTACCCGCCATTGCATCCTCGAAGGCTTTGCGCTGGGCGGGCCGCATGGCTTCTGCTTCGGCTTCTGCTGCGGTGATGATGAGATGGCGCTCATCGGTATCCTCTGAAGCGTCCAGAGCGGCGCGTGTGACGGTGCCCCTATCGGCTGGGGACAGGGCTGCACTCCTTACGCCACTGCTATCCCCCCAGCCATCAAGAGCGAGGGAGAGCCTACGGCTTGTCTTGATTTCATCGAACTGGGCGCTTGTGGCGCGCTCGATTTCATCGCGCCTCCGCTTGGCCTCTGCAATGTCAGAGGTACGCAGATTGATGAGGATAAACTTTGGCCCGCCGGTCACCTTACGGACAGCCTGAGGGATGCCCTGACGGTACCACCAGACGTTTCCCCTGAGGGAGAGTAAGCGCTCCGAGCGGTTGGATTTTACTGCCATATCAGCACCTCATTGACCAACGCCATTGACCAATTGCTAGTCTGGAAGCATATGATATTCAACGATTAAAATGGCTTAGGGGTCGTTGGTGGAGCTTCCCTTCGTCTCCGCCACCATACCTTTTTGCTGGCATTGAACGGGTCGCCTTGCACGGCCTTTTTCATTTATTTCCCTCTACTTACTCGCTTCATTCTTTTTGTTGGATTTCTTTCGATCTCCCCCATATGCTTTCCATGAGTGGTATAAAATGTGGTATGTTGTATGGCGGCACTCACTGGAAAGCTGACGAAGAAGCTGGTTGAGAACCTCGGACCGGGGCGGCATGGTGACGGCAACGGGCTTTATCTTGTGGTAGACCTCTCGGGCGCACGCCGCTGGATCGTTCGGGTTGTCGTCAAAGGACAAAAGAACAAAAAGGGCGGACCTCTGCGGACTGATTTCGGGCTAGGCGGGGCCGATATTATCTCGCTGCACCAAGCCCGTGATCGCGCCTTGGAATATCGGCGGATGGCGAAACAGGGACTAAACCCACGCTTCAATGCCCAGCGCGAAATCCCGACCTTCGAAGAAATTGCGCAACAAGTGCATATTGATCGGATGCCGACCTGGAAAAACGCCAAACATGGGCAGCAATGGATCAACACTCTGCGCGATTATGCCTTCCCCAAGATCGGGCGAATGCCAGTCGATAGCATTGACCAGCCCGAAATTCTCATGTGCCTCTCGCCTATCTGGACAGAAAAACACGAAACGGCACGGCGGCTGGCACAACGGGTCAAGACCGTACTGGACGTAGCAAAGTCAAAAGGCCTTCGATCTGGTGAAAACCCTGTAACAGCAATCAAAGATGCTGGCGTCTTGCCAAAGGTCGTCAAAAAGCCAAAACACCATAAAGCTATGCGCTGGCAAGACATCCCCGCATTCTATTCTGACCTCTCCGAACGCAACGCGATGGCCGCAAAGGCCCTGATGTTCACCTGCCTGACTGGATCACGCACTGGCGAGGTGCTTGGGATGCGTTGGACCGAACTGGATTTTGAAGCACGGCTTTGGACCTGCCCTGCGGCGCGAATGAAAACCGGCGATGACCACCGCGTGCCGCTGACTGATGAAATGCTAGAGATCATCGAACCACTAAAGGCAATGGAATCTGATTTTGTGTTTGAAGGGCAGAAACGACATAGGCCTCTATCCAATATGGCGATGCTGATGCTGTTGCGCCGTATGGACGTCGAAGATGCCACCGTCCACGGGTTCAGATCTACGTTCCGCGACTGGGCCTCAGAAGTAGCCAATGCCTCACGTGAAGTCGCAGAAATGAGCCTTGCGCATAAAGTAGGCTCTGGACCTGTCACGGTTTGATGCCGCTCCTTTGATAGCATTTACTGCAACAAAGGAGATGAACTATGGGACTGAAACGGACAGACGAATTTCGACAAGATGCGGTGCGCATCGCATTAACCAGTGGGCTGACGCGTAAGCAGGTGGCTGACGATCTGGGTGTTGGCATGTCGACGTTGAACAAATGGATCACTGCACACCGAGACACAGACGTGGTTTCCAAAGAGGATTTGAGCCTGGCTCAAGAGAATGATCGACTTCGACGGGAGAACCGGCTCCTGAAGGAGGAGAGGGAGATCTTAAAAAAAGCCACCCAGTTCTTTGCGGGCCTAAAGCAATGAGATTTAGGTTTGTCGAAGAACACAGGGGCAGCTTTCCAGCCGCCCGGTTGTGCGAGGTCGTCGGTGTCAGCGCACGCGGGTTACGCGCATTCCGCAGTCGCCCAGCCAGTCGTAGGCAGCGATCTGATCTGGTCACGCTGGCTCATATCAAAGAGCAGTCGCGGCTTAGTTTGGGGAGCTATGGCCGCCCACGAATGACCGAAGAGTTGAAGGAGATCGGTTTGAACGTGGGCCACCGTCGTGTTGGCAGGTTGATGCGCCAGAACGGGATATCTGTTGTCAGAACACGCAAACACAAGGTCACGACAGACAGTGACCACAAGTTCAATATCGCGCCGAACTTGCTGGATCGAAACTTCTCAGCTGACCTGCCAAATCAAAAGTGGGCGGGGGATATCAGCTATGTCTGGACCCGCGAAGGCTGGCTGTATCTGGCCGTGATCCTCGATCTGCATTCAAGGCGTGTTATCGGCTGGGCCGTGAGCAATCGGATGAAACGCGACTTGGCGATCCGGGCGTTGAATATGGCCATCGCGTTCCGGCAGCCGCCCAAAGGCTGCATCCATCATACGGATCGCGGGTCGCAATATTGTTCCCATGACTACCAGAAAATCCTGCGCCAGAACGGCTTCAAAGTATCGATGAGCGGTAAGGGTAATTGTTACGACAACGCCGCCGTCGAGACGTTCTTCAAGACCATCAAAGCTGAACTGATCTGGCGGCATCCTTGGGAGACCCGTCGGAAGGCTGAAATGGCGATCTTCGAATACATAAACGGGTTCTACAATCCACGCCGCCGTCACTCAGCACTGGGCTGGAAAAGCCCTGTCGCCTTCGAACGAAAGGTGGCTTAAACGAGCACTTGGGGCGGCACTAAAACGCGACAGGTCCAATTCGGACCTAAATATGACTGAGAAGTCCGACTTCCGCACCCTATGCCAAAAAGGGCACAGGTCAAAGCTCCACTTTTTGACACCTACTCCGATTTCGGATCCACAAACCTCTGCGGGTTTTGCAGAGCGTAGTCCAAGACAATGAGCCTTGCTCAGCCTTGATGCCAATCTTCGACACCACTTCACCATCGCGAGCCCACTCTAGGGCACGACAGATTTTTCCCCACTCATGCACCGCGATTGTCACGCGAACCGTTAAGAGCTGTGGGTGACTGCAGCCAGCCCTTCTACGACATTCGTGCTGGGTGCAGCATAGCGCGGCATATGGGTCACCAGGCCGGAGTGCCGACATTCGCTGCTAGTGCAAGCCATAGACATTTCGCCTAGTTAGCGACCTTTCAAGGGCGTTAAGTTCTCTATCCTTGATCTCACCTCAGACACTAGACAGTGAGGCACGAACCACCAATGATGTCTCGATCAAAATACTGTTTTGCTTCTTCGCTGCATTGACTAGATTGATAAGCAATTTGGCAGCCTCCTTGCCCATTCGCCGGTGCGGGACATGAACAGTGGTCAGCGCTGGCGATGAGATTTTCGCGATCTCAATATCGTCAAATCCAGTCACCGAAATATCGTTAGGGACGCTCAATCCGAGCTCCTGTGCTTTGGCGATAGCTCCAACAGCAAGAACATCATTGCCGCACATAACTACTGATGGCCGAACCGTCTGGCGCAAGAGCTGTTCCAGCGCAGCACCTCCTTCGTCTATCCCGTATTCGGCTTCAACGATCGACAACTCCGTTTTAGGAATGCCTGCTTCCATCATGGAGGCATAAATCCCCCTTAGACGCTCACTGGCCCTGTCGTTGCCCTGAGGGCTGGCGGTGATTGTTGAAAGGCGACGATGACCCATGCTGATCACCCTGTCCGCCAAAGCCTTCATTGCTGAGAAATTGTCAAAGCCAACTGTTGGAACCTTGGCATTCGGATCAAAGACCCAGGCGACAACAACTGGGACATTTTGACGTTTGAGAAACTCATAAATCTTTGGGTCTCGATGCAACCCGATCAACAGAATCCCGTCGGCACCGCGAGAAACCAGGGTGCGGATTTGTTCTTCCTCTAGATCAGTGCTATACGAGGAGGACGCGACCAAAAGAGTTACCCCGCTGCGTCCCAGTTCCTCTTGAAATGACTGTAGGCCGCGCGCAAAAATGGCGTTTTCCATCGTTGGAATGATCGCACCAATGGTGTTGGTACGTTTGGCCGCCAGAGCACGCGCGTTAAAATTTGGAGCGTATCCCAATTTGAGAACGGCATCCTCGACCTTTTTACGCGTTCTTTCGACAACCTGGTCTGGTGAGTTCAGACAGCGGGACACTGTGGCTGTCGAGACACCAGCCAGCCCTGCCACATCAGCCAGGGTTGGGGTTCGGCCCATATTATTGTGGTCAGTCGTCATTTTGGCTCAGTATCGCATTTCTGAGATTTTTACACCCCATCTCAAAGCCTAAGTGTCTAGGTTGGTTGCCGTCAATGTAAGGGCTTGCATAATCGCCATGTAAGCGCTTACATTGATTTTGCGAATCGAGCCTTTCGCTGTTTGCCCGGAGAAACCAATGCTCTTGATCCTAACTCTTTGTCTGTTTGCCCTGTTCGGAACAAATGTGGCTTTGGGGTCGCTGGGTATGGGAGGGTTCCTGGGGGATGTGTCCGAAATGCTATTTTTGCTCGCTGCCTCGATCTCATTTGTCGCAGCAATCTTGCAAAGAGAAGCGGCTGAAAAAATTGCCAAAGAGCAACAGCGCTGAACTGTCCATCGGGAGGAAAACATGGACCGGAACAACAAAGAACTTGCCTCGGCGTCACGCCGGAATTTTCTAAAACTGGCCGGGACGGGCAGCTTTACAGCAGCATTGGTCGCTGGGGCAGCTGGTACGCTTTGGTCTACAGAGGCCGTTGCGCAGACGAATAAAGAAGAACGCGAGCGCGAGAAGGCAGCTGATCACATTATGACCTTGGCCACGGCCTATGTGTTAGGAGCATCACGCAGCTATCCGATCATGCAACTGGATCTCAAAGAGAACATTCAAAACGCCACCAATGGAAAGGTTTACGTGAAACTGGCTCCGGGTGGGCAGTTGGGTGCTGGCGGGGCGTTGGTGCAAAAAGTTCAAGGCGGAACCATTCAGGCAGCTCAGCATTCGCTTTCCAATTTTGCACCCTTCGCCTCTACGGTTGATCTAATCAACATGCCTTATCTGTGCGGTTCCAATCAGCGCTTTACCAACCTAGTGAACTCTAACCATTGGAAAACCGAAGTCCACCCCAAGGTCGAAGCCGCTGGGTTTAAGGCGCTGTTCTATGTGAACATTGACCCCCGTGTAGTGGCTGTCCGCAAAGGTGGGGCCGGTGCAGTCTTGTCTCCCGGAGATCTGAGCGGCGTAAAATTCCGGGTCCCCGGATCCAAGATGCTGCAGCAATACTACCGCCTTGTGGGGGCGAACCCAACTCCGGTGGCCTGGGGCGAGACACCCTCGGCGATCAAACAGGGTGTGGCAGATGCGCTCGACCCTTCAGTTGGCGCGCTTTACGTCTTTGGCTTCAAAGACATCCTCAGCCATGTGACCTTCACCCAAGCCGTGCCTGACAGCCAAGTTTATTCTTGCAATCTGGAATGGTTCAACAACCTGCCTGCAGAGGTACAAGAGGGCGTTATGTGGGGCTCTGAAATGACCGCACATCAGAACCTTTCCAAAGTCCCATCCGCGCGGTCCTATGCGATGTCTGAATTGGCTAAATCTGGCGTGGAATTCCATTCTCTTAGTGATGATCAACTGGCGGAATGGCAGGCGGCAGGTGGTTATCAGCGACCTGAATGGGATGAGTTCAAAAAAGAACTCGCAGGATCCATGGATGCGTTTGCAAAGCTGGAAGAGGCCGCCGGTACGCAAGGAAAGTACTTCGTCCACGACGCCTAAATCACTCCCTTGGGGGCCCGCATTGGGCTCCCACTTTTTCCCACAACCGGCGTTGGTGAAGACCCCGACCCTTTGCGCAATAGCCGTCGAGGCCTGTTATGTCATTTCTGAGAAATATTGATGAGAACGCCGAGCGCTGGCTCCTCTTGGTCTTCTACGTGATGCTTGTCGTCACCATGGCAATCGAAGTGCTGCGGCGCGAGGTTTTCTCATATTCTTCGATATGGGGCGAAGAAATCGTCCGGTATTCCTTTATCTATCTAGCCTGGATCGGCGCCGCCGCTGCGGTAAAAGAACGGGCCCATATCCGTATTGACGTCTTGCTGCATTACCTCGGAAATCGTCCCAAGGCGATTGTCTATATCTTTGGTGATCTGGTGATGTTCGCAGTAGCTTTGGTGGCGCTGTACTGGTCCTTCGAAACCGTTTTGGTCTCGGCCAAATTTGGCTCCGTAACGGATGGCCTCCGGATCTCAAAAGTCTGGTTCCTTGCGGCAGTTCCCTTGGGTTTCTCTTTGATGATTTTCCGGCTTTCGCAATCCCTTTTGCGGGACCTCAGATCTCTTCGTAACGGCACTCCCGTCTACGAAGGCGACAAGCTGTTTGATTGAGGGACGACACAATGCTCTGGAACAATCTTCAACAAACGGTCGAACTCGGCTGGGACTTTTATCTGCCTGTTCTGCTTTTCGTCGGGCTGATCGCAATGGCCGTGCCGGTCTGGGCCTCTATCGGAGCCGCGGCAATCTTGATGCTGGTTATGTCAGGGGATTTGCCGCTCAGCCTTGTAGGTGAGAGCCTGTTCACCGGCATCGACGCCTTTGCATTGACTGCCGTTCCTCTGTTTATCCTGACCGGAGACGTGTTGGTACGCACTGGTCTAAGTCGAAAATTCCTGAATGTCGCCGAGGCGCTGACCTGTTGGGCCAAAGGTGGCTTTGGGTCGGCCACAGTTCTCGTATGCGGTATGTTTGCGGCAATCTCTGGCTCTGACGCAGCAGGTGCAGCTGCTGTTGGGAGGATGACGATCGCCCGCCTTGTCGAAAGTGGCTACCCGCGTCCCTATGCCTGCGCCCTGGTGGCAGCAGGGGCCTGCACCGGCATCCTCATCCCGCCCTCCATCGCCTATATAATCATCGGTCTTGTGTTGGGCATTTCTGCATCAACCCTGTTTCTGGCGGCTCTGATCCCAGGTTTGGCCATCCTGGTCTCAATCCTTGTGACCAATATCGTGGTGAACCGGGTCTACGGATATGAAGGGGGCAGCAACATAAGCATAGGCGAGTGGTTCACGAACCTCCGCCGGGCGCTGGCCTCGGACTGGTATGCATTCATTGTGCCCGGCATCATTTTCTACGGCATCTTTTCCGGCCGCCTGACCCCCACGGAAGCAGGCGCAACTGCAGTCGTCGTCACCATCATCATGGGGTTCCTACTCGGCACGTTAAAACTGGCAGACTTCCCGGCAATGCTCGTGAGTTCAGCAAAGGTGAACGGGATCATTTTGCCGATCATTGCATTTTCTGCGCCTTTAGCGGAGGCCCTTGCGATCATGGGGGTGCCACAGGGGTTTGTGACCGCAGTAACTTCGTTGACCGAAGATCCCTATGTGCTGATCTTGCTGATGATCGGCATATTGATAGCCGCTGGCTGTGTGATGGAGACCACACCGAATATCGTGATCCTCGCACCGATCCTTAAGCCTTTGGCCGACAACATCGGTATGAATGAGATTCAATTTTGTATCATGATGATCACTGCACTGGGTGTCGGTTTTATCACACCACCGCTTGGACTTAATCTCTTTGTCGTGTCCGGGATCACTGGTGAATCGATCCTCAAGATTGCCGCGCGCGCAGTCCCCTTTGTCTTCTTTATGCTCTTGGTTGTCCTGTTGATCGCCTATGTGCCCGCGATTTCAACAACCCTGCTTCCCGATATCTACAAATAGGATCCAAAAATGGCTCGTGAATACCTCAAAAGAGCAACCTTGACGTCGAAATCCGATGCGTCGGATGTGCATGACACAGTCGTAAAGATCCTGTCTGACATCGAGACAGGCGGCGATGCCGCTGCATTGGACTATGCGGCCAAGTTCGACAAATACAACGGCAGTGTCTTGCTGTCAGCGGAAGAGATCGAAGCGGCCTGCGCCTTGGTTCCAGACAAGCTGAAGGCTGACATCCAGTTCGCCCACGACAATGTTAAGCGGTTCGCAGAGAAACAGAAATCCACTGTCGCAGATGTGGAATACGAGATCGTTCCGGGGCTTGTCGCAGGTCAAAAGGCAATACCTGTGGATGCTGCCGGGTGTTACGCGCCCGGAGGACGCTACAGCCATGTGGCCAGCGCAATTATGACAGTGACGACTGCTAAAGTCGCAGGCTGCAAGCATATCACGTGCTGTTCTCCACCTCGTCCCGGCATTGGGATTGCACCGGCAATAGTCTATGCCGCGCATATCTGCGGGGCAGACAAGATCATGGCCATGGGCGGCGTACAGGGCGTGGCGGCAATGACCTTTGGTTTGTTTGGTCTGCCCAAGGCCAATATTCTGGTTGGACCCGGCAACCAGTTTGTGGCGGAAGCAAAGCGCATCCTCTTTGGTCGGGTTGGTATCGACATGATCGCTGGACCCACAGATAGCCTCATCTTGGCGGATAAAACTGCTGACCCGCATATCGTTGCCACCGATCTCGTTAGTCAGGCAGAACACGGCTACAACTCACCCGTCTGGTTGGTCACGGATGATCGGGACCTAGCCCAAGACGTTATGTCCCGTGTACCAGAGCTGATTGACGATTTACCCCAGGTGAACCGTGAGAATGCCACGGCAGCCTGGCGCGACTATGCTGAGGTCATCGTCTGTGCGGATCGCGAGGAGATGGCCGCGACGTCAGACGATTACGCTCCCGAACATCTGACGGTTCAGGCTGACGATCTGGATTGGTGGCTAAACCGTCTGACATGCTATGGCTCACTGTTTCTTGGTGAAGAAACGACGGTGTCTTATGGCGACAAGGCAGCAGGGACCAACCATGTATTACCCACCTCTGGTGCGGCCAACTACACTGGGGGCCTGTCTGTCCACAAGTATATGAAAATCGTTACTTGGCAGCGAGCCACGCGCGAAGGCTCCAAACCGGTAGCCGAAGCCACAGCGCGAATTTCCCGGCTGGAAGGCATGGAAGGACATGCCCGTGCTGCCGACGTGCGGTTGGCGAAATACTTCCCAGATGAAACTTTTGATCTGACCGCAAATGGCTGAGCTGCAAAATCTGTTTTCTGTGCGCGGCAAAGTCGCCTGCGTGACCGGAGCCAGTTCGGGGCTAGGTCGTCAAGCAGCTACGGTTCTGGCTCAGGCTGGCGCACGTGTGATCGGCGTGGCCCGCCGATCGGATGCGCTGGCTGATTGGCGGGCAAACGCTGACGGTGACACCGCAGCGATCACATTCGATGTTTCCGACCGTGACAAATTGGCGGACCTGGCGGATGAGCTGATTAAACCCTTCGGTGCCCCGGATATCTTGGTTCATGCAGCCGGGATCAACACCCGACAAGCCGCCGATGACGTCACCCCGGAAGGCTGGGATGCCACTTTGAGTTTAAATCTTACGGCCCCATTTTTTCTGAGCCAACATCTGGTACCGTCGATGATGGACAAGGGCTGGGGTCGGATTATAAACTTCGCGTCACTACAGACCACGCGGGCCTTCCCCGGTGGTATTGCCTATGGGGCCAGCAAAGCAGGGATCGGACAATTGACCCGCGCGATGGCAGAGGCTTGGTCGCCATTTGGCATTACTGCCAACGCAATAGGTCCCGGCTTCTTTCAGACTGAACTGACAGCGGCTGTTTTTAAAGACCCCACACGTGCGGCCGGCAATGCGGCTCAGACCTGTATTGGTCGTAACGGTGAGCTAGAGGATTTGGACGGACCACTTCTCTTCTTGTGTTCTGATGCCTCGGCCTATGTGACTGGTCAGGTTTTGATGGTGGATGGGGGTTTTACAGCAAAATGAAGGCTTTAGTTTATCTAGGTCCCGAAAAGCTGAGGTATCAAGATGTTCAGAAACCTGCGCTTGAGCTGGGAAGCCAGCTGATAAGAATTGCCTATGTGGGGATCTGCGGGTCGGACATGCATGCCTATCTTGGCCATGACAATCGTCGCCCCGCGCCTTTGATCCTTGGCCACGAAGTTTCAGGAGTTATTGAGGGCGGAGCGCGCAATGGTGAGCGGGTAACAGTAAATCCTCTGGTGACTTGCGGTACATGTGATGCCTGCACGGAGGGCCGTGACAACCTTTGCCCAGAGCGGCAAATTATCTCCATGCCGCCGCGCGAAGGTGGATTTGCCGATCTGGTTGCAATACCAAACAGAAACCTGGTGACGGTTCCGGAAGACATTGCGCTTTCAAAAGCGGCTCTAGCCGAGCCCATCGCCTGTGGATGGCATACAGTGAAACTGTCCTTGGCTACCCTCTCTGGCTCCTGCAGCACGGCTCTGGTTTTGGGCGGCGGCGCCATTGGGCTGGGCGCAGCGTTGAGCCTGAAAGCGCAGGGGGTTGATAGCGTCACAATCGTCGAACCAAATCCGCTTCGACGCGCTTACCTGGCTGATGTCTGCGCACAGTCTGTCCTGGCTGTCGCGCCGGATAGTGATCTGTTCGATCTCGTCATAGATGGTGTCGGATATGCCGCAACACGGGCCACCGCATCTTCCTGCGTTCGTCCCGGCGGGGTGATCGGACATATCGGATTGGGAGAGGATGGCGGCGGTTTGGATATTCGCCGGATGACCCTACAGGAAATCACCTTTATCGGTACCTATACCTACACCGCCAAAGATTTTGAACAGACTGCACAGGCCATTTTTGATGGACGCCTTGGGTCTCTGGATTGGACCGAAATCAGACCGCTTGCGGATGGCGCAAACGCCTTTTCGGACATTCGCAGCGATGTTGTTGCTGCACCGAAGGTTCTTTTGCAACCTGAAACCGCGCCGGAAAGGAGCTAACCCGTGTATGACAAGATAATCCTCGCCCTGTCTCTGGAACATGGATTTGCCGAACAGGCAATTGAGACAGCACAACGCCTAGGTGGCAAAAGCGCTGAAATCATTGCCCTGCATGTCTACGAGCCGCTCAGCGGATCTGTCAGCACCTACCTCGACGACGATCTCGTTCAAAAGGCTTACAATGACGCCAAGCGCATGTTGGCGGCACGGGTCAATGGGGTCGCAAACGTAAAGCCTGTGATCCTCAAAGGGCATTCAAGTCGCACCATCACGGCTTATGCCGCTGAGATAGGCGCCGATGCAATCATTGTTGGTTCCCATAAACCTGGCTTGCGAGACTATTTTCTGGGCACCACCGCCGCCCGAATTGTTCGCCAAGCATCATGCGCGGTCATTGTACTGCGTTGATTTTTCACCCCCAAAGGAGACCCCCTTTTGTCTATCAACACAAAACTTGTTGATGATCTGGTCGCAAATGACATCAGTTTCGTCACGACAGTCCCATGTAAGCAATTAGCAGGCGTCATCGACGAGATCGAAGCCCGCCCAGGTGTTCTTCACGTCCCCTCAAACAAAGAAGACGAGGGCATGGGGTTGTGTGCAGGGGCCTGGATGGGAGGAAAGCGACCTGCCATCATCATGCAAAACACCGCCATCGGCGTAACCATCAATACGCTTGCCACCCTGATCCAGTACTACCGGATGCCCCTGCCTATGCTGATCTCATATCGCGGTGAGCTGCGAGAACCCGTCGCCTGCCAGGTTGAAATGGCCGTTCACACCAAGGCGTTGCTCGCCCAGATGAATATCCCAACTTATCATTTTCACAAGCAATCCGATGCGGATGAATTCGACAACATCCTAAAGTACACATTCATGTGCAACAAGCCGGTCGCAATTCTGACCGATGCCAATTTCTGGGGAGGCTACGGCGACCAATGATCCGTTCTGATATTCTGAAAGACATTGCCCCCATTCTGCGCGACCAACTGGTGGTCTGCAACATTGGCCTGCCAAGCCAGGAGCTGCATATGATCGACGATCAGCCAAGCACCTTTTACATGCTCGGCACCATGGGCCTTTCATCCTCAATCGGATTTGGGCTGGCATTGGCTCAAGACAAAAAGGTGATTTCTATCGACGGGGATGGCTCGGTTCTGACCAATTTTGGCACTCTACCGACGATAGCCAATAACGCCCGAGACAACTATATCCTCTTGATCATCGACAATGGCAGCTATGGATCGACTGGCGATCAGCCAACCTATGCGGGGAAAAAGACCTCCCTCGCAGCTGTAGCCCGTGCCTGTGGCTGCGAAAACGTCGTTGAAGTGGCTGCCGAAGATACCGGAAAAGCTCTGCAGGAGGCCATCAAGGGCAACCAGATGACAATCATCGTAGCCAAATGCAAAAGCGGAAATATACCGGTGCCGGTGATCACCATGGATCCAGTGGTGATCCGAGACAGGTTTATGAAAACAGTGCGGGCCTAGGGCACCACATGCTGTTTGACACTGGTATTCACTCATCTGCGGATGCGCGCCGATTGGCGCGCAAACGTCTACCTTGGATGGTATTTGACTATATAGACGGAGCGGCGGGGCAAGAGCATGGTGCAGCTTTGAACCAAAGAGCGCTGCAGGATATCAGGCTTACGCCACGTGTCCTATGCAATGTGGCTCAGCGCGACCTGTCAGTGACCCAATTTGACAGGTTGATGTTGCGCCCTTTTGGCGTCAGCCCAATGGGCATGTGTAACCTCGCCGCTCCTGGGGCTGATCTGATGCTGGCCAAAATCGCCCGAGAATACCGGGTGCCACATGGGGTATCGACAGTGGCGTCTACCGACCTCGAGACCCTCCACAAGGCGTCCGGCGGCACCGCTTGGTTCCAGTTGTATTTCAGTGGCGACGGCAGCGGCACGATGAAGCTTGTAGAACGCGCTAAAATGGCCGGTTATGGGACATTGATCTTAACGCTAGATGTTCCTGAAGTCGGGCGACGTCCACGTGAGTTGCGCCATGGTTTCAAGATGCCGTTTCGCATCGGACCTCGGCAGTTTTTGGATTTCGCAATGCATCCGGGTTGGTCTCTGTCATCGCTTGCAAAGGGCAGCCCCAAATTGGCTAACTTTGATGGCAAGAACTACATCTTTGACCGCACAGAAAGCCGCGCAGCAGCAGATTGGGCATATCTTGATGTCCTACGTCAGGCTTGGCCCGGCCAACTGGTTGTCAAAGGCGTCCTAAACCCAGAGGACGCCTTGCGACTACGCGATGCTGGCGTCGACGCAATTCAGGTTTCCAGCCATGGATGCCGCCAACTGGAAAGCGCACCACCTGCGATCTTTGCCCTGCGAAAAATTCGCGAAACATTAGGTCCAGAGTTTCCACTTTTCTTCGATTCTGGCATTCGCACAGGCGAAGATATCGTCAAAGCCTATGTGATGGGGGCAGATTTTGTTTTCCTCGGCCGAATCTTGTTATTTGCAATCGCAGCAGGCGGCATCGAAGGACTGCGGGCGCTCTGGGATATTCTAAGCCAAGAAGTCAGTCTTGCAATGGCTCAACTGGGTGTCACAACCATCGCAGAATTGAAGAATGCCTATCACTTATGGCCTCCAGAAAACGCCGGCGAACAGCTGATCACACCAGTAACATAGGATCGTGGCCACGAAGAAATTCACGCGAATGTCTCAAACACCAAAACGCGGCTTTGGCCTTCGTGAACCCTTCATCTTTCAAAACCAGCGACTTCGCCCGACCAGAGGAATTCTCGAACAGACCCTTTGAACAGAGGCGGTCAGTGACTGCCCAGTCAATCCCTTTCCTGTCCCGTCAATCATCATGCAACGTTTGGCTCAGAATGGCGAATTCTGGCTACATCCCGTCGCCGTCGCCCTGCTCCATTTGTTCATTTTGGCGGCTTTTTTTGTGATCATACCAATAGAAAAACTCTTTTTAAAAAAATCACTGCAGGAAAGCTGCTGATCTGCATGAATGCCCGGAATGACGGGCCGCACTGCAGCAATACAGATCACCAGTCAATGTCGACATTGGACCGCTTGTGAAGGCGGCCCATGCCTTTAGATTTCGATGGATTCGGCGATAGCCAGTGCCTCCTCAAGCACAACGCCGAGGTATCGGACAGTGCTGTCCATCTTGGTGTGGCCTACCAAGAGCTGAACAGAGCGAAGGTTGCCTGTCGTCTAGTAAATCTGGATAACCTTGGTGCGTCGCATCGAGAGCGTGCCGTAGGTGCTGCCCTCCCAGCCAAAGGTATTCCGGCCCGACCATAAGCAGCTCCCGCATCCACCTTGCCAACGAAGCACGGGTGCCTTCGGAGCTTTCAAAGCGCACAGGTTTCTGGGGCTTGCTTTGCAGAACCGATGCGCGCTCCTTGATTTGACCTGATGCCATGACATCGACGACCTTCAGCTTCATCAAGTCGCAGCCACGCTAGCTTGCTGTCAATGGCAAGATTGAAGAAAGCCAGATCACGGTGGTCTTCGGCCAGCATATCCACGCGCGACACTAACAGCCACCCGGTGAGCAGGCCGGCAAATCGCACATCGCACGCCACGGCCGGGATCATTTGAAGTTGGTGCATGGCAAACTCCTGTGTCGGCGGCCGTCAGGCGACGGCCTTGGTATGTTGTCGGGCCGAGCGGATCTTCTGCAGCGTCTGCGGTTGGTTCGCCCATTGTCCAGCCCAGACCGAACCAAGAACGATCACGGCGCCGAGGAACTGAACCAGCGACAGCGACTGGCCCAGCCAGACCCAGCCAAGAACCACTGCGGTCACCGGGCTCATCATGCCCAGCATGGCAACGGCTCCAGGCTCGATCCGCGCCACGCCCCGGAACCAAAGCGCATAGGTTGCCGCGGCCCCAATGAGACCAAGCCATACCAGCCCGGCGAGGTTGGTTGCCGTCAGGGACGGTAACGGCGGTTCGGTGATCAACGCCAATCGCAAGAGGATCAGGCCACCCGCCGTCAACTGCCAGGCGGTGAAGCTGAGAGCAGACACCGGTGGTTGCCATTTTCGGCTAAGCACGGTGCCTGCTGCCATCGAGGCGGCTCCGCCGACACCGGCGGCGATGCCGATTGGGTCCAGACGCGCCTCGGGACTGACCAGAAGCAATGCAACGCCAAGTACCCCTACCGCTGCGGCGATCACCGCACAGGCCCGGATCGGTGTGCCCAGCCAGCCGCGCGCCATGAAAATCACGATCATCGCCTGCAATGACCCCAAGGTCGCCGCCACGCCGCCCGGCAGCCGGTAGGCAGCCACGAAAAGCAGCACCCAGAACAGCGCGAAGTTGAAGCTACCCAAGAGAAAGGTTCGCCCCAGCCAGGCGCGTGGTGGCAGGCAACGTGTCACTGCCAAAAGCAGCAGTCCGGCGGGCAGTGCGCGCAACGCAGCCAGCGTGATTGGGTAGCCCTCCGGCAGGGCTTCGGTGGTGACCAGGTAAGTGCTGCCCCAGACAGCTGGCGCAAGGGCGGTCAGGAAGATGTCAGTCGAGCGGGACATAGCGATGCTCCTTTTTGGCGGATTACCACAGGGTGTGGATTTTCAGCTGCAGACGCTAGGGACATAGGGGCAGCCCCATATCCCGGCGCAGGTGAGGTTACAGATCGCAGCGCGAAGGGTGCGGCAACCGCAATGGTTTGAACAGTCGGATCAGCAGGGGTTTCATGTCGGTCTCCTTTCAGGCCAGGAGCCGCATTGCGGCATGGATTTGTGCGGCAAGGTCTTCGCGTGGCCCATTGACCAGACGCGCCCCGGTTTCCCGGATGATGAGTGTGGGAACGGACTGAACCTGGAGCAACCGGGCGCGTTGACGGTCGGCCTCAACTGCCTGAACCGTCGCCGGATCATCAAAGATCTCTGCGAAACGCTTGGGTGCCAAGCCAATCTCGCGGGCCGCGTTCCGCACGACCTCGGGGTCGGCAATATTGCGTGCCTCGGTCAAATGCGCGCGCTGAAGCCGGTCAAACATGTCCCAATGGGCGGCCTGTCCGCTGATACGCTCGGCCGCTTTGCAGCCAACGGCAGCGGTCAGCCCATGCGGATAATCGAACGGAGCCGCGCGCATTGCCTCGATGTCGACCAACTCGGGCCGGTCGCTGACCTGTCGGCACACCTCCCAATGACCCAGGATTGTCTCGCGGGCTTGCTCTGGCGTGCCCCAACGCGAGGCCATCTCGGCTCGGCTGGCCTGCAGCACGAAGGTCCGGTGCCGGATGTCGAGGTCGAACTCGTCGGTAAGGTCACGCATCCGCGACGAGATGTTGAAGCACCAGCAGCACACGACGTCGTGGAAGAAATCTATGGTAAGGGACGCCATCACGCGGCCTCCTCTTGCCAATCTACCCCCGACAGGCGCGCGGCGATCCGGGCGACGTGCGCGCCTTGGAAGTGCGCGCCTGCAAGGTCGGTCTCGGACGGTGTGCGCGACCCGTCGGCCCCGGCGATGGTGCCGGCACCATAAGGTGCGCCGCCTACGATTTCCTCGCCCGTCTTCTGACCAGCAAACGTGTAGGGCATGCCTGCGATCAGCATTCCGAAGTGCTGAAGCGGGATCTGGGTCGACAGCAGCGTTGCCTCATGACCACCATGCTGCGAGCCAGTGGAGGCAAAGACGGCCGCGACCTTGCCAACCAGCGCATTCCGCGCCCACAGGCCGCCTGCTTGATCGAGGAACGATTTCATCTGGCCGGCCATCATGCCGAACAGCGTTGGGGTGCCGAAGATAATAGCGTCATAATCTTCTAGATCAGCAGGGGTCGCAGCTGGCGTTTCATCCGCTGCGAATCCGGCCTTCTGCCGGATATCTGCAAGCAGGGTTTCAGGCACGCGCCGCAAATCGACATGGGTGCCGGGCACCGAACGTGCGCCTTCGGCCTCAGCCTCGGCAAGTGCGCGCACATGGCCGTAGCTGGAATAGTAAAGAACAAGAACACGGGTCATGGGATCCTCTCAAAGATATGGGTTTCGTCACCTGAGAAGATCGCGGATGAGGCGGTCCGGAATAACCGGCCCGCTTTCACTTCACTCTTTACGTGGGTTGAAGAATGTCAGGGGCGCAGCGCCTCGCACAGATGATCGAGAAACGCCGTGACCTTCGCATCCATACCGAGACGCGAGGCCGTCACCGCGTAGATTTCCGGTGCAGGCAGTTCCCAATCGGGCAGCACGCGGACCAGCTCACCGCGCGCGACCGCATCCTTTGAAACGAAATCCGGCAAGGTGCCGATGCCCTGGCCGGCGATCAGCAGATCGCGCAGGACAAGGCTGTTGCCGACGCGGATGGGTGGATCAAGATCCACGGTCACTGTTTCTGACGGACTATGAAGGGTCCAGGCGGAGAGATGATCGGCAAGCAAAAAACCGATGACACGGTGATTGACAACGTCCTGCGGCTTTTGCGGAGCACCGACACTTTCCAGGTAAGACGGCGCGGCAAAAACCTGTTGCCGCGTCCTCCCCAGCTTGCGCGCCACAAGCGCGGAATCCGGCATGGCCGCCCGAATCCGAATGGAAACATCAAAGCCGCCCTCCACCATGTCGATCACCCGGTCGTCCAGCGACAGCGTCAGACGTAGGTCGGGATAGGCGTCGAATAACCCGGGCAGGATCGGCGCAATGACGGTCTGACCGAAGGAACTGGAAGCGTTCACCTTGAGATGACCGCGTATTTCCCCGGCGCCGTCACGGATGCGGGTCTCGACCTGGAATACGGCATCAAGAATCCCTGAAGCTTCGTCATAGAAGAGCTGACCGGCATCGGTGAGTGACATCGAACGGGTCGTGCGAGTGAGCAATACCGTGCCCAGGCTCTCCTCCAAAAGCTTGATCTCACGGCTGAGAAGGGCGGGTGACACACGCAGATCCTCCGCCGCACGCGCAAAGCTGCCACGCTCGACAATACGGCGGAAGGCGTTCATGACGGAGAGCTTGTCCATTGTTGCTTTCGATCAGTTTGAGTGAGACGTCGCATTATGCGGGCCATCGAGTCGAGGAATGCCATGAATGCGGCGTTGGTCGGTACCGAGCCCAGAGTAGCACATTCTTCAAGTCGCAGAGAATGACCGCTTTGCGGAACTCGCGATTTTTGATTGCAAAGTGAAAAGTGATTGGTGGGCCATACCGGACGGCGCGGGCCTATCGGCTTTGAGCCCGCATCACGCCGGTTGTGTTTGGATCTGGATCATCCAGAACAGCCCGAAGAGAAGCATTGCGGCTGATACGATACAGGCGACGGCCCGCACAGAATTCCAGAACGTCCACCGGGGAACATAGGTCCGAAGCCAGTACTCACGGGTGCTGTCGGACGACATCTCCATTCCCGCCAAGGCCTCATTCATCGGGACATTGAAGAAGACGGTCACGCCGAAACAGCCGACAAGATAGACCAGCCCAGCCAGCATGATCAGCGTTCCGGCGGGTCGCAAGCTTGGCTCCCGCGCGCGCCAGCAGGTTATGAAAATCGTGATTTTTGACGAGGCTGACTACCAATGGGCACAAGAGGTCCATGCGCGTTACAGCGACCTTCCGCTCTACCTTCAGCCTGGCAACCCGGAGGTCGAGCCAGACATACCGGTTGATCTGCACGCTCTGACTGACCGGCTGGGCTGGCTCACTGCCAAGGCGATGGCCGATGGCTGGTTCGCCCCCCGTATTCTGCCGCGGCTTCATGTCCTGATTTGGGGCAATAAGCGTGGCGTCTGACCAGAAGGAGACTTCCATGTCTGAAGACATCTACAGTAATCTCAAGCAGCTGGGCGGCGAAACCCGCATCCCCACCAGCCCCGAAGAGGCTGAATTGGAGCGGGTGCCCAACCCTCAGGCCGATGTGGCCTATAACGTGCGTTTCACCGCACCCGAGTTCACTTCGCTGTGCCCGATGACCGGTCAGCCAGACTTTGCCCATCTTGTTATCGACTATGTTCCAGGGCCCTGGCTAATCGAGTCAAAATCTCTCAAGCTTTACCTGACCTCCTTTCGTAACCATGGCGCTTTCCATGAGGATTGCACCATCTCCATTGCCCGGCGCCTGGCCGATTTCTTAGATCCGCAATGGCTGCGGATTGGGGGCTACTGGTATCCGCGCGGAGGTATCCCGATCGATGTTTTCTGGCAAACAGGGCCCGTGCCAGAAGGGGTTTGGATCCCAGATCAAGGTGTTCCTCCCTATCGGGGTAGGGGCTGAAAACTACAAAACTGGCCCTGGCTATTGCCGACATTGGAGCACCTCGCGGCGAACTTCCAATGTCGGCCATGTTAACAGAGCCAGTCTGAGTCAGGGTCACAAAGAAACGGTCTCGAAGGGTTATGCTGCAGGCCGTTCCGACCTGGTTGCGGGAGCTCGCTTTAAGCGCGGCTTGCCGGATCCGGAATTTCCTCTGACGCCAGCGCAAGCAGCGCTGGTTGCGGGGGCCCGCCGTAAGCGCTCCTTGTTGCACGCAGCATGGGATTTATCAGCGGTACAGCGGCCAAAGACAGAGATCGATTATGATGCTCTGCTGGGTCTGCCAACGCTGACATTCCCCTAATGGGCAGCAATGGATCAGGCACAGAGCACACAATCAAAACGCATTCCTCCATTGTCCATCCGCCTCACGGCAGAGGAACGCGCGCTGCTGGAACAGCGCGCGGGCTGTCTGTCTTTGGCCGGTTACATCAAGTCTATTGTCTTTACTGACAATGCACCGCGCTACCGATCGCGCCGCCAAACACCGGAGCTGGATGCAAAGTTACTGGCAGAACTGCTTGCCCATCTCGGTGCTTCCCGCATGGCCAGCAATCTCAATCAGATTGCCAAACACCTGAACCAAGGAACTCTGATTGTTGATCCCGATTTGGACAGCGACTTGAAAGCCGCTGCCACTGAAGTTACCTGGATACGCAGCACCTTGCTGCAGGCGCTGGGGGCAAAATCATGATCCTCAAAGCTTCCCAGCGTTCAGGTGCTGCCGCTCTGGCAGACCATCTGACAAATAGCCTCGACAATGATCACATTGAGCTGCTGGAAACACGCGGGTTCATGGCAGAGGATCTGCATGGCGCCTTTGCTGAAGCCTATGCAATTTCCAAAGCAACGCGTTGCCGCCAGTATCTGTTCTCTCTCAGTTTGAACCCGCCCCAGGATCATGTCGCCAGCGAAGAGCAATGTCTGAATGCTGCAGAGCGCATCGAAGACCAGCTTGGCCTTGGCGGCCAGCCCCGGGCCATTGTCATCCATGAGAAAGAGGGAAGACGCCATGCCCATGTTGTCTGGTCCCGAATTAACGGGGAAGAGCTGAAAGCAATCAATCTACCGCACTTTAAAAACAAACTGCGCGACATGTCGCGCGATCTGTTTCTCGATCATGGCTGGGAACTGCCCAAAGGGCTGCAAAGTTATGGCGCAAAGAGCCCGTTGAATTTCACCCTTGCTGAGTGGCAGCAGGCCAAGCGCATCGGCATTGATCCCAGAGAGATCAAACAGCTGTTTCAAGCCGCCTGGGAAAGATCAGACAGTCAGGTCGGTTTCAAAAATGCCTTGGAAGAGCGGGGGTACTTCCTGGCCCAAGGCGACCGGCGCGGCTTTGTCGCCCTGGACGTGGACGGGAATGTCTACTCGATCCCCAAGTGGGCTGGAATGAAAGCCAAAGAGGTGAAGGCCCGTTTTGGTGATCCGGGGTCGCTGCCCTCGGTTCTCGAGACCCGTGCGGAATTGAATCGCAAAATCACCCAGCAGATGCGCGGCTATATTGAGGAGATCAAATCCAACCAAGCTCAGGCCCGCGAACCGCTGAGTTCAGAGCACCGCGTCCTGAAGGCAGAGCACCGCCGCGAACGGCAAAAACTGAAAGAGGGACAGGCCAAACGCTGGCAGGAAGAAACAAAGGCCCGGTCCGCCAAGCTCAACAAAGGATTGCGCGGCCTCTTTGACCGCCTGACGGGAGCCGCCAAACTCACCCGAAGCAAGAATGAGCGCGAGTCCTACAGATGCGCCAAACGGGATCAGGCCCAACGGGACCGGCTGGTGATTGCCCAGATGAAAGAACGCAAGAAACTGCAGAAAAGGATGCAGACGCTCCGCGAGGATCAGAAAAAAGACCGCCACATCATGATGCGCAATGTCATCGCCAGCTTGCGCAGGCTCCGCGATCCGCACCAGTTGCAGAGAGATCGCCAGCGCAGGCGCACACGCGGGCTTTCAAGGTAACAGCGGTTTTCAGCATAATCTCAAGTGATTGCGTACTACGTTCTCACATTACTGATACGGCAGTCTTAGCAAGGCAGACCGATAACCCGTCGATTGGAGACCGCTTGCGGGATAGCTGCCCTTCAAGTGCGGCGCGGCGAATTCACCGTCGGAGCCCAACCTGTGCATTCAGTATTCTCGCTGCGAGCGCGCGCAGCGCGGAAATTGCTGCCAGTGCTCGATAATCAATGCTGCGCGGCGGAAGAGATCGCCGCCATTCGTTTATGGTACCGCGAAGTTTTGGCGAGGAGTTCACAGGTCGTGGCATAGAGCCACCATCAACAAAAGCCAACTAGCTATGCACACTTTGTATTGAGGTCATGAATTTCACAAATCTTGGCGGCACGTTTCAAGGTTTCGACGCTCTCTGAAAAAAGCGCAAATTTCCTTCCCTGTCCGACGTGATTAGTTGTAGATCAGCTCGACAACAAACGCGTCCGGTCCAAATCCCGATTCTGCCAACGTTAGCTCGGACACGCGGTTGCGCAGATTCGTCTGTTCAGGCACTAGAGCTTCCAGCTGTTCTAGAACGCGTTCGGTCCGGATGCGGGTCTCAAAAAATTCATTGGTCGACCCTTGCGACTGTACCGACCAAATTGCGACCGTGGCATCCAAAGGCGCGCTACGCAGCACATCGGCCAGCGCGTCGATCTGATCGGCGCGAGGATCAAAGACGCCATCCTCAAACCTTACCAGATACCGTTCTGCCTCCGCCGGTGGAATTGCTTTAGCATACAGTTCTTCGGCCGCAACAAAGCCTCGGACCAAACCGCCACGATCATTGTAAACTGTGATGCCTAAAAATTCACCGTCACATTGAACATTGACGCAATCTAGACGCGCGGTTCCGCCCCTCGGCAGGCGTTCAAAGATCCGGTCGGCATCCGGGCTGGGCGCGCGAAGAATATCAAGTGTGCCAGGTACTTCGATAGGAACGCCAGCCAAGCGTTCAACGCTGTCGCTGAGATTGCCAAATCGGGTTGTGTCACTCAAGCTCGGCGGGTTTAAAAGCGCGCTGCCTCGAGTGCCAAGATAGGCCTGGGCCGACTGGCCTTGGCCTGCAAAAGCGTAAAGCGAGGTCAGTGCGTGGCGCTCTGGGGCAGTCGAGTTGTTCCAGCCTGGTGAACCAGCATATGAGCTGCCATCAAGCGCGATGCTGCCGGGCATCAGAAAGTCCGCGCGGATCGTAGGGAGGGGAGCGTTTGCGCGTTCCGAAATTAACGGTTCCAGAGTCTCCGACGCGGATACTATTAGGTCATCCGAATCCAAAAGAGCTAGGCTTTCTTCCAGGATTGGGCATTTCTGCAAAAGCCTCTTCAAATCAATGCCTTCTGCGGCCGCGCCCTGGATCAGGACCGTTGCTATGCGGTTAACGCAAGCGCGATTTTGGCCGGGCGAATAGGTACCGCACATTTGCGCATTCTTCAACTCGTCAAACAGCGTCAACTCAGCCATGCTGCAGGTATCTGTGCCCGCTACATCGGTCAGCCGCCGTCCGTTGATCCCCGGCGCGGGAGAACTGTTGGTCACCGGTTCCTGCCCGGGATTGGCTGCTTTGACAAACCAGCCGGTCAGCGCCACGACGTCCGCGAATTGTAGTCCGGGTTTCGACAGGAAGTAGGTAAAGTAACGTGCAAACAGTCCCATGTCGTCGCGATCGGGAGCTACATCGCTGGCCGCGGTCAGCGGCGAGGTTGATAACACCGTCATGTATTGACTGACATTTGCGTTGAAAAAGTTTGGCGATCCAAATGCCCGCCCGACACCGCGTCCGGCGCTGTGGCTATCGGCTGGCAGACTGACAAAGGTGCGGCAAGCGTCAAATACAAAGGTGAAGTCGAACTGTTTAAGCCCAGAAAAGTAGCCCGCTACCGCATCTGTCGCCAAAAGATAGTCATCGCGAGCAGTAAAGCCGGGCTGTGTAATCGGAAGGATCAGGTAGTCGCGTGCGTCCTCACCACGCAGACCATGTCCGGCAAAATAGACTTTGACGAATGGCCTCTCATCGTATCCGCTGGCACGCACATAGTCTTCGCGTTCGCCAACATGAAGCGCGAGCGTCAATAGCTCCCGGTTAAGCTTGGCAAGGCTAGGGTTGAAGACAAAACGCGTCTGGACCCCAGATGCGGACATCACTTTTCCGATCTCGCGCGCGTCATTCACAGCATTCTGCAAGTCGTTGTAGTAAATCTGTGCGATCCCGGTGTCATAGAGGTCGACACCTACAACCAATGATAGTCGGTCCCCCGTATACTGGGCAGCGCTGCATTGGTCGTTAATGGCATAATCGCAGCAGTTTTCCAGGTCACCGCAGAGGCCAGTGTCTTGAGCATGGCCCACAGGCGCAGCCGCTGCCCAAACCAAGGTCGCCATCAGAACGGTATACAGCTTTGCTTGGACTTGCGTCATTGCGAAAGCCTCCCTTTGGCATCATCAATCCAATTTCGCACGCTTTGCGTGTAGACTTTGGGGTAAATCGCACCTTCGCCGCAGTGCCCATTCTGATCCGCCGCGCGAGAGGTGATGGCAAAGATGCGCGGGTTGTCGGTTGCAGAGCGGGGTAAGTAGACTGGCCCTCCGCTATCCCCGTGGCAGGCATCGGTCACGTCGCCAGGAGTCCGGGCAGTGGCGTCCATCATTTCGACATCAATATCCAAGGCGCAGCCGCGGGGGTCGTTACCTGCTGTGCAGGATTTTGCCTTTTTGCAGGACAAAACCCGGGGGATCAGGCCCCAAGTTTTTGGGTTGGCGCGCTGTGGGCTCCACGGGGCCCCCACCCCGGAAGTAGAGGACTGCGGCCGAGTCGCGCCAAAGCCTACGAGGAGAGAACCGCGCGTCCCCCCTACAGCGACATGGGCCGCGGCCTCAGCGGCATCGGCAATCTTGGCAGGGATAACGTAATCGGGCGTGTCCGTCACCGTGTAACGCAATAGCGCGAGGTCTGGTGAGCAGATCGATCCACTGTCCCGTTTGTCGCAGAAATCGTCATCCATCATCTCGCCCTTCAGGACGAACGCATCATCAGTAGATTGGGTGATCACGGGATTGGCAAAGACCGCCCGAACGACACGGTCTTGGTCTAGCCGAAAATCGCAGTAACAATGCGCCGCGGTCAGGATCCAGCCCGCTTCGATCACTACGCCGCTGCAGCCTGTGTTGTTGTTCCCAGAAACCAATGCTACCGCACTGGTAAACTGGCCCGCCTTGGCTGTCTGCCCGCCAATGACGCGCAGGCCTGCGCGGATGCGTTCGACAATCTGGTTTAGTGAGTCTTGTAATTCCGTGTCGTCGCTGACCCGTTCGATGGCAGCATCGCTGGCATGGATGGTCGATGGATCCAGTGACAGGACGCTTGCGCTGCGCGCTTCGGCACCGGCTTGGCCCATCAGGCGCATAAGCCCGGTCTCTAACGTCGCGTAGTAGACGCTCGGGTCATAGTCCGGCGTGCCCGCGCCTGAGGCCTCTTCTGCGCGCGCAATCAGCGCCTCTAGCATCGCCTGCTCTTCAGCGCTGGCTCGATCCGAGATCGCAAAGTCTTGGGCCGCTGTGGATATGGGCAGGGCAAGAGCCAAGCACAGGAAAAGGTTGAGCGCTGTGCGAGTCATAGTGAATCAGCTTCCCTGACAGCTTCCGCGATACACGACTCATCTTCCGGAGCGCATTTTTTGGCCTCTAACAAGCAGCTTGTAACGCGTGATTGATAGTCTTCGTCATCGCCTTCATTTTGAATGCCCTCTTCGCATGCTTTTGTTAGGCGCGCCTCCAGCGCCTCGACCGCTTGCTCTTCGACGATCTCCTTCTCGGTCGCGTCAAGCGACTCAAGCGCTTCGCGGTAATTGCGCGTTTCCTCCAAAAGCTGCGCGTTTGCGGCGATGAGGCCTTGACGGTTCGCGGCCTCATTGGCTTCAAGCTTTAGGATTTGGACCGGGATCGAGAAGATTGTGTTGAACACCTCTATCGTCAGGTCGACGACCGCGTTCACCTCTGATGTTTTTTCCAGCGCTGCATCGACCAGCACGCCGTCTTCGAACACAAGCTCGCTTTCGCGTGTGACAAAGGCGCCGCGGTCGATCCGGGCGATCAGCGTTGGTGCCGCATTAGGTAGTCGAATGGGCGCAACGGAATGAAGCTTCCACGACCCTAGACCGCTGGGGTCCTGGCTGCGCAGAACGACTAGGTCATGGGTTAGGTTCGGCTTATAGAGCACACCGTCGATCGGGTCGGTGGTCAAGGATCGCAGATTCGTTCCATCCAAGTCAGTGTCGGAAAGCCCACCTTTGCCCAGTTTGCCGTCCGCGCCGGCTCTAAAGCTTCCCGCCATGGCTTGACCAGCTGAGCCGGGCTGCGGGCAAAGGGCATTTGACCACCGAGGCACGTAAGGGTCGTTTGAGGCATCAAGGTAGACGCAATAGCCATAAGGACGCAGCGCCGCGTTGGCAAAAACCATTGCCTCTAGGTCGAAGGGATCGACCTCCAATTGCCGGACGCTTGGCTTTCCTTCAAGGTTCAGCGAGAACTCCCGGTCTGCAGCCTGTGCCAAACCTTCGCGCACGCGCGCGGCGATGCCGACTGTCTGGTCGATAGTTTTGGAATAGACCCGCTGCAAAAGGCCGTCTTTGATGTCCAGCGCGATTTGGTCCGAGGCTGTTCCCGAGCCCCGATAGGCCAAGCAGTAGACATCGCCATCATCACCCATGGCTGCGCCAAGCTCATAACTGAAAGCAAATTGAGTGCTTGTCTCTTCAGTAACAGCAAAGACTAGGTTCCGCTGCGGCATCTGATAGCCGCCGTCGCCGTCCAAGCAGACCCCACCGGCGCCAATGCTGCCCACGGTCTGCAAAGGACCCGAACAGCCGACCAAGAATAACAGTGCAATACTGTAAAGGAGCCACCGCATCATTGGCTTTCCGCCGGAGCTGCTGCGAAATCACTTGCGGCAAAAAGACTGGCGCAAAGGTCCTGCAGCCTGTCGCCCTTCTGCAGTCCGGTCGTTGGTGCGACCAAATCGCTGGTGTCGATCTGCAGCGGGGACAAATCGCTGATAGGTCCGGCCAGCGGCGCATCTACGTTGCGCTCGCGGACTTGATTCAGCAGAGCCTGTTGCTCCGTTGTCGCGCGTTCCGCCTCAAGCGCGATCTGCGCTTCTTGAAGTTTAATGACCGTGGTTTCGATCTTGGCCAGCTCCGCGCGGGCGCTTGCGACATTAGTGGCTTGCCGAATGGCGGTAATCGGGGAGCGTACAATTCCGCTGACCAGTTCAATCGGGATTTCAATAGCGCCCAAAACCTCGGAACCCTTAGCCATACACACATCGGTCAACGCGCCGTTGTCAAACACCAACGCCGTCTGACGGGCAGCAAAGGTCGCGCGGTCCACGCCCACCGACAGAACAGGCGCGCGGTTTTCCATTGCCACTGTACGCACAGCAACGGGCGCCCACTGTCCTAGTCCGTATGGGTCCGGATTAGCCAGTACATAGACCGAATAGGGCTGACGCGGACGGTAGAACACGCCTTGGGACTTGTTTGCAGGCGGTTCGGGCGCCGCGATACGGGCGCGCGGCGGATAGGCTGCGCGCGTTGTGCCCTGCGGGTCTTTGCAATAGCGCGCAAGCCCCGCGGGCGACGTATCAGCGACGGTGTAATTGCCGAAGGCAACACAATAGCCGAAATCGCGCAGGGCCATGTTGATTTGTGCCATTTTCACAGGGTTAAACGGGTCAATCTC
The DNA here is from genome assembly GCF_000152965.1 of Roseobacter sp. MED193. Classification (GTDB taxonomy): domain Bacteria; phylum Pseudomonadota; class Alphaproteobacteria; order Rhodobacterales; family Rhodobacteraceae; genus Pseudophaeobacter. The sequence goes on along the minus strand of NZ_CH902583.1, from coordinate 2,926,165 downwards.
GAATGACTTTGGTTTGTCTGGCACCCCGGCCGCGCGCAGGGAAAATGTGCCCAAGCTTTTTGAAACCCGGTTGGTGTGGATCGCAACTCCCGTGCGGATAAATTTGCGCGCAATTAGCGCGGACTGGTCTATGGCTCGGCTTGAGATCAGCTGCAGCATGCTGGTGTCTTGGCCCACCGCGTCTGGGATTTCGTCATTCGCCAACGCCTCACGCCTAGTTCGAAGCGGGGTGTCAATGAACGCAGCTTGGTCATCCACCCGCTTGGAGCGGCGCACCACGACCTTGTCATTGGCGGTGCCAGAAGCGAGGTGATTCAGGCAGTAGATCCGGCTAGAATCCGCGCGCGGTGCGGCCTCGAGCTCATCCAGAAAGGTCTTGACCGAGCCCTCGGCATCGCTTGCACTGACGGTGATTTTCAGTCGCGAGGTCGCAAGCTGGTAAGATCCCAGATGCGACGCGCAGCTGCCTGCTTGCCCAACACCCACTGCGTTTGATTCCATGACTGTCTGGCACGCGGCAAGCACCCCGCACACCCCTAGCGCGAAAATCAGCCCGCGCATCATTCGAGAACACTCGGACGGTTAGGCGCGCAGGCAATTGTGCCCAGCGGGCCTGGGTAAATCCTTTGGGTCGGCGCACGATCGTCAGAAAGGGTGCCAGGATAGGCCATCAGAGCCAGCCATTCCGCGCGTGTTGCAGCCTCGCAGCCATAGGACGCCCGCAGTGTCAGGGCACCTTCCGGCGCAGTCGGAGCTGGGTTATAGCCACACAATTTATCGGCGTCGCTGAATTCGGCCTCAAGTACGCAGGAATTCTTACCTGTGCATTTCGAACGCACCTGAGCTGTAGCATTACAGGTCCGGCCGATGTCAACTCCGGGACGGAAATCGCCAAAACGGGCAGACACGATCACCAGCCGCGGATCGGCGGTCCCAAGGACCTTGTCAATCTTTACAGCCAGCGAGCGCAGTTTGTCTCCTTTCGCGGTGACGAGGTTTTCATTGGCTTCATCGTTCAACTCGGTCAGCGTACCCTCCAGCGCATCGATTTGCGCGCCAGCAGCCTCGGCCGGTTTGCGGTAAATTAGCGGCGGTAGAGCCATTGCTAGTGTTTCAAAAGCCGTTGAAACTGACGACTGTAACAAAGCGCTTTTTTGGCTTTCGATCAAATCCGCCAGATGTTTGGCGCGTGCGACTGCGGCGGCATTCGGCAACTTTGCCTCCAACGCCAGCGCCTCTTCCAAAATCTTGACAAGCGCCTCTTGGACGCCAGTGGCTGTTGGCGGGACGGTTTTGTCTGGGTCAAGCGATTCAATCCGCGTCCGCAACACCGCAAGTGTTCCAACCGGGTCCGGTGCGTCGTAGATTGCCAGAGCACTGCGTAGATCGGCGATTGCGTCTATTACATTTGAATCAGTGCGCGCATAGCGTAAAAGTTCAACCAGCGTCAGAACCGATGCTGCGTCTGCGCGCAGCGCTTCGGGTGCGCTGCGTTCCTCCATCTCAGCAATCTGAGCTTTCAGCGCTGTAAGCTCTTTTGTTATCTGGTCGGGTTTGGCCTGTGAACTGGCAAGCGTCGTAGTTGCAGCGCTAAGCGCCGCCTTCGTTTCTTCAATGGACGTTTGCGCAAGCACCGCATCGCTGGTCAAAAATGCCACCGCTACAGACGCGAATGAAAGGAAACTATTAGCCAAAAGCTTGGCACGAAAAATGTCTAAGCACATTAGGTACCTCCTTGGATTGATATACGCACAATATATTGCGACTCGACACAAGGTAAAAAGACTAAATGTCGGGCGGTCACGTCAAAATGTGACCCTGTCGCAACAACCTCAGGCTGTGAAATAATTTTGGATTATAGCGCAAAAGGCGAAATTTGCGAGCCACTATTCTTTCGTGTTCCGTCTAATGAACAAAACGCAAAGTTCTTTCGCTACAAGGATATGCCATTGCGAGCGGGGGAGCTGTCTGCATGAGCTAGGGTTGTACGGGCAAATGGCAGCAAATTTCCGCGTCTGAGTACACCCATCACGCTGCAGCGCACGTTTGCTCTTTGTCCAAGGGCGACCGCCATTGCCTGACCGTTGCCCCCACTCGTTCGGGCAAAGGCACCACCCAGATCATCCCGAACCTGCTGACCTACAAGGGCTCCACCGTAATCATCGACCCGAAAGGAGAGAACGCCAAGATCACTGCAGCCGCCCGCATGGCGATGGGACAGGACGTGCAAATCGTCGATCCCTGGAACATCGCCAATGTCGAGGGGTTTGATGCAGCCTGCTTCAATCCACTGGATTGGCTCAAACCCGGTGACGTGGATATCACCGAACGGGAAGAACGCGGCAAAGAGACAAGCCGAACCCACCCCTTTGCCGAGACTCGGCTGTTCATGCTGCTGGCCTACCTGACAGACCATGAACAACTCAGAGACACGTGCAGAAGCCTCACAGCATCTGCGCGCCATGATCGACCAAGTAGTCCTCACCCCCAACGAGACGGGTGAAGAATTGACGGTTGATCTGATTGGCGATCTGGCAGGCATTCTGTCGGTTGCAACTTCATCGGAAAGCGTCCGCATTGCAGCGGAGCTTTCTAAACTTCAACCAGTGCATCAAGAGCTTAGCGGTAGAACGACAAAAGCCCCCGAAGGGGCTTTGTCGGTGGGCTCTACTTTACAAGTAGAGCTGGTTGCGGGAGTAGGATTTGAACCTACGACCTTCAGGTTATGAGCCTGACGAGCTACCGGGCTGCTCCATCCCGCGTCAGTGTCGGAAGTTTATATCGTTTAGAGATTTTTTGGATTTTACTAGGTTTGGCAGTGACCTACTCTCCCACGACTTAAGCCGCAGTACCATTGGCGCAAAGGCACTTAACTTCCGGGTTCGGGATGGGACCGGGTGTTTTGCTCTCGCTATCGCCACCAAACCAAGAAAAATCCAAGAACCTGCGGTTCTTGGATTTTTTTGGTTGGCGGTCGGCAGGGTATTTGCATCGCAAATGCCCGAGAGACCGCACCCCAGTTATGTCACGAGGACATTTCCAAGATCGCAGGGAAACAATCAACACTGACGACTTTACGCAAGTAAAGTCTGTCACGCAGCAGGCAGTGTATTTGCCGGGCAAATGCACGTTGCTGCACCTTTGTTATGTCACAAGTTCATGTGGTGCTTATTTGGTTCTTGGCTGTCTATTACTAGATCAGATCAAGCCAATCGGGCGATTAGTACCAGTCAACTGAACGTGTTACCACGCTTACATCTCTGGCCTATTGACGAGGTGGTCTACCTCGGCCCTCAGGGATACCTTGTTTTGAGGGGGGCTTCCCGCTTAGATGCCTTCAGCGGTTATCCTGTCCGAACATAGCTACCCAGCACTGCCGTTGGCACGACAACTGGTCCACCAGTGGTTCGTTCACCCCGGTCCTCTCGTACTAGGGGCAACTCCTCTCAAGTATCCTACACCCACGGCAGATAGGGACCGAACTGTCTCACGACGTTCTAAACCCAGCTCACGTACCTCTTTAAACGGCGAACAGCCGTACCCTTGGGACCTGCTCCAGCCCCAGGATGAGATGAGCCGACATCGAGGTGCCAAACACTGCCGTCGATATGGACTCTTGGGCAGTATCAGCCTGTTATCCCCGGCGTACCTTTTATCCGTTGAGCGATGGCCCTTCCACTCGGGACCACCGGATCACTATGGCCGACTTTCGTCTCTGCTCGACTTGTCAGTCTCGCAGTCAGGCTGGCTTTTGCCATTGCACTCAACGAGCGATTTCCGACCGCTCTGAGCCAACCTTCGCGCGCCTCCGTTACGCTTTAGGAGGCGACCGCCCCAGTCAAACTACCCGCCACGCAGGGTCCCGGATCCGGATAACGGACCGCGGTTAGACATCAAGAGTGCGAAGGGTGGTATCTCAAGGGAGGCTCCACCGAGACTAGCGTCTCGGTTTCGATGCCTACCACCTATCCTGCACGTCACAATCCTGATGCCAGTGCGAAGCTGTAGTAAAGGTGCACGGGGTCTTTCCGTCTAACCGCGGGAAGCCTGCATCTTGACAGGCAATTCAATTTCGCTGAGTCGATGTTGGAGACAGCGGGGAAGTCGTTACGCCATTCGTGCAGGTCGGAACTTACCCGACAAGGAATTTCGCTACCTTAGGACCGTTATAGTTACGGCCGCCGTTTACCTGGGCTTCAATTCAGAGCTCTCACCCCTCCTTTTAACCTTCAGGCACCGGGCAGGCGTCAGACCCTATACGTCGTCTTGCGACTTCGCAGAGCCCTGTGTTTTTAATAAACAGTCGCCACCCCCTGGTTTGTGCCCCCAGCTTCCAGTTGCCTAGAAACCGGGCCTCCTTCTCGCGAACTTACGGAGGTATTTTGCCGAGTTCCTTCAACATCGTTCTCTCAAGCGCCTTGGTATTCTCTACCAGTCCACCTGTGTCGGTTTAGGGTACGATCTTATAGAGGGGCTATTTCCAGGAACCTCTCAGCAGCCCATTCAATCCAATAAGGATGAACTACCTTCGAGATCCGTCACCACCTCATGGCCCAGGAATATTAACCTGGTTCCCATCGACTACGCCTTTCGGCCTCGCCTTAGGGGTCGGCTTACCCTGCTCAGATTAGCTTTAAGCAGGAACCCTTGGACTTTCGGCGAGAGTGTCTCTCACACTCTTTGTCGCTACTCATGTCATCATTCTCGCTAGTGATCTCTCCACGGGATCGCTCACGCGCCCGCTTCATCGAAAGCTCCGTGTCTCCAATCCTACCGAAGTAGGTAAGGAGACATGGAACTATGTCACACTACGCTCTGCTACCATGCACTATGTGCATCCTCAGCTTCGGCTCATGGCTTGAGCCCCGTTACATCTTCGCCGCAGGACGTCTTAATTAGACCAGTGAGCTGTTACGCTATCTTTAAAAGATGGCTGCTTCTAAGCCAACTTCCTGGTTGTTTTGGACATCCCACCTGCTTTCCCACTTAGCCATGAATTAGGGGCCTTAGCTGGAGGTCAGGGTTGTTTCCCTCTCCACTACGGACGTTAGCATCCGCAGTGTGTCTGCCGTATAGTACTCCCGGGTATTCGGAGTTTGGTTAGGATCAGTAAGACGGTGAGTCCCCATTACCCATCCAGTGCTCTACCCCCCGGGGTATTCGTACGACGCTCTACCTAAATAGATTTCGCAGAGAACCAGCTATCTCCGAGTTTGATTGGCCTTTCACCCCTAGGCACAGCTCATCCCGATCTTTTTCAACAGATGTGGGTTCGGTCCTCCAGTGCATGTTACTGCACCTTCAACCTGGCCATGCCTAGATCACTCGGTTTCGGGTCTGATCCCACGAACTCATGCGCCCTATTAAGACTCGCTTTCGCTGCGCCTACACCTAACGGTTTAAGCTTGCTCGTGAGACCAAGTCGATGACCCATTATACAAAAGGTACGCTGTCAGGCCGCAAGGGCCCTCCAACTGATTGTAGGCGTTCGGTTTCAGGTACTGTTTCACTCCCCTCGTCGGGGTGCTTTTCACCTTTCCCTCACGGTACTGGTTCACTATCGGTCAGTAAGGAGTACTTAGCCTTCGAAGGTGGTCCTCCGATCTTCAGACAGAATTTCACGTGTTCCGCCCTACTTAATACGTCCTATCATGTTTCGAATACGGGACTATCACCCCCTATGGTCCTGCTTCCCAACAGGTTCTTCTCACACTCAAGGCTCGGCTGGTCCCCGTTCGCTCGCCGCTACTAGGGGAGTATCAATTGATTTCCTTTCCTCCGGGTACTTAGATGTTTCAGTTCCCCGGGTTTGCTCTTAAAACCCTATGTATTCAGGTCTTAAGTACCTGGTTAAGAACATTATTGACTACCGAAGTAACAATAATGAACTTTCAGGTGGGTTGCCCCATTCAGAAATTCATGGATCAAAGCTTATTCTCAGCTCCCCATGACTTATCGCAGAGTATCACGTCTTTCATCGCCTCTTACTGCCAAGGCATTCACCAAACGCCCTTCTCGCGCTTGATCTGATCCAGAAACAGATAGCCAAAACTATCAGGATCCAGCCGCTGGTAAGTAGCTGGACCACAATCTCTGAACCAAAAAGCATACTTTCCCGCGCTTCCTTCGATACGGTCTGTGATGTCGGTCGCAGACCCGAAGAAAGCACAATTGGCTCTAAAACCTTGCGGAATTAGAACCGGGTTAGTGTACTTGACTTGGACAACTCTGTCGTTTCAGAGCGGCAGACCCTGGGACGTCCGAGGAAACAGACGTATTCCAAAGCTCGCTTTGCAAAATCCGAAGATCTCACGCAGCACCATTCTGAGATCATCCCCACACTCGGGGCGATCAACAGTGTTGTTGATTGTTTCTCTCTTTACGATATCAATTCATCCAGTTGGATGAGCAAACACTTCGAAAGTGCTTGCTGATCAAACTGACAGAACCATCCCAAAGGAATGGTGGGTCG
>NZ_CH902583.1:2824693-2917193 GCF_000152965.1 Roseobacter sp. MED193 | reverse complement strand
CCCCGGCATCAATCTATCCACGCCCCCAGGATCAACATCTAGAGGCCCAATGACCCCAAACCACTAGCCCTCCCCCGACTCGCCGCCCCCAGAACAGGCGCCAAGGCACAAAACACCCCAAACCATCAACATCACCCCTAACTACACAACACCGCGAAAACGCGAAAACAAAAGAAGCAAATAGATTAGGGGGCGAAGAAACTGGCTCTTCTTGTGATGCAAACACTCTTGGCGAAAGGCCCGGTGCCTTCCATAGTGCGGCCATGAAAATCTGTGCACTGACCATGGCCTACAAAGACCATTGGGCCTTATCCCAATGGTTCCGCCACTATAGCCAACACCTTGGCGCTGAGAATCTCTATATCGTTTCCCATGGGGCCGACCCCCGCATTCAAGAGATCTGCCCCGGGGCCTCGGTGCTGACCATACCGCGCGATCGCCTGCAAGGGTTTGACCATTGGCGTGGGCGGATGTTGAACGGGTTTCAACAGGGGCTGCTGGAAATCTATGACTGGGTCATTCGAAGTGATGCGGATGAGTTGATCTGCCTGGACCCCAACCGCTGGAACTCACTTCCGGAGATGTTGCAGGCGCAAGAGGCCCCCGCACTCTTTGCCCTTGGCTGTAATCTGTTTGATTTCGCGTCCACGGCTCCCTCTTCCCCTCAGGAATCTGTCTTTGCAAGGACACGCGCTGCGGTTTTCACCGGACACTACAGCAAAGCCTGGATCACCCGCAGGCCCTTCGGGTTTCGCCGCCATGGCATTCAGTTGCGTCCGGCACGACTGGCCGACTTTCCCTTTATCATGCCAAGGGGCGTTTACCTTGCACATTTGAAGTTTGCGGATGCCGCCGCTCTTACAGCCATGACAGAGGTGCGGCAGGAAGTTGGGAACGCCAAGGGGCCTGGCCTCCCAGGCAAGGCCTGGCAGCAGGCAGATCAAGAAGCGGTGGACAAGATTGCTGAGGCAGGCGCCCTGCCCTGTCTTCCCTGGCCCGAAGCAGAGGAGAAGGCCTGGTCACAGTTACAGTTGCCCGTGCGGGACGAAGACAAGTCGATTTTGCGCGCAAAGAGCTTGCGGTTTGCCTTTCGCACCCGGTTGCCAGACTGGTTTGGGCGATAGCCTAGGCCGATCCGCTACAGATCGACCTCTATAACACCGTCTTTTGCAGCCGCACGGGATTGGCACAGGATAACCGAATCTTTGCGCTGCGCCTTTGAGAGAACAAAGTCGCGATGCTCGACCTCGCCGGAGAGCAGCCCGCATTTGCAGACCCCGCAGATCCCGTCGGAGCATTTGACATCAACCTGGACACCATTTTCCAGCAAGACATCCGTCGCGACCTTATCGGCCGGCACCAAAAGCTCCCTGCCTGAACGCGCAAGTTTCAGGGTAAAGGCGTGGTTTTCATACTCCGGCAATTCAGGAACCGAGAAGTATTCAAGATGACGCGCTTCTTCTGGGAAGCCTTGCCGCTCAGCGGCCAGCATCACCCCCTCCATGTAGCGGTCGGGGCCACAGGTGTAGACATGTTGCCCGGGCACGTAGCCTGACAGCAGCTGATCCAGATCAGCGCGACTGCCTTCGGCTGAAACATGGATCTGCACCCTATCCGACCAGGGCATTGCAGACAGATCCCGAAGATAGCCCGCCCCCTCCCGGTTTGAGATCGAATAATGCAGCTCGAACTCCTGGCCCAGCGCATGCAGGCGATGCGCCATGGCAATCATCGGCGTCACCCCGATACCGCCCCCCATGAGGAAGGATTTCGCCGCGCCCTCTTCCAATGGGAAATGGTTTATCGGTTTCGAAATGAAAACCTTGCGCCCCTCGGCAAAGATCCGGTGCAGCAGCTGGGAACCGCCACGGCCTGCGTCTTCGCGCAGCACCCCAATCTGGTATTTTGAGCGGTCCGCCGGATTGCCCGACATGGAATACTGCCGCAGGTATTCCGGCGCCACCACGATGTCGAGATGGGCACCTGCAGTCCATTCCGGCAGGGGGCTGCTATCTAGGCTCTCAAACTCATATTTGGTCACATCCGGGCTCATGGCCTCGACCCGCGACACCCGCACGCCCAGAACAGGGCTGTCAACATCATTACTATAGCGGTGATCCCATGCCCCGGTCTCACCTTTGGCGCGCCGGGCCTTGTATTCCTCTGCGGTGATCATCTGCTGGTAGGCCTCAATTCCGGCCTCCCGGTCCATGGGAAAGGGATAGGGCCAGGGATGCGGTGCCAGATGTGCTGGATAAACAGCCAGGGTCTGGTCTTCATACTTCAGGTCCAGATCCTTTTGCAGCGCACGTGCATTCACCGGATAGCGCGTCGGGCGATAGCCACCGTCCTCTTCCATCTCTAGATCCCACCACCATTTCTTGGCCGGGTTCATCTCGCCATTGCCCAGCACATCGTCAAGCTTGGCCAGCACCGGCGCGGCCTTGGGCATATTCATCGCCGCCCAGCGAAACGGGCGTTCGGCAAAGATGCCTTCGAGGTTCCAGGGGCAGGTCTTCATGCAGCGCCCACACATGGCCCCGCCCGGCGTGGTGATCCGGTAGGTGGTGCATTTCTGGCTGTCCGATTTCCAGATCTCATAGCCGTTGAACATCAGTTTGGGGCCGGCGGTGATCGCCCCCGACGGGCATTCACGGGCACATTTGTTGCAGCTCTCGCAAAACTTCTGCAAGCCAAAGTCAATCGGCGCATCATGGCTCATGGGCATATCGGTGGTCACAACGCCGGATTTGAGCCGCGGTCCCAAGAAGGGATTGAGGATCACCTCACCAATGCGGCTCACCTCGCCCAGCCCCGACAACAGCAACAGCGGCGGTTGCAACACCTCGCCATCCATCACCGTATGGGCCTTGGCCTTATAGCCGAGGTTTCGGATCTGGCGGGCGATTACGCCCCCCAGCAGGGAAAACCGCAGATAGGCCCGCATCGACTGTGCCACCGCGATCCAATCATCCCCCGAAGTGCCCTCAGTGGTGTCAAAGCCCTGATCCACAATCATGCTGATCGCCTGATCATGTTCTGGGTGGATCTCGGCCCCCGTCGCATCGTGACTGTACCAAGTCCAGTCGGGGCAGCGGCTGATACCCACGGCATCAATGCCCAGCCAATAACTTGTTGCTTTGACATTGGCTGCGTTGCGCGCCGCGTCCTGGGGGCGGGGGCCCTTGGCGGGCGTACCGTCCTGCAACAGCACAAAAGCCCCCAGCATCCGGCGCTGCGCCATCGAGGGCGCTGCCTTGCGCACATAAAAACCGCCTGTCGCCGCCGCCTGGTTGCCTTTCCCCATGTCGCCAAACTGGCTGCGGGCAAACATATCGGTGCGCTTGGGCACTCGCGCCACATTGGGCTCATCAATATAGGTGGTGGGATCCTCGACCCGCCGCAGCGTTTCAAAGGGATGCGGCCCATCCTTGAAATCGCGCACCTTGAAGGGATCACCGTTCAAAGCCGAGCGCTCGGAGCCCAGCCCCAACCACCATTTCGGCCCCTTGACCTGCATCATTGGCTGCTGATCCAGCGGCAGCAACGGGCGATCCATGGCAAGGTCAAAATCGGTGGTCACTACGGCCAGGCCAAAGCGCGCGCCCAAGTAGGGGTTGACCAGATGCCCGTCCTGCACTGCGACCAGCCCCGCTGCCACCGCCAGTTGGTTGAGGTCCACATCTGACGAGGTGGCCGTATGAGCCTTGGCATCCCAGCCCAGCAGCCGGATGTAATTGGCCAAAACAGCGGCAGTTTCGCTGGCGCGCAAACAGGCACGATGCTGTTCAGCCCCCTGGATCCACTCCGTCCCCTCCTCATCCGGACGCGGGTCACGCGGCATGTCATAAAGGAAGACAATGGCATGTTTATGATCGCCAATGGTGCTGGGCGGTGCCTGCATCGCCTCTTTGAGATCTGCCATAATATGGTCGATCCCTGCCGCCAGGGTCTTGGTCTGACGGGTTTGCAGATCTTCTGACAGCCGGTCAATATCTGGATTGCGATAAGGCTGTTCCAGGCGCGCCGAAGCGGGAACCGGACCAACCCCAACGATAGCGGCGTCGGAAAAATAGCCAAAGGCTTTGATATGATCGGCGCGTTCCTGCAGGTCACTGGGACATCCCGCCTGCGCCTTGTTGACCAAGCCGTCACGGATAGCGTCCATCATCGCCTGATATTCACCCATGGCATTGATGATCGAAGCCGGTGACGTTGGGCGTCGAAAATCCAAGGGCTGCATCGGTGGCACCGCACTCAGATCCGGCATTGGCCCACGCACCAGCCGCTCCATCGGAAAGGGACCCATATGGATCGGGCGTTTCCGGTTGGAAAAGATTTTGGTCATGATGGCCGGGCCTCTGAGCTGGGATCGTATGAAGTGACTTGACTATTCCACAGTAGCACCCTCAGTCTGTCACCCGAATGAGTGACATCTTTCCACCCAGACCGCTCCCCCGAGACGATGTCGCAGAACTGGCTGCTGCGGTGGTCAGGCCGGATTTTGCCAGCCAATTGCTCAGCTATATCCGTGCGGCCGCCGAAATAGCCAATTTTGGCACCTTCTATGTCGCAGACATGTCCCGCCCCGCGCCCGTCCTGTCAATCTGGGCCGGAGATATGAGCAGCTATTGGTTCAACCGCAATGCCAGCACTATCCTGAAAGATAAGCGCTTGATGCAGAGCATCCTGCAAAGGATCCGTACCGCCGAGGGCAGCGGGCTGGTGATCGAACGCTGGCGCCCTGCCCCGGAGGATCCGATCAGCCCGATATATGCCCGAGATCAGGTGATTGAACGGGTCACCGTGTCGTCCTTGAACGACCGCGTCGGCTTTCAGTCGTTCTTTTTGCGCGGGGAGAAGTCCGGTTGGTTTTCTGATCAGGAGATGCAGCGGCTGCAACAGATTCTGCCGCTGGCGCATGAGCTGATCGGGTTGCGCCACCGGATTGCCGGCGCCGCCGCTACTGGGCAGGCCGCCAGTGCACGTGCCTCAACCCTGCGTGAACAGGATGCAGGCCCCTTTGGCGCGCTCACCCCGCGCGAAGCCGAGGTCTGTGACTTCGGGGTGCAGGGGCTGAGTGTTGCAGGCACGGCGCTGGAGCTTGGCGTGTCCGAGAACACCATCCGCACCCTGCGCCGCCGTGCCTATGGCAAGCTGGGGGTTCATTCCTCTACCCAGATTGCCACGCTGATCCTCAACGCTATGGGCTAAGACAGATTAGCCTTGCCGTCCGCTGAACTGCGCCAGCTTAACGCCGCCAGCCTCTAGACTGTTGCGCACCGATTTTGCCAACTCCACCGCCTCAGCCGTGTCGCCATGCAGGCAGATGGTGTCAATCGAGGTTGGGATACGCTTACCGCTCTCGGTAATGATTGCGCCCTCCTGCACCATTTGCAGGATACGCGGCCCCGCCATTTCTGCGTCGTGGATCACCGCGCCCGGCAAGGACCGATCCACCAAGGTGCCATCGTCGTTATAGGCGCGATCCGCAAAGATTTCGCCGCACCAGTTGCAGCCCAACTCACGCACGACGTCCTCCATTGCGGTGGCAGCCAAGACCATGATGATAATATCGGGATCCACCTCCAGCGCCGCCTCATAACAGGCGCGCGCCATGGCGTGATCCACACAGGCCATATTCGACAGCGCCCCGTGCAATTTCAAATGACGTACCTCGGTGCCCAGCGCCGCTGCCATACCGCGCGCGGCGCCCAGCTGGTAGCGCACCATATTGCCCAGGCTGACCGGCGGCATCTGCATCTTGCGACGGCCAAACCCCTGCAGATCCGGAAAGCCGGGATGCGCTCCGATACCAACCCCGTTGTCCCGCGCCCGCGCCATGGTCGCGGCCATTACATCTGGGTCACCCGCATGAAAGCCGCAGGCGATATTTGCGGAGGTGACGATATCCAGCAGTGCTGTGTCATCCCCCATGTTCCAGGGCCCAAAGCTTTCGCCCATATCCGCGTTCAGATCGACGGTTTTTACCAGATCAGAGGTGCTCATGTGTTGTCTCCAGTTTCAAAGGGATCCGCCTGGGCCGAGATCACCCCGCCGACCAGTTGATAAGACAGCAGATCCTGCATCATGGCCGGATCCCGTAACAAAGGTTTGCAGTGCGAGGGCAGTGCTTTCACCATCGCATCGTGTTTGGCCTGCAGCGCCAACCCCTCTTCCAACGAGACCCAGGTAAAATGCAAATCCACGCCCGCCTGGGCCTGGGCCACTTTGCTTAGATCGCAGGGCAGCACCGTCCCGATACGGGGATAGCCGCCAGTGGTCTGGGCCTCGCGCAGCAGAACAAAGGGTTTGCCATCACCGGTCATCTGCACATCGCCAGGCAGTATTACCTCAGACAAAATATTGAGCTGCCCCGCCGCCGCAAACCCTGCCCCATCCGAGATCATCTCGACCCCCATCCGATTGGCACGGCTGCCACGCTTGAACGCAGTATGGGCGAACCGAGCCCGGACCTCCGCGTCAAACAGTTCAGATTGAAAGCCCTCGACAATACGCAAAGCGCCGCCCTGAAAGCGATCCTCAGCCAGTAGCCCCAATCCGACCTCTCGGCTGCGGTCGGGCCCACAGGGCAACAAATCGCCCGCCGCTACCAGCTGTCCCAACCCGGACATCAGATGGGCAGAACGGGCGCCAAGAAGTACCTCACTGTCGATACCGCCTCCCAGGTGCAAATAGCCATAAACCCCCTTGCGCGCGGCCCCGATCTCCAGCTTTTGCCCCGTCTGCATCTGATGGGAAGCATTCCAGGCCAGGGGCTCGCCATCAAGGCTTGCCTGCATCGGCGCACCCGTGAGCGCGATGCGCAAATCCCCTGTTGCCTCAAAAAGCCCACCAATGCCCGCCATTTCCAGTGCGGCCAGATCCGCTCCTTGTCGCAACAGGGCCGCCCCCTCAGCCAATGCCAACAGATCCGCCGCGCCACTGCAGGAAACCCCCTGCTGTAGCTGTCCCGGGCGCCCCTGATCCTGGATCGACGCAAGGGGGCCAATGCGAAGAGTTTTCAACCCGCTCATGCCGGGATCTCCTCTTGGCTCGCACCGCCAAAATGGCGGTCATCGAGGCAGTAGCGATCATAATCAGATCGAGAAACTGGCGTAAAAATCATCTCATCCCCAGGACGCAGCGCAATAGGATCCTCTGCACCCAGTTGAAAACCACGAAACCCGGTTTGCCCGACATGACGCCAGCCCGTAGGTGCCGTGGTGGCAAACAGCACAAACTGGCTGATTGCCAGGACCAATGCACCAACTGGCACCTGTGGCGTCAGCTCGGTCTGTCTTGGGAGGTTCCATTCCGCCCCAAGTGGTCCCAGATAGGGTTGCCCCGGAGCAAAACCAATCGTCAAAACCCGCACCCGCGCACTGCCGAGGCTGTCAATTGCTTGGGCCTCAGTCATGCCTGCGGCATCGGCGGCCTCAGCCAGTTGCGGGGCCAGTTCTGTGCCAAACACAGTTGGCACCCGCCACAGTCGTCGACCTGCGGGCAAGGCCGCCTGCTGCCAATCCTGCTCAGCAAGCAAGCCCCAAAGCAAATCCTTGAGGGCCTCATGGCGCAAGACTTCATGCTCGAAACGCAAAAAGACAGAGGCCAGCGAGGTAGATACCTCCTGAACACCCGGCCAGCCACGAGTCTTTACCGCCTCGCTAAAGGCCAGGGTTGCGCGATTGGATGGCTCACTCAGCGCATCAGCGAATGTGACCAACATTCCGTTCAACCCAGCGCTGCGAATGATCGGAAAACTGAACCTGCTTTGTGTCACCCAATAGCCCCCTGAAAGTATTGCGCCAGCGTTGCGGCAGGTCATCCGGGGTGTCAATATTGCTTTTGCTCTCGTAATGCACCCAAGGGTGGCTACAGATCTTCAAAGTCCCGCTCACAAATCTGTGAAACCAGGGACAGAATCGCAAACGGCCCAGATCAACCGGGCCGTTGCCTTTCATCAAATATTGCAAACCAGGATCAGCAGACTGCTAAAGAGCCTCGAAGGCGGAGCCTAAAAGTCATCCCAACCCTGAGGGGTGTCATGTGCGGAGGCGACGACTTCTCCGCCTGTGCCGGTCTGCGCCATGGCGATATCCGTTCGGCTCTGTTGCAACGGTGCCCTGGAAGGCATCGACACAACATTTGCCCCGCTGCTTTCGCCGCTGATTTTGAAAGCACCCAATTGATGAGTCAATTGCCCGGCGTCGCTCGATAGCGTCTGGCTCACTGCCGTGGTTTCTTCGACCATGGCGGCGTTTTGCTGGGTGACCTGATCCAGCTGCACAACGCCCGTATTGATTTCGGAAAGGGCCGAGGACTGTTCGGCCGCGCCACGCGCAATTTCGCTGATGTGAACTGAAATGGTGCCAACACTCTTGATGATCCGTTGCAGCTCTTCGCCCGTTTTACCAACCAGGTCTACGCCGCTTCCCACATGATGCTGACTCTGAGAGATTAGATCCTTGATCTCCCCCGCCGCATCGGCAGAACGCTGCGCCAAGCCACGCACCTCGGAAGCGACAACCGCAAAGCCACGTCCGGCCTCGCCCGCTCTTGCAGCCTCGACTCCGGCGTTGAGCGCCAGCAGGTTTGTCTGGAAGGCAATATCGTCAATCACGGTGATGATCTTGGCGATTTCATCAGAAGAGCCTTCAATCTTTGACATCGCCTCAATGGCCTTGCCAACCACATGCCCGCTTTCGGTGGCGACAGCTTGCGCTTCTCCGACAATTTCCTCGACCTTCTTTGCCCCCTCGGCAGAGGACTGCACAGTGGAGGTCAGCTCTTCTAGAGCCGCCGCAGTCTGTTCCAGCGTTGCGGCCTGGCTTTCGGTGCGGTGCGACAAATCATTGGAGGACTGGCTGATATCATCCGCTGTCCGGCCAACGCCAACAGAAACAGACTTCGCGTTTTTGACTGTGGCTTCCAGCTGTTCAACGGATTGGTTGAAGCTCTTACCAAGATTGCCGATGTCGGGAATATCCGACACCGCAACCCGATGTACCAGATTGCCATGGCGCAACGCATCAAGCCCTTCGGCGATATCGCCCAGGCCCCGGCGGCGCGCCGTCACATCACTGGCGACTTTCACCACTCGGTCCACAATGCCATCGGCATTTATGCAGGCCGCATAGGTCGCCTGAATCCAAATCGTCGAGCCATCTTTGGCCACACGGGGGAACTGATCGGTAATATCTTCACCATTGGCCAGTCGTTTCCAGAAATCGGCGTATTCCGGGCTTTTAGCATACTCCGGGGCGACAAAAATCGAATGGTGCTTTCCGACGACGTCGTCCAGATTATAGCCTACGGCGGCAAGAAAATTCTTGTTGGCGGTGAGAATGTTGCCCTGAGGGTCAAACTGAATAGTCGCTTGAGTGCGGTCAATCAGAGCCGCAATAACTTTGTCCGTCTCTTTTTGTGCGTTCTCATCTTGAGACTTTTTCTTAAAAAACAATGTCGTACTCCGCGCTTAACCTATTCGGTACTGGCAGCAAAATACCTCTCAAAACCCTTTTATTTTCTTAATCTCACTAGCCAAACCAAACCCAGGCACGGCCAAATGGCCTAATCTCGGCGAAAACCCCAGCAGTTCAGGCAAATCGGCCCAAATAAGGGCACGCGTTGCCGACTGGGTATAACGTCGAAAAGGCCCGCCCCCCCACAAGTACGCGGCAGAAGAGATTCGGCCAATACAGGGGGCACAGGCAGCGGATCAGCTATTCAAGACCGCAGATAATAGAGCGCAGGGTCGCAATGCCATCGCCTTTCTCCGAAGACGTTAGCACAATCTCAGGATAGGCCGCCGGATGGCGGGCCAGGGCAGTGCGGACCTGCTCAATCACTCTGTCCCGATCCTTGATCTTGACCTTGTCAGCCTTGGTCATCACGCATTGAAAGGTCACAGCCGAGCTGTCCAGCAGGCTCATGATCTCTTCATCGACATCCTTGACCCCATGGCGACTGTCAATCAGCACAAAAGCACGGCGCAGGGTCTGGCGACCGCTTAGATAGCGTTTCAGCAGCTTCTGCCATTTCTCCACGACAGCCAGCGGCGCATTGGCATAGCCATAGCCGGGAAGGTCAACGAGGTAGAGTTCGGGCCCTTGGGTGAAATAGTTGATTTCCTGGGTGCGCCCCGGGGTATTGGAGGCACGGGCCAGACCTTTGGTCCCGGTCAGGGCATTGATCAAGCTGGATTTTCCAACATTGGACCGGCCAGCAAAGCAGACCTCCATGCGGTCTGCATCTGGCAGGCCGGACATGGCCACCACGCCTTTTACAAAGAGCGATTCGCCCGCAAACAGCTTGCGACCCTTTTCTGCGGTGATCTGGTCAGGCTCTTCGGCCAGGGAAAATGAAATCTGCATCACAGTACCTCTACGCTATCACCCAGGCGAATGTCACCGCCGGTCAGAACCTCAGCATAAACGGAGAAATTCTGGTGGCCCCAGTTTTCCTTGAGGCATTTCAAGGTGTCGGCGTCGCGTTCGCCGGTTTCAGGGTTGGCCGTGGTTGCCAGGCAGCGCACCACGGGTTCGCGCACCAGGAAAACCGCTTTGCCAATTCGTATCTTCTTCCCGACAAGGCCATTTTCCACCCAGGCCTCGCCAAGATCAAACCAGATATTGCCACGCCAGCGCAGCGGCGACAGGTCTTGATCCATGGCTGCCTCAACGGCGCGATGCGAGGCCCAATTGCACAGTGTGACAGAGGGGTAGTCGGTATCAGTCATGCCACGACCGGGCACCCGGATGATTCGGGCTGAGGCCGCGCGCCCGGCCGGGGTCAGTGGCTTCTCCCAGTCGAGAAACCCCTGCAGCTGCTCCGGAATCTCAGGATCAAAGCTAAAATCGGGACGGGTGGGATGGCTGAGGGTTAGCACACCGCTGGTGTCGTCAAGCTGCGCGTTAATCGCCATCAGCTGCGGCGCTTTCGCGCCACGGGTGAAATTGGCGCAGGGCGCCCATTCCGATCCGTCCGCCTTTGAGCTTTCATGAGCAACGGCCCAGACACGATCGCCGGGCATTGTCTGCCCGGCGATCATGGTTACGCTGTCTAGTGCTTCCCGCCCATGAGATTTGAGCGGGTGGCGCCAGATATTTGTAACGGTTTTGGTCATTTCTCATCCGTCTTGGGCTTGCGCTTCACGCTGGCTTTGATGTTGCCAAAAACGTCCGGCGTATACCCATGGCTGCGCATGATCAGATATTGCTGGGTAAAGGTGATGGTGTTGTTGGCGATCCAGTACACAACCAGACCCGAAGCAAAACCACCCAGCATGAACATGAAGACCCAGGGCATCCAGGCAAAGATCATCTGCTGTGTTGGATCCGTTGGCGCTGGGTTCAGCTTCTGCTGCAACCACATCGAGATCCCCAAGAGCAGCGGCAAGATGCCGATAAAGACCAGCGCCATGATGCTGTCTGGTGTCGGCCCGGCAAAGGGCAGCAGACCAAAGAGGTTCATGATCGAGGTTGGATCAGGTGCGCTCAGATCCTGGAAGGGACCAAAGAAGGGGGCATGCCGCAATTCCAGCGTCACAAAGATCACCTTGTAGAGCGAGAAGAAGATCGGGATCTGAATCAGGATCGGTAGACAGCCCGCAGCGGGGTTAACTTTCTCCCGCTTATAAAGCTCCATGATCTCTTTTTGCTGCTTCTGGCGGTCGTCCCCTGCGCGTTCTTTCAGCTTCTCCATCTCCGGCTGCAGCTCTTTCATCTTCGCCATCGAGGCATAGGATTTATAAGCCAGCGGGAAGACGATGATCTTGATCAGAACGGTCAGGGCAATGATGGCCCAGCCCATATTGCCAATCAGCGCATTGAGCCAGTGCAGCACCGCAAAGATCGGTTTGGTCAGGAAGAAGAACCAGCCCCAGTCGATGCTATCGAGGAAGCCTGCAATGCCGCCTTTTTCATAGGCGCGGATGGTTGCCCATTCCTTGGCGCCGGAGAACAGCTGGGTCGTGACCTCAGAGGTTTCGCCATCGGCCAGTGTCATGGTCGGCAGCACGACATCGGTCTGATAGATGTCGCGACGTTCGTCGTATTTGACCGAGGACCGGAAAGCCTGGCCGGGGGCCGGGATCAGTGTTGACATCCAATAGTGGTCGGTAAAGCCAATCCAGCCATCACTGGCCACCTGTTTGACCTCAGAACGCGACCCATCGCGGGGATCCACGTCAAAATCGGCAACATCCGAATAATCCAGCTCTGCCAGCTCACCGTCAGCCATGCCAACAACGCCTTCGTGCAGGATGAAGAAGTTCTTCATGTCCGCAGGCTCACCATGGCGCGCCAGGGTGCCATAAGGGGCCAGCGAGACCGCGCCGCCAGAGGCATTGGTGACTGATTGCGTGATCGCGAACATATAGTCTTCGTCCACCGCAATGGTGCGGTTGAAGGTCAGACCCTTGCCATTGTCCCAGGTCAGGGTGACCGAGCTATCTGGCGTCAACTCAGCATCCGCTGGGGCGGTCCACAGGGTGTTGGCTCCAGGCACATCCTCTGCCCCCAGGCCACTGCCCGGCGCCCAGCCGTAGAGCGCATAATAGGCGTCCTGCTGCCCCACAGGGGAGAGAAACTGGACGATTTCTGGCGCATCATTGGTGATGCGATAATCCTTAAGCGCCAGGTCGTCGATGCGACCACCCTGCAGCGAGATACTGCCGGTGATGCGATCAGACTCGATGCTGATGCGTGGCGCGTCAGAGGCACTGGCTTCTTCGCTTGGCTGGCTGGTCGCAGCGTCGGCTG
Source organism: Roseobacter sp. MED193 (assembly GCF_000152965.1). Classification (GTDB taxonomy): domain Bacteria; phylum Pseudomonadota; class Alphaproteobacteria; order Rhodobacterales; family Rhodobacteraceae; genus Pseudophaeobacter. The sequence goes on along the minus strand of NZ_CH902583.1, from coordinate 2,904,429 downwards.
CAACGGCTGCACTGGGGCTGCTGGCGGTACCATCTGCGGGTGCCGTTTCAGTCGCCACAGCTTCAGGAGCCGGCGTTACCTCTGGGGGTGGGAAAAAATACATCCACCCAAGAAGCACGAGGCTGCTGAGTGCGATTGCGAGTATGAGATTTTTGTTCTGGTCGTCCATTGGGGACTGCCACCTCGTGTAGGGAATGACAGGGTGTGGTTCAACAGAGAAGACCCCCAAAGGTCAAGCGGAATCGCGGGAATCCGGGGCGGCAAAGCGCCCCGACGACAGAAAACACCTGTTTCACCGCTGCTCTGGTTACAATTAGCGGGTGTGACGGCCGATTTCCGGAGCTTCTTGCAGCTTGGCCTCATGGGCCGTGATCCAGTCCAGCGTCTGGTCAAAGGGCATGGGACGGCCAATGCCAAAGCCCTGCACATGGCCGCAGCCAAGCTGTGACAACAGCGCGTGTTCGCCCACGGTCTCGACACCCTCCGCCAGAGTTTCCAACTCCAAACGTTCCGCCATAGTCAAAATGGCGGCGATCAGTTTTTGCTGATCTGGATCCCGATCGGCCCGCAAGACAAACGAGCGGTCGATCTTGATCCGTGTAATGTTGAACCGGCGCACCGCCGAAATTGAGGCATGCCCTGTGCCAAAGTCATCCAGTTCGATCTGGCACCCTAGATCGCTCAGCGCGGCGATATTGCGGGTAACCACATCGTCAGGGCGATCGGTCATGACTGTCTCAAGAATTTCAACCGACAGACGCCCTGCTGGCAGGTCGAAACGTTCCAGCTCCCACTTGATATTCTCCGCCAGATTGGGGTTACGCAGCTCTTGCGTGGCAAAATTGACCCCCACAGCAGGGACCTTCAGCCCTGCCGCATCCCAGGCATTCAGCGCGGTCAGCGAATGATACAGCATAACCTGGCTCAGCCGCTCCATCAGCCCCGCTTCCTCCAATACTGGCAGGAATTTCCCAGGAGGGATCAACCCACGGACGGGGTGCATCCACCGGGCCAGAGCTTCGAATCCTGACACCCGCCCCGTGTCGGTGCAGATTTGCGGCTGAAACCAAGGCAAAATATGACCGGCTTCCAAGGCCTTGGCGGCCTCATCACGCAGGCTGCCACGGGCCTTGCTGCGCTGATACATATCAGCGGAAAACACCCGGATACCCGAGGGACCATTTTGCTGCGCCTCACTCAACGCTGCGCTCGCGGCAGCGGCCCAATCAGCATATTCTTTGCTCGGTGCACGGTTGTTCAGGCAAAAGCCAATGGAACAAGACGCGTAGACCGTGGTGCCGTCCAGCGAGATCGGTTCTTCCACAGCCGCCTGAATACGCCCCGCCATTTGAACACAGGTTTCAAGATCCAATTGCAGTACTGGCGTTAGGCAAACGGCAAATCTGCTGTCACCAATCCGTGCAACGGTATCGCCATTGCGCAGCGTACTGGCAATCCGTTCACCGCAACTTTGAATGATACGGTCTCCAGCTTCCTGGCCTTCTCGGTTGACGAGCTCTTTGAACTCATCAACCTCAATATAGTAGAGAGCCGAACGGAGCTCGGTTTCCGCACAATCGCGCACAATGCGCTCCATATCGACTTCAAAGCCTTCGCGAAGCATCAAGCCAGTCACGCTGTCGCGCGGCGCAGAATTGCGCCCGTGAGAGGAAAACCCACCAAAAGCTGCAAAGATCAAAGGAATGCCCAGTGCCACCCAAAGCAGCGCAGCCTCACCCCCAAGCCAAAAGGTTGCCAAAGTCAGCGCTGGTAGGAACGCAAGAATAGGAGGAGCCAGAAGCGCCGGAGCCAATCTCGCCCGAATTCGGTTAAATCGACCAGAATTCGATTTTGTCATGTTCAGACCTTTCGCCTAAAGCAGGGGTGCTTGGGCAGAATAGAGGTCTGTTTCTGACTCCGGAGTTAACGCAATAGTGGAATCTCATCCGAATCTGCGCTTTCAGCGCTTATTTTGCGCTCCAAACCTGCGAAGTCGAACAATTTGGGATCCAGTAGATGGGAAGGCCGGGCATTGGTCAGGGCGCGGAACATCACCTGGCGGCGTCCCGGACTATTGGCTTCCCACTGGTCGAGAATCTGTTTGACCTGCTGGCGCTGCAGCCCATCCTGGCTGCCACATAGGTCGCAGGGGATTATGGGGTAATCCATTGCTTTTGCAAACTTTTCACAATCCACCTCAGCCACATGTGCCAGGGGACGATAGACAAAGAGATCCCCCTCTTCATTGACCAATTTGGGGGGCATCGTAGCCAGGCGACCGCCGTGAAACAGGTTCATAAAGAAGGTTTCAAGGATATCATCGCGGTGATGGCCGAGAATCACTGCAGAGCAGCCTTCTTCACGGGCCACCCGATAGAGGTTCCCGCGGCGCAGACGAGAACAAAGCGCGCAGAATGTCCGCCCCTCGGGCACCTTGTCCATTACGATACTATAGGTGTCTTGATACTCAATCCGGTGCTCAACCCCCATCTTCTCTAGGAAGGCAGGCAGCACAGTGGCCGGAAACCCAGGTTGGCCCTGATCCAGGTTGCAGGCAAGCAGATCCACCGGCAACAGCCCGCGCCATTTTAGCTCATGCAGCACTGCCAGCAGCGTATAGCTGTCCTTGCCCCCCGACAGACAAACCAGCCACTTGGGCGTGCTGCCATCAGCAGGGCGCTCCACCATGCCATATTGCTCGATCGCTTCGCGCGCCTGACGCACGATACGCTTACGTAGCTTTTTGAACTCGGTGGTCGAGGGCGCTCCAGCAAAGAGCGGGTGAATTTCGGACTGATCATCATCAAACATGCAGCGCCCCTTAAACAACTATGTTTCCCAAAGCAACAAATGCCACGACTGCCCCCGCAGGCGCGCCGAATCTGATTGCCTCACAAAGCCTGGCCCCTCTGAAAATGCTCGGCCCGACTCATCCAAAACCTTTGCCACACCGTAGTCCTATTATCATATGGCTATCCAATAAGGGGAAAACAGATGCGTCGCTTCGTGAACTGGATCGTGATTTGTGTTTTGAGTCTGGTTCTTGCGGCCTGTGGGCGACCACAGTTGTCGGATGCAAAGTTGAGTGACAAGACCCTAAACCTTGAGGCTTATTTTCAAGGGCGCACTGTGGCTTACGGGCAATTCGAAGACCGCTTTGGGACTGTGCGAAGACGGTTCAAGGTCGACATCGACGGGACTTGGGACGGCAGGGTTCTGCGCCTTGCGGAACGGTTTAGCTATTCAGATGGCACGGGTGAGACGCGAAACTGGGCGTTGACGAAGACTGGGCCAGAAACCTGGACCGGTACAGCAGAGGGCGTGCAAGGCCTCGCCCGTGGCACAGAAAGCGGCGATACCTTCAATTGGCAATATACCATCGATCTGCCCTTGGCAGACGGCGGCACCCAGCGGGTGACATTTGACGATTGGATGTGGTTGCTCGAGGATGGGCGCTTGCTGAACAAGGCCTACATGAGCCGTTTCGGCATTACCCTGGGTGTCGTGACGATCTTCTTTGAAAAGAAATAGCAGCGCTATTTCTTTTCAACCGTCTGATCGTGCTCGGGATCACTGCCAGGCACCGGATCATAGCCATCGCCGCCCAGTGGGTGGCAGCGGCCGATACGTCGGATTGTCAGGTATGCGCCTTTGATTGCACCATGTTTCTCTAGCGCTTCCAGAGAATAGGCCGAACAGGTTGGCTGATAGCGGCAATTGAACCCCACCCAGGGAGAAAAGATCAGCCGATAGGCGCGGACCGGCAGGGCCAGGATATGGGCAAGCGGTGTCATTGGGCCAAGATAGGGGGCGTGTTGCGAGGATAGTAGATCATCCGTGGATCTTTTTGATCGCATAGGCCAGATCGCGCTTGAGATCCTCAAAACCGCGGCTGGCGGTAGCCTCAGCGCGGCCGATCAGCACGTAATCCCAGCCGTCACGACCAATGCCGGGCAGCACCAGACGGGCGGCCTCACGCAATCGGCGCTTGGCGCGGTTGCGGGCCACCGCATTGCCGACCTTCTTGGAACAGGTAAACCCAACGCGAAAGCCCTCGGCTTCGCCCTCTTTGCGCTGGCGGCCCTGCACCATCATGCTTTTGGTACCCTGACGGCGGGCGCGGGCGGCCGCGAGGAACTCGCTGCGCTTGGAGAGCACCACCAATGGCTCCAATTTCACGCGGGGCTTGGCAGCATCTGCGCAAACAGAAACCGCCGAAGGCGGGTTCCCGGCGGCAGCTGAGCTGTCCAAAGGGGCCTTCGGCGGTGTCATATCTGTCAATCCTTGGGGCGTCGCGCTTATGCGCTCAGCTCCTTGCGGCCACGTGCGCGGCGTGCGTTCAGGATCTTGCGGCCTGCCTTGGTGGCCATGCGCGCACGAAAACCGTGGCGACGTTTACGAACCAGGTTCGAAGGCTGATAGGTGCGTTTCATCGCTCCGGTCTCCAATTTCTGCATCGGGCAAGCGGAATCGCTACCCGTGGGGTCTATCTCGAAGCCCGGTCTTTAGAAGGGATTCTCCGGCAAGTCAAATGCTGAGCCCTGACTTTTGGCAACTGAGGGCAAGATTTCTATCAAAAAGCGCGGGAAATATCCGCACGCCACAACAGAATGTTGCAAAACCTCTAGGCAAAGAGGCGAATCCTCACGAAAAGACGCCTATCAGATCAAGGCCGCGTGATCAGCCCCTGCGAACTCTCGCAGCCTCCTTAGTTTAAGCGTAGCACCATGGGTCAAGCCCCAAGCCGGGCAGAGTGGACAAGAAAGAAGAGAATGATGACCAAGACGCCAAAACCCGGGCTTGCCCGTCACCTCCCTTTGATTGTCGTGGTGGTAATCGCTTTGATCGGGGCTGCCACGCTGAAAGATCATCTCAGCTTTGATACGCTGCGCGACAACCGCGAGGTGCTGATGGCTTTTCGCGATCAGAATTTCCTGGGGCTCGTGGCACTCTTTGTCGGCATCTACATACTGATAGTGGTTTTCTCCCTGCCAGGCGCTGCGGTGGCCTCCGTCACCGGCGGGTTTCTGTTTGGTCTGGCAACGGGGACGGCACTCAACGTCTTCGCTGCGACCATTGGCGCCTCTGGCATCTTTCTTGCAGCCCGGCTGGGTCTGGGGGAAATGCTCACCTCCAAGTTGGAAGCGGCGGAAGGCCGGGTGCAGATGCTGAAAAACGCTTTGCGCCAAAATGAAATAGAAGTCCTGTTGTTGCTACGCCTCGTGCCTGCAGTGCCGTTTTTTGTCGCCAACCTGTTGCCCGCGCTGGTCGGCGTGCGCTTTGGAAACTTCTTATGGACCACGGCGATTGGCATCGTTCCAGGGGCCATTGTCTTCACCTGGATCGGCGTTGGCGTTGGCGAAGTCTTTGATCGCGGAGAAGATCCTGACCTGTCCTTGCTGTGGGAGCCCCATGTGATCGGCCCATTGCTTGGCCTTTGTGTACTGGCCGCTATGCCGATCATCGTCAAAACCCTGCGCCCCAAGAAAGCGAGCTGACCCATGAGCCCGACCTCTCAGACCCCCATCAAATGTGATCTTTTGGTAATAGGCGCCGGTTCTGGCGGCTTGTCCGTAGCCGCTGGGGCCAGTCAGATGGGCGCCTCGGTGGTGCTGCTGGAAGGCCATAAGATGGGCGGCGACTGCCTCAACTATGGCTGCGTGCCATCCAAGGCGCTGCTAGCCAGTGCCAAGGCGGCTTATGGGCAATCCCATGCGGCGGCTTTCGGTGTGGCAGATCAGGTGCCGGATGTGGACTACGCCGCTGCGAAGGCCCATGTGCACAATACCATTGAAACCATCGCTCCGATGGACAGCCAGGAGCGTTTTGAAGGGTTCGGCGTGCGGGTCATTCGCGCATTCGGTGCCTTTATCTCTCCGACCGAGGTGCAGGCTGGCGATCATGTGATCCGCCCCCGTCGAGTGGTGATCGCGACAGGTTCAGCGCCGCTGGTGCCGCCGGTACCTGGGCTGGAGCGCGTGCCCTATGAGACCAACGAAACCCTGTTTGATCTGCGCGAACGCCCAGAACATCTGCTGATTATTGGCGGCGGCCCCATCGGCATGGAAATGGCCCAAGCGCACATCCGCCTGGGCTGCAAGGTCACGGTGATCGAAGGCGCCAAGGCCTTGGGACGGGACGACCCCGAAGCGGCTGCCATTGTGCTGGATGCGCTGCGGGCCGAGGGCGTGGAGATTGCCGAGGATGCCCTGGCCGCTGAAATCACCGGTGAGGCGGGAGCGATCGAGGTGAGAACCAAGGATGGGCGCAGTTTTGCAGGCTCACACTTGTTGATGGCCGTTGGGCGCAAGAGCAATGTCGAGCGGCTGAACCTGCAGGCCGGCGGGATTGAGCCGAGCCAGTCAGGCATCAAGGTAGATGCCTCTCTGCGGACGAGCAACAAGCGGGTCTATGCCATTGGAGACGTGGCGGGCGGGATGCAATTCACCCATGTCGCGGGCTATCACGCGGGGGTAATCATTCGCTCTGCCCTGTTCGGTTTGCCTTCCAAAGCGCAGGACCTGCACATCCCAAGGGCGACCTACACGGATCCAGAGCTGGCACAGGTCGGGCTCACCGAAGCAGAGGCACGAACCAAATTTGGGGACAAGTTGGAATTGGCCCGGTTTGATTTTCACCACAATGACCGCGCCCTGGCTGAGCTGAAAACCAAGGGTTTCATCAAGGTGATGGTGGTACAGGGACGGCCTGTTGGGGCGACAATTGTCGGCCATCAGGCAGGTGAATTGATCTCATTGTGGTCGCTGGCGCTGGCGAATAGGCTCAAGATGAGTCAGGTTGCTGCCATGGTGGCACCATATCCGTCGATCGGGGAGATCAACAAACGTGTTGCAGGAGCCTATTTCTCGCCACGGCTCTTTGAGAGCCAAATGGTCAAACGTGCGGTGCAATTTGTGCAACGCTGGATCCCTTAAGCTGGAAAGGGTTCTATGCTGAATTCGCTTTCAGGCAGGTTTCTGGTCCTGACAATTGTCTTCGTCATGCTGGCAGAGATCTTGATCTTTGTGCCGTCAATCTCCCGTTTTCGTCTTGATTACCTGTCCGAACGCCTGGAGCGGGCCCAGATCGCCTCCTTGGCCTTGCTGGCCGATGATATGCTCGAGACGGAGCTAGAGGCTGAATTGCTGCAAAATGCTGGGGTCTATAACGTGGTTCTGCGCCGCGATGAGATCCGTCAATTGATGCTGTCTTCGCCTATTCCACAGCCCATAGCCGGAACATTTGATCTGCGCATGGCCAATGCCGTGACGCTGATTGGTGATGCCTTCCGCCAACTGGTCAGCCCAGAGAACAGAATCATCCGCGTGATTGGTGCGCCAGTTCGCGATGCCGGACTGCTGATAGAAATCACCATCGAAACCGCGCCGCTACGTATGGCGATGATCGACTATGGCGTGCGGGTTCTGCTGCTCTCTGCTGTGATCTCGATCTTCACCGCTTTGTTGCTGTTTGCAGCCGTACGGATATTCCTGGTGCGCCCCATCAAGGGCGTTGTCGGCTATATGCAGCGCTATGCCGCCGCACCAGAGGATGCCCGAGGAATCATTCAACCCAATGCAGGCGTCATTGAATTGCGCGAAGCCGAAGAGGCGCTGCAAAAGTTGCAGACCGAACTGACCCAAGCCCTGCGACAGCGCGAACGCCTGGCACAACTGGGCGGCGCCGTGGCCAAGATCAGCCATGACCTGCGCAATATACTCACCTCTGCCCAGCTGTTTACCGACCGCATTGAGATGAGCGAAGACCCATTGGTGCGGCGGCTGGCACCCAAACTGGTGAATTCCATCACCCGCGCGGTGTCGCTCTGTGAGGGCACCCTCGCCTTTGGCCGCGCCGAAGAGCCTGCGCCGACCTTTTCTCGGGTCGCCTTTTGTGAGTTGGTCGAGGACATCGTCGAAAGCGAGCTGTTGGCGCCAGGAGAGGTTGCCGTGGATCTGATCAACGCAGTGCCAAAGGGGATGACGCTGCGCGGTGATTCCGAGCAGTTGTTTCGCGTGGTGATGAATCTGGTCCGAAATGCGCGTCAGGCCATCGTCGCCACAGGCACCCCCGGCAGCGTGACCATTTCTGCCCGCGAAGAGGATGACGCCTGGTGGATCACAGTATCCGATACCGGGCCAGGGTTGCCCAAACGCGCCCAGGACAACCTGTTCACGCCCTTTCAGGGCAGCGTTCGCAAAGGAGGCAGCGGCCTGGGACTGGCCATTGCAGCCGAGTTGACCAGAGGGCACGGTGGCTCGGTACAATTGAGCCAAACCGGGCCGGAGGGCAGCAGGTTTGAAATCCATCTACCAAAGGGCGATGGCACCCTGTGAGTGGCCAGCCAAGTCTCCTGTCCCTAGGGGCAGGAGGTCAAAAAGACTGGAACTTATTTGTTTTTGGGGTTGCGCAGTTCATCCCCTAGCACTAAACCCCGCCGCAGTGGACCGATAGCTCAGCTGGATAGAGTACCTGACTACGAATCAGGGGGTCGGGGGTTCGAATCCTCCTCGGTCCGCCACTCCTTAATTTGCCCGTCTCGGGCTGGTTTCGGGAAGGTTGGGAAGTCTGCCGCGATTTGGCTTGCTTCTCCAGAGCAGGGGCCTTAAATCCTGACACAGTGGACCGATAGCTCAGCTGGATAGAGTACCTGACTACGAATCAGGGGGTCGGGGGTTCGAATCCTCCTCGGTCCGCCACTGCACTTCTGACAGTTTTAATCAAACAAGATCTTGAAAACATTTCTGTTTTCGTGACCCCCCTGCTGAAAGCGAAGGGGAGCGTTTCTTTGATGTCCCGGCTAGACGTGCTGCGCGCCATTCACTTCGATCTCACTCCCCGAGATATAAGAGCTTTCCTGCGAGCAGAGGAAATAGATCGCCGCAGCCACTTCTTCTGGCTGGCCCAGACGTTGCATCGGCAATTTCTCGACTATCTTGTCAGTGCCGGGGGACAGGATTGCTGTTTCCACTTCCCCCGGCGCAATGGCATTGACCCGCACACCCAAAGGCCCAAAATCATGGGCCATCTCGCGGGTCAGTGCTGCAAGTGCTGCTTTGGAGGTGGCATAGGCCGCACCAGCAAAAGGATGCACCCGACTGCCCGCGATCGAGGTCACGTTTACCACCGACCCCTTGGCTGCGGCCAATTCATCCTTGAGCCCACGCGCCAACACGACAGAGGAAAAGAAATTGACATGAAAGACCTTGCCCCAGGTCATCAGATCAGTGTCCAAAGTGTTTAACCGCGCACCATCGGGGCCCTTGGGAGAAATACCGGCGTTATTGACCAGCGCATCCAGCTCCCCGCCGAGACGTTCCTGGATGATGCCAACCGCGTTGATTGTGTCAGAGGGGTCCGACAGGTCCAGCTGCACGTGATTCTCCGCACCACCGCCCCAAGGGCATTCCTCTGGGAAAGGTTGGCGCGAACAGGTGATCACCCGCCAGCCTTCGGCGTTAAACCGGCGCACGGTGGCATGGCCAATACCGCGGCTGGCACCGGTCAGAAGCAAAGTCTTTTGGCGCATGGCGTGATTTCCATCTTTTCTGAGCTGTGAGGCGACCCTATCAGCCCAAGCCACGGCCGCAATCTCTATATCGCCGATGATGTCACACTTGGCAGCGCCGACAGAACCGCGTAACACCAGACGCCAAGAGGACCCTGAGCCATGAAGAAACAAGATATGAACCGCGACTGGATTGCCACTGCCGAAACTCTGTCGAGCGCCCTGCCCTATTTGCAGCGCTATGACGGTGCCATCGTTGTCATCAAGCTGGGTGGCCACGCCATGGGCAGCGATGAGGCCATGGAAACCTTTGCCCGCGACATCGTGCTGATGCGCCAGGTCGGGGTCAATCCGGTAATCGTGCATGGTGGCGGGCCAATGATCAACGCCATGCTGGACAAGCTGCAGATCCAGTCCGAATTCGTCGACGGCAAGCGCGTCACCGATAAAGCCACCATGGAAGTGGTGGAGATGGTGCTGTCCGGTGTGGTCAACAAACGCATCGTACAGGCAATCAATGCCCAGGGGGGGCGCGCTGTTGGCCTGTCAGGCAAGGATGCCAATCTGATCACCTGCGATCAAGCCAATGCCAAGCTTGGCTTTGTTGGCGCTCCGGCAAAAATGGATCCGCAGGTTCTCTATGATCTGTTCGAGAAACACATCATTCCCGTGATTGCCCCCATCGGGGCCGGTCACAACGGCGAGACATACAACATCAACGGCGACACCGCGGCTGGTGCCATCGCCACCGCGCTCAATGCGGATCGATTGCTTCTGCTTACTGATGTGTCTGGCGTCAAAGATGCCACCGGCGAGGTCGTAACCGAGCTGAAAGCCGCAGATGTTGAACGCCTGACGTCCGAGGGCGTGATTGCCGGTGGCATGATCCCCAAGACCGAAACGGCCCTAGACGCCGTGCGCTCCGGCGTGCGCGCCTGCACCATCGTGGATGGTCGAGTCAAAAACGCCGTCCTGCTGGAACTGTTCACAGACCACGGCGCCGGCTCAATGATCCGCGCGTAAGGCGCCACAAGACACCGCCACAAGATCCACGGGGGCGTATCTGGGCAGGGGCTGCCGTTTTTGCGCTTATATTGCTGATCAGTCTGATATCCTCTCACCTAAGAGAGTGGGATGTATAGATGAGCGCCAAAACGACCAGGACCTCACCGAGGGCTCCAAGCTATGACAGTATCTGCCAAGCCGCACTTGAACAGGGTCTGATAATCTATGGGGCGCTTCACCCGCAAATGCGCCCCATCAAAGAGCTTGCTCATGGAACCCTGATTCTTTTGGGCACTGGTGCGTCTTTCTGGCCTCTCTTCACCCAGTCTCCTGAATACCTGAACCAACAATCAGATCCCGTCGATGCGTGGTCGACCCGTGTCATTTCTGCCCTGGCCAAGGCCCTGGGGGCCAAGGCGTATTTTCCCTTCGACGGCCCACCCTATACTCCCTTTGTGGACTGGGCGTTGGCCTCAGGTCGTGCCTTCACATCCCCGTCACAAATGATGGTGCATGATGAGGTTGGCATGTTGATATCCTACCGGGGGGCGCTCCACTTCGATCAAAGCTTTGACATACCCCCTCCACCTTTGGCACACTCTCCCTGCGCGACCTGCACAACCCAGCCATGTCTAAACACATGCCCGGTACATGCCTTGGCTGATGGCGGCCCCTATGACTTGACCGCCTGTCACCATCACCTAGAGACCCCGGCCGGAGTGTCCTGCCTGACGCAGGGATGCCTCGCCCGGTGCGCATGTCCCCTCAGCCAGGGGGCGGGACGACCCATTGAACAAACCGCACATCACATGAGGTATTTTCACCCATCATGACCCGTACACTGATTCTGACCCGTCACGCCAAATCCGCCTGGGACAGCACGGCTCCCAGCGACCACGCCCGCCCCCTGAACAAACGCGGACGCCGATCTGCCAAAGCCCTGGGAGATTGGCTGCGCCAACACAACCATATGCCCGACCAAATCCTGTCTTCCTCCTCGCAACGCACCCGCGAAACCCAGGCGCTGATGGGGTTTGAAGCCCCGGCCTCATTTAGCGAGCGGCTGTATCATGCCAGTTCCGAAATTCTTTTTCAGGCGCTGCGCGAAGCCGAGCACCAAAGCGTACTGCTGGTCACCCATAATCCAGGCATCGCCGCCTTTGCCCATGCCATCGTGGCCGCGCCACCAGATCATGTGCGCTTTGACGACTACCCGACGGGAGCCACTCTGGTTGTGCAATTTGATATCGACAGCTGGAGCCAGCTGAGCTGGAGCTCAGGCCGGGCAGTGGATTTCATCGTCCCGCGGGAACTGCTGGGCGAAGAACTGCCCGCGTAACCCCGTCTGGTCTAACCATTGCCTGATCAAACTCGTGCCCGACAAACCGCTCTAACGCCCGGGCCAAACCCCAGACATAAAAACGGCCCCTCGAGTTTTCGAGGGGCCGTTTGACGTCACGCAGCGAGGTTCTTGGATCAGTGACCCAGGATCTGGCTCAGGAACAGCTGTGTCCGCTCGCTCTGCGGGTTGTTAAAGAACTCTTCTGGTTCGTTTTGCTCCACAATCTGGCCTGCATCCATAAAGATCACCCGGTTCGCAACCTGACGTGCGAAGCCCATCTCGTGGGTCACGCAGAGCATGGTCATGCCCTCTTCCGCCAGTTCGATCATGGTGTCGAGCACCTCTTTGATCATCTCAGGGTCGAGCGCCGAGGTGGGTTCATCAAACAGCATGATGCGCGGCATCATGCACAACGAGCGAGCAATCGCCACTCGCTGCTGCTGACCACCTGAAAGCTGGCCGGGGTATTTGTTGGCCTGATCCGGGATTTTCACCTTTTCCAGGAAATGCATCGCCCGCTCTTCGGCCTCTTTCTTAGGTGTCTTGCGAACCCAGATCGGCGCCAGCGTACAGTTTTCCAGAATGGTCAAATGCGGGAAGAGGTTGAAGTGCTGGAAGCACATGCCGACCTCAGACCGGATCTTGTCGATGTTCTTCAGATCATTCGACAAGAGCGTGCCATCGACTTCGATGCTGCCCTGCTGGTGTTCTTCCAGCGCATTGATGCAGCGGATCAGGGTCGATTTACCCGAGCCCGAGGGGCCACAGATCACGATCCGCTCGCCTTGGTTCACGGTCAGGTTGATGTCGCGCAGCACGTGAAACGACCCGTACCACTTGTTCATCTGGTTGATGGTGATCGCGATTTCGTCAGAGACTTGCATTTGAGAAGTGTCAGCCATTGTCCGGCCTCCTTATCGGTGACCAGTGGCGAGGCGACGCTCGAGCCACTGAGAGTATTGAGAAATGCCGTAGCAAACGACGAAGAACAAAGCGGCTGCAAAGCCCAAGAGCTCCCAGTAGACGCCGTTCCACTCGGTTGAGGCAAGGATAGGACCACGGATCATCCCAACCATGTCGAACATCGAAATGACCGAGACCAGCGTGGTATCTTTGAACAGGCCAACAGCCACGTTCACGATACCGGGGATGGAGATCTTCAGAGCCTGTGGCAGGATGATCAGACGCATCGCCTGTGGGTAATCCAGACCCAGACTGTCAGCCGCCTCATACTGTCCCTTTGGCAGGGCCGCGAGACCACCCCGGATCACTTCGGCAATATAGGCCGCAGAGAAAAGGGTAATCATAATGACCACGCGCAGGAACAGATCCACCGTCGCATCAGGCGGGAAGAAGTAGGACAGCATCACCGAAGCCACAAAAAGTAGCGTGATCAGCGGCACGCCGCGCACGAATTCGATGAAGACCACACAGATCCATTTGATCAGCGGCATTGAGGACTGACGCCCCAAGGCCAGCGCAATCCCCAGCGGCACCGACAAGGACACACAGGTCACACCCAGCATCATGTTGAGCATAAAGCCACCCAGATCACGCGAGGGCACAGATGACAGCATTGCACTTTCAGACGCGCCTTCAGGGATCAGCATTCCGCCGACCTTCCAGATCACCAGGGCGGCAACGATGGCGCCAAAGAACCCGGCAGCAAAGCTGCCCTTGCCCAGCTTTTGGAATACAACAGCCGCCACTGCGAAACCAATCAGAGCCACAATTGGCACCATGATGGTCCCGCCCCAGATCAGCCAAAAGGCCAGGAAGGGGTAGATAACGGTGAATGCCAGCAGCTTGCGCGGCAAATCAAAGAACAGCACCGGTGCCAAGGCAATCAGCAACAGGACCAGGGCCAGGTTTGGCCGCCAGTATTGGTCGGTGGGGTACTTGAAACCATAAAGCAACTGGTTCCAACGCTCAGACAGCACCGAGAAACAGGCGCCTGATTTGCCGTTCAGCACCTCGCGACATTCCGCCAGCGAGGAGGTCGTCCAGACGCCATTCAAAATCCAAGGCAGCGTGTTGCTGAGCAGGGAATAAAGCAGCGCCAGAGCAGCGAGTGTCAGAATGCTGTTGGGAATGCTTGAGAACAGGTTATCCCGCACCCATTTGTAGGCCCCTGTATCCCCGGCCGGAGGCGGCGATTCAGGGATTACACTTGTGGCGACAAAGGCAATCGAGTTGTTTTGTTTATCGCTCATGGCTCAGCGCTCCTTCAGCTTAACGGAGGCGTTATAGACGTTCATCACCATCGAAATCAGCAGCGAGACCGTGAGGTAAAACAGCATCAGCAAAAGCACGCACTCAATCGCGCGGCCTGTCTGGTTCAGGGTAACCCCGCCCAGCGTCGCGGTGATATCCGCATAGCCCACAGCAATCGCAAGCGAAGAGTTCTTGGTAATGTTGAGAAAGTTGGAGATCAGCGGCGGGATAATCACCCGCAGGGCCTGTGGCAGAACCACTAGGTTCATGATCCGGCCAGGGCGCATCCCCAGGGCCGCAGCGGCTTCGGTCTGACCCTTCGAGATCGCCTGGATGCCAGCACGAACGTTTTCCGCGATAAAGGCACCGGTATAGATCGACAGAGCAAACCACAGCGCGATCAGCGGTCCACCAATCTTGATACCGCCCTTAAAGTTAAAGCCTTTCAGCTCTGGCACTTCCCAGGTCAGCCCCATGACAAGCATCAGCAGGGCAAACGGAACAATCCAAACCGCCAAGTTGATAAATAGGGTGTTGGGGCGAATGCCCGTCGCTTCCTGCTTCTGGGTTGCATTGGCGTTAACCATGCGCATCACGAAGAAAGAGCCGATCAAAAACACTAGGACCAACAGCCAGTTCAAAGCAGCGGAGGCAAACAGACCGCTCTCAAACATCGGCATCGGCGTGTAGACACCCCTGTTGGTGAAGGCAAAGAGATCGAGCACCATACTCGCCGAGGGGTCATCGCCGCGGAATTCGCGGGGGCCCGGCATCACAGCCGTCATGATGGTGAAAATGATGATGATCCAGATCAACACCGGAATGTTGCGAAAGATCTCAACATAGACGGCCATCAATTTGGACACCAACCAGTTGTTCGACAGGCGCAAAACACCGGCGACGACGCCAAAGACGGTCGCTGTGATACAGGCCAGGAAAGCCACCAACAGGGTGTTGAGAATACCGACAACAGCGGCGCTGGCGTGACTGGACTGACTATCATAGTCGATCAGGTGCTGATTGATGTCATACCCAGCCCGGTCGCCTAGAAAATTGTAAGAAATGTTCAGGCCAGCGGCGCGCAGGTTCTGAATGAGGTTATTGCCCAGGTACCAGATGGCCAAGGCCAGAACCAAGGCGGCTATCGCCTGGAAGGTCAATGATCGATAGCGGGTATCGTTGACCAGCATGGAGAGTCGAAACTGCTCCTGCGGAGGGTCAGTGAGAGTTGACATGAAGAGAGATCCCCGTAGCTCATAGATCTATCCCTCGGCGGGGTTGGTTCCCTGCTCGCGTCAGATCATAAGCGTTTTTTGGTTGGATAGTATCAGAAGGAAAAAGGGCGCAGGAGACCCTGCGCCCTTTCCTTAATGGATCTTAGCGGAAAGGAGGTGAGTACAGCAGGCCGCCTTTGGTCCACTGTGCGTTCAGGCCCCGTGCCAGACCGATTGGCGTTGCTTCGCCGATGTTGTCAGCAAACACTTCGCCGTAGTTACCACCAGCGGCAATCGCGTTTTTGCCCCAGTCAGCCGACAGGCCAAGCATCTCACCCAGGGTGCCTTCGGTACCCAGAAGACGATTGATCTCAGGGTTGTTGGTGCCAGCAGCCATCTCGCCGATGTTTGCAGAGGTCACACCCAGTTCTTCAGCCGAGATCAGCGCGTTCAGAGTCCAGCGAACAACATCGCCCCACTCGTGGTCGCCGTGGCGAACCAGCGGGCCCAGAGGCTCTTTGGAGATGATTTCGGGCAGCAGAGTATGTGCGTCTGGTGCTTCAAATGTGGCACGGGTCGCGGCCAGACCAGAAGCATCGGTGGTGTAAACGTCACAGGCGCCAGCCAGGTACTGCTGCTGTGCTTCGGCGTTGGTTTCGATCGGAACAGGCTCATAAGAGATGTTGTTCGAACGGAAGAAGTCCGCCAGGTTCAGCTCGGTGGTGGTGCCGGTCTGGATGCAGACTGTCGCACCATCGAGTTCTTTGGCCGAGGAAACACCCAGCTCCTTAGGCACCATGAAGCCCTGACCGTCGTAGTAGTTCACGCCGGTGAATTCAAACTTCAGGTCAACATCGCGCGAGAAGGTCCAAGTGGTGTTCCGGGCCAGCATGTCGATTTCGCCGGAGGCCAGCGCAGTAAAGCGGGTCTTGCCGGTTGTTGGCACGAATTCAACAGCGTTGGAATCGCCCAGTACGGCGGCTGCAACAGCGCGACATACGGCAACGTCAAAGCCTTCCCATTCGCCGCTTGCATTTGGAGCCGCAAAGCCGACCAGACCGGTGGTGACGCCGCAGTTCAGTTTGCCGCGGGCCTTCACGTCGTCCAGAGTGCCAGCAGCAGCTGCACCAGCCGACAGACCAGCAATGGTCAGCGCGCCCAAAATTACGGTATTTTTCATTTTTACCTCTTCCTGATGTTCCACCTATTGCGGTGGTTTTTTTTGCCCGACACAGGTGGTGCCGGAAATGGTGTGAACTGAGGTGAAACCCCAGTTCGTACAGGGAGTTTGGGCGCATTCATCAACAAACGTCAAGTGCGTGATCATGAATTTCGATGTCCGGATAGTGAACTCTTTCCTATTCGATGTAAAATTTCAGAAAGAGAAACGATCCCGCAATTTGCTGTCTTCTCAACATATGTCGTAGAAACTCTTGGCGTGCAAAAAGGCTACCCGCTTCAACCCGGCTGCCTCCTGGGCCTCTTCGTCAACGCCCCACTGCTCCTCCTGCCAGGTCTCATCCAGGCGCGAAATCTGCCAAATATCATCCGCTGTGCGCCAATTTTGAGCAGTTGCAAAGCCCAAGACCAAAGATCCGGACATTGACACAAGGTCTTGAAAGGCCGCGAGTCGAAAATTGTCTAGCGCGTGCACCGCTTGCCGGAGCACCTTCAGGGCCGCTGGATCCTGCCCGGAATGCAGCAACCCATGACGGGTTTCCAAACGTGCCCCTAGCACTTCTTCTGCCCAGCTCAAAGCTGGGTCCCAATGATCAGCCTGGCGCTTTACCAGCTCCTGCGGGCTCTCGGCCCGGTAGCACAGAAGGTCCGAATCGCCATAGTCCGCCAACATGTCTGCGACTTCCCCATGCTGATTCGCGACCTTATCGATGGCCGCATTGGCAGAGCGGGTATAGGGCATGGTTTGGGGATTGATGCCCTCAACCTGGGCATCCCATTCCTTTGCAATTGCCTCGGCCATGGCGCGACTGGGCAGAATGAGCGACGTCTTCGCCGGTGTCTTTAGCCCGCGACCATCCAGATGAACCGAAAACCCACCCTCAACCTCAACGGCTTTGGCCTCTTTCCAGAACCGCTTTTGCTTCCACTCGCTCATGTCTTATGTCTTCCAGATCTGTTGCAATAACGGGGTCAATTGATCAAAACGGCTGATGATATGATCCGCCCCCAGGTCAGCTGCAGGATGGTAGCCCCAATCGACCGCGATGGTGCGAACGCCCGCTGCGCGCCCCATATCAATGTCAAAACTGGTATCCCCAATCATCACTGCATTGGCTGGCTCAACCCCAGTTTCAGCCATCGCCGTCAGCACCATCGAGGGATGCGGCTTGGAGGGATGATGATCCGCCACTTGCTTGGTGACAAAGCACCCAAGCCCATGAGCCGCGATAAGAGCGTCCAGGCCACGTTGTGATTTACCGGTCGCTACTCCCAGCAAATACTCCGGTACGGCGTGTAACTCAGCGAGTACTTCAGAAGCCCCCGGAAACAGCGGAGAATGCCCCGCTCCCTGTGCCAGCCGCTTGTCCATATAGGCGCGCTTGTAGCCCTCAACCAATTGGTACCGCACCTCTGCGGACTGGCTTGGGGCCAGTTGGTCCATGGCCAAAGGCAGCGACAACCCCACAATTGAGAGAATATCCCCATGAGCCGGAACCTCGAGCCCCAGCCCTTCAAAGGTCGACACCATGGCAGAGGCGATGGCATTCTGGCTGTCCGCCAGAGTGCCATCGACGTCAAACAGGATCAGCCGCAGGTCCGCGCTCACATCAGCCCCTCAAAAGGATCATCTGCCGCCAGATCCTCAGTCCAGCCAAAGGTCTCCCAACTGTCCTTCATATGCGACGGCAGCTCGGCCATCATCACGATGTCTTTTTTGGTGGTCGGGTGTTCAAACACCAGACGGCGTGCATGCAGATGCAGCTTTTTACTGATCACACCACCCAACTGTGCCCCCCAGCCATCGCCCAGGTTTTCCTGGCCCGATCCGCCGTATTTCCCATCACCAATGATCGGATGACCAATCTCGGCCATATGCGCGCGCAGCTGGTGGGTGCGTCCGGTTACCGGCTCCATCGCCACCCAAGAGGCGCGCCCCGCAACTCGGTAGAGAGTGGCGTAATAGGTATGCGCCCGCTTGGCCCCTGGGGTTCTGTCAATCTCATTTGGATGCACAGCGATCATTTTTTCGCCTTCCCCGCCGGCGCCATGTCCACCAGCTTTGACCAGCCCCGCTTTGATCTCACCTAGGTAGGGCGTAGGAACACCAGCAACCAGCGCCCAGTATATCTTGCGGGTATTGCGATGGCGAAAGGCCGCCGTCAGCGATTTCGCTGCCAGCCGGTTGCGCGCCAGCACCAGAACCCCGGAGGTGTCCTTATCGAGACGGTGAACCAGACGGGGTTTTTCTTCGGCATCAAAACGCAGTGCATCAGCCAGACCATCAACATGTTTGGTGGTACCACTGCCGCCCTGCACCGCCAGACCCGCAGGCTTGTTCAGCACAATCACATCGTCATCTTTATAGATGACACAGCCGCGAATCATCTTGGCATCGGTCTCGGAAATACGCGCCACACGAGGGGCCGCCGGTTTCAAATCCGACTCCGCCAGGGGTGGTACCCGCACGACCTGGCCAGCCGCGACGCGCGTATTGGCTTTGACCCGCCCCCCATCCAGGCGCAGCTCGCCCTTGCGACACATCTTTTCAATCCGACCCTGGTTCACATGGGGAAACAGCCGGCGCAGCCAACGGTCGATCCGTTGGTCGTCATCCGCCTCGGCTACGGTAATCATCTGTACGCCGCTCATGCGAACACTCCTCTTGCCATCCACAGGCCCAGAAACAATCCACCAACCGACAGGCCAACAGAAAGCAAAACATAAAGCGCAGCCTGCCCAAAGGCACCGCGTTCGATCAGATTGGCCGTCTCCAGCGAGAAGGCCGAAAAGGTGGTGAAGCCACCCAAAAGCCCAGTCATCACCAACGGGCTAAGATGGGTCAGCCCCTTTTGTGCCGCCGCCACCACAAAGGCCCCCATCAAACAGGAGCCAATCACATTCACAGTCAAAATGGCGAGCGGAAAGTCCTGATGGCCAAACAAGCGCAAAACGCCCAGTCCCGTCAGATAGCGCAGCACCGCCCCGCAAGCGCCGCCAAGGGCGACCAGAGATACCGTTGAAATCATCAAGGGTCTGTGGCGCGACAGGACCAAGATGTCAAGTTTTAGCCGCTATGCAGCAAAGCTCCCACCTCACTCAGGCCCAATGGGCCGAGAGACACCCCTCGTGAATCTCTAGCAGGTGGTAAAATGAATAAGCAAAACGCCATCCTTGCCCCAGATATCACAGACGGAGATTCGGGCACGCGCGACCTGAACCTCCCGTCACCACCGCAGAAACCCCCTGGGCATCATCTTTCCCAAAAATATTCCCGCCGGAGGCCAGGGTTTTGCGATCCGCAAAGCCCTTCTATGCGTTTCTCTGCAACCGGAGCTTGGCAAAATATTCAGAACGCCGTTTCAATTCCCGCTCAAAGCCACGTTCCACCGGCTGATAGAGAACCGGGCGGCGCACCCCATCTGGGAAATAATTCTGACCTGAAAACCCATCCTCTGCATCATGATCATAGGCATAGCCATCTCCATAGCCCTGCTCTGCCATCAATTTGGTGGGAGCATTCATGATATGTTTTGGTGGCGGTGCGGACCCGGTCTCCTTGGCCAGACGACGAGCAGCCTTGATACCTACATAGACCGCGTTGGATTTTGGCGCCAGCGCCAGATAGACGGCGGCATTGGCCAGTGCCAGCTCGCCTTCGGGGCTGCCAAGCCGCTCATAGGTGTTCCAGGCATTCAAGCAGACCGTATTGGCCTGTGGATCTGCCAGACCGATATCCTCGGTCGACATCATGGTCAGACGCCGCGCCAAAAACCGCGGATCCTCGCCGCCTTCCAGCATTCGTCCCAGCCAATACAGCGCCGCATCCGGATCAGACCCCCGGATAGATTTATGCAGGGCGGAAATCAGGTTGTAATGTTCATCGCCGGATTTGTCATACTTTGCTGCCCGACGCATCAATCGGGTGGCCAGCGCCTCCCGCCCCAAGGGGGTCGCTACCCGCCAGGCCGCAACCTGTTCGATCAGGTTCAGCAGCGTGCGCCCGTCACCATCGGCCATTTCATGCAGCGCATCCCGCGCCTCACCACTCAGCGGCAGCGCTTTGCCCAACTCCCGCTCAGCCCGCTGGGTCAAAAGCTCCAAATCGACCAGAGACAGCCGTTCCAACACCAGGACCTGGGACCGCGACAGCACAGCCGCGTTCAGCTCAAACGAGGGATTCTCGGTGGTGGCCCCAACCAGCAAAATGGTGCCATCTTCCATGTAAGGCAGAAACCCATCCTGTTGCGCTTTGTTGAAGCGGTGGATCTCATCCACGAACAACAGGGTGCCCTGCCCGTTCTGGCGTCGGATCTTGGCGGCTTCAAACACCTTTCGCAGATCTGGAACCCCGGTAAAGATAGCCGAGATCTGAACAAAATGCAGATCTGTTTCCTGCGCCAGCAACCTCGCAATGGTGGTTTTCCCCACCCCTGGCGGCCCCCAGAAAATCAACGAGGACAGTGACCCCGAGGAGAGCATCACGCCCAGCGGAGCCTCCTCCCCAAGGACCTGAGCCTGGCCAATCACCTCTGACAGAGATCTGGGGCGCAGACGATCCGCCAATGGCCTGTTAACCTCTTTGGGCGGTTGGGCTTCGGGCGTTGCATCGCTATCGAACAGATCTGCCATAGCTCAACGCCGCATGTGCAGGCTGACCCGTTGGCCGCGCCGGTTCAAATCAAACCGCAAACGGCGCCCGGCCTGTTCCAGCAGGTTCGGCACATCTTCGGAGGCGATGACCTCTGCGCCGTTGATCGCAAGCAGGATGTCTCCAGCGCGGATCCCTGCTCGGGCCGCATAGGGGCCAGGATCCAGAACCGCTACCCCAGTTGCCGAGAGCGGAAGTTGCAGGCGAACAATGGCGACAGGATTGATCAAGCCAACGGTCAGCCCCGGTAACACGCTGTTTTCGTTCATCACAACAGAGCGCGCAGGCGGATCATTAGGCGCTGTGAACATCTCGACCACCAGGGTCTCACGGGTCTCGCCTCGTAGGCGTGTCACCATAGAGGTGCCATCAAGCCCAGCCACAGACATGCGGAACACCATTTCTGACGGGGAATTCACCACCTCACCGTCAACTTCGGTGATCACATCCCCCACCTCAAACCCCGCCTTGGCAAAGGGGCTTTTGGGATGCAATTCGGAAATCACCATGCCCTCGGGCAGCTCCATCCCCAAAGACCCGGCCAGATCCGCGTCCACCGGCTGGCCTGCCATTCCGGCCCAGGGGCGCTGGAACTCCTCCGCGCCATTGTGGGCCTGTTTGACAAATTCCCGCACCAGGTTGGCGGGAATGGCAAAGCCAATGCCGTTGGAACCACCAGAGCGGCTGAGGATCCGTGTGTTGATACCAATCAGATCGCCATTCACATCAATCAGTGCACCGCCGGAATTGCCCGGATTGATCGGCGCATCAGTCTGGATGTAATAGCCAAAGCCCTCACCCGAGGCGGTGCCGCTGCGGGCCAGCCCCGAAACGATACCGCTGCTGACCGTCTGACCGACACCAAAGGGGTTCCCGATGGCCAGGGCCAATTCGCCCACCTCAACCTGGTCACTGTTCCGCAGGTACAGATAGGGCAGGCCTTTGGCCTCTTCGAGCTGAAGAATGGCCAGGTCACTGGCCTGATCTGCCAACACGACACGGGCCTCGTATTCGCGTTTGTCCGTGGTCACGACCCGGATTTCCGTCGCCATGGCCACCACATGGTAGTTAGAGACAACAACCCCATCCTCAGAGAGGATGACCCCTGAGCCAAGAGAGCTTTCAACCCTTGGGCGTGGGTTGGAGAACCCACGAAAAAAGTCCTCAAAGAAGGGATCGTTCATAAAGGGTGAGCGCTGCTGCTGCTGGCGCACGATCTTGGCGTAGATATTGACCACCGCCGGCGCCGCCTGTTTGACCAGCGGCGCAAACCCCAATGAGATTTCTGCCTGCGACTGGGGCACACGTGTTTCGGCCTGCGCCATCCCCATGGTCACAAGCGCCAGAACCAGAGACAGGGCGAGGCGGGCGGAAAAGACAGAACGGATCATGGGATCTCCCGGAAATATGCTCCCCTAGGATATGCTGCCGCCGCCGCCCGAATGCAAGCTTTGCCGACTGCCCCCAGCGCAGCTCCGCCCGCCTCACCTGGCACCCAGATGAGGCGGTGGTCGAATTCGCCCTCAACCTGCCATCTGCGCAGGCAAGGCGCGGCGCTGCTTGACGGCCTCGGCCAATTTGCGCAGTTCTGTAACGGTGTCGCCCCAGCCGATGCAGCCATCGGTGATCGACTGGCCGTAGGTCAGTTCGCCTTTGCCCAGATCCTGACGTCCCGCCACAAGGTGGCTCTCTATCATTACCCCGGTGATGCGCTGTTCGCCGGCGCGCAGCTGATCACCCACATCCTGCAAAACCAACGGCTGTTTGGCCGGATCTTTGTCGCTGTTGGCGTGGCTGGCGTCGATCATTACATGGCCACGAATACCGTCTTGTTCGGCCTTGTTACAGGCTGCATCTACTGAACCCGCATCGTAGTTGGTACCACCACCGCCACGCAGGATCAGGTGGCAATCGGGGTTGCCGCTGGTTGCCGCAATTGCCGCGCGGCCATTTTTGGCCAGGGCCATGAAATGATGCGGATGGGCTGACGAGCGCACCGCGTCAATGGCGATCTGCACGTTCCCCCGCGTGCCGTTCTTGAAACCCACCGGGCAGCTGAGCCCCGAGGCCATCTCGCGGTGGATCTGGCTCTCAGTCGTGCGCGCACCAATGGCCGCCCAGGCCATCAGGTCCGAAAGGTATTGCGGCACGGCTGTGTCCAGGAACTCGGTCCCTACCGGCAGGCCCATTTGGTTGATATCGAGGAGAAGCTTGCGCGCCATCTCCAGCCCTTCGTTGATGCGGAAGGAGCCATCCAGCCGCGGGTCATTGACCAGCCCCTTCCAGCCGCTGATGGTGCGGGGTTTCTCGAAGTAGACCCGCATCACCACTTCCAGCTCGCCCGCCAGCTCATCGCGTAGGGGTTTTAGCCGTTCAGCGTAGTCCAGCGCGGCCTTGGTGTCGTGGATCGAGCAGGGCCCGACGACGACGATCAGACGGTCATCGGCGCCACGCAGCACCTTTTGAATATCAGCGCGGCTATCCAGCACGGTTTTGCTGGCCAGATCATTGCTGGGCAGCTTGGCCGCCAGTTCATCCGGCGAGATCAGTTCCTGCATATCCGTGATACGGAGGTTTTCGATTTTGGTGGTCATGGTCCTAAGGTTCCTTGCGGGAGGCCCCGGAGCGTGGCGGCGGCTACAAAAAAACCGCCATCTGCTGAGGGCGGTTGGTGTGGTATCTGCTGTTGCGCGCTTATGTCATCTGCACGCCAAGACCCCTCCGTCCGCCTGTCGGCCCGGATAAAAATAAAACCAGATTGCAGCATAGGTTTGGGTCATGTCGGCGACGCTAGCGGAGATTCGGTAGCGTGTCATTAGGAAAGTTATCGGCATTCGCCGCCGCTATTTGGAGGTTAATCACCACTTGGCGATGACCACTCCCCGCCATCCCATTCCCTTGCGTTCGTTTCGAGCTTCAAAAGTCATTAGTTTTTGGTAGCATGCGAGCAACTCATCCCTAACAGCTTTAGGTGACTCCCATTTCAATCTTCGAACGTACTTTAAAGTACTGGGCTAATTCGGCACCTGAAACACCGATGCAGCGCATTGGTGCACTGGTTGTGGGATTAAGCTCCACCTTAATGATTTTAGCGGTTCTGATACAACTTCCAGAAGCTTGGAACTCCCAATGGACTGCAGAAGCTGTTGCAGCCGGTCTCTTCGCCATCGGGCTGACTATTCTGTTCGTTCCAGTTGGAATTGTACATGGGATCGCCGTGTTTTACCCTCGTCTCGTGTTGTCTAGAAAGGCGAACATAGTGAGCCAACACGATCTTGTGCGCGAGCACTTTGCCGATGGCATTAAGTACTCCTACCGAGTTATGGGCTGGATTGCGTCACTAGGGATTTGCGCGCTGCTGGCATATTTCGGGTATATTTGGGTAAAGGCCCAAATTTTGGCTCTGATGTCTCCCTAGCCACCTCCCAGAAAGCCAATACCAGAGCCCTGACTTCCAGAGAAATAAATAGCGTAGGGCCGATATGAAGTGGTCCTTTGAGCTCTCGTAACCAACGGTGATTTTGTCCGACTAGCGAGCCACAAAAAGCCGTCGCAATCACGTGTCGCGCCAATTGCCAAAGCTTTGCTTTGGCAACGCCCGAGCCGCCCCCACGGGGCGGGCGCTTCGCTTCCCCCCTCGGTTCGGACGCGGTGGTTTTGTGAGACGGCACAAAGACGCCAAAGCAACCAGGCGGCTGAATACTCACCTCTGATGCATTCCAAAAGAAAAGCCCCCGCTCCAATGGAACGGGGGCCATGCCATCTGACGATGTCAGACAGTCTTATTCTGCGTCTTCAACTTCGATTTCTGCAGCAACGCGGGCCTTGTCGGCGGCGCCTTTGGCAGCAACGTCACGGTCGACGAATTCGATGATCGCCATAGGCGCCATGTCACCATAGCGGAAGCCCGCTTTCAGGATGCGAACATAGCCGCCCTGACGGTCTTTGTAGCGGGGGCCAAGCACGTCAAACAGTTTGGAGACATACTGGTCTTCTTTCAGGCGCGCGTTGGCCTGACGACGGGCGTGCAGGTCGCCGCGTTTTGCCAGGGTGATCATCTTTTCGATGATGGGGCGCAATTCTTTTGCTTTTGGCAGAGTCGTTTTGATCTGCTCGTGCTCGATCAGCGAGCCTGCCATGTTTGCAAACAGGGCCTTACGGTGCTCATGAGTACGGTTCAGGCGGCGGTAACCACGTGCGTGACGCATTGTTGAATTCCTTCTTTCGCGTTTTTGCTTTGTCTGTCAGCCGATGCGTGTCAGCCGATCTCCTTGGGGCAGATGCCCGGATCTTCCCCGCACTTGCGGGCATTGTTTAAGGGCAGACCGGGGCCTGCCCTTATAACCGGTGTGGTCAGAGGTTCTTAGAACGTGTCTTCGAACTTCTTGGCCAGATCTTCGATGTTGTCCGGTGGCCAGTCCTCGACGTCCATGCCGAGGTGCAGCCCCATGCCAGACAGAACTTCTTTGATCTCGTTCAGCGACTTGCGGCCAAAGTTTGGCGTGCGCAGCATTTCTGCTTCGGTCTTCTGGATCAGATCGCCGATGTAAACGATGTTGTCGTTCTTCAGGCAGTTTGCAGACCGCACAGACAATTCCAGCTCGTCCACTTTCTTGAGCAGAAGCGGGTTGAACTCGAGACCATCGTCTTCGTCCTGACGGTTGGCCGACTCGGGCTCCTCAAAGTTGACGAAGATCGACAGCTGGTCCTGCAGGATGCGTGCGGCATAGGCCAGCGCGTCATCCGGGGTCACGGACCCGTCTGTTTCGATTTTCAATGTCAGCTTGTCATAGTCCAGCACCTGGCCCTCACGGGTGGGCTGCACGTCATAGGAGACCTTTTTCACCGGCGAGTAGATGGCATCGATTGGGATCAGACCAATGGGTGCATCTTCTGGCTTGTTCTTATCGGCAGAGACATAGCCCTTACCGGTGTTCACGGTGAGTTCCATGAACAGGTCGGCACCATCATCCAGGTGGCAAATCACGTGCTCGCGGTTCAGAACCTCGATGCCTGCGGATTCGGAGATATCACCAGCTGTAACAACCGCTGGGCCCTTGGCATTGATCGACAGGCGCTTGGGGCCTTCGACTTCCATGCGCAAGGAAACACCTTTCAGGTTCAGGATGATGTCAGTGACGTCTTCACGAACGCCAGCAACGCTGGAGAATTCATGCAGAACATTGTCGATCTGTACGGATGTGATCGCGGCACCCTGCAGCGAGCTCATCAGAACACGGCGCAGTGCGTTGCCCAGCGTCAGGCCAAAGCCACGCTCAAGCGGTTCGGCAATAATAGTTGCCTGACGTGCGGGATCATTGCCCGGCTTAGCTTCAAGCTGTGTTGGCTTGATCAGCTCTGCCCAATTTTTATGGATCATGCAGTCCCTCCATTCCTGTCTGTACCTCATGTCCGAAGGTGCAGACGCCCGAGGTTTAAAATGACGGACTGGGGCCCAGCACACAAGCGGGGCCCCAGCGTAATTCTCGACGTCTTAGACGCGACGACGCTTAGGTGGACGGCAGCCATTGTGTGCCATCGGTGTAACGTCGCGGATCGAGGTGATGTTGAAGCCGATTGCGGCCAGAGCGCGCAGAGCGGATTCACGACCGCCACCGGGGCCCTGGACTTCAACTTCAAGAGTTTTAACACCGTGATCCTGGGCCTTTTTGCCTGCATCTTCTGCTGCCATCTGAGCCGCATAAGGAGTCGACTTACGCGAGCCCTTAAAGCCCATGGAACCAGCAGAGGACCATGCAATAGCGTTACCCTGAACGTCAGAGATCAGGATTTTGGTGTTGTTGAACGAGGAATTCACATGCGCCACACCAGTGGCGATATTCTTACGTTCTTTTTTCTTCGTACGAGTCTTATCGCGTGCCATTGATCAAACCCTCCCTTACTTCTTCTTACCAGCAATGGCCTTTGCAGGACCTTTGCGAGTGCGAGCGTTGGTGTGGGTCCGCTGACCGCGAACGGGCAGGTTACGACGATGGCGCAGGCCGCGATAGCAACCAAGATCCATCAGGCGTTTAACGTTCATCTGAACTTCACGACGCAGATCACCTTCAACGGTGAAGTTTGCATCGATGTACTCACGGATGGACAGTACTTCGGCATCAGACAGTTCGTTGACGCGACGAGTCACATCGATGCCAACGGCTTCGCAGATGGTCGCGGCCGAGGTGTTTCCGATTCCGGTGATATATGTGAGGGCGATAGGCACCCGCTTAGCAGCGGGGATGTTTACGCCGGCAATACGTGCCACGTGTCACTTTCCTTTTCGTTGCGGTTCCGTAGTCCCAGAACCTTTTTTCACAACGCTTGACCTTGGCATTCAGCCGTTCAGCCCAGCATTTTGAGGTGGTCATGTGAGCAAAAGAATCCGCCCACATGGAATCATCCCGCGAAGGGATGGGCTTGCGTATGAGGATTTCAACAAAGCGTCAACCCGTCATTGGACCAACCAGTCATTTTTCCTCAAAGCATGGGCTTTTCAGGCAATTGGCCTCACAATCCGCAGGCATAAAACCGTTGCGGCTCGCCCTCACCTGTAAAAATCGTGACCTCCCCTGGACTATAGGGATCCAGCAGGATCGAAAACAGCTGTGGCATGATATAGGGGCCAGGTTCTTCGCAATAGCCCACATGGGTGGTGACTTTCGCCTCACTCCAATCAAAGCTGAACGCAGGTTCAAAACTGCAATGGTATTCGATGGAGGAATAGCCAGTTTCGTCAAGAACCATGCCGCCCTCACTGGCGAAATCAAATACCCCATCAGGATTGCCTGCGATCATGGCGCAGCCTTCCAGATCATTTACGTATATATCTTCACACAGGGCGGCCTGTGCGGATGCCACGACGATCAAACTTGCAATTAAAGCGCGCATAGCTGCCCCTTTGGATAAAGATATCTATCTAGATACATCCAAGGCTCCCGCAGAACGGGAAGTTTCTAAACATGCCCGCTAGGAACGTGGCTTGCAGGCAACAAACCCCGGCTGCCGCAAATGAAAATGGGAGGGCCCAAAGCCCCCCCCACCTAGATCTTTCGCTCTCTGTCGCTGAGATGGTTAACCCAGAACCTTGGCGATATCCTCACGAACGGCGTCCATGGAGCCGAGGCCATCTACTGAGGTCAGGTCGCCTTTGGCATAGTAATAGCCCAGCAGCGGCGAAGTCTTCTTGTAATACTCCATCAGACGAGTCTTGAGGCTTTCCTCATTGTCATCTGTACGGCGCTTTACCTCAGTGCTACCGCAATTGGTGCATTTGCCATCTTCAGGCCAAGGCTTGGTCTCATCGTGGTAGACCTCGCCGCAGCCCCCACATGTCGAACGACCGGTGATGCGGGCAACAAGCGCAGTGTCATCGACAGCCATTTCGATCACTGCATCCAGGGAAAGCCCCATTTCAGCAAGCAATTCACCCAAAGCGTCTGCCTGCCCGAGCGTCCGGGGGAAGCCATCAAAGATGAAACCACCCTCAGCACCCTCGGCGATCTTCTCGCGGATCAGTCCGATAACGATCTCATCTGTGACGAGCTCGCCGCGCGCGATAACATCAGCCACCTTCTTGCCCATCTCAGAGCCATTGGCCTGGGCTTCACGCAGCATGTCACCAGTAGAAAGCTGCACCATGCCGCGGCTATCTGTCAAA
This sequence comes from Roseobacter sp. MED193, assembly GCF_000152965.1. Lineage (GTDB taxonomy): Bacteria > Pseudomonadota > Alphaproteobacteria > Rhodobacterales > Rhodobacteraceae > Pseudophaeobacter. The sequence continues at coordinate 2,875,656 of NZ_CH902583.1, read as the reverse complement.
TGGCGTGCTTGGGTGCCCTTACCCGCACCGGGTGGTCCAAGTAGAATAATGTTGGTCATCGACGCGAGGGCCCCCGTTTTGCACGTTTCTTGTTACGGCCCCGCAGTTGGCTCTTCTCGATGAGCCCCTCATATTGGTGCGCCAACAAATGGCTTTGGGCTTGCTGAATGGTGTCCATGGTCACAGAGACCACGATCAGCACAGATGTGCCGCCAAAATAGACTGGGAAGGCAAACTGCCCACGCAGCACTTCGGGCAACAGGCAAACAAGCGCCAGATACAACGACCCCAGAACCAGCACACGGTTCACGACATATTCAATATATTCTGCGGTCTTCTTGCCAGGGCGAATACCGGGAACAAAACCGTTCTGGTTTTTGAGGTTATTCGCAACATCCTCGGGCTTGAAAGCCACATTGAAGGTGTAGAAATAAGCGAAGAACACAATCATCGAGACGAAGAACAACAGGTACAGCGGCTGGCCGGGGCCAAAGTTGGCCAGGAGCCAGGACATTACTGGACCGTTGGTTGCCCCGGATGAGAAGGCCGAGATCGTGGTTGGCAGCAACAAAAGCGAGCTGGCAAAGATCGCCGGGATAACGCCTGCGGGGTTCACTTTGACCGGCAGATGCGAAGAGCCACCATCATAGACCTTCATGCCGACCTGGCGGCGTGGGTACTGGATGTGAATCTTACGCAGGGCACGTTCCATGAAGACAACAAACATGATCACAGCAATCACCATCAGGATCACACCAATGATCACGGCAGGGCTGATCGCGCCGGAGCGGCCAGAGGCAAAGAACTGGGCGATGGAGGCAGGAACCTCGGCAATGATGCCAACAAAGATAATGAGCGAAATACCGTTGCCGAGACCACGCTGGGTGATCTGCTCACCCAACCACATCAGGAACATGGTGCCACCCACCAGGGTGATCATGCAGGCCATGCGAAAATACATGCCCGGATCGGTCGCCAGATCACCGGCTTCCAGCGATACCGCAAGGCCATAGGCCTGGGCTGTTGCCAGCGCCACGGTACCGTAACGGGTGTATTGGTTGATTTTCTTCTGGCCCTGGGCACCCTCTTTTTTGAGTTGCTCAAGTGCCGGAACCATCGAGGTCAGCAACTGGACAATGATCGAAGCCGAGATATAGGGCATGATCCCGAGGGCAAAGATACCCATACGGCCAAGTGCGCCACCGGTGAACATCGACACCATGCCGCCAATGCCCTGCCCCGCCGCTTCCATAAAGTTGCGTAGGGCGTTCGCGTCGATGCCAGGAACCGGAATAAAGGTGCCGAGGCGATAGACGATCAAAAGGCCAAGCGTAAACAAGATGCGATTGCGCAGATCCGTGGCTTTGCCAAGTGCGGACCAGCTGGTGTTCGCTGCCATTTGTTCTGCTGCTGATACCATGAAATGGGTCTCTTTTTGCGAAAACGCCGCCCGGAGCCATTTTCCGGCTCGGACGGCGTACTGGAAAACTGATGACCTATGTAAGCGGCATTTTCGCCGCTCACAAGGTGTTACTCAGCTGCGGCTGCTGTTGCCACGGTCAATGCGCCACCGGCCTTTGCAACTGCTTCTACTGCAGCGGCGGAGGCACCGGTTACGGCGATGGTTGCCTTTGCCGTGAATTCACCCTTGGCCAAAACGCGGACGCCGTCTTTTTTGCGGCGGATCAGACCGGAAGCCACCAGAGTGTCTTCGGTGATCGAAGCTGCGTCCAGCTTGCCCAGGTCGATGAATTTCTGGATCAGGCTCAGGTTTACAACGGCGAATGCCTTGCGGTTTGGCTTGTTGAAGCCACGCTTAGGCAGACGTTGGTACAAAGGCATCTGACCACCTTCGTAGCCATTGATCGAAACACCCGAACGGGATTTCTGACCTTTGATACCACGGCCACCCATTTTACCCTTGCCGGAGCCGGGACCACGGGCAACGCGCATGCGTTTCTTGGCGGCGCCTGGATTGTCGCTGAGTTCGTGAAGTTTCATTTCGCTTCTCCTTCGCCGGATGTGATCCCAGAAGCGTAAACAGGATCAACCACGGCATGTCTTTGATGTATGATTCCATGACCCCAAGAGGCCACCGTGTGCCTATAGCCCCCCTGCCCGAATGGTTCAAGCCCCAAGCGTGTGGTCGACTATCAGCCAAGCAGCAATATGACGCGTGGTCCTTCCCCCGTATCCAGCCCCAGAGACCGAAACGCCAAACGCCCCCACATAGCTGCAGGGGCGCTGGGTCAAACCAAAACCGAGGGAGGAGATCTCAGGCTGGTTAGAAACTCTGATGAACATGTTTGCGGGCGATATCGGCGATATCGCAGCGCCGTACACCGATGTCCGCCAGTTCACGATTGGTGAGCCGGGACAGCTGCGCATAGGTCCGCTTGTATTCGCGGTTCATGGCCCAATTTGCAGCAACCTTCGCCACAACGGCGCGCAGGCGCGACATGAGACCGAACTCGGTGGTGGTGTTTTGAACAAAAGCCAAATCAGTATTCCTTATCTCTGGCCGAGACCCATTTCTCAGCCCTTTTCAAACCTGTTTAGGTGTCTCTGGAATAAAGGAATAAATTTGTTACAAACAACCACTGCAACAAGACAACCCGCTATGCATCCGGCGCATAGGCTTGGCTTAAGACAGCTGCAACGGCTTTGTTACGCGTGAAGCAAACCACACCCTCCCACACAAAAAGACGCCCCCGGTTTCCCGGAGGCGTCCATAATCATTCGCTCGAAAGAGGCTTAGTCGCGCTCTTCGATGATCTCCACCATGTGAGAGACCTTGCGCACCATGCCACGAACCGAAGGGGTATCTTCGAGTTCACGGGTTTTGTGCATCTTGTTCAGACCCAGACCGATCAGCGTTGCGCGCTGGTCGGCGGGGCGGCGGATCGGGGAGCCGATCTGCTTAACAACGATTGTTTTAGCCATCTGTCCGTTTCCTTACGCTTCTGCTGCTTCAGCAGCAGGTGCTTCGTCCCGCTTGGGCAGGATGTCGGCAACCTTTTTACCACGACGCTGAGCAACCGAACGGGGGCTCTGCTCTTTGGTCAGGCCATCAATGGTGGCGCGGATCATGTTGTATGGGTTCTGCGAGCCAATCGATTTGGACACAACGTCTTTGACGCCGAGCATTTCGAAAACTGCACGCATAGGACCACCAGCAATAATACCGGTACCTTCAGGAGCCGTCCGCATGACAACCTTGCCGGCGCCGTGGCGACCGTTCATGTCGTGATGCAGGGTGCGGCCCTCTTTCAGAGGTACACGGACCATCTGACGCTTGGCCTGTTCGGTGGCCTTGCGGATCGCCTCGGGGACTTCTTTGGCTTTACCTTTGCCAAAGCCAACACGGCCCTTTTGGTCACCAACAACAACCAGTGCTGCAAAACCAAAGCGCTTACCGCCTTTTACAGTTTTGGATACACGGTTAATCGCAACCAAACGATCCGCAAATTCAGGTGTCTCATCGCGGTCGCGACGGTTGCCCCGACGGTTTTCACGTTCTGCCATAAAGCATTCCTTTGTATGTGGCGACTGGCGCCAATTGTTCCAATCCTGGTGAGGCACGCCTTACGACGTACCCCCCGGATCATCGGGGCGGCGCTATCGCCGCCCGCAGGTCTTTAGATCTTGAGGCCACCTTCACGCGCAGCGTCGGCCAGAGCCTTCACCTTGCCGTGAAACAGGAAGCCGCCACGATCGAAATAGGCCTCGGTGACGCCAGCAGCCTTGGCACGCTCGGCGATAACCGACCCTACTTTGGTTGCAGCTTCGATGTTGTTCTTGCCAACAAAGCCGAGATCTTTTTCCAGGGTCGATGCGGACGCCAGTGTCTTGCCTGCCAGATCGTCGATCAGCTGAACCGAAAGGTTCTTGTTCGAACGGTGGACGGAAAGACGCAGACGGCCAGCGTTGACCTTGCGAAGTTTGTTCCGGACGCGCAGGCGACGCTTCAGAAACAGGGTACGTTTGCTGTTTGCCATTGTGCTGGTCCTTACTTCTTCTTGCCTTCTTTGCGGAAGACGAACTCACCCTTGTAGCGGATGCCTTTGCCCTTGTAGGGCTCGGGACGGCGCCAATCACGGATCTTCGCCGCGACTTCGCCCACCTGCTGCTGGTCGTTCCCTTCCACAACGATTTCTGTCTGCTTCGGTGCGGTGACAGTGACACCTTCCGGAGCGACAAACTCGACATCGTGGCTGTAACCGAGGTTCAGCTTCAGGGTGTTCCCCTGCATCTGAGCCCGGTAACCCACACCCTGGATCTCCAGCTCTTTCTTAAAGCCGGTGGTCACGCCGGTTACCAAGTTGGCAACCATGGTGCGGGACATGCCCCACTGCTGACGGGCGCGCTTGGACATGCCGCGAGGCGTGACCGAAACAGCGTTGTCTTCAACAGTCAGAGTGACATCGTCGGTTGCAGTGAAGCTACGGGTCCCTTTGGGGCCCTTCACTTCGATGCTTTGGCCGGAAACGCTTGCGGTAACACCGCTGGGCAGTTCGACCGATTTTTTACCAATACGGGACATCGATTAGGCCTCCTTAGAAGACGGTGCAGAGCACTTCGCCGCCAACATTGGCTGCGCGTGCTTTTGCGTCCGACATCACACCCTGGGGGGTGGAGACAATCGACACGCCCAGGCCCTGACGGACCGACGGGATGTCATTGACGCCCATGTAAACGCGACGGCCAGGCTTGGAAACCCGCTTCACTTCGCGAATGACAGGATCGCCATCGTAGTACTTGAGGCTGATTTCCAGCGACGGGTGGCCGCGTTCGTCAGTGGATTTCTCGTAGCCGCGGATGTAACCCTCGTCTGCCAGCACGTCCAGAACCCAAGCCCGCAGCTTTGACGCTGGGGAGCTTACGGTGGATTTGCCACGCATTTGCGAGTTACGGATACGGGTGAGCATATCGCCGATAGGATCGTTCATATCTGTCTCTCCCTTACCAGCTCGATTTCACCATACCGGGGATCTGGCCATTCGAGCCCAGTTCCCGCAGCGCGATCCGGCTGACCTTCAGCTTACGATAGTAAGCGTGGGGACGACCGGTCAGCTGACAACGGTTGTGCAGACGAGTTGCCGAGGAATTCCGCGGCAGTTTGGCCAATGTCAGGCGCGCTTTGAAACGCTCTTCCATCGGTTTGGATTCGTCATTCGCGATTTCTTTCAGCTCGGCGCGTTTTGCGGCATATTTTGCCACCAGACGCTCGCGCTTTTTCTCGCGTTCGATCATGCTTTTCTTAGCCATGTCTCTACTATCCTTCCCGCGCTCAGCTATTGAAGGGCATGTTGAAAGCTTTCAACAGCGCCTTAGCTTCGGCATCGGTTTTCGCGGTGGTGGCAATCACGATATCCATGCCCCAGTTCTCGTCGATTTTATCAAAATCGATTTCTGGAAACACGAGATGCTCTTTCAGACCCATGGCGTAGTTGCCACGGCCGTCAAAGGAGGTACCCGATACGCCGCGGAAGTCACGGATACGGGGCATCGCGATGGTGATCAGACGGTCGAGGAATTCGAACATCCGGTCGCCGCGCAGAGTTACCTTTGCGCCCATCGGCATGCCTTCACGAACGCGGAAGCCAGCGATGGAGTTCTTTGCCACGGTGGTCAGAGCTTTCTGGCCAGCGATGGTGGAAAGATCGGCCTGAGCGGATTTGGCTTTTTTGCTGTCACGAACAGCAGCCCGGCCGCAGCCGATGTTCAGAACGATTTTTTCCAGCTTGGGCAGCTGCATGTCGTTCTTGTAGCCGAACTCTTCTTTCAGGGCACCACAGATGGTTTCCTTGTAGAGAGTTTTCAGACGTGGAGTGTAGGTTGCGTTATCAAGCATCAGACAGTCTCCCCAGTCGTTTTGGCGAAGCGCACTTTCTTGCCATCTTCCTCACGGAAGCCAACACGAGTTGCTTTGCCTTTGGAGTCGAGCAGAGCCAGGTTCGACAGTTCGATTGGCAGTGCCTTGGGCAGACGTCCGCCCTGTTCGTTCTGCGACTGACGGGTGTGGCGGATCGCCATGTTCACACCATCAACAACAGCCTTGCCAGCCTTTGGGTCAACAGAGGCAATGGTGCCCTCTTTGCCCTTGTCCTTGCCGGCCAGTACGACAACCTTGTCGCCTTTGCGGAGTTTAGCAGCCATTGTTACAGCACCTCCGGAGCAAGCGAGATGATTTTCATGAAGTTCTTGGCGCGCAGCTCACGAACAACTGGTCCAAAGATACGTGTACCTACGGGCTCGTTGTTGGTGTTCAGGATGACGGCGGCATTGCGATCAAAACGGATCGCGGTACCATCGGCACGACGGACTTCTTTGGCGGTGCGAACGACGACGGCCTTACGGACATCACCTTTCTTAACGCGACCGCGGGGGATGGCTTCCTTAACCGAGACAACAATGATGTCGCCTACGGATGCGTATTTACGCTTGGAACCACCCAGAACCTTGATGCACTGAACTCGGCGAGCGCCGGAGTTGTCAGCAACATCCAGGTTTGTTTGCATCTGGATCATGTGGTTTCTCCCGACCTATGGGGCAGCGATGCGTGCTGTTATCCCCCAGGGTTTCGACAAACTGGTCAGTTTGCCGCTTATGGGACCTTACGGTCTCTTAAGCGGTCAGAACTTCCCAGCGTTTCGTTTTCGATTTCGGCGCGCATTCGATGATGCGGACTTGGTCGCCGACCTTGAAAGCGTTCTGCTCATCGTGCGCCCGATACTTTTTGGACTTACGAATGGTCTTTTTCAGAACAGGGTGCGTGAAGCGGCGTTCAACCGAAACTGTTACGGTCTGGGCGTTGGCGTCGCTGGTCACGGTGCCTGTGAGAATACGTTTGGGCATCTGTCAGGCTCCTTATTCTGCAGCTGCGGCTGCAGCTTTTTCGTTCAGGATGGTTTTCACACGGGCAGCATTGCGGCGTGCCGCTTTGATGCCTGCAGTGTTTTCCAGCTGACCGGTAGCTTGTTGAAAACGGAGATTGAAGCTCTCTTTTTTCATGTTGGCAAGCACATCGCGGAGTTCATCCACGGTCTTGTCACGCAGATCATTGGCGTTCATCGCCTTTGTTCCTTGTCCAAAGCACCAGAAGGCCCCGTGAGGGTCACCTTTTCATCTGGTGGGTTATGTAAAAACCGCACTTAAGAAAGTGCAGAAAAGAATCACCAAGCCCAAATCCAAGGAGGATTTAGCCCAAGCGATGTGCCCTTATAGGGGAGATAGTGCGTGGGGGCAAGGGAAAGGTTGGGGAGGCCGTGACTAACCTCGCAAAACTATTCTTCTCAATGCCGATTGGAGAAAACCCACTTTCTGCCTATGGTAGCCGAAAACTATTTCCAACGGTTTTTGACATGGAAACACTATCCAAGTTCTCGGCATCGGAGCAGGCTTCCGCCAGGAACTATACCCACCCCGATATTTGGGAGCGCCAGAACTATCCCGGTTGGTCCCGTCTGGCCATAGGTCCAAGACTGCATGAAATCCCTCTGCTCCTTGACTTGTGCAAGAATTGGGATGGCCCATTTGGGGTGTTGTATGTCCTATCGGCACCTCGCACGATTGAAACCGGGGGGCGCTTTCAAAGCCCTCATCCCGTCAGCTACGAAGACCTTGAGCTATTCCTCTACTCATTTCAGGAGTTTTTCGAACAAGATGGCCGCCACGACATCTGGGTGATCTCACTCCCCACCCAGAACCAACTGATTTTAGATCGGCACAATGTTATCTACGCGTATGGAAACCTCGACACACTGGAGCGAGCGCTCGAGGAGAGAGAGTTTTCTCCGGCACCAATAGAGACGCCCGTACCCCACACGCACCACTATCACCCGGAGTTTGACACCGCCGAGAGAGAACTGCTCACCTATTGGGATTGGATACAGTACGAACTGCTTCCATCGGATGAAGTGTGAGATCTGCCCGTGCGATGGTCGCTTTACCTGCGGAGCCTCACTCCCACTTGTAGTTAAAGCTCACCGAAATCCGCTCGTCTTCGGCCATGTTCATCGGCACCTCATGGCGCAGCCAGCTCTCCCAGAGCAACACATCCCCCACGGCAGGCTTCATGTAGATAAAGGGCTGCAGCTCGCGCCGGGCCTCCTTGGTGCGGGTGGGGGCGGCCATCATCCGGCCAGAACGGGGATCTTCCAGTTTCAGCGCCGAGGCGCCTTCGGGCATCGCCACATAGGTGGTGCCGGAAATGACGGAATGCGGGTGAAGATGTGAGGAATGCATGCCGCCTTCTGGTAGGATATTGATCCAGAGATCCTCAAGAACCAGCTTGCGGCCATCGAGATCAAACTCCAGATCCTTGGCAAAATTGGCGACATGCGCGTCCAGTGACTTCACCAGATCGGCAAAGACCGGAAAGCGCCAAGGCAGATCGGTCAGGGAAGCATAGGAGGTATAGCCGGGATAGCCGTTCTCCTCGCACCAATCCTGTCCGGCCTCGTCATCTTCAGCGATAACAATGCAAGAGGTTTCCATTTCCTGCGCATCAATGGCCGGTCCGCATTCGGACAGGGCAGCGCGGTACAAGCGGGTCACAAAGAGGGATTCTATCTGGGCCATGGCCTCACCTTTACCGCAGCGAGGCGGCAGAACCAATCCGCCTTAGCCAAGGAAGTTGCACTGCAAGGCGCCTCCACCTAGGATTGCGGAATGACAGAAGCGAGCAACCAAATATACCGCCCTCCGTTCAGCTATCCGAGCGAAGATGACACCGCCTATCTGGATCATTTCGCGGGTAAGTTTTCCTCTGTCTTTATCGCTTTGAACCCCTTCCTCAGGCTCCCCGATCACCCACCATTCAAAAATAGTGATCCGGTGCCAGACAGTGCCATTCAAGATGCGTTGAAATTAGGACCTTCCTGCGGAGTCAGCTGGCAGGAGGTTGCGGAGCTCTGCGGCTTTGCCTCGATCCACCAAGTCAACCGCGCCCTGCGGCTGACCGGCTCAAAGCGTATATCCACCAGATATGCCAGTCAGCATGAAACAGACCACATGCTAGGGATCTGCGCTGCTCGAAGTATCTACCCACCAGATGAAGGCTGCTCCTCTCCCCTGCTGGAACTCTCCCTGGGAAGTTTTGCGAAAGCTGCGGGCCACGACAGCCTGATCAGCGCGGGCCATTTTGGATCTTTTCCGGAGGAATTACAGGTCGCGACCCTCTTGGATAGGCAAACTGAACACGGATGTGTAGAGCTCTGGGCTGAGGACAAATCACTCTATTGCGCGATCTATATTGATTATCATTACTTTCTGATCTGCCAGAGCGATGAGAGCCTGAAGCAGGTCAAGCCCCGCGACTATTTCGAAGGCTTCTATGCCGATGGTCGGACCAATGATTTCTGGGGCGTTGGCAATTTCTCTGGCAACGAGCTGCAAAAAAAACGACTGACCTCCCAACGACCTAAAAAAGAAAACCCCCGCTGATTGCTCAGCGGGGGTTTCTGATTTTTCTCGATGACCGGGCTTACCAGTCTTCGCGAACCACGACACGGGTTTTCACCGGCAGCTTCATCGCAGCAAGACGCAGGGCCTCACGCGCGATGTCGTCGTTGACGCCGTCGATTTCGAACATCACGCGGCCAGGTTTGACCTTGCATGCCCAATAATCCACGGAACCTTTACCCTTACCCATACGAACTTCGACAGGTTTGGAGGTTACTGGAGTATCTGGGAAGATACGGATCCAGACACGACCCTGACGTTTCATGTGACGGGTCATGGCACGACGGGCAGCTTCGATCTGACGCGCGGTGACGCGCTCAGGTGTGGTTGCCTTGAGGCCGTAGGTGCCAAAGTTCAGATCAGAGCCGCCTTTGGCTTCGCCCTTGATCCGGCCTTTGTGCATCTTGCGGAATTTTGTACGCTTTGGTTGAAGCATCTATTCTCTCCTTAGCGACGACCGCCACCAGCACCACGAGGTGCAGGGCCGTCCTGGAGTTCCTGTGCTTTACGGTCACGTGCCTGAGGATCGTGTTCCATGATCTCGCCTTTGAAGATCCAGGTTTTGATCCCGATGATACCGTAAGGTGTCATGGCTTCGTTGTGAGCGTAATCGATGTCGGCGCGCAGAGTGTGCAGAGGCACACGACCTTCGCGGTACCATTCGGTACGGGCGATTTCAGCGCCACCCAGACGGCCAGCAACGTTCACCCGGATACCCAGGGCGCCCATACGCATGGCAGACTGTACGGCACGCTTCATCGCGCGACGGAAGGATACACGACGTTCCAGCTGCTGAGCAATGGACTCACCAACCAGCTGCGCGTCCAGCTCGGGCTTGCGCACTTCAACGATGTTGAGGTGCAGTTCCGAGTCTGTCATCGAGGCCAGCTTCTTGCGAAGCACTTCGATGTCAGCGCCTTTTTTGCCGATGATCACGCCAGGACGTGCAGTGTGGATTGTCACACGGCATTTCTTGTGAGGGCGTTCAATGATCACGCGAGCGATGCCAGCCTGCTTGCACTCATCTTTGATGAAGTCACGCAGTTTGATGTCTTCCAGCAGCAGATCACCAAAATCTTTGGTGTCGGCGTACCAGCGGCTGTCCCAGGTGCGGTTGATCTGCAGGCGCATGCCAACCGGATTGACTTTATGTCCCATTAGGCTTGCTCCTCAACTTGACGCACCTTGATGGTGATCTCAGCGAACGGTTTCAAGATCTTGCCGAAACGACCACGCGCCCGTGGACGACCACGCTTGAGGGTCATGTTCTTACCAACCCAAGCCTCGGCAACGATCAGCTCGTCAACGTCCAGGTTGTGGTTGTTTTCAGCATTGGCAATCGCGGACTGAAGGCATTTCTTCACGTCCTGAGCCACGCGCTTGTTCGAGAAAGTCAGGTCGGTCAGAGCCTTGTCAACTTTCTTGCCGCGGATCATTTGCGCAACCAGGTTCAGCTTTTGCGGGGAAGTACGCAGCATGCGAGTTTTCGCCATTGCTTCGTTGTCTGCCACGCGGCGGGGATTTTGTACCTTACCCATGACTTACTTCCGCTTCGCTTTTTTGTCAGCGGCGTGGCCATAATAGGTACGAGTTGGCGAATATTCACCGAACTTCTGACCAATCATGTCTTCCGAGACGTTGACAGGAATGTGCTTCTGACCGTTGTACACACCAAATGTCAGACCCACGAACTGGGGCAGAATGGTGGAACGACGAGACCAGATTTTGATGACATCATTGCGGCCCGACTCGCGCGCAGCTTCGGCTTTTTTAAGCACGTAGCTGTCGACAAAAGGACCTTTCCATACAGAGCGAGACATAAATTAACGTCCCTTCTTCTTGGCGTGACGCGAGCGGATGATCAGCTTTTGCGACGCTTTGTTTTTGTTACGGGTACGCTTACCTTTGGTTGGCTTACCCCATGGGGTTACCGGGTGACGACCACCAGAGGTACGACCTTCACCACCACCGTGTGGGTGATCGATCGGGTTCATAACAACACCACGAACCGAAGGACGCTTGCCCTTGTGACGCATACGGCCAGCTTTACCGTAGTTCTGGTTCGAATTGTCTGGGTTCGACACGGCACCAACGGTGGCCATGCATTCCTGACGCACCATGCGCAGCTCGCCCGAGGACAGGCGGATCTGAGCGTAGCCACCATCACGACCAACAAACTGAGCATAAGTCCCAGCTGCACGGGCGATCTGGCCGCCTTTGCCTGGTTTCATCTCGATGTTGTGGATGATGGTACCGATTGGCATGCCAGAGAAAGGCATTGCGTTACCGGGTTTGATGTCAGCTTTTGCCGAAGCAACAACCTTGTCACCAACTGCCAGACGCTGAGGGGCCAGGATATAGGCCTGCTCGCCATCGTCATATTTGATCAGCGCGATGAATGCGGTCCGGTTCGGGTCATATTCGATCCGTTCAACGGTTGCCGCAACATCCAATTTGTTCCGTTTGAAGTCAACGATCCGGTAGAGACGCTTTGCGCCACCGCCGCGGCGGCGTGAAGTGATCCGTCCGGTGTTGTTCCGGCCGCCCGATTTCGTCAAACCCTCAGTGAGAGACTTGACGGGACGTCCTTTCCAAAGCTCCGAACGGTCGATCAGAACCAGCCCACGCTGGCCCGGCGTCGTCGGCTTATACGACTTGAGTGCCATGCTTTCTGTCTTCCGTTTAGCGTGCGGATCCCTAGGTTTTTGTCTTTGGACCCGCTATGTGTAAGCCCCCCGTCCGCCTGCCCCTATGGAACAATGACTACTAAGGTGGCCAGTCTTTAGGGCCCCGAAGGTCCCCAGCTCATGTGTTTCCCACAAAGATAACGGCCCCAGAACGAATCTGAGGCCAGTAGGATTGGGCGGATGTAGCAGGGTTGGAGGTGGGTGGCAATGGGGAAGCCGCCACAACTGCGCGCTTTCTCAACAGCGGATATGTGCACCAGCGCTCCGTGTGCCGGTGAACTTTTCAATTCATATTTGGCTTCGCCAAGGCCTAGCGAATTTTTCACCCCTGATCAGCTTGGAATACAGGGGAACATATATATCACCGGGCTTTCATCTAGCGAAAACCGAATGGGTTTTAGCGTGATGGGCTTGCCATCTAGGCGCACCGTATTTGGCGAAAAGACGATGCGGACATTGTCCTCCACTCCCGAAGGCGATGGAAAGGCAACGACAAGGGATGTTCCTATGTCGAATGTTCGGGTGTCGTCTAACCGACCGCGCAGAACGCGCCCCCCTTCTTCCAGTCTAATCCGGGACGCGCTCAGCGATACCTTCGAGAGTCTACCGTTGGCATTTCGTTCCGACACCGAGAGCGACAAGATAGCCCGTGGCGATGCACCCTCTAGGTCTCGGGTATACAGTCGGCTTTTGAATTCGACGCCTCCAACCCGCTGCAGGCCCCAGTCAGAGTTTTCATTAAAGGCGCATCCGCTTCGGTGGCCACGCTCCACAGTCACATCTGCCTTGTTGGGTTGGTAGTATCTCTGTGCAAACGGGATCGGCACACAGCCGGCAAGCGATGCAACCAGCACCAAACCGGTCATCGAAATACGTCTTGTGAAGCGCTGGAGGTCTGTTTTGCGCGTTTTGTTCATTACCGTATCCTGTCCTGTCTTAAAGGCCTGCGCGCAAGTACAGTAACAAAGTGTCTTGGTGGTACCTTCGCCTTATACGCTAATTACACACGCAATCATCGCAGACCATGGGACAGCCGCACAGTACGCTATACCGGACCCTACCAAAGACACCGTAACAATGAAAAAGGCCCCCGCTTCGCAGCGAGGGCCTCTCTCGTCAGGTCAAAAACCTCAGTCTCAGAGTCCGGTGGACACGTCGATTGTGTTGCCCTCTTCGAGCGTCACATAGGCTTTTTTCACGTCTTTGCGACGGCCAATCTGGCCGCGGAACCGCTTTTGCTTACCCTTGGTGATGGTGGTGTTGACCGCCTTCACTTTCACACCAAAGAGGCTTTCAACAGCTTCTTTGATCTGGGGTTTGTTGCTGTCGATCGCAACTTCAAAAACAACCGCACCGTTTTCGGATGCCATGGTGGTTTTCTCGGTGATGATCGGCTTGCGGATCACATCGTAGTGTTCTGCTTTAGCGTTCATTTCAAACGAGCCTCCAGTGCTTCGAGACCAGCCTTGGTGATAACCAGGGTGTCACGCTTCAGGATGTCGTAAACGTTTGCACCCATTGTTGGCAGGATATCCAGACCTTCAATGTTGCGCGAGGCTTTCAGGAAGCCTTCGTTTACTTCGGCACCGTCGATGACCAGCGCGCGTTTCCAGCCCAGGTTTGCAACCTGTTTGGCCAGAGCACCGGTTTTGCCTTCGGCAGCGGCGTCAGAGATCACCACCAGTTCGCCGGCTTTTGCCTTAGCGGAGAGTGCGTGACGCAGACCCAGCTTGCGGAACTTTTTGGTCAGCTCGTGGCCGTGCGAACGCACAACGGGGCCTTTGTAGATACCACCACCGCGGAAGATCGGAGCAGAACGTGCGCCGTGACGTGCGCCGCCGGTGCCTTTCTGACGGTAGATCTTCTTGGTCGAGTATTTGACTTCCGAACGGGTCTTTACCTTGTGGGTACCGGCCTGTGCGTTGTTACGCTGCCAGCGGACCACACGGTGCAGAATGTCCGCACGTGGCTCCAGACCAAAGAGGTCAGCGTTCAGCTCGATGTCGCCAGCTTTGCTGCCGTCGAGATTCATCACATCAAGTTTCATGCTTCACCACCTTCCGCAGGGGCTTCGCTCGCAGCGGCTTTGATACCAGCTGGGAAGGGAAGACCTTCAGGAGCTTTCTTCTTCACGGCATCCTTGACGGTAACCCAGCCGGATTTCGGACCAGGTACGGCGCCTTTGATGAAGACCAGACCACGGTCGGCGTCAGTTTTGACGACTTCCAGGTTCTGTGTGGTAACGCGGGCAGCGCCCATGTGACCAGCCATCTTCTTGCCTTTGAAAACCTTACCGGGATCCTGACACTGGCCGGTGGAACCGTGCGAACGGTGCGAAATCGAAACACCGTGTGTCGCGCGCAGACCACCAAAGTTCCAGCGCTTCATCGCACCGGCAAAACCTTTACCGATCGAAGTACCGGTCACGTCAACTTTTTGACCTTCCAGGAAGTGCTCGGCCGAGATTTCGGCGCCAACTTCGATGAGAGCATCGGCAGGCACGCGGAATTCCACGAGCTTACGCTTAGGCTCTACTTTGGAGGCCGCAAAGTGACCGCGCATCGCTTTGGATGTGCGTTTTGCTTTGGCGGAACCCGCACCGAGCTGAACAGCTGTGTAGCCGTCTTTGTCATCGGTACGCTGAGACACGACCTGCAGGCCGTCCAGGTGAAGAACGGTCACAGGGATCTGCTGACCATCTTCCATGAACAGACGGGTCATGCCGACTTTTTTTGCAATAATACCAGAGCGCATTATCTATACCCTCCGATCTTAAGATTGCAGCTTGATCTCGACGTCCACACCAGCGGCCAGGTCGAGCTTCATAAGCGCGTCCACGGTCTGGGGGGTCGGATCAACGATGTCGAGCATACGCTTGTGCGTACGGATCTCGAACTGGTCACGAGATTTCTTGTCAACGTGGGGACCACGCAGAACAGTGAATTTCTCGATCTTGTTTGGCAGTGGGATCGGGCCGCGAACAGTCGCGCCGGTCCGCTTGGCAGTGTTGACGATCTCTTGTGTGCTGGCGTCCAGTACACGATAGTCAAATGCCTTGAGCCGAATACGGATATTTTGGCTTTGCATTAGTCAGCCTTTATCTAGGCGTGAAGGTTGAGAGGAGGGGCAGCGACCACCGCTTACCCTCATCGAACCCAAAAGGCGGGAATCACCCCGCCTTCATTCGCACGAAGCGAACTAGCGCCCTATACGCCTGAATAGCGAGTCAGGCAAGAGACATCGCCATGCTGGAAGAAAAAAGAAAGACGGGCTTTTAAGGTAGCCCTTAGATGGATCTCTTAACCAATAAAACCAGGCCCCCCGAGACAAGGGGCCCTGGCTACACTTTTGAAAATCAGAACGGCTTCATCAAGCCCACGCGGAGCCCTACAGATTTGTAGTTGCTGTCAAAGCCGCCGGGCTGGTGGGAGGACCGAAAGTCATCATAGATCACTTCGGCAAAGATTTTTCCGAACTTTTCGACCTCACGAGCAGCACCCACAGCCACAGTAGCGCCTCTTATCGAGCCGCTAGCCTGAGTGTTGGTGTTTGTCGCAAAATCACCAAAAGCCGCGCCGTACCCCAATTTACCGTAGAGATCGAAACCATCAAACTCCTTGCCGATAACCCCGTAAACCCGAACCGCTGCTGTTTGGTCACACACATATGGGCCGCTAGCGCTGGTGGAGCAGCGAGTGCCGTTGTTATCGAAGTCCTTACCAAAGTTCATTGTGGCACTGCCTTCAATACCCCAAAAGAAGTTCCCAGTTTCATAGGTACGGCCCACAATAACCGAGACACCTGGAACGACCGCCTTCGAGACATGTCCACTTACACTTCCGGTCGTTGTTGATTCCGCCGACATGCCCTCAATCGCGAAACCAAAATAGTTTTCGGCCGATACGGCTGGTGTTGCGGAAACAGCAATAAGGGCCAAAGCGGCAATAGTTTTCTTAGTCATATTTTCCCTTAGAAATTATATCGATCAAAATCGACCATTGTAATCGCGTGTATTGTCTAACGAACGCAGGTGTTTGTCTGAATACTGGGTGTGCCTACGCGTTTTTCCTGCACACTAAAATGGCACCTCAATCCATGCAGGCGCGCGCTCTACCGCCCGTGCCCATTTCGCAACACTACTAAAGACCCTTGAAACCTTCATTGTTTGCAAAACCAATAGAGGAGGGAACCACACAGCTACCTTTTCAAACCCAAGCACATCCGCAGCGCCTCATAGTTTTTCACGCCGACCACTCACTTCAAATGAGAATGAAGCCTTTTCTTGCTGTTTGATGCGTCGTTCTTCTGTCAGCAGTTCGAGGCGCTGCCCCTCGGCATTTTTGGGAAAATGAAAAAGCCTCCAATAAGGGATTGATTGCTTTGCGCCAAAAACCAAAGGCAGCATTGACATTAACAGGGCTATAGCCAGCAACAGGGCTATAGCCAGCGCCCCCTCCCCCATCATCTTTCCCCAAATATTCCGGAGCGCGAGGCAGAGCCTCGCAAATTCCCTACCCTGCACAGAAAAAGGGCGCCCCTAGGGACGCCCTTTCTTTCTTTTCACCGGTGTGGCTCTCGGTGATTTCCCCCGCTGGGGAAGATCACCTGTCACCGCTGTTTCAAAATCACTCGGTGATTTTGGAAACGACGCCGGCGCCAACGGTGCGGCCGCCTTCGCGGATCGCAAAGCGCAGACCGTTTTCCATCGCGATCGGGGCGATCAGTTCAACGTCGAACTTCAGGTTGTCGCCTGGCATAACCATCTCGGTGCCCTCGGGCAGAGTAACGGTGCCGGTGACATCTGTGGTCCGGAAGTAGAACTGTGGACGGTAGTTCGCGAAGAACGGCGTGTGACGGCCACCTTCATCCTTGGTCAGGATATAGGCTTCAGCTTCGAACTTGGTGTGAGGCTGAACCGACTTAGGTGCGCACAGAACCTGGCCACGCTCAACAGCTTCACGGTCGATGCCGCGCAGCAGGGCGCCGATGTTGTCGCCAGCTTCACCGCGATCCAGCAGCTTGCGGAACATTTCAACACCGGTACAGGTGGTGGTCTGAGTGTCTTTGATGCCAACGATTTCAATGCTGTCACCAACATTGATCACGCCACGCTCAACACGGCCAGTCACAACGGTACCACGACCAGAGATCGAGAACACGTCTTCAACAGGCATCAGGAAGGGCTGGTCAACCGCACGCGCAGGCGTGGGGATATACTCGTCAACCGCTGCCATCAGCTCTTTGATTTTCTCTTCGCCGATTTCAGGGGTGGTGCCTTCCATCGCCGCCAGAGCGGAACCTGCGATGATTGGAATATCGTCGCCAGGGTACTCATAGGAGGACAGCAGCTCACGGATTTCCATTTCAACCAGCTCGAGCAGCTCTTCGTCGTCGACCTGGTCAACTTTGTTCATGAAGACAACCATGTAAGGGATGCCAACCTGGCGACCCAGCAGGATGTGCTCACGAGTCTGAGGCATAGGGCCGTCAGCCGCGTTCACAACCAGGATGGCGCCATCCATCTGCGCCGCACCGGTGATCATGTTTTTCACATAGTCAGCGTGGCCGGGGCAGTCGACGTGCGCGTAGTGGCGGGTCTCGGTTTCATACTCAACGTGAGCAGTCGAGATGGTGATGCCGCGCGCTTTTTCTTCTGGTGCGCCGTCGATCTGGTCGTAGGCTTTGAAGTCACCAAAGTATTTGGTGATCGCTGCGGTCAGAGTGGTTTTACCGTGGTCAACGTGGCCGATGGTGCCGATGTTGACGTGCGGCTTATTACGTTCAAACTTTTCCTTAGCCATTCTTTAGGCGCCCTTTTGAAAGAGAGGGCCGACAACCGACCCAAAGATTTCCTCTGCGCGCGCCGCATATTTGGTTTGGAGAGGAAAATCAACCCGTACCTGTTTGATCAGGCAGCTTTTAGCCATCTTCCCGCAGCTTGTTTTTACTCTGCAACATCCTCGGCCACAGGACGAGGTTCAGGCTGGGTGGACGGGGCTGCGGCGCTGGCGCTGTCATCAGCGGGTTGCGCCCCGCCAAACCAGCCTTTTTCAACACGTTGCTCGGCCATGTATTCTTCCAGCCCATCAACAATTTTCAGGGCGAGCCCATCGATTTGCTCTGCCTTGGTGCGGCTGTAGCCCGATCCGATAATGGCGCTCTCGCCAGTGGTGTCTTCAAATATTTTCATTTGATGCTCTTTGAGCAGGTAGGTCTTGGTGTTCACATCATAGACAAAGACATTCACCACAGCAGCGCTTTTGGGGTTCATCAGGACCGGGATGCCGCCAGTGGCCAGCAAGAAGCCTTCCAGCGTGATAGCCACATCATATTTGCCGGAGCCATTGTAGCGCCCCAGCCGCGCCTCCAGGGCGCGCTCAATGGGCTCGTTCCATTCAGACGTTTCGGCAGCCCGTGACAGCGGCCATTGCAGCGCCTTGTCGGTATAGACGAACGAGACCCGCATGTTGAAATCGCCAAGGTCCTCTTTGGCCTCGTTCAACTGGGTTTCTTCGCAGGCCGCCAGCAGGACCATCGAGGCCAAAAGAGCAAGAATTCGGATCATCAAAGGCCTCATCGGGTAACAACTATGGGTTTTGGTCTAGCGTCAGATAAACCAGAGCCGCCCAATCGGTAAACCGGATGGGGCGGCTCTGACAATTTCGGTGGCCTAAGGGTCACAGATCATAGGCGAAAAACGTCCCACTATTTGAATTTGTAGTTCCGTGGGAAGCCATAGGGGGGCCGCTTGCCGATGCCGGCGCGTTTGCCCAGCCACTGGCTGAGGTCCGTTTCATGGCGGGTCTTGCCACCGCCCATTTCCCAGGAGATACCTTCGTCCCAGTTGAAGGTGGTGATATCGCTGAGCCCACCGTCGAGCTCAAGCGAGCCCTGTTTCCCGCGCGCCATATTGTATTTTTGCAGCCGCACGCCCTTGCCGCGGGTCAGCTCTGGCATCTCTTCGACCGAGAAGACCAGAAATTTGCCGTTTTCCGAAACAATCGCCACGTGGTCGCCCGTCACCGGAATACAGATCTGGGCACGGTCGTCATCCTTGACGTTCAGCACCTGCTTGCCGGTTCGGGTCTGGGCCACGATGTCCTTCTCGGCGCAGATAAACCCGTTGCCTGCCGAAGAGGCCACCAGAAGCTTTCCTTCTGGGTTGTGGATCAGGATGTCGACGATCTCGACCTCATTGGGCAGATCCACCATCAGGCGCAGCGGCTCCCCCATGCCGCGCCCACCGGGCAGATTGGCGGCGCTGACGGTGTAGAAGCGGCCATTGCTGCCAAAGACCAGCAAACGGTCAGTGGTTTCCGCATGGAAGATAAACCTTGCACCATCGCCATCTTTGAACTTCAGCTCGCGATTGAGATCGATATGGCCGGTCATCGCCCGGATCCAGCCCATCTGGCTACAGACAACGGTAATCGGTTCGCGGTCGATCATGGCCTCCAGCGGCACCTCTTCGACCTCGCCAGCCTCGGCAAAGCGCGAGCGACGGGCGCCACCGACATAGTCTTTGCCAAACTGTTTCTTGGTGGCCCGCAGCTGTTCGGTGATCTTGCTCCATTGCAGATCGTCAGATCCCAACAGCTCCACCAGCCCAGCGCGCTCTTCGCGTAGGGCGTCGCGCTCCTTGGTCAGCTCCACCTCTTCGAGGCGGCGCAACGAGCGCAGACGCATGTTGAGAATCGCCTCGGCCTGAACTTCGCTCAGTTCACCCTCCCCCGGTGCTGGGGTGACATAGTCTGATTCTTCATAGGCCCGCGGGTGATCCAGCCCCCAGTTCTCCCGCATCAGAGCAGATTTTGGATCCTCGTCATATCGGATGATATCAATCACCCGGTCCAGATTGAGGAAGGCGATGATAAAACCATCCAACACCTCCAGCCGGTGATCAATCTTGCCCATGCGGTATTCAGACCGGCGCCGCAACACGTCGCGACGGTGATCGAGGAAGGCGCGCAGCACTTCCTTCATCGAGCAGACCTTGGGCGTCACACCGTCGATCAGCACATTCATGTTGAGGCTAAAGCGCAGCTCCAGATCGGAGTTGCGGAACATCATGTTCATCAACACATCCGGGTCGACATTCTTCGACTTCGGTTCCAGAACGATGCGGATGTCTTCAGCACTTTCGTCGCGGATATCGGCGAGAATCGGCACCTTCTTGGTCTGGATCAGCTCGGCGATCTTTTCGATCAGCTTGGATTTCTGAACCTGGTAGGGGATCTCGGTGACCACGATCTGCCACTGCCCCCGCCCCAGGTCTTCGACTTCATGGGTGCAGCGCAGGCGGAAGGACCCGCGCCCGGTGCGATAGGCCTTGGCGATGTTGTCGCGGGGTTCCACGATAATGCCACCCGTGGGGAAATCAGGCCCCGGCACATATTTCAACAGGGTGTCATCATCCGCGCCTGGCGATTTGATCAGGTGGATGCAGGCATCAATCAGCTCCGCAATGTTGTGGGGCGGAATATTTGTCGCCATGCCCACGGCAATCCCCGCCGCCCCATTGGCAAGGATATTGGGGAAGGTTGCAGGCAGTACCGCAGGCTCTGTCAGGCGGCCATCGTAGTTGTCGCGAAAATCTACCGAATCCTCATTCAGCCCTTCCAGCATCGCCTCGGCGATGAAGGTCATCCGCGCCTCGGTGTAGCGTGAGGCCGCCGGGTTGTCGCCGTCGATATTGCCAAAATTGCCTTGGCCATCAACCAGCGGGTAGCGGACGTTGAAGTCCTGCGCCAGGCGGGCCATGGCATCATAGATCGCGGCATCGCCATGGGGGTGAAAATCCCCCATGGTATCGCCCGAAATCTTCGCCGATTTCAAAAACCCCCCGGTCGAGCTGAGCCGCAGCCGATTCATCGCATAAAGGATCCGCCGGTGCACCGGCTTCAACCCATCGCGCGCATCAGGCAGGGCCCGGTGCATGATGGTACTCAGCGCATAGGTGAGGTAGCGCTCCCCAATGGCGCGGCGCAGGGGTTCCAGAATCTCGCCGTTTTGCGGCATAGGGGCATCGGTATCGTCTTGGGTGTCGCTCATACCTTTGTGATACTTCCACCTCCTGCTGCGGTAAAGCGATGGTTCATATTTATCCACCGCCTTGCAGCAGATGGTGCCTTTGCAGCATCCTTTGCACCCGCCTGCCCGCAAATCGGTTTGTGCTGAGAGCGCCCAAAGGGGGAGAAGCCCGAGCACTCTCCCCTGTGCTCTGCAACGATTCGAACTATATTAAGGAGATCAGATTAGGCTATGGCGGCCTTTACGTGCTGCCGCAGTGGTCCAATGCCGTGTTCCAGCTTATTTGGACGTGCCGCCAATTTATGCCGCTATTGATTTATTGTTCAGGGGGATGCGCTATGTCGCGCTTTGCTATTGTATCTTTTGCGTTCTTGGGCTGGGGCTTCTACGAGATAAGCGGCGGGGCTGATTTTGTTGCACCTGAACGCCCGCCTGAGCAGTTGGCTGAAGTCTCTACCACCTCCGCTCCCCTCGCAACCACGTCCCCTGCGACCAACAAATTCCAACGCAGTGCCAAAATTCGCGCTGCCTCTTTGGTTCCAGCGCCTGTTTTGCAGCCAGCCGCAACTGCCCAGCCTGCAGCAGGATCGCGCCCCGGCGCAGATCCTGCCCATCGCCAGACGGTGGCCTTGGAAAAAATTGCCGCTGCTGGAGCAAACCTGCAAAGCTCCAGCAGCGCCTTTGCACCAAGCGCCGAAACCGGGCTCCTGCATATGGACCACATCCAGGGGGGTCTCATCGCTATGAGTAACCGCCAAGACATTCAAGGTGGCACTGGCGGCTTGGCCCTAAACACCGGGCTGGCGGGCGCCGAACCCGCCCAGCCTGTTGCGCCAGCCGAAAGCTATCTCGACATTCGCGAAATCCGCGCCTCGCGCGTCAATATGCGCCAAGGGCCAGGAACGATCTATCCGGTGACCGCACGGCTGTTGGCGGGGGATGAGGTTCTTATTGTCGAAGACAACGGCACTGGCTGGCTGCAGCTTAGAACCCGCATTGGCAACAAGATCGGCTGGGTTGCCGCTTCCCTGGTGAGCAAGAAACGCTCATAACTCTGGCCAAAGGGCTTGGCATACTTCTGACCAGGCGATTGGAAACAGGGTTTAGGGATGCAAAAAACCATATTGATCACTGGCTGCTCCTCTGGGATCGGCCTAGACGCCGCACGCGGCATGCGGGATCGCGGCTGGCGCGTTTTTGCCTCTTGCCGCAAAGCCGAGGACTGCGACCGGCTACGGGCCGAGGGCTTTGACAGCCCCCGCATCGATTACGCAGATACGCAAAGCATCACCACCGGGCTGGCAGAGGTTCTAAAGGCCACTGGCGGCACCCTGGATGCACTGTTTAACAATGGCGCCCATGGACTGCCCGGCGCAGTAGAGGATTTGGCCACCGAGGGGCTGCGCGAAATTTTTGAGACCAATGTCTTTGGCTGGCATGAACTCACACGGCAGGTGCTGCCCATCATGCGAGCACAGGGTCATGGCCGCATCGTGCAGAATTCATCGATCCTCGGGCTGGTGTCCTTTCCCTGGCGCGGTGCCTATGTGGCGACAAAATTTGCCATCGAAGGGCTCACCGACACGCTGCGGGTGGAATTGGTCGACACGGATATCAAAGTCGCCCTGATTGAACCCGGCCCGGTGACCTCAAAATTCCGCGAAAATGCCATTCCCCATTTTGAGCGCTTCATAGATTGGCAGAATTCGCCCTTTCGCCCGCTCTATGAGAAGAAGCTGCTCAAGCGGCTTTATGAAAGCAAAGGCCCGGACCAGTTCGAACTGCCCGCCTCTGCGGTCACCGCCAAATTGATCCACGCGTGCGAATCGTCACGCCCCCGCGCGCGCTACTATGTGACCACGCCAACCCATATCGCCGGTTTCCTGCGCCGCATCCTGACAACCCGGGCAATTGACCGCATCCTAGCCCGGCTTAGATAGGTATTTCCCTGTCGCCAAGCCCGGCGGCAGGGGCTAGACCAGTGCCCAGGCAAACGCGAAGGAAGACATCAAATGGGTGATCCGCTCTATCTACTGGCAATATTGGCAATGGCCGCCGTGGTTGTGGTGCTTGTTCTTGGGCTCGGCGGCTTTGGAAAAGGCGGGGCCTTCAACCAGAAATACGCGAATAAGCTGATGCGGCTGAGGTTGCTGTTTCAATTCATCGCCGTGGTGCTTTTGGTCGCCTATGTCTATCTGCGTGGTCAGGGAGGTCAGTAACCATGGTAGTCCTGAACAAGATCTACACCCGCACCGGCGATAAGGGCGATACCGCGCTTGGCAATGGAGCGCGGGTCGCCAAACATGACGCCCGCGTCAACGCCTATGGCACCTCGGATGAGCTGAACGCCTGTATCGGCGTTGCCCGCCTTTCAAGCTCTGATGACGCCAAAATGGACAGCGCCCTGTCGCGTATCCAGAACGACCTCTTTGATCTGGGCGCCGATCTGTGCCGCCCCGAAATGGATAAAGACGCTGAGGCAGAATATCCGCCACTACGCATTGCCCAGTCTCATGTCGACCGGCTGGAGAGCGAAATCGACGCGATGAACAAAGATCTGGCCGCGCTGCGCAGCTTTGTCCTGCCCGGGGGCTCTGCCCTGGCGGCGCATCTGCATATCTGCCGCACCGTAGCGCGGCGCGCTGAACGGCTGACAACAGAACTCGCGACAGCGGAAGACATCAACCCGGTGGCTGTGACCTATCTCAATCGCCTGTCGGATTGGTTTTTTGTCGCCTCGCGCCATGCCAATGACAACGGCGCCAGGGATGTGCTCTGGGTGCCCGGCGCCAATCGCTAAGGGGACCTTTGAGGCAGATTCTGGCGCAGGGTTTTCCCAAAGGCACCCAGCGTCACATGCTGCGCCGCAGCGTCACCTGCCGCAAAACCCATCGACAGAGCGGCGATTCGCGCCTAGCTAACTCTTGTTCCGGAACCCGTCACACCGGAGCAAGCCGCCAGCCGGTTTCGCGTCACCATGCGAAATGCGAGCAGCCACCACGAAACATTCTTGCAAGATTGTCGTGGCAAAAGACAAAACACGACGTCTGCGAACTGCAACGTGACGATTTTTCCCTGTTGTGCCCCGGTCTGACCCGGTATCAACAGCGCGAGAGCATAGAGGGTGCCCGTTTCGGCGGTGTGCCGTTTGTTAAGGAGAGAACGCAAAATGAAGGTACTCGTGCCTGTCAAGCGCGTGATTGACTATAACGTGAAAGTCCGCGTCAAAGCGGACGGCAGCGGTGTCGATCTCGCCAATGTAAAAATGTCGATGAACCCCTTCGACGAAATCGCTGTAGAAGAGGCCATCCGCCTCAAAGAAGCAGGCAAGGCTGATGAAGTCGTTGCTGTTTCCATCGGCGTTAAGCAGGCTCAGGAAACCCTGCGCACCGCTCTGGCCATGGGCGCCGACCGCGCCATCCTGGTTGTGGCCGCTGATGATGTGCACAGCGACATCGAGCCACTGGCGGTTGCCAAGATCCTCAAAGGCATCGTCGACGAAGAGCAGCCCGGCCTGGTTCTGGCTGGCAAGCAGGCGATCGACAACGACATGAACGCCACTGGCCAGATGCTCTCGGCCCTACTGGGCTGGTCGCAAGGTACCTTTGCCTCTGAGCTGGACATCGACGGCGACAAAGCTGTTGTGACCCGCGAAGTGGACGGCGGTCTGCAAACCATCAAGGTGAACATGCCCGCCATCGTCACCGTCGATCTGCGTTTGAACGAGCCACGCTATGCTTCGCTGCCAAACATCATGAAGGCAAAGAAGAAGCCCATGGCCGAGAAGACCGCCGCCGATTACGGCGTCGACGTCACCCCGCGCCTGGAAGTGGTTTCCACCTCCGAGCCAGCGGCCCGTGCCGCCGGTATCATGGTTGGCTCCGTTGACGAGCTGGTCGAGAAACTCAAAGAAGCGGGGGCTGTGTAATGGCTGTTCTTCTCCTTGCTGAAGTGACCGATGGCGCCCTGGCGCTGGACGCAACCGCCAAGGCCGTTTCTGCGGCTGCCGCTCTGGGTGATGTGACCGTTCTGGCCGCTGGCGCCTCTGCTGCGGCTGCTGGTGCCGAAGCCGCCAAGATCGCTGGCGTTTCACGGGTTCTGGTCGCCGAAGATGCCTCCCTGGGCCACCGCCTGGCGGAACCCACTGCGGCGCTGATCGCCTCGCTGGCTGGTGACTATGAGCACATCGTCGCCCCTGCAACCACCGACGCCAAGAACGTGCTGCCCCGCGTGGCTGCGCTGCTGGACGTCATGGTGATCTCGGACGTCACAGCTGTTGTTGACGGCTCCACCTTTGAGCGTCCTATCTATGCAGGTAACGCGATCCAGACCGTCAAATCCTCGGATGCAAAGAAAGTTATCTCTTTCCGCACCGCGACCTTTGACGCGGCTGGCGATGGCGGCTCTGCCTCCGTTGACACCATCGGTGCTGCCGAAAACCCCGGTCTGTCCGAATGGGTCGAAGACAAGGTTGCCGAATCCGACCGCCCCGAGCTGACTTCAGCTGGTGTGGTTGTTTCCGGTGGTCGTGGCGTTGGCTCTGAGGAAGACTTCAAACTGATCGAAGGTCTGGCGGACAAGCTGGGTGCTGCGGTTGGTGCCTCGCGTGCTGCAGTTGACTCCGGCTACGCCCCCAACGACTGGCAGGTTGGTCAGACCGGTAAGGTCGTCGCGCCTGACCTCTATGTCGCTGTTGGCATCTCCGGTGCAATCCAGCACCTGGCCGGTATGAAGGACTCCAAAGTGATCGTTGCGATCAACAAGGACGAAGAAGCACCCATCTTCCAGGTTGCTGACTTTGGCCTGGTTGCGGATCTCTTTGCCGCCGTACCTGAGCTGACCGAAAAGCTCGGTTAAGCCGATCTTGACTCTCTGGGGGCCCCCCAGGACACAAATGAAAACGGGGCCTGCATCAATTGCGGGCCCCGTTCTTTTTGCTTGTGTCCACATATGCGGCCTCTACGCCCCTTCAGTAGAGCGGCTTCAGGTTTTTCCCTGCAGGGTCTCCGCCAGCCTGCAGCCGATCCGCGCATGTTCCTTTGGCCCCAGCATGTGCTGCGCCGCTGGAAAATCCAGCTCCCCCATGATCATCCCGTCAAAGTCATCGACCAGACCCGCAGGGGCCACCGCGACCTCTACCACCGCCGCAACTCGGCTCCGTAGCGCCTCGACCATGCTGCGCTCCACCAGCACCGGCTCGTGATTAAACGCGCCATTGCCCTTCAGATCATAACTGACCCAAAGCAATACAACCCGCCCTTCCAGCTCGGCAATCACCTGCCCCATCGTCTCAAGCCAGGTTTCCTGCAGATGGTCACGTACCTCTGCAAAACGCTCAGCTGAGATCCCCTGCAAGGTGGTCAGAAGATGTTTGTTAAAATGGAACTCGGTATAGTCCACTTCCGGGAACAGCGTCTTTAGCGCTGGTTGCGCCTGCAAGAAGCGGTCGTTGCGCCGGGGATGCACCCGGTAATAGCGGTTAGAAACATTCTGCGCTCCCAGCACCTGCATCACAGAAAGGCGCGCCTCTCGCGCCACCCCCAGCAATGCCTTGTCGCTGGCAAAGGTATCCAACCCCGCGTTCACTGCCGCGAGATTGACACAAGGCATTTTTAACAAAGCCTCACTAACATCCGAAAAAGGCGTTTTCACAAACCGCCCAAAAACCTCTGTCCCACCAAGAAATGCGAGGTATGGACTGTCCAGATCCCGTTTGGGGCCACGTACTGGCAAGCGCGATCCCGCATAGCAGCACGTCCCCCCCGAAAGCACACCTGCGCTTTTGAGTTCGTAACTCATAGTTCCCACCAATTTATTCACCCAAGGATCACTGTGGTGGTGAAAGATTGCAAATTCCCTAAAGTTAAATTTCACCTAAAATTCCAGATGTGCAGCCTTGTAACTGCCCCAAAGCCCCCGATAAGGTTGCCAAGCAGGCAAATTGGGAGCCCCTGGTATGGATATCAAAAAGATTGGCATCATCGGCGCAGGCCAGATGGGCAATGGCATTGCTCATGTCATGGCATTGGCGGGCTACGATGTTGTTTTGAATGACATTAGCCAACAATCCCTTGACGCTGCAATCAGCGCAATTCACAAAAACCTGGCCCGCCAGGCCAGCCGAGGCAAGATCGCTGAGGCGGCTGTCACCGAGGCGCTGGCTCGGATCACCACAACGCTGGTATTGGCGGATATTGGCGCCACGGATTTGGTGATCGAGGCCGCAACCGAGCGTGAAACCGTCAAACAGGCGATCTTTGAGGATCTGCAACCGCATTTGCTGCCGCATACGATTCTCACCTCCAATACCTCATCGATCTCGATCACCCGCCTTGCCAGCCGCACCGATCGCCCTGAACGCTTCATGGGCTTCCATTTCATGAACCCGGTGCCCGTGATGCAGCTGGTGGAATTGATCCGCGGCATTGCCACCGATGAAGAGACCTTTGCCAGCTGCCAGGCGGTAGTCGAACGTCTGGGCAAAACAGCAGCCAGCGCGGAAGATTTCCCCGCCTTTATCGTCAACCGTATTCTGATGCCGATGATCAACGAGGCGGTCTACACCCTTTATGAGGGCGTCGGATCGGTAAAATCCATCGATGAGTCGATGAAACTGGGTGCCAACCACCCGATGGGCCCGCTGGAACTGGCCGATTTCATCGGTCTGGACACCTGTCTCGCCATCATGAATGTGCTGCACGAAGGCCTGGCGGATACCAAATACCGCCCCTGCCCGCTGCTGACAAAATACGTCGAGGCCGGTTGGCTGGGCCGCAAAACCCAGCGCGGTTTTTACGACTATCGCGGGGAAACTCCCGTCCCTACCCGCTGATTCACCTCTCCTTGAGCTGCTGCTTCGGAGTCCTCATCGCCTGGGCCCCGCAGGACGGCGGAGCGGGCCGGGATCAAGCCAAATTGCGGAGGCTCCGCGCCCTTTGGGCGTGGATACCGTCATTTTGCTTGGGACAGGACCAAGGCGCTGTCACGCAGGGATCAGGCGATGAGGGCTTTGATATTGCTGCTTTGGTGACTTAGGAAACTGAAAAGCCCCTAAACGCCTGGCTCAGCTCTTCTTACCGAGGCTCAGAGTGTGCTCACGAAGCCAGGCCATAAACCCACGCGGATCGCTTTGCAGCTGCGCCATCTGTTCATCCGTCAGCGGCTGCCCCACCACCGGCGCCTGTGGCTTGTTACAGGAGCGCACAATTTCATGCAGCAATAGGCCCTGGCGCAGGATCGGCGAAAGCTTATTGGCAATCTGATAGCTACGGGAATTGCTGCCAGGGAAGAGGATCGGTACCACCCGCGCCCCGGATCGACGGATCAGCTGCGCTGTGAAAACATTCCATTCCTGCTCAATCGCCGGACCGAACCAGGTCTCTGAGGACATCACCACGCCCGACGGGAAAAGCGCCACAACTCCACCAGTTTTAAGGTGCGTCATGGTTTTGGCGCGCATCTCGACCATTTTCTTCTGTGCTTCGGGATCATGCGGAAAGGGCACCGGGATCATAAAGGAGGTCGCTGCCTCATCCAGCCCCGTCAATACAGAGCGGGTCAGGATCCGGTAGTCCTGGCGCACACGGCCGATGAGATCGGCAAAGATCATACCATCAACCATACCATGGGGATGATTGGCAACAATCACCACCGGTCCCTCTGCTGGGATGCGTTGGATCTGCTCTTCAGGGGTCTCCAGTTTGATCCCCATGATATTGAGCGCCCCGCGCCAGAACTTCTGGCCACGATACTCCGCGTTTTGGTTTTCAAACTTGTTTACCATGCGCAGAATGGTCAGCTTGCCAGTCATCCATTCAATGGCTTTGATCGCCAAAGAGGTCCAGCGATCATCAAAGGAATTGGCATAGGTCAGGGTGCGACGGTCATAGACCTCGCCAGTGCCCTGATCGCTTTCCGGTGTTACCCCGGTGTTTTGCTCATGTGCCGTATCCGCCACCGTGCCATTCCTGTTAGTTGGAGGGCAAAGACTAGAACCCCTCGCCGAATTTATCAGCCACAAGGGCCTCGACCGCAGCAGCTAGAGCAGCAGCATCTGGTCCTGAAGTCTCGACGTCAATAGTCGTTCCTTTCGAGGCTGCCAACATCAAAAGCCCCATAATACTGTCCCCAGAGGCAGACATGCCATCCTTGGAGACCTCCGCCGTGGCATCGAAGCCTTCGACAACCTCCACCAGTTTGGCAGAAGCACGGGCGTGCAGCCCCTTTTCATTCACAATTTTTAACGTCTTCAAAGCCATTTACTGCGCCTGCTCCCCATCGGGATTGATATTTTGAGAATTAATATACTTACGTCCGGCTTCCATGGCCTGGCGTACGGCCTCCCCCACAACAAGATGGCGAGACTTGGCCAGCTTGATTAGAAGCGGCAGATTGGCACCATAGAGAATACGCCTATTCACCGGCTTGCAGGCTCGCAGGCTCAAATTGGACGGTGATCCGCCATAGAGATCTGTCACCACCACAACGCCGTCGCCGGTATCAACCTGATCCGCTGCGGCGCAGATTTCACATTGCTTGTCTTCCCGATCATCATCAGGTGCGATGGCGATGGACAAAAGGTTGGGCTGAGGCCCCACAACATGCTCCACTGCCGCCAGGTATTCCCCAGCCAGCCCGCCATGCGCCACGATCACGATCCCGATCAATCCTGCAACTCCGTATCCCTGCTAGCTTTGCAGCTCGCGATGTCTAATTGACACCTGCTGGCCCTCTTCTGCAAGGGCTTTTGCAAGCGTTTCTGCCAGGGTGACGGACCGGTGTTGCCCGCCGGTACAGCCAAAGGCGATGGAAAAGTGGGATTTGCCCTCATCGCGGTAGGCTGGTAGCAGGAATCGCGTGAGGTCCAGCACGCGTGCAAAGAAGCCTTCATAGCGCTGGTCCGCCTGCACATGGGCCTGGACCGCCGCGTCGCAACCATTCAACCCGCGCAGGTTTTTATCCCAGTAGGGGTTGTCCAGAAACCGGCAATCAAAAACCATATCAACGCTGCGGGGCACGCCGCGTTTGTAGGAAAAGCTCTGGATCGACAGCGCAAGGTTGCGCCCGCCAGGGGCAAAGAGGTGCTCAATCTCGGCCTTGGCCTGATGCACATTCATGTCTGAGGTATCCAGCAAAAGGCTAGCCCTATCGCGGATCGCCCCCATCAGGCTCAATTCCCGCTGTACGCCCAGTTCTGGTGTTTCCCCCGGAGCCAGCGGATGACGGCGGCGGGTTTCGGAATAGCGACGCAACAGGACCTCTGGCCGGGCATCCAGATAGAGCACCGACAAATCGCACCCTTCACGGGCCTCCAACATGTCAATCACCTCCAGCAAGGCCGCTGGAGAAAAATCGCGGTTGCGACTGTCCAGCCCAAGCGCCATCGGTGCAACATTGCCAGCCGCCGAAACCAGTCCGGGCAGCAGCCTGAGCGGGAGGTTATCAATGGCTTCAAATCCGAGATCTTCCAGCACATTGATCGCAGTGGTGCGCCCGGCTCCAGAAGGACCAGTCACCAGAACAATCGAGGTTACTTTAGGGTCAGACATTGGCTCTCCGCCACTCAGAGTTTTGTATCATGCGGTTTGGCATCTGGATCCAGGCAACCGGATTTCAGAAACTGTATCAACGCTGCCGCAAAATGCGGACCCTCTACCCGGCGAAAGGCCGGGATCTTTTGTCCTAAGATACTCTCGTAGCGCAGGGGCGGCAGTCGCTCCGCCTCCACTTCATCGAGATCGACGATAGCACAGATTGCAGTATCTTTCACAAAGGCAGCCGTCAATATCCCGTAGTTGCGTGCCTCAATCAGCCCCGACAGCGCAGCGGGCGGACCAGCCCATACTGTGGCACCTTGCTGCCAGATCTGCACCTGGTCATCTGCAACCAGATCCGCCCCATAGGCCATCAGCTGCAAAGCCAGGGCCGATTTGCCGCTGCCTGAGGCCCCCCGGATCAAGAGACCACGCCCCGCAAACGACACGCAACTGGCATGCAGGGTGAGGCTGGACCCTTGCGCAGGCATCACGGATCAGACAGGCAGGCCAACAACAAAGCGTGCACCCAAGGGTTCAGAGGTGACATCTGCCTCGGTAGGGCGAATGTTTTCTGCCCAAACAACACCGCCATGCGCCTCAACAATCTGTTTGGAGATCGCCAGGCCAAGGCCGGAGTTATTGCCAAAATGCTCTTCTGGGCGTTGCGAGTAGAACCGCTTAAAGATCTTTGCCAGGGCCTGCTCGGGAATGCCGGGGCCAGTGTCTTCGACCACGATCAGCACACGATTGTCGCGCCGACGCGCCCAGACCCGGATTGCGTCGCCTTCTTCGCAGAAGGAAATGGCATTGGTGATGAGATTGACAAAGACCTGCGCCAGACGCGCCTCGAGCCCCTGGATCATCACAGGGCGCTGCGGCAGGTCGGTAATATAGTCGATCTTCTTGGCCCGCGCGTCCTCGCCCAGATATTGGTTGATGTTGTTGAGCATCTGCAAGAGGTCGAATTCGTCCTCTTCTTCTTTCACCAGCTCCGCATCCAGACGCGAAGCATTGGAGATATCGCTGACCAAACGGTCCAGACGGCGCACATCATGTTCGATAACTTCCATCAGCTTCTCGCGCTGCTCATCGCGCTTGACCATCCGTAGGGTGCCAACGGCAGATTGCAGACTGGCCAGCGGGTTCTTGATTTCATGGGCCACATCTGCGGCAAACTGTTCGTTGCTGTCGATCCTGCTATAGAGCGCCTTGACCATGCCACGCAGCGCGCGGCTCAAACGGCCGATCTCATCGGGGCGCGCGGATAGGTCAGGGATTCGGATACGGCCAGACTGGGCCTTACGGGAATCCCGCTCGCGCCCCAGTTCAGCCGCCTCGGCCAGATCCGCCAGCGGGTTGGCAATAGTCGAAGCCAAAACCAGGCTCAGCCCAATCGAGACCAGTAGCGCGATGATAAAGATCTGCAAAACCCGCTCCCGCTCTCCACGTACCAAGGCGTCGATCTCACCCGAGGGCGAGGCCAGCGCCACCACCCCGATCGCTGTGCCATTGCTCAGGATCGGAGCCACCGCAGACAACACTGTGCCACCGCTGGTATCACCGACCACTTCGATCTTGGCGGTTCCAGTCAAAGAATGTTGGACGAGTGTCTGCAACTGTTCCTGCAGCGGCTTGATATAGGCTTCTTCGCCGGTCTGGGATTGGAACACACCGCCCAGCGTCGCCCAAAGGCTCGACAATCCATCAGAGATCAAAGTCCTGCTCTTGGAGCCTTCGTTCAGGACATTCAGGGCATCCGGCCGATTGATACCAGTCACCTGCGCCACCAACACGCCGGAGGTATCAAAACAAATGCCTCAACCCCGCCTCGCAGCGAGAGCCCCTCAAGCACCTGCTCCGGATCAATGCCGTCGCCCGTCGTGAGGCTAACCGCACCTGAGGACGGCAGCACCGCCTCAAACACATCGGCGATCAGCGAGACCTCAGCCACCAAGGCCCCAGCCCGCTGTTTGACCAGACTTTGGCGAGAGGAGTTAAGGTAGAGAATGCCAGCAACCAGAATGATCAGAGCGATCAGGTTGAAGGTGATAATCTTGCGCGTCAGCGGTGAGCCTTTCAAAGAGAAAAAACCACGACGGGCGCGCTTTACCTGCATTTCAGCCGCAACAGTCTGATCCGGTGCGACCCAATCGTCGCCCAGAACCACATCTCCATCTTGCTGACGCGGTGTCAGGCCAGTGTCACGCATTGTTGCACGCCCCTCTGGAAAAGACTGCAGGTCTTACTCTTCATTATAGCGATACCCGATCCCGTAAAGGGTCTCGATCGCGGCAAAATCCGTATCTGCTGTGCGCATCTTTTTGCGCAGCCGTTTGATATGGCTGTCAATGGTCCGATCATCCACATAGACCTGATCATCATAGGCCACATCCATCAGCTGGTCGCGGCTTTTGACAAAACCGGGACGCTGCGCCAGGGCTTGCAGCAGCAGGAATTCGGTGACGGTCAATGACACATCCTTGCCCTTCCAGCTCACCGCGTGGCGCAAGGGGTCCATTCGCAGATTGCCCCGGTCCATCACTTTGGTCTCAGGGGCCTCAATGCCGGCCTCATCACTGTTGAGCGCATCCTGACGACGCAACAGGGCGCGGATACGCTCTACCAGCAACCGTTGTGAGAAGGGCTTTTTGACGTAATCGTCCGCCCCCATGCGCAGACCCAACACCTCGTCGATCTCATCATCTTTGGAAGTGAGAAAGATCACCGGCATCTGGGTTTTCTGACGCAGACGCTGCAACAGATCCATACCATCCATGCGGGGCATCTTAATGTCCAGCACAGCCATATCCGGCAGTTTCTTGTTAAAGGCATCCAGCGCGGCCTGCCCATCGTTATAGGTCTCTACCTCAAACCCTTCGGCTTCCAGTGTCATTGCCACGGAAGTCAAAATGTTGCGGTCATCATCCACCAAAGCAATCTTCGACATTGGATTTGCCCCTAAATCTGCTCTTTATATTGTCGTTGTTTTTTCCCTTTCATCGCCCGTCTTGCGTGGCGAATCAATCCCCATTGGCGAATCAGGCCCTTCTTTGGCCACAATTAGGGCAAAAATGTCTTATCATTCGCTGAATGGTGAACAGCGACCAGGCAAGCAGGACAATGGTTGCGCTAAACTCCGCCTTGGTGGCGCTAACTGCGCCAAACCGTCCTGTTCAGTCATGGAAACGTCATGTTATGAGCTGCCTAACCGGTGGCGATACCGGCACTTTTGCCCCGATCTGCCTTGGGGCGCAGCTTTTAATCTATGCGGCACACAAAGCCGGCACGGGAGAGAGAACACATGGCATCTGGACGGGTTAACCCGAATTTCCGCCTCGAGGATCAAGGTATCGAGGGTCTGGGCAATGTCCATTACAACCTCATGGAGCCTGCACTTGTGGAGGCAGCCCTGAAGCGCGGCGAAGGCACTCTGGGCAATGGCGGCGCCTTTCTTGTGACGACCGGCAAGTTCACTGGCCGCTCGCCCAAGGACAAGCACGTCGTCAAATCCGACAGCGTCAAAGATACCATCTGGTGGGAAAACAACGCCGAAATGTCTCCTGAAGGGTTCGATAATCTCTATGTCGACATGCTGGAGCACATGAAGGGTGGCGACTACCACGTACAGGATCTGGTTGGCGGCGCTGACCCCAAGCACTCGATCAATGTGCGCATGGTCACCGAACTCGCTTGGCATGGGCTTTTCATCCGCACCATGCTGCGGCGCCCCGAACGCGAAGACCTGGATGATTTCATTGCTGACTTCACCGTCATCAACTGCCCCAGCTTCCAGGCCAATCCAGAGCGCCACAGCTGCCGCTCGGAAACAGTCATTGCGATGAACTTTGATCGCAAGATGATCCTGATCGGTGGCACTGAATATGCGGGCGAGAATAAAAAATCCGTCTTTACCCTGCTGAACTATCTCTTGCCCGAAAAAGGCATCATGCCGATGCATTGCTCGGCCAACCACGCCAAGGGCAACCCTGTCGACACTGCCGTGTTCTTTGGTCTGTCGGGCACCGGCAAAACCACGCTCTCTGCCGACCCTGATCGCGTGCTGATCGGCGATGATGAGCACGGTTGGGCCGACAACGGCACCTTCAACTTTGAAGGCGGTTGCTACGCCAAGACCATCAGCCTCAACCCCGAGGCCGAGCCAGAGATTTATGCGACCACGACAAAGTTCGGCACCGTGATCGAGAATATGGTCTTTGACGAAGAGACCAAAGAGCTGGATTTTGAAGACGACAGCCTGACCGCCAACATGCGGTGTGCCTATCCGCTGCATTACATCTCCAATGCCTCTGCCTCCGCAACCGGTGGCCACCCCAAGAACATCATCATGCTGACATGTGATGCCTTTGGCGTGCTGCCTCCAATTGCGCGCCTGACCCCGGCGCAGGCGATGTATCACTTCCTGTCTGGTTTCACCTCCAAGGTGGCAGGCACCGAGCGCGGTGTGACCGAGCCCGAGCCCACCTTCTCTACCTGCTTTGGTGCTCCGTTCATGCCGCGTCGCCCCGAGGTTTACGGCAACCTGCTGCGCGAAAAGATCGCGGCCCATGGCGCAACCTGCTGGTTGGTCAACACCGGCTGGACCGGCGGCGCCTATGGTGTTGGCTCGCGGATGCCAATCCGCGCGACCCGCGCCCTGCTGACAGCGGCGCTCGAAGGCACCCTGGCCCAGGTTGAATTCCGCAAAGACAGCAACTTTGGCTTTGACGTGCCAGTCTCCGTACCCGGCGTTGCCGAAGTCCTGCTGGACCCACGCCGGACCTGGGACGATCAGGCCGCCTATGACAAACAGGCCGCCAAACTGGTTGAAATGTTCTCCAACAACTTCCAGCAGTATCTGCCCTATATCGACGAAGACGTAAAAGCCGCCGCCATCAGCTAAGGCTCCTTCGCTCGCACCAACAGAAAACCCGGCCATTGGCCGGGTTTTTCTTTAGCACCCTCAATCGAGAGCTATTCGATCTCAACGATATAGCTCGGCCCATAGCCGCTGGTGCCATCGTCCCAATAGCGCAGCCTTGCGCCAGGCCTGTTCATTTTTTGCTTCAGATAAAAGCGGGCGATATGCTGCCGCCCCCGGTAGTTGTCAGGATTGCCCGGACTCCAGGCTTTGAAGGTCAGCGGATCGCCGTTGTCCCACTCCCAGCCCCCGGCGGGCTCGCGGCTGCGATCCGCCTGATACAGCCCGATTGTGGGCCCCAGCTGGGCGCCATTCCATTCCTTTTCGATGAACCTTGGATCGCCGGAGAACAGGTTGACCAGAAAATCATTCTCGGCGCGGCTGTTGATCGCCACCAGATAGCCGCCCGCCTCTCTGGCCTTGTTACTGGCGGCGCGCCAGGAGTTGCCGGTCAATTCGGTACTGATCACCAGATAGAGGTGCCCTCCAAAGTAATCAAAGACGAGGTTCTTACCGGCGAAACTCAGCAGGGCCTTGCGCAGACGCGGCTCCAGGCTCTCTGGCAGGTCTTCGGGCTGATAGCTGCGTGCCGTTTCCGATCGCAGGCCCAGCACCGCTTCTGCATTGGGCAGGACCTTCAACAGCGCGACATCAACCCTATTACCGGGTGTCAGCCCAGCCTTCGCCCGCGCTTTGGCGATAGCACTGCGGGATCTGGGCCCAAACTGCCCATCCACGCCGCCGGTATCAAATCCCATCATGTTCAAGGCATGCTGGATAAGGCGCCGGTCGGACCGGGTGAGTTCAACATTGGCTCCATCCCCCTGAATGGCCGTGGCGAGCCAGGGCTCGGACACCCGGTAGCCGCGAGCAATATCCTGATCCAGAGTCAATATTTCCACTTTACTGGCAGCTAGAACCACCAAGGGATGTTCGGGGTAATTGCTGTATTTCTGCAAAAAGCTCCGCCAGCCGGCCAGATGCTTTTGCTCCGTGGCCAATGCAAAATCCGTCGAAATGATCTGCTCGTTCCCTGCGGCGCGCGGCAGCGCCGCCACCTGCTCGGGCGGCTCCTCCGCCTCCTCAACAACCGGCGGTGCAAACGGCTGATCCAGCGGCACCAGATTTGTTTGCGGAACATTCTGCAAAAGTGGCCAGGGCTGTGCAGTGGGTTTTGTTTCGGGTTCAGGCGCAGGGGTCTGCTCCGGTGCCGCCTCAATCGGCGCAATCAACGCGACCGGTTCGACCAGAAAAATATCGCGCCCTGGCAGGGAGCCATAGACAAAGGGTTCCTGCTGCCCACCGGTTGCGCCAAACACGGTGTCACGCACCTTGCGAAACAGTTTGCCCAGCTCCAGCCCCGGCGTTTCAAGATGCTGCAACAGCGCTTCGGCATAGGGGCTGTTGCGGGCCTCCCCGTCCAAAGCATAGGTGCCGCCCTTGGCCGCATAACCAACCAGCACCCCCGAGGGCTCCACCCGGGCCAGCCCGCGCCCGATCGAGCGGCGCGCCCCGGTCTGCTGCATCGCCACTTTGAACGGGTTGTCACGACAGGCATCAATCAGAACAATCTTCAGCCCTTTGGGCGCTTCCAAGGCTGAAACCAAAGTATCCAGCCGCAGGGCTTCAAACTCGACATCTGCGGCGCGCTTCAGCTCGGCCTTGACCGGGATCAGGTAATTGGTGTTCTCGATCTCGATCCCGTGTCCGGCGTAATAGACCACTGCCACATCTGCGGTCTCGGCCCGTTTCGCAAAATCACGAACGGCCAATCGCATATGGCGGTAGTCGAGGTCATGCTCTTCAACCACGTCAAAACCGATCCGCCGCAGCGAGTCGGCAATGTCAGCGGCATCATTGGTCGGGTTAGGCAGTTGCGGGACATGGGCATAGCTGGAATTTCCGATGACCAGAGCAACCCTAACAGGAGCCGTCTTTTCCTCGGCGCTGGTCTCGGCGCTGATGGGGCTGCACCAAAGCGTCAAAATCAAAAAGAGGGTCACAAAACCGAGCAATCCAACGGCACGGCAGCCTAGGCAGGAAACAAATGCAAACATGGGAACACCAAACTAGAAATCCCTGAAAGCGTACCACGGAACGGCCTTCAATCCAGTCTTGTGACCTTGGCAGTTTTGCCCTAGATTTTTCCGCTGACCATATCGCGCACTTTAACGGCATAGCGGTCGGTCATGCCCGATACAAAATCCGCCAGACTATGCATGGCCGTGTATTCATCCCCGATGCCGCGCAGGTCCAGATCCACCGCCCGCACCAGTTTAGCCCAATATCCATGCTGCGCCAGAAACGCTTCCACATCCCAGCCACAGCTGCGCAAATCATCATACAGCCCGTGGAAATGATCCAGCACTGCAAAGATCACCTGACGTCCGGAGATTTCCAGCTCCGTCTTGCGGCGGGCCGTAAAGATCCGCGCGTTTGAGATCTCTTTCATCTGGGCAAAAGCCTCTGCTTTGGAGGAAACCTCCATCAGCCCATCGTTGAACGCCCCCGCCATGATGGTTTCGTAGTTGTCCATAAAGGCCTCAACCGCAGCTTTGATGGCCTGGTGGATGGCGCTGGCGCGCCGCATCGCCACCACCTCGCGGGTGCTCATCAGCGGGTCATCCGCCCGATTGGGTTTACCTGCGATCAGTTCCAGGCAGTCGATCACCTGGGCCGTGCTGAGATCCCCCACCGTGGCAGCGTCTTCCAGATCCAGAATCCGGTAGCAAATGTCGTCTGCCGCCTCGACCAAGAAGGCCAGCGGGTGGCGTCGCCAGTATTTGCCCGCTCCCGTTCCTTCACTGCGCAGCCCCGTGGCCTCAGCCACCTCGGCGAATAGTTTAGCCTCTGACTGGAAGACGCCAAATTTCTTGAGCCCCACATAGCCCGCGGGTGTCATTTGCCGGGCCTCTGCCGTGCAGGGGTATTTCATAAAGGCAGCAAGGGTGGCATAGGACAGTCGCATACCCCCATCCCGTCGCGCCATTTCCAATTGCCCGGCAATGCGGAAGCCCTGGGCGTTACCCTCAAACTCCTTGAACTCTGCCTGTTGCGCTTCAGGGATCGCGCCCGCCACCCCGTAGCCTTCCTGAAATTGTTTAGTGAACCACTGGCCAATGCTGTCTTCGCCGGAATGGCCAAAGGGCGGATTGCCGATGTCATGTACCAAACAGGCCGCTTGAACCGTGCCTGCGATCACGTCACGCTGATCTTCGGAGATATAGCCCTGATCAAGCATCGCCTGCCCTGCCAACACCCCCAGGGAACGGCCAGCGCTGGCGGTCTCCAGGGAGTGGATCATCCGGTGATGCACATGGTCATGCTCATAAAGCGGATGCACCTGGGTTTTTTGTGCCAGACGCCGAAAGGGCTCAGAGAACAAGATGCGATCATAGTCCTGCAAGTAGGCGGGGCGACCTGGTTCCTCTGGGTAGTCCGGGCGACACAGCCGCCCCGCGTTCAACAACCTGTCCCATTCCATCGCCCGAGCTCCCGTGACTGCCATTCTCATGGAGGCGGTTAAACGGGAGCCTGCACAAGAATGCAAATGCTTCCCTCACGGCGCCTGGGGGAGAGCGGCCTTGAGAAGTCAGCCCGGCGCAATACCCGATGGCTCCAGCTTGTGTTCTGGCTCCACATGAATAGTAACCTGCGCCTCTGGAAAGGTGCTGCGGATCGCCTCTTCGATGTGGTCACAGATCGTATGGGAGGCCTGCACGGTCATGGAGCCGTCGACCACCATGTGGCATTCGACAAACAGAGCAACTCCAGCGCGGCGGGTCTTCAGCCCGTGCACCTGAAGCGCACCCGCAGCCGCATGGTGCAGCAGCTCTTCAATCTGATCACGTTCTTCTTCAGGGGCGGCGGAATCCATCAATCCATTTACAGAAGAGGCCACAACGCCGTAGCCCTCACGCAGGATGTTCACCGCCACAAACAGCGCCAAGAGCGGATCTAACACGGTCCAACCCGTCGCCAAGGCCAACAATAAGCCCAACAGTACCCCAACCGAGGTCCAGACATCGCTCATCAAATGCCGCCCACCCGCGGTCAAAGCCGGCGACTTCAGCGCTCCGCCTCGCGCGATCAACAGCCGCGCCCAAAGCAGGTTCAACACCAAAGCCACCGCATTGACCAAAAGCCCGGCGCGGCCCCATTCAACCGTCTCACTCAGGTTGCCAAGCGCCTGTACCGACTGCTGAAGGATCAGCAACGCGGCGATGATGATCATGATCCCTTCAAGAACCGCCGAAAAATACTCTGCCTTGTAGTGACCAAAAGGATGGCCGGCATCTGCAGGCCTTTTCGCGTAGTGCACCGCCATCCAGGCCATCACCGCACCACCGACATTGACCAAAGACTCCAGCGCATCCGACAAGAGCGCAACGGACCCCGTCAGCCACCAGGCCACCAACTTCAGGCCCAGGACCAGCACAGCCACCAGGATCGTGCCCAGAGCCAGTCGTTCTGCGTTCATCCCCTGCATCACGTTTTCAGCATTCCTTGGTTACGCCACCCTTGTCCGGCCGGGCTACAACATCAACCCGCGTCTAAGCAGATTTAGAGCGGCCAGCAAAAGGACAATTAGCGTGGCTTGCTTAAAAACTCTTTGATCAATGCGATCATGCAGTTTCCCACCAATCCACATGCCCAATACTGCGGGCGCTATCAGCATTACTGAGAACGGCAGGGTCTCGCTGCGCATGACACCCGAGCCCATATGGGCAAATAGCAAGGCAAAAGCCCCCATACCATAGATAACACCCTGCACCCGGATCTGTTCGTTCTTTTCAGTCCCAAGCGCGGTCAGGTAGGCCACTGTTGGTGGCCCCCAAACGCCAGACACGCCGCCTATCAATCCGGCAATGGCTCCAACCATCACCTCCACACGCGGTGTCGGCTTGGCGAGGGTCAGCGGCACGCCAATGAGCTGCAACAATACAAATAGGGTTACCGGCACGCCAATCGCCAAAAACATTACCTGTTGCGGCAGAACTCGCACCATCTGCGCGCTCAGCAGCAAACAGACCAGCCCCACCAACAGGAACAAACGAAACCGCTTAAGCGAGGCAAAGGCCGCCCCGCCGCCCTGCCGGAAAGCCTGCATCCAATTGGTGACCAGCGTCGGCAAGATCAGCCCGGCCAAAGCCAGTTCGGGTGCGAGAAAGAGGCTCAACCCAGAGACCAGAATCATCGGCATAGCAAAACCCACCATGCCCTTGACCGTCCCGGCAAGCAGCGCAATGCCAAAGGCCATAGCCAAATCAGTGGCGGAGAGAAGCGAAAAGAACTGGTCCATAGCCCTGACCTATCACCCCATTCGTGCAGTGAGAACCACGACCGGACGCAAACTTCCGTCACGCAACTTTTTATCATATTGCCGCAGTGCGGCGTATTTTTGTTGCGCTGCACCTGCAAAGTGATTTACCACCAAGCGACCACAGAAGGACGTGATTCAATGGCTCATGACGGACAGGACCTGCAAATGAAACCGATTGTGCTCCCAGAACTGCTGAGGCTCACCGCCGCGACGATGGCCCCGCTTGAGGCCACTTTGGAAGCCGCACGAATCGCCGTGCGCGCAACTGTGAGCAAAGAGGACCGCGTTTCTGGCCAGCTGATCGAAGAGAACCAGACCGCCGCCCATGGGCTTTCCTGGCTTGCGACCTATGTCTACGCGCTACGCCAGATGCAGCAATGGGCCGAAAAGCTGCAAAGCGATGGCGCCTTTCATGAGATGGAGCAACTGATCCACCAGATCGCCTTTGGCGAATATCTGGCGCAGGTTCAGGGCGGCATCCAGATGAACCAGGGTGAAATCCTGCGCCTGCAGGACCTAGGCCTTGGGCAGGAGGTGCTGACAGCACTGCGGACAGACGCCGTAGTGCATCTCACCGAAGGCGGTAATACGCAAGCGGCCCGCACCCGTCTGGCGGAGCTGATGCAGGAACAGGCCGGCGCCACCATGTTTGGCACCTCTGGCCTGGAAGAAGAACTGGAAATGATTCGCGATCAATTCCGCCGCTATGCCATGGAAAAGGTAGAGCCCCATGCCCATGACTGGCACTTGAAAGATGAGCTGATCCCAATGGAGGTCATCGAAGAGCTGGCTGAAATGGGTGTCTTTGGCCTCACCATCCCAGAAGAGTTTGGCGGTTTTGGCCTC
This sequence comes from Roseobacter sp. MED193, assembly GCF_000152965.1. Lineage (GTDB taxonomy): Bacteria > Pseudomonadota > Alphaproteobacteria > Rhodobacterales > Rhodobacteraceae > Pseudophaeobacter. The sequence continues at coordinate 2,833,851 of NZ_CH902583.1, read as the reverse complement.
TCTAAGGCCTCGATGGTCGTGGTCTCCGAAGAACTGTCGCGTGGCTACATCGGTGTCGGCTCTCTCGCCACCCGGTCGGAAATCGCCGCTGAGCTGATTCTCTGTGGTGGCACGGATGACCAAAAAGAGCAGTGGCTGCCAAAGATCGCCAGCGCCGAGATCCTGCCCACGGCTGTGTTCACCGAACCAAACACCGGCTCCGACCTTGGCGCGCTGCGCACCCGTGCGGTGAAGACCGAAACCGGCGATTATGAGATCACAGGCAACAAGACCTGGATCACCCATGCCGCCCGCACCCATGTAATGACCCTGCTGGCACGCACCGATCCCGAAACCACTGATCACCGTGGCCTGTCGATGTTCCTGGCAGAAAAGACCCCCGGTACCGATGAGGCACCTTTCCCAACCCCCGGCATGACCGGCGGCGAGATCGAGGTTTTGGGGTATCGCGGCATGAAGGAATACGAGCTGGGCTTTGACGGTTTTGCAGTAAAACAGGCAAACCTGCTGGGCGGAGCAGAGGGCAAAGGCTTTAAACAGCTGATGGAGACCTTTGAGAGCGCCCGCATCCAGACCGCCGCGCGCGCTGTTGGCGTGGCGCAATCAGCCTTGGATATCTCCATGCAATACGCCCAGGATCGCAAACAGTTTGGCAAAAGCCTGATCAACTTCCCCCGCGTTTCCGGCAAGCTGGCGATGATGGCGGTTGAGATCATGGTGGCGCGTCAGCTCACCTATTTCTCTGCCTGGGAGAAGGACCACGGCCATCGCTGTGACCTGGAGGCTGGCATGGCCAAGTTGCTGGGCGCGCGTGTCGCCTGGGCGGCGGCCGACAACGGTTTGCAGATCCATGGCGGCAATGGCTTTGCTCTGGAATATAAGATCTCTCGCGTGCTGTGCGATGCGCGGATCCTGAATATCTTTGAAGGGGCTGCGGAAATTCAAGCGCAGGTTATTGCCCGCCGCCTGCTGGCCTAACCCTCCAGTTGGCCGGACATGTTCTGATGGTTTGCCCTGTTGTCTTGGGCTGACCACTACTTCCACCAGGCCGACGAATGCCCGACCATTGGTCGGGCATTTTTGATTTCAGGCCTCGCCTATTGGTCCTGCAATCGACCTCCTTGCCTCACAATTGCCTCGGCTTTGCCTTACCCCCTACGGTGCTGCTAATTATTGGTTAATGCACTCGCTCTGATTGCTTTATCTGTTTCACGTCCAACCCAAGTTAGCCCCATGTTCATGCCACACCTCCTGTCACGACTTTTCTGTATCTTCGGCACATTGCTTGCCCTGTCCGGCTGTGGCGAGCGGGTCGCCAATACCCATGCTGAGGGGCAGATTCTGGTCATGGGTGATTCTCTCCTGGCCTGGAACAGGGCCTCTTCTCGGGCCATATCAGACGTTATGGAGAAACATCTCGAGGTTGAGGTGACAGACAGATCCGTGATCGGTGCGCGGATGATCTATCGTTTGCCGATCAGCGGGGCGGCAGGGCTGAGCATTCCCAAACAGCTGCCCAAGAGGATGCGTTGGGATTGGGTGGTGCTGAACGGGGGCGGCAATGATCTGTGGCTTGGCTGTGGTTGCACGGCCTGTCGGCGGAAAATGGACCGGCTTACCTCGGAGGATGGCAGCAGCGGCGCCATTCCAGATCTGGTGAACCAGCTGCGCAGCCGAGGCGCCAAGGTGATCTATACGGGCTATCTACGTAGCCCAGGACGGGGGTCTCCGATTGAATACTGCAAGGATGAAGGCGAAGAGCTGGACCGGCGCGCCGCCCGGATGGCGCAACTGGATGACGGCGTCTTCTTTCTGTCCCTTGCAGATCTTGTTCCCCATGGCGACCGCAGTTTTCACGGGCTGGACATGATCCACCCCTCGATCAAAGGCAGCCACGCGATCGGCACCCATATTGCAGATCTGATCAAGATCGAGGCCGATGCGGTCCAAGCGGATTAGGTTCTCTCTGCGCCCATAGCAAAGCCTTGGCCATGTACCCAATCACCGAGTGTTTGGGCTCAGCTGTCCGGCAAACGACGCATGAAAGCATCTATGAATCGTCCACGTGCCTCTGGCAGGGGCTGGTTACCCAGATTGGGCGCCAGACGTTCCGACAGAAAGAACCCGGTTGTCCGCAACCCCTCGGCCACCTCGTGATCTGGTGCCTCCCCCAACCCGCGTAAAACCGGGGGCAGCGGCAACAGGCGGTTGACCCATTGCCCCGCTTCTTGTCGGGACACCGCGCGCCCCGTCTTTGGCGAAATATAGGCCAGATCCTCGTTGCTCCCGGAAACCGCGCAGGCGCTCAGGTCGAGGCCAAAGCCCATTGCTGCGAGCAGGGCCATTTCCCAGCGCAGATATGCCAAAGGCCAGATTTCCTCCTGCTCCAGTAAATCCAGTAACTGCTCAGACTGCTTATAAAGATCCGGGTAGGCTGCCCGTTCTGGCAGGCAGAACCCCAACAGGCCAGTCACCGCATTCAGCCCCGCCAGCGCCAAACGCCCAGAGAGCGCCGCAGCTGCGCGACTGCGCAGGGGTTCGGCCTGATAGCTGCCCAGGTGTTCCTGCAATCTGGCCCGCCACAACAGATCCAGTTGCGCGCCGGGCTGTAGAACTGGCGCCTTTTTGCGACTGGCACCGCCATGTACAATACCGGCGTGGCGGCCGTGGTGTTCCGTGAAAACATCAATGATCGCAGCCCCTTCACCGTGGCGCCGCCGGGTCAACAGAATGCCATGATCACGCCATTCCATTGCTTATCCCCATGATTGCACACTCCAGTCGCAAGCATCAGACCCCAATAAGGCAAGCGCGGCAAGTCCCCTTAAAGGTACTCATCAGAGCGAGTTGCCTGGTATGGCTCAGGTCATTCCAACCCTGGTTCATCCAGCAGATGGTGGCCCTGACGGTCTTCGACTTCGATGACCCAAAGATCCGGGTCGAACTCCTGCTGGCGGCGAATGGCAGCATCCACATCCGCCTCAGCGCCACTGGCATGTTCGATCCATTTGCGCATTCCACTCATCAGGTCATAGGAGCGGTGAAAGCTCTGGGCCTGGCCATCCAGCGTATTCAGTTTAACCAGAACCGCCCCTGCGGTGTCATCACCATGGGAGGTGACAAAAGCCGGGATATCCTGAAAGCGCAGGCGGGCAAGATAGGCATCTACCCAGAAGCGGGCGGTCAAACGGGTCATGGGGTCTCTATCTGGGGCTGAGCTGCTAGGCGCGGAGTATACGGCAGGGTCTGGATACCTCCGGCGGGGATATTTACGGCCAAATGAAAACTGGGCGGCGGCGGGGCCACCCAGATCACGATCAATTTCCGTCTTTGAAATCAAGGCCCATTTCGGAATACCGTTCGGCCTCTTCCAGCCAGTTGGGGCGCACTTTGACCTGCAGGAAGAGATGCACCTTGCGGCCCAGGAATTCAGTCAGTTCTTCGCGGGAGGACTGCGAAACGGATTTGATTGTTTCGCCGCGTTTGCCCAACACGATGCCCTTGTGGCCATCGCGGACCACATAGATCACCTGGTCGATCTTGGCGGAGCCATCTTTGCGCTCTTCCCAGTTTTCGGTCTCGACCGTCATCTGGTAGGGCAATTCCTGATGCAGCCGCAACGTCAGTTTTTCACGGGTGATTTCTGCCGCGATCATCCGCATCGGCAGATCAGCGATCTGGTCTTCCGGGTAGAGCCAGGGACCTTCGGGGAGTTCCTGGGCCAGCCAGCTGCGCAGATCATCAACCCCATGGCCGCGTTCCGCAGAAATCAGAAAGGTCTCGGCAAAGTCAAAGCGCTCATTGAGGTCCTTGGTGAGGCCAAGCAGGACCTCGGATTGTACGCGGTCGATCTTATTGATCACCAGGCCAACGGTTCGGCCCTGGGCCACATCCGCGAGCCCCTCAAGAATGCGTTCCACGCCTTCCGTGATGCCGCGGTGCGCCTCAACCAGCAGGAGGACAATTTCGGCATCCGCCGCGCCACCCCAGGCAGCTGCCACCATGGCGCGGTCCAGGCGGCGCCGCGGCTGAAACAGGCCTGGCGTGTCGACAAAAACGATCTGGCTTTCGCCTTCCATCGCCACACCACGCACCCGGGCGCGCGTGGTCTGGACCTTATGGGTAACGATAGAGACCTTGGCCCCAACCATGCGATTCAGCAGGGTCGATTTACCCGCGTTGGGTTCTCCGATCAGGGCGACAAAACCGGCGCGTGTAGTCATGATGTTTGCTCCAAACGTGCCAAGAGCGCCTTGGCTGCGGCCTGTTCGGCGAGACGTTTTGAACCCGCAGTCGCGCGCTCTTCGGTGCCGTCTTCCAGCCGAACGGCAATGGTAAAGATAGGTTGGTGATCCGGGCCTGTACGTGCCACTTGCACATAGGCAGGTGGGTTTTGGCGCCGGGCCTGTACGTATTCCTGCAAGGCGGTTTTTGGGTCACGGGCATCGGCTTCGACCTGATGAATCCGCGCGCCCCAAAGCCGCAGGATCATCGCCTGAGCCACCTCAAAACCGGCGTCCTTGTAGACAGCGGCGATCACCGCCTCCATGCCGTCGCCCAACAGGGCCAGTTTACGACGCCCCCCAGACATCATTTCGGAGCGACCCAGTTTCAACACCTCCCCCAGCTCGATCTCGCGCGCCACATCTGCGCAGGCCTCCTTACGCACCAGCGCATTGAAGCGCGGCGCCAGCTGGCCTTCGCTAGCGTCTTTGTCGTGATCCAACAGGGCTGTTGCCATCACCAAACCAAGCACCCTGTCGCCCAGAAATTCCAGGCGCTGATTGTCCTTGCGATTTGGCGAGGAGACCGAGGGATGGGTCAAGGCGCGCACCAAGAGTTCTGGCCGGACAAACTGGTGCCCGATTCGTTGTTCAAAGATGCGCATTTCTTTGGATAGTTTCACTCGATCCCCTTGAAGTAACGATCCGAACGCCAGGTCCAGAAGAACAGCATCGACCGTCCGGCGGAAGAGAACATGATCCGGTCTGCGCGGCCAATCAGGTTTTCCAGCGGCACAAATCCTACACCACCTGCGGTCTGCGGCAGGCGGCTATCGCTGGAGTTATCACGGTTATCCCCCATAAAGAAGAAATGCCCCTCTGGCACCTGATAAACACCGGTGTGATCTGCCGACTGGTCGCCAATATTGAGGATCACGTGTTGGGTGCCCCCCGGAAGCGTCTCGATTTGGCGGGACTTGAGACAGGCGCCCCCTAGGCCAACAGGTGCATTTTCACAGCGTGGACGGGAGCCCTGTGGACCTTGTGGCGCCATAGCTTCTTCGAAGTTGCCGGCATCTTCCAAACCTACGGCTTCGCCGTTGATGATCAAAACCCCATTCTTAACTTGGATCTTGTCACCTGGCAGACCGATCAGGCGCTTGATGAAATCGGTGCCTGTCACGGGATGACGGAACACAACAACATCGCCGCGCTCAGGCTCAGAGCCGAGAAAGCGCGCGTTTTCACTGTCCAGGAAGCCACAGATGTCTTCAGCATCAATATTCAAGCCAATGGCCCCAATGCGTACGCTGGGGCAAGAGGCATAGGAATAGCCATAGGCCATCTTGTTGACGAAGAGGAAATCGCCAATGAGCAGCGTCTCCTTCATCGAGCCCGAAGGGATCCAGAAGGGTTGGAAAAACAGGGTCCGGAAGACCCCTGCGATCAAAAGGGCATAAACAATGGTCTTTACCGTTTCGAGGATCGATTGGCCGGCCGTGGGTTTTGCCGTCATCAGGCTCTCCGGGGTATAAATTAAAGGGTCCGGCGCTACATGAGGGCGTGAGAGGCCTGAGTCAAGCTTCACCAGTGGTTTCAATCGCCTGATCCTGAGAATGCGCCTCAGACTGAGCCAAAATTGGCCGGGCCTCAATGACCACAAAGGCCTGCGCCCAGGGGTGATCATCGGTCAGGGTCACGTGAATAATCGCTTCATGACCCGGTGGTGTCATGCTAGCCAGGCGCTCGGCAGCCCAGCCTGTGACATGCATCACCGGTTGCCCGGTGCGCAGATTGCTCACGGCCATGTCTTTCCAAGCAATCCCCATGCGTAGCCCGGTGCCCAGGGCCTTGGAGCAGGCCTCCTTGGCGGCCCAGCGCTTGGCATAGGTCCCGGCCACATCCCGTCGCCGCTCTGCCTTGCGCTGCTCCACCTCTGTAAAAACCCGGTTACGGAACCGGTCACCAAAGCGATCCAGTGTTCCCTGAATGCGTTCGATATTGGCCAGATCAGTTCCGATGCCGAGGATCATGAGGAGCCTTTCACAAACGTGAGGAAGCCATGCCGCCAAGCAGGGAGGCACCCCAGCAAAAGAGCTTTGCAAAGACTGCTATTTCTTTGCATCCGAATTCTTTACGCCGGGGCTGGTCGCCGGGCTGGCGCCACCTGTCTCAATCCTCAATTCACCAGAAGCCTGATTGATCCGTATCTCCACAGATTCAATGCTTGCCGCATCCACACCACCGGTGTCTGGGTCTAACCGACCAACGGGAATGGTAAGCAACAAGCCCTGGCTAGGATCATAGCCACTGTCGCTCTGCTCCAGAAAGACTTGGCGAAACCCTGTTCCCGGCTGATCCGACAGGATGTTGCAGGCTTGACCATACTCAGGGTCCGGCGACAAGATGAGCAGATGGCTAGAACAGCAGGCGGGCTCGCCGCCAGTATCCAGCAGCGCAATGCGCACCGCGCCATCCCCATAGGTTCGCGTGGTTTCGGCCCAGGGCTCCACCAGATTGGCAGCAGAAGCCACCCAGTCACAGCTTTCAATCGTTTGTGCGCCTGCAACGGACAGCCCCAAGAAAGAGGTGGCAGTGCAGATGCCAAGAAACGGGACGAATTTCGCCATGTTCGGTTACCCTTGCCGCGCCAGATCCATTTGGCGGCGCATCTCGGCCAGGGCGGCTGGCAGTCCAACAAACATCGCCTCTCCCATCAGGAAATGACCAATATTCAACTCCTTGACCTCTGGCAGCGCTGCAATCGGACCGACGCTTTCATAGGTCAGACCATGGCCAACATGGACCTCCAATCCCAACCCATGGGCAAAGGTTGCCATTTCGGTGATCTTTGCCAGCTCCGCGTCGCGTTCTTCCCAGCGCCCTTCGGCCCAGGCGTCCGCATAGGCCCCTGCGTGTAGCTCAATCACCGGAGCGCCAATGCGATGGCTGGCCTCAACCTGTGATTTCTCGGCGCCAATGAACATCGACACCCGACTGCCCGCCGCGCGCAATGGAGCGATATAGTCGGCCAGCGCATTGTCATTGCCCGCCACGTCGAGGCCACCCTCGGTGGTACGTTCTTCACGCTTTTCCGGCACCAGGCAGACCGCATGGGGCTTATGACGCAGGGCAATCGCCTGCATTTCCTCGGTCGCAGCCATCTCGAAATTCAGCGGAATACGCAGTGCTGCCATCAAGCCGTCAATATCGGCATCAACAATGTGGCGGCGATCTTCGCGCAGGTGAGCGGTAATCCCATCTGCACCGGCGTTTTGTGCGAGTACGGCGGCCCGAACCGGATCCGGATTATCACCGCCGCGAGCATTTCGCACCGTGGCCACGTGGTCGATATTCACACCCAAGCGCAACGCGTTGTGAGCCATGTCATTTGTCCTGAAATCACTATCTGTTGCGCTGAGATTAGACCCCGCACCGCCAAGGGCAACCCCCCGCGATCAGAGTAAGCAACCTATTTCGCCTTGCGCACCCGCGACAGCGACAGCTTGGGCTTGGGCTTTGCCGGTTCCACGACTGGAGTGATCCCGGCGGCCTCCATCTCGGCACGTTTTTTGATAGCCTCAAACTTGGCCTTAATACGTGAGCGGCGGTGCTGCTGATAGGCGCGAATTACTGGCAGGCTAATCAAGTAGCAGATGGTCGCCGTGATGACGCCAGGAATGACCCCCCCTACCAGATAGGGGAAAAATACTTCATCATAGAACCGATCCAACCCGTCCCAATCTGCAGGTCGATCGCGAAACAAGGCCATAAGATTATCTTTTAGATCCTTGCCTGCATCCAGGAACTTACCGACGAGGGTTTTGTCGACTTCCTCATATTCGGTGCCAAGCATCCAATGACCTGTTTGCAGAGCCGCAACGCCAATGGGCACATAGGTCAGCGGGTTGCCAAAAAACGTTCCGCTCAGAGCGGCCAGGATATTGCCATTCATCAGCCGTGCGATCAGTGCCGCAACGATGAAATGCATCGCGTAAAACGGTGTGAAGGTGGTGAAAACGCCGGCCCAGACCCCCCGTGCGATACGTTCCGGCGAATCAGGCAGACGGCGCACCCGGTGCTTTACGTATAAAAACGCCCGTCTCCAGCCCCCACGGGGCCAGATGAAATCCGCAACCGCGCGATGAAGCGGGCGTCTATCACGGCGCCTGAATACCAAAGCCCTGCGTCCTTCCTCGTTTTAACCGAGCCTCAGCCCGCAGCCAGACGATTCTCCGGCTTTTCCCGGAACCGCGCAACTTCCGCGACATCGCTTTCGGCCTCCAACGTTAGCATCAGCGAATGCAGCTGTTCCACATCCCTGAGTTCAACATTTATCATCAGCCGGTAAAAGTCTGGTTTCCGATCCGAGAATTCAAGGTCGGAGATATTGGCCTTTTTCTCACCAATCAATGTGCAAATTCGTCCCAGCACGCCTGCGTCATTGCCGATGGTCAAGCCCAGGGTTACACCGTAGACCGCCGGATGGGTGCCGCTGTGCCAATGCACATCGACCCATCGTTCGGGCTGATCCTCAAACTCGCCCAGACGATCACAGTCGGCGGCATGCACCACAACCCCGCGGCCGCGATAGGTGATACCGATGATCCGCTCACCTGGCAGCGGCTGACAACAGGGGGCGCGTTCAAAACTCTGCCCTGTTTCCAGACCAATCACCGCCCGCCGAGGGGAGATCACATCTCCCTCTTGTGAGGTGAGTTCGGGATAGACCGCCTGCACGACATCATGCGCGGTGATTTCTGCCGCGCCCAGGCGGGCCAGCAGCTCATTAACCGAGCTGATCCGCAGGGCCCGCGCCGCCGTTTCCAGAGTCTTGTCCGTGGACTTACGCTCTACATGTTCAAAGGCCGACCGCGCAAGCTCGCGTCCCAGTTTGACAAAACGAGCCCGGTCCGCTTCGCGCAGGCGCGGCGA
>NZ_CH902583.1:2239891-2824362 GCF_000152965.1 Roseobacter sp. MED193 | reverse complement strand
CGGAATACATCTCCAGCTTCACCGCTTCGAGGAATTCGTCGTGATCCTCCTCCGCATCGAACTGTTCCGTGAGCGAGGCGATCCATTTTGCAGGATCCACCGCAAATGGGTTCTGCGAGCGAACGCCATCGCGGTAGGACCAATGGGCAGCAACCCCGGTCTCTGCCACGTCATGCATCTGCCGGGTGCGGATCTGCACCTCTACCCGCTTTCCATCGCGCCCGGAAACCGTGGTGTGAATCGAACGGTAGCCATTGGATTTTGGCTGACTGATGTAGTCCTTGAACCGGCCAGGCACAGCCCGCCAGCGCTGATGGATGGCGCCCAGCGCCCGGTAGCTGTCTTCTTCGCAACGCGTGATGACCCGGAAGCCATAGATATCGGACAGGCGCGAGAACCCCTGATCCTTGGCCTGCATCTTTCGCCAGATCGAATAGGGTTTTTTGGCGCGGCCAAAGACCTCAGCCTCGATATCGGCCTTTTCCAATTCAAACCGCATATCACCGGTAATCCGGTGGATCACATCGCCAGTTTCGCGCTGCAGAGTAACAAAACGGCGAATGATGGACTGACGTCCCTCGGGGTTAAGCACCTTGAAGGCCAGGTCTTCCAGCTCTTCGCGCATCCACTGCATCCCCATGCGGCCAGCAAGCGGCGCGTAAATATCCATGGTTTCACGGGCTTTTTGCGCCTGCTTTTCTGGGCGCATCGCCTTAATGGTGCGCATATTGTGCAGCCGGTCAGCGAGCTTAACCAGAATGACCCGCAGGTCCTTGGACATCGCCATAAAGAGCTTGCGGAAATTCTCGGCCTGTTTGGTTTCCCGGCTGGAGAGCTGCAGATTGGTCAGCTTGGTGACCCCATCCACCAGTTCGGCCACCTCTTCGCCAAAACGGCGTGCGACCTCTTCATAAGAGGCCTTGGTGTCTTCGATGGTGTCATGCAGCAGCGCAGTGATAATGGTGGCATCATCCAGGCGCTGTTCAGTCAACAGAGCGGCGACAGCCACGGGATGCGTGAAATAGGGCTCTCCGGAGTGGCGGAATTGACCCTCATGCATCTCTTCACCATAGGCAAAGGCCTCGGCGATTTTTTCGGCATTCGTTTTAGGATTGTAGTTGCGGACCAGAGCAATCAGGTCTTCTGGTGAAATCATATCCGGTCCGCAGCCTCAAATTTCAAAGAACTGGCTTAAGTCAGCCCTGCCCCTGGGCCTCCATAAGAGCCCGCAGCAGTTTTTCTTCTGACATATCGTCATCAGCGGGCTTGTCATTTTCAGCCCCCATCAACAGAGCCATCGAATCTTCTTCGGGCTCGTCAACTTCGATCTGATTCTGATTGTTTTCGATCAGACGCTCGCGCAGGTCATCCGCGCGCTGGGTCTCATCCGCAATCTCGCGCAGCGACACAACGGGGTTCTTGTCATTGTCACGCTCAACCGTGAGCTCTGCTCCGGCGGCGATTTCGCGGGCACGATGGGCCGCCAACATCACCAACTCAAAGCGGTTGGGTACTTTGTCTACGCAGTCTTCAACCGTTACGCGGGCCATAGGCGACTCTCCAAAATCAATGTGGGTCCGGAAGAGCGACTTTTACGCCCAAATCTTTTTGTTGACAAGCGCAGAAAGCGCATCAAACCAGGGATTAAAGCGGCTGAACCGCTTCTAGGTCGGTTTTTGGCAAGGCCGCGCAGAGTTCGACAGCGGTTTTCCCAAGAATCGGATGCTGCCAATCCGGGGCGAGATCGCAAACTGGCACCAGAACAAAAGCCCGATCCTGCATCCGAGGATGCGGGAGAATCAGTTGCGCAGGGGTTTGCGTCTTTTGCTCCTCAAGCGGTAAATCGCGCCATTCTTTGTGAACCGCAGGATCCGGTAACACCGCTTCGCCCAGTGAAATCAAATCTAGATCCAGTGTTCGCATTCCCCAACGCTGCTCTCTTAGGCGCGCAAATTTCGCCTCAACACTATGTAAAACCTGCAATAAAGCCTCAGGCTCAAGATCAGTTTCAACCGCCAGGGCAGCGTTGATATAGTCAGGCCCCGCCCCTGCCGGAAAACAAGGGGTTTGAAAAAAGCGTGAAACTTGGCATTGTTCACCCATAAGGAGAGCAATTTCCTGTGTTGCAGCCGATAGTATTTGTCGCGGCGACATTTCGCCCAGGGGCAGGTTACTACCCAAAGAAATGATCGCTTTTGATCGTAGATTGGTCACTTTTGACCTCATTTAGGAAAAACCATACTCTTGAAGCAGGTGCCAAAGTACTTACAATATGTCCACCCGTTTAGCCGCCCCAATTTCACTCACGGATCATAAGGCGCAAACGGCTTTACCAGAAGGACACTTTAGGATGTTTTACAAAGACGAACGGCTTGCACTGTTCATAGACGGTTCGAATCTCTATGCCGCTGCAAAGGCATTGGGCTTTGATATCGACTACAAGCTTTTGCGACAGGAGTTCATGCGTCGCGGTAAGCTCTTGCGGGCCTTTTATTATACGGCCCTGCTGGAGAATGACGAGTACTCCCCCATCCGCCCTCTTGTCGACTGGCTGCACTACAATGGTTTCACGATGGTGACCAAACCCGCCAAGGAATACACGGACAGCATGGGACGCCGCAAAGTCAAAGGGAACATGGATATCGAGCTTGCGGTCGATGCCATGGAACTGGCTCCACGGGTTGATCACATCGTGCTGTTTTCCGGCGATGGCGATTTCCGCCCCCTGATTGCAAGCTTGCAGCGTCAGGGCGTGCGTGTCTCTGTTGTTTCCACCATTCGCAGCCAGCCCCCAATGATCTCTGATGAGTTGCGCCGTCAGGCTGACAACTTCATTGAGTTGGAAGAGCTGAAGGATGTTATTGGGCGCCCGCCACGGGAACACCCAATGGACGCAAGATCCGTTTCAGCTGTTCAGGGCTAAAGACGAATGATCCGGTGCTTTCTTAGACTGAAGCATCGGAAGCATGATTAGACCTGAGCTGAGGCGTTAGATTTGGGAGCCAAGGTTGGGACGAGTTGCTTGCATCAAGTCAGAGCAGCAAACCAATCAGCCAAGGGTGACCACACATCTCGACCGCAGGAGATTGACGAAAGCAGGTTCTGGCAGCAGCTTTCCGCGACTGGCAGCGCCACTGTGACCCTTAGGGATACCTACGCCAAGGGTAACACCAAGCGACACTAAAGCAGGTTTCAGGACGGAGTGTTACTCACGCGCTTTTTTCTGAAACCTGCCTCCCACTCAGTGGGTTTGCCCCTTGCCTTGGCCGTATCTTTGGCAAGATCCCCGGACATGGTCCCCAGCCTCTCCCCTCCCCTAATCCTTAGCTGCGCTGAGCAGCGGCCCATCTGCGTGTCTCCGCGCTGAAATCCGCCGTGGGCAACTGCTGGCGGATAACTGCCTCTAGGCCTGCTATGGTCACGGGTTTGGAGACAAAGGCATCCATCCCTTCCGCCAAGCATTTTCCGATCTCCGCCTCAAGAGCGTTAGCCGTTACCGCAACAATGGGCGTATGGCGCAGCCCCTGTTCCCGCTCGATCTGACGGATAGCGCGCGTAAGCTCGAAGCCGTCCATCACTGGCATCTGGCAATCCGCCAAAACCATATCAAATTTGCCATTGCGCCAGGCCGACAGGCACTCAGCCCCATCCCGCGTCACGGTGACATTGCAGCCCAACAAAGCCAACTGGCTCTCGATGACCGCGCGATTAATTTCATTGTCTTCGGCCACCAAAATCCGCCCACCCATCTTATTCGGCTCGGCTGCTGGGGCTGTTTCGCGCGCAGTCACTGTGGCCTGGTTGCCACCAAGGCGAACCAGCCCTTCCAGGGCATCCCACAGTTCGCTGGGCAAGATCGGGCCAGACTGGACCACAGCCCACCGGTTGCTGGATCGAGACTGCTGAACATCGTTACCGGATTGGAACTCCAGAACCTTGAGGTCTGGCAGCTCTATTTCGATACGTTTGCGACACCAGGCCGACTGGTGATCCTCTACTGTCTCTTCTGGCAGGATAAAGATGGATTCCCGTCCCGCCACACGGCCCAGGGCAAGAAATTCATCCCGGTTGGAGACCCATTTTAAATCACAATCCGCTGCCAAGACATAGGTGGACCAATCACAATTCTGCCCCTGAGCCGGTAGCAGTGCCACGACTTTTGTCCCCGCCAACTTTGGTCCCCTGATCGGACCAGAGGGCTCTACCAGTGGCAGCCGTACGGTAAAGACGCTACCCTCACCGAGCGTGCTGTCAACCTTCACAGCGCCGCCCATTTTGGAGACCAACTGCTGAACAATCGTCAGCCCCAGACCATTGCCCTTTATCATACGTTTCGCCACCGACGCCGAGCGTTCAAACGGAGTAAAGATCGTCTCCTGAACTTCTGGCTCAATACCAATGCCATTGTCTTCGATCACAAAATCAATCCAACCAGCTTCGCGTATCTCAACACGCAGCTTCACCTGCCCAGGCTCCTCCCCGGGTAACGGTTCAGAGAATTTGATCGCATTTCCCATCAGGTTGAGCAAAATCTGTCGCATACGCCCGGCATCTCCTCTGAAGGTATCCGGTAGATCAGCCTGTACTGAAAGCGACAGTTGCACACCCATTTGGTTCGCATGGGGCCGCAGGGTTGCTGTCGCCCCCTCGATCAGCGGCAGCAGACGCATTGGCGTCTCAAACAACTCCATTTTCCCTGCTTCAATCCGGGAAACGTCCAGAATGTCATCAATAATCCACAACAGCGAATTCGAAGATTCTTGTATGGTGTGCAGAATGCGGCGCTGCTCTGGGGCGAGGTCCGTCTTTTCTAGGACTTCCACCATACCCAGCACACCATTCATTGGCGTGCGGATCTCGTGGCTCATCGCAGCCAGGAATTCACTCTTTGCGCGGTTTGCTTTGCTTTCCTTCTGGTGCGCCCGCAGTAGATCATCACTATAGCTTTCCGCTAACTGCCCAAAGGCCATCATCTGAACAACAAGGATGGCAAATACCGTGACAAAAACACCACCAGAAAGGTAGCTTACTGGAACCGCCACCTCTACAAGCGGCGGGCCAAAAAAGTCGTGGCCCATGAACCGGAACAGCACCCAGCTGCCAAAAGCTATCCCAAGCAGGGCAATGATCATCGCCTTTTCGCGACGCATCGAAAAAGTCATAAAAGGGCCGCCCAATAGGACGACGAAAAACAGCTCGATGTAGCTGTCTGGAGGCATGGTAAAGACGGATCCTATGACCGCGGCCCAGCCCGTGAAATACCACAGGAGGCGCGCCAAAAGCTTGTATTCCGTTTTCAAAAGCAGACGCGCAGCAATCGAGCCGGCAATCGCGACAGCTGAGATGATTACCATGCTTGGGGCATTTATTGAGACGCCCAACAGGATCCAGAGAAGCCCCAATACCACAACAGCGTTGCAGGTAACCGCTACGGTTCGAAACCGTCGCTTCATCGTCACCTCATACTGCTGAGCAACGAAATCGTTCTTTTCTTCCCAAGGCGGACAACCGGTCAGGCTCTTTTCATCATACACGGCGCGTCTTAACCCTCTACCCCATCAACAATGACATACACTTTACAACCATAAAGGCTTTGCGCAGACAAAACACAGCCCTAAAGAAAGCCAGCTCAAAACGCGCGGTCTCAAATATGCAGCGAATCCGTTAACATATTCCTTTTTGCTAAGCTTTCCGGAATCCGGCGCTCACTCGGTGCTGATTAGAGGGGGAAGCGGTGCCACCCAATCAGGCTGGACCTTGGCATGGCAAAGCCTTACTTCTGACCCCAAGGAGACGCCGATGACCAAACCTGCCCTCACCCTATACTTGGCTGCCCCACGTGGTTTTTGTGCTGGCGTTGATCGCGCCATCAAGATTGTTGAACTGGCACTGGAAAAATGGGGGGCCCCCGTCTACGTGCGCCACGAGATCGTTCACAATAAATTTGTCGTGGATGAGCTGCGAGACAAAGGCGCTGTCTTTGTCGAAGAACTGGAAGAATGCCCCGAAGATCGCCCCGTGATCTTCTCGGCTCATGGGGTGCCAAAATCAGTACCAGCAGCGGCCGAGGCGCGGCAGATGGTCTATGTTGATGCGACCTGTCCCTTGGTCAGCAAGGTCCATATCGAAGCCCAGCGCCATGCGGAACAAGGCCTGCAAATGATCATGATTGGTCATAAGGGCCACCCCGAAACCATCGGCACAATGGGGCAACTGCCTGATGGTGAAGTGCTCTTGGTGGAAACCCCTGAAGATGTGGCCAATGTGCAGGTTCGCGACCCAGAACAGCTGGCCTATGTCACCCAGACCACACTGTCTGTGGATGACACCAAGGGGATCGTCGCTGCGCTAGAGGCCCGTTTTCCGGCCATCATCGGCCCGCACAAGGAAGACATCTGCTACGCCACCACCAACCGGCAGGAAGCGGTCAAAGCCGTTGCCCCCAAATCCGATGCCATGCTGGTGGTCGGCGCGCCAAATTCCTCCAATTCGCGGCGTCTGGTCGAGGTGGGGTCAAAGGCGGGCTGCAAATATGCCCAGTTGGTTCAGCGGGCAGACAACATCGACTGGCGTGCGCTCGAAGGGATCTCGAGCATTGCCATCACCGCAGGTGCCTCAGCGCCTGAGCTGCTGGTGAACGAAGTGATCGACGCCTTTCGGGCCCGCTATGATGTAACGGTCGAGGTGGTCGAAACAGCGGTGGAACGTGTCGAATTCAAAGTCCCACGGGTGCTGCGCCAAGCCTCGACACCGGCCTGAGATAAATACCTCTCTGCCGGTTTACGGCAGGAACGCTTGCCCATAGGCTGAAACTTCCAGTCTGACCAAGCCCCCTGCAGGAAGGAGAGCCGATGATTTCCATGCAATTTCTGATCACAGCCATTGTTGTGGTTCTGGCCCCGGGCACCGGGGTGCTTTACACGCTGGCCTTGGGGCTCGGTCAGGGTGCGCGCGCAGCACTCTGGGCTGCCCTGGGCTGCACCATCGGCATTGTACCGCATCTGGCCGCTGCGACCCTTGGGCTGGCGGCGGTGCTGCACAGCTCGGCCCTGTTGTTTCAGATCGTCAAGATCCTCGGCGTGCTCTACCTGCTTTACCTGGCCTGGCAGGCGCTGCGCTCTGGGGGCGCCCTAAGCATCTCCACCGAGGCCAAGGCACAATCGCCCCTGCGCATCGCCCAGCGCGGAGCCCTGATCAATATCCTCAACCCCAAGCTTTCGGTGTTTTTCTTGGCGCTGCTGCCGCCCTTTCTGTCAGGAGATCCCGCCTCGGCCACCACTGAAATGGCACTTCTTGGGGCGGTCTTCATGGCGCTCACCTTTGGGGTCTTTGTGCTTTATGGGTATTTTGCCGCCCAGGCCCGGCAGTTCATCCTCGGGTCGGAAACCGTATTGAAATGGCTGAACCGAGGCTTCGCTGGCATTTTTGCCGCCCTTGCCGCGCGGCTCGCTTTTGAGCGGACCTAAAGGCCTCTAGCCCCCATATTAAGGCTTCGCCATGAGTGACGCAGAAACCCTCCGCATCTATGATGACAAGGCCGCAGATTATGCAGCCCTAAATCAGGACTATCTCAGCCAAGACCCCCGTCTTCACAGCTTCATCGCGGCCTGCCCGTCGGGTGGCCGGGTACTAGACCTTGGCTGCGGCCCCGGCACCTCAGCGGCGGTGATGGCGGCAGCAGGCCTGCAAACCGATGCCATGGATGCCTCAGCTGAGATGGTGACACTGGCCAAGGCGCTTGACGGCGTCACCGCCTGGCAGGCAACTTTCGAGGCGATCGCTGGAGAGAGCATCTATGACGGGGTCTGGGCCAATTTCAGCCTGCTACATGCGGCACGCCTTTCTTTCCCAAGGCATCTGGCTGCAATCAAACACAGCCTAAAGCTTGGCGGAGTCTTTTACATCGCCCTCAAACTGGGTAAAGGCGAGGCCCGCGACGCCCTCGGGCGGCTCTATACCTATTACGAGGAAGACAACTTGAAAGATCTGCTCATGACTGCCGGGTTTTCGGTAGTGGACTGCACCTTTGGCAAAAGCAAAGGCCTTGATGGCTCCATGGCGCGCTGGATCTCGGTGGCCTGTCATGGCTGATCTCTATGCCTATACCGATGGCGCCTGCTCTGGCAATCCCGGCCCTGGCGGCTGGGGCGCCCTGTTGCAGGCCAAAGATGGTGGTAGCGTCATCAAGGAAAAAGAACTCAAAGGCGGCGAGGCCAATACCACCAACAACCGGATGGAGCTACTAGCTGCCATCAATGCACTGGAAAGTCTAGACCGCCCCTCGGCGCTGACCGTGGTGACCGACAGCAATTACGTGAAAAACGGCATCACCGGCTGGATCTTTGGCTGGAAGAAAAACGGCTGGAAAAACGCCGCCAAAAAACCGGTTAAAAATGCCGAGCTGTGGCAGCGTCTGGATGCGGCGCAAAGCCGCCATCAAGTGACCTGGGAATGGGTCAAAGGTCACGCAGGCCATCCCGAAAACGAACGCGCCGATGAGCTGGCCCGCGCAGGTATGGCCCCGTTCAAGAAAAGCAAATCCAAAGCATGAGCTACGCCCAGGGCATCAATCTGGGCATCATGGAGATGCAGCAATGACCCTTGTCACCCTGCTCGACTATGCTGCTGTTTTGGTCTTTGCCCTCACAGGCGCGCTGGTGGCGAGCCGCGCACAATTGGATATCGTCGGCTTTGCCTTCATCTCGTGTTTGACGGCGGTCGGCGGCGGCACGGTGCGGGATCTGGTACTGAACCGTGAAGAGGTTTTTTGGGTTGCTGATCCAAACCATATCCTACTGGCGACAGGCGCATCCGTAGCCGTTTTCTTTACTGCCCATCTGGTTGAGAGCCGCTTGCGCCTGCTGATTTGGCTCGACAGTTTTGCCCTGGCCGTTGCTGTCTCGGCCGGCACCGGTGTGGCAATAGCGCTCGACAAGCCCGCCGTTATCGTGGTGCTGATGGGCATGGCGACCGGCAGCCTCGGCGGGTTGATGCGCGACGTGGTAGTGGGGGAAGTGCCCTTGGTGCTGAAACAGGGGGAGCTTTACATCACCTGTGCCATGAGCGGAGCCATTGTGGCAGTTGCGGCCAGTTCCTTCGGCTTGGCCTCTGGCCTCTCGCTGATCCTCTGCGCTGTTATCTGTTGGGGGCTACGGGCAGGCTCCATTGCCTTTGGCTGGCATCTACCCGTCTACAAAAGTCGCCCGCCACGCCAATAGAGCGCGGCCAGACATACGAGAGTATAGACAGAACAGATCGCAACCAGATCCAGATCAGCGCTTGATATATGTCTGCCACAGCCAGATCAGCGCCAGGGCGCCCAGCACGGCACCGACAAGACCTGCAACCATGCCCATCACCGTCAACAGGGCACGCAGGACAAATCCGCCGATCAAGGCTCCGGCAATGCCAATTGCCATGGTGGTGATGATATCAGATTCGATGCCCATGATCCGGGTGGCGACAAATCCGGCAGCAATGCCAATGATGATCAGAAAAACAATACTCATAAAAATTCTCCGCTAACGCCGCCAGTGAAAGGGCACGATGATCAGTGCCCCGATCGAGGACACAATGGCATTAAGCCCCGGTGAGGCAAAGCCAAAGCCAAACATCAGACGCACAAAATAGAACAGAAATGCCCCGCCAATACAGATGATAATCGATGACAAATAACCGTTCTGAGTAAAACCGCTCTTCTCAGAAATATAGCCGGTGATCCCGGCGATAACCACAGTTCCCATCAGGACCGGAAACATCTGCGTTCTCCCGTTAGAGCTGGCGGCCAGTTTCCAGAGGAAACCCGCGTGTAAAGATCTCGCGATCCTGCGCAGCTTTGCCCGCCCGTTGCAAGCGTAAGAGCTCTACCGCCCCCTCACCGCAGGCCAGCACAAGCCGATCCCCATCCAGCACCTGCCCCGGCTGCCCGTCGCCAGAGGCCAGACGCGAGGCCAGCAGTTTCACACGCTGCCCGTCAATTTCGACCCAAGCCCCAGGAAAGGGTGACAAGCCGCGAATTTTGCGGTCCACCTCTGTCGCGGGTTGGCTCCAGTCGATCTGGGCCTCATTCTTGTCGATCTTGACGGCATATGTCACGCCCTCGTCGGGCTGCACATCGGGCGTCAGCCCATCGAGATGGCGCAGCGCGGTGACAATCAAGGATGCACCCATTTCTGACAGGCGATCATGCAGCTGGCTGGTGGTTTCCTCCTCGCCAATGGGGGTGCCTTCGCGCAGCAGCACCGGGCCGGTGTCCAACCCGGCCTCCATCTGCATGATGCAGACGCCGGTCTCATCGTCGCCTGCCATAATAGCCCGGTGTATCGGCGCCGCCCCGCGCCAGCGTGGCAGCAGGCTGGCGTGGATGTTCAGGCAGCCCTTTGCCGGCGCATCCAGAATGGCCTGTGGCAGGATCAGCCCATAGGCCACGACCACAGCAATATCAGCGCCCAGCGCGGCAAACTCCGCCTGTTCGGCTGTCCCCTTCAGCGATACCGGGTGGCGCACCTCAAAACCCAAATCGAGAGCGCGGGCATGCACCGGGGTGGGGCGATCCTTTTTGCCACGGCCAGCAGGGCGGGGCGGCTGACAATAGACCGCTGCGATTTCGTGACCTGCCGCAACCAAAGCGTCCAGCACCGGGACTGAGAACTCCGGCGTTCCCATAAAAATGATACGCATCACCCTGCTCCCCGGCCTCAGCCGTTTAGTTTTTTGGATTTCTTGATCAGCATGTCGCGCTTTACCTTGCTCAGATGGTCAAAGAAGAGCTTGCCGTTCAAATGGTCAATCTGATGTTGAACGCTGGTGGCCTCGATACCGACAAAGTCGCGCTCGGTGATCTCGCCGTTTTCATCCATGTAGCGTACGGTAACTGCGCGCGGACGTTTGATCTTGGCCGAGACCCCCGGCAGATTTGGGCTGGCCTCTTCGTGTTCGCGCAGCTGGGTCGAGGCATGCAGCACCTCCGGATTTGCCATGCGCACAGCCTTGCCGCGTTCCCTGGAGCCATCCACCACTGCCAGACGCAGCATCACTCCGATCTGGTTGGCGCCGAGGCCAACGCCGGGCATGGCCTCCATTGTCTCAATCATATCAGTCCAGATCGCGCGGATCTCATCGGTGATTTCGCTCACCTCGGTGGCGGCAGTCCGCAGGCGTTTGTCGGGCCAGGGCAGGCAAGTACGGGCGGTCATGCGCGAGTCTCCAGACGGTTTTGATAGGTCGCTTCAGCCTCAGAGCGGGCCGCGGGTGTAAGGCGGTTAAGGGTCACCAGACCCTCAAGATGGTCGTATTCGTGCTGGATACAACGAGCCGCAAAACCATCAAAACTGCCTGACGTCCAGTTGCGGTCCTGATCCTGCCAGCGCAGAGAAACCGTTTTCGGGCGCGGCACCGAGGTAAGTACTCCGGGGATGGACAGGCAGCCCTCGTCGCCGCTTTCTAGATCTGCGCCAACAGACAGGAATTCGGGATTGATCATCACCAGAGGCGTCCCAGGCGCCTCTTTCCAGGTGGCATCCATCACAAACAGCCGTTTCAGTACGCCCACCTGTGGCGCGGCCAATCCGCGCCCCGGTGCCGCATACATGGTCTCAAACATATCTGCGATCAGCCTGGTCAGATCTTCCTCCCCCACCGGTGTGCAAAGAGTCGAGAGACCGGCATCAGGCCATTGCAGAATGGGGAGCAGCGCCATGGGTTCAGCCCCGCGCCCGCTCGCGTTTGAGCTTTTGCATCTTGCGCGTGATCATCTGCCGCTTCAGCGGTTTCAGGTAATCAATGAACAATTTGCCATCTAAATGATCGATCTCGTGCTGAACGCAGGTGGCCCAAAGCCCGTCAAAAGTCTCACGCTGCTGGTTGCCATTGCGATCAAGCCACTGCACCTCAACGTCGCGCGGACGGGTGACTTCGGCATATTGATCGGGGATCGACAGACAACCCTCTTCGTAGACATTGGTCTCCTCAGAGGAAGAAATGATCTCAGGGTTGAACATCACCAAGGGCTTGGGCTCCACGCCTTCCTCTTTTTCGCAGTCCAACACAATCAGACGTTCCATCACCCCGATCTGTGGCGCAGCCAGGCCAATACCCGGCGCGGCATACATGGTTTCCAGCATATCGTCGGCCAGCAGACGCAGCTTGTCCGACAGGTCCGCTACCGGAGCACAGATCTTTTTCAAACGGGGATCGGGATGGATCAGGATCGAATGTTTCATGAGGGATGATTTAGGCCATTGCCTCTGCCACTGCAACTGGCACGACAGCACTCCCTCCAGCTCATTTACGTCGTTTTCCACCCCATAGCCCCCTGTTCGCAAGCGCGCCCCCTTGCACGTCCCGGATTAGCCGCTAGCTTCGCTGGCAAACAAGCGGAGCACCCTCATGGATTTTGACAGCATCATCGACCGTCGCGGCACCCATTGCGCCAAATGGGACTTTATGGAGAGCCTCTATGGTGTCTCACCTGACACCGGACTGGCCATGTGGGTCGCCGATATGGATTTTGCCGTGCCCCCCATGGTGAGCGACAAAATGCGCGAAATGGCCGACCATGGAGTCTATGGCTATGTGAACTGCGATACGCCCTACAAGGATGCGATCCGCTGGTGGATGCAAAATCGCCATGGCTGGAGTGTCGACCCCGAGGCCATCTTTACCACCACCGGTCTGGTGAACGGGGTGGGCATGTGTCTGGACAGCTTTACTCAGCCGGGCGATGGCATCGTTTTGTTCACCCCGGTCTATCATGCCTTTGCCAAGGTCATTAACAATGCCGGGCGTCAGGTGGTGGAATGCGAGATGATCAATCGCGATGGCCGCTATGAAATGGACATGGATGCCTATGACGCGCAGATGACCGGCAAGGAAAAGATGGTCATTCTCTGCTCGCCCCATAACCCCGGTGGCCGTGTCTGGACCCAGGATGAACTACAGGCCGTGGCGGATTTCGCCAAACGCCATGATCTGATCCTGTTGTCGGATGAAATCCATCATGATCTGGTCTTTGATGGCGCGACCCACATCCCAATGCAAAACGCCGTGCCGGAAATCACTGATCGGCTCTTGATGCTTACCGCCCCGTCCAAGACCTTCAACTTTGCTGGGCTGCACACGGGGCAGGTGATCATTCCTGACCTGGATCTAAGGGAGAAATTTCAGCGCCGCATGCTGGCGCTGGCGCTGGCCCCAAATTCGGCCGGACAATTTGCCACGGCTGCGGTCTATTCCCCCGAGGGCGCCAAATGGGCGGATCAACTAATCGCCTATATTGATGGCAACCGGCAGGTCTTTGATGCCGCCATTGCAGATATTCCAGGCCTGAGCTCGATGAAACTGCAGGCCACCTATTTGTCCTGGATTGATTTCTCCGGCACTGGCATGAGCCGCGAAGAATTCACCAAACGGGTTGAACAGGACGCAGGCATTGCCGCCAATCATGGCACCACCTTTGGCACCGGAGGCGCGAGTTTCCTACGCTTCAACATGGGCACCCAGCGCAGTCGTGTCGTTGAGGCTGGCGAACGCTTGGCCAGAGCCTTTTCTGATCTGCAGTAGACGTCTTGCTGCGTAAATTGAAACGGGTCACGGGCGTCCTGATCGTGGCCTTTGCCCTAGGCTGGGCTTTGTGGGAGACCTATGCCCCCAAGCCCAGCCCTGTCAATCTGGCCGATCAGGTTGACAGGATCGACTATATCCTGATTGAAAAATCAAAACGCCGCCTGAGTGCTCATCGCAAGGGGCAGCAAGTTTTACAATACAGCATCGCGCTCGGTTTTGCGCCGATTGGCGACAAGAGCCGCGAAGGCGATGGGAAAACCCCAGAGGGCCTGTTCAAAATCAATCGCCGCAATTCCAACAGCAGCTTTCATCTCTCATTGGGAATCGACTATCCACGCCCCGAGGATATCGCTCGCGCTGAGGCACTAGGGCTTAATCCGGGTGGCGACATCTTTATCCATGGCCAGCCCAACAGGCTTGGCAATCATTTGATGCTGCCAGGGGACTGGACCGCTGGCTGCATCGCCATCAGCAATAGCGAAATGGTAGCCCTTTGGCGGCTCGCTGATCTGGGCACTGTGGTGGAGATCAGACCCTAGCAAGGGGGAGCAGCATCCAGGCCCACAGCAATCGAACAGACAGGAAGCATAGGAGGCTGGGACTTTGGGATAGATTCATGCTCGCCCCAAGGCTGTTCCACTGGGGATTTCCACTGGTAAGCCTGGCCTCAAAGGCGGCTTTCAGCACCCTCGTTGCCCAGCAGGCCAACCGGCGCGTTGGGCGGGCGGTAGAAGTCCAGCGGTGCAGTGTCGGCAGCGGCCGTTTCACGTTTGAACTCATAGCGCATTTCGCCGCCCTCTGCCTCGGAGGCAACGATCAGGCACTGGGACACATGGCGAGATCCGTCATAGATATCCACCAGCCCGCGCAGCTGTGGTACAAATTCCTCTTCTACTGAGAACCCGTTTTCCCAGGTCCGCAGGACGGGGAAATAGCCATCATCCACAGCCACCCGCAGGCGGCTTTTCTTTTTAAGGCCAGAAACGCGGGCGGCATCCAAGGCCTCTTGAACAGCTTTTGGCACATAGGTGGTCATGGCAGTGGCCCTTCTAGCAATCAATGGCACCGTGAGAATCGCAGGAAGGCAAGACCACAGGCTTTCCCCTTAGGGTGCCCGGTAAAGATATAAAATCAAGTGAACATTTTGAAACACCCCCGCCAGGTAGGGCCTGCAAGAAATCAATGGATACCGCAGACTCGCGCCACCACAAGGACGTGATGTGCAAAGATGCAGAGCAGCTGCGCGACAGCAAGGATAGGACCGGCGGCTCTCTCAGACTATTTACCTCCCAGCCCACAGCCGCCGACCAGCCAGCTAAGGAGAGACTTCAATGGGACTTTTGATTGACGGGATCTGGAAAGATCAATGGTACGACACCAAATCCACTGGCGGTGCATTCAAGCGCTCTGAGGCCCAGTTTCGCAACTGGATCACCGCAGACGGCAGCGCCGGGCCAACAGGTCAGGGCGGGTTCAAGGCCGAAAGCGGTCGATACCATCTCTATGTCTCATTGGCCTGCCCCTGGGCTCACCGGACCCTGATTTTCCGAGCCCTCAAGGGGTTGGAGGACCACATCTCGATTTCGGTGGTACACCCGGACATGTTGGGTGAAGGATGGACCTTTGAGCAAGACGAACATGGCGCCACCGGAGACCATTTGTTTGGCAGCAGCCATGCGCATCAGATCTACACCCGCGCTGATGCATCTTACACCGGCAGGGTCACCGTGCCGATCCTGTGGGATAAGACCCATGAGACCATCGTTTCAAACGAGAGCGCAGATATCATCCGCATGTTCAACTCTGCCTTTGACAGCATCACTGGCAACAGCTTGGATTTCTGGCCTGAGGAACTGCGCGAACCCATTGAGGCCGTGAACACGCGAATCTACGATACGGTCAACAACGGCGTCTACAAATGCGGGTTTGCCACCTCTCAGGAGGCCTATGACACCTCTGTGGGACCCTTGTTTGACTCTTTGGAGTGGCTGGAGGATCTGCTGTCGCAGCATCGCTATCTGATGGGCGCCCAGCTGACCGAGGCTG
The DNA here is from genome assembly GCF_000152965.1 of Roseobacter sp. MED193. Classification (GTDB taxonomy): domain Bacteria; phylum Pseudomonadota; class Alphaproteobacteria; order Rhodobacterales; family Rhodobacteraceae; genus Pseudophaeobacter. The sequence continues at coordinate 2,808,753 of NZ_CH902583.1, read as the reverse complement.
ACTGGCGCCTCTTTACCACGTTGGTGCGGTTTGATCCGGTCTATCACCTGCATTTCAAATGCAACAAAAAGCGGATCATCGACTACCCCAACCTCTGGGGCTATTGCCGTGAGCTGTACCAATATCCCGGTGTTCACGCGAGTGTAGGAATGCAGCACATTGTGCGCCATTACCACTACAGCCATGATACCATTAACCCCTACCGCATTCTGCCGGTGAACCCTGATATCGACTGGATGGAACCCCACGGGCGCGGCTAATACGGCCTGTTGCCGCCTCGCTCTCAGCCTGCGCTGCTCAAGAACTACCACGTCAGAAGGCGAAGCCCGCTTGCCTTATCGCGGCCCCTGTTTCATAGGGGAAGACGCAATGCCCTTGGCATTGTTCGTGATAGCAGGTTGAGGCTTTTCCATGTCGGCAAGTGTTTCTGAAAGCCAGATTGAGACGGGCGCCACTCAGCGCGACCATGGCGGAAATCTAAGTGTGGCCATCCAGGTTTACGGTGGCGATCGCACCGATTGGATCGATCTCTCAACCGGGATCAATCCCGATCCCTATCCCCTACCAGAGTTTGACACTCTGGATTGGACTGCCCTACCGGATACCTCTGCCAATACCCAGCTTGAACAGGCTGCGCGAGAGTTTTGGAACATTCCCGCCGATGCTGCAGTTTTGCCGGCGCCGGGGGCCTCCGCGCTGATTGCGCTGTTGCCGGGGCTGGCGGATCCACGCTGGGTGCGGATCGAAACGCCGACCTATAATGAACATGCTGCCGCCTTTGCCAATCACGGCTGGTCCCTCACCGGCAGTGGCCCCGGCGAGGCCTGCGTTGCCGTGCATCCAAATAACCCAGATGGCCGACTGTGGCGTGCCGATGAGATTACCGCGCCCCTGAGCATCATTGATGAAAGCTTTTGCGATATTTGCCCCGATCAAAGCCTGATGGCTTTGACCTCCAGGCCTGGCGTGATTATCCTCAAAAGCTTTGGCAAGTTCTGGGGGCTGGCGGGGATGCGGTTGGGCTTTGCAATTGGCGATCCAGAGCTGATCCAGAGACTGGCAAATCTCCAGGGCCCCTGGGCGGTCTCTGGCCCCGCCTTAAAAGCCGGGACAGCAGCATTGCAAGATCCAGACTGGGCCAACTCTACCCGCCAGAGCCTTGCCCGCGATGCCCAACGGCTAGACCAATTGGCCATCTCGCGGGGGGCAGCCCTGGTTGGTGGCACCGATTTGTTCCGGCTCTATGAGGTCGACGACGCCGCACAATGGCAGGAGCGTCTCGCCAAGGCGCATATCTGGAGCCGCATCTTCCCCTACTCAAGAACATACATCCGCCTCGGACTGCCACCCCAAACCGGCTGGGAGCGGCTGGAGGCCGCCCTATGAGCACCGCCGAGATCCTGCTGCTCGCCCTCCTGCTAGATGCCACTATGGGAGAGCCAAACTGGCTCTGGTCGCGGCTTCCCCATCCAGCGGTCTTGATGGGCAAAGCCGTATCCTGGCTGGAGCGGCGTCTCAATACAGGCGGCGCCAGACGGGCAAAGGGCGTCCTGGCGATCACCCTGCTGACCTGCATCGGGCTAGGCCTTGGCTGGCTGCTGTCGCTCTTGGGCCCTCTTGCGGAGCTGCTGGTTGCTGCAATTCTTTTGGCCCAGCGCTCGCTGATCGAGCATCTGCGCGCCGTGGCACAGGGGCTGTCACAGTCACTGGAACAAGGACGTCATGCGGTTGCCATGATCGTCAGCCGCGACACTGCGCAAATGACCGGGCCACAGGTTGCCCGTTCCGCTATTGAGAGCGGGTCAGAGAATATGTCGGATGGGGTTGTCGCCCCCGCCTTCTGGTTTCTCGTGGCTGGGCTTCCCGGGCTGCTCGCCTATAAGATGATCAACACAGGCGACAGCATGATCGGCTATCGCACCCCGCGCTATGAGGCCTTTGGCTGGGCCACCGCGCGGCTGGATGACCTGGTCAATCTGATCCCAGCACGGCTGACCGGGCTGATGATTGCTTTGGTGGGGGCTGTGCTGCGCGACTGGCCTGCTATCGCACGGGACGCTGCCAAACACCGCTCGCCCAATGCAGGCTGGCCAGAGGCAGCCATGGCCCGTGCGCTGGAGCTATCGCTGGCCGGACCACGGTCCTATGATGGGGAAATGCGCGATTTTCCCTGGGTGAATGCCTCCGGTTCCAAAAGCAGCACAGGCCCCGCGATCCTGCGTTGCTGTGATGTTCTGTGGAGGGCCTGGAGCCTTGGCTTGGCACTGTTGGTTGCTTTTGCGCTCATCTTTTAGCACATACGATGTTTTAGAGCTTCATTAAGGACCGCCTTCCATGCGCCTATTGCCCCTCGCCTTTGCCGCCCTCATGATGCCAGCAACCGCTTTTGCCCAGTGTGGCGGCAGCTTTTCAGGCTTTGTAAAATCTCTTAAACAAGAAGCCCTGACTGCGGGCTATGACCGCACTACGGTCAACGGGTTTTTCAAGGGCGCGCGCCAGGACCCCAAGGTACTGCGCGCCGACCGCGCCCAGGGTGTGTTCCAAAAACCCTTTATCGAGTTTTCGCGCCGCTTGATCTCGCAGAGCCGCATCAATCGTGGCCGCTCCATGGCCGAGAAATACGACAGTACCTTCCGCCGGATTGAGACCACCTATGGTATTGATCGCGGTGTATTATTGGCATTCTGGGCCTTTGAAACCGACTACGGCAGTTTTCAGGGCGATTTCAACACCCGTGACGCACTGATCACCCTGGCCCACGATTGCCGCCGTCCCGAGCTGTTCCGGCCGCAAATTTTTGCCGCCCTAGAGCTGTACAAGCGCGGTAACTTTGACCCTGCGCGTACCACTGGTGCCTGGGCAGGCGAAATCGGCATGGTCCAGATGCTGCCGCAAGATATCCTCGACAATGGTGTCGATGCCGATGGCGATGGCCATGTCAGCCTCAAAACCTCCGCCCCGGATGCATTGATGTCTGGCGGCAAGATGCTGTCGCATCTGGGCTGGCAGGCCGGGCAGCCCTGGCTGCAGGAGGTCACAATTCCCGCCGGGCTCGACCTGTCCAAATCGGGCACCAATACCAAACTGTCGGTCAAGGACTGGCAGGCCCTGGGTCTGCGCGCCAAAGAGGGCAGGCTTGCTTCCGGCAATCTGAAGGCCTCCTTACTTTTGCCTCAGGGCCACAAGGGGCCCGCCTTCCTCGCCTATCCCAACTTTGATGTCTATTTTGAATGGAACCAGAGCTTTACCTATGTTCTGACCGCCGCCTATTTCGCCAATCGGCTCGAAGGTGCATCGGTCTACACCGCTGGGAAACCTGATCAAGGGCTGGCAGGTGCTCAGATGAAGCAACTGCAGCAGAAACTGCAACGCCTGGGCCATGATGTGGGCAAGATCGACGGCATTCTCGGGGCCAAGACACGGGCGGCAGTCCAACGTGAACAACAGCGCCTGGGCTTGCCCGCTGATGCCTGGCCAACGCCGACACTGCTCAACCGCCTATAGGCCAGACAGATCCTGAGCGCGAACAGAAAAAGGGGCATGATCCGTCATGCCCCTTGTTCAACTCTCTATTGTCCCCTCAGGCCTTGAAGGGCGCTCCTCAATAGTCGATGAGCTCTTCAAAATCCCCCATCAGACGTGACCAAAGGCCCACTGTGGTAGCAAAATCATCAGCGCTGATACCATCCTTACCCATGTAGAGATCCATCTCCAGCTTGGTCGATCCATTGTCAGCCACATAGGCGCGGACCCAGCGCTTTTCAGCATTGAAGTCATTAACGGTCTTCAGCCGGACGGATCCATCGGTGGCGTACCCCGAATAGAACTGGATGGAATCGCAGTTGGTATTGTCCTCACAGCCATAGTAGAAAATCGTGAATTCGCTGCCATAGTGTTCTACGTTCAGCTGCGGGTCACCGACATTATCTACCAGAACTTCAACGCTGGATCCTTCATCCAAGAAGAAACCTTCGATGCTGCTGGAATGTCTGGCGGTCAGGTTTTCCGCCTGCACGGCAACAGGGCTGATCGCAAGAGCGGCAACCGCAAAAAGTTTTGTCAGTTTCATAATTTCCTCCAATTTTTTTGTTCCAATGCTGTTCCGGGCCACACTTCATCATCAGACCCTGATCACCAACACCTAACTACGAAGACGCCCCCCCGGCAAGCAAGAGGAAGATTTTGACCGGTTTTCCCCATAACCTAGAATAGGCTGCGCGAAACACATAGGCTAGTCTTGCGCATTTTTCTCCTATGCCACAAGCGCTTCTGCTTTCTTCAGGTCAACTGAGACCAGCTGGCTGACCCCCTTTTCCTGCATTGTAACTCCAAACAGCCGATCCATTCTTGCCATGGTCACCGCATGGTGGGTGATGATCAAAAACCGTGTGTCCGTTTGGCGACACATCTCGTCCAGCAGGTCACAAAAGCGGGTGACATTGGCATCATCCAGCGGTGCGTCCACCTCATCCAGCACACAGATCGGTGCAGGATTGGACAAAAATACCGCAAAGATCAGCGCCATCGCGGTAAGTGTCTGCTCCCCCCCGGACAGCAGCGAAAGGGTCGAGAGCTTCTTGCCCGGTGGCTGGCACATGATCTCCAGCCCGGCATCCAGCGGATCATCGCTTTCGACCATCACCAGATTGGCCTCGCCGCCGCCAAACAGATGGGTAAAGAGATTGGCAAAGCTGGCATTCACTTCCTCAAACGCGGTCAGCAGCCGTTCACGCCCTTCGCGGTTCAGACTGGCAATACCGCTGCGCAGTGTCTTGATAGCCTCTTCCAGATCAGACTTCTCCGAGACCAGCTCGTCATGCTCAGTCTGGATCTCGCGGGCGTCTTCTTCGGCCCGCAGGTTCACCGCACCCAGGGCATCCCGCTGCCGCTTGTGCCGGTTGACCTCCGCCTCCAACTCTTCGGCTGCGGGCATCTGATCGGGGCTCACCTCCAGCTGTTCCAGTAGCACCTGTGGGCTGCAGTTCTGGTCGTCGCTGATCCGCTCTGCCGCATGGGTCACAGTTTCACGGGCCGCCTCACAAATCGCCTCAGAGCGCGCCCTGGCCTCGCGCCCTTCCGAGGCCAGGCGTTCAGAGTCCCGCTCAATCTGCACCAACTCCCGCAGGGCTGCCTCTGCCGCAATCAGAGCCTCCGAAGCCGTAGTCTTGCGGTTTTCGGCATCTTCAATCGCCTCGTTCAGCTCTTCGCGTTTCTCCGCGATCTCCGTCGGCACCGCATGGGCCTCTTCCAATTCTTCCTGCGAGGCTTCACGGCGTTCCGCCAGTTCTTCAATACGACGTTCGGCGGTTTCCAACCGATGACGCCAGCCCGATAGTTCCTTGGTCACCTGCTGGGCGCGTTTGGTTCGGGCTTCGCCTTCCCGGCGCAACTCATCATGGGCCGAGCGATGGGTGAGCATGGTAATTCGGGCGGCCTCGACCCCCTGTTTGATGTCTTCAACCCCAGCACGCGCGGCATCGAGATCCCCGAGATCCGCCTGAGACTTCTCTGCCTCTGCCAGCTGTAACCGGGCGTTCATCGCATCCTCACTATGACGCGCCACCGCAATGCCCAGGGTTTCCAGTTTTCCCTCAGCCAGGTTGCGTTCGGCCTCGGCGCGACTCAGCGCACGGGCGGCATCCGCCACGCGCTGGTCCGCAAGTCGACGCGCCTGTCGAGCGTTCTGATCCGCCTGTGTCACCTCATCCAGACGACGAACAAGCGTTTCATGGGCCGCCCGCGTCCCTTCTGCCCTGGCGCTTACCCGCTCCAGCTCTTGCTTCAGCGCCTCCAGCCGGTTCAATTGTTCCAGCCGCAACGCTGCTGCACTAGGGGCATCCTCGGCCCAGGCACGATAGCCATCCCAACGCCAGATATCCCCCTCCAGGGTTACCAGCCGCTGTCCTGGTTGCAACTCGGCCTGCAATCCGCGCGCTGTATCACCGTCTACCAGACCAATCTGGCCAATCCGCCGCGCCAAGGCCTCAGGACCGGACACATGTTTTGCCAGGGGTTCCACTCCGTCCGGCAGCGGCACATCACGGGTATAGCCAGGCAGGGTCAGCCAGCCCGTCGGCCCATCCACTGCAGCCAAAGGCGCCCGCAGGTCATCCGCCAGAGCCGCCCCCAGCGCCTTCTCGTAACCCGGCGCCACGCTCAGCTCATCGAGGATCTGGCCACTTTCAGCGGTATCGCGCTCCAGCAGCTTGGCAAGCGCAGTGACTTCAGCGCGGATCGCCCCCAGCTCACCCTCCGCCTCAGAACGCTGTGCCCGTGCAGCGGATTCCAAAGACTGCGTTTCAGTACGAGTCTCATCCGCCGCAGCCAAGGCCTCCTCGGCCATCTCAACCGCCTCGCGGGCCTCTTCCTCGGTCGCCTGTGCGGCCTCAAAAGCTTCTCCGGCCAGCTCAAGCGCTTCGCTGGCTTGATTCTGTGCCAGCTGCGCCGCCTCTCCTTCGCCTTCAGACCGTGCCAGAGTGCGCTTGCAATCCTCAACCAGACGTAGCGCCGATTGATATCGTGCCGAGAGACGTGCCACATCCTCGGTCAACTGGGTCAAGTGGTCTTCGCGGGCCTCCAAGATCTTTGCCGCTTCCCGCGCCAATTCCCCCGCTTCGCTTAATCGATCCTCATGACCATCGCTGGCCTTTGCCAGTTCCTTTTGCTCCCAGTCGAGCCGCTCGATGGTTTCCCCAGCATCCCGGTTAAGCCCCCCTTCACGCTCAATATCATTGCCCAGTTGCTGAATCCGGCTCACCAATTGTTCTATGGCCTGACGCGCCTGGGCTTCTTGATCGCCAAGTGAATCGCGCTGCACCACCAGGCGCTGCAGAACAGCCGCGGCAATGGCCTCTTCTTCACGTAACGGCGGCAGGCCTTCTTCGGCCTCGGCGCGGTTCGCCGCTGCAGCGCGTGACAGAGCCTCGCCTTTGGCCGCCTGGGTCAGACGAATGCTCAGGTCCTGCTCTGCACTCAACCGCGCATCATCGGCCTCGCGCCAGCGCCGATACAGCAGCATCCCCTCCGCCATTCTCAGCTTTTCGCCGATATCACGGTAGCGCTGCGCTTGGCGCGCCTGGCGCGCCAATTGCCCCAACTGCCCTGCCAACTGCTCAACCACATCATCCACCCGAAGCAAATTCTGTTCGGTATTCTTCAGCTTCAGCTCTGCCTCATGGCGCCGCTGATACAGGCCGGAAATACCCGCCGCCTCTTCCAGGATGCGACGGCGCGCCTTGGGCTTGGCGTTGATCAGCTCCGAGATCTGCCCCTGCCGCACCAGTGCCGGAGAATGCGCCCCCGTCGAGGCATCGGCAAAAAGCATCTGCACATCGCGCGCCCGCACATCCTTACCGTTTGATTTATAGGCGCTGCCCACATCCCGGGTGATCCGACGTACAATTTCCAGCTGATCCGCCTCATTGAACCCAGAGGGTGCCAATCGATCTGAGTTATCAATCAGCAGGTTCACCTCGGCGAAATTGCGCGCCGAACGTGAGGTCGTGCCCGCAAAGATCACATCTTCCATGCCGCCACCGCGCATGGCCTTCGCACGGGTTTCTCCCATCACCCAGCGCAACGCCTCCAGCAAATTAGACTTGCCACAGCCATTGGGCCCGACCACGCCGGTCAAACCGTCCCCGATGATCAGATCGGTCGGGTCCACAAAGCTTTTGAAGCCGTTGAGCCTGAGTTTTGAAAAGCGCAAATTCGCCCCTGAGTGATTCTTATTGGGACAGAGTCCAGCAGCTTCCTACAGATTCTGTCAACGCAAACAGCGCCAGCGCGGGCAGCTCACCGCCCCTCCTGAAGCATATCTTGTGGATAACTCACCCAGCTCGCAAATACCGCCAGACCTCGCTTTCACCTTTCCCAAAATATTTCGGGGTGAATGTGTCGTAGACACAGAGGGGCTGGCCCCTCCTCCGCACTCTCCAACAGGGGAAAACTCTCTCTCACCCTCCAAAAGCGGGGCAATTCAACACTCCAATCATCAGCGCCTGATCCCCCAAAACCCCCGTGACCCTGCAACCGCTGACCTCTGCCATGGCCTGTGCCGCCTGCGCCCTCAACGGGCCCAGACGCGGCGCATATTGCGGATTGATCCGGGTGGCTTCAGCCAGGTTTCCCTTCACCCGGACTTCAAAAACACTCATACCAACCGTCACCTGCTCGATCTCAGTCTCAGCAAAATACCCCCGCGAGGCTGTGCAGGCCGAAAGTGGTACAAACAGAGATAAAACCAAATATCGCATAGTCTCGCCAGCATCTCGCAATTCTGACGTGAAATCCAGTTAAACCACCCCCCCCTAAAGGGCAGAACTAAGTCCGCGCACCTTGTTTCAGTAACCGTCCTAACCGTTCAATACCCGTTCTGATCTCGGCTTCATCCAGCACCGAAAAACTCAACCTCAGCGTATTGCAGCCATCGCCATCGGCAAAAAAGGCCTGGCCAGGAACAAAAGCGATGTTTTCTTGTTCCAAGGCCCGCGTCAGGACCTCAGCGGTGTCGACCTGTTTGGGCAACGTCAGCCAAACAAACATGCCGCCCTTGGGTCTGGTCCAGCTCACCCCGTCCGGCATAAACGCCTCCAAGGCAGCAAGCATCGCATCACGACGGGCCCCATAGGCTAGGCGCAGCCCCGCGACATGCTGGTCAAAACAGTCCTGCGCCACCTGATGGACCGCCATCTGGTTGAGGGTCGGCGAATGCAGATCTGCGGCCTGTTTCATCAGAACCATTTGTGCGATCACCGGCTTTGCGGCGACAACCCACCCCATACGCAGCCCCGGCGACAGGGTTTTGGAGAACGATCCGCAATAGATCGTCTGGCAATCCTCAATGCTTCCCTTCCGCGCTATCTCCAGCGCTAGAATGGGCGGGATCGCTTCTCCCTCATAGCGCAACGCTTGATAGGCACCATCCTCGATCACGGCACAGTCCAGCTCCTCCGCAAGGTCAAGCAGTGTCTCGCGGCCCGTCAAGGACAGGGTTTCTCCGGTTGGATTGGAAAAGTCCGGCGAGAGGTAGGCAAATTTTACGCGGCTGTTTGCCTCTGCTGCAGCCTCCCGATAACTCGCAGGGGAGCGGTTGCCTCCTGGGTTCAGCTGGTCATAGCGAGGTTCATAGGCATTAAAGGCCGCCAGCGCACCAAGATAGGTGGGCCAGCCCACAAGTGCCGTGTCGTTCGGGGAGAGGAACAGCTTACCCAGATAGTCGAGCGCCTGCTGTGAACCAGAGGTGATCAGGATGTTGTCCACATCGCAGGCCACGCCCATGCGCGCCATTTCGCCTCTGATCCACTGGCGCAGAGGCAGGTAGCCTTCGCTAATCGAATATTGCAGCGCCTCCGCCTGTTCCTGTGGCCGCAGGGCGGCCTGAAAGGCTGCGGAAAACTCAGCAGCCGGAAACAAATCTGGATCCGGAATGCCCCCGGCAAAGGACAGAAGCCCTGGCCGATTCAGCAGCTTCAACAACTCCCGAATTTCGGAAGCTTTCATACGGTGGGTCCGGGTGGCAAAGAGTTGCTCTAGCAACATCGGCGACCTCCTTTCAGTTCAAGGTTGGATGGGAAGGTAGAAAAGTTGCGATTATAGTCAACACTTCTGACCTATTATTTCAACAGAAGTGATCAACCTTTGCACTTCCTGCTTCAGCCCTTGTGCGCTTGCACCTGGCGCGGTCATATGTTTTTACCAATTGGGCAGATCCTGCGCCCTGTTCAAAGTTCAGTGAAGAGGCCCCCATGCCGTTTCAAAAAGTTCAGCCCGAGAAACTCTCCGCCTCAGTGGTGCGCCAGATCGAACAGCTGATCCTGCGGGGCATCCTCTCCCCTGGTGAGCGCTTGCCCTCAGAGAGGGAGCTGGCGGAACGGCTGGGTGTTTCGCGGCCCTCCCTGCGCGATGCCATTGCTGAGCTGCAAGAGGGCGGCTTGCTCACAGCCAAGGCGGGCTCGGGGATCTTTGTTGCCGACGTACTGGGCTCTGCCTTCTCGCCCGCCCTGATCCGGCTCTTTGCCCGCCATGACGAGGCGGTGTTTGACTACCTCAGTTTCCGCCGCGACATGGAGGGGCTCGCCGCCGAGCGCGCAGCCCAGTTTGGCTCCGATGCCGATCTCAAGCTGATCCAGACGATTTTTGACAAGATGGTCGCGGCGGGTGACCCTTCGGTGTCGGATGAGGCAGCCAGTCTGGACGCGCAGTTCCATTCCGCCATCATGGACGCCAGCCACAATGTGGTGATGCTGCATATGATGCGCTCGATGTTTGACCTGCTGCATGAGGGCGTGTTCTACAACCGCCGCATCATGTTCAGCCGCCACACCACCTATGAAGTGCTTCTCGCCCAACACAGTGCCATCAATGCTGCGCTACAGGCGCGCGATCCCAAGGCTGCCCGCACAGCCGTTGAGGCGCACCTGGACTATGTGAAACAGTCTCTGATCGACCACCAGCGTACAGAACGCAACGCCGAGATCGCGCAGCAGAGGCTGGAGCATGAGAGCGGCAAAAGGTAATACGCCTGACGGCGCTCAATCCCTCATATCGTGCTCCGCAACGCGTATCCGTTTTAAGTCCGCAATAGCGATCACCACGCATCCCATTTAGGACCCCAGTACAGAAATTCTGGCCCTACAGGCCATTGCCAATGGTCCCCTTGTGATCTGTTTCACGTCGGCTGACGTAATCTTCAGGATTAGCGGCTAAAGGTGGATGGGACGTGCAAGTTGTTTGGTTCAAACGAGATCTGCGGTGTTCGGATCATGCGGCCTTGACACGCGCGGCACAAGTAGGGCCGGTTTTGCCGCTCTATGTTGTTGAGCCTGATCTTTGGCAGCAGCCTGACGCATCGCACCGTCAGTGGTGTTTTGTAGCGGAAACCCTGGCAGAACTGCGGGATGATCTCAAGCTGAGGGGCCAACCACTGGTGGTCCGCCAGGGCTCGGTGGTTGAGATCCTAGAAGGCTTGATGCGGCAGGGCAGGCTCTCAGCACTATGGTCGCATGAGGAATCCGGCAATGGCTGGACCTTCCAGCGGGATTGTCGGGTTGCGGCCTGGTGCCGCGACAATGGGATTCCGTGGCACGAGCTTCAGAACCATGGAGTTTGGCGGAGGCTTCAGTCTCGCGACGGTTGGGCTAAGCGTTGGGATCGATTGATGGCGCAACCCTGCGCCTCTGCTCCGCAGCTCGCCCCAGTCGACATCGTGCCAGGGTCCATACCTACAGCGCGGGATCTTGGCCTTGGCTCAGATGTCAGCCCAGGGCGGCAGTCCGGGGGCCGGGGTGCTGGGTTGGAGCGGCTGGAGAGCTTTCTCAACCAACGTGGTGAACACTATCAGCGCGCCATGTCCAGCCCGCTTGAGGGCACCTCCGCCTGTTCGCGGCTCTCGCCCTATTTGGCCTGGGGCGCGGTTTCGATGCGTGAAGTAGCGCAGGCGAATGCGGCACGCCAACGTGCCCTGCTTCCCGCTGAGAAAAGCTGGCGAAAATCCCTACGCTCCTTCTCAGGCCGATTGCACTGGCATTGCCACTTCATCCAGAAGATTGAAGACGAGCCGCGTATCGAGTTCGAAAATCTCCACCGGCTCATGGATGATCTTCGCCCCAAAACGCCGGACGCCGCACGGCTGCAGGCATGGGAAAAAGGTGAAACCGGCTATCCGTTTTTGGATGCCTGCATGCGGTGCCTCCGCTCCACTGGTTGGCTAAATTTCCGCATGCGTGCCATGCTTATGGCTGTAGCGGCTTATCACCTGTGGCTCGACTGGCGCGCACCCGGTCAGCATTTGGCCCGCATGTTCACCGACTATGAACCTGGTATTCACTGGAGCCAGGTACAGATGCAATCCGGCACCACGGGCATCAACACAGTACGGATCTATAACCCGGTCAAGCAGGGATTTGATCAAGATCCAACGGGTATTTTCATACGTATTTGGCTACCGGAACTGGCGCAGATACCCGATAGGCACCTCCATGAACCATGGGCGGCGGACAACTCCGCAGAGGTGATCGGCCGCCATTACCCAGAGCGCATTTTTGATCATATGGCAGCCGCAAAAGCTGCACGCGAAAAGATATGGGAGGTTCGGCGTCGCCCAGATTTTCGCACCCAGGCTGATGTGATCGCGGCCAAACATGCCAGCCGGAAAAACCGATCCAGACGTAAGACGCCTTCACCAAAGGGCTCCGCCCAACTGGACCTGCCATTTGGAGAGACCTCGTGAAACACAAAATGAAATCGGATTTGCCGCAAAAAATCTGTCCCGTTTGTCGTCGCCCCTTTGTCTGGCGCAAGAAGTGGTCAAAGGTCTGGGACGAGGTGAAATATTGCTCTCGGCGCTGCAGCGGCGGCGCATGACAGAACCGTTTCCTGATTTCAAAGATCCAGTTGAACCTATTGGTCTAGCGCCACACCGAACCGGGGGGCTTCATCGGTTGGGGCGCTTCGCCTCTCGCACTGGGCGACATTATGCACGGACAAGGAACCACAATTTCGGCGCGGAGCGGCGGAGCAATGTCTCCGCACTCATACCAGGGCTGCAGCATCGGCTGGCCTCATTCGAGAGACTGGAACGCGATCCAGCGAAGAATGCCCGCCACCGCGACGCAATAGCGGGCAATGCGGGGATCACTCAAAAGAGGGTCATCCGCCCTTATGGCCGACTGACCTGCCCCCATGCCAAGGATGGTTTTTGGGGGCTCAAGAAAACGACCCCTGCCATCCTTTGGGACCTAAATCTGACCCGAGCAGAGGGAACTCCCCATGGTTAAAGCCGCCCTTGTGTTGCCAAATCAGCTATTTGCCGACCACCCAGCTCTTCTGGACCCTGTAAGGGATGTTGTTCTCTTCGAAGACCCGCTCTTCTTTGGTGACCCACAATATCCGGCGAGGATGCACCGTCAGAAGCTGTGGCTTCACCGGGCCAGCATGGCGCATTATCAACAAGCACTGGTGAAACTGGGGCTGAACGCAAAAATCATACCCTATGACCCGCAAAATGGTGCCTGCCAGCGACTGTTCCAAAATCTGAAGGAGCAAGGGATTACAACTATGGTCATGGCCGATCCAGTCGATTTTATTGCTGAACAGCGCATTCAGGAGTCAGCCGATGCCACAGGCATCAAACTTGAAGTCCTGCCCTCTCCCGGATTTCTGAACAGCCCGGAGCATAATCATGAATGGTACAGAGGCCGCAAACGTTGGCTCATGGCAGAGTTCTACAAAGCCCAACGCCGCCGCTTAGATGTGTTGATGGAGAATGACAAACCCCTAGGTGGAAAATGGAGCCTCGACACAGAGAACCGTAAGAAGGTGCCAAAGGCATTGTTAGAGAACTTGCCCTTGATCGAATGGCCCGTTCATGACGACATCGATGCGGTTGCGAAGGCGCGTGTTCTTTCCGAATTTCCACACACGATAGGCAGCTTGGAACAGCTCTATTATCCGACCACACAGGCCTCTGCTGCGGCTTGGTTTGATCAGTTCCTCAGGCAGCGATTTGACCGATTTGGCGATTTTGAGGATGCCATTGTCGCGGGTGAAAGTTGGCTCTGGCATGCCATGCTAACCCCAGTGTTGAATATCGGGTTGCTCACCCCGCGTCAGGTGTTGGATACCACTCTGGCTTATGCAGAACGCAAGGATATTCCTCTGAATTCGCTGGAGGGTTTTCTCCGTCAAATCATCGGTTGGCGGGAATTCATGCGCGCCACCTACGCAGACCTTGGGGTCACCATGCGGCAAACAAACCACTGGGGTCACCACCGCCCCATGCCCAAGTCCTTCTATAGCGGCACAACCGGCATTGCCCCCCTAGACGACACCATCCAACGCGTGCTCGCGACCGGCTATTGCCACCATATTGAGCGGTTGATGGTGCTCGGGGGCTTCATGTTCCTGTGCGAAATTGACCCCGACGCGGTTTACCGCTGGTTCATGGAGATGTTCGTGGACAGTTATGATTGGGTCATGGTTCCCAATGTTTACGCCATGAGCCAGCATGCCGATGGCGGGTTAATCACCACCAAACCTTATTTCTCCGGCTCAAACTATATCCGAAAAATGAGCCATTGGGACAAAGGGCCTTGGGCAGAGGTCTGGGACGGGTTGTATTGGCGGTTCATCTTCAAGCATTCTGGCGCACTCGCGACGAACCCGCGTTGGGCCATGATGTGCCGGACCGCTGCGCGCATGACGCCTGAAAGCAAAAACCACCATCTAACGATCGCCGAAGACTTTCTGAAACACCTGAGCTGAGCAATGCCAAAACTCAAAGGACTGCGCGCTCCCCGACCCAAAGGCTGAGCTAAACCTGAGCGAAGTACAATATCCTTAGCCCCGCCACAGTTCAGCAATCTCTCCCAATGAGCTTGCGAAACGAAAGCTTCAACTTTGCACAAAAAACCCGGCCACTGGGGCCGGGTTCTTTAACTTTAACATACAGAGATCTGTATTCGATCAGTGCAGCTTGTCATTGACGTCGGTGATCGCGGCGTCGATCAGCTTGTTGGCCTCAGTTGCAGTCATCTGCTTGGCGATCACTTGATCTGCCGCAGCAACCGCGATGGAGATCGCCTGATCGCGGACTTCTTTCACAGCCGAAGCTTCAGCAGAGGCGATCTGCTCTTCCGCAGCGGCCAAACGACGGGCAATGGATTGCTCCAATTCCGATTTGGCCTCTTCGGCAGCGGCAGCTGCATCTTCACGGGCCGAAGCCACGATGCGATCCGCCTGAGCCTGAACTTCCTGCTGCTTGCGCTCATAAGAGGCCAGAATGGTCTGGGCTTCTTCCCGCAGGGCGCGGGCTTCGTCCAGCTCTTTCTGGATACCTTCGGCGCGGGCGTCCAACTGGCCACCCAGCAGGCTTGGTACTTTTACGAAGAGCAAAATACCAACGAACAGAAGGAAGCCGAGCAGAACAACAAAGTTGGTGTTGCTCATCGAAAAGAAAGGACCAGAAGCGGCGAAGGCCGGGCTTGTGGCTCCAAGGGTGAGGGCAATTGCCAGAACTGTGCGCATGTCCTTAACCTTTCATCCGGTCGGCAACCGCGGCTGCGACTGCTTTTGCATCTGCCTTGCCACCCAGCGCTGTTACCAGGGCTTCGGCGGTGTCGGCGGCCACAACTTTCACGCTTTCCAGCGCGCCAGCTTTGATCTCGCCAATGGCTTTTTCAGATTCAGCCGCTTTGGCAGCAATCTGTTCATCCGCCTTGGCAATGGCTTCGTCCAGGCCTACCTGGATTTCGGCGCGTGTTTCGGCGGCGATACGCTGTGCCTCGGCGCGGGCGTCTGCCAGGGCCTTGTTATAAGCGTCTTCGGCCTCAACTGCCTTGGCTTTCAGATCTTCAGCCGCGGCGAGGTCGTTGGTGATGGTCCCCTGACGCTCTGCCAGAACCGCAGCAATGCGGGGCAGCGCGACACGCGACAAAATGAGATAGATCGCGACCAGCGCGATTGCCAGCCAGAAGATCTGGTTCCCGAAGGTCGAGAAATCCAGCTGCGGCATGCCCGGAGCAGATTCGGCGGCGCCGTGAGCTGCGTCTTGTGTATTAGATGCCATGTCGTCCTCCTAGGGAACTTGCCGTTACATCGGGCGGTGGGCCGTTGGGCCTACCGCCCGACCGTAAGGATAAAGTGTCCTAAGGTCTTAGACTGCGAACATCAGCAGCAGAGCAACCAGGAACGAGAAGATGCCCAGGGCTTCTGCAAAGGCGATGCCGATGAAGAGAGTAGCTGTCTGGCCGGCTGCTGCCGATGGGTTGCGCAGTGCGCCTGCCAGGAAGTTGCCGGCTACGTGGCCAACACCGATCGCGGCTGCGCCGGAACCGATTGCTGCGAGGCCTGCGCCGATGAACTGACCGAGTTGTGCGATATCGCCTTCCATGGGTATTCTCCTTACGATGGAATGTGGTGATTTGGGATCCGGATGATCCAGAAGCGGATCACCCGGTAACTTGTTGATCTAGACCTTAGTGGCTCGGATGCAGGGCATCTTTCAGATACACGCAGGTCAGGATGGTAAAGACGTAGGCCTGGATAAAGGCCACCAGAACTTCGAGGGCGTAGACTGCGGTGATGGCAAAGATCGGCAGGAAGCTGAACAGGCCCAGCGCGCCTGCAAACCCTGCGAATACCTTCAGAACCGCGTGGCCCGCCATGACGTTGCCTGCCAGACGAATGCTGTGGCTCACGGGGCGTACGAAGTAGGAAATCAGTTCGATGATGGCCAGGATGGGGCGCAGTGCCAGAGGCGCGCTCGACACCCAGAAGAGGCCAAGGAAGCCAACACCGTTTTTGACAAAGCCAACGATGGTGACGGTAAAGAACACCAGACCAGCCAGGATCGCGGTGACAGCGATATGCGAGGTGGTGGTGAAGGACATCGGGATCAGGCCGAGGAAGTTGGCCATCAGGATGAACATGAACAGGGTCATGATATAGGGGAAGAACTTTACGCCATCTTTGCCAGCGACGTCTTCAACCATTTTGTAGATGAAGCCGTAGGTCAGTTCTGCGATCGACTGGGCCCGGCTGGGCACGATGGCGCGGCGCGAAGAGCCAACAACCATCAGCAAGAAGACGCAGACAACGGCCAGAGCCAGCCAGAGTGTGACATTGGTGATTGCGAAGGTGCTCACCGCGCCGCCCGTTAGCGAGGCCACGTTGAACTGATCCATCGGGTGGATCGCCAGAGCCGCATGCTCGGGTGCAAAAAGCACGCCAGACACTACTACCAGTGCCAATGCTACGTAAAAGAACAGCTTGCCCATCGTTCCGCTTCTCCTGTCGTCAGGTGTTGATCACGCGATCAGTCCTGAGCCTTTGCATTTTCATCGGCCTGTTCGGCCAGTTTCTGTTCCTGGATCTCCTGCGCGGTGCGAAGCATTGTCTTCACCCCAGCCGCAAGGCCCAGCAGTATGAACAGCACCATAAAGATCGGCAGGGTCCCAAAGAGCAGGTCCAGCCCGTATCCGATGCCAAAGCCGATCCCGAGACCGGCTACCAATTCAATCACCATCCGCCAGGCCTGATTGGCCAGAGAGTAGTGTTCATCCGCGCGCGGCTTGGGCTCTTGGGCCTTACGCGCCGCTGCCAGTTTCGCCTCCAGCTGCGCCATGCGCTGCTTTTGGTCATCATCTGTCACGGGCGCCATCCTCACGCGATTTCTATGAGAGGTGCTAAGGTGCTGGGGCTTCAGAGTCAATTGTTCAAGCGTCGCAGGGGAAATTTATTTAAGTGGCTGAAAAATATACATTTAGTGCATTCACCCAGAGTCCACCACGGCATCGCACTGGGGCTGGTGGCGGGTTGAGAGGCCCATTCCGCTTATTCAACCATTCGGTTGATTTTGAGTTCATCGCCAATCCCACGCGCCCAGAGCCCGAAATCCTGTTCCCGCTTGCCATTCCACCGTGACCTGCGGAAGGTGGCGCTTGTGAGCAGGGAGCAGTCCGATCGAAATTCAGTTACTCTTGGCCTTGTCGGCGGGCGCAGCGGCGGCTGGCTTTATCAATGGCTTTGCCGGTTTTGGCACTGCACTTGTAGCCTCCGGCTTCTGGTTCCTCGCCTTACCAGCCCATATAGTCCCGCCGCTCATTATCATCTCGGCTTTGGTTGGGCAGCTTATCGGGGTGTTGAAATTGTCGGTTGAACTGAACTGGCGCAAAAGCAGCTACCTGCTATCCGGGGGAATTCTCGGCGTCCCAATTGGCGCGGCCATCCTGACCCAGATGGAGCCGACTTTGGTCAAAACCATTATCGGAGGCTTTTTGGTGGTCTACACCCTTTTGCAATTTGCAGGATGGCCCCGGCCAGCCGCCACTGCCTCTCCCGAAGGGGTGGCCGATAGAGCCGTCGGGTTTGCCAGCGGCGTGTTGGGCGGGTTTGCCGGGCTTTCCGGTGTCTTACCGCTCGTCTGGTTGCAGCTCAGAGGGTTTTCCGCGCGTCAACAGCGAGCCCGGTATCAGCCCTTCAATCTTCTGGTTCTAGCCTTCGCCAGCGTCGCCATGCTTGTGATCGGCAAGCTGGACGGCGAGTTGATGATCTATGCAGCAATCTCTGCTCCATTTACAATCATCGGGACCCTTGTTGGTGTCAGGGCCTTCAAAGGCGTCAGTGACCTGCGTTTCCGCCAGGCCGTCTTGCTGTTGCTTCTGATTTCCGGCGGTATCATCCTAGCCCAGAGTCTGTAATAGCGCCCAGCGATCCCCGCTTTCCTTCAAGCGCGGTGCAGCATAATGTGCCCCAAGATGTCTAGTGAACTTGATACCGTCTTTGCCGCCCTGGCCGATCCGACCCGCCGGTCGATCCTCACTATGTTGTTGGAAGACGACATGGCGGTGACCGATGTGGCCGAACCCTTCGAGATGTCTCTGGCTGCCATCTCCAAACATCTGACCATCCTGACCCGCGCCGGGCTGATCGCGCAGGAGAAACGCGGCAGGGTTAAGTGGTGCAAGTTACAGCCTGATGCCATGCGCGCGGCTTCCGTCTGGATGCAAGGGTTTGGCCAGTTTGAGCCCGTGAACCTGGATGCATTCGAGCGCTTTTTGGCCAGCGAATTGGACGACGTGCCATCCGCCACGCGAAATAGCGAGGTCTGAGACAGCGCGCTCAGGCTTTGGCAGAGCGCACTGGCTTGGCGGCATCTTCGAGCAGCAACACCAGCGCCAACACCGTCAGAACAATCCCGACCAGGATCAGCCCTGTTGGCGCCGGATTGCCCAACGCCACTTGCCAGACAATCACCCAGCTTGGAGTCAGATAGGTATAGGCCATCACCTTGGCCGCGGGCAGATGCAGGCTGGCAAATTGCAACAACACAAAAGTCATCGCACTGGCAAAGATTGCCACATAAAAGATGCCGACCCAAACCAACATCGGCAAGGCGTTCCACTGGGTCGTGCGGATGTCCCCCCATCCCACCACCAATAACACCAGCGCTCCTGCAATCAGGGTGCCAAAGGTAAAGGCAATCGCAGGCTCCCCCCGGTTCATACGTCGCACCATCGGCGTGTAGATCGCATGCGCAATGCAGCCGACAAAGTAGATCATCTCGCCCTGACCAATATCAAAGGCCCGCAAAGCCGCCAGGTCGGCGCGAAAAATCACCCAGAGGGCGCCAGACGCACCGATACCCAGCGCCAACGCCATGCGCCGGTTCGTAACCTGGCGTAGGAGCAGATAACCAAAGACCCCGCTCAGCACCGGAGTCAGAGTGAAGACCGCCGCAGCGCTGACGGGAGCCGCAGTCTGCAATCCGTAGAACATCAATACAAAGTAGCTCGCAAACAGCGCCCCCAACACCAGGTAACGCCAGGGAGCTCGGAAATGACTACGCTGGAGCCTGCCAGTCATCGCCGCGACGGCGCCGATTACCACCGCCGCAATGACAAAGCGCACCGCATTCAACGCCATTGGCGCGATGTCATTTGCGATCAATACCCCCAGCGAAAACGACCCCGCCACCAGGATCGAAAACAGCAGCATGGCACCGTGGGCGCGCTGAACCGGGTTCATTGCTGCCAGGCCTTGGAGCGCTCTTTCAAAAAGCTGAGGAAACTCTGTACCTTGTTGGTGCGATGCAGATCAACATGGGTCACCAGCCACAGGCTTCCCTCCCACTCTTCCCGAGGCTCCATCATTTTCACCAGGTCGGGACGACGAGAGGCCTCCCAGGTGGACATGAAGCCGATGCCCGCCCCGGCCATAATGGCCTCTTGCATTGCGACCCCGTCCGAGCAGCGAAAAATGATCGTCTCTTCATTGGTGTGCTCGCGCAGCCATTTGTTAAAAGGGGCCCGGCTGTTTTCGTTATCCGTACCGACAAACTGATGGTTCTTCAGGTCGTCAATGCCCTCCAGTACACCGTGCCGGTCAACGTAGCTTTGGGACGCAAACAGGCCAATACGCTGCCTTGCAAAAGGCTGCACCACATTGTCCGGCTGATCAGGCGCATTGCCCGCCCGCAGCGCCACATGGGCCTCGCCGTATTCCAGCCGGAACAAGCGTTCCCCCGTGAGATAGCGAATAACCAGACCAGGATGCATCTGCTGAAACTCCGTCAGCACCGGCACCAAAAGATGCGACATCGACGACAGAGACGTCACCACCAATTCGCCCGAAACCTCATCCCCCTGACCTTTCAACCGGCCCACCAACTGGCTAAACTGATCATCCGTGGCCTGGGCCACCCGCAGCAAATCCTGCCCCGATTCCGTCGGCGTGTAGCCACGCGCGTGGCGCTGAAACAGCTTGACCCCCAAACGGGCCTCAATTGCCTCAATGTGCCGGATCACCGTGGCATGATGCACCCCCAGAACCTCGGCCGCGCCGCTAACGGTTCCCATACGCGCCACCTGGTAGGCTGTGCGAACTTCGTCCCAGTTTTCCATGACACTACCCTTGCTCTAAATCCGCTTTTTAAAACCCGATCCCAACGCCTGCGCAAAAATGCACATCACCTGCGCCATCAGCGCAATTGAGTTCATTTTTGCTATACCCCATTTGTAAAGCAGACGAAACATCAAATGGGAAATCAGATCATGTCCTCCACCGTTTTGCATATTGACTCTTCCGCCCGCGCTGAAAATTCCGTCACCCGCTCGCTGAGTGCCGAAATCACCGCCCGCCTGTCGCCTGACCATGTTATTCGCCGCGACCTCGCAACGCCCCTGCCATTGCTGGATGAAGCCTGGGTAGGTGCCAACTTTACCCCTGCCGATCAGCGCAGCGATGAGCAAAAGGCACTGCTTGCCCAGTCTGACGCCCTGATCGCTGAACTGAAACAGGCTGACACTATTGTTATTGGCACGCCGATCTACAACTTCTCTGTTCCCTCGACCCTGAAGGCCTGGATTGATCTGGTTGCCCGCGCTGGCGTTACCTTTAGCTACAGCGAGGCTGGCCCCAAAGGCCTGCTGGAAGGCAAACGCGCCATCATTGCCGTGGCCTCTGGCGGTACTCAAGCCGGCTCAGATATCGATTTCGCGACAACCTACCTGCGCCATGTTCTGGGCTTTATCGGCATCACAAATGTCGAACTGGTCGCCGCAGATCAGCTCTCCATGGATGCGGAAGGCTCTATGGCCCGCGCCAAGTCAGCCATTGAAGAGCTGGCGGCCTAACTCGCGTGCACAAGCCAGACAGTGCAAACCTAAATGCCGCCTTCCCCAAGGGAGGGCGGCATTTTGCTTGCCACGGCTAAACCCAGTTTATTTCGCAGCCGATCCGCTCCAGAAATGCAAGGAAATCCCCCCGCGCCATCATCACGGTGCGGTCATTTACCAAGGGATGCATATAGATCACATCCACATCCCGCGCCGCAGCATCCATGTAGAAACGCACGCCTTGGCCAACCCCGGTGATCATTGCCAACGGGCTCACCGCGCCGGGAAGAATACCCAAGTTCTGCATCAGGCGGTCGCTGGAGCCAAAGCTCAGGCCCCCAGCGCCAATTTCCTTGCTCAGCGCTTTAAGGTCGATCTCCCGGTCCTGCTCGACGGAAATCAGATAGTTTCGCTTTTTGCGATCCCGCAGATAGAGGTTCTTGATTTTCAAGCTACTGAGGCCGGGCTGCTGCATCTCAGCTTCTACCTGTTTGGCCTCCTCCACAGTGCGCAAAGGCACATGGGTAAACAATGTATAGGGCAGCCCCCATTCCGTGAGCTGCGCCAGGAGCGCATCAGAGCCGATTGGCTGGGCAGTGTGCTGAGCAGGGGAGGCAGCGTTCATATAATTAATCTCTCCAAAGACTGTGGAATTTATATCTCCTGATCAAATCGCGCAAAATACCCTGTGGACGCAAGTGGAGATACGTCTCCTGCGGGTCGCTCTGCGATACAGGCAGCACGATCAAGTCCGGACAGGTCATTGCGCAGCCAGATCACCCCTCCCGGTCAGCCAATCTTCTTGCCATTGCCTACTTGCCATTGCGCTTACGCGGGCGCTGGGTCTTCGTGGCGGGCCTCCTCATAATGGTCAAAAGCTGTCTCAAACCAGCCCGTGCCACGGGTGGCACTGGCAAGGCTGTGGCACAGTGTATCCTGCGCCGCCAAGGGCAACAGCACCTCCAAAACATCCCAGCCTGCAGCCTGCTCTTCGGCCGCAAGGCCCAGCACCTGCCCCTTCAAACTGCTCACCAAAGGTATCAAACCGCCGGAAAACACTGAGGGCGCATGGATGTTCAACCGCATGATCGGCTGCAAAAGAACAACCTCTGCCTGATCCAAAGCATTCCGCACTGCGTTTCTCCCCGCAATACGGAACGCAAAATCAGAGCTGTCCACCGCGTGGTGTTTGCCATCTTTCAAGGTCACCTCAACATCCACCACCGGATGTCCATTCTGGCCCAGGTCCAGCGCCTCACGCACGCCGGCCTCGACCGAAGTGATATAGGCCTTCGGCACTGCGCCGCCCTTGACTTGTTCCTGAAATTTGAAGCCTGCGCCACGCGGCAACGGCTGGATTTCGATCCATACATCCGCAAACTGGCCCGCCCCACCAGACTGTTTTCTATGCCGGTACTGTTGCTCCACCGGCTTTTTAAGAGTTTTACAAAAGGTCGGCGGCACCCTTTCGCTATGCGCTTCAACGCCGAATTCCTTTTCCAGCGTCGCCAGAACCCGTCGCAGATGCAGCGGGCCCTGCAAATGCAACAGTGCACGCCCGGAAATCGCATCCTGTTCCAGCCCCACAGCCGGGTCGAGCCCGAGTAACCGGTCCAGGGCCGTCGCGAGCCGCGCTTCGTCGCGGTCATGCACCGGGACCACCAAACGTCGGTAGGTTGAAGGCTTTGGCTGCGCCCAGCTCGGCAGCCCAGCGCTGCTATCGGCAGTATAGCAATATCCAAGGTTGAGATGATCCGACTTCACCGCCTGGCCAATATCGCCGGCCAAAAGCCCCCCTCTCTGGGCGGCAACGCTGCTCTCTCCATTCCCGTTTTCGCCACCATGACCTGGGCTCGCCGCAGACAACCCGGTCAGCCCCCCAAGAGTGCTGCCGCCCACCGGGAGCCCTGGCTCCAAGCCGCTATCCAGAGCACGCAACAGAACAGTTTTACCAAGATGCTTGACCTGATCCGCCATGCAGCCAACGGCAACCACATCCCCCAAGCCCTCATGCGCCCCGGCCAACCGCGCCCGCGTTGCCGCCACCTGAGGCACCTCGTGACGCAGTGACTTCATCAATCGCAGGACCCCATTGCGGTGTTCCGCCGCCCCCAGAAACGCCGGAAAAACCTCACCATGCTGCAGCACCTGTGTCGCCACATCATAGGCCTCTGCTGCCAAGACTTCGCGATCTTCGATCAGCTCTTCCAGTAAATGGTCGTCAAAATCTGCCAGGGCCTCCAGCATCTCGCTACGGGCTTGCTTCTCGCGCAGCTGCATCTCTTCGGGCAGCTCAATCAAGGCCGAGGGCTGGTCTTCAATGTACTTCCAAGCGCGCTCAGAAATCAGATCAACCGCCCCTACCACTTGGCCATCTTGGCGGATCGGCACCTGGCGTAGCACAATACTGTGCTGACTGTAGGTTTGCAGAGCCGCAATGATATCGGCAATGCGCCCTGTGGCCTGATCCATGCGGTTGACAAACAGGAAAACGGGGATCCCTGCCTCCTCCAGCTGGCGCAGATAGGGCGCGGCCAGAACTGCGGCCTCTGGATCCGCAGGCACACAGAGTACCGCTGCATCACTGGCTGTCAGAGCTGGCCCAACCTGCGCCCGGTTCTCTGCTCCCCCAGAAATTTCGATGGCGGCCCAGTCCTCTCCCATAAAAGAAAACGGCTGCATAGCTGCAACCGTTGCCGTTTCCCGCCGTTTTCCCATGGCCCCGTCCAGACCCGCCAGCGCCCTTGCCAGGGTCGTTTTGCCGGATTGCGATGGCCCCAAAATGGTAAATACACGCATATCTCTTGATCCTCCCTCAGCTAAATGGCTGCCCGAAGAGGATTACGACCTGTCACGTCGCTCTACGCCTGTACGCTTGCTGCTGTCGCCACCGTCTGTCCATTCACTCCCGGCCAGACCTTGATGCCAATGGTGTCTACCCACCCCCCAACGTGTCAAGGGCAACAGACCAGATGCCTCTCGCTCCATGTCCAAAATATTGGTAAGTTTTTGATATGAAAATTACCCGTGAAACGCCATAGCATCTCATTTTGGAATACCAAGACAGGCTGGCCCCGGTTTTCCTTACCGCTGCCGCCCTGCTGCCTATCTACTACAGCCTAGCCTGGCTGTGGGATGGTGACATCTTTATGGCGGCGGTTGTTGCCTGCGGCGCGGTGATTTTGCTTTTCCTGGCCGCAATGAGCCTGGACCGCAGTCAGCTGATCTTCGACAGACAAAAGGCTGAGTTGACCTACCGCAGAAAAGGCGGGTTCTATTTCCAGGAACACTGCATCCCATTACAAAATATCAAAGAGTACACCCTGAGCCCGCAACCCGTGGAGTTCGGAAAGCAAGAATTCCTGCCTGCACTCCTTCTACACTGCGATGGCGATCTCCTTATGGAACATCTGACTGAACGGCCTTCGACGGAAAAAGACCAGATGGAAATTGCGGACCGGGTGAATGCATGGCTCAAAGCTGCCAGGGTTGACTCTGTCGGCCAATCCACGTAACGCAGGGCCAATATCCGGAAGCAGCTTGAGTCTTCCGGTCCCTGACTTGTCGGGGATCGCCCTCCACCAGCGTGTTACGCCCGTGGGGGCAATTGCGCATGGACCTCCTGCTTACTAGGTAGGAAGTGTCTGATTTTGGAACCGGCGAAGGAGGCCGTAAGCATGTTTGAAAATTTATCCGAACGGCTTTCCGGGGTCTTTGACCGGCTAACCAAACAGGGCGCCCTGTCCGAGGAAGACGTCAAAACCGCTCTGCGCGAAGTCCGCGTTGCCCTGCTAGAGGCGGATGTGTCGCTGCCAGTGGCACGTGATTTCGTCAAGAAGGTACAGGAACAGGCCACTGGCCAATCGGTTACCAAATCGGTGACGCCGGGCCAGCAGGTCGTCAAGATCGTGCACGACGCACTGGTGGAGGTGCTGCGCGGCAATGAGGACCTCGGCACGCTCAAGGTCGACAACCCGCCTGCGCCGATCCTGATGGTAGGTTTGCAGGGCTCTGGTAAGACCACCACCACCGGTAAGCTGGCCAAACGGCTGAAAGACAAAGAAGGCAAGCGGGTGCTTATGGCATCGCTCGATGTCTATCGCCCGGCCGCGATGGATCAGTTGGCGGTTCTGGGGGCCCAGATTGGCGTCGACACCCTGCCGATCGTTGCCGGCCAGAAACCTGTTGATATCGCCAAGCGCGCCAAACAGCAGGCTGCGCTGGGTGGCTATGACGTCTATATGCTCGACACGGCTGGCCGCCTGCAGATTGACGAAGTCCTGATGCAGGAAGTCGAAGACGTCCGCGATGTGGTCTCTCCGCGTGAGACCCTCTTGGTGGTTGACGGCTTGACCGGTCAGGTTGCGGTTGAGGTTGCAGAAGAATTTGACGCCAAGATCGGCATCTCCGGCGTGGTGCTCACCCGGATGGATGGTGACGGCCGTGGCGGTGCTGCCCTGTCGATGCGCGCAGTCACCGGTAAGCCGATCCGCTTTGTCGGCCTCGGCGAAAAGATGGACGCCATCGAGACCTTTGAGCCCGAGCGCGTAGCCGGCCGTATTCTCGGCATGGGCGACATCGTGGCCCTGGTTGAAAAGGCGCAAGACACCATCGAGGCCGAACAGGCCGAGCGCATGATGAAGCGCATGATGAAGGGTCAGTTCAACATGAACGACCTGAAGATGCAGCTAGAACAGATGCAGCAGATGGGCGGCATGGAAGGCATGATGTCGATGATGCCCGGCATGGGTAAAATGGCCAAGCAGGTGCAGGATGCCGGCATGGACGACAAAGTTATCAAGCGCCAGATCGCCATGATCCAGTCAATGACCAAGAAAGAGCGTGCCAACCCCGGCCTTCTGCAGGCCAGCCGCAAAAAGCGTATCGTGGCCGGCGCTGGTATGCAGGTCTCTGATCTGAACAAGCTTCTGAAAATGCACCGTCAGATGTCGGACATGATGAAGAAGATGGGCAAGATGGGCAAAGGTAAGATGCTGAAGCAGGCCATGAAAGGCATGCTCGGTAAGGGCGGCGGCATGGGCGATATGGCCGGCATGGACCCCAGCCAGATGGACCCCAAGGCGCTGGAAGCCGCGGCCAAGGCCATGGGTGGCGGCAAGGGGATGCCCGGCGGATTGCCCGGTCTGGGTGGCATGGGTGGAATGGGTCTGCCCGGCGGCCTCTCTGGTTTTGGCAAAAAGAAATAACATGATCCAGGTTCCCACCATAGAGACCGAACGCCTTTTGATGCGCGTGCCAGAGTTGAGCGATTTCGAGCCGCTGTGCGCCTTCTATGCCTCGGAGCGGGCCGCGTTTGTCGGTGGACAGATGGAGCGCGACAAGGTCTGGCGCCATCTGGCGCTGGAAATCGGCCACTGGCAATTGCTGGGCTATGGTCGTTGGACCCTGGTGGAAAAAGAGACCGGCAAACCCGCTGGTATAATCGGCTTGTGGAATCCCGAGGGCTGGCCCGAGCCAGAAATCGGCTGGGACCTGTTCGAGGGCTTTGGCGGTAAGGGCTACGCCACCGAGGCCGCCACCGCTGCGCGTACCTATGCCTATGAGACTCTAGGCTGGACAACAGCGATCAGTCTGGTTGACCCAAACAATCACGCCTCGCGCGCCGTTGCGCAACGCATGGGGGCAAGCCGCGATGGTGATTTCACCCATGTACGCATGGGCACCCTGGAAGTCTGGCGTCACATGAGTCCCGATGATCTCGCCGCTGGCGGCATGGAGGGCTACGCATGACCGCAATGCCCCTGCCAATCCTGGTGATCGAGACCGCGCGACTGATCCTGCGCGCGCCGCATAGCACGGATCTGAAACCCCTGGCTGATTTCTTCACCACTGAACGGAGCCACACGGTTGGCGGTCCGCGCGACGCGGCCGGTGCCTGGGACTCGCTTGTGGCCCGGCTGGGGCATTGGTCCCTGAATGGCTATGGCCTGTGGCATATCACCGACAAGGCAACCAGGGCCTTTGTCGGCTGGACTGGCATTATCTTTGCCCCAGGTTGGCAAGAACCAGAGCTGGGCTGGGCGGTGTTTGAACAGGCCGAGGGCAAGGGCATCGCCGCTGAGGCCGCCAGCGCGGCCCGTCGCTATGCTGCACTGCATCAGGGTCATGATGGCGTTATCAGCTATATCCGCCCCACCAACGCCCGCTCAAGAGCGTTGGCGCACCGGCTAGGCGCCACGATGGAAGATCTTGGCGAGCTGCGCGGCACCCCTTGTGAAATCTGGCGCCACCCAAAGGTGGAGGAGGCCGCATGAGCCACAGTATTCCAGTGATTGAGACCGAACGCCTGGTGCTGCGTGGCCCCGAGGCCGAGGACTATCCAAATTTCGAGGCAACCTTTTCCTCTTATCGGGCACGCTTCATGGGCGGGCCGTTGAACGCTTATGAATCCTGGATGCTCTATGCGGCTGAGATCGGCCATTGGCAGATTCACGGCTTTGGCATGTGGATGATCCACGACAAGCAAACGGATGAGACCTACGGCATGGCCGGCGGCTGGATGCCTGCGGGTTGGCCAGAACGGGAAATCGCCTGGATCATCTGGCCAGACGCGGCCGGGCATGGCTATGCGCTGGAAGCCACCAACGCGGCCCGCAGCTATTTCTACGAGACCATGGGCTGGGAGACCGCCGTCAGCTACCTTGACCCCAAGAACCTGGATTCGATCCGCCTGGCCGAACGGCTTGGCGCCGTGAAAGATCACGATGCCACAACCATCGACGGCAATGACGCGGTTTACCGCCATCCCAGCCCGCAAGCGTTGCAGGGCAGTCAGATCGCCCATGGCATTGAGATGGAAATCAGCCACTACGCTGACCCACTGTTCAAACCAAAAGGATGGGCTCTTGACTGATACGACCAACACTCCCGCGCCCGATCTGGACGATGTAGCCCGCGCCGCCGAGATCCTTATGGGACACCGTGAAAGCATCGACCGGCTGGACGCCATCCTTGTCTATACGCTGGGCGAGCGGTTCAAACACACACAGGCCGTTGGTCAGCTGAAAGCTGAACATGACCTGCCGCCCTCGGACCCCACCCGAGAGGCAAAGCAGATCGCGCGGCTCGAAGATTTGGCGAGACGGGCCAACCTGGACCCCGATTTTGCCAAGGCTTTCCTGAACTTCATCATTCAGGAAGTCATCAGACACCACAAGAAACACCAGGAATAACAGGGCAATCCCTGTAAACGCCATCAAAGGAGACTACCCATGGCTATCAAACTTCGTCTGGCCCGTGGCGGCTCGAAAAAACGCCCCTTCTACCGCATCGTGGCTGCTGACAGCCGCATGCCACGTGACGGCCGTTTTGTTGAAAAGCTCGGCACCTATAACCCTCTGCTGCCCAAAGACAGCGAAGAGCGCGTGAAAATGGACATGGAGCGCGTTCAGTACTGGCTCGACCAGGGCGCACAGGTTACCGACCGTATTGCTCGTATGCTGGAAGCCGCTGGCGTTCGTGAAAAAACAGAGCGCAACAACCCCAAGAAGGGCACCCCTGGCAAGAAAGCCCAGGAACGCGCCGAAGAAAAAGCAGCCAAGGCCGCCGAGCCAGCCGCAGACGCGGAATAAGGCAATGGGGTCGTGGGACCTGCCCCCTTTGGGGCGTGATGGGGAGGTGCCTGATGGTGCCTTTCCAGAGGCGTTCCGCGCCCAGCTTGACCATCTGATGCGGATGCGGCGCGATGTGCGTCGCTTCCGCAAGGATCCGGTGGATGAGGCAGTGCTCGCGCGCTGCCTCAACACCATCCAGCTGGCCCCCTCAGTGGGGTTGAGCGAACCCTGGCGCATCCTGCGCATCACCAGTGATGCCGCGCGGAGTACCGCCCTGAAAAATTTTGAAACCGCCAATGCTGAGGCGCTTGCCGGCTATTCGGGTGAGCGCGCTACGCGCTATGCCGACCTGAAACTGTCGGGCATGCGTGAGGCCCCTGTTCAATTGGCGATCTACTGCGATGACGAGACAGCGCAGGGCCATGGTCTGGGTGCCGGTACCATGCCCGAGATGCGACGCTATTCGGTGGTCACAGCCATCACATTGTTCTGGCTTTCCCTGCGCGCCGAAGGACTGGGACTGGGCTGGGTCTCAGTGCTGGACCCTGATCAGCTCAGCCGTGACCTGCAAGTGCCAAAGAACTGGCAACTGGTCGGCTATTTCTGCATTGGCCTCCCCGAGGCGCTACACGACAGCCCGGAACTGGAGCGCCAGGGCTGGGAAAAGCGTCAGCCGTCGTTGTCAATCGAGACACGGTAGACCGATGGGACGTCTGATCCGCCTTGTAATTTTTGTTGCGATCGCCTTTACCTCTGGCATTCTATTCGAGCGCAGCCATCAAAAGGACCTATGCGCACAGTCTGGCGGGCAGTGGATGCGCGCCGGGTTCTGCGCCGGAGAGTGAACCCATGAGTGCCCCCCAAAGTGATCTGATTTGTGTCGGCGCCATTGCTGGATCTTATGGCGTGCGTGGCGAAGTCCGGCTCAAGAGCTTCTGCGCCCAGCCGGAAGAAATCGAAACCTATTCACCGCTCACCAATGAAGACGGCAGTCAGAGTTTCAGTCTCACCCTGGGCCGCGCGGTAAAGGGCGGCTTTACTGGTCGCATCAGCACTGTGGAAACCAAAGAACAGGCCGATGCGCTCAAAGGTATCCGCCTGTTCACCACCCGTGATAAATTGCCCACGCTGCCCAGCGACGAATATTACCACGCCGACCTGATCGGGGTCGAGGTCTTTGACACCGGCGGCGCCCTGTTAGGCACGGTGAAATCTGTACAGAACCACGGTGCCAGCGATCTGCTGGAACTGACAGGCGCGGGGCTGAAAGGAACTGTGTTTTTGCCATTTACCCTGGCAGCTGTACCCACGGTTGATCTGGAACAGGGTCGCATAATCGCAGATCCACCAGAGGGCTTGTTTTAGACCGAGAGGTCAGCCAGCTTCATCTGCGAGCAATGCATCCAGAACCCGGACGACCGATACGGCCGTCTGCGAGTTTCGTTGCAACTCTGGCAGCTTCCGGCCCAGGCTGACCCAAAACCTGAACAGGCGCCAAGCAAACAGAAACCGGAATACCGGGTCATCCGTCAAACTGGCACCATAGCCCTCTTCAAAGGCCACCCAATCCGCCTGAGAGACCAAGCCGAATCCAGGTGTGTTACCATCAGAGGCAAGGTGCTCCGGGCAGTTTGCCAGCCAAATATCGGCAATATCACGCTGCGGAAAAATGGCGTTGTGATTCAGAAAATCAATAAACGAAACGCCCCTTTCCGACATGATGATGTTGCGCAGATGTAAGTCACCATGTGCCAAAGCGCTGCGGAACTCATTGCCCCGCGCCCCCCGGGCGGCGCGATGCAAATGCGCGCACAACCCAAGAAACCTGTTGGGTTTGGGCAACCAGAGCTGTCCTTCGCGCACCTCTAGGGCCCGGTTAGAGACCATTTTCAGAAACGGTTTTGGCCAAAACTGCCTCACTCCTGCATCCGATACCCTGTGCAGTTCACCCACAGCCTTGCCGATCCGACGCAAGACGTCGTCTCTAGCTCCAAAGCCATAGTCCGTCAGTGCCAAGGTGCGGTAAGCTGTGTCGCCTTGGACAAAAGCCATTAAAGCATAGGGATGTTGTGGATCCTTCCACAACATCTCGGGAGCAGACACACCAGGCACTGGCCTAAGGCTTTGGGCGGCCTTGCTTTGCCGTTCCAGCTGTCGGTTCAACGCCCGAGGGTTCACCCTATCGAAATCAGCCCGCAACACAAAGCTCTGTCCATCGACTGTCTTGACCTCCAGCACACAGCGGCGATGCTCTAGCAACCGGTTGGACCCTAGCCTGCGAAAAACGGCCCCCTCCTCGGCAAGGCCAGCTGCCTCTGCAGCACGGGGCCAAAGTGCCTGTGTGCGGGCCTGAACCTCCTCACGGACCGTATCTGGATCAAGGTTTGGTGCTTTGGGTCGCATTTCTGAATTCATCCAAACACCAATGCTTTCTATTGCGCAAAAACCTGATTGCACTAAACAGCAACTTTATGACGACTCCAAACAAATCCCATGGCCGCAAGGCTATCCGCCCCTCTTTCAAGCCGCGTGAGTTGATGACGCCAACGCCAGAGCTGGTTGGCGTGTGGAAGGCCAAGATCCTGACGCTGTTCCCCACTGCCTTTCCCGGTGTGTTGGGTGAGAGCCTCACAGGCAAGGCGCTACAGGAAGGGCTGTGGCAGCTGGAGACAGTGGATCTGCGCGAATTTGGTATCGGCAAGCATCGCAACGTCGATGACACCCCAGCCGGTGGCGGCGCTGGCATGGTGCTGCGGGCAGATGTCCTAGGCAATGCCATCGACAAGGCCATGCAAGACACCACCGCAGCACGCGGCGGCAACTGGCCACTGATCTATCTCACCCCGCGCGGGCGGCGCATGGATCAGGCCCTGATGCAAGACCTGGCACGGTGCGATGGCGTGACGCTGCTTTGTGGGCGCTTTGAGGGCGTCGATGAGCGAGTTTTGGAACACTACAATATCCAGGAGGTCTCTCTGGGGGACTTTGTCATGACAGGCGGCGAACTGGCCGCGCAGGCGCTGATTGACGCCACCGTGCGGCTGATCCCCGGCGTGCTGGGCAATCAGGCCTCAACTGAGGAAGAGAGTTTCTCCTCCGGTCTGCTGGAACACCCGCAATATACCCGCCCCACGGAATGGCAGGGGCGCAAAATCCCCGATGTGTTGATGTCCGGACACCACGGCAAGGTGGCACAATGGCGCCAGGATATGTCAGAAGAGATCACACAGGAGCGTCGCCCCGATCTATGGCAAGAATATGAGGCCAACAGGCCCGCGCCCAAGGCCAAACCGAAGAAAAAGTGACGCATAGTCAACCACGACAGCGCCCCCGCTTCTATGCATCATACCACTAACCATTTGGTATTTTGACTGCAGCTGCGCCCCGACAGGATCAGAGCCCAGCTCAGACTGGGGAGAGAATTGATGGGTCGATTTTTGCTGCGTCTCTTAGCGGGAGTGGTTGTGGTCCTCACCGTTTTGTTGGGCGTGCTGCTCTTTAACACCCTGCGCTACACCCCAGAAGAGACCTCCAGCACCGGCGAGACCTATGATCTGAAAGCCAATATCGAGCAGGCAACTCAGGATCTGTCAGAGGCGGTGAAGTTCCGTACTGTCTCAACCGATTTGAAACACCCAGATTTTGCGGCCTTTCTGACCTTCCTGGAAGAGACTTACCCGCTGGTGCACAACACCATGAGCCGCGAAGTTTTGGCACGCCAGACGCCGCTCTATAAGTGGCAAGGCAGCGATGAAAGCCTGGCTCCGATTCTGTTGGCGGGTCATTACGACGTCGTACCCATCGCACCCGGCTCCCATGATCTGTGGGAGCATGAGCCCTTTGCCGGAGTGATCGACGAAGAATTCGTTTGGGGCCGTGGCACATTGGATGACAAGGGGGCAGTCATCGCCATGCTGACCGCTGCCGAAAAGATGATTGCAGATGGATTCACCCCCAAGCGCACGGTCTATTTCAGCTTTGGCGGCGATGAGGAAATCGGTGGTCTGGGCGCCATGGCGGTCGCAGTACACCTCAACCAATTGGGCATTGAGCTGGACTGGATGCTGGATGAGGGGTCTTTTGTGCTGGACAAGGTTATCCCCGGTCTGGATCAACCTGTGGCCAGCATCAACCTGTCGGAAAAAGGTTATGTGACGCTAGAACTGGTGGCTAAATCCGCTGGCGGGCATTCCTCGATGCCACCACGCGTCACCGCAGTGGGCCGCATCGCGAGGGCCGTGACCCGGCTAGAAGACAATCCGGTGCCTGGCGGACTGAATGGGTTGTCAGAGGAATTCTTTGACTCGCTGGGGCGGCATTTCTCCTTTGGGCAGCGGGTGGTTTTTGCCAATCGCTGGCTGTTTAAGCCGCTGCTGGAATCCATTCTGGCGAGTTCCCCCACCACAGATGCCATGTTGCGCAGCACGACGGCCCCCACGATGCTGACGGGATCGAGCAAAGACAACGTGCTGGCGGCTGAGGCCTCGGCCAAGATCAACTTCCGCATCCACCCGCGCGACTCCGTTCAAGATATCGTTGCGCATGTGCGCCAAACGATCGACGACCCTGAAATCGAAATCCGATACGATGAAAAACAGGCCAACCCGGCCTCGCCGGTCTCCTCTTCCGAGGCCACAGGCTATCTGGATATTAAGACCTCGATCCTGGATACCTTTGGTCCGCTGGCCACGGTGCCCGGTTTGACCATTGCGGCAACTGACGCGCGGCACTACGGCAAGGCCGCCAAGAATGCTTATCGCATCAACCCCTTCAAAATCGAAGGCTCAGATCTTGCGCGCTTCCATGGCACCAATGAGCGGCTGTCGATCGAGAACCTAGAGCGCGGCATCAATTTCTTTGGCGCCCTACTGCAAAAGCAATAACCGATTGCACTGGCTGCAATCGCTCTCCCTGCTTTGGAGGGCTTACCAGAGCAGGGAACATGCTTAGGCTGCAAGCATCCGATACTCTAAGCGTATTATGCTAATGCCCAATCTCAATCAAAGCGGCGCGAACAATGAAATTTGCCATATTCCGGGCTGTCCTGGTTTAGCCACTCACCTCCCCCCTGACATCCACTTCCCTTGAGGCAAATACGCAAGACAGTGTCAAATGTATCCACAGCAACTGAAATTATCCGGCTTTGCCGCCGGGCCGGTTGACGGACAGTTTGGCAGGCGCACAACGCAAGGGCAGCCACTCCAAACAACAGTATTCAGGGGGGATCCTATCAAGCTAGGCGACAGCCGATGCAAGGTGGAAAACAATGGGGGAGCCTGGACCTCCCCTTTGATCTCAAAGCACCCAAATCCCCGCAACAGAAGCCACCATCCCAGTTCTACCAACAGCTCATTTGCCCTTGACCGACCGGCGCAACCCTCCTAATTAACGCCAGTCTGGAATCGCTTGCTCGATTGCGGGCAGTTTGACGTTGGGACAATGTTTCGGAAACTTTCTTCGGTTTTTCTGCTGCACCCCGACGCCACACCAAAATGAACGGACGACCTGACCTCTGGCGGGCTGCATCATGCGGGACCCGGTGAAGACCAAGAGCTATCGGGACGCGCAAATACTTCGTGGAACAACCACGAGCAAAATAGGAGAAGATCAGATGGACCTGATCGCACAGCTGGAGGCGGAACAAGTTGCCGCCCTGGGGAAAGACATCCCCGATTTCAAAGCCGGTGACACCATCCGTGTTGGCTATAAAGTAACCGAAGGTTCGCGTTCGCGCGTTCAGAACTACGAAGGCGTATGCATCAGCCGTAAAAATGGCGCTGGCATTGCGGGTTCCTTCACCGTTCGCAAGATTTCTTTTGGTGAAGGCGTGGAACGTGTGTTCCCACTGCATTCCACCAATATCGACAGCATCACCGTTGTGCGTCGTGGCCGCGTTCGTCGCGCCAAACTGTACTACCTGCGCGCCCTGCGCGGTAAGTCCGCACGTATCCGTGAAGATGCAAACTACAAAGCCAAAAAAGCCTAAGGAGCGGTATCATGAAAAAAGATATTCACCCCGATTACCACTTCATCGACGTCAAAATGACCGATGGTACCGTTCTGAAAATGCGCTCCACCTGGGGTAAAGAAGGCGACCAGATGGCGCTGGACATCGACCCCACAGTGCACCCTGCCTGGACCGGTGGTAACACCCGTCTGATGGATGCCGGCGGTCGCGTTTCCAAGTTCAAAAAGAAATACGAAGGCCTGGGCTTCTAAGCCACCCGACCTTTTGCTTTCAAAGATGCCGCTCCCTTTGGGGGGCGGTTTTTTTTGGCCATGCCTGTAAATCACGTTGGCCTGTTTTGCGGACGAAGTGGTCGTCCGCGTTGGTACAGGCCCCTTAGGCTGTGATAGGCTATAGACTGAAGGGCGAAGGACCAGAAAATGATAGAGCCAGGCAAAAATATTGCGATCAAAGTTCCGTTGCACAAATGGGACGAGACAGTGGCATTCTATCGTGATCGGGCAAAGCTTTCCGTAATCAACGAGCTTCCGAACAGTGTCGCATTTTCCTTTGGAAGCATGACGTTATGGATCGACAAGGTTGAGAAGCAGAGCCAAGTCGATGTCTGGCTGGAACTCCTCACGGATGAGCCCGACAAGGCACTGCAAACGCTTGAAAGTCCGATGCGTGATGAATTGGAGCCGCTCGATGACGTGAACGGTCACTGGACTTCCGATCCGGCAGGCGTCGTCCTTTTAGTTCGCAAAGACTAGTTTCAGTTTGCTAGGTCTGGGCTCGCAGTGCACCAAAGCTCATGTAGACTTCTGTGGATTGACTTGGTCAGAGATTTGTTTGCGTTCCGAATGCCAGACAAATTCGGTCCTCACCACTTCGGCTTTTCAGATCCGGAAGGCAATCTATCAGCAGAAGTCGCCTGAATGGAAGCCGTCCCAAGCCTGGCTGGCGCCGATAAGTGATCTCTTTTCAGATACAGCCGACTGAAATTTTTCACGAATCCCCCCCATCGGGACTGCGGAATCTTTTCCTTGCGGAAAAGACGATGTAGGGTCTGCCAAATGGCATCCAGCCAAGATATGGGATACAAGGGACAGCAATGGCACATATTATTGTCGTCGGTAACGAAAAGGGCGGCGCAGGCAAATCTACCGTCTCGATCCATGTGGCCACAACGCTGGCTCGACTGGGCCATAAGGTCGCTGCTCTGGACCTTGATCTGCGGCAACGCTCTTTGGGGCGCTATATTGAGAACCGCAAAGAGTTCATGGCAAAGGCCGCGCTCGATCTTCCCTTGGTCGAACTGCATGAACTGCCCGAAATCGATGCGGATAGCCTGCAACCTGGCGAAAACATCTATGATCACCGTCTCTCTGCTGCTGTCTCCAGCCTGGAGCCGGATAATGATTTCATCCTGATTGATTGCCCTGGATCACACACCCGGCTGAGCCAGGTGGCACATTCCCTGGCTGATACCCTAATCACACCGCTGAATGACAGCTTTGTTGATTTCGACCTCCTGGCGCATACCGACCAGAAGGGTGAAAAGATCACCGGTCCCTCGGTCTATTCCGAAATGGTTTGGAACGCCCGCCAGCTGCGCGCCCAGGCCGGTTTGAAGCCCATCGACTGGGTAGTGATCCGCAACCGTGTCGGCACCCAGCGAATGGTCAATAAGGAAAAGATGGAACGCGCCATCAACATGCTGTCCAAACGCATCGGCTTTCGCGTTGCACCCGGCTTTTCTGAGCGAGTCATTTTTCGCGAACTGTTTCCCCGTGGCCTGACCCTGCTGGATCTCAAGGACATCGGCATCAAACAGCTGAACATCTCCAACATTGCTGCCCGCCAAGAGCTGCGCGACATGATGAAGGCCGTCAATTTGCCTGGTGTCGAGATCGATATCTAAGGCGTTTTCTCCGTCCCCTAGTAAGATCTCGCCCTACTGGACAGCTCCAGCTGTCCTCTCGCTTTCTTTTGGTAAGTCGAAACCAACAGGCTGCGCACCCCCGTCACAAAGCGGTCCGAAACCAGCCGGTCGGCATGGTTTCCAAGCGCCATGGCAGCTAGAATTCTGTTCGACCAGATCAGAAACCTTTCGCAAGCGCCAACCTGAGACGGGATGCCTGCTTGCTCTCATAGCAGGAGTGGCTATCTTGCAGCGAGGATCGAATTTACCGCCGAAATAGGAGAGAGAAGATGCCCAACCCCAGTGCCGCAATGTTGGTCATCGGAGATGAAATCCTATCTGGACGCACCCGTGATACCAATACGCATTTTCTGGCCGGAGAACTGACCAAACACGGCATTGACCTCAAGGAGGTCCGCGTGGTCAGCGATGATGCCCCAGTGATTATCGCAGCCGTTCAGGCACTGAGCGCGGGTTTTGACCATGTCTTTACCAGTGGCGGCATTGGTCCCACACATGACGATATTACCGCAGATTGCATTGCGCAGGCCTTTGACAGACATTTGGGTATCCGCGATGACGCCCGCGCCATTCTGGCCGCGCACTACGCCAATTCGGGGCAAGAGCTAAACGCAGCCCGCCTACGCATGGCGCGGATCCCCGACGGGGCAACCCTCATCGACAATCCGGTCTCCTCGGCGCCTGGGTTCACTCTGGACAACGTACATGTGATGGCCGGGGTGCCAATGGTATTTCAGGCGATGGTGGCAAGCGTCCTGCCCGGCTTGACCGGTGGGGAGCCGCTGTTGTCACAAAGCCTGCGCCTGATGCGCGGTGAAGGTGATATTGCCGCTTTTCTGTCGGATCTAGCGGCACGCCATAGCGAGCTCTCCATTGGCTGCTATCCATTTCAACACAACGGAGCCTATGGCGCCAATGTGGTGATACGAGGCCACAATGGCGCAGCAGTCGACGCAGCGATGCGCGAACTGGCACAGGAAATGGGGCTATAGCCATGAGTACCACTCTGACAGATCCCAAATACTATGCGGTGGTTGAAGCCACATGGCCCACAGCTGCAAAACGCCAGCTGGGCTCAATCACTCTGCGCGAAGGCCAGGGCGGCGGCAGTCGGGTTTCGGCAGCCAGCGTCGAAGGCAGCGCCACAGAGGCCGAAATCGAAACGGCAGAACAGGCCATGCGGGCAATGGGGCAGGATTGTCTATTTATGATCCGGGACGGGCAGGATGATCTGGACGCCCAGCTTGGCGCGCGTGGTTACCTTGTGAAAGACCCGGTCAACCTCTGGGTTTGCCCTATCGAAAAGCTGATGGATGTCGAAATCCCCCGCGTCACCACCTTTGCGCTTTGGTCGCCATTGGAAATTCAGCGTGAGATCTGGATTGCAGGGGGCATCGGTATGGCGCGCCAGGCCATCATGGAACGCGTTTCGGGCCCAAAGGCGGCCTTGCTGGGGCGCTATGACGATAAGCCAGCTGGCGCGGGATTCGTTGCAGTGCATGATGGCGTGGCCATGGTGCATGCCTTGGAAATCCTGCCACATCAGCGTCGCCGTGGCATGGGCGTCTGGATGATGCGCCAAGCCGCATTTTGGGCAGCGGAAAACGGTGCCACAGAAATGGCGGTCCTCTGTACCAAGGAAAATGCGGGAGCAAACGGACTATATGCCTCATTGGGAATGACCAACGGCGGACAATATCATTATCGCCAATTGCCTTCAGGAGCTTAATTCATCATGACAGATCAAACACCACCCACCGCACTCGACCTCCCTGCTTTGGATCCACTGCCAGCGGGCATGAAAAAGTACTTTGACATCTGTCAGGAAAAGCTGGGGATGGTGCCCAACGTGCTGCGCGCCCATGCCTTTGATGAGAATAAGCTCAACACCTTTAGCGCGCTTTACAACGAGCTGATGCTGGGCGACAGCGCCCTAAGCAAGCTGGACCGGGAGATGATCGCCGTTGTGGTCTCTGCTGTGAACAGCTGCTTTTATTGCCTCGCCTCCCATGGCGCCGCGGTCCGTCAGCTGTCCGGTGATCCCAAATTGGGCGAGATGCTGGTGATGAACTACCGTGTGGCACCGCTGGACGCACGTCAGCGCGCAATGCTGGATTTTGCCATCAAAGTCACTAAGGCCAGCACCGAGATTGAGGAAACCGACCGGGAAACCCTACGCCAGGTTGGCTTTACAGATCGCGATATCTGGGACATTGCCAATGTCACCGGCTTTTACAATATGTCCAATCGCGTCGCCTCGGCTACGGGCATGGTGCCAAACGACGAATACCACGCGCAGTTCAGATGATCCGCCAACTTGCTGTTTGGGCGCTTGGCAGCTGTCTGATACTGCCGCCTTTGCCCCTCTGGGCCCAGGCGCAATCTGGGGAAGCGGCGCCGCTGCGGCTGCCTGACGGGGCTATCGAACGGTCGCAGCGGGAAACAGCACTGGGCACCTATGCCCTGCCGGTTGGCGCCTTCGGCGCGGGCGGTATTCCCTTGCGCCTACAAGAAGGTCATATCCTGCGACGTACCTGGCATCTGTCGGGCGATGCCACTGTTTTGCAGGTGCTCGATGTCCTGCGGAGCCAGTTGGTGCAGCAGGGCTACGAGATTCTGTTTCAATGCGAAACCCGCCAATGCGGCGGTTTTGACTTTCGCTTTGGCATCGAGGTGGTGCCTGCGCCTGACATGGTCGTCAGCCTGTCTGACTACCATTTCCTGGCCGCGCAAAAACCGGTGATCACAGAAATCGAATCTGATGCCGTTCAGACGGTGTCACTGCTGGTGTCTCGCAGCGGATCAGCGACCTATATTCAGATGATTGAGGTCGGTCCGCAAAGACAACCCCAGCTCGCCCTTGCCCCCGCAGAGACGCCCTCTGCCGGATCCCCGCCTGTACAAAAATCAAATCCAGCCTCAGATCTGAAAGACCTGTTGGAACAGCAAGGCCATGTGGTGTTGGACGGCGTGGTTTTTGAAACTGGCGCTGAAACACTGTCGCCAGAGGCCATAACCAGCCTGAGGGGGCTGGCAGGGTTCATGGAAGAGCAGTCTAAAGCTCAGGTGCTGATCGTTGGTCACACCGACAGCGTTGGCGGTCTTGAAGATAACACCAGTCTTTCGCTGCGGCGCGCTCAGATGGTCAAAGAT
Source organism: Roseobacter sp. MED193 (assembly GCF_000152965.1). Taxonomy (GTDB): domain Bacteria; phylum Pseudomonadota; class Alphaproteobacteria; order Rhodobacterales; family Rhodobacteraceae; genus Pseudophaeobacter. The sequence continues at coordinate 2,769,021 of NZ_CH902583.1, read as the reverse complement.
GCTCTGGTGTCAGCCCTTGGCGTCGCTGAAGGGCGCATTTCAATAGCCGGCGCCGGCTATATGGCTCCCATCGCCAGCAATCTCACCGCTGCCGGAAGAGAGAAAAACCGTCGGGTCGAAGTGGTGCTTCTGGCAAGATGATGATCCTCTAAGTCGCTCCAATAAGGTCTGCCCCCCGCAAGACGGCAGCAAAAAACTGCTCCGCCAAAGCAAGAGCAGTTCTGAGCAGATAAAACGAGGAGACGTGCAGCGCCAATTAGGCGGACTGTCGCCAATCTTCGCTGTCTTTGCCGGCAAAGGAATGCGCCAGAAAATCGATAAAGGCGCGCACTTTGGGCTGGGTGAATTTACCCGGAGGGTAGACCGCATAGATGCCCTGGGTCTCCATTGGCAGGTTGGGCATGACGTCTTCGACCAGGCCTTCCTCCATGGCTTCGGAATAGAGATAGCTAGGCAGATAGGCAATGCCGAGCCCCGAGATCGCGGCGTTCAGAAGAGATTGACCGTCATTCACCGACAGCCAGCCGGTGGTGCGCACCTGGCGTTTCTCACCAGAGGGGGCAGTGATCTTCCAGACATTGCCACTGGATTGATTGGAATAGTGCAGCAATTTGTGGCTATTCAGATCGTCGATCTTTTGCGGGCGGCCAAATTGCTCCAGATAGCTGGGCGAAGCAATCATCCGCTTGGTGGTCTCGGTGAGCTTTCGCGCCTTCAGCGAGCTGTCTTCCAGCTCCCCAATACGCAGGGCCATATCAAAGCCTTCAGAAATCAGCTCAACGTAGCGATTGTTCAAGACCATATTGACAGTGATATCGGGGAAATCTCGTAGGAAATCAGACAGCACTGGCGACAGATGATTGACACCAAAATCAGTTGCCACCGAAATGCGAAGCAAACCCGAAGGCGCAGACTGCATTGATGAGACCAGCGCGTCAGCTTCGCCCGCATCATTCAGCACCCGGCGGGCGCGGTCATAATAGGCTAGGCCAATCTCCGTCGGCGAGACGCGGCGGGTCGTCCGGTTGAGCAGCCGGGCACCCAGCCGGGTCTCCAGGCTGGAAACATGTTTTGATACGGCGGATTTGGAAATCCCCATCTTCTTTGCGGCATCAGTAAACCCGCCTTGGTCTACGACATTGGCAAAGGCCTCCATTTCGGTCAGTCGATCCATCAACAGGTCCTCTAATTGTCTCGTCTGGACCTGTGTTTGGCGCTGAATTCGGGCAAGAACGGGGCGGTGGTGGGATAATTGCAGGGTTTTCACAACATCGTTCCACGAGCGGAAACACTTACACAATGGGGCCAAATTTGACCTTTAGTTCAGGAAAACCAGTTTGGTCGCCAAGATCCACAGAGGCAATGTCACCGCAGCTAGCAAAGTAGATTGCGCGATCAAGGTCGCCACCAACCTGCGATCCGCTCCAAAACCAGAAGCCAGCACATGCGCCGCCGAAGCGGTAGGCAAAGCGGCAAACAGGATGAAGACAGCCGACAGCGCGCCTCCGAGTTGCCAGGTCAGACAGAGGCCAAACACAATTGCAGGGGCCAGGACCAGTCGGACCAGACACAGAGCGCCGTTGAATCTGTCGAGCCGCGTCAACGCCTGCCAATTCATCGTGGCACCAATTGAGAGCAGGGCAATCGGAATGGCGGCCTTTGCCAGCATTTCGGCCGGGGCGAGAAGTGACGATGGGATCTTGTAACCGGAAACCCCGACCGCAACCCCAGCAACCGAGGCAATCAAGAATGGGTTGCCCATGACTTTTTTAAGGGTAGAGACAAAGGACAGGCTACCGCCGCGCGACAGGGCGGTGACCGCCAGGATATTGGCCACGGGAACAGCCATGCCCACGGCAATGGCCATTTGCCCAATCAGAGCGGGATCCAGGGTAGGTATGGCCACAAAGGCAATGGCAGTGTTAAAACGCCAGCTTGTCTGCCAGGCCCCGGCGAAATCAAGAAAACTGTCCGGCCCCAGGCGCCGGGCCAGATAGCCCAAGGCAAGGGCCAGCAACATGATCGTCCAGACGGCCGGGCCGATGCGCAGGATTTCAACCGGAGCAATAGGGCGTCCGCAGGCCGCAAAGAACAGCAAAGCCGGAAACAGGACTTCAAAGTTGAGCCGATCCAGTCCCTGCCAGGCTTCGGGACTGAGGCGATTACGAACCAGCCCACCGATGGCAACCATCAAAAAGCTTGGGATAAGGCCCAGAAGAATTGTGGCAAAGATCATTGGAGCCTCGATGGGGTATGATGCCTCGCACCTTGATAGGGGGCAGGCGCAACGGCAAGTGCATTTTCCGACCTAGCGTCGCAAAGATCAGTCTTGAAATCAGGGCTATGCAGCAGACTGGATAAAACGTGAATGACACTGGCTTTGATTTTGCATCCAATCGGCTAAGCTGGCTGGGTTTAATTGGTTTGGGAGGAATAAGTATGAAACGTTTCACAACACTCGGTGTCGGCCTCTTTTCTGCGGCCCTTTTGGCCTCACCCCTATGGGCAGGCGGCGAGACCGCTGCAAATCCGGAGGCCAGGGTCTATATCGTCAATCTGGAAGATGGGGCCCAGGTCAGCTCGCCCGTGAAGGTGGTTTTTGGCCTGAACGGCATGGGAGTTGCGCCAGCAGGGACAGAAAAGGAAAACACCGGTCACCATCATTTGCTGATCGATCGCGCGCCTTTGGGGCAAGGCGAAGATGGCGCAGATGAGTTGTCCTATGGTATTCCGGCCGATGAGAACCACCTGCATTTCGGCGGCGGTCAGACCGAAACCACGGTGGAACTGGCGCCAGGTGCGCATACTTTGCAGCTGGTGATGGGGGATCTGGGACATGTCCCCCATAGCACTCCGATCGTTTCGGAGGTGATCACCATTACCGTAACAGACTAGAGCAGAGATAGGGGTCTTGTTGCAGCGCGGCTGACGTCGCGCTGCATAGCAAAGAGGACAGGCTGTGCTGCGAAGAGTTCGCTCCGGACCGAAGCGTTTTGTTTGCTCAGAGGGCTATGAACAGGGTCCCAAGCACAAAGGACCTCAGAATGCTCACCTGTATTATCCGCTATCAGATCGATCCGACCAAGACGGAGGATTTTCGTCGCTACGCGCAGAATTGGGGGCAGGCTATTCCGCGCAACGGTGCCGATTTGATCGGCTATTTTGCCCCACATGAAGGATCCGCAACCCAGGCTTATGGGATTTACAATATTGCGGACCTGGCCAGCTACGAGGCCTATCGGGCGCGGTTGGCCGCCGACCCTCTGGGACAGGAAAACTACGCCTTTGCCCAGAAAGAGCGATTTATCCTGCGCGAGGAACGCAGTTTTTTGAAACTGGCCTCTGCGCCGCATGGCCCCAACACAGGAGCGCGCAAGTGATAGCTGTCATTTTTGAGGTTGAGATCGCCGAGGGGCAACAAGCCAGCTATCTGGAGGCCGCAAGCGAGCTGAAACCCCTGCTGGAACAGGTGGATGGGTTTCTTTCCGTGGAACGGTTCCAGAGCCTCAGTCAGCCAAACAAGCTGCTGTCCCTGTCTTTTTTCCGAGATGAGGCGGCGGTGTTGCAATGGCGGCAATTGGCCGAACATCGCAGTGCACAAACCAAAGGCCGCGCAGGCATCTTTGCCAACTATCGGCTCAGAGTGGCTGAAGTCCTGCGCGATTATGGCATGCACGACCGGCAGGAGGCCCCTGCAGATAGCAGAGCCTCCCATGCTGTGGATTGACCCGCCAAGGGGCGGCTCCCGCCCGTCGTTGGCTTTGGGCAAAGCCGCCTTCCGTTGGGGGCAGCGCCCCGCTTTGCGCGGGGCGCTGCCCTCTTGCCCGCAAAGACGGTGGCCTGGCATAGCCAGGATATTGACCATCGCGGGAGAGGCGCTAATGGGTCCAGGGGCGCAATCTAAAGAGAGGCCGCCAGACGGGTGCCCTGGTTGATGGCGCGTTTTGCATCCAGTTCAGCCGCCACATCGGCGCCACCAATGACGTGACAGGACACGCCCTTAGCCTCTAGCGCATCGGCCAGGCTACGATCCGAGACTTGTCCGGCACACAGAACAATTGTCTCTGCGGCAATCACCGTCGGGTTCTCGCGGGCCTCGCCAAAGCTGACATGCAGGCCTTCGTCGTCAATACGCTCGTAGTTCACACCACCAACAAAGTTCACGCCCTTCATCTTTAGCGTTGCCCGGTGAATCCAGCCAGTTGTCTTGCCCAGACCCTTACCATGGGCCTGTTTCTTGCGCTGCAACAGGGTGATCTCTCGGGCTGGAGCTTCGGGCTGGGGTCCTTCAGGCGCGAGGCCAGAGCGATGCTCTGCCGGGTCTGTGACCCCCCATTCCTTCATCCAGAGCGGCAGGTCCACGGTGGGGCTGGTGCCTTCGTGCAGCAGGTATTCGCTGACATCAAAACCGATACCACCAGCTCCGATCACAGCAACAGTCTTGCCAACGGGCTTTTTGTGGCGCAGCACGTCAATGTAGCTAAGCACCTCGGGGCGGTCTTGCCCGGGGATCTGGGGATCACGCGGGGTGACACCGGTCGCAATGATCACCTCGTCATACCCCGTCAGGTCATCAGAGGAGACTTCGCGTCCCAGCTCAAGCGTGATGCCTGCCTCGGCCACCATGGTGCGATACCAATCGACAAACCCCCAGAACTCTTCCTTGCCAGGCACCTGCTTGGCCATATTGAGCTGGCCACCGATCTCATCCGCCTTGTCAAAGATGGTCACACGATGGCCGCGCTCGGCTGCAGCCAAGGCGGTAGACAGCCCCGCAGGGCCCGCCCCGACAATGGCCACGGATTTAGGGGTCCCGGTCTTGCCGATCTCCAGCACGGTTTCGTGGCAGGCCATAGGGTTGACCAGGCAGGAGGTGAGTTTGCCGCCAAAAGTATGGTCCAGACAGGCCTGGTTACAGCCAATACAAGGCGCGATCTGATCTGCCTTTCCCGCCTTTGCCTTGGCCACAAAATGCGCATCTGCCAGCATAGGCCGCGCCATCGAAACCATGTCGGCGCAACCTGTGGCCAGCACCTCTTCGCCCACTTCAGGCGTGTTGATCCGGTTCGAAGTGATCACCGGAATCGAGACCTTGCCCATCAGCTTTTTTGTCACCCAGGCAAAGGCGGCACGCGGCACGGATGTTGCGATGGTGGGGATACGCGCCTCGTGCCAGCCAATTCCGGTGTTGATGATGGTGGCGCCTGCCTTTTCGATCTCCTGAGCCAGCTGCACCACCTCGTCATGAGTGGAGCCATTGGGCACCAGGTCAATCATTGACAGCCGGTAGATGATGATAAAATCCGTGCCGACGGCTTCGCGGGTGCGACGCACCACCTCAATGGGCAGACGCATGCGATTTTCATAAGATCCGCCCCAGCGATCGGTCCGCTTGTTGGTATGGGTGACCAAGAACTGGTTGAGGAAATAGCCCTCTGAGCCCATGATCTCAACGCCGTCATAGCCCGCTTTCTGCGCCAAGGCCGCGGCATTGACGATATCGGCGATCTGCTTTTCAATCCCCGCCTCGTCCAGCTCATTTGGAGGGAACGGAGAGATCGGAGATTTCACCGGGCTGGGGGCGACACATTTTGGCCCGTAAGAATAGCGTCCTGCATGCAGGATCTGCATGGCGATCTTGCCCCCTGCCTCATGCACACGATCGGTGACGATGCGATGACTGGCAACCTCTTCATCATTGGTCATCATTGACGCGCCTGGAAGGACCGAACCTTCCAGATTGGGACCAATGCCGCCGGTCACCATCAGGCCCACATCGCCCCGGGCCCGCTCAGCATAGAACTCTGCCACCCGGTTCCAATCTTTGGTTTCTTCAAGACCGGTGTGCATCGACCCCATCAGCACGCGGTTCTTCAATGTAGTAAATCCGAGATCCAGCGGCGCCAGAAGATTTGGGTACGCAGTCATGACACTCTCCCTTGCAGTTGGCCGCAAAGTTGCCCTGCACGTCAGCGTTTGTCACGCCTCAACGCGGCGTCACCCCCTTGCCTGCCCCGACGACACGAGGTCTAAGGGAAGAATATGTGTGACTGTATAGATGCTGCGGCTGCCTGACCCCGACCGCGCAAGGAGACCAACATGACGCCTGAAGAGATTGCTAAGCTGCCCTATCGTCCCAATGTAGGGATCATGCTGGTAAATTCCGCCAACCACGTCTTTGTGGCACAGCGCAAGGATCGCTTTCAGGATGCCTGGCAGATGCCCCAGGGGGGGATTGACCGGGGGGAGGACGCCCAGGTTGCCGCCCTAAGAGAGCTGGAAGAAGAAACCGGTGTGACGCAAAACCTAGTCAGCATCGTTGCCGAAAGCGATGGCTGGCTTCCATATGATTTACCCCATGATGTGGTTCCCAAATTCTGGGGTGGGAAGTATCGCGGTCAGGAACAAAAGTGGTTCCTCATGCGTTTCCTTGGCCAGGATCATCAGGTCAATATCGAAACCGAACACCCCGAATTTTCGGATTGGTGCTGGCAGCCCGTAGACCAGTTGGTTGAGAAAATTGTCCCGTTCAAACGCGAGGTATATGCCCGCGTGGTTCAGGAGTTTCAGTCACACTTTTGACCCCTCTTGCCAGGAGTTCTGACGCATTAATGGACCGCGGGATCGATCCTACAAGCACAGACAGTCGCAGACATTCAGTCAAAAGACCTATTCAGACCACCCCCAAATCCTAGCCGATATCCACCCAACTGCCTAAACCTTAGAATAATCCGCTTAAAGTCTCTGGGCCATCCCTCCTGTAGTTCCCGGAGTAGTTCCCGGCCACTTTCTGTCCTGTGCGCCCCCTCCCCCATCATCTTTCCCCAATATTCCGGAGCGCGAGGCAGAGCCTCGCAAATTCCCTACCCTGCACAGAAAAAGGGCGCCCCTAGGGACGCCCTTTCTTTCTTTTCACCGGTGTGGCTCTCGGTGATTTCCCCCGCTGGGGAAGATCACCTGTCACCGCTGTTTCAAAATCACTCGGTGATTTTGGAAACGACGCCGGCGCCAACGGTGCGGCCGCCTTCGCGGATCGCAAAGCGCAGACCGTTTTCCATCGCGATCGGGGCGATCAGTTCAACGTCGAACTTCAGGTTGTCGCCTGGCATAACCATCTCGGTGCCCTCGGGCAGAGTAACGGTGCCGGTGACATCTGTGGTCCGGAAGTAGAACTGTGGACGGTAGTTCGCGAAGAACGGCGTGTGACGGCCACCTTCATCCTTGGTCAGGATATAGGCTTCAGCTTCGAACTTGGTGTGAGGCTGAACCGACTTAGGTGCGCACAGAACCTGGCCACGCTCAACAGCTTCACGGTCGATGCCGCGCAGCAGGGCGCCGATGTTGTCGCCAGCTTCACCGCGATCCAGCAGCTTGCGGAACATTTCAACACCGGTACAGGTGGTGGTCTGAGTGTCTTTGATGCCAACGATTTCAATGCTGTCACCAACATTGATCACGCCACGCTCAACACGGCCAGTCACAACGGTACCACGACCAGAGATCGAGAACACGTCTTCAACAGGCATCAGGAAGGGCTGGTCAACCGCACGCGCAGGCGTGGGGATATACTCGTCAACCGCTGCCATCAGCTCTTTGATTTTCTCTTCGCCGATTTCAGGGGTGGTGCCTTCCATCGCCGCCAGAGCGGAACCTGCGATGATTGGAATATCGTCGCCAGGGTACTCATAGGAGGACAGCAGCTCACGGATTTCCATTTCAACCAGCTCGAGCAGCTCTTCGTCGTCGACCTGGTCAACTTTGTTCATGAAGACAACCATGTAAGGGATGCCAACCTGGCGACCCAGCAGGATGTGCTCACGAGTCTGAGGCATAGGGCCGTCAGCCGCGTTCACAACCAGGATGGCGCCATCCATCTGCGCCGCACCGGTGATCATGTTTTTCACATAGTCAGCGTGGCCGGGGCAGTCGACGTGCGCGTAGTGGCGGGTCTCGGTTTCATACTCAACGTGAGCAGTCGAGATGGTGATGCCGCGCGCTTTTTCTTCTGGTGCGCCGTCGATCTGGTCGTAGGCTTTGAAGTCACCAAAGTATTTGGTGATCGCTGCGGTCAGAGTGGTTTTACCGTGGTCAACGTGGCCGATGGTGCCGATGTTGACGTGCGGCTTATTACGTTCAAACTTTTCCTTAGCCATGATGGCCTCCTTTGTGATTGAGGAAGGTCCGCGCAATTCGCGAACCTTCCAATGTCTTGTCGCTTAAGCGAATTTTGCCTGGATTTCGTCCGAGATGTTCTGCGGTACGGGATCGTAATGCGAGAACTGCATGGTGAACTGGGCGCGGCCCGAGCTCATCGAACGAAGGGTGTTGATGTAACCAAACATGTTGGCCAGCGGCACGTTTGCGTCGATCGCAATCGCGTTGCCGCGTGGCTCCTGGCCGGAAACCTGACCACGACGGGAGGTCAGATCGCCAATGATACCACCGGTATATTCTTCCGGCGTGATCACTTCCACTTTCATGATTGGCTCAAGCAGCTTGGCGCCAGCTTTGCGCATGCCTTCACGCATACACATACGTGCCGCGATTTCAAAGGCCAGAACCGAGGAGTCCACGTCGTGGAACTTACCGTCGATCAGAGCAACTTTGAAGTCGATCACGGGGAAGCCAGCAAGCGGGCCAGAATCCATCACCGAGTTGATGCCTTTTTCGACACCTGGGATGTATTCTTTTGGAACCGAACCACCAACGATGCGGGATTCGAAGGAATATCCTTCGCCTGCTTCGGTGGGGGAGATGATCATCTTCACTTCGCCAAACTGACCCGAACCACCCGACTGTTTCTTGTGGGTGTAGGTATGTTCAACTTCGTGACCGATGGTCTCACGGTAGGCAACCTGAGGCGCACCAATGTTGGCTTCAACCTTGAATTCCCGCTTGAGACGGTCAACCAGGATGTCCAGGTGAAGTTCGCCCATGCCCTTCATGATGGTCTGACCGGACTCAATGTCGGTCTCCACACGGAAGGATGGATCTTCAGCCGCCAGACGACCCAGACCCTGAGACATTTTCTCTTGGTCCGCTTTGGTCTTGGGCTCAACCGCGATCTCGATGACCGGATCGGGGAAGGTCATGGTTTCCAGAACCACCGGCTCGTTGGCAGCACAGAGGGTGTCACCTGTGGTGGTGTCTTTCAGACCCGCCAGCGCGATGATGTCGCCCGCAAATGCTTCCGTGATCTCTTCACGGTCATTCGAGTGCATCATCATCATCCGGCCAACACGCTCTTTACGACCTTTGGTCGAGTTCAGCAGGGTGTCGCCCTTGTTCAGGACACCGGAGTAGATCCGGGTGAAGGTCAGCGAGCCAACAAAGGGGTCGTTCATGATTTTGAACGCCAGGCCAGAGAACGCCATTTCATCATCCGCGCGGCGGGCAATGTTACGGGTTTCTGTTTCGTCACCTGGTGCAAAGCCCATGTAATCAACAACGTCCAGCGGGCTGGGCAGATAGTCGATCACAGCGTTGAGCAGCGGCTGAACACCTTTGTTTTTGAAGGCAGAACCACCAAGAACAGGAACAAAGGCCATCTCGAGAGTACCTTTGCGCAGCAGTTTGCGCAGGGTCTCAACGTCGGGCTCTTCGCCTTCCAGGTAGGCTTCCATGGCGTCGTCGTCCATTTCGACGGCGGCCTCGACCATTTTGGAGCGCCATTCGTCAGCCAGCTCTTTCAAGCTGTCACGGATAGGCGCTTTGATCCAGGATGCACCAAGGTCTTCACCCTGCCACAGCCATTCTTCCATGGTGACCAGGTCAACCTGACCTTCCAGCTCGGTTTCGGCACCGATTGGGAAAGCAACGGGAACAGCGGTTGCCCCTGTACGGTCTTCGATCATGTGAACGCAGTTGAAGAAGTCCGCGCCGATTTTGTCCATCTTGTTGACAAAAACCATACGTGGAACCTTGTAGCGATCAGCCTGACGCCACACGGTTTCGGTCTGGGGTTCAACACCAGCGTTGGCGTCCAGAACACAGACAGCACCATCGAGAACCGCCAGCGAACGCTCAACTTCAATGGTGAAGTCCACGTGGCCAGGGGTGTCGATGATGTTCAGACGGTGCTTGGGCGTGTCAGCCGTGGCGCCATCTTCGGTGCGTTCCCAGAAAGTGGTGGTCGCAGCCGAAGTAATGGTAATACCGCGTTCCTGCTCCTGCTCCATCCAGTCCATGGTGGCCGCACCGTCGTGCACCTCACCAATGTTGTGGGACTTGCCTGTATAGTACAGGATGCGCTCGGAGCAGGTGGTTTTACCTGCATCGATGTGCGCCATGATGCCGAAGTTACGGTAATGGTTGAGTGTATACTCGCGTGCCATTGGTCTAATGTCCTTTGGAAATTACCAACGATAGTGGCTGAACGCTTTGTTCGCTTCGGCCATCTTGTGGGTGTCTTCACGTTTCTTGACAGCAGTACCGCGCGACTGAACAGCATCCATCAGCTCGCCTGCCAGGCGCTCTTCCATGGTGTTCTCGTTGCGCTTGCGCGCTGCGGTGATCAACCAGCGGATGGCCAGGGCTTCGCGACGCTCGGGACGAACTTCGACGGGAACCTGGTAAGTCGCACCACCCACACGGCGGGAGCGAACTTCGACCGAAGGTTTGATGTTATCAAGAGCTTCGTGGAACACTTCCACAGGAGCGCGCTTGATCTTGCCTTCAACGCGGTCAAATGCGTTGTAAACAATTTTCTCTGCAACCGACTTTTTACCGTCGATCATCAGGTTGTTCATGAATTTGGTCAGAACGCGGTCACCAAACTTTGCGTCTGGCAGTACTTCGCGTTTTTCAGCGGCGTGACGACGTGACATATCAGCCTCTCCTTCTTACTTAGGACGCTTCGCGCCGTACTTCGAACGACGTTGTTTACGGTCTTTGACGCCCTGGGTATCCAGAACACCGCGCAGGATGTGGTAACGGACACCGGGAAGGTCTTTTACACGACCGCCACGGATCAGAACCACGGAGTGCTCCTGAAGGTTGTGGCTTTCACCTGGGATGTAGGAGATCACTTCGAAACCGTTGGTCAGGCGAACCTTGGCAACTTTCCGCATAGCGGAGTTTGGTTTCTTAGGTGTGGTGGTGTAAACACGTGTGCATACGCCGCGTTTCTGCGGGCACTGCTCCAGGTGCATCGACTTGGAGCGTTTGATTTTTGGCTGGCGCGGCTTGCGGATCAGCTGTTGGATCGTTGGCATTCCGGTTCTTTCCCCGTTTCGCAACTTTGGTCATGCATGCTCGGATGAGCATACGGCTAGGTCTTCATGCGCTTGAGCGTCCGCAAGCGCAAAAACCGCAATCGCTTCCATTCCGAGGTAAGCGACGCGGTGGTTTTTCAGAGGATCCGGGTGATAAAAGTTCCCGAACCTTGGTCCACAACAATATAGATTTCGGCTATCGGGGCGACCCCCGAGTTGCCGGATAGGCGCGCGTATATGGGGAGTCGCGGGGCTTGTCAACTGCAGCGCGGCAAGTCCGCAAAGGCAGAGCGGCTTGCGTGTCCCTCGCCGCCATGCATAGTTGTGCAGGCAGTTCCCCTATACAGCTTTTCAGGACGTCGTACATGCAGGTTATTGGTCTTTGCCGCTTCTCCTATCCCGCCATCGGCGGCTTTCAGGTGGAACACAGCTCTATTGAAGAGCGCATTGCCTTCCTCTACGCCGAAAAGCGCCTGGAAGAGCGGTTTCAGCTGATGGAGGCTATCGCCCTCCCCTGCCTGCGCGAACAAACGGATCAGGACTTTGAGCTGATCATAGTTATCGGGGACAGCCTACCCGCGCACCACGTTTCGCGGCTGCGCGATCTTTGCGCTGATATTCCCCAGATCACCATCCATGCAGAACCGCCCCGCAAGCAGCGCGAAGTCATGAAGGAAATCCTAAACCGAGCTCGGCGCGATCCCAAAGCCCCCTGCCTACAGTTTCGCCATGACGACGATGACGCCATCTCGGTGGATTTCATTGCGCGATTTCGACAGACGCTAGCCGACTGTCCTGGGCTCGTGGCGAAAAACAAAACTCTGGCGGTGGATTTCAACCGCGGTTACATCGCCGAACTGGGGCCTGATGGTATCGCCGCCACCGAGATCCACCGGCCCTATTATGTCGCCTCTTTGGGGATGTATGTGCGCGGGAACTGTCCGTTGACGATCATGAACTTTGCCCACGAAAAGATCCTGCGCTTTATGCCCACGGTCACCATCAGCGATGCGCCGATGTTTGTACGCAGCCACAATGGCTATAATGATTCACGGCAGAAAAAGGTGAAACCCGTGCCTGTCACCCCGATTGATGACGCGCTTGCGGCGGATTTTGAGGCGCGGTTTGCCCTGCGTCAGAACGATGTGCGTCGGATCTTTGCTCCAAAGGCCTAGCCGCTGGCCTGTTGGCGTTCGCGGTACAGGGTAAACAGGCCGGCCCCCACCACTAAGCTGCCGCCCATCAGGGTGAGCATATCCGGCCAGTCGCCAAAAACCAACCAGCCCAGGATCAGTGCCCAGAGCAAACCAGTGTAACGAAAGGGTGAAACGACGGCCACATCGCCGACACGCATGGCCATCACTGAACACAGATAGCCCAGCAAGATTATGCAGGCCGCCCCAGCGAGCAGGCTCAGCTGCACAGCCGAAACCGGCGCCCAATCCTGGAAGAAACTATAACCAATGCCAAACATCAGCACTGATAGGGAGGCCAGAACTGTCACCGTCATCGAAGGCACAGCCGCCGACATGCGGCGCGTCACCAGATCTCGTAGGGTGACACAGGCCACGGCTCCCAGCGCATAGAACGAAGCCGCGTCAAAGCCCTCGGGGCCGGGGCGCACAATCAACAGCATGCCACAGAAACCGACCAGGATCGCCAGCATCCGCCGCCATCCCACGGCCTCCTGAAATAGCAGGGCTGCGCCCAGGGTCACGGTCAGGGGCAGCATCTGCAAGACAGCTGTGATATTGGCAATGGGCATCCGCATCAATGCGGTGAGGAACAAAAAGGTCGCGCCACCTTCGGCCAGACAGCGCAGAGTCACCAAGCCCCAGTCCCGACGGTCAAGCCGCAGGTGCAGGCTGCCCTGATAGCGGGCAAAGGCATAGATCAACAGCGAGGCCATCGTGCCCCGTAGAACCAGAATCTGGGACAGAGGCAGGCTGGTGCCAATCGCCTTGATCAAGGTGTCATTGAAGGTAAAGGCGGCCATCGCCCCCATCATCAAAAACGCGCCTCTTTGGTTGGCTGTCATCCTCAAAGCGCCCTTAGCGCGTCTAGGCTCTGTCCAAAATGGGCTTTTAAACAGGCATCCATCTCGGCAGGTTCCATGCGCCGGGTGATCCCGGTATGCGCTGGCTCTGACTTATTGTCGCCATGGATTGTGCGAATATAGGCCGGCACCTGCATATCGGAATAGAGATTGAAATGACGCGCTAATTTCCGGTGATTGAATTTGTAGGGGTTCGCGCCACTATCCACAGGCGTAACTAGGATCGTTCCCGCCGATAGCGGCGCTTGTTCGATCGCATCAAAGACCTCTGGCCCATCCGGCGTAGCCCGCAAATAAAAGCCTCTGTTGTGAGCGATCACAAAAGAGGTGTCGGCGGGATGCAGCGGCAGCAGGCTCTCTGCCAGCGCGCGGGTGCGGCGAATGAAATCCAGGTCCACCGCATCGTCATCATCCAACCGAAACAAAATGCGATGGCTCGCGTCATTTGACGGTACAGAGTCATAGCCCTGTTTCAACAGGCGATAGTGATTGCGGGTGCCTACGGGACGCAGGTGCATATTGTCGTAGGGCGCCAACAAATCCCGCAGCCGGTTAAGGTAGATCTCAGGCATTGCCTTGGCGGCTAAGACCACCAGATCAAAGTTTCTATCCGTTTGCCGTGCCAGCGACGGCAGGCACAAGTTTTCAAAAACACTAAATCGCAGCTCCATCCGGTCTGGGGCGAACAGATGCTTGGCCGTCTGTTTCAGGTCAGAAAACCGTTCAGAGTAATAGGTTGGCGTCAGAACCGAAAAGCGCACCAGCCCCACCATATTCATGTTCTGCGTCATTCGTCCCCCTGAAGTGGTCCGGCAAATTCGGACAGCGTGCTAAGATGTATCCAACCCGATTGAATGGATACAAGAATGACAAAGCGACGGAATTTTTCAGACAAGTTTAAAGCGACTGTGGCCCTTGAAGCATTGCGCGGTGACAAGACGGTGCAGGAGATTGCATCGAAGCGCCAGCTGCACCCTACGCAGGTGAGCACGTGGAAACGGCAGGCGATTGATGGCATGGTCAACGTTTTCTCGGACAAGGTCAAAAAGGCTGAGAACAAAGACGGCGAAATCAAAGAGCTTCATGCCAAGATTGGTCAGCTGGCGGTGGAAAATGATTTTTTGTCACAAGGGCTGAAGCGATGAGCCTGTCTGAACGCCGCGAGATGATCCGCAAGGACAACACCGACCTTAGCCTGACGCGCCAGTGTAAGCTGCTCAAGATCAGCCGTTCCTCAATCTATTACACGCCTGTTGGCTTTGATCAGGCGACGATTGATCTGATGCATGAGATTGACCGGATATTTACGAAGTATCCGTTCTTCGGCAGCCGCCAGATCGCGGCGTATCTGCCCCAATCAGGGTTCTCGGCAGGACGGCATCGCGTGCGTCGCCTGATGGGCATCATGGGGCTGCAGGCCATCTACAAAGGGCCGAACACCAGCAAGAAGCACCCGCAGCATAAGATCTGGCCATACTTATTGAGAAAGCTGTCGATTACGCGGCCCAACCATGTTTGGTGCAGCGACATTACCTACATTCCAGTGAAGAACGGGTTCCTGTATCTGGTGGCAATCATGGATTGGGCAACACGCAAAGTGCTGTCCTGGCGGCTGTCAAATACGTTGGATGCCAGCTTTTGCGTTGAAGCACTGGACGAAGCCATCGCCAAATATGGCAAGCCCGAGATCATGAATACGGATCAGGGTAGCCAATACACGGGCGCGGATTGGATCAAGACGCTGACGAAGGCCGATATCAAAATCTCTATGGATGGGCGGGGCCGCTATCTGGACAACATCTTCATCGAGCGGCTCTGGCGATCCCTGAAGCAGGAGGCAGTGTATCTGCACGAGATCACCAACGGCTTTCAAGCCAAAAGGATCATCGACGACTGGATCGGCTTTTACAACGCAGAGCGGCCTCACACCGCCCTCGACAAGCGCACGCCAGACGCGGCATACTTCGAACAAAGTGAAACACGAAAAGCGGCATGAACATAAACCAGATGCATCTTAGCCAAGCCGCAAACCTGTCCTAAAAAGCAGGACCACTTCACCCTGCCTATGGCCGGGCAAAACACAACTGCAAACCGCGGCCACCGAAAGCTTAGATAGCCTAAGGCCGCCCCCAGCACAAAAAGAAACCCCCGTGACCAAAGCACGGGGGTTCTCAATCTTATTGGTCAGAGCCCAAGGGCAGCTGAAATCAATCGCGGCTTTCAGGTGTGTCAACCAGATTATCGAAAGTCTCTGCTGCCAGATCGTCTTCGGCCACAGGCGCTGCCAATGCGGCGGCGGCTTCGGCTTCTTCACGACGGGCCTCAAGCACAACATTGTCGCGACCCTGAGCAATCGAACGCACGCGCTGGGTTGCCCCACCGGTCCCGGCTGGGATCAGGCGGCCAACGATGACGTTCTCTTTCAGACCAACCAGTTTGTCCTTCTTACCCTGAACCGAAGCTTCGGTCAGAACGCGAGTAGTCTCCTGGAAGGAGGCCGCCGAGATAAAGGAACGTGTCTGCAAGGATGCCTTGGTGATCCCAAGCAGGATCGGCGCGCCCTTGGCAGGACGTTTGTTGCGCGACAGGGCCTTTTCATTGGCTGCGATGAACTCAGCTTTGTCCACATGTTCGCCTTTGAGCAGCGTGGTTTCACCCGAGTCCGAGATCTCCCACTTCTGCAGCATCTGACGCACGATGACTTCGATGTGCTTATCGTTGATCTTCACACCCTGCAGGCGGTAAACGTCCTGCACTTCGTCGATCATGTAGTTCGCCAGGGCCTCGACACCCATGATGCCCAGGATGTCATGCGGCGCTGGGTTGCCGTCCATGATGTAGTCACCCTTCTGGACAAAATCACCTTCCGCAACAGGAATGTGCTTACCCTTGGGCACCATGTATTCGACGGCATCCAGCGACTCATCCGCAGGATCAATGGCGATGCGACGCTTGTTCTTGTAGTCCCGGCCAAAGCGCACATACCCATCGAGCTCTGCGATGATGGCGTGATCTTTGGGACGACGGGCTTCGAACAGTTCCGCAACCCGTGGCAGACCACCGGTAATGTCCTTGGTCTTGGCGCCTTCACGCGGGATACGCGCAACAACGTCACCGGCCTGCACTGTTTCGTTATCCTCAACAGACAGGACCGCATCCACAGACATCGGGTAGGTCACGGGGTTGCCATTGTCGAGACGCATAGGCTCGCCATTGGTGTCCACCAGAATGATCTCAGGCTTGAGCTCACTGCCTTTGGGGGCGGCGCGCCAGTCGATCACGATCTTCTGGGTCATACCGGTTGCCTCATCGGTTTCATCGCGCACGGCGATGCCCGAAACCAGATCGACATATTTGGTCGTACCAGATTTTTCGGCGATGATTGGCAGAGTATAGGGATCCCATTCAAACAGCTTGTCGCCACGAGCAATCTGCTGACCTGCCTTGACGAAGAGTTTAGAACCATAGCTCAGCTTGTGGCTGGCACGTTCCTCACCGTGTTCATCCTGGATGATCATCTTCATGTTACGACCAACAATCAGAACATCTCCATCGGAGTTCTTCAGAGTGTTTTCGTTTTCAAAGACGATCTTACCTTCATGGCTGGCTTCCTGGAAGGACTGCTGACCACCCTGAGCAACGCCGCCGATGTGGAAGGTCCGCATCGTCAGCTGTGTACCAGGCTCACCAATCGACTGCGCGGCGATGATGCCGACAGCCTCGCCGGTGTTGACCATGGTACCACGTGCGAGGTCACGACCGTAGCACATGGCGCAGACGCCTTCTTCGGCCTCACAGGTCAGCGGCGAACGAATGCGCATGGTCTGAACACCAGCTTCTTCGATGGTGTCGGACAGACGTTCATCAATCAGCTGACCAGCGCTTGCCAGGATCTCATCGGTGCCGGGGCGTTCGACATCCTCGGCGGCGACACGACCCAGAATACGCTCACCCAAGCTGGCAACCACTTCACCGTCATTGACGGCGGCAGAAGCCGTGATCGAGTTTTCAGTGCCACAGTCGCGATCGCGCACGATGCAGTCCTGTGCGACGTCAACCAGACGGCGGGTCAGGTAACCAGAGTTCGCGGTTTTCAGAGCCGTGTCCGACAGACCTTTACGGGCGCCGTGGGTGGAGTTGAAGTACTCCAGAACCGACAGGCCTTCCTTAAAGTTCGAGATGATCGGTGTCTCGATGATGTCGCCGTTTGGCTTGGCCATCAGGCCACGCATCCCGCCCAGCTGTTTCATCTGCGTTACCGACCCACGGGCACCGGAGTGCGCCATCATATAGACCGAGTTCGGTTCCGCTTCAGAGCCATTCTCATGACGCTTGGAGGTCGAAATCGTGGTCATCATGGCGTCTGTGACGCGATCGTTACACTTGGACCAGGCATCGACAACTTTGTTGTACTTTTCACCCTGAGTAATCAGGCCGTCCATGTACTGCTGTTCAAAGTCCTTCACCAGGTCACGGGTTTCGTTGACGATGGGCCATTTGGTATCGGGGACAACCATATCGTCCTTGCCGAACGAGATACCTGCCTTGAAGGCTTCTTTGAAGCCCATGGTCATGATCTGATCACAGAAGATAACCGACTCTTTCTGACCGCAATACCGGTAAACAGTATCGATGACCTGCTGAACTTCCTTCTTCCGCAGAAGACGGTTCACCAGTTCAAAGGGAGCCTTGGCGTTCTTTGGAAGCAGCGCGCCCAGCATGACGCGACCTGGCGTGGTTTCAAAGCGCTGCAGCACCTCGTTGCCTTCGTCGTCGATCTGGGTGATCCGCGCAGTCACGCGAGAATGCAGGTGAACTTCACCGGCGTCCAGAGCATGCTGCACTTCTTCGATGGTACCGAAGACCTTGCCTTCACCTTTCATGCCTTCGCGGTCCAGGGTCACATAGTAGAGACCCAAGATCATATCCTGCGAGGGAACGATGATTGGTGCGCCGTTTGCAGGCGACAGAACGTTGTTGGTCGACATCATCAGAACACGGGCTTCCAGCTGGGCCTCAAGGCTCAGCGGCACGTGAACAGCCATCTGGTCGCCGTCAAAGTCAGCGTTAAAGGCCGAGCAAACCAGCGGATGCAGCTGGATCGCCTTGCCTTCGATCAGCGTGGGTTCAAACGCTTGAATGCCAAGACGGTGCAGCGTCGGCGCCCGGTTCAGCATGACAGGGTGTTCGCGGATGACTTCATCCAGGATATCCCAGACTTCTGGACGCTCTTTTTCCACCAGCTTCTTCGCCTGCTTCACGGTGGAGGAAAGACCTTTGGCCTCCAGACGCGAATAGATGAAGGGCTTGAACAGCTCGAGCGCCATCTTCTTGGGCAAACCACATTGATGCAGCTTCAGCTCAGGGCCGGTCACAATGACCGAACGACCCGAGAAGTCGACGCGTTTCCCCAAAAGGTTCTGGCGGAAGCGACCCTGCTTACCCTTCAGCATATCGCTGAGCGACTTCAGCGGACGCTTGTTGGCACCAGTGATGACACGACCACGACGGCCGTTGTCGAACAGGGCATCCACAGACTCCTGCAGCATCCGCTTTTCGTTGCGGACGATGATGTCAGGCGCGCGCAGCTCAATCAGACGCTTAAGACGGTTGTTCCGGTTGATCACACGACGATAGAGATCGTTAAGATCAGACGTCGCAAAGCGGCCCCCATCCAGCGGCACCAGCGGGCGCAGTTCTGGCGGGATAACCGGGATCACGGTCATGATCATCCACTCTGGGCGGTTGCCGGATTCCAGGAAGGATTCCACAACTTTCAGACGCTTGATGATCTTCTTGGGCTTCAGCTCGCCGGTGGCCTCAGCCAGTTCAGCGCGCAGGTGCTCTGCCTCGGAATCCAGATCGATGGCCGCCAGCATTTCGCGGATCGCTTCAGCACCGATATTGGCGGTGAAAGCATCCATGCCATAGGCATCCTGAGCGTCCATATACTCTTCTTCGGTCATCATCTGGCCATAGGTCAGATCGGTCAGACCAGGCTCGATAACGACGTAGTTTTCAAAGTACAGAACCCGTTCCAGATCGCGCAGGGTCATGTCCAGCATCAGGCCGATGCGCGATGGCAGCGACTTGAGGAACCAGATATGCGCAACTGGGGCTGCCAGTTCGATATGGCCCATGCGCTCGCGGCGCACTTTTTGCAGGGTAACTTCAACACCACATTTCTCGCAGACAACGCCGCGATACTTCATGCGCTTATATTTACCACAGAGGCATTCGTAGTCTTTGATCGGGCCAAAGATACGGGCACAGAACAGACCGTCGCGCTCTGGCTTGAAGGTCCGGTAGTTGATGGTTTCTGGCTTTTTGATTTCGCCATAGGACCAAGACAGGATCCGTTCGGGCGACGCCAGCGAGACTTTGATTTCATCAAAGACCTTGGTGGGCGTCAGCGGGTTGAACGGGTTGTTGGTGATTTCCTGGTTCATTTGTGTTTCCTCAAATTTGTGCGGAAGGGTGGAGGAGAAATAAGGGCGGGCGCCCTTACTCCTCTTCCTCCGCATCCAGGAGTTCCATGTTCAGGCCGAGGCCACGGACTTCTTTGACCAGAACGTTGAAGCTTTCAGGTACGCCCGCTTCAAAGTTGTCCTCGCCCTTGACGATCGATTCATAGACCTTGGTCCGACCAGCAACGTCATCCGATTTGACGGTGAGCATTTCCTGCAGGGTGTATGCAGCGCCATAAGCTTCGAGAGCCCAGACTTCCATTTCCCCGAAACGCTGACCACCAAACTGCGCCTTACCACCCAATGGCTGCTGGGTAACCAGCGAGTATGGGCCAGTGGAACGGGCGTGGATTTTGTCGTCAACCAGGTGATGCAGCTTCAGCAGGTACTTGATGCCGACGGTCACGGGGCGGGCAAATTGCTCACCGGTACGACCATCATAAAGAACCGACTGACCAGAGGTGTCGAAACCGGCGCGCACCAGCGCATCGTTTACGTCTGCCTCTTTGGCACCATCAAAGACGGGTGTTGCAATCGGCACACCGCGGGTCACATTGCCTGCCGCCTCAAGAAGATCGTCTTCGGACATATCCGCCAGACCTTCTTCATAAACGTTTTCGCCATAGGCATGTTTCATCGCGTCGCGAACAGGGGTCAGATCGCCAGAGCGACGGAATTCCTGCAACGCGTCATCCACCTGGATGCCCAGACCGCGTGCGGCCCAGCCCATATGCGTTTCAAGAATCTGACCAACGTTCATACGCGACGGAACGCCGAGCGGGTTCAGACAGAAATCGACAGGGGTACCATCCTGAAGGAACGGCATGTCCTCCATGGGAACCACTTTCGAAATCACACCTTTGTTGCCGTGACGACCAGCCATTTTATCACCAGGCTGAAGCTTACGCTTCACGGCGATAAAGACTTTGACCATCTTCATCACACCGGGTGGCAGATCGTCACCACGGCGGACTTTTTCGACCTTGTCTTCAAAACGGGCGTCCAGCGCGCGTTTCTGCGCTTCGTACTGCTCGTTCAGGGCCTCAACAACCTTGGCGTCCTGCTCTTCTTCCAGAGCGATCATCCACCACTGGCCACGGCTCAGCTGCGACAGGGCATCTTCGTCGATGGCAGCACCGGTACGGATACCTTTGGGGCCTTTGACGGCGGTTTTACCCAAGAGCATGCTGCGCAGGCGGGCGTAGATGTTGCGGTCCAGGATCGCGAGCTCATCGTCGCGGTCACGGGCCAGACGTTCGACCTCTTCCCGTTCGATCTGCAACGCACGTTCGTCTTTTTCAACGCCATGGCGGTTGAAGACGCGGACTTCGACGATTGTGCCGTAGTCACCAGGCTTCACCCGCAGGGAGGTGTCACGAACATCCGAGGCTTTTTCACCAAAGATGGCGCGCAGCAGTTTTTCTTCTGGCGTCATTGGGCTTTCGCCCTTTGGTGTGATCTTACCCACAAGGATATCACCGGGCTCAACATCCGCGCCGATGTAAACGATGCCTGCCTCGTCGAGGTTGCGCAGCGCTTCTTCACCAACGTTAGGGATATCACGGGTGATTTCTTCTGGGCCCAGCTTGGTATCACGGGCGGCGACTTCGAATTCTTCAATATGGATCGAAGTAAAGACATCGTCACGGGCAATACGCTCGGAGATCAGAATGGAGTCTTCGTAGTTGTAGCCATTCCAGGGCATGAAGGCCACGACGACGTTCTTACCCAGAGCCAGTTCACCGATATCGGTGGAGGGGCCATCGGCAATCACTTCGCCCTTGCGGACTTCCTGACCAACACGCACCAGCGGACGCTGGTTGATGCAGGTGTTCTGGTTCGAACGCTGGAATTTGCGCATGCGGTAGATGTCTACGCCTGCGTCACCCAGTTCGAGGTCAGAGGTGGCACGAATAACGATACGCTGGGCATCGACCTGGTCGATGACACCGCCACGTTTCGCCATGATCGCCGCACCAGAGTCACGAGCCACAACTTCTTCGATACCGGTGCCAACCAATGGCGCCTCGGCACGCAGAAGTGGAACCGCCTGACGTTGCATGTTCGAACCCATCAAGGCTCGGTTCGCATCGTCATTTTCCAGGAACGGAATAAGCGAAGCCGCAACCGAGACCAGCTGCTTGGGGGAAACGTCGATCAGATCAACGCTTTCGCTGGGCGCCAGCGTGTAGTCACCGGACTGACGGGTCGAGACCAGATCATTGGTAAACTTGCCGTTTTCATCCAGCGAGGCGTTGGCCTGTGCCACCGTGTGGCGCATTTCTTCGGTCGCCGACATGTAGTGAACTTCGTCAGTGACCTGACCCTCGTTCACAACGCGGTAGGGCGTTTCGATGAAGCCATACTTGTTCACACGTGCAAAGGTCGCCAGAGAGTTGATCAGACCAATGTTCGGGCCTTCCGGCGTTTCAATGGGACACATCCGGCCATAGTGGGTCGGGTGAACATCTCGCACTTCAAAACCGGCACGCTCACGGGTCAGACCGCCAGGCCCAAGCGCCGAGAGACGGCGTTTGTGGGTGACTTCCGACAGCGGGTTGGTTTGGTCCATGAACTGCGACAGCTGCGAGGAGCCAAAGAATTCACGTACCGCAGCCGCGGCTGGTTTTGCATTGATCAGATCCTGTGGCATCACAGTGTCGATCTCGACAGAAGACATCCGCTCTTTGATCGCGCGCTCCATGCGCAACAGACCAACGCGGTACTGGTTTTCCATCAATTCACCAACGGAACGCACACGACGGTTGCCCAGGTGGTCGATATCATCGATGCCACCACGGCCGTCACGCAGATCCACCAGCGCCTTGATACAGGAGACAATGTCTTCCTTGCGCAGGGTGCGCTGAGTATCCTCGGCATCCAGAGCCAGACGCATGTTCATTTTCACCCGACCAACGGCCGAGAGATCATAGCGCTCAGAGTCAAAGAACAGGGTGTCAAACAGCGCCGAGGCCGCTTCGACGGTGGGAGGCTCGCCGGGGCGCATCACACGGTAGATATCCATGAGCGCGGTGTCGCGGCCCATGTTTTTATCTGCCGCCATGGTGTTGCGCATGTAGGGGCCAACATTGACGTTGTCGATGTCCAGAACAGGAATGTCGGTGATACCCGCATCCATCAGCTCTTTGACAGTACCGCCAATGATGTCGCCACCCTTGTCGTATTCCATTGTCAGCTCGTCGCCGGCCTCAACGTAGATCGCACCGTTTTCTTCGTTGATGATATCCTTGGCGACAAACTTGCCAATGATGTTTTCAAACGGAACCAGAAGATTGGTGATCGCGCCCTCGTCGATCATTTTCTTCACAGCACGAGGCGTAACCTTCTTACCCGCTTCGGCAAAGACCTCACCAGAAGCTGCATCCACCAGGTCAAAGGTCGGACGGGTGCCACGCACGCGATCTGGGAAGAAAGGAGTCACCCACCCCCGGCTCTTGTCGAGCGAGTAGTTCACCGTGTTGTAATAGGCATCCATGATCGCTTCCTGGTCCAGCCCCAGCGCATACAGCAGGGTGGTCACAGGCAGTTTACGGCGACGGTCAATCCGGGCAAAGACGATGTCTTTGGCGTCGAATTCAAAGTCCAGCCAGGAGCCGCGGTACGGGATAATGCGGCAGGCAAACAACAATTTGCCAGAGGAATGCGTCTTGCCCTTGTCGTGATCGAAGAACACGCCAGGCGAACGGTGCATCTGGCTAACAATAACGCGCTCAGTGCCATTAACAACAAAAGTGCCATTGGGCGTCATCAAAGGCATATCGCCCATGAAGACATCCTGCTCTTTGATGTCCTTGACCGACTTGGCGCCGGTATCCTCGTCGACATCAAACACGATCAAACGCAGGGTCACCTTCAGCGGTGCTGAATAGGTCATGTCGCGCTGCATGCATTCTTCGACGTCGTATTTAGGCTTCTCGAAGGAATATTTCACGAACTCCAGAACGGAGGTTTCGTTGAAATCCTTGATCGGGAAGACCGACTGGAAGACGCCCTTGATCCCTTCACCGTCAAGCGGCTCTGGGGAATCTCCGGAACGGAGAAACAGGTCGTATGATGATTTCTGAACCTCAATGAGGTTCGGCATATCCAGCACTTCGCGGATTTTGCCATAGTATTTACGTAGACGTTTCTGGCCAAGGAACGTTTGAGCCATGTCAGATGTCACCTTTCGAGTTCTCACCGGTCAAGACTGCTGCCGGGCCACAGCATCTTGCCCATACGAGACAGCGTGGTCGGATCTATTCATGGCCACCGTCCCGAATGGCGGCCTCCCGATCCTATGAACCGCGCCTGAGAAAGGACCGTTCACAATGGTCCTTGCTAAGACAGATTCGGCTGGACCCGAATTACTTCGGATCCAGCCTGAATTTAACAAGGAGAGGTCAGGTATTCCTGACCATATCCCCAGACAAAATGGCTTAGGCCACTTCGACTTCGGCGCCAGCTGCTTCCAGCTTGCCTTTGACTTCTTCGGCTTCGTCTTTCGACACGCCTTCTTTGATCTTGCCGCCGGCTTCGACCAGCTCTTTGGCTTCTTTCAGGCCAAGACCGGTGATGCCGCGAACTTCTTTGATCACGTTGATTTTCGACGCGCCGGCGTTCTTCAGAACGACGTCGAATTCGGTTTTCTCTTCAGCCGCTTCGCCGCCGGCGTCGCCAGTTGCCATTACGACTGCGCCGCCAGCGGCGGGCTCGATGCCATACTCGTCTTTGAGGATGGTTTTCAGTTCTTGTGCTTCCAGCAGGGTCAGACCCACGATGCTTTCTGCGAGTGCTTTCAGATCAGCCATTGTATCAGCTCTTTCCGTGTTCAGTGTATGTGTTCCAACGCATGGGATATTTCCCCACGCCAGTCATTCAGTGCTAACCGCTTACGCAGCTTCCGCCTTCTCTTCGATGGTCGAAAGAATGCTTGCGATATTGCTTGCAGGTGCGCCAATGGCCCCAGCGATGTTGCTTGCAGGTGCGCCGATGCAGCTTGCGATCTGAGCAATAAGCTCGTCGCGCGAAGGCATTTTCGACACAGCTGTAACACCAGCCCGGTCCAGAGCGTTCTCACCCATTGCGCCGCCAAGAATTTCGAATTTCTTGTTCTCTTTGGCGAAATCTTCGGCCACTTTGGCAGCTGCCACAGGGTCCTCAGAGTAGGTCAGAACGGTCATCCCCGTCAGCAGGTTAGACATGCTTTCACACGGCTTACCCTCGAGGGCGATTTTGGCGAGCCTGTTTTTGGCAACACGCACGGCACTACCAGCATCGCTTGCGCGCGCTCGTAGGTCCTGCATCTCAGCAACTGTAAGACCGGCGTAGTGAGCAACCACCACGACGCCAGAGCTTTCGAAGATCTGGCCGAGTTCCTCGACCAATTTCTCTTTCTGGGCTCTATCCACAGTTCTCTCCAAATCTGGGGTGTAAACACCCCGGCTCATTGATGTGCCAGACAAAACTGCCTGACGTTCAAGTCCGTTTTACGGGGTAGCCAACGTCGCCCGAAGGTATAAAGAACCCTCGATCTTTTTTGTCTTTCCCGTCTCAGGAGGGAAATTAAGACCCGATCGACAGGTCACCCACCATCTTGGACGAAATGAAATAAAGCGCACGACGAATCGCACGCTTTACCTCTTGGTCGTATTACTGCCAATTCGAGGAATTTCCAAGTGGTAAATCACTCAAGCCCCCACAAGGGCGCGGCCTTCTCAACAAACCGCATCATCTGGCGCGGCGCGGCACCGGAAAACAGAAAATGGGCGGGCCTTCCGGCACCGCCCATTCTCAATTCACATCGACAAATTGCGATCTCACTCAGAGACAGCAGCGTCCACGTCCAATGTCACACCAGGGCCCATGGTCGAAGTCAGAACGATCTTCTTCATGTAGGCACCCTTGGCACCCGAGGGGCGCGCCTTGGCAACAGCGTCGATAAATGCAGAAACGTTTTCGACCAGCTTGGCTTCGTCAAAGGAGGCTTTGCCAACACCCGCGTGCACAACACCACCTTTTTCAGCTTTGAACTGAACTTCGCCGCCTTTGGCCGCTTCAACAGCTGCCTTGACGTCCATGGTCACGGTGCCGACTTTTGGGTTTGGCATCAGGTTGCGTGGGCCAAGGATCTTACCCAGACGACCAACGATGGGCATCATGTCAGGGGTGGCAATGCAGCGATCGAAATCGAGGTTACCGGCCTGGATGCTTTCCATCAGGTCTTCTGCGCCGATCACATCTGCGCCAGCCGCCTTGGCTTCATCAGCCTTGGGGCCACGGGCAAAGACTGCAACGCGCATGGTTTTGCCGGTGCCGTTTGGCAGACCAACAACGCCACGAACCATCTGGTCCGCGTGACGGGTGTCAACGCCGAGGTTCAGAGCGATCTCGATAGTTTCGTCGAACTTCGATGTTGCATTGGCTTTGACCAGAGCAACGGCTTCAGCAACGGTGAGGTTGGCTTTGCCAGCGACTGCTTCGCGCGCGGCGCGTGTACGTTTTCCGAGCTTTGCCATCTTACTTCACCTCGATGCCCATAGAGCGGGCGGAGCCCAGGATGATCTTCATCGCCGCTTCGATATCGTTGGCGTTCAGATCTTTCATCTTTGCTTCGGCGATTTCTTTCACCTGAGCAGCGGTCACGGTGCCAACGGTTTCACGCGAAGGTGTCTTGGCGCCGGATTTAACTTTGGCGGCCTTCTTCAGGTAATAAGACGCAGGAGGCGTCTTGATGTCCATGGTGAAGGACTTGTCCTGATAGTAGGTGATCACGGTTGGGCAAGGCGCACCTGGCTCCATATCTGCAGTCTTGGCGTTGAACGCCTTGCAGAATTCCATGATGTTGATGCCGCGCTGACCCAGAGCGGGGCCAACTGGCGGGGAGGGGTTTGCCTGACCTGCAGGAACCTGCAGTTTCATCGAACCAACAAGCTTCTTAGCCATTTGGTTGTCCTTTCAACTCGGGCGAAACGCGTTTCGCCCAGTGGATGTTGCGTGGTCCGACCAGAGATCGCGATCTCCGAATCTCCCACGAGAGAATCTCGCCCTAAGACGATAGGGCGGCATTTACAGGGGAAAGGAATGGTTGGCAAGTCAGGAAGCATGTTAAAACTCAATGTCAGTTCAGAGCCCAAACTGTACATCCCAAATGGTCGCGACCAATCATTGGCTATGCAGTAAATCGTGGACTAGCCGTTCCGCTTTTGAAACCGAAATCCCAGTGCTTTGGTCTGTGAAGAGGGGATGATCGGTTTCATGTATTTCAACATACGGTCTTATCCCGTTATCAAGCAGATGAACCGAAGTCGCCAGACCAACGGAACCTTCATAGAACGGTAGCTGCGTATTGAGCCAACCGAAAAATGGGCCGATATGCGAGCGACTATTAAGCTCGTATGCATCTTCCCACTGAGAATAACTTTCCCTGCTAAGTGAGCACCAAACTAGCCAGATAAAGGAATCCTCACTTCCGAGGATCGGCAGTTCTACGCGACCTCTCACGAAGAATAGTTCGTTTTCGATAATGCAATTGTCACTGCCCAACACTGCTTTGTCAGACCTGTCGAGCTCGCTCATGGCCGCGTAACTGTCAGGAGCATCTGGCCCAAAACTTGGAAGCCCCTCATGGGCCTCGCCGCATGTCCGGCATTGAAAACTGAATGACATACGTCGCCCCTAAAATAATTCGAAGTTCCTACAACGCTCCTACAATGGTGAGGAAGTGCCGCAATGTCGAGATATCTTGAAGGTCGGTTAAGTCCCGCATAGCTGTCGTTCCTACCAATACAAAAACGCCGCGAGCCTTGGGGCTTCGCGGCGTTTTGAATTCGGATCAGTGGAGCAATCAGCTCTGTTTGGTCACCTGAGTGTAGTCCAGTTCGACCGGGGTTTCGCGGCCAAAGATGGAGACCGAAACCTTGAGCTTCTGTGCCTCATCGTCGACACCCTCGACCATACCGTCGAAGTCCTCAAAGGGACCGTCGTTGACCTTGACCTTATCACCGATCTCAAAGGAGATCAGGGTGCGTGGTGCTTCGACACCCTCCTCAACACGGCCCAGGATGCCCTGAACTTCGGCGTCACGCATCGGCATCGGGCGGCCCTGCGGCCCAAGGAACCCGGTGACCCGGTTGATCGAGGAAATCAGGTGATAGCCACGGTCGGACATTTCCATGTGGACCAGAACGTAGCCGGGCATGAAACGGCGCTCGGTGGGAACCTTCTTGCCGCGACGGATCTCGATCACCTCTTCGGTGGGGACCAGGACCTCATCGATTTCGTCCTCCAGCCTCTGTTCAGCAACCGAGGTGCGAATCTGCTCTGCGATTTTCTTTTCGAAGTTCGAAAGAACGCTGACCGAATACCACCGTTTCGCCATGAACTTGACCGTCCTTAGTTTTGCCGCGCGAAAATAAATTCGACGCCGTCAGTAAAATTAATTTCTGCCGTGATCCTGCCCTGGCACCTACGGCGCCTTAACAAAAATCGGCGCGCAACACGAATCGCCGCACGCCCACGTCAGAGGTTCTGGCTCAACTACCCGCCAATGGGGGTAAGATCAAGAGCCGGGTCTGGTTTTGTACGGGCGCGATTACCCGCAGATCAGTCCAGTTGATTGGGGCGAACCACAGCCCATCCCAAAACGTACAGGATTGATTGCTTAGAACATGCCAAGCAAGCTTTGCAGACCAAAGCGGATCACCAGATCAACCAGGGCAAAAAACACAGCTGTCAAAGCTGCCATGATAAAGACCATGACAGTGGTCAGCAGGACTTCGCGACGGGTAGGCCAGACGACCTTGCTCACCTCGGCACGAACTTGCTGGATGAACTGAACGGGATTGAGTGTGGCCATGTGCCTTGTGTCTTTCTGCTAGCAGGGTCTGCGGCATTTAACGCCAACAGCTCTCGATTTCAAGCCCTAGGGTTACTTCTGCGTCCTGCGCAGCTCTCGCAACGCCTCATTGAGGATCAAGCCCCCATAGGCGCCATTCTTGTGCACGCTATCGTCGCCCTGGTCCCCAAGGGTGGTTGCGAACTCCGCACGGGTCAGCCCACCGCGAGTGACGGTTTCTTCGGGCTGGCGGATCAAATGAATATTGTCTTGTTGCATTGCCAGGGCGACGCCGTCCCAGATCGCCTTGCGCTCTGCCTCTGTTGCTTCGGTATTGATGGTGCGGGCCACCTCATCCTCGCTGACGATACCATCATTGAGAAAGCCCGCCGGGGAAAAGAAAACCGGCCGTAGTTTGGCAAATTCGCGCGCCGCACGGTACCAGCGACACCCCTCCAGCCAGCGGTTCAGCATTAACGCACGAACAGAGGAACTCAGATACCCAGGCGATCCCGGTAGACTACCGAGTAAGGGCAGCAGAAACTCAGAGGCGCGCAAACGGCAGCCGATGAACAAGAACCCATCAAAATCCTCTGGATCCAGCCCCTCCACGCGCGCTGGATTGATCTTTTCCAGACTGTCGCGTGCCGCCTCGCTACGCGCGGCCAAGCGCCCCTCCTCAAGGTGCAGATCACGAAACTGCGGCCCAGGCGCACCCCAGAACTCCAGTGCCACATTTTTCAGATCCAAAAGATCTTCATCCTGCGCATGTTTAACGCAGGCGATATGGCTGTCGCCGAAAACACAAAACCGTAGAGTGCTTTTCTTTGTGGAGGTTTTGCCCTTTTTGAGAGTTTTTCCAGACGTCGATTTAGCCAAAGGCATCCAGGAACTCCTCGTCACATTTGACCGCGCGTGCGTTTGACGGCTGCCCTGCAGGCTCTCCGGCTGTTTTGCCACCACGTTTGGATTTGCGCGCCAGCCATGGGAAGGCCGCGGTTTGACAGGCAAAGAAACTCTCCATTACGTGGTTGACCCCCTGGGGCACCACACTGCGCTGATTGGGAGCGTAGAACATCCCCCGATAGGCGGGATGGGTGATGATTTCATATGAGGGAAAGTAGTCCACATGTTTGAATTCAGCCGCCAGCTCCCCCGCGACCGCTCGCAAAACCGATTTGGAATGGGAGGTCGCCGTCAAGACGTGCTCTTCAGAGGCGGTTGCCGTCAAAGGAACCGGCGAAACCGTCAGAAGCACCTTCAGTTTCGGGTTGGCCTGGCGCAGAATTTTCAACGCGGCCAGCATGTCACGGCGAATGCCGACAAAGCTCTGGTTTACAAATTCATGCTGGTCAGGGTCAAAACGGCCCGCCAGCGTTCCGGGGCAGATGGCATATTCCAGCTCGCTTGTCCGGTGCCGCCAGCATTCCGTCAACCCCATGGTAAAGACCAAGACATCCGCTTCGAGAATCGCACCGCGAATCGCGGCCAGAAGTGCAGCGCGTGAGGCCTGGAGCTCTGCCAGATCGGCAAAACCCTCAGGCTCGATGCCTGGGCGCAGCGGATCATAAAAACGACCGTTTTGCTCCCAGTGCTCGACTGGGGGCTCTTCCCCTTCAAAAGCGTAGCTCAACCATTGTCGCAGCATGCGCGCGGTGTAGATATTTCCGGTGCGAAAGGAAAAGATCCCATAATTGAAATCCCACGCCTGATCTTCGCTCAGCAGCTTTGGCGCGGGTTCCGCATCCAGCCATCCATAGCCACGCGCCACCAAGGCGCGGCTAAAGTGTTGCGCGAAACAAGACCCCGCCGTAATCACCTTGTGCTTACGCGCCACCGTGAATTTGGGTCTCCAGAGAGCCGAAATTTCAAGCGGGTTTCGCGCCGCAACCGCGGTTTTCCAAAAAGCCGTTTCCGGCAGCCCGACATAGGGGTTTGGGGATTGCTCGCTCATCATGTCATGCCCGTTATGGTTTTTGCCAGACTAGGCGGAGAGATGCGGGAAAACAATTCGTTTGGCCCATAAAACCCGTCGACAACACAATTATATATAGTGACGTTCACCTGAAATAGCTTCCGACTGCGCGGTGCTCAGAGATACCATCAATTTGTAGAAACTCAATTTTAATCCCCTTCGCATAACCATTGAGAACGCGGCGCTGAAGTCTCTCAGAACGAGGACTGCCGCCACCCGTGCGTGATAATGAGATAGGATTCCATGAGTATCGCTGTATCCATGACCAAAGCCAATCGACTGGAACGGAAAAACAAACAAGAAGACGCGGCCAAAATCTATCGCGACATTCTTGCAAAGTTTCCAAAAAATACCAGAGCACAGGCCGCATTGAACAGTCTGCAGAAGAACATGCAGCGCGAGCTCAACCCTCCCCAGGAGCTGCAACAGAAACTTGCGGCGGCATTTGACGCTGGCGACCATGCCAAAGTTGCAAGCGCCTGTGCCTCGCTTCTCAACAGCTACAGAAGATCCTGCTTTCTTTGGAATACACTGGGACAATGCCATCTGAAGTCACAGAACCTCGATGAGGCCGCAACCTGTCTGAACAAGGCTTGCGAGCTCAATCCAAAGGACCCGGCTAT
This sequence comes from Roseobacter sp. MED193, assembly GCF_000152965.1. GTDB lineage: Bacteria > Pseudomonadota > Alphaproteobacteria > Rhodobacterales > Rhodobacteraceae > Pseudophaeobacter. The sequence goes on along the minus strand of NZ_CH902583.1, from coordinate 2,737,851 downwards.
CTTTTCTTCCTTGGGCGACGTGCACCGCGCTCAGGGGCAAATCGACAATGCGCTTGCGCTCTACAAAAAGGCCCTTTCGCTAGATGGGGACACGCTGAGTGCACTCAACAATATGGCAAACACCCTCACGGATCTGGGCCGTCTAGCCGAGGCTGAGCCGCTGTTGGAAAGGGCCTGCAAACTAGCCCCCAAGAGCGCCGTAATTCTCTTCAACTATAGCAATGTATTGCTGAGAACGGGCCGCGTCGAGCAGGCAAAGACCTTTTTGGAGCAAGCCACAGAGCTGGCTCCTGAGCTGAGTGGCGCCCAATACAATCTGGCACAACTGCAATCTCTGGATGGCGACAAAGAAGCGGCCATCAAGCGGTTCGAACACATCTTGGAAACCACCCCCAGTGACGACCGAACCCGCGCAGACAAACTGCACGTTCAGGCCCATCTGAATGATTGGAGCTGGATGGAGGAGTATCAGCAATTCCGTCGCCAGCTTGGCCTCACCAGCAAGCCCTGTTCGGCTTTCGCCTCTCTTACCTTTGAGGACAACCCAGACCTCCTGCGTCTGCGCATCCAAGCCTATTCAAACGCAGCCCTGCCCCAGGTAAAATCCGCAACACCCCTCCCTGCGGAGCTGATCGGAACAGATCGCCCGGACCGGTTGCGCATAGGCTATTTCTCTTCGGACTTTCACGACCACGCCACAATGCGCCTGATGGCCGGGCTTTTTGAGGCCCATGATCAGAGCCGCTTTGACATCATTGCCTATTCCTATGATACGGCCCCCGAAGATGCCATGCGGCGCCGTGTCAGCCAGGCGGTCACCATTTTTAAGGACATCCACCAGCTGACCGACGCGGAGGCCACACAGCAGGTTCTCGCGGATAAGTTGGACATCGCCATTGATCTGAAGGGCTTTACCGGCAACAACCGCATGACCCTCTTTGCCAATCGGCTGGCCCCTCTGCACATGTCCTACCTGGGCTTTCCAGGAACCTTGGGAAGTACTGCGATAGACTACTTTATTGGCGATCACATCACCTGCCCTGCCGGTAGCGAGCGCTACTTTGAGGAACATCTCATCCGGTTGCCACACAGCTATCAGGTCAATGATGACAAGCGCGTTTTTTCTGGGCGCCAATACACCCGCAAGGACTGCGGCTTGCCGGACAACGGGTTTGTGTTCTGCTCCTTTAATAGCAGCTATAAAATCACCCCAGTTGAATTTGATATCTGGATGCGCTTACTTGACCAGGTCGAAGACAGTGTCCTGTGGCTGCTGGACTGCAGCGAGACCTCCAAGACAAACCTGCGCAAAGAGGCCAAGCGTCGAGGCCAAGATCCCGATCGTCTGATTTTTGCGCCCCGCATTGCCCAGGAAGAACACCTCGCCCGGCATCGAGCCGCAGATCTGTTTCTTGATACCTTTGTGGTAAATGCGCATACAACGGCAAGTGATGCGCTCTGGGCGGGTCTCCCAGTCCTCACGCTGCCTGGGCGCCAGTTTGCTTCGCGCGTTGGGGCCAGCCTGGTGAGCGCAATGGGCCTGCCAGAAATGATCGCCAAATCCGCCGCAGACTACGAGGCCCGTGCTCTGGAGCTCGCAAATGATCTAGATGCGCTGGCCTCCCTGCGCAGCAAATTGCAACGCAACCGCCTCTCCACGCCGCTTTTTGACACCAAGGGCTTTACCAAAGCGCTGGAGCAGGGCTTTGACATGGCCTACGCGCGCTATTTGCAGGGCCTGCCACCTGCCCATCTAGACGTGACGGACTCGCCTGCCCTGGAAACGCATCTCCCACCCTCGGCTTTTGCCAAGATATCTAGCGAGTTGCCCAATCAGATGCGGTAAGGCCTCACAGTGTTTCTCTGGCACACCCTTCCCCGCGTTGTGCCAGAGTGGGGCTGGAGACCCGTAATCCTGCAAGCAAGTCTGACGCTGGCCTTCGGGCAAACGGGTAGGATTTGGCGTTAGGTTAAAACCCACGCGAACGCCTCACCCCAACACGCCCTTCTCATGCAAACCTAAGGTAGGTCACACCGCCGGGATTGGAGCCCCAAGGGTTACTCCTCTCGGGCTGATCTGCGTCGCGTAAATCAACCGTTCAACCCCGTTCCGTTGTGCAACATCAAAGGCCTGCGCGTAGGTCGGGTCGATATCATCAGCCAGCTGAAAGCGCTCGCAATCGGTGCGTTGCAGAAGATAAAGCATCACCGCTCGATGCCCCTGTTGCGCCACTTTGGTCAATTCCTCGAGGTGTTTAGCACCACGTTTGGTCACGCTATCGGGAAATTCAGCCAATCCTGGCTGACGCATGAGCGTGACGCTTTTTACCTCTATATAGCAATCCGGAAGGTCGGGATGCCGCAGCAGAAAATCGATCCGGCTGTTTTCGCCATATTTCACCTCGGGCTGCACGCTCGTGTAATCCGCAAGTTCAGTGATTTGTTGCGCTTCCAGTGCACGACGCAACACACGGTTGGGAACGGATGTATCAATACCAGAGAAATGGCCATCGTTATGCTCCACCAAGCGCCAGCCATATTTCAGTTTCTTCTTGGGGTCCTCATTGGGTTCCAGCCAAACCCGCATTCCCGCTTCTGCCAGCCCTTGCATAGAACCGGGATTGGGGCAATGTGCGGTGATCTCCTGGCCATTGGGGAGCAGGCAATCGGCCAAAAAACGCTTGTAGCGGCGCACCAAAGTCGCGGGGATAAGAGGCGTAGAAAATTCCATGCCCCTCCCTATCGCAGCCCTGAGTGTTATCAAAGCTGCATTTGTAAACCAGCATACTGTCGCGACCAAAGGTAAGGTGGATCACTTAGGTAACGCCCAATCGCCCCCGCCGCGTGTACGCCTCGTGTCGCGCCTGATACCAAGAACAGCCACCTTCAAGCGGATCTGCACACCGCCTAGTCACCCTTTCTAGGGCACTGCCGGTTTTACGGCAGCACCTCTGGTTCTTTTTACCATTTCCGCTTACATAGTCAGCAAGACACAAGCCTACGGAGCCCAGCTTGATGAGATCGAAAGACGGCCGCACCACCAAAGACGGTATTCGCATTTACCAGGACGCCGATTTTGCCGGCATGCATGTGGCAGGACGACTGGCCGCGCAGATTCTTGATGACATCGCACCGCATGTCTTTCCAGGACAAACCACTGGTGAAATTGATCGCCTCATCACCAATATGGTTGATGAGGCAGGGGCAAAATCCGCCACAATTGGTTACAAGGGCTATCAGCACGCCAGCTGCATCTCGGTGAACCATGTGGTCTGCCACGGCATCCCTGGCGACAAAAAGCTCAAAGATGGCGATATCCTCAATATCGATGTGACCGTCATCGTTGACGGCTGGTTTGGCGACACCTCGCGGATGTTTGTGGCCGGCAAACTGCCCCGCAAGGCCGAACGCCTGATCCAAGTCACCCATGACAGCCTGATGAAGGGGATTGAGGCGGTAAAGCCTGGCAATACCTTTGGCGACATTGGCCATGCCATCCAATCCTATGCCGAAAGCCAACGCATGAGCGTGGTCCGTGATTTCTGCGGCCACGGGCTGGGGTTGGTGTTCCATGCGCCGCCAAATGTATTGCACTATGGTCGCCCAGGTACTGGCCCCAAGCTGGAAGAGGGCATGTTCTTTACCATCGAGCCGATGATCAATCTGGGTCGGCCTGAAACCAAGATCCTCGCGGATGAGTGGACTGCAGTGACCCGCGACAAATCCCTGTCAGCGCAGTTTGAACATTCTATTGGTGTGACCTCAGATGGCTGTGAAATCTTCACCCTGTCTCCTGGTGGCCTGTTCCATCCGACCTACAGTTAGGCGTTTCGCCCAGCTGTCCAGACCTCACAGCAGCGCCTCGACCTTCGGTCGGGGCGTCGTCATTTTGGCCAAGAGTTTCTTTCACAGCCCGATTAGCGCGGGAACCTCTGACATTTCGCTAAAAACTTCGGCGCCCTGCCCAGCGAGGTTCTCGCCCGTGCCGGTCGGCGCAAAACCAAGGCAACGCATCCCGGCCCGCGTTGCCGCCAGCACCCCTGTGGCGCTGTCCTCGACCACCAGACAATCACGGGCCTGAATGCCAAAATGGCTGGCGGCCGCCAAAAACAATCCAGGGTCCGGTTTTGCCACGCCCAGCGATTGCGCTGAAAACATCGCCGCCGGGTGAAACCGCTGCCACAACCCGTTTTGGCCTAGGGTGATACGCATCTTGTCTTCGCTGCCGTTTGAGGCAACACAGCTGGGAATATGGTGCCGGTCTAACAGCGCCAGTAGGTCCATCACCCCCGGCATCAGCTCTACCCCGGCCTCCAGGGCGGCATAGGTCTCAGCGTAGATTTCATCAACCCAGCCAGCGCGCAAATCAGCGCCCAGCGCCACAGCCTTTTGCATCACACCGGTCATAGTACCGCCGACAAACAGCTCCATCGAGCGCTCCAGCGTCAGCTCCAGCCCGTGGCCCGCCAGATTGTCGACCAGAGCCTGATTTGACACAGGCTCACTGTCAACCAGCACCCCATCGCAATCAAAGATGACAAGCTGTGGCGTTGGAAAAGTTGTTGGCATATCCAGAAGTCCCGAGCAAAACAGCAAAGCGTATCGCTACTCTGCCCCGCTCCGTTTGGGGAGGCAAATCCTGAAATGGCGCAAAGCCGCGCGTCAGGGAGCATCTTATTTCAGGCTGAAACATCCCGCAGCATTACGGTGATATGGCTATCTCCATATTTGCGCGCGTCGCGCAAGTCGTAACCTTCGGGGGGCGACATCGGCGCGTTTTCTTCCCAGATGATCAAGGCATCCTCTGCAATCCAACCGCCTGCCTGCGCCACTTTCAAAGCCTTTTCCCCCAGGCCCTTGCCATAGGGTGGATCGAGAAACACCACATCAAAGGGAGGTTGCGGGTTTTCCCCCAGTTTCAGCGCATTCCGTCGGATCAGGCTGGCGCGATCTTTGGCGCGGCAGATCTCGATATTCTTGGCAATCAGCCCCTGCGATACCCGGCCATCATCAACAAAGGTCACGCTCTCGGCGCCGCGCGACAGGGCCTCGAGCCCCAATGCCCCGGTTCCAGCAAAGAGGTCCAGCACCCGCATGCCGTCAAAATCAACCTGATGCGCCAATACATTGAACAGGCTTTCACGCACTCGGTCGGTGGTGGGGCGCAGATGCGCGCCAGCGTCCCCCTTGCCAAGTGCCGCCAGCGCACGGCCACGAAAATCTCCGGCGATGATCCTCACGCTTTTAGCAGGGGCTTCAGATCTGCGGCAGGATCAGCCACCACCGCCTTATCCGCCGTCTTACCCATGTCGATCAAGCGCTTCCCCACCATATAGGCGCGGGGGTCATTCATCGCGTCCACTGCAACCAATTCATCACCTTTGTAGTACCAGAATGAGGTCGTGCGCCCCTCACCGGCACGGGTAACGACGTTGTCGAACCCCGTGTTCAGGCCTGCGATTTGTAGTTTCACATCATATTGGTCCGACCAGAACCAGGGCGTTGCCACATAGTCCTTGCCCGCACCCAACATGTTTTGCGCCACCACCTCGGCCTGATCGATTGCATTGGGCACGCTTTCCAACCGGATACGCTCAGCCTTGTAGGGAAATGATGCACAGTCCCCTGCCGACCAGATTGATGGATCTGAAGTGCGCCCCTGGGCATCGGTCTTGATCCCGTTCTCCAGCTCCAATCCGGCCATCTCTGCCAACTGGGTGCCAGGCGTAATGCCGACCCCAACCACGACAAAATCCACCTCAACCTTGGAGCCATTGCTCAGAACTGCGCGGGTGACCTGCCCGGCCTCGCCCTCCAGCCGTTCCAACCCGGTTCCCTCGAGTATGGTCACACCATGCTCGCCATGCAGCGTGCGGAAATAGTCGGAGGTCTCGGGGGCGGCCACCCGCTGCAGGATGCGATCCCCCATCTCGACCAGAGTAACGTCAACACCGCGCTTGGCGCAAACAGCCGCGGCTTCCAGCCCGATATAGCCGCCCCCAACGATCAGTGCGCGCTTCCCCTCGACCACATGTGGTGCCATAGCATCCACATCCCCAAGGCCACGCACCACGAAGACACCGCCAAGATCCCCACCAATAGCACCGGGCAGGCGGCGCGGGTCAGACCCGGTGGTCAGAGCAAGTTGATCATAGGCAATGACCTCCTCCCCCAAAGAGAGGGTCTTGGCCGCAGCATCAATCGCCGTCACTGCTGTTCCAAGACGCAGGGTAATATTGTTCTCGGCATAGAAGCTTTCGGGACGTAGGAACAAGCGCTCCAACTCCATTTCCCCCAGCAAATAGGCCTTGGAGAGCGGTGGGCGCTGGTAGGGCAGGTGTTCTTCGGCACCAATCAAGGTGATGTCACCGTCAAATCCATCTTTGCGTAGCTTTGCCACCAAGGAAGATCCTGCCTGACCTGCTCCAATCACAACGATATGACTCATTTGCACCCTTGCCTCCCACACGTATTATGGTCTCCTGTTATGGCGACCCTATAGGGGCCAAGAACCAAAACGCAATCACCCAGACAGAGGAAACGCGCAATGATTTCAACTGGAGAAAAACTGCCCGACGCCACGCTGACACAAATGGGCGCTGAAGGCCCAGAACAGGTGCAGATGTTGGACAAAGTAACGGGCCGCAAGGTAGCCATCTTTGCCGTCCCTGGTGCCTTTACTCCAACCTGCCATTCAGCCCATGTCCCCAGCTTTATCCGCACCAAGGACCAGTTTGCCGCCAAGGGGGTTGACGAGATCATCTGCGTCTCAGCCAATGATCCATTTGTAATGCAGGCCTGGGGAGAAGCGACCGGCGCCAATGCAGCGGGCATCACCATGCTGGCTGATGCCGAAAGCGCCTTTACCGATGCCATTGGAATGCGCTTTGATGCCCCTCCCGCCGGGCTGATTGGTCGTTCCCTGCGCTACGCCATGTTGGTCGAAGATGGGGTGGTCACCGTGCTGAACCGTGAAGAAAACCCCGGCCAGTGCGAGTTGTCGGCGGGCGAAGGTCTGCTGGACTCCATCGGCTAACCCCAAAGGGGCCGCGTGGCACCTGTTCGCGCGGCCCACTTTTTGCACAGCGCCCTTGGTGCTAAAGCAAACTGTCCATCTTACGCGCCAGCTTGGCGTCCTGTGCTGACAGGCCCTCTACATCATGGGTCGTGAGCACGACGTTCACCCGATTGTAGACGTTGCTCCATTCTGGGTGGTGATTCCATTTTTCAGCCCAAATCGCAGCGCGGGTCATCCAACCAAACGCATCGACAAAACTGTCAAAAGAGAAGGTCTTGGTCAGGGCATCGCGCCCCTCCACCATCTCCCAACCGCTTTGGAACAGTGGGTCCAATAGCGGCCCTCGCGTGGCCTCAGATAGCTTTTCTGTCATTCCTGCTCCTCCACCTTTGCTTTGCGAAACGGCCCATAGCTGGTCAGGACCTCAACCTCTTCTGCAACAGCGGCCCGCTCGGCCTCCAGATATCGACCAACGGCCTCTGCAAAACCGGGATCGCCTAGCCAATGCAGGCTATGGGTTTCCACAGGCAGATAGCCCCGCGCCAGCTTGTGTTCGCCCTGCGCTCCCGCCTCTACCCGCGTCAGCCTATGGGCAATGGCAAAATCAATCGCCTGATAGTAGCACATTTCAAAATGCAGGCAGGGATGATGCTCCAGGCAGCCCCAATAGCGGCCAAACAGTGTCTCTCGACCAATGAAATTCAGGGCCCCTGCAACCGGGTAGCCATCGCGTTCGGCCAAAATGAGATGCAGGTCATCCGCCATTGTCTCATGGATAATCGAGAAAAACTCGCGTGTCAGGTAGGGACGGCCCCATTTTCGCGCGCCGGTATCCTGATAAAAAGCCCAAAAGGCATCCCAGTGCTCGGGGCGGATCTGATCTGCAGTGTAACTGCTGATTGTTCCCCCAAAACTCTGGGCCTGAAGGCGTTCCTTGCGCATATTCTTGCGCTTGCGCGACGACAGAGCGCCCAGGAAATCGCCAAATTCACCGTAGCCCTGGTTCAACCAATGAAACTGCTGACTCACGCGCGGCATCAGCCCCATCTCGGCGCCACTCTCTGCCTCCTGCGCTGTACAAAAAGTCACATGCAGCGATGAGACCTGATTGTCAGCGGCGAGCTGAACCGCCCCCTGTACCAGTGCCGATTGGCCAAGCGCCTCATGGCCAGGTCGCACCAAGAGCCGCCGACCGGTGGCCGGGGTAAAAGGCACTGCGATCTGCAGTTTGGGATAATAGCGCCCACCTGCCTGCTCATAGGCATGAGCCCAGTTGTGATCAAAGATATACTCGCCCTGGCTGTGCGATTTGGCATAGAGCGGCGCGCAGCCAATCAGAGCATCATCCAAAAAAGCCGTCAGATACTGCGGCTGCCAGCCGGTCCCCGGCCCCACAGACCCGCTCTGCTCTAACGCATGGAGAAAACGATAGGTGGTAAAGGGATCCATGGGACGCCCGCCGTCCGCGGCCTCGGGGCAGGCACAGGCGTCCCAATCCGCCGCCTCAATCTGCGACAGACTGCCAAGCACGCGTATTTCAACCGGTTTTTGATCCATCAGCACTCCCTGCTCCTGACACTATTTGAGCAGTGTTGCGCCTGTGATCAACCCGGCATTGGCGAAAGATATTGCTCGAAGGTAACATTATCGACCCATTTCCGTGCCTCTTCCTCGACCTTGGCGGAGGTCACGGTCCAGCAGAGTACGGGTACGCCAGAGGTGCGCAACTCCTGCACCCGCTGGCGAGACAAATCCCCGACCTCGTGACTGATGAAACTGGATTGGCTGCTGTCAAAATCCGGGATTTCGCGCAGGCGATCGCAGGTGGGGACAGGAAGTGGGGACCAGGATTCTGGATCATAGGCGCTGGTTACCAATCCGCGCGCAATCTCGGGTGCAGTGCGCGCCAGCGCTGTTATGGAATGAGGGTTGAAGGACATCAAAGCCACTGGCCCCTTGTAGCCTGACAGCGCACGCGCCGTGGCCTCCTCTAGAGGGCCAAGATTGGTACCAAGGGCACCGTCCTGATCCTTGATCTCAATCAGCAACGGCACCTGACCGGCCACGAGTTCCAAAACCTCAGCGAGGGATGGAATGCATTCGCCATCCCCCCCCTTCAAAGGGATCTGTTCCAACTCAGCGCGACTGCGGGCGGTGACCGGACCCGAGGCTTCAGCCAGGCGGTCCAGAGTATCGTCGTGAAACACCATAGGACAGCCATCACTAGAGCATTGCAGATCAATTTCGATTGCATAGCCAGCCTTGATCGCCGCGCGAATGGCCGCGCGGCTATTTTCTGGACGTCCGTCTTTCACATCGTGCAAGGCCCTATGGGCGACGGGCTGCGACAAAAATTCTATTGGCAGTTCTGGGTTCATTTAATTTGGAACACTGCGTCGATTTCAACCGCCACACCCAAGGGCAAAGAAGGAGAGCTCACAGCAGAACGCGCATGACGGCCAGCCTCACCCAGCGCAGCGACCAAGAAGTCCGAAGCCCCATTCACCACCTGGGGCTGTTGGGTGAAATCGGCTGTGGAATTGACAAAGGCACCCAGTTTCACAACCCGCACCAGGCGCTCCAGATCGCCATCACAGGCGGCTTTTAACTGCGCCAGCAGGGAGATCGCACAGCGTTTGGCGGCAGCCTGGCCAGCCTCAACGTCCATATCGTCGCCCAATGTGCCGGTGATCAGGCCGGTTTCATCCGCCGAGATCTGACCAGAAACATAAACCATGTCCCCCGTGACAACAAAAGGCACATAGTTTGCCGCCGGGGCTGGGGCCTCTGGCAGGGTGACACCCAGTTCTTTCAGTTTCGCTTCGATGCTCATTGTCACGCTCCTTCAACGCCGATCTATCGAGGCGACGCTAGCGCTGATGAAACGCGCCGGGAAGAGCAAAAACGACTCCATTCATCCCTGTATGGACATCAATCCTCACGAAAGGCTTTGACAAAATAATCCGCCAAGGGCTTGACCAGATACGACAACGGCGATCGATCCTGCGTGCGGATGTAACTTTCCACTGGCATTCCTGGGATCAGCACCGTCCCCTTGGGCAGACGCTGCGCTTCATCGGCGTTCAGCTCAATCTCAGCGCGATAATAGGAAATCCCCGTGTTTTGGTCCTCAAAGGCGTCCGCCGAGACCAGCATGACTTTACCAAACAGATCCGGGGTGTTGCGCTGGTCCAAAGACGAGAATTTCAAAGTCACATCCTGCCCAACATAGATCTGTTCGATATCCGTTGGCGATACCTGCGCTGCAATCACCAGCGGGCGGTCTTGGGGGACCAGATAGAGCACGGGGTCAGCTGCGCGAATGACGGACCGTGGGGTATGGACCTGGAGATCATAGACGATGCCGGACACAGGTGCCGCAATATCCAAGCGATCCAACCGCTCCAGCAGAGTGCGGCGGTTTTCGCCGAGTTCCAATTCTTGATAGCGCAGGTCGCGCAGCTGGGTAATAGCCTCCTCTCGCCGAGTTGACCCCAGCTTGAGGATCTCAATCTCGGTCTCAGTGATCCGCCCCAAGGCCTGTGCCTCGGTCGCGACCAGCTCTCCCAAACGGCCACTCAGGTCGGCCTCAGTGCGGCGCAGGTTGAGCACTGTCCCCGCCTGAGCCAGACCACGTTCCAAAAGGATTGTCTGGTTTTTCAGCTCTTCAGCGATCAGACCCAACTGCAACTCCATTGAAGCCTGCTGCGCCTTGATCCCCTTGATCTGGTCCTTTGTCTGAGCACTGCGTTTATTCAGCTGCTCAATTTCGCGGGCAATGGATTCCTCCCGTGCGACAAAGAGGCGACGCTGCCCCTCGACCAGATCCGCTACCGCAGGCCGGATCATAGCCAAAGCCAGCAGCTCCTCCTCAAACTCAACCGCTTTGGCGCTATCACGTTCCGCCTCCAGACGGCCGCGGCGCGCCATCATTTCAAACAATTGCCCCTCGGTAATGGCCAATTGTGAACGCAGCTCTTTTGCATCCAGACGCAGTAAGACATCGCCACGGGCAACGCTGTCGCCTTCATCCACCAGGATTTCGGCAACGATGCCACCATCCAGATGCTGTACAATCTGCCGGTTGCGATCCACTTCGATCCGACCAGAGGCAACAATCGCCCCCGCGATCGAAGACATCACCGCCCAGGTCCCAAAACCGCCGAGTAGGATCAAAAGGGTCAAGCCCCCAATCAGCAGCGGGCTGCGTGCAGACCATTCAGTCTCCTGGCTCATTGCACACCTCCCGCGCCGGCGGTTTTGCGAATGGACTGATGGTTGGCCACCATTTCTTGCAACACCTTATCCTTGGGCCCAAAGGCGGTTTGTACCCCCTTGTCGATCACCAAGAGCATCTCACATTCCTGAATGGCCGCAGGACGGTGGGCCATGATCAACACCGACTGGCCCGCTGCCTTGAGTGCCTTGATGGCTTGGTTCAAGGCCACAGACCCTTCGTTATCGAGGTTCGAATTGGGTTCATCTAGGATCACAATCACCGGCGCATCATAGAGCGCACGCGCCAAGGCCACCCGCTGCATCTGACCGCCAGACAAGCGCCCGCCCCCAGCAGACACTCGCGTGTCATAGCCCTCTGGCAGGCTGACAATCATGTCATGAGCAGCCGCCTTCTTGGCCGCGGCCACCACCTTTTCGGCATCAGGCTGCTCCGCCAGCCGGGCAATGTTCTGCGCGATGGTTCCGTCAAACAACTGTACACGCTGTGGCAGATAGCCAAAATGTTGGCCCAAAACATCTGGATCATATTGGTCCAGCGCGGCACCATCCAAGCGGATGGTTCCGGCCGCCGGCCGCCAGGCCCCCGTGAGCGCCTTGGCCAGCGTCGACTTCCCAGACCCAGAGGGGCCAATCACCCCAATTGCCTGGCCAGGCTCTACTCGGAAGCTAACGTTGCGCAGCTGCGCACGGCTATCCCCTGGCGGCACCACGGCCAGCGCCTGGACTTCCAGGCGCGCTTTGGGCTGTGGCAGCGCCATGCGCTCTTCTTCGGGGGGAACCTTGGTGAGCAGTTCCGCCAGGGCATGCCAGCCCTTACTGGCGCGCTGGACAAGAGCCCATTGGCCCAGCCCCAGCTCAATCGGAGCCAAGGCCCGCCCCATCAACACCGATCCTGCAATCATGGCCCCGGGAGACACCTCTCCCTGTAGGGCCAGATAGGCACCAAGCCCCAACATCGCGGATTGCAGAAACAACCGGAGCGTCTTGGTCAGGGTGGTAAACCCACCGCCGGTATCATTGGCAGTCAGGGTATCCTTCAGAGCCTCTTTACGAATTTTCTGCCAACGTCGGAAAGCTGCTCCTCGCATCCCCATGGACTGGATCATTTCCGCCTCACCGCGAATTTCTTCGGAGGACAGATTGGCACGATGAGACGAAACCGCTGCTTTTTGTAAGGGGGCCCGGCTGAACATCTGGTTGCAGAGGGCCACCACCACCAGAACTGCCCCTCCGCCCAGAGCCAAGAGGCCGAGCCAGGGATGAAACAGGGCAATTCCTGCCAAAAAGAACGGCGTCCAAGGAAGGTCAAAAGCAGCCCCCAAAACGGGAGAGGACATCAGGCGCTGAACGGCTTCCAAATCAGCAGTCCCCGTCTGTGCCACAGGATCCTGCGCGACGGCTGAGCGCCGCACCATGGCGTCAAATACCCGTTTATCAAGCGTGGCCTGAAATCGGGCCCCGATGCGGGCCAGAACCCGCCCTCGCACAAAGTCCAAAAGGCCCATCATTCCATAGAGAAACAGCACCAGAAGAGACAATGCCACCAGAGTAGCCTCGGACCCGCTGCCCAGAACCCGATCATAGACCTGCATCATGTAGAGCGGGCCAGTCAGCATCAACAGGTTTACAAAAACACTAAATACTCCGACTGCCCAATAGAGACTACGGCTCTTGCGACGACAGGCTGCAAGCTCACTATAGCCGGGCTTAAAAGTTTTATTTGTCATAATGATTACGCTCTACCTGTTCAAACCGCCCGCGACATATTAGACCCTGCGCCAACTAAAACTCTTGGGAAACCTGTTCCGAATCTGCCACAAACGTGCAAACAAATTGCTGTTGAAAGTGGGAATCCGCCCGATTTCCCCTAAATAGATTGCTCGTGTTTCTCAAAAATAGCGAATTAAGTGGATCACAACCCGTATGCGAATTTTCACCAGGTCTCGTTTTGTCTTTGTTGCATTTGCACTGATGTTGTCAACGGCAGGCTGTGCGACGCAAAACCCAGAGGCAAAAGCCGCTGGCGAAGTTTTTGATCCCTATGAAAACACCAACCGGTCCGTCCACAGTTTTAACCTCGCGGTGGACCGCTACGCCTTTCGCCCCGCCTCCAAGGGCTACGTGACGATCGTCCCAGAGCCAATGGTCACAAGTTTTTCGTCTTTTGCCCAAAACCTGTCGATGCCGGGACAAGCAATCAACGCCCTGCTACAGGGCAACCCAAAGCTCGCCGGGCAGGCCCTTGCGCGCTTTGCCATGAACACCACCATTGGTTTTCTTGGTCTAGCGGACCCGGCCACAGAATTTAACTTGCCACAAGTTGATACCGACTTTGGGAAAACGCTAGCTGTCTGGGGCGTTGGCGAAGGCCCCTATGTTGAGCTGCCTGTTTACGGGCCCTCAACCGCACGCGATGCCACCGGTATTCTCGTGGATTTCTTCACCAACCCCATTGGCTACGCTCGGAACAATCCCGCCGATAATATCAGCGTTTACGCTGAGGTGGTGCGCCGCATGGGCGATCGTGGCAGATATTCAGACACCGTGGATTCGATTCTCTATGAAAGTGCTGACAGCTATGCACAGGCCCGACTGCTGTATTTGCAGAACCGGCGCTTTGAGCTGGGAGAAACAGCAGAGATAACTGAGATTGATCCCTTTGAACTTGATACTGAAGGATTTTAGATTATGCATCGCCGCAGCTTTTTGACCGGACTCACCGCCAGTGCGGCACTTGTTCCTGCTGCGCCTCTTTGGGCTTTGAACGAAGCCGGCGCCAGCAAGCTGATCAACAGTCTCGTCACTGATATCAATAAGGTCATCGCATCAGGCAAGGCTGAGAATGCCATGTTCCGCGAGTTTGAGCGGATCTTCAAACGCTACAGTGATACCTCCTATATCGCGGCCTATGCGCTTGGCGTTGATGCTCGCCGGGCCTCTTCTGCGCAGAAGCGCAACTTCTCCAAAGCTTTCCAAGCCTATATTTCCCGGAAATACGGCAAACGCTTCCGCGAATTCATCGGCGGTAGCTTGGAAGTGAAAAGCGTTAAGCGGGTGAAGAAGTGGTATGAGGTAAGCACTCTTGCCCGCCTGCAGGGCCAGGCGCCCTTTGAGGTCACCTTTCTGGTCTCGGACCGCTCTGGCAAGGATCTCTTCTTTAATATGTATATCGAGGGTGTGAACCTGCTGCTGACCGAACGCACCGAGATTGGTGCCATTCTGGACAGCAATAAAGGCAATATCGACGCGATGATCACCGAACTCAAACGCCAAAGCTGACCCGTTTGAGCAAACCGCACGCTGAAAGGCTCCCACTTGGGAGCCTTTTTATTTGGGGGATACGAGGTGAAGTACTGCTAGTTGCGGCCGAAAATGTCGCGCAGGAGCCCGTCCACCGCCCGGCCTATCTCTTGCCCCGGTCGGATCCTTTCGCGGCGCTGCCGGGGATTTGACCGCTCCGGCTCTATCACTGGTGCTATCGGAGTAGGGGCCAACATCGGTAGAGGTTTCGGCGCTAACCCGTCATGCACCCTGACCATCGCCTCGTGCCAGATCTCAGCCGGGAGCCCCCCGCCGGTGACACCGCTCAATGGTGTATTGTCATCATAGCCCATCCAGACACCCGCCACGTAGTCAGCTGTAAAACCGATAAACCAAGCATCTCGGGCTGCCTGGGTGGTGCCTGATTTCCCTGCCGCTTGCCAGCCTGGGATCTGCGCCCGCCGTCCGGTGCCCTCAGAAATGACTTTTTCCATCATCCAGACAAGCTGTTGCGCGGCCTCGGTCCGGATCACCCGCTCACCCATGCCACCACTGCGCCCCATCAGAGGCTCTGTATCCGTAACCAGACGCAACTCGCTTACCCCATAGGGGGTGACCGATGAGCCACCATTGAGGATACCCGCATAGGCCCCGGTCATTTCCAGCAAAGTGCTTTCCGAGGCCCCAAGCGCGAGCGCCGGCCCTTCTGCCATGGCGTTATCAATGCCAAAATCACTGGCAACACGGCGCACAAGATCCCGACCCACAGCCTCTGAAAGCTTAACAGCGGGAACATTCAACGAATCCCTCAAGGCACGGGCCAGCGTCACCTCACCATAGTATTTGCGGGTATAGTTTTTTGGGCACCATTCGCCAGAGCCAGGCAGATCCAGGCAATATTCGGTGTCCAACAGGATATCGAGCGGCGAATAGCCCAGCTCCAGTGCCGTGGCATAGACAAAGGGCTTAAAGGCCGATCCAGTCTGACGCTTGGCCTGGGTCGCACGGTTGAACACACCAGAAACGCGGGTTTTGCGGCCTCCAACCATGGCGCGCACCGCTCCATCTGCGCTCATCACCACAATCGCCGCCTGCGCTTTGGAGCCTTCACGCACCTTATTTTCAAACACATAGGTGATCGCCTCTTCGGCTGCGGTTTGCAGGCGCTGATCCATTGTGGTGCGGATCACCACGTCTTCGGCAGTTTGGGCGCCAAAATAGCTGGGAACGCTGTCCATGATCCAATCGGCAAAATAGCCACCCGCCCGCGCCTCTGCTGCTGGGCTCAAGCGCGCCGGATTCTCCTGCCCCGATTTGGTCTCAGCAGCACCTAAATAGCCCTGTTCCTGCATCAAGCGCAGCACCGTGGCGGCACGATCCTGCGATCGTTTTAGATTATTGGTTGGCGCTAGGGACGAAGGCGCGGTCAAGAGCCCGGCCAACATGGCTCCTTCAGCTGCGCTGAGCAGATTGGCCGATTTGCCAAAGTAACGCTGCGCTGCGGCCTCAGCGCCATAGGCCCCGCCTCCCATATAGGCGCGGTTCATATAGATAGAGAGGATTTCATCCTTGGTGTATTTGACCTCCATTGCCAGCGCATAGACCGCCTCGGTGCCCTTGCGCCACAGCGATCCCTGACGACAGTCCTTTTCATAGGCGGATTCGCTCTCCCATTCCGTCGGGTCATAAACCCGCCCCAAACAGAGCAATTTTGCGGTCTGCTGGGTAATGGTAGAGCCGCCGTGCCCTGACAGAGGGCCGCGGCCTTCGCTCAGATTGATACGTACCGCCGAGGCAACACCGCGCGGCGAGATCCCAAAGTGGCGATAGAAGCGCTTATCCTCGGTGGCGACGATGGCGTTCTTGAGATGCGGCGACACAGTCTGTGCCGTGACCACACCGCCGAATTGATCTCCACGCCAGGCAAAAACTTCGCCCTCATGGTCTAGCAAGGTGACAGAGCCCCGCGCGCGCCCATCCAAAAGCGTCGTCACCTCTGGCAGATTGAGGGCCTGATAGCCCACCGCCATACCCACCAAGGTGAAAACGATCACCCCAACCCGCCAGGAAAACCCCCAGATCAAACGCAGCAACCAACGAAAAGGCAAAAGCAGGGTGCCAATCATCCCACGCGGCTTTGCCGGGCGGGATGCCTTTGGCCGCTTTGAGGGCTGACGTCGAGGTTGCGGTTTAGCTCTGGGCCTGGGTTTTGGTTTGGATTTCCCAAACAACAACCCCCACAACCCGCCAGACCGTCTGGTTGACGGTTTCGCGGGCCGTTTGCTCCCCGCCTTTGCATAGCGTTTATCCGCCACCAGTGGCTTTCGCCCTGAACCCTGCGCCATCTTGAAAATCCTGCCCGGTTTGCCCGTTTTTACCACTCTAGCCTCTTCACTCTGCTTTGTAGAGAGGCGGTTTATGGGGAATTTACCTTTCGCCACCGCCTAATTTCTGGGCGTATTAACAAATTTGCGCTCCTTTTTTAGCCGTCACCCTACGTGCCGAACCTGCAAAACCACCGCTCCGGTTCCCCCGACTCGGCGCCTTGGTTTTTCTGCATGTGCAAATACGCGGGTGCTACAGCCAGATCCTTTGGCGACGGGCCCCCTACCAAGACGAGGATGTCGAAATGAAAATGATCATCGCAGCCATCAAACCCTTCAAACTGGAGGACGTCCGCGAAGCACTGACAGGCATCGGCGTCTCTGGATTGATGGTGTCCGAAGTCAAAGGCTTTGGCGCACAGGCTGGCCATACCGAAATCTACCGAGGCGCGGAATACGAAGTGAACTTTGTACCCAAGCTGAAGCTGGAAATCGTAGTCGCCGCCAGCCTGGCCGATCAAGTGGTCGAAACCATCGCAAACACCGCACGCACCGGGAAAATCGGTGATGGCAAAATTTTTGTGATCGACGTGGAGCACGCCCTGCGGGTGCGCACCGGCGAAACCAATCAAGACGCGCTTTAAGCGCCGCATTTGGAGGATAACTGATGCGTAAACTCTCTCTCTCTTTGTCGGCGCTAGCGCTGGCCACCCTGCCGGGCCTGGCCATGGCGCAAGAAGCGGCTGCTCCAAGCTTTGACGAAATCGGCCCCTACATCATGACAACCCTGTTGTTCTGCATGGCAGGCTTCCTGGTGTTCTTCATGGCCGCAGGCTTTGCGATGCTCGAAGGCGGCCTGGTGCGCTCCAAGAACGTCACCATGCAGATGACCAAGAACATCGCGCTCTACTCGATCGCGGCCATCATGTATTGGCTGGTTGGCTTCAACACCATGTATCCGGGCGATTTCAATGGCTTCTTCTCGATTGGTGGCCAAACGGTCCTGGATGCCGTAGGCGTTTCCGCAGCAGATGCCGCGCTGGACTATGCCTCGGTCGGGTCTGACTTCTTCTTCCAGCTGGTGTTTGTTGCGGCCACCGCTTCGATCGTATCGGGCGCCCTGGCTGAGCGGATCAAACTGTGGCCCTTCCTGGTCTTCGTGATCGTTCTGACTGGCTTCATGTACCCAATTTCCGGCTCCTGGAAATGGGGTGGCGGCTGGCTCGACGCTATGGGCTTCTCTGACTTTGCTGGCTCCACCGTTGTGCACTCTGTAGGTGGCTGGGCTGCTTTGGCTGGTGCGATCGTTCTTGGCCCCCGTTTGGGCAAGTACAAAGACGGCCGCGTCAACCCAATGCCTGGTTCCAACCTGGCCCTGGCGACGCTCGGCACATTCATCCTGTGGCTCGGCTGGTTCGGTTTCAACGGCGGCTCGCAGCTGGCGATGGGCACCGTAGGCGATGTTTCTGACGTGTCGCGCATCTTTGCCAACACCAATATGGCAGCTGCCGCCGGTGCCGTTGCCGCGCTGATCCTGACACAGGTTCTGTACAAGAAGGTTGACCTGACCATGGTCCTGAACGGCGCGCTGGCCGGTCTCGTATCGATCACCGCTGAACCCCTCGCCCCTACCCTCTTTGGCTCGCTCTGGATCGGTGCCGTCGGTGGTGTGATCGTGGTCTTCGCCGTCCCAATGCTGGACAAGTTCAAAATCGATGACGTTGTCGGCGCCATCCCTGTTCACCTTCTGGCAGGCATCTGGGGCACCATCGCGGTGATCTTCTACGGCGAAGCCAGCCTGATGACCCAGCTGACCGGCATTGTAGCCTACGGTGTGTTCACCTTCGTCGCTTCGCTGGTAATCTGGTTCATCCTGAAGGCAACCATGGGTATCCGCGTCAGCGAAGAAGATGAGATCAACGGTCTCGACATGTCGGAGCTGGGCATGGAAGCCTACCCAGAATTCAAAACAGGCTAATCTGGCCAAGAACTCCGAGCAGACCAAAAGAAAACGCGGCCCCCAGGGGTCGCGTTTTTACGTGAGAGCTGCCGCAGCCGCCAAGCCGCTCATCTTCGCTGTTACCCAAACAAAAACGCGCCCCGCAGGGCGCGCTTGATGATTTCAAGAACCAAAGTGTTAAGTCAGACGCCTGCGTCGATGATCGCTTTAGCCAGTACTGGAATGGTCGCCGAGTTCAGACCGGCGATGTTCATGCGGCTGTCGCTGACCATATAGATCCCGTTATCAACACGCATTTTCTCGACCAGATCTGGGGTGGTACCCAGCAACGAGAACATGCCACGGTGCTGCGCCAGGAAGGCAAAGCGATCAGAGCCGGAAAGGCGCTGCAATTCGTTGGCCAGGCCGGTACGCAGGCCCAGCATTCCCAGACGAACCTCTTCTAGTTCCGCAGCCCAATCAGCCCGCAGCGCATCATCATTGAGGATCATGGTTACCAGACGGGCCCCGTGATCTGGTGGGAAGGAATAGTTCTGGCGATTCAAAAACGCCAGGGTTCCTTGATTGACCACTTGCAGACCCTTGTCCTGCGAAACGGCCATCAACAGGCCCGTGCGTTCGCGGTAGATGCCAAAGTTCTTGGAACAGCTGGCAGCGATCAGCACCTCAGGGCAGCTCGACGCGACCAAACGTACGCCCAGCGCGTCTTCTTCCAAACCATCGCCAAAGCCCTGATAGGCAATGTCGATCATCGGGATGAGCCCGCGATCGTTCATCAGCGCGATGACCTCTTTCCACTGCACCTCGTTGAGGTTGGCGCCTGTGGGGTTGTGGCAGCAACCATGCAGCAGAACAACATCCCCTTTGGCAGCCAGCTTTAGGTCTTCGATCATGCCGTCAAAGTTCACACCACGGGTTTCGCGGTCGAAATAGCGATAGGTGACGGTTTCAATGCCGACATATTTCAGAATCGACACATGGTTGGGCCAGGTCGGATCCGAAACATGGACCTTGGCCGCCGGGTTCGCCATCTTGATCATTTCAAAGGCCTGGCGCACCGCCCCGGTGCCGCCGGGAGTAGCGGCAGCAGCAATGTTTTCGCGGGCTACAGAATTGCCCAGGATCAGCTTGATCATCGCATCGCCATAGGCGGGATCGCCAGCCAGGCCGACATAGGACTTGCTGGTCTGCTCTTCCCAAAGTTTGTGCTCGGCCGCTTTGATCGCCCGCATAACCGGGGTAAGGCCCTCGGCGTTTTTGTAAACACCGACGCCTAGGTCAATCTTGTTGTCGCGCCGGTCTTCGCGGAACATTTGCATCAAGGCCAGGATCTTATCAGCTGGCTGAGGTTTAAGGGTTTCGAACATCAGTTCTCTCCGGTTGCAACGGGAAGGGTCGGGAAGGCGCCCCACTCCGACCAAGAGCCATCATAGAGCGCGTGATCGGTCTTGCCGGTCCGCTCTAACCCAAGGCTCAGAACAGCAGCGGTAACGCCCGATCCGCAGGTCGTAATGGCAGGTTTATTCAAGTCAACGCCAGCTGCAGCAAAAATCCCCCGCAGCTCGTCAGGATCTTTCATTGTCCCATTCGCATTGAGTAGATCAGTGTAGGGCGTATTCTTGGACCCCGGAATATGACCTGCGCGCAGTCCTGCGCGGGGCTCGGGTACTTCGCCGCGAAACCGAGCTGCGGCGCGCGCATCAATGATCTCGTGGTCACCCAGTTTGGCAGCAGAGGACACCTGGGTAACATCGCGCACCAGATGATTTTGCACACGCACCGTCATGTGACGGTCGCGGATTACCGGCGGCAGGTCCTCGATCTCGCGGCCCTCGGCCACCCATTTGGGCAGCCCACCGTCCAGCACCGCAACATTGTTCTGTCCCATCAAGCGGAACAACCACCAGACGCGGGCTGCCGATTTCAAGCCAGCGCCATCATAGACCACAACCTGGTGGCCATCTCCAACGCCCATAGCACGCAGCCGGGACATGAATTTCTCGACCGGTGGCACCATATGCGGCAGTTCGGAGCGGTGGTCAGAGATATCGTCAATGTCAAAGAAGCGCGCATTGGGGATGTGAGCGGCGTTATATTCCGCCTTTGCATCACGCTCTTCCTGCGGCAAATACCAAGACCCATCCAACACCCGCAGGTCCGGATCTTTCAAGTGAGCCGCTAGCCACTCGGTGGATACAAGGGTTTTTGGATCGTCACGCATCAAAGCCTCCCCGCACATGTCGTTGGCCCATGCGTACTACCCAGCGTTGGGAGTCGCAAGAGAAGCCCTCTCTGTCGGGCTCAATCAATCGCAACAAATGGCCGATGGGCCTGTGCAGGAAGTCCCAGGCGGGGGGCTAGCGCACCACTTGCAGCTTGGGCCTGCCCGCTCCCACTTTGGGCCGCAGTCCGCCAACCGGAAAACGAGCCGCAAAAGAAAGCCCGGCGCGGATGACCTCCGCATCCATGGTGCCACCGGTCACAGTCGCCACAGCTGCACGCGCCCGCGAAGTCTCATCTCGGCGCATGTGGTGCAGCATCTGTAGCAATGCCCGTTCGTCTTGACTAACCAAGTCCCGCTCATGCAGCGCCAGCGGATCAATGGCCTCGAACTCAATGCCCCTTGCTTTGGCGGTACATTGCACCAGCTTGAACAGGGCTTGGGAGATCGGTAGGCCCAAGGCCTCCCCCCAACGTTCGGCGGCAATACTGTATGCGAATTGCCAAGTTTGGCGCTCTGGCTCTGCCAACGACCGGAAGAAATGGCGCAAAATCGGCAAGAGCCCCTCTTCAAAGTCATCCAAATCGCACAGGTTAAGCGGCAACCTGTCAGAGCGGCCAAGGGCCTGTGGCTGACCTTCAGGTGCAGGGTGGCGGTGATGGGAGGGCATTAAGGGAAGCGTCATGGATCTGTCCTTTGGCCAGCGCAGCTGAATTGTTGTGCAATCTGGGCACCGGGCGGGATCGCAGGAGATCAATCTAACTGGGGTACCGATTTGAACCATTTGGTATCTGACAAAAATAGTCAGAATAGGCAAGCCCTCTTTTCTTCAGCCGCGTTTCTGCTGTTTTCCAGCAAACCCACGCAGAAAGAGGTATGCATGGGGAAGCCAATGCCCAGACAGAAAATTCCGCTCCCCTGGCACAGAGGGCGGGTGGTCCATGATGGATTTTGGGAACTCGGGTGTCGAAGACCATCACCCAGCAATGCTGGGATCAGCCGTGATCCTTCATCAAGCGGCTTTTCTGGCGCGACCAGTCGCGCTTGGCGGCGGCCTCGCGCTTATCATGGGCCTTCTTGCCCTTGGCGATACCGATCTTCAGCTTGGCGCGGCCCTTGTGATTGAAGTACATAACGATGGGCACCAGGGTCATCCCCTTGCGCTGTGTCGCGTTCCACATATCCGACAGCTGCTTACGTGACACCAATAGTTTGCGGCGGCGGCGTTCTTCATGTTTGAACATCTTCGCCTGGGAATAGGGCGGCACATAGGAGTTCACCAACCACAGCTCGCCATCTTCAACCGCAGCGTAGCTCTCGGCGATATTGGTCCCGCCTTCGCGCAGAGCCTTCACTTCGGAGCCTTCAAGCATAATGCCGCATTCCACGTCATCCTCGATGGCGTAGTCAAACCGCGCACGGCGGTTTTCGGCAATCACTTTGTAGTTCGGGTCTGATTTCGTCTGAGCCATGGCTGGCAGATGTAAGCGCCTGCGTCGGCGGGCGCAAGATGACTCTAGCCTCTGGCACTGCGGATCAGGGTGAACAGGCCGCTTGTCACAATCACCGCACTGCCCAGTAGGGTCCAGCTGTCCGGGCGTTCGCCAAAGACCAAAATACCCAGGGCCATGGCAAAAACCAAACGCGTATAGCGAAACGGCGCCACCACCGATATCTCGCCCTGGCGCATGGCGCCGGTCAGCGCATTATAGGCCAGGACGCCGATAACAGTTGTAAGCGCGAGATAGAGCCAGGCCTGTCCACTGGGCCAGCTCGCACCACCGGTCCAAGCTAGCGCTATGGCGCCGGCAATGACCAGCATGGCAAATCCAAACAGCCCCAGCTGCATATTGGTCATGGATTTTGGCGCCGCCCGTGTGGCGAGATCTCGACCCGCAAAGCCCAGCGTGCCGATCACCGCAAAGAGCGAGTAAAACTCAAAACCGCTGGCCCCAGGTCGCAGAATCATCAGCACCCCGACAAAGCCAAATGAAATCGCCAGCCAGCGCCGCCAGCCCACCGTTTCACCAAAAAACACCACCGCGCCGCCGGCAACCACCAGCGGCGTGGCCTGCAAGATGGCCGAAGCGGAGGACAACGGCGTCAAAGCAATAGCCAGAGTAAAACAGAGCCGCCCGGTCACCTCAGCCAGAGAGCGCAACACCAGAGGGCGCGTGCAAAACCCCGGATGCCATAGAGCCTGCCCCTGCGCACGCGCTCCCACCGAAAAGATAACCATGCCTCCGAGCCCAAAGAGAATAAGGATCTGCCCAACCGGCAGCTCCCGCGCCACCTGTTTGATAAACATATCCTCCAGGGAAAAGGCAGCCATGGCCAGAACCATCAGCAAACTGCCACGCAGCGTTTCCATGCTTTTCTCTCCTTTGGGTTGGTCCTGCGGCCAGGGTCCAGGGACATGCGCCTCACCCGCGTGTAGCGACCCCGACGTGACGTGGGTAATGGTGCATATTCAAGAACTCGGCCCCCTGGGAACCACCACGATACCCATGAGACTGGTCCGCCCGGAACCGGATCCCCTCACCAGCTCCAAGGGCAACCCAGCCCCCATCGCGCAGTACCTCCATGTCCCCGGATAGCACAAAGACCTCTTCGACCACCCCGCTCTCATGCGGTTGCGAGACATGGGTCTGGCCCGGCGTCAGGCTGATGCGGAAGGTCTCCCCGCCCAGCGCCGGATCAAAGGGAAAGATGATTTTCACCGCAATACTGCCGGGAAACTGCACGGTCTCGAAAGCCACAGCCGGGTCAGGCTGGTCGGCGTCGGGCGCACCGATCAGTGCCGTCAAAGGCAAGTGAAACCCCTTGGCGATTTTCCAAAGGGTGGCAATTGTCGGGCTGGATTCACCTCGCTCGATCTGCCCCAGCATCGCCTTGCTCACCCCTGTTAGATCGGCAGCCTTGGACAGGCTCAACCCAGCCGCATTCCGGATTTTTCGCAGGTTCGCACCGATAATGTCCTCAGTCATGATCTGTGTTCCAAAAGCCTAAAGCAGGCGATTCCAAAAAAGGGGCTTGTGCGTTATAGCGCACAAGGGCAACATGAGCGCTATAACGCACGACACCCTAGCGCAGCCCCGCGAGAAGGAAAACCCAAATGCTCTCTCACCTGAAACTCTCGCATCTTGCGGCTGGGGCCATAGCAGTGTTGGTTGGTTATACCAGTTCGGTTGCGATCATCTTTCAGGCCATCGAGGCGGTGGGCGCGTCTCAAGCCCAGGCGAACAGTTGGCTCATGGCACTTGGGGTTGGCATGGGGCTCACCAGTCTCGCGCTGTCTCTGTGGTTCCGCATGCCGGTTCTCACCGCCTGGTCAACACCCGGCGCTGCCCTTCTCGCCGTGGGGTTGCAGGGGGTACCCATCGAACAGGCGGTAGGAGCCTTTTTATTCTGCGGTGCATTACTCACACTAACGGGGCTGACCGGCTGGTTTGAGCGCCTGGCGCGGTTGATCCCTGACAGTCTCGCCAATGCGCTCTTGGCTGGGATCCTGTTCAAATTCGGGCTCTCGGCCTTTACTGCCCTCAATGATGATACAGCATTGCTAGCATCGATGGGCCTGGCCTTTTTGGCAGGGCGGCTCTGGTTTTCCCGCTACACGATTTTGGCCGTTCTCTTGGTTGGAGGCATTTGGGCCGGTTTTACCGGCGGCTTTGGCGATTTCACCCAGTTGAACATGAGCCTAACCCTGCCCGAACCCGTCAGCCCGGCCTTTTCTCTGCCCGTTCTGATAGGTGTTGGCCTGCCGCTCTATATTGTCACCATGTGCTCGCAGAATATGCCCGGCACCGTCACACTACGCGCCGCAGGTTATACGCCCCCAGTCTCGGCCACTATGACCGTGACTGGCCTTGCCACGCTCTTGCTTGCCCCCTTTGGTGGCTTCGCCTTCAACTTTGCGGCCATAACTGCTGCCATCTGCGCAGGCCCCGAAGCCGACGACGACCCGAAAACCCGCTATCTTGCAAGCGCTGCCGCCGGCCTCTTTTACTGCCTGGTGGGCTTGGGTGGCGCCACCGTCATCAGCCTGTTTCTCATCGCACCGCCTGCGCTGATTTCTGGTGTTGCCGGGCTGGCCCTGCTGGCAACCATCGGCAACAGCCTGTCCCAAGCACTGCATCAAGAGACCGGGCGTGAAGCCGCCTTGATCACCTTTATGACCGCCGTGTCCGGTATCAGTTTTTTCGGTATTGGCGCCGCCTTTTGGGCCTTGGTCTTTGGATTGCTGGTGAATCACCTTTTCACCCGCGGCACGCCCAAGACCAGCACCCCAGCCAAAGCCTCCTGAGAACGGCGCCTTCGACGCCACGGAGCCCACAAAATCCACCTCAAAGGCCGCGCTCTTGAGATCAAAAGAACCAAAACACGCCTCCGGATATTGCGTTTGTTGCGCAAATGATGTGTCTGAGGGCAAAGACAAGGGAAACAGCTCAGATGCCAATGTACCGATCCAGAACTTCCACCCACGGCCGCAACATGGCGGGCGCCCGCGGTTTGTGGCGCGCCACCGGCATGCAGGACGATGATTTCGGCAAGCCGATCATCGCCATCGTCAACTCGTTCACCCAGTTTGTGCCCGGCCACGTGCACCTCAAGGATCTGGGCCAAATGGTCGCCCGCGAGGTCGAAGCTGCCGGAGGTGTTGCTAAAGAGTTCAACACCATCGCGGTGGATGATGGCATCGCCATGGGGCATGACGGCATGCTCTATTCGCTGCCTTCACGCGAGGTGATTGCAGATTCAGTTGAGTATATGGTCAATGCCCATTGCGCCGATGCCATGGTCTGTATCTCCAACTGCGACAAGATCACGCCAGGCATGATGATGGCCGCGATGCGCCTGAACATCCCGGTGATCTTTGTCTCTGGTGGCCCGATGGAAGCCGGCAAGATCGACATCGCAGATCTTGATATGAAAAAGATCGATCTGGTCGATGCCATGGTTGCCGCTGCCAGCGAGACCATGACCGATGAGCAGGTCCAGCATATCGAGGAAAACGCCTGCCCCACCTGCGGGTCGTGTTCCGGCATGTTCACCGCCAACTCGATGAACTGTCTGGCTGAGGCCCTGGGCCTGGCCCTGCCTGGTAACGGCTCCACCCTGGCGACCCATGCGGATCGTAAACATCTGTTCCTGGAGGCAGGTCGTAAGATCGTCGAGATCACCAAGCGCCACTATGAGGGTGAGGAAAAGGGTCTGTTGCCGCGTGAAATCGCCAGCTTCGAGGCCTTTGAAAACGCCATGAGTCTGGACATCGCTATGGGCGGGTCGACCAATACAGTGCTGCACCTGCTTGCGATTGCCCATGAGGGCGAGGTCAGCTTTACCATGGATGACATTGACCGGCTGAGCCGCCAGGTGCCCTGTCTGTGCAAGGTCGCGCCCAATATCGAAAACGTCCACATGGAAGACGTGCACCGCGCCGGTGGCATCTTCTCGATCCTCGGCGAGCTGTCGCGCGCAGGACTGCTGCATGATGGCTGTTCCACCGTGCATTCGGCCTCGATGGGCGAGGCCATTGCCAAATGGGACATTAAGGTCGCCAATAACCCAGAGGCCGAGCAGCTGTTCAAAGCGGCTCCGGGCGGCGTGCGCACCACCCAGGCCTTCTCCACCGAGAACCGCTTTAAAGAGGTGGATGTCGATCGCGAAGGCGGCGTGATCCGATCCAAAGAACACGCCTTCAGCCAGGACGGCGGTCTGGCGGTGCTGTTTGGCAACATCGCGCTGGATGGCTGTATCGTAAAAACCGCTGGGGTGGATGCCTCGATCCTGAAATTCACCGGTTCTGCCTACGTCTGCGAGAGCCAGGATCAGGCGGTGAGCGATATTCTCACCGGCAAGGTCAAGGCGGGCGATGTGGTGGTGATCCGCTATGAGGGTCCGCGCGGTGGTCCGGGGATGCAGGAAATGCTCTACCCGACCTCCTATCTAAAATCCAAAGGTCTGGGCAAAGACTGCGCCCTGCTCACCGATGGGCGTTTCTCCGGCGGCACATCGGGTCTGTCGATTGGCCATGCCTCGCCCGAGGCCGCCGAGGGCGGCACCATCGGCCTGGTGGAGATGGGGGACAAGATCGAGATCGACATTCCCAACCGCAGCATCCATCTGGCGGTCTCGGACGCAGTTCTGGCAACCCGTCGTGCCGCGCAGGACGCCGCAGGCTGGAAGCCTGCCAAACCACGCAAGCGCAAGGTCTCCAAGGCGCTGAAGGCCTATGGCATGCTGGCCACCTCAGCCGCCAAAGGCGCGGTACGTGAGCTGCCAGAAGACTACGACGGCTGATCCATTTTGACTTTACCGCTTAAGCAGCCCTCTGCATTCCATATGCAGAGGGCTTTTTTGGCCGCAGGTCCAGCAGGATCACCTCCAAGCGCTCCCGCCCCCTCCGCCCGCCTTCTGCCTTTCGGCAAAAGCCAACCAGAGGCCTTGGGCATGGCGCCGGGCAAAGCCCGGCGCGGGTTTCGTCGCTGATCAAGCCTTGCCATCGAAACACTAGGCCACAGTTGGAGTGTCGGAACGATCTGCTGAGAAGCGGTCTAGGGGCAGGTCTGCCCCTAAACGCGCCTTTTGATTCTGAATAACAATCCCGCCTCAAGGGTAGCCCGCGCCAAGGCGCGGCGGCTTTGCCGCCCTTGACCCGGGAGCAGGGCGCGAGCCGTAAAACTGAGGTCTGTTTTTACCACGCCCGCGCCGCGCTTCAGCGCGGCGCCACCCCCAACGGGGGATGAACAATCTATAGATTGTTCTGAAACGGGTGGGAGCTACCCCTGCTCCGGTCACAATAAAGTTATTCGCCGAGCTTGGCGTGCACCTCGTCGAGATCAATCTCTCCAATCGGCATCTTGTTGGAGGGATCCTCAAAGTCGTATTTGAACAGCTCAAAATCGCGCTTGTAGATCTCGTAGATCAGATGCATCGACAGGTCGTCAAAATAGTCCTCAACCGGATGCGCCCGTTTGGGGCCATGACCTTCGCTCTCATTGAAGCGCGGGATCGCGCCCAGGTCGACTGTATGAGGCGTTTCGATGGCGTCCAGAACCTCCTGCATGCCGCCGTTGAAATCCTCGGTCCAGAAGATCTTGTTGTAGCGGCCGCCATTCCAGATAAAGGTCGAGACATGGCCTGACATGGCTGACCAGTGGATATCGGGATCCATCGGGCGGCGGAAGCGAATGCTGTCGCGCACAAAGAGCAGGAACCGACGGAAGCTCTGGATCTGGTCAAACTCCTGCTTGCCATCCTCGCCGCCGACTTCGATGCCATATTCATAGATCAGTTTGGGCACCAGATTGCCGCGATAGCGTTTGCCATTACGCTGAATACCGCAGATCTTGTCAAAAAACGAGCTGAGCACCCGAGTATAAGGATTGCGGACACAGGTGAAAGCATAGGTGCGCTGACCGCGGACATTGCGGGTGATCGGCCCCTGGCTGTGATCCAGCGCCCATTTGTGCAGCCCCTTTTGCGCGTCGTGGATATCGCCCTCAAAGAATTCGCCATGATCCGAATAGTGCAGGATCTGACCGATGGTAGAGCAGGCGCATTTTGGCACCACGCGATAAATGACGCTCTCGCTCTCGGTCATCCAGGTGCCGGGAAATCCCATGTAAGCCTTCCTCCAGTCATGCCGCTTTGGCGGTACAATCCACATCTAAGCACGAAATTCAAATAATCTGGTTTATTCAATGCGCTCGCGCCTTTATCAAGGGGACAATCAGGCCGAAACAAGGTGACCGTCTCCAAAATGGCAAAAATTGCGTATATTCTGCTCTGCCACAAGGATCCCGAAGCGATCATCCAGCAGGCTGAACAGCTGACGGCGGTCGGTGACTACATGTCCATTCATTTTGATCGGCGCGCAAACCCAGAGGATTACGCCAGCATTCAAAAAGCACTGGCAGACAATCCAAACGTCTGCTTTGCCAAGAAGCGGATCAAATGTGGCTGGGGCGAGTGGTCTTTGGTGCAGGCCACCCTGCATGCGCTGGGCAGCGCCATCGAAGAGTTTCCCCGTGCCACTCATTTTTATATGCTGTCTGGCGACTGTATGGCGATCAAAACCGCTGAATACGCCCATGACTTCCTGGATAGGCATGACTGTGATTTTGTCGAAAGCTTTGACTTTTTTGAGAGCGACTGGATCAAGACGGGTATGAAGGAAGAGCGGCTGACCTATCGCCACTTCTTCAATGAACGCAACCATAAGGCGCTCTTTTATGCCAGCGTGAGCCTGCAAAAGAAACTGGGACTGAAACGAGATATCCCCAGCGATGTTCAGGTACAGATTGGCAGCCAATGGTGGTGCCTGCGCCGTCGCACAGTAGAATCCATCTTCGACCTGCTGGACCAGCGCAAAGACATCATCCGCTTTTTCCAGACCACCTGGATCCCGGATGAGACCTTTTTTCAAACCCTGGTGCGCCACTTGGTTCCGGGATCCGAAATCGACAGCCGCACCCTGACGTTTTTGATGTTCACCGACTACGGCATGCCGGTGAATTTCTACAATGATCACTATGATCTTCTGCTCAGCCAGGACTTTCTTTTTGCCCGCAAGATCAGCCCCGATGCCAAAGAGCTAAAACTGCGCTTGGGGCGCCTTTATGCGGCACAAGGCGTGAGCTTTCAGATCTCGAACGAGGGGCGCAGCCTTTACAAGTTCCTGGTGAAACGCGGCCGCATTGGTCGTCGGTTTGCCACCCGTTTCTGGGAGAAGGAAAGCTCGCTTGGGCGCGAGCGCGAACTGATGATCGTGGTCTGCAAAAAATGGCACGTTGCCAAGCGCCTGATCGAACAGCTGCGCAAAAGCACCAACATCCCAGCCATTGAATATCTGTTTCACGAAGAAGGCACGCCGCTGCCGGATCTCGGTGGCATCCAGGCTTCGTTAAATAAACGCACACGACACCGGCGGGCGCTGATGCGGATGTTGTTTGAGTATTTCGACACAGATCGTCTGGTCATCTGTATGGACCCCTCAGCCCTGGAGTTGATGAACGACTTCAATTCGGACCGCTCTACCACCCGCACCCTGCAAATCGAGTGTGAATTCTCAGATGACTACTTGATTGGTCATGCCCATAGGGTGGGCCTCGCTGGGGAACGCACGCCGCAGCAAACGCTGGAGCGGCTGCTGCCGACAATCCGTAACGATATTGTCTACGAATCCGACCGCATTCGCGATTCCGGCTATTCCAACTATGCGATCATCCGCGAGTCCGACAGCACAGAGGAGAATGCCGACCGGCTCATGGAGTTCTTCAGCCTGCCATTTGAAACCGCCAAAGAACTGGCGGAAACGCCGCATCTTTTTGCCGATTAGGCCCGCTAAGTATCCTTTGCAAACCAGATGTGGGCCTGGCTATTTCCGAACCGGCAATGGCCTCAGCCTTTGAGGCTGGAAAACCAACGTCGCATCCGTCCGCGCCGCTCCGAAATGGCATCCCCCGCTGCATATAGCCCGTCTTCGACCTCTTCCAGCACCGGGTCGATCCGATTACGCCTAAACCGGCGCCAGCGCACATAGATTGCCCAGAACAGCGCTGCCAGCAGAGTCAGGAAGATGATATTGAACCAGTTGACCGGCTTGTCATCGGGGCCCGCTGCTGGCGAGATCGAGATCGCATTAGGGAAGGCCGACAAGAAGATGCTGCGCCAGCCATAGTGCATCACAACGACCCACTCTGGGTCATCCTTGGTCGAGATCGCATCATTTGCTTCCGTATAGAGATTGGCGGTGTCAAACTTGAAATAGGGTGGCCAATGCCAGCCGGTGTCCTCATTCCGATAGACAACGGCGTCACCACTGGTACGGAAGGACTGAATGAACTGTACATCGCGGGTGATTGCGGCCTGTGACTGGCTGTCTGGGGTAGACCAGAAAACTCGCTTCCAATTGTCCAGCTCCTGGCGTTCCTCATAGGTGCTGACGATCCGAACCACATCGTATTGTGGTAGGGTATAATGGAGGAAGGCCGCAAAGGCGGACCAGAGCGTGATCAAAAATCCCCATTTGATATAGGCCATGACAGATGCCCCTCAGCTAAAGTTTACCACATAGATGACCAGTGCAATTGCAGTCAGCGGCAGAATATAGACCAACAAGATCAGCCGCCGTCGCAAGGAATGGTCGTATTGTTTCAGCCCCCGCTGGATGAAGGTCCGCCGGTCTCCGGTCAACCCCCTCTCTGTCCAACGCCGTTTCAACTTGGCACGCCGCCGCTCACGGGAGTAGAGCGAAACTGCGCCATAGACCAAGGTCAAACCAACCAACAAAAGCAGCGAAAGGCGCAAAAAGGCAAACATATCAGGTCTCTCAAGAGTGGCGACTGAACTGGGGCACCCCGGCTAAGGTGCTATTCGGCGCGCCTGGTGAGCAGCCCCCAAATCACCAGAACCACATAGCTGATGCAAAGTACAACCAAAGTGGACCAAGCATAGGTCAGAACCGCAGCACCGGCAAAGGCGCAGGCCACCAGAAAGTACTTTACGTTCTCGCGCGAGATGCGCACCAGCTTGGGGGACCATGTTGGAATGCGGCTGATCATCAGCAATCCGATCACCACCATATGCAAACAAATCAGCAGTTTGGGGAAGCCCGTGCCTGCATCGAAAGCGAAGGAAATGAACATCGGCAGCATCGCCAAGAGTGCTCCGGCAGGTGAAGGAATACCCACAAAGTAGCCGCTGGGCACTTCGCTGACCTCTTCGGATTTGGTGGCCACATTGAACCTGGCCAGCCGCACGACGCAGCAGACAGAAAACACCAGGACCGAAATCCAACCCGCATTGCTCATGTCCTGAAGAGCCCAGAAATATATCACCAGGGGCGCCGCCACACCAAAGTTGAGGAAATCCGCAAGCGAATCCAGCTCGGCCCCCATCTTACTATCGCTGCCTAGCGCCCGTGCAAGACGCCCATCCAACCCGTCAAGAATGGCTGCCGCAAGGATCAGCTGCACCGCGAGCACATAGTTGCCCTGCACCCCAAACCGAATAGCCGAAAGCCCCGCGCAGATTGCGCCAATGGTCATCATATTGGGCAAGAGCTGGATCAGTGCAAATTCGGTCAGTCTTTTGTCGTGGGGTTCATCCATGGCGCAGCGTGATCACTTTTATGAGACAGATATCATCTGTTGGAACATATCCCTCCCCCCAGTCAATGCTGGATCCGCATCCTATTTGCGAAGACCAATTCTACAGGGTGGTGAGTTCGCTACTCATAAAAGGTTTGGGCTTGAAAGCAAGAGAGAAGCCTATGTTTGCTACCCAAAGCCCTTCTTAGGGCCTGCAACGCGCCCCATTTGCAAGCTCTCTCTGGGCTCACTGCAATGCGTGACAGCACCGCGCCAATAGCGCGGTGCCATGCCCAACGGGCATGCGATCCCGTCAGGGATCAAATCCGGGCGGGAGCGCTACGCTTTCCAGCCATGACGCAGGCGCGGGAAGGCTCAGCCGACAATGTTGAACTCAGGCCCATAGGGGTATTTGGTGATGTTTTCATTGTCCTCGTCATGGATGACCAGAATATCATGCTCACGGTAGCCGCCCGCACCAGGCTGACCATCGGCAATGGTCAGCATTGGCTCCATCGAGATCACCATACCGGGCTCCAGGACCGTATCGATATCTTCACGCAGTTCCAGCCCCGCCTCGCGGCCATAGTAGTGCGACAAGACCCCAAAGGAATGGCCATAACCAAAGGTGCGATATTGCAGCAAATCGCGCTCTTCAAAGAAGGCATTGATCTTATGGGTGATCTCGGCGCAGCTGGCACCGGGTTTCAGCAAAGAGATACCATATTCATGGGCCGCGACATTGGCTTCCCAGATTTTCAGGCTCTCGGCATCCACTTCGCCTACAAACATGGTGCGTTCCAGAGCTGTGTAATAGCCTGAAATCATCGGAAACGTGTTCAGCGACAGAATATCCCCACGCTGCAGTTTGCGCCCCGTCACGGGGTTATGCGCGCCGTCAGTGTTGATCCCCGACTGGAACCAGACCCAACTGTCGCGGTACTCTGCATCCGGAAAGCGCTTGGCAATCTCCAGTTCCATCGCATCACGCCCGGCCATAGCCACGTCAATCTCGCGCGCGCCCTCTTTGACCGCCTCGCGAATGGCATAGCCACCCACGTCTGCCACCGCAGCACCAGCACGGATCAAGTCCAGTTCAGCGTCGGATTTCCCCATGCGCTGCACCATGGTGGGCTCATAGAGATCCACCAGTTTTGACGGGAGGAGAAAGCCTTCGAGTTTGCCTTTTTGCAGTAGGGTCAAATGATCGCTCTCAAAGCCAACGACCGCCCCCTCACCAGAGACAGATTTGATCGCTCGCCAGAAATTGTCGCGCTGCCAGTCGGTGTAGGTAATGTTGTCGCAGAACGACCGGCGCCAGGGCTGACCCGCATCAATCCCAGCCGAAATCGTCACCGCCTCGGTGGCAGTGACAACCAGCCCATAAGGGCGGCCAAAAGCACAGTAAGTGAACCCAGAATAATAAGAGATATTGTGCATAGAGGTGAAGACAGCGGCGCTCACCCCCTTTTCGATCATGATCTTACGCAGGCCCGCGATACGCGCCTCATATTCGGAGACCGCAAATTGCAGGGGCGCTTTTTCACCATTGTGAAAACGATACATATCAGGACGTGAAGTCATATTAGACCCTTCCTTCTTACAAGAAAGGTCCTGGCGTACAGGACAGATTGTTGAAGACGACCCATGGCACAATCGCAAAATCAAGCAGCGCTTGATCCAAGACTGAGATAGACCCCATGTGGCGACGCCATCGCCTGGTCAGATCGGAAAATGCGCGCGAATCTTTTTTGAGGCAAGCGTTTTTTCCGCCGCCGTCCAAGCACAGCCCCTACATCTGGCCATCGGACCAAAATTGCCTAATTCGTCAGCAACCGGACGAGGTCGCTTTCTGGATCTGCCAGGGGATCCACCACGTTAAAATGGTGCTTGCCAAAAGCAATGACATGATCCGCGTGCCAGGCATCGGCCAGCCATTGGGCCTGATCCAAAAACGCGGGCCGCTCCTCGGCCCCGACCCAAACGGTCACATCAGTCTGGTAGCGCTCTCGCATTTCCACCGGGCTTTCCGCCTTGGCGGTGTCGCAATCCATTTTGAATTTGTCATTCATAGACGTCCGCAGCAGCGGCAACAGATCCGAAAGCGGCGAAATTGGCACTACAACCTTCAAACGTTCACCAATCGCCAGCGGGATCAGCGCCGGATCCAGCATCCTAGCCACCAGATGCCCGCCCGCCGAATGGCCAGCAAGCGAAATAGGAACCTCTGGCACTTCCGTAGCGATCCGAGCCACAGCCTGGGCAATCTGCTGGGTGATATCCGCAATTCGCACCTCAGGGCACAGATCGTAGGACGGCATTGCGACCGCCCAGCCCTGCCTCAGGGCGCCAACGGCCAGATGCGACCAGGAGCTTTTATCAAAAGCCATCCAGTAGCCGCCATGTACAAAAATCAGCACCCCTTTGGACGCGCTCTCCGGCAGAAAAAGGTCAAAGCGATGTCGCTTCCCCTCCCCATAAGGGATATCGAGCTGCGCCCGCTCATGCAGGCTGTTTCGGAAATCTTCTGCCGAAGCCGCCCAGCGTGGCGGATATTCCTCTGCGCCCTCAATGTGTGCCCCGTTTGCGTAGGCGTCGTCCAGTTCCATGAGTTTGCTCCCCTATTTGTGCAACAAGTGACAACCTGGCTTTGGCATTGTCAAATGGTCTTCTCTCAAATATTATAAATTTAACAAGTGAAGTATATTGCGGTGAGATTCTGGACTTATGGAACTTTCTGGACATATCTAACTGCACCTGTTTTCCATGCCCTCACAAACACCCCCCAGGAGGCCCCTATGCTACAAGACACCACAGCGCTGAAATCACTGCTGAGCGATCCAACCCTGCTGGAAACCCGTGCCTATATCGGCGGCACCTTCGCCGATGGCGACGGCACGTTTGACGTGGTCAACCCGGCGCGGGGCGATGTGATTGCCAAAGTGGCCGATGTCAGCCGCGCGCAGGTCGCCGGTGCGATCGCTCAGGCGGATGTGGCGCAAAAGGAATGGGCCAAATGGACCGGCAAGGAGCGCGCCAGCGTTCTGCGCAAGTGGTTTGATCTGATGATGGCCAATCAGGAAGACCTCGCCATCATCCTGACTGCAGAAATGGGCAAACCCCTGGCAGAGGCCCGCGGTGAAATCGCCTATGGCGCTTCCTTTGTCGAATTCTTTGCCGAAGAAGCCAAACGTATCTACGGCGAGACCATACCTGGCCACCAGCGCGACAAACGCATCACCGTGTTAAAACAGCCCATCGGTGTCGCGGCCTCGATCACGCCTTGGAATTTTCCCAACGCGATGATCACCCGCAAGGCCGGTCCGGCACTGGCCGCAGGCTGTGCCTTTGTCGCCCGCCCAGCAGAACTCACACCGCTCTCCGCCACTGCGCTCGCAGTCCTGGCGGACCGCGCAGGCATTCCCGCTGGCGTCTTTAGTGTCGTGCCCTCCTCCAATGCTTCCGAAATCGGCAAGGAGTTCTGCGACAACAACGCAGTGCGCAAATTGACCTTCACTGGCTCCACCGAAGTGGGCCGCATTCTGATGCGGCAGGCCGCTGACACAGTGATGAAATGCTCCATGGAGCTAGGCGGGAATGCGCCCTTTATCGTCTTTGACGATGCCGATTTGGATGCCGCCGTCGAAGGCGCGATCCTGTGCAAGTTCCGCAACAACGGGCAGACCTGCGTTTGCGCAAACCGGATCTATGTGCAGGCCGGGGTCTATGACGCTTTTGCCGCTAAGCTGAAAGAAGCTGTCTCCGAGATGAAGGTCGGCGACGGTATGGAAGACGGCACCGTGTTTGGTCCGCTGATCAACGCAAAGGCCGTCACCAAGGTGCAAAACCATATCGCCGACGCCACCGCAAAGGGCGCCGAAGTGATCCTGGGCGGCAGCCCCTCGGATCTTGGTGGCACCTTCTTCCAGCCCACTATTGTGACTGGCGCCACCCGCGACATGGACTTTGCCACTGACGAAACCTTTGGCCCCTTGGCGCCTTTGTTCAAGTTCGAGAATGAGGACGAGGTCATCGAGATGGCCAATGACACCATCTTTGGCCTCGCCTCCTATTTCTACGCAAAAGATCTGAGCCGCGTCTACAAGGTCGCAGAGGCGCTGGAATACGGGATCGTTGG
The DNA here is from genome assembly GCF_000152965.1 of Roseobacter sp. MED193. Classification (GTDB taxonomy): domain Bacteria; phylum Pseudomonadota; class Alphaproteobacteria; order Rhodobacterales; family Rhodobacteraceae; genus Pseudophaeobacter. The sequence goes on along the minus strand of NZ_CH902583.1, from coordinate 2,701,594 downwards.
CGTCAACACCGGCCTCATCTCCACCGAAGTCGCGCCCTTTGGCGGGGTCAAACAATCCGGCCTGGGCCGCGAAGGCAGCCACCACGGCATCGAGGATTACCTGGAGATGAAATACATTTGTATGGCCGTCTAATACCGCACCGGCCTCAGCCCTTATGACGCCCAATGGGCCCCGATTTCATATTGGGGCCCTTTCAGATTTTGGAGTTCTTGCGTCTTGGTCGGGCCTTCAGCACTGCGGCGCTAATTTGGTGTCTGTCTCCGCCAATAACAACTGCATCACACCTGATATTGCCTGCTCCCAAATCTCTCGCTGCTTTGTCGACAGGTCATTGCCCAAAACATCTTCCAAAGCCGCCATCACCGCTTTGCCGGCCAACTCCATCTCTCGGGGGCCAAGATTAAAACGCGCATGAACCTTGACCAGCCCGGCGCGGGCTTGGGGCAAGCTCTGACTGTTGGCCACGCCTTTGAGGCAATAGGTCAACATGGCAGCAAACATCTCCTTCTGTTTGGAGAAATCATCGCCAAACAGGCTCTCCACCTCGGGCAAATGAACAAAAAGATGGGAATAGAAGCGATCTGCCAACTCCGCTTTCCGAGCGAAGATCGTGGGAAAACTGGATCGCATTTCGTCGACGTCCCTAGGATCCATAATGCCCCCCTCAAAACAGCCAAAACAACACAGTCAGAAATGATGAGTCTCATTTACACCTTTATTGAGGCCATTGGGCAAGGGGTAATCCAAAAGCCATTTTATCACGATACTGCGGAGTAGGCCTGCAACCTAAGCCGCTCACCCCTTCCAATCAAACTTTCTGCTTGGCAAATTAGCCTCCCAGCCTGACCCTGACCAAGTCTCGCGCATGCTCAACTGCAAGCCGCCTTCCTTGTTCTACCGCGCTTACACCGAAGCGGACGGAAAGGTTTTTCCTTGCTGCCGACAGTAGGCATATGGCACCCAATAATTCGATGGCAACAGCCAGGGCCTCTGCAAAGCCGCCCCCCTGCCATCGTGGTGTAGCCTGGACCAAGGCAACAAGCGGCTCTAGAAAGTCCTGCAACGGGAGAGGTGGAGCTGCCGAAAGCACCACTTGCCCCGGGGCATCGGTCAAGACTCCCATAACTAGAGCCGGCGCAGAACCATCCTCTAGATAATACTCCGTCAGAGCCACGAGACATCTCTCAAGCTGGAGATCAGCATCTTCTGTGCCGTCCATCGCGGTAAAGAGCAGGTGCAGCAAATCCTGATTCAGTAGATCCAGGCACGCTCGATAGAGCAAAGGCTTGGATTTGAAGTGATGAAGAAGAGCCTGTTTAGATACCCCCAGTTCTGCCGCAACATCAGCAAGGCTAGTGCCCTGATAGCCCCTTTCAGCGAAGTGGCGCCTGGCCACTTTCAGCAGATCATTTCTGGTTTGGCGGGTAGGTTTCATCGCTCACCTCTGATCATCGTAAGCAAGCCTAACATAAAACTTACCAATTGGTAAGTATTAATCCCTACCAATTGGTAAGCAGAGTGGAGACATCCTTCCATCCCAAAAAACATAGCCCCAGACCACATAGGCGGCCTGGGACTATATTCACTCCATTCAGGCTCCCTGGAGAAAGCCTATGAACGGAAAGGAGTTCGCGCCAGTGGAGCCTAATTGAGCGACTGGGCCTCTGCTTCAATCGCAGTCTGCTTTGGCCGGGTCGAGCTAATATCGATCCGTCGCGGCTTCAGCGCCTCTGGCACTTCACGGTGCAGGTCAATATGTAGCATGCCGTCGGCATGGCTGGCGCCGATGACTCGCACATGATCCGCAAGTGTAAAGCGGCGCTCAAAGGCACGGGTGGCTATACCACGGTGCAGAAAGCTGCGCCCCTCGGGTTCATCTGCCTTGCGTGCAGAAATCACCAAGGCATTTTCCTTCACCTCTACGGTCAGGTCTTCTTCGCCAAAACCGGCGACAGCAATGGAAATCCGATAGCTATCTGCGGCAGTTTTTTCGATATTGTAAGGAGGGTAGCTGGGTTGCCCGACATCATTGCTCAGGGCGCGGTCCATCAGATCAGCGATCTGGTCAAAGCCAATAGTTGCACGGTTGAGTGGTGCAAAATCAAATCTACGCATGTTCTATCCTCATGTATGAGCGACATTATTTACCCTCCCGAATGGGACGGGCGATTGTTATCCGGGCCCCGGTATCCAGCGACCCTGACAAAACATGAAATATGTATGCACCATCCGATTACAAGACCCGCTTGCACGCCTGTGTTACGCGGATCTATTGCGACTGGGGGAGGAGGTTTAGCCGCCGGGTCGTACAAACTTGGCGCCACCCGTAGAACGTGCGCCACCGACCTGTACGCGCCCAACCCCTTCTGGCATGCGGCCGCCAATACGGGCATTGGTGAGCTGCGCCCGCAGGATCTGCAACTCTTCCGCCAGAGCGGCCCCCAAGGAAACCCGTTGCCCTTCCACTTCCGCCTTAGCCGAAACCACCGAGATAATGCGGGGTTTGCCATCGGCGAAGGAAAACACCGGAGCACCGGAAGAGCCAAAATCAACGTCACAAGACATGATCAGCACCCCCTCCTGCTTTGCCATCACCGCACAAAGCTCTTGTATCGACGGCGCTTCAGAGCGGTCATGCGCATAAGAGACCACCCCCACATCTGCGCCTTTGCGCGGTCGGCTATCGGTCTGAAACGGTATGACAGTGGTATTGCGGATGGGGCGCTGCAATTGCAATAGGGCGATATCCCTACGTACTCGGTCGGTCGAAACCTCTCCGTCAAAGATATAGCCTGGATGCACCACCGCCCGGGCCACTGTGCGGTAAGCCGATGCGCGACCATTGCGCCATCCCGCCAGGAATTCGATAGTCTGAGGCTCGATCCGCGCACCACTGCGGGAATCGTACAGACAATGCGCCGCAGTTAGCACCAGATCCGGTGCAATCAATGACCCGGTGCAAAAGCCTTCACCGTCGACATCCAAGCGCCCCACTGCCTCCCAGCCCCGACCCGCATCAGAGGTCTCCATACGCTGCAACTGGCTGTCTGCCGCCTGGGCCATCACGGGCAACAGCCCCATCAGACCAACCAGCCAGCCAAAGCTTTGTCTTGTGAACCGAAATCCCAGCAAATCTGTCTCCTCACCTCATTGCTGACAGATCTAGCTGCGAGCTTCGGCAAAAATACGGCATCACCGCTTAAAAGACAGCCCCAAAGGCAAATAAATAGGAGTCCCCCTTGGGGAGCATTCCAGGGTGCCGTGCCTCACCGCAGGATTGGCACCTCGCTCATCGGCTTGCGCGCAGCTATCAGGGCAGCGGGCTTTGGCCCGCCGGTGGCCCAATCGAGCAGCTCAACCGTGTGCACAATGGGCAGCTTGGTACCCGATCCGATCTGCATCATGCAGCCGATATTGCCCGCCGCGATCAGGTCGGGATTCTTAGCCTCCAGCGTATTCACCTTGCGCGCTTTCAGCTGGCCTGAAATTTCAGGCTGCATCAGGTTGTAAGTCCCGGCGGATCCGCAGCAGAGATGACTGTCGGCAGGCTCCACAACCTTGAAGCCAGCGCGTTTCAGCAGGGTCTTGGGGTGCGTCTTGATCTGCTGGCCGTGCTGCAAGGAACAGGCCGCGTGATAGGCTACGGTCAGGCCCTTGTCCGCCCCTTCGGGCAGGTCGAGCTGCATCAACAGCTCCGAGATATCCATCGCCCGTTCCGACACCCGCGCCGCATCGGCCGCCAGCGGATCATTGCGGAACATGTGGCCGTAGTCCTTCACCGTGGTGCCGCATCCCGAGGTGTTGATGACAATGGCGTCCAACCCTTCGCCGTCCATTTCATCGCACCAGGCGCGGATGTTCTTGGCCGCTGTCGCATGGCTTTCGTCCTCGCGGCCCATGTGGTGGGTCAGCGCCCCGCAGCAGCCCGCGCCCTTGGCCACGACCACCTCGCAGCCCAGCCGTGTCAGCAGGCGGATGGTGGCATCGTTTATATCGGTGTTGAGCGCCTTTTGGGCGCAGCCGGTCATAAGCGCCACCCGTTTGCGCTGCGGGGCCAGCGGCGCAAAGCTCTGCGGATCATCGTTGCGGCTGACCGGCGGGATCTCTTTTGGCGCCATCTCCAACATCGCGCGCAAACGGGCATCGGGCATCAGCCCTTTAAAGGGCCGCGCCAGCTTTGCTCCGAACAGGGCCAGACGGAAGCGCATCGGGTAGGGCAGTATCCGCGCCAGCACCCAGCGCAGGGCGCGGTCGGTGAAGGGGCGTTTGTAGTTCTTGTCGATATAGGCGCGGGCATGGTCGATCAGATGCATGTAATGCACCCCCGAAGGGCAGGTGCTCATGCAGGCAAGACAGGACAGGCAGCGGTCGATGTGCTTGACCGTTTTCTCATCGGGCACGCGGTTGTTTTCCAGCATGTCCTTGATCAGGTAGATCCGCCCGCGTGGGCTGTCGAGCTCATCGCCCAGCACCTGATAGGTGGGGCAGGTCGCGGTGCAGAACCCGCAATGCACACAGGATCGCAGGATCTCGTTCGAGCGCTGAATGCCAGGGTCAGCCAGCTGGTCTTTGGTGAATGTCGTCTGCATGATCTAAGCCCTTCCCATGCCGGCCATCTGTCCGGCCCGCATCAGACCCCTGTTCAACACGCCGCGCGGATCAAACCGGCTCCGCAACCCGTCAGAGATCAACTCCAACGCCTGTGCTTGCTGCTGAAACCGGCCCAATGCGGCAATTGTTGCCGATTGGGCACGTACGAGAGTGGCATGCCCAGAAAGCCCAGCGCTCATCAGCCTCGCACGCAGATCCGCGCCTTCCGAAGTCAGCGCCCAGATCAACCCACCGCCCCAGTCAAACTGCAGGGCCTCTGCTTCCAACATCGGTGCAAGTTTCACGGCATCCGACGGCTTTACCGAAATCCGCCAAACATCGCCCTCTCGTCCCTGGAAGGCGGCGACATCGCGGATGTCCTGCCACAGGTGTTCAGAACCAGACCGGTTTTCAACCTCGCCCGAACCCGCCAGCTCCCCTGCTAGCTTCTCCTGGCGATAACGAACCGAGGGCGCAAAGCCTTCCAGGCGGATATGGGCAAGACCCGAACCCGGATCATATGCGGCGCCGGTGACATCATAAGGCGAGCCCAGGGCTGTCGACATTGCCCGCACAGCCGAAAGAAGATCTGGTACTGCAACACTGACCGTTGCCATTGCTTCAGGGATGGGCAAAACCTTCAAAGAAACCTCGCTCAACACGCCCAGGGTGCCATAGGACCCCGCCATCAGTTTCACCAAGTCATATCCGGTGACATTCTTCATTACCCGACCACCGTTTTTGATCACCTGGCCAGCCCCATCAACAAACCGCACTCCCAAGAGATAGTCACGGGCCGCCCCCCCCTGAATACGGCGAGGTCCGGAACTATTGACAGCAATAGCCCCGCCAATAGTCGGCGCTCCCGAGCTCCCCAGCACCCCCCGTGTGTCCATCGGCTCAAAAGCCAGGCGTTGACCTTCACTGGCCAAGAGCGTCTCGATCTCAGCCATGGGTGTTCCAGCTCTGGCGACCAGGGTCAGAGATCCTGGCTCATAAAGCTCAATGCCGCTCAGCCCCCGCAGTGCCAATCGGTCTCCCTCGACCTCACAACCGCGGGTACCACCTCCCTCAACACACAAGGGGGTCTCCGCACCAGCAATGATCTCAGCCAATTCGGCCTCATTTTTAGGGCTATGCATTTTCATCTTTCCAAAAATATTCTGGGGGTTTGGGGGCAAAGCCCCCATCACGCCGACTGTCACGCAGTTTTTTTTCACTCAGCCGCCAGGGCGGGCGCGCGGCGGCTTTCGGTCACCGACAGCGGGAAGACCTTGGCCGGATTGAGCAGCCATTGCGGGTCGAAGACATCCTTCACCCGCAGCTGCGCCTCCAGATCCTCGGCGGAGTACTGATGCAGCATCAGATCACGCTTTTCGATGCCGACCCCATGTTCGCCAGTGAGGCAACCGCCCACCTCGACACAGAGTTTGAGGATCTCGGCGCCGAAGTCTTCGCACAGCTCCAGATCGCCGGGCTTGTTGGCATCGAAAAGGATCAGCGGGTGCATATTGCCGTCACCCGCGTGGAAGACATTCGCCACGGCCAGGCCAAACTGTTGGCTTAGCTCGCCAATGCGGCGCAGCACATGAGGCAGAGAGGACACCGGAATGGTGCCATCCAAACACATGTAATCGTTGATCTGCCCCATGGCGCCAAAGGCGGATTTGCGACCCAGCCAAATCCGGGCGGCCTCATCCGCGTCTGTGGCCTCGCGCAGCTCGACCGGGTTGTGGGACTGGGCGATTTCCTTGATCAGGCCAAGCTGGTGGTCGATCTCGGCGGGGCTTCCTTCGACCTCGACGATCAGCAGGGCCTCACACATCGGGTAGCCCGCCTTGGCAAAGGCCTCGCAGGCCTCAATGCAGGGACGATCCATAAATTCAATGGCAACAGGCAAAACCCCGGCCTTGATGATATCACTCACGCAGGCGCCCGCCACCTCGTTGCTGTCGTAGCCGATCAGCACCGGGCGGGCGCCTTCGGGTTTGCGCAGGATCCGCAGCGTGGCCTCCGTCACCACACCAAGCTGCCCCTCGCTGCCGCAGATCACCCCCAAGAGGTCCAGACCGCCCGCATCCAGATGCGCACCGCCAATCTCGACCACGGTGCCATCCATCATCACCAGGGTCACCCCAAGCAGATTATTGGTGGTCACGCCATATTTCAGACAATGCGCCCCGCCCGAATTCATTGCGATATTGCCGGCAATAGCACAGGCCAACTGGCTCGACGGGTCAGGCGCATAAAAGAATTCTTCTTCCTCGACTGCCCCCGAGACGCTGAGGTTGGTGCGCCCGGACTGCACCCGGATCACCCGGTTGTCATAGTCGGTTTCCAGCACCTCATTCATCCGCGCCACGCCAAGGATCACACTATCGGCCGTGGGCAAGGCCCCCCCTGCCAGCGAAGTGCCAGCACCGCGCGGCACCACCGGAACCCCCTCCTCATGACAGATCCGCAAAACGTCAGAAACCTCCTGCGTTGTGCGCGGCAGCACCACCATGAGCGGCGGGCAGCGATAAGCCGCCAAGCCGTCGCACTCATAGGCGCGGGTTTCCATTTCATCCTGAATCAGGGCGTCGCCAGGCAGAACCAATGAAAGTCGTGCGGCTAGATGTGTCTTGCGGGCCAGAATGGCTACATTGGGGACAGGCATCTCCATGGGGCTCTCCTTTGGCGGTGCGCTATTTGGTAAAATAATATTACCAATCCTCGCAGATATGCAAGCACGAAGTACTCCCTCCCTTGAATTCAGCTGGCAGACACGCCTTCGTGACTGTACCAAAACTGAAAAATATCTAGGCTTGGGTCATGCAAAAACCTCTCCTCCCACTCCTGCTCACCCTCATGGCGCTGCCTGTATTGGCGGATGAGCCAAGAATCGAAGCTGTCACTGCGGTGCAGTCTGGTACCGAGTGGCGATTTAACGTCACCCTTTCCCACCCCGATACCGGCTGGAACCATTATGCGGATGGTTGGCGAGTGCTTGACATGCAGGGCAATGAGCTGGGGCTGCGGGTTCTGGGACACCCCCATGTCCAGGAACAGCCCTTTACAAGATCGCTCTCTGGTGTCGCGATCCCCACCGGAACACCCCAGGTCCAGGTACAGGCTCGCTGCCTGGTCGATGGCTGGGGAGACGCGCTGTTTGTGGTCGACCTAAAGTAATATGCTCGGCCCTTTGTCCAAGTGTGGCGCCCGTCTCATCCTTGCAGACAGAGGCGTCTTGTGACACAGGTCTGACAATGCGCCACCTCCTCTTTTGCTACGGGATACCCCTGCCATGACAGCCTCAAAACGCGTCGTTCTTTCCAGCGATCATGCCGACATTCAGCTTCGCCAGACCATTGCCGAACACATTGCCAACCAAGGCTGGGAGGTTCTTGACCTCGGTCCCACCACTTCGGAAAGCACAGATTACCCCAAACATGGCCGCGAAGCCGCCGAGCGCGTGGCCGCTGGTGATTGCGATCTGGGCATTATTGTCTGCGGCACTGGCCAGGGCATCATGATGGCCGCCAATAAGGTCAAGGGCATCCGTTGCGGCGTTTGCGCTGATACGTTTTCGGCCCGTATGATCCGCCAGCATAACGATGCAAACATGCTGTCAATCGGGGCGCGGGTTGTGGGCAAGGGTCTGGCATTGGATATCGTCGACGCCTTCCTCTCCGCAGAATTTGAAGGCGGTCGCCATGCCACTCGTATGGAAATGATTGAACCCGCTGAAGACTAAAACATGACAGCATTGCTTGACCGGGCCTGTCCCGGCGCGCCTTTGCACATTCAGCTTCGGTGATAGGGGCTGCCAGACAGGATGGTGGCCGCGCGGTATATCTGCTCGGCCAACATCACCCGCACCAGCATATGCGGCCATACCATTTTCCCAAATGACAATGAAAAATCCGCCTCGGCGCGCAGACTGGGATCAATGCCGTCTGCGCCGCCAATAATCAGCGCCAGATCCTGGCGTCCAGAATCGCGCCAGCTGCTCAGACGGTTGGCAAAATCCGGCGAGCTGAGCAGCTTGCCCCGCTCATCCAGGGTGCATATCACCGCCCCCTTGGGCAGAGCTTTGCGCAGCAAGCCCGCCTCAGCGCCCATACCGGCGTTTTTCTTGTCTTCGACCTCAACAATGCGGGCCGGGCCAAGGCCCAGCGCCCGCCCGCTGCGATCAAAACGGGTGAGATAATCGTCGATGAGGGTCTTTTCAGGCCCAGCGCGCAGGCGTCCAACCGCGCAGATATAAATACGCATCGGAATGGTCCTCGCTGGGAGTTACGGCATGAACTGGCCTGTCGCGTCTAACACAGCAGAGATGGCACAAGAACAGAGTGCCGCCTCCATTGTCAAAACCGCAGCTTAAGCGCCGTCCTGACCAGGGGTCATGCCCGGCTGCCAGAGCTTTTCGATCTGGTAGAATTCACGCACTTCTGGACGGAACAGATGCACAATCACATCGCCGGTATCAATCAAGACCCAATCGCCGGTGTCGCGACCTTCGACCTTGCTGAGAATACCATATTCCTGCTTCAGGCGATCAGTCAGCTTTTCCGCGATCCCTGCCACCTGACGGCTCGAACGGCCCGTCGCAATGACCATAAAATCGGCAATAGCTGTCTTGCCGCGCAGATCAATCTGCACGACATCTTCAGCCTTGTCATCATCCAGAGAGCTCAGGATCCGCTCCAACAATACCATATTGGTTGGGCGGCTCTTGGCAGCACCCTCGGCTGCTTCGCTAGCAGCGGCTGCTGCCGCTTGAGGTTCGGTCGACAGAACACTGTCCTCCATAAGGCGCGCCGACCCTCCCCCGGCGCTGGGGATATGCTAAAAATAGCAATTTCCGTGCCGCATTTCAATGAAAGCGACGACGGGTCTCGAATCATCGACACTCTCTGCCTGATCTGCGCCCCCACCGAAAGAGGGAAGGGTTCATATTTACAAGGATTCAAAGGAAAGATTGCCCAGTTTGCCGTGATCGCGCCCTGCTAACCCTTGATCGCTTGCCCGCCCCCCTGTATCTGACAGCCATGACCCTCGTATTGGCCCAGACTATTGAGTTGCAAGATCGCGCCCGCCTGCGCGAGCGATTCTATGGTGCCGCCCGCACGGTCCTGGCGCGCCTATAAGGCCGCAGCCCAAGCCCTAAGCCAGCTACACACACCTGAAAATACGGGAGAGGACACATGTCCCCCAAAACGCTCTATGACAAAATCTGGGATGCGCATGTTGCGCATGAAGCAGAGGACGGCACCTGCCTTCTTTATATCGACCGCCACCTGGTCCACGAGGTGACCAGCCCGCAGGCCTTTGAGGGTCTGCGCTTGGCGGGTCGCAAGGTGCATGCGCCGGACAAAACCATCGCCGTGCCGGACCACAACGTGCCCACAACTGCGGGTCGTGAAGATCCCGCGCAGATGACGGCCGAAAGCCGCATTCAGGTCGAGGCCTTGGATAAGAACGCCCGCGAATTTGGCGTGCACTATTATCCTGTTTCTGACGTTCGTCAGGGCATCGTGCATATTGTTGGCCCAGAACAGGGCTGGACCCTGCCCGGCATGACCGTGGTCTGTGGTGACAGCCATACCGCTACCCATGGTGCCTTTGGGGCCTTGGCTCATGGTATCGGCACCTCCGAGGTTGAACATGTTCTGGCCACGCAGACTTTGATTCAGAAAAAGTCGCTAAACATGAAGGTCGAAATCACCGGTAAGCTGAAGCCTGGTGTAACTGCCAAGGATATCACCCTGGCGGTGATCGGCGAGACCGGCACTGGTGGCGGCACTGGCTACGTGATCGAGTATTGCGGCGAAGCAATCCGCGATCTGTCGATGGAAGGCCGCATGACCGTCTGCAACATGGCCATTGAGGGCGGTGCCCGTGCTGGCCTGATTGCGCCGGATGAAACCACCTACGCCTATGTCAACGGTCGCCCCCACGCCCCCAAAGGCGCACAGTGGGAAGCCGCGCTAAACTGGTGGAAGACCCTCTATACCGATGAGGGCGCGCATTTCGACAAGGTTGTCACCCTGAAAGGTGAAGACATCCAGCCGGTTGTCACCTGGGGCACATCGCCCGAGGATGTACTGCCCATCACAGGCGTTGTTCCAAACCCAGAAGATTTTGAGGGTGGCAAGGTTGAAGCTGCCCGTCGTTCGATCGAATACATGGGTCTGACCCCTGGTCAGAAGCTCACAGATATCGAAATCGATACCGTCTTTATTGGCTCCTGCACCAATGGCCGTATCGAAGATTTCCGTGCCGTGGCCGAAGTGGTCAAAGGCAAGAAGATCAAAGACGGTATGCGCGCCATGATCGTGCCCGGCTCTGGTCTAGTGCGCGCCCAGGCTGAAGAAGAAGGTCTGGCCGATATCTTCCGCGAGGCCGGTTTTGAATGGCGCCTTGCGGGCTGCTCCATGTGTCTAGCGATGAACCCCGACCAGCTGTCCGAGGGTGAGCGCTGCGCTGCAACCTCGAACCGCAACTTTGAGGGGCGTCAGGGCTACAAGGGCCGCACCCATCTGGTGTCGCCTGCCATGGCTGCCGCAGCGGCTATCACCGGCAAGCTGACCGACATTCGTGATTTGATCTGAAGGAGCGAGACAGATGGAAAAGTTTGAAAAACTCACCGGCATCGCCGCCCCCATGCCTTTGGTCAATATCGACACTGACATGATCATCCCCAAGGTGTTCCTGAAGTCGATTGCACGGACAGGCTTTGGCAAGAACCTTTTCGACGAGATGCGCTACAATCGCGATGGCACCGAAATCGAAGATTTTGTGCTGAACAAACCGCAGTATCGTAACTCTGAGATCCTGGTAGCCGGCGATAACTTTGGCTGCGGTTCTTCGCGCGAACATGCACCCTGGGCAATTGCAGATTTTGGCATCAAATGCGTGGTCTCCACCTCCTTTGCCGATATCTTCTTCAACAACTGCTTCAAGAACGGCATCCTGCCCGTTGTATTGCCACAAGAGCAGGTCGATGTGCTGATGAAGGACGCGGAAAAGGGCGAAAACGCCCGTATGACCGTGGATCTCGAGGCGCAGCAAATCACCACATCGGATGGCGAAGTCATCAAGTTTGAGGTTGATGCCTTCAAGAAACAATGCCTGCTGGAAGGTCTGGATGACATCGGACAGACCCTGCAGAAACAAAGCTCCGTTGAGGCCTATGAGGGGAAGATGGCCCAGGAACGTCCCTGGGTCTAACAGCACCTCTTTCGGGCTCTGGCAGGTCTAGATGCGCCGCAACTCATTGATAAAGACAAAGCCGCTCCCGTTATTCTGGGGCGGCTTTGTTGCTCGGGCAGCGGGCCAAAACAAAAAATCTGTCGCCTGCGCGCCCCAGATAGTGTGCAAATTAAGACAAATTCGCCACAAATTCGCCCCATTCGAACACATTCACCCGACCCACCTCGACATTGTGGGTCCGATTGGGGGCCTGAAACCCGCAGCCACTAGATCTGGTAGGCGCGAGGCAAGCTGCTGATTGGCTTGGTCAAAATTGATGCATTCGCGCATCAGGCCGAACGACTTCCTTAAAGAAAATCAAATTTCCGCAATTGCAAACTTGAGCCCAAGAACCAATCCATGCACAAATGGGGCAAAATTGAGGCGCGCATTCTGGACGATCCAGGGTGCATCAAGTTGGAACAAGGGCACGGCAAAGTACCGTCCAGTCCAGTTTGAAGGGAAAAATAGCAGTGTTTGCTCGCATATCAGGCGCGGCAACTCGTGGTTTGTTGATTGCGTTGCTCATTGCAATGCCGTCGATGGTACTGCCAGTTTCTGCCACGGAATCCCCTGAGATTATCGCCCTAATGGCGATACTTGGCGGAGCTTTGACCTTTGCAGAGTATTTCTCCAACTATCCCAGTTTTGTTGAGTTTCGCGAAGCGCCACCGCTAAACCGAATGCGGTTTGTTGCGGCCCTTGTCACCATTGGCCTGCTCAGTCTTCTCACGCGTCACTCTCTGGATCCAACCGGGCTTACTGCGCTGGTACAGGGGTTGGGAATACGGCTGGGTGAGGCCTTAGACTTTGCCTATTCCCCGGTGCAATTGACGGTTTTGATGCTGCCGCTCGACACCCCCAGCGAGAGCCTCCACCTGACACGCGGCGCCGCTGGCATCGCCTATGTTGCCTCAGCCCTGGCAATCCTGTGTTTTATCCTGGCCATTCGGGTTGGCAATTGGCCGGTCGCCAATGGGGCCTTTAATGTCTGGGTGAATCTGCCATTGTTTGACCCAACCACTGGCGGCGATGTGGTCACCAGATTGCAACGCGACGGCCGCATCAACATCATAATCGGCGTATTGCTGCCCTTTGCCATTCCCGCCACTATCCAGCTTATGTCTGGCCTTATCGACATCAGTCACCTCACCTCTGCGCACATGCTGGTCTGGGTGATTTCTGCCTGGGCCCTTGTACCGGCCTCCATGATTATGCGCGGCCTTGCCATGCTGCGGGTCGCGGATTTGATCGCACAAAAAAGACGGGCGGTTTATGCCCATGCAGAATCCCTACAGGCCGTCTGATGTTCTGGGCGATGTGGAGATATCGCTCCATCTTGCCATATCTCACTCTGCTGATCCCCCTTGTCGCGCTACCGCGCCTCCCCCAGGCCGAAACCCTGCGTATTGCCACCTTCAATACCGAACTGTCCCGCAAGGGGCCGGGCCTGTTGCTGCGCGATATTGAACGTGGCGAAGACAAACAGATTGCTGCGGTGATTGCCGTGATTGCGGAAGCTAACCCCGATATTCTGTTGCTGCAGGGCATCGACTGGGATTACAATAATCAAGCTCTAAAGGCCCTAACACAACGCCTGGCGCAGGCTGGATCACCCTATCCTCATCTCTTTGCCAGCCAGCCCAATGCGGGCCTCGCTACGGAGCTGGATCTGGATGGTGACGGTCGCTTGGGCGGTCCCGGAGATTCACAGGGCTATGGCGACTACACGGGTCGCGCTGGCCTGGCAGTGTTGTCACGCTCGCCTCTGGTGCTGGATGAAATGCAGGATCTTTCAGCACTCTTGTGGCGCGAAATCCCCGGAGCGACGCTCCCACAGCATCCTGACGGCAGCCCCTTCCCCTCCCCCCAGGCACAGGCAATCCAGCGCCTCTCCTCTACTGCACATTGGGTATTGCCGATCATGCTGGCAAATGGCCAGCGATTGACCCTGCTATGTTTTCAGGCTGCTCCCCCGCTGTTTGACGGGGCTGAGGATCGCAACGGGCTGCGCAATGCAGATGAAATCCGGCTTTGGCAGGTCTTTCTTGACGGCTTGCTACCGGTAGAGCTTGCGCCCCCTCCGACCCGCAGATTTGTGATTGTCGGCGGTGCAAATCTGGACCCAAATCAGGGCGATGGCCGACGCGATAGCATCGCCCAGCTGCTACAAGACCGCAGGCTGCAGGACCCCCTCCCCTACTCAACGCAGGCCAACACTGCGACCGTAGATTGGGGAGAAGGGCGTCGCATGCGGGTGGACTACCTGTTGCCCTCAAAGGAGTGGCAAGTAGCCGCTGCGGGGGTGGTCTGGCCTGAAAGCGACAGCTCTCCGGCGGCCCATGCCAGCCGTCACAGGCTGGTCTGGGTCGATCTCGTTTTGGACTAAGCCATGGCATCCTGGCGTACCGCACCGGGCTGACTGACCAACAACTCCTGGGGTAGGCAATGCGGCAGTGCTTGCGCAAGCGGCGTCGCTTGAAACCTCGGCAAAAGCTCATGAAACAGATCTCCGTTCAGGCTATGCGGCGTATTCCATAGATAGCGCATCTCCAACAGGCAACGTCCGAGCGGCCAAAACGGACGGGCAAGCTGCAAAGGCAGCCAGGACATCTCGCTCAGCCTCGCAGGACGGGACAAATTTGCATTCAATGCTGCCAACAGCTCCTGCCCGGAAAGGGTGTAACCCGTATAGGGCACATCCAGAAACCGCGGCAGGTCAGCGCGCTTTTCTGCCAGTTCCACTGCTGCACGCGCAACATCCGGCAGATAGGCCCAGGCATGAGGAATATCCCACCGCCCCGGATAGACGAACTTCCCCTTGCTCAGCTTGGCGGTGATCATTGCGTCAAACCAGTTTCCCGAGGCCTCGGTATCGAGAAAGTCTCCTGCCCGCAACAAAATCACCCGCGCAGAGGAGGCGCGGTAGGCCGCTTCCATCTCAATGCGGATCCGCCCCAACGAGTTCTGCGCAGCATGGGCACTGTGCTGCGACCAGGGGGCAGGCGTGGTTGGGCCAAAAACGTAGACATTGCCTGGCAAAATGATGGTTGCACCAGCAACCTCTGCCGCCTGGATCACCTGCCGATGCAGCCTTGGCACCTGCGCGGCCCAATCAGGGTAGAGCGGGTTCCAACCATTCACAATCACATCAACCCCTGCGCAGGCCTGTGTAAGATTGTCCTGTCCCCGCCGGAAACGCTCCACCTGCCAACCCGCCTGTTCAAAAGCCTTAGCTGCCGCTCTGCCAAACCGGCCAGAGGCCCCGAGTATGAGAGCTGTCTGTGTCATCACGTCTTCTCCTGTTCTTAAGATCTGCCCCATGCTCCTCCATTCGAAACAAATATGGCATTGCCAAATTATTTTGATCTGCCATTCATTATTGAATGGAAAAGACAACACGCACCGACTGGTCTCTGATTCAGAGTTTCCTTGCTGTGGCGGACTGCGGCTCTCTATCGGCGGCGGCACGGCAGCTGTCTCGCAGCCAGCCCACCCTTGGCCGCCACATTCAAAGCCTTGAGGCCGATTTAAATCAGCGCCTGTTTGAGCGCCACCCTCGGGGGCTTCAACTGTCGCAAGCCGGGACTGCCCTTTTGCCGATGGCGCGGGAAATGCAAGCGCAGATGTACCGACTGTCACTGCAGGCCGCAGGCCAGTCTGAAGAGCTCGCAGGCACCGTGCGTATCACCGCCAGCGTCTTTGCGGCGCATCACCTGCTGCCACCTATCCTAGCAGATATACGCCGGGAAGAGCCAGGAATTGAGCTGGAACTGGTGCCGACAGATGAGAGCGAGAACCTGCTCTTTCGCGCCGCCGATATCGCCCTGCGCATGTATCGCCCAACGCAGCTGGATGTGATCACCCAGCATATCGCAGATCTGCCCCTTGGGATCTTTGCCGCAAAATCCTACCTGGCACGTCGTGGACGGCCCAGCACGAGCGAGGAGCTATGGCAACATGACTTGGTTGGATATGACAATAACGATTTGATCCTGAACACAATGCGCCAGATGGGCTGGCAGGTGGATCGCAGCGCCTTTGCCATGCGTTGCGACAATCAAACGACCTATTGGCAACTGGTGCGGGCAGGCTGCGGAATCGGCTTTTGCCAAAGCGGTGTCGCCCGTGCGGATGACTGCGTTGCAGAGCTGGATCTAGGCGTTGAGATCCCTGCCCTACCGATCTGGTTGACCGCCCATAGCGCTATGCGGGAAACACCGCGTATCCGACGGGTCTGGTCGCTCTTGGCAAAAGCCCTCAAAACGGTGGGGAAATCACCCTGACCTCCCTTGAAATTAGGGCCTGTTGTTGACCCTGCGCCCCCAGAAGGGTAGGCCCTTTTCAACTGTTTTTAGGAGGCACATATGTCCAATCCATCGATTCTGATTCTGCCCGGCGACGGTATCGGCCCTGAGGTCATGACCGAGGTTCGTAAAGTCATCACCTGGTTCGGTGAGGCCCGCAACATTCAGTTCGATGTGAGCGAAGATCTGGTCGGCGGCGCCGCCTATGACAAGCACGGCGTGCCACTCGCGGATGAGACCATGGCCAAAGCGCAAGAGGTGGACGCGGTTCTGCTCGGCGCCGTGGGTGGTCCGGCCTATGATGATCTGGACTTCTCGGTCAAGCCTGAGCGCGGGTTGCTGCGTCTGCGCAAAGAAATGGATCTCTATGCGAACCTGCGCCCTGCTCAGTGCTTTGACGCCCTGGCGGATTTCTCCTCGCTCAAGCGTGACATTGTTGCCGGTCTCGACATCATGATCCTGCGCGAGCTGACCTCAGGCGTCTATTTCGGCGAGCCCCGCGGCATCTTTGAAGAAGGCAACGAGCGCGTAGGCATCAACACCCAACGCTACACAGAGTCTGAGATCGAACGCGCAGCCCGGTCCGCCTTTGAACTGGCGATGCGTCGCAACAAAAAGGTCTGCTCGATGGAGAAGGCCAATGTAATGGAGAGCGGCATCCTGTGGCGCGAAGTAGCCACCCGTGTGGGCAAGGACTACCCAGAGGTAGAGCTGTCCCACATGTATGCCGACAACGGCGCTATGCAGCTGGTGCGAGCGCCAAAACAATTCGACGTCATCCTGACCGACAACCTGTTTGGCGACATCCTGTCAGATTGCGCCGCTATGCTGACCGGCAGCTTGGGCATGTTACCCTCTGCCAGCCTCGGCGCGCCAATGGCCAATGGCCGTCCTAAGGCAATGTACGAACCGGTGCACGGCTCGGCCCCAGACATCGCCGGTCAGGGCAAGGCAAACCCAATCGCCTGTATTCTCAGCTTTGCCATGGCGCTGCGCTACAGCTTTGACATGGGAGCCGAGGCCGACCGTCTGGAAAAAGCCATCGAAACAGTGCTCTCGGACGGAGCCCGCACTGCAGATCTGCTGGGCGAAGACGGTGTTGATCCGATTTCGACCAGCGAAATGGGTGACGCTGTTGTCGCAGCCCTGCAGGCTAGCCTGTAACGCAGCCTGCCTAGGCTCTCCCTTTTACGGGATCTAGGACATGGAAAACATGGGAAAAGAGGGCGGAGACGTCCTCTTTTCTTTTTGAGAACCAGGTTAATCAGGCACCGTTCTGGCCACAGGCAACAAGGTGTCGACCACATGGCGATAATGCTCCAGTCTCTCAAGGTGATGTAGACTGCGGCTCAGCCAGCGCATGGCATCTGTATGTGCAAAAACCTCACTCAGATCATAGAGCCCTGCGTGCTCGCCCAATAAAAGCGCGCGGCGATGGCGATCTTTACGCTGATTGACCAAGCCCGAAATGCGCTGCAATCGGGCTTGCCCCGCGCTATTAGTAGGCGGCGCCACAGTAAGCCACTGCAGCGCCGCACCGGTGATCAAGGCAGGACGTCGCAACAGAGAATCTTCGGTCAGTACGGCAATCCGCCCTGTCTGGGTCAAACGGTCCAGCAACCGCACCAGATGATCCGTCTGGTGCAGCAGCGCCGAAAGTGCCGCTTCTTGCTTTTCGTGATCCGAAGTCAGGCGAATATCTGCCAGGAACGCTTCCACCTCGGCCAACCCGGCGTGACAGGGGCCAAGTGCCGCAATGCCGCGATAATCCGCGGGTTCCTGCAGAGCTGCGGACATGGCCGCATAGGCGCGATTTTTAAGGATCTCTAGTGCGCTTTGCACTGACAAAAGCGCCATATCGGGATCCGAGAGCAAGGCCCGGTCCAAATCCACCACTGTCTGCCTTGGCGCCTCTGGCAAAAGCCAGCTGATGAACTTGGCAAACCGTGCTGTAATAGGCACGAACACCATCGCTCCAACGAGGTTGAAGCCAGTATGAAACACCAAAATCGCCGTCATCGCATCGGTTCGGTCAGCGACCTGCTGAAGCGCACCAACCCCGAACAGCAAGACAGGCACCATCATCAAGCTGGTCGCGATATTGAACAAAATATTGGCCACAGCGGTCTGACGCATCGGCAACGAGCCCCCCAGGGAAGCCAAAAGCGCCGTACAGGTGGTGCCGATATTCATCCCCGCCACAATGGCCACGGCCTGCGTCAGGCTGATGGCCCCGCTTTGGATCATCACCAGCGCCAGCGCCATCGCCGCCGAAGAGCTTTGCATAATCACCGTTAGCCCAGCGCCCAGAGCCGCAAGGACCAGCAGTCCCCAAAGGGTCCCGGAGGGCAGCATATCAGGATGCAGGAACCCGCTGACATCTTTCATACCTGCCTGCATCAGGTCCAACCCAATGAGCAATAGGCAAAGCCCCGCCACCATGCGCCCAGCCCGTGCCCAGCCGCCACGCGCCAATAGATCCAACAGGCTGGCTGGAAACAGCAAGGCCATGGCCACTGTGCCCAGTTTCAACTTAAAACCCAGCAGGCTCACGAGCCAGCCCGTCGCCGTAGTGCCAATATTGGCGCCATAAATGACCCCAAGCGCCTGCGGCATCGTCAACAACCCTGCCCCGACAAAGCCAACGGTCATCACTGTGGTCGCGCTGGACGACTGAATTGCTGCGGTTGTCAGCCCCCCAGATATCACCCCGGAAAAAGGTGTTGTGGTAAATCTGGTCAAGACCGCCTGAAGCCGGCTGCCGACAGCTTCGCGAAGGGCAGAGGTCATCACCTTCATCCCCATGAGGAACATGCCAATTCCGCCAAAAACATAGAACAGTTGCTCGGTCATGCCCGCCCCTTCTCTTCCGTTCAATATGACCAGCACAAAGAGCGGGCACAAGGCGTGGGATAAAGCGTGAAATTGCGTCATCGACGCCACATAGAAGAGCTGGGACAGCTCTCTCCGACCTCTGGTTGCGCAAAGAGGATTGGTGACAGCACGGGCCTTTGTGATGTATTAACCCTCACGCGCAGACCCTATTTGTAAAAGTTGTTTTTCCGAATGCCCCAGCCCGAACCACGGCCACTCATCTCGGTCATCATTCCCGTGTTTAATGTGGGCGACCATGTGGCGGATTGCCTGCGCAGCCTTCAGGCCCAGACACTGAATGATTTTGAAGCCCTGGTGATTGACGACGGATCAACAGACGATAGCGCTGCCATTGCCCAGAGCGTGATCGGGGCTGACCCAAGGTTTCACCTGATCAAACAACAAAACAAGGGCCTGTCGGGCGCCCGAAATACAGGGCTTGATGCAGCCCAAGGTGCCTTCATTGCATTTCTCGACAGCGATGACAGGCTCGCACCTGACTATCTGTTTCGCCTGTGGCAAGCGTTGGAGACAACAGGAGCCGACTGGGTGTCTTGCGGCATCCGCTTTTGCTTTCCCAATGATCAAGCCATTGACCATTCTGCGATCCACGCAAGCGCCGCACAGCACAGCTCTGGTCAGATAAAGCGCTATCCACAGTTGAACTGGGAAGACGCTATCCAACACTTTCCATCTGCCTGGAACAAGCTCTATCGCCGCAGCCTGATTGAAGGCCTGCGGTTCCCAGAAGGCACCTGGTTTGAGGATCATGAATTTTACTACCAAGCCCTGACCCGAACCGACCACCTGCTGCACATCGAAGCGCCGCTCTACTTGCAAACACGCGCACGGGAAGGCCAGATCACTGGCCAAGACAGTGATCGCGTGTTTGAACAGTTCGCCGTTCTGGACCGCATCAAACATTTGATGAAAACCAGCAAACGCCCAGGGGCAGATGCCGCCTTTGAAAAAATCGCCAGCCGCCTTCTGTTTGAACGCAGCACCGCCCTGCGCAATCGCGAACGCCGGGCACGTTATGCCAGCGCCTGCGCGGCCTATCTGGACAAGCATCATCTCACCTACTCCCCCGATTGGGATCCGCACATCTCCCGCGCCTGGGGCTTGGAAATCGACGGCACGCTCCCGCTGAGCGTGATTATCCCCTGGGGCGGAAAAGATGCCAGCCTGCTGCGGCAGAGCCTGCAATCGCTTGCCCGGCAAGGCGCCCCAGGGCGCGAGATCCTGATTCTGTGCAATTCAGACGCGGCCTTTGCCGAGGCCCAGGCCATCGCAGAACGCCACCACTCCGAGGCCCGCGCCCTGCGCCATAGCGAAACGGAACTCGGCCCGGCCTGTAATATCGGCCTCAAAGCCGCACAGGGTGTCTATGTGAATTTTCTCGTGGCTGGCGATATCCTGACGGAGATGGCACTGCATGACTGGGTGGACGGGCTACACCTCGCTCAGGCTGATTTTGCCGTCTCTGTCTTTCGCCAGGGGTTGGAGGGGGAAGACTATCACTCCTCGTTCTATCAGGATGAAACGGTGTCTCTGGACAGTTTGGCTACCGCAGCTTTTGCCTTCGCTCCTGAAGCCGCCCTTGCGTTGGACGGTCAGATTTCTCCAAAGCTCTATCGGCGGGCTTTTCTAATTGAAACAGGCCTTCAATTTGGAAACGGTGCTTTACCCGGCTGGACTATGGCGCTGCAAGCAGCCTTGCTGGCAAAACAATCAGCCTACTTCCAACATTCTGGCTGTGATATCAATCAATCCAGCGAAGCACTGGCCCAGTATCACGACGTCGGCGGGTTCCGGCCCTTTCTGCGCTCTCTGGATCAACTGAACCGCAATCTGCCCCCGCATCTGGCAGAAAGACTACCCAAAGGCTGGCAGCGGCGCCTCTTTGGCCGCGCCCTGCGTCTGCGGATAGCCCGGATTTGTCCTCCCTTTCGGACATTTAAATTGGCCCTATTGTCTGCTTCAGCCACCTGGGCAGCCCTACGCCGAGGGTTGACCCGAGAGCAAACACCACTAGACCCGGGGGAGGGGCGGCGGATCGCAACCCTGCTCAGCGTTGAAGCCCGACTTCGTCGCAACTCCTAGCCTGCCCTCCTCACCGGTGGCAGGCGACAATAAAACACTAGTCAGGCATATGGAAATCGTAATGCAGTCGTTCCTAGTTCAAGATACCACAGTGTTTCGCTATACGGCGAGGTTCTCGCAATATCCCTATGCCAATATCTCGTTTTTTGATCGCGACCAGGAAAACATCCTGTTTCATTTGTCGCTTCGCCAAGAAGAAGGGCTCTGTGTCTGCAATAGGCGCATGGGTGAGCAATGGTCTGCAGAAAAGGCAAAAAAGCACCCGCTGCCCAAAACAGGGGTTGAGGTCACTATTACCTTCGCACCACCACATGTGACCGTCGCACTGGATGGGAAGAAGGTTTTCAGCTTTGGCCGCAACCTGTTTGGTCGTCCCTATCCAAACCTCGATAAGATCAGTTTTGTAAGTTATCAGGGTGGAATCGCTGCTGGAGATGTAGATTTTGGCGATAGTGCCAATCCAAAACTTGCCCTGGGAGCATTGAGCCGCAGCAACCAGGCTCTACTGGACAAGGGTCAGCTTTGTCTCAGCAACCGATTGGAGCTCCGCGCCCGATTGAACAATCTGCCCAAGGCAGACACCCTGACGCTGGACCTGCCAGGGGAGCTTTCGCCACCAAAAGTCATTCTCTATCCGCAGAGCCAGAAAAAAGGCGGTCAAGACCGCGCGCCCGGTTTCACCGATATTATTGTCTTGCTACCTGGCCGCGTTTGGGAAGGCCGCTCGGAGAGCGAGGCCCTGGACCTGGGTCTTTTGCACGAAGATGGTTCTGCTGCCTGTCCTCGCCTGCAACTCACACGGGATGACATGGCGGACCAAATAGAGCTGATACTGACTGAGGTCGATCTGGCCAACGATTCACTGGCGGCGATGCAGGTCTTTGAACATGTCCAGTTTGGCGGCCTGCAAAACAGACTGTCCAGTCAAAGCCGCGCCAGCCTGGTCAGCGCCCAGCGCTTTTTCGGCCTGAGCGATTACATCACCGCCCCTGAGGGTCAGGCCGAAGAACCCAATGTCCCCGCAACCCCCCTCACAAAGGCAGCTGCCCCCCCGCCCCGCGACCCAGTCGTTCAGGCTCATTTGGAATTTGGCCAGACGATGCGGCTCTCTCCCACGAGCGATCCGCTTGTGGTTTTGGAAAATCTGCTGACCGATGTCCCCAAAGATCAGCGCCGCTATCTGTTTCTTCCCCTCAGCGAGTTCTTCAGTCACCCAGACCGCGATTTCGACGGCTTTCACAGGCTGTATTGCGCCGAGGGCTTTGGCGCCAGCCTCTCACCTGAACCTGGGAACCTTTACAAAAGTTCCGCCCTGCTCCCCTTCCTTTTTCTCGAGGAACGCCACGATCAGATCTGCCCAACCCTTCGGTCGTTGATCGAACCCACTGCAGGTTGGATCGTCACGCCAGCCCTGGCCTGGCTGCTACGACGCAGCATTGCGGGGCAAGGGGTCAACGAGAAAACCCGAGAGAATATCCTCTACGCCTATATGGATCTGATCGACAAACAGGCCGCCGACTACTGGGGGCGGACCCATTGTATTGACCTCACCGAGGTTGCTGTCTTGTTGCTGGAACAGCGCGATAGCTTTGCCGATTACACCCACCGGCTAATCATCGATTTTGTCCTTCGCACCTATGGGCTGTCGCGTCAGTTCTGGCGTCATCTAGATGCCCATTTTGCCTATGAAACCGATACAGAAGTCTTTGCCCTACGGCAGGCTTTCGCCACCATCGAAGCCTCTATTGAGCAGACAGGCTCCAACGCTCACCTTCCACCGAAAGGTCAATCTGAGCTCGATAAGGCTTTGTCTCTGTTCAAAAACTACCACTGCAGAGATCTGCAACGGGTTCGCCGCGAACTCCTTGGCCCCTCGGGAGTTGAAATTCAGCCTGCAAACCCGCTTGACCGTGAGACCCTGATCCGGGCCGAGGTCGCAATAGAAGAAGCCGCCCTGCGCCATATGGCGTTTCCCGGCGCAAAGCCGGTGCATAAGGATCTCACCTTGGTCACCGCCCAGGCCCTACCGAGATTTTACAAGGACGTGCCACGCGCGCCCTACTATCAACTTCAGATCGCAGTAAGCCAACGGATACAAGCGCTGCTCAAACAGGCGACGTCGACACCTGTTTCCTCCGATCAGATCAAGGCTCTGGGCCAGGATCTGCAACTGTTGGCAGGTCGGCGCAGCCAGTTTTTGGGCCTCGGGCTCACCCTGGCGCTGCTGCGGGGGCTTTCCCCCAATGCACAACAAAAAGACGCCGTATCAACTCTGCTAAAACAGCTGAAATCTCAGGTGCAAGAGCTGAACGACGACGATCTCTCTGCACTGCGCTATGCCACTGCGCCTTCTCTTGCCCTGATGGCGC
Organism: Roseobacter sp. MED193; assembly: GCF_000152965.1. GTDB lineage: Bacteria > Pseudomonadota > Alphaproteobacteria > Rhodobacterales > Rhodobacteraceae > Pseudophaeobacter. The sequence continues at coordinate 2,678,114 of NZ_CH902583.1, read as the reverse complement.
TCCGCGACATGCCTGACACCCAAAAATTGTTTTCAGAAGTCAGCGCACTCCTGCCTGACATCGCGGATCTTCTTCCGCCCCCCCGCGACCTGCCACAGGGCGCACCTGAACTGGCATCATCGCCCCTTTTTGACACAATCGTCACCGTGTTCTCATGCCTGCCAAACCTGAACAGCCGCGTCCCTGCTATGCAAAACGGTTGGCTGGCTTTGCTAAAGGCCTTGGATATTCCCTATGTCATCATTGTCGGCAATGGTGACGGTTGGAAGGAGGGCGATATCGTTCATGTGGACGCCCCAGACAACTACGAAGGGCTGCCGCAAAAGACCCTAGCCACCATTCGTTGGGTCTATGAGAACACCCGCTTTTCGCATCTGCTCAAAATTGACGATGACTGCTTCTTGAATCCTGATGTCTTTTTCCACGGTCAAAGCTATAGAAAGTTCGACTTTTATGGCCGCATCCTGACCCGCCGCCCTGGCGACATGGATCGCGCTTGGCACAATGAAAAATCGACCTCAGACCGGGGCCGGTTAGAATTGGATAAATCTCCCGAGCCCTCTACATATACCGATGGCGGCACTGGATACGCGCTCAGCCGTAACGCAATGGCAGCAGTCATCGCCGCTGAAGAAAGCCCAGAAGGACAGCATCTGATTCAGATGTCCTTTATGGAAGACAAGATGCTCGGAGACCTATTGGCGCAACAGGGTATTCATCCTGCGGATGAGGACTATCGTACCTCTATTCGCCGTCGCACCTGGGGCAAGGCAAAACCAGTGTCGCGCTGGGTGAACAGTTTTGACGCCAGTGCTGCGGCACCAGTGGCCCTAGTGCATCTTGACGAACATGAAACCCAGGCCCAAGCCTGTGACACGCTGGCAGCGCCGACGCTAACGCCCAAAAAGATCTGGCCCAGCTATCAGGACGCCGCCCTCGTCTATCAAAGCAACGCGCTGGAGCTGATCAGCAGCGAAGACAGCCTGGAGTCAGCGCGCAACGCTGAGGTGGCCGTGGTCGCCTGCATGCGCAATGAAATGTTCATGTTGCCGCAATTCCTAGCACATTACCGGCGCCTCGGCGTTGATAGCTTTTTGATCGCCGACAATTGCTCGGATGATGGCACCCTGGAATTTCTGATGGAACAACCCGATGTGGCGCTCTTCTCCGTGGATACGGATTATAGCCTTTCGCATTATGGCGCAGGCTGGCAACAGACCATGATGTCCGCCTTTAGGGTTGGCAAATGGACCCTGATCGCCGACACGGATGAACTCTTGATCTGGCAGAAGAGGCAGCAACAAAGCCTGCCAGATCTGTTGAACACCCCGGAATTCCAAGGTGTTGATGCGGCGCGAATATTCATGCTCGACATGTATCCAAAGGGGTCCTTAGGAGAGGCTACCTTTGAGACCAATCCCTTTGATGAGGCTGGCTATACTGATCGCGAGCCGTTTCTGGCGGATTGGACCGGTCAGGGGCCGTTTTCCAATATGCCCACCTGGACCAGCTCTGTGCGTCACCGGTTGATTGCCGGGTCACGGATGGATCTATTTGTTGCCCAGAAAATTGCCTTGCTGAAATACCAACCCTGGATGCGCATCTCTGCCGGATATCACTTTCTGACTGATGTCCAGCTCTCCCAACGCGAGCTTCTCTTTGGTCATTTCAAATATAATGCAGACTTTTATCGTAAGGCTCAGATCGAAGTCTCGCGGCGCCAACATTTCAATGATGCCGAAGAATACCGAAAATATCTCGCCCTGATGTCCGAAGGGCGCGACGTGGTCTACGAAGAAGGTCTTTCTGTCCCCTGGTACGAGGCCCCCTTTGTTAAAGCCCGGCTAGACAATATCTAATAGAGTGCTAGCGGGGCGCTGCAGGATTTAATCCCAGTGGCATGAAAGGCTATTGCACAATGCGCTGTGCAATAGCTGTGCCATTTTGGATTGCCGCAGAGGGATAAATCACCACCTGGTCGCCCTCTGATACCCCGCTGAGCACCTGAGCCATGGTTCCGTTATTATGGCTGATATCAATCTGTCGCTGGGTTGCGGCACCATCGATCATCACGAAGACCGACCAGGCTTCACCGGTGCGAAACAGAGCGCTGGAGGGCACCCGCAACACATCTTCTGCCTGCCAGACGATGATCCGCGTCTCTACCCTATACCCATGTCCCAGCCCCGCCCGGTCTTCTGAAGGGGACGCCAACGCAATCACCACAGGAACGCGTTGTTCTTCGACGCCAAGCGCCGAAACCTTGGTGATCCCAAAGGGATCAATCCGAGAGACCTCCCCATGGAGGGTGGCCACTCCCCCCCAATCCTCAACCTGTACCGGATCGCCCTGTGTGACCTGCACCGCATCTGATGAAATCAGATCAACCACGATCTCAAGATCTCCATCGATATCGCCAATCTCCATGATTGGCTCACCGGCGGGCAGGGTTGTCGCGCTTTGGTGCATGACCTGCAATATACGGCCACTGACCGGGGCATAGAGCGGGATGTCATCCTGGGCCTGGTCCCTCAGCGCCGCACCAATCCCAAAATCCTCAAAGCCGATAAGCTGCGCCTGGGCAGTGGCGAGGTCGGCCTCATGGGTGCCTATTGCCGCCTCAGCCATCTGCACGCGCGCTTCTGAAATCCGGAATTCGCGCTTGGCTCGATCATAGGCCGCAGGGCTGGCAATATTGCGCTCTGCCAATTGCTCGGTTCGTTGCAATTCAGTTTGGGCAAGGTCACGGCTGGCTTCGGCAGCACTCAGATCCGCATGCGCCCCGCGCAGGGCTGCTTCTGCCGATTTCACCGCCGCCTGCGCCTGTTCACGGGTCCGAACATCCAATGCCACCGGGTTGGTCGGCAACATCTGAACAACAATCGTCTCCCCCCGCACCACAGGATCACCAGGATAGACCTCAACCCGCTGCAACCGTCCAGCCACCGGAGTTGAGACCACATAGGGTTCGCTCACTCTGGTACGGCCCTCCTCATCAATTGTGATCTGTAACGGGCCTCGATTCACTTCTTGCAGGTCCACCAAAACAGGGCGGGGCCAAAAGGCTGCTGCCAGCGCCGCTGCAATCAGCCCCCCTACCAGGAACATCAGCAGTAAACGCGAATGTTTCTTTGCCTGTGTCATGCGTTACTCCCGTGTCTTTAACGCTTCGATCAGATCTGCCCGATCCAGATCACGTTTTACCAGCCAGCCGGAAACCACCGCGGCAGTGATCACCACCAGCATCGCCTGCCCGTAGCTTACCGGATCAAACACCGCTGGAATTTGATATAGATCGGTGGAAAACCCCGCTGCGATACCAAAGGACAGATAGTAGCCTAGCATCGCCCCAACGGGCAGTGAGATCAATGTCACCACGGCGAGCTCTCCGAGCAGGACAAAGGCCGCTTCCCCCTTGTTGAAGCCGATCACGCGCAAGCTGGCCAAATCTCGGATGCGCTCTGCATAGGCAATACGCGCAGCGTTGTAGACAATGCCAAAGGTGATGATAAACGCGATCGCGCCCATCACATAACGCATTGCCCCTGCCCCAGTGTTCATCAGAACCATAAAGGCCTCAAGGGCCTCGTCCTTCAGGCTCAGCCCCGCCACCGTCGGCATATCCTGCAGGGTTTGGTAAATTACATCCCCCCTCGCCTCATCAATCGTGAGATAGGCCCCTGAAACCCGTCCTGGTTCCCGCAGGATTTGATTGAGCGCCGCCAGGTCCATATAGGCTGGCGCCCCCAACAAGGCCTGCGCAACAGAGGCAACGGGGATTTGCAGCACCGGTTGTCGCCCCTCGCGCACCTCTACGGTCAACAGTTCACCCGGTGCTATCCGTAGGATATCGGCCAATACACTAGAGAGTACCACGCCGGATTGGGGCATATCGATTGGGGCCATGTTTTCATCAAGTGCCCGGTTCAGAATTGGGTTTTGCGGCAATCCGGTGATCGCGCTGCGATAACTGTGCACCCCATTGCGCAGCACCACCGGAACATGACGCACAGGTTCTGCACGCATAACGCCATCGATACGGCGCAGCTCAAACAGGGCCTTGGTGCCAACTGGCTGCGTGAAAGTCACACTGACATCGCTGCGGTCCACTACCGAGAAGGTCAAATCAATGGTGCGATCAAAGCCTGCATATATTGTGATCATCGCAACCGAGAGTCCCATACCACAGGCAATGCCAACCATGGCGCCAATCATGCGAACCGGCTGCCGGGTCAGGCGGCGCAGCACCATCCGGCTGGGCTGATCCAGAACCGCTGAAAGGGACTTTCCCAGCGTCCCACTGCAGCTGTAATCCGGCGGCGTGGGCGGACGCATCGCGCTGGCAGGAGTAAGCGCAAAAACCTGGCGCAACACCCAAAGCCCCCCGGCCGAGGCCGAGAGCACGCTTACCGTGACCCCGATAACAAAGGACGCCGGGTCGACACGAAAGACCAAAAAAGGGAACTTGAAGTATATCCCGTATAGCCCAATCATTGCCCGTCCCGTGGCAATTCCAGCCATACAGCCCACAAAAGCGCCCCCCAAGGCGATGGCCAAGATCAGCTTGAAATAGTGTCCCCCCACCTCCAGATCCGTGTAGCCAAAGGCCTTCATCAGACCGATCTCTTCACGCTCGGACTGCACCATGCGGCTGATGACGATGTAGAGCAGGAAAGCCGCCACCGCGAGAAAGATGGGGGGGACCCCCTTGGAGGCTGCCGCCATGCCTGAGATTTCTTCAGAAATAAAACGGTTCGAAAACTGATCAGCCAAAGGATAACCGCCACTGCCGCCATAGGGGGCCATCAACTGATCCGCGCGGTCCAACACCGCCTCCACATTGGCGCCCCGTGTCAAACCAAACAGCGCTTCATTAAAAGCGCCTTCCAGATCATAAGCAGCAGAAAGCCCTGCACGGTTCATCCAGATCACCCCAAATCGGGCATCATCCGGCACCAGTTCCCCTGGCGCAGTGACATAGAGAAACTCCGGGCTTTGTGCCAATCCGGTAATTTTGAATAGCCGTCGGCTGCCGTTCATTGTTGCTGCCAAGCTGTCACCAGGCAGCAGGCCATGGGTCTGAGCAAAGCTCTGCAGCAGAACTATTTCCTCTGTACGACCCAGCGCAGGCAACCGTCCATGGGTGAGGTAGATGTCATTCAACGCAGGGCGTTGACGTTCGGGCAGCGACAAAGCCTGTGCCTGTACAGGCAGGCTTTGGCTTGGGAGATCAATCAGCGCGCGCCCGGTGACCCGTGTTTCAACAGTTGCAACACCAGATATCTGTGCAAGTTGAGCCGCCAGACGCTCTGGGGCACGTTTCACCGGTACAAAGGCATCTGCCAATCGATAACGTTCATAATAGGCGGCCCGCGTCTCACCCAGCGAGGACACAAGGCCTGTCATCATCACCAACATCATCACCCCAACGGCAATCACCGTGCCAATCGCCAGAGCCTGGCCCTTGATGCGCCAAAGATCGCGCAGCAACTTATGATCAAGCGGGCTCACCAGTGGATCTCTGAGGGGCTAAGTTTTTCGGCATTCTCCACCACTTTGCGGATACCACCATCGGCAAAATAGATCACCCGATCGGCCATCGCGGCTGTATTGGCGTTATGTGTGACCATCAAGATGGTAGATCCAAGCTCAGCATTCACATCGCGCAGCACCTGGAGAACCGCCCGCCCGGTCTGACTGTCGAGCGCCCCGGTAGGCTCGTCGCAAAACAAAACCTCAGGCCGTTTGGCAATCGCGCGGGCGATGGCCACCCGCTGTTGTTCCCCGCCTGAAAGCTGCGCTGGGAAATGGTCGACCCGTTCACGAAGCCCCACCAGTGCGAGAGCCTCGTCTGGATCCATCGGATCTTTGGCAATTTCCGTCACCAGTTCAACGTTTTCGCGCGCCGTCAGGCTGGGCATCAGATTGTAGAACTGAAAAACAAAACCAACATGATCGCGTCGGTAGCGTGTGAGCTGGGCATCTGACATGTCGCTCAGACAAAGATCGTGGAAAAAGACATCTCCCCGGGTGCCGCGATCTAGGCCGCCAATGATGTTCAAAAGCGTCGATTTCCCGGACCCTGACGGCCCCAACAAAACTACGATATCACCTGCAGGAATTTCCAAATCAACACCACGCAGCGCATGAACTGCCGAATGGCCGCTGCCATACACCTTTGTTAGTCCGCTGGTGCGAAAGGCCTTTGCGCTCTGAGTGCTCTGCATGGGCCATACCCTTTGTCCACGACGCACCCTCCCGACGATGCGCATCCCTAGGTGGATGAGTGTAACGCCTTGACCTCTGACCGCAACTCTTCACAACCTTGGCTCCAAGGCCCGATTATGGGTGAACTCGCAGTCGCAAAACTGGCGTTAGCCTCTGCCCTGATTGGCAATTTTGGTGTCGGGCCCATCGGCCGCGACGGCGACAGAGGGCTGGTAGACCTCGGCCAGTTTGACAAGGTGCTCAGCCATAGAGGCAGGCCGACGCGCGCGCGCCCAATAGGCATCCAAATCTACCTCATCATTCAAAATTGCCTGTAAACATGTCTGAAAACTGGCGATGTCACCTGCACGGAAGGTCATTTCCGGACAATTTGACAGCTCTTGCGCCCCGCCCAAATCGCTGGTGAGCAGCGGGATATGGTTGGCATGCATCTCGATCGCTACCTGTGGCAGGTTGTCATTCCAAAGAACGGGAACCACACCCAGATCAATCTGAGACAGGATGTTTGGTAAATCCGCCTGGGTGAACCCGTCAAAATACTCCAACCCTGCCAGGCCCTGCCCAAGCTCAAAGAGATCTGACATGGTTTGTGAATCCCCACGCCCAGCCGCAACCAAAAGCCGGACGCGTTTTGCTAAAGGTTGCGGTAAGGCTTTCAAAGCCTCCATCAGAAAGAAAAACCCTTTGTCGCGGCGCATGTAGCCCAAATAGCCCAGTGTGAGCACTTCTGCTTTCTTTACCGGTAGGGCGCGTGGCGCGGTCTTGGCAAAACTGCCCGCGTGGGATGTGCCAATATAGGAAGTCTGCAAAATATCCGAACGCACCCCAAAACTGCGCGCAATCTTGCCGGTGAAGTCTGATACCGCCAACACCCGATCGCAGTGCGTATTGATCAATTCAACCATTTCTGCACGTCGCCTGGCAAAGGGGATAGGGCTTGCTGGTGAGCTTTGCTCTGGTGCTGCCAAGCCCGGCTTTGACCCTTGGAGGGTCTGCCGGATCTCCTTCACCATCATCGCGAGACGCCGACCGATCAGGATGGTGGGCCGGTAGAGCAGTTGGAACAATCGACTTTGAGAAGAAATACCTGCGGATTTCAACCGATAGGCCAGCCCATGCGCCAGGCGCAATTGCTTTTGATTATGGGCATGAGGCAGGCATTGCCCGCATCTCTCCCCACCCTTGAAATCGGTACAGGTCTCGCGCTCTTGAAACCACAGATTCACCTGCGGGCAGAATGGGTAGTAATTGTGCAGCGACAAAACGACCCGGGTTTGCGGAAAGCGCGACTTTAGCTCCAGCACCTGCGCTGGCAAGCCTTCAAGGTTGTTGAAATGCACAACATCATAAGGACCCGTGGCATCGAGAAAGTCGTAAAAACACGCCTCGGTTTCCGGGTCAGAGATCTGCGCGGAACTGCCAAATGAGAAATGCGCGGGCGACAAAACGGCTGAGTTGACAATTTCAAACCGGCGGTCGCGGTCGCGGGCGGGTCCGTGGCGGCTCTTTTCCCAACGCGGCGCCCGCCTGCGCAAATCATAGGAAATCCCGGCAGAGAGAAACACTGCGTCGACGTTCTCTTGCTCATCCAGCGCACTCAAAATATTGCGCTGATACTGGGAAACGCCTCCACCTCGGTTTTCTTCATCGAGGTAATCGACCCAATTGTAGTAAAGGATCCTCATGAGGGTTTAGATTTTTTGGAAGCGAGTTGCGCCTCGAGCACCTCAAACCGTTTTTCAAAGGCGAAGTTTTGCTTGTTGATTGATTTGCGCAGAGTATTCAGCTCAGCCAATAGAAAACCAGCCAAAAGCCAGCCATCCTCCGAGGCCTTCTCGTTTGGCTCCGGCAGGTCTGCGCGAAGCTGGGCCAGAGTTTCAGAGAATTCCGGCAGTTCTAGCGCGAGCTGGTCCAGCCCGGCAAGCGTCCTGCCTCGGACCTGATCAAAACCGTCCCCCTTCCCATAAAGGTCTTCTACCTGCTCCCCTTTAGAAAAGGTAATGAACCTATCCTGCGTTGACTTGACGACCCAACGCGCAGCATTGACATTTTGCAAAATGCGGGCCACCTCCACGCCTTCTTCAGCCATGCGCGGATTTGGATCTTCGGAGAAGAGTGAGACACCACGATTTGGCCTTTTGATACCAAAGATCGACAGAAAATCATCAAAGAGCGCGTAGTCCTTGCGGCTCTCATTATTGTAAGGGCGAAGAGAGATGGCCTCGGCTCCAAACATGGAAATCCACGGGCGCAGAGCCAAACCATAGTCATAATGCACAGGCTCTATCTTCTGCGATATCGCGGCATTGTACGATGGCGTTTTGCATCCCATCTTGACCAACTGGTTATACCACGACCGCAGATGGCTTTCTGGCGCACGGAGATAAGCAATAACCTTGATATCGACATCCGGAGCCGCTGCGACAATCTGTTTCAGGGTTTCCACCGCTTGGGGGAAACAGGCCAAACGTATCAATTCTTCTGTGCTGACGATCATGCCAGACTGCCGACTCCGGCGCAGTTCATCAAAAACAGCTGCCCAAACCTGCTCAGGCGTTTCTTGTTTGGCATAGCCATGCATCAGCTCTTGCACGCCCGCCGCCTGATACAGGCTAAAGGCCAGGTCCGAGTGCTTGAAATACTCTCGCTTTGTCTCGGCATAGGCCAGATCATTGCGTTTCAACAGCCTGGGATTCAAATGCAAGAACTGCTGGATGGCGGTGGTACCGGTTTTGAAGTGCCCGATATGGAGATACAAAGTCTTGCGCATAGCCTCACCAAATACTGTAAGTCCTTCAAAAGAACCAGTCGCACATCTGGCTTTTTTCCCCTTACCTGGCGACTGTCAAGCAATCAGATTCCGGCCTCCAGAGGCTGACCCTTGGCCCTGCGTCAAAACTCCTATGACGTTGCGAAGGCATTGGGGTTCGGGTAGGTGTTTGGCAAATCGAACTATCCGCCATTGTTCACTAGAAGAGATGCCATATCCTAATGACCGTAATTCTCGACAAGCATAAAATTTTCTACGCGTCAGTCCCCAAAACCGGTTGCTCCTCTTTGAAATTCGCCTTCTTTGAGCTTGAAAATGGTTTCCCGTTCCAGCACTTCCGGACCAATGGCGTTTCAAAGCATATTCACAACGTCGGCTACAGGACACTGGTACGCAGTGGCTTTCCTGATGAGCGGATTAAAGATTTTCATCGGATCGCCTTTGTACGTGAGCCGATAGCACGCCTGCTATCCGCCTATGGAAATCGGGTGATTTACCATCAGGAACTCTCTCTCAAAAAGGCCGCGGCCGGGCTCGAGGAACACAAGTTGGAGCCAACGCCGGATCTGGACCAGTTCATCGACCGCTTTGCTTATTACCGACAGGCGCACCCCTCGATCCTGCACCACACACGGCCTTCGACGATTTTTCTGGGAATGGATCCAGGCTACTATTCCCGCATCTACACCCTGCCTGAAATGGATCAGTTCGCACGCGATATTTCCGAACGTGTGGGACAAACGGTTACCGTTGGTAGATCGCAAACCGGTGGACCAAAATTCAAGGTTGATGATCTGACCAAAAAACAAAAGCAAAAGCTCCGTAAGTTCTACAAGGCGGACTACGATGCCTTTGGGGCCTATTTTTGATCTGCATCCGGTTGCCCTAACCCAAAGCCACTTCCAATGATTGCCCAGATGCCGACCTGTCTTGAGAAAGGCAGCACGGTGACTGTAGGGACGGCAAAAGCCAAATCAGGCCCCTGCCCAACGACGGTCCCAAAGTCTGGCATGCATGCGCGCCGGTGTCTTTCCAATGAGAAAACTCTGGTCTGGCCGATGAAGCGAGCCAAGAAGCAGGCCACAAATGCACGGCGTGTCAGACCCCCTCCACTTGGCAGCAAGAGCGACGCTTTGCCTCGTGACGGAGTATTCTCTCCCTCACGTACAGTTAGAGCGGCGCCTCTAAACGACCGCCTCCATGACGGCGAAGGAATTGGTTTGATGTATGCCGGGCAGCTTATTGATCTGGTCCCCAAGCACCGCTCGAAAATGCCTCATGTCGCGCGTCCTCACTGTCAATAAGTAGTCAAATGATCCGGCAACCATCAGACAGCCCTCCACCTCTGGAATATCTTTGACAGCTCGATTGAATGTATCAAGCGAGTTGTCCCCAGCTGTCGCAGCCAATGAAACCTGAACAATGGTCAGATGGCCCAACCCCATTTTAGCTTTATCCAACACAGCCCGATATCCGCTGATGTAGCCGGACCTCTCCAAGCGCTTCACCCGTTCTGAACAGGGGGTATTGGTCAGGTTTACCCGCGTAGCGAGTTCCACGATAGACAGCCGCCCGTTTGCCGCAAGCTCACTCAGGATTCGCTGGTCAATTCGGTCCAAATCTCCTATCACTAGCAATAATCCCCAAATTTCGTCTATTATTTACCAATTTCACCTAAACTATACCTGTATTTATCAACACTTACTAGTGAAAATCACTTTTACTGACGTTGGGTGAACCGGCAGCAACAAGGCATTCTGGCACCCAACAATGAGGGCTAGCCCCCTCTCCATCGTAGAAATCATTAACCGGGAGAGAACCATGACAGTTAAACTAGTCGTTGGACTGGACGGCACGGAAACGGGTGACCGCGCACTCGCCTTTGCCAAAGATCTGGCTTCAAAAATCGACGCCAGTGAGCTTATCGCCATCTATGTAATCGAATGGTCGCCATTCACCTTTCAAACGGCGGATGAGAATGCCAAGCGGCATTTGCGGCGTGAAGAAGAGATCGACCTCGCAACCTCCCGCATTGTTGAGCCGGCAGTTGCAGCCCTGCGGTCAGCGGGTTTCAACGCAAGAGGCATCGTGCGTCACGGTGATGTGGCAGAAACCCTGGACAAGCTCACAGTTGAAAACGGGGGATCGCAAATCATCGTTGGCCGCGCCTCGGCGGATGGGTTTACCAAACGCATGTTCGGCAGCTCGACACAAAACCTGGTGATGCACGCTAGCGTACCAGTAACAGTTGTAGGTTAGGATAGAGCATGAAAACTACATCAGTATTCGGCCTGACCACGGCTTTGGCTGCTGCAGCAGCAAGCCCACTGGCCGCACAAGATGCCGTCGGAATAGACGAAAAGGTCAATCAAGTCTTTGCGGATCTTACCGGACCCTTTGTCAGCCTGATCTTTGCCCCATTCCCAGGAACCAGTTTTCCTTGGATCGTTATGTGGCTGGTGATCGCGGCCACCGTATTCACCCTCTATTTTGGGTTTGTACAATTTCGGTTCTTCAAACATGCTATCCAGCTGGTCAAAGGTGATTATTCCGACCCGAATGACGCGGGCGAGGTAAGTCACTTTCAGGCTCTCGCAACAGCCCTGTCAGGCACGGTTGGGCTTGGGAATATTGCCGGTGTAGCGGTGGCTGTTGGCATTGGTGGTCCTGGCGCAACTTTCTGGATGATCCTCGCAGGTCTATTGGGGATGGCCTCCAAATTCACTGAATGTACCTTAGGCGTAAAATATCGGAATGAATACGATGACGGCACCGTCTCTGGTGGTCCGATGTATTACATCTCCAAAGGCTTTTCCGAGCTGGGCCTCCCCGGAGGTAAAATACTGGCCGTCGTCTTTTCGGTCTTTTGTATCCTTGGTGCCCTGGGCGGTGGAAATATGTTCCAGGCCAACCAGGCGCACGCCCAGATCTCGGGCATTGTCGGAGACTACCCAGGCTGGATCACAGGCATCATCTTTGCCGCAGTTGTCTTTGCCGTGATCGTTGGAGGCATCAAATCAATTGCCAATGTAACCGAAAAAGTTGTGCCATTTATGGGCATCCTTTATGTCGGCGCTGCGCTGGTCATTCTGATCGTCAACTATGATCAAATCGGTTGGGCATTTGGTCAGATCTTTGCCGGGGCCTTTACCGGTCTGGGTGTCGCTGGCGGTATGGTCGGGGCCTTGATACAGGGCTTCAAACGCGCCGCTTTCTCGAACGAAGCCGGGGTTGGCTCTGCGGCTATTGCCCACTCTGCAGTAAGAACCAAGGAGCCCATCACAGAGGGATTTGTATCGCTGCTTGAGCCCCTGATCGACACTGTTGTAATCTGCACCATGACCGCTTTGGTCATTGTCATTTCACAGCAAATGATCATCAATCCGGAAACTGGCAACTACATGCTGAACGAGGCTGGCACCGCAATTGCTACGGTTGACGGAAATTCGGGCGTCGCTTTGACCTCTGCTGCCTTTGCATCTGGTATCAGCTGGTTCCCCTATGTCTTGGCGATCGCAGTGGTTTTGTTTGCCTTCTCGACGATGATCTCCTGGAGCTACTACGGGCTGAAGGCTTGGACCTACCTCTTTGGGGAAAGCAAAACCTCTGAACTTGTGTTCAAGGTTATCTTTTGCATCTTCATCGTCATCGGAGCCGCCGCTTCGCTTGGGCCGGTTATCGACTTCTCAGACGCCGCGATCTTCGCAATGGCTGTGGTCAACATCTTCTGCCTCTACTTCCTCATGAAGTTGGTCAAGACAGAGCTGTCGTCCTACGCTGCCCGTCTGGACAGTGGTGAAATCAAAAAATTCACCCACTAAACAACGCGCTCCGACGCGAAAACGTCGCGTCGGAGCCCCCTCTTTCGGGAAGGGGCAGCTTCCCGTGATACCGCGATCTATCCTCAGCGCTGCAGTCCATTTTGATCGAATAGTTTTACGCCGATCTGTAGCTACAGACCAAAGTCCCATTCTGGCCTAGCGTTCGATCTTGGCTCCCCAACCGCCAGATAGCCCCCAGACCTCAGCCCGCGCCACAATCGCTGATCAACTGGTCAGCATCCAAAGAATACTCTTGCCGCCTCGTTATCCTGCACCTTGCCGCGACTTTGGGTCGACAGTGCAGGGCCCCAATGCTGGAAATAGCTTGGCCAACAGTACCCGGAATCATATCTAAGAAGGCACCTCTACTCTCGAAATTGGCTAACTGGCCGTTCGGACCGACACGTCAACAAGCTAACACTCTGAAAATTATTAATATAAATATGTTGAACCATTTAGTTATTGGATATAACTATTATATCACCCAAAAATTCAGCGCGCTGTAGCGTTGTGGGTACGGATATGAGAGGGGGAACAGTTGATCAAGTTTGGAAGAGCTATTCCACCGATGGACCTTGGGATCATCCTCTCAGCATAGACACCGACCGCGACCGGCGCCCCTACCGCAAAGGGAAGGCTGACTGCGGGCAGAACACCTGGCCTGCATATTCCAGGGAAATTCATCACCGGTGCTTGCGCGGGCGTAATTCGGGCAAGTGAATATGAATGATAACAATGGTAGAGCATACTTTATTGGAGATTTTTACATGCAAGTAGATGGGAGTATCGCACTGGTCACAGGTGGAGGCAGCGGGCTTGGCGCTGCAACCGCGCGCCACTTAGCTGCTCAGGGGGCCAAGGTCGCCGTGCTGGACTTCAATATCGAAGCTGCACAGGCAGTGGCCCATGAGTGCGGTGGCATCGCGGTGCAGGCGGATGTGTCTGACGAGGCCGCAGTAAGTGCTGCCTTTGACGAGGCTGAACAAAAACTGCAAAGCGCACCGCGCATTATCGTGAGCTGCGCGGGTGTGGGCATGGCGGCACGGATCGTTGGCCGGGAAGGGAAACTCTCCTTTGATGTGTTCGAGAAAACCCTGAAGGTAAACCTCTTCGGCACCTACAATGTGATGAGCCACGGCGCCCGTCGCATCGCAGAACTGGCGCCACAAAAAGATGGCGAACGCGGCGTGATCATCAACACGGCCTCGGTCGCATGGCAGGACGGACAATTAGGTCAGGCGGCCTATGCGGCCTCCAAGGGTGCAATTGCTTCAATGTGCCTGCCAGCCGCCCGCGAATTTGCCCAGACTGGTATCCGGGTCATGGCGATCGCCCCGGGCCTGTTCCAAACGCCAATGATGGAGGGGCTGCCCGAAGAGATCGCCGCCAAGATCACCGCCAACATTCCATTCCCGGCCCGTCTGGGAGAAGCCCATGAGTTTGCTCTGCTGGCGGAACAGATCGTCGTAAACCCGTTCTTGAACGGGACAACCATTCGGCTCGACGGCGCGGTCCGTCTGCCCCCACGCTAAGGACATCTGCATGACATCCGAAACCCTGAAGATCGAGGTTGACGGTCCCGTCGCCACTCTGACCATGAACCGGCCCGGAAAACGCAACGCCATGTGCGAAGAGCTGCTCAACGCGCTTGATGCGTTTTTCTCAGCCCCGCCCAAAGACGTGCGCGTGGTGATCCTGACCGGGATCGAAGGCCACTATTGTTCCGGGTTGGACCTCTCCGAGCATGTGCACCGTTCCGCAGAAGACAACCTGCATCATTCGCGCCACTGGCATGGGGTTATGGAGAAGATCCAGTTTGGGGGGCTCGCCGTGGTCTCTGCAATGTTTGGCGCGGTGATTGGTGGCGGGATGGAACTTGCGGCTTCGACCCATGTACGCATTGCCGAAACCTCCACCATCTTCCAACTTCCAGAGGGGCGCCGTGGTATCTTTGTTGGCGGTGGCGCAACGGCGCGGGTTGGTCGCCTGCTCGGCCCCGACCGGATGACCGAAATGATGCTTACCGGTCGTAAATACAATGCCCAGGAAGGGGTTGATCTGGGCCTGGCCCACTACGCAGTTGGTGAAGGGGAAGCGCTGGCGTTGGCACAAAAGCTGGCCGGCAAGATTGCCCGCAACGCCCCTATGTCAAACTACCTGATGATCAACGCAATCGCCCGGATCAACGACATGAGCCAGGCAGATGGGCTGTTCACTGAATCCCTAGCCGCAGCGCTGTCGCAAACCACGCCCGACGCCGAGGAAGGCCTACGCGCATTCCTAGAGAAACGCGCCCCAAAATTCCGGTGACCCCATGAAAAAGCCTGCTGTAAAACCCGCTGAAGCCACTGTCGTGACCCATGTCAGCGACGTCACTCTGCGTAACTTCATGGGCTATCACATGAAACGCGCGTTTAATGTTGTCCAGACCGATCTCGTTCAGACACTCAAGCCATTTGATCTGCGGATGCTGACCTATACCGCGCTGGTACTTATCGTGGACAATCCCGGTATGCGACAGTCTCAGCTGGCCGACGGAATGGATATCGAACGCCCCAACCTTGTCGTCATCATCGACGAATTGGAACGGCGTGAACTGATCATACGCGAACGCGTACCCACCGATCGTCGGGCCTATGCGCTCAAGGCGACGCTGGCGGGGCAGCAGTTGTATGAAAAAGCCGTGGCCGCCGTCACCAAACACGAAGCGCTGCTGCTTGACGGGATTGACGACGCCACCCGAGCCACGGTGATCGCCGCCCTGAAACAGATCGAAAAAAGCCCAAGAAAGGGGTGAGCCATGAAACGGACTTCAGAGTTCCAGAAACACTCAGTCCTGCGTGAAGATCGCGACGACGGCACAATCCTGTTGCGCTCCAGCCATGCGTTGGGCCCAGTCGTCGACAACACCGGTGTCTGGCTCCATGAATGGGCCGAAAAGGCGCCTGATCGCACGTTTCTGGCCGAACGCAGCGGCGCGGGCTGGCGGGAAGAAAGCTATAGCGCCACCTTGCAAAAAGTCCGCGCTATCGCCTCCTCGCTTTTGGCGCGCGGCATGGGACCGGATACACCCATTATCATCATGTCAGGCAATGGCGTTGACCACGGGTTGCTGTCCCTGGCCGCGCAATATGTCGGCGTGCCGACGGCACCAGTGGCCGAGCAATACTCGCTGATCCATGGTGCGCATGGTCGCTTGCAGCACGCTATCGAGTTGGTGCACCCTAAGATGGCCTATGTTGTCGATGCCGATCAATATAGTGAAGCACTGGCGCTAGAGGCCTTGAACGGGATCGAGATCCTCGCCAGCCGCCCGGGAAAGAACAGCAAGGTAACGGCGTTTGACGAGTTGCTGAAGGGGGATGGGAGCGTTGACATCGATGCGGCCTATGCCAAGGTCACTCCGGATACGGTCGCCAAGATACTGATGACCTCAGGGTCCACCTCGGCACCCAAAGGGGTGAAAACCACACAACGCATGATGTGCGTGAACCAGACTCAGATTGCCGATGCCCTGCCCTTCCTGCGTGCCCGCCCTCCACGCGTGGTCGACTGGTTGCCATGGAACCACGTCTTTGGTGGCTCACACAACTTCAACATGATGTTAGCCAATGGCGGCAGTTTTTACATTGATGACGGCAAGCCCGTGAAAGGCCTGTTTGACCGCACCGTGGAAAACCTCTCAATGGTGACCGGCTCGCTGGTCTTCAACGTTCCTGTCGGCTTTGGCCTGCTTCTGGGCGCGTTGCAGCAGGACGCTGCTCTAAGGCAGCGCTTCTTTTCGGACCTCGATCTGATCTTCTATGCTGGAGCCTCCTTGCCACAAGAGATCTGGTCCGGGTTTGAACAGATGGCGATGGAGGTAAAAGGCGAAATCCCTTTGATGACCTCCTCCTGGGGCCTCACTGAAACCGCGCCTGCGACAATGATGCAAAGTGAGCCAATCGACCGTTCCGGAGTGGTCGGTGCGCCTCTCAACGGTGTGACGCTCAAACTGATCCCAGATGCGGACATGCGTTGCGAGATGCGGATCAAAGGGCCACAGGTCATGCCCGGCTATTTCGAGGACCCGCAAAAGACGAAAGACGCCTTTGATGATGAGGGGTTCTTTATCACTGGCGATGCGATGCAGTTCATCGACAAGGCGGACATGAACAAGGGCATGAAATTCGACGGACGTATTTCCGAGGATTTCAAACTGCTCACCGGCACCTGGGTTCGGGCGGCGCAACTGCGCATCGACATGCTGACCTGCCTCGCACCGCTTGCCGCTGACCTGGTGATCACCGGGGCCGATAAAAACCAGATCGGTCTGATGATCTTTCCCGACCTGAGTGAGTTGGAACGCCAAGGGTTCGATTTATCCGACGACAACGGCGCCTATCGCTGCAAGCTGTTGCAGGGCGAGATTCACCGTCGGCTGGCTGAACGTGCCCGCGAGGTTTCGGGGAGTTCGACATTGATCTCTCGGGCCATCGTGCTGAGCGAAGCCGCCTCCATGCCCGAGGGGGAAATGACCGCAAAGGGCAACCTGAATTTCCGCAAGGTGCTGACGCGCCGCGCGGCTTTGCTGGACCGGCTTTATGATGACGCCGATCCTGCCACCATCACTCTATAAAAAAGGAGCAGGACAAATGGTTGATATCTCCAAGGTCCGCGCACTCGATATCCATACACATGCCGAAGAGCCCTGCGGCTGCCACTCTGATGATGGGTATGATGATCTGCAATCTACTATGGCCAACTATTTTGGCGCGCCGTGGCAGCATCCGCCGACCATCCCACAGACCGCCGCGCACTACCGTGAACAAAACATCGCAGCAGTGATCTTTCCAGTCGATGCAGAACGGGAAACCGGCTATCGGCGTTACTCCAACGATGAGGTGCTCGAGCAAGTCAAAGATAACAGCGACGTGCTGATCCCCTTCGCCTCCATCGACCCCTGGAAGGGCAAGATGGCGGTGCGTGAAGCACGTCGTTTGATCGAAGAATGCGGCGTCAAAGGGTTTAAATTCCACCCCACTATGCAGGGCTTCTTTGCCAATGATCGCATGGCCTACCCCTTCTACGAGGTGCTGGCGGAACACAAATGCGTTGCCCTGTTCCATACTGGGCAAACTGGTGTGGGGTC
Organism: Roseobacter sp. MED193; assembly: GCF_000152965.1. Taxonomy (GTDB): domain Bacteria; phylum Pseudomonadota; class Alphaproteobacteria; order Rhodobacterales; family Rhodobacteraceae; genus Pseudophaeobacter. The sequence continues at coordinate 2,660,164 of NZ_CH902583.1, read as the reverse complement.
TGGCATGCGGGGCGGCAACGGCATGCGACTCAAATACTCCAACCCGATGTATATGGATGATGTGGCGGTTGATTTTCCTGACATGAATATCATCCTGGCGCATCCCTCGTTCCCCTGGCAGGAAGAGGCGCTGGCCGTGGCTCAGCATAAGCCCAATGTCTATATCGACCTCAGCGGCTGGTCGCCAAAATACTTCCCGGAAATTCTGGTGCGCTACTGCAACTCGATCCTCAAGAAGAAGGTATTGTTTGGCTCTGACTGGCCAATGATCACCCCAGAGCGCTGGCTCGCTGATTTTGACAAGATCGCGATTAAGGACCACCTGCGTGAAGATATCATCAAGAACAATGCCGCTCGCCTTTTGGGGCTGATGGACTGATGCAAATCCCGGTTCCGGCGCTAACCCATTCTTTTACCCTGCGGGTGGAACTGTCCGCCCCGATTGAACTGGGTCAGGGCCGGACCGGGCAGCGTCGCATCATCCCGATTGTAGGAGGCGCGGCGCTAGGGCCGGATATCACCGGTGAGGTCTTGAACCTCGGAGCTGACTGGCAAACCATATTTGCCGATGGCGCCGCCCATCTGGATACGCGCTATGCGGTCCAAACCGCGGATGGTGCTGTGATCGAAGTGGTCAATGTGGGCACCCGCCACGGGCCACCGGAGGTGATGAAGCGGCTTACTGCAGGCGACGATGTCGATCCGGCAAGTTACTACATGCGCACCGCAGCGCGCCTTGAAACCGGCGACGCACGCTATGCCTGGGTGAACCACACCCTGTTCATCTGCGCCGGCCTGCGCCGCGCATCAGCAGTTGAAATCTCTTACTACAAAGTGAACTGACCAATGAAACCCTTTCAGGCCCCACTCGAGGACATCCTGTTCTCGCTCAACCATGTCGCTGGTGCAAATACCTTGCCAGATTGGGACGCGGAAATCGCCTCAGAAATCGGTGGGCATTTTGCGTCCTTTGCCGAAGGCGAGATTGCACCTCTGGATGAACCGGGCGATGTTCAGGGCTGCAGGCTGACGGATGGCCGCGTCTCGATGCCAGACGGCTTTGCCGCAGTCTACCGCGCTTATGCAGAACAGGGCTGGCCTTCACTGACCGCCCCAGAAGCCTATGGTGGACAGGGTATGGGCGCGCTGATGCTGGCAGTCACCTCTGAGATCTTCTCGGGCGCGAACCACAGCCTGCAGATGGTCACCGGACTGGTCCCGGGCGCGGTGCGGGTCTTGATGAGTTTTGGGACTGCCGACCAGAAATCCCGCCACATTCCACCGCTGGCCTCGGGAGAAACCATCGCCACCATGTGTCTGACCGAGCCTGGCGCGGGATCTGACCTGGCGCAGGTTCGCTGCCGCGCCGAGCCTGTGGGGGAGAGCTGGCAGATCACAGGTGAGAAAATCTTCATCTCAGGTGGCGATCAGGACATGAGCGACAGGATCCTGCATCTGGTCCTGGCCCGTACCTCTGACAGCGGGATCAAGGGGCTATCGCTGTTCCTGTGTCCCTGCACCCGTTCCGATGGCAGCCGCAACCTGGTGACTGTCACTCGGATCGAAGAAAAGATGGGCCTACATGCATCTCCCACCTGTCAGTTGGCGTTTGAAGGGGCTGAGGCTGAATTGATTGGCGAAGAGGGCAAGGGATTGATGGCGATGTTCACCATGATGAACCACGCCCGCGTCGATGTTGCGCTTCAGGGAGTGGCCCATGCTGCACGGTCCTACGACATTGCCAGTTCCTATGCCGCCGAAAGAGTGCAAGGGCGCACCCTTGATGGCGCGCCCGCGACACTCGATCAACATGCCGACGTGCGCCGCATGCTTGATGAAATTGACGGGCTTGCCATGACAGGACGCGCCATGGCGCATCTGGCATGTGTCACGATGGAACGGGGCGACAATCCCGCATTGGTAGAGTTCCTTACCCCCCTTATCAAGGTCCATTGCACCGAAGCCGGGATACGCGCGGCTGAACTGGGCATGCAGGTTCTTGGCGGCTATGGCTACCTGCGCGAATACCGGCTGGAACAGACCTACCGCGATGCCCGGATCACTGCGATCTATGAGGGGGCAAATGGAATCCACGAACGGATGTTGGCGACGCGCCTTGCCTCAGGGGCTGCAGCCGATGCCTTTGAGACCTATGTGGCCTCGCAGGCCGCACAGACCCAAGAGGCAAAGATCCTTTCGCAACTAGCGGCTTGGCGCGCCCTGCGCACCCGTCTGGCAACGCTCAAAGATCCCTCCCCTTTGGCCCATGAATTCATGGGCGCGTCCCGCGAGACACTGCTCGCCTGCATTCGAGCGCGGATCGCACTGGTTGCGAGCCATCATCCCGACCCCACCAGAATACTAAGGTGTTCCTAGCCGCACTCTTGGTCGCTGAAATTGACCGTTCAAGGCGACGAACCCAAAGAAAGAGTGTATCGTCAACAAAGCTCCAGAACCCTGCGTGTCTCAACACGCGCGGTCCACTATGACGGGCTCTGATCAGGCGCTCCATTTCGGTGTTTCAGGGATCGAACAAAACCCAATCCATGGGCATTGTCAGCTTCGCAAATGTATTCCGCCCGACAATCAAAGTATTCCTCAATCAACAAGACCTGTTCATCAGACATCCCGTTTCTCAGATCGCATATCAATCTTTCACCTATTGAAGACAACGACTTATCTGACCAAGGGTTTTTGATGTCACTTAGCCCGGTTGTCAGAAGGTCCAGAGCACTGACGTCAAAATTCTCCGACAACAGGCTATGAAACATCAGGGCGCCAAAGAAATGATTGAAATTTTCCACCCCTAGAAAGGCAAAGCACTCCATGTGTTCTTCGAAGGATCGAAGTTCTATTTGACTCCACGACCTCCCCCACAGTTCTCGTGTATCCTCCCATGCCTCGCTACCCTCTTCTAGCCAATTCGGCGCGCTGGGCGGAGGAGTGGATTCGAATCTACAGCGAATTTCGTTTGCCAATTCAGATAACGTTTGGGACACTTCCTTTTCCTCAGTTCCTCAGCGTTGCAACACTATCTCATGGCATAAGCTTTGAATGTAGAGAATGTAGACTTGGCGTAGCTTTCTAGAGTTTTTATAGGTGGCGACTGCCTTCCGTAAGTGCTTACGACTTCTGCCCCGTAGCTGGTCTGGACATCGCGGTCCAGTGGGCTACGGAGTTGTCCGAAATGCTGCAAAAGTCTTCTTTAATGGAGAAGTCGCTCAAACTATGAGGGTAAGTCTTGAATAAAGCCTCTGAGTTTGAAAGGGGAAAGCAAGCCAGCAGAAGATCAGGAGCACCCATGCCAAAGGTTTCTATTGTAATCCCAACTCGGGAACGCGCTGAGTACTTGCATTATTCAATACAAACCGCGCTCGCGATTGACGACGCAGACATCGAAATCTTGATCAATGACAATTTCAGCCAAGATCACACGCGAGAAGTGGTTGAAGCCTTTGATGACCCACGTCTTGTTTACAAAAACACAGGACGCAGGGTGTCAATGCGTGAAAACTACAATGACGCCATCGCAAACGCGACCGGGGACTATCTGATCTCTTTTGGCGATGATGATGGCATCATACCGGGGCAGTTCCCCTTCTTGCGCAAAATCCTAGAAGACTATCAGCCAGATGGCGTCAGCTGGATCCGTGGAACCTATGGCTGGCCCGAAGATGCGAGCAACAAGAAGCTTGGCGGGATGCGCTTTCGCAGAGACAACCTGTTTGGTGATGCCTATCGTTACGACCCCAAAGAAAGAAACCTGCAAGCCCTGTTGCAGTGTCGCTTGAACGACATCTATCCTGTGACACCGAACCTGTACCATGGATGCGTGTCACGCGCCTACATCGATAGAATTGCACCGACAGAGGGCGTATTTCTAAATAGCCTGATCCCCGATGTTAATTTTGAATACCGTGCGACTATCGAAGGCGGGGATTTCGTGCATGTCGATCATATGTTCACCGTCAACGGATACGCCAAGAAAAGCACAGGTGGTGCACATTCGGGGAATGCGACGGATAAAACCCAGGTCGACCCGGCAAAGCGCTTTGAGCTCGAGAATGAAGCCGACCCCTACAATGACCTCTTCAACCATGCGAGGTTTGTCCCGCTGGCCTTTTTGGCAACTTTGGAAACAGTTAGAGAGCGTGGTGGCTATGCTGATGCCAAGGTGGACTATCACGCCTGGTATAAATTCAACCTCCAAGTGGCGGCAAAACGCAAACACCCCTTTGAGAGCGTGAAAACCATCCTGCAAGACTACGCCAAGCGCACCAACACAACGCAAGAGCTTGACGCCCTACTGCAAGATTTACCGAAATTGAAGCGCACCCCAAAAGAGATTTGGGGTCGCGCCACCGAAATAGTGAGAAGCCTGCGCTTAGACGATGTTGGGGATGGAACAGAAAACACCATTATGACTGCCGTGAATACTTGCGACGCTGTTCTTGGCCAAAGCTATGGTCAGATACAAAGCGGCGATCTGTCAGAAACTCAAGCCTGGCGCGCGGTCAAGCAGAGGGCGGGCCAACAGAAATGAGGCTAGCCGTTTAGCACTCTGATTTCGGCATCCCAACCCATTTCTCGAATGTTCTGCCGGATCTCGTCTTCGTAGTTCGGGTTCATAATGATCACCGTGCCAACCCCACGAGACTTTGCCGTCTCTGGCGAAACGATCATTGTGCCACTGACCGGCATGAAGCATCCCTGTTTGGCGGCATTGAGGTCAATCACACAGTCAATGGGCGTGTCCTCGGCGCTGTTGAACAAGAGCGAAAATGTCACCCCTTTTGAGGCACCGCCCCAAAGTGCAACTGGCGCAATCGCTCTACGGTCTTCAAAGTACGTGGTCCATTCCGCCATCATTTGACGTTTGTTTTCTACGTAGTGCAAGCCCAATTTCTCCGAGGATGCCACGGGATTTGCATGACCTGGAGCCTCAGAGAGCCGCGCCACAATCCACATGTATTGACCGTCATAGACCGACTCTACATCGCACTCCAATCCCTGCTGGGCCAAAAGCAAACGGATGGAATCCGGCGTATAGATCGAGCAATGCTCGTAGAAGAAGTCCTGAAATGCGGTGTGCTCCAAGATCCAGTTAGCGTCTGGTGTTTCGATAAACATCGTCCGCCCTGGCGCCATAGCCGCAGCCAAGGCCGTTGCAAAGTTCTGGACATCTGCCACATGTTCTATCGTGTGCCGAGAGCAGACCACATTTGCCTCAGCCGGGATCTGATCCGTGTTGTCAGGCGAGAAAAAGTTGCGATAGACCTTGGCTCCCTCCGGCAACTTGTCTTCCCCGGTAAAGGAAGGATCAAACCCCGTGGCAGATTTCATCCGTCCTGCGGCCCGCTGATGAACAAGGCTGAGAAAGTCGCCTTCGCCGCATCCTATCTCTACGTAGTGGATATCTGTATCCTCAGGCACGGAGGCAATAACACGATCGGCCATCGCATCCAGGTGTGCCAAGTAATAGGCTGAGGAAGTGACGTCATTGTTATAGGTTTCATCGTAGGAGATCTTGGCAAGGTCAAAAGAGGCGTTCCACACAAAGCTGCAATTGGCACAACGCACCATTGTGATCGTCCCCTGCGGAAATGCCAGCGCTTCGGCCTGGGTCAGGAGTGCCACATTTTGCAAAGATGGTACCTTGGGGCGTTCATCCAGTAACAAATTGCCAACAGTATTATTGCAAATGGGGCATGGACTGAAGTGGTCCTGCTTTTTAGGACAGGTTTGCGGCTTGGCTAAGATGCATCTGGTTTATGTTCATGCCGCTTTTCGTGTTTCACTTTGTTCGAAGTATGCCGCGTCTGGCGTGCGCTTGTCGAGGGCGGTGTGAGGCCGCTCTGCGTTGTAAAAGCCGATCCAGTCGTCGATGATCCTTTTGGCTTGAAAGCCGTTGGTGATCTCGTGCAGATACACTGCCTCCTGCTTCAGGGATCGCCAGAGCCGCTCGATGAAGATGTTGTCCAGATAGCGGCCCCGCCCATCCATAGAGATTTTGATATCGGCCTTCGTCAGCGTCTTGATCCAATCCGCGCCCGTGTATTGGCTACCCTGATCCGTATTCATGATCTCGGGCTTGCCATATTTGGCGATGGCTTCGTCCAGTGCTTCAACGCAAAAGCTGGCATCCAACGTATTTGACAGCCGCCAGGACAGCACTTTGCGTGTTGCCCAATCCATGATTGCCACCAGATACAGGAACCCGTTCTTCACTGGAATGTAGGTAATGTCGCTGCACCAAACATGGTTGGGCCGCGTAATCGACAGCTTTCTCAATAAGTATGGCCAGATCTTATGCTGCGGGTGCTTCTTGCTGGTGTTCGGCCCTTTGTAGATGGCCTGCAGCCCCATGATGCCCATCAGGCGACGCACGCGATGCCGTCCTGCCGAGAACCCTGATTGGGGCAGATACGCCGCGATCTGGCGGCTGCCGAAGAACGGATACTTCGTAAATATCCGGTCAATCTCATGCATCAGATCAATCGTCGCCTGATCAAAGCCAACAGGCGTGTAATAGATTGAGGAACGGCTGATCTTGAGCAGCTTACACTGGCGCGTCAGGCTAAGGTCGGTGTTGTCCTTGCGGATCATCTCGCGGCGTTCAGACAGGCTCATCGCTTCAGCCCTTGTGACAAAAAATCATTTTCCACCGCCAGCTGACCAATCTTGGCATGAAGCTCTTTGATTTCGCCGTCTTTGTTCTCAGCCTTTTTGACCTTGTCCGAGAAAACGTTGACCATGCCATCAATCGCCTGCCGTTTCCACGTGCTCACCTGCGTAGGGTGCAGCTGGCGCTTCGATGCAATCTCCTGCACCGTCTTGTCACCGCGCAATGCTTCAAGGGCCACAGTCGCTTTAAACTTGTCTGAAAAATTCCGTCGCTTTGTCATTCTTGTATCCATTCAATCGGGTTGGATACATCTTAGCACGCTGTCCGAATTTGCCGGACCACTTCAGACAGGCACTAGCTGATGTCATTTTGTCCTCTTGTTTTCCTGATCACAGCGCTGTTATTGATGCACAGTCGGTGAACTTACTACGAGTATTTTCTGGGCTTGAAACCGTTGACCTGAGCAATTTTTGTATCACGTTCGCGCGTTCCAGTTGCCCCTACTTATGCGAAAAATGAGAAATGTAAAATATGACGAAAGCAGTAATTTTGGCCGGCGGTTTGGGCACACGGATCAGCGAAGAATCCCACATGCGCCCCAAGCCTATGATCGAAATCGGTGGGCGCCCCATTCTGTGGCACATCATGAAGATCTACTCGCATTTTGGGGTTAATGAGTTTGTCATTTGCTGCGGGTATCGCGGCTATATGATAAAAGAGTATTTCGCCAACTACTTCTTGCACATGTCAGATATTACCTTTGATATGTCCAACAATGAAATGCACGTGCATAACCAACGCTCAGAACCCTGGAAAGTCACATTGGTTGACACCGGCGAGATGACGCAAACCGGGGGACGCGTGAAGCGGATCCGCGACCATTTGGATGAGACCTTCTGCCTGACCTACGGCGATGGGCTGAGCAATATCAATATCGCCGATCTGCTGGCCTTTCACAAACGTGAAGGGCGTGTTGCCACGATCTCTGCTGTGCAACCCGAAGGCCGCTTTGGGTCCCTGGAGATCGAAGGCACAAAAATCAGCCGCTTCCTGGAAAAACCCAAAGGCGATGGCCGATGGGTCAGCGGTGGCTTTATGGTCTGCGAACCAGAGCTGTTGGATCATATCGACGGGGATGCAACCATTCTGGAGCAGGAACCCCTGATGGGCCTGGCTGACGAAGGCAAGCTCTCCGTGCGCAAACACGAAGGATTTTGGGCCGCGATGGACACGCTACGCGACCGAAATGCCCTCGAAGCAATGTGGGCCGACGAGAAGACCGCGCCCTGGCGGGTCTGGGCGTAAAAATGTCTGACTTCTGGCAGGGCAAACGCGTTTTTCTAACCGGTCATACAGGTTTCAAAGGCAGTTGGATGGCACTATGGCTATCCCAGATGGGGGCACAAGTCACAGGCTACGCACTGCCGCCTGACACTGAACTGGCTTTGTTTGATCAACTTGATATTGCCAACCGCATAAGCAGCCAGTTCGGCGATATCAATTCCTACGAAGCCTTACTCTCTGCGCTGGACGAGGCAAAGCCCGATTTCGTCTTTCACTTGGCAGCCCAGTCGCTGGTTCTGCGCGGCTATAGCGACACTCTGACCACATGGCAGACAAATGTCATGGGGACAGCCAACCTGTTCGAAGCTCTGCGCGTTCTAAAACGGCCAGCAACTGTAGTCGCCGTGACGACCGACAAAGTGTATCGCAACACTGAGGCCCACCATGCCTTCGTTGAAGATGACCCTCTAGGCGGAATTGACCCCTACAGCGCCTCCAAGGCTGGCACGGAGCTGGTGGTTAACAGCTACAGATCTGTATTGTTGCAAGAAAAACTCCCTATTCGAGTGGCGTCTGCACGGGCTGGCAACGTTATCGGAGGCGGGGATTGGTGTGAAAACCGCCTGGTCCCTGACATTGCCCGTGCCTTGATTGCAAATGAGCCGTTGTTGACGCGCAACCCCCAAGCAGTACGTCCTTGGCAACATGTCCTAGAGCCCTTGGCAGGCTACATGCAACTGGCGGAATTATTGCATGGCGATCCGCAGTTTGCGGATGCCTATAACTTTGGCCCAGACATCACCGACAACCGCACCGTGCAGGATGTCATTGTTGAATCGCTTAAATCCTGGCCCGGCACCTATGCCCCCACGGATAACAGCGATATGCCCCATGAAGCCAACCTGCTGATGCTGAACATTGAAAAGGCCAAGGCCAAATTGGGCTGGGCGCCGCGTTGGAACTTTGAAACAGCTGTCGCCAAGACCATGCAGTGGTATCGCCAAACTCATGAAGGTGCCGATCCTGTAGAGCTGTCTTTGGCCCAGATTGCAGAGTTCACCCGCTCATGAAAATCAGTCCCCTACCGATCGCAGGCGCCTACCACATTGTGCCCGAAAAACTGGGGGACAACCGCGGAGCCTTTGCCCGACTGTTTTGCAATGAACGCTTTGCAGAACAAGGGCTGAATATCGAATGGGCGCAGATGAACCTATCTCGCAGCGCCCAGAAAGGCACCCTGCGCGGCCTGCACTTTCAGCGCCCTCCTTTTAGTGAAGTAAAGCTGGTACGCGCGGTTACCGGCAAAGTCTTCGATGTGCTGGTTGACCTGCGCGAGGGATCAAAGACCTATGGGGCCCACTGTGGAGTGATTTTGGACAGTGATCAGTTGGAAGCGCTCTATATCCCGCAGGGGTGCGCCCATGGATTTCAAACTCTGACTGATGATGTAGAATTGCATTACATGCATTCGGCCCCCTATGCTCCTGACCATGAAGGCGGTATTCGTTTTGATGACCCGACCCTCTCTATTCGCTGGCCGCTTGGTGTCACCGAAACATCGCCGCGCGACCGCGCGCTTCCTCTTTTCTCAGATATCAAGCCGATAACCCTATGAAATGTCGCCATTGCCAAACTGACTTGTCGTTGAAATTCTTGGACCTGGGCTATGCTCCCCCATCCAATGATTATCTTTCGGCCGATGATTTGAACAAGCCAGAGGTCACCTATCCTCTGCGTGTCTTGACCTGCACCAATTGTTGGCTGGTCCAGACCGAAGACTATGCAGCACACGACGACCTGTTTCGCGAGGACTATGCATATTTTTCTTCGACCTCAAAGGGCTGGCTTGCGCACGCAGAACGCTACTGCCTGCAGATGACCCAACGATTGGGGCTAAATGAGAAGAGCTTTGTGGTCGAGCTGGCATCAAACGATGGCTACCTCCTGAAAAACTTTGTGGCCAATCGTGTTCCCTGTCTCGGCGTCGAGCCGACCCGTTCGACCGCAGAGGCGGCGAAAGCGCGGGGGATTCCTGTAGTTGAAGATTTTTTTGGTGCCAAACTGGGGCGTAAGCTCGCCCAGGAAGGGCCCAAGGCGGATCTGATCCTGGGAAACAATGTCTATGCGCATGTGCCAGATATCAACGATTTCACGCAGGGCGTTGCTGAGCTATTGGCCGATGAAGGCGTGGTTACGTTTGAGTTTCCGCATCTCGGGCAGCTGGTAAAGCACAGCCAGTTCGATACCGTCTATCACGAACATTTCTCCTATCTCGCTTTGCATCCTGTGATCAGTATTTTCAAAGCTGCAGGTCTAAGGGTCTTTGATGTCGAAGAACTGCCAACCCACGGCGGAAGCCTGCGCGTCTTTGGTTGCCTGTCCAGCGCATCACATTTGGCAACTGAAAATGTCGCGAGAGTTATGTCCCAAGAGATCGAAGCCGGCCTTTTGAAGGAAGACACCTATCGCGGTTTTCAAGATAGGGCCGAGCAGGTCAAGAACGGCCTGCTGCGGTTTTTGCTGGATGCCAAAGCAGAAGGAAAAACTGTCGTCGGCTACGGCGCTGCGGCGAAGGGCAATACGCTGCTGAATTTCTGTGGTGTGGGGCCGGATTTGCTCCCCTTTATCAGTGATGCGGCCCCCTCCAAAATCGGCAAGTTCATGCCCGGAAGCCATATTCCGATCAAGGCTCCAGCCGCATTAACGGCAGCGCAGCCTGACTATGTTTTGATCCTGCCCTGGAATATCGCGGATGAAGTAATGTCGCAAAACAAAGACCTGGCCCAAAACGGCAGCACCTTTGTAATTGCGGTGCCTGAACTCAAGTTCATATGACACCGCGCGTTCTCATAACCGGGGCGACTGGCTTTGTTGGTCGCCAGATCCTGGCCGCCTGTATTGCGCGCAATGTGAGCATGCGCTTGGTGGTCAGGGCGGGGTGGCAGGAAAAACTGGGCACCCTGCCAGAGACCTGCGAAATCGTCGAAGTCGAGGATTTGTTTGCACAGAGTGCCGAATGGTGGGCAGAACGCCTAACAGGTATCGACACCCTCATTCATTCCGCATGGTATACCGAACCAGGGAAGTATCTAACCTCACCAAGGAACACCGATTGCCTAATCGGAACCCTCCAAATGGCACGCGGTGCCGTGCAGGCTGAGCTACGCCGGTTTGTGGGGGTTGGCACCTGTATCGAATACCAGTTGGGGCCCAAAATTCTCACGCCTGATACTGTGTTGGCGCCCAGCACCCCCTACGGTCTGGCCAAGGCAGCCGCTTTTCAAGCGCTCAGCGGTCTGTTTGGCGAAACCAAGACCGAGTTCCTGTGGTGCCGACTGTTCCAGCCCTATGGCGAAGGTGAACATCCGCAACGTCTCTACCCGTATCTGCACCGCTGCTTGTCAGAGGGCAAAACTGTCACCTTGGGATCCGGCCGAGAGGTGCGTGATTTTATTGATGTCAAAACTGCCGGAGCAAACATCTTTGATGCCGCTCTGGGTAAGGATGTCGGTGCAATCAACATCTGCACAGGCATCCCAAAATCAGTGCGCGAGTTTGCAACCGAAATCGCCGAAACCTATGACCGTACCGACCTGTTGAAATTTGGCACTTTGGATAACAGTGCCAGTGACTGGGACTATATCGTCGGCCTGCCCTGGACCCGATCTTAGGTTCCTGTTCAAAAGGCATGACATTTAGAAAGCACAGGCCTCACATTTCCGATGCTGACAGTCGGGATGCCGCTTCCGCAATTTTCGACCTCACCCACTTATGCGGTGCTGAAACATGGGTGCGCGCTGTCCAATAGAGATCAATCGAGAGCTCTGCCGGAAAGGGACAGGGCACCGAAACCACCCTGTCGTCGAACATCTGACTGATGCGAAAGGGAACCGTTGCGATCATATCGGTTTGCGCCAGAAGGTCCGGCAGATTTGCAGGGCTTGGGACTTCCATCACGGTATTGGGCACATGGCCAGCGGCCTCCATAACCACCAGAAACCGCGATCTGAATCCCCCTCCGTAGTTGATCACCACTTGTGGCGCTTTTACGAAGTCTTCGACGCTCAAAGATCCTTCCGCCAGGGGGTTGGAGCGATCCATGACGCAAGTGTATTCCTCTCTTAGCAGAGATCTCCGGTAGTACCCGCTGTCGTCAATCCTGATCGGCCCAATCAAGATATCGCTTTCCGAGCGCAACAACTGCTGCTTTCCCTGTGCCGATGACGAAATCACCTTGAGCTTAATACCAGGTGCCTCGCGCCGCAGAATGCGGGTCACATGCGGCAGTATCGTCACTCGCTCGTAAAAGTTGCAGCTCAGCCCAATTTCCACTGAGGCCTCAGCAGGGTCGAACTCTCGTTGCGCTGTCAGGGTTTCAAACCGGTCAATCAACTCCCCGACCTGAGAGACAATCTCGCCGCATCGCTCAGTTGGCACCATACCTGTGCCCTGACGGACAAAAAGAGGATCGCTAAATACCTCGCGCAGGCGTGTCATCGTGTAGCTGATCGTCGATTGCGTCACGCCCAACGTTTCTGCCGCACGTGAAAAGCTTCCGTGAGCATAGACCAGGCGCAGCGTGCGCAAAGATGCAAAATCCAAGGCAAAGGGATCTGGGTTCATCGGTCAATCCTATCGAAATTTTCGAACTAGAGTATCAAATGCATCGGATTGCCCAATACTAAATCGATGGCTACCGTCTTAGAACTGTCGATTTCTTAGGACCAACCATGACCCCAACTGCAATAGCGGCACTCCCTGTGGATGATCAGATCACGATCGCGCAGCTGACGGAAAACCCCTATGCGATCTACAAACGGTTGCGCGCTGAAGCGCCAGTCGTACGCATTCCCAGCATTCGCAGAATCTTGCTGACCAAAGCCGCCGACACAAAGCATGTGAAAGAAAACTGGGAGCTTTTTAGCTCGGATGACCCGCGCACACCCATGACACGGGCATTTCAGGCCCAGACACTGATGCGCAAAGACGGTGATGCCCATAAACGTGAACGCAATGCTATGGCGCCGGCCTTTGCGCCCCGTAATATCACCGGATGTTGGCAGGCAGCCTATACCAAAGTCGCAGAAGACTATGTTGGGCGGCTGCAACGCGGCGAAACCGTTGATTTGTTTGCCGAACTCGCCGCACCATTTGCCGCGCGCTGCTTAACACACCTTCTAGGTATTCCCGAGGCAACAGACTCGGAGATGATCCGCTGGTCGCAAGCCTTGATTGATGGGGCAGGAAATTTCGGCAATGCGCCAGAACTCTATGAACGCTCTGACACAGCCAACGCAGAGATGAACGCACTCTTTGACAGATGCGTACAACGCGCCAAGGCAGCGCCAGATGCCTCTGCCCTCTCCGCCATGGTCAACGCTGAAGATCCGATAGAGAAAAGTCAGATCTATTCCAACATCAAGATCGCGATTGGCGGCGGCATCAACGAACCCAGGGATGCGCTGCTCACCATCCTTTATGGGTTGCTGACAAATCCCGATCAGTTGGAGGCCTGCAAGGCAGATGCTCTTTGGAATGCGGCGTTTGAGGAAGGTGTCCGCCGGGTCGCTCCGATTCAGGCCAGTTCCCGGCTGGTGATGGAAGACACAGAAATTCGTGGTCACGCTATCGCCAAAGGTGAAGTGGTTATGACTGCACAGGCCTCGGCCTGTCACGACGAAGAGCTGTATGACAGGCCTGAGGCGTTCAACATTTTCCGAACAAAAGCTCCCCATCAGGCTTTTGGGAACGGCCCTCACTTCTGCCAGGGCACACACATCGCCCGGCGGATGTTGGCACAGATTATTCTGCCAATGCTGTTCGATCGTTTCCCCAAGATGCAACTGCCAGATCCAAAGGCGGTCAAATTTTGGGGCTTCGGCTTTCGTGGACCACTCAGCCTACCGGTCACATTAAACTAGCATAAACACGACATGAAAAACGAGGGAGGTACTTCATGAAACGTCGCACTATGTTCAAATCTGTCGCAGCCGTTGCGCTGACAATTGGCCTCTTGCCCAGCTCCACGCTGGCGCAAGAGGTTACATTGCGCCTGCACCAATTTTTGCCAGCTCCGGCAACCGTGCCAAAACACATTCTCTGAAGTGGTCCTGCTTTTTAGGACAGGTTTGCGGCTTGGCTAAGATGCATCTGGTTTATGTTCATGCCGCTTTTCGTGTTTCACTTTGTTCGAAGTATGCCGCGTCTGGCGTGCGCTTGTCGAGGGCGGTGTGAGGCCGCTCTGCGTTGTAAAAGCCGATCCAGTCGTCGATGATCCTTTTGGCTTGAAAGCCGTTGGTGATCTCGTGCAGATACACTGCCTCCTGCTTCAGGGATCGCCAGAGCCGCTCGATGAAGATGTTGTCCAGATAGCGGCCCCGCCCATCCATAGAGATTTTGATATCGGCCTTCGTCAGCGTCTTGATCCAATCCGCGCCCGTGTATTGGCTACCCTGATCCGTATTCATGATCTCGGGCTTGCCATATTTGGCGATGGCTTCGTCCAGTGCTTCAACGCAAAAGCTGGCATCCAACGTATTTGACAGCCGCCAGGACAGCACTTTGCGTGTTGCCCAATCCATGATTGCCACCAGATACAGGAACCCGTTCTTCACTGGAATGTAGGTAATGTCGCTGCACCAAACATGGTTGGGCCGCGTAATCGACAGCTTTCTCAATAAGTATGGCCAGATCTTATGCTGCGGGTGCTTCTTGCTGGTGTTCGGCCCTTTGTAGATGGCCTGCAGCCCCATGATGCCCATCAGGCGACGCACGCGATGCCGTCCTGCCGAGAACCCTGATTGGGGCAGATACGCCGCGATCTGGCGGCTGCCGAAGAACGGATACTTCGTAAATATCCGGTCAATCTCATGCATCAGATCAATCGTCGCCTGATCAAAGCCAACAGGCGTGTAATAGATTGAGGAACGGCTGATCTTGAGCAGCTTACACTGGCGCGTCAGGCTAAGGTCGGTGTTGTCCTTGCGGATCATCTCGCGGCGTTCAGACAGGCTCATCGCTTCAGCCCTTGTGACAAAAAATCATTTTCCACCGCCAGCTGACCAATCTTGGCATGAAGCTCTTTGATTTCGCCGTCTTTGTTCTCAGCCTTTTTGACCTTGTCCGAGAAAACGTTGACCATGCCATCAATCGCCTGCCGTTTCCACGTGCTCACCTGCGTAGGGTGCAGCTGGCGCTTCGATGCAATCTCCTGCACCGTCTTGTCACCGCGCAATGCTTCAAGGGCCACAGTCGCTTTAAACTTGTCTGAAAAATTCCGTCGCTTTGTCATTCTTGTATCCATTCAATCGGGTTGGATACATCTTAGCACGCTGTCCGAATTTGCCGGACCACTTCACCCCTGGGAGGTCACACCAGCGATCAAGCTTTCTGAGCTGGTGAGAAATCACACAGAGTTTGTTGGCGATGAGGCGCTATATACCGCGACGATTGTCTTGGTGATGAATAGGCTAAAGTATGACAGCCTCCCCGAGGATCTCCGCGCTGCTATCGACGCCGAATCCGGGCAGAAACTGTCCGAGATGGCAGCCGAGGTGATGTGGGCAAAGGATGCCCGAGGTCGGGAAATTGCCGAAGATGCAGGCAATTCCATCGTCCAGTTGTCAGAGGCAGAAGTCGCCAGGTTCAAGGAAAAATCTCAGCCGGTTATCGCCCGCTGGGTCAGCGAAATGGAAGGTCAAGGCATCGATGGCCGGGCACTTATCGAAACGGCAAAAGCCCTGATCAAGGACTACGGCGGCTAAACCACCCCAGACCCAAATGTGAAGGCCTCGCGGGCCTTCACAAGGCATGGAGAACCGGCTCCAGACCAACGCGCAGTCGTTGTTCTTCCTTCGCCCTAGGCCAGTGCAGTTTCGCAACGCTTCGCCAATCCAAGAACAAAACCTGCCATAAACTCAGCCTCCGACGAACACATCGAACGGGGCTATCAAGGCGCGATTGACAGGTTCTTGGGAAAAGACACTGCCGCCCTGTAATTCTTATCCCCTAGGAAAGCGAAGCTATTGATCTTGTGGGTGATGTTGTGAATCTGCCGCTCCAGAATGACGTCCCTGATCAAAAACAGAAAACGGCTTGAAGAGCAGAAAACCCCGTTCGGCTGTGGTATTAATCTCCATTACGGTCGAGAAATGGGCCGTGCAGAGCCGGGGGCCAATGTGTACCCCCAAACAAACGTCACCGAGGATGAGTACAAAATATGAGCTTTGATGAAGATCTATTCCTGAAAGGGCTTGAACAGCGTAAAGCGACCCTTGGGGCGGACTATGTTGAAAAAAACCTAGCTGCAGCCGATGATTTCACCCGCCCGTTTCAGGAAGCCATGACCGCCTGGTGTTGGGGGTTTGGCTGGGGAGATGACGTGATTGACGCCAAAACCAGGTCGATGATGAACCTGTCGATGATTGGCGCTCTTGGAAAGATGGCAGAGTGGGAAATCCATTGCCGTGGAGCAATCAACAATGGTGTCTCCCAAGATGAAATTCGCGCCATCATACATGTTGTCGGAATCTATTGCGGCGTCCCGCAAGCTTTGGAGTGTTTTCGCGTTGCACGCAAAGTTCTTGAAGAAACCTGATAATCTAAGAGAACGCACCTGCGGCGCTATTGCCTGCTCGGTTCTGGACAGTATTGTTGCGCAGACAACAGGCGAGGAAGCGGCCTTATGAACCCGATGTTCAAAAGAGCCCCTCCAGAGACAAAAGGTGAGACGTGATGAGCCAGAATTCAAAAGCCGCCCAAGACAAGACTCGTGAAGTCTGTGAACTGGCCCCGATCATGCCAGTATTGGTGGTACGGGATGCGGCCCATGCTGTCCCCCTTGCCCGGGCCCTGATCGCCGGTGGGTTACCAGCACTGGAAGTCACTTTGCGTACTCCAGCTGCGTTGGACGTCATTTCAGCTATGGCGCATGTCACGGGAGGGGTTGTCGGTGCAGGCACCCTGGTTACCCCGCAAGATGTACGCAACGCTAAGGCCGCTGGCGCCGCCTTTGGTGTTTCTCCTGGTGCCACAGACGATCTCATTGAGGCATGCCTGGCCGAGGATCTGCCCCTGTTGCCCGGAGCAGCTACCGCAAGCGAAGCCATGCGCCTGCTTGAGCGGGGCTATACAACACAAAAGTTCTTTCCCGCCGAGGCCTCAGGCGGGGCCCCTGCGCTCAAGGCAATTGGCGCACCGCTACCGCAAATCAGCTTTTGTCCAACCGGTGGAGTAAGCCTGGAAAACGCGCAGGACTACCTCTCTCTCTCTAATGTCTTGTGCGCTGGCGGCAGCTGGGTGGCCCCAGATGCACTGGTCTCTGCTCAGGCCTGGGATGATATCGAAGCTTTGGCCCGCGAAGCAAGGCAACGTCTTTCCTAATCCCCTGAAGGATCCCCCCCCCTTTTGAAAATCATATGGCACCGGCCCGATGTATCCGTTTGGGCGGCGGGATCAGAGCGAGGCTGTAAGCCCAGCCACCAGAGATAAGAGAAAAGCCCCTTCCTGAGGACTTCCAGCGGATAGCCTGAGCCGTATCCATGGCCCACTCCGCCCGTCTGCCAGCCCCCAATCTGGTCAACGATGTCAGCTGGACACTCGACGGCTCTGAGGCGGTCTCGCATCGAGTGAGGGAAACCATGCATCGTGCAAGGCCACACTCGGGCTGAGGCTAACGCAGTCATCCGTGAAATCAACAAACTGAAAGAGGAGAAGGAAGATGCAGGAACCGTTCGATTGGGAACAGGCCATGGAAACAACACGGCGCAGCGCAGCGGCAGCGTCGCAAAACAGCGAGAATGCGGTGGCGGGACTGTCCAAACTGCTACGAGTAATCGACCACCATTCAAACAAGCTTGCCAACCTGACCAAGGCCATAAACCAATTGGAAGCTACACAGAAACACCAAGTCAACCATTCCAAATCGACCCTCGAACGCACCCAGGGCGAAAACCGCCATTCATGGCGGCTGCCCGCCTTGGGCTTACTCGCCGTCTTCGCCGTAGGCGTGGTGTTCGGCGGGTCTATTGTGAACTGATTATGCTACGTGACACTCTTCGGGCGCAGCTATTAGCTATCTTGGCGCAAAAACAGTTTTCCCTGTCGGCAATGGTGCGCGAAAGTCAGATACGGGCACAGTCCAAACCGACAAAGCCCCGCATAGGCGGGGCAGAGCGTTAAGTGTAGAGACCAAGCAGAACTGACTAATCTGCCAAGAGATAGCCCTTAATGGGCTATGATTCTTTCGAGGTCAGATTGACGCCAGCGCGATGAATGGCCCAGTTTGATGGGGACCGGGAAGTCACCGCGCTCAATGTCGCGGTAAATACTGGCCCGGGACCGACAGAGTATTTCGCAAACGGTTTTCATATCAACCAGGCGGTCTCCGGGTTGTTTTGGTTGCTTGTCGTGCATATCTAATTTCCTAACCTTGAACTCGTGGCGGGGCCACGAGTTCAAGGTTGGCCATCTTTATCAAACCCGAAGAAGAAACACGAAAACATCTTACCTTATGTCGGTTTGTCAGTGTGAGCTGTTGATTTGCGCTGAGAACTGACCCGGTAGGCCTATAAATTTTCACTGAGAATTGACCCATGTGAACCCGCTACCCTGACGCTTTTGTTCGGGGAGATATGGAGTGATCGACATGGGATTTTTAAGTGTAATACGACGTTGGGCTTTGCGTGAAGATATGCCAATTCGAGAGATAGCGCGGCGGACGGGATTGTCTCGCAACACCATCAAGAAGTACCTGCGTGAGGGCGCTGTTGAGCCGAGGTTCAAGACGCCCAAACGGCCAAGCAAGTTGGACCCGTTTGCGGATCGTTTATCAGCATGGTTGTTGGCTCAGACACGCAAATCGCGCAAAGAGCGGCGTACTGTGAAGCAGATGCACGCCGATTTGGTGAAGTTGGGTTATGCGGGATCCTATGCGCGCGTGGCCGCTTTTGCCCGTGCATGGCGTGAAGACCGGCATCGTGTGGAGCAAACAACTGGACGCGGCACGTTTGTGCCTTTGGTATTCCAACCGGGTGAAGCGTTCCAGTTCGATTGGAGCGAAGACTGGGCCACAATTGGCGGTGAGCGGGTCAAGTTGCAGGCCGCCCATACGAAGCTCTCGCACAGCCGGGCATTCCTGGTGCGCGCCTATCCATTGCAAACACACGAGATGCTGTTCGATGCTCATTGGCATGCATTCCGCGTGTTTGGCGGTGTGCCTGGGCGCGGTATATATGACAACATGAAGACCGCTGTTGATCGCGTTGGCCGTGGTAAACAGCGCGACATCAACGCCCGCTTCAAAGCGATGGCCAGTCACTATGTTTTTGAACCTGAGTTCTGCAACCCAGCGGCAGGTTGGGAAAAGGGTCAGGTCGAGAAGAACGTCCAGGATGCGCGCAATCGCATGTGGCAGATCATGCCTGTCTTCAAAGATCTGGACGAGCTGAACCAATGGCTGGAAGACCGCTGTATCGCCCTTTGGGTTGAGACTTCGCACCGGGATCTGCCAGGCACCATTGCCGACGCTTGGGAAGCGGAGAAGCCGTTGTTGATGGCATTGCCGCCCGCCTTCGACGGCTTTGTAGAACACAGTAAGCGAGTGTCGCCGACATGTTTGATCACTTTTGAGCGCAATCGCTACAGTGTGCCTGCCAGCTTTGCCAACCGGCGCGTCAGCTTGCATGTTTATCCAGAACGGCTGGTTATTGTGGCCGAGGGGCAAACCGTTTGCACACATGAACGCCTCATAGATCGATCACACCGTAAATCCGGTCGTGTTGTCTACGACTGGCGTCACTACCTTGCTGTAATCCAACGCAAACCCGGCGCTCTGCGCAACGGAGCACCGTTCATTGAGATGCCAGAGGCCTTCCGCAACCTGCAGGGTCATATGCACCGCAGAGAAGGCGGTGACCGCGAGATGGTCGATATCTTGTCATTGGTTTTGCACCATGATGAGAATGCCGTTCTATGTGCCGTAGAATTGGCGTTGGAGGCTGGCGTGCCAACCAAGACCCACATTCTGAACTTGTTGCACAGGCTGATAGATGGAACGCACAAAGATATCCCAGAGGTCGATCCACCTGATGCACTCGCATTGGAAACAGCGCCAAAGGCAAACGTGGACCGCTATGATGATTTGAGACAGGCTGGGGAGAAGTACCATGCGTCATGACCCAGCAGGAGCCTCAATCGTGATCATGCTGCGCAGTCTCAAGCTCTATGGCATGGCAAATGCGGTAGAAGATCTGGTTGCCCAAGGTGGCCCAGCTTTTGAGGCCGCAACACCCATGTTGTCCCAATTGCTCAAAGCGGAGATTGCCGAACGGGAAGTGCGTTCAATCACATATCAAACAAAGGTGGCCCGCTTTCCGTCGTACAAAGACCTCGCTGGCTTTGAGTTTAGATCCAGTGACATCAATGAAGCGACCGTCAAGCAACTGCATCGGTGCGAGTTCATGGAGAACGCTGAGAATGTCGTGCTCATCGGCGGACCTGGAACGGGCAAGAGCCATGTCGCGACCGCAATCGGTGTTCAGGCCATTGAACATCACAGGTGCAAGGTTCGCTTCTACTCAACCGTCGAACTGGTCAACGCGCTAGAACAGGAAAAGGCGCTCGGCAAGACCGGAAAGATGGCAGAGATGATGACCAAAATTGACCTCGTGATTTTGGATGAACTTGGCTACTTGCCGTTCAGTCCATCCGGCGGCGCACTGCTGTTCCACCTGCTGAGCAAACTCTATGAACGCACCAGCGTCATCATAACCACCAACCTCAGCTTCTCAGAATGGGCCCAGGTCTTCGGAGATGCAAAGATGACCACGGCGCTGTTAGATCGCCTCACACACCGCTGTCACATCCTGGAAACCGGAAACGACAGCTACCGCTTCAAAGCCAGCTCAGAAGCCGCAAAGAAAACACGAAAGGAAACGCCGACATTGACCAAAACATAACCGCTGATACATAAACAAAGGTGGGTCAAATCTCGGTGAAAATACCGGGTCAGTTCTCAACGCAAATCAACAGATTAACCGGGAAGGCGTGACCCTCAGCCAAGCTGATTTTGTAATGTCCAAGATTGCAGCCAATGAAGAATTTGGTGGGAACCAGATGCGCAAGGCCATCGACTATTTTTGCCATTTGGCAGTTGCTCCGGAATTTTATGGTCACATAGACGGAAACGATTCAGAATTCTCAAAAACTGAATACTTCTCGGCAATGCGATGGTTGCGAAATGAGAACGATGATCTCTACGACCCTTCATATAATGACATGCTTCGCGTGGCATACACATCCCAGTTCTCCAGAGGCAAACTGGCTGACCTGGTGGGCCTGTTGTCCGGGCGGAATTTTGAAACTCGCAAGTTCGAGAATGAAATTGCGGAGAAGTCGTTCGCTGACCTCCGCGATGGACTTCTCGGCTTTATGAATCAGACCAACTTCAAACGCTTCTTGATGATCCTAAAATCCGCGGGCTTCGTGGATAGAAGTCTCATCAGCGGGCAGGCACCTTTAAACTTTGCCTATATTCTGTTTTTGAGGTTGCGAAAAGACGGCGTGGCTCCTGAACTGATCGAAAAGTATGTACGCAAATGGTTCGCACTATCGCTCCTAACTGCAAGATACTCCGGTTCAATGGAGACACGTTTCGATCAAGATATTCGTCAGATTTCCGAAGTGGGAATGGGGCCGTACTTAGAGAGCAACGAAAAAGCGGTTCTTTCTGACGCATTTTGGGATGTTGGCCTGGTGCAGGCGCTCACTACGTCCAATAGCAAACACCCTGCGTTTAGGACCTTCCTGGCATCCCAAGTCAAGTCAAACGCAAGAGGCTTCCTGTCCAAAGAAATCACTGTGCGTAGCATGTTGGAACACCGGGGCGATGTTCACCATATCTACCCGAAAGACTATCTCAAAAAGACTTTCGGACTGACACAGTCCCAGTACAATCAGGTCGGGAATCTGGTCTACACCCAGCAAGAAATCAATATAGCAGTGGGTAATGCCCCGCCAACTGAATACCTCTCGGATCTTCGGAACCAATGCAGCACAGGCTTCGCAAAGTACGGCGGGATTGTTAACTACACAGATCTCGAACAAAATTTTTCAGTGAACGCGGTTCCGCTCGAGCTCTTAACGGGTGAAGTCTCCGATTATCAGGAGTTTTTGACGTATCGCCGTCAGCAGATCGCATCGACTCTGAAAGCCTATTACGCTTCGCTGTAGCAATAGTCTCTCAAACAGTGATCAGTGCGACGCAGATGTTTGGCGTTCTGATGTTTGGCGTTCTACGGTGTCTCAGAACGAGCCTTGGTACGGTGAACGAAGTTCACCGTATACAACAGTTCACTTCGCAAACAAAACCAACGTACTTGGCGAACACACACATGGTGTGTTCGCCGCATTAGTCTATGCTGCTGTCTTCTCTGGTCCCGTCAGATTGTGTGACATCCTTCCGAAACCTTGAACTTTGAGCTTGAACCGCAGATCACTGTGGCTCAACTCGACTAGTTCTGTTGCTCGAGGAACCATTGTTCTATTTCGTCGTTTAGCTGAGTCGCAGCTTCCATTTGCGATGCTGTTCTTGAGGGATCTGGGTAGACAAGGATTTCTTCGAAACCAGATACCATACAGCGGTCTCCTGTTGTGATGTTGCTGATCTTTCCTACATCTTCGAGGCCTGAGGGATGCTTGGCAGAGACCACATACAAATTAGCGGGCCCTAAGTTGTGCTCTGTCAAGATTTCAAACTCCCAGTGCAACGAATGCCCACTGGGACATGTGGAGTACAAACCATCCTCAGGACGACCGGAAATAGATGACAAGGCGGCTTCTACTGACCCGTATTTCGAAAACTCCTCCCAAGCGCGCTGTGCGAAGTTTGAGACAACGAACATCTCAATGTCGGTGAGCCGTTCAAGTTCAGCTGTGCTTTGGCCCCGCTTCTCAAGATCACCCAAATGAGTTTCACAGACGGCGTTCCGAAGTTCCTTTGCCGGAACCGCGGCGCAACCGTTGATGGCATCGAGAACGTGAACCCAAGTTTGACGCGCTATTAGTGGATAATGGTTTCGCATCATCTCCCCAAGTTCGAACATCCCCGTGAGGTATCTGTCCGATCCAGGTGTCCCAAGATATTCGGTGTTCGAAGCAGGTGCTGAAGCGTTAAGGTTGGTCATTTCGACTAGGTCCTCGTTATTAGTTGAGGCACCAAAGTTACCACTCTCGGAAACTAATAAAAGCCCGATATCCTTGCTAACCAATTGTTTTTATTTGAAAAGAATAGACACACGGGATTCCAAAAATAGATTGTAGCTAAGCAAGGATAGCCACGCCCTATTCATGGTATAAATGCAACATCCAGCTTCGAGCCAGTAAAAGAAATTTGAACCTATCCTTGGCCCGAATTTCTGATTGCGGAAGAATCGGGTGCAACAAACGATAAACACCCAAGTAGTTTTCACAGTTTGATTCGGATGGGAACAGATTGATTTGAATTCAAAGTCGATAGGTATTTGACGGCTAGCAGCTTTGTTTTGAGCATAAGTGTGAGGTGTTCCCTGTCTGATTTTTGAGTGACATAAGAAACTCGCCTACATGAACAGGAACACCGTCTCAGGAGTTTGGCTCGGCTTACGAAATTGATACGCTTCTCGGCCAGATAAGGTTGTAAGCGATTCATCTGGCCCCATATTTTGGTGCTTTCAGGAGCCTCATGATCTTTCTATATTGGCGCTACGCGCCAATACGGGAAAATAGAATTGGTGACCTTTTTCCAAAATTAAAATGGCAGCACGGTACTCCGGGCAACCGTCTTTCGATGCGATGTGAGGCTGCTGTACACAGATGCAACCTTTGCAAAGTTGAGCAAACGGTGTGTACCAGACATAGAATTTTATGAAACATGCTTCGATGCACCTTTCTCGAAGAATCCATTAACGACGTATTGAGGCACTGCAATACCTAAAGGCTCAAATAGCGCGTCCTCTTCCCATAGTTGTTGGAAGGGTAATCCCCCCTAAAATTAGTGGTGATGGATTCAGCCGGTCATTGCAACATCTGCTCTAGCCTACGCGCTGGTGTTAGAAACCCCAAGGTTTTCCGTGGCCGGTTGTTCAGGTGGTTTGCGACCTCATCCAACTGTTTCTGCGAGTAGTTGGAAAGGCAGGATCCTTTCGGGAAGTATTGGCGCAGCAAGCCGTTCGTGTTTTCATTTGTCCCTCGCTGCCAGGGACTGCTTGGATCGCAGAAGTAGACGTCAATATCTGTCGCGACAGTGAACTTCTGATGGGAGGACAATTCCGTACCCCGGTCCCAAGTGAGACTTTGTTTCAGCTGACTGGGCAATTCGGTCATCCATCCTGGAGGGCTGCGAGGGCACAATCACTAAATCAGCGACAAGAACTGCATCTATGAGGGAGGCGTCTGCAGATCCCTCAACATCAACGAGAACATAGTCCGCTTGCTCGGCGGCCTCGAGAGCTGCGCCTGTCAGATCACTTTGTTGCACCTGCCTAACCTCTATGCCCGGTGGCATCGGTTTCAGCCCTGCCCAACTTGAAAGCCAACCCTTTGGATCGCTGTCCAGGATGACAACTGACAGGCCTGATCGTGCTATTTCAAGAGCCATCAGGATACAGGTTGTCGACTTCCCTGAGCCTCCTTTTGGGTTGCAAAATGAGAGTGTGGGCATTGAATTATGCCTTGTTTCAAATGTGTTATCTTTGAACCCACTATGGCAAACCAAGGTTTCGCAAGAATTTATTTCAAATGCCTTCCATTGGAAGGGGGGAAGGGTAACCCTTGAGAAGGCAAACCAAGGGTTGGAATTCCAAGGTTTCCCAAGATCTGGATTGCCTTCACTTGCCTTGGCAAGGCTCAGTTATTCAGCGCTGGCAAACGTAAAAGACGGGCCGTTTCCTTAAATTTCAGCGAAACCCTCCCCCCTCATGTTGCTCCAAGCCGAGCAATTTCGCCGGCTGCAACAAGAGCCGCAAAGGCCGGATTTGAGCACATGATTTTCAAGAAGATGTATTTATCTGACATTTTGATTGCCCTCCTCCCGCGCCCGCGCTGGTCCCAGGAGCAGAAAATATGGCCACCGAAGCCACTCAAACCTTTTCAAAACAGGACGCCATTTCACAAATCCCGGTCACCATTCTGGAAGCCCTTGGCGGCAAACGGCTGACTAAGCGCTTCCACCCAAAGGGGTGCGAACAGTACAGCCGAGCCAAATGGTTTCGACCTCATACTTGTAAAGTCTCCAGTTTTTTAGATCTAGCCGAGCTCCTGGGTGAGTTGGAAGCCGATGTCAGCAAGGTCATTGTCATGGGGTCAGTACGGCCCGAGTTTCGCGAGTCTGATAAGATTTTACGGCGATCTCGATCCCGAGAAAACGCCCCCGCCACTCTCGAAGATATGGGATCACACCTGGTTCACTTTGACGTAGATAATATTGAGAAACCGGCCCACCTATGCTGGGATGACCCTCAAACACTGGCCAAATGGACCTGGGATAATGTGACTAACCAGCTGCCTGCTCTGAAAAGTGCTTCAGTTTTTTGGCAGGCTTCCTCCAGCGCCGCCACCAAAGGCAAAGAGTACCTGGCAAAGTTTCACTTCTGGTGCCTTGCAGACAGGCCACTCACTACTACTGAACGAAAGTATCTTTTTGCAACTGTCGGAAGCGACAAAAGCGCCGCCGGCATCGCACAACCCAACTACACTGCAGCACCGGTATTTGACGGTGTCGAAGACCCTTTGGCTGGACGGTCGAGATCCGGGTGTTTCCTGGGAGCGCGAGAGTTCATCGACACTGCAAGCATTGGCTTTCCAAGCCTTTCCTTGCCAAGGCCAGCCAAGAAAAAGAAAGCCCATCCGCCGTCCTCTGGCACCAAACAGAAACTGTCGCCGCCGATTTCAAGCTCGTGTGCAACGACGACTGATAAGGGGCGCCAGATCTTGCAGGATGTATGCGAGCGGATTCGATCTGGCAAGATGGGCAATACCGCAATTTTCAACCAATCCCAGCGTGTCGGTGGCTACGTAACTGGTAGCAAAATCAATTTGGATGAAGCCCGGTCAGAATTATTGGCTGCGGCCGCGGCCACTGGCCACAACAGATACGAAGAAGCCGTTGATAACGGGCTGCGCGTCGGCATCGACCGCCCACTTATTCTTGGGGAAAAACCTAAAGCACTGGAACCGTTTCATCCGGCGCCCACCGAAAATCGCCAGGTTGCGATCAAGAAACACTCAGACACAATCAGAACTTGGTTTAAAAATTCGACGCATTTTTTAAATGTTCAAAAGTCGTGTCCCAAGACTGGACCTGACTTACTGCCTCCTCGGGCCTTTTTGTCTGGTGCCATGGGAGTCGGGAAAACTTCTGTTCTGGTCGGGCGAAATGGGCAATCAGGGCTTCTGCATGAAGCTCACGGATTGGTTTCAGCTATGTTCTTGCCTCAACACGAGAAAGCTGGAGAAGCGTTTACTGACTACACAACTAATGCCCCAGCGGGAGCCCCTCCGGCAGTTGTGGTACGTGGGCGTAACCAACCCGATCCATATGCCGTTACCTCAGATACTCGAATGTGCCTGGCTTACAAAGTTGCCCATAAACTGAACGAACACGGAGTGTCAGTTCGCACCAATCTCTGTCCAAGATGCCCACTTAGAACACAATGCGGGTACTTGCGGCAAGAAGCTGAAATTGAGTCACATTTAAAAGGCGGACGCGGGCTGGTTATGTTTGCGCCACATGACTTTGCATTCATCGATTTACCTGGAGAAGCAAAGCCAGATCTCGTTGTATTTGATGAACGCCCCCGAGATTTCGCCGTGGAAAACGTTCATGTGACGCTGTCCCAATTGGTGGATGACATCATCCCGGATATTTCCCCTCATGTTCGGTCTGAAGACGCAAAGACGGTTCTAATCGGCGAGGCCCTCTTCGAACAACAGGCGGCAATCCAACCAATCAAGCACGCGCTGCTGAAATCGGCGGGGCAGTCAGCTGGTGTCTCTCTCAACGCTTTAAGGGAACAGGGCATCACCAAGGTACTATTGCAGCAGGCTATCGATGATCTTAGGCAGTTTGGCCCTCTTGGTGCAGTCCGAGAAGTTCACAGCGTCCTGCAGACTGATGGCAGAGAGGCGACACTGAATGACCTGAATTTATTGGGAACACGGTTACTCAGACTTCCGACGAAGACAATCCAGCAATTACAGATCCTGTTTGAGTGTATGATGGAGGAAATTGATGGTCCTAATGAGTTTGCCACTTCGGTTACCAAAGCGAGGAATGATAAGCGCGACCCTAACCAGCAGCCAGGCTTTCAAGCCGTCCGGATCCGGCCACTCAAACATGGGGCAGATCAACCTTTTCTCTATCTGGATGGAACGGCCGACGCAGATGTGTCGAGGGCTGTCTTCGGGACTAATCTGGCTTGCCACCATCATCCTGTTGAACGAAATGCACATGTCACACAGGTTGTGGGTTGTAATTTCTCAAAGCGCCGAGTCCTTGGAATTCAGAACAACGGGGAGCCACTTTTTGGCAAGATTGCTACGGAGAGTAAAAACTTGTTTCGCGATCTCCAGAACGTACTGGAGCGGCATCCAGAGGCAGCCCTGTTCAGCAACAAACCAATAATCAAAGAACTGGCATCTGCGGGGTCGCACAAGGCAGGCCACTTCGGAGCCCTGCGCGGCCGCAATTACTGGGAAGATAAGGACACCGTGATCGTCATCGGAAGGGAACAACCAAGCCCGCAGAGCGTCGAGGGCATCGCTCGGGCCTATGCTGCAGCAAGTGGCGCTGGATTTACGTCCGGAGACTACAAGAAGGTGCCTAGAGGCATCAGAACATCCGGGGACACGGTTTCCATTGATGTCTTCGCTCACCCGGACCTATGGGGAGACCGGATACTTCGGCAGATCCGCGAGGCTGAGATCGAGCAAGCCATCGACAGAATCCGGCTCATCCACAACTCTGAACCGAAGGCCGTTTACTTGCTAAGTCCAGTTGTCGTCAATGCCACCGTGGACAAAGTGGTAGGCTGGCAGGATTTCAAGCAGGGCGGAACTCGAACCGAGCGGGCCATTGAAAAATATGGGGTGTTATTTCTGTCACCCCGAGACTGCGCTCGTTACATGCCAGATATCTGGACCAACCCCCAAACCGCTTCCGCCGACCTTAACCGCGCGAAGTTAGTGTCAGATCTGCCATATAGAAGTAATCTATATGGGGTTTCTGACGGTAAGGGCCCCAGCCTAGTCCAGTTTTGGCCTAAAGTTGGGAAAGGCCAAAGGTCTAGGAAAAAGTCAGCTCTGGCGTTTGGAAGAGCTGACCAATTGAAGTGCTTGATTGAGGCACTGACAGGTCCGCTAACTGACTTCCGCTCAGGTTGATCAGAGGGGACCCCCTTTTCTCGGAGCACGGCAAAAAAGGGGGGTCCCCTCCGCTTTAAGAAAATTACGTAATAATTGGGATACATTATGGACAATGCTTGCCTGTTCCGCATTTTTGCGATGCCTTTTGCGCCAACGTGAAAGCCATCCAATCTCCTCAG
The DNA here is from genome assembly GCF_000152965.1 of Roseobacter sp. MED193. GTDB lineage: Bacteria > Pseudomonadota > Alphaproteobacteria > Rhodobacterales > Rhodobacteraceae > Pseudophaeobacter. The sequence goes on along the minus strand of NZ_CH902583.1, from coordinate 2,631,679 downwards.
ATGCGATATTCCATGCAGAACGTACCTGAGCTTCTACTTCTGGCCCTCAGTTGTTCGGACTATCGAGGCCAGTGAGCTGCAATGCGGCCATACGGGGCGGCTCATACCAATACCGGGACTGCTTGAGGAGGGCACCAGCCGACTTACCCAAGCCTGGCGCAGAGCCGGATCGTCAAATTCTTTAACATCAGATTAACTGAGCTCTGGGAAATATGTCGACATAACAATTACCAGGCGAAGATCTTTGAAAATAACAATAAAAAAAATGGAAGAATATCAAGTTTACTTGGCTAAGGCGATTGCGAGCCGATCCGACGGTAGCTTGTATGTGCCACTATTCGAGAGGATAGAGTCAGAACTGACAGCTTTGAAAGCCGAAACAGATACAATGGAGCGTATCCGGAGACTTGCAAACGCCTAAAGTATGCCCACAGCTAGGGCGAGAATTTCCACCTGACTGACTATTTCACTTAAACAATTCATTGAGGCCGCTTTCAGATTTCTGAGGCGGCCATCTTCTTGAGGCGTATGCTTGGCGCCGCTCTAACTCAGTCACGAACAATGTGGTTCAACAGAACAAGACAGATTGAACTCGTGCTGGCTATTTATGCCTCACAAGCCAAATCGAACGAAGAAAACTCCTATTCAAAAACACTTGCACAGTAGCGCCAGCGCAACACGGGCAAGCCCCGAAATGTGATACAGTCACCTCCCTCAGGAAGCGCCTGTCAACAGAAGTATTCATAGTAATCAATATATTACGTGTATTATCCGTGTGGATAATGGTGCCCGGGGGCGGAATCGAACCACCGACACGAGGATTTTCAATCACATTACCAATAATAAAATCAAATGGTTACCTGTGAGTGCTAAGTTATGTGTATAACCTTTCTACCGACCGCAGGTGAAACTGCGTTAAGGTATTGAAATTAAGATAAAAATAGACAGACCGCGCCTGTGGTTCGACTCAGCCGGAGGTGTGCGACATCACCATCCGGCACAGAGCACCGCCCCACCCTCGATTGCATAGCGCTACGGCTACTTTTTGGGATCATGCATCAAAGGAACAATGTGGTGCCTGGTGTAGTACGTGCATCCGGAGTTTGCACACGTGTGCTCTGTTCGAAAATACAAGCGCTGGTTCTCGATATCTTCAGAAACAGCCACATTGTCATTCGCAGCTGTAAGACGGTCCCGCCATTCCTCAAGCACTGCACGGCTATCACCCTGCCGGTGGTAGATAATCAGTTCGCCGTGATCTCTACCCTCCATGGCGGTACCATACCTCGTGGACAGTTGCTGAAAGCCGTCATCAAGCCACTTGTAGCCGCCATGCACCTTGGCTTCTCCGAGCCACATGAAATTACCATTAGCACGGATCACAAGGTCGCAATGCCCGTTGACGTGTTCATCATGAACAGCAGGGATGCCGCCTGCGGCAAGCATGTTCGCAAGCTGCATTGTCAAAGCGTCCTCGCCAAATTTCTTGTCTTGGCCCCGTGTGTCAACGAGACGACTGTAGTAGTCAGCCAAGGCCTCTTCGATGATCTGCACTCGTGCCGAATGGGTCTTAGCGATTTGCCAGCGAAGAACGCGCGCTGCCGGTCCTCCACCGCAGAAAGCCAGATATTGCTCTAGCGTCAGGTCTTCAGGCGACATCCTATGCATCACCCCGCAGCGAGTAGAAAATTCGGACATGCGCCATGGGGTTCGGGACCTGTTCGCCCGAAACTGGGTGAACCAATTGCCCCGATACTAGCAGCTCGCTGAAATCTTCATCCTGCAGATGCAGCTGCCCTTCCTCAGCATCATCCAGATACCCGTGCATCTCCAGAATCGCACCCTCGAAACTGCATAGGATGCTTAGAGCCGGCAAAATTTCATCGTAGGAGGTATTCCCTTCAAGTCTCTCACGAAAAAAAGCCAAGCCAAGGTGTTGACCATCACCGGGGCGCACATCAGACAGCACGTCCGTCAACGCTAGGCAAACGCCTAGCGTACGCGGTTCTAGCCTAGAACTAGCTAGACGCTCTCTGAAATCACCTAGGTCCATGCCCTCACGCGGTTCCGTTCAACTATCTAGCTTGGCCTTTTTCCCGAGTCTTTCAATAACAAACTCATAGTCCGAAGCTCGCACACAGTTCTTAACAAGTGCGCCAGAGATCAGAGGATCCTTGCTTTGGGCGCCAGCTGGCCCAGAAGCCCCGAGCGTCACAGATGGGATGAAGTTCAGGTCGTCCTCGGCAAAGCCCCACTCAACAGTGATCCGATAAATTGCGATAGCTTCAACAGCCTCTTTTCCAGCAACATGGTATGCTTCTGTCCGCTGATCAGCGTCACGCCGCCGCCTGGGCATCTTCTCGTCTTTGATTGCACCAGTAGTCGTCTGAAACGTCATCTGCGTTACAGTGCCTTCGGTAGCGTCCTCGTAGAAGGGGAGCACCGCAGGGAAAAGGTTCACCGAGCCTTCCAGCTTAACAACACCCCACGCGTTTACCTCATCCTTCATACGTGAGTGCAGCGCGTGTATATCCGCTTCGATGATGCCACGGGGAGCGTCTACGCGGATCTCCAAAAAGTCCCTATGGTGGGGCATCCAAACGACGTGGTACATCTGGACAGGCTTCCGAGCGAGGCCAATGACCTCCTCATAGCGGTTTTTCATATCCTGAGGGTGATCGAAGTCCTCGAAAGAGATTTCCTCTCTTGTTTTCACCCAAAGAACCGACGAGTAGATGATACCCACACCATCCTCGTTGCTTTCGACCTGGACAACGTTCAGGTCACCCGTCCCCTCAGCCAGCTCTTTCTCAGACATTAGGTAAGGGTACGATGCCGAAGCTGGCGAGGTGCCAACGCTCGCGTTTGCAATCTTTGTCTGGATGGCGTCTCGAAGCGCCGGATCAACGGGATACAGCTTGGTGTATTTTTCCCCGCAAAGCAGGTGCTCGACAAAGCAATCTTCGAGTTTGCCGTAGTCGACCTTCACACCGCTCTCGGTGACCTTCTTCAGAGTTTGATCCCAACCATGACTGGTGGAAACCCCTCCCATCCGGAGAAGCATGCGTGCATTTGTCCACGTCATTCGGTGCCGCATAGACCGCAAGAGTTCCTGCATATACCCCTACTCAACTTTTGGTGTCCTTCGCCCACAACCCCTAAGTGAATCGGCGGGCAAACACCAGCAGTTTGCACTCTACGGGGCCAAGTCTGAAAATACCTGCCCTTTCAGCGTTGAAAGCTTCTCTTTTGCTCCAGCGAGTTAGCTGCTACGACTGCTCCCGACATGGCAGACGCGGCCATGTTGGGGCGTGGAAACCCCTCACGTACTAGGCCGTAAACTCGGCTGAACACCTTTGACCTATGGTCGGGGTGCCTGTGTTATACAACAGGCTCCGGCTAAAGGCACAGGGTCCGTGTACGTGCGGATTTCCAACACCCCGATCACCAGTCAACCGCGAGGGCGCTCGCTGATCGGGGCCGCATGAAGCCAAACACATCATCACATTTCTTGTGCTGGCGACCACCTTCTATCGCCATAGGCGGATTGTCATATGGGTGCGCGACCGGGTCAAAAAATTTCCGCCTGCCGACAGGAAACAGCCGTTGGCCTCCACCCCGCCAGCAGTGACCAAGCTATTACAGCTCGGAAATCCCAAACGCGTCCCGAGCATGCCCACGCAAAGCATCATTAACAGGAAAGCGAATACCAGCATGACAGACACCCAGGAAGGCGGCGGCAAGACAACCGCTGAAGCGAAGGACGATGGCAGCATCATCGACGTCATCAAGCTGATCCTGTTTCTCGGCATCTGCTACGTGATCTACACCATTTTCTTCACTGATCCCCGAGAAAGCAAATTCCAGGATCTGGCTGCAACTCAGGCCCCCTCCGACCAACGACAGTTCCTCGGTATCGTTGGCAAAGCCATTGCAGCGGCCGACGAAGCTGTCAACGATGCAGCAAAGGCTGCCGCATACATCACCGGAAACCAAAAGCTGTGCGCCCGTGCCCCGTTTGATCGTAAGACGGGCTGGGTTGGTATCTTCGATGAGGCAAACCTGACCGACTCCAGCGAAGACATGTACGTCGAGGTCGAAATCGGCTTCGGCAACAAGATCAGGGCCGAGGTGCCAAGCTGGCTTCGCAGCACAGTCTTGGGCCTCGAAGAAGGTGCGCCGGTCACGTTCTCAGGCTCCTTCAAGCGCGGCAACATGGACGAAAACCAGTGCCTGCGGACGACTTGGTCAGTTCTGACAGGCGGTACTCCAAAGCTGGCCCGCAGAACGTATTTGTTCGATCTGCAGGACCTCTCTCCCGTTAGCGAATGACCACTGAGGACCGTGAAAAGGTTTTCTCCCGGCATGTGGTCGCGCGTTAGTTGATCGAAAATGGTAACGCCGCTAGCCTCCTGAAAACACCTAAGGCCAATGAGATCATGAAAAAAAATGCATTTTTAACTTTCCTTGCACTGCCCATTTTTACGTTTTGTGAGGCAGTGCCAAGCATCGCCCAAACGACAGCACAGTCACGGACTACTGAAAGCACACACTGGCTGTTGGAGAGCGAGTTTAAAAATCTGGGTGAGCGTGACCGCATCAGAATCCAATCCCACCTTGCTGAATACGGCTTGTATGACAGTACGCTGGACGGTCTTTGGGGAAGGAATACGGCAAACGCCCTCCGTCATGCAGCTGGCATGATGGAACAGAACATGGGAACTGAGTTGCACCTGGATAACGCCGAACGCGCACGTGCCTTCTTAAGCCAATTTGCCGACGGTTCGGCCAGCGCCTTTATGTGGGGTGAAGGAGGCGAATGCGACGGCTGCGACCAGGTGGAGCAACAGACGTTGGCAAGCGCCGATCTCACTGTCCGCCTGCCAAAGAATTTTCAATGCAACGCGCAGCCGAGAGATTACTGGACCGGCAACATGGAAGTTGGCAGCATCCCGTGGCAGCAGGTGCCAGACCAGGTGGAAAAAATCATCGAGTCACTTGAAAACTCAGCGAAGAACGGCAGCGCTCTCAGGCCTTCAGACCAACGCCAAATTGAAAATATCATTGCCGACCACGAAATACCCATCGCGGCTGAATATTATGGATATGTTCTGTATGATATCGGTGATCACAAAGGAGCGCATGAATTTTGGGCCAAGGCGGCTATTCATGGTGAGCCTTCCAGCGCGACACTCCTTACGATATCTCTCATGGGCGGATATGATGAGTTCAAGCATTTGAGCTTTGCTAATCCGCCGGATGCGCGTGTGATCGTGGATTGCCTGCAATATGCAGCAGCCGGGAAAGATGATACCGCCTTGATCTGGTTGGCCAGTGGTTTGGTTGGCGATCCAGACCTCCCACAAGGGGTGAACGAGGTCCTGGGGGTAAACACTAACAGGGCGCGCGAGCTGCTAGATGCCATATCCCAAGAACACCGCGAAGAATGGGCGGATGATATTGCTGAAATCCGCAAGCTTGCCGATGAGCTGGATCAAGAAAGGCAGGCTAAAGAGGTTGCACAGGCGACAGATGCCGCAACGGGGCTAACTTCGAGATGCGACGGACTTGTCACCCTGAAGGGTATCTGCTGGTCGCTTAAGCTGGCGGAAATGCAAACCGTTCTCTTGGCCCATGGATATGAATGCAGTGACGACCTGCTTGGAGGGCTTTCCTGTAGTCGCGGCGATGCGCTCATTGATATCACAGAAAAGGAGATCACCTTCAGCTGCGAAACCTTTGACGTCTGCGCCTACAATTTCGAGCAAGTTTCAGGCTTCCTCATGGAGCAAGGCGTTGTGGGTGCAATGGAAGCGAGCCGACAATTCATAACCCAGGACACCGCCGAGGCGCTAGCAATGTCAGCAATGGGGCTTGGCCCCGCACTCGCATTCAGGGAGCCATACTGGCAGCTATCCAGTTGCGGCAAGGGAGCCCAGGGTCAAGTGCTTTGCGTCGAGCAGCCGGAAAACCGTGAGGTCAGGCTTGTCCTCAAAAAGGCCACCTTGGGCGCAAGAACTCCAAGCTTCGAATAAGTCGTCGGGACTTTGCGACTGTGTGCGGGCGGAGAAACTCTGCCCGAACTACAGAAGGCCCGGGCAGTTTCCACACTCGCTCAGAAGTATTACTCACAAGTTGTCGGGGAGCCTTCCGCTAAAACTTCTTGCCAGTTGGACCCGAGCTGTTGGCGGGCGGAAAGTGCATTTTTGGCTTCCCGGCTACCCTCGGGAACTACTTTCACGACCATGGATTGGTTGTGGCTCCCGCTCCAAAAGTCGGACTGCGACGCGTCGCCCGTCAGCATAAATTTATCGCCACCCCGACGAATGACTTCGATCGCCGCAGTCTTGAATGCAACATTGCGCGCGCCATTAGGTCCGCACGCTGGTGCCGCCACAGTGGACACTTTGAATGTGTCCAGCGACATCGGCTGAATGGTGGACTGTGCGCAGGCGGCAAGCCCAGCAGCAATACAAAGTGGCAAGAGGAATTTGCGCTTCACAGAAACGTCTCCAAGGTAGTTTGCAGTTTAGGGGTGAAATCTGGTCCAGATCGCAAACGGGAACAACAAAACACTTAAGGTGGAATCTTTATTCAAAGATGAGTGGCAAGAATGCAACTCGCCTTTCGCGGAGGGGCTACAGAAAGCGGATACGGTTCGGGTGTCAACCTGTTGAGATTTCGCCCAACCTGCCGGACGCCGTCTACGACAAACCAACGTTTGTCGGCTACGGAGGGAGCGGAATGGCAGAATATGTTGTCTACTATCGGGTTTCGACGGAACGGCAGGGACGGTCTGGACTGGGGCTGGAAGCGCAGCGGGCGATGGTCGAGCAGTTCCTTCAGCCCGCCGACAACGTGATTGCCGAGTTCACCGAAATCCAGTCCGGCAAGCGTGACGACCGGGCAGAGCTGTGGAACGCGATCAACCTCGTCAAGAAAACCCGGTCCAAGCTGCTGATCCCGAAGCTGGACAGGTTCTCCCGGAAGGTGTCGTTCATATCGGGGATCATCGACCAGGGCATTGAGCTGACCGTCTGCGAACACCCGAACGTATCGACGTTCTTCCTGCACCTGCTGGCCTGCTTTGCCGAGGAGGAGCGCCGTCAGATCTCAGAACGCACCAGAGCCGCGCTCAGAGCCGCCAAGAAGCGGGGAACCGTGCTTGGCCGGAATGCCCAAGCCTTGGCGGCGCAACGGCGGCTAGAGAAGCAGGATTTCTTCGAGACGGTGCGTACCGAGTTCGAGCGGGCGATTGCCGACGCAGGATCATTTTCCGGCGCTGCAAGGCTGTTGAACGACCGTGGCGTGAAGACTGCCAAGGGCGGAAGGTGGTATCCACAGACCGTTAGAAACTATGTCTCCTGCTGTGACCTCAAGCTACCGGATCACGGGGTGGCAGCGACATCTCAGCAACCTCCACATCAAGGCTGAACGCAGCCTCCGGGGTCAGAAACTGCTCCACCTCCAATTCGGGGAACAGCGTCTCCTTGATGTATCCCAGCAGCTCTACGGTTTTGGCTGTCCGCGGCACCTGATGCGGAACGAAAGCTGTCTTCTTCCGGGCATTGTCCACATCCATCTTCGTGCAAGGAATGCCAAAGCCATCATTCAGGATGCGCGCAAAGTCTTTGACCTTGAGCTTGCTGTCCGGGGAGATACCGCCGCCGCTGAACGACGCCACATTGATTTTGTGGGTGCCCGCCTTCCGCAGCTTATGCGCTATGCTGAGGTCCCGGCGGAGGCGTTTCAGGACACCGTCCTCTTTGGCGATGTAGGCCCCAGCAGGCCCCTGTGCTGCTAGCTTGCCCTCAAAATACCCGGCCCATGCTTGATAGTCAGCGAGAGACTTCAGGCAATACGGGGTCTGCTTGTTGTAGTCCGCCCAGATGTCCCGCGTGGTGTTGAACTGATCCACTGTGTCCCAGGGCTGGGTCGAGAATGCCAAATGGGTGCGGCTTTGCCCGCCGCCGGTTGTGACAGTAACCTCTCCCGCCGCCTTTGGCCTGCGTTTCCAGTCGAACTCCATAGACAGCCGTTTGGTCATGGTCTTGTCTACAAAATCCATTCCCTGCTCATACATCTCCCGGATGCCAGCGCCCATCGTCACCGTCAGGGTGTCGGTTGGCTTGCGGTCAAAGAACAGATCGACGATTTTGTCATTCTGCTCAGGCTTGGACAGCATGGCGTCCAGCTTGATCCCGCCCTTAGCCAGCACCACCCGCTCATCCTCTTTGGGCACCATACCTGTGCCGTCCCAGTCAGCGGCCACAGATGGGCGCAGCGTGGCTTGCCCTCTGGTCCGCCACCCAACAGGTTGGCGGATGATGTGTTTGACTTCGTAGATGCCCCATTGAGCGGCCAGCTTGATCCGGGAGTCCAGATACCTGCGGCCCAGCTGCCCCTTTGCAGCCTCCGTCATTTGCGCATCTGTGGCCGTGGTCAGAAAGCCGTCTGTGGTGACGCTGAATATCTGCACGTCCGGAGGTAGGGCGTTCATGATCTCGCTTAGCACGCCCCGGCAGAAAGCCGTGATAAAGGCGGCATAGACCGGATTGGTGATTTTGCTCGGCCCCAGCCGTTTGGTGTCTGCATCCCTCAGATCGTAAATCCGGCGCTCCCGCAGACCCTGTGCCGTCTTGCCGTATGTGGAATTGACCAGCTCTTTCCAGAACAGATTGTCCAGGGTCTTCTTTGGGTGCTTGGCCCGCTCATCGATGCAGTGACGGGCGAAGTTGTGAAACGGCTGCTTGGCGTTACCACCATATTCTCTGACGCCATCGTCTCTGCGGCTAATAATGCGGTCAGAATCGAGCCGCCGCCCCTCCACCAGTTCAATCTTTGCGCCCAGTTGCTTGGCCAGCAGGATTTCACTGATATGGGTGGTGCTGTTGCCTCTGCGGGGGAACAGCAACCCGTTCTCTGTGCGCACCGGCAGGACCGGGTACCGGACGTCTTCCGGGAATTCAAAGTTCACATTGGCAAAAGCCAGGTCTTCGACCGTCAAACTGGGACCCAGCAATTCTTCCGTGCTGGCGATGGGTGTGATGGTTGACCAATCAGGCTCCCCGATGAGCGCCATGGCCGATGGGTATGCGCTGGCAAGATCATAGTCGTACCAGACACCCTCGGGGGCAGGGCCGAACCAAAACTGTTCATTGCGCCCGCCATGATAGCACTCGGTGAAAAAGTCCTCGCTCCAGAACAGCTTCGGCAGGGACTTAGCCTCAGTGCTGGTCACATAGCGATTTGTCTTGGCGTTCCACCGCTTCTCCGCCACCATCTCTTTGCCGACGATTTCAAGCGGGTTGAGCCCTTGGGACCGCCAGTGTTCCTGGATCAGATCAACGCCGATGGACGTCAGTGTCACCGGCAGCTTGAACACCCCGGTCTTGTCAAAATACAGCCGGATCATGCGGATAGTGTATTGTGCACAGACCTCGGCATCCCGGATGGCATAGTCCCGGAACAGCGGCCAATCGGCTTCCAGCAACTCCCCCATGTTTTCTTTGTAGTGCTGTTCCCGCTTTGGGTCGTCAGACAGCTTCAGCTTCTCATAGCCAAGGATTTCCCCCAGCTTGGCAAGGCTTTTGGCACCCGTGGGCGCAAGAGCAATGGTGTCCCGGATTTTGACATGCAGCTTGATTGGCTTGAGCTTGTCGCCCCGCTTCAGGCTGACCTTGATATCCTTGCTCACATTCATGAACAGGCTGCGGATATTGTCTAAGTTCATGGCTTTCCGGGTCTTCTCCTCCTTGAAGTCAGAAAATCCCGGCACGTCAGCCCGTGTAAAGTGGGCCACCAAGTAAACATCCACCGGCAGCTTCAGATTGGGGTGCGTCGTGAATCCGTCCCGCAATGCATGTTCCAAGAACTCAGCCAGGGTCAGCCGGTCATCGTCAGATGGTCCCTCCGGCAGCACAATGCCGGACCAATGCTGCTCTGCACCAGCGTTGTCGGGTGTGATGGCATGGCAGCTATACTGATAGGACAGCACCTGATTGCGGACTTCGGCCAGGCCATCTGCATTTACAATTGCCTCCCGCTGGTACTCGGTGTCGAAGCCGATCACAAGATAACGAATGTGCTTCGAGCTTTTCCTGTTCTTGGGAAAAAACTGATCAGGCCGAAAATTGACTTTGGCTTGCATGGGACCCTGGATTTTGGTGAGGCTATGAGGTGAACGAGCCGCCTTGGCAAAAATGGTAAAAGTTGTTCCACTACACCCATACAGAACAAATACTATTTTTGCCAGCTGTGACGGCAGCCGGGGCAAACCGCCGGGGCCGTGGGAGAATCTGCCCCGTTTCCGGGTGTCTGGGGGAGTTTCTCCCTTTTTGACCAAATCGCCGTGAAACTCGGGAAACCCGTGGTCCTCGGCGTATAAATAGCATCACACACCGATACCCACCGCACACACAGCCATATTGAACACAGCTCGCAGCTCTCTCGTATCAGGAACGCGATACAGACAACCACATAGACAGCCCGAAGCGTCATGCAATCAGAAGGTAATCTCCGCCGGATGGTGCCGAACCGAATCCAGTAGGTCAGCAGACAGGACGTCATCGAATAGTAGGGTTAGGAGACAGCGAAAGCGGGGGAAGGATGAAAGCCCCCATCAGAGAGCCAGAGCAAAATAATTGTCATCACGAGACGGGGAAGTGCCGTCGCCGAGCTAGCCGAACTGCCGTCCACGTAAAGCTAGCATATCGGTCCGCTGTTTGAGCAGCACGTAGGCTGAGACCGGATAACCGCCAGCCGCGCTTTGGAAAGCAATCGTGTGTGGATGGTTTGTCAGACCTTCGGGTCTCACAGGCTTCTCCTCAACGGATAGGAGAAGTATGTCCAATGTCCAATAATACCAAACAGATACAAACGCAGTTCTTGATCACAAAGTGATCAAGCGATTGGCCAAAAATTGGCTATGGCTTCACTTCGTGAAGTGCTTCGCATGTGCCATAGGATTTGCTGGCTGTTTGGGCTGGGCGGGCTGAGTTTTGAGTTCGGCCTTTGGTCAAACTGGTTCTGCAGCCCGCCTGCCGTCTCATTTGCCGAAGCGGCTGCGGATGGCCGACGCGGCCCCTTCCAGCACATCATCCAGCTTGCCTTCGCTTGCCAGTGCCTTCAGCTTCTGAAGGTTCTCGGCCACCTCCTTGGCATCGGTGCATTTGATGGCGTTCAGGCCAGGGGCCAGCTCAAGGGGAGCCTTCCCGTAGCGGGGCGAGATGAACCAATCGCCCTGATCCGATTTCCACACCCAAGTGCTTTTGATCGTGCTGGCATCACCATCCGGCATACCCGCCAGCTGCTTGTCGATGGCGGCGATGAATTTCTGACGGCGCTGGCTCGACGGCTGGCTTGCCTTCGGCTTCTCGGCGGCTTCAAGTTTGAACTGTTTCTCAAGTGCCATTGGGGTCTCCTTTGCTACCCCAACGGCGTCCTCCTTATCCCAATCGCAGACAACGCCACTGTTCCAGTCAACGGCCTGCGGGGCTAGTCATCCCCACGTGTCTGTAGGTTTTCGATCAGCTCTTTCGTCGGGGCCATGTTTTTCAGATAGAAGCGCTCCAGCTGATCCACCGACGTGCCAGCATTTTTGGCCAGGGTGTAAAGGTTCACCTTCCCCTGAGACCCCCTGAGACGTGCCTGGATGGCAAAATGCCGGAGGGAGTACGGAGACAGCTTCCTGTCTTCATCCAGCAGCTCGGCCTTTTCAAGGATATGGTTGAACAGACGCCGGGCCGTATTGATGGCTGTCCTGCGGTTGGAATATTCCGGCATCCACACATAGCCGTTCCGGTCAGGTCCGTTCTCGTCGAACGGGTTCAGGGTTCCCTGATAGAGCGGAACGGCCAAAGGCATTGTCACGCTAGTGCGGCCACCGGTCTTGCCGCCTCGGACGTTCATTTCCAAGTGCGGCGGGTCGCCTTTGATCTGAATGTCCTTGTGCTTCAGCCCGAACAGCTCGCCCTCAGTAGGCCGAAGGAAGGTGTGAACGACAAACCGGAACATCTTGGCATGGTGGCCGGTGATCTGGACGCCACGGACCATATCCCCACGCTTGGCACACTCACCGGCAGCCTTCATGAACCGTTTGTATTCGTCGTCCGTGAAGGTGTGTCGTGGCGTGTCCACGGTCTTCTGCTTGGGCATCACCGGCAGCACGTTCAGAATGCCGTCTTCCACCGCCAGAGTCAGAACTTTGCGGATGATGATTGTGTGTTTGGCCTTGGTCGATTCTGCCAGCCGCTTTGGCCGGTTCTCGTCCAGATGAATCAGGTAATCCCGAACCTTGCCGGTGGTGATTTTCGTGACGTCATACTTACCGAAATAGCAGATCAGCCCGTCCTTGGAGCGGTTCAGCAGCTTGTTGTCGCCGTCCGACCACTTGGACTTGCCCTTCTGAATGCCCATCAGCTTCTTGGCATAGTGCTCGAAGCTGGTGGCTTTCTTCTGAGCATGGTCGCTGTTGGCCTTGCTGCGGTATGAGTCGGCAAACTCATAGGCCACTTCAATCGCTTCGAGACGCGATGTCTCCTTGGAAGACCGGTGGACGTATTTCCCTGCAAGGGGGTCTCTGAAGCGAATAAGCCAGTACGGGCTTCGGGCTGTCAGCACGATGGCCAGCCCTTTCCGGAGATGCTTGATCTTGAGTATTCGGTTTTTGGAATCTTGGGACAAATCGAGCCCGTCAGAGGAGTGTATAACTGTGTGTAACTTTTACGGGTGAAATCTGACGATCTCAACGGACCAAATAAATCAACTATTTCAGTGATTTAGTGGTGCCCGGGGGCGGAATCGAACCACCGACACGAGGATTTTCAATCCACTGCTCTACCCCTGAGCTACCCGGGCACGGGAAAGGCTGTTCACCTTGGGTGTGGGCCTTCTATGACGTCCATGCGGTGGTGTCCAGAGGGTTTTTTAAAGAAAACTATTAATGCTGAGTTGGAGAGCTACTGGCAGGTGACACCCCGACTTCGCCTAGCTCTTTCAATGCGTTTTCAACATCTTCCGGGTTGTCACTGGGAAGCGCGTAGCTGCCATTCAACCATTTGGCCAGATCTAAATCTGCGCAACGTTTTGAGCAAAAGGGACGATGCGATTTTTCGGTTTCCGTTCCACAGATCGGGCAAATCATTTCAGAAGCTCCGCCAACACCACACGAGACCGTTTGCGCTGCAACTCAAAATTCCCCAGATTGGTCCACCCCAGCATAGTTGTCTCTTCGCTATCGGCGCGGAGCGCAGCGCGCAGGGTGCTTTCAAAGGTACTGCGATCTTTCTTAGGCATTGGGGCGACATCGATCACGATCTGCCCAGCAAGGCCGCGCAGGCGTAGAGCGCGCGGCAGAAGTTTCGCACAGGCGATATTCGCCTTGGTTCCGGCCGCAAAAGAGGTGTCGCTGCCGGTGTTTACATCCACAGCCACCAGGGCGCGCGTAGCTTCTATAAACAGATGCGCCCCACCAGTAAGAGGTTCGCGAATAGTGAGTGCGCTATCCAGCGCATCAAGCACACCGTGATGTTCAAAATCGCCAGCATCCCGAAAGACCTCTGCAGGATCCGACCACTCTCGCCAAGCCCGCAGATGAGGGCCATCCCCTTCGGTCAACACGTCCATGTCCCCCTCAGCATCCGCAAGCACTTGCGCAGCCAGATCTGCCATGGCCTCGATATCTTCTGCGACCTCATCCCCATCGGCCCCGGCACAGGCTGAGCGCAGAATCATACCATAACTCGCGCCCTCCAGCGCACCATGCGCAATCTCCAACAGCCTGTCGCGCTCATCATCGTCACGAATTGAGCGGGAAATATTGACGCCTGGCGCCCCAGGAGTCGCAATGGCATACCGGCTTTTGAACAGCAATTTCTGCGTCACAGGTATTGCCTTGCCTGGCTCGGCATAGCCGGTGACCTGCACCAGTAACATCTGCCCGGGCGCCAAGCCTTTAACCTGACGCAAAAATGCCGGTCCATCAGGAGTCGAAAGAAACATCCCGCCCTGCCCCTTAACGGGGCGATCTGCGCGGGCGCGATAAATGGTTCCAGGTAGTGGTGCATCACCGTCGATAAGGAAATCATCAAGCCTACCGTCTACCATGAGAGCTGCGGCTTCACGGCCTTGGATGTGGTCCAGAATAATTGAGCGCCCCTTCATGCGGCAGCCTCCTTATAGAGCTGACAGCCAGCGGCTTGCAGCATATTTGCAGTCTCAGCCAAGGGCAGGCCAACGATTCCAGTAAAAGATCCACTTATCCAGGGAATAAAGGCACCTGCCGCACCCTGAATACCATATCCACCGGCCTTGCCTTGCCAATCATTGCTGGCAAGATAGGCGTTCAGCTCGCTGTCAGACAGCCGCTTCATTTTAACCTGGCTCACTACGGATCTCTGCCAGAGCCGCTCGCCACAACGAACGGCAACAGCTGTAATGACTTGATGGCGACGCCCGGCGAGGGCCAGTAAAAATTCAGCGGCCTGGCCGGCATTCTCAGGTTTTCCCAAAATGCGCCGCCCCAGCGCCACGGTAGTATCCGCACAGAGAACCACATCACGAGCGTCAGAAGTCACCGCCGCTACTTTTTCACGGGTGACCCGGGTACAATAGTTTCGCGGCAGCTCCCCAGCCAAGGGCGTCTCATCAATGTCAGGCGGGCGCACATGGTCAGGCTTGATGCCCAACTGCGCCAAAAGCTCCAGCCGTCGCGGGCTGCCTGATCCAAGAATAAATGCCATCAGCCTGGCCCCTTTTCCAATTCACCCCGTCATAAAGCGGAAAGTTCCTGCAGGAAAGAGCAGCCGACCGCATCATCTTTCCATAAATATTCCCGCCGGAGGCAGTGGCCCGCAGGGCCACACACAAAAGCCCGGCACAGAGGCCGGGCTTTTGTGCAACGAGCGAATCAACAGCTTACTTAAAGCGGTAGTTGATCCGACCTTTCGTCAGGTCATAGGGGGTCATTTCCACCTGTACCCGGTCGCCAGCCAGAACACGGATGCGGTTCTTGCGCATCTTTCCTGCCGTATGTGCGATGATCTCATGGCCGTTTTCCAGCTCGACCCGAAACGTCGCATTAGGCAGGAGTTCCTTCACGACACCGGGAAATTCGAGCGTATCTTCCTTGGCCATGTTGTCTCCATCTTCACATTACCCCGCCTAGCTGCGGGAACTGGCACTAAATGAGCCTATTTGCCCAATATTTCAAGGGCGCAATCACTGCTTCATGAGGATTCTAGAGGTTTTTATCCTCTGATCCTGTTCTGGCCAATGGCTGCGATTGCGCACCACACCAGTTGTCCGCACCTCTGCTATGGTTTTCAGATCGACCTCTGCCAATGTCCAGCCAGGCTGACCGATCTGCCCCTCAGCCAAAACCCCAGTTGCAGGGAAGCCCTTATCTGGTGGACCAAAAACACCTCCCGTGCCGACATTGACTTCCACCGAAGTGGACCAGGGCGCAGTCCCCACTATTGAGGACTGCGCCGTCACGCATTGCCCCTCAAGCGCCCGCGACATTGCCCCTATGCGGACCCGCCAATAGCCCGCAAGCGCCTCAGTACAGGAGGGAACCAAGAGGATATCCGCCTCGTTCAACGCCCGGCCCAACAAAGGGAACTCGCTGTCATAACAAATGAGCACGCCAATCTTGCCCAGCGCCGTATCAAATAGCTTTAACGGCCCACCAGAGCCGATCGCCCAGGGGGCCCGCTCAAACAGAGTCATAATCTGCTTGTCCTGATGATCTCGCGCACCACATGGACTGTAAAACTCCGCCCGGTTTACAGGCAGGTCAAATTCAGCCTGCACCGGCGCGGAAGACCCTAGAATATATACGTTAAATTCAGCTGCGAGTTTTTGATGCAGCGCTGCGGCCTCTTCCATGCGCCCCGATACGGCATTGATAGAGGCCTGCAAATCCGCCGCCACATCTGCCCCGTCCAAAGTGGACAGCTCCATGGCGCCATATTCAGGGAATACCAACAGATCAGCCCCCTGCTCCGCTGCATCAGCCACCCAGGCCGCCAGTTTGTCTTCATACTGCGCCCAGCTATCGAGCCAATCAAGCGGGTAGGCAGCAGTTGCAATTTTCATGTGGGTAAATCCTCAGTCAACTTGGCTTTGCCACAACAGGCCAGACCACAGAAAGAATGGCAACTCTTCCTAATGATATCTTCCCGCCTTAAGGGGACGGAGACAGATCCTGCGCCCAAAATTGCAACGGCTTATCTGTTGCACAGGAAGAACCGATATCTTTCCAGGAAAACTGTGCAACAACTCCCTGCAGTGGCGCATAGCCCCGCTTGCGCCAAAATGGATCCAAAGGCGCATAATCTTTATCTTTCATGGGGTGGTCTTGTGGGCGCAACACGCCACAGAAAGCCGAAAGCAAAAACCCGCGGTCACGGGCATGAGATTCACGAGCATCAAAAAAGCTATGCCCCAGACCCAACCCTCGATAGGCCGGCAACAGAACTGATTCGGCGCAGTAGAAGACAGTGTTCAGATCGATTTCACTGCCCGCAAAAGCCACAGCAAAGTCCTCGGCATGGTCAACCAGTGGGGTTCCTGTGGAAGCCCCGACCAGCCTGTCACCATCAAAGGCCCCGACCACAATTGCATCCTTGCTATTTCGGTACCTCTGTAGATAGGCCTCCTCATAGGCTAGATCGCCATCATAGAGGTAAGGCCATTCGCGGAACACTTTAATTCGAAGTCCCGCGAGGGCTGGTAATGCAGCCTCCAGTGAGGGCCCTGTCAAAATTTCAAGACGAACAGTATGCACAGCGCCCTCAGGCTCAGCTCGATTTTTCAGAAACCTGCGCCATCCAGTCGGCCAGATTGTAATAGGTGGTCACCCGCTTGATCTTGCCGTCCCGCAGCTCACAAAATGATCCACCAGGCAGACGATATCTCTGCCCTTTGGCCTCTGGTAGCCCGTCATCGGTTTCCAGGTAGGTTCCGTTGACGATGAACTCCGCCGCCGCACGCGACCCATCTTCACTGCCAAACAGAACAATATCCGTAAGTTCCTCTTTGTAGCAGCGACTCATATGAGCGCAGAACTCCGCGAACCGATCCTTACCAAGGCGAATCTCACCCTCATTGACGTGATGCGCGACATCCTCACACAGACAGTCCAGCATGGCTGCGGTATCGCCAGCATTGAAAGCTTCAAAATAGCGGGCAAGGGTCTTGGTCATGTAATCTCCGTGGCTTCTCCCCAGCGGGCAGTAAGCTGCTGGATAATCTGATCGCGGGTCTGCCGATAGCTGTCCAGTTTAGCTTCGCGCGTCTCGCCAAGTCCGGTTGGATCCATGATCGGCCAATATTCAACGTCCAGATGAAAGACCCGCGTTAGTTCCAGCGCCCGCCTCTGGCTGGCAGGGGACAAGGCAATGACGAGGTCAAAGGAAGAAAGATCATCCCCCCATTGTTCCATTTCGTCGAAGGACCGCGACCGATGGCGTGACAGTTCGACATCGACTTCTTGGCAGACCGCAATGCAAAACCCGTCGATTTCCAAGTCATTCTTGACACCCACAGATTGAACATAAGTGCCGGTACCATAGAATTTCTTCATGATCCCCTCAGCCATGGGCGAGCGGACCGCATTGTGGTCACAGCAGAACAAAACAGACTGCGGCAACTCGCTCACGCATCAGCCCCCAAAATGCAGCACACAAATGAGCGTAAACAGACGGCGCGCCGTGTCAGTATCCACCTCCGCCTTTCCCTCCAGACGCTCTTGCAACACGCGACTGCCTTCATTGTGAATACCGCGCCGCGCCATATCGATGGTCTCAATTTGGCTAGGTGGCAGGGTTTTAACGGCCGAGAAATAGCTCTCGCAGATCTGATAATAGTCTTTCACGACTTGTCGGAAGGGTGACAACGACAGATGAAACTCCGCTGCTTTCTGTCCGGTCTCTGTCTCCAGATCAAACACCAAACGTTTTTCACGAATGGCTAGGCCCAAATGATAGGGACCATCAACAACGGGACGGTCATCCCGCTCTGGTAACGAAAAGCTGTTTTCTTCGATCAGATCAAAAATCGCCACCTTACGCTCCTGCTCGATTTCCGCAGTGGGCGGTGGCAGATTGCGGTCGTCCAACTCAATTTGGCTAATGCGGCTCATAGGCTTTGACCTCTGTCGAAAAAGCGGTTCTCTCATCTCTCTAATGTATCGCGGAGGCAGGGGCAAATAGACAGTCAAGGGATTAACACCCGTACAGCAAAAAGCTGCGGTGAACCTTACGAAAGCTGAACGCAAAAAGAGAGTCCATGCCTTCGGCGAGGATATTTTTCGACCAAATGAAGCCTCTCGGACTGCGCCCGCGCAGCACCGAGAGGTAACATCCATTCATTTGGCCCCAAATATCCCAGGGTGAATTGGCCAAAGGCCAAGAGGGGCAGCGCCCCTAATCTTCATTCAGCGCCTGGAGCCGCGCAGTCACCGAAAGGCCATGCGCCTCCAGTCTTTCACTTTTTGCAAGAACCTCTGCGGCAGGACCTATTTTGCGCAAAGCAGCAGGGGACATTTGGCTCAATGTGGTTCGCTTAACAAAATCCATTACCGACAGCCCTGACGAGAAGCGAGCAGATCGAGCGGTGGGCAAGACATGGTTAGGCCCCCCAACATAGTCGCCAATCGCCTCCGGAGTGTACTGACCTAGGAAAATGGCGCCTGCATGGACAGTTTTGAGGCTTAGCGCTTCCGGATCAGTAACACAAAGCTCCAGATGCTCCGGTGCAATTCGGTTTGAAAGCTGAGCCGCTTCATCCAGATCGGACACTGTGATTATGGCTCCAAAATCACGCCAGCTTGCCCCTGCAATCTCCCTGCGTTCTAGGGTTTGCAGGCGTGCCTCTACGGCTTCGGCAACCGCGCGACCAAATTCTGCATCATCTGTAATCAGCAACGATTGAGCACTCTCATCGTGTTCTGCCTGGCTCATCAGGTCCAGCGCGATCCAGTCTGGTGTATTGTTCTTATCCGCAATGACCAGAATTTCGGAGGGACCCGCGATCATATCGATACCAACCTTACCAAATACACGTCGCTTGGCGGCGGCGACAAATGCATTTCCAGGGCCCGTGATCTTATCTACGGGGGCGATGGTCTGGGTTCCATACGCCAGCGCGGCAATCGCCTGGGCGCCGCCGATGCGGTAGATTTCTGTAACGCCCGACAGCCGGGCTGCAAGCAGAACCAGTGGGTTCAGAACGCCGTCTGGCGCCGGGACAGTGATTGCAAGGCGTTTAACCCCGGCCACCTGAGCCGGAATCGCATTCATCAAAACAGATGAAGGGTAGGACGCAAGCCCGCCGGGCACATAGAGCCCTGCCGCAGACACCGGTGACCAACGCCAGCCAAGTATCGCACCAGTGGCATCCTCCCACTGCGCATCCACCGGCAATTGTCGCGCATGATAGGAGCGGATTCGCTCAGCAGCCAGTTCTAGCGCTGCGCGTTCTTGCGACGAAACCGTCGCAATTGCGGCATCCACTTCGGCTTCAGATATTGCCATCTTATCCGCTGTAAGATCCAGCCGATCAAACTTGGCAGTGAGCTCAAGTACCGCAGCGTCACCGCGGGTCCGCACGTCAGCAATAATTGCGGCGACTGCAGCGTCGACATCCGGGCTGTCCTCACGCTTTGCATTGAGCAGCTCAACAAAGGCGGTTTCAAAATCTGCGTCAGACGTGTCTAGGAAAACGGGCATATCTACTCTCTCGGACTGTTAGAGCCGACATATCGTCCCAAAGGGTCAGCGACAAGCATTACGGTACAGCCGCGGCAGTCTGCATCTAGAGCGCCACCGATATGCCGCAGGGGATACCTGTGAGGCAAGATCCGCGCCTTAACCGCCTATCGGCCTTCTTTGGTTTTCGCTAGGTGCCGTGCTCAGGTGCCTGCTTTGACGGAGCAAGATAGGGACGGGTCACATCGCGCAGGCTGGCGTCCAGTGCCTCTACTGCCAAACGGATACTGCCATCCCCTGCAAGGGTCAGCAAGACATGCCCTGCGCCCTCTGCACCGGGTTCAAAATGGACCGAGAGCAGGGATAAAACCATATCCTTATCCCTACGGTCGATCCCCTGCGAGGCAACCCCCAAAACGGTATCGAAGACCAAAAGAGATTGAACCCTTTCAAAGGGACGCCCGCGTTTTTCTGCGCTTGATAAATCCTCCCAACGGAACCGGTTCAGCAGTAGCGCAAAGCGGCGCTCCTTGGAACGCCAGCTCATTTCTTGGATAGGAAAGACAGCATCTTGCACCAGGGTTGAGATCACCTGGAGATCCTCGGCCTCCAGCGCGCCAAGGTTCAGAGGCGCCTCGCGCCCATCATGAAAGCTCGCGTCTGACATCCGTCAGCTCCCCTTAATACGTTCGATCTGAGCGCCAACACCCGAGAATTTGCGCACCACCTGCTCATAGCCCCGATCCAGATGATAGACCCGATTAACGATAGTCTCGCCTTCTGCAGCGAGCCCGGCAAGGATCAAAGAAACCGAAGCCCGCAGGTCAGTCGCCATAACCGGCGCGCCTTTTAGGCGATCAACACCTGTCACGGTGGCATGCCCACCCTGTACGTCGATCTTGGCACCCATACGGATCAGCTCAGGCGCATGCATAAAGCGATTTTCAAAGATTTTTTCTTCCAACACACTGGTTCCGTCAGCCGTGCACATCAGCGCCATCATCTGGGCCTGCAGATCTGTGGGGAAGCCTGGGAAAGGTTCCGTGGTCACATTCACCGCTTTAACGCGGTCTGCGCGGCGCTTGACCTTCAACCCCGCCTTGGTCTCGAGGACATCAACACCGGCCTCGTTTAGCTTTTCGACAAATGCGCCAACCAGATCGAGACGCCCCCCCAGCAATTCGACCTCGCCACCTGCGATTACAGGGGCCAGCATATAGGTCCCCAGTTCAATCCGATCGGTGACCACTGGATGTGTGGCACCATGCAACCGGTCTACACCCTCGATTGTAATATCACTCGTGCCTGCGCCATCGATATGAGCACCCATCTTTCTCAAGCAATCTGCCAGATCAACGATCTCGGGCTCGCGCGCGGCGTTTTTAATCACCGTCGTTCCCTTGGCCAGGGTCGCCGCCATCATGATGTTTTCAGTAGCGCCAACAGAGGCAAAGCTGAGCTCGATCACCGCCCCCTTGAGGCCGCGCGGGGCCTTGGCATGCAGATAGCCGTCCTTCAATTCAATCTCGGCACCCAACGCTTCGAGCCCATGAATATGCAAATCCATGGGGCGGGCGCCAATGGCGCAGCCGCCTGGCAGCGAAACCACTGCCTGCCCCAAGCGGGCCAGCATCGGACCCAGCACCAGGTTTGAAGCCCGCATCTTGCGCACGATTTCATAGTCCGCAACGTGATTATCGATATTGTGGCTCGACAGGGCCTGAACCTGGCCATCCTGCAGGCTGGAAACTTCGGCCCCCAGAGATTGCAACAATTCGGTCATGGTTTTGATATCGCTGAGCCGTGGCGCATTGGTTAAGGTCAGCGGCTCTTCGCTGAGCAGGGTCGCTGGCATCAGGGCGAGGCAGGCATTTTTTGCCCCCGCAATCGGAATTTGACCATTCAGGGGGCCGTTCCCTTTCACCAAAATCGAATCCATCTGCCTCTACCTTTCCGACTCTTCGGTCGTTGTGTCTTGTTTCTGTGCGCGCGCCTTTGCCTGCGCCTTACGACGCGCCATATTGGCCTTCAACGAGGCTTTTAGCCGATCCTCACGCTGGGAGGCAGCCTGGCTCAATTTCTGTTGTTTTTTCTCTGCCATAGACCTTCTGTAACTTAGTGAGAAAAAACCGTCCAGAAGCTCTTGCGCCCTACAAGGTTTATCCCTAAAAGCCCCTCACCGGCGCTGCTGTAGCTCAGAGGTAGAGCACTCCCTTGGTAAGGGAGAGGTCGAGAGTTCGATTCTCTCCAGCAGCACCAGGTTAACCCCTTGAAATTGATAATAATCTGTAATTTAACAGAAAAGCTCCACCTCTCTGGTACATGAAGGTGGTACATCATCGGAAACAGGCATTACATGCGAGTCGCCCCACCGGCTGACCTCGCTAAGGCCATCAAAAGCCAACGCATCTCCATCCCTTTAGATCCCCAATAGACGGCGCGTTCAAATCGGTGAGAATCGGAACACATGTGAAGGTCTCACTGGGCACAAGTGAATCGGTAGAAGCCCTGAAAAGATACCTACCAGCCTATCGGGCGGTTCTTGCCTACTGGGAGTGTCCTGCGAAATGGTCCGCAAGATCAAATCAAAAAGAATCGAGGCTCATGTGAAAGATTCGCCTCGAGAAATGCTAAATCGGCAGGCGTTTTGCAAAGATCCACCTGCCTGGGCACTGTGTTGACCAGAACAAGAGCCAGCATGCTCAGCGCTTCATCCAGATTTCGTCAGCGCCAGGAAAACCTCTTCGAGGTCCGCCTCGGCGGTTTTAACATCGCGGATGGAAATCCCGGCTCCATGCACTGCGGCCAGTACGTCTTCGGCACTGGTCTTTGCGCTGTGATACTGCAGCACAACTGCCCCATCATCTCGCAGCTCCGCGGTAATTCCTGCGCCCTGGGGAAGCTCGGTTACCGGAGAGGCCGGGTGAACCACCATGGATTTTGAATCCAGCCGTCCCAATAGATTGGCGGTGCTGTCACGCGCCACCATTTCTCCCTGATCGATAATGGCGATCTCGTCGCACATCTCTTCGGCCTCTTCCAGGTAGTGCGTGGTCAGGATGATGGTCATCCCCTGCTTATTGAGCTTGCGGATATTCTCCCAAAGCATCTGCCGCAGACCAATATCGACCCCGGCGGTGGGCTCGTCCAGCACAAGGATATGCGGATGATGCACCAGAGCCTTGCCCAGCAAAAGCCGCCGCCGCATACCCCCCGATAGGGTTCGGGCATAGGCATGGGCCTTATCTGTCAGCCCCACCATCTCAAGAATTTCATCGCTGCGGCGATCCTGTTTTGGCACACCATATAGACCGGCCTGTACCTCCAACGCGGCGCGCGGGGTGAAAAACGGGTCCAAGTTCAGCTCCTGTGGCATCACGCCAATGGCGGCGCGGCTTTGACGTGGATTGGCATCCTGATCAAAGCCCCAAATCGTCACTTGGCCGGATGTCTTACGCACCAGCCCAGCCAAGATATTGATCATGGTTGATTTCCCAGCGCCATTTGGCCCCAGCAAACCAAAAACGGAACCACGCGGAATAGTCAGATCAATCCCTTTTAGTGCCTGCTTTTCGGGTTGGCCTTTGGCACCGCTGTAGGTTTTGCGCAAGCTTTCAATACGGATTGCGTCATCTCTCATAGCAGTACTTGCCCCCGGTTTTTGCATCAGACATACATGGTTCCACCATGCGCCTAGCCGAAATTCATAAGGACCGCCAGCGATGACTATTGAAGCGCCCGAAACCAAGATCGTTGAAACCTACCGCGTTGCCTGCGACGGCAGCGAAGGCGCATTGGGTCACCCCCGGGTTTACCTGCAAATCCCCGAGGGCGAAGGCTTTGTTGAATGCCCCTATTGTGACTGCAAGTTCATCCACAAGGATTATGTAGACACCGCCGCATGACCTCCTCACTTCTGGCGAGAGCTCTGCTTTTGCCAGTGGGGTTTATCTGCGCCTATTGCCTCGCCGCCCTCTTGGGCGCCATGATCCCTGCGGGAGCGGCTATGACCCCCGCAACGGTGCGCAGCCATCAAGTGTTCCTGGTCGCGGGACCGATTCACTATGATTTTCTACTGCCTCTGGATGCGCAGGCGCGGGCGCAGTTCCAGTTTCTAATCCCCAGCGGATTGCCTGTGAGCCATCCCGATGCACGCTGGCTGGTCATTGGCTGGGGCGCCCAAGGCTTTTACACCACAACAAACTATCGGGACTTGACGCCTGCGACCCTGTTGAAAGCCGCCTTCGGAGATCGTTCTGTGCTGCGCGCCGAAGTACTGGGAGCCCTGAACACTGTGCCCGAGCTGCCTAGCCTCAACTTTGATGCCGTGGAATATCAGGCCTTCCTCTCAGCCATTGCCGAAAGCTTTGAAAAACCAGAATCCCCCCCAGTGCAAAGCCTGAAAGTCCCCGGATTCACCTTGGAGGACCGGTTTTACGCCGCTAAAGGGCGATTTCATCTGTTTCGCACCTGCAATACTTGGGTGTCCCGTATGATACGGGCCTCAGGACATCGATTTGGCATCTGGACCCCATTGCCCTATTCGGTTCGTCTGTCCCATTGGCTCTATGCCGATACAGCCAGATCCGCCCCCACGCCACTACCAGAGACATAGACCAAGGGGCCTGCTTCAGGTATTCTAAGGGCATTATTTGAGACCAAGACTCAGAATGCAGGGATTTTCTCTGGTTCGCAGGAGCTTGGCGACCAATTTTGCGACCGATATCACCCGTTTTGGGTTAAGTTTTTTGTGAGTGCATTTGTCTATGGCCAATCTATTGGATATCAGTGAATCCGACGCCGATCAGACCTCTTTGATACAGACTATCTATGAGGTTGCCGTGGATCCCCATGTCTATGACCGGTTGGTTGATCTATGGGGTCAACACCTGATGGCCAGCCTCAGCGAAAACCCCTTGGAGAGTGGTGGTCCTACGGCGCCCTCCGATGAGATTGCCAAGCATCTGTTGCGCTCGTTTGAAATTCTCGACCGTCTGGGACGGGCCGAACAGCCCAGCGCACGCCCGGCGCTGGACCGGGCGGAACTAAAAATCTCTCCGCGCGGCAAGATCATCAGCTGCAGCCCCCTGGCCGCTGAAACGCTTGGCGCGACACTCGGGGGGGAGCTGTTAGATCTGGCCATGTCCGCCGAAACCACCACCCGGCTCAATTGGGAGCTGAATGGCAAACAACCCGGCCTGCCGGGAGAGGTCTATTTGTTTTTTGCCAAAGGGGACAAACACCCCTACCCGATGGTGCGCGAGCAGATCGCAACTGAAAGTGGCGGCGACGGTGCAACTGGCTTTGTTCTGGCGGGGCTTCACAGCCGCTGGACCAAGGCACATGACCAGATCCTGCGGCAGATGTTTGGTCTCACTCAGGCTGAGACCCGCGTTGCACGCGAGTTACTGACTGGGGCCAATCTCCGTGAAATTGCTGAAACGACTGACCGATCGGTCGACACCTTGCGCACCCAGCTAAAAGCGATCAGGCGCAAGACATATACCGCCAACCAACAACAATTGGTGCGGATGATGACCGGGCTGGAAGCCCTTATAAAAACCAACGGGCCAGATGTGCCTGCGGGCAGCACCATGGATCGGGCCTTCACTTTGCCGGACGGTCGCAAGATGGCCTATCATCTCTTTGGGCCGACAGATGGCACCCCCTGTCTATTCATTCATAACATGTTGAACGGACCTAATTTTACATCAGGACTCATCGACGATCTGCATCGGTTGGGGCTTCAGTTCATCTGCCCTATCCGCCCTGGTTTTGGCACCAGCGACCTGGACCCCGTCTCCAAACGGCGCCCCGAAGAAGCCCCCGATCGCTTCTGTGCAGATATGGTTCCCTTTCTTAAGCATCTTGGCTGCTCAAAGATCTTGGCCATCGGGCATATGTCTGGTGCGCTCTTTGCTTTTCGTCTTGCACAAAAGCACCCAAATCTGGTGCAGGGGGTGTTTAATATATCAGGAGCGGTGCCGATCACCGAAATGAGCCAGATCCGCTCCATGCACTACCGCCAGCAGGTCATGGCACTTACGGCGCGGTTCACCCCCCGAATTTTGCCCACTCTGTTGCGCGCTGGCATTGCCCAGATTGACGCCGGCGGGGTTGAGGGGTTTCTCAAGGCGCTCTATCGCCCCGACAGTCCAGACCGTGCCCTGGCTGAACGCCCAGAATACCGGAACATGCTGTTCACTGGCTTTCGCCAGATCGTGCAGCAGGGCCATTGGAGCTTTGCCATTGATTCACATAATGTGGTCCGTGATTGGTCTCGTAACTGCAGCCACCTGTCACAACCCGTAACGCTGGTGCATGGTGGCGCCGACCCGGTTGTCACCCTCTCCAGCGTTCAGGATTTTGCGCGCCGCATGGGGTTTACGCTTCACAGCTATCCAGAGGTGGGGCAGCTGGTGCTCTATCAGGAGACATCGGAGGTCCTGCAACGCATCGCTGCCATGGCGCAGACCCAAAGCCCGGCTCTGGCCCAATAGCGCGCGGTTTTTTGCCAGAACGTAAATTTCTGGTCAAAATTCGTCCCCCTACCCCATCTGGGGTATGACCACAGACACTTCCGCTGGTTACCAGTTCCCTATTGTTAAGGGAGTTTCCTGATGAGTGATATTATCCTCTCATTGCGGCAGTATCCGGAGGTGCTGCAAATTATTGGTGTTATTGGTTTTTCACTATATATCACCGCCTTTACCCTGCTGCAGACCGGGCGCATCTGTGGCAATAGCATTGGCTATACTTGTTTTGTCATCAGCGCGGCCTCTTGCGTCTTGATCAGCCTCATTTCGGCCTTCAACCTGGCTGCTTTTCTGATCCAGGCAAGCTATGTCAGCCTGGGCCTTTTGGGCCTGTCGCGGCGCTTTGTTATCCACAAGCTGAAGCATACAAATTCTGAACCCGAGCCGCTGAGGCAAAGCTTTGCGGCGATGCGGCGCCAGGCTCGGCAACGCCCCCGCACCGGTCAAACCGCACAGCCGATGGCGCAACACAGATCACTAACCTCTTCACCGCAATACTGACCGAAAGTAAAACGGCACAGGACATGGGGGCGATTTCCACCAGATCTCTCCACACCCCCTTGTTCCCTGCCCCGGCGGTTTTACCTCCCACCGGGGCAGGGGTTATTGTGCGGTTCTCACGCGTCAAACCAAGAGCTATGACCAGAACAGAAGGATCCTGTGGGCGGTTCAGGAGTGCCGCAGGCATTCAGACATCTGACGAGGCCAATGAGACATCTGCAAAAATCAATCTGCGATACTGCGCCAATTCTGCGAGTCAAACAGGGTTTCGGCTGTCCCTTGTAGTCCCAGCCAGTTCATCGCGGCCTGAAGATCATCAAAGATCTGGATATCAAGCTTTGACGAGATATCCGCATAGCCCATATACATACGCGCAATTCCGTAGGGCAGAGCATGAGGCGCGTAGAGCGCTTGCTTGATCGGTTTGGCCAATCTCTCGACCTGCGCCTTGACCGCCGAACTCTGTGCAAACATATCACTGCTGGTGATCGTGGTCGATGTCAGAGCCGACATATCAGAGATAGAATTCGTAAAGGGCCCAACGCCAAACACTGCCGCCATTTCTTTGAACAATCTATCTTGCTGCGCGGCTGTGCTGCGCCCCTCATAGACCATCAACATCACTTCGGCCTGCGGCAGGTAGTTATATCGGACAGTCATGGCAGTACTCCCTGCAAATTCGCACGCAATCAGGCTGAACCTCGTCGCTCCCCAACGCCCCCTATCGGTCATATTACCATCGTTTCAAGATGACGCAGAGTAAAGTCACCCCTAGGCATCGAAGCGCACAGATCTCTACCGTTTTGCTCTGGCTCCGCAGCGCTGCGTTGCCCGAGCTTTGACGAACCAAAGAACCCTGAGGCTTCAACAGCAACGAATGGGCAATTGCCCTTATCCTCTGGATCGCGGATAACGGGGCAAACGCGTAACACCCGGAGCATCAGCCCATGAGCGAGAGTAAATTCGGCAAAGGCTGCCACCTGCATTTGATTGATGGCTCGGCCTTTATCTTTCGGGCCTACCATGCGCTGCCGCCGTTGACGCGCAAATCTGATGGGCTGCCCATCGGGGCTGTGGCGGGTTTTTGCAACATGTTGTTCAAACAGGTCGAAGACAACAAGGGGCCAGATGCCCCAACCCATGTGGCGGTGATCTTTGACCACTCCGGCAAGAGTTTCCGCAATGACATGTATGAGCTTTACAAAGCCAATCGCCCGCCCGCACCCGAAGATCTGCGCCCACAATTCCCGCTGACCCGAGACGCCACCCGCGCCTTTAATATCGCCTGCAAAGAGGTCGAAGGGTTTGAGGCCGACGACATCATCGCAACCCTCGCCCATCAGGCCCGCGATGCAGGCGGTCGTTGCACCATCATTTCATCGGACAAGGATCTGATGCAGCTGGTCGGCGGCGGTGTTGAAATGCTGGACGCCATGAAGAACAAGCGCATCGACAGCGAGGGCGTGCACGAGAAATTCGGCGTTGGCCCTGACCGGGTGGTCGATGTGCAAGCCTTGGCCGGCGATAGTGTCGATAACGTGCCCGGCGCGCCTGGCATCGGCATCAAAACCGCTGCTCTTTTGATCAATGAATATGGCTCGCTCGAGGAATTATTGGATCGCGCCGAAGAGATCAAACAACCCAAGCGGCGCCAGACTCTGATCGAGAAACGTGACCAGATCGAGATGTCCAAACGACTGGTGCAGCTGGATTGCGCCATGGAGCTGGATTTCTCCCTCGAAGACCTGGAAGTTCTGGATCCAGATCCAGAAGTACTGTTGGGTTTCCTCGCTGATATGGAGTTCCGCACCCTGACCAAACGCATGGCGGATCAGCTGGGGCGTGAGGCTCCAGCTATTCCAGAGGTCAGCACCTCTGGCGGTTCTGCTGCGCCCGAAACCCCCATTGCCGTGGCTTTTGATGCTGAGAAATATCAATGTATCAGCGATGCCGCAGGCCTGCAGGAGTGGATCGACCAAGCCTATGAGCGTGGCTATGTGGCGATAGATACCGAAACCACCGGGTTGGATGCCATGGTTGTGGATCTGGTGGGTGTGTCGCTTTGTGTCGAACCGGGCACCGCCTGCTATATCCCGCTCACCCATAAACAAGGGGGCGACGATCTCTTTGGTGGCGAAGGTCTGGCTGAGGGGCAGATGCCATTGGAACAGGCCCTCGAAATGCTGAAGCCGATGCTCGAGGATCCCGCGGTGCTGAAAATCGGCCAGAACATGAAGTATGACGCTAAGATCCTACATCGCTATGGCATTGATGTAGCCCCGATCGATGACACTATGCTGATGTCCTATGCCCTGCACGCGGGCGAGCATAACCACGGCATGGATATCCTGTCGGAGCGCTATCTCGATCATAAACCGATCCCAATCAAACCTCTGCTCGGCACCGGTAAATCCGCCATCACCTTTGACCGGGTGCCCATTGCCGACGCGGTGCCCTATGCCGCCGAGGATGCCGATATCACCCTGCGCCTTTGGCAACACTTCAAGCCCGAACTGCATCAGCGGCAGGTAACAGTGGTCTATGAAACCCTGGAGCGCCCGCTGGTCCCCGTGCTGGCTGAGATGGAACGCAATGGCATCAAGGTGGATCGCGACACCCTGAGCCGCATGTCCAATGCCTTTGCCCAGAAAATGGCGGCGCTGGAAGATGAAATCCACGCGCTGGCGGGTCAGCCCTTCAATGTCGGCTCACCGAAACAGCTTGGCGAAATCCTGTTTGATAAGCTTGAGCTGCCCGGCGGCAAAAAGGGTAAGACCGGCGCCTATGCAACGGGTGCAGATATCCTCGAGGATCTGGCCACCGAGCATGCCCTGCCTGCGCTGGTGCTGGATTGGCGGCAACTGAGCAAACTGAAGTCAACCTACACGGACGCGCTTCAGGACCATATCAATCCGGACACGGGCCGGGTACATACCTCCTATATCCAGACCGGGGCAAATACTGGCCGTATGGCCTCATCGGATCCCAACCTGCAAAACATTCCGGTACGCTCCGAAGAAGGCCGCCGCATCCGCGAGGCCTTTGTGCCGGAACAGGGCAATGTGCTCCTGTCGCTCGACTACAGCCAGATCGAGCTCCGAATTCTTGCCCATGTGGCCGGGATTGACGCGCTGAAAGCCGCCTTTGCCGCCGGTCAGGACATTCACGCCATGACAGCCTCGGAAATGTTCGATGTGCCAATGGAAGAGATGACAGCAGATATCCGACGCCAGGCCAAGGCAATCAACTTTGGCGTCATCTACGGCATCTCGGGCTTTGGTCTGGCCCGCAATCTGCGCATCCCTCGTGCCGAGGCGCAGGGCTTTATCGACCGCTATTTTGAGCGCTTCCCGGGCATCCGTGCTTATATGGACCGGACCGTGGAATTCGCCAAGGAACACGGCTACGTGCAGACCCTGTTTGGCCGTAAGATTCACACACCTGAAATCGCCGCCAAAGGTCCGCGTGCCGGCTTTGCCAAACGTGCTGCCATCAATGCGCCGATCCAGGGCACGGCCGCCGATGTGATCCGTCGCGCCATGGTGAAAATGCCGCCCGCCATCGCCCATCTGCCTGCGCGGATGCTGCTGCAAGTCCATGATGAACTGTTGTTTGAAGTGCCGGAAGCGGCGGTGGAAGAGACCATTGAGACTGCGCGCCGGGTCATGGAAAACGCAGCGGATCCCGCCCTTCATCTGGATGTAAAGCTCAGCGTTGATGCCGGCAGGGGCAACAACTGGGCCGAAGCGCATTAAATTCCTGTTGCAGAGGGGGGCTCCCGCCCGTCTCGGAACAATCAAAGATTGATCCTCCCCCGTTGGGCCTAGCGCCGCGCCGACGCGCGACGCGGCAGCGCCAATATGCAACCCATTTCCTATTGGTTCGGCCCTGTGGGGCCGATTCGGGTCAAGGGCGGCAAAGCCGCCGCGCTCTGGGCGGCTTGCCCTTGAGGCTACTCGGATTATTCTATCCTAGCAATCGCGCGTCAGGGCAGACCTGACCCTTATGCGTATCTCAGCAATTTCTCTGCGCGTCGCGTCAGCGCGGCGCCCCCCCAACAATAGAGAGACACCCTCGGGATGTCTCGGAATTTGCGGGAGCGCCAACCGTGGAAAAATTTCAGACCTTCGAAGACGACTTCACCCATTTCGAAACCAGACCACGCACCGCCGGTCCTGCGATTAGCACCACCGCAAAGGCAATCGGCCAGCCAAACAACCAAGCATTCAACCAAGTTGGAAACACTTCATCGTTCAAGCCTAGTGTTTTCACAGTTGCCACCAGAGTAACGATACAGGACATCAGTCCCGAGAGGATCAACCCAACCAGTGCAGGGGCAAAACGAGCGGGAATCAATGCAGCTTTCCTTGTGAAATGACAGAGGTGCTACAAGTTACACATTCCACATAAAGAATGTAAATAGCCTAACCTTGGGCAGGCAACCAGCCCAAGCTATCCTCTGTCCGTAGTGTAGAGGGGGTGTATTCCGCACTCACCCAGCCCTCATATCCACTGTCATCAATGGCTTGAAATAGGGCACCAAAATCAATTGGCCCGGTACCAGGTTCGCATCGGCTGGGTGCAGCACCAATCTGCACATGTACGGCCTGTTTGCCAAAACTCTCCCAGACCTTGGAGGCATCGCCATGGATCATCTGCGCATGATAGGCGTCATACTGCAGCCCCACATTGGGCCGGTCCACCGCCTCCAGGACCTCGGCCGCCAGATTGTAATCATCCAAAAAATAGCCAGGCTGATCACCGGCATTCAACGGCTCAATGGTAAAGCGCTGCTTGGGCGCAAAATCCGCCGCCCAGCGCAGGTTGGTGATAAAGGTATCTCGCGCCTCATCGCCTTTCGCATAGCCTGCCATGACATGGATGAGCCCCACATTCAGCACCTCGCCATAGCGCAGCACCCGGCGAATATCCCTTTGGAACCGGTCGGTACCGCCGGGCAGTGCCGCATACCCCGGCTCGCCACCAGTATAATTGGGCGGCGGCGCGTTGATCAGCAACAGATCCAACCCATTGGCCAACAAGGCCCTCTGGGTTTCCTTGGCTGCGAACTCATAAGGGGACAGGATCTCCACCGCTTTGAACCCTGCGTTGGCTGCCGCTGCGAAACGATCCAGATAGGGCAGCTCAGCAAAGAGCATAGAGATATTTGCCGCAAATCGTGGCATGTCAGAGACCTCCTGTCTGTCGTCGTCAACGGTCTAACCCCAACACGGGCCCTCAGCCAAGCAGAGAAAACAACGCATTTTTTCTAATCCCCAAAGCGGCCTTAGCCCCAAAAAACACTAGGGCAGTTCATCCGATGGGATCACCGGAAAGAACGCCCCCCCTGACCAGAGCCCAAACCAACCGTCATGATGACAGCCCAGCTCCACCAGGCGGTAGAAGCTCTTGCGATCAATCAACGCCTCCAGATCACTGCGCACCAGCACATAGGGGGAAGGTTCGCCGGTCTCGGCGTCGCGTTCGACCCGAATCGGATGATCATGGCCTGCCAGCATCTGGTCACCAACATGGGTGGTAAACAAAAGTTCCTGCGCCGCACCTTCGCCTCTGGCTTCAAAATCAACCGCAACAAAGGGGGCATCATCTACGGTGATGCCGACCTTCTCCACCGGGGTCACCAGAAAATACTTGCCCTCTTCGCGCTTTAGGATCGAGGAAAACAGCTTGACCAGCTCAAATCGCCCAATTGGCGTGCCCAGGTAGAACCAGGTGCCATCGCGGGCGATCCGCATATCCAGATCACCGCAGAAGGGCGGGTTCCACAGATGCACCGGCGGTAAACCGCCCTTTGCGCTAGCCTTGCCCGCTGCCTTGATCGAGGCAGCCAGCCCATCTGCCGATGGAGTCACAGTATTTTGTCCACTCATTGCTTTTGCCATTTCCCTCAACCGCGATACAGTAAGACCATATATGCGCCACGAAAGGAATGTCATGTCCGAACCTGACGATCTACTGGACCAGATTGAAGCTCTGGAAGCAAAACTACAGCTCGCACGAGAGTCGATCACCCGCCGCTTCATCGGACAAGAGAGGGTCGTCGACCTGACACTGGCCACCCTGCTCTGTGGCGGCCATGGTTTGCTGGTAGGGCTTCCGGGGTTGGGCAAGACCCGACTGGTTGAAACTCTGTCAACAGTCATGGGGCTAGATGGCAAACGGGTGCAATTCACCCCAGATCTGATGCCTGCAGATATCCTTGGCTCCGAAGTGCTGGATACCAATACGGACGGCAGCCGCGCCTTTCGCTTTGTGCCTGGTCCGGTTTTTTGCCAGCTTTTGATGGCGGATGAGATCAACCGTGCCAGCCCGCGTACCCAGTCGGCTCTGTTGCAGGCGATGCAGGAACGTCAGGTAACCGTCGCAGGCGAGAATCGGTCCTTGGGGCTGCCCTTTCATGTGCTGGCAACGCAAAACCCGATCGAGCAGGAGGGCACCTATCCCCTGCCCGAAGCGCAACTCGACCGCTTCCTGTTTCAGATTGATGTGCCCTACCCCACCCGCGATACTGAGCGAGACATCCTGCTGGCCACCACAGGGTTAGAAGAAGACACAGCGCATCAGGTCTTTTCCCCTGAAGATCTTATCGCAGCGCAGGAGCTGCTGCGACGTATGCCAGTGGGCGATTCCGTGGTAGAGATGATCCTTGACCTCGTGCGTGCCTTCCGCCCCGAAGAACCCGGCGTCTCGGACCGGGTGGCGCAGACCGTCGCTTGGGGCCCAGGCCCTCGCGCAGCCCAGGCCCTGATGCTAGCGGTACGCGCTCGTGCCCTGCTACAAAGCCGTCTGGCTCCCAATGCCGAAGACGTACTCGACATGGCGTTGCCGGTGTTAAGCCACCGGATGCAGCTGACCTTTGCCGCCCGCGCCCGCGGAGACAGCCTCAGCGATCTGATCGCACAGACCGCTACAGATCTGGGCCAGAACGGGATCGCCGCATGACCCAAACCGCCACGTCCCAACACACCGTCCCCACAACCGGGGCCGTACAGCTGCGCGTCGGTGCCGAGAGTGCCGCCAGTGCTCTGCCGCCGCTCTTGGTGCAGGCACAGCAATTGGCCGGCTCAGTGCTAGGCGGTGATCACGGACGGCGGCGGGCTGGTATGGGGGATGATTTCTGGCAGTACCGCCCGCTACAACAAGGCGACAGTCGGCGGATGATCGATCACCGCCGCTCTGCTCGCGGGGATCAGCAATTTGTCCGTGAACGCGAATTGCAGATTGCCCAGACAGTGCACCTCTGGATTGATCAAGGGGCTTCCATGCGCTTTGCCTCAACCCCCGAGCTGCCACGCAAGATTGATCGTGCCCGGTTGATTGGCATGGCCCTGTCGATCCTGATGCTGCGCGCTGGTGAGCGGGTTGGGCTCACCGGAGGGAGCTTGCCGCCGCGACGGGGCAACCTGCAGATCCTGCGGCTCTGTGATGCGCTGAGCGCCGATGACACCCAGGACTATGCCCCTCCCGAAGATCGCGCCATGGCACCCCATGCCCGCGCCCTTTTCATTTCCGATTTCCTTGGCCCCTTTGAGCCCTTGGAACGCGCCCTCTCCAAGGCTGCAGATCGCGGCGTGCATGGCGTCCTGCTGCAGGTGCTGGACCCGGCTGAAGAAGGCTTTCCTTTTGCAGGCCGCACCCGCTTTGAAAGCGTCAGCGGCGCGCTTTCCCATGAAACACTCAAGGCTGCATCCCTGCGCGATGAATACCTGAGGCGCTTGGCAGAACGGCGCGATGCACTGGACCGCCTGTGCCGCGCCGCGGGATGGCGCATGGGGCAACATCACTGTGATGACCCTGCGCTTGTCGCTCTGATGTGGCTCTATCACGCGATGGATCGGGGGCAGACATGACGGTGATTGGTGGCCTTGGCTTTACTGCGCCATGGCTGTTGCTGGGGCTGTTGGTGCTGCCGCTGCTGTGGATCCTGCTCCGCGCGGTGCCACCGGCACCAAAGAAACAGATCTTTCCTGCCGTAACTCTTTTGCTGGGGCTCACTGATAAGGACCGCCAATCCGATCGCACCCCCTGGTGGCTCCTCCTGTTGCGGCTTTTGGCCGTGACGGCGGCGATCCTTGGCTTTGCTGGGCCAGTACTGAACCCAGCCCGCAACGACGCCGGGTCCGGGCCGCTTTTGCTGGTGCTGGATGGCACCTGGGCCGGGGCCACGGGATGGCAGGAAACCACCAAGCAAATCACTGCCCACCTGGAAGAAGCAGGTCGCGCCAACCGTCCTGTCGCGCTGCTACAGCTCACCACTCCCAGAGCGCTACAATTCCAGGCTGCCAGTACTTGGCAACAGCAATTACCAGGCCTGCTGCCGCAGGCCTGGCAGCCCACTGGCGATCAAATCAGCAGCGCTGTGACCCATTTGGCCGCCAGTGCCGAATCTTTTGACAGCCTCTGGTTTAGCGATGGTCTGGCCTATGAGGGGCAGGATGACATAACTGAGGCTCTTAAGCTCCAGGGCCACGTGACGGTGATCTCCTCTGGCCTGCCTGTACTGGGGCTCATGCCCCCCGTTGCAAAAGATGGGGCGCTCGAGATTTCGCTAAGGCGCAGCCAGCCGCAGGGCACTGCATTGGGTGCCCGCGCAGTCCAGGTCTTGGCGCGCGGCCGCGATCCTGGCGGAACCCAGCGCACCCTAGCGCAGGGTACCGCAGAGTTTGCCGCAGGTGCCGATAGCGCCAGCCTGCAGCTCTCTTTGCCGTCAGAATTACGCGCCCGAATTGAACGCTTTGAGCTCCTGGACCAGCGCGCTGCCGGGGCTGTGGCGTTGAGCGACGACAGTCTGCGACGCCGCGAGGTAGCCCTGGTGTCTTCTGGTGCACCGGATGAAGGTCTCGCCCTGCTGTCACCGCTGCACTACCTGCGCCAGGCGTTGAAACCCACTGCGGATCTAATTGAGGGGACATTGGGCGAAGTTTTGCCTGCAAACCCGGACGTAATCGTTCTGGCCGACGTAGCCCGCATAGCACCGGATGTTCAAACAGAACTGACCGCTTGGATTGAGGCAGGTGGGCTTCTCCTCCGATTTGCCGGACCGCGCCTGGCGGCCAGCGATACTGCCCGCGACAGCGAAGAGGTGTTGCTCCCCGTGCGCCTGCGTATTGGCGGTCGCAGCATCGGTGGCGCCATGAGCTGGGGCGAGCCCAAAACACTGGCGCCCTTCCCTGAGGCCTCTCCCTTCTTTGGCCTCACCATCCCGGCCGAGGTCTCTGTTGCCTCACAGGTGGTGGCACAGCCCGACCCAAGTCTCGCGTCTCGCGTAATTGCCGCCCTTGAAGATGGCACGCCTTTGGTCACCCGCAAGGAGCTGGGACAGGGGCAAGTGGTGCTGTTTCATGTCACGGCCAATGCAGAATGGAGCAACCTGCCAATTTCCGGCCTATTTGTGCGTATGTTGGAGCGGCTCGCAGTGTCTTCGGCTGCAAAACCCCCAGAGGCACAAAGCCTGGAGGGAACCACGTGGCGCCCCATCGCCGTGCTGGACGGGTTTGGCCGCAAAGCCGATGCCGCGACACTTCCCGGGGTGACCGGTCCCGACCTGGTCGAAGCCCCAACCGGGCCTGAGCTGCGACCTGGCCTGTATCAAAGCAATGGCCGCAGCCTGGCACGCAATACGCTTTCTCAGGGCGATCTGCTGACCGCCGCCACCTGGGGAGCGGATGTCACCGAGGTCGGGTATAACAAATCCCAAGAGCAGGCTTTGGCGGGGGCATTGCTAGGCCTGGCACTGGTTATGCTCACCCTCGATGTGGTGGCGACGCTGCTGATTAGTGGCCTGCTGCCCCGTGCAAAGAGCCTGGCGATGATTGCCCTTTTCCTGGGAACCGGGTTCGGACTAGGGCTTGCAGGCGTATCTCCCGCGACAGCGCAGGAAGATCTATCCCCCGAAAGCGCACCCGTCGAACATGTCTTGCGCGCCGGGGAGTTAACTCTGGCCCATGTGCTGACGGGGGATGCCCAAACAGATCGAATAGCTCTCGCCGGGCTGCGCGGGCTGTCGGATACGCTGTTCTTTCGCACCTCTGTTGAGCCTTCCACTCCGGTAAGTATTGACCTGGAACGTGATGATCTCGCGCTTTATCCTCTGCTCTATTGGCCTGTCACCCTTCGCCAGCCACTGCCCTCGGCCAAGGCCTACGCACAGTTAAATCGATACCTCGGCTCTGGTGGCATGATCCTGTTTGACACCCGCGATGCGGGACATGCGGCCAGTGGTACTGCCAGCCCGGCCACCCGGCGGCTACAGCAGCTGGCGCTGCCGTTAGATATCCCGCCCTTGGAGCCCCTGCCCAGTGACCATGTGCTCACCCGCTCCTTTTACCTACTGCAGGATTTCCCGGGCCGTCACCCGCGTGGCGCGCTTTGGGTCGAAGCTGCGCCCGCGGATGCCGAACAGGTCGAGGGCATCCCCTTTCGTGATCTGAACGATGGGGTGACGCCGGTTGTGATCGGCGGCAATGACTGGGCCGCAGCCTGGGCCGTGGATAGGGATGGCAGACCGATGTTGCCAGTGGGGCGCGGCTTTTCTGGCGAACGCCAGCGAGAGCTCGCCTATCGCTTTGGCGTCAATCTGGTGATGCATGTGCTCACTGGCAACTACAAATCTGATCAGGTCCATGTGCCGGCCCTGCTGGAACGGCTGGGACAATAGGAGCGGATTTGATGAACCACACAATACTTTTTGACCCGCTACTGCCCTGGCCCGTAATCTGGGGCTTGGCCACATTGGTGCTGGCCAGTCTGGTGCTGGCGCTATGGCGGCGGTTGCCTGGCTGGGGCCTGCGCGGTCTGGCCGCGCTCTGCCTGCTGGGCGCCCTGACTGGCCCCCTGCGCCAAAGCGAAGACCGGGCACCACTGAGCGACATTGTGCTGGTGGCGGTCGATAACACCGCCAGCCAGCAGCTGTCAGATCGGCAGGCGCAGATGGCCGAGGCCCAAGCCTCGCTGGACCGCCAGCTCAAGGCCCGCCCCAATACCGAGACCCGCTGGATCACTCTTGAGGATGGCACCGGAGACAGCGGGACCACCCTGCTGCAGGCCCTGTCCCAGGCGCTGGCCGATGAGCCACAGGGGCGCGTTGCCGGCATCATTGCTCTGTCCGATGGCCAGATACATGACACCGACCATCCGATTGAATTGCCCGCGCCAATGCACTTGCTGATGACGGGCAGGCAGGGAGATTGGGATCGGCGCCTGATTCTGCGCAATGCACCAGCCTTTGCCATCATCGGCGAACCTGTGACCCTCACCCTTCGCATTGAAGATCAAGGCGCTGCCCCCGCAGGTCAACGTCAGGCACCGCTGGAAATCTCTATCGATGGCGGCCCGCCGCAGCGCTTCAACCTGCCGCTTGGCGTGGATTTTGATTTGCCACTTACCCTCCCCCACGGTGGGCGCAATGTGATCCGCTTTGCCACCCCCGACGTCGACGGCGAGCTCACTGATCGCAATAATGCCGCTTTGGTGCAGATCAATGGCGTGCGGGATCGGCTGCGTGTGCTTTTGGTCTCGGGCGAGCCCCATGCTGGCGGGCGAACCTGGCGCAACCTGCTTAAATCAGACAGCTCGGTTGATCTGGTGCATTTCACCATTTTGCGCCCGCCGGAAAAACAGGATGGGGTGCCGGTGGATGAACTGTCCCTCATCGCCTTTCCCACCCGAGAGCTGTTTCTGGAGAAAATCGAAGATTTTGATCTGATCATTTTTGACCGTTACAAACGGCGCGGCATCCTGCCCGCGATCTACCTCGACAATGTGGCCAACTATGTCGAACAGGGCGGCGCTGTGCTGGTGGCAGCGGGGCCGGATTTTGCCAGCGCTGATTCCATCTATCGCTCACCGCTTTCACGGGTGTTGCCCGCAGCCCCCACAGCGCGAGTGTTGGAACAGGCCTATCGCCCTGAGATCACTGATCTCGGTCATCGTCACCCCGTTACCGCAGGGCTGGAGCCACCGGGGCCGGAAGGCATGCCGCATTGGGGCAGCTGGCTGCGCCAGATCGAAGTAGCCGCACCACAGGGCCATGTCCTGATGGAGGGCGTTGAGACCCGGCCTTTGTTGGTGCTGGACCGGGTGGCAGCCGGACGGGTAGCACTTTTGGCCTCGGATCACGCCTGGCTTTGGAGCCGGGGATATCAGGGCGGCGGACCCCAGCTCGAACTTCTGCGGCGACTGGCCCATTGGATGATGAAAGAACCAGAACTGGAAGAAGAAATGCTTTGGGCCGAGGTCACTGGACAGACTATGCAGGTGTTTCGCCGCAGAATGAGCGGCACTGCAGGTGAGCTGAGTGTGATCGGTCCCGATGGTGGCGAAACCCTTTTGGCAATGACAGAACGCGCACCGGGCCTGTGGGAAGCCAGCTATACTGGCGCCGAGCCCGGTCTTTACCGCCTCTCTGAAGGCGCCGCCGATGCGGTTGTTGGCCTTGGCCCTGCGGCTCCGCGAGAGTTTCAACAAACCATTGCCACTGCAGATCTTATGGCGCCTGTGCTGGCCCCGCTGCGCGGTGGCGCCCTGGCGCTGGAAGAAGGATTGCCCCGCCTACGCGATGTCCGCGCTGGACGCCCAGCATCTGGACGCGGCTGGATCGGGCTCACGACCCGCAGCGCCTATGAGACACGCTCTGTCTCGCAAATCGCACTGCTACCCGCCTGGCTTGGCCTCATACTGGCGGCAGGTTTTGTCATCGCTGGCTGGCTGCGAGAAGGACGACGTGAGCGGCCCTTGTGATGGCAGGCTAGAGAGCAGGTCAGTCAATCTCGACATGAACGCTCGTGCTATGACCTGCACTGTCCACAACGACAAGATTGGCAAAGCCCGGTCCCGGATTGGGCACCTCGAATTCGTGCCGCCGCTGGCCTTTGACCAGAACCCGGCCATCAGCCAGGAGGGCAAAAGGCGCGCTGCCGCCGCGAAGTTTGACCACCAGAGGTGCCCCGTCCAGTGCCAGCCCCGCGCCATCTGGAGGGAATAATACCTGCGGGGCTGCCGCGTTCTGGGCAAAAACCGCGTCACGCGGACGGAAGCGGCGCAGCGGCAGCGGCAACTCGGCAGCCCCCAGAATCAGGGTTGCCGCTGGCGGTGCTGGTGGCGCAGTGACTTCAGGTTTTAGACGTCCAAAGGCCTCAAACAACACTGGTGCGGCCAGTTCACCTCCAAAGGCACCCGGTACCGGTGTGCCATCTGCACGGCCCATCCAGACGCCAATCACATGTTGCACATCCCATCCGATCGCCCAGGCATCGCGGTGACCGTAGGATGTCCCGGTTTTATAGGCCAGTACGTCGGCCCGCGCCCCAGGTGGGGGCGCCAGCCCGCGCAAGATATCCCCCAATTGCCAAGCAGCAACCTCTGACATCATACGGGACAGTTCCTGCGCACCGCTGGCCTGATCTGCCCGCAGCTGCATCCCCCTGCCACCGGCAGCTATCCCGGCATAGATCTGCACCAAATCCTGCAGGGAGGTGCCGATCCCCCCCAGGCTAATGGCCAGTCCAGGCTTGCCCCCTGGCAGCTGAGGCCTAGCCCCCCCGCGCCGCATCACCGCCAAGAGCTGCGCTGGACCGATCTCGCGAGCCAGCCGCACAACGGGGATGTTCAGCGACAGTTGTAGCGCTTCACGCACCCGCAGATCACCGCGAAACTCCCCATCAAAGTTCTGCGGCGCGTAGCCGTCAAACTCTATAGGACCGTCATGGATCAGGCTTTCAGGGTGGACCAGACCGGAATCAAAACCCAACCCATAGACCAGAGGTTTCAGCGTGGACCCCGGCGAACGCGCGGCCTGTGTCATATCGACAAACCCTTGGCGGGTGCTATCCTGATAGGAGGGCGAGCCCACCGAGGCCAGGATCTCGCCGCTGCGATGATCCACCGCCAAAAGCGCGCCTGAGACCCGCGCCCCGGCCCTGCGGGCTGCCTCTGCCACGAGGGTCTCCATTTTGGCCTGTAGCTGTGCATCTAGGGTTAACGCCAAACGCGATACACCAGGGCGCGCCGCCAAAATCCGATCTGACAGATGCGGCGCCAGACGTGGGAAGCCCTGCATCCGGCGCGGCAAGGGCGCCTGCCCCGCCACATCGACCTCTGTGGCGTTCAACAGCCCGGCCCGCATTAGCCGTTCCAGCACCCGGTCCCGGGCGGCACCAGCCGCCGCAGGTGCGCGATCCGGGCGGCGCCGCTCCGGCGATTGTGGCAAGGCGATCAACAAGGCCGCCTGAGAAGGCGTCAACCGCTTAGGCCCTTTGCCAAACCAGGCATAGCTCGCAGCCCGAATACCTTCGAGATTGCCGCCATAGGGCGCATGGGTGAGATACAGCGTCAGGATCTGCGACTTGGATAGACGGCGCTCTAGCGCCAGTGCCAGACGGATCTGGCGCAGCTTTCCAGCCCAGGCCCCAGTGGTGCCATCTTCCAGCAGCCGCGCCAGCTGCATGGTCAGGGTTGACCCTCCCGAGACGGTCCGCCCGTGCCAAAGCGCCTGCCCCGCGGCCCGCAACATGGCCAGGGGGTCAACCCCCGCATGGGAGAAGAACCGCTTATCCTCATAGGCGATCAGCATGGCGACAAAATCTCGGTCCACCTGCTCTAGCTGTGGCGCCATGCGCCAGATACCATCCCCCACCGGATAGACCCGCAACAGCGCTCCGTTCCTGTCCAGCACCTCAGTCGAGGTCTCAGCCAACGTCACCGGTAGCTCGGTCTCACTGATCCATTGTTCAAACCGCTGAAAACCCGCCACGGCAACGGCCATAACAACAGCCAAAGCAAAGCCCAGGTACCAAAGCCCCCATCCAGATCTGCTCCTTTGCTCAACCAAAGACGCAGACATGCGTGCCTTTGCTGTATAGCGCCAAATCACCGGACAATAACCGAACCCGCATCAGTATGCGCCCGATAGGCAGGACGATACATATCCTCAACCTGGGCCGCCGGACGATGAAAGCTCCCTGGCGTTACAGCACGGCTGATATAGGCCAGGGTCGCGGTTTTGCGCCCTGAGAGGTCAATCGCCGCCAAGAACCGGTCACTGCGGAACTCTGCATGTTCTGCCGAGCTGGGCTTCAGCCAAGCCAAATCGCGCAGATCCCCCGAGCGCAGCAGGTTGGGATTATCGATTTCAATGCCGGCCGCCAGCGGATCATTGACCATCAACCGCGCCCCCACGGCTTCATGCGGTGTGACCTTCAGCACAGTGACAAACCGCTCCCCGACCCTAAAGGCATCGCCTGGCAGTTCCTGTCCCTCCAGGCTGTAGTAGCTGCGCTCGATAGTATAGCCATAGCCACCGGCAGCGGGCGGGACTTCGGGCACGCCCAGGGTGGTCAGAGTGAGATCTGTGGCAGCGCCATTGGCGCTGGAGATCGACATCTCTGGCAAGCCCTGGCCACCTGCGACCTGCAAGAATGGCCCCTCTGAGGGTTGACCATTTACCAGCATCCCCGAAACCTCGGGGTTTTTGATCAGCGCATGAGCCGCCAAGAGCGTCCAAGCGGATTCCTGCGTCGACATCCGATCGGTATCAGCGGTGACACGGCGGCTCAGCATCTCAGCGCTGATCACGTCGGTGCCGGCCTCGGTGATCAAAGCCAGTACTGCCGCGGCATCGCGGCGCTGGGTACCATAATCTGCACGCCAGACCGGGCCTTCCCGCTCTGCCTGCTGCAGCAACTCTGCAGCGCGGGCAAACATCCTGTCAGCCCGGCGCTGGTCTCCATAGGCTGCCAGGGCCCCGCCAAGCTGCGCCGCAGCCAAGGGGGTAGCAAAGGCACGCGCCTTAACATCTGCATAGTAGCGCAGATCCCCCATCGAGGCGGCACCCTCGCGAGCAAGGACCAATAGCGCGTAGGCCACGTCCTCGCCGCCGTCATCAAAGTCAGAGGCATAGTTCAGACGATTACGCAGATTGTCCATTGCCCGCATAAATGCAGACTCAGGAACCGCGTGACCCTGCCGACGCGCCCGCGACAGGAAATCAGAGGCATATGCATCCAGCCAGAAGTCACCGCTTTCGGCCCGCCACAGGCCAAAGGCGCCGTTGCTGGCCTGGCGCGTCAGCACCCGCTGGATCGCCGATTGGATTCGGGCATCAACCTGAGGGCCGCGCCCCAAGCCCAGTGACTGCGCCACCGAAGACAGATAGAGCAGCGGCAACGCCTTAGAGGTCACCTGCTCAGTACAGCCATAGGGATATTGATCCAGGCTTGCGAGCAGGCCTGGAACATCAAATTTCGCCAGTGGACCTGCCGACAAAACCGCCCGTGCGGTCCCCTGCCTGAGCCCAGTAAAGACATCCTCCGTCAGCTGAAAACTGCTACCTTTGTTCAAAGTAAACCGGCGGGTGCTGGCCAGAACCGGATCGTTGGCCCGCACCGGCAGGCGCAAGACCTGGCTCAGATGCTTGCCATCCGGGGTAATCAGCGACAGGACCACCTCGGGGTCGCCCACATCCGTTGCCGTGACCGGCAACTCCAGTACCGCCTTACCCTGATCGCCCAGGGTGATGGATCCGGGTAAATTACCCAGCGTGATGCCAGCGCCCAGAGACTGCGCCAGTAGGGTCATCTCTCCGGTGGGACCATCGGCATGAACCAATTCGATACTGATACGACTTTGATCCCCAGGAGCCAGGAAACGTGGCAAGGACGCTGTGACAACAACCGGATCTCGCACCAGCATATCCGCCTCAGCCTGACCTACCGCGGTCTTCGACCAAGCCATGGCCATCAACCGCACGGTGCCATTGAAGGCGGGCAATTCCATCGGAAAAGCAACCATACCGTCGGCATCAACTTTCACAGCGCCAGAGAAGAAAGCCACCAGGTCCTGCGTGGGTGGTGGGGATTGCATCTGCAAGCCGCGATCTGCGTCGCCGCCAGAGCGC
Organism: Roseobacter sp. MED193; assembly: GCF_000152965.1. GTDB lineage: Bacteria > Pseudomonadota > Alphaproteobacteria > Rhodobacterales > Rhodobacteraceae > Pseudophaeobacter. The sequence continues at coordinate 2,588,018 of NZ_CH902583.1, read as the reverse complement.
AGTTGCCCAAAAGCCCCGTTTCCCGGATCAATCAACCGTCCATAGATATCGCGCAGCTCCATGCCCAGACGGCGCTGGCCGTGGTAATATGCACTGGGGTCCGGGCTCTTGAACCCTGTGAGATTGAGAATACCCAAATCCACAGCAGCTACTGTCAGCCAGACCTCTTCGCCCGGTGCGGCGCCTGTAACGGAAATCTCCGCCATTTCAGTACTGCGGGGGCGAGCCACCTGAGGCACCTCGATGGCGACTTGCAACTCCTGTCCCGGTTGGATCACCGTGGCATGGGCCAGCCCCAATGCCCGGGTTGGGGTGCGGCTGGTCTTGCCAGTCAGCGGCTGTAACATCATTGCAGTGACATAAGCGCCGCTACCCCATTCCTGGGTGACCGTAAGCGGCACCAGCACTTCGCCCGCCTCGACTTCAACCGCGTGGCGTTCGATCACTTGGTTCGACAACACCGATATCAGCGCCGTTCCTGCGCTTTGTGGCACCAGCCGCAGCTGGGCCGTATCGCCGGGCTGATAGCTCTCGGCATCCAGGGAGATCTCCAACTGGTCCGGCGTGGCCGAGGCATCGGCGGGGGCGTACCACCCCGCATAGAAATCCAGGGCTGCCTCAACGTAGGCGCCATCCAGTCGTTCAATCACCAATTCATAACGGCCCCAATCCGTGGGCGCGGACAGCAGAAAAGGTGCTTCCTCCAGCAGGGCTTCGCCCGTGGCGACGCTTTTGCGACGGGTGCTGCGTTCCCAGTTCCAATTGCCATAAAGCTGATACCAGTGATAACGAGTCTCGATCCGGTTCAGGCTCCATTTCACCCGCATCGGCATCAGCCTTTGGTCCGGAGACAGGGCTATCAGCTCAAACCCCGCCTCTGTGCCCTCGGCAACCACACCATCGAACAAGGGCTTGATGCCCAGAATCGGACCAGAGGGGCGTACCGGCAGATCCATTGTGCGCTCAACCGGGCGACCAGATCCATCTGTCAGCCGGGTAGACAATGTGGCCTCAAAGGGCATGCCGGCGGCCTCAACCATCGGGAGCTCTACGGTTACGCGGGCTGCGCCACTGGCATCGGTATTGTCACCACCAAAATAGTTGCGCTGGCTGTCGCGCGGCGCATCAAAGCGGCCAAAGTGATATTCAGGCCACTTTTCCAGGGTGCTAACCGGGCGCAGGCGCAGATCGCCATCAATGCCCAGATCCGCCCCTGGTGCGCCAAAGAGATAGCGCGCAGCGATATCAAGCTGGGCAAATTCTCCGGGGCGCAAATTCTCCGCGTTGGCAATGCTTTGGTCAAAGTCAATCCTCTCTGGCATGAAATCTTCGACCAGAATTTGACGACTGGCCAGGGCTGGCGCTTTGACATCGCTCTTGATCTCTAATCGCCAGGTGCCGCGAGGTGCTGTGCCCCCCACTGGCAGAGCAAAGACATGCCCCCCCACCTCGCCACCGGTTGAGACATGGCGGCTGTATTCCACCCCATCTGGACGAGAGAGGATCGCGGTGAGCGGCAGGCCGTCAATCGCCTGCGCCCTGCTGTCACGGGTCAATGCGGTGACATGGATCACTTCACCAGCACGGTAGGCGCCCCGGTCGGTGGCCAAAAACACATCCACAGGCCCCGGAGAAGGTCGCCCCTCGACACCCCGATCGGACAGATCAAAGGCAGCATCTTTCAGGGACAGAAAAGCAAAATCCTCAACTCCATCCTCGCCCATGACCTGGGCCTGGAGCATTGCTGCAGCAGCACCGCCCCGCCCACGCGCCAAACCGGGAGCAAAATGCGCATAGCCGCTCGCGTCGCTCTCTGCCTTGCCCAGTACAGCATTGGCGTTGGAGATCAGCGTTACCTTAACTCCGGCGCGGGGCATGGCATCAGACAAGGCCTGCACCTGCACATGCAGCCCGTCGCTGCCGGACATGGTACTGAGGCCAAGATCCGTCAGGACAAACCACTGGGTGGCACTGGGGTTTTCATAGGGGTCAGCGCCCTTGTAACTGGCCGAAAGCGCATAGATGCCCACCGGCTGATCAGCAATGGCCTCAGTCAGAGGCAGGCGTGTGATCATATCTTGGTTCAGCGTGCTTTGCACCGTTGCCGTGCCGCTCCAGACCTCCTCTGCGATGTCGCTGGCAAAGTGCTCCTCCTGCCACTGCGACAGGGGGCGGCCAAAATAGCCATCCTGAATGCTGCGCAGCAGGTTGCGGTCGCTCACGCGACGTAGTTGCAACGTCACCTCTGTCAGGTTGACAGTCTCAATCGGCAAGGCCGCCTGATCGGTTTTGGCCAGCACATAGGCCCGCCCAGGGAAACGTACCGCTGGACTGCGGTCGCTGACATAATGGGTAAGCTCGACATCCTTGATCAGCGCATCCCCATTTCCTGCGGGCAGGCCACTGCGCAGGGTCATCCGGTAACGCCGCCCATGTTCGAGCCCTTCGATACAAAGCTCACGCCCCTCGGCGGTGGCCACAATACCTGGCGCCGATAGTTTAAGGTAATCCTCGTAGGTAACGCCGCTCAGCAGCAGGGGTTCGGAAAACTCGACGCAAAGACGCGGAGTAGCGCTGTCGCTTTGCACCCTGCTGTCAGTGACACGGAAGCCGTATTTCTCGATCATCCGGTCCAGCAGTCGTGCCGTATCCCGTCGCGGCGCGATTTCTTCGGCCAAACGCAGGAGCGGCAGCATATCCTTGCCCCGTCCCAATTGTTCGAGAGCCTGAGCCGCTGTAACCAACCCGTTGACCTGCACCTCATTGCCAGAGGCACGCAGATAGGCATTGAGGCCAGCCGCCAACGCCTGTTTGCGCATCTTCCGCTTGGTGCTGGTGTTTCCAGATGAATTGCTATGACGCAGCAGTACCGCAGAGTATTCAGCCCAAAGCCCGGCCTCATCACTGAGCGCAACCGCCTGCGCCAACCAACGCAGCGCGCCTGAGGTATTGCCGCCGCGGGCCTGGATTTGCGCCGCCGCAACCATGTCTTCCAGCGCCTCTCCTTCAGAGGGAAACAGGCGGCCAATCTCTTCAGCTGTCTGATTGGCCAGGGTCCAATCCCCCTTCCGCAGAGTGCTTAGCCTTTGAGCACGCGCTGTGCCTTGGGCCACAAGCTCGGCAGGCTGGATCTGTTTCAACGCGGAAATAGCCCCGATGAACTGCGAAGCTGTCTGCATTGTCTGTTTTGGGAAACAGGCGTTGGACCGCGAGTTGTACACAAAGCCAGAACAGTTGCTCTGCGCACTACAGGCCGCCTGGCACGACGTCAGATCGGTATCAAACAAAGCCTGCAAATCCGAACCATAATAGTCGGTATCCATAAATGCCTGATACCGCATCGATGGAATCACCGGTTCGGCCCGCGTCATGGTTGCGAAGAATGTTGCAAAAACAGTGATGTACGAAAGTGACAGGACGCTTGCAGCCGCCGAAAGGCAGCGGCCTGCACGCCCTTCGCTGTCCCTTCGCCACGCTGGTCGAAGAGCACCCAGATAAAACTCATGAACAAAAATATGGAACCGTGCAAAGAAACAAACTGGCATAACGCCCTCCTAAATCACTCATAGGCTGGCACGGGCTTAACGCCATAGCAAGAAATTCACGCGTAAGACAGATGCCAAGACCTTTAATTTTACACCCGACGTTCCTCCCCTTTTTTGGGGAAACTGTTTGTTATATTTGATGGAGCCCGCAGGGATGAGCCTTGCTGACAAACTCGCGGAAGAACGCCGGGCAAGACTGGCGGCGGAGCGGCTGCTTGAACTCAAGCAGGCCGAATTGTCAGCTGCGAATCGCAAGCTGGGCCGCCATGCGCTGGCGCTGACCAAACAGATTGGTGAAACCCAGGCAGAGGTGGCAACTGTCCGAGATGAAAATGCCAAGGTTAAATCAGACCTGAGCCAAGCCAATGAAAAGATCGAAACCGCCGAGCGAAGGCTGTGGCACTCGATCCAGGCTTTTCAGGATGGTTTCGCCTTTTTTGACGCCGACAGTCGGCTCATCGGCGCCAATACCGCCTATCTTAACCTTTTTGATGGGCTGGAGGAGGCCGCGCCGGGTATATCCTACATGCGCATCTTGCAGATCCTGACGGACGAAGGGTTGGTCAACACCGGCGAAATGAAACCCGATAGCTGGCGCGCTATGATGAGCGAACGCTGGTTATCAATGTCACCAGAGCCGGTGGTGATCCAGATGTGGGACGATCGCTATCTTCGCTTGATTGACCAACGCGGCCATGGGGGCGATGTGGTGAGCCTCGCGCTTGATATCACCACCTCAGTAAACTACGAGGAAGAACTGCGCAGCGCCCGTGAGCGGGCCGAAGCCGCCAACCGGGCCAAATCCGCATTCCTGGCCAATATGAGCCACGAAATTCGCACGCCTATGAACGGCGTTGTCGGCATGGCTGAATTGCTCAACGACACCACGCTGAGCGATGAACAGAAACTCTACGCCAATACCATCAAGAACTCAGGCGAAGCACTGCTTGTGATCATCAACGATGTGCTCGATTACTCCAAGATCGAAGCCGACAAGCTGGTATTGCACGAAGAAGTCTTTGATCTGGAACGCTGCATCCATGAAATCGTCATGCTGTTGCAGCCGACAGCCCGCGATAAAGGGCTCACGATTCTGGTGGACTACGATCTGTTCCTGCCAACCCAGTTTGTGGGCGACCCAGGGAGAATTAGGCAGGTCTTGACCAACCTGGCCGGCAATGCAGTGAAATTCACCAACGAAGGCCATGTAACGCTCCGCGTGACCGGCATTTCCAACCCCGAAGAGGGCACCTGTGCAGTGCACTGCATGATCGAGGACACCGGAATTGGCATCCCGGTAGAAAAAATCGATCACGTGTTCGGAGAGTTCAACCAAGTTGAAGACGAGCGCAATCGTAAGTTCGAGGGTACCGGTCTGGGACTGGCAATCTCGCGCCGTCTGATCGAATTGATGAAGGGTGAAATCTGGGTCGAAAGCGACGAAGGCAAGGGGTCTTGCTTTGGGTTCCGTATTCCCTTGCCCATCGTCGAAGGGAGCCATGCAGGCACGCCTAAGCTGCCCCAAAGCCTGCGCCACATTTTGCTAGTGGACTACTCCACCCTCAACAGTGAAATTCTTCAGCGCCAGTTGATGCTGCTCGGGGTGGAAACCACAACCGCTGACAGCGTCTCAGACGCCCTGAGCAAAATGAATGACGGCATTGATTTGATCCTTAGCGATCATGCCATTTCAGGTGGTGGTGGGCTAGAACTGGCACAACAATTGCGGCAGGGCGGCTGGCCAGACGCTCCCATGGTGATGCTCTGTTCAAACCCGCATGAGTACAACGCCACGGACATCGAAAATCTCAACATAGACCTGCTGCCCCGTCCCACCCCGCGTGGTGAGCTATTCGCCAAACTTGAAAGCCTCGGAAATGGGTTACTGGACAAGCAGGATGCCTCAGCACCTGCTGAAGACCAGCCACCCCAGATTGAGCAGCCCCAGCTTGAAATGGGCCAAATCGATACGGACCGAACTGAAACGCAACCAGGGTGCGCCGACCAGACCCTGGAAGAGGCCTATGCCGCCGACAATGCGTCCGCTCCCCCGCTGCCCGATCCCGAGCCAAGCGGCGCGCGGCAGATGCGCATTCTGGCAGCCGAAGACAACAGAACCAATCAGCTGGTCTTCCGCAAGATGGTAAAAGATCTCAATATTGAGCTTCAATTTGCCAACAACGGTGTCGAGGCGGTGGCTCTGTATCAATCCTTTGAACCCGATCTGGTTTTTATGGACATTTCAATGCCGGAGATGGACGGCAAAGAGGCCACAGGCGAGATCCGCAAGCTCGAAGCCCTCACAGGGCGACACGTCCCCATCGTCGCCCTGACAGCCCATGCCATGACCGGAGATTCCGATGGTATCCTGGCTGCTGGTTTGGATCACTATTTGACCAAGCCCCTGCGCAAGGCCGTTATCTTGGAGCGCATCCTGCAGCATGTCTCAGAAGGTTTCCAAGAGGTTGAGACGACCTCGGCCGCATAAGGTCCCGGTTCAAGCAGAGACCTTACGCAAGAACACTGGCTTCAGCGGCTCCGACATCTGTGGTTGGTAAGCATAGCCGCCGCTGTCAAACTCCTGCAAACTCGCAACATCGGAAATCCGGTTTTGAATCACATAGCGCGCCATCGCCCCACGCGCCCGTTTGGCATAAAAGCTCACCACCTTTGGGGTACCATTCTTGTCTTCCATAAAGACTGGCGTCACCACCTGCGGCTTCAGGGCTTTCAAATCAACCGCACCAAAATACTCCTGGCTGGCGCAGTTTACCAACACCTGCGACCCGGTTGTTTCAGCCTGCGTATTCAGCGCCTCAGCGATCTGGCTGCCCCAATATTCATACAGGTTCTTACCGCGTGGGTTGGTCAGTCTCGAGCCCATTTCCAACCGGTAGGGCTGCATCGCATCCAGTGGCCGCAGCAGACCATAAAGCCCCGAAAGAATACGGAAATGATCCTGTGCCCAGGCCAATTCGTCAGGATCCAGCGAACTGGCTTCCAGTCCCTGATAGGTGTCGCCTGCAAAGGCCAGCGCGGCGGGGCGAAGATCCTCGGCTTTGGGGTCTGAGGCAAAATCGCGAAACCGGTCGTAGTTCAGCTTGGCCAGATCTTCGCTGATATGCATCAACTTCATCAGCTCGGCCACCGTAAGGTCACGCGCCACAGCGTTCAAAGCGATGGCATCGCTCTGAAAGTCAGGGAAGGTCATCTCCTGATCTTGCTCCGACCAATCCAGCTTCTTGGCCGGGGACACCACTACCAGCATCGCGCGCTCCTTTGTTTCCGATTTGTTTCCTTTTTCCAGACTTAATCAGTCTGACGCAAAACGTCCAGAAAAGCGGGCAAGAATCTCTCAGCGCGACGCTCTCCCAGCAATATCGTGATGCTGCGGCTGTCCTCCGCACGCATCTGAGCCAGCTTTGCCAACATGGTAGCTGGACAGCTAAGCGGTTTCAGCGTGCCACAATCGCCACGGATCAACTGGCTCTGCGCATCCATCAAGGCGTCGTAGATCGTACCCGCGCCGGCCCGTGTTGCCAGTTTGCGGCGCTGGGGGTGCACTTGCTCTACGGCGCCATTGATCACCTCTAGAAACTCATCGCCATAGCGATCCAGTTTTTTTGCACCAACACCACCAATCCGCGCCATCTGGTCCAGGGTTTCAGGTCGGGTTTCCGCCATCTCAATCAGCGTCTTGTCGTTAAACACCACATAAGCCGGCACTTTTTGCGCCTCCGCCAACGCCCGGCGCTTGGCCTTCAGGGCCGACAGAAGCGGCGCATCTTCTTCGGACACCAGCATTTTAACCGCCGGACGGCGTTCGGCAGATTTGATGGTATCCTTGCGCAGGGAGATCTGCGCCCCCCCTTTCAGCACCGGCAGCGCTGCCTCGGTCATCCGCAGCGCGCCGTGGCGTTCGGGATCAGGGCGCACCAGATCATGGCCCATCATTTGCCGAAACACCGCCTGCCACTGGCGTTTGCTGTATTCCTTACCACAGCCAAAGACCGACAAATCGTTATGACCCTTTTCCCGCACCCGGTCGGTTTCATTGCCAAAAAGGATGTCGATCAAATGCCCAGCGCCATAGGTCTCATTGGTGCGCAAAATAGCCGAGAGCGCCTTGCGTACCGCCGTGGTGCCGTCAAAAACCTCCACCGGGCTATCGCAGAGATCGCAATTGCCACAGGGCTGAGACTCTTCTTCGAAATAGGCCAGCAGGCTCTGCCGACGGCAGGTCAGCGCCTCAGCCAATCCCAGCAAGGCGTTTAGCCGACCATGATCAGCAGCCCGGCGTTCGGGGGGGGCGAGACCCTCGTCGATCTGACTGCGGCGCAGACGGATGTCATCAGATCCAAAGAGCGTCAGCGTCTCGGCCGGGGCCCCATCACGGCCGGCGCGGCCAATTTCCTGATAATAGGATTCGATCGATTTGGGCAGATCCGCATGGGCCACCCAGCGAATATCCGGCTTATCAATCCCCATGCCAAAGGCCACCGTGGCCACCACGATTAGCCCATCTTCGCGCGCGAACCGCACCTCCACATCGCGACGCTCCCCTGCCTCCATGCCACCATGATAATGGCAGGCCGCATGCCCCGCATCCCGCAGGGCGCGGGCCAGGTCTTCGGTCTTGGCGCGGGTGCCACAGTAGACGATGCCCGACTGCCCCTTACGCGGCGCTGCAAACTCAAGGATCTGCCGTCGAGGACCGTCCTTGGCGGCAAAGGCCAGATGGATATTGGGCCGATCAAATCCACGCAGAAAGGCGCGCGGCGCATGGCCGTCAAACAGCTTGCGTGTGATTTCTTCGCGGGTCTCGGAATCGGCGGTGGCGGTAAAGGCCGCCAGCGGCACATCCAGCGCCTGACGCAGCTCGCCAATGCGCAGATAATCGGGGCGGAAGTCATGGCCCCATTGGCTGACACAATGGGCCTCATCCACGGCGATCAGGCTGACATTGATGCGATGCAACATGTTGAGCGTCGATCCGGATGCCAGCCGTTCTGGCGCCATGTACAACAGCTTCAGCTCACCTGCCTCTATGGCTTGCCAGACGGCCTCGGTCTCTGCTTCGGTATTGCCGGAGGTCAGCGCGCCTGCCGTGACACCAACGGCCTGCAGAGCCCGCACTTGATCGCGCATCAAGGCAATCAGAGGTGAAATCACCACAGTGATGCCGGCCCGTTGCAGCGCGGGCAACTGGAAACACAGGGATTTTCCGCCCCCTGTGGGCATGATCGCCAAGACGTTTTCGCCCCGCGTCACCGCATCGACGATTTCCTCCTGGCCGGGGCGAAAGGCATCAAAGCCAAAAATCTCACGCAGCAGCGGAGTGGCACTGCTCTCCGTCTCGGTGATCGCGGACGCGGCTGTCATGAAGTGGGACCTCGTTGGGTGCGGCTGCTCTGATTTGGTGGCCACAATCCCACAGGTCGATTCGGGCGGCAAGAGCAAGGGGCAAAGCTTTACGCTTCGCCCCCCTAGTTTTACTCAGATCATCCACCGGAAGCAGCCCATCACAGGCCCGCAGAAAGGCTTAGTAGAAATAGACCATGTTGTTCTGGATGATGATGCGCAGAGCATAGACAGAAATCAACACCACCAGCGGAGCCAGATCTATGCCGCTCATATTTGGCAGAATACGGCGTACCGGCGCGTATAGGGGCTCGAGAATGCGCTGTAGCATATACCAGATCTGGCTCACCAGTTGCTGTTGCAGGTTCAGCACTTGGAAATTGATCAGCCAGCTCATGATCACATGAGCAATGATAAAGAACCAGACGATGTCCAGGATCAGCAGCAGAATTTGGAACAGAGAGAGCATTCTTTACCTCTTTGGAATAGCAGCCCTACAGGTAAGCAGCCCTGTGCTTATGTGCAAGGCTTCCCCGAGGTTGCGGTTGACCATTGGTTAATCGGTGGCATGAGGGGCACAATGCGCAAAGAAAGAAATGCCGATGTTTCCCATTGTCCGCCTTATCAAAGACCTGCTGAAGGCCCGCCGAATGGCGCCCCTGAACCTCACCGAGACCCATGTCTCCAGCCATATCTGCTGGCCCTGGGATCTGGATTTCTGGCTGGAACTGAACAATGGTCGCGCCATGACGCTCTATGATCTGGGGCGCACCATGCTGGCGCAGCGGGTTGGCTTGATCGGCACCCTGCGCCAGAACCGCTGGGGCATGACGGTTGCTGGCTCCTCTGTGCGGTTTCGCCAGCGCATTCGCGGTTTTGAACGCTTCGAGATGCGCAGCCGGGCCGTGGCCTGGGATGATAAGTTCATCTACCTGGAACAAAGCATGTGGAAAAAGGACGGGGAATGCGCCAGCCATGTGATGCTGCGCACCGCCCTCACCGACAAAAACGGTATTGTGTCCCCTTCCCGCGTGCTCAAGGCGATGGGCCATCCTGATCTGCCCACCTTTGAAATGCCCGATTGGATTGACGCCTGGCGCGCGGCGGACGCGCAACGCCCATGGCCGCCCATGCAAGATCCCCTTGCCTAGGGGCCTAAGTGCCTGTCTTATCGCTGGTAACAAATAGGTGGGGACAGGCAGGAACACATGAGCAATATTTCAACGCGCAAGCGCATTTGGGGCTGGTGGTTCTTTGACTGGGCCAGCCAGCCCTATCACACGCTCTTGGTCACCTTTGTCTTTGGCCCCTTCTTTGCCGCCGTGGCGGCAAATTATTACTTGGGAGAGGGGCTGGAGCCCGAAGCCGCCAAGGCCCAAGCTCAGACCATGTGGTCAACGGGGATGACCATCATTGGATTGCTGATCGGCTTTGGCGCGCCCTTCATCGGTGCCCTGGCCGATATTTCTGGGCGTAAGCGGCCCTGGTTGTTGGGCTTTTCGCTGATGTATGTGCTTGGGGCCTGGGGGATCTGGTATTCGGATCCCGCCGGCAGCAACCTTTGGTGGATGCTGGTGACCTTTGGGTTTGGTTTCATTGGGGCGGAATTCGCCCTCATTTTTGCCAATTCGCAGCTGCCTAGCCTCGGAGAAAAGGATGACGTTGGTGCCATCTCTGGGTCCGGCTTTGCCTTTGGCTATCTGGGCGGGGTCTTGGCGCTGTTCATCATGCTGCTCTTCTTTGTTGAACAAGGCAGTGGCAAAACCCTTATCGGGTTAGATCCCATATTGGGGCTGGATGCGGAAACCCGCGAAGGCACCCGCGCGGTGGGACCGATAACCGCCCTGTGGTTCATCATTTTTATGATCCCCTATTATCTCTGGGTCAAAGATGGTCCCCGCACAGGCAAGCGTGGTACTTTAAGCCAAAGCGTCTCCTTGGTGGTCTCTTCGGTTAAGGCCCTGCGGCATCGCTCCAGCCTGGCCCACTACCTTGGTTCGTCCATGTTGTACCGGGATGCATTGAACGGGCTGTATAGCTTTGGCGGTGTCTATGCCGCGCTGGTCTTGGGCTGGCAAATCACCCTTATCGGTATCTTCGGAATCATCTCGGCTATTGCCGCTGCGGCCTTTAGCTGGGTCGGCGGCATGGCTGACAAACGTTATGGCCCCAAACCAGTTATCATCGCTGCGATTTTGGTGCTCACTCTGGTCTGCATCATCGTCGTCAATATGTCCCGCGAAACGCTGTTTGGTTTTGAATTGGCCGAGGGCTCCAAGCTGCCAGATGTGGTTTTCTTTGGCTGCGGTGTGCTGATCGGTGGTTTCGGCGGAATCTTGCAGGCCGCCAGCCGCAGCCTGATGGTGCGTCATACCAACCCTGCAAAGGCAACCGAGAGCTTTGGGCTCTATGGTTTGTCCGGGCGCGCCACCGCCTTTTTGGCGCCTGGGCTAATTTGGGTTGCCACAACCTGGACAGGTAGCGCACGATTGGGCATTAGCCCGGTGATCTTTCTGTTTATCCTCGGATTGATCGTCTTGTACCGGGTCAAGGCAGAAGGAGATCAGGTTTGAGACTGCTTGTAGCGAGTTTTTGTTTAGCCATTGTAGCGCTTGGTGGCGCCAGCGCCGCCACCCCGGCCAAGCAGCTTTTTGGTGCCAAGGATACAGGATCACAGCAGGCGCCTGCTCCCTATGGCTCCTATGCCAAGGGCTGCGTCGCCGGCGCGGTGCAGCTGCCGGAAACCGGGGCCACCTGGCAGGCCATGCGGCTCAGCCGGAACCGCAATTGGGGCCATCCCGAAACCATCGACTTTATCGAAAAGCTCAGCCAATTTGCTGCCCGCCAGCCTGGTTGGAACGGGCTTTATATTGGCGACATCAGCCAGCCTCGTGGTGGCCCAATGCTGTCAGGGCACCGCAGCCATCAGGTGGGGCTGGATATTGATATCTGGATGCGCCCGGCTGACAAGCTGACCTACAGTCGGGCCCAGCGCGAAAAGATCTCCTCCATCTCGATGCGGCGCAACAACGGCGCCTATGTGAATTCAGACTGGACCCGCGCCCATCACGAGATCATCAAGGCAGCCGCCCAGGACAAACGTGTGGCGCGAATCTTTGTGTTTCCCGGTGCCAAGGTACAAATGTGCAAAGACGCAAAGGGGGATCGACGCTGGCTGCGCAAGATCCGCCCCTGGTGGGGGCATCACTACCATTTCCATGTGCGCCTTGCCTGCCCCAAGGGATCGCAGGGCTGCGTCAATCAGGATCGCCCCCCTCGTGGTGACGGCTGTGATGCGGCCCAGAAATGGGTCGATGACATCCTGAACCCGCCCCCACCGCAACCCGTTGATCCAAATGCGCCAGCGCCGAAGCCGCGCCGGGAGTACACCCTGTCAGATCTGCCCAGGCAGTGCTCTGGCGTCTTGCAATCAAACTGAGCTGACCCAGAATGACGCCTTGGAAATTGGCCAGTTGGTTGACCGGTGGCCTCGTGCTGCTCAGCGGCCTGATTGCAGCGGCAGCTCTGGCAGCCAACCGACAGGCCGACCCCTTTGCGCGTGCACGAGCGGCACTGGAACAGGCGCAACCGGCGGGCAGCTACACCTGGCGGGCCAATCCCAAATGGTTCGGCGGTTTCTCCGGAATCGAGCTCTCAGCGGATGGGTCGCAAATGGTTGTCCTAAGCGACCGTGCCCATGTGGCCCGGGCCTATATCCATCGGCAGGACGGTGAGATTTCAGGGATCTCCCTACGCAGTGCCCAGCATTTGCGTTCCTCCAAAGGACAGCAGCTATTGGGGCGGATCATGGACAGCGAAGGCCTGGCCCTGGCGCCCGATGGCTCGCTGTTTATCTCCTTTGAAGGCCTGGCGCGCGTGGTCCACCACCAAACCGAGGCCAGCCGCGCCCGTGTGCTGCCCCGCCCCAATGATTTTCGCGGCTTGCCCTTGAACAAATCGCTTGAGGCCCTGGCGATTGACCCCCAGGGGCGGTTGTACACCCTGCCAGAAAACGCGCTGAACGCCGCCGGAGAAATCCCGGTCTGGCGCTGGAATGGCGCGCGGTGGAGCCAGCCCTTTGCTCTGCCCCGGCGGGGTGGATTTTTGCCGGTGGGCGCCGATTTTGGCCCTGACGGACGCTTCTATCTGCTGGAACGCAGTTTTGTCTTTATCGGCTTTCGCAGCCGGTTGCGGCGTTGGGACATCACCGATCAGGGCGCGGTGAATGAGGTCACCCTGCTGGAGAGCAGCACCGGGGTGCATGACAATCTCGAAGGTCTTTCGGTCTGGCGCGATCCCAAGGGAACCCTGCGCGCCACCATGGTATCTGATGATAACTTCAAAGCTCTGCAACGTACCGAACTGGTGGAATACACCCTGCCAGACTAGTCAGGACCTCAGGATACTTCTCTTACAGCCACACTGGAAGCCCAGTCGGAAAGCCCACCTTAGTATCCCCTGAGAGTGGCCTGAAAGATTTTGAATCTCCGAGCGATCTCCTGCACAATCGTTTTGTCGCTGAATACTCGAAACGCCAATGCGCAAAGGAACGTCAAAGCAAAAGAGGCGAGAAAGAAGCCTGCAAAGGCATACCCTTCGCCGGAATTGTCAAACATGAGCTTCGGAATCGAAACTCCTACAAAAGCGATCGGAAAGGCCATTACCGCAGACCAGAGCAGTGACCTATTGCCAATCAACCCAATTGCCAACCAAGAAAGAACAACATCCCTGCAAACGTTTGCCACGCTTGATAATCCATAAACTCCATAATAAAATTCTTCGGTTTCCCGGTCAGTTCTCACCTTGTTTAGTAGTCTTTTTCCGTGTTCCAACGAGATAGGGTCAACCAAAAACTGTTCAAGACACTCAACCGCAAATGATCCAAGTAAACACCACAGGAAGACCTGGCCCACATTCTTCAAAATCATAATTTTCCTTCACTTCACCTTCTCCAAGAGCGCCAACTTGCACAAGCAACCTTTGCAACCGCAACCCTCTCCCGTTGAGCCCACCTTGCAATGATAAGCAAGACTTTCTCGTCTGCAATCATAGAGCGCTGCCCGGCCCAACGGGAGCGGCAGATTCTTTGAAGGTGGTGGTCCAGGCGGGAGCCGCCGCTTTCGCAGCTCCGCTAGGTTCTTCGATGCTTCAAAACACTTGCCAAGTGTCTCCAACACAGCTAGATGAGCGCGTCTTCCGCACAAGATGCGGAACAAGTCGCCGCGACCTTGTATAAAAAACGGAACTGAAAAATGAATCGTTCTCATCTACCTGGCATTCTTGCCATGGCTGCCGTTGTGGTGGCCTCCAATATCCTGGTGCAATTCTTGTTTGGCCAATGGCTGACCTGGGGCGCCTTTACCTACCCAATCGCCTTTCTCATCACCGATGTGATGAACCGCGTTTACGGCGCCGGACCTGCCCGCCGCGTGGTTTTTGTGGGCTTTGTGGTGGGCGTCATCTGCTCACTCATTGGCACTCAGATCATGGGTGAATTTGGCCCGCTTGTGACCCTGCGCATCGCGCTTGGCTCTGGTCTCGCCTTCCTTACCGCGCAGCTGCTTGACGTGTCGATCTTTGCCGCCCTACGTGAGGGCAAATGGTGGCGCGCGCCGCTGGCCTCAACTCTGGTTGGTTCCTCAGTGGATACGGCCATCTTCTTTACCATCGCCTTTTCTGGTGCGCTGACCTGGGTCGAACCCGGCAATGACGTCTCCTGGGCCACCGAAATGCTGCCACTCTTGGGCGCAGGCCCCATGGCGCCACTCTGGGTGTCGCTGGCAGTGGCCGACTGGCTGGTGAAACTCTCGCTGGCGCTGCTGGCGCTGGTGCCTTTCCGCATGATCGTCACCCGCCTGACAGCCAAACCTGCCTAACACCTACGTCAATACAACAGTTCCGGCAAAAGGCCGTGGTCCAGCGGACTGCGGCCTTTTCCATTTGCGCCAGCCGCGCTACATGCGGCCCATGCTCCATATCAACAACGATATCGCACTCCAGGATTGGGAACTCTCGGAAAGCTTCATGCGCGCTTCGGGTCCCGGTGGGCAGAACGTGAACAAGGTGGCCACAGCCGTCGAGCTGCGGTTTGAGGCTGCCCGCAGCCCCGCGCTCACCCCCGCAGTGAAAGCGCGGCTCAAACGGCTGGCTGGTCGGCGCTGGACCAAAGAGGGCGCGATTCTGATGCAATGCGACGAAACCCGCTCGCAGCTGCGCAACCGCGAGCTGGTGCGCGAACGCTTAGCCGAGCTCATTCGCAAGGCCTTGGTAGCGCCAAAGCGTCGTATAGCGACCAAACCAACGCGCGGGTCCGTCAAACGGCGACTGGAGAGCAAAAAGCAACGCAGCAGCCTCAAATCGACGCGAGGAAAAATCACGCCAGAAGGCTCCTAGCGATTGCACCTCGCCACGGGCTTGGCCATGTTTGCTGTAAATGACTTTTGAGGGAGAACATTATGCGGCTTGCAGGAAAATGCGCAATTGTAACAGGTGGAGCCTCTGGTTTTGGGCTTGGCATCGTTGATAAATTTCTAGCCGAAGGAGCCCGGGTGATGATCGCCGACATCAATGGCGACGGTGCCGCTGCCCTGGCGGCTGAGCGCGGTGACGCCGCGCATGCCCAGCAGGTCGACGTTGGCCATGCCGCCTCAGTCAGCGCCATGGCGGAGGCCGCGATAGAAGCGTTTGGTCAGGTCGACATATTGATCAACAATGCTGGCGTCACCCATCTGCCCACCCCGTTGGACGAAGTGAGCGAGGAAGATTTTGACCGCGTCTTCAACGTCAATATGAAGTCGGTCTATCTGACAGCCCGCGCTTTGGTGCCGCATATGAAGGCAAATGGCAGCGGCGCCATTCTCAACGTGGCCTCCACCGCCGGGGTTTCGCCGCGCCCTAATCTGAACTGGTACAATGCCTCCAAGGGCTGGATGATCACCGCAACCAAGGCCATGGCGGTCGAGCTGGCCCCCAAGGGCATTCGCGTCAATGCCATCAACCCGGTGGCCGGCGAGACCCCGCTGCTGAAGTCCTTTATGGGAGAAGACACACCAGAGGTGCGCGCCAAGTTCATCTCAACCATCCCGATCGGGCGCTTTTCGACGCCAGAAGACATGGGCAATGCCGCCTGCTATCTGTGCTCAGACGAGGCCAGCATGGTCACCGGGGTTGCCATGGAAGTGGACGGGGGCCGCTGCATATGAAGACGGTAAATCTAGCCGAGAAACTGGCGCTCTTTGACAGCCATTGGGACCCAAAGGTAGTGGCTGACTACAACGACAACGAGATAATGGTGGTCAAATTCCAGGGCGCCTTCCCGTTTCACCTGCACGAGAACACCGATGATTTCTTTCTGGTGCTTGAAGGCGAAATGGTCATGGATATCGAAGGAGGGGCCGCACATCCCGTGCGCACTGGTGAGCTGTTTGTCGTGCCCAAAGGTGTCACCCATCGCCCCCGCGCCGAGCATGAATGTAAGGTCTTGCTCATTGAACCAAAAGGAGAGCCCAATTCCGGCGACCCTGCTACGGCGGCGGCAAAAAATCGAATTTGACGCTCTCCCTCTGTGCTCTGTGCTTCCGGCGCAACCTGTTTGCGCCGGATCAAAGACCCCACTGGAAACGACTCTAAAAGGAAGGGGCGCATTTGCCCCGCCGCACGTTTTGAAACAGGACACTCCACATGACTCCAGGTGCCAAGAACCTCATCACCGATGTGCCCGGCCTGATGGTCGGCAATGCCAGTGATGCCGACTTGAAATCCGGCACGACAGTCTTGTTGGCTGCCAAGCCTCTAACCGCTTCAGTGCATGTGATGGGCGGCGCGCCGGGAACGCGCGAGACGGATCTGCTGGCGCCGGATAAATCCGTCGCAAAGATCGACGCGCTGGTCCTATCTGGAGGCTCCGCCTTTGGGCTGGATGCCTGTTCCGGCGTGGTAGATGGGCTGCGCGCCCAGGGACGCGGCTTTGCCTTGGGACCAGCAATCATTCCGCTGGTGCCTGGTGCGATCCTGTTTGATCTGTTGAATGGTGGCAACAAGGATTGGGTCGATAATCCCTATCGCGCCCTCGGCCGCGCTGCGTTTGAAGCGGCTTCTGATGATTTTGCCCTTGGCAGCCACGGTGCTGGAACCGGAGCGCTGACAGCGATGCTTAAGGGGGGCTTGGGCTCTGCCTCCTTCGTGCTGGAAAACGGCGTCACTGTGGGGGCACTGGTGGCCGCCAATCCCATGGGCAGTGTCACCACACCTGGGGATCGCCATTTCTGGGCTGCACCTTTTGAGGTCGATGGCGAATTTGGCGGTGCGGGACCAGACAGCGCAGTGGGCTTGGGGCGCAACCTCGATAGCCGCAAAATGCAGGCCATGCGCGCTCTCGCAGCGGGTGAAGATCTGCCCACTGAGCGCGGCAATACCACCATTGCCATTGTGGCCACCGATGCCGCCCTGACCAAGGCCGAATGCCAGCGCATGGCCACTGCCGCCCATGACGGTATTGGCCGCGCCACCGTTCCGGCTCATGCGCCAGGAGACGGCGATTTGGTGTTTGCCGCCAGCACTGGTACGCGGGTTCTGGCCTCCCCCGAAGCTGAACTGGGCCAAATTGGCCATGCCGCCGCCCTGTGCCTCAGCCGCGCTATTGCGCGCGCTGTATATAGTGCCCGGCCAGCAGAGAAGGATCTGCTGCCATGTTGGAGCGCAATCCAAACCTAACCCCCCTCCCATGCGGCAGTTTCGCCCGTTGACACTGTCGGCCAACAAGCGCCGTATTCCATCAGCCAACTCAAAACTGGAGCAAGCATATGAAACCCGTCCTGACTGCAGCCCTTCTTAGCCTTCTGGCTGCCCCCGCCTTTGCCGAGGGCGATGCCGCAAAAGGCCAAAAACTCTTTAACAAATGCAAATCCTGCCACACCATCGTCACCGACACCGGTGAAAAGATCGTCAAAGGCGGCAAAACCGGTCCCAACCTCTGGGGTGTTGTCGGCCGTACAGCTGGCACCTATGAAGGCTTCAGATATGGCAAGGATCTGGTTGCCGCCGGCGAAGGTGGCTTGGTTTGGGATCTTGAGAGTTTTACCGCCTATACTCAGGACCCGCGCGGCTTCCTGCGGAGCCATTTGGACAACAGCAAAGCCAAGTCCAAAATGTCCTTCAAGCTGAAAAAAGGGGCTGAAGACATCTATGCTTTCCTGGCTCAGTTCAGCCCAGTTGCGGAAGAGCCTGCAGAGGACGATGCTGCTGAAGCAACTGAGACCAGCGAACAGCCCGCTTCCGAGTAAACGGCCCTTGCAGTCCGGCTCTTTGCCCTAGGGAGCGAAACGGGCAGGCATATCGGACTGCCTGAAACTTGAGCATCAAAGGCCGTGACCTCAGGGGCGCGGCCTTTCGCGTAGTTGCTTTGCTAGGCGACCCGCGTTAGCCATTGCTGGCTGCGCGACGACGGCAAGACGATTATGGATCCGAAATGCCCCATATGATCCCGGCCTGGGTGAACGGCGAACTGACACCGGTGGAGAAGCTCCTGGCACACGAACAGGGGCTAAAGCACAAGGCTGTCTCGGTGTTTGTGGTCAAAGGCGTCAAGATCTTGATGCAACGTCGGGCTTTAGGAAAATATCACACGCCCGGCCTTTGGGCCAATACCTGCTGCACCCATCCCATGTGGGAAGAGGCCTCCTCTGCCTGTGCCGTGCGCCGCATGGAAGAGGAACTGGGCCTCAAAGGTCTATATCCTGAGTTTCGCCATCAGCTGGAATACAGGGCCGATGTGGGTCACGGCATGGTGGAACATGAGGTCGTCGATGTCTTTCTTGCTCATGCCCATCGTCCACTCACCCCCGTCGCCAACCCGGATGAGGTGATGGAAACCCGCTGGATGGACTACCATGACCTTTTGGCTGAGGTGCAACGCCACCCCGAACGGTTTACGCCCTGGCTCAAGATCTATCTTCACAAATATGCCGATATCATCTTTGGTCCTGACCTGATTATCGCCTCCAAAACCTGATCTCAGCAGTGGCATTTTGCCCTTGGCAACAAGGCCACGATCTGGCCCGTTTCTCCTTGCCCTTAGGACGGTCCATATGGTTTTGTGCCCCCAAATAATGGGAGGCACACGTATCATGTCAGTTCTTATTGCAGGCGGCGGTATCGCCGGGCTCAGCCTGGGTCTGACATTGCACCAGATCGGTGTTCCCTTTCATATCTACGAATCCGCTGCGCAATTGCGCCCGATGGGCGTGGGCATCAATCTGCAGCCCAATGCCGTACGGGAGCTGTTTGACCTCGGACTAGAGGCCGAATTGGAACGGATCGGCATCCGTACCCGGCAGCTGGGTTTCTATTCCAAATTCGGAAAGACCATCTGGGAAGAGCCGCGTGGCTTGGAGGCCGGATACGCCTGGCCGCAATACTCGGTCCATCGCGGTGCTTTGCAGATGATGCTATATCATGCGCTGGTGGCACGGGCGGGCGCTGATTGTATCACCACTGATGCGCGCGCTGTTGGTTTTGATCAAACAGCAAGCGGGGCAGACCTGATTTTGGCAGATGGGTCTCGCAAGAGCGGCACATTGGTTCTGGCAGCAGATGGCATCCACTCCGCCCTGCGCCAGCAGATGTACCCGGATGAGGGTGCCCCGATCTGGAATGGTCGCATCCTGTGGCGTGCGACCACCAAAGGCGCGCCCTGGAAGGGAGGGGCTTCCATGGCGATGATCGGTCATGACAGCCTGCGCATGGTCGCTTACCCAATCTCCCGTCCTGATGCCGAGGGGCTGGCGACCCTCAACTGGATTGCCGAGAAGAGCTTTGATCCCACCAGTCCCTGGAAGAAAGAGGATTGGAACCGCGCCGCCGACATCAACGATTTCATCGGCGACTTCGAGGACTGGAAATTCGACTGGATTGATGTACCTGGCCTAATCCATGGCGCTGAGGTGGTTTACGAATACCCCATGGTTGATCGTGATCCTTTGCCGCAGTGGGGTTTTGGCGCTGTGACACTGATGGGAGATGCAGCCCACCCAACCTACCCTGTTGGCTCAAACGGAGCCAGCCAGGCGATTCTCGATGCACGGGTCATTGGCGCGAGCATGCTGTCCCACGGTGTCACCCCAAAAGCACTTGCAGCCTATGAAACCGAGGTCCGCCCCCTAGCCACTGGCATTGGTCAGACCAACCGCGCAGGCAAAGGGCCAGATGCGGTGTTGCAACAGGTCGAAGATCTCTGCGGCGGTGAGTTTACCAGCATCGATGATGTGATCCCCAGTGGCGACCTCGCCGCTCATGCCGCGCGCTATAAATCCATCTCAGGGTTTTCCATAGAAGATCTGAATGCCCGCCCAGAAACAATCAAAGCCGGTGCCAGACTAACCGGTTAAAGGTGGGGGGCTCCCGCCCGTCATCAGGCCCTTTTGGGCCCTCTTCCCGTTGGGCCTGGCGCCGTGCTGGCGCACGACGGTGGTCCTGTACCCACTCCGGTTAATTTGCGCGAAACTGCGCCGCGCGCAAGCGCGGCGCCGGGCCCAAGGCCGCCAGGGTCACACGGCGCCAGCCGATGCCCCGCGGGCGCGGGAGCTCCCGCTTTGCCCTTGATGACCTTGGCGTCGCAGCGCCGATCCTGAACTGCGATGACGATGTCAAATACCTATGACTGCCTGAACTGCGCGCTGCCAACGCGCATAGGCCATATTGCGCTGCTCTGGCGCCATCTGCGGCGTAAACTTGTGATCCAGCGCCCAGGTCGCTGCAAACCCGGCTTGGTCAGGATAGATCCCGGCCTGCATGCCAGCCAGCCAGCCAGCCCCCAATACTGTCGTCTCCTGCATCTTCGGACGATCCACTGCGGCACCAAGCAGATCAGACAAGCTCTGCATCGTCCAGTCGCTGGCGCTCATGCCGCCATCAACCCGCAGGGTGACATGAGTTTCCTCGGGCCAATCCGCCCGCATCGCCTCCCAAAGATCCCGCGTCTGATAGGCGACGCTTTGCAGAGCCGCGCGGGCCATTTCCGCCGGGCCGGAGCCCCGCGTCAGGCCAAAGACGGCGCCACGGCATTCGGGCTGCCAATAGGGCGCACCCAGACCCGTAAACGCAGGTACCAAAAGTACATCCTGTTCGGGGTCTGCTGCGCGCGCCAAAGCGCCCGACTGGGCCGCATCCTCCAGAATACCCAATCCATCCCGCAACCACTGCACCGCTGCACCGGCGATAAAGATCGACCCCTCCAATGCATAGGTGGGCTGGCCCTTCAGCTGATAGGCCACAGTGGTCAGCAGACGATTGTTTGAGACAACCGGTGTGTCGCCGGTGTTCAACAGGGCAAAACAGCCAGTTCCATAGGTGGATTTCATCATTCCCGGTTCAAAACAGGCCTGCCCGATAGTCGCCGCCTGTTGATCGCCGGCAACGCCGAGAATGGGCACCGCAGCGCCGAGGATTTCAGGCTGGGTCGTGCCAAACTCCGCCGCGCAATCCTTGACTTGAGGCAACATCTCCATCGGCACCTTGAGCACCCGGCAAATCTCTTCGCTCCAAGCGCCTGCACGAATATCATAAAGCATGGTGCGCGAGGCATTGGTTGCATCCGTCACATGCGAAGCCCCCCCGGTCAGCCGCCAGATCAGAAAACTGTCGATGGTACCAAACAGAAGCTCCCCCTGTGCAGCCCGCGCGCGAGCCCCCGGTTGCTGATCCAGGATCCAGCTGACCTTGGTGCCTGAGAAATAGGGATCCAGCAGCAGCCCTGTCTTGTAGCGGATCATCTCCTCATGCCCCTCAGCACGCAGAGCCTCGCATATTTCAACGGTCCGACGATCCTGCCAAACGATCGCTTTGTGGATCGGCTTACCACTGTCTTTTTCCCAAACAGCGGTGGTTTCGCGCTGATTGGTAATGCCGATCCCTGCAAGATCAGCGGCTGTAAGGCCCCGTTCTGCCAGCACTTTGCGGCAGGTCTCTACAACGCTCTCCCAGATCTCTTCCAAGTCGTGCTCAACCCAGCCCGCCTTGGGGAAATACTGGGGAAACTCCCGCTGTGCCGTGCCAACGGCCTGCATATCTGCGTCAAACAACACCGCACGTGTCGACGTGGTGCCCTGGTCGATTGCCAGAATATATGTCATGTCCCGCCCCTGTGATGAATCTCCTCAGAGCGGGACTTTAGCCGCTAGATGTTACCGCTGCCAGTCCTGACTAAAGTATTAGTTTAAAAACCGGATCACACAGCGATATTGTCAATCAGTCGGACACCTTCGATCCAGGCTGCAACAAACAAACGTGCTGGCTCCCGGGCCAGCTCCGTGGCACTTAAATCCTCGGCAGAGCAGAGCGACAGATATTCCAGCTCGTCAAATCCTGCCGCCAGGATCGCAACCTCCGATTGCTGTTTTAGATCCGCAAAGGCACCGCCCGCGGACAACTCTCCAGCCAGAGAAGTCAAGATTGGGTACAGTGCCCCGGCCTTGCTGACCCCCTCAGCCGACAACCGCATATTGCGTGAGGACATCGCCAAACCCGAAGCTTCGCGCACAGTTGGACAGCCCACCACCTCAATCGGGATATCCAGATCGCGCGCCATGCGCCGGACCACCAGAAGCTGCTGATAGTCCTTTTCACCAAAGAACGCCTGGTGCGCCCCGGTTTGCAGAAACAGCTTGGCCACAACTGTGGCGACCCCGTCAAAGTGGCCCGGGCGGCTTGCCCCCTCCATCTGATCTGCCACCCCGGTCACAGAGACAGTGCTGGCAAAGCCATCGGGATAGATCTGTTCCGGGTCCGGCACATAGATCACATCCACATCATAGGGCGCCAGTTTGATAGCATCCTCATGTTCAGTCCGGGGATAATTGGCCAGATCTTCCGGGTTGTTGAACTGCTTGGGATTGACAAAAATCGTCACAATCACCCGGTCACAGGCTGCCTTGGCGGCGTCAACCAGGGACAAGTGACCGGCATGCAGCGCCCCCATTGTGGGCACCACAGCGACACGTTCTCCAGCGCGAATCCAGTCACTATGCTTGGCTCGCAGCTCCGCGAGTTGGCGAATAATCGGGGCAGTCATGTTGGATTTACCCTTTTGCAGGTGTTATCTGGTCAGCGAATATATGTTCAGCAGCAGGAAACTCCCGCGCGCGGACCTCGGCTGCATAGGCAGCGATGGCGGCTTTGGCATCAACGCCCAGCGCGCCGTAGCGTTTCACGAATTTTGGTTTGAAGGCAGTAAACAGGCCCAGCATGTCATCCACCACCAGGACCTGGCCATCACAGCCTGCTGAGGCGCCAATGCCAATGGTAGGGATTGGCACTTCAGCCGTGATCTCATCCGCCAATTTTTGTGGCACTTTCTCCAGCACCACCGCAAAGGCCCCGGCCTCTGCCACTGCCTGGGCCCCTGCGAGCACAGTTGCACCAGCGTCATCACGGCCCTGCACCTTGTAACCGCCCAAAGTGTTGATCGACTGCGGTGTCAGCCCAACATGGGCCATCACCGGAATACCACGCTCCACGAGAAAACGGATCGTCGGCGCCATCTCGACGCCGCCCTCCAGCTTGACTGCCGCCGCATTGGCTTCCCGCATCAGGCGAGCCGCGTTGCCAAAGGCCTGTTCTGGGCTCTCTTCGTAAGAGCCAAAGGGCATATCAATCACCAACATGGCCCGGTTCAGCCCCCGCGCAACCGCCGCACCGTGGAGAATCATCATCTCCATGGTAACTCCCAACGTCGAAGAAAGCCCGTGCAACACCATGCCAACACTGTCACCGACCAAAACAAAGTCACAATGTTCATCCATCATCTGCGCCATTGGCGTGGTATAGGCCGTCAGGCTGACAATTGGCGTTTTGCCCTTCTGCGCAAGGATATCGCTCGCAGTAATGGCCGTGGTCTTTGAGGTCGCGCTCATGGTTTTCCCTAGGTTTGTACGGGTTGCGCACGGCTAACAACTAACGCGGCGCACTTCCAGAGGGCGAAATGTCTCGCAGCCCTTGATTACCCAGCGGAAAACGGGAAACCTTGGCGCTAAGGCCCCGGCAACAGGGGATCAAACGCAACAAGGGAATTGAGAAATGACATTCAGATCAATCATCTTTGCCGCCAGTTCGACCCTGGCTTTGATGGCCGGTGCCGCTTTTGCCAAGGATTCCGTTACCATCGGTCTTCAACTGGAGCCCCCCCATCTTGATCCTACCAGTGCCGCAGCCGGTGCCATTGATCAGGTGCTTTACTCTAACGTCTTTGAGGGTCTGACCCGGTTTATGGGCGATGGATCGGTTGTCCCCGGCCTGGCCAAAAGCTGGGAAATCTCCGAAGATGGGCTAACCTATACCTTCCATCTGAACAGCGGCGTCACCTTTCATGATGGTACCACCATGGATGCCGATGACGTGAAATTCTCGTTGGACCGCGCCCGCGCTGAGGACAGCACCAACGCACAAAAAGCCCTCTACGCTGATATCGCCAGCGTCGAGGTCATTGATCCCGCGACAGTCAAGCTTACCCTCAGCAAACCAAACGGCAATATGCTGTTCAACCTGGCCTGGGGGGATGCTGTCATCGTGGCACCCGAAAGCATTGATGACATCAAGACCTCCCCCGTGGGCACCGGCGCGTTCAAATTCGCAAACTGGGTGCAGGGCGACCGCATCACCCTGGAAAAGAACGCAGATTATTGGGGCACACCCGCGGTGCTGAACAGCGCGACGTTTAAATTCATCTCCGACCCGACCGCCGCCTTTGCTGCGGTGATGGCCGAAGATGTGGATGCCTTTTCCGGCTTCCCGGCGCCGGAAAACCTGCCACAGTTTGAGGCCGATCCGCGCTTTCAGGTGCTGGTCGGCTCGACCGAGGGGGAAACCATCCTGTCGACCAACAACAAACAGGCGCCCTTTGATGATGTGCGCGTGCGCGAGGCCCTGGCCCATGCCATCGACCGTCAGGCCATCATTGATGGTGCCATGTTTGGCTATGGCACCCCGATTGGCACCCACTTTGCGCCGCATAACCCCGCCTATAAGGATCTGACTGGCGGCTCGGCCTATGACCCCGAACGCGCCAAGGCGCTGCTGGCGGAGGCAGGCCTGGCGGACGGCTTTGAAACCACTTTGCACCTGCCGCCGCCCTCTTACGCGCGTCGCGGTGGCGAGATCATCGCAGCGCAGCTGGCCCAGGTCGGCATCAAGGCTGAGATCATCAATGTGGAATGGGCTCAGTGGCTTGAAACCGTGTTCCGCGGCAAGGATTTTGGCCTGACAATCGTCAGCCATACCGAGCCCATGGACATCGGCATCTATGCGCGCCCCGACTACTATTTCCAGTATGACAACTCTGGCTTCCAGGATCTGATGACCACCCTGAATGGCACCACCGATCCCGACAAGCGCATGGCGCTGCTACAGGAAGCCCAGGAGACCATCGCCAAGGACTATGTGAACGGCTACCTGTTCCAGCTGGCCTCGCTCGGCGTCGCCAAGGCCGATCTGCAGGGGCTTTGGGCCAATGCGCCAACCCAGGCCACCGACCTGACCGCCGTCAGCTGGGCTGAGTAAACCATCAACACCTCGCCGGGCGCGACAGAGCTTTGCGCCCGGCAGAGTCACCTCTTTTCAGGACACATTCGATGATTGATCTCTATCCGGCCGGCAGTCGCCCCAGCCGCAAAGCCCCGGCCCAGTGGTTCACCGGCGAGGTTTGGATGGATCCGATCATCACAGCCCCTGCACCCGCCCGTATCAATGCACTGCGCGTCAGCTTTGCCCCTGGTGCGCGCACCGCCTGGCATACCCATCCCCTGGGTCAGACCCTGAACATCATCAGCGGGCTGGGACTGGTTGGACTGCGCAATGAAGCCCCCCGCGAGATGCGCCCTGGCGATACCATCTGGATCCCGCCAGGGGTGGAACACTGGCATGGTGCCGCGCCCGAAACCGCCATGGTGCACCTTGCCCTGCAGGAAGAGCAGGATGGGTCGGCCGCCGCGTGGCTGGAACATGTCTCCGACGCCGACTATCTGCCTAGCACAGACGATAGCGCCTGAAACAGATGCTACGCTATGCTCTGAAACGTGGGTTTTCGCTGATAATCAGCCTCGCCGTTGCCTCGCTTGTCATCTTCTTCGTGATTGAAATCGCGCCCGGAGATCCCGCCTCTTTTATGCTTGGCATCAATGCCGAGCCCGATACCGTGGCCGCCCTGCGCGCCGAGCTGGGGCTGGATCAGGGCAAGTTGCAGCGCTACCTCGCCTGGGTTGGCGGCATGCTGCAGGGGGATTTTGGTATGTCCTATACCTATCGCACCCCTGTCGCGGGCATGATTGCCGACCGCATGTGGGTCTCGCTGCCGCTGGCGCTCTATGCGCTGGCGCTATCAACGCTGATCGCCTTTCCAGCCGGTATCTACGCGGCGGCGCGGCGCGGCAAGGCAGGCGATATGGCCGTAATGGGCGCAACCCAGCTGGGCGTTGCGGTGCCCAATTTCTGGTTTGCTATGATCCTGGTGCTGGTCTTTGCCATCAACCTACGCTGGTTTGGCGCGGGTGGCTTTGCCGGATGGGATGACGGGCTTGGCACAGCCCTGCATTCGCTGACTCTGCCCGCCATCGCCCTGGCCCTGCCACAGGCGGCCATCCTGGCCCGTGTCATGCGCTCCGCCCTGCTGGATATTCTGGGCGAGGATTTCATGCGCACCGCCCGTGCCAAGGGGCTCACCCGTCGGCAAGCATTGTGGCGCCACGGGCTGCGCAATGCGATGATTCCGGTGCTCACCATCATCGGCCTGCAGTTTTCCTTTTTGCTGGCCGGGGCCATCATCATCGAACAGGTGTTTTTCCTACCCGGACTGGGGCGGTTGGTGTTTCAGGCGATTTCCTCGCGTGATCTGATCGTGGTGGAATCGGTGGTGATGATACTGGTCTTTGCGGTGATCACTGTGAACTTTCTGGTCGATCTGGCCTATGCGCTGGTCGACCCCCGGCTGAGGAGCCGCACATGAGACTGGTCAATCGATACGCCATTGGTCCGGCCAAGCCGGACTGCGCCCGACCCTCCCCACGGGAGGGCGCTTTGCACCCACCCAGGGTCAGGCGCAGTCCTAGCGTCCAATCAGCAAAGGCACATCCATGACCCGCAACCTCATCCTCGGCACAGGGCTGTCCTCATTGGTGGTTCTGGCGGCGCTTGTCTCCTTCATCTGGACGCCTTTTGATCACACGGCGATGGATATCCCGGCCAAACTACAGCAGCCCAATGGCACCCATTGGCTGGGCACCGATCACTTTGGCCGCGATATTTTTTCGATGATCATGGTCGGAGCGCGGACCTCTATCGCCGTGGCCCTGGTGGCCGTGGGTATCGGCATGGGGCTAGGCGTGCCGTTGGGGCTGGCCGCCGCCGCCAACAAGGGCAGCTGGCTGGACGAGATCATTATGCGCGGCAATGATCTGGTCTTTGCCTTTCCATCCCTGGTAATCGCCATTCTGATCACTGCCATCTTTGGCGCTGGCGCCATAAACGCCATTGCCGCCATCGGCATCTTCAACATTCCCGTCTTTGCCCGCATTACCCGGGGCGCGGCGCTGTCGCTCTGGGAGCGAGAGTTCATCCTCGCGGCGCGGGTTGCAGGCAAAGGTGCCGCACGTATTTCCGGCGAGCACATCCTGCCCAATATCGCCAACCTGCTGATCGTGCAGGGCACCATCCAGTTCTCGCTGGGGATCCTGGCCGAGGCAGGGCTGTCCTACGTGGGTCTGGGTGCACAGCCCCCCACTCCCAGCTGGGGTCGGATGCTGGCAGATGCCCAAACCATGGTCAGCTTTGCGCCGCATCTTGCCCTTATTCCCGGTTCCGCAATCGTGATCACTGTGCTGGGGCTGAACCTAATGGGCGACGGTCTCCGCGACTGGTTGGACCCAAAATTGAGGCTGGCGCGCTGATGACCCTGCTTGATATAACCAATCTGTCGCTGCGGATCGGCACCCACGAGATCCTCAAAGAGGTCTCTCTGTCGGTAGAGGCAGGCGAGATTGTCGCCATCACCGGCGAAAGCGGCTCTGGCAAATCAATGACCGCATTTTCTGCCATGGGATTGCTACCTGAAACAGCGACGACATCAGGTGGGATCAGCCTCTCTGGAACCGATCTTTTGGCACAAAGCGAGGCCCAGATGTGCGACTTGCGCGGGCAGGCCATTGGCATGGTGTTTCAAGAACCGATGACAGCGCTCAACCCGGTCAAAACCATCGGCGATCAGGTGATGGAGACCATCCTAATTCACAAGGCATTGCCGCCGGATCAGGCCCGCGCCCGCGCCCGCGAATTGCTGGACCGTGTCGGCTTGTCTGCTGATCGCTTCCCCCTTGGCCGCTTCCCGCATGAGCTGTCTGGCGGGCAACGGCAAAGGGTCGTGATTGCCATGGCCATCGCTCTGCGCCCCAAGCTCTTGATCGCCGATGAACCCACCACGGCGCTGGATGTCACCACTCAGGCACAAATTCTGGAACTGCTGCGTGACCTGGTGCGTGAATTTGACATGGGGCTGATGATCATCACCCACGATCTGGCAGTCGTCGCCGATCTCGCTGATCGCATTGTCGTCATGCGCCACGGAGAAGTCGTGGAAACAGGCGCAACGCAGACGCTATTGCACAATATGCAGCATCCCTACACCAAGATGTTGTTTGCCGCTTCCAACCATCAGGTGACCCTGCCAGAGCCCCCAGCGCCTAGCCCGCTTCTAGAGGTCAAGGGCGCTGTGCGGGACTATCCCCTGCCCCGCAAGAACCTGTTTGCAAAACCCGAGCATTTTCGCGCCGTCAAGGATGTCTCCTTTACTCTCTATCGGGGGGAGCGCCTGGGACTGGTGGGGGAGTCGGGATGTGGAAAATCGACCCTAACGCGGGCGATTCTGGGGCTAGAGCCACTTCAGAGTGGTGAAATCTGCCTAGATGGAATGGCGATCACCACCACCCAGAACCCGGAAATTCGCCGCCGAATGCAGGTAGTGTTTCAAGACCCCTTTGGCAGTTTTAATCCGCGTCACCGGGTTGACCGATTGATCACCGAACCCTTTTACACCTTGATCGCCCCCCCCACAGGCTCTGCTCGCAGCGACCTCATTGCCGAGACCCTGCGCGCGGTTGGGCTGCAGCCAGAAGATGCCCAAAAATATGTGCATCAGTTTTCCGGAGGCCAGCGCCAGCGCATCGCCATTGCCCGCGCGCTCATAACCCGCCCCGAACTGATCTTGTTTGACGAGGCAGTCTCAGCGCTGGATGTTTCGGTACGGGCGCAGATACTGGACCTGCTGGCAGACCTCTGTGAGGCCTATGGCCTCAGCTATCTCTTCATCAGCCACGACCTGAGCGTCGTGCGCACCATCACCGACCGCTGTCTGGTGATGCAAAAAGGCGAGATCGTTGAGGCAGCTGCCACCGAAGAGATTTTTGCCACCCCCAAACACCCCTATACCCGCGCGCTGATCGCAGCGGCGCCGCAGCTGCCAGAGCTTGATCAGGGGGTCGCGTGATGGTCTCGCTTTCCTTGATTCTGCCGCGTCAGCAGACGATCTTTGCCTCGGTGCTCGCCCCCTATTTCCACGAAGTCGCCCCAGGCGCTCCAATCGATCCGGCCAAACGCGCCGAGCAGATGTTGAACCGCAAAGACGTGACAGCCTTTTGGATACATCAGGCCCGGGCGCGTATTGGCTTTGCCCTGGTTTTGAATCTGCCCGATGATCGTCGTGAGCTGTCAGAGTTTCTGATCGTGCCGCAATATCGGCGCCAGGGCTACGGACGAGAGGCGGCCAGCCTGATCCTACAAGAGTTTCCAGGGCGCTGGCGCATGGGCATCTCTCAACAGTCACCGCAGGCCGCCGCCTTTTGGGGCACGTGCCTCAGCCTGGTGCCAGGCCTAAGCGCCCTGCAAACCGGGGCGCCGTTTACCGAACATCAGACCAAAAGCTATACCTTCGACATTGCAGGACCCGAAAATGCCTAATCCCAAAACAGATAATGCGACGCCAATTTGGTTCGATCCCAGCCTGTGCCTGATTGGCGGTAACTGGCTGCCTGCACAGAGCGGCCAAACCCTGCCGCTGGTAGATCCTTCAGATGGCAGCGACCTGTGCCAGATCGCGCGCGGGGGGAGCGCAGATATTGACGCCGCAGTTCAGGCCGCCGAAGCGGCTCTCTCTGGGGGGTGGGGCCGGATGACCGCGCTGGAACGTGGCCGTATTCTGACCCGTATTGGCCAGCTGGTACTGGAACGGGTCGACGATCTGGCGGCACTGGAAGTCCGTGACGTGGGTAAACCTCTGACCCAGGCGCGGGCAGATGCAATAGCGCTGGCTCGTTACTGCGAATTCTACGGCGGCGCAGCGGATAAGGTGCATGGTGAGACCATCCCCTATCTGGATGGATATACGGTCTATACCCTGCGAGAACCGCATGGTGTCACAGGCCACATCGTGCCTTGGAATTACCCGATGCAGATCATTGGCCGCTCCGTTGGGGCGGCGCTGGCCATGGGCAATGCCTGTGTGCTTAAACCCGCCGAAGAAGCCTGCCTGACAGCGCTGGCCTTTGCCCATATCGCGCAGGAGGCCGGATTGCCAGCCGGTGCCCTGAATGTGGTGCCTGGCATCGGCGCCGAGGCGGGCGCAGCATTGACCGCTCACACCGGCGTGCATCACATTTCCTTCACGGGATCTGTGGCCACCGGAGCCCTGGTACAGCAAGCGGCAGGCAAGAACGTTGTACCCGTCACTCTGGAACTGGGCGGCAAATCCCCGCAGTTGGTCTTTGACGATGCTGACCTGGATGCGGCTCTGCCCTTTCTGGTCAATGCCGGCATTCAAAACGCAGGTCAAACCTGCTCTGCCTCTTCGCGTATTCTGGTACATCGAACTGTCTATCAGCAGGTCAAGTCCCGGATGTCAGAGGCCTATGCTGCACTCACGGTGGGCCCCGCTGCCGAGGATCTGCGGCTTGGGCCATTGATCTCCAATCGACAAAAAGAGCTCGTCGAAGGATTTCTTGCCAAAGGTGCAGACCTTGATATCGCAGCCCAGGGGAAGCTGGTTGATCACGCGCCAGCGCAGGGTGCCTATGTGCGTCCAACGCTCTTTGCAGATGTGCCCGCTGATCACATACTGGCGCAGGAAGAAATCTTTGGTCCGGTTCAGGTTCTTATCCCCTTCGACACTGAGGAGGAAGCGTTGAAAATCGCCAACTCAACCGCGTTTGGCCTGGTCGCAAGCGTCTGGACCCGGGATGGGGCCCGACAGATGCGTTTGGCCAAGAAACTACGCGCAGGACAGGTCTTTTTGAACAACTACGGTGCCGGTGGAGGTGTCGAACTGCCCTTTGGTGGTGTGGGGAAATCAGGCCATGGGCGCGAAAAAGGGTTTGAGGCGCTTTATGGATTTTCGCAACTCAAAACTGTCGCAGCGCATCACGGTTGAGAGGGATGAGGGGCTCTGCCCCCGGGATACGTCTAGCCAAATGAATAGCTTAAGCCCGAACCCGTCGGCGCGGACTTGGTGCCAGAAGGCGCGAATACACCCTCCCTATCACCTTCTCTAAATATTCCCGCCGGAGGCCTCACCGCGCGCAAGCGCGGTGATCACAAAGCACTACGGGAAGTCTAGACCAAGACGTCAATGTGGTCCTGTTCGCCAACGCCAAAGACGCGTTTATAGCGGGCGATCTCTGACCTGGGCCCCATGGCCTTTTCCGGATTGTCAGACAGTTTCACCGTTGGTTTTCCATTGGCCGAGATCGCCTTGCAGACCAGCGAAAATGGCGCCAGCCCATCATTAGGAACCAGCCCGCGAAAATCATTGGTCAGCAGGGTGCCCCAACCAAAAGAGACCTTGGTGCGGCCGGCAAACTGCCCATGGAGTTCAGTGATTTTTTCAACGTCCAACCCGTCCGAGAAGATGACCCGCTTGTCTTGCGGGTCCTCACCGCGATCCTGCCACCATTTGATCGCCACTTCAGCCCCAGCCGCAGGGTCACCGCTGTCGATGCGGATGCCGGTCCACCCCGCCAGCCAGTCTGGTGCATGGTCCAGAAAGCCCTGGGTGCCATAGGTGTCGGGCAGAATGATCCGCAGGTTACCGTCATGTTCGTCATGCCAGTCTGACAGGACTTCATAGGGCGCCTGCGCCAGGGCGGTATCATCCGCTGCCAAAGCTGAATAGACCATCGGCAGCTCATGGGCATTAGTGCCGATCGCCTCGACCTCGCGGCGCATGGCAATCAAACAGTTCGAGGTGCCGGTGAACGCATCGCCCAAACCTTCGCGCATCGCTTGCACGCACCAGTCCTGCCAGAGAAAGCCATGTCGCCGCCGGGTGCCAAAATCCGCAATGCTGAGTCCGTCGATCTGGCGCAGCCGTTCGATTTTTTCCCAGACCCGGGTCATGGCCCGCGCATAGAGCACCTGCAGTTCAAACCGCCCCATGTCGTTCAAGACCGCACGCGAACGCAGCTCCATCAGCACGGCCAGGGCCGATATCTCCCAGAGCATCACCTCATGCCACTTGCCTTCAAAGGTCAGCTCGTACTGATCGCCAACACGTTCCAGGTGGTAGGCCGGCAGGCGCAGGTTCTCGAACCATTCCATGAAATCTGGGCGGAACATCTGGCGTTTGCCGTAGAAGGTATTGCCGCGCAGCCAGGTGCTCTCACCGCGCGATAATGAGAGAGAGCGGATATGATCCAGCTGCTCCCGCAGCTCGCCCTCGTCAATCAAGCGCGCCAGCGGCACCGAGGTAGACCGATTGATCAGCGAGAAAGTGACCTCGGTCTCTGGTTTGTTGCGAAATACTGATTGGCACATCAGCAGCTTATAAAAGTCCGTATCAATCAACGAACGGATGATTGGATCGATCTTCCATTTGTGATTGTAGACGCGGGTTGCAATATCCACCGGCGGCCTCATGTAAGTTGGGTCACAACTTGATAGGACAGCCAACCAGCCAGAGCAAGCCAAGGCCGAGCAGGTTGGCTTCTGTCTGTTTGACTATTCCGCACCAGTGCGCGCACGGCCTGCCCGTGTTGTTCTTCCCACCAATTAGCCGAAGCGGCCCTGCTGGGTTCACCCGGTCAGCTGGACCCCCTGTATGTCAGAAAAACTGGCCAGAACTTCCAACAGTTGGCTTTTGGAGATTGGTTTTGTCACAAATTCATTCATACCCGCTGCCAGACAGGCTTCACGATCTGAATCAAACGCATTCGCAGTCAAAGCGACAATCACAGGCTGCGACTGCCCGGAGGCGCGAATGATACGTGTTGCCTCCAATCCATCCATGACCGGCATGCTGATATCCATCAAAATAATGTCCGGCCTAAACAGCTTTGCTTTATCCACCGCCTCGGCGCCGTCATGGGCAAATTCCAGTTCAACAGACGCGTCTTTGAGGAACTTTTGGATCAATAGTCGGTTCACTCGGTTGTCTTCAGCCACCAAGATCCGCTCCCCTGACAGCCCGTCATTCCCCCCTTTGGGTTCTTGATTGGGCAGGGCCGTTGCCTCTGCAGTGCTGCCCAAGGCAAAAGGGAGGACGAGGGTAAAACAGGAGCCAGAGCCGATTTCAGAAGTGACCGTGATACGCCCCCCCATGGCCTCAGCCAAGCGCCTGGATATGGCCAGCCCAAGGCCAGAGCCGCCAAACCGGCGGCTGATCGCGGCATCGGCCTGTGAGAAGCGCTCGAAGATTCCTGTGAGCATATCTTTTGGAATGCCAATACCTGTGTCGATAATCGCGCAGTTCAATAGAACCCCGCCATCCTGGGCTGGTTCCATTTCTACCGAGACCTTTACCCTGCCTTTTTCCGTAAACTTAATCGCATTGCCGACCAAGTTATTCAAAATTTGCCGCAGTCGGTGATCATCTCCTACCAGGTAACGCGGCAGATCTACATCACGCTCAACTTCCAGCGTCAGCCCCTTGGCTTCGGCCTGAGTAAGGAGCAACTGGATTGTCTCTTCCAAGCACTGATGCAGGTCAAAATTGCACGGGTTGAGCGAAATCTGCCCTGCGTCAAGTTTTGACAAATCAAGGATATCGTTGATCAGCGCCAACAGTGTCTTGGCAGAGCTGAGGATCGTGTTTGTATAGAGCCTCTGGTCGCCATCAAGATCGGTTTCCTCCAACAATTGCGCCATCCCGATCACCCCATTCATGGGGGTGCGGATTTCATGGCTCATAGTGGCAAGGAAATCCGATTTGGCGCGCCCGCCTTCTTCCGCAGCGAGACGCGCTTCTTCTAATTGTTGGGCATTTTGTTTGGCCGCTGTCATGTCGCGCTCAATGGCGATGTAGGACATTTCCCCTCCCTGGTTGCCCAATATGGGAACCTGGTTTGTCTCCAGCCAGACATCATGTCCATCTTTGTGGCGGTTCAAAATCTCCAACCTAAAGGGCTGCCGAGCCCGTCGCCCCTCTATCAACTTGTCGAGAGTATCTTGATTGGTCTGTGGATGGTTCAACAATTCACCGGGTTCCCGCCCCTGAATTTCTTCAAAGCTGTATCCGGTAATCCGGGTAAAGGCCTCGTTCACCCATTGGACCTTGTTGTTTTGATCGATGAGCAAGACACTGTCATTGGCGTGGCGTGCCACCAAGGCCAGTCTCTTGGCCTCAACCTGCTGCGAAAGTAGGCGTTGGTAGGCACCTTCCAGCTCTTGCTGTTGCAGGGCCTGCGTCAACATTATGCTACGGATGCGGGAAAAACTGCGGACAACAAATGTCAAATGCCAGATCAGCGCCCCATAGAGGATCAGAAGACCCGCCAATTGGAGGTGAAAGCCCATGTCATCAAAGCTACCCCTCCCCGTTGCCAAAATAAGGATAGGAGTAAGGGCATAGGCGCACAATCTCACGATTGCTGCGGGCTTATGAAAGGGATAGGTCAAACCGGCATTTATTGCACCGCCAGCCAACAGGCCAACGGTAAATACCGGGTCGACCGCCTGCTGCCCGCCATCGCCAAACAGAGACGAAACCCAAAACGGCGTCGCTGCGCCAACGGCAAAGGCAGTTCCATGCAACAGGGCTGTGATCGTGCTGACAATCCGTAACGCCCTAGTGTCGGCGCCCTGTTCTACCTTGCGCCGCGCATAGCGCAGGTAGAGACCATCAATGACTTCTGCAGTGCTCGCCACGGTCATCCCAAGGACCCCCGCCAGCGGCGAAACAACAAACCCCAAGACTAAGCTCACCAGTGCAACAAATCCGATGCGTGGCCAGAATATCCGGATTTGCCCACGCAGATACCGCAGGAACAACCCATCCAGACTATATCGGTCATGGTGCTGGGCCAGCGGTCCCGTTCCAGACTTTCCATGGGTCGTCATACGTCGCTTTTGCCTCCGCGCAATCAGCCAAACATAACCAGCCCACTCTTTCAAAATTCCTAAAACAACGCGATATGGAACGAAATTGCGTCTGGCCATACTATGGTCCTTCAGCCCTGTTGGACCTGCACCCCAGCCGCCTGCATATCTG
This sequence comes from Roseobacter sp. MED193, assembly GCF_000152965.1. GTDB lineage: Bacteria > Pseudomonadota > Alphaproteobacteria > Rhodobacterales > Rhodobacteraceae > Pseudophaeobacter. Next base: position 2,552,603 of record NZ_CH902583.1, on the reverse strand, counting down.
TTAAAGACTTAGCCAGCGATCCGCCCAGATCTATGCCTCGACACGCGGCGAGCTCAACCTTGGCCTGAAACCCCAACCTAGCGGCATCAAGCGCCGAAAAAGCGACGCAAAAATCGGTAGCCAACCCAACAAACGTCAACTCGGATATCCCACGAGAACGGAGATAGCCTTCCAAACCGGTCGGGGTCAGTTGATCATTCTCAAAAAAGGCCGAATAGCTGTCAATCGCGGAACGGAAGCCCTTGCGGATAATCAAATCGCCACTCAAATCAAGCGCCGGGTGAAACGCTGCCCCCTGACTGCCCTGGATACAATGATCCGGCCATAGCACCTGGGTACCATAGCTCATTTCCAGGGTCTCTAGTGGAGACATGCCCGGATGCGAACTGGCAAAGGAAGAATGTCCCGCCGGGTGCCAGTCCTGCGTCAGGATCACGGTCTCGAAATCCTTCATCATCGCATTGATTGGCACCACAACCTCATCCCCGCCGGGAACTGCAAGAGCTCCTCCCGGGCAAAAATCGTTTTGCACGTCAACTACGATCAGGGCCTGCGTCATCTCTGTTTCTCCAAGTCTCTTGAGGCATGGTGGCTCCCTGCTTTTACAAAAGGAAACAATGCCTGCTTGCAACACTGGATAAAAGTCATAGGGACGCAAGAGCAAAGGCGAAAAAGGGGTACAAAACACCCTATCCTTTGGGGTTTTCCTTGAAAAATGCGGCACAGCGCTCTAAGGGCGCTGCATGTACAAAATCGCTGCCCTTTATCACTTCACTCGTTTCGCTGATCCTGCCGCTCTGAAGCCGGCGCTGCTGGAGCTTTGCCTGCAGCAAGAAGTAACTGGCTCTCTCTTGCTGGCACAGGAAGGGATCAATGGCACCATTGCGGGCCCAGAGGCCGGGATTAAGGCCGTTCTTGATCATATAAAAACGCTGCCGGGCTGCGCGGATTTGGTCTGGAAAGAAGCCTTTAGCGATCATCCTCCCTTTGGCAAGATCAAGGTTCGCCTGAAAAAAGAAATCGTCACCATGGGGCAACCCGATGTCGATCCAAAGGCCAGCGTTGGCCATTATGTCGAGCCCGAAGACTGGAACGCGCTGATCCGCGCCGAGGATGTTGCCGTCATTGATACGCGTAATGATTACGAAGTGCAGATCGGTACATTTGAAGGTGCCATCGATCCCGAAACCGCAAGTTTTCGTGAATTTCCCGCCTGGTGGCAGGCCAACAAAGATCGGTTCCACAACAAACGTGTGGCGATGTTTTGCACCGGCGGCATTCGCTGCGAAAAATCGACGAACTATCTGCTGAGCCAAGGCGTAGAGGATGTCTATCACCTCAAGGGGGGCATTCTGCGCTATCTGGAAGAAATGCCGCCTGAGGACAGCAGCTGGCAAGGCGAGTGCTTTGTTTTTGACAACCGGGTCTCCGTTGGTCACGGCTTGGTCGAGGGCCCGCATGAGCTTTGCCACGGCTGCCGCCGCCCCATCCTGCCCAAGGACAAACTGCTTCCCTCCTTTGAAATGGGGGTGTCTTGCTACCAGTGCATTGATGAAACCTCAGAGGCAGATAAGGCCCGTTTCCGCGAGCGGCAGAAACAGATGCGTCTCGCCCGTGAACGCGGGGAAGCCCATCACGGCGGGCGTAGCGCCTGAGCGTTCCCAACCATAAGACAAGTATACTCAAGGCAATGCAACTAAACGGATTTTTTGTTGCACTGCCGACCAAATTATATGCATGTTTCAGACAGGCTTTTTTAGTGCTCGATTGGCGCAATTTCAGCGTTTTGCCGGATTTTGAGCGTTCTTCGATTTATGCGTCTGAATTTTAAGTGGTTTACCCTCACTTCTAATCTCGCAACCACGCAGGCACCAAAGTCACTACCAACGGGTAAAATGAACGACCTAGAATGGGGGGGGAAGCGCGCATGAATGACGTGAGGGTCAGCACGAGGCCACAAGTGGCACAGGAAACGAGTGAGCCTACGGGTATTTCCATGGGTGCCATTCAACTCCCGGATTTGTTTCGCGATCTCCCCGACGCCGTAATTGTTGCGGATGCAGATCGACGCATCACCTGGGTCAACCCCGCCTTTGAGCTCCTGTTCGGATACGCGCACGAAGAAATGGTGGGTGAGATCACAAAAAACCTCTATGCTGATCCAGAAAGCTACATGGAACAGAGCCGCAACCGCTTCACCCCCGACAGTACCCAAGCTGACCACAATTACGAAATGCGGTATCGGCGCAAAAACGGCAAAACCTTCCTAACCCAGACCACCGGCGGCCCGATCCGTGCCAATAGCGGGGCCGTTTTTGGATACTTTGCGATTATCAAAGATATCTCCAAAACCCGCGCCATCGAAGAGCTGCTGCATAAACTGTTCCATATCTCTACGGATCAGGAGATGTGTCACACAGCAAAAATCAACTCCATACTGAAGCTTGGCTGTGAGCATTTCCAAACGGATTCCGCAATTGTGAGCTGGGTGCGTGAGGACATCTATACCATTCTCTACAGTCAATCGGATCTGGTAGAGATCCCACGCGGCACCAGCTTCCCGCTCGGCGACACCTATTGCTCTGAAATGCTGGCAGGCGATGGCCCTCTGGCCTGCCATTCTGCCAAACAATCGCAATTTGCCAGCCACCCTTGCTATGATCTGTTCCTGTTGGAAACCTATATCGGGGTGCCTCTGATTGTAGATGGCCAACCGTTTGGCACTCTGAACTTCACCTCCCCCGAAGCGCGCCATCCGTTTGAAACCGGTGATCTGGAGATGATAAAGATGTTCGCCGCCTGGATTGGGCAGCAATTGAGCATTGAGAAAGAGACCAATCAGTTGCCAACAGGCACTACGCCACAGGATTAGGCAAATTGCAGGCCAGGGTCAGGCGCCTATCTGATCGTGGTCCGTCAAGCACTCGGAGTGGTCGCGCAACACCTCCAGCACCCGGCAGTCTGCAACCGAATGATGGGTGCAATCACTGATCATTCGCTTCAACTCTAGCTGCAGCACCTGCAATCGTGCGATGCGATCCTCAACCTGTTTCAACTGCCGCTGAGCAATGGAATCTGCATCCACACAGGATTGCGATGGGTTATCCGCCAAAACCAGCAACTCGCGAATAGCCTCTAGCGAAAACCCCAGTTGCCGCCCGTGGCGGACAAAACTCAGCCTGTCCAGCTCTGCCTGACCATAGCGCCGTTGACCGCCTCGCGTCCGCTCAGGCTCTGGCATCAGGCCAATGGTCTCATAATAGCGAATGGTCTGCACCTTTGTTCCAGTGCGTTTTGCTAGGGTGCCAATCGTCAGCATTTCAAACCTCCCTCCCCTTAAGCAGCCGTAAAGCATTGCCAACCACCAAGAGCGAAACCCCCACATCAGCAGCAATTGCCCCCCACATGGAGGCCAGGCCAAAGGCGGTTGCTAGGGCAAATCCCATCTTGGTCACCAGTGAAAGTCCAATGTTTTGACGGATCACCGCCATGGTTCGGCGCGAATGAGCAATCAACCAGGGCAAGCGGCTGATGTCATCGCTCATCAGAGCGATGTCTGCGGTTTCAATCGCTGCATCTGAGCCCACAGCCCCCATTGCCACGGCAAAATGCGCCCGCGCCATCGCCGGGGCATCATTGACCCCGTCCCCCATCATCGCCACCATATCATAGCGCTCGGTGAGCCTCTCCACCTTGGCGAGCTTGTCAGCAGGCAGTAACCCGGCATGCACCTCATCTATCCCCGTGGCTTGCGCAACGGCGCCAGCAGCGGCCGCATTGTCACCGGTGAGCATCACCACCTGTTTGACTCCCAAATCATGCAGGGCCTCGATGGTGTCACGCGCCCCGACGCGCAGTCTGTCGCGCAGGGCAATCAACCCCATAGGCCCGCTGGCATCCCCCACCACCACAATCGTAGCCCCTGCAGCCTCAATCTCGGCCATCAGGGTGGTGGGCAGTGCAGCACCAAAACCCCGTTCCGTCCCAAAGCGGGGGGAGCCGAGCCAGAGCGCCTGCTCTCCCTGCCGTCCCTCCAGCCCGCGTCCCGGTATGATGCGGCTGTCCGCGGCGGCCACATAGGCCAGCTTTTGACGCGTGGCCTCGGCCAGTATGGCCAGCGCCAGCGGGTGCGAAGCCCGTGCCTCCAGCGCTGCTGCAGCCTGTAACACTTCGGTTTGGCTAGCGCTGCCAAGAGGATGGATCCCGACGACTTCGGGGCGACCTTCGGTCAATGTGCCGGTCTTATCCAGTGCAATGGCCTGCAGCTTTCCCGGGGCCTCGATATAGGCACCACCTTTGATCAGCACCCCGGCACGGGCCGCCGCAGTAAGCGCCGCGACAATCGACACCGGGGTCGAAATCACCAAGGCACAGGGGCAGGCAATCACCAGCAGCACCAGGGCATTGTAGACCCAAAAACCCCAATCCCGGCCCATCAACAGCGGCGGCAGGCAGGCCAGGGCAATGGCCAGCGCCAGAACTGTTGGCGTATAGATACGGGCGAACTTTGACACCCATTGCTCTACCGGGGCGCGGCGGGCATGGGCGTCGCCAACCATGCGGGTGATCTTGGCCAGAACTGTATCGCTGGCCAGCTTGGTTGCCTCCACGGTCAGGCTGCCCTCACCATTCAGCGTCCCAGCGTAAACCTCATCGCCGGGTTCTTTGGCAACCAGGGCGCTTTCCCCGGTGATGGGCGCCTGATCCACAGCACCTGCCCCTGCAATCACCCGCCCGTCCATCGGGATGCGGTCGCCGCCACGCAGGACAAAATGCTGGCCGATCTGCACCTCACCGGCGGGCATTTCAACCTCGTGCCCATTCTCCTGCACAACACGGGCTGTGGCAGGAGCCAGATCGAGCAGGGCCGAAACCGCGTTGCGCGCCCGTCCAACGCTCCAGGATTCCAGCGTCAGTGACAGGGCAAAGAAAAACGCCACTGTAGCGGCTTCGAAATATTCGCCCAGGCTGATGGCCCCGACAACGGCTACCACCATCAGAAGGTTCATATCCGGGGAAAGATTGCGCAGCGCATACCAGGCCTTTGGCAGTACCAGCCAAACCCCCAGCGCCACCGCAACCAGAAACAAACCCAACTCCCCCACAGGCACCGGCAAATCGTCGTGACCGTCAAATAGCTGTCCCAGACCCGCAGCTCCCGAATGGGCCACATGCCAGGCCAGCCCCCCGCCCCAAAACAGCGCGCTAGCCGCGGTAAAGCGCGTTTGGCGGTTGAGATGGGCCGCCTGATCGGCCTCCGCACTTTTGCCATCCCAGGGCATGGCGCTCATACCGGTCTTGGCAACCAGGCTCAGCACCTGCTCATCCGGGATCTGCAGCGCTGAGGCCAACAGGGTCATGCGCCCGTTCAGCACATCAAAACCGAGATGGTCAGCTCCGCCCACCACCGGGCCAAGCACCCGGTTGAGGCTCGCCACCTCTTCGGCGCAGCATAGACCAGTGATGCGGAAATTGCGCCCCGCCCTAAGCTCTGCGGTGTTCGGAACCGCAGCCTCAGCCCCACGGCTGCAACAGCCTGCGGGATCAGCTACATGGGCATGGGGTTTGGGGTCAGCAGGGGCCAGATTGGCGGAGCAGCAGCGGGTATCCTGGGGCATTGGGGCCTCTCGGTTTTCAAAGACCTGCCCTAGATAGGACCTACAGTGACTAGAGGTTCAAGAGATTTCTTCACAGACTTTGGTCAAAGGATATCCCTGACAGTTTAGTGCCCTTTGTCGCCGTGGAAAAGGAAAGGGGGACGCTGCCCCAGGATGGGACAGGGGCAGCGCTGAGAGGCCTTGAATCAGCTGTCGCCGGTCTCGTCGTAATCCGACATCGGCGGACAGGTGCAGATCAGGTTGCGGTCGCCATAAGCGTTGTCCACCCGATTGACGGCCGACCAGTATTTGTCGACGCCAAGGTTGCCGGGAGGGAAGCAGGCTTGCTCGCGGCTGTAGGGACGATCCCAGTCCCCCACCAGATCACGCACGGTGTGTGGCGCGTTCTTCAGCGGGTTGTTTTCCGCGTCGATCTTGCCGTCGATGATGTCCTGCGCTTCCGAACGGATCGACAGCATGGCTTCGCAGAAGCGATCCAGTTCATCCTTGGGCTCGGACTCGGTGGGCTCAACCATCAGCGTGCCAGCCACCGGCCAGGACATGGTTGGGGCGTGGAATCCGCTATCGATCAAACGCTTGGCCACATCATCCACGGTGACGCCGCCCTCGTCATTCAACGGACGGGTGTCCAGAATACATTCATGGGCCACACGCCCCGTCGCCGAGGTATAGAGGATGCCATAGTCATCCTTGAGCCGCGCGGCGATGTAGTTGGCGTTGAGAATTGCAACCTTGGTCGCCTGTGTTAGACCAGCGCCCCCCATCAACAGGATATAGGCCCAGCTGACTGGCAGGATCGAAGGCGAGCCAAAGGGCGCGGCCGAAACCGGACCAACGGCAGTGCCATACTCGGGGTGGCCTGGGAGGTGCTCTTCCAGATGCGCCTTGACGCCGATCGGACCCATGCCGGGGCCACCGCCACCATGCGGAATGCAGAAAGTTTTGTGTAAGTTCAGGTGGCTAACGTCGCCGCCAATCTTGCCCGGCTGGGCGAGGCCCACCATGGCGTTCATATTGGCTCCATCAATATAGACCTGACCGCCATGATCATGGGTGATCTGGCAAACTTCCTGCACCGTTTCCTCAAACACACCATGGGTCGAAGGATAGGTGATCATGCAGGCCGCAAGGTTGTCAGAGTGTTTGTCAGCTTTGGCACGAAAGTCGGCGACATCGATGTTACCATCCTCATCCGCGATGACCGGAACCACCTTATAGCCTACCATCTGCGCCGAGGCCGGGTTGGTACCATGGGCCGAAGTCGGGATCAGGCAGACATTACGATGCGCTTCACCGCGCGACGCATGGTAGCTGCGGATGGTCAACAGACCCGCATATTCGCCCTGGGCCCCCGAGTTGGGCTGCTGGGAGATCGCGTCATATCCGGTGATCTGGCAGAGCTTGTCGTTCAGATCCTCGATCATCGCATGATAACCCTGCGCCTGATCTTTCGGGCAGAAGGGGTGCAGGTTGCCAAACTCGGGCCAGGTGACCGGGATCATCTCAACGGTGGCGTTCAGCTTCATGGTGCAAGAGCCCAGCGGGATCATCGAGCGATCCAAAGCCAGATCGCGGTCCGCCAGGCGGCGCATGTAGCGGGTGATCTCTGCCTCAGCCCGATTCTTGTGAAAGATCGGGTGGGTCAGATAGGCGCTTTCGCGCAGCGCGTAGTCCGGCAAACGATAGGCACGGTTGGCCTGGCTGTCGTCTTTTTTGTCGATGCCAAAGGCGCCCCACACGGCCTCGATTGTTTCCTTGCGGGTCTGCTCATCCAGGCTGATGCCCACCTTGGTTTCGCCCACCTTGCGCAGGTTGATACCACGGGCAACGGCAGCTTCCATGACGGTCTGCTGCAGCGGGCCGACCTCAACGGTGATGGTGTCAAAGAAGACTTCGGGCTCAACCTTGAAGCCGTGCTCTTCCAGGCCGGCAGCCAGGCGCGAGGTCTTGCGGTGGACCGACTGCGCGATCGCCTTGATGCCGTCGGGGCCGTGGTAGACCGCATACATAGAGGCCATGACGGCCAGCAGTGCCTGCGCAGTGCAGACGTTGGAGTTGGCCTTTTCGCGACGGATGTGCTGCTCGCGGGTTTGCAGCGCCAGGCGGTAGGCTTTGTTGCCACGGCTGTCGATTGACACACCAATGATACGCCCAGGCATGGCTCGTTTCAATTTGTCGGTGGTTGCCATATAGGCGGCGTGGGGGCCGCCATATCCCATGGGGACGCCAAAGCGCTGGGTCGAACCGATGGCGATGTCTGCCCCCATCTCACCGGGCGATTTCAGCAGCGCCAACGACAGGATGTCAGCAGCAACTACGGCGATACCTTTATGATCGTGCAGGGCTTTGATCTCATCGGTAAAGTCGCGCACGTGGCCATAGGTGCCTGGGTATTGGAAGATCGCACCAAAGACCGCGCCGGGCTCCAGCTCATCCGGATCCGCAACCACAACGTCGATCCCCAGAGGCTCGGCCCGGGTCTTGATCACAGCGATGGTCTGGGCGTGGCAGTTCTGGTCCACAAAGAAGGCCGCATTGTTGGCCTTGGAGCGCGAGCCACGGTGCGCCATCGCCATGGCTTCGGCCGCCGCTGTGGCCTCGTCCAGCAGGGAGGCATTTGCAATATCCATACCTGTCAGGTCGCTGACCATGGTCTGGTAGTTCAACAGCGCCTCAAGGCGACCCTGAGAAATTTCGGGCTGATAGGGCGTATAGGCAGTGTACCAGGCAGGGTTTTCCAGGATGTTGCGCAGGATCGGCGCCGGGGTCGAGGTACCGTAATAGCCCTGGCCAATCAGCGAGGTCAGAACCTTGTTTTGATCGGCAACTTCTTTCATGTGGAACAGTGCGTCACGCTCTGTCATCGCCGGACCCCAGTCCAGTGGATCGTGCTGACGGATGGCGGCGGGCACAGTGGCGTCGATCAGATCGTCAAGAGTCTTGAAGCCGATCACGTTGAGCATCTCAGCCATTTCAGTCGGCGAGGGCCCGATGTGGCGACGATTGGCAAAGTCATAGGCTTCGTAATCAGTCAGTTTAAAGGCCATTTGCGGCGCTCCTATGGAGAAGGGGTATCCAACCGGATCTGTTGGAGCCTCCGGCGGGAATATTTGAAGAAAGGTGAATGAGAGGGGCGGGATCAGCCCGCCCCAACAGGATCAACCGATCAGGGCTTTGTAGCCATCCAGATCCATCAACTCTTCCAGCTGAGCGGGATCAGCCAGTTTGATTTTATAAATCCAGGCCTCGCCCTCGGGAGTTTCGTTCAAGGCGCCAGGGGTCTCGGTGAGGGTCTCGTTTGCGGCAATCACTTCGCCGTCCAGCGGCGCAAAGATTTCCGAAGCCGCTTTGACGGATTCAATCACACCAATCTCTTCGCCTTTTTCAAAAGTATCGCCTGCTTCTTTCTGTTCACAAAAGACAATTTCACCCAGTTGATCCGCCGCATGCTGGGTAATCCCAAGAGTTGCGACATCTCCAGCGACGGTGATCCATTCATGTTCTTCGGAATAATAGGTGGTCATCTGCGATTCCTCCCCAATCTTATGGTTGATTTCAGCGTTTGTAGTTCTGGGTGACAAAGGGCAGCGCGACGATTTCTGCGGGCTGCGCTTTGCCGCGAATAATCAGGCTGACCTGCTCGTCAGGTGCGCCATGTCCAGCGGCGACATAGCCCATGGCCACGGGGCCTCCCACGGTTGGACCGAAGCCACCCGAGGTAATGGATCCGATGGGGGAGCCTTCGGCGCTGTGCACCTCAACGCCCTGACGAGCAGGCGCACGCCCGAGAGGCTTAATACCCACCAGTTTGCGCCCAGCGCCCTCGGTCAGTTCTTTCTGAATGCGCGCTGCACCCGGGAAGCCGCCCTCTTCGCGACGGCGTTTCTGCATCGCCCAGGTCAGTGAGGCCTCCACCGGGGATGTATCGTTGTCGATGTCATTGCCGTAGAGGCACAGACCCGCCTCCAGCCGCAGGGAATCGCGCGCGCCCAGACCGGCAGGCTCACAATCCGGATGGGCCAGGAAAGCTCGGGTGATCTCGACGGCCCTATCCTCGGGGATGGAAATCTCGTAGCCATCCTCACCGGTATACCCCAGGCGCGACAACCGGCAGCTTACCCCGTTGATATCGGCCACGATGGTTTCCATAAACGTCATATCGCAGGCTGCAGGGCAAAGGGCACCCACGACATTTTCCGCCGAGGGTCCCTGCACAGCCACCAGAGCGCGATCGAAAATCTCGGTCACTTCGACGCCTTCCAGATGTTTCTCCATATGCGGGATGTCCTGATGGCGCATCGAGGCATTGACCACGACAAAGAAGTGATCACCAGCATTGGAAACGATCAGATCGTCCATGATGCCGCCATTGTCATTGGTGAAAAACGTGTAGCGGGCTTTACCTTCCTTTAGGTTGGTAAAGCTGGAGGGCGCGAGTTTTTCCAGTTGCGCTGCGACATTCGCACCTCTGAGGATCACCTGCCCCATATGCGAGACGTCGAACAGCCCCGCCTTTTCGCGACATTGCTTATGCTCTCCCATGATGCCCAGCGGGTACTGCACCGGCATTTCCCAACCAGCGAAATCAACCATCTTACCGCCAAGTTCTACATGCAGATCGTAAAGCGGGGTGCGTTTGGGTGCGTCGGTCATTTCAAGATGCCTCTTTGTCGAAATCAGTGTCACAGAACCACAGCTGGTGAGATGCAAGCGCAGCTCTTGTCAGCCAGGATATCAAACCCAAGAGCCAGCGTCGTCACCCCCGGCTTGATCCGCCTTGAATGTTCTTTTAGGAAACTTTTCCCTCATGAGCAACAAAAGATGTCATATGAGAATTTTTGACGGAACTGATCATCAGGGTTATGGTTCGGGTTCAATAGGAGAAAATACCCGAATGGAACCCATCCAGTCAGAAGAAACAGGTCTCGCGCCCGAGGCAAGTGAGGCCCCGGACGGAGAAGTTCTGGGGAAAATGATTCGCGATGCGCGCAAAGAAAAGGGCCTGACACTGGAGGAGGCAGCCAAGGCAGCAGCCATCGGGCGCTCCACCCTGTCCAAGATCGAAAACAACCAGACCCGCCCTAGTTTTGAGATCATCCGACGACTGATGCAGACCCTAGAACTGGAGACACCACAACTCTTTGTGCAATCCGCACAGAGCAGTATTTCAGGGCGACGCGACTACACACTGTCGGGGCGCGGCGAACACCAGAAAACCAAGACCTATGACCATGAGTTGCTATGCACCGAGCTGACCAGCAAACGTATGCTCCCCTATATCAGCACAATCAAGGCGCGGGATGTCACAGAATATGACAGCTGGGTGCGCCATCGCGGCGAAGAGTTCATGTATGTGATCAGTGGCGACCTGGTGCTCTACACTGAGCACTATCGCCCTCTATCCATGTCCGCTGGCGATTCTGTCTATTATGATAGCGGCATGGGGCACGGCTGCGTCTCCACCAGCGAAGAAGAGGCCAAGGTGCTCTGGGTTTCACTGGAGATCTAGCACCCCTGAACGTCGCGCCCTCCTCGCGTCACGGCCCCAGTCAGCCCCCCTCGACAATGGTAATGCTGGCCTCGCAGGCCCCGGCGCGGCGGGTGCGGGCCTCCTGATACTCGGGTGAGTTATAACAATCTCTGGCCTGTTGCAGGCTGTCGAACTCAATAACCACATGGCGCTGCCAACTGCCGCCTTCCAGAGTTTCAGCCGCGCCACCACGCGCCAGGAAACGGGCCCCGTATTGACCAAAGGCAACCGGAGCAACGGCCTGATAACCTGCGTAGGCCTCCGGGTCCGTCACAGTAACATGGGCTATCCAATAGGCCTTTGCCATCGCTCTAGCCCTTCCCTTCTACTGACAACAGGCGCTCGGCCACTGCTGAGGCATCCGCCAGGTGGGCTACCACAGCACACCGCGCCGCCTCTGCATCCCCGGCCACGATGGCGTCACAAATCCTCTGCATATGAAGCAGCCCGGGCTGCTCCCGCTCGGAGGCCGAAAGCGTCATCGCTCGCAACCGGCTAATGCGCCCATTGAGACGATTGACCACCTCCCATGCGATGTGATGGCCAGCAGCTTCGAAGATCACTTGGTAGAACCGGGTTGAGGCCTTGAACAGAGCCCCTGGCAGCGCATCCGCCGTGTTTTGGGCAGACGCCTGTTTAAGCGCCGCCAGCGCAAGGCGCAGATCGCCGTGCAGACGTGCAGATCCAGATCGTGCGCAGGCCATGGCGGCTTCGGTTTCGAGCATGCGGCGGATCTCATATATCTGGCGTGCATCATCCCAGCTCAGCTGTGCCACTATCGGGCCACGATTGGGCAGGATCTCCACCAGCCCTTCGGCCTCCAGATACCGAATCGTCTCCCGGATGACGGTTCGGCTCACCCCCAGCTGGTCGCAAAGGGGGCGTTCTACCAAACGCTCCCCAGGTGAGAACAGCCCGGAGATGATGGCGTCGCGCATCTTCTCCTGCACGATTTCACGAAGCGTTGCAGGAGGTTGTTCGATTTTCAACTGGGCCAAAGCAGGATTTTCCATGGGCCATACCTACCAGCGCCTCCGCCCCAAGACAACAGGTTGTTGACTAACAGGATTATGGTATACCATAAGTCAAACTAACAGTTTCACTTCAACTCAGGTGCCCCATGCCCGCCATTATCCGCAAAACCCTGCTGCAGGTCGAAGAAACCTTGATCGAGGGTGGCAAAGAAGCCGCTACACCGCTCAAGATGATTGCCGCCATCGCTGTGATCAAAAACCCCTGGGCAGGCCGTGGCTTTGTTAACGACCTAAAGCCAGAAATCTTTGACTGCGCTCCTGGCCTGGGTGAGATGCTGACCAAAATGGTGCTGGATGCAGCAGGCGGGGGCGACAAAGTCGAAGGCTACGGTAAATCCGCCATTGTCGGTCTGGACGGTGAGGTCGAGCACGCCTCGGCGCTGATCCACACCCTGCGCTTTGGAAACCATTACCGCGAGGCCGTCGGCGCAAAAAGCTACCTGGCCTTCTGCAACACCCGCGGTCCGGCCAATGCGCCTCTGATGATCCCCTTGATGGACAAAAATGACGGCGGACGCCGCTCACACTATCTCACCATTCAATGTTCGGTTGCGGATGCCCCGGCTGCGGATGAAATCGTCATTGCATTGGGCGCCTCTATCGGTGGCCGACCGCATCATCGCATTGGAGACCGCTATCAGGACCTAAAGGATCTGGGCCATGACGTCGACAACCCTGCAGCTGTCTGACCCCTGGGGCTGCCTTAGCTACCGAGAGGCCGGAACGGGCGAACCCTTGGTGTTGATCCACGGGGTCGGCATGCAAAACGCCGCCTGGACGCCGCAGATTGAAGCACTATCAAAAACCCACCGCGTGCTGGCACTGGACATGCCTGGCCATGGGGGCAGCAGCCCGCTGCCTGAGGGGGCACAGCTGCCTGACTTTGTCGCCTGGGTACAGGCCTCCCTCACCGCTCTGGGCACAGGTCCCGTCAATCTGGCCGGGCATTCCATGGGTGCGCTGATCGCAGGTGGCTTTGCCTGCACCCATCCTGAGATGCTGCGCCGGGTTGCGTTGATCAACGGCGTGTTCAAACGCTCACAACAAGCCAGTGAGGCGGTTCTGGCCCGCGCCGCAGAAATCAAAGCTGGCAAAGTCGATCTGGAAACCCCGCTCGCCCGCTGGTTTGGCAACAGCACTGCAGACCAGAGCGCCCGCGAGAACGTGGCTGGCTGGCTCACCTCCGTCGATATGACGGGCTATGCCACCGCCTATGGTGCCTTTGCGCGTGGAGATGCAACCTATGCAGAAAGATGGCCCCTGATCACCCACCCGCTGCTGGCACTGACAGGGGATGGTGACCCCAATTCGACCCCTGCGATGTCGCGCGCTATGGCAGAACAGGCTCCAAACGGTGAGGTGGAAATTTTGGCCGGGCGCCATATGGTTAATCTCACCCAGCCTGACGCTGTGACAAACAGTCTGATCCGCTGGCTGCGCCGCCCGACAACCACCAAAATGGAGACTCCAATGGCCCCTGCCCCGCTTGATCCCCGCGCTTTGCGCGATGCCTTTGGCACCTTCCTGACGGGTGTCACTGTGGTGACCAGTCACGACGGCGACGGCGCACCATTGGGTTTCACGGCCAACTCCTTTTCTTCGGTCTCGCTGGACCCGCCCCTGGTACTGGTTTGCCTGGCCAACACGTCGCGCAATTACGAGGCCCTAACCCAGGCCTCCGGATTTGCGGTGAATATTCTAGCCGAGGACCAGAAAGACGTCTCCAACACCTTTGCCCGCCCTTCTGAGGACCGCTTTGCAGCGATCGACTGGCAAACTGGCCCGCATGGCTCCCCCATTTTGGCCGGGGTCAGCGCCTGGTTCGACTGCTCCATGCACAAAACCGTTGAGGCCGGTGATCATGTCATTCTGATCGGCAAGGTCGAAGGCTTTGACACCAGCACCGCCCCTGGCCTGGGCTATGCCCGTGGCGCCTATGTTACCCCTGCTGCCGAGGCAGTGGCACTGGCGCAGGGGGCCAATCTAGTGGTCTCTGCCTTGATTGAACGCGCAGGCGAAGTGCTGCTGCTTGATGATGGCAATGGCGGGTTGACCCTGCCAGAAAAACCGGTTGGCCGCGGCGGGGCTTCAGTCGCCCTGAGTGAGCTGATCGCAGCCTGTGGGATAGAGGCGGATCCCGGCTTTATCTATTCCGTCTTTGAAGATGGTGCGCGCGAACACCAGCATATCTCGTTCCTCTGCCAGGCTGCCGATGGCGCGCCAAAACAGGGCTGCTTCACGCCACTTAGCGCCTCAACCATGATGGAGGTGACCGATCCGGCCCTGCGCATCATGCTAGAGCGCTTTGCCAGCGAAAGCCGCATGGGCAACTACGGGGTATTTTACGGCAACCAGATCAGCGGCGATGTCCGCAAAATCGTGTCAGGGAGTTGAGTGACATGAAGTTTTCCTTGTTTGCGCATATGGAGCGTATCTCGCCCGATCAGGACCAAAAGCAGCTCTATGATGAGTTCATCGAACTGTGCAAAATCGCTGATCGTGGCGGTATGCATGCCGTCTGGACCGGTGAACACCACGGGATGAATTTCACCATCTCGCCCAATCCCTTTTTGAATCTCGTGGATGTGGCCCGCCACACTGAAAATGTCCGCCTGGGCACCGGCACGGTGATTGCGCCTTTCTGGCACCCCATCCGCCTGGCAGGTGAGGCGGCGCTGACCGATATCATCACCGATGGCCGCCTGGATCTGGGGATTGCACGGGGAGCTTATTCGTTCGAATACGAACGCATGATGCCCGGCATGGACGCCTGGGAGGCCGGCCAGCGCATGCGTGAGTTGATCCCTGCGGTGCAGGGCCTGTGGCAAGGCGACTATGCCCAGGAAGGCGAATTTCACTCCTTCCCCAAGACCACTTCCTCGCCCAAGCCATTGCAGCAGGACGGCCCACCGATCTGGGTAGCCGCCCGCGACCCCAACAGCCACGAGTTTGCCGTCGCCAACAACTGCAATGTACAGGTCACTCCGCTGTGGCAGGGGGACGGCGAAATCGCCAGCCTGATGCAGCGTTTCACCGATGCCTGCGCCAAGTTCCCCGACACTCCGCGTCCCAAAATCATGCTGCTGCTGCACACCTATGTGGCGGACAGCGCCGAAGACGTGAAGCTGGCCGCCGAAGAGTTGAACCGGTTCTACTGCTACTTTGGCGCCTGGTTCAAAAATGAACGCCCCGTGGAGCAAGGCCTGATCAAAGAACTTTCGCCAGACGAGATCGCGGCACATCCGTTTTACTCTCCCGAGGCGATGGAGCGTGATCTGGTCATTGCGGAACCTGCAGGTGTCATTGAACGGCTGAAATCCTATGAGGCCCTGGGCTATGATGAATATGCGTTCTGGATCGACTCCAGCATGAGCTTTGCACGCAAGAAAGCATCGCTGGAGCGTTTCATCAACGAGGTCATGCCCGCCTTCGCCTAAGGTTCGGATTATCAACGAGGACAGAAAATGCAGCATTTTCAGCAGTATATCGGCGGACAGTTCGAAGACGGCACCAGTCAGTTCGAGAGCTTTGATCCCGCAACCAGCACGGCCTGGGCGCAGATGCCTGCCGCCTCGGCCGCGGATGTGGACCGGGCTGTGCAGGCCGCAGAAGATGCGTTTTTTGCCCCTGACTGGTCATTGATGACCGCCAGCCAACGCGGCAAGCTGCTGCTGAAATTGGCCGATCTGGTGGCGGAAAATGCTCCGCGACTGGCAGAGTTGGAAACCCGCGACACAGGCAAGATCATCCGCGAGACCTCAGCCCAGATCGCCTATGTGGCAGAGTACTACCGCTATTATGCGGGCCTGGCGGATAAGATCGAAGGCGCGCATCTGCCGATTGATAAACCAGATATGGAGGTCTGGCTAAGGCGCGAACCTCTGGGCGTGGTGGCGGCGATTGTACCCTGGAACTCGCAGCTGTTCCTGTCGGCGGTAAAGATCGGCCCTGCGCTGGCGGCCGGTTGCACGGTGGTGCTGAAAGCCTCCGAGGAAGGCCCGGCGCCGATGCTGGAGTTTGCCCGCATTTTTGATCAGGCAGGGTTTCCGCCCGGCGTGCTGAACGTAATCACTGGCGGACCAGAGGCAGGCGCGACACTCACTTCGCATCCAAAGGTGGCCCATGTCGCCTTTACCGGCGGGCCCGAAACCGCGCGCCATATTGTACGCAATTCGGCAGAAAACCTTGCCTCTACCTCACTGGAGCTGGGCGGCAAATCGCCGTTTATCGTCTTTGAAGACGCCGATATTGAGAGTGCCGTGAATGCGCAGATCTCAGGGATCTTTGCCGCGACCGGGCAAAGCTGTGTTGCGGGATCACGACTGGTGATTTCCAGCAAGATCAAAAATCAATTCTTGGCGCGGTTGAAAAAAAAAGCTGAGGCCGTAGTCATTGGTGCGCCGGATGATATGGCCACCGAAGTGGGCCCCCTTTGCACAAAGGCGCAGCGCGACCATGCGCTGGCTCTGATTGCCGCCTCCACCGCAGCAGGCGCCAAGCTGGTCACCGGCGGCAGCGCGCCGGATGGTCCGGGCTATTACTTTCCGCCAACTATTCTGGATTGCTCTGACGCGCCAGAGGCCCCCTGCCTGAGCCGCGAATTCTTTGGACCAGTGCTATCGGTGGTCAGCTTTGACACCGAGGAAGAGGCCCTGCGCATTGCCAATGATACCAAATTCGGGCTTGCCTCGGGGGTGTTTACCCAGAGCCTGACGCGGGCGCATCGGATGATCCGAGGCATTCGGGCCGGCATTGTCTGGGTCAACACCTACCGGGCGGTCTCTCCAATTGCGCCCTTTGGTGGGCATGGGCTGTCCGGGCATGGACGGGAAGGCGGGCTGCAGGCCGCGCTGGACTATACCAAGGTCAAAGCCGTCTGGCTGCGCACCTCGGATGATCCTATCCCTGACCCCTTTGTGATGCGCTAGTCACACAGCGCATCCTTTCCTATAGGCAAGGCTGAATATCTCCTTATGGTGGCACCACATAGGCAGAGGCAGGTTTGACCCTGCCTCCATTATAGAGGTGCTGACATGCCAGAAACCCTGTTCCCCCTCCCCGAGCCGCTGTCCATCCCGGTACAGGGCGAAACGGCGAAATACCCTGTTGGCCGGATTTTCTGTGTGGGCCGCAACTATGCCGCCCATGCGGCTGAAATGGGGGTAGAAGTCGACCGCGAGGCGCCATTCTACTTCACCAAATCCAGTGCCAATGCGATGCTTTCCGGCGGTTCTGCCCCCTACCCTCCGGGCAGCGAGAATTTTCACTACGAAATGGAGCTGGCCCTGGCCATTGGCAAACCGCTGTTTCGAGCCACAGCCAAAGAAGCCCGCGCAGCGATCTACGGTTATGGCTGCGCGTTGGACATGACCCGGCGCGACCTGCAGATCCGTGAGCGTAAAAAACAGCGTCCCTGGGATCTGGGGAAGGATCTGGAACAAGGCGCCGTCTTTGCACCACTGACCAAGGCAGGGGATTGGGGGCCAGTAGCAGATCAACGCATTTGGTTGACCCTAGATGATGAGATCAAACAGGACGCCACGCTGGCCGAGCTGATTTGGTCGGTCGAGGAAATTATCTGCCACCTATCCGGCTTCTACCACCTCCGCCCTGGAGATCTGATCCTGACAGGCACCCCGGCAGGCGTTGGTCCGGTCCTCCCTAATCAACAAATCAACGGCGCAATCACCGGCCTCACCCCGATCTCCCTAAACCTGATAGAACCAGAGTAAGTTCGCCCCATGGGCGAGGTCCAGGTATGAAATTGACAAGATCATGTGCCCTCGGTCCATTCGCAAACAGCCCTGTGCTTTGCATAGTAGGGCCCAATTGGTCGTGATGTCGGCAAAGGTCTGCGGCGATTATCACAACAGGGATTGGGGGAAGCCTGCGCGATCTTGTCGCCACATTGGCCGGCAAAGAGGGATTGAAAAAACCTCTACATAGTGGTGAGATGTATCACTCGGCATGCGAATGTTAAAAATATGTAACATATCCATGTCAGGACTGGGAAAGGACCCAATAGACATCTCAGACCAGATCCAATCAGCAAATTCATGAGTGGAAAATACATCAACTGGCATTGATAGTTACAAATGCACCAAATAGCTGAGGGTCCAGACAGATCGTTTCACGCACGAATCTTGGCCCTCTGGGAACAAAATGGAAAGAATTGAGCCTCTTGTTGCAATATCGTTTTTCACGGCAATAGGATGGTAAATGACAAGGTCAAAAGGGAGGAATCATATGACCACTCGTAGAAAGCTTCTTGGAGCTGCTGGCGCCGCCGCCATCGTCGCCCTCAGCGCCACTTCGGCATTTGCCGAAAACGTCACCCTGAAACTGCACCAGTTTCTGCCAGCACAGGCCAATGTGCCAAAGCTGATCCTGGATGTCTGGGCTGACAAGGTCGAAGCGGCCTCTGGTGGGGAAATCACCATTGACCGTTTTCCTTCGATGCAGCTGGGCGGTAAGCCACCAGAGCTGATGGACCAGGCCATCGATGGCGTTGCAGACATCGTTTGGACCGTTGTCGCCTATACACCCGGTCGTTTCCCTTCTACCGAAGTCTTTGAACTGCCCTTCATGATGACCAATGCCCGTGCAACCTCGCACGCCTATTGGGAAATGTTCGATAAGCACATGAAAGACACCGAGTTCAAGGATGTCAAAATCCTGGGTACATGGGTTCACGGCCCTGGCGTTATCCATACCTCAGATCCGGTAGAAACCCCCGCTGACCTGCAGGGCATGAAAATCCGTGGCGGTGGCCGTTCGGTCAACTCGCTGCTGACACAGCTGGGCGCGACCCCCGTTGGCATGCCTGTTCCTGCGATCCCCGAAGGTCTGTCCAAAGGCGTGATCGATGGCACCACCATCCCATGGGAAGTCACCGCAGCGCTGAAAGTGCCAGAACTGGTTGAAAGCCACACTGAGTTCACCGGCAAGGCGCTCTACACTCTGACCTTTGTTCTGGCGATGAACAAAGAGAAGTACGAGAGCCTCTCCGACGCCCAGAAAGCAGCAATTGATGACAATTCTGGTCTGGAATTCTCCGTCTTTGCTGGTGGCACCATGGCCGATTCTGATGATCCATCGCGTGAGGCTGCTCTG
This sequence comes from Roseobacter sp. MED193, assembly GCF_000152965.1. Classification (GTDB taxonomy): domain Bacteria; phylum Pseudomonadota; class Alphaproteobacteria; order Rhodobacterales; family Rhodobacteraceae; genus Pseudophaeobacter. Next base: position 2,533,308 of record NZ_CH902583.1, on the reverse strand, counting down.
GATAATGGCAACAACGTCATCACCCTGGACGAAGACCAGACCGCTGAATGGCGTACACTGTCGCAGCCTGTCTATGACAAATGGCTGGCCGACATGACCGAAAAAGGCATCGACGGGCAGGCGCTTCTGGATGAAGCTTCCTATCTGATCGAAAAATACACGCCACAATACGTGAAGTAAGCTAGACGTACTGTTAAAGGGCCGCAGCAGCATTTGGTGCCGCGGCCCTTTGCGCACAATAAAGGGTTTAAACCATGCATAAGCTCATGATGGGGCTGGCCAGAACTATGGCCATTATCGGCGGTATGGTCCTCTCTCTTCTGATCATCATGACCTGCCTGTCGATTGTCGGCCGCTTGCTCAATGGCGTCTTCCATGGCGATATTATGCAGTTTCTTGCACCGGGCTTTTCAAACTGGATGATCACCTGGGTGGGACCAATCAATGGCGATTTCGAACTGGTCGAAGCCGGTGTTGCCTTTGCGATTTTTGCCTTCATTCCCCTCTGCCAGATCTCTGCCGGACACGCCGCAGTGGATGTAGTTGCCAATGCTTTTCCCCGCGGTGTGAACCGCTTTTTGCGCATGGTCACCGAAATCCTGTTTGCTGCCGTCCTGGTGCTGATCGCTTGGCGTCTAGCCGCTGGAACCATCAGCAAATTTGGCAATGGAGAGACCTCTTTCCTACTGGAGTTCAAAGTTTGGTGGGCCTATGGCGCCAGCCTCTTCGGCGCAACGATTGCTGCGGTGCTTGGCCTCTACATGGCCGGTGTACGCACTTATGAATTTTTTACCGGCCGCATCCAGATCTGGGACGGCGTGGAGGGTGAACAGTGACTACTCTTGAAATAGGCATCGCCTCCTTTCCGGTACTGATGGGGCTGATCTTTCTGCGGGTGCCGATTGGCCTGTCGATGTTTCTGGTCGGCTTAGGCGGCCTGATCATCGTCACCGATGGCACGCAGGTGGCCTTTGGCCGCCTCAAAAGTGAGACCTACTCGACCTTTTCCTCCTATTCGCTGACCATTGTTCCCATGTTCCTGCTGATGGGCCATTTTGCCACCCTGGGCGGCATGTCCACGGCACTGTTCAAAGCGGCTGAGGGTTTTCTTGGTCACAAAAAGGGCGGTGTTGCCATGGCCTCGATCGGGGCCTGCGCCGGTTTTGGTGCCATCTGTGGCTCCTCACTGGCCACGGCTGCGACCATGGGCCGGGTCGCTCTGCCTGAGCTGAAGCAGTATGGCTATGCCGGCGGGTTTTCCACCGCGACACTGGCAGCAGGCGGCACTCTTGGCATCCTGATCCCGCCCTCGGTTGTGTTGGTGATCTATGCCATCCTAACCGAACAAAACATTGCCAAGCTGTTCCTCGCGGCCTTTATTCCAGGCCTGCTGGCGGCCATTGGCTATGTCATTGTGATTTCGATCTATGTGCGCCTGAACCCCAAAGCCGCAGGCACCCGCCCAGCCATTCCATGGTCTGACCGCTTTGCCAACCTGGTCAAAGTCTGGCCTGTGCTCACGGTCTTTGGTCTGGTTGTTGGCGGCATCTATGGCGGATTGTTCACCCCAACCGAGGGCGCAGCAGTGGGCGCCTTTGGCACCGGTTTGATTGCCTGGCTGAACGGCGGGCTGGATCGCCCCAATCTCATCGACAGCTTCATGGTAACGGCGCGCTCTACCGCAATGATCTTTTTCATCGTTCTGGGGGCGGGCTTTTACAACGGCTTCCTCGCCCTGACGAAGGTGCCGCAGGAACTCGCCGATTTCGTGGTCAGCCAGGGCTTTAGCCCCTGGATGGTGCTGGCGTTGATCCTCGCCTTCTATCTGATCTTTGGCTGCCTAATGGACAGTCTGTCGATGATCCTGTTGACCATTCCGATTTTCTTCCCGGTGATCTCAGTGATGGATTTTGGACTGCTCTCGCTCATCGACATGCAGGCCAGTGCCGCCATGGAGGTGTTGAACAACGGGGTGCCTGACGGCATGGGGGCTGAAATGCTCGCCTCAATTCAGGAAAGCATCGCCAATGGCGTTGAACTGACCCGCGAGCAGATGAAAGAGCTGGGCATTCGGGTCACAGAGGGCCGCGTCAACCGCATCGAGGCAGAATATGTCGCCATCTGGTTTGGTATTCTGGTGCTCATCGTGGTCGAGGTTGGCCTGATCACCCCGCCTGTTGGGATGAACCTCTTCATCATCAACGCGATGGATCGCAAGACCAAGATGATCGATACCTACAAGGCGGTGATGTACTTTGTGGCCTCCGATATCATCCGCGTGATTATCCTGGTGATATTCCCCTTCATCACCCTATTGCCACTGGTGCTCTGGGGCTAACCAAGGGCTAAACCGGATCAAACAGCGCCCTCTTCCAGCTCGCCTGGGAGAGGGCTTTTCACTGAAGCGTTTGAAACCTCGCGCGCCCAAAGTTAGGGTAGCACACCCGCAGCGCAGGCAAGGAATTGAAATGTCACAACAGCTTAGCGATACAGGCCATATTAGCCCCTTTGTCCACAGCATGCGCGTCGGCTGGGGTCACTGTGACCCCGCCCAGATCGCCTATACCGGCCATTTGCCTACCTTTGCACTGGAGGCAATCGACGCCTGGTGGGAGCACCATCTGGACGGCGACGGTTGGTACCAGATGGAGCTGGATCGCGGCACCGGCACGCCCTTTGTCAGCATGGGGTTGGAATTCCGCTCGCCCGTCACCCCGCGCCACCGCCTGGAGTGCGAGGTCTGGCCCAGCGCCATTGGCAATAAATCGGTGACCTTCCGCGTCGATGCCCGCCAGAAGGGCACACTGTGCTTTGAGGGCCGTTTCACCTGCGTCTTTATCGACCCGTCAGAGTTCAAAGCCCGCCCTGCCCCAGCAGATTATCGCGCCGTGATCGAAGCCAATTTGCGCCCGGAGTAATCTTCAAACCGGTTGGCGCAACCAGCCATCCGCAAAACCCACCGCTGCCAGTCCGGCAAAGCGTGCAACCCGATCCAATTCAGCCTCCAGCCGTTTTGTCCGCGCAGCAGAGAACTTAACACCACGCTCTGGCCAGAGCGCGGTCACCCGGAGGCAATCCGCCGCACGATCCGCCTTCATGTCGATGCGGCCCACCATTTTCTGCCCTTCAATCAGCGGAAAGACATAGTAGCCATAGATGCGCTTTGGCGCCGGGGTAAAAACCTCAATCCGGTAGTGGAAACCAAATAGCCGTTCGGCCCGTTTGCGGTCGCGCAACATCGGATCAAAGGGGCTAAGCACCCGCATCCGCCCCGGCGCAGGCCCCAGCTCCGCTGCCTGCTCAATCACACCCGGACGGGCATAGCTCTTGCGCAGGCTGCCATCTGCCGCCGCGACCTCGATCTCTTCGATCTCACCGCGCGCCTTTGCCTCTTGGCACCAGCTCCGCGCCTCGGCATTACTGGCCGTGTCCCAGAACGCGGCAAGCTCTCCTGGCGTAGCAAAGCCAAGCCGGTCCAGCGCATTGTTGCACAGCCAGTCCACCGTCTGCGCCGGATCCAGCTGATTTGCCGGAGCATGCAAGTGCTCTTCGATCACCCGTTCAGTCAGATCATAGCGTTTTTGGAACCCTGAACGGCCTATTACGGTCAGTGCACCGGTGCGCCATAGATACTCCAATGCGGTCTTGGAGGGGTGCCAATCCCACCATCCGCCAGAGCTCTTTTTCTCATCCTTGCCCAGATCAGACGAACTGACTGGACCGTGGTCGCGGATGTGTTTCAGTACCGTCTCAAACTGCTGCTCAAACCCATCGCGGCGCCAGTTGCGCCAGCGCTTGCGGAGCAATTCTTCGTCGCGCTGGAACCGCAAATGCCACTGCGGATAATAGGCCAGCGGGATCATCGCCGCGTCATGGGTCCAATGTTCGAACAGCGCCCCACCACCGTGATAGAGATTGGTCAGATGTTTGGCGCGATAACTGGGGCGTCGGGCATAGAGGATCATATCATGAGCCCGTGCCACAGTGTTGATACTGTCGAGCTGCACAAACCCCAGCTGGGAAATCAGCTGTAACAGGTCTGCCCCCTTGGAGCCGCCGCTTGGTGGCTGCAGCAGGGCATGACGATCCATGAACAACCGCCGTGCCTGCGCGTTTTCAAGGCGCGGCAGAGCCATCAACGACGCTTAAGCGTATCACCAAAAGAAATGGTGGGGGTTAGCGTCACATGGTGTTCTTGTGCCGCCTCAGGGTCATCCAGCTGCGAGGCAATGATCTCGGCCGCCTTGCGCCCAATCTCGAGCCTGCAGGCATCCATAGTGGCCAACTGGCGCGGCAATCCCTGCAGCAGCTCAACCCCGTTGAACCCCGCAAGACCAATCTGCCCTGGCACATCAATGCCCTGCTCTAGTAGGTACAAAAGCCCCCCAGCACCGATCATATCGTTGGAATAATAAAGGAAATCCAGTTCAGGCGAGCGTTCCAGCATCTCTGCCGTCATCTCGCGTCCCTTTGCCAAGGCCGAACCACCAGAATAAAACGCACGATCCTCTATCTCGACGCCCTCTTTGGCCAGGGCCTCGGTAAAGCCCTCGAACCGTTTGCGCGCGCGATGATCCAGCGGCATCTTTGTGCCCATGAAACCTATATGACGATAGCCAGCCTTCAGGATTGCACGCGCCATTTCACTGCCTGCGCGGCGATGGGAAATGCCCACCATGGAATCCACTGGCTTGCCATCCGTATCCATGATCTCCACCACCGGAATCCCCGCGGCATTGAGCATAGCCCGCGCGGCTTCGGTATGTTCCAGGCCTGCAATAATCACACCAGAGGGTCGCCAGGATAACATCTCATAGAGAACTTTTTCTTCTTTTTCCGGTTGGTAGTCCGTCACGCCTACCACCGGCTGCAACGGGGTGTTTTCCAACACTTGATTGACCCCGGTGAGCACCTCGGGAAAGACCATATTGGACAGCGAAGGAATAATCACCGCGACAAGGTTGACCCGCTTGGAGGCCAGCGCTCCGGCGATTTTATTGGGCACATAGCCCAGTTCCTTTGCAGCGGTCAGGACTTTGACGCGGGTTTTTTCCGATACATCTCCGCGGTTTCGTAAGACCCGGCTTACAGTCATTTCTGAGACGCCGGTGGCCTCTGATACATCGCGTAGGGTAAGCGGGCGCTTGGTTTCCGTGGTCACGTTCTAAGGCCTCATATATTCAGCTGCTTTCAGGTTAGCCAGTGCACGGGCCTAGTACAATGGGGCCCAGCACGAAAGGCGCGCAACAGAGCCCTTGAAGAAACACTGACACAGGCCCTGAGCCTCATTGTGATAGCTCTGAGGATTTGCTATCGCGTAAACAGACACGGCCCCGTGGCTCAACTGGATAGAGCAGCCCCCTCCTAAGGGGCAGGTTGCAGGTTCGAATCCTGCCGGGGTCGCCAAAAACACCTGAAAAATGTGGCTTATTTACAGGGCGTTGTGTGGAAGCGTGCAGAAAGCCCCGCCAGCCTTCGGCCCGAAATCGGCTGAAACGGCCGATTTCTCGTACAAAACCTGTACAAAATTCGCACGTTTGTGCGTATTTCGGGGGTCGATCATGAGCCGCCATAGCTTTGATCCCGAAATCGCCGGACGTGTCGGTCTCAATGCAGCGGTGATTTTCCAAAACATCACCTTCTGGATCGAGAAGAACCAAGCCAATCGCCGTAACCTTCGAGACGGGCGGTATTGGACCTACAATTCGATCTCGGCCTTTGGTGACTTGTTCCCCTATCTGAGCGAGAAGCAGATCCGCACGGCGCTCGAAAAGTTGGTCAGCGCAGAGCTGATCATCAAGGGCAATTTCAGCGATGATCGCTATGACCGAACCTGTTGGTATGCCCTGGGCAACTCCATTTGCCCAAATGGGCAAATCGATCCGACCGAAAGGGAAAATGATGCATTTGCCCCTGAGGGCAAGCCATCTGCCCCAGAGGGCAAATCCTATAAGAACAGATATAAACCATATCAAAAACCAGATCCTTCGCACGCGAAGGCGGCGGTGGAGGAAGAAGCTTCTGAAAAGATTTTGTCAGCCTATCCGGAGGATCGCATTCGCGGCAAAGCGGTTTGTCTCTCACAAATCCGCCAAGCGTTGGCCGACGGAGTGGATGCCAAAGACCTCGAGGGCGCCGTGCGGGCCTATGCATCCGAAAGCGAAGGCTTCACCCGCTCCAAAGTGTGTTTCTCCGACAATTGGTTCACGTCTGGCCGTTGGTTGAAATACCTTCACGATGTTGAGGAGGCGCGAGAAGCAGGCAAAGCCAAAGAAGCCGAACTGCTGAAAGGCTTGGCCGACTGGGTCACGGACAAGCACCCCCTTTGCCGCCATATCACGCCCGGCCAAGTAACCGCTTTGCTGGCCGCAAACCTGGTCAGCCCTGCTGAAATCGAGGCGGCGGGGCTCAGAGCATGAGTGCGACCGATCCCAACAAAGAGCAGAGAGCAAGGTTACCCACCGATTACATCGGCGGGACTTGTGAGGGGCGGCAAGCCTCCCCTTCAAACCCCAACCAGACGCGCGCAAGCGGCGTCAAAGAGGGCCTTTCCGAGAGTGTGATCTTTCGATGCACCCCGTCGGAAAAGGCAGCGCTTGTGGCCAAATCGCACGCCGCTGGCCTGCCCAATGCCACGTTGATGCGTGAGGCCTTGGGGCTGACTGAGGCACGTCGGCGCAAGCCCGTCCCCCGTGTTGACCCGAAGCTGACCTTTGCGATTGCCCGCGTCGGCGGCAACCTCAATCAGCTCTCCCGCTGGATCAACGGCGCGGTCAAATCCGGCCGCGCGAGCCAGATCGATGCTCTCAAGGTCGCGACACAACTGGTGGTCATCGAGCGGCAGATGGCGCAGATCGTGGCGGCGCACACAGGCGGTGGCTAATGATCATCTCGTTCTTCTCCACCGGCACTGGTGGCGGTGCAGCTCCCGTAGACTACCTGACAGCGCGTGAAGTTCTGGCCTATGACGAGAACCGCAATCTGATCCGTTATGACAACGGCCAGCCGCAAACCAAGATCCGCGACCCGCTGCCCGAGGTGCTGCACGGCAATCCCGATCAGACCCGCGACCTGATCGATGCGAGCCCCAACAAATGGAGCTACACGGCAGGTGTGATCAGCTTTGCCGACAGCGACGATCCCAGTCCCGCCGCCCAGCAAGAGGCCATTGAGCTATTTGAGGCTCTGGCCTTTGCTGGGCTGGACAGGGATCAATACGACTGCCTTTGGGTGCGCCACTCGCATGAGGGCAACGTCGAGCTGCACTTCTGTACGCCACGCCTTGAGTTCAGCACCGGCAAGGCGCTGAACATCGCACCGCCAGGCCATGAGAGCGCTTTTTCCAGCCTGCGCGATTTGATGAACAAGACTCACGGTTGGGCAGACCCTTTGGACCCAGAACGCGCCCGTGAAGTGAGAGCGACGATTGAAGCGCCGACGCGCGCGCAAGGTCGCGAGGCGCTGCACGAATGGATACTCGATCAGATCAGCGTCGGCATCATCACTGACCGCGCTAGCATGATCGACGCACTCACTGACGCGGGCTTCGAGATCCCCCGTGCCAGCAAAGATTACATCATCGCCAAAGACCCGGACACCGGTGAACGCTGGCGCTTGAAAGGAGAGATTTTCCATGACGACTGGCAAGCCGAACCGCCTCGCCGAGAAATTGAACGCGGACCTGGAGACAATACGCAGCGACCACGCCGCCTTGATGGCATCTCAGCTGGAGAGCTTCAGGAGCGATTTCAGCAGCATTGCGACCAGCGCGCTACATACAATCGAGACCGATATCAGGTTCTTTCTGAGCGACAGCAGGAGCGAGTTGGAGAGGCGGAGCGAGACGATCAGGCGCTGGTTGACGATCTCACCCTGGGTGATCGTGGCGATGGTCTCATCCTGGATCGCGACAGTGCTGATCGCGAGTTGGTTTTGGACGGGCTTGTTCACGCGCTCGGAGATGACGAGGCTTGGCCTGACACGGATCGAACAGGCTGGGCAGACATGGGTGACGCTGGACCCCGACCGGACCGAATTGAAGACCTGCACCATGGCCGGGACGCCGGTCATCTGTATCGAGATCAAGGAACCCTAGATGACACAGACCCTGACAGCATTGGAACGCGAATTGCTCGCATCCGTCGAGCGGTTGGTGACGGCCTGCGAGAGTTCAGCCAAGGAATTGCACGCCTTGGAGAAGCGCTCGACCAGCAGGATCGAAAGCAAGGTGAATGGCTTGGCGCATTGCGTGGCGCTATTGATGAAATCACATCTTACGTCCGTCACCACATTGGCCGACTTGCTGCGCGAGGAGCAGAATTACGCGACGCTGCAGGCGGGGTTAGAGACCAGCTGGAAACTAGCGAAAGACGCCGAGAAGCGGCTGAAAGAGAGTTAGACGCGAGAGATAGCCACCGCAGCGCTGGACATTCGCTTTGATCTTATTGCAATTTCTGACGTGGTTCGAAGGTCTTTAGCAGGAACCCTGAATTCGATCTTCAGCAAAACGCTGCATGTATGCGATTTCCTTGGGGGGCGCGCAGCGGAGAAACCAGTCATTCGCGAGCCTGCGAAGGATGGCCGTGTTGTGGGACGAAGTGAGCTTTCGCTGCGGTTGCGCCAATGTCCGGTTTGATTTTGTCAAACTTAGAGGCCAATTGCTTGGTACGCTCCGGAAATGCGCTTGATGGCAATTTCATAAGCAGCGTCTCGTAATGTCACTGCACCCTCCCGGCTCTGGTGCGCATGTGCTGACACTTCGTCAAACGCCTGATGCATCATCTCTGCCAAACCAGACCGTACAAGGTCGATCTCACCGCGTTCGGCCAGAAATTCGCCCTTATGTTCTGATGGGAAAGATTGCCCTGTCATTTTCTCCATGGAGTGGGCGAGAATGCGATGCTCACGGTCGGTTTGGCGACGCTCCATTAAACCAAAGGGCATGTGAGTAATGTTTTTGACCCATTCAAAATAACTGACGACCACGCCACCCGCGTTGGCCAACATATCGGGTATGATCGTGATGCCGCGTTGTCTAAGGATTTCATCAGCCGCATATGTGACGGGGCCGTTCGCAGCTTCCACCACCAGCCGCGCCTGTATTCTTGCAGCGTTGTCTGCGTGAATGACGCTTTCCAAGGCCGCAGGGATCAAGATATCGCAGGCATCTTCCAAGGCCGCAGCGCCGTTTCCGTCAGATGTTCCGCCATCAAATCCCATGATGCTTCCCGTCGCGATTTGATGCGCCTTGAGGGCTGCGATGTCCAAACCATCGGCGTTGCGAACCACACCGTCATGTTCAATCACGGCGATAATCTTGCATCCGTCGTCATCGCTTAGAAACTGCGCGGCGTGGCTGCCGACGTTTCCCAACCCCTGTATGATAACGCGCTGCCCCTCCAATTTGTCGCTCTCGAATCCTGCAGCATGTCGGTCCCTTTCAGACTGAAAGAACGCATGGATCGCGTATTGCACACCGCGCCCTGTGGCTTCCGTTCGTCCTGCGATCCCGCCACCGGTCACCGGTTTGCCGGTGACACATCCCATGCCGTTGATATCATCGGGTTTGTAGCGGCGATATTCATCGGCAATCCACATCATCATTTGCTGGTTGGTGCCAACATCAGGGGCCGGAACATTGGTGGCAGAGGCCAAAAATCCGTGACGCATAAGCTCTTGCGCGAAGCGGCGGGTGATTTTCTCAAGCTCGAACGGTTCCCAATCGGATGGCGTGATTTCCAACGCGCCCTTTGATCCGCCAAAAGGCAGGTTCAGCAAGGCGCATTTATAACTCATCAGCGCGGCCAGTGCTTCGACCTCATCTTGATCAACGTTGGGCGCGTATCTGATCCCGCCCTTCGCAGGGCCGCTATGGGTGGAATGCGTGGCGCGCCATCCGCGAAAGGTGAACATCCGCCCACGCAGACGTACACCAAAACGGGTGACATAGGTTGCATTGCAGGCCTTGATTTTATCAGACAAGCCGTCTGGCATATCCACATTTACGGCTGCGCGGTCGTACATCGCCTCTACGTCAGACAGGAACCCCGCGCTCATGATTTTGCCTTTCCATAACCACCACCGCCGGGGGATTTGAGGACAAAAACATCACCGACATCCATCTGCGCGACATCATTGCCCTGCATTGCGATCTGAGTTCCATCCGCACGAACGACAGAGTTTTCGCCCGTAGCGCCGGGTGCCCCGCCTGATGCCCCGTGCGGCGCAGTTTTGCGATGTGATGTGAGGGTCGTGACAGTCATCGGTTCCATAAACCGCAATTTGCGGATGATGCCGTCACCGCCTTTGAACGCGCCATTACCACCAGACCCGCGCCGGATCGAAAATTCCTCCACGCGCACGGGAAAACGCGTTTCCAGAACTTCGGGGTCCGTCATGCGGGTGTTGGTCATGTGGCTATGCACGGCACTGGCACCATCAAATCCGTCGCCCGCACCAGTGCCGCCGCAAATCGTTTCATAGTTTTGGACGTCGTCATTTCCATAGACGAAGTTGTTCATCGTCCCTTGGCTGCCCGCAACGACACCAAGCGCGCCATAAAGCGTGTCGGCAATGGCTTGGCTAACTTCCGTATTGCCCGAAATCACGGCAGCAGGCGCATCAGGGTTGATCATTGACCCTGAAGGAACCGTAAGATGCAGGGGTTTCATGCAGCCTTCGTTCATGGGGATGTTGGCCCCGACGAGCGTGCGGAAGACATACAAAACCACGGCGCGACAAATGGACAAAGGTGCATTGTAGTTAAGGTCGTCTTGTTTGGACGTACCCGTAAAATCAATGTCAGCAGTGCGTGCTTTTTTGTCTACCGAGATCTTCACTTTGATCTGCGCACCGCTGTCCAGTGGATAGGTGAAATCGCAATCATGCAGCACATCCAAAACACGGCGCACGCTTTCTTCGGCGTTGTCTTGCACGTGGCCCATATAGGCATGCACAACGTCCAAACCGAACTGGCGGGTAATTTTCTGTAATTCCCGCTCGCCCGTCGCGTTGGCGGCAATTTGCGCGGCCAGATCGGCCATGTTCTGATCCACATTGCGGCATGGGTATTTGGCAGACGATAACAGGTCGCGGGTTTGCGCCTCTTGCAGGACGCCTTGTTTGACCAGCAAGAAATTGTCGATCAATACGCCTTCTTCGTCGATATGGCGGCTGTCTGGAGGTGCGGAGCCGGGCGTAGTGCCTCCAATGTCAGCGTGATGCCCGCGCGAGGCGACCGTGTAAATGATATTTTCGCCAGCAGCATCAAAAACCGGGGTGATGACCGTCACATCCGGCAAGTGGGTGCCGCCATTAAACGGGTTGTTCATCATGAACACATCGCCGGGGCGGATTTTGCCCGCGTTTTGATGAAGGATCGACCGAACGCTGCCTGACATTGATCCCAGGTGCACCGGCACATGCGGCGCGTTGGCGACCAGATCACCGTGATGGTCGAAAATCGCACAAGAGAAATCCAAGCGTTCTTTGATGTTCACTGAAAAAGCAGTGTTCGCGAGGGTCGCGCCCATCTGTTCGGCAATGGACATGTAAAGGTTGTTGAACACCTCAAGCATGACCGGATCAACGGTGGTGCCAATGGCCTCAACCCGATCCAGCGGCACGATGCGGCGCAGTACAAGGTTACCGCCCGCAGCACACTCAGCATGCCAACCGTCCTCGATGATATTGGTGCCTGTGGGTTCTGTCAAAATCGCGGGGCCAGTAACGGTGTCCCCAGCCGCAAGGCCCGCGCGATTGACCAAGGGCACATCCGTCCACGCCCCATTCACATACATTTGCGCGGTTTTGCCGTCTTCATCACTGTGCGTTGTATCGGACAACGTCACCGTTTCACCGGTCGAGCCAATCGCTTCCGCTGTCAGAAGGTCAATAATCAGCGTCGCGTTTTCGGGTACGAAGCCAAAGCGGGTTTTATGCGCTTTGTTAAATCTTTCGGTCATCTCGCTCGGTGTGCCAAAGGGCACTTCTAGCGTCTGATGCGCGCCATCGGTCCGGATATGCGCGGCGACGACCGTTGAGATATCTGTGTCAGCAATGCCCTGGGACCGCACTTCCGCTTGGGCGGCTTCAATGAGTTCACCTAGTGTAATTTCCGCCTGTGTCGTCTCGCCAATGGGTTTGGCAAATTGGTGCTCATGGATTGATCTGACGTCCGCCAATCCCATTCCGAATGCGGACAGAACGCCTGCAAATGGATGGATAAAGATGCTTTCCATCCCCAAAGTGTCCGCGACGAGACAGGCGTGTTGGCCACCCGCGCCACCAAAGCAATTCATGGTGTATTGGGTCACGTCATAGCCACGTTGCACACTGATCTGTTTGATCGCATTGGCCATGTTCTCGACCGCAATGCGCAAAAACCCTTCGGCGATGTCTTCGATGGATTTGTCGGTGCCAATGTCTTGTTTTAGGGCAGTGAACCTTTCACGCACGACATCTGCGTCCAGCGGTTGATCCGCTTCCGGCCCAAACACAGACGGGAACTGGCTCGGTTGCAGTTTACCCAGCAACACGTTGCAATCGGTCACCGTCAAAGGACCGCCGCGACGGTATGCGGCGGGGCCAGGGTTGGCGCCTGCGCTTTCGGGGCCAACTTGCATACGCCCGTCTCGGTAAGAAAGGATTGATCCGCCACCCGCAGCGACCGTATGAATCGACATCATTGGTGCGCGCATCCGCACACCTGCCACTTCGGTCTCGAACGAGCGCTCAAATTCACCCGCATAGTGGCAAACATCTGTTGAAGTTCCGCCCATGTCGAACCCAATCAGGCGATCAAACCCAAGATCGGCGGCGGTGCGCACCATGCCGACAACGCCACCTGCAGGGCCTGATAGGATCGCATCCTTGCCCTGAAACCGCTCAGCGTCGGTCAAGCCTCCGTTGGATTGCATGAACATTAGACTGTCACAGCCGCCGTCTTTGGCATTCAAAGCTGACGCAACTTGTTCGATGTAGCGACGTAAAATGGGGGATAGGTAGGCATCCACCACAGCGGTATCACCGCGCGACACCAGCTTGATTAACGGGCTGGCCTCATGGCTGAGAGAGACCTGCGTAAAGCCCGACTGCCGCGCCATCTCGCCCAATCGCACCTCATGATCGGTGTATTTGTACCCATGCATCAGCGCGATCGCGACAGAGCGGTAACCTTTCCCGTAGGCGCGCGACAGTGCTTCGCGTGCGCTTGTTGTATCAAGTGCTGTGATGATTTTCCCGTCGGCTGCGACCCGCTCGTCGATCTCAATTGCGTCTTCATAGAGCAGTTCCGGCAGTTTGATGTTCAGCGCAAAAAGATCAGGACGGTTCTGATAGCCGATGCGTAACAAATCTCGCAAGCCTTTGGTGATCAGCAAAACAGTGCGCTCGCCCTTGCGTTCCAACAAAGCGTTGGTCGCAACGGTCGTGCCCATCTTCAGTGCCGCAATTTGACCGGGAGGGAGGTCTTCACCGGGGGCGACACCAAGGAGTGACTTGATGCCGTGCACGGCAGCGTCGGGATAAACCTCGGGATTCTCGGACAAAAGCTTGTGGGTCTGTAGCGTGCCATCGGGCTTTCGTGCGACGATATCGGTAAAGGTGCCGCCACGGTCGACCCAAAACTGCCATTTCTTATTATCCGCGTGATCCACATCGCTCTCCCAGAATCAATTTGTTGTTGCTTTATGGATATAACGCTGACAAATTGTCAACGTCATGGATTCGAAATAATTCGTACCATTTTTGTCTTGATAGGGAGAGACACCATGAAACACTTCATTCTTGGCGCAGCAGCGCTTGTTTGTGCGACAGCCGCCCATGCGCAAAGCTGGGACATGCCAACACCGTACGGCGACAGCACATTCCACACGCAAAACATCGCCGCGTTCGCCGATGACGTGCGTGCCGCAACCGATGGTGCGCTGGATATCACGCTGCATTCTGCGGGCTCATTGTTCCCACATGCGGAAATCAAAGGCGCCGTGCGCAACCGCTCTGTTCCATTGGGCGAATTCTTTTTGTCGCGTCTGTCAAACGAAGATTTGGCGTTCGGCGTAGACAGCCAGCCGTTCGTCGCCACCAGCTATGAAGACGCAGCGCGCCTTTGGGCCGCCCAAGAGCCCGTCATTACCGAGCTGTTGGCCGAACAGGGTTTGATCCCGCTATTTTCTGTGCCGTGGCCAGCGCAGGGCCTTTATACAAACGGTGAAATCGCCACCGTCGATGATCTGAACGGCCTGCGCTTCCGCGCCTATAACGCCGCGTTGGAAGAATTTGCTACGCTGGCCGGTGCCGCACCCGTCCAGATTGAGGCGTCCAACATCCCGCAGGCCTTTGCGACAGGTCAAGTGGAAGCGATGATTACGTCGCCTTCGACTGGTGTGAACTCAACCGCATGGGATTTTGTTACCCATTACACACCGATCAATGCTTGGGTACCTAAGAACATCGTAGTTGTGAACCAGCGTATGTTTGATGGTTTGGATGCTGACACGCAGGCCGCAGTTCTGGCTGCTGCCGAAGCCGCCGAAACCCGTGGTTGGGAAATGTCTGCAGCCGAGGCCGAAAGCATGACAGCCGCGCTCGCAGAGAACGGCATCACCGTTTATGAGCCAAGTGCAGAATTGATCGAAGGCCTGCAAGGCATCGGTGAAACAATGCTCGGCACATGGGATGCGGCTGCATCCGACAGCGCCCGCGCAGTTCTGAACGCCTATAACAACTAATACCTCCCTGAACTGGCCGGCAGCGTGTAAGCTGTCGGCCAGTTTTCTATTTATAAGGACGGCTTTGCGATGTCTCGCCTACTTCAAAACCTATATAACGTATGCGGCATGATCGCTGGTGGGCTGATCCTGTGCATCTGCCTTCTGATCTCTGCTCAAATTTGCCTCAATGCCTTCGGGCGTTTTGCGCCGGGTATCTTACCTTCAACCATTCCATCCTACGCGGATTTTTCTGGCTTTATGCTGGCGGGGGCCACCTTCTTGGCGATGGCCCATACCCTGCGCGCAGGCGGACATATTCGGGTCAACCTCGTGGTATCTCGTTTGCCAAAGACCGCCCAGTTCGTGGCCGAGCTGTTCGTGCTGATCGCCGCCACCGGTTTGATCGGCTACGCGACCTATTTCATGGGCGCACTTGTGGTGGAAAGCGTCCACTACGGGGATGTGTCGAACGGGATCATCCCTGTGCCCCTTTGGATTCCGCAAGGTGTCGCAGCCTTCGGGATCGGGCTGTTGCTGGTGGCCGTTATTCATACCTTGTTCGACCTACTTGCGGCCCGCGCGCCGATCCTGTCCAGCCCGGGGGAGGTGTAATCATGTCGGATCCGATGATTGGCCTCGTCCTTCTTGGGCTTCTAATGGCCTTGCTTGCCAGCGGGGTATGGGTTGCCATTTCGCTCTCTCTTGTCGGTCTTGCGGGCCTCGTGTTTTTCTCGAACGCGCCATCGGGATTGGTCTTGGCCTCTACGTTTTGGGGGCATTCGCATTCTTGGGCGCTGACAGCCTTGCCGCTTTTTATCCTAATGGGTGAGATTCTGCTCCGCTCCCGCATGAGCGATGATATGTTCACCGGCCTCGTACCATGGCTTAGCCGTGCACCGGGCCGCTTGCTGCACGTGAATGTCTTTGGCTGTGCGATCTTCGCGGCGGTGTCAGGTTCATCCGCGGCGACAGCGGCTACCATTGGCCGGATGTCGGTGCCAGAGCTGACCAAACGTGGCTACCCCGAAAGCCTGATCTTGGGCACGCTTGCCGGATCAGCCACGCTTGGCCTTCTTATTCCGCCCTCGATCATCCTGATCGTCTACGGCGTCGCGACCGAGCAATCTATCGCCCGCTTGTTTATCGCCGCGATTATTCCCGGCATCATGCTCATGACGCTGTTCGCAAGCTATGTTGCGGTGCGTGCTTGGATGAACCCCGATCTGATCCCCGCAATAGATGAGACGTTTAGCTTTCGTGAAAAGTTCCGCGCATCGCGCAGGTTGATCCCTGTCGCACTTTTGATCGGGGGGGTCATTGGGTCAATCTATGGCGGCCTTGCCTCTCCGACGGATGCGGCGGCACTGGGGGTTGTGTTGGCCACGATCCTTGCGTGGACCTCTGGCGCGTTTAGTTGGAAGCTGTTTGGCGAAGCGGTCATGTCGGCAACCCGCACATCTTGCATGATTGCCCTGATCCTGCTTGGCGCGGCGTTCTTATCCGTTGCAATGGGGTTCACAGGTCTGCCACGGAACCTTGCGTCATGGATATCTGACATGAACCTGTCGATCACTGCCTTGCTTGTGGCTTTGACGATCTTCTTCATCATCCTTGGATGTTTTCTGGATGGGATTTCGGTCATCGTGCTGACAACGTCGATCATCATGCCGATGGTGAGCGCCGTCGGGATCGACCCGATCTGGTTCGGCATCTATCTTGTGATCGTCGTCGAGATGAGCCAGATCACGCCCCCCGTTGGTTTCAACTTGTTCGTCATTCAAGGGCTGACAGGTATCGACATCCTCAGGATCGCCAAAGCGGCGTTCCCGTTCTTTCTGTTGCTCTTGTTGGGCGTTCTCCTGATCTGTCTGTTCCCGCAGATCGTGACGTTCCTGCCGACCTACATGGCAAGTTAAAGCGACGCTGCCGCCCTGCTGGCTTGATCATATTGGCCGGACAGGGCGCGCATGCTCGCTGCGATCTCGCGCATTTCCTCGCCCGTCATATCCAACCGCGAAAGCCCATCCAAGAAACAGCGTTCCCGCACCTCACGGTAGGCTTCGCACAATTCCTCCCCCGTGGGTGAGGCACTGTAGAAGACTTCCTTCCCGCGCTTTTCCGACACGAGGAGCTCCATCTTCATCAGCTTACGCAAAGCATAATTCACGGTATGCGTGTCCTCGATGTTCAGCAGAAAACAAATGTCAGTCAGCCGTTTATCGCGACCGCGGTGATTGGTGTTGTGCAAGACAAGGATTTCCAACGGTGTCAGATCGGTATTACCCGCCGCTGACATGCAACGTGTCATCCATCGTGAAAAAGCATTGTAGGCGATAATCATGCCATATTCGATCTCGGAGGATTCCCAGTTCGCCCCGTCCGCCAAATGGCGGGAAGAAACGATCCGTCGCTTTGGGATGTCATGCTCGCTCATACTTACACTTCCTCAACGTTTTACCCGTGTTTAACGTATGTTTTGCACTTGGGGAATTCAATTTATCTTTTAAGAAATGATCGGATCACAGAAACGTTCAGAGTGAAAAGTGGACGTTCGAGCACACTGCAGCATCGGTCAAATTGGGCTCCTTCCGGCCGTTAGCTGCGTTTTGCACCAATGTCCGCACTGAGTATCGTTAATGCTTGAAACAGTTCTCTCTGTGCCAATTCACAAATTCCGCCCTTGGCCGGTTGGCGAGGCGGTCCGGCACCAAGATCTTGCCGGACGAGTTGATCATCGATGCCACTGCTTCGATGTCGTTGCTTTGGCGGGAAACCAGAATAGTCAGGTCGTCAGCCAATCCAACGAGACCGCGATCAAACATCCAATGTGCAGTTCCGGACAGGGCGAGCCCGTTGCTGACGATATCAGGGCCGTCATGCTCTACAGGTCTGATATGAGCGGCTTCTACTTCAGCGCGGCCACCGCCATTGATCAGACGTAAACCAGTGATGGCGCAGCGCTCGCCGTAGGCGCGCAGGACGTTCTTTCTGAAATTACGATCGCGAACCGCGCGATTGGTCAGCTGGTTGACGCGTTCTCGAGCGGGCATGTGTTGGAAAGGTGTTTGAGCATCTTGAAACCCTGGCATCTGCATCGTGACGCCCACGCGAGGCAGGATGTCCTCATCTCGTCCAAGGCCACGTTCGACTATTCGGGCAAAGTCTTCAGCTGAAAGGGTTCTTACTGCGGCTTGCGCGCGTCCGGATATCTTGCCTTGATCGTTCAGCAATCCTCTTTCGATGATTGAATTCTCGTCCCGGAATGAAACAGGGTCGCCGAAATCAAGATACGTTCCTAGCTCGATCACCGCCAAGAACATGTCCTGCTTCCTAGGATCCGGAATGATCTCCTGGACCTTGGCGACAGCGAAGTAACCTTTGGTCTCTTTGACTTTGCTTGGCTCCAGGTAGACGATCCAATCCCCTTCGCACTGTTGGGCGCGAGAGAGGTATTGCTTGGGAAACTGATACCGCTCAGAGGGAATGTCGTCGTAGATCGAGTCGCTGCGATGGATGAAGATGCCGAAAGCCATCGGATCACCTGCGTTGTAGGCGTTCCAATTTTCGATCGGCCGCGCGTAGGGTCAGCACCGCACCTGTCAAAAATGGAAGTGCCAAGCCCGCTGCAGCGATTGCGAAAATCATGATGGTGGCCAAAACCGAGTATTCGGCGGTCTGTTGTGCCAGTGATAGTCGACCCAAGCCAATCAGGTAGAACACGCTGGTTCCCAGGAAGATCAGGTAAAGCGGCCCAAAGGGTTCGATCACCTCACGGCGAGTGCGCTCCAAGACCGAATGCCGCAACATGTTCCAGCGTTTGCTTGCCTTGTTCACCAGACTACTCCCTTACCAACTCGATCCATGTGTGCACGTCATCATCCGTCACTTCACGACCTTCGACATGCGATTGATACCAGCGCGCGACAATGGCCCCGCGCTTTTCGCTTTTGATTTTTATGCCCTCATCGGTGAGGTGCTTATCCAGCGAGCTTTCGATGTGCTTGAGGGCCTCGAAATCATGTCCAGCCCGAATGGATTTGGTGCCGAGTAGCAGCCAGGGCACGTCCACCTCGAACCGCTCACCCATCGCGACCAAGGCTTCTACAGGCATTCCTCGCTGGCCCTTTTCGTAGCTGTGATACGCGCGCGGTGAGACACCGATAGCCTCGGCCATGGCCGCTTGTGAAAAGCCGATTTCATTGCGAGCAATGGTGAGACGAGCACCCATTGCAGCAAAAAGATCAGCATGTTTCTGCGGCATCTGAATTTTCCAATTGACTACTTCGCCGAAATTCGCGAACTTTGCAAAAAATGACGAACATTTACAGTTAATCACATCTGACCACGTCAGAAGGTGCAGAACAAGCGATTCCATGCGTGTCGCCGATTCAACTTAAGCGGACAAGGACGACTGAAATGGCAGAGACCAACTATTCAGACAGCTCTCAGATCCTGGGGCACGGAAAGACTCCCGCGCAGTGGGTCGAAGTTATGGCCGGGATGGGGATCGATATTTCAGAGCGCACGTTGCGTGAGCGGGCAAATGAGACGGGCGCGTTTTACCGCCTTGGGCGGACCATGCTGATCACGCCCGCGCAGATCGATACGATTTTTGAAGGAGGCCAGTCATGCCGCTCCAAATTTACAAGAGGGGCCGTGTCTACTGGGCCAAGGGGTGGATTGAGTACAACGGCAGGCCAATCGCCGGCCCATACCGGCGAAGCACTAAGGCATCTACAGAAGAGGGCGCAAGGGACTGGATAAACCATGAGACCGAACGTCAGATCCGTCGCCATGTCGTGGGCGATGAACCGAGCAAGACGTTCTCTGATGCAATCATGCTCTACAACGCGTCGCCTAAGGCAGCAAAGCAGTTGATCCCCATTGTCGAAGCAATCGGCGACCTGTCGTTAGGTGCGATTTCTGGCGCGCTATTGAAGAGCCTTGGACCAAAGCTGAAACCCAAGGCGTCGACCGATACCTGGTGGCGTGAAATCGTGACGCCCGCGAGTGCGGTCATCAACAATGCGCACGAACTGGAGGGGACGCCGCTGATCCGCGTGAAGCCGTACGACAAGTTCGAGCGGATCGCGCAGGACAAGCGACGCGGGAAGCTTAGCCGCGTGGAGCGTACGCCAGCTGACAAGGAATGGATCGAGGCATTTTGCGGTGCCGCTGATCCATATAACGCCGCTCTGGTCCGCTTCATGTTCGAGACGGCCGCGCGGATTGATCAGGCCGTATCATTAGAGCCTGATGACCTACGGCCGCACGAGAACAAAGTCCGAGTGAAGGCGCAGAAGGGCCACCCAGAGAGCTGGATCACCGTATCGCCTCAGATGATGGACGAGTTGCTGGCCTTGCCGCCTAAGCGCCCCAAGAACCGCAAGACCGGCAAACTGATGAAGGCGCGTGTTTTTGGCTATGGCAGCTCAACCGGCTACAACACGCGCTGGAAGACGATCTGCAAGCGCGCGGGCATTCCATACCTGTCAGCGCATCCCGCCGGTCGGCATGGGTTCTTCACTGAGTTAGTCGTCCGGCAAGGCGTTGATCCGGTCACAGCTGCCAAGGCGGGCCGCTGGTCAGACCCGAATTTGCCCATGCGCATCTATGCCCACGCAGAGACCGATGAGGCCGACATTAGGGCCCGTTTTCGTACAAACCACGTACAGGATGACGCTGTACAAACACCCAACAGCAAGAAATCAAAAAAGGAATAGCGCTATGAACGCATCCCTCCTAAGGGGCAGGTTGCAGGTTCGAATCCTGCCGGGGTCGCCATTTGCGTTTCTGAAGGCCGTGGGGCTGGCAGCTGTGCTTGAGACGCATGAACCTACCAGCTGATCGGATGCTTCAGCTGATCCCAAAAGATCCAACGACGTATTTCCATCGGAGCTTTATAGCCAGAAGAGAGTGGCGGGTCCTGCTGCCTGCTGGGGTCCAACAAGTGCAAAAACCCTGAATAACTGGCGAGCAGAATACGTCCTGTTTGCGGGCAGACGTCAAGACCACCAGCGCTTGATCCGTGCTCTAGCTCCCATTGCACCTGCCCATCCACCGCCACGCAGTTTGTAAAACCGGACCCGGCCAACAAAAACGCTCCGCCTGTTGCTGATAGAGCCAAAGATTCTGGCAAAAAGCCAGAGGCATAGACCCGCAGATAAGAATTGAGGGTGACTTGTGAACTATGCTGTTCCCAGGGAGGCGTTTGCAGTCCTTTGACTCTGTCGATCTCGCTACAAAAGGTGGTGCCATTGTAGAAATGACATGAGTTGAACGCGACGTGCCTGCTGTCACTGCTAAAGCAGGCATCATGGGGATATTCGCTCAAGTATCCCAAGGTTGCATGTTCTTTTGGCGCACTGGGATCTTCGATATCAATCAGATAATGACCGCCAAACTGATGGCCCACGGCTATGAATTTGCCGTCTGGACTCAGCGCTGCATGCAGCATGTCTTGCTGTGAACGGTATTCTTCGTCCTCTTGCAGCGTCTCACGCATGTCCTCAACAAGGCCAAGCAGCACCGAAGGGAAGATAAGCTGCTCCGCCCAATCCCTGCCGTTATGGTACAAAAGCACGACACCGCGTTCAGCGTCACACAACAGAATCCTTTGACCGTCATCCGAAACAGCGACATGGGTCAAAGCCAAACGATCGCCCGGCATTTCAAAGGCGTCCTGAAGTTCCTCGGGCAGGTCCAGGGGCACAAAGGTCGCCCTTGTGACTGTTGCGACAGGCGGCTGTGGCAAGGTTGAGTATCCAGAGCCAAGCGTCACCCGGCCATCTGGCATGACCGCAAGAAAATGCTGACGATTACGCGACCAGGCAAAGGCTGCCAGCGGCGCGACCTTTGAGATCTCGCCGCCGCGAATATGCCAAGTGGTATTGTCTTGATAATAAGTTCCCTGACGCACAAGAAACTCATCCGGCCCAAGGATCGCGCAAAACAGCAGACCCCGGTCGCTCTTTTCCATTTGCCCGATAAAGGGCGCATGAGCAGGATCGAACAGGGCGCGGGCTTCGCTTCCCCGCCCCTGTGCATTCAGTGCAATGACCTCAGACAAAACAGCCTCGGCCATCTCCGGTGTGCGGCTGTCTTCTTTCAGGTTAGGCGCTTCTTTCCGCCCCTCGTGAAATGCGCCGATTTCTTCAGAGTTGAACCTGGCGACGGCACGTCCCTGCTCATTCCATCCGCTCACATCAACGGTGTTTCTCTCTCCAAGAAGCACCTCAAGAAACTTTCGAAACATAGAGCTTCAAATCCTTACATCCTTCAAAATCTATTCAAGAGTAGACAACTCGCCCCGAAGGCGAAAGAAGTCATCACTGACATCCAGAGGTTAGTGCAAATATGACACGGCAAGCAGGTGATCAATGAATTGGCGATTTGCGGAATTGAGCCTAAAAATTGAGCAAATTCTGCAAGCTCCAGCCAATTCATACTGCAACTGCATAGAACCTCTCCTGATTTTGGCGCTACCCAGTCTCTGTGCAAAACGATCTGAACATACTGGTGGTCGAAGCGGACCAGACCAAGGCGCATGAGATCTTGGAAGCGTTGAAGGACGGTGGTTGGCAAAATGCTACCGTCATTGCTTCAGCCTCCGCATTGGAACGCATTTTGCAACAACACGATCCGGATATCATCCTGATCGATCTCGCCAATCCCGACAGGGATACGCTGGAACACCTGTGTTTTGTTTCTAACGCCCGCAAACGCCCTGTTGCCATGTTTGTGGACCAAACAGACGAGGCCATGACTCAGACCGCGATTTCTGCAGGCCTGAGCGCCTATGTTGTGAATGGTCTGCAAAAGGACCGGATCAAACCTGTGCTGGAAACCGCCATTGCACGCTTCAACGTCATTACCAAAATGCAATCTGAACTGGAGGCCGCCAAACAGGCGCTGGCGGATCGCAAGACCATTGACCGGGCCAAGGGGCTGTTGATCAGCGCCCGTAACATTTCGGAAGACGAAGCCTATAGCCTGCTCCGAAAAACTGCGATGGATCAGGGGCGAAAGGTCATCGACGTCGCCACTGCCCTGGTCACAGCGTCAGAACTGCTGCAATGAAGATGACACCAATACACTGCGGATATCTGCCATTGGTCGATTGCGCGCCGCTGATTATCGCGCAAGAACTGCGTTTTGCCGCCGAGGAAGGGCTGGATCTGCAGCTGATGAAACAGCCCTCCTGGTCGGCCCTGCGCGACAGGTTGGCCTTTGGGCAAATTGATTTTGCACATATGCTGTCACCTATGCCCATTGCCATGTCTCTGGGATTGGGCGGGGTGGCCACGCGTGTTGATGCGCTGATGGTTCTGTCGGTAAATGGCACCGTGATTGGCATCTCTGCGGATCTGGAACGCCAAATGCAGCAGACAGGCTGGACCAACAGCTTTGACGCCCCTCAGGCGACCTCAAGGGCCCTGTTCGAGGCCAGCTCCCGGCCATTGCGTATCGGTGTTCCCTTCCCCTTCTCCATGCATCGAATGTTGCTGGAAACCTGGCTGTCACAGGCGCCAGGTTATGCACAGGAACGGATCGAAATCGTCACGGTTCCACCACCCCAAATGGCCGACGCCATGCGGGAGGGCGCGCTTGACATGTTCTGCGTCGGCGAACCCTGGGGCACCGTGGCCGTGCAACACAGCGGGGCGTCACTGATCCTCCCTGGCTCCAGCATCTGGGCCTGTGCCCCGGAAAAAGTTTTGGGCGTGCGCCACGATTGGGCTGCGGAGAATAACCAGACCTGTCAGGCGATGATCCGCGCGCTGTCAAAAGCCACTCACTGGCTGGACCAGCCACAGAACACGCCGTTGGCGACGAGTATTCTGGCCCGCAGCCAACATCTGGACCTGCCTGATCACGCAATTGATCCAGCTTTGACCCACCAAATCACCACCAAACTGGGGCAGCCGCCTAGGCAAACCGACCGGTTCCTACGCTTTTACCAAAGCGCCGCGAACTTCCCTTGGCTCAGCCAGGCGAGCTGGATTGCTGATGTCCTGTCTGACTGGCACGCACTGGAGAACGATCAGGCGCGCCAGATCGCCCGCGCGTGTTTCCGCAGCGACCTTTACCGTGCTGCGCTGGCCCCGATCGGCGTAGACCTCCCAAAGACCTCAGAGAAAGTAGAGGGAGCCATGAAGGCACCGACCCTCACCTCCTCCACTATGGGGCAGATGATTCTGGGGCCAGATGAATTTTTTAATGGCGCGGTATTCGACTTTTCCGCGTCAGATATGCCCAAAAACTAGGCGAGCGCTGCATTGCAGCAAAAGTTCGTGACCCAGTTAGCGTTTTTGCTAGAGACCTCAGCTCTAGAGCGGCATGATGAAAACAGGGCAACGATGCCCACTAGGCTGACAACGCTGTTAGCTACTGAATTTATGAGCAAAGCCGCTCGATTGTGCATGCACCTCCTCCCGCATGCAACAATCGTGCGGCTTTTTTGTGTTTTAGAGGAAGCGAACAAATGAAAACTGTAAAATGGCTTCTCGCCTCCAGCGCCCTTCTCGCCAACCCCGCTATGGCTGAGATACTGGACCTGGAAAAAGACGAGCTCACCTTTGGGTTCATCAAGCTCACCGATATGGCACCTTTGGCCGTGGCCTATGAAAACGGCTACTTTGAAGACGAAGGCCTGTTTGTAACGCTTGAAGCGCAGGCGAACTGGAAAGTGCTGCTGGATGGTGTGATCGACGGCCAGCTGGACGGCGCCCATATGCTGGCAGGACAACCCCTGGCCGCCACCATTGGCTATGGCACGGAGGCGCATATTATTACGCCCTTCTCTATGGATCTGAATGGCAATGGCATCACCGTTTCCAATGAAATCTGGGAGCAGATGAAGCCGCATATCCCGCTGATGGAGGACGGTCGCCCACAGCATCCGATCAGTGCCAGCGCCCTTGCGCCTGTTGTGGAGGATTATAAGGACCAAGGTGTACCCTTCAAAATGGGCATGGTGTTCCCCGTCTCCACTCATAACTACGAGCTGCGTTACTGGCTGGCAGCGGGCGGACTGGAGCCCGGCTATTACTCCCCCGAAGACGTCACCGGACAGATTGGCGCTGATGTTTTCCTCAGCGTGACGCCTCCGCCACAGATGCCATCGACAATGGAGGCAGGTACCATCTTTGGCTATTGCGTTGGCGAGCCCTGGAACCAGCAGGCCGTATTCAAAGGTATCGGCGTGCCCGTGGTCACTGATTATGAGTTGTGGAAGAACAACCCAGAAAAGGTCTTTGGCATCTCGGCGGAATTTGCCGAAGAAAACCCCAATACCACCATTGCTCTGACCAAGGCTCTGATCCGCGCAGCCATGTGGCTTGACGCCGATAACAACGCGAACCGCGCAGAGGCGGTGGAGATGCTGTCGCGCTCGGAATATGTCGGTGCCGATGAAGCTGTTATTGCCAACTCGATGACCGGCACCTTTGAATATGAAAAAGGTGATGTCCGCGAAGTTCCCGATTTCAACGTCTTCTTCCGCTACAATGCTACCTACCCCTTCTACTCGGACGCTATTTGGTATCTCAGCCAGATGCGCCGTTGGGGTCAGATCGCCGAAGCAAAGTCAGATCAGTGGTTCTTTGACACCGCCAAATCGGTCTACCGCCCCGACATCTATCTGCAGGCTGCCCGCATGCTGGTGGATGAAGACCTAGCAAACGAGGCCGATTTCCCCTGGGACAGCGACGGCTTTAAGGCTCCGACCCCTGCAGCAGATATCATAGATGGGATCCCCTATGACGGGCGGGCGCCCAACGCCTATCTTGAGAGCCTGCCTATCGGCCTCAAAGGCAGCCAGACCGTCTCGGGCTCGAAAATCCTGAACTAAGCCCTATGCCCGCCGCTCCAGAAGCTGCGGCGGGCGCGCTCCTTGCACATTCCTCCAGATCATAGGCCCCGTTATGACCGCCATTGACCCAGATACACTCGCCGCCGAAGCCCGTCGCGCCCGCCTGTTCACGCGCATCAACAAGGCAGACGCCTGGTTCCAGGTGCTGGGCCTTGCCTGGCTCACCCCCATTTTGAAGGCGGCAGCTGGAGACAATCCACGTGCACAGGTGGCTGAGATCTGGCGACTTCTCGGGGTGCCCGTTTTGGCGATCTGCCTCTTTGTTGCTGCCTGGGCTACGCTGGCTCCCCGGGTTCAGACCTCGCTTGGTGCCATTCCAGGCCCGATGCAGGTCTGGGAACAGGTTGGTAATCTGCATGCCGACGCGCTGCGCGAAGGTGAAAAGGCCGAAGCCTTTTATGAACGCCAAGAAGCGCGCAATGCCAAGCTGATTGCGGCGGGAAAATCAGACAAGGTTCGCCACCGTACCTATACAGGCAAACCCACCTATTATCAGCAGATCTGGACCTCAATCAAAACCGTCTTCTTTGGCTTTCTGATTGGGTCGGTGATTGCCATTCCGCTGGGCATAATGGCGGGCCTGTCGCCCACCGCAAATGCCGCCATCAACCCGATCATCCAGATCTTCAAACCCGTCAGCCCCCTGGCCTGGCTGCCCATCGTGACCATGGTTGTCTCGGCGGTTTATGCCACCAATGACGGCCTGTTCTCCAAATCCTTCCTGGTCTCAGCCATCACAGTGACGCTCTGTTCACTCTGGCCCACCTTGATCAACACCGCGCTGGGGGTTGCCTCAATAGACAAGGATCTGATCAGCGTCTCCAAAGTTCTGAAGATGAGCACCTATTCCAAGATCACCAAGCTGGTGCTGCCCTCGGCCCTGCCGCTGATCTTCACCGGTCTACGCCTGTCACTCGGGGTTGGCTGGATGGTGCTGATCGCAGCTGAAATGCTGGCGCAGAACCCAGGGCTCGGCAAATTTGTCTGGGATGAATTCCAGAATGGCTCGTCGCAGTCGCTGGCCAAGATCATGGTCGCCGTCTTTACCATTGGCATCATCGGCTTCCTGCTCGACCGCATCATGTTCGCCCTGCAGTCGATGTTCACCTTTACAGAAAACCGGTGAGACCCATGAGTATTCTCAAGTTTGAAAACGTCTCCAAGGGTTTTGGCCAGGGCACCAACCGGGTCGAAGTACTGAAGGACATCAACCTCGAGGTCAGTGAGGGCGAATTTGTCGCCATACTCGGCTTCTCGGGCACCGGCAAATCCACCCTGATGAATCTGGTTGCAGGTCTGGAGATGCCCGATAGCGGCAGTGTGACCTTCAAGGGCGAGACAATCACCGCCCCTGGCCCCGAACGCGGCCTGGTATTCCAAAGCTACTCACTGATGCCTTGGCTGACTGTCAGCGGCAATATCGGCCTCGCCGTGGATGCGGTCTTCCCAAAACTCTCGGCCGAAAAACGCCAGGCCAAGATCGACCACTATGTCGCCATGGTGGGCCTGTCCCATGCGACCTCCCGGCGTCCGGCAGAGCTGTCTGGCGGTATGCGTCAACGGGTTTCCGTGGCGCGGGCGCTGGCGATGAACCCGGAAATGCTGCTGCTGGATGAACCGCTCTCTGCACTGGACGCGCTGACCCGCGCCAATCTGGCGGATGAGATCCTGGAGATCTGGGAGCAGGAGAAAAAGACCTGTATCCTGATCACCAATGACGTCGACGAAGCCATCCTACTGGCCGACCGCATCATCCCGCTGAACCCGGATGGCACCCTGGCCGAGCCGGTCAAGGTCAATATCCCGCGCCCGCGCGATCGCGGAGCGATGAATGACGACGAGATGTTCAAAGCCCTGCGCGCTCAGGTCACTAAATACCTGATGGATGTGGGCATCGCTTCCAAGATCGAAGAGACCCGCACCCTACCCGATGCGACCCCGATCCACGGCGTGCCTTCGGCGGTGGCTGAGGCGCAAAAAGGCGCGCTTGAAGATCGCTATCTGGTGTTCTCCCAGCTGCACAAGGTCTATCCAACCCCCAAGGGGCCGCTCACCGTGGTGGAGGATTTTGACCTAAAGGTGAAAAAGGGGGAATTCATCAGTCTGATTGGTCACTCGGGCTGTGGGAAATCCACGGTTCTCACCATGGCGGCGGGGCTGAATCCGATTTCCAAAGGCGGCATCCGGCTGGATGGCAAACATATTGAGGGCGCCAATCCCGAACGTGCCGTAGTTTTCCAGTCCCCCAACCTGTTTCCCTGGCTCACCGCCAAAGAAAACGTCTCTATTGGCGTCGATAGGGTCTATCCCAATGCCAGTCAGGCAGAGCGTCAGGATGTGGTGGAATACTACCTCGAACGGGTAGGGCTGGCCGACAGTATGGACAAACAGGCTGCGGGCCTGTCCAACGGCATGCGCCAGCGAGTTGGCATCGCGCGGGCCTTTGCGCTCTCGCCCAAACTGCTCTTGCTGGATGAACCCTTTGGCATGCTCGACAGCCTCACCCGCTGGGAGCTGCAAGAGGTGCTCATGGAAGTCTGGTCACGCACCAAGGTGACCGCGATCTGCGTCACCCATGATGTGGATGAAGCCATCTTGCTGGCTGACCGCGTGGTGATGATGACCAATGGCCCCCAGGCCACCATCGGCAAGATCACCGATGTGAAACTGCCCCGCCCCCGCACCCGCAAGGCGCTGCTCGAGCACCCAGACTACTACCGGTACCGCGCCGAGGTTCTCGATTTCCTTGAGGAATACGAGCATGGCGCCAAACCAAAACCTAAACCCACCAATATCGCAGCGGAGTAAGACATGACTCAGAAACTTGTTGTTATCGGTGCGGGCATGGCATCTGGCCGTGTACTCGAACATCTCTTTGAGGCGGAGGCGGGTTTTGACGTCACCCTGTTCAACGCCGAGGAGCGCGGCAATTACAACCGCATCATGCTGTCGCCGGTACTATCAGGCGAGAAAACCTACGAGGATATCGTCACCCACGACGCTGAGTGGTACGAGGCCAACAATGTGACCTGCCATTTTGGCACCCATGTCACCGCCATCGACCGTGCAGCCAAAACCGTGACCAGCACCAAGGGCACCGTGGCCTACGACAAGCTGCTGATCGCCACCGGCTCGGCCCCATTTATCATCCCGGTTGAGGGCAAGGATCTGCCCGGCGTCATAACCTACCGCGATCTGGATGATACGAACGCCATGATCGAAGCCTCCAAATCGGGCGGCAAGGCCGTGGTAATTGGCGGCGGGTTACTGGGGCTGGAAGCAGCTGCCGGCCTGGCAGAACGCGGCATGGATGTAACCGTGCTGCATCTGATGGGCCACCTGATGGAGCGTCAGCTGGATGAGGCCGCTGGTTTTCTGTTGCGCCGCGATCTGGAAAAGCGCGGCATCACCGTGAAGTGCCGCGCCTCCACCGCCGCCATTCTCGGCACTGACAGGGTCGAAGGCGTGCTCTTGGAAGACAACGAAGGGCTGGAGGCCGATCTGGTGGTCATGGCCGTGGGCATTCGCCCCGAAACCCGCCTGGCCACCGACGCCGGGCTAGAGGTCGCCCGCGGTATCGAGGTCGGTGCTCAGCTGCAGACCTCAGACCCGGATATCTTTGCGGTTGGCGAATGTGTGGAATTCGACGGGCAGCTTTTTGGGCTGGTGGCGCCGCTGTATGATCAGGCCAAGGTGCTCGCCAATACGCTGATGGATGTACCGGCAGTCTTCACCCCAAAGGAGCTGTCAACCAAGCTGAAGGTCACTGGCTGTGATCTGTTCAGTGCAGGCGATTTTGCGAGCGGTGAGGGCCGCGAAGACATCGTGTTTCGTGATCCAGCCCGTGGCGTCTATCGTCGTTTGGTGATCGAAGACGACGTGATCGTCGGCGCGGTGATGTATGGCGACACGGCTGATGGCAACTGGTTCTTTGGCCTGATCCGCGACAAGACCGATATCTCGGAGATGCGCGACACGGTGATCTTTGGTCCCGCCTATCAGGGAGGTGCCCCCTCGGACCCGCTCTCAGCCGTTGCAGCCTTACCGCGTGACGCGGAAATCTGTGGCTGCAACGGCATTTGCAAAGGTGAAATCGAAGATGCTATTGCCGCTGGGGCCACCGACATTGGTGCCCTGCGCAGCCAGACCAAGGCCTCGGCCTCCTGTGGGACCTGCACAGGACTGGTCGAACAGGTGCTTGCCGTCACGCTGGGGGATGATTTTGTCCTGCCAACGGCCCAGCCCATCTGTGGCTGCACCGAGATGACCCACGAAGATGTGCGTCGCATGATTAAGAGCCAAGAGCTGAAGTCCCTCCCTGCCGTCTGGCAGGCCTGCGATTGGAAAACCCCCTGTGGCTGCCATGTCTGTCGCCCGGCGCTGAACTACTATCTGCTGTCGGATTGGCCGCTGGACTATGAAGACGACCCGCAGTCGCGGTTTGTCAACGAGCGCAAACACGCCAATATCCAGAAAGATGGCACCTTTAGCGTGGTGCCCCGCATGTGGGGCGGCATCACCACCCCGGATGAGCTGCGCGCCATTGCCGATGCGGCGGATAAATTCGCGGTGCCCACGGTGAAGGTCACCGGCGGTCAGCGCATTGATTTGTTGGGGGTCAAAAACGAAGACCTGCCCGCGATCTGGGATGACCTGAATAAGGCAGGTATGGTCTCGGGGCACGCTTATTCCAAGGGGCTGCGCACGGTGAAAACCTGCGTCGGCACGGATCACTGTCGCTTTGGAACCCAGGACAGTACCGGTCTGGGCATCCAACTGGAAAAGGCGCTTTGGGGCTCTTGGACACCGCATAAACTCAAGCTGGCCGTCTCTGGTTGCCCACGCAACTGCGCCGAGGCCACCTGCAAGGATATCGGCATTGTCTGCGTCGACAGTGGCTATCAAATCAGCATCGGTGGTGCTGCGGGCATGGATGTGCGCGAGACCTCACTGCTGTGTCAGGTGCCGACAGAGAAAGAGGTCATGGACGTGGTCAAGGCCGTGACGCAGAGCTACCGCGAGAATGCCAAATACTTGGATCGCATTTACAAATGGATGGACAAGGTGGGCCTTGAGTGGATCCAGGAGCAGATCACTGATCTGGACACCCGCGCCGCGCTGGTGGAGCGATTTGACCTCTCCCAAACCATCTATCGCAAGGATCCCTGGGCCCAACATGTGGCTAAACCTGATCCCTATGAGCCTCTTGCCACTCTCACCCTGGAGGCCGCCGAATGAGCAACTGGATCGATATCGCCGCCCTTGATGACGTGCCCCAGCGCGGGGCGCGTCTGGTAAAAACCCTGCATGGTTGCGTTGCAGTATTTCGTACCGCAGGGGATGAGGTCTTTGCGCTGGATAATGCCTGTCCCCACAAAAACGGCCCGCTGGCCGATGGGATCGTGCACGGAAAGGCGGTGACCTGCCCGCTGCACAACTGGGTTATTTCCCTGGAAACAGGCCAGGCCCAGGGCGCGGATGAGGGTCAGGTCACAACCTACCCCGCCAAGATCAGCGAAGGTCGCATCATGCTGGACGCTGATTTCCTGCAACAGCGGTCCGTCGCATGAGCAAGAATGACGCTCTGACACGCACCACCTGCCCCTATTGCGGGGTTGGTTGCGGCTTGCTGGCTGGCGCAGATGGCACCATCAAGGGCGACCCCGAACACCCTGCCAATTTTGGGCGACTTTGCTCCAAAGGCGCAGCGCTGGGACAAACCATTGATCTGGAGGGGCGTTTGTTGTCGCCTCAGATCATGGGTCGTGAGGCAGGTTGGGATGAAACGCTCGATTTAATGGCAAAGAAATTCACTACCGCCATCCGCGACCATGGTCCTGATAGCGTGGCATTCTACATCTCTGGGCAGCTGCTGACCGAAGATTACTATGTCGCAAACAAGCTGATGAAGGGCTTTATCGGTTCAGCCAATATCGACACCAATTCGCGGCTCTGTATGGCTTCTTCTGTGGCGGGGCACAAACGCGCCTTTGGTAGCGATACTGTGCCTGGAACCTATGCTGATCTGGAAGAGGCGGATCTGATCGTGCTGGTTGGGTCAAACCTTGCCTGGTGTCACCCGGTGCTGCACCAACGCATTGCCGCAGCAAAAAAGGCAAAGCCGGGCATGAAGGTGGTCAACATTGATCCCCGCAAGACCGCAACCACGGATCTGGCGGATTACCACCTGCGTATTGTCCCTGATGGCGATACGGCCGTGTTCAATGGTTTACTGACATATTTGGCCGATACCGATCAGCTCGATGGTGCCTTTCTCAAGGCCCATGTAACCGGCCGCCGCCCCGCAATCACTCAGGCGCGTCTGGGAGATCCGTTGGAAAGTGGGTTGTCAGAGGCAGAACTGGCGCAATTCTATCGGCTCTGGGCGGGCACGCAAAAGGTGGTTACTCTCTACTCGCAGGGCGTCAACCAATCACAATGCGGCACAGACAAGGTCAATGCGATCCTGAATTGCCACCTTGCCACCGGTCGCATTGGCAAACCTGGCTGCGGGCCTTTCTCGGCCACCGGTCAGCCCAATGCAATGGGCGGTCGTGAGGTAGGCGGCTTGGCAAATATGCTGGCCAATCACCTGGACATTGAAAACCCCGATCACCGCGCCAGCGTTCAGGCGTTTTGGCAAAGCCCGACCATCTGCACCCAACCAGGCCTCAAGGCGGTTGACCTGTTTCAGGCCTGCGCCGACGGCAAGATCAAGGCGCTTTGGGTGATCTCCACCAATCCGGCCGTCAGCCTGCCAAATGCCGATGGCGTGGCCGCTGCCATCGCCAATGTACCCTTTGTAGCAGTCTCTGACATTATGGCCCGCACGGATACCGGCGATCTGGCGGATGTTTTGCTGCCCGCAACAGGCTGGGGCGAAAAGGACGGCACAGTAACCAATTCCGAACGCCGCATATCGCGCCAACGCGCCTTTCTTCCCGCCCCAGGCACTGCCCGCCCTGATTGGAAAATCATCTGTGACCTCGCAGCCCGCATGGGCTGGGCAGAGGCCTTTGACTTTGCCTCTCCGGCAGAGGTCTTTGCCGAATATGTCGCGCTGTCCGGCGCAACGCGGAGGTTTGGCCGCGATCTAGATCTCAGCATATTTGCCGATATAGACTACGCCAATCTTCTGCCAACCCAGTGGCCGCAGAATGACAAACGGTTTTTTGCCGATGGCGGGTTTTTCCACCCTGATGGCAAGGCAAAAATGTTGCCGGTCATGGCCCCCGCGCCAGTCCAACACGACGGGTTTACGCTCAATACCGGACGCAATCGCGATCAGTGGCACACCATGACGCGCAGTGGCAAAGCCCCCCGTCTAGGCGCACATCTGGCGGAGCCCTATGTGGAAATCCACCCACAGGACGCAGGTAATCTGGATCTGACTCCTGGTGACCTCGTGACGGTGAACAACGGACAGGGCACCGCAATTTTGCGCGCCCTGATTACTGATCGCTGTGCGCGGGGGCAGTTCTTTGCGCCGATGCACTGGACCCGACAGCAAAGCTCAAACGGCTGCATCAATACCTTGACGCCCCCTGTGGTCGATCCGATTTCTGGCCAACCCGCCTCAAAACGGCTGCCAGTGAATGCAACAAAGTTTAACACCGCCTGGTTTGGCTTTGCCGCTTCGCTCGCCCCGATGCGTCCCAAAGAGGCCTATAGCGCTGTGGCTCGGTCTCTGACCGGTTGGCAGGGCGAATTCGCGGGAACCGAAACACCTGAAAACTGGCAGGAGTTTGCGGCTGATCTGTTGAGACTGGATTACAGTGAAATTACCGAATTGACCGACCAGACCCAACGGCTGACACGTCTGGCCTTCTACAAAGGCGACACTCTGCTTGGGCTATTCTTTGCTGGCCCCGATCCTGTCACGCTTTCCCGTGCCTTTACGGTCTCGCTGATTGGCACAGCCACGTCTCCACTCCAGGCCCTGGCCGGGCGCAGCGGCGCAGACCAGCCTGACCCTGGCCCAACTGTCTGTGCCTGCCTCAATGTGGGGGTGAATACTCTGCGTGCGGCCATCAGCGCAGGAGCCTCTTCGGTGGAAAGCCTAGGTGAAATCACCTGTGCGGGGACAAGTTGTGGCTCCTGCAAGCCCGAGCTTTCCACTCTGATTGCCCAGCACTCCATGCCCTTGGCCGCAGAATGACCCTAGCCCCCTTTGTCCGTATTGTTGCCCAGGGGAAGGGGCGTGCCCGGCCGCTGACCCAAAGCGAAGCCTGTGACGCCATGACCCTGATCCTGTCAGGAAAGGCCGCTTCAGAAGCTGTCGGGGCCCTGTTGATGGTGCTGCGGATGCGGGGGGAAACCGATGCAGAGATCGCCGGTTTCACCACGGCATTGCGCCAATCCAGGCAGGGCACACTGGGCCTTCAAGCGAGATCTGCGGACAGGATTGATCTAGATTGGCCTTGCTATGCCGCTGGGCGCAGCCGCGGTTCACCACTGTTTGCGCTGGCTGCCAAACTAGTGGCCCAGGCCGGCTACAGAGTCGCTCTGCATGGCTGGAATTCACACCAAAGTAACGCAGCTGATCTGCGCTATGCCTTAACCGCAACAGGCATACTTGGCCAAGGCCTGTCCTACAGTCCTCTGGAGGAGCTGAACCCAGCAGCATTTGAACTGCTCAATCTACGTGCCACCTTTGGGTTGCGCAGCTGCATAAATACGGTGCTGCGCATGTGGAACCCCTATGCGGCAGAGGCCTCGGTGCAGGGGGTATTTCATCCCTCCTACAGAGGGTTGCAGTCACGCGCCGCAGCGTTGTTGGGGGATCAAAACCTAACCGTCATCAAAGGCGGCGGCGGCGAGTTTGAGCGCAACCCAGCCAAAGACACTGCGATATTTGGCCTGCAATCTGGCCTTGAGATCAACTGCCACACCCCAGCACTGCTGACAGATACACGCCGCCTACATGACCCAGACCAGCCAATAGAAATAGGCGCTCTGTGGCGCGGCACACAGAAAGACAGTTTTGCCAGTGCGACAGTGGTCGGAACCGCAGCTCTGGCGCTTTGGACGGTGGGCGCAGAAAGCACGGTAGAGCAGGCAACAGCCCTGGCGACGGATCTCTGGGAAACGCGCCATAGCCAACAACGGAGAGCCCTATGAAAACCTTTTCCCTATCTTTGCCCCTGGCAAACCGCACTCAATCTCCGGCAAATACCTTTGGACCTTCAACGCTCTTGCGGCTAACCCGCCGGGCGATCATCCGTTTGGGAGGCTTGGGGCTGCAGTTGGACGCCCTTTTTCCAGGATCCTTGGTCGCCTGGCGACTGGCACGCCGCACGGCGACCCTAGGTGGAAGCGGGCCCAAAGCCAGGCTGCTGCAAGGGGCTATTGGCCGGGCCAGACCTGGCCCGCAATCGATGGGGGCCGTTGCTCTGGTCGGGGCAGGTCCGGGGGCCAAGGATCTGATTACACTGCGCGGCGCGCGGCGCCTGCAAGAGGCGGATGTGGTCTTTTATGACCGTTTGGTTGATCCTGAGATCCTTGATCTCGCACCAAAAGATGCGAAACGGATCTACGTGGGCAAAGCCCCTGGGTGTCACCACTGGCCGCAGGAAAAGATCTCGCAAGCACTGGTGGCGGTTGCCGGTCAAGGACAGCGAGTGGTGCGGCTGAAATGCGGTGATCCCGGCGTTTTTGCACGGGGGGCAGAGGAACTCGATGCCCTGAAGGAAGCGCAGATCCCCTGCGAGATCATTCCAGGAGTGACAGCAGCAAGTGCGGCCTCTGCCTCCCTTGGCGGGTTCCTCACCGAGCGTGGAATCTGCGACACCCTGGTTCTGGCAACGGGACAGACCGAAAGAGACGCTGGCAACGCCCGGTGGATCACCCAGTTGCAGCCTGGCACCCGGATGGCGATTTACATGGGGGTTGGGGCTGCCACCAACACCGCCCGCGCTCTGATTGAGGCAGGGTTGGGGAAAGAAGTGTCCATTGATATCGTGTCACGCGCCCAGCAACGCGATGAGGTCATTGCCCGGTGCTGTGCCAGCTCCTTGGTTGACACGATTGCCTCTGCCAAAATCTCCAATCCCGCGATCATGTTCTTGACCCGCTCTCATGAAGACCTACCCGCGTCGCAAGGCTGATTTGGCAAAATTGGGTCCGCCAATCATCGGTCGCAATTGAATTCCCCAAAATCAACGCGCCGGAAAAAGCTTGCGCCCTTGGAGAAATTCGCGCTTAAATTGAGTCTTTTCTGGGAGGGATTTTCTATGGCACAGCGCATTATTGTCATTCATGGACGGCACACCAAACCGGCAAAAGCTCCACATGCAGAACTACTTAAAAAGTCTTTGATTTCAGGCCTGTCGCGGGTTGATAAGGCCAAAGCAAAAAAGGTTCAGTCGGGAAAAATTCCCGTTGAATTTGTGTACTATGGCGATGTGAACAACGAATTGCTTTCAACCAAACTAAAGATCCGTAAAACTCTCAGCGCCAAAGATCCTGACTGTGCAAATGCACCATGTCTGCCACATGAAGGGTACCAAGAATCCATTGATAGGCTTGGAGAATTTTCAAAATTCAGCAAGTCGGCCTATCACAAGACCCTAAAAGAAAACAAAGATTTTCGCTGGCTTGATGACGCCGCCAGGGCCTTTAGCACCCTGACAGCCATTGCCAGCGCGTCGCGACTCAACATGAAAGTCATCGCTAAGGCCACCGAAGACATGGGCGCATACTTGCTCACACGGAAGGTCGGGTCCAAAGTTCGCCAACGCCTGCAAGAGCCACTTAAGGCTGCGATCCTGCGCGGGGATGACATATGTCTTATCTCCCACAGTATGGGTTGCATGGTTGCCTACGATGTTATGTGGAAATTCTCGCAAATGAGCGAGTATTCAGATGTTCAAGCCTCTGGAAACAAGGTCAATCTTTGGATGACCCTTGGATGCCCCCTGGGCGAAGCCGGTGTCAAACGCAACCTCTACGATGGCGACGAAAGGAAATCAGACAAACACCCGCGCAAAATCATCAAAGATTGGGTCAATGTTGCAGCCAAAGACGATTTTGTTGCCCATGACAGCTCGATGAAAGATGACTACCGGGGCATGCTTACAAACGGGTATATTGACTCAATCACTGACAAAAAGATCTACAACTGCTTTGCCTATAAGGGGAAGTCGAACCCTCATAAGTCCTATGGCTATTTGGCCCATACCTATGTTGGCATGCGGATTGCCGAATGGATCAAATAACCCTGGGATCGCCGGTGGAGAACGCAGGTCTTTACATGGCCACGGTCTCCACCAAAGATCTTCTTAGGCTTTCACCCGTTCGGATTTCGGATCGTACATCGGCTTCAATGAGGCCTCGGCCTGCACCCGTGCGCCCATCACCTCAATTT
Organism: Roseobacter sp. MED193; assembly: GCF_000152965.1. Classification (GTDB taxonomy): domain Bacteria; phylum Pseudomonadota; class Alphaproteobacteria; order Rhodobacterales; family Rhodobacteraceae; genus Pseudophaeobacter. The sequence goes on along the minus strand of NZ_CH902583.1, from coordinate 2,496,359 downwards.
CATAGGATGAGCCCAACACATCCGTGGCCTTTTCGCCCTCGCAAGGCACATAGCCCATGCCAATGGCCGCCCCCAATGTGTGCCCATAGTTGCCTGAGCTGATATAGCCAACAATCTCGCCATCACGGATCAGCGGCTCGTTGTGATAGAGCAACGGCTCGGGATCGGTGAGTTTGAACTGCATCATCCGCATTTTCGGCCCGCTTTCCTTGCGCGCCAGTACAGCATCGCGACCGATAAAGTCCGGCTTATCGGTTTTGACTGCAAAGCCAAGACCTGCGTCGATCACATGGTCCTCGCAGGTGATGTCATGACCAAAGTGGCGGAAACCTTTCTCGATCCGGCAGCTGTCCATCATATGCATGCCGCAGAGCTTTAGCCCCATGTCCTGCCCCGCCTCATGCAGGGTCTCAAAGGCATGCCCCGCCATGTCCGAGCTCATATAGATCTCCCAGCCGAGTTCTCCCACGTAGGTCACCCGGTGCACCCGCGCCAGCCCCATGCCCAGCTCAATCTCCTGGGCGGTGCCAAAGGGGTTCACATCATTGGAAAAGTCATTGGGCGAGACCTTTTCCAGCAGTTTGCGCGCATTGGGACCCATCACTGCCAGAACACCCTCGCCAGCGGTCACATCGGTGATCACCACGCGGAAATCACCCACATGGCGCATCATCCAGGTCTGGTCCGCCAGACGAGTGATCGCCGGGGTCACCACCAGATAGGCGGTCTCGCTCATCCGGGTGACGGTGACATCCGCTTCGATGCCACCGCGCGGGTTCAGGAACTGGGTATAGACGATCTTGCCCACCGGCACAGAGAGGTTGGCACCGCAGATATAGTTTAGGAAAGCCTCGGCATCTGGCCCTTCCACCCGCAGCTTACCGAAGGACGACATATCATACATGCCGACATTTTCGCGCACAGCACGGTGCTCGGCGGCCGAGTTTTCAAACCAGTTCTGGCGTTTCCAGCTGTATTTGTATTCGCGCTCTTGGCCTTCATTGGCAAACCAGTTGGCGCGTTCCCAGCCGCCCAGCTCGCCCATGACCGCGCCCTGCTCCAGCAGGTGATGGTGGAAAGGTGTACGCCGCACACCGCGCGCGGTGGCCTTTTGGCGATAGGGGAAATGGTCAGCATAAAGCAGCCCCAGCGTCTCTTTGGACCGCTCAAACAGGTAGTGTTTGTTGCCTTGGAACGGCTGCATACGGGAAATGTCCACATCGCCGAGATCAAAGGGTTTCTGCCCCTCGTCCATCCACTGCGCCAGCGCCATGCCCGCACCACCTGCGGATTGGATACCGATTGAGTTGAACCCGGCGGCCACCCAGAAATTATCCATCTCGGGCGCCAGACCCAGATGATAGGCATCATCGGGGGTAAAGCTCTCGGGCCCGTTAAAGAAGGTGTGGATCCCCGCCTCGGCCAGCATTGGCATCCGGTTGCAGGCGTTTTCCAGAATGGGCTCAAAGTGGTCAAAATCTTCCGGCAGCTGATCGAATTCAAAGCTGTCAGGAATGCCCTTCATCGCCCAGGGTTTGGCATTGGGTTCAAAGGCCCCCAACAACATCTTTCCCGCGTCTTCCTTGTAATAGGCGCATTCATCGGGCACCCGCAACACGGGCATTTGGGTCAGACCCTTAATGGCCTCAGTCACGATATAGAAATGCTCACAGGCATGCAGCGGCACGTTGACCCCCGCCATGCGGCCAACTTCGTGACCCCACATGCCGGCGCAGTTCACCACCATGTCAGCCGCCATATGGCCCTGAGCCGCACCATCGTCACTGACCCAATCAACTCCCGTCACCCGGCGACCGTCCTTGGACAGGCCTGTGACCTTGATCCGTTCCTTGACCAGCGCCCCACGCTGACGCGCGCCCTTGGCCAGGGCCAAGGCGATATTGGCAGGATCCCCCTGACCATCCTTGGGCAGCCAGACCCCGGCCTTCACATCGCCAATGTTCAGGTGTTCGTATTTTGCCTTCACCTCTTGCGGGGAGATCTCTTCCACTTCGACACCAAAGGCCCGCGCCATACCGGCCTGACGGAAGATCTCTTCGCGGCGCTCTTCGGTTAGGGCCACGGTGATTGAACCGCAGCGCTTGAACCCTGTCGCCACACCGGTTTCCGCTTCCAGCGCGCCATAGAGCTCTTGGGAGTATTTTGCCAATTTCGTCATATTGGCGGTGGCGCGCAACTGGGCGATCAGCCCGGCGGCATGCCAGGTGGTGCCCGAGGTGAGCTGCTTGCGCTCCAAGAGCACCACATCCTTCCAGCCCAGCTTGGTCAGATGGTAAGCAACCGAGCAGCCAATAACGCCGCCGCCGATAATGACCACACGGGCCTGGGAAGGAAGTTCGCTCATGTCAGCACTCCGAAAGAACTTGAATTCCCCTCCATTTATCATGATCAGGCGTCAAAAAAGGTGCCAAAAACGTCAAATATCGCCGGCTATTCTCCGGCGTTCAAGAAATCAATCGACGGGTCTCCGCCCAGGCGACGACGTTTGCGCAGAGCAAAAGGCGTGATTCCAAAGATAGATTTGTAAAGCGTGGAGAACCCGTTCTGAAATCCACAAGCGAGGCCAATTTCACGCACGCTCATAGTGGTGTTCAACAACAGATTATTCGCCTTGTTAAGCCGCATCTCTCGGTAAAAACCATTGGGGGTGGTGGCAAGATAGGTCTTGAACTTACGCTCCAACGAGCGGGTCGAAATACCGAGCTCGGCCACGATCTCGCCAATAGGCATTGGCTCTTCGATATTGGCCTGCATCAGGCGGATCGCTTGATCCAGATCCCGATCGCCGGTGATCGTGGGTTTGGCACCGGCAAAGGGTTGTAGTGAGGAATAGTCGCGCACCTGTTCATGCAGCATGATATTGGCCACACTTAACTGCGCCGCCGCCGAGGTGAGCCGCCCAATCAGTGCCAGCACAATGTCAGTGGTCGCCCCCATTCCGGCACAGGTAATGACCGGACCATCTTCACTTGCCAAAGCATGGCTGGCCTCAAACAACCCTTGGCGTTCCCGCAGCAGAGCCGCGTTTTCCCAATGCGTTGCCCCGGCTCGCCCCTGGTCCTTCAGATAACGTGCCGCCGCCTCCGCCAGCAGGTAGACCCGCGCTCCCCGGTTGGTGTAGCTTTTAATCACCCGCCCCAGCGAGAGGCCCGGATGATCTGGATCTGTATTGCCCAGTACGAAGGCAAAATCCGCATCTGGACGATCCACATAGGGCGTGGTTTCCACCAGGAGCCCCGCCCGACAGGACAGCTGCCCTCCCTGTGCCGAGCGGAAGTATATTCGAAACGGCGGTTGGGCGAGCACCCGGTTGGCAATGCGCAGGGTATCCACAACAGCGGACATTTCCGTCAGCACAAAACCTTCGCACACCAGAATATCCACCGTCCAACTGGGGGACGGTGAAGCCAAGAGGCTTGTCGTAGTTTTCTTCGCCATGTAACGCCACCCCTTATGCCAGATCACTGGTCAGATGATTTCGTGCCCCGCCTCGCGCAGTTGGCGCGCCACCTCAGCGATATGCGCAGGGCCTACTTCGCAACAGCCGCCTACAATGGAGGCCCCTCCTGCAACCCACCCCATAACAAACGCAGCATATTCTACCGGTCCCAAGTCGCGCCGCTGCTCCAGGGCCTCTACGGTTGGTGCCTCATCCAGAAAGCCCTCGGTAATACCGGTAAACCCATTAGCGTAGGCGCCAAACCGGCGGCCAAAGCCCTTGATGATCTGCAACCCGGCAGCAATCGCCTCTGGGCGGGAACAGTTGATCAACACAGCAGCGGGCTGGAACTCTTCGATCACTGGCGCCAGATCCTGCACGGGTTCACCAGAACGCAACAGCCTGCCGTCGTCATCGTTCACAGAGACCGCCAACCAGACAGGTTTTTCGGTCTCCGCACAGCCCATCAAAGCGCCGCGGGCGTGATCAACGGAAGAAACTGTTTCAAGCAAAAAAAGATCGGCCTTGGGCTCCATCAGACGGACCAGTTCCGAGAATAGCGTTTTTGCCTTTTCCAGCGGTATATCAAGATCCGGACGGTAGCTGGCACCGATGGGTCCCAGCGCTGCGGCGATGCGGCCCGATCCATGGGCATCGCGAGCCATTTCGGCCTGCCTCATGGCGACTTCAAGCAATTCTTCAAAGCGGTCTTCCATCCCAGCCCGCACCAAACGGTCACGATGCACCGCATAGGTATTGGTCGTGGCAACGGTGGCCCCAACAGTAAAATAGTCACCGTGCACCGCTCCGACCAATTCGGGTTGCTCTATCATCACCGAGGTCGACCACAAAGGCGTCGGCCGATCACCTGATCGTTTGACAATTTCCTGGCCAATCGAGCCATCCAACAGGGTTATCTGCATGCGCTTCTTCTCATTATGGGATCAAAACCAGCTTGCCCGGCAGCGCTTTTGACTGAAACGCCTCCTGGGCTATGGCAATGTCGTGGAGGGGGTAGGTTTTGGACACCAAGGGTTTGATCCTCCCGGCATTGATCAAAGCAACGAGGCGGCCAAAATTCTCTGGTGATTGATAGGTACAGCCATGAATCGTTATATCTCGCAGGTAGATGTCACGCAGATCCGCTGCCACCATAGGCCCCGCAATTGCACCCGCGACTGCGTAGTGTCCGCCAGGCCTCAGCGCCAGAATGAGGTCACCCCAACCAGAGCCTCCAACGATGTCAATCACCACATCAAAGTGATCCCTGGGGAGCGCTGCATCCCGCTCCAATGTAACGACGGCTCCCTGGCTTCGAACTGCCGCAGCCTTAGTCGCGCTTGTCAACGCTGTGACGGTGGCACCACGCAGACTGGCCAGTTGCACCGCCGCCAGGCCAACGCCGCCAGAAGCGCCAGTGATCAACACCTCTTGACCAGCCGTGACGCCCGCGCGCGCTAACAGGCCTTCGGCGGTGCCAAAGGCACAGGGAATGGCCGCAATCTCTACATCGCTCAGTGGTGACGCGCTGACATCATAAAGATCGTCCACATCCATCAGGCAGAACTGCGCAAAGGCCCCGTCGATCTCAGACCCAATAGCGATATAGCCCATGGGAGCACCAGGGCGGGCACGGGGCAGGTTTACCGGACATGTGACACGGCTGCCGATTTCAAACTGGCTGACGCCTTCCCCTAAGGCCCGCACAACACCGCATAGATCCCCCCCCTGAATGCGCGGAAAGCCCAGCGCACCGGCATGGCCGCCAGCCTCGACCTGCTGCGTAACCTCATCGGTAGCGCCAGTGACCTCAGGGGAGTACCAACCAATGCGGGTGTTGATATCGGTATTGTTGACCCCGGCCGCCGTGACCCGGATCAGCACCTGCCCCGGCCCAGGCACCGGAACAGGAATATCTTCGCGGAACTCCAGCCTGTCCGGCCCACCGTGGCCCATGAGGTAGACCCCCTGCATGCGATCAGTCATGGTTTTTCCTCTCAGGTCACGGGATTGGCCCGCTACAGGCTTGGACGTCTTACGCTCAGGCGCGCAAGCGTATGTTGCTTGGATCCCATAGGGGTTGGTCTTCCTGGACAACGGCGCGGAGTTTTTCGCCGTAGATTTCGACCTCAACTTCGGTTCCTGGCACCGCCAGATCACTGCGCAGGGTGCCCAGCGCGATTGAGGCATCAACCCGGTAGCCGTAGTCACCAGAGGTGGTCTCGCCCACAATCTCGCCCTCTTTCCAAATACAGGACATATAAGGCGCATCCGCATCACCGGCCTCGACGATCATAGTCACAAAGGTCTTTTTGGGCCCCTGCTGCATCTCGTTCTGGATTGCTGCCTTGCCGGGGAAATCCTGTGGCTTGTCGAGTTTGACGAACCGGCCAAGACCGCCTTCGAGCATCGTGAAATCGGTCGAAAGATCCCCTTTCCAGGTGCGGTAGCCTTTCTCGATCCGCAAGGAGTTCAGCGCATACATGCCAAAGGGTTTGGCACCGCCAGAAATCAATGCTGCATAGATTTCCGGCTGGGCTTCGTTGGCGCAATGCACCTCCCAACCCAGCTCGCCCGCGTAGGACACCCGCGCCAGAAAGGCAGGTTTACCGGCCACTGTAGCGCTTTGGTGAGTGAGCCAACCAAGGGACAGATCAGCGTCGGAGATCCCGGCAAACAGCTCCCGCGATTTTGGGCCCGTGACGATCATGGTGGCAAATTCTGTGGTGTGGTCGGTCAGCGAAAGCCCTGCAGGCAGTGCCTTTCTCAGCACTTCAAAGTCATGCCACTGGGCCGAGCCTGCAGTGATCATGGTGAAATGGTCTTCGCCGTGGCGCACACATGACATCTCAGTCAGGATACGGCCACGTGTGTCCGAGAAATAGACCAGATTCATCCGGCCCACCTTGGGCAGAGCACCAGTCACCAGACCGCGCAGGAACTCGGCCGCGCCCGCGCCTTCCAGATTGAAGCGCGAGAAGCCCGGCAGGTCGAGAACGCCAACACCGTCACGCACCGCTTCACATTCTTCCTTGATGCGGATCTGCCAGGGGCCAGAACGCCCCCAGGTATGAGTGGCTTCTTCGGAGGTGTCATCACCCTCCTTAGCGAACCAGTTGGCGCGCTCCCAACCGTTGTAGGCGCCCATCTGACCGCCCAGCTCCTTGATCTGGTCATGCACCTGACTGACCTTCTTGTCGCGCGCGGCGGGCCATTCGTGATGTGGGAAATGCATGGCATATTCGTTGCCGTAGACCTCCATACCCTTCTGGTCGCAATAGTCCTGATCGGTATAGTCGGTGTAGCGGCGCGGATCGACCGACCACATGTCCCATTCAGTCTGACCATCCACAATCCATTCCGCCAGAACTTTACCAGCGCCACCACCCTGAGCGATACCAAAGGTAAAGACGCAGGCCTCAAAGGCGTTGTCGACACCCGGCATTGGTCCAAGCAATGGCAGGCCATCGGGGGCATAGGGGATCGGGCCGTTGATCACGCTCGACACGCCAGAAGAAGCCATCAGCGGCACCCGCTCCATCGCATCGGTGACGATATCCTCAATACGGTCCAAATCATCCTGCCAAAGCTGGAAAGAGAAATCATCGGGCATCTGGTCATCCTCAGACATCCAGTGGCCCCGGCAATTGGGCTCATAGGGGCCAAGGTTGTAGCCATTCTTTTCCTGGCGCAGATAATAGGACACATCCACATCGCGGATCAGCGGCAGTTTCTTACCCGTCTGTTTGACATGGGCTTCGATCTCGCTGATCTGCTCGGTCAGCAGATACTGGTGCGACATCACCATCATCGGCACGGTACGACCGCCAAAGGGCTTGAACATCTCACCAACCCGCTGGGCATAATAACCGGCGGCATTGACCACATAGTCACATACGATATCGCCTTTGTCGGTATGGACGATCCAGGTCTTGTCTTCGTTCTGGGTGACACCCGTCGCAGGACAGAAACGAATGATCTTTTGGCCCATATCGCGCGCGCCTTTGGCCAAGGCCTGAGTCACCTGCGCTGGGTCGATATCACCATCCGTGGGATCCCAGAGCACGCCTTCCAGATCATGGGTCTCTAGAAACGGATAATGCGCCTTGGCCTGTTCCGGCGTCCAGATCTCCATCTCGATACCCTGGTACCGGCCCATCGAGCAGGCGCGTTCAAACTCCTGCATCCGCTCCTTGCTATGCGCCAGACGGATCGACCCGGTCTGGTGATAATTCATCGGATAATCCACCTCTTCACCCAGACGGGCATAGAGCTCGGTCGAATAGCGCTGCATATTCATGATCGACCAAGAGGTGGAAAAGGTCGGCACATTGCCCGCCGCATGCCAGGTGGACCCGGCGGTCAGCTCGTTCTTCTCCAGAAGCACACAATCACTCCAGCCCTTCTTGGCCAGATGGTAGAGGCTAGAGGCGCCAATCACACCGCCGCCGATAATGACCACACGGGCCTTGGTTGGAAAATCAGACATGTTTGCTCCCTAGCCTTAGTCTTTTTGCAAAACGCCATCGGCGATCTCGTAGAAATCGCCTTTGTCGCGCACAAAGATATGTTTCTCGATTCTCAACCCGGTAGGCGCTTCCACCGCGCCGAGGGCAAAACTTGTGGTGTCTTCATCATGGGCTTTCCAGAACAGGTAAGACCCGCAGCGCGCACAAAAGCCGCGTTTGGCCTGCAGGCTCGCCTCAAACCAACTCACCGCGCCGCTAATGGTCAGCTCCGTGTCTTTCACATAGGCAGAGGACCAGATCCCGCCGGATTGCTTACGGCACTGACCACAATGACACATTGAGGCCCCCTGAGGTTCTGCCTCAGTCTCAAAACGGATGTCCCCGCACAGGCAGGAACCTCTGGTGACATGAGTCGTCATCGCATGACCTCCACTTGCGGCGCGCTGCTGGCCCCCAGAAGCACCCCATAGATGATGAAACACAGAGCCAAGATCCGGCGGATCCAAGTGCTGAATACCGCCTTCAGCGCCGCCTTGCCCATCAGCGCACCCAGCAGAGTGAACCCCGTGTAGCTGAGCGCAGTGAGCAGCAGGGCTGTGGGCATGATCACCCCCATCTGCTGCCAGATCGGCACACCGGGCTGCACAAATTGCGAAAAGGCCGCAAGATAACCAGCGACGCTTTTGGGATTGATCGTGGCCACCGCCAGCGCATGCAGATAGACATGACGCGCCGGGCGTTCCGCAGAAGGGGCCGGTTTGCTGGCATTGCGCCAGCCGCGCAGGCCCAGAAAGATCAAGAACGCCGCGCCAATGATCTTGGCGACAAAAAAGCCCGTGGGCGAGGTGGCAATCAGCGCAGTGACACCCAGCGCCGAGAGCAGCAAAAACAGCGTTGCCTGTGTCAGGATTGCCAGCACGCCGAGCATTGCCTTGGGAAGGCTCAGCGACATGCCATTGCTGATGCAATTCACCGCATTGGGTCCGGGCGTGGTGACAAAAACCACCCAGAAGAATGCAAAGAGGGTCCAGGCTTCAAAACTCATTCCTTGTCTCCTGATTGGGACTTCGCCAGTTCAGAGCTCAACGCCTCTACGAGATCTGGAACTTCTCGTTGCAAAATTTCATACCAAAGGGCTCGCGCCTCCGAGGGGACATGGTCGTGGTGAACCCGAACGAACGCTTTGAAAAGCGCTTCTGGGATCGGAAAACCTGACTTTAGGGAGATTGAATGTCTGCTCCTGCTGCCCCTGTCATAGGCGGTTTGGAACTCGTCATTTGCCTGTTCTTTTTCACCTGCGCGAAAGCTCGCCACTGCGTAGCCAATGTACAGGATAGAATCAGACGGCCTGTGAGACTGACCAATTTTGTGAAACGTAAGCATGCCAAATTTGCTAATACGGCAGGCCCGGTCTGTTCTTTCCGTTTGTGTCAGCCCGTTTATGCAACCGCTCGAAGCCAATGAGGGAACCATTCCAAAGGTCCAGAACACAAGGAACCCGACAATCAGGATCGAGATAACGGAACCTTTTGTCATCAATACACCGGCGGTGCGATGACCCAGACGGCGGTGGCGGGTTCATCATAGGGGTTGGCCCATTGATAGGGCTGGTGCTTGATACGGAAACTGTCTCCGGCCCCCACGGTAAAGAGCTTGCCATCAATCACAAGATCAAGACGGCCGGAAATCATATAGCCCACTTCCTGCGTTGCCCGATCCGCAGGTTCCTGCATTTTGGAATGGGGCTGAAACGTGGAATGCACCATCTCAAAATCGTCTGTAAGATCCGGAGAGAGCAGCTCCTCAATCAAACCTTCTTCACCTGACCCCATGGGTCGGCGCGATCCAGCCCGCACGACATAGCCGTGTTCTCCCGCTGCTGCGCCCGAATGGGCAAAGAGCATCGACATCGGGACCCCCAGACAATTCGCCAGTTGCCGCAGGTCAGAAATCGAAGGCTCGGAAAGATCCCGCTCCACCTGGCTCAACCAACCGACCGATTTGTCCAGCATACCTGCGATATCCGTAAGCGTTAGTCCACGCGCCTTGCGCAGGGCACGAATATCAGCACCTAAAGTAGCGGATTGTGGGGCTTGACTGGTCACGCCGAGTATCTCCGGGAAGAAATATGGTGAAATTTTTGCCTCTTATTTCACGATGCGGCAGGTGAATGAAATTTTCAATCATTTTTTCACACCCAGCTTCACCCAAAACGGCGAAACCCAAATCGCCCAATCAGCAATTTGTCTTTCGCCTTTCCAAAAATATTCTGGGGTGAGGCCAGAGGCCGAGGGGCAAAGCCCCTTGTTATGTAGCCGCTACTACGGTCTTCCAAACACCTGCTGCAAAATCGCAGAGAGTTGTTCCTGATCTTCCTCTGTAAAGGCATTTGGCAGATCGCTATCGATATCCAACACCGCAATCAATTGCCCTGCGGAATTCCAAACCGGCAAAACCAATTCAGAACGGGTGGAAGAAGCACAGGCAATATGTCCTGGGAAGGAGTCGACATCCGCAACCAACTGCGCCTCCCCGCTGCGCGCTGCCGCGCCACAAACCCCACGTGAAAAAGGTATCTGCAGGCAACCATGCCCCCCCTGATAGGGGCCGATCTTCAGGAGCTCGGGCGCCACAACACGGTAGAACCCGGTCCAATCAAAGCGGTCATCGCTGTGATGCAGCTCGCAGGCCAGCGTGGCCATAAGTGCCACGGCATCATCCTCGCCCTCGGTAAGGGCAGCGATTGTTTTAGCGAGGGTTTTGTAGTCCGCAGCCATGTCATTATCCTTTAAAACAAAAGAGGGGGCTTTCTGCCCCCTCTTGCCCCTCCGGGTCAATTCACCCCTGAGGATATTTTTGGCCAAATGAAAATCATACCAGCTCGATGGCAATGGCTGTCCCTTCGCCACCACCAATACAGATTGCCGCCACCCCGCGCTTCAACCCCCGCTTTTCCAAAGCATTGAGGAGCGTCACTATGATCCTGGCTCCAGAGGCGCCAATAGGATGGCCCAAAGCACATGCACCACCGTTGACATTAACCCTGTCGCGACTGATGCCCATTTCATGCATGAATGCCATAGGTACGACGGCAAAGGCTTCATTCACCTCCCAGAGATCCACATCCTCGACCTTCCAGCCGACTTGATCGAGCAATTTCTTGGCGGCAGGGACTGGGGCAGTGGTAAACCAAGCGGGTGCCTGGGCGTGACTGGCATGACCCAGAATACGGGCGCGCGAGGTCAACCCCCGGGCGGCTGCAGCCTCCTCTGAGGCCAATACCAAAGCAGCGGCACCATCCGAAATTGACGATGCATTGGCCGCAGTCACAGTACCATCCTTGCGGAAAGCAGGTTTCAGGGTTGGGATCTTTTCCGGGCGCGCATTGCCAGGCTGCTCGTCCGCTGCGCTGATGGTTTCACCTTTGCGCGTCTTGATCGAAACCGCAGCGATTTCACCATCAAAGGCGTCGTTTTCCTGCGCTGTCAAAGCGTTAGACAGGGATTTCAGCGCATATTCATCCTGTGCTTCGCGGGTGAACTGGTAGTGCTCGGCGCAATCCTCTGCGAATGTCCCCATCAAACGGCCTTTATCGTAGGCATCCTCTAGGCCATCCAGAAACATATGGTCAATGACCTTACCATGGCCAATCCGAGCGCCGCCGCGCTGGTTTGGCAGCAGGTAAGGGGCATTTGTCATGCTCTCCATACCGCCGGCGACAACCGTGTCAGCTTGCCCCAGGGCAATTTGGTCATAGGCAATCATGGCGGCCTTCATGCCAGAACCACACATCTTGTTGAGTGTTGTTGCGGGAACCTCTTCCCCCAGGCCCGCCGCAAAGCCTGCCTGCCGTGCCGGGGCCTGACCCTGCCCTGCTGGCAAAACGCAGCCCATCAACACCTCATCGACCGTTTTTGCACCTGCGCCATCTAGCGCAGCCTTGATGGCAACACCACCCAGTTCACTAGCCGCCAGGGTTTGATAAACACCTTGGAATCCCCCCATAGGGGTCCGCGCTGCGCCTGCAATCACAACATTTTTCATCAGATCCTCCTCCAATCGTCGTCAATAAACATACCGAATGCTAAGGAATGAGGTCTAGACTGGTATAAATACGTTGAGACAACTTCCCGGAGGGTCATTATGAGCCTGACAAGTACACAAGCCGATGGTGCGCAGATCGTAACTGTAAATGCGGATCGCATCGATGCAGCCATGGCAATTCAATTCAAAGAGGACATGCGGACTGAAACCGAGAGCGGGCCTGATCGTGTGATCTTGGATCTGTCTCTGGTGCAATTCATCGATTCCAGCGGACTTGGCGCAATCGTTGCAGCGATGAAGCAATTGGGACGGGATCGCCGCCTAGATCTGGCTGGCCCGACGCCAATGGTTGAAAAAGTATTTCGCCTGACGCGCATGGATACAATTTTCACCCTCTATGCCTCCCTGAATGATGCCGTTAGCGCAAACGAGACCTGAGTTTTGTCAAACGTACCGCACAAGGGCGGGAAGTGAGAAATGAATGGCTGAGACTTTTGCATGTTCGTTTGAAGCAACCGAACAAAGCGCCAGATCCTGTATCTTGGCGGTTATGGAAGGGTTGAGGGATATTGATCTGCCTGCAGACCGGGCCGGAGATGTGCAAATCGCCCTGACCGAAGCGGTGAACAATGTGGTTGAACATGCCTATGCAGATACTTCGAACGGCGAGATCCGTATCCAATGCGATCTGTCATCAGATCTGCTGAAGATTAGAATCATCGATACCGGGCCTCCTCTGCCAAAAGGGGAACTTCCAGCTGGGCAGCCTGCTGACATTAGCGGGCCCCTTGAGACCCTCCCAGAAGGTGGCTTTGGCTGGTATCTGATTCGACAACTCACGTGCAAACTGCACTACGAAAGACAGGCCGGAAGCAATCTGCTGTCACTGTTCTTTGAGATGCCTTCCAAACCTGTCAGTTAGCTCAAGCAAGGGTTTTTGCCCAGATCAGTTGGAGGCCAATGGCACTGGTGCCGCAAAAGCGCCGCATTTGCGGCGCAGTTTCACCGCAAGACCCACCTATACTTTAACATGTAGCTAACACAGCTTCTCCTGGCGTCGGACATCCAAGCCCCCACCGATCGTGCGACGCCAGGGACATCCCCCTCTGAGGTTTCTGACCCTAGGGCCGCTATCTGCGAGATAGATGTGTTGACCAGAGGTCGCAAAGCGCTTTCAGAAAATTTAATTGTCATTTCTTCCAAGCTCTCTACTTTGCCGGATAACCAAAGCAGGAGAGGTAGATGCGCGATTTTCAAACCCCAGGCAGGTCTGCCGTCTTTGCCCAAAATGGCCTCTGTGCAACCTCGCACCCTCTGGCGGCTGGCGTAGCCATTGATGTGCTAAAGCGTGGTGGGAATGCCATGGATGCCGCCATTGCTGGGGCTGTGCTCTTAGGCATTTGCGAACCACAAATGACCGGAATTGGCGGCGATTGCTTTGTTCTATTTTCGCGTGGCGGCAGTGACGAGATCCAGGCGATAAATGGTTCGGGTCGGGCACCAACTGGCGCCTCGGCCCAGGCGTTGCGGGATCAGGGCCTTAACAGCATCCCCCTGGGCAGCGCGGATGCGGTCACCATTCCCACCGCAATCGAAACCTTCTGTCACCTGGCTGAAAAGGAAGGGAAGATTGGCCTAGATGCCCTGCTTGCTCCTGCCATTCACTATGCCGAAACCGGTGTACCAGTCGCTCCGCGTGTGGCGTTTGATTGGGGAAAAGACGCCGATACGCTTCAGGGGTCGGCTCGAGACGCCTACCTGTTTGCAGGCAAGCCCCCTTCAGTTGGTCAAGTCTTTCGCGCTCCTGGTCAGGCCGAAGTCTTGCGCCGCATCGCGCGCCATGGCCGCGACGCCTTTTACACCGGAGAGATCGCCGAAGACATGGTCGCGACTCTACAGGCAGCTGGTGGCACCCACCAGATCGAAGATTTCTCAGCCGCCGCTTGCGACCAGACCACGCCTGTCTCAGCCCCTTACAACGGAGTCGATCTCGTTGAGCATCCGCCCAATGGGCAGGGCGCAACTGCGCTGCTTATGCTCAATATACTCTCCCATTTTGACATCGCGGCAATGGATCCTCTTGGGGCGCAGCGTGCTCACATCGAAGCCGAGGCCGCCAAACTGGCTTATGACGCACGCAACCGTTTCCTGGCTGATCCCGCTCATATGCAGCGCCTTGACCATATGCTCGCGCCAGAGACCGCCAGCCGCCTCGCTGCGCTGATTGACCCCAAGCGCGCGATGGCAGCCCCCGCCCCGCTCACCGAAGCCATCCACAAAGATACGATTTATATTACAGTTGTGGACAAGGATCAGATGGCGGTCTCGCTGATCTATTCGATCTTTCATGGGTTTGGATCTGGCCTTGCCTCTGAAAAGTTCGGCATCCTGCTGCAAAACCGGGGCGCAGGCTTTACCCTACAACAGGGCCATCCAAATGAACTGGCAGGTGGTAAGCGCCCGATGCATACCATCATTCCTGGCATGTTGCGCCATCAGGGACGCGTCTTGATGCCCTTTGGCGTCATGGGCGGCGCCTATCAACCCAATGGCCACGCACGCTTTGTCTCGAACCTGCAGGACTTTGGCATGGAACCACAGGCCGCAATTGATAGCCCCCGCTGTTTTTCGGATGGGGGCACGCTCAATGTTGAACGAGGGTACAGTGACCAGGTGCGTCAAGAGTTAAGCGATCTCGGCCACAATGTCGAAATCCCCGTCACGGCAATTGGCGGCGCCCAAGCAATCAAGATCCACTCTGACGGGGTACTTGAGGGCGCTAGCGATCCCCGCAAAGATGGCTGTGCTATCGGCTATTAAGCCCTTGGCGACCTAACCTAGATTGACAAAGAGCGCGACCGCACCGGACCAAAGGTCCGGTGCCGGGCCCAAGGGCTGTCAGGCTGGCTCCGCCAGTTCTGAAGCAGCGCGCGGGAGCCCTACCCTCACGGGTCAAGCTAAAGGTTCGATGATTGCAATGGGACCCGTCAGGCGTCGGAAAGGGTCAGTTCAGCTGATATTGCAACGCATAGGCGGCGCCATCGAACTGATCAAACATCTCTGGCAAATCTGGATGACTAATCGGTTCACCGGAATAATCCGCAACCAGATTCTGCTCTGAAACATAAGCCACGTAGTAGGTCTGATCATTCTCCGCCAGCAGATGATAGAACGGCTGGTTCTTCACCGGGCGGCTTTCCTCTGGAATGGACTCATACCACTCTTCCGTGTTTTCAAACTCTGGATCGACATCAAAAACCACGCCGCGAAACGGGTGTTTCCGGTGCCGGACAACCTGTCCCAGATTATATTTGGCGCGTGTTCTTAGCATTGGCAGACTGTCTCCGTGACTTGTTACTAACGCAAATCGCTGGCAGATGTCCAACTGTTGACGCAAATTTTCGAGGAAACAGTCTGTGAACCTGGCCTTAACAGTGCTTGAAATTACTGCCCCGGTTTTTCTGCTTGCAGGGGTCGGTTTTGCCTGGGTCAAACTGGGGTTTGAGTACCGCATCCAGTTTGTCACCCGCCTGGCGATGACCCTGGCTGTCCCGGCCCTGATCTTCACCGCTTTGATGAAAACCGAGCTGGATAAATCCGCCCTCGGGACCTTTGTCGTCGCGGCCATTCTGGGGCATTTGCTGCTTGCACTGGTGGGAGCCCTGCTGATCAAGACCGGGCGCCTGAACCGGCAAACCTATCTGGCGCCTTTCATTTTTGGCAATACCGGCAACCTCGGCATCCCTCTGGCGCTCTTTGCTTTTGGCGAGGCGGGACTGGGCTATGCGGTGGTGATGCTGGCGGTCTCGGCCATACTGTCCTTCACCCTGGGCCTGTCTTTGGTGGCAGGCAAAGGCGGCGGCGCCAAGGCCCTGCGGGAACCGATGGTCTGGGCTACCTTGCTGGGCGCGCTGTTCCTCTGGCAGGATTGGCAGACACCCAAATTTCTGACCAATGCGCTGGAGCTCATGGGCCAGATGGCCATTCCAATGATGCTGATCACCCTCGGCGTCGCCATCGCCCGGCTCACTCCGGGGAAATCCGGTCTGGCGATTTTGCTCTCCCTGGCCAAGCTCTGCGCCAGCGTGGTCATTGGCTGGGCCTTGGGGCTGGCCTTTGGCCTGGATGAGATCGCCTTTGGTGTGTTGGTTCTGCAGCTGGCCACCCCGGTTGCTGTCACCTCTTATCTGCTGGCTGAAAAATTTAACGCCGATGCAGAGGCCGTCACGGGTCTTGTGGTGGTATCCACCTTGATGGCCATCGTTGCCCTACCGCTGGTGCTGTCGCTTTTGATTGATTTGTGATTTTCTCTTTTGCCAAAATTCGCTAGAATGGCAAAAAAATATAACACATAGGCAGAGGCAATGAGCAGAATCATCGTCGCACTCGCCCTTCTTCTGGTCGTCGCATCCTGCGGTGGTGGTCCCAATACCCCACCCCGCAATCTGGACAATGCGTGTAGTATCATCAAGGAGCGGCCCAAATACCTGAATGCCTTCCGCGCCACCGAGCGCCGCTGGGGCGTGCCCATCCATGTGCAGATGGCCACTATCCATCAGGAAAGCAAATTCCGCGGCAATGCCCGCACCCCGCATAAATACCTGCTGGGCGTGATCCCCATGGGGCGGCAATCCAGCGCCTATGGCTATGGCCAGGCCCTAGATGGCACCTGGGAGGATTACAAACGCGACACCGGACGGCGCCGCGCCAAACGCGACCGGATCGAGGACGCCACCGATTTCATGGGCTGGTATATGAACACCAGTCTCGAGAAGAACGGCATCCCGCTCTATGATGCGCGCAACCAGTACCTGGCCTATCACGACGGTCACACTGGCTATGCTCGTGGCACCTACAAGTCAAAAACCTGGCTCTTGCGCGTTGCCAGCAAGGTCGAGGCCCGCTCGCAGATGTACCAGGCCCAGCTCGCCACCTGCCGCCGCGCCCGCTGATCCAAGGGGCTCAAACTGGCCTAGAACCTATACAAGCTCCGGCTGTTCAGTTCTGGCTCCTCTTAGCTTTGTTAGAGAACAGGTACTCTAGAATAATCGCCCCTCCGGTGTGATCCACATGGGAGGGCGGGATGGCCGCCTGCAATGATGTAGCCAGAAAAGTTAGGGGTTATAGAGACGCTGGTGGCTGTCGCGTCTCGTTGCTACGGTATCCAAGACAAGGATGGGCGTCAGGTGTTTAGAAAACCAATCCTACGTACGAAAGCTACAGAGCTTTATTGAAATCACGCAGAACGAATTTTCTAAAATTGGGAATCTTTACGTTTCGATCAAAAAAGGACCAAAAGACTCATGAATATAAAGTACGCAGCTCTCGCTTTTATTGCTCTGGTCTCTCTCGCTTTTGTGTGGGTATGGTTTTTCGTCAAGAGCATTGAACACAGTGAGCGGTTACTACGAATACTGCCAGTGGCATCCAATATCGAGATTGTCCATCAAGCAGACACCTCAGCCAGGGTTCCGTTGGAACCATGGTGCAATGACCTGCGCGGAATCAAGATCAACAGACAGAACCTCTGCCGAACTCCAGTCAAGGTAAATGAGTTTACGGCCGCAGCACAGTGCAAACCGGCATCTGTCTTTCTAAGATATAGATTTTTCCCATTTACGGGACTTCAGGCAATAATTTTCACCCAAGGAGATGCAAGCGGGCTAGAAAAAGTTTTCCAGTCCCCCCCAAGTTATATGGCTCTTCCTAACACCACTATTTTGCCTAGGGCCCCATTTGATAAACTGTCGCGCGCAGATGCATATTACTTAAAAGCGAGTAAGCCACGTCAGGTCGGGTATCAGGACTGCGGAGCGTTTCAGGTCTATCAATTTAACTTATGATCAGGTGTTCAGTCTCGCAGAAAAAACCATGCCGCTAGGGTGAGCTGCCACCGCCATTTTGGCTGAACAGTGTCGAGGGCAGGCGCATACCGGTTTCCAGCGCTCCGAGAATAACGGTGGTTTTGCCCCCTGCCCCGTCATGCACCACCCATTTGCGCAGCTCAACTGGCTCGCCCGTGAACATCAGCTCAAGGCTGCCGTAATCCGGGTTTTCAGGGTCCTGCGCCTGCACTACGGTCGAGGTCCCGTCAAAGCCGTGCCCCACCACCATATTGGCGCGCCCCAGATCCACCTGTTTGGCCAGGATGATCGACAGCGGCGTGCGCTTCAGCGGGAAGGTTTCGGGCGGTTGATTGGATTTCGGGTCATGGATGCGCACAGCGCCAGCCCCGGCCACCACTGTGCCCCCGCCTTTGCCGTCATATTCAAACCGCATCCGGCCCGGCCGATGCAGGTAAAGCTTACCGGTGGTCAGGGTGCCATCGTCATTGATCTGGGTGAAACTCGCCGTCGCGGTCTTCATCCCGTTCAGATAGCCGGAGATCTCATTCAGGCTCAGCTTACCTTCGGCCCAGGCGGCAGTGGAAAAGACAAGGGCGCAACAGCTCAGCGCGATAGCATGCAAAATTTGTTTCATGAGATCTAGATAAGCCTTGCCATTCAAATGAAAAGAGGCCGGATCATTTCTGACCCGGCCCCGCAGTGTCATGCGCGATTTATTGCTCTGGTACCAGGATTTCACGTTTGCCCACGTGGTTTGCGGGCGAGACAAGGCCTTCGTCTTCCATCTGTTCGACCAGGCGCGCAGCCTTGTTGTAACCGATGGCCAGCTTGCGCTGGATATAAGAGGTGGAGCATTTGCGATCTTTGATGACGATCTGCACCGCAGAATCATAGAGCGCATCTTCTCCAGTGGTGTTGCCCCCCGTATTCAGCCCCAAAACCGCGTCGATATTATCGGCCTTTTCGTCATCCGGACCATCCACCACCCCACTCATATAGCTCGGCGGACCAAACTGTTTGAGGTGGTTCACTACCTCTTCGACCTCTTCATCCGACACGAATGGACCATGACAGCGGGTGATCTTGGCACCGCCGGCCATGTACAGCATATCGCCCATGCCCAGGAGTTGCTCAGCTCCCATTTCGCCGAGGATGGTGCGGCTGTCGATTTTGGAGGTCACCTGGAACGAAATCCGGGTGGGGAAGTTGGCCTTGATGGTACCGGTGATCACATCCACCGAGGGGCGCTGAGTGGCCATGATCAGGTGAATACCAGAGGCCCGCGCCATCTGCGCAAGACGCTGAATACAGGCCTCGATCTCCTTGCCCGCCACCATCATCAGATCGGCCATCTCATCGACGATCACCACGATATAGGGCAGCGCCTCGGGGGCGAATTCATCCGTCTCGAACACCGGCTCGCCGGTGTCATCATCAAATCCAGTCTGCACCGTGCGGCTGAACATCTCGCCCTTGGCCAGGGCTTCCTTCACCCGGCCATTGTAGCCGGCGATGTTGCGTACACCCATCTTGGACATCTTGCGGTAGCGGTCTTCCATTTCGCCGACCACCCATTTCAGCGCCACGACCGCCTTTTTGGGATCGGTCACAACAGGCGACAACAGATGCGGGATACCGTCATAGACGGAAAGCTCCAACATCTTGGGGTCGATCATGATCAAGCGGCATTCTTCTGGTGACAGTTTGTAAAGCAGCGACAGGATCATGGTATTGATCGCAACCGATTTACCCGAGCCCGTGGTCCCGGCAATCAGCAAATGCGGCATCTTAGCCAGATCGGCCACCATGGAGGACCCACCGATATCCTTGCCCAGCGCCAAAGGCAGGCTCTGAATGCCATCCCCATAGTCGCGCGACGACAGGATTTCACGGAAGTTCACCATCTCGCGCTTTTCATTTGGCAGTTCAATGCCAATGACCGTCCGACCCGGCACGGTCGAGACCCGCGCTGACAAGGCTGACATCGAGCGCGCAATATCATCGGACAGGCCAATCACACGGCTGGCCTTCAGACCAGGGGCTGGTTCCAGTTCATACATGGTGACAACAGGACCAGGACGCACCGAGACGATCTCGCCCTTCACGCCATAGTCATCCAGCACCACTTCCAGCATGCGCGCATTTTCTTCCAAAGCTTCGTCACTCAGGTGGTGGCGTTCGACCCCGTTGGGGTGGCCAAGCAGCGAGAGCGGCGGCAGTTCAAAATCGGCGGCATTATCCTCAAAGGCCAACGCAGGCTGGGCTTCGGCCTTGGCCCGCGTCGAGGGCTGCACTGGCTTACGCTGGGGTTGCTCCACAACGGCTTTACGCGGCGTGGCGACGGGCAGTTCATACTCAACCGGATCCGCAGCTTTTTGAGCAGAAACCGTCTTTGGCGCTGCACCAAATTCGCGGTTGATCACGCGACCTGCAGGCAGATCTTCTGAGGCAACCCGATCTGGCGCAAGCTCTGAGGATACATCCATAGCTGTGGGGTCAGGAGCCGCTCTCTCTTGGAAGGGCTCTGCTTCCATCGAAGCGGCCTCAAGGTCCGGAACCTGATGTAACTCTGGAGCAGAAGGCGCAAATGCGGCCGCTGCAGGCGCGGCAGGAGTGCTCTGTGTTGCGGTCAGTGGTGGCTCAGGTGGCAAATTGGCTTGGGCTGCGTTTGGATTAAACAACAAAGGCTCCGCCCGTTTGCCACGTCCCTTGGTCAGGGGGAGATCCGGGTCATGGTCTGGCGCTTGGCTCGCTGCACGACGAATGCGCACAGCGCTGGCGATCTTTTCTGAAATCCGCGCATCGCCTGACAGCAAGGATTCACCAGATTGCGCCGTTTCCACCAGCTCTGGTTCCGGCATTTGATCTGGGATCTCTTCGGGGTCAGAGCGACGCATCAAGCCTGGCACGCGAGCAAACAGCCCAACCTTTTCAGGCCTGCCCTCAACAAAGTCATCTTCAGCAGCCTCTGCACCAGTGCCGCTCTGCGGATAGCTTTCAAACATCTGCGCGCCATCGTCTTCAGCAATCCAGGCGTCCTCTTCGGCCTGCAATTTGGCCGCGCGACGCTGTTCACGCAGCGCCATAGCGGCTTTAAAGCCGCTGGTGGCACCCCGCCCCAGCAGACTGGCAATGCCGCCATAGATGATCACAAAGCCCAGGGTCAGATAGCGCCCTGCGCGGGACATTTCACCCCGGCTGAACCCAGCCACAAAAGCCCCAAGCGCCAGCATGCCAAAGGCCATCAACAACGACATCAATTTGACGGCGAAATGCGAACTGACTGGCAAGAGTGTCAGCAAAGCTCCCATGACGGTATCACCGAACAATCCACCCAAGCCGAAGCTATGGGTCGCTTTCCATTCGACACCCGGTACCAGGGTCGCCGCATAGATAGAGGCCACAGCCAATAGAACAGGCGCAAAAATCATCCGACCAAGCACGCGGTCTTCACCACTGTGCAGTAGGAACCGCAGGCCCCAGGCCAATGGCGTCAGCGCAAGGCTCCAGGCCGCCCAGCCCACAATCATGAACAAGGGTGCCGCGATCGAGGCCCCAGGGCGGCCAAGCCAATTCTGCACCGGCGCATCGGTAGAGACCATCCAATTGGGGTCATCCGGCGTATAGGAGCCAACCATCGCAGCCACAAAAACGCCGAGGCCAATCAGGAAGATCCCAATCAGTTCCTTGCCACGCTTTTCGATCGCCGCCTGCATCGAACTGTCAAGCAGGGGGTCCCTGCTGCGGGTTTGAAATGCCATGCCTACCTCGGTTCATTGTTGCCGATGTGTCCCGATTGTATCACAGGATCTAATTACCGGTCGTTCTTAAGTATTGGCCATGTCCCCAAGAGCCCCGGGGCCATCGCAGTCATTCAAGCGTCGTAAAGACAGCGTCGCAGTTTGGTCAGCGCTTCCCGCGTCACCTCGGGCGCGGCCACCAGTGCCACCCGGATATAGCCAGCACCAGGGTTCCCCTCGCCGCTGCCCTGCGCCAGATAGGCACCAGGCAGGACCCGCACGCCGGTCTGCGTCCACAGCTTCAGTGCCGCTTCCTCGCCATCTGGCACCGGAAGCCAAAGGAAAAAGCCCGCCTCGGGTGATACATAGCCGTCGAGCCCGGCAAAAACTTCATCCGCGATTTTGTATTTCTCAACATAAAGCGCCCGGTTTTCCACCACATGGGTTTCATCCGCCCAGACCGCTGCCGCGGCGGCCTGCAAAGGCCCCGGCAAGGGCGCCCCAGAGTAAGCCCGTAGTTGCTTGATTCGTTTGATATTCTCCGCACCGCTGGCAATCAGCCCTGACCGCAACCCCGGTAGGTTTGAACGTTTGGAGAGAGAGTTAAACAGCACCACCCGGTTCGGATCCGCGCCCATTTCCTGCGCCACTGTGAGGGCGCCAATGGGGGCCGCGTCGCGATAGATCTCGCTGTAGCATTCATCGGCAAAGATGCAGAAATCGTGCTTTTCTGCCAGGGTAATCAGCCGCTGCCAATAGCTGCGATCCGCTACCGCTCCCTGCGGATTGGCAGGCGAGCAGATATAGGCAATCGCCGTGCGCTCCAGCAGCTCATCCGGCAGGCTCTCATAATCTGGCAAATGGCCTGTTGCTGCCGTGGCGGAGAGGAACACGGGTTCGGCTGCAACCGACAGGCTGGCCACCATATAGACTTGGTAAAACGGGTTTGGGATCAGGATCGCGGGTGTCTGACCGTTCTTTTGTTCAGGGCAAAGCGCCATGGCAGCATTATACAGCCCCTCGCGGGTCCCGTTGAGCGCCATCATCTGCGTCGCCGGGTCCATAGTCACGCCGTAGCGGGACGAGACCCAATCCGCGATTGCTGCGCGCAATTCATCAGACCCATCGTTGGGCGGATAGCTGTTAAAGCCCGCCGCGTTCTCGACGATGACATCTGTCACCCACTGGGGAAACTGGTGTTTTGGCTCGCCAATGGTCATATGCACCACATCGCCCCCAGGCGTGTGATGGTCCAAAAGCGCCCGCAATCGCGGAAACGCATAGGCTGGCAGGTTCGCAAACCGCTCAGGGAAGTTCATAGCTGTGCCTCAAGTTCGGGATCATTCGCGCCCCGTTTGGAGCTAAATTACAGAGCAAGACCCAATGCGTCCAGCCACAGGATGTGGCCTTGGCTAAATTTGTGGCATTCCAGCCAGACTTTGGATCTTTGCCGCAGCACCCTTATCCCGCCAAAGCGGCCTCGACGCCGACCCCAAGCCGCAGCAACGCCTCTTCACAATCGGGCTGGCCAAGCATCTGCAAACCACAGCTAGGGGTGCCTGTGGGCAGACTCAAGCCGCAGGTGCCCATCAGATTGCCAATGCGGGTGTTGCGCAGGGTCAGCAAATTGGCCTGAACGTAATAATCCTCCTCCTGCTGCAGCCGCGCCAGATTTGGGGGCAGGATCGGACAGGTCGGTGATAGGACCGCATCAAATCCGACCGTTGCCTGATCCCAGGCCATGCGGGCTTGCTCCAGCCGCCCCCAGGCCGCGACATAATCAGCCCCCGAAAATTGCGCACCGGAACGGAACCGCTCTAGGATCTTGTCAAACATCACGTCCGGACTGGCTTCGATCACCTCTTTCCACAGGCCATAGGCTTCAGTGGTGAACAGGATTGCGCTCAACCCCATGGCCTCTGACAACTCAGGCACCTCCAGCGGAACAATCTCTGCCCCGGCCTCTTGCAGCTTTTGCAGGGCCTCTGCGTAACTTTGAGCGACAACAGGGTCGAGCTCGTCCTGCGCTATGCTCTGCAGATCGGCAAAGCGCCGCCCTTTGAGGGAGCCTGCACCGCGCAGATCCGGCCCCTCTGTGCCCTCCAGTAGCCCCAAAACCAGACCGGCATCCTCGACCGAACGCACCAATGGGCCAACGGTGTCGAACTTCAGGCACAGCGGAACCACACCCTCCAGGCTCACCCGCCCTGCGGTGGTTTTCAGGCCCACCAGGTCATTCCAGGCAGAAGGAATACGCACCGAGCCACCAGTATCAGATCCAATGGCCATCGGAGCTAAATCAAAAGCCACCGAGGCCGCCGCACCGGAGGAAGAGCCCCCTGGCACGGCGGCTTCGTCATTCACGCAGGGCGGCGTTGCGGTCACAGGGTTAAGCCCAAGGCCAGAGAAGGCCAGCTCGCTCATGTGGGTTTTGCCGAGACACACAGCCCCCATCGAGGTCGCGATTTCCAAGACCAAGGCATCCTGATCCGGCACCCGACCTTTGAGCAAGTGAGATCCTGCCTCGGTCTTGGCACCCGCAGAATCAAACAGGTCCTTCCAGCTGACTGGCACCCCATCCAAGGGCGAGCGTCGCAGGCCCATCCGCGCGCGCTCAGCGGCGGCAGTGGCTTCCGCCAAAGCACGTTCGTGGGTTACCTCACTATAGATGAGATCTCGGTGCGCATGCGCATCTATGGCTGCGAGGTAGCACTGTGCCAGGGCAACGGGGTCGATCTCCTGCGCCGCAATTCCCCGCCCCAGATCTGCGGCGCTCATCTTTAGCCAGTCCTGCATTGCCATCTCTCCGTTTGAATTTTTTGCAACGGTAGCCTTGTGCTTAAACCCGTACAATCCCGTAGCCCCGATTCCCTACCGACCAGTGGCTGAGATTTGCCAAATTGCGCAGCACCGCCATGGACAATTCCGCCAATCGGCGCATATTGCGAGATATGAAAAACACATCCGATATTCTGATCATAGGCGGTGGCTTGAATGGCCCCGCTCTGGCCTTGGCTCTGGCCCAAACCGGCCACAGCGTCACCCTTGTGGATGCTCTACCCCGGGGCGGGTTTGAAAAGGAGGACTTTGACGGGCGCGGCTATGCGCTGGCACTGGCTTCCCAGCGTCTACTGGATCAGATCGGGATTTGGACCATGGTTGCAGACCAGGCCCAACCGATGTTGGAGATCAAAGCCAGCGATGGCCATGTTGGTGAAGGGGCTTCACCATTTTTTGTGCATTTTGATCACCGCGAGATCGAAGATGGCCCAATGGGCTATATGCTGGAGGACCGCTATTTGCGCCGCGCCTTGCTCAAGGCAATGGCAGATGACCCTCGCATCACCCTGATCAATGAGGCCCGCGTGGTGGCACAGGAACCGGATCAAACGGGGGTCACGCTGACCTTGGAAAGTGGTGACACCCTGCGCGGTGGTATCCTCGTTGGGGCAGACGGTCGCAAAAGCGGCACTGCCGCGCGCGCCGGGATCAAGCGCACGGGCTGGGACTATGGCCAAACTGCACTGGTGTGCGCGATTGAACACCAAAAACCACATCACGGCATTGCCCATCAGTTTTTTATGGAACCAGGCCCTCTGGCAATCCTGCCCCTGCCGGGCAACCGCTCTTCGATTGTATGGAGTGAAAAGACCGAGATGGCCGAGGCGATCCAACAGCTTGATGAAAGCGATTATATCGCCGCGCTTAAGCCACGATTTGGAAATTTCCTGGGCGAGATTTCCCTAGCTGGCAAACGCTTTACCTATCCGCTGAACCTGACCGTCGCCAATAGCTTCACGGCTGCGCGCATGGCACTGATTGGCGATGCGGCCCATGGCCTGCACCCCATCGCAGGACAGGGGCTGAATGCCGGTCTGCGCGACGTAGGTGCCTTGGCAGAGATCCTGACTGAGGCCAAGCGGCGAGGTGAAGACGCCGGTTCATCATTGGTTCTGGACCGCTATCAGCAGTGGCGCCGCTTTGACACGGCCACGCTTGTGGCTGGCACAGATATGGTTAACAAGTTGTTTTCCAACGACAACCCGTTGCTGCGCCTTGGCCGGGATCTGGGGATGGGGCTGGTCAACAGCCTACCAGGCCTCCGACGCGGCTTCATGCGTGAGGCCGCCGGTTTGACGGGCGATTTGCCGCGTCTACTCAAAGGTAAAGCCATCTGACCGCTCGTCCCTCTTTGAAACACAGGAAACCTAGAGTTTTTAGCGCAACTAAAGGCAAGGCAGCTGGCATTCCTTGAACCATCAAGACATGCTGAGAAGACGAGCCGGTCTAGTCTAAGGTGCGGGCCTCATCCACCAGCATGACGGGAATGCCATTGCGGATTGGGAAGGCCAAATTGGCCGCCTTTGACAACAATTCCTGCGTCTCTGCGTTATACTCCAAGGTCCCCTGGGTTTGTGGACAGACCAGGGCCTCCAACATGCGCCGATCAAAAGTCGCCGATTTTGTATCACTCATTGCAAGATATCCTCATCTGCGCCGCCCCTGAGGGAAAACTCTATCAATGTCACCAGCGTTTTGCGCCTTGTGGCAAGACTGGGAGCCTCTAGCAAGGCCTGTTTATCTTCGGGATCAAATTCCAACAACATCGACAGGGAATTTATCAACAGCTCATCTTCGGCCTCTTTCAACGACTCCCAATCGGTCGACAACCCCTGGCTAACAAAGAACCGTCCCAGCAAAGCCAAAAACCGGTTGCGGTCAAATTCTCTATCCACGTCTGGCGCATGGACTAGATCGCCTTCAAATCCACCCCAGTTCACCGCACAGCGGCGATACGGGCTAAAGCCAGTGACTTCTTCCATAATGCGAAATCTGGATAGGCCCGACAGGGTTACCATATAGCGGCCATCTTCGGTCTCAGAGAACTGGGTTACCCGCCCAGCGCAGCCGATGGCCTGCAAGGCCCCGGCATCCCCAGAGCCCGTGCAGGGCTGTATCATGCCAATCAGGCGCTCCGGCGTTTTCAGCGTATCTTCGAACATCTGCAAATAGCGTGGTTCAAAGATATGCAGGGGCAAGCGCGCCCTGGGCAATAAAATCGCCCTGGGCAATGGAAAGACAGCAATAGTGTCCGGCAGATCTGCGATGTGCATCATGGATATTACTGTAGGGCAGTAGCCCAATTAGGCAAATATCAATGAACTCAGCTTGCGACGGCCATTCAAAACAACCGGATCATTTGGCTGCAACGCATCAAAGATGGTGAAAAGCTGCGCCTTGGCGGCACCATCGTTCCACTCACGATCACGCCGGAACAGCTCCAGGAGTTCCGTCACAGCAGCCTCAGCATCGCCAGCGGCATGCAGTGCCTGTGCCAGTTCAAACCGCGCCTCCAGGTCCTCAGGATTAGCCTCCACTTTGGCAGCGAGTTCCGCAACCGGTCCGGCATTCTCTGCCTGTCGCGCCAGTTCGATCTGTGCCCGCGCGGCCTCGATCTCTGCGGCATCGGCAATTTCCGCCGGAGCACCATTTAGAACCGCTTCGGCCTGGTCCAGATCTTCCAGAGCGATATGCGCCCGCGCCAACCCGCCATAGGCAGCTGCGCTCTTGTCATCTTCACCGATAATCGCAGCAAAGGTCTGCGCCGCATCCGCAACGTCACCATCTGCGAGCATCTGCTCGGCCACTTCCAAGGCTTCGCCCAAACCGCCGTCTGCACTGCCTCCACCAGCTTCGATCGCCTTGTTTACAAAGGCTTCGATCTCACTTGGAGGGATATTGCCCTGAAACATATCAATGGGGCGCCCTTCGACAAAGGCAACGACCGTTGGAATAGATTGCAGCGGCAACCCCTGCTGCGACAAGGCCTGCGCCAAACGCTGGTTCTCATCCACATTGACCTTAGCCATGGTGACCGCACCCTTGGCCTTGGTCACCACAGCCTCCAGCGCGGGACCAAGCGTCTTGCAAGGACCACACCAAGGTGCCCAGAAGTCCACAATCACCGGAGCCTGCATCGAGGCCTCGATCACGTCCTGCATAAAGGTCGCCTCGCCGACGTCCTTGATCACATCACCTGCGGGGGCTGCTGTGCCCGCTCCGCCAATAATATCCATTGTCCCAATCTTCTCCGTTTGAAGCTTGGCCCCTATATGGAACGCCGGGACGCAGAAACCAAGAGAGGAGTTCGCCTCAGGTCTCTCTCACGCTATTTCTCCATGCGTGAAATCACACTGATCAATGCGCAACCGCGCCGCGCATAAGCGCGGCGCTGGGCCCAACGGGAGGCGGGCATCTGTGATGCCCGATCGACGGGCGGGAGAGCCCCCCTCTTCTTCAAAGAAGGGCTACAGATCAAATGTCGCAAAAACTGGTGCATGGTCGCTGGGTTTTTCCCAACCGCGCGCCGCCCGCAACACGCGGCTGGAATGCGCTGCCTGACAAATGTCTTCGGTGGCCCAGACATGGTCCAAGCGACGCCCCTTATCTGCAGCGTCCCAATCCTTGGCACGATAGCTCCACCAACTATAGAGCAGACCTTCGGGAATATCCGCGCGTGTCACATCGGCCCATCCTCCAGCATCTTGCACCTCTGCCAGGAGGTCGACCTCTACCGGAGTATGGCTGACGATTTTCAGCATTTTCTTGTGATCCCAGACATCATCTTCGCGCGGCGCAATATTTAGATCGCCAACCAGAATAGATTTTTCAGGCGCCGCGGCCTTAAACCAATCCCGCATCTCGGTGAGGTAGTCCAGCTTCTGGCCAAACTTCTCATTCACCTCCCGATCAGGCTTGTCGCCGCCTGCAGGCACGTAGAAATTATGGACCGTGACGCCGTTTTCCAACCGCCCTGCGATATGGCGGGCATGGCCAAGACCGGCAAAATCCTCCGCTCCTGCCTCGGCAATGGGCAAACGCGACAGAATAGCAACGCCGTTATAGCCCTTTTGGCCCCTTGCGACCATGTAGGGATAGCCCAGCTTGGCAAAACCCTCAGTTGGGATTAGATCCACCGGGCTTTTACATTCCTGCAGACACAGCACATCCGGGCCCTCTTCTCGCATGAGTTTCTGCACCAGCCCTTCACGCAGGCGGACAGAGTTGATGTTCCAAGTGGCAAGGGTAAAGGCCATTCTGCGTCTCTCTTCCTAGGTGTGTTGCTCCTGAACATGCATGAACAGAAGGGGAACCTCTAGAGTGGAAAGTCAATGAGGCATCTTTTTTTGAACATGAAATCGGATTTTGGTGAAATTTGCTTGCCATTTTTCACTTCCTTTTCCAAAGCTGGCAAAACAGCTCTTCACACAGAGGCTCAGCGCCGTGCCACGCTCATCTGTCCTGGGACAACGACCAGGGCACCCCTACAAAAAAGCCTATGACTGGTGGCCGCCCCCTGGGCGCGCCTTTTTGGGCTGACCCTTCAGCCTCTTACCACCCTTTTACCTGTCTAACATGCCTGCGTGCATGCTTTTTTATGGAGGCCTATCCATGGCCAATGCCTCTCTTCGCTCTGACGAGTCCCTTGTTCACGTAATCTTTCCCGATGGTAGCAGCGCTGATTTTCCCTATATCTGGTTGCGCGACAATGATCCTGCCGGCTTTCACCCACAGACCCAAGAACGAATTGCAGATCTGACCGCTATCCCGCTGGATGTGACCCCTGACAAAATCGACACCACTGACACAACCCTCACAATTTGGTGGCAGGGGGAGAAAACCGTATCGACCTTTGATCTCAACTGGTTGAGCGCACACCGCCCGGGTCAGTATGCCGCCGATCCCGCCCGCACCGGTTTTACCCATTGGCGTAAAGATCTTGGCGCTGCGG
Organism: Roseobacter sp. MED193; assembly: GCF_000152965.1. Classification (GTDB taxonomy): domain Bacteria; phylum Pseudomonadota; class Alphaproteobacteria; order Rhodobacterales; family Rhodobacteraceae; genus Pseudophaeobacter. The sequence continues at coordinate 2,467,008 of NZ_CH902583.1, read as the reverse complement.
GGGTGCCCCGTGCCCAGGCAGATGCAATCCTGAATTCAGACCAAGCCTTGCAAGACTGGCTTGTCCAGACCCAGAAATACGGGTTGTCCATTGTTGAAGGACTGGCTGACAGCACTGAGGCGGGCATGGAGGTCGCACGTCGTATCGGTTTTTTGCGGGAAACCAACTTTGGCCTTACCTTTGAGGTCCAATCCAAACCCAACCCAAACAATCTCGCCTATACGCCCATTGCCCTGCCCCTGCACACGGATCTGACCAACCAGGAACTGCCGCCCGGCTTTCAATTCCTGCACTGCCTGGCAAATGAGGCCATGGGCGGTGGCTCGTTGTTTTGCGACGGCTACGCCATCGCCGAAGACCTGCGCGGCGCGGACCCAGAGGCCTTCTCTCTGTTGTCCACCGTGTCGATCCCGTTCCGTTTCCACGATCAGGACACAGACATCCGCAACCGCAAACAGGTTATCAATCTAGACGAAGACGGCGAGATCATTGAGATCTGTTTCAACGCCCATCTGGCAGACATCCTCGACCTCGCACCCGATTTAATGACCCGCTACTACCGCGCCTATCGCCGGTTCATGGTCCTAACCCGCAGTGTCGACTATCTGGTCACGCTGAAACTCAAGGCTGGAGAGATGGTGGTCTTTGACAATCGCCGCGTCCTGCATGGGCGCGAAGCTTTTGATCCACAAACAGGGTTCCGGCATCTGCACGGCTGCTACATCGATCGCGGTGAATTTGAAAGCCGCCTGCGCCTGCTGGCCCGCTAAGGAAAAACGGCCGGGCGCAAAGCCCGGCCCAGTCCAACAGGGAGGTGCATGTCATGACCCGGACATGCGCGGGATGCGAACACCACTAAAGATGTGCAGAAAATGTGTCTTTGATCCATGTCAAAATGCACTTTTTAGTTGATTAATCGATATCCACCTGACTCCGTGACTAGAATTCTGGCATTTGATGGATCAGGCTCGATCTTCTGACGCAGGCGGTAGATATGGGTTTCCAATGTATGGGTTGTAACCCCTGCGTTATACCCCCAGACTTCATGTAGCAGCACATCCCGTGCAACCACACCATCAGTGGAGCGATAAAGGAACTTCAGGATATTGGTCTCTTTTTCGGTGAGACGAATCTTACGGTCATCCTCTGTCATCAACATCTTCATCGCAGGTTTGAACGTGTAGGGCCCAAGCACAAAAACCGCATCCTCGGATTGTTCGTGCTGGCGCAGCTGGGCACGGATACGGGCGAGAAGCACCGGGAATTTAAAGGGCTTTGACACATAGTCATTGGCGCCGGCATCCAGGCCCAAAATGGTGTCTGAATCGCTGTCATGTCCAGTAAGCATCAAGATCGGTGCCTTCACACCCTGCTTGCGCATCAGGCGGCACAGCTCACGGCCATCCGTGTCGGGCAGACCGACGTCCAAAATCACCAGATCATAAAGCGCCTCTTTGACACGCTCCATGGCGCCTTGGCCGTTCTCGGCCTCAAAGACATCAAAGTCTTCTGTCATGATAAGCTGTTCGCTCAGGGCCTCCCGCAGGTCCTCGTCGTCATCCACCAGTAGAATTTTCTTCAGTTGCGCCATATCTCTACTCTCCTGCCTCTGGTCTCCTGTTTCCGTGACTGACAGATGCGCCTCCCGCATGCAAAGGACAAGATATGCTGCAAAACATTCACGCCGACGTGTCCATAGCAAAGGATTTGTTTCACTTCCGTAGAAATTGGGCCTAGGAAAGGCCCGTTATTGTGTTCCAAACCGCTGGATCTGCCACATGAGCCTGATGCCCACCATGATCGAATTGTTAGCTCGCGCGCGGGTCGATCTGCGCATGGGATTGCCCGTTGTGTTGATCGAGGACGGTCAGGCCGCACTCGCCATCGCCGCCGAAAGCCTGTCCCAGGAACGGCTGGAGGACATGCAGGCACTGGGAGAGATCACGCTGGCCCTGACGGCACGGCGGGCCGAGACTCTGAAAGCCCGTGCTTATGATGGCGACATCGCTCGCATCCACCTGCCAGAAGCGGCGAGTCTCAGCTGGATTCAGGCCCTGGCCGATCCGGCAGATGACCTCAACTCCCCGATGAAAGGCCCACTGACCAGCCTCCGCGACGGCAATGCCGCGGCGCACCGCCTCGCCATCGCTCTGGTGAAATCCGCTCGGCTTCTGCCAGCGGCGCTCTTGGTGCCGTTGAAAGAGGCAGGCGCGCAATTCGCGGCCGATCACGGGCTAACCCTTTTGCCACAGGCCGCAGCAGAACCGTTGATGAGCCAAAGCTCACCGCTCCACGCGGTCGCCGCTGCACGTCTGCCAATACAGGCCGCCGAGGCCGGGCGACTACATATCTTCCGCCCCGAGGATGGCGCAGAAGAACACTATGCAATCGAAATAGGCCGCCCGGATCGCAGCGAGCCGGTTCTGGCACGACTGCATTCGGCCTGCTTCACAGGAGATGTGCTGGGCTCCCTGAAATGCGACTGCGGCCCGCAGCTCAACGCGGCCCTGGCACAGATGGGAGCAGAGGACAGCGGCGTCTTGCTCTACCTCAACCAGGAGGGCCGCGGCATTGGGCTTGCCAACAAAATGCGGGCCTATTCGCTTCAGGATCAGGGGTTTGACACCGTAGAGGCCAATCATCGCCTGGGATTCGAGGATGACGAACGGGATTTCCGCCTGGGCTCGGCCATCCTCAAAGAACTGGGTTTTTCTCAGGTGCGGCTGCTGACAAACAACCCCAACAAGATCGCGATGATGGAGAAGACAGGCATCAAGGTCACCGAGCGGGTCGAGCTGAAGGTGGGCGAGAACGCCTTTAACGCCCAGTACCTGGCCACCAAGGCGGCCAAATCCGGGCATATGCTGTGACCCCCCGGCCCTATTCCCCCGCGGATCTGGTGCTGACCAGGCAAGGTCTGCGCTTTGCCGGACGCCTGTTACCCTGCAGCATCGGCAAGGGTGGAATTTCGGATCACAAGCGTGAAGGCGATGGGGCAACCCCCACCGGTGTGCATCATATCGTCGGAATGCTCTATCGTCCCGACCGCATGCCCCCGCCCAATGCCTGGGCGCATCCCATCCGGCCCCGCGATCTGTGGTCCGATGACGGGCGAGACAGTCAGTACAACAGGAAGGTCACCGCCCCCTATGCCTATAGTCATGAACGCCTGCGCCGATCAGATCCGCTATATGATCTGGTGCTGATACTGGATTGGAACTGGCCCAATGCCGAACCTGGCAGGGGCTCAGCCATCTTTATCCATCAATGGCGTCGTCCGGGCTTTCCAACCGAAGGCTGCATCGCTTTTGCCCGGCAAGATCTGCATTGGCTGGCCGCCCGTGTCGCACTGGGCAGCCGGGTCATTGTGCCCAAGCTCGACTAGACCGCTTCAGGCCTGAGCATAGGCGCGGGCCCCAAAAATAGCAGAGCCAACCCGCACATGGGTGGCCCCATGGGCAATGGCCTGCTCAAAATCACTGCTCATCCCCATCGACAGACCGTCCAACCCATTGCGCGTAGCCATCTCCGCCAGCATGGTGAAATGTTTGGCTGCAACCTCGTCCACCGGCGGGATGCACATCAGGCCTTTGACAGGCAGATCCAGTGTTCGACATTCAGCGATGAAATCATCAGCCTCAGCTGGTAGGATCCCTGCCTTTTGCGGCTCTGCCCCAGTGTTGATCTGGATAAACAGATCGGGGCATTTACCCAGCTCCTGAGCCAGCCTTGCCAGGGTCTTGGCCAGTTTGGGGCGGTCCACTGTATGAATGGCGTTGAACAGCTCCATTGCCTGACGCGCCTTATTGGTTTGCAACGGGCCAATCAGATGCAGATCCAGATCGGTGTAGGTTTCGGCAAAATCAGGCCATTTGCCCAAAGCCTCCTGCACGCGGTTCTCACCAAAGCAGCGCTGGCCTTCGTCCAGCACCGCAGCAACCCGGTCGTTTGGCTGAACTTTGGAGACCGCGATCAGTGTTACTGATCCTGCGGGACGATCAGCAGCAGCCTCTGCCGCTGTGATACGGGTTTTGATTTCTTGCAGCGACATTTTGCATTCTCCGGTTTTAACGCCAGATCAACACTGTTTGGCAGCAAATGTTAAGAGCCAAACGAAAAGGGCGAGCTCTATTAAGAGCCCGCCCCCAATTCACGCTAAGCGTAGTTCAGCTTAGAAGCTGAAGTATACACCAGCCTGGAACTGGTTGTCGTTGTCTGCTTCGTCAACGTAGCCAGCAACGAAGGTAGCGCCGCCACCCAGGTCGTACTGGTAGTTGATGCCGAAGGAGGTGCCGTCAGCTGTGTCAGCTGCGGTAACAACACCGGAAACGTCGGTGGAGTTAACCCAAACCAGGATGTTGGAAGCAGCGCCGATGTCCATGTTACCTTCGAGGGTAACCGAGTCAGCCGCGTCAGTTGTACCGTAAGCGATTTTCGCGCCGAATGCACCGAAGTCACCGCCAGCAGCAACGAAAGTGATGTCGTTTGCAGCAACCGAAGAGGACTGAGCAGCAGCAGTTACATAGTAGTCCGAGAAGGAGTATGTAACCATGACGCCGGTACGGTCTTCACCGCCAGCTGTACCCAGAACGACACCGCCGTTACGCTGGGTGTAGGAAACGTGACCGGTGAAGCCGCCTACGGAGTACAGAGCTTCGATGCCGTTTACGCCGTTGCCGCCGGAGGAATATGCATCCCAGTTAAACGCGGTGCCGGTGCGGGATTTGATCGCCAGCGAGTGGAAACCCATGCCGTCGATGCCAGTGCCAGCGGAACGAGTACCGGTGGTGTACAGGCCAGGTGCGTTTTCAACAGCACCGATGATGTTGCCAACGTTGACAGCCAGGCCGCCGTAGGTCACGCCAAAACGTGCACCGTTAGCAGCGGTACCGCCAAATGCGCCACCGGATACAAGGCCATCACGGCTTTCGGACTGCAGACGGAAGCGAGCGTTGAAGCCAATGCCGCCGTCAGCTTCGGTGGACATGTCGAACTGCAGACGCAGACGGCTGGTGATGTTGGTTTCGGAAACACCAGCAACACGCTCGTTTGCGGAGTTATAGTCCAGGCCGAAACGGCCGTAGCCGGACATACGAACGTCGGCAGCTGCTACGGAAGCAGTGGCGATCAGCGCGGTAGTCGCGAAGAGAACTTTTTTCATCGATTTTTCCCTCGGTTTTCAATTCTGATGCCCAAACCGGGGAATCCGGTGTGGGTATGACAAGGGGTTTCGCTTTTTCACCCCCGTTTTGGCAAGAGCGCCCCATCCGCCAGCCAGCATTGCACTCGGGGATGGTGCAGCTTTGCCACAGTCTTATCCGCTGCCCCCCGCTTCGCAGGCTGAATCACGCAATTTCACGAACAAAGCCGCATTTTGCAGCCCAGTCCGCAGCCAGGCGCCCTCTTCCGTTTCTGCCCGCAATGGGTTGTGACCTATATATAACTGTCCGCCTGCACGATTCGCAGGAAGCTGCCTGCAGATGCTAAAGCCCTTGCTCCATAACCCGCCGATACGATAGGAGTTCCGCAAGATACTGGCGCCGGGAGCGACGATGACACTGCATAAGATAGTTAGGACGACCCTTGTTGGGGCTTTGTGCTTTGGTGTGGCAGCCTGTGGCGGGCGCGCAGACAGAACCGCCCCCCGCGGAACCGCACCACAGGAGTTCAACAACGACATTGATAGCGCGCAAAGCAGCAAGTCCTCGATCTGGGATCTGTTCGGCGGCACGCCGGATCAGAAGGTTCAGGTAAACCGCTACCTGTGGAATGCGTCCCTTGATGTTCTGGAATTCCTGCCCGTGCAATCTGTTGATCCATTCACTGGCGTCATCGTAACCGGCTATGGCACCCCGCCTGGCAGCGGCCGTTCCTATCGGGCTACCGTCCACATCAAGGATCCGGCACTGGATGCGCGCTCCCTGAATGTCTCGCTGCAAACAAAGGGTGGGCGCCCTGTCAGCGCATCGACAACCCGCGCTGTCGAGGATGCGATTCTATCCCGCGCACGCCAGCTGCGCATCGCTGACAAGAACCTCTGACACCCAAGCCACGAAGCTCTGGCACAGAGATCAAAACAACAGTATTACATGCGCCGGGTTACCACCCGGCGTTTTCATTCTTAAAGGACCAGTCGTGATGTCGCGCTACGCTGCCACCAAAATCGAAGAAAAATGGCAAAAGGCCTGGGATGAGGCTGGCATTTTTGAAGCCAAGCGTACGCCTGGCAAAGAGAAATACTATGTGCTCGAGATGTTCCCCTATCCATCGGGCAAGCTGCACATGGGCCACGTGCGCAACTACACCATGGGCGACGTGGTGGCGCGCTACAAGATGTCCACTGGCCACAACGTGCTGCATCCCATGGGCTGGGATGCCTTTGGCATGCCCGCAGAAAACGCAGCCATGGCGAGCGGCGGTCACCCCAAGGACTGGACCTACGCCAATATTGCCGCGATGAAAGAGCAGATGAAGCCTCTGGGCCTCTCGCTGGATTGGTCGCGCGAATTTGCCACCTGCGACGAAGATTACTACGGCCAGCAGCAGGCGCTGTTCCTCGATTTCCTCGACAAGGGGCTGGTCTACCGCAAGAACGCTGTGGTGAACTGGGATCCGGTCGATATGACCGTTTTGGCAAACGAACAGGTCGAAGCGGGGCGCGGCTGGCGCTCTGGTGCGCTGGTGGAACGGCGCGAGCTGACCCAGTGGTTCTTTAAGATCTCCGATTACTCAGAAGACCTGCTCTCGGCGCTGGAGGGGCTGCACGACTGGCCTGCCAAGGTGCGTTTGATGCAGGAAAACTGGATCGGCAAATCGCGCGGACTGCAATTCGGGTTTGAACGCTGCGATGGCGGTGCCCCGATTGATGTCTACACCACCCGCCCCGACACTCTGATGGGTGCCTCTTTTGTGGGTATCTCGCCAGATCACCCTATTGCCAAAGAACTCGAAACCAACTCAACTGAAGTGGCTGCATTTGTTGCGGAATGCCGCAAGGGTGGCACCACCGAAGAGGCCATCGAGACCGCAGAAAAGCTGGGCTACGACACTGGTATTCGGGTCAAACACCCGCTGAACCCGGATTGGGAACTGCCCGTCTGGATCGCCAATTTCATCCTGATGGATTACGGCACTGGCGCCATTTTTGCCTGCCCGGCGCATGACCAGCGTGACCTGGATTTCTGCCGCAAATATGACCTGCCGGTAAAGAATGCCTTTTACGCATTGGATGACGCCGTTCCTGTGGCGAATGAAGCCCTGGTCCCTGCCAAGTCAGAGAAGGTTCGCTGGGTCGATCACTTTGCCGGCCTGACCGAGGCCACCGGCGAAGAGGCGATCAACACCACCGTCGATTTCGCAGAAAAAGCGGGCTGGGGCGAAGGCGTCACCAAATACCGTCTGCGCGACTGGGGCCTGTCGCGTCAGCGCTATTGGGGCTGCCCGATTCCCGTCGTCCACTGTGAAGACTGTGGCGTGGTGCCGGAAAAGAAAGAAAACCTGCCGATTGCTCTGCCCTATGACGAAGACGGCAAGCCGATTGACTTCTCGGTGCCGGGGAATCCGCTGGATCGTCACCCCAGCTGGCGCAACTGCGCCTGCCCGGCCTGTGGCAAACCGGCCCAGCGCGAAACCGATACCATGGATACCTTTGTGGATTCGTCCTGGTATTTCAGCCGCTTTACTGCGCCACATGCCAAAACACCGACAATTCTACCTGAGGCTGAATACTGGATGAACGTAGACCAGTATATTGGCGGCGTGGAACATGCGATTCTGCACCTCCTCTATGCCCGTTTCTTCTCGCGGGCGATGAAGATCTGCGGTCACCTGCCGGATGGCTGTGAGGAGCCCTTTGACGCGCTGTTTACCCAAGGCATGGTGACCCATGCGATCTATCAAAGCACAGATGACACTGGCCGCCCGGTCTATCACTACCCAGAAGAGATTGAGCTGCGCGACGGTAAAGCCTTCCTCAAAGACAGTGGCGCCGAGGTCAAAACAATCCCCTCCGCCAAGATGTCGAAGTCCAAAAACAACGTGGTCAATCCGCTCTCGATCATCTCCTCCTATGGTGCCGATACAGCGCGCTGGTTTGTGCTGTCCGATTCTCCCCCCGAACGGGACGTGGAATGGACCGCCTCCGGTGCAGAGGCCGCCTATAAGCACCTCAACCGGGTTTGGAACCTCTGCGACAAAATCGGCCAGATGGAACCCGGAGCCACCGGACAGGGTGACGAAGAGTTGCTGCGTGAAATGCATAAAACTATTCGCGACGTGACCCTGGGTGTTGAAAGCTTTGGCTTTAACGCCTCCATTGCGCGGCTCTATGGGTTCACCAATACCCTGGCCAAATCCAAGGCCGGCCAGGCCGCGCAGAAACAGGCCATCATGACCCTGGCGCAGCTGATGTCGCCAATGGTGCCGCACCTGGCGGAAGATATCTGGGCCCATCAGGGTGGGACCGGCCTGATCACCACAGCCCCCTGGCCTGTCGCGGATGAGGCGATGCTGGTCGAAGACAGCGTCACCCTGCCGATCCAGATCAACGGCAAGCGCCGCGGCGAAATCACCGTGGCTGCCGATCTCGACAAAGCAGAGGTTGAAAAAATCGCCCTGGCACACGAAGCTGTACAAAAGGCGCTGAATGGCGGCGCCCCGAAAAAGGTCATCGTCGTGCCAGGTCGTATCGTCAATGTCGTTGCTTAAACAGCCCTTGCTTATCCTCACGCTGATCACCTCTTTGGTGGTCAGCGCCTGTGGATTTACGCCAGTGAATACACCTGGGGGCACCGGAGATGCGCTCTATGGAGAGGTCGTTATTGCCTTTCCCGACCTGCCCGATTCGACTGGTGACAGAAATGCCTATTTTTTAGTGCGGGATCTGGAACAACGTTTGGGACGGACCAGCAGTGGTAACTACCAGCTGGACCTGACACTCGCGACCAGAACGGAAGGCCAGGCGATTACCGCTGACAACTCAATCACCCGCTATTCGATTATCGGATCTGTCGGCTATAGCCTGACGCGCCAATCAGATGGCACGGTGATGGCCAGCGGAAGCGAGACCAATTTCACTGGCTACTCCGCCACCGGATCCACAGTGGAAACCCTGGCTGGTGAACGCGACGCTTTTGAACGCCTGATGCGTATCCTTGCGGATCAGATCGCCGCACGGCTGCTGGCAACAGCGGATCTGGCCACCCCAGCCGCCGAATGAAGCTTTCGCCGCGCGACACCGAGGCCTATTGCGCCAAGCCCGATCCCTCCAAGACCGGGCTGTTGATCTATGGCGCCGATGCCATGCGCGTGGCGCTGAAGCGGCAGCAGATGCTGGCAGCCCTGCTGGGCCCCGGCGCGGATGAGGAAATGCGCCTCAGCCGGATGCCCGGCTCCGATCTGCGCAAAGATCCCGCTCAGCTTTTGGATGCGGTCAAGGCCGTGGGCTTCTTTCCTGGCGCCCGCGCCGTCTTTGTGGAAGAGGCCAATGATACCGCAGCGCCTGCAATTCTTGCCGCCCTTGAGGAATGGCAGCCAGGGGATGCGCAGATCATCGTCACGGCAGGACAGCTCAAAGCCACCTCAAAACTGCGCAAAGGTTTTGAGGCACATAACAACGCCTATGCCACCGGTATCTATGATGATCCCCCATCGCGCGCGGAAATCGAACGTATTTTAAGCGGGGCGCAGATCCGCGATGTGCCAAGTGACAGCATGTCGGCGCTGACCGATATTGCAAACGACATTGGACCCGGTGATTTCTCGCGGATGATCGACAAGCTTTCGCTCTATAAACATGGCGATCGCGCCCCCCTATCTCTGGACGACATCCAGGCTGTGGCACCGCAGTCGACTGAGGCCGCCTTGGACGATGTGCTCAATGTGGTAGCAGAGGGACGCACCCCCGAGATCGGCCCTCTGATCAGCCGCTTGCAATCGCAAGGCACCAATGCGGTGACACTTTGTATTGGCGCCACCCGCCATTTTCGCACGCTTTACACTGTTGCCGCCGATCCTGGCGGCCCAGCCCAGGGCATCGGGCGGTTGCGGCCGCCCCTGTATGGAAAACGCCGCGACAGAGTGCTGCGACAGGCGCAGGGCTGGGGTGCTGATCGTCTGCAACGGGGCCTGACCATTTTGACCGACACCGATTTGGCGCTGCGATCCGCTGGCCAAACCGCACCCGCTTTGGCGCTGATGGAGCGTGCGCTTATCCGGTTGTCAATGCTGGGCCGCGCCCGTTAGAGCCGCAGATGCTCACTCCCAGACTATTGTGCCCTTGACCTATCGCCCGCAGACTTCATCTTAGCGGCAAGGAACAACAGGGAGAGATCATCATGTACACTGTCATCGGTACACCTATGTCGCGGAGTTTTCGGGTGCTGTGGACCCTTGAGGAGCTGGGCCAGCCTTATGAGCTGAACCCCGCTCCCCCCCAAAGCCCTGAGATCCTGCAGGTCAGTGCCTTGGGTAAAGTCCCGGCCTTGATTGAAGGCGACGAGGTGATCACCGATTCGACTGCGATCATCACTTATCTCGCTGATAAACATGGTGGCCTGACCGCCAAGGCCGGCACATTGGCCCGCGCCCATCAGGATGCCATGACACAGCGTTTTCTGGATGAGCTGGATGCCGTGTTGTGGACAGCGGCGCGCCACAGCTTTGCCCTGCCCAAGGATCAGCGCGTGCCCGAGGTGAAACCCAGCCTAAAATGGGAATTCAACCGAAACCTCGACCGGATCGAAGGTCAGATCAAAGGCCCCTATGTCATGGGAGAGGAGTTCACCATTGCAGACATCGTACTGACCCACTGTCTGAACTGGGCCTTTGGGGCCAAATTCCCGGTCGAGAACGAAGCTTTGCTGGCATATGGTAAGACGATGCGGGCGCGCCCTGGGCATCAACGGGTAGCTGCCCTCATGAAATAGCGGCAGACTCTGGCTCAAAGCGCAGCGAGATAACGTCTTGCGCCCTGCCCGGCCCAGCGTCCGGTGGCAAGACAAGCGGTCAAAAGATATCCGCCTGTCGGGGCCTCCCAATCCAGCATCTCTCCGGCACAAAACGTGCCGGGGCGTTTGACCAGCATCAGGTCCCTATCCAGCTCTGACCAGAGAATCCCTCCAGCGGTCGAAATTGCCTCATCCATGGGACGCAGACCTGCATGTTTCACCGGCAGCGCCTTGATCAAAGCAGCCAGGTCACCCGGTTCCTGCGGCAGCGGACGGCCAAATTCCTGTAGCAAAGCTGTCCGGCCCACCCCCAATTTCACGGCGCGGCGCAGATGCGTGGCGAGACTGGCCTTTCCACGGGGGCGCGCCAGGCGGGTCGCAACCTCCGCCTCCGAGAGATCAGGTAACAGGTCAACGCTCAGATCGGCCCCATCGCGCACAGCGGCACTCACCGTGTAGATACCTCCGCCCTCCAGCCTCCGCGCCGATATGACCGCCTCACCACGAGAGCAAATGTCGCCTGCCTGCCACTTCACGCCCTTTAGGGGCTGCCCCAACAGCGCCTGCATATGGGTTGACCAGTCGACGACCAGCCCCGCATTGGCAGGTTTGAACGGTGCCAGAGAAATCTCCTGCGCCGCCAAGATCTCGCTCCAGGCTCCATCCGAGCCCAGCCGCGCCCAGCTTGCGCCGCCCAGCGCCAGAACAGTACAGCGGGCCACGAGCTGCTGCGGGCCATGCGCTGTGTCAAAACACAAATCATCTCCCTGCCAGCCAGTCCAACGCCAGCGGGTTTCCCAGGTCACACCCTGGTTCTCCAGACGCGCCAACCAGGCGCGCAACAGGGGCGAGGCCTTCATCTTTTCCGGAAAAACCCGTCCGGTGGAGCCGGTAAACAGCGCCTCTCCCAAGCCCTGCGCCCACTCTTGTATCGCTGCGGCATCAAAGGCAGAGATGATTGGTGCGAGAGAGGTCGAGGCTCCCCTATACTGCGCGAGCAATCGCTCCAGGGGTTCGTCTTTGGTCAGGTTCAACCCGGATTTACCCGCCATCAGAAACTTGCGCCCCAGTGAGGGCTTGACCTCGACCAACAGCACGCTATGGCCAGCAGAGGCAAGCTCACCCGCCGCCATCAACCCCGCAGGCCCAGCGCCAATCACCACCGCATCCCATACCTGTCGCTGCTTCATAAGGCTCTCTTTCCTGACTGCTCTTCCAATCGCCTAGTCCAGGCATCTACGGCAAGTCGTAGCGAAAGACGAGGCTCCTATACCCCAGGAAACAGGCCTCAGCTCTGGCACATCTCAAGGATACCCCTGGCAATCTCAGGCTTGGCGGCCAGTGAATCAGACAGCAAGGCCTGCGCCTGTGCCATCAGTTCATCCGGTTCAATCAGGCGATCGACCAGCCCCCATGCGCAGGCCTCTGGTGCTTCGATCTTTTGCCCCGCTGCAAGTATCATCTTGGTCCGCGCCGGGCCAATCAACGCGCGCATCCGACCCGCATCGGAAGGCTGCGGCAGATAGCCGAGCTTCATCACCGGATAAAAGAACTTAGCCCCAGGCACCGCCAGACGGATATCACAGGCCAGCGCCATGCCATTGGCCCCCCCGGCCAAGGTGCCATTCAGGGCAGCGATCTTGAGGCAAGGCACAGCGGCCAACCCCGTTGACAGCCGTTCCCAAACGGTGGACGTCGCCAGCCCTGCGCGGGCTTCCTCCAGATCTGCCCCAGCGCTAAACACTTTACCGCTGCCTGTGAGGATCAGCCCCCGAGCCGCCTGCGCGCGGGTCACGATCTCGACGAGTTCTTCGAGCATCTGTGCTGTCAACGAATTGGCCTTTTCAGGCCGATTGATGGTAATGGTCCAGAGCCCCGCCTCGGATATATCCAGATCGATCATACCAAGCCAACCTTGCGACGGACCAAATCCAGACGCAAAGAGACCTCATCCCCTACAAATTCATCCGCATCTGGGCCACACATCCACAGTAGGGTCTTGGCTGGCCATTCCGCTGGAACGTGATCCTTCCAGTCAATTTGGCTCACCGGATTGATACCACTGGATTTAATCGCACGCTGCATGTCAGTGGCCACGGTGCCGGGCGACAGGCTGAGCACCCGAATGCCATTCTCTGCCTCTTCCAAATGCAGCGCCTTGGTCAGCATCAAAACCGCCGCCTTTGAGGCGCAATAAGCGCTCCAGCCCTCCAAGGCATTATAGGCCGCGCCAGAGCCGATATTGATGATGGTGCCCCCGGACCCAGACTTCATCAGAGGCAGGGCCGCATGGATACCGTTGAAGACGCCCTTGATGTTGACATCCATCAATTGACCCCAGGCTGCGGGATCGGCATCTTCGATGCGGGCGATCGGGTCGATCACCCCGGCATTGTTGATCAGCACATCCAGGCTACCAAAAGCCAGATGCGTCTGTTGCAGAGCCGCAGCCACCGCAGCAGGGTCCGAGACATCGCAAGCAAAGGCCAGCGTGTTTCCGCCGATCTCCTCAGCCAGGGCCGCCAGACTGTCGGCACTCCTTGCCAGCAAGGCCAGATTGGCGCCAGCCTGTGCAAATACACGCGCCGCATCCGCCCCAATGCCACGACTCGCACCAGTGATGACAACTGTTTTGCCCTTGATATCCATCAGGTAAATCTCCAAGTCCACTCATTCCAAATGTGGTAAACTGCTTAGGGGGAACGGTCCAGCCCCTGGCCCCTTGACGCCCTTCACGATGCGGTTGACCATAAGGACCATTGTATTTGCGTATAAGCAGAAAGGTTATCCTATGACAGTTTCCCTCGCGCGCGGCACGGGTGCTGCTGCGGTACTTATCATCTCAGCCCAAGGTGCATTTGCGGATGTCACTGCCCAGGATGTCTGGTCAGACTGGAAAGCCTATATGACCGGCACTGGCTACACTGTGACCGGCACCGAAAGCCAATCCGGTAATGTGCTGACGGTCAGCGACATTTCCATGACCATGCCTTTGCCCGATCAGGACGGCACCGGCGGGCTAACCATGCCCGAGATCCAGTTCATCGAGAACGGCGATGGCACTGTCAATGTGATGCTGCCGAAGGACTTCCCGATGACATTTGCCGGGGAAGGGGATGGCGAGATATTCTCAGCTGAAATCCTGTACTCCCATGACGGCAGCCCAATGGTTGTCTCAGGCGACACCTCTGCCATGACCTATGATTATGCCACCAGTCAGGCGACAATCACACTGGGTAAACTCATCGGTGACGGCGAAGAAATGCCTGAAGGCGCCCTAAAAGCCTCCGTTATGATTAGCGATTTCGCGGCCAATACCGTGATGCAGATCGCCGACCAGCGCAGCTATACCCAGACCTCCTCCATGGCCGAAGTCACCTACGACCTGGCGTTTCAGGACCCCGATTCTGACGATGCGGGCACTGTCACGGGCAGCCTGAAGAACGTAACAGGCACCGCCGTCAGCAGCATTCCTTCAGGATTGGACAGCCCTGAGATGCCTGCGCTGATCAAGGCCGGGCTAAGTGTCGATGCCAATGTGGCCTATACCGGTGGCAACAGCGCAATTTCCGTGACCGGCTCTGACAGCTTTGACATGCAAAGTACCTCTGCAGGGGGGAGTTTTGGCGTCACCATGAGCAAGGACGGATTGTCCTATGACATTGGTCAGAAAGATATCTCTGTAAATGTCTCCGGGTCGGAAATCCCCTTCCCACTGGCGCTCTCGATGGCGGAAACCGGGTTCAAACTGTTGATGCCCGTCAGCCAGTCCGATGAAGAACAAGACTTTGGTCTTGGTATCACACTGCGCGATTTTGCCGTCCCTGAAATGCTCTGGGGCATGGTCGACCCCACCGGCACCCTGCCACATGATCCGGCGACGATTGTGTTGGATCTGGCTGGTAAAGGCAAACTGCTGTTTGACATGTTCGACCCGGAATCGATGAAGGCCATGGAACGTGGTGCGCAAAAACCGGGTGAGTTCAACGCCGTCACCATCAGGCAACTGCTGGTAACCGCCGCTGGCGCCAAGCTGACCGGAACCGGTGACTTCACTTTCAATAACGAGGACCTGGTGACCTTTGACGGCATGCCTGCCCCTGATGGCTCCGCCAATATCGAACTGGTTGGTGCCAATGGGCTGATCGACAACCTGATCACAATGGGCTTGCTGAGCGACAGCGATGCCATGGGCGCGCGCATGATGATGGGCATGTTTGGTGTTCCTGGCGAGGGCGAAGACACCCTGACCTCGGAAATCAAGGTCTCCGAAGACGGCCAGATCCACGCCAATGGCCAGCGCATCAAATAAGCGACCGTTCTTTAAAAAAACCGCAATCAGGGCCGCCATGCGCGGCCCTTTTTTGTGCCACACCCTTGCGGCAAGTCTCGGGTCTGGCTAGCTCTTGTAGCAATCCAAATTCAGTAGGTGCCCATGACCCAGTCTCCCGAAGCGCTCTGCCACGCCCTGATTGACGCCGCCAAACGCGCTGGTGCCAATGCCGTAGATGCCATGGCCACCGAGGGCCGCTCCCTTAGCATTGAAGTCCGCGAAGGCAATCTGGAGCACGCCGAACGCTCAGAAGGTACCGATCTGGGGCTACGTGTCTTTATTGGCCAGCGTCAGGCGCAGGTCTCCTCTTCTGACAGTCGTCCCGAAACACTCCTGGCTATGGCCGAACGCGCCGTGGCCATGGCCCGCGAGGCCCCGGAAGATCCCTATAGCGGTTTGGCCAGCGCCGAACAGCTGGCCCAGAACTGGGATCTGGACGCGCTGCAACTTTGTGATCCCAGCCCAGAGCCCGCACCAGAGGCCCTGCAGCAGGACGCGCTTGCAGCCGAGGCCGCCTGTGCCGACATCGACGGTATCAGCCAGGTGCAGGCCGCTGGGGCCAGCTATGGCCATCATTCGGTCTATCTCGCCACCTCTAACGGGTTTGCCGGTGGCTACCAGCGCACAGGGCGTTCGCTGTCTTGTACTGGTATTGCAGGAACCGGCACCGGGATGGAGCGCGACTATGACGGTGATTCCCGCACCTTTCAAAGCGATCTGCGCAGCCCAGAGGATATTGGCCGTCTTGCAGGTGAACGCACCGTTGCGCGGCTCAATGCCCGGCGTCCACAAACCGGCAGCTACCCCGTTCTGTTTGACGAGCGCGTCTCCTCTTCGCTGATTGGTCATCTGCTTTCAGCCTCCAATGGTGCAGCTATCGCCCGTGGCTCATCCTGGCTGCAAGGCGCAGTGGGCGAACAGATCCTGCCGCAGAGCCTCTCGGTCATAGAGGACCCGCATCGCGCCCGGATTTCCGGCTCACGCCCCTTTGATGGCGAAGGCCTGGCAACACAGCAACGTTCGATCATTGAAAACGGCGTCCTAACCGGCTGGACTTTGGATCTGGCTTCGGCCCGGAAACTGGGCCTGCAAAGCACCGGAAATGCTGTGCGTGGTGTCGGATCGGTCCCCACCCCGTCAAACTGGAACGTCGCCCTGACCCAGGGTCACCAAAGCCGTGCAGAATTGATTGCAGAAATGGGCACCGGTCTTCTGGTAACCTCGCTGATCGGCTCGACCATTAACCCCAACACCGGAGATTACTCACGGGGGGCCTCAGGCTATTGGGTGGAAAACGGCGAAATCGCTTATCCGGTCAATGAGTGCACGATCGCGGGCAATCTGCGCGACATGCTCAAAACCCTTGTCCCGGCGAATGACGCCCGCACCTACCTGTCACGGGTGGTGCCCTCGCTCTTGGTCGAAGGAATGACCCTTGCCGGCAGCTGAAGACCTCACGCTCCTGATCCGGGCCGCCAAGGCCGCTGGAGACATAGCACTCAAATTTTCGGGC
The DNA here is from genome assembly GCF_000152965.1 of Roseobacter sp. MED193. Taxonomy (GTDB): domain Bacteria; phylum Pseudomonadota; class Alphaproteobacteria; order Rhodobacterales; family Rhodobacteraceae; genus Pseudophaeobacter. Next base: position 2,450,216 of record NZ_CH902583.1, on the reverse strand, counting down.
CCGACTGCGCAGCGGTGGGACAAGCCCGACGGCCAAGGTCCGGTGACCGAGGCCGATCTGGCGGTGAACGCCATGCTGGAAGACATGCTGCCAAAGGCGCGGCCCGCCTACGGCTGGCTGTCGGAGGAAAGCGAGGACAACGAGGCGCGATTGGGTAAGGACCACGTCTTTATCATTGATCCCATTGATGGCACCCGCAGTTTTGCCGAGGGCTCGGCCACCTGGGCCCATTCGCTGGCTGTGGCCAAACGGGGCGAAATCACTGCAGCAGTGATTTACCTGCCACAACGCGATCTGCTGTATACCGCTTCCAAAGGCGGGGGTGCCTTTTGCAACGGCGATAAAATCTCCGTCGCCGCCCCTTCGTCGCTCAGAGCCGCCCGGGTCCTGACTGCCAAACCTAACCTTGAGGCCCAGCACTGGCTGGGCAATGCCGCGCCAACTTTTCACCGCAGCTATCGCCCCTCACTGGCCTATCGGTTGGCCCGTGTCGCCGATGGTGGTTATAGCGCCATGCTGACACTACGGCGCAGCTGGGAATGGGATATTGCTGCCGGAGATCTGATCCTGCGCGAAGCCGGCGGGCTGATCAGCGACCGGCTCAATGCGCCCCTGTGTTTCAACAACCCCACACCCCTGCTGAACGGGGTTGTCGCGGCAACCCCCACAACCCATCTGGACCTGTTGCAAGCCCTGGATCCAAAGGGCCCCGGTATCGCCGGACAATGACTTGCGCAGATGACTGAGCCCCACTCCCTGTCCTCCCCCCCGCGCCCGCTAGGCGAAGTACTTTGGGTGCATGCCACCAGCATTGAACGCTTTATGGCGCTTTGCGATATTGGCCTGCGGCTCAAGGCGATGCGACCGGATCTGGTGGTACTCGCCACCTGGGAGGCCGAAATGGGAGAGGTTCCAGAGGCGGGCGGCTGCGACTTTTTGATCGGCCCCCTGCCTAGCGACCAATCCAGCGAGGCAAAGGCTTTCCTCGCTCAATGGCAGCCAGACCTGTGCCTCTGGGCTGGCGGCAACCTGCGCCGAGGTCTGTTGCGGCAAATGCGGGAACAGGGAATTTCTGCCCTGTTGGTGGATATTCTAGACCGTGAAATGCCCGCCCGAAAGCTGCGTTGGTTGCCGGATCAGCGCTATCGAATTTTTAGCGGCTTTGATGCCATTTTCACCCCGTCACAAACCGTGCGCAACCAGCTGTTGCGTGGGCCGTTGCCTGCTGACCAAGTGATGCTGACCAGTCGCTTGCGGCTCTCTACCGTGCCGCCCGGATGCGACCACGATGCACTCTCGACCCTCCAACAAGCCCTCGGCAGCCGTCCCGTCTGGCTGGCCGCACGCGCCCAATTGGAAGAACTGCCAACCCTGCTGGAGGCCCATCGCACGGCCCTCAGGATGTTGCACCGGATGCTGCTGGTTGTTGCCCTGGACGACCCCCAAAGCCGTGCCCGCGCCCGCAATCTCATTGTGGCCAGCGGGTTGCAATGCGCTGATTGGGACGCTGGGGAGGAGATGGATGACTACACCCAGATCCTGATTACAGACAGCACTAACCTTGGGCTCTGGTACCGACTGGCTCCTGTCTCTCTTCTGGCCTCCAGCCTGGCACCAGAGATGCCAGGACAAAATCCTCTGGATGCGCTTGCACTGGGATCGGTGGTGCTTCATGGGCCAGCCAGCGGCCACCACAGCGCAATCTATGATCAACTGGCGGCGCTGAAAGCCACTAAACAAGTGAGTAGCGCAGAGGAGTTGGCCGAAATGGTGATCCATCTGTCTGCCCCTGACATGGCAGCCAAGCGCGCCCTGGCCGGCTGGACCGTCGTGACCGAGGGCGCGGAAATGACCGATCAACTGATAGAGAGAGTTCAGGACATCCTGGACCTGCGCGAGGACCAAAATGCGACCTCCTGAGTTCTGGAACAAAGCCCCCAATCAGTTTGATCTGCGCCGCCTATTGCTGGCACCGCTGGGATGGATCTATGCCGCTGCAACTGCGAAGCGGTTACGTGCCCCAGGCTATCAGGCCTCTGTTTCGGTGATCTGCGTTGGCAATCTCAATGCCGGGGGGACCGGCAAAACTCCGACGGTAATATGGCTCCTGGAGGCCCTGCGCGCCCTAGGGCATGAGCCCCATGTGGTCACCCGCGGCTATGGGGGGCGTTTGCAGGGACCGATAGCCGTGGATCCCGGCAAACACCGCGCCCAGGACTGCGGCGACGAACCGCTACTGCTGGCGGCCTTTGGCGAGGTCTGGGTCGCTCGTGATCGGGCCGCAGGTGTCCAGGCGGCAGAAGCCGCAGGGGCCACGGTCATTCTGCTGGACGACGGATTCCAAAACCCCAGTGTGACCAAAGATCTGTCGCTTGTGGTAGTGGATGCCGCCCGCGGTTTTGGCAATGGTTCCTGCCTGCCTGCAGGCCCCCTGCGCGAACCTGTAGAGCCGGGTCTGCGCCGTGCCGATCTGGTGCTTTCCATCGGCGATGAGACGGCTCAGGAGAGCTTCTCCAGTATGTGGGGCAACAGCCTACAGGGCCTCCCCCATGCACAGGCCGCACTGGAACCGCTGCAAACGGGAATGCCCTGGAAAGGCACACCTGTGCTGGCCTTTGCCGGCATTGGGCACCCGCAAAAATTCTTTGATACCCTGCGGAGGCTGGGCGCCAAGATCATCCACGCCGAGGCACTGGATGATCACCAGCCGTTGTCTACGGCACTGATGACCCGGCTGGAGGCTGATGCCAAAATGCGGGGTGCTCAGCTGGTCACCACCGAAAAAGACGCCGTGCGCCTGCCTGCAAGTTTCCGTCATAAGGTGATCACCTTGCCTGTTCGCTTGCAGATCCCCGATGACCAGGCTCTCATCGAGCAGCTCAAGACTATTGCCCCAGCACCTTAACCATCCGTCCTGAGCCAGCCCCATGATCCCCAAAAACAAAGCCCGAGGTTTCCCCCGGGCTTTGGCATCCATGTGATCCAGTGGCTGGGTTAGCCTTCCAGTTCGGCGTCAATCAGGGCTTTGAAGTCTTCATAAGACTGATTGGAAATTCTGGTGCCGTTCAACACAAAAGAAGGAGTAGCTTCGACACCGTCCGCTGTTGCGTTTTCCTGATACCAAGCAACCAATGTCTGCGCCTTCGTGCCATCCTGCAAGCAGGCCTCGACCGTATCTTTGTCAAGCCCGGCAATACCACCGATTTTACGCAGCGCGTCGATGATCTCTGATGCGCCACCTGCGCGGCTCCAGTCGGACTGACCTTTGTAGATCAGGTCGCTGATACCAAAGAACTTTTCAGGTCCACCACAGCGCGCAATCATAGAGGCCCAGAGACCGTAGCGATCAAAGTAGACCTCACGGTAGATGAGTTTCATCTTGCCGGTGTCGATATACTCTTCCTTGAGCTGCTTCAAAACACCGGTGTGAAAATTGGCGCAATGGGGACAGGTGTAGGAGGCATATTCGATCAGGGTGACAGGCGCGTCTTCTGCTCCCATAACCATTTCGGTGATGGTGGAGGTGTCAACCTCGGCCTCTTGTGCAGAGGCAGCCCCCACCAGGGGCAGATCAGGCAGGCGGGTTTGGCTGTTGTAACCAGTGACCGCATAGGCTCCGGCAGCAAGCGCCACCGCAGCAAAAACACCAGACATAAGACGGGTCATTCATACCTCTTTCGTTCAGTTTTCTTCTTTGTCAGAACATTGCGCCCCAACCGCTCCAGCGCGGCGCGCAACTCTTCGTTTTCAACCCCTTGAGCAGCCTGCGCGGCCGCAGCCTGATCCTGCGGATCAACAGGCGCCAGTTTTTGCACTTTGGGGGCGTGTTTGAATTCTACCTGGCCATCGGAAAATCCGGTGGGCGCCGTCTGGGTGATCCATACCTTTGAGATCGCATTGTAGCCATAGACCGCGTTTACCTTTTCGCGCAGGCGTTCTTTTTGCATCTCCAGTATTGGCGCATTGGCGCCATTGGTCAGCACCGTCAGGGTGGCACCAAAGGAACTGCGCCCGTAGCCGACCTTGACGGGGCGGGCGATCGTCGCGATGTCGGGTCCAGCGATCTCTTCCCAATGGGTCAGCAGACGCGACACTGCAAAACCACGACTTTCGCCCGCCTTGCGGATCTGATCCGAAAGGAGTCGAGAGGTGCGAGAGAACCCGCGCGTGGTGCTGCGCCTAAATGCCATAGATATGGTTTTGCGTGACTGGTCCCCCTATTGTAAAGGGGCGACAAACAACCGTCAGCAAAACAACGCCATCGAGGGGTAAAGAATGCGTGATATGGACAAGTTTCCGGCCCCAGTTGCGACACCGCAAGCAGCAGAAACGGAGTTGAACCAACAGTTGCTCGGCTGGTATGACCGCAACGCCCGCACCATGCCCTGGCGGGTCTCTCCGGCGGATCGCGCCCGTGGGTTGCGCCCAGACCCCTATCGGGTCTGGCTCAGTGAGGTGATGTTGCAGCAGACCACGGTTGCCGCCGTAACAGAGTATTTCCAGCGGTTTACTCGGCGCTGGCCCTCAGTTCTGGATCTGGCCGCTGCACAGGATGCCGAGGTGATGGCCGAATGGGCCGGGCTAGGCTATTATGCCCGCGCTCGTAACCTGCTGAAATGTGCCCGTGTGGTGGCCCAGGAGCTGGAGGGCACTTTCCCGGACAGCTATGATGCACTGCTGAAACTGCCCGGCATCGGCCCCTATACCGCAGCCGCAGTTGCTTCGATCGCCTTTGACCGCGCCGAAACAGTGCTGGATGGCAATGTAGAGCGAGTGATGGCACGACTGCATGACATTCATGATCCGTTACCCGCCGTAAAACCGGTTCTAAAAGAGCACGCAGGCGTCCTGACACCGCAGCTCCGTCCCGGCGATTATGCCCAGGCGGTGATGGATCTGGGCGCGACCATCTGCACCCCCAAAAACCCTGCCTGTGGGATTTGCCCCTGGCGCAGCCCCTGTCAGGCGCGGATTGCAGGTACCGCCCCGGAGTTGCCGAAAAAGACCCCAAAACAGCCTAAACCCACACGGCTGGGTCTCGCCTATCTTGCCCGCCGTGCTGATGGCGCCTGGCTGTTGGAGCGCCGCCCTGACAAAGGGCTGCTGGGGGGTATGCTGGGCTGGCCTGGGTCCGAATGGAACGCGGCCCCAGACCCCCGCCCCCCGTTTGAGGCGAACTGGCAGGATCTAGGGGGAGAGGTGCGCCATACCTTCACTCATTTTCACCTGATTCTGCAGGTGAAGCTGGCCGAACTTCCCTCTGGGTATAATCTCAGCCCCGGGCAGGAGCTGCTGACGCGGCATGCGTTTCGCCCCCAAGACCTCCCTACCGTGATGCGCAAGGCGTTTGATCTTTGGGCTGGATCAGAATTCAACCCAGGTCCAAACGGTTAACCCCGGACAGAGAGCTGCCCACTGCAACCATTGGTCACCCTTCAGCCCCCTTGGGTTTCGCTCAGAACAGGCCTAGTCTCAGCCCCATCCCACATGGAGCCTGGTCTCAGGCCGCTGATTTTGGAGTCTGACCGATGATCGACGCTGATATCCTTCCGCGCTGGCAATCTGCCCTGCCCTTTTGGCTCTCCTTTTTGCTGCTGCCGCTGATCTGGATGGCCGCCCTGTTTGGCGGCTGGATCATCCTGCTGCCGCCGCTGGTAACCTGGTATCTGTTTGCCGTGTTGGATGGTATCCTGGGGCTCAACCTAGAAAATGCAGACCCGGCAACACCCGAAGACGATCTGGACTGGTACCGCAGGCTGACAACCGCCTGGGTGCCCTTGCAGTTCCTCACTTTGTTTGGCCTGATCTGGTATGTCAGCGATGCCAGCCACCTGTCCGGGTTAGAGAAATTCGGGGTGTTCTTTGGGACCGGCGTGATCACCGGAACCATTGGCATCAACTACAGTCACGAGTTGATGCACCAGCGCAACCGGCTGGAACGTAACCTGGCAGATCTCTTGCTGGCTATGGTGCTCTATTCCCATTTCCGCTCCGAGCACTTGCTGGTGCACCATCGCTATGTGGGCACCCCACGTGACCCGGTCACTGCGCGCTACAATGAAGGGTTTCACCGGTTCTACCCGCGGGTTCTGCAGCAATGCTGGCTATCAGCCTTTCGCGCCGAAAAGGAGAAACTCGCCAAAAAGAACCTGCCCTGGACCAATGGCAAGAACCCTTTCTTTCGTTACTGGGGATTGCAGGCAGCCATGCTGGTTCTGGCTGTGATTTTAGGGGGGCTATCGGGTTTGGTGCTGTTCTTGGTACAGGCCGGAGTGGCCATCTGGCAACTAGAACTGGTCAACTACGTGGAACACTACGGTCTGACCCGCAAACACATCGGCGAGGGTAAATACGAACATGTTCGCCCACACCATTCCTGGAATGCGGCCCATAAAGCCTCGAACTGGTTGCTGATCAACCTGCAACGCCACTCTGACCATCACTACCGCCCGGATCGGCGGTTTCCGCTGCTGCAGAACTATACAACGGCCGATGCCCCGCAGCTGCCCTATGGCTATCCAGTGATGACGGTGATGGCGATGATCCCACCACTGTGGCGACGCGTAATGAACCCAAGGGTTCGACGTTGGCGCCAGATGTATTACCCAGAGATCACTGACTGGAGCGGCTACAACAAGGCCAAAACCCCAATGCCACGCTCCTGAGTTGGAGTGCCATAGGCGCAGAAACGAAAAGAACACCGACCCGCCCAAGGGTCAGTGTTCTTTCGCAGCCCCTTGGCAAGAGACTTTAAGGAAGCACAGGTTGAAAGTGGACTTGGACGGACAACTCTCTCGCTGTACAGCAACAGGGGCATCCTGCAATCACAATCCTAACAGGATGATAACAAACAATATCAACCTAAGGGTGAATATGTAAGTGCTTGAATTTGATACACTAAATATTCAGCTCACCCATGACCCACAACTAACAACAGTGAGAATACCTTTGGGTTGTGGTAGAATCACCGTTTCGCCCAAACCTTCATAACATCATCCAGACCACGTACTTCCTGATCAGGGTGGCACTCAAAACCGTTGCCGATATCTGAGGTCGGCTGTTCATGCTCGGCTTGCAAGCGCAGCTCATCACTCATCACAATCGAAGTCTGCAACCGCCGGGTCATCTCCTCCAGCCGGGCAGCAACATTCACGGCGGTGCCAATTACTGCGTATTCTAAACGGTTGGCGCCAATATCCCCTAGCAGGGTCTCACCGTAGTGAATGCCAATCCCAGCCTGGATTTCCGGCTCCCCCAGACGGCGCCGTTCCCGGTTCCAGATCTCGAGTGACTTTTGCATCGCCAGCGCGCAGTCCAGCGCATTGCTGGCGTCGCGTTCGCCGGCCGAAGGGGTGCCAAAAGTCGCCATCAACCCATCGCCCAGATATTTGTCGAGCGTCCCATTATGACGGAACACTTCACGCTCCATCCGGCCATGGAATCCGCGCAACAAGGCAATCACCTGATGCGGGTCACGCCCGGCGGCAAGTCGGGTAAAGCCGATGATATCAATAAACAGAACCGCAACATTCTGGATCTTTACCTGTTTCAGCGGCTCATCATTTTGCGATAGTTGATCAACCACATTGGGCGAAAAGTAGCGAGACAGGTTTGCCCGCTCCCGTTCAAGCCCTGCGTTGTTCAACAGCAGGATATTGGTACGGCGCGCCGATATCGCCAGGGTGATGGCCACGATAAGGAAGACAATGACCTCCTGGATCCGCAACTGAAGGACGTAGCTGTTGGGATCCAGAAACTTCAACATACTGGAGTCAGCGCCAATGGCCTCAACCACTGCCTCAGTAAGTCCCGGCGTGGGTGTAGTAAACCACCACGACAGGGCCATAGCTCCCAGCCACATGACAAAGGTCCAGACCCCGATGGCAATAACTGTGCGCCAGGAATAGGCCATAGTGCCCACTGCCAGAATCACAAAGAAATAAAGGAAATTGTCAAACCGGTACTGCATCGCCAGCGGCATGGTATCGACGCTCAGCGGGTTCGGCCCAACCATCCCCAGAGTCATCAGGAAAAGATCGATAAAGATCAGCAACAGTTCCAGGCGTGACCGCCCGACGCGCCCGACACGCTGGATAAACCAGCCATTCAGGCACAACAGCGCCATAATGCCGATGTGGTAAATCACTTCAAAATACGGATGGACGATAACAACAAAGACGGCAAAAATTGCCATCGCGACCCAGCGCGCTCTCACCGCCAGCTCCAAACCTTCGCGTTTGTGATTTTCCAGCGCAGTCAAGACATATTGGGTCTCAGGCGTGTCTTCGACCTCCGCCGCCCGCGACAAATCGATCAATCTGGATTTGGTCGGTGTCATTGCGGTGTCAGTCATCAGGCGATCCCTATTGCTGCGCCCTAGATAGGCAGTCTGGCACCAGCATACATCCCCCAAGTGATCCACAACACGAAAAAACCCCGCCAGAGTGGCGGGGCAAGGTGCGGTCTGCGTGTTTCAAGCTGCGTCACGTTAGTGACACAGGCACGCAGACCGTCAGTTAACTTGGATGATTGTGAAAACAGTGGCAGGCCTAGTTCTGCATTTCGGCCCTGATCTGCTGGCGCAACACATCGATGGGCACAGTCTGGCCATCACGTTTGAAACACCAGTAGGTCCAACCATTGCAGGATGGCGCGTTTTCCAGATGGGCGCCGACCTGATGGATTGAGCCTTTGACATTGTCACCAATCAGCGTGCCATCGGCGCGCACCTTGGCTTTATGCCTTTGGTTCATCGAATAAAGCTCATCTCCAGGGCGCAGCATACCGCGTTCTACCAACTGGCCAAAGGGCACCCGCGGTTCGGCACGTTTGCTGGTCGAGACCTGCAATGCCTCGCGGTCGAACTTGCGCACGGACTTGATCCGCTCGGCTGCCACTTTGCGATAGCTCTCTTCCTGTTCGATACCGATGAATTCACGGCCCAGCATCTTGGCAACTGCGCCGGTGGTGCCGGTGCCAAAGAAGGGGTCAAGAACCACGTCACCGGGGTTGGTGGAGCCCACAAGGATGCGGTGCAACAGGGATTCTGGTTTTTGGGTCGGATGGGCTTTTTCGCCATCCTCGTTCTTTAGCCGTTCATGGCCGGTGCAGATCGGCAGCACCCAGTCCGAGCGCATCTGAATACCCTCGTTCAGGGCCTTCAGCGCTTCGTAGTTAAAGGTGTATTTGCCACCCTCAGATTTAGACGCCCAGATCATCGTCTCATGGGCGTTGGTGTAACGCTTGCCACGGAAGTTCGGCATCGGGTTCGACTTGCGCCAGACCACATCATTGAGGATCCAGAAGCCCTCGTCCTGCATCGCGGTACCGACGCGGAAAATGTTGTGATAGGAGCCGATCACCCAGATCGCACCATTGGGTTTCAAGATCCGACGAGCCTGATGCAGCCAGCGGCTGGTGAAATCATCATAGGCCGCAAAGCTGGAGAACTGATCCCAGTGATCATCCACCGCATCGACCTTGCTGTTGTCGGGGCGGTGCAGCTGGTTCTTCAATTGCAGGTTATAGGGGGGATCCGCGAAGATCAGATCGATGCAGTTGTCCGGCAACCCGGCCATCACGTCGATACAATCGCCGTCAATAATCGTGTTCAAAGGGAGCGCCGCGGCGCCCTTCGTCATTGTTTTAGTCATTTGCTCTGCCTCAAAACCATTCGGCGCATTTTTGCGCTCATTTTGGTTATCCACAGGATGAGTCATCCTGGATTCGAGGTCAATTTGTTTTTTAGATCAGCCCTCTGCGGTTCACTCTTGATACAATATCTTGTGTACCGGCTTAAAGGACCTGCGATGATGTGGTGTCACCCCCAATTCGACAAGCGCCTCTCGGTGTTGCTTTGAGGGATATCCGGCGTTCTTCTCCCATCCATATCGTGGAAACTGTTGCGCCAAATCCACCATGAGATTATCCCGCGCCTCTTTTGCCACGATCGAGGCTGCCGCTATTGAGACTGATTTGCCGTCTCCTTTGACCACTGCTTGCGCGTCAATTGTCAGGTCACGCGGGATCAAATTGCCATCAATCAGAAGGTAATCGGGCGGCGGATCCAAGGCCGCAACAGCACGTTCCATCGCCAGATGCGAAGCGCGGAGTATGTTAATGGAATCAATCTCTTCAACGCTGGCCTCAGCAATCGACACCTGCGCGCGGGCAAAGATCTCCTTTGCCAAAACCACGCGTTTTTTGGCGCTCAGTTTTTTGGAGTCATTCAACCCTTCGGGCAGGTCAGCCATATCCAGGACAACGGCTGCCGCCGTCACCGGTCCGGCAAGGGGGCCGCGGCCAACTTCGTCGACTCCGGCAACCCGCAGGTAGCCCTTTTCGTGGGCGGCGATCTCTAGGGAATTATCTGGCTGTTCCATGGTCTTGTCAGACCCAAATTTCGCAGACTTTGCAAGCGCCCCAACAGAAAACTGCACAAACAACCCACAAAAAGAAGGGGGCCAAGGCCCCCCAAGTCTGCTCGACATGTTGCGTTTGGGCCACTTATGGCCATGCCCCCTAGCGATTGACCATGCGATATCCATGCTTGTTCAGGCAGCGTGGCTTGTAAGCGGTGCGATTATTGTGGCCGTTCCAGAAGGTCACTTTGCAGCTTTGTGGCAATGAGCCCACGTGGTCATAATTGCGACGCAGGCAGCCCAGCGCCACCAGGGATTTACCGTTTCTGTAGTTGGGGGCAAACTTCATGCAATGCGCCGGCAGATCATAGCGACCAAAGCGGTGCGGCAAAGGGCGGGGTCTTGGCGTCGGGTGGGGGCGATGCGGGCGGGTAACGGTATCATGTCGCCGGTCACGCGTGTTGTGATCATGGAGTGCGGCCCCAAGAATACCCAGGACTGCCAGCCCCGCCACTACCTTGCCAAAGTCCTCTCCGGCCTGGGCCGGCCCGGAAGACACACCGGTAATGGCCAGCGCAGCGGCCAGAATGATGGCGATGAATTTGCGGTGCTGTTTAGGTTGGTGGCTCTGTGTCATCGGAGTGTTTCCTTGTTATCTTCTGTCTGTTGATGCCCCTTTCGAGGGCGACAAACCCGCTGTGCTTCAGCTGTTTTGGCGGGCTCAAATCCTATGCCCTCACAGTCGGCCAATGCCGTTCAGACAGGCAATAACAGCGCTATGATATCGAATAACCATGGGCTCAAAGAGCTGTTGTTATTGAATTTCACCGGTATTTCGGCGCAGGGTGACGATATGAAACACGCTCTTGCCATACCCATTATATGTGCCGCCCTGCTGATGGCGGCTGCGCCTGCACAGGCCGCCGATTGCTATGCCGATTACAAGGCCAAGCAGAACAATCCGTTGAAACTGCATTACGGGGTCATTCAGATCCGGGGCGCTTGTAACAAGGCCGCTGCCCAGGGGGAGATTCAGTCTCGAATCGCGGCCTCCGGCTGGACCCTGCTCAATGTTATGTCCGTCTTTGGTCCCGAAGGCCTGCAACGAAGGAAGGCCAATGCCGGACCTTACTATCTCCGTTTCTGAGGCCCGCTCCGCAGGCAGCCGTATCATTACCTTTGGTATCGTGTTCATCGCTGCGCTACTGGCTATCGCTGGGACAGTGCTGTTGCTGGCTTTGCCTGATGCGAATGCGTTTAACGCGCGGGTGGAACGGCTCTTTATCGAAAACGATCTGACCACCCAGGCCGAAATCAAGCTGCTGGAGATCCTAGCCCAATCTGGTACCGCCTTTGCCGATACCCTCGCCAGCTATCGGGTGGTGATCTTTGTCCTGCTGATCTTTGCAACCGCGATGATGATCGTCGCCCTGGTGGTGCTGGCGATGCTCGTCCTGCTCAATCGGCGTATGGCCCAGATTGAACGGGCCGGCATCCAGGTGACCGAGCTGCTGATCAGTCGCGAGGAACATACTGTCTACCTCAACAATATGGGCTTCAAACTCACGGCAGCCGCGATGGAGACCCTATCGGCCCTGGCTGAAGCCCGCATGGATGATGATGTGCTGTCGGGGGCCGAGATCGAGGCGGTGATTTCCGGCAAACACAGCAGCGATTGCGAAGAAGCCGCAGGCGCCACCCGTATCAAACGGCTGCGCGACACATTGGGGAACCAGATGGTGAGCGAATTATTGGTCAAAAACATTGCCAAACGTGGCTATGTGCTGGCGATCAGCAAGGATGTGATCCGCATGGTGTGACCAGAACTTCACCCTAACGGATACAGGTCGCTCTGGTCACATCTGTGCGAGGAGGGGCCGATTTGGCATCAAAACACAGGGCCTGTGCACAGATGATCCTTCCAGCCACTGGAAATTCATCTCTTTGGCCCCACATATAGGCCTGCCTCCCAAGGGGAGGCGCCTTGGGGAATCTGTCACTGCCCTGAGGCTCCCACAGGCCTCTCGGACAGCGGGGGGACAAGAGGATAGCTCTGATGAACGCCCATGTTCCCTCCCCCCCAAACAGTGCCGGCCCACAGAAACGTGGACCGCACAATCGTGGCTACGGCATCTTGGTTGAACCACTGCGCGGCGAGGTCCAGGTGCGACGCGGTGGTACTCTCTTAGCTCAAAGCCGCCGCGCAAGAGTGATGTATGAAACCCGGCTTCAGCCCACCATTTATGTTCCCCGTGACGATCTGGTGGTGGATATCTCCACCAAGGTGGGGTTGCAGACGTTCTGCCCTTTCAAAGGCACTGCATGCTATCATGATCTTAAACTGGAGGATGGCCGCGTCGACAATGCGGTATGGATCTATGAAAATGCCCTGCCAGAGGCGCGCCAGATCGAAGGACATGTGGGCTTTGTCGCAGACCCCAATACCGAAATAGACCTCGGCACCAACCAAATTGCGCCGCCCGAATATGGCAATATCTCTGGGCCATTGATCGACTGGCTGCTGCGCGAAGCCGCTTTTCTGCCAACCCCTGAGGACTTCACCAAGGCCTTTTCCCAAAAACTACTGGAGCAAGGGGTTTATCTCTCGCGGCTTTCTGTGCTGGCCTGGTCTTTGCACCCGCAGATCGCCGGCAAAAACTTTATCTGGGAAAAAGCCAGTGATGAGGTGACCATCTACGCCCCCAGCTATGAAATCTACGAACACCCCGCCTACAATGCCAGCCCCCTGCGCCATGTCTCCAAGGGATTGGGGGGCGTGCGCCACCGCATTGATGACGAAGACAGCGAGGATGCCTTTCCCATCCTCAGCGATCTGCGCGCAGCCGGAGCTACAGACTATGTCGCTATGCCGCTGCCCTTCTCTGATGGTCGGATCAACGTGCTCACCGTGGCATCTGATCATCCAGATGGGTTCTCCACTGCCAATCTTGGGCTGATCTTTGAATGTTCCGCCGTTGTCGCCCGCTATTACGAAGTTTTCATGCAGCGCGAAAACGCCCAGTCCCTGTTGGAGACCTATGTAGGTAAACGCACCGGTGAGCGCGTTCTGGGTGGCAAGATCCGTCGCGGTGAAGGCGATGAGATCGACGCCGCCATCATGTTCTGTGACCTGCGAGGTTCGACGCTGCTGGAGGAGCGGCTGGGGCGGAGGGCCTACATCAAGCTGCTGAATGCCTTTTTTGAAACCGCCTCGACCATTGTGCATGACAATGGGGGCGAGGTGCTGAAATTCATCGGTGACGCGGTGTTGGCGGTGTTTCCTGTCAGGACTGCAACCCGTGAGGAAACCGGCGTGGATGCAGATTTGGCGCGGACCCAAGCGCTACATTCTGCCCGCAGCATTGCTCCGGCTCTCACTCAGGTTGCGGCAGAGCACGACCTCGCGGAGCTCGCATGCGCCAGCGGCATCGCCTATGGAACCGTCACCTATGGCAATGTTGGCTCACGTGAACGGCTGGATTTCACCGTCATTGGCCAGGCCGCCAATATTGCCGCCCGTCTAGGGGACTACGGTAAGACAGTGGGACAACAGATCATTGTAAGCCGGAATTCCCTGCCCGGAAGCTGCCAGGATTCCACAGCCTTGGGTGCCCTGAACCTCCACAATGTCAGCCAACCAGTAGAAGCCTATGCTGTCAAACCGATGCGCGTGGCGCCCGCGGTGCAGCCTCAGGACGGTCCTAACGGACCACCACCTGCCCCGGAACCTGTCTCTCGGTGAGTATTGCGGGCCCCTGCAGGCCACAGCTAGCGACGGGGAAGCCCCGGCTTACCCTCGCGAGGGGGGCAGCAGTAGGGGGCCTTGCCCCCTCGCGTCATTAGACGCTCACCCCCAGGATATTTTTGGCCAAATGAATAGGTACTAGGCTCTTTAACCAGTTTTGGCTGATCGGTTTTCGGTGGTTACCAGGCTGCGCTGTACTGCGTCGCCCATGGAAATCAACACAGGCGAGGAGGCCTGACGCAGCTTGAAACCGGCCTTATCCGACATCCCCCGCCAGTCCTGATGCACCAGAGACTGCGCGACGGCCCCGCCCAAAGTGGTCCCGGGTCCTGTGACGATAAACAGATCCGGGGCAAACTCCTGTGCGGCCACCTGGACCGCGCGGGTAAAGTCATAGCTCTCCACCACCTGATGCCCGAGGGTATAGTCCCAAAGCGAGGCCAGATCGCTGGATTCCGGTTGCCAGATTGCACCGCGCCCATCCACCAGAGGCACCGCAGGCTGCGTCAGCATAGCCCCGTCTAGGCGGTCACGCCCTTCGGCCGCTACTGGTGCCTGCAAATGTGTGTGGAACCCAGCATGGTTGGCCAGCCGCATCGGAAAACGGTCTTCGATCTGGGGCACGACGCTTTCAAAGGCCGTCAAGCCGGCCTCATCCCCAGCCAGCACCAGCATGCCGCCGAGATCAATCGAGAGGGCCAGCGTGTGGGATTCGCGGGCATTGATCTGATCCACCAGCGCCAGGAGTTCTGCCTTGCGTGCCGCATCTGGGCGCCAGTCATCACCCGTAAAGGGATAGACCAGCTGCCCGCCAATCAGATGCTCCTGCATCAAGGTTCCCATGGTGTTCACCAACTCAAACCCATCCTGCGCCGACAGCGCCCCGGCGACCGCCAGTGCGATGTACCACCCCATAGAGTTTCCAGTCACTGCCACCACTTCAATATCATCCGCCAGGGACTGTGCATCCGCCAAAGCGCTGGCATAGATCAACGGCGAGGCGATATCGCCGCGCGAGTATTTGGAGACCGAGAACCGCGTCGCCCCATCCAGAGCAGTGACCTCTTCTTGGCCCGCAGCAGCCCGCGCCGCATCAAAACCCGCAAACAGGCCGGCTTTGTCGGCATGGTGGCGGTGCAGATAGCCCAACTCAGGCTTATTATAGGTGCCCCTGCCTGGGCAGATGAGAACAGCGGTACGGGTCATGCGGTCTCTCCTACCAGGTTGAGCGCGGCGGCCAGGATGCTTTCTTTGGAGGGCAGTGTGGCGGCATAGGCCGGGCCGGTGGCAATAAAGCAATCACCTGCCGCATGGCGGGCTAGCGAAGAGATGCCTTGCTCGACGAAGAGCGCCATCAGTGCTTCGGATTGGCTACCGGTAGTTCGGCATTCGTCAACGATGAGTACATGTTTGCAACCCTTGGCAGCAGCAATCAACGCCTCTGCCGGCAATGGAGCCAGCCAGCGCAGGTCTATGATGCGGGTCTTGATGCCCCGCGCCTCGAGATCCGCCTGTGCCTGGGTCGAGAGGTAGCGCCCATTGCCATAGGTCACGATGGCCAGATCACTGCCTTCCCCATGCTGACCGACCTCACCCAATGGGATGCTCTGGTCGGGCGCCGGATAGGGCCGCATCCAGCCGCCGTCCTTGGCTGCGTGAAGATCCCGCATCGGGTAGAGCGCGATGGGCTCAATAAAGACCACCACCCGCTGCTCTTCGCGCGCCAGGCGCACCGCCTCACGCATCATCAGTGCGGCTTCGGCTCCATCCGATGGGCAGGCAATGATAATCCCTGGGATATCGCGCAGCACCGCCAGGGAGTTATCGTTGTGAAAATGGCCGCCAAAGCCCTTTTGGTACCCCAACCCCGCGATGCGCAGCACCATCGGGTTGCTAAACTGACCATTGGAGAAAAACGGCAGCGTCGCCGCCTCGCCGCGCAGCTGGTCTTCGGCATTGTGCAGATAGGCCAGAAACTGGATTTCCGGCATCGGTACAAATCCATTGTGGCCCATGCCGATGGCGAGGCCCAGAATGGATTGCTCATCCAGCAGCGTATCGATCATCCGGTCTGGGCCAAATCGCTGATGCAGCTTTTGCGTGACGCCATAGACGCCGCCCTTGCGGCCCACGTCCTCGCCCATCATGACGATCTCGCCATGCTGCAGCATCAGATCGGTCAGTGCCCAATTGATCAGGCGCGACATCGGTTGCGGATCTGCCATGGCACGGATGTCGCTGCCAAAGGCCTCGGCCCGCGCTTCTTCGCTGGGGCCGTTGCTGGACGCGCAGGCACGTTTGGGCGGGATCAGGCTGGCCACCACATCCTCGCCGGTCTTCAGATGCGGCCGGGTCACGACCTCGGCGCGGATGCGTTCCACCCGGGCGCAGGTATCCATGTAGATCTTCAACGCCTCTTGCGGCTTGAGTGCCCCGGCCTCATCCAGCAAGCGCACGGTATGCAGCAGCGGATCGTTTGCCTCATCCGCCTCAACCTCGGATTTGGGCAGATAGGTGGTGGGCACATCGGCGCCCGCATGGCCATATAGGCGCACTGTGCGCAGATGCAGAAAGGCGGGTTTCTTACGGCGGCGCACATAGTTGGCGGCCTCCTGCGCCACGGCATGGGCGGCATAGATGTCCAACCCGTCGGCCTGGAAGTATTTGATGCCGGGGCGCGCCCGCATCGAGGCCTCAATCCAGCCCTGCGGAGTTTTGGTTGAAATGCCAATGCCGTTATCCTCGCAGACAAACAGCAGCGGCAGCGGTGTCGACTGTACCGAGGTCCAGCCTGCCGTGTTTATAGCCCCCTGAGCGGTGGAGTGGTTGGCCGAGGCATCGCCAAAGGAACACATAACAATGCTGTCGTCGCGCAGGACCCGATGTTCGGGCGCGTGGCGTTTGGCAGCACCGATGGAATAGGCCGCCCCAACGGCCTTGGGCAAATGGCTGGCAATGGTCGAAGTCTGCGGCGGGATCATCAGCGCCTTGGAGCCCAGCACCTTGTGACGTCCGCCGGAGGTAGGATCTTCGGAAGAGCATGCAAAGGACAAGAGCATATCCCAGGCGATCCGCTGCCCCGGCACCTGGTCGGCGCGGGCAATCTGGAAGGCCGCATCACGGTAGTGCAGAAAGGCCATATCATCGGGGCGCAGCGCCCGGGCCACTGCCGCCATACCCTCGTGCCCAGAAGAGCCGATCGTGTAGAAGCCCTGCCCTGCCTTTTGCATCGCTCGGCTGGTGATATCGAGCGCCCGGCTCAACACCTGCGCGCGATATATGCCCACGGCCTGTTCGGGTGGGAGGCCAGCCAATGGTGCTGTGCCCGGTGGCAGGTCACCGCGGCCAACTCGGTCCAGGAAGTTTTGATGCACGATCTGAGCACGATCCAATGGCAACCCCTTTGCTGTTCTGACCTGAGTTATCGGTCAGAACAGTCATGAATTCCAATGAGTTTAACGGCTCAACTCATGCCGTTTCCGCATGATTTGAGCCTAAATCTCTTAGAGCTGGGAATGCCAGTCCTTGATCGCCTGACCGATTTCATCCGGGGAATCCTCTTGAATGAAGTGCGAGCCCGCCACGGTGACCTCTTTGAGGTTGGGAAAGCTGCGCACAAAGTCCCGCACAGGTCCGGCGATCAGCGCGCCAGGCTCGGCATTGACAAAAAGCTTTGGCACCGATGTTTCGCGCAGCCAGGCGGAATAGGCCTCGACGATTTCTGCCACATCCGCCGGGTCGCCGCCAATCGGAATTTGCCGAGGCCAGGTCAGGGTGGGACGGCGATCTTCGCCTGCGTTGGCAAAGGGCCGACGATATTCAGCCATTTCCTCCTCATTCAGATCGCGCAGAATGGATCCCGGCAAGATGGCCTCAACAAAAAGATTCTTCTCTAGCACCATCTCTTCGCCCGCCTCAGAGCGCAGGCTTTGGAACATCGCACGCGGCGCTTCAGGGAAGCTGTCCCAGCCCGGTACAGGCGCCACGATCCCTTCCATAAAGGCGATGCCCTTTAACGCTTTGGGGTGCATATGCGCCCAGTGAAAGCCCAGACCAGAGCCCCAGTCATGGATCACCAGCGTGACATTTCCAGTCACGCCCAACTGCTCCAACAGGGCGAAAAGATATTTGCGGTGTTCGACAAAGGTATATCGATCAGGACCGCTCTCTTCGAGTTTTTCCGAATCACCCATACCGATCAAGTCCGGCGCAATCAGACGTCCGCGCCCGGCCAGATGCGGCAGGATATTGCGCCAAAGATATGAGGAGGTCGGATTGCCATGCAAAAAGACAATCGGATCCCCTTCGCCCTCTTCAATATAGGCCATCTGTTTGCCAAGCACGGTGGCGAATTTCTTTTTGTCTCGAAAATTCTGCACCATCTGTCATTCTCCACTCTTGATGATCTCCCTGGTAAAAAGTTATTGGAACGATCATTCCAAAACAAGGATGGATATGGCCCGCGCAAAATCTCCCTCACGTCACGCCCTGGTGGATTCGGCTCTCAAACTGTTTTGGAAACGAGGCTATCACAGGGTTTCCATGGGCGACCTGGTGCGTGAAACCGGCGTCAGCCGGGGCAGTCTCTACAGTGACTTTGCCGGCAAGGAAGCGCTGTTTCACGCCTGTCTGGACCGATATCAGGAAACGGTGGTGACCCCCGCCTTTGGGGTGGTTGAAACCAAGGGCGCTGGGCTTGCAGAAGTGGGGCAATATCTCGACAACCTGCTGGCCCGCAACGCCGCCCATCCTGATGCAAATACCGGCTGTCTGGTGCTCAACACCCTAGCCCAGATCACCCCGCAGGAGAGCGATACAATGACGCGCCTCAGCGCCCATGGAAGACGCCTGCACAAAGGGCTGCATCAGGCTCTCTGGCAGGAGAATCAAAAACATCAAAAGCTGGATGAGGCAGAAATAGAAGCCCTGGCCCGTTTTACTCTGATATCGATTCAGGGGCTCTGGGCCCAATCGCGCGGCAGCAGCGACAGCGCCGCCCTGCGCCAGTACTGCGAAACCTTGCTATCGCTGCTCGCCAGTCGGATGGGCGTTGAACCGCTGCACGGCACATGACGGATCATTCGGTTGCCGCAACCCTTCCCAGCGGCCCCTTTCGCTTTATCGCGCTGGATGTGGAAACCGCTAGCCGCGATAGCGCCAGCATCTGCCAGATCGGAATTGCCTGCGTCTGTCATGACAACCACATCAGGAGCTTTACCACCTATGTGAATCCTGAGCAGAGCTTTGCCCCCTTCAATACCGAGCTCCACGGGATCGACGCTCAAACCGTGGCCACTGCCCCGCGCTTCCCCGAGGCCTGGACGATGCTTAAACCCCTGTTGGAACTGCACCATTTGGTTCAACACAGCAGCTTTGACAGCAGAGCAGTTTCCGCCGCCTGTCGTGCCTATCGCATGCCCAATGCAGACCTGAGCTGGAGCGACAGCGTCAAAATAGCCCGCAAAGCCTGGCCCGAGTTCAAGGGCAATGGCGGCCACGGGTTGGCAAATCTAAAACAGGAGCTGGGCCTCAGCTTTCAGCACCACGACGCTGGCGAAGATGCCCGCGCTGCCGCCCAGGTAGTGCTCCTCGCTGAGAACCGTTTGGGGCAGAGCTTTGATCTGATCAGCGGCACCACCCGCAAAGCGCAATTTAATCTGCCGCTTGGGAGGAGCTAAGGAATTCTCGGTGTGAGCACAGTATGGATATCTGAACAGAGACTGGCCAGCTCCGCTCTAGAATTCACCCCAATTTGAAGAATTACCCACGACCAATCACGCAGAAAATTAACTCGATATTTCACCCCAGCAAATTACCGTTTTCGCACAATCTGATGCCTCAATAGGGCGATAAATCGAGGAATGTGAATGGAACTTAATGGTAAAGCGCGGGCCCTGGCAGCTGCAGTTATGTGCAGTGCTTCGTTTTTGGCCTCCGAATCGATGGCAGAATCAGTACAGCTCACCACTTTGGAATGGCCGCCCTATGTAAATGCAGATGGATCGGGCAATAGCACGGATAGGGTCCTGGAAATTCTTGCGGGTATCGGGATTGAAGGCACTGTGAAGGTCTTCCCTTGGAACCGCGCCGTAAACTTGGCTGCAAAGGATCCCGCCTGGTTGGGTGTCTACCCTGAATATTATTCTGAGGCAGATGATGCAGACAAAGGTGGGGAACGTTGCTTCTACTCCAAATCCTTTGGCACTAGCCCGGTCGGCTTCGTGCAGCGCACTGACGCACCTATCACCTGGTCCGACCATGCCGATCTGACAGGATACACCATTGGGGTTGTTGCAGGCTATCTAAACGAATCGCGTTTTGATGCCATGGTTGCCAGCGGTGAGATCCAAACCCAAGAGGTGACAGCAGATGATGCGAACCTCAAAAAGGTTGCAGCTGGACGTATTGATGCTGCTGTGATCGACCGCGAAGTCATGGCACACCTGCTTGCCGAAATGCCAGCAATCTCCGGTCAGTTGGAATTCAACGCCACTCCCTTGGCGGAACACGGCCTTCACATCTGTTTTGAAAACTCAGAAGCGGGCCGTGCCCTTCGGGATCGGTTCAACGCGGCTTTCTAAGCTGCTTGACGGCACAACCCAAGGCAAAGGGCTCAGATTCATCTGGGCCCTTTTTGCTATCCCACGTCAAACCAATTGGTCTTTTTCGGAAAATTGAGCCCCAAAACGACGAAAGCCTCAGGCGTTTCCGCCTAAGGCTTTGGTAAAGTGGTGAGCCGTGATGGGTTCGAACCATCGACCTACTGATTAAAAGTCAGTTGCTCTACCAGCTGAGCTAACGGCCCACTTTATAGTCGCGGTCTAAGTGATTTATCCAAGAGGATCAAGCGCTTAATTTGCTGCCGAGATGCAAGTCCGTATCGTTCTTGCCGCCTCGATTGGCGGCTGTCTACGGTTAGGACGGCGACTGGTCAACCCCTTTTTTGAACTTTATGCGTCACAGACTGGATTCATTTTCTCTGCAGGTCTATATGCCCGATATGAGCATGTATTCAGAACCACAGTTTCCCTTCATGAAGATGCACGGGCTTGGCAATGACTTTGTTGTTGTTGATGCGCGAAGCCATCCATTGGAAATCACCCCTGCCCTGGCGCGGGGAATCGCCCATCGCCAGTTTGGCGTTGGTTTTGATCAACTTGCGCTGATTGAACAGGGCAAGGGGGATGCGCATCTCACCTTTTTCAACGCAGATGGCTCGACCTCTGCGGCCTGCGGCAATGCCACCCGTTGCATTGCCCGCCACCTGATGGATGAGAGCGGCAAGTCAGAGCTGCATCTTACCACAGATCGCGGTGACCTGTTTGCCTGCGACGCCGGGAATGGCCTCACTTCCGTCAATATGGGGCATCCGCAGCTGGACTGGCGGGACATTCCCCTGCGCGAAGAGACGGACACGCTCGAGCTGCCCATTGAAGGCGGACCAACCGCCACCGGCATGGGCAATCCTCATTGCACTTTCTTTGTAGAGGATGCCGGCCTCATCCCGCTAACGGACTTTGGTCCACGATACGAGCACCATCCGCTCTACCCTGAGCGGACCAATGTGCAGGTGGCCCACCTGGTCGGCCCTGACCACATCCGCATGCGCGTCTGGGAGCGGGGGGTGGGTGTGACACTGGCCTCTGGCTCCTCTTCCTGCGCCACCGCCGTAGCCGCCGCGCGCCGGGGGCTCACCGGGCGCCGCGTACAGATCGACTTGGATGGTGGCACGCTCTGGATTGACTGGCGCGACGATGGCGTCTGGATGACTGGTCCGACCATGCATGTCTTTTCCGGCACGTTTACCGCCGCCTTTCTCGAAAGTCTCTGAGCCATGTCTGCGCCCAAGTTCACCACCCTCGGCTGTCGCCTGAATGCCTATGAGACCGAGGCTATGAAAGAGCTGTCCCAGGCCGCTGGCCTGGAGGATCTGGTGGTGGTGAACACCTGTGCGGTCACGGCAGAGGCTGTGCGCAAATCCCGACAGGAAATCCGCCGGTTGCGCCGCGACAATCCACAGGCCCGCATTGTGGTCACCGGCTGCGCCGCCCAGACCGAACCGGAAACCTTTGCCCAGATGGAAGAGGTCGATACCGTTTTGGGCAACACCGAAAAGATGCAGCCGGAAACATGGAACGGCATGGCCGCCAATTTCATCGGCGAGACCGAAAAGGTCCAGGTCGATGACATCATGTCGGTGACAGAGACCGCCGGCCATTTGATCGATGGTTTTGGCACCCGGAGCCGTGCCTATGTACAGGTGCAAAACGGCTGCGACCACCGTTGCACCTTTTGCATCATCCCCTATGGCCGCGGCAACTCCCGCTCGGTTCCGGCGGGCGTGGTTGTGGACCAGATCAAACGCCTGGTTGATCGCGGCTACAACGAGGTGGTGCTCACCGGCGTCGACCTCACCTCTTGGGGCGCCGACCTGCCCACCACGCCAAAACTCGGCGATCTGGTGATGCGGATCCTGAAGCTGGTTCCCGATCTGCCCCGGCTACGGATTTCATCCATTGATTCGATCGAAGTGGACGAAAACCTGATGCAGGCCATCGCAACCGAGCCCCGCCTGATGCCGCATCTGCACTTGTCGCTGCAACATGGCGACGACATGATCCTCAAACGCATGGCCCGCCGCCACCTGCGCGAGGATGCTATCCGCTTTACCGAAGAGGCGCTGAAGCTCCGCCCGGAAATGACCTTTGGCGCCGATATCATCGCTGGCTTCCCCACCGAAACCGAGGCGCATTTTGAAAACTCGCTCAAACTGGTCGAGGATTGTCAGCTGACCTGGCTGCATGTCTTCCCCTATTCCAAACGCGACGGCACCCCGGCCGCCAAAATCCCCAAACAGGTCAATGGTAATATTATCAAATCCCGCGCTGCCCGTCTGCGCGCAGCGGGCGAGGCCCGGGTGCAAAGCCATCTGGCAGCACAGATCGGCAAGACCCATCAGGTGCTGATGGAAAACCCGCATATGGGCCGAACCGAACAATTCACCGAAGTCAGCTTTGCCAGCCCACAACAGGAAGGTCAGATCGTCACCGCGATGATCCGCGGCCAGGACGGCAGCCAACTCACCACCTGACAGCCTGCTTTTTTCCTCATCATCTTTCCCCAAATATTCCGGGGTGAATGCGCGCCTTGCGCGCAGAGGGGCAGCGCCCCTTTGTTCCTGAGAACAAAACAAAAAGACCCCCGCAAGTCTCCTTGCGGGGGTCAATGATCATTTTGGGTCGTCAGCCTATCAGGCTGATTTTTTACCCTTATGAGGGGCCCAAAGCTGTTTGTTGGTCAGATAGAGCAGAACCGACAAAACAGTCAGGATCAGAACCCCAACAAAACCGGTTTGCTTACGCGCCATCATTTTAGGCTCAGCAGTCCACATCAGGAAGGCCGCAACATCCTGCGACATTGCCTTAACAGAATTGTCGTGCCCGTCGGCAAATTCGACCTGCTCATCCGACAGAGGCGGCGCCATTGAGATCCAGCCACCTGGGAAGGCGGTGTTCTCATAAAACAGGGTGCCTGCTTCTTCCTTTTCCTCACCAGTGTAACCGTCCAGCAGGGAGGCGATGTATTCCGCGCCACCAATGCCTTTGAACAGCTGGTTCATACCAGAGCCATAAGGGCCGTGGAAACCGGCGCGGGCCTTCGCCATCAGGCTCAGGTCAGGTGCACCAGCTGCGGTATTGGCAGGGAAGTGATCTACCGGCTTGGCAGGCACGTCCTCATCCAGTTCCGCGTCATAGACGGTGAAGTTTTCTGCCGCATAGGCCCGGACCTGATCGGCGGGCAGCGCAGGCCCCCCTTCATCAGCCAGGGTACGCAGAGGTACAAACTTCAGCCCGTGACAGGCCGCGCAGACTTCGGTGTAGATCTGCAATCCGCGCTGCAGCTGGTTTTGGTCATAGGCGCCGAAAGGTCCCTCGAACGAGAACTGGAAGTCCTCGACATGGCCGCTACCGCCTGCCGCATGGGATGCAGCAGGGATAAGGGCCAGAGCGAAGGCGGCACCGATTGCGAGTGTCTTCAACATTGGTAGCTGTCCTTCTCTCTTACTCAGCAGGCGTGGCTGCGTCGGATTTCTCGCCGTAGTGCGCGTCGAAATCTTCTTCGATTGTAGCAGGCTCTGCCAGGGGCTTCTCGATGACACCCAAGATCGGCAGGATCACCAGGAAGTACCCAAACCAATAGGCCGATGCGATCAGCGAGAAGGATGCATAGGGCTCTTCCGCCGGCATCGCGCCCAGCCACATCAGGGCAAAGAAGTCAAAGACCAAGAGGTAGAACCACCATTTGAACATTGGGCGATAGCGACCGGAACGCACACGCGAGGTGTCGAGCCATGGCACCAGAGCCATGATGGCAATCGCGCCAAACATCGCCAGAACCCCAAAGAACTTGGCGTCGATGATGCCACCAGTCACGAAGGAGGCAATCTGCACGACCCAGACTTCAGAGGTGAAGGCCCGCAGGATCGCGTAGAAGGGCAGGAAGTACCATTCAGGAACGATATGCGCCGGTGTCACCAGCGGGTTCGCCTCGATATAGTTATCGGGGTGGCCCAGGTAGTTTGGCATAAAGCCAACGATGGCCCAGAAGATCACCAGAACGACGGCCAGACCCAGGAAATCCTTGATCACAAAGTAGGGCCAGAACGGCAGGGTATCTTTTTCGACTTCTTCTTTTGACCCTTTGCGAACATCAACACCAGTTGGGTTGTTGTTGCCTGTGGTGTGGAAGGCCCAGATATGAACCACAACCAGCGCCGCGATAACAAAAGGCAGCAGATAGTGCAGAGAGAAGAAGCGGTTCAGCGTAGCGTTGTCCACCGCAGGTCCGCCCAGCAGGAATGTCTGCAGTGCTTCACCCACAAAAGGAATGGCGCCAAACAGGCCTGTAATCACGGTCGCACCCCAGAAGGACATCTGGCCCCAGGGCAGAACGTAGCCCATAAAGCCGGTTGCCATCATCAAGAGATAGATGATCATGCCGATAATCCAGGTGATCTCACGTGGGGCCTTATAGGAACCGTAGAAGAGACCGCGGAAAATGTGGATGTAAACAGCCACAAAGAACAGCGAGGCGCCGTTTGCATGAATGTAGCGCAGCATATAGCCGCCATTCACGTCGCGCATGATATGCTCAACGCTCGCAAAGGCCAGGTCAACATGCGGCGTGTAATGCATCACCAGGACGATGCCGGTGACAATTTGCAACACCAGACAGAACGCCAGAACGATGCCCCAGATCCACCACCAGTTCAGGTTCTTGGGAGTGGGGATCATGATTGTGTCGTAGATCAGGCCGACGATAGGCAGACGGCTATGCAGCCACTTTTCTGCGCCTGTCTTCGGCTCGTAATGGTCGTGCGGAATACCGGACATAGGTACGTCTCCTTATCCCAGCTTGATGGTTGTTGCGTCGGTGAACTCAGCGACGGGCACATGCAGGTTCTGCGGCGCAGGGCCTTTACGGATCCGGCCAGCGGTATCGTAGTGCGACCCGTGGCAGGGGCAGAACCAACCGTTGAATTCGCCTGCACCATCGCCCAGCGGCACACAGCCGAGGTGGGTACAAACGCCCATCATTACCAGCCATTCACCGTTTTCATCCATGGCGCGGTTTTGGTCCGCGGCATCGGTGCCAGGCTTGTTGGGGTTTTCCGAAGCGGTATCAATCAGGCCTGCGACGTCAACCGCGCGGGCTTCGTCGATCTCTGCCTGAGTACGACGGCGGATGAACACGGGTTTCCCCAGGAACATCACACTGATCTGCGTTCCAACTTCTACACCGCTAATATCCACGAGAATCGAGGACAAAGCTTTGACGTCGGCCGAGGGATTCATCTGATTGACCAGGGGCCATACAGCGGCACCCGCAGTCACTGCCCCGGCGCCGGCAGTGGCGTAGTAGAGGAAATCTCTCCGGGTTCCTTCGTGGTCTTCTGCGTGGGACACGAGGTTTTCTCCATTTCCAGCGCCCGTTTAGGGCAAACATGCGCATGCACCACGATAAACGCGGTGACTCATGGCGGGTCATAAACGGGTGAAGCGCTTTCGTCCAGCGGTCAAAGGCGCACATGCCACTCCAGTTTCAAGTTTCTTTGCAACGGCGCTCTGAAAGCCACAGAGGAAAGGCGTCTCCCCCCAGATTCATAAAGGAAAACTTAACCCTCTGGCGGCTGCGTCGCCTGCATCGCGTCACGCGATTCGAAGGTCTTGAACCAATCCGCCAGGGCCTCATTTCCAACCCGCCAACCTGCATCCGGGTGGCGAAAATCGACATAAGCCAGTGCGCAGCCCACGGCGATCTGACCCATGTCCAATGGCCCCTGCAAGTGACTCATCCAGCGCGCATTGAGCGCCGAGCAAGCCCCCAGTACCTTACCCAGCTGCGCCTTGATCCAATCAGGCGATTGCTGCGCTTCTGGACGCAGGCGCATCTCATAGGTCATCAAAACGGCCGCTTCCATGATGCCATCGGCCGTGGCCTCCAGTACCTTGCTGTCCCAACCGCCGCCATAAAGATCACTATCGGCGCGCGCGTTCAGGTATTCGCAGATTACCCGGCTGTCATACAGCGCCGGCCCATCCGCGCGTTCGAGCGCCGGGATTTTTGCCAAGGGGTTACTAGCCTGAACATCAGCACTGGGCGCATAGGGGGTGGTGGCAACATTGTGAAGCTCCACGCTGTCCAGCGTTTCGGTCTCATGCAGCAAGACCATCACTTTGCGCACAAAGGGGGAAGTCGGGGCATAGTGCAGTTTCATCGCGCTCTCCTCTTTCAATTGATCGCAGCCTAGCCACTCATGGGCAAATGGAAAGCCCAAGTCGCCTCACTTGCCCAAACAAACCCATGTCGCGCTGCGTCAGCCTGCCGTTCTTGTCTTGCACATTTCAGCTCTTCTTGGCAGGGTCGCGCTGTTCTCAGGGCGGGGCGAAATTCCCCACCGGCGGTATGCGAGGGGTCTCCCTTTGCAAGCCCGCGAGCGGCTTTTGCTGTGTCCACGATCCAAAAAGTGGGAACCGGTTTTTGGATGAATTGTGGAACACCAGCAAAAGTGTCAGCAGATCTGGTGTGATTCCAGAGCCGACGGTCATAGTCCGGATGGAAGAGAACGTGCGACAGGGATGCTTTTGGCTCAGGCCGGATGCAGTTTTGCCGTTCGTTATCGCCTTGGGTGACGTGTCAAACCTATAGGAGATAACCATGACACACACCCGCTACGCCTTTATCAAGGCACAATGGCATGCCGATATTGTTGATCAGGCCTTGCTTGGTTTCACCCAGCTTATCCCAGCCGAACAGGTGGATGTCTTTGACGTACCCGGCGCGTTTGAGATGCCACTCATGGCACAAGACCTAGCCAAGACAGGTGCCTATACCGCCGTCGCCTGCGCTGCATTTGTGGTCGATGGCGGCATCTACCGCCATGATTTTGTCGCCCAATCCGTCGTCGATGGTCTGATGCGCGTTGGGCTGGACACCGGCGTTCCTGTGCTATCGGTCTCGCTGACCCCGCACCAGTATCAGGAGACGGATCATCACAATGCCATCTACCGCGCCCATTTTGTCGACAAGGGCCGCGAAGCGGCTCAGGCTGCGCTGATGATCGCCAAGTCGCGTCAGAAACTGGCTGCTGTCGCATAAATACGCAAATGGCGGTGGGTTGATCGCCCACCGCCCTAGCCCAAATAGGCCCTCAGAGCTGGCGGTGGGTTATCCAACAAGACACTTGTGGGCTGCGGCGGCTGCGCCGTACCTTCGGCAACCAATACGACCTGATCCGCGATACGACGTGCATCTTTTGGATCATGGCTGACCATCAGAACAGTCGCACCGGTCTCATCCGCGATTTCCGCCACCAAATCCAACATTTCATCCTTCAGCGCCGGCCCAAGCGCCGCAAAGGGCTCATCCAATAGCAGGAGGTCTCGCCGCTGCAAAAGTACCCGCGCCAGAGCAACCCGGCTTTGTTGCCCTCCCGACAGCTCCGCCGGTTTACGCGCCGCCAGGGTGCCCAAACCCACCCTGCTTAAAGCCTGTCGAATCTGTGATTGCTCCTCGCGCGACAGGCGCAGATTCGCCCGCAAACCAAGGCCCGCATTCTGCGTCACGGTGAGATGCGGAAACAGATTACCGTCCTGAAACAGCATCGCCACGGGACGCTGGCCAGGTGGCATTTCGCTGAGATCTTCACCCTGCCAAAGGATGCGCCCCCTCTGCAGCGGCAAGAAACCGGCGATAGCCTCAATCAGCGTGGATTTCCCCGCTCCGGAGGGACCGATCACGGCCAGTTTGGCTCCGGCAGTTATCTGCAGATCCGCCCGAAGCCTAAAGCCGCCGTTTTCTATTTCGCAATTCTCAAGCTTCAGCATGCCAGCGACCTCCACGGTCCAGGATCCAAAATGCGCCCATCGATAGTATCAACAACACCAGCGCCGCCCCCGCCGCCGCCTCCATCTGGTAGGCCCCCATCAGGCGGTAAACCTGGAGCGGCAAAGTCGCGACCTCGGGATCGGCAAACAGGGTTATCACGCCGAGATCTCCCATCGACAGGGCCGCGGCCAGCCCCGCCGCAAACCCAATCTGCGCCCGCATGCGCGGCAGAAACACGCGCCACAGAAATGGCGTACCCGCCATGTCGAGCGAAAGGGACAACCGTCCGTAGCGCAACATCACCTCACGGGCGCGCGGCACCAGAATGCGCAGGGCAAAGGGCAGTGCCATCACCGCATTCACCAGGGCCGTCACCGGCAGTGCCAGTTCGAAAGGATCGGCAACGGGGTAGATCACGATGAACAGCCCAGTGCCAATCACGAGAGGCGAAGCAGCCAGCCCCAAGATGCCTGCGACCTCAATCAATGTGCTGCGCCCCATCGCCACAGCAGCCGCCATCGGCAAAGCCAAACTCAACAACAACACTGTGCTCAACCCTGCAACCAAGACCGAGGTCAGAGCAGCCACCCAAACGGAAGCGCCAAGCAGGACCAGCCCGGACAGTCCCGACACAACCACCGCAGACAGGGGCAGGATCAGAAACAGAGCAGCAAAGC
Source organism: Roseobacter sp. MED193 (assembly GCF_000152965.1). Classification (GTDB taxonomy): domain Bacteria; phylum Pseudomonadota; class Alphaproteobacteria; order Rhodobacterales; family Rhodobacteraceae; genus Pseudophaeobacter. Next base: position 2,421,045 of record NZ_CH902583.1, on the reverse strand, counting down.
CGATCCAGGCGAGATCAATGCAGCGCGCCAAGGGCGTCTCTCCATCCCAACGCCGTAGCACCCGGTCCAGCCCAGCGCCGACGCCATCCTTGTCGGAAACCCGCAGCGCCACAAAGCCCGCTATCCCCGTCAACCCAAGCTGCACCGCCGACAACAACGCCGCCCGACCTAGATCAAAATCAAACCGAAAGGCCTGATAGATTGCCAACTCAAGTGTGGTAGCGCGCGGCCCCCCTCCGAGAGTCAGCGCCACGGCAAAGCTCGACAGGCAAATGGCAAAGACCACCGCCAAGGCACCAGGTACCACCCGTCGCAACATCGGGGCCTCTAGCAATTGCCAGATGGCACCCGGACCTGCATTCACCTGCGCTGCCAAGCGAAAGCGCTCTGCTGGAATCTCCTGCCACCCTTGCAGAATCAACCGTGTCGCCAGCGGCAGGTTGAAGAAGACATGGGCCAGAACCACGCCATGCAGTCCATAAATCTGCAAGGGGTCCAGCCCGAAAATCATCAGTATCTGGCTAATCCACCCTGCGCGGCCAAAGACCGTGAGCAAACCAAGAATTGCAACGATCACTGGCAGGATAAACGGCGCCCCCAATAGCGCGATCAGCGCCGAGCGCCCCCAGAACCGACGCCGTGCCAAAGCCCGTGACAGCCCAATGGCCAGGCCAACACTCAACACGGCAGACAGGGTCGCCTGGGTAAGGGTAAAGCGCAACGCCGCCCAATCACTGGCGCCAAAGCCGCGCCCGGCCTCAGCCCGCAGGGCCACCGCCAGGAGCGTCCCGAGGATCAGCGCGGCCACAATCAAGGCCGCGCCTGCTCCGGGAAAAGCGCTTATTGGCTGAGCGCGTCGAGCCATTCGCCTAAGGCACCATCACGCAGGGCCGCTGCTTCATCCGCCGACAACAGCAGCGATTTGGCTGGAGTAATCAGGGTCTCAAACCCTTCAGGCAGACCAGCAGAAGGCGTCACAGCCGGATACATCCAGTTGGTCGTTGGAATGATTGATTGGAATTCTTCGGAGACCATGAAATTCATGAAGTCCTTCGCAAGCTCGGGCTGATCGCTCGCCGCCATAATGCCAGCAACCTCAACCTGCAGATAGTGCCCCTCAGCAAAAGCGGCCGCTGCTTTCGAGCCATCTTCCTCTGCTATCAGGTGATAGGCAGGCGAAGTGGTATAGGAGAGCACCATATCGGCCTCTCCTTCCAGGAACAGACCATAGGCCTCAGACCAGCCCTTGGTCACGGTAACCACATTATCCGCCAGATCAGCCCAGATCGCCGGGGCCTCATCTCCGTAGGCTGCCTTGACCCACATCAGCAGACCCAAACCGGGGGTCGATGAGCGCGGATCCTGAATGACAATCTTCACATCACTAGCGCCCAACGCTTTGAAGTCTGTCGGCACAGACACAGCATCGGCATTGTGGACAAAGGCAAAATACCCCCAATCATAAGGGGCAAAATACGCATCCTCCCAAGACACAGGCAGGCTGTACTCCGCCTGCACGCCATGTTCGGCGAACAGCCCGGTGGCAGCGGCGGCAGCCGTCAGATTGGTATCCAGACCCAGCACCACATCCGCCTGCGACCGCGCACCTTCCAGTTTGACACGGGCCAGCAGCGCGGCGCCATCGCCCGCCCCAATCAGCTTCAAATCACAGCCACACTGAGCCTCAAATGCTTTCTCAACCGCTGGGCCTGGGCCCCAATCGGAAACAAAACTGTCATAGGTGTAAACAGTCAGCTCAGGCGTTTCGGCATAGGCTGCCGATGCGCTCAAAATTGCTGCTGCAAAAACAGAATACTTCATGGCATCCTCCTTTGCGGCATCGGGCAAGGGTGGAGGAACTCCGAAACCTTCCCTCCGCCGGTTTTAGCCGGTTCAGGTTCAACGGGTTTACTCTCAGCCAATGTCGTCCTGGCACCCCGAGGTATCTCATCTCCTAGGCCGCTACCGCTTTAAAGGCAAGCCCAGCCCTCGCCAAAGCTGCCGGTTTCATTTGGCCCAAAATATCCCGGGGGAGCCGCCAAAGCGGCGGGGGCAACGCCGCCCTCTTCTCTCTCCTCCCCTTCGCGCGCTAGGTAGATCACACTGCAATACCTCTTGAGCCACAGGCCGAGCCTCGCTAAGCACGTCTCGCAAAGGAGATCCCAGCCCATGTCGATGAACAGCTTTGGCCATCTTTTCCGTGTCACCACCTGGGGCGAAAGCCACGGACCGGCGCTGGGGGCAACCGTGGATGGCTGCCCACCCAATGTTCCGCTGGAACCAGAAATGCTGCAACAGTGGCTTGATCGGCGCCGCCCTGGCCAGAACAAGAACACCACCCAACGCAATGAACCTGATGCCGTTAAAATCCTCTCTGGGGTTTTTGAGGGCAAAAGCACTGGGACACCGATCCAGCTGATGATCGAAAACACGGATCAGCGTTCCAAGGATTACGGCGATATCGCCCAGACCTTCCGCCCCGGCCATGCCGACATCACCTATTTCCAGAAATACGGCAATCGCGACTATCGCGGTGGTGGACGTTCCTCCGCCCGGGAAACCGCGGCCCGTGTCGCTGCCGGTGGTGTTGCACGTGAAGCCGTTAAAGCGCTGGTGCCGGGGCTGGAGATCACCGGCTACATGACCCAAATGGGCGAAATGGAGATCGACCGCTCCCGCTTTGACTGGGAGGCGATCGGACAAAATGATTTCTGGATCCCTGATGCTGGTGCCGTGCAGGACTGGGAGGATTACCTGCAGGGGTTGCGCAAAGCGCATGATTCCGTTGGCGCCGTAGTAGAAGTGGTCGCACGCGGCGTCCCGGCCGGAATTGGCGCGCCGGTCTACAACAAGCTCGACACCGATCTGGCGGCGGCGATGATGTCCATCAATGCCGTGAAGGCCGTGGAAATCGGCGAAGGCATGAATGCCGCCCGCCTCAAGGGATCTCAGAATGCTGATGAGATCTTCATGGGCAATGATGGCCAGCCGGTTTATTCCTCCAACCATGCCGGCGGCATCCTCGGGGGGATCTCGACCGGCCAGGATGTTGTGGTGCGCTTTGCGGTCAAGCCGACCTCTTCGATCCTGACTCCGCGCCAGTCGATCCGCAAGGATGGCACTGCTGCCGAGGTGATCACCAAGGGACGCCATGACCCTTGCGTTGGTATCCGCGCCGTGCCGGTAGCCGAGGCCATGATGGCCTGCGTCCTCCTGGATCACCTGCTGCTGCACCGGGGCCAGGTTGGCAGCAACCAGGGCCGTATCGGCGAATGAACCTGAAGCAGCTCCAGGTCAAACTGCGCCGTATTGCCGAAGTCCAAATGGCGCAGGACCCGGCCCATGATATTGCGCATCTGGACCGCGTCTGGGCCAATGCCCATCGGATCGCCCTGGATGAAAACAAAGACGACCCAGGTCGCGCCGATCTGCGGGTGCTGATCGCGGGCGCCTATCTGCACGATCTGGTCAACCTGCCCAAAGACCACCCTGAGCGCGAAACCGCCTCTAAGCTCTCGGCGGAGAAATCAGAGCCTATCCTGGAGGGTTTGGGCTACTCGGCGATTGAAATCGCCGCTGCCCAGCACGTGATCGAGGCCCATAGTTTCTCTGCCGGTTTGCCCGCCAATAGCCTAGAGGCTCTGATCCTGCGCGATGCCGACCGGTTGGATGCGCTGGGGGCTGTGGGCATAGCGCGCACCTTTATGGTTGCGGGCACCATTGATCGTCCTCTGTGTGATGCAGATGATCCTTTTGCGGCTAACCGGCCCTTGGATGATCAGACCTGGTCGATTGACCACTGGCATCTCAAACTGCTCAAATTGCCCGGCGACATGGCCACGGATAAGGGCCGCAAGATCGCCCGCAAACGCGCGCGGCTGATGCTGGCCTATCTGCGGCAGTTGGCCAAGGAAATGGACACCGAGCTGCCCGATCACTGGGCCGAGCTGCTGCAATGATCCAGATCCTGGCCATCACCTTTCCCATCTATGTGGCCCTGGCGCTGGGCTATCTGGTGGTCTGGAAAGGCTGGTTCAGCGCCGGTGACATGCGGGTTTTGGGGCGCTATGTGCTGAACATCGCCCTCCCCGCCTTGATCTTTTCTGCCGTTGCAGTGCGCAGCCCGGTGCAGGTTTTTCAACCCGGTTATGTGTTGGTCTATGCCCTTGGCGGGCTGGCAACGGTGGCGCTGTCCTATCTGCTGTTTACTCTGCGCGGAACAGACCCAAGGCGCCGCGCACTGGGGGTCATGGGCTCTACCTGTCCCAACAATGCCTTTGTCGGCTACCCCATCATGCTTCTCGCCTTTCCCGATCAGGCCGGCATCATCCTGGCGCTGAACCTGCTGGTAGAGAACCTGATATTGGTCCCGGTCTGCCTGATTCTGGTGGACCTCGCAGGCAAGGGTGTTGATCAACCGCTACTGCCGAGATTGGGACGAATCTTGCTGGATCTAGCCAAAATGCCCATGCTTATTGGCCTCGCCCTGGGGCTGGTGGTGTCGATCTTCAGCATACCGCTGCCTGGCCCCCTTATGCGGTCTATCGATATGTTTGCGGTTTCTGCTGGGGCTGTTGCCCTGATTGTCATTGGCGGGTCGCTTGTAGGGATGCCGCTGCATGGCAACCGCTCGCTGGCCGCGCAGATCAGTGTGTCAAAACTGATGCTGCACCCATCTCTGGTCGCTCTTGTTGCTGCCATCCTTCTGGGGCTGGGGCTGATCACACTACCGCCCGCGCTGCACAGCGCGGTTATCCTATCGGCAGCAATGCCCATGTTTGGCATCTATACCGTCCTGGCCCAGCGCCAAGGGCTGGAGGGGGCTGCCAGCCTCGCCATGCTCACCGGAACCAGCGGCGGCTTTGTGACGCTGACTTTATTGTTGTGGCTTCTAACCTGACGGATCACCCCAGGGCCTGATTTCCCCCCACTAGGCGAACAAATGCGCGTAGCCCTCACGCAGCGCCTTTTTCTGCACCTTGCCCATGGTGTTGCGTGGCAGGGCATCCAGCAGGATTACCTCTTTGGGTTGCTTGAACTTGGCCAGCTGCCCGGACAGAGCCGCCTTCACCGCTTCGGCACTGGTGCCTTCGCCCGCAGGCACGACCACGGCCACGACCGCCTCGCCAAAGTCGGGATGCGGCACGCCAATCACCGCGCTTTCCAGCACCCCAGGCAGATCGTCAATCAGGCTCTCGATCTCCTTGGGGTAGACGTTGAAGCCGCCGGTAATCACCAGATCCTTGGCCCGCCCGACGATGGTGATATAGCCATCCTCATCCATCCGGGCCATGTCGCCGGTGATGAACCAGCCATCCGGCAGCAATTCTTCGGCAGTCTTTTCCGGCATCTGCCAGTAGCCTTGAAAGACATTCGCTCCGCGCACATGCAAGACACCGATCTCGCCCTGCGGTACCTCTTTCCCATCCGCCATGATCCGCGCTTCGACGCCGGGCAAGGGGAAGCCGACGGTGCCCGCGCGACGCTCTCCGTCATAGGGGTTCGAGGTGCTCATATTGGTCTCGGTCATCCCGTAACGTTCCAGGATGCGATGGCCGGTGCGCGCCTCCCAGTCCTCATGCGTGTCCACCAGCAAGGGCGCCGAACCAGAGATGAACAGGCGCATGTTCGCAGCCCGCTCCCGCGTCAGCCGCTCATCCGCAAGAAGACGGGTGTAGAAGGTTGGCACCCCCATCATAGCCGTCGCGCGTGGCATCGCGTCAAGGATCTCATCGGCGTTGAAGCCTTTCAGGAACACCAGCCGCGCCCCGGCCAGCAGCGCCACATTGGTGGCCACAAACAGACCATGGGTGTGAAAGATCGGCAGCGCGTGGATCAGCACATCCTGGTCGGTGAACTGCCAGTAGTCGCGCAGCATCAGGGAGTTCGAGGCGAGGTTCTCATGGCTCAGCATCGCGCCCTTGGAGCGCCCCGTGGTGCCCGAGGTATATAGGATCGCCGCCAGATCATCCGGCCCGCGCGGCACAGGATCAAAGCCGCCGCGCCCCACGACGGCATCGGAAAGGCTGCCAAGCCCCTTGCCATCCAGCGTCACCACGCGGGCGTCTCCTGCCACCTCGGCAATGTCATCTTCGCGGGCGGGATCGCAGACCAGAACGCGCGGGCGGGCATCACCCAGAAAATAGGCCACCTCGGGCGTGGTATAGGCGGTGTTGAGCGGCAGAAAGACGCCGCCCGCCATCACCGTGCCAAGGTAAAGCTGGATCGCCTCGATGGTCTTTTCCACCTGTACCGCCACCCTGTCGCCGGGTTTGACGCCCATCGCCACGAGTGCTGCCGCGTTGCGCTCGGCTCCCGCGAACAACTCGCCAAAGGTCATGCTGGCCCGCGCTGGGAAGGTGGCGAAATTGCGCGTCTCATGAGCGATAGAGGCCACGCGCAGCCGGGAAATCAGGTGGTTGGCGTCATACATTGGCAGCATCCTTCGTGAAATGCCGCTATCTGCGCCAGAGCGAGGCGGGAAATCAAGCCATTGATATTGGCCGGGTCTGCTAATCGTGTGTCTGCAGTTGGAATAATACAAGGATATCAGTTGCGTGCCTGGACACGCCATTTTCTAGGGTTCTTTCTTCGCAACTGTGGGATAGATTCAGATCCATCACCCCTGTCAAAGAGCGTTTTATGTGGAAAAAGACATGTTCTCTTACCTGACCAACGATCATATTACTCAATTGGCCTCGGCACTGGATGTAGTGCCGGGAATGCGTGTGCTTGATTTGGGATCCGGTAGTGGAAGCTATTTGCCTGCGATCTTCGCGGAGTTGGACGGTGCGGGTAAGGTCACAGCTGTGGACAGAAGCGAACGGGCACTATCTGATATCCGAGAGCAATATCCCGAGGCCATTGAGCGCGGCAGTCTTGAATGCAAAGCGGCTGACATCGCTGCGCATCCATTGCCATTCGAAGACAATTTTTTTGATCGTATTCTTTGCCAAAACGTGATCGAGTGCGTTGCCGACAGAATGGGGCTGATCAACGAATGCTACCGGCTCCTCAAGCCGGGCGGTAAGTTACTGATATCTCACCATGATTTTGATACTGCGGTGTACAATAGCAGCGAAGTGGAACTAACACGTCAGTTAGTCCATGGGTTCGCGGATACCACGCAAGATTGGCAGGACAATTCGGATGGTCAGATCGGGCGAAAACTATCTGGGTTGATGGCAGCATCGTATTTCGGTGGGCCCGAGAAACGCGGGACTATATTGATTGAAGAGTACGAGTATAGCCCGAGGGCTTACGGGTACAATTATAGTAAGTGGGCGACAGATATTGCTATGAAGACCGGGGAATTACCGATCGGCGATCTTCGAAACTGGCTAAGGGATCTAGAAATCAAAGCGTCTGAGAGAAATTATTATTTCAGCATTTGTCTGATGGCAGCGCTCGGAACAAAATCGCGATAGAGCGTTCGCATCCTGAATGCTACGTTTCGCCAGCATCTATGGTTTTGCACTACGATGTCACAAAAGCCTTCCGGGCCTACTTTCTGAATTGCGGCCATGGGGTTTTCGTTGAGATACGTCCGCTTTGTCCGCAAAGCGGACCCTCGTCGACAGAGGGCGAACGGCAGCAAGGTCCGCAAAGCGGGCCAACACGATTTGCAGAGATGTCCTTGATCTTTGCCGCTCACAGGCGCAGGTTGCTCGCCATGACGAACCCCTTAACATCGCATCGACCTATGCTCGCCATCCTGCTAAAGGTTGCAGCTATAGGTCTGTTTACAGGGCTTTCTGCTCTGATCAAGGCAGTGTCTGATGTGGTGCCAGCGGGCGAAGCGGTTTTCTTTCGCTCGTTCTTCGCTATTCCCGTCATTGTGGTTTGGCTATCGATGCGGGGAGACCTTAAAAACGGTCTGAAGACACAGCGCCCCATGGGCCATATCCTGCGTGGGTTGGTTGGCACCTCTGCGATGGCCATGACCTTCATGGGGCTCGGTATGTTGCCTCTGCCCGAGGTAACGGCGATTGGCTATGCCACGCCCATTTTTACCCTGATCCTGGCCGCAGTGTTTCTTGGAGAGCGCATTCGTTTGGTCCGCATCAGTGCCGTTACCGTGGGGCTACTTGGGGTTTTGATCATGATCTACCCACGGCTGTCCGGCGGGATAGATATGTCCAGCACTGCCTTTGTCGGTGTCCTGCTGATCCTAGGGGCCACCGTGGCACGTGGGTTTGTACAGATCCATATCCGTCGCATGGTGATGACAGAGCACACCGCCGCTATTGTGTTCTACTTTTCTGTTACCGCTTCACTCCTCTCATTGCTGACGCTGCCCTTTGGCTGGGTCATCCCTGATATGCCGACCTTGCTCTTGCTGATTGGCGCCGGACTGGTGGGTGGAGTCGCGCAAATTCTCGTCACCTCCTCCTACCGTTTTGCCCCGGCCTCAATGTTGGCACCCTACGACTATGTGTCGATGCTCTTTGCAATCGCGATTGGTTATATCTGGTTTGCCGAGCTGCCAACGATTGTCATGTTGGCCGGAGCCTGCCTGGTGATTGCAGGGAATATTCTGGTGATCTGGCGTGAAAGCCGCCTAGGATTGGTACGGGGAAAGGCAAAATCCCTGACCGATCCCAAAGGCGGTTAGGCCAGCCCACGCCCGTGACCAGGCCTAGCCCTTGGCGTTCAACCGCTCCGTCAGATTCTGAATTTTATCACGTAATTCAATAAGTTCTGCAATATCATCACCCGCTGCATCCAAGATACAACGCGAAATTGGCGCTGCCTCCTTTTGTAGGGCAAGCCCCTTGGCGGCCAGAGAGACGATGACACTGCGTTCATCCTCCGGATTACGGCGACGCTGGATGAGATCTGATTTTTCCATACGTTTCAAAAGAGGGGTAAGCGTATTGGATTCCAGATTGAGAGCACCGCCAAGGTCACTCACTTTTTGACCGTCACACTGCCAAAGCGCAACAAGCACCAAATATTGGGGGTAAGTCAGCCCATGTTGTGACAATAGCGGCCGGTAGAGGCGCCCCATGGCATTATTGGCCGCATAAAGCGCAAAGCACAGCAGATCATCAAGGGAAAGAGGCCGGTTCAACATAGGCACAAGATAAATCGCACACGACCAAACCTCAAGCCCTTGCCAGTTCGATGTGGCTTCGCTATTTAAGTCGTGCACGATTATTTCCTATCCGATTAAAAGGGAGCCCACTATGACTATTTCTCCAATATATACCGCGCAAGGCACCGCTACCGGAGGCCGCAATGGCCGCGCCAAAGTTGCGGAATCCGGTCTTGATCTGGTGCTCGCCGCGCCACCGGCTCTGGGCGGAAACGGAAAAGGCAGCAATCCAGAACAGCTATTTGCCGCCGGTTACTCCGCCTGTTTTATTGGGGCCATGCAATTTGCCACCACGCAGGATGCCAGCCTGGCCAAAGTACCGGCTGAGGTCTCAGTTACTGCAAATGTAGGAATTGGCCCTAATGCTGAAGGTGGTTTTGGCCTGAGTGTCACCCTGTCGGTTAAACTCCCTGGGGTAGACACCGCAGAGGCGGAACGCGTCATTGAAGCGGGTCACAAGATCTGCCCCTATTCCAATGCGGTACATGGCAATGTCGAAGTTACGACAGAGCTGCTGTGACTTTGCAGAACTACCCGTTGCGAGGCCCTGCCTCGCGCCCTGGGCTATTTTAGCCAAATGAAGGCGCCACAGGCGACAACCGCACCGACAGGTGCTCATACAGAAAAAGCGCGGAAGTTACCTTCCGCGCTTTTCCATTTTGGGAACAGTAGATGGGATTAACTACGCACCAAGGCCTCGTAGGCGGCGGCAATGTCGCGTGTCATATCTCCGACTTCAAATTTATAGGGGCCAATTGCACCAACTGGCGTGACCTCGGCAGCAGTGCCCGTCAACCAGCATTGCTCAAACCCTTCCATTTCCTCTGGTAGGATGCGGCGCTCGTGCACTACGATACCCTTTTCCTTAAGCATAGAAATGACTGTTTGACGGGTGATCCCGTTGAGGAAGCAATCTGCCAACGGGGTGTGCACTTCGCCGTCTTTTACAAAGAAAATATTGGCCCCCGTCGCCTCCGCCACATAGCCGCGATAGTCCATGAACAAGGCGTCTGAGCACCCCTTAGCCTCGGCTTTATGTTTGGAAATGGTGCAGATCATATAGAGACCTGCCGCTTTGGCATGAACCGGGATAGTTTCCGGGCTGGGCCGTTTGTATTCAGCGATATCCAATTTGGCGCCTTCCATTTTGGCATCGCCATAATAGGCACCCCAGCCCCAAACCGCGATCGCCATGCGAACTGGATTTTGGGCAGAAGCAACCCCCATATCTTCACCAGAGCCGCGCCAGACTAACGCGCGCACATAGGCGTCCTGCAAACCTGAGGCCTTTAGGGTCTGCTCTTTTGCCGCTTCGATCTCATCCACTGAGTAAGGCATTGGCATATCCAGCGCCTCGGCGCTGGCGATCAGGCGTTCAGAATGTTCACGACTTTTGAAAATCTTGCCGTTGTAGGCGCGTTCGCCTTCAAAGACAGAAGAGGCATAGTGCATTGCATGCGTGAGGACATGCACCTTGGCGTCCCGCCAGTTTACCAGCTCCCCATCCATCCAGATCAAGCCGTCACGATCATCATATCCAGCCATGCCACAGCCTCCTCAAAGCAGAAAATATTTTCACAAATTGCGCCGCAAATGGCCGGATCGGACATATTGTTGCGCCAAAGCTGCGATTCGATACATCTTCACCCTTGGAATGTCAATATAGCTGACATAAACTGACTGTCAGGGACTTGAGGCGATCAAAGGGGAGAGCACCATGACTGAGGGTGGCTCACACGGACGGCCAATGGGGCATTTTGGCGGCGAAAGCCTATTGTTTTTGACCGATGAACAGCTACGACAAGGGATTGAGGCGATGTTTTTTGCCTATCGCGGCTTTACCGCGGATCCGGATCGCATTCTGGCCCTGATGTCCTACGGCCGCGCCCACCACCGCGCCATACATTTTATCAACCGCGCCCCTGGGACCACGGTGAACAATATGCTGACCATTCTCGGCGTCACCAAACAATCGCTAAACCGAGTTCTGCGTACCTTGATCAGCGATGGGTTGGTCGAAAGCCGGGTGGGAGTCACGGACAAACGTGAGCGCCATCTGCACCTCACAGAGGAAGGAAAAAAACTGGAGGCTCAACTCTCAGATGCGCAGCGCGCCCGCATGCGCGCCGCCTATAAAGATGCAGGGCCTGAGGCTGTACAGGGGTTCAAAAAGGTGCTGGAGGCGATGATGGATGCGGATATGCGCCGCGCCTATGTTAACCTGCGGGAGACCGGATCATGAGCACCTTTGACTCACATCTCCTCATCGTGGACGACGATGAACGCATCCGCGGTTTGCTGAAGAAATTTCTGATGCGGGCCGGGTTTCTCGTCTCTGCGGCACGCGATGCCGCCCATGCCCGCCGGGTCTTGGCGGGGCTCGATTTTGATTTGATCATCATGGATGTCATGATGCCTGGCGAAGACGGAATCTCGCTAACCAAATCCCTGCGTGAAACCATGAGCACGCCGATCCTGTTGCTCACGGCAAAGGGCGAAACAGAGGATCGCATCACCGGTTTTGAGGCAGGCGCAGATGACTACCTCCCCAAGCCTTTTGAACCCAAAGAACTGCTATTAAGGGTCAATGCGATTCTGCGGCGGGTGCCGGATACCTCGGCGCAGGACAGTGCGCCCAAGGTCCTGCATCTTGGCGACATTCGCTATGATGTCGAACGGGGGGAAATGTGGCAAGGCAGCGATCTGGTGCGATTGACCGGCACCGAAAGCCAGCTGATGAAAATCTTTTCAGCCTGCCCTGGCGAACCCGTGAACCGGACAAAACTGGTAGAAGATTTGGGCCGGGATCGGGGCCAGGCGCAGGAGCGTGCGGTGGATGTCCAGATCACGCGGCTACGTCGCAAGATTGAACCGAACCCAAAACAGCCACAATACCTGCAAACCGTGCGGGGAGCGGGATATATGCTGGCACCTGACTGATCCTGTCGGCTGAGCAGCTCAGATAGGTGAGACCTCTCGGCGCCATCTTGTGACCCATGGCCCTTGATCCTTAGGTGTGGCAGGTTGAATATACCCGGGTTATTTCAATTTTGGGACGCGCCGAATGACCACCGCCCTGATCACCCATGCTGACTGCCTGCACCACGTGACTCCTGAGGGTCATCCTGAACAGGTGGCGCGACTGGAACATATCCTGCATGCGTTGGAGCCTCTGGATCTGAAGCGGGTTCCCGCGCCGATGGCGGCAGAGGACGATGTCCTGCGCATTCATCCCGTGGATCACCTGCGTACCCTGCGATCGGCCCACCCCAGCGAAGGCTATACACAGGTCGATGGCGATACCTTCATGTCGCCCGGCACGCTGGATGCAGCGTTTCGTGGGGCGGGTGCCGCGGTGCGCGCCGTCGATATGGTGCTGGGGGGGCAGGCGCAGAATGCCTTTGCTGCCATTCGCCCGCCCGGCCACCATGCCGAAACGGAAACTGCAATGGGGTTTTGTTTCTTTGGCAATGCCGCCCTGGCCGCCAAACACGCCCTCGACCATCACGGGCTGAAGCGCGTCGCGGTGGTGGATTTTGATGTGCATCACGGCAATGGCACCCAAGATCTTTTGTGGGACGAGCCCCGTGCCCTGTTTATCTCCAGCCAGCAGATGCCTCTCTGGCCCGGTTCAGGCCGCCCGGATGAGGATGGCGCCCATGGCCAGATCGTCAACATGCCGCTGCCCCCCGAATCGGGCGGCACCGAAATGCGCGCAGCCTATGAAGGGCAGGCTTTTCCGCGCCTGCGGGCCTTTAAGCCAGAGCTGATCATCATCTCAGCGGGCTTTGACGCCCATCGCGATGACCCTCTCGCCAGCCTGAACTGGAGCACAGAGGATTTTGCCTGGCTCACGGCTGAGCTGTGCGTTCTGGCAGAGGAACTGTGCCAGGGTCGTATCGTCTCGACTTTGGAAGGCGGATATGATCTGAAAGCCCTGGCGCAGGCCACCCGTGCGCATGTGAAAGAATTGATAAAGGCAGCGACGAGATGACCACCGAAACACCCGTGAACGAGATGAGCTTTGAACAGGCCATGCGTGAGTTGGAAACCGTTGTCGGCCAATTAGAACGTGGCGACGTGGCATTGGATGCCTCGATTGCGCTCTATGAGCGCGGTGCCCAGCTGAAAAAACGCTGTGAGGATGAATTGAAGCGCGCCGAAGAAAAGGTGGCCTCTTTGACGTTGGATGCCAACGGCACGCCGGTTGCGACCCAGGCTCTGGACGCGGGCTAATAGCATGGCCGTCCAGTTCACCGTTGCGCTGCAACAGGCGCAGCAAGAGATCTCTGCCCGCTTGAACACCATCATTCCGGTTGGAGCGACCCTGGGAAAACCAATGTTGCATGCCGTTTTGGGTGGCAAAATGCTGCGCGGTTTTCTGGTGCTGGAAAGCGCCCGCCTGCACGGTGTTGATGCCGAGGCCGCCCTGGATGCAGCCGTCGCCATTGAGTGCATCCACGCCTATTCTCTGGTTCATGATGATCTGCCCTGCATGGATGACGATGATCTGCGTCGCGGCCTGCCGACTATCCATAAAAAATGGGACGAGGCCACCGCCGTTTTGACGGGCGACGCGCTGCAAACCCTGGCCTTTGACCTCTTGGCAGATAGCAAATTCGGCCCCAATGCGCTTGAACTTATCCGGCTGTTGGCCCGCGCCGCAGGGCGTTCTGGCATGGTGCAGGGACAAATGCTGGATATTGATGCCGAAACCGCCAGTACCCCGCTGACATTGGAGCAGATCACCCGCCTCCAGGACCGGAAAACCGGCTGCCTGATCAACTGGTCAGCCACAGTTGGGCCCGTGATTGCCGGTGACGATTCCCGTGCCCTGTGGCAATATGCAACTGCCCTTGGCCTTGCTTTTCAGATCGCCGACGACATCTTGGATATCGAAGGAGACGCAGAAAAGGTCGGCAAAGCCCTGCGCAAAGATGCCGATGCCGGCAAGGCGACCTTTGTCTCGCTCTTGGGGTTGGAGCCCGCAAAACAGCGCGCGCGGGATCTGATAGACGAGGCCTGCGCCGCGCTCGCGCCCTACGGGGAAGCGGGAGAAACCTTGAAGCAGGCCGCCCACTTCGTTATTGCGCGAGACAGCTGACACCGGGGTGCCCCTGCTCCGCCCGCCACAAGGAAACATCATGTCTGACCGGCCCTCTACCCCGCTTTTGGACCAGATCGCGCGCCCTACAGATATGAAAGGGCTGAGTGATAGCCAACTGGTGCAGCTGGCCCATGAATTGCGGCAAGAGACCATCTCGGCGGTGTCCGAAACTGGCGGCCATCTGGGCGCCGGTCTGGGTGTGGTCGAGCTCACCGTGGCCCTGCATGCGATCTTTGACACCCCGCGTGACAAACTGATCTGGGATGTTTCACATCAAAGTTACCCGCATAAGATCCTGACCGAGCGCCGCGACCGAATCCGCACCCTGCGCACAAAGGGCGGGCTGTCGGGTTTCACCAAACGCTCTGAATCCCCCTATGATCCCTTTGGCGCTGCTCATAGCTCCACCTCGATCTCGGCGGCCCTGGGTTTTTCCGTTGCCCGCGATCTGGGCGGCGTGGTGCCCGAAGGCCTGGGTGAGGCAATCGCGGTGATTGGCGATGGTTCCATGTCGGCCGGCATGGCCTTTGAGGCAATGAACAACGCCGGTCATCTCAAAAAACGCATGATCGTGATCCTCAACGACAATGAGATGAGCATCGCTCCCCCGGTCGGTGCGCTGTCGTCCTACCTGTCGCGCCTCTATGCAGAAGAGCCCTTTCAGGAATTGAAAGCCGTGGCCAAGGGCGCCGCCTCGCTGTTGCCGGAACCCTTCCGCGAAGGGGCAAAACGCGCCAAGGACATGCTCAAGGGCATGGCAGTGGGCGGCACAATGTTTGAATCCTTTGGCTTCTCATATCTCGGCCCCATCGATGGCCATGACATGGACCAGCTGCTGCCGGTGCTGCGCACTGTCAAAGCCCGCGCTACTGGCCCGGTGTTGATCCATGTGCTGACCAAAAAGGGCAAAGGCTACGGTCCCGCCGAGGCCGCCCGTGACAAAGGCCATGCCACCGCCAAATTTGATGTGGTGACGGGCAAGCAACATAAGACCCCCTCAAATGCGCCCTCCTATACCGGGGTCTTTGGTGACGAACTGGTGAAACTGGCCGCCAAGGACGACAAGATCTGCGCCGTCACCGCCGCCATGCCCGATGGCACTGGTCTGTCGCTGATGGCAGAACGCTACCCCTCGCGCTGTTTTGATGTGGGCATTGCCGAACAGCATGGCGTCACCTTTGCCGCCGCTCTGGCGGCCGGCGGGATGAAGCCGTTTTGCGCAATGTATTCGACCTTCCTGCAGCGCGGCTATGACCAGGTGGTGCATGACGTCGCCATCCAGCGCCTGCCCGTGCGCTTTGCCATCGACCGCGCCGGTCTGGTCGGCGCCGATGGCGCCACCCATGCGGGGTCCTTCGACATTGGCTATATGGCCAACCTGCCTGGCATGGTGGTCATGGCCGCCGCTGACGAGGCAGAGCTGGTGCATATGGTCCATACCGCCGCCGCTCATGACGCGGGCCCCATTGCCTTCCGTTATCCCCGTGGTGAGGGCGAAGGCGTCGAGATGCCGGAAGAACCACAACTGCTGGAGATCGGCAAGGGCCGGATGATCCAGGAAGGCAGCCGCGTTGCTCTGCTCTCCTTTGGCACTCGTCTAGGTGAGGTCAAAAAGGCCGCCGAGGCGCTGGCGGCCAAAGGCATCACGCCAACAATTGCCGACGCCCGCTTTGCCAAACCATTGGACCGCGAGATGATCCTGGATCTGGTGGCAGGTCACGAAGCGCTGATCTCAATCGAAGAGGGCGCGGTGGGCGGCTTTGGCTCCCATGTGGCGCAGCTTTTGTCCGATGAGGGCGTGTTTGATCGCGGCTTCAAATTCCGCTCCATGGTGCTGCCAGATATCTTCATCGACCAATCCAGCCCGGCCGACATGTATGAAACCGCCGCAATGAACGCGCCGCAAATCGAAGCCAAGGTGCTGGAGGTTCTTGGTGTTGCGCAGATCGGGGAAAAGCGTGCGTAAGATTGGCGTAGAAGAAAACCGCGAACGGGACTCTCAACTTCCAGAGGCCTTCAAGTCTGCCAGATCTCGCATCATGTACATCGAGGACAAGTCAGAAGGGTTGAACGGCCCAGCCTGGATTGGACGCGTCTACTTTTCCAAATCTGGAAAATCTCTCTACTATCAAGGCAAGATGTTTCAAAGCCTCAAGGGATCAGGCTTTAAGGCTAACTTTTTTGAAACTGAAACCGGAGGTCATTACTGGATTTCCGGACCGCGCAAGGATCAGAACGACCGACTATATGGCGGTTTCAAAGATGTCTCAATCGACGAAGATGTTCAGGACGAATATCTGCAATACTTGAAATCTTGACCTGTTCCCAAGCCGGTTCGCGCGTCACAACGCTGGCGGCTCTTCCGGCGGTACAAAACGCTCCATGTCTTCTGCTGCAAGTACTGCCTGCAAACCCTCGCGGTAGCTCGGATACAAGAGCTCAACCCCCAACGCGTTTTTGATACGACTGTTGCGGACGCGCTTGTTCTCGCCGTAAAAACTGCGCGCCATTGGGGTCATGCCCGCCTCGTCAAAGGGTACTTCGGCGGGCACGGGCAGGCCCAGCAGCTCGGCCGCATGGCCCAGCACATCCTGGGGCGGCGCCGGATCATCATCGCAGAGGTTATAGATGCCGCCCGGGTTGGGCTGATCCATCGAGGCCAGCAGCGCCTGCACAATGTCATCCACATGAATGCGCGAAAACACCTGGCCCGGTTTGACAATGCGCCGTGCTTTGCCCGCCATCAGCTTGGCAAAGGGGCCACGACCGGGGCCGTAAATGCCGGCCAAGCGAAAGATATGCAGCGGCAGATCAGGGATTTCTTGCCATTGACGCTCTGCCAGGGCACGCCAATTTCCCCGTTCACTGGTCGGGGCGACCGGGGTTGCCTCATCCACCCAATCTCCGCCACGATCACCATACACAGCCGTGGTCGACAGATAGCCGAGCCACTCTAGATCAGGGGCAATGGTGGAGATTTCGCGGCTCAATGCTGCCAAGACCGGATCGCCCATTGCATTGGGCCCGATCGAGTTCAACACATGGGTGACGCCCGGCCAGATGATCTGCTCGCCAGGCCAGGTGATCATCTCCACACCAGGTGCATCTACCGGCTCACGCGCAGTCCCAATCACCCGCCAGCCACGCGCCAGTAGATGCGGCGCGAGATTGCGCGCGGTATACCCATATCCAAGACAAAGAAGCGTTTTCTGCATGGGATCTATTTGGGCAGAACCACGCGACGGTGCAAGGCTTGTTTCATCCCCGGCACCGCTCTTTTATGCCGCCATCACCTTTGACGCCCAGTTCAAATAGACCTGACAGAGGCATTTGCCCCCGCGATTTGCAATAACGCGGTAAGCAGCGCGCGTAAGCGCGCTGCCGGGCCCAACCCTAAAGCGGCAGTCTCTGACTGCTGTGGCAGGGGCGGGAGCCACACCTGGGCCTGTTTAACGCCCTTTCCAGACAGGATCGCGTTTCTCGGCAAAGGCACGCGCCCCCTCCATCTGGTCTTCGCTGGAATAGAGCACATCCACCGTGCGCAGCTGGCGCTGGGTGATATGGTTCATCGCATCCTGGAATTTGCTATCCTCTGCGTCGCGCACCACTTCCTTGATCGCGGCATAGACCAGCGGCGGGCCCGAGGCGAGCAAGCGTGCCAGATCCCAGGCGCGATTCATCAGCTGATCGGCGGGCAGGATCTCATTCACCAGCCCCCAGCGGTTGGCCTCCTCAGCGTCAAACCAGCGCCCAGTCAGCAGCAGCTCCATAGCGATGTGATAAGGAATACGCTTTGGCAACTTGATCGAGGCCGCATCAGCCACGGTACCAGAGCGGATTTCTGGCAGTGCAAATGTCGCGTGATCCGCCGCCAGGATCATATCGGCCGAAATCGCCAGCTCCAGCCCGCCACCACAAGCGATGCCATTCACAGCAGCAATCACCGGTTTGTTCATGTCACGCATTTCTTGCAGACCGCCAAAGCCACCCACACCGTAGTCGCCGTCAACCTCATCGCCATCAGCTGCGGCTTTGAGATCCCAGCCTGGGCAAAAGAACTTGTCGCCACCGCCCGTCAGGATCGCCACGCGTAATTCCGCATCATCACGGAAATCGCGAAACACCTCGCCCATGATCCGGCTGGTGGCCAGGTCGATAGCATTGGCCTTGGGCCGGTCCAGCGTGACCTCCAGAATGGCGCCTTCACGGCGGGTTTTCACTGGCCCATGATCTGTCACAGCATCGCTCATCGCAAAATATCCTTTCTCCGCATCAGCGCATCCGCCGCCACCGCCCCCTCAGGCGTACAAAGCAGCGGGTTAATTTCAATTTCTTCCAGGCCGATGGGATCAGCCTGCACATAGTCCTGCACCGCTTGCACCGCCTGCAGGATCGCCGCACGATCCGCTGCAGGCTGGCCGCGATAACCCACCAGCAATTTGGCGACCTTAAGCCGGTCCAGCGCCGCATTAACATCCGTTTCACTGGCCGGGATCAATAGCGAGGTGCTATCCTGCAGGATCTCGGTCAGGGTGCCCCCGGCGGCCAGGGTCAGCACAAAACCATGGGCTGGATCTTTGACCACCCCAATCAAAAGCTCAGCCACAGCCCCGGTGACCATCTCTTCGACCAGAAAACGCTGGGCGGGCATCTGGCTGGCCGACTCGCTGACCGCAGCGCCAGAATGGAGATTGAGCACCACCGCCCCGGCTTCGGTCTTATGGGCCACCCCTTCGCCTTTGAGCACCACCGGATAGCCGATATCCGCTGCCGCCGCCCGCGCGGCCCCAGGTGATTTGGCGCGGATTGATTTGGGCACACGCAGCCCATAGTCGGACAACCGCTGTTTTGCCTCGGCCTCGGAGATAAGGCTTGGCTCCACACTGGGTGTTGGCAGCAACAGCGGCTCTGCATCCGCTTGCTCTGGCACCCTGGCCGCCTCACTGGCAATGGCGCAGGCCATCAGAGCCTCACTGAGCCCGCAAAAGGGCACCACACCCGCCGTCATCAGACGCTCGGCCACCTCCTCTGGCATCAGTTCCGGGAGGGTCGCGACCATGGCGACATTGGCACCCGTTTGCTGACGCGCGCCAATGGCAGCGGCAATGGCGCAATCCCAATCACTGGCCGAACAACGGTCAGAGCGCGGGAAATCAACCACCAGCAAGGTCATCGCAAGGGAAGGATCCATCATCGCCGCCCAGGCCCGTGTCATCGCCTCTGTGTCACGCCAGATATAGGTGTGATAGTCCAGCGGATTGGCCAAAGCCACCATCGGCCCCAGGGCCGCGCGCAGATTGACCTGCTGGGTCTCGTTCAACGGTGG
Organism: Roseobacter sp. MED193; assembly: GCF_000152965.1. Taxonomy (GTDB): domain Bacteria; phylum Pseudomonadota; class Alphaproteobacteria; order Rhodobacterales; family Rhodobacteraceae; genus Pseudophaeobacter. Next base: position 2,401,515 of record NZ_CH902583.1, on the reverse strand, counting down.
AAAGACCACCGGCAGGCCATGGCCGGTATCTGCCGCCAGGCTGGCCTCGCCTCCGGAACAACTGATCGAAGCAATGCGATTGGAGGGCAAAGGCCCGGTCACATGCATGAGTTTCAGCACTTCCAGAAAAGAGGGCAGATCATCCAGACGCGGGATACCAAGGCGTGAGAGCAAGGCTGAGGCCCCCGCGTCCCCGCCTGCGAGCGAGGCCGTATGAGAAATCGTCGCGGCCTGGGCCTCGGCGGATTTGCCAACCTTGAGCGCGATGATCGGCTTGCCTAAGGCCCGGGCCTTGGCCGCCAGGGCTTCAAAGGCGCGCAGATCGCCAAAGCCTTCGATATGCAGACCCAGTGCCGTGACGCGATTATCCTCCAGCAGTGCTTCGCCGATTTCGGCGATGCCGGACTGGGCCTGATTGCCCGCCGCCACCACATAGGCGATGGGCAGTCCCCGCATCTGCATGGTCAGATTGATGGCGATATTGGAGCTTTGGGTGACCAGGGCGACGCCCCTTTCCACCCGCTTTCCGCCATGCTGATCCGGCCAGAGCAAGGCCCCATCAAGGTAGTTGATGAAGCCATAGCAATTTGGCCCCAGAAAGGGCATATCGCCCGCCGCCGCCAGCAGCTGCGCTTGCAGATCCGCGCCTTCGGCATCTTCGGCCTGAGCCTCGAGAAAGCCCGAAGCAAAACACACTGCACCGCCTGCATCCCGTTCGGACAGAGCCCGCACCACCTCGATGGTGGCGAAGCGATTGACGCCGACAAATGTCGCATCCGGTGCGTCGGGCAGGCTGGCGACATCTTTGTAGGCCTGCAGACCTGCGAGTTCTTCCGCCTTGGGGTGTACTGGCCAGATTTCGCCGTCGAACCCCATTTTCTGGCACTGTTCGATCACCAATTTGCACCAGTCACCGCCGCCGACAACGGCGATGGTTCTGGGCCTAAACAGCCTGTTTAGAGACTTCATTTCTGTCTATTCACCACTTTTACTCCGGTCCAGATGACCGAGATCCTGTTGCGGATTAATCTGGTCGCGCACGCGGGTTTTCAGCTCTTTCACATCGGGAAATCCGCCGTCGCGTTTACGCTCCCAGATCAGTTCATCATCGACCGAGATCTCAAAGATCCCGCCGACCTCTCCTGGAACCAAGGTCACGCTGCCCAGCATATCCTGAAAAGTGCTGAGCAATTCCTGCGCCATCCAGGCCGCTCGTAACATCCAGTTGCAGCCAATGCAGTAGGTAATGGTCACCTTGGGTTTTTGGGGAGTGGTCATCGCGTATCAGCCTCCAAGCGCGCGTAGCATTTCCCGGCTGATGATATGACGTTGGATCTCGCTCGTCCCCTCCCAAATGCGCTCAACCCGCGCATCGCGCCAGATGCGTTCCAGCGGCAGCTCATCCATCAGGCCCATGCCGCCATGGATCTGGATCGCCTCATCCGCGACCATGGCCAGCATCTCGGTTGCTTTGAGTTTGGCCATGGACATGTCAGATTCAGTCACAGTGCCCTGATCGAACTTCCAACCCGCTTCCCAGGTCAAAAGATTCGCCGCCTTCAGCTCCAGCGCCATATCCGCCAGCTTGAAAGACACGCCCTGGAATTTGCCGATCTGCTGGCCAAATTGTTTACGCTCGGCGGCATATTCGACCGAATGCTGCAGCGCCCGCTCCGCCCGGCCCAGACAGGTTGCCGCCACCTGTAGGCGAGTTGCACCCAGCCAGGTGTTGGCCACATCAAAGCCTTTGTCGACCTCGCCCAGGATGGCCGAAGACGGCAGGCGGCAGTCGTCAAACTCCAGCACCGCATTGGTGTAGCCCCGGTGGCTCACGTTGCCGTAACCGTCGCGCACGGCAAACCCTGGCGCGCCCTTATCCACAAAAAAGGCGGTGATCTTTTTCTTAGGCCCACGCGGAGTGTCCTCAACCCCGGTGGCCATAAAGCAGATGGCAAAATCGGCGATATCTGCATGGCTGATGAAATGCTTGGTGCCGTTCAGGATCCAGTCATCGCCATCTTTGCGCGCTGTGGCCTTCATGCCGCGCAGATCCGAACCCGCGTCCGGTTCGGTCATCGCAAGGCAGTCCCATTTCTCGCCCTTCATGCAAGGGTACAGATATTTCTCTTTCTGCTCGTCGGTGCCCGCCAGCAGGATATTCGATGGACGCGCCACCCCGGTCCAGTGCAGCGCATAATTGGCGCGGCCCAGTTCCTTTTCGTACATAAGCCAGCTGAGGGTATCGAGCCCTGCCCCCCCCACCTCTTCGGGCATATTCGCCGCGTACAGCCCAGCCTCCATCGCCTTGGCCTGGATGTCTTTGATAACCTCCATATCCAAGTGCCCGGTGCGTTCAATTTCCAGTTCATGGGGGTAGAGCTCTTTTTCCACAAAGGCACGGGTCGTCTCGACGATCATTGCCTGTTCTTCAGTCATGCCAAACTGCATCGCGCCTATCCTTCTCTTTGACTTGCAGATCAGTCTAGTCTCGAGCTAGGTTCTGTTTGTGCAGCAATGGAAAAAATCATGCAGAGTTGGGTGAAAGAAGACGCCGCAGCGCAGCAGATTGATTTGCTGTTGTTTGATGATTTTTCCGGTCATTGCCTTGCCAATACAGTCGAGCCCCTGCGCGCCGCCAATACCCTGGCGGGACGACAGATCTATCGCTGGCGGTTCCTAACCCTGGATGGGGCCCCCGCAACCTCTTCCGCCGGAATGGAGGTGAACCCCCATGACAAGCTGGCCCGCTGCCAGGGCGATATGCTGATTGCGATGCCCTCTTATCGCTACCGTCCGCTGGCGACAGAGACAGCCAAGAAATCACTGCGGGCTGCTGCCACACGATATGCGGTGATGGCTGGGTTTGATGCTGGAGCCTGGCTGCTGGCTGCCGCTGGATTGTTGGAACAGCGCCGCGCGACCATTCATTGGGAGGAGCTGGCAGGCTTTACTGAAGATTTCCCTGAGGTCCACGCCCAACGCCTGCGCCATGTGCAGGACGGTAACCGCATCACCTGCACTGGCGCGTTGGCGGCCTTTGATTTGATGATGGAACTCATCGGGCAGGCCCATGGCCAGGCCCTGCGGCTAGAGGTTGCGGCCCTGTTTATGAGCCCCGAAGTCACTGAGGCAGAACCTGCCACCCCTGCGATAGGCTCAGCCCGCAGCCGCTCCGTCGCCAGGGCACTGGCCTTGATGCAGGCGCATATTGAAACACCTCTCTCGGTGCCTGAAATCGCCCGCCAAATCGGACGCAACCGCAAGGACCTGGAACAGCGCATGAAGGCCCAGCTGGGTGCTCCCCCGCAGGCAATCTACCGGCATCTGCGCCTCATACAGGCTCGAAAACTTGTATTAGAGACACAGTTGTCGATCGCTGAAATTGCCCTGCGCAGCGGCTACGAGGATCCCAGTGCCATGACCCGTGCCTATCGCGCCGAGTTTGGCGCCACCCCACGCCAGATGCGCAGCGACATCAAATGAGGCCCCCACCCCCGCAGGGCGCGTTAGCTTGCATAGCTCGAGCCTTCTCCATCAAGGATCAGCTTGACCTCCCGCAATAGAGCCTCTGCCTGGGAGGGGTAGTCTTCCAGCTCCTGCGCGGTTTTCTCCGCTATCTCATCGGACAACACACGCAGCTTCTGGCCAGTTTGCAGCGCCCGAATATAGGTCTCAGCGGCGCGTTCAAAGTAATAGAGCCTGTTCAGTGTATCCGCCGGGTCAGAACCAATCACCAGCACGCCGTGGTTGCCCATGATCATCACCTTTTGCTTGGGATCAGTCAGCATCGCCGCACAGCGCGCGCCCTCGTCCTCGAATGCCAAACCGCCATAGCCATCATCAATGACATAGCGATTGAAAAAGGTCGCGGTGTTTTGATCAATTGGCGGCAGAGTGCTATCCGCCAGCGAGGCCAGTACCGTGGCAAAAATCGAATGCACATGCATCACGCAACGCGCCTGCGGACACAGACGATGGATTGACCCATGCAGCCCCCAGGCGGTGGGATCCGGAGCGCCAGGTTTGGCCATTGTGTCCGGGTCATTCGCATCCAGAAACAACAGATTTGACGCCGTAATGCGGGCGAAATGCATCTGATTGGCATTCATCAGGAATTGCGTGCCCTCTTCATTTACCGCCAAACTGAAATGATTGGCGACACCTTCATGCATATTGAGCCGCTCAACCCAGCGAAAGCTGGCGGCAAGATCAACACGCTCTTGCCAGTGGTCCATATTGGGGCGTGTCTCTGGGGTGTTCATCCGGGGGCTCCTGAAGCAATTTTGATTGTCCAGAACCTGAGCCGCAACGGCGCCTTTGACCAACGAAAAAAATATCGGCTTGGCATTAGCTGAACTTATGACAAACTTATGGCATGAAAAATTCTCTCCCTCCGCTCGGCTGGCTGCGAACATTTGAGGCGGCCGCCCGACACCTGTCCTTTACTGGCGCGGCCCATGATCTGAACATGACCCAAAGCGCGGTCAGTCAACAGATCAAGGGGTTGGAGTCACACCTGGGCAAAACCCTGTTTCATCGCCGCCCTCGCGCACTGGAGCTGACCCCCACCGGAACCACCTACCTGCCAGTCGTGCGCGAAGCCTTTCGCACCCTGACCAATGGCACCCGCGCCATTTCTGGCCCGTCAAAGAATGTGGTGCAGGTGCAGTGCAATATCTCCTTTGCAGTGCAGTGGCTTTCGCCCCGGCTAGGGTGCTTCTACGATTCCCACCCGGATGTGCTCTTGAATATCTCGACTGAGATCTGGGAACCGCGCGATATGGCCGAAGGCGCAGATGTGGAGATCCGCTTTTCGCTGGGGCTGGCCGATACGGTGCGGGGCGAGCTGTTGCACCGCGATCATTATTACCCTGTCTGCGCCCCAAGCTATGAGGTGACACTGGAGACGCTGCACCAGCACCGGCTGTTTGACTGTGCCAACCTGATGGCGAATTTCCCGGCCTGGGCCGAGGACCGAGGCATCGACTGGCCCAACCCGCCGGTGACCTATACCACCACCTATATGGCCTGCCTGCCCGCCGTGGTTGCGGGCGCAGGTGTTGGCCTAGCACATGATATCGTGGCTGGTGATTTGATCCGGCAGGGCAAACTGGTGGCACCGTTTGAGCACCGTACCCCCGTCCCTGAGGCCTATTACCTGCTGCTGTCCGTGCAGGCAGAGCAGTCTCCCGGTGCGTGTGCCTTTGCAGATTGGCTACGCCAAGAGATGGCCCAGGACCACACAGGCGGCAAAGACTGGCCAGCTGACCTACGCCACAGCTGACAGGCTCCTTCAGAATCCGCCGCTTGACTGCAGATCTGTACTTGCTGTCATCCTCTTGCCATATCGATAGGTCTTTCTAAAGGAACAACAGAGTGCAGGGCTTGCACTTGCCCTCGCAATCATAACAATTGGCACATGACAGATAACGCTTTCCCGAGTTGGCCCGATATCGCCCCTGAATTGATCGATGTTGCAGCAGGACGCGCGTCCGCTGACACAGTTATCCGGCAGGGCAAATGGGTCAATGTCCACACCCGCGAGGTGCTGGACAATCACGACATCGCCATCAAATCCGGTCGTATTGCCTATGTTGGACCCGATGCCAGCTATTGCACCGGGCCGGATACGCAGGTGATCGAGGCACAGGGACGCTTTATGGTTCCCGGCCTGTGTGATGCCCATATGCACATTGAATCCGGCATGTTGACCCCGGCGGAGTTTGCCCGCGCGGTGATCCCCCATGGTACGACTTCCATGTTCACCGACCCCCATGAAATCGCCAATGTGATGGGGCTAGAGGGCGTGCGCTTGATGCACGATGAGGCCCTCTTGCAGCCAGTGAACATCTTCACCCAGATGCCATCCTGTGCACCCTCCGCGCCAGGTCTGGAAACCACCGGGTTTGAGATCACCGCCGAAGACGTGGCCGAGGCCATGGCCTGGCCCGGCATCGTCGGACTTGGCGAAATGATGAACTTCCCGGGTGTTGCCAATGCCGACCCCAAAATGTTGGCCGAAATCGCAGCCACCCAGCGTGCTGGCAAAACCGTCGGCGGACATTATGCATCGCCAGATCTGGGGCGGGACTTTGCCGCCTATGTAGCCGGTGGTCCAGCGGATGATCACGAAGGCACCTGCGAGGCCGATGCCATCGCCCGGATGCGCCAAGGCATGCGCGCCATGGTGCGACTGGGGTCCGCCTGGTACGACGTCGAGGCCCAGATCACCGCCATCACGGAGAAGGGCCTGGACCCGCGCAATTTCATCCTCTGCACCGATGATTGCCACTCCGGTACGCTGGTGCATGACGGCCATATGAACCGGGTGGTACGCCATGCCATAGCCTGCGGCTGTGACCCGCTGATTGCGCTACAGATGGCGACGATCAATACGGCCACTCATTTTGGCCTGGAACGCGACATCGGCTCTATCACGCCAGGACGGCGCGCCGATGTGATCCTCACCTCGGATCTGACCGACCTCCCGATCGACCTGGTGATCGCCCGCGGACAGATCGTAGCTGAATCCGGCTCTATTACGGTAGATTGTCCGCATCTTGACTGGCCTGAAAGTGCCCGTGGCACCATCCATCTGGGCCATGAACTGACGGCGAAAGATTTTGAAATTGCAGCCCCCGAGGGTGCCAATGCTGTCACCGCCAATGTCATTGGAATGGTGGAAAACCAGGCTCCAACCAAGGCGCTGAAGGCCGAGCTGCCGGTGCATGACGGCTTGGTCGAAGCCACCATGGCCACCGAAGGAGAGACCTGCCAGATCGCGCTGGTAGAACGTCACCAGGCCACTGGCGGCGTTACAAATGCCTTTGTTTCGGGATTTGGCTATCAAGGCAAAATGGCCATGGCTTCAACTGTGGCCCATGACAGCCACCATATGATTGTGGTGGGCACGGACCGGGACCAGATGGCGCTGGCCGCCAATCGCCTGGCTGAGGTCGGCGGCGGCGTCACCATCTTCCGCGATGGCCAAGAACTCGCCCTGGTCGAGCTGCCCATTGCGGGCCTGATGTCCGATAGCCCAGCGACCGAGGTTGCCGCCAAGGCGCAAAAACTGGGCGAGGCGATGGAGGCCTGCGGCTGCTCGCTCAACAACGCCTATATGCAGCATTCCTTGTTGGCGCTGGTGGTAATCCCTGAACTCAGGATCTCTGACCTAGGATTGGTGGACGTGCGCACGTTTGAAATGATTCCAGTGATCGAGACCATTACATGACACCAGCCACCCCCATTGCGCAGATCAAACAGCCCGAAACACCCGCCCCCGAGAGCTTTACCGATGCTGGTGCCGCTGTCGCCCGGTTGGAAGAGCTCTATTCCCAGGCCACCACCTTCCTATGTGATGAATTTATTTCCAGCATGGCGATGGCAGAGAAGAGCACGCAGCGTATTCGCGCCTTTTATCCCGAAATACGCTTTACCACCTCCAGCTTTGCGCAAGTGGACAGTCGTCTCAGTTTTGGCCATGTTTCCGCGCCTGGCACCTATGCCACCACGGTGACGCGGCCGGATCTGTTTCGCCATTATTTGACCCAGCAAATCGCCCTGTTGATCAAGAACCACGGCCAGCCGGTCACCATTGGTGCCTCAACCACGCCAATTCCTGTGCATTTTGCCGTTGCCTCGCGCCCGGACCTGACCGTGCCGCAAGAGGGCGCAGCAGGCTTTACCCTGCGCGATGTCTTTGACGTTCCGGATCTGGCCACCACCAATGATGATATCGTCAACGGAACCTATCAATCCGAAGACGGTATTGGCCCACTGTCCCTGTTCACTGCACAACGCATTGACTACTCATTGGCACGGCTCTCCCACTATACCGCCACCGCGCCTGAACATTTTCAAAACCACGTTCTGTTCACCAACTACCAGTTTTACGTGGCCGAGTTTGAGGCCTATGCCCGCGCCCAGCTGGCGGATCCGAACTCCGGCTACACCAGCTTTGTCAGCACCGGCAATCATGAGATCACCGATGCAGAAGCAGAGATCCCCGCGATCGCCAAGCTGCCGCAGATGCCAACCTATCATTTGAAACGCGCTGACGGCAAAGGCATCACCCTGGTCAATATCGGCGTCGGCCCTTCCAATGCCAAAACCGCCACCGACCATATTGCGGTCCTGCGTCCCCATGCATGGATGATGGTCGGTCACTGCGCTGGTCTGCGCAATACCCAGGCGCTGGGAGACTTTGTTCTTGCCCATGCTTACCTGCGCGAAGATCATGTGTTGGACGATGACCTGCCAGTCTGGACGCCTATTCCAGCCTTGGCAGAAATCCAGATCGCGCTGGAACAGGCCGTGGCCGAAGTGACCAAATTTCAGGGCTACGACCTGAAGCGGATCATGCGCACTGGCACAGTCGCCACCATCGACAACCGTAACTGGGAGCTGCGTGATCAATCCGGCCCGGTGCAGCGGCTCAGCCAGTCTCGTGCCATCGCCCTAGATATGGAAAGCGCCACCATCGCCGCCAATGGCTATCGCTTTCGGGTGCCCTACGGCACGCTTCTATGTGTGTCGGACAAACCGCTGCATGGTGAGTTGAAACTGCCTGGCATGGCCTCGGACTTTTACCAAACACAGGTTGCACGTCATTTGCAAATTGGCATATGCGCTATGGAACAGCTCAGAACCATGCCCTTGGAACGCCTGCACAGCCGAAAACTGCGCTCCTTTGATGAAACCGCCTTCCTCTAGCACGAGTTTTCCACTGTTTTCTGCAAAAAACCGCTGGTTTCTATAGTGTTTTGTAACACAACGCGTTGTGTTCCTACACAACATAACGATAATGTTGCGCGATGAGGCCCCATAGTTCGGGCAGTTTTAAGGAGATCTGAGAATGTCCAAACCAATGACAAAGACCCAGCTGGTTGCAGCTCTGGCTGATGAAATGGGCGAAGACAAAAAGACAGCAGGCGCAGCACTGGAAGCTGTTTGCGCGCTGATCACAAGCGAAGTGTCCGCTGGCGGCGCCGTGACTTTGCCTGGCGTTGGCAAAATCTATTGCCGCGAGCGTCCCGAGCGCGAAGTGCGCAACCCAGCCACTGGCGAGAAGTTCATGAAAGAAGCTGACAAGGTCGTGAAAATGACCATTGCCAAGGCTCTGAAAGACAGCGTCAACGGCGAAGCCTAATCCAGGAATTTCCGGATTACAGCTACCGAAATCAGGGTCGCCTTTGGCGGCCCTTTTTTGTGCCCGCAGATCTGCCGTCTGGGGGGTTAATGCCAATCCTGTGATCCCAGCACGAATGTGCATTCCCACAGTGTACTTGCCTTGCTAAAGACCTGAGACAGCTATCAGCCCCCTGGGAGACACCGGTATGGATCTACGCGCAGTTACCATGGGGCTCACCTTTGCCTTCATGTGGTCATCAGCCTTTACTTCAGCCCGGATCATCGTAATGGATGCATCGCCGCTGTTTTCCCTGGCAGTACGGTTTCTGATCTCAGGCTTGATTGGGGTTGGTATCGCCCTGGCCCTGGGCCAGACTTGGCGCCTGACCCGCGGCCAGTGGCGCGCAACCATGATCTTTGGCCTCTGTCAGAATGCGCTCTACCTAGGGCTCAACTTTGTCGCCATGCAATGGATCGAGGCCTCTCTGGCGGCAATTATTGCCTCCACAATGCCACTGCTGGTCGCCATGGCCACCTGGCTGATCTACGGCGATAAGCTGCGACCGCTGGGGGTATTGGGGCTGCTTGCAGGTGTGGCTGGCGTGGCCTTGATCATGGGGACTCGCATCAGTGACGGAGTGGATCTTTTTGGCATGCTTCTCTGCGTCATTGGTGTTCTCGCTCTGGCCGTGGCGACGCTAGCGCTACGCGGCGCCACCTCAGGGGGCAACTTCATGATGGTTGTTGGGCTGCAGATGCTGGTTGGCTCTGCCATCCTGTTTGTCGCCGCGCCGCTGACCGAAGAGATCTTTGTCAATCCAACCCTGCGGCTGGGCCTCGCCTTTGCCTATACCACCATCGTGCCCGGCCTGATGGCGACCTTTATCTGGGTCTTGCTCCTCAACCGTATTGGCGCCATCCGCGCTGCCACCTTTCACTTTCTCAATCCGGTCTTTGGCGTAGCCGTTGCCAGTGTCCTCTTGGGCGAAAAACTGGGGTTGCTGGATATCATTGGCGTGGCCGTCGTGACCCTGGGTATTCTGGCGGTGCAACTGTCACGCCAGGCCAAGCCGCAATAGTCGCCCCTGCCGCCAACCGGCGCTTCCCCACACAGAGACGCGATCGCGGTGAAATGCTCTTTGCATTTTGCCCACAACACCCCATCTTTACCAATACAGCGAACAGAGCGGCCTGAGAGAGAAGACCGCACCAGACGGAGAATGATATGCGTAAATACAGCAAAGACCCGGCAGCCATTGCCGCCCTTTCCGAAGAACAATTCTACGTCACGCAAAACGCTGGCACCGAACGTCCCGGGACCGGCCAATTGCTCGCCAACAAAGAGGTCGGTATCTATGTTGATATCGTCTCTGGCGAACCGCTGTTTGCTTCAAGCGACAAATATGATTCTGGCTGTGGCTGGCCCAGCTTTACCAAACCCATTGAACCCGCATATGTCAGCGAGCTGGAAGACCGCAGCCTGGGCATGATCCGCACTGAGGTGCGTTCGACCCATGGTGACAGCCACCTCGGTCACGTCTTCCCTGACGGGCCCGTGGATCGCGGCGGCCTGCGCTACTGCATCAACTCAGCCTCGCTGCGATTTATTCCACTGGCCGAGATGGAGGCCGAGGGCTATGCAGACTACATTAATCAAGTGGAGGAAAACGCATGAGTGTGACCGAGCGCGCCGTCCTGGCAGGGGGTTGTTTTTGGGGCATGCAGGATCTGATCCGCAAGCGCAAAGGCGTGTTGAGTACCCGCGTCGGCTATACTGGTGGGGATGTGGCCAACGCGACCTATAAGAACCACGGCACTCATGCCGAGGCCATAGAGATCGTTTTTGACCCGAGCCAGACATCCTATCGCGATTTGCTGGAGTTCTTCTTCCAGATCCACGACCCCACCACGCCAAATCGCCAGGGCAATGATCTTGGGATGAGCTACCGTTCGGCCATTTACTACGTGGATGAGGCGCAAAAAACAGTGGCCCTGGACACCATTGCCGATGTTGAGGCCTGCGGCCTCTGGCCTGGAAAGGTAGTCACCGAGGTCGAAGGCGTTAGCGATTTCTGGGAGGCTGAGCCTGAACATCAAGACTATTTAGAACGCCAACCCAATGGCTACACCTGCCATTTTGCACGCCCTGACTGGGTATTGCCCAAACGTGCGTCAGCGGCAGAATAGCCCTTATTAGAGCCTCTTTTACGCCAAGGCCCGCCTCATCTCGGGGTGGGCCTTTTGATTTCTATCTCTTAGCCTCTGGCGACTCGTGGACGCCCACTGGCCTCAACCGTCAGCAGGGCCTCAACAAAAACTTCACGCGCCTCAACCTCGGCCATGCGCATATCCCGGGTGACATGAATATGAATATCCTCCGCCCCCGCCGCTTCGGCCTCAGCGTGGGCCTGTTTCCGCAGGGCCTGCTCCAACGCCTGCAAAGCCTCTTCAGAGGTGGTGAAATCTAACGGCTCACTGTCAAGGTGGACCCGAAACTTTCCCTCCGCCGGCGCGGTGACGCTGCCGCTGCGCCGCATGGTGATCCGCCCCACAACCGCGCCAATTGCATTGGCCACCCCTGCATGTTCTGGCAGCAACATCTTGCATTTCAGACGCTCTCCCACGGCTGGATAATAGCAGGGTGCCGAGGCACCAAGCCCAACCACATCGATGTTGACCGACAAATCCAGAGAGAGCACCCCACGATGCGAGGAAAGCCCCTGCTGCGTGAGCACATGCCGCGCCAGATCTCCGGGCGGTAGAGGAAAATCCTCTGCCTCCTCTGCAAAAGCAGACTCCAATAAGGTAATGGCGGTCTGTTCCGTCAGCTGATCCACAATGATCTGTGCCAGGCCCTGAGCATCCTTAGCCAGGCTTTCTCCACTGCCAACGCGCCGCCGGGCAAACAGCGTCAGTGCCTTGACTGCCGCTTCTGCATCCCAGGCCGCAACCCGGCCCAGAACATGACTGGCATCCGACGGGGTCACACCCGAGACCTGTACCAACCCACGATCCACCAGTCGGCTCAGCGCACCATGTTCCATCCGGGTACGCAAAATGGCGCCTAGGGGATGCACCTCGGTACCAATTCGCCCCAGCAGCGTATGTTCTCGCTCTCCCAATCCAGCCGCGGGGAGCCCCAGAACGGCACGTACAAACTTGCCATCATGCTCTCCGACCACAGGTGCCAAAAGCTGCTTATCCAACGTCGCGTGCACCAACTCCGGAGCTTCGGCCGCCATCAGAGAAATTGGTACAACGCGCCGCGGGCCAAGTGTCACGCCGCCCTGCAAGCCGCTGGCCTGCAAATGGACCTGACTGTCCCCGCCAAGCCCCGTGGTGCGCATCGCCACCGCCTCGACCATAGTGCGAAATTCGCCCACCCGCGCGCCTGCCGGATCAATGGCTGGTTTGCCATCCCGGATCAGCGCCACATCCGTGGTGGTGCCGCCAATATCACTCACCAGTGCATTCTCCGCCCCGGTCATCCAGCGCGCACCGACAATCGAGGCCGCAGGACCACTCAGAATGGTTTCAATCGGGCGTTCGCGCGCCTGATGTGCCGACATCAAAGCCCCATCCCCGCGCACCACCATCATAGGCGCGGTTACACCTAACTCGGTCAGCACGTGCTGCGCCCGGCCAATCAGCCGGTCAATCATGCCAATAAGGCGCGCATTCAGCACAGCGGTCACCGCCCGCTTGGGTCCGTTCAATTTGGCCGATAACTGATGCGAACAGGTCACTGGTGCCTGTGTCATCTCGCCAATGATCTGCGCCACCTTCAACTCATGCGCCGGGTTGCGGGTGGCAAAGACCGAGGCCACCGCAAACCCCGAGACCCCGGCCGAATGTGTCTTTAAAAAGCCTCTCAGCGCCTCAGTATCCAGGGCGCAGGCTTCCACGCCAGCGTGATTGTGACCACCGGCCAGAACCAGCGCCGGGTCGCCTTTCAGCGCATCCTTCAGCCCATGGCGATCGAGATCCCCCTCACCAAAACCCACATAGATCAGCGCGACACGCCCCCCCTGCCCTTCGACCAGGGCATTGGTCGCCAGGGTGGTCGACAGCGCAGCCATCGAAACCTCAGCAGCCGCACGGCCTGATTGCTCCAGAACCGCCCGTATGGCACCGCCAACTCCAATGGCAAGATCCGCCCGTGTCGTCAGCGACTTGGCACTTGCAATCACCTCTTTCTCGTCACGGATCAATACCGCATCCGTATAGGTTCCGCCCGTATCCACCCCCAAAAGCAGTGCCATTTCAATCGTCTCCAAGCCATTCGCCCAACAGGTTCTAGCGCCTATTTGAGACGGATCCATTCTGTTTGCGTCATGAAAGCTGCTGAACCGCCCATTGTGCCGCGTCAGCCACCGTCGGATCAGGATCCTCGACCAGCCCCTGTGCCACGCTACGCAGCGCCGGAAGGTCCGAATTGCCGATGGCATAAAGCACATTGCGCACAAAACGATCCCGCCCCACCCGTTTGATCGGTGAGCCTGAGAAAAAAGCCCTAAACTCGGCGTCATCCAACACCGCCAATTCAGCCAGCTTGGGCGCCTGTAACTCGGCCCGGGCCGCATAGCGCAGATCACTGGCCGCAACTGCAAATTTGTTCCAGGGGCAGGCTGACAGGCAATCATCACAGCCATAGATTCGATTGCCCAGCTTGCCGCGCAGCTCCTCGTCAACAGGACCTTTGTGCTCGATTGTCAGGTAGGAAATGCACCGTCGCGCATCCATTTGATAGGGGGCAACAAAGGCCTCCGTTGGACAGGCGGTTAAGCAAGACGAACAGGACCCGCACCGATCGGGCTCAGGAGCATCCACCGGCAAATCAAGCGTGGTAAAAACAGAGCCTAAAAAGGCCCAATTGCCCCAGTCGCGGCTCACCAGATTGGTGTGCTTTCCCTGCCAGCCAAGTCCCGCCGCCTGCCCCAGGGGCTTCTCCGGAACCGGAGCGGTGTCGACAAAAACCTTCACCTCAGCCGCCTCGTCCTGAGCCTTGGACTCCTCAATAAGCCAGCGCGCCAAACGTTTCAGGCGTTTCTTGACCAGATCATGATAGTCCTTGTTGCGCGCATAAACCGACACGGCGCCCCGATCAGGGCAGCCGACAACCGCCATGGGATCTTCATCAGGGGTGTAGCTCTCCGCCAGCATGATGACCGAGCGCGCCTCAGGCCACAAAACACTCGGATCACCGCGCCAATGGCTGCGCTCCGCCATCCACCCCATCTGCCCATGATAGCCTTTTTCAAGAAACTGCTGCAGCCGCTCTGGCACCTGTGGCACGTCCCAGGGGCGACAGATCTTGCAAGCGACAAACCCCTCGGCAATCGCCCGCTCCACCAGTCGCGCCTTCAAGTCAGCACCATGTTTCATTTGGCCGGAAATATCCTCGGGGGTGATTTGTCTTTAGCAAAAGGCAAGAGGGGGCAGACAGCCCCCTCACTGTGCCAGCAACTCCGCCATAACGCCAGCCGTTCAGAAATCGAGATCAGCATAATGTGCCGGCGGACGAAAACCCGATATCTGGTCAGCCAGGATAGAGCGAAAGGCAGGGCGGGATTTGATCTTGGCATACCAGTCCTTGACCACAGCCGAACGGTTCCAATCCACATCCGAAATATAGTCAAGTGACGACAGATGCGCTGCGGCGGCAAAATCTGCCAGGCTCATCTGATCCCCCGCCAACCAGCGCCGGTGATCCAACAGCCAGGTCATATAATCGAGGTGATACTTGATCGCTTTTGCCCCGGCCTTGACGTTCTTACTGTCCGGGTAGCCTTGCCCTGTGACCTTCTTGTTGACCCGCTCATACAGCAGTTTTGAGGTCACCTCAGAATGAAACTTATCATCAAACCAGCTCACGATGCGACGCACCTCATAGCGCCCGTCCGCATCGCTGGGCATCAACGAAGGCGTCGGTCGCGTTTCTTCCAGATATTCACAGATGGCGGCGCTTTCCGACATCATCTTCCCATCCAGACGAATGACCGGCACCTTTCCCGCCGGGTTACGGCGCAGGAAATCCGGATCTGCTTCCCAATAGCGCTCTTCGACCAACTCTACTTCGATCTTCTTCTCCGCCAAAGACAGGCGGATTTTCCGACAAAAGGGTGAAAGCGGGACATGATAGAGACGGGCCATAGGGTCTTTTGGAACTCCGGATCGAGCTGCGAGGGTCTGTTCCAGCAATGCCCTGTGCGCAGCAAAACTTCAATCCTCGAAACAGCGCGATCGTCCATCTGCGCGGATGGTAGCCGCCCCATCCTGGATTTTTGCCGCCCGACGCAGCAGGTTTTGACTCGGACGCGCAGCAGATCGCTGCTTTGGATTTGGCAAAACAGCCGCAATCAATGCCGCCTGACGTGCATTCAGCTCATCCGGTCCGACACCAAAATAGTGCCGGGCTGCCGCCTCTGCGCCAAAAATCCCCTCGTCCATCTCTGCAACATTCACATAGACTTCCAAAATGCGCTTCTTGCTCCAAATCGCCTCCACTAGCGGGGTCAGCAGGGTTTCCAGCGCCTTGCGCCCCCAGCTGCGTCCCTGCCAGAGAAAGACATTCTTCACCACCTGCTGCGACAGGGTAGATCCACCGCGCTGCCCTCCCTCAGCCAAAGCAGCCCGAATAGCCTGAACATCAATACCCCAGTGTTGGCAGAATCGCGCATCTTCCGCGGCCACAACGGAACGCGCCAGAACTGGCGCAATATCTTCCATCGGAACCCATTCTTGATCCACCTCACCAAGACGGCGCTTTTCACTCCAGATTGTATGAGTGGTTGGCGGGTTCACCACTGAAAACAACAGCACCATCAGAGTCGCCACCAGTACAAAAGCCAAAACCCCCCTCAAGATCCAGCGCCGTACCCAGCGCAGCGGTTGCGCCAGACGGGCTCTGATCCAGGAACGGCTCGATTTGGTTTTTTTGGTTTTTTTCGCTGCCTTTGCCATACCCCTCTATAGGATAGCCAAGCCCTCGGAACCAACCAAGAATCGCAGCTCACAACTCGGGTACCTCGGGAAAAGATACACAGCCCAAAACAAAAAGCCCCGCAAGCGACCAGCTTGCGGGACAATTCTTTAGGGACAGCGCTATCCTGATTTATTCAGCAGGAACCGCCGATTTTTCCAGGCTCAAAGGATGGGCCAGCTTATCGAGCATCTCGGTTGGGCAAACCTGCAAGAAGCTGCCTTTCTCCAGATCCCAATTCTGCAAGATCTCAGCGGCCTTGCGGCTACCGGTCTCTTCCAAATGTTGTTCAATCAGCCCCTTCATCTGAGCCTCCCAGTGATCCACAGTCACCGCGCAGGTCACCAGGCCTTCCATGTTCATCATGGTTTCAGCCTTGCCCTCTGGATCATAAAGATAGGCCATGCCGCCGGTCATACCGGCCCCAAAGTTGGCGCCAATGGAACCAAGGATCACAGCGACACCACCGGTCATATACTCACAGCCACAGGCACCGCAGCCCTCGATCACGACCGATGCGCCCGAGTTGCGCACGCCAAAGCGTTCACCAGCACGGCCCGCCGCAAAGAGATATCCATCAGTGGCACCGTAGAGCACGGTGTTGCCGACAATGGTATTCTCGCTGGCAGTCAGAGGAGAGGACATCGGCGGGCGGACGACAATGGTGCCTCCCGACAGGCCCTTACCCACATAGTCGTTGGCATCGCCAGACACTTCCAGTTTCAGCCCGGGTGCCGCAAAGGCCCCCAGGGATTGCCCGGCAGAGCCCTGCAGTTTCACCGTCAGGTGATCCGGCTGGAAGGCATTGCGCATGCCAAAGTTGCGCACGATGTGACTCGAAGTGCGAGTCCCCACCGAACGATGGGTGTTTTGCACCGCATAAGACAGCTGCATCTTTTCGCCATCCTGCAGGAAACGCGCCGCGTCGCGGACGATTTCGCTATCCAAGGTATCGGGCACTGCATTGCGATCCTTGTCGCGGTTGTAGACAATATCAGCCGCGCCATCGACGGTGATCAGCAGCGGGTTGAGATCCAGATCATCTAGATGCGCCGATCCCCGGCTAACCTGAGCCAGAAGATCCGCACGACCAATGACATCGTCCAGGCTACGCGCGCCGATAGAGGCGAGGATTTCCCGCACTTCCTGCGCATAGAAGGTGATCAAGTTGACAACCTTATCCGCATTGCCGGTGAATTTACCGCGCAACGCTTCGTCCTGGGTGCAGACACCTACTGGGCAGGTGTTGGACTGACACTGGCGTACCATGATGCAACCCATAGCAATGAGCGCCGCGGTGCCAATGCCGTATTCTTCTGCGCCCAGCATCGCCGCCATAACGATATCACGTCCTGTGCGCAGGCCCCCATCGGTCCGCAGGGTGACACGTTCGCGCAGGTTGTTCATCGCCAACACCTGATGCGCCTCGGTGAGGCCCATTTCCCAGGGCAGACCCGCATATTTGATCGAGGTCGCCGGGGAGGCTCCGGTACCGCCGTTATGGCCCGAGATCAGGATGATATCTGCCTTCGCCTTGGCCACGCCCGCCGCGATGGTGCCCACACCAGAGGAGGCCACCAGTTTAACGGTCACCTTGCAGCGCGGATTGATCTGTTTCAGATCGTAGATCAGCTGCGCCAGATCCTCGATCGAATAGATATCGTGGTGCGGCGGTGGCGAAATCAGGGTCACACCTTTGGTCGAGTGACGCAGACGGGCAATCAGGTCGGTGACCTTCATGCCGGGCAGCTGGCCACCCTCGCCGGGCTTAGCGCCCTGGGCCACCTTGATCTCCAGCTCTTCGCACTGGTTCAGGTATTCCGCGGTCACACCAAAACGACCCGAAGCCACCTGCTTGATCTTGGCGCTTGGGTTGTCGCCGTTTGGCTCTGGCACAAAATGCGCCGGATCTTCGCCACCTTCACCGGAATCGGATTTGGCACCGATGCGGTTCATCGCCACGTTCAGGGTCTTGTGCGCCTCAGGACTCAAAGCGCCCAGCGACATACCTGGGGTGACAAAACGTTTGCGGATCGAAGTGATACTTTCCACCTCTTCGATCGGAACCGCCTTGCCCATGGGTTTGATGTCCAGGAGATCGCGCAGATGGATCGGCGGGTTCGACTGCATCTTGGCGGAATACTGTTTCCACATCTCGAAAGAGGCGCGGTTGCAAGCCATCTGCAGCATATGCATCGAGGTGGCTTCCCAGGCATGGGTCTCGCTGGATTTGCGTGCCTTGTAGAAACCACCGATGGGCAGGATGTTATCTTCACCCCCCCAACCCTTTTTGTGGATTTCCTCGGCCTTAACCTGGATACCGCTGACACCAATGCCGGAAATCCGGCTAGTCATACCCGGGAAGAACTCGGCGCACATGGCACGCGACAGGCCGACGGCTTCAAAGTTCAGCCCCCCACGATAGGAAGAAATCACCGAAATACCCATCTTTGCCATGATCTTGAGCAGACCCTGGTCGATAGCGTCCCGGTAACGGGCGACATTTTCAGTGAGAGTGCCATCCAGCAATCCCCGCTCAATACGGTCAGCCAAGGAATCCTCGGCCAGATAGGCGTTGACCACGGTGGCACCACAGCCAATCAGCACGGCAAAGTAATGCGGATCCACACATTCCGCTGCCCGCACATTCAACGAGCAGAAGGTGCGCAGCCCTTTGCGGGTCAGGTGGGAATGCACCGCCGAGGTCGCCAGGATCATTGGCATGGCCACACGGGTTGCATTCGAAAACTGATCGGTCAGAACCAAATGGCCAGCGCCAGAGCGCACCGCGTCTTCTGCCTCTGCACGAATACGGTCAAGCGCAAGACTCAGGGAACCCTCAGCCGGATCAAACGAGCAGTCGATCTCCACTAGGGGCGCATTGAACTGCCCCACCAGCTTATCCCACTGGGCATTGCCCACAAAGGGGCTCTCTAGCACCACGATCTCTGTCTGGCTGCTGTCTTCGTCCAGCACGTTTTTCAGGTTACCAAAGCGCGTCTTCAGCGACATCACCCGAAATTCACGCAGGGAATCGATAGGCGGGTTGGTTACCTGGCTAAAGTTCTGGCGGAAGAAATGCGACAGCGGGCGGTACTGTTTCGACAGCACAGCCGACGGCGTGTCATCCCCCATCGAGGCCAGGGTCTCTTTGCCATCTTCGGCCATTGGCGACAGGATCTGCTCCAGCTCTTCGATGGTATAGCCCGCAGCCACCTGACGGCGACGCAGCTCATCGCCGGTGAAGATCGGCGCCTCTGTCACGGTGGCCAGGGTGGCATCAACGTCGTTGATCTTGCTCACCCACTCGCCAAAGGGCAGCGCGGCCGAGAGCTTGTTCTTAATCTCAGTGTCGTGAAACAGCTTGCCCTTTTTCATGTCCACAGCCAGCATCTGGCCAGGGCCCAGCGCGCCTTTTTCCACCACAGATGCCTCGTCGATGGGCACCATGCCCGCTTCAGACCCCGCGATCACCAGGCCATCGCCGGTGACCACATAGCGCATGGGACGCAGCCCATTGCGATCCAGGCCGGCGCAGACCCAGCGGCCATCGGTCATTGCTAGGGCCGCCGGACCATCCCAGGGTTCCATCACCGAGTTGCAATAGGAATACATGTCACGCCAGGCCTGTGGCAGCTCCACTGCCTGCTTGGACCAGCTTTCCGGCACCAGCATGGTTTTAGCCATGGGCGCAGAGCGACCCGCGCGCACCAGAACCTCGAACACGCCATCCAGTGCTGCCGAATCGGACGCACCGCCTGCGATGATGGGTTTGATGTCTTCGGCATGATCGCCAAAGGTCGCAGAGGCCATGCGGATTTCATGGCTCTTCATCCAGTTGACGTTCCCTTTCAGCGTGTTGATTTCGCCGTTATGGGCCAACATGCGGAAGGGCTGTGCCAACCACCATTGCGGGAAGGTATTGGTGGAATAGCGCTGGTGATAGATCGCAAAAGCGCTCTCAAAGCGTTCGTCCATCAGATCGGGATAGAAGACCGCAACCTGCTCGGCCAGCATCATGCCCTTATAGATGATTGAACGACAGGACAGCGAGGCGAGATAGAGCTCGCCAATACCAGCGGCAGCTGCGGCCTTCTCAATCCGACGACGGATCACATAGAGCTCGCGTTCGAATGTTTCTTCATCAACGCCTTTAGAGTTCGAAATCAGGATCTGCTCGATCTCAGGACGTGTCGCGTTGGCTTTCGCGCCCAGGCAAGTCACGTCGACAGGCACGTGGCGCCAGCCGTAAATGTAATAGCCCATACGCAGAACTTCGGTCTCGACGATGGTCCGGCAGGTCTCTTGCGCACCAAAATCGGTCCGTGGCAAAAAGACCTGACCAACAGCCATCAACTGATCTTCACGCGGCTCATGGCCCGTGCGCTTAATCTGGTCATAAAAGAACGGAACCGGGATCTGGACGTGGATACCTGCGCCGTCTCCGGTTTTGCCATCAGCATCAACAGCGCCGCGGTGCCAGATGGCTTTCAGCGCATTAATACCGGCTTCAACCACGCTGCGGCTGGATTTGCCATCAACGGCAACCACCAGACCCACACCACAAGAAGAATGCTCTTCTTCCTCGGTATAGAGCCCATTCTCGGCCATCCACTTACGCTTCGTTTCCTCGGCGCGGACCCAGTCAGCATCAAATTTGGTCATGAGTTTCTCCGATCAATTAGTGGCATAGCTTGTCGTAAGCTGGGCATTCAGAGCCCGATTATTGTTAAGGTCTTCAGCGCGTTCTCCCGGTCGTCGTTGAAGGGCGCTGATTTTGCGCATCAGACTGCGCATTTTGGTCCGATCTTTCCCCCATGCAGCATCGACAATCGGGTACAACACCCCCGCCTCGCGTAGAGGATCGATAACATCGTGGCTTTTGCGATCGGCCAGGAAATGGTCAATATTGGAGCCCTGTGGGAAAGCCTGCCAATGCAGGCTGTCCTCAGCACTCCAGCGGCCGTGCAGCAGCGTATACTGTGTTTTTGAACGCATAGATTCATGCAGCGAGGGGCGGGAAAACTCCCGGATCCGCGCACGGGCCTCCGCCCAGCGGGTATCTTCAGGAAAGCGATCCGGGTGCGGGCAATACTGCGGAGCAAAAGCCAGGGCGGAGTCCGCTCCGATCTGTGCGGCGTAGGAAATGGCGCCATATCCCCCCATGGATACACCCACCGCCATCAATCGTTTCAGCCGGTAGCGCGCGACATAGTCGGAAATTGTCCGCAAGACCGCAGATGAGAAATCGCTCCCCTGAAACCAACCCTGCCGACGGTCCGTCACAAAGATACAATGACGCGCGCCCTGGTTTGACGCGCTGGCTGCAAATTCGAGCAGACCGCGTTTTGCCGCATTGGCGTTGTAACTTGTGAAAACCACTATCCCTGCGTCTTCGCGACCGGAAAGCGCGCGAATATCAGCCCCAGCCTCATCGCAGAGGCTGCGTGACTTCAGGCGAAACAAGGCCTGACGAAGTGATTTGCGGATCCCGATTTTCATTTTAAGTCAGCAACGATCACAGGGATCCTAGCTTTTTCCTTCTTCTGCCGCAGGGCGAAACGCTGCCATGACATCTGCTTCGGTCATCTGCCGATGCTCTCCCGCAAAGGCGTAGCCCTTGGGCTTTCTGTCGATATAAAGTTCCAGACCGAGCTTGGTTCCACCGGCATTGTCAAAAAGGCCCGCCGCCATCTGAACCTGGCCATGCATCTTACCGGGAGCTGTGATGCGATACCAAAGAGCTGAACCGCAATCGGCGCAAAACGCGCGTTCGGCCCAGTCTGACGACACATATGTCTTTACCGGGCCAAGCGCCGCATAGCCTGGCGCCGCCGGAATGGTCATCAAGGCCGAACTGGTCCAGCGACGACACATATCACAGTGGCAAGCCCCAAGGGCCGGGCGTGCTGGCGTCATCGAAACGGTAACGGCGCCGCACATACAATGTCCTTGTAACTCGCTCATCTACCCTGGCTCCCTTACGGTGGCTTTGCTGAATTACTCTGCCGCGACCTGCGCAGCGGCACTGTTGAAACGCTCAACAAGGGCCTCAGCGCAGTCGCGCCCGTCCTTGATTGCCCAGACCACCAGCGAGGCACCGCGCACGATGTCACCAATGGCATAGACACCGTCCAAATCGGTAGCCCCGGTGCGGAAGGCGGCCTTGACTGTGCCCCAGCGGGTCACGGGCAGATCCGGCTGACCCCAGAGAGTGGGCAGCGCTTCGGGTTCAAAGCCCAGCGCCTTGATCACCAGATCGGCCTCTTCAACATAGTCCGCACCCTCGATCACTTCGGGCGCCTGACGGCCTGTAGCATCGGGCTGCCCCAGACGCATCTTTTGGACCATCACGCCAGACACCTTGCCCCCGTTGTCCGCAAAGCCCTTGGGCGCGGTCAGCCATTCAAACTGTACGCCTTCCTCTTCGGCATTCTGCGTCTCACGCTGCGAGCCAGGCATGTTGGCACGGTCCCGACGATAGAGACATTTGACCGAGGTCGCCCCCTGACGGATCGAGGTCCGCAGACAGTCCATCGCGGTATCGCCGCCGCCAATCACCACGACCTTTTTGCCCTCGGCATTCAAAGTGCCATTTTCAAACTCTTCTACCGTATCGCCAAAGT
Organism: Roseobacter sp. MED193; assembly: GCF_000152965.1. Classification (GTDB taxonomy): domain Bacteria; phylum Pseudomonadota; class Alphaproteobacteria; order Rhodobacterales; family Rhodobacteraceae; genus Pseudophaeobacter. The sequence goes on along the minus strand of NZ_CH902583.1, from coordinate 2,378,775 downwards.
TTGACGCGCGGTTGGCGGCGGTCAGGAAATCGATTGCCTTTACGATGCCAGTAGAACCGGAGCCCGGCATTTCCAGATCGCGAGATTTGTACACACCGGTAGCAATGATCACCGCGTCATGTTTTGCACGGATCTCGTCAAAGCTGATGTCCTCGCCGATGTTGCAGTTCATCACAAAGGTGACGCCGCCATCTGCCAGCAGCTGGTTGCGGCGCATGACCACGTCTTTTTCCAGCTTGAAACCGGGGATCCCATAGGTGAGCAAGCCGCCCGCACGATCATAGCGGTCATAGACAGTCACCTGAATTCCGGCCTTGCGCAGCATGTCTGCCGCCGCCAGACCACCGGGCCCAGCCCCAATGATGCCAACGCTTTCCGCGCGCTCCTGTGACGGGGCATTGGCTTTGACCCAGCCCTTGTCCCAGGCGGTATCGGTAATGTATTTTTCCACCGCACCAATGGTCACAGTGCCGTGGCCGGACTGTTCGATCACACAGTTACCTTCGCACAGCCGGTCCTGCGGGCAGATACGGCCGCAGATCTCGGGAAAGGTGTTGGTTGCCTGGGATGTCTGATAGGCCTCTTCCAGACGGCCAGTGGCGGTGAGGCGCAGCCAATCGGGAATATTGTTGTGCAGCGGGCAGTGTGACTGGCAATAGGGCACGCCACATTGACTACACCGGCTCGCCTGCTCTTCCGCTTTAGCCGCAGCGAATTCCGAATAAATTTCGTCAAAGTCTTCGCGGCGTGTGTCAGCTGCGCGCTTTTGCGGCATATCGCGATCGATCTTCACGAATTTGAGCATCGGTTGCTTGGCCATGGGCGAACTCCCTATTTTGGCTGGCTGCGACAGGTCCGGACAGGAGCCTTGCAATTGATTGGTCAACAATGCTGACCTAAAAATGATAACTTCCTTCTCTGATACTGCTTCTCACGGGAATGTACAGCATTTTTAGGTCCATATCGGACCTAAAACTGTTCTTTCTTATCTGACCCCAAGTTTTATACAGAAACATATTGCCTTAACCCAACCACGACTCATCCAGACCATCCTATTTCAGGACATCATTTTATGCCGTTTTTACAGCTTGTTCTCGTCGCGCTGATCCAAGGAATCACAGAGTTCCTTCCCGTGTCCTCCTCTGGCCATCTGATTCTCCTACCTGGACTGACGGGCTATTCAGACCAAGGCCAGGTTATAGACGTGGCCGTCCACCTGGGCACCCTGGCCGCGGTGGTGCTGTACTTCTGGCGTGATGTGCGTTTGGGGCTGGTTGGGTTGACCTGCCTTGCCTGCGGGCGCAACGACACTGAGGGCTCTCAGCTGGCACTGGGGCTGATCATTGCCACCATTCCCACGGTTCTCTTTGGGGCCTTCCTGCATTTCTCAGGCCTCAGCGATGCGCTACGCTCTCCAGCTGTGATTGGCTGGACCATGCTGGTCTTTGGCGTGGTTCTCTATGTCGCAGACCAGAAAGGCGCGCACCAAAAGACCGCCAGCGACTGGGGGATCCGTGACGCGCTGATCATGGGACTTTGGCAAATGATTGCCCTTATCCCCGGCACTTCGCGGTCCGGCATCACCATCACTGGCGCCCGGCAACTGGGTTACACCCGCGAAGATGGTGCCCGTATCGCCATGCTGATGTCGATCCCCACCATCATTGCCTCTGGAGTATTGCTGGGCACCGAGGTCGCTCTTGAGGCCAATATGGCGCTCATCCGGGACGCTGGTATCGCCGCTGTTCTGGCCATGCTCTCTGCCCTGGCGGCACTTAGCCTGATGATGCGCCTGCTGCGTTCGGTCAGTTTTACCCCCTATGTTATATATCGTGTTATTCTGGGGCTGATCCTGCTGGGCTATGCCTACAGCGCCTAAGGCCAGACGGAGCATTGCCCTGACACAGAAAAAGGGCGCGGAGAGATCCAGCACCCTTTAAGTTATTTGTACTCTGTCAGCGGCAAAGGAACCTGAACTCAGGCATCACCCTTAAGATTCCGCGCCGAGGCCGTCATCTCATCGTATTGGCCAGCAGGGCGGAACTTCCACAGGTAGCTAGGCAAAATCGGCCCCATCCGCTCAGGCGTGATCCCGAGATCGGCAAACCCCTTGGCGCCCTCGGAAACAACATTATCCGTTCCCAGGCTCTTCAACTGGTCGCGGGTCAGGACTTTGTTTTCAATCAACTGCAGGCTCACCGCCTGCAGCATGTCAAAGCCAAAGGCCAGCGGCCAGACGGCAAAGCCTGGCAGCGACAGAACAATACGACGACGCATGATCACATCACACATCTGACGCATCAACGCGGCAAAGCTCTTTACCTCAGGCCCACCGAGCTCATAGATGCCAGGCTCCGCCCGCCCCAGAACGCCCTGAACTGCAGCCCGCGCAACATCATCAACATAGACCGGTTGAAACAGGGTTTTGCCCTTGGCGATCGGCAGCAGTGGTGACAGGCTGGCCATACCGGCAAAACGATTGAAGAACTCGTCCTCGGTGCCAAAAATGATCGAAGGCCGCAGGATGACCGCATTGGCAAAATTGCTGCGCACAGCCTCTTCGCCTTGAGCCTTGGTACGGGCATATTCGCTTTCGCCTTCGGCGTCAGCCCCCAGCGCTGAGATATGCACCAACTGGCCGATGTCCTGCTGCTGCGCCAGTCGCGCCACCCGCGCCGCGCCCTCTGCCTGAACTGCGTCAAAGGTGTTTTTACCATGGGCGTTCAGAACCCCAACGCAGTTTACCACGGCATCCGCGCCCTGCATCGCTGCCGCAACAGAAACATCATCACGGATGTTGCACAGCACAGGTTCAACCTGACCCGGCACACCATAGGGTTTGACATGCATGGCCTCATTAGGCCTGCGCACGGCGATCCGAACGCGCCAACCCTCTTTTGCCATGCGGCGTGCGATGTAGCGGCCGACAAAACCAGACCCGCCATAAATCGTGACCAGTTTGGACATCTCTTGGCTCCTGCAAATAGCTATGCCTCCGATCTACCGCTCCTACGCCTTTCAAACAAGGCGCAAAACGCGAGACCAAAGGCACAATGCGTATAGAACCTGCATTTGACGTTAACAAAGTTTGCAGAGGTTCAATTTGCCTTCCCACACATTCAAAACTAGTAATAGATACTGAAAAGTGATCGCCTAACATGCTCATAACATACAATTTAGATACATAATTTCGAAAATCGAGGACCAACTTAGTGGAAACCAATCTCTGCAACGCCTTAGTACTCCGCAGCTTTGAAAGTGACCGGATGGACCTCGAAGCTTTCATTCCCGCCTTTTACCAAACCTTTTTTACCGCTTGCCCCGAGGCGAAGGTTTTCTTTCCCACCGACACTGAACGCTTGGAAGCCAAGATGCTTGCCTCGCTGACACATATGGCTGAGGCTCTGGAAAGTACCGAACGGCTGGATGGCATACTCAGCGAACTGGGTGGCAAGCATCGCAAAATGGAAATCTCGGATGCCCATTTTGACCAGTTCATCCATAGTTTCACCAACTCCCTGTCCAAGACCCTTGGTCCTGAGTGGAACGATGAAATTCATGAAGCCTGGACTCAATTCCTGAAATTTGTGGCCAAAAGAATGAACTTTTTTACCTCTTCCGACCACCCAGAAACCAGTGCCTGATCACGCTGCCAGATCTTACGGGGAGACGGGAAAGCATGACCGGTGGTGGAGTTTTTGCAAAAATGTCAAAAATCCGTTTGACGCCCCCGACACAGCGGCCTATACGCCCCTCACGACACCTGCCCAGGTGGCGGAATTGGTAGACGCGCTAGCTTCAGGTGCTAGTATTGGCAACGATGTGGAGGTTCGAGTCCTCTCCTGGGCACCACTTATTCCCCATAAAAATCTGTAAAAATGACCCCTCTATCAACGGGGTTAAATTGGTATGTTGCCCCAACACGTACAGATCACCTGACATCATAACACACTGCGACACTGGCACTGGGAAAGAGCAAACTCCGCTGGTCGCCTTCCTGACCAACGCGATGCAGCTTTAATCTGCCGTTCAGGGTCATCGCCTAGGTATGGAAGTCCAAGCTCAAAACCAATGCGAGACCAAGTTCCCCAAACTGGACCATAGCGGGCATAATATAAATTTCCGGCCCCAGCAGAGGTTCCGTGCGGCCTGGGAGTTGAGTTCACGCTGCATTGCGCTTATTTCGAGATCACCGGCGCAAGACGCCAAACCATGAACCAGACTGTGACCAGGATGAGACCCGCTAGGGTCCGCCATCGGCAAAGGATTTCTGCATTGGCCAACCATCTGTATCAAAACGACCTGCCTGACGATCTAAAACTAGGCCCGGTCGTGGCGATTGACTGCGAAACCATGGGATTGAACCCCCATCGTGATCGGCTCTGCGTCATTCAGTTGTCTGATGGCGACGGCAATGCCCATATCGTGCAAGTGGCAAAGGGGCAGACCGAAGCTCCGAATCTCTGCGCTATGCTGGAAGATCCTGAAACACTCAAGCTGTTCCACTTTGGCCGCTTTGACATTGCCGCCATGTATCACGCCTTTGGCGCTCTGACTGCGCCGGTCTATTGTACAAAAATTGCTAGCCGTCTGGTGCGCACCTATACGGATCGCCATGGGCTCAAAAACCTGACGCAGGAGTTGATCGGTGTCGACATCTCCAAACAGCAGCAGATGAGCGACTGGGGCGCCAAGGTGCTGACGGAGGCGCAACTGGACTATGCAGCCTCGGATGTCTTGTACCTGCATCGCCTGCGCGAAGCCCTGAACAAGCGACTGGAACGCGAAGGACGCATGGAAATGGCCCAGGCTTGTTTTGACTTTTTGCCGATGCGTGCCAAACTTGACCTGGCCGGCTGGCCCGAAACGGATATCTTTGCGCACTCATGACCTCCTCTGAACAACTCCTCGCCACCGCCCGCCAGGTGGCCACAGACGAGGCCCGCGCCCTCGAGGCCCTGGCCGAAAGCTTTGATGAGCGCTTTGTCGAAGCCGCCAATTTGGTTCTGGCGGCAACCGGGCGTATCATTATCAGCGGCATTGGCAAGTCTGGCCATATCGGGCGCAAGATTGCGGCCACCCTCGCCAGCACCGGCACCCCTGCCTATTTTGTTCATCCCGCCGAGGCCAGCCATGGCGACCTGGGCATGTTATCCAAAGGCGATGTGGTTGTCGCAATCTCCAACTCCGGCGAAGCGCCGGAACTGGCAAACTTGTTGGCCTTTACCCGCCGCTTTGACATCCCGCTGATTGGGCTCTCCAGCAAACCCGACAGCACCCTGATGACCCAGGCAGATGTGCAGTTGCAGATCCCTGCGATGGGAGAGGCCTGCGGTTATGGCATTGTGCCCTCGAACTCTACCACCCTGACCCTGGCCATGGGCGACGCACTGGCCATTGCCATTATGAAACATCGTGATTTTCGTCCCGAGAATTTTCGCGACTTTCATCCTGGTGGCAAGCTGGGCGCGCAGCTCAGCAAGGTCAGCGATCTGATGCACGGCGATGAGGCCCTGCCTGTCGTCGCCGCTGACACCCCGATGTCGGACGCGCTGATCGAGATCAGCCAAAAGGGATTTGGCGTCTCTGGTGTTACCGATGCCACGGGCAATCTGCTGGGCATCATCACCGACGGTGACCTGCGGCGCCATATGGACGGCTTGCTGCAAAAGGAAGCCGCCGCCGTCATGACGAAAGACCCCACAACCATCTCACCTGATGCCCTTGCGGCAGAGGCAGTGGCCATCATGAACCAGCGCAAGATCACCTGTCTGTTTGTGGTTGATCCGGCCAAGGGGCAACGCGCCGAGGGGCTGTTGCATATTCATGATTGCCTGCGGGCGGGTCTCGGTTAGGAACTGGATAGCACCTCAATATGGATCAGTATTCCCGCATGGTGAGCTACCTCAAGGTGTTTCTGCCGCTGGCAGCCCTGGCTCTGTTGTCGACCCTGTTTCTGATCTCGCCCAGCTCTGACAACGAGGTGGTTATCCCCTTTGCTGATCGCGAAATAGAAGAGCGCCTGCGTGGTCAACAGGTCACCGCGCCGTTTTTCTCTGGCTCTACCCTTCAGGGAGATGAAATTTGGGTCACAGCCGACGTGGCCCGCGCCAGCAACGACCAGCCCGTAATTGCCAGCGCCCTTAAGGCAGAGATCCGCATGGTCACAGGGGGGCAAATCACTCTGACCTCGGATCGCGGAACAGTGCACCCGGATCAAGATCTCGCACGCTTTGTCGGCAATGTCGAAATCACCACGACGGAGGGCATGGTGGTTACAACCGAGGTGCTGAAAACGCAGCTCAGCGCCGTGCACGCTGAAAGCCCCGGAGCTATACGGGCAAAGGGGGATTTAGGAGAACTGACCGCCGGGCACATGGAGATCAGTTCAGAAACTGTGGGTGGTCCCGTGCATCTGCTCTTCACCAATGACGTCAAGCTGGTATACGCTCCTTAAAAATTGGAAAGATAGATTGTGACTCATTTGCGTGCCCTATTCATTTTCCTGATCTCAACCCTGTGGTTCACTCTGCCCGCTGCCGCGCAGAATGTTGCCTTTGGCGCCGTCAAGGCAGACCCCTCTTTGCCAGTTGAAGTCACCTCCGATGCTCTATCGGTGAATCAGGCTGATGGTTCAGCTGAATTTACCGGTAGTGTCTTGATCGTGCAGGGCGTGATGAAGCTTTCCGCGGATCGGGTCCTGGTCATCTACAAAACCGATGACACCGGCAAACGCGCGATCGACCGTTTAGAGGCCACCGGAAGCGTGCTTTTGGTCAGCGGCCCTGATGCGGCCGAGGCGCAGCGCGCAGACTATACCATTGACGAGGGCACCATCGTCCTGACCGGGGATGTTTTGCTCAACCAAAGCGCAGGTACACTGGCGTCGCAGCGTATGGTGGTCAATCTCACCACTGGAACCGCCAGCATGGCCGGGCGCGTCAAGACAATTCTGAATCCCAGCTCCAGTGACAATAACTGATGTCCCCGACACCTGATCTTAAACTGACCGAAGGGTCTTCGGGGCTGCGCATTGAAAAGCTGCGCAAGAGCTACCGCAAAAAAGTCGTGATCCGCGATGTCTCTATCACTTTGGATCGCGGAGAGGTGGTTGCACTTTTGGGGCCAAATGGCTCTGGCAAAACCACAAGCTTTTACGCCATTGCCGGGCTCATCTTCCCAGAGGCTGGCACCGTTACGATTGACGGTCAAAACGTTACCACGTTGCCGATGTATCGACGTGCCCGCCTTGGCATTGGCTACCTGCCACAGGAAATGTCGATCTTCCGCGGTCTCTCTGTCGAGGATAACATCATGGCGGTGTTGGACATCGCTGTGAAACACAGCCACCGTCGGCGCGAGCGGCTGGAAGAACTGCTCTCGGATTTCTCCATCGAGCATCTGCGCCGTGCGCCCGCTCTGGCGCTATCGGGCGGTGAACGCCGCCGGGTTGAGATCGCCCGCTGCCTGGCTGCAGATCCAAAATACCTGCTTTTGGATGAACCCTTCGCCGGTGTTGATCCTATTTCTGTGGGTGATATTCGCCATCTGGTGGCAGATCTGAAAAAGCGTGGCATTGGCGTACTGATCACCGATCACAACGTGCGCGAGACTCTCGAGATTGTTGACCGCGCCTATATCCTGCACGATGGCCAGGTCCTGATGTCAGGCACACCCGCCGAAGTCGTTGAAAATGAAAACGTGCGCCGCGTCTATCTGGGCGACAATTTCCGTATTTCTTAACCCTAAATTTACGCGCCGCTTTTTCTGCCAGGCACCTACAGGTTGCCTCAAATTTGCCGCGAATGCTGCGGCTATTTTCCGCCAACCAACCGGAGCCCGGACCATCAATTTGCCGCAACTCCATTGACTCTCTGCCTCATTTGTCATCGAATTGATACATGGCAAAAGTGCAGTATGAGGTAATCCGACGCGTGGTCTTGGCAACAAGACCCGAAGGGTTGCAACCCTGTGCGCTGCCTAATCCCCCGACCCAAAACTGACGACACCCCTGCGGGCCCGGCCCGGAGGGTGTTTTGGGTGGAAATTTGTGAAGGAGATCACATGCGTTACAAAATCACCGGTAAACAGATCGACATTGGCGAAGCCCTGCAGACCCATGTTCAGACCGAGCTGGGGACTGTCGTCTCGAAATATGCAGAACGCCCAACAGATGCAAATGTCGTTTTTTCCAAATCTGCACATGAATATGTCTGCGAAGCAACGGTCCACCTATCAACCGGGTTGACCGCCCAGGCCAAGGCGCATGCCACTGAAATCTATTCGGCTTTCGAGGCCTGCAACGAAAAAATGGAAAAACAGCTGCGCCGCTACAAGCGCCGATTGAAAGATCATCATCGTGATCGCAGTGAACCGGTTGAAATTCTCGGCGGCAGCTCCTATATCCTCGCCTCTGATGAAGCGGAAACCGAAGCCGAGCCTGAAACGCTGCAGCCGATCATCGTTGCCGAGATGGAGACCCGGATTCAATCCCTCTCTGTTGGCGAGGCAGTGATGCAGATGGAGCTGGCGGGCGCCCCGGTGCTGGTGTTCCGCAATGAAAGCAAAAACGGGGTGAACGTGGTTTATCGCCGGGAAGATGGCAACATTGGTTGGATTGATCCCACGGCATAGGCAGTACATAGGCCAAACCACGGCATCTGAACGGAGCAGGTGACAATGCAGATTTCCAGCATCCTTAAGCCCGGCGCAGTCCGGGTTATCGGAGCCGTATCCAGCAAAAAGCGCCTGTTTCAAGAAGTCGCCGACGTGGCGCAGACCTCTTATGGTCTCGCTGCTCAATCCACTGTTGAGGCTCTCCTGGATCGGGAGAGCCTTGGCCCTACCGGGGTGGGTCACGGCGTTGCTCTGCCCCACGCTCGGCTTCAAGGCCTGGATGCGGTGCGCGGAGTGTTTTTGATTCTGGAAAAGCCCCTCGATTTTGACGCAGTTGATCGCCAACCAGTGGACATTGCCTTCTCTCTCTTTGCGCCCGAAGACGCCGGGGTAGAGCACCTCAAGGCCTTGGCACTGGTCTCACGCACCCTGCGAGAGCAAAGTTTCTGTACCAAGCTGCGCGCCAATCACGACCCAGCCACCCTGTTCACGATCCTAACCGAATCTCAGCCGGTACAAGCCGCCTGAATACTGTCTCAGAGCGCGGCGTGAACTAAATATAAAACCGATGCGGGCGCATCGCCCTGGGACCTAGTGCGGCCACCAGGCCCTCAGTACTCCCGTCAAGCCCCCCAGTGCCCCGCCGCTCGGGTGATCTTTATCAAAGCTCCCTCCCCGGTGGGTCCCGCATGAAACCTCAGACTGAGTACTCAAGCGTCCGCAGAGGAGAGGCAAGGCCCTCGGCGAACAGAGCCCTTTGGCAATCTGCTGACCGCTCCCACTGGCATCGTTCCACGAATCCCACCTTCTCTATGTCACAGAACATATGCCCTCACGCGGGGGAGCGCCGCTCGAAGGGCGGCGCCGGGCCCAACGCCGTTTTTGGTATCTTGATACCAAACGGGGGCGGGAGCCCCACCCTCGCGACCTTCACTGGTACGAGAAGACTACTAGGCCTCTCCTCTCTCGCCGCGCCAAGGCCCGAAACCAAAGAGCAAATAGTCCCGCTGGTAAAGAGTGGACACCTGCTTCTCTAGGGCGGCATCCCAGATCTCGTCCAAACGATAGGGCAGATCTGCCTCTGCGCCCGAGGGCGTCCCCGGGGCGCTACGACCCAGCTTTTGCGCCAAGTCAGGTAAGGCTTCGGCCAGTTCCTCCTCCCGCAGCACCAAATCAGGCGAACCTAGTTCCGCGAATCCAGACAGAGCCTGCGATTGACTGGCCCATTCAGCATCCACCCGCACCGAAGTCTGCCCTGCGAGATTGGCCCGTAAGAACGTCAAAAACTCCGCGAAAGCTGCATAGTGATCCGCCTTGCTATAGGAGGCGTCCGGGCCATCCTTTGGCAGGGGCAGTTTAAACTGCCGACGCAAAGTTTCGCGGATACTGCCGTAGCTATCGCCTCCCTTTTGCAAAATCCTGCGGCAGAAGACTGAATGCACCCGCGCTGCCGGATGCCGCAACACGGTAAAGCTGCGAAAACCAGGGTTTCCCCGCTTCCATTGCCGCAGTTGCTTCTGGTTCATCTTTCGGATCAACCCCTCAGGGGCTACCTTGTCCAGTCCAGCCATCCAGGCGGTGACCTCGGCCTCTGGCCCACCCTTGATCGGCAGGTAGAGCAGCGGCGTCACCACCCCGGCGACATAGCCTGGCACCGATGGTCCCCGGCGAGGTTCAAAATTTGGGGTTCGGCTCAGGTTGAAACGATCCATCCCAGCCAAGGCTTCTTCCATGACGGCAGGGTTTTCCACTTTTGAAACCACTGGCGCCGGATTTTGCCGCTTCAGACTGTCATCCAGCGCCTCAAGCTGTGATCCAACCCCAAGCCATCGCGCCAATCCGTTCATCACCTCTAGATTCTGGAGATCCTCATAGGCCACATAGAAGGCCGTTTGCCCGGATTTTTGCAGCCGGTTCAGCAGGGTGATCTGAAAGTCCTGGAGCGCCTCCACATGATGGGAGAATTCTGCACTATCAAACCGGGCCAGGGCCTCTTTGCGGCGCTTCACATTGGTCAGTTTCCACTGGCCTGTGGTTTTAGCAATTTTCCACGACACATAGCTGTCCAATGGGTTTCTGGTGAGAACCACCTTGGCGCAACGGGGATCCTCCAGCGCCAGGTCCAGAACCCGCGGGTCATGATCATGGAAATAGCGAAATCCCCCAAGAACGCCGGGATCCGCTTTGATCTGTGCGATTAGACAGGCAGGATTGTCCTCTCGCATGTTTTGGGTAATGCCCAAAATACTATCTTGATTGGGATAGCCTATGAAATGTGGGTTAAAGGCTTCGCCATGGCAGGCTAACCCGTCAAAAGCATTCAGATTGGCTTCCAGAAAATTGGAACCAGTCCGCATTTCGGCAAAGACTATGAAGTAGTCAAACGTGGCTGTCATAATTTATTTTCGCACCAGATAGGGTTTTCTGGGAGGTTTTGGCATGTTCACCGGCCCTTGCTCTACCGGAAAGTCTCCCATCAGATAGGGATGCATGCCCTGGTTTTTCAGGTTCTGCAAAAACTGCCCAAATCCATCAAGGTTCACCATTGTCGGGGCCTCGCTTAAATGGCGGGGCATCTGGGGGCCCAGCTCATCAAGAATGGTCTGCAAAGGCTCCATTGGGGCTTCAATGAATTCGGCCATTGTCCAAATCCGCACCCGTGCCTTGGTTTCCTGGCTGCGCAGCAGTTCCAGATATTTCGCCTCTACCTGTTGCAGCCGGGCAGCCGCGCGGCGCAGCTCGGTGAAATTCTGGTTTGAGCGAAACAGCGGTACTGCCCATGCGCCGCTGATTACCGAGATCTGCGCGTTGGGGTCGCGGGCTAGAATGCCGCAGATCTTCTGGTTGTCACCTGGACCAAATTGAAAGCATTGACGCTCGCCGCGCGTATTCCAGATCAGGTTGGTCAGAAAGCTCTGAACATTATAGTCGCGTGTCTTGGCGTTATCCGTCAACGCGCCATTTATCATGGTACCTCCCCCGGCCAATTCAGCCCGGTCAGGTGCAAAAAGATGGCCATGAACACGGGCCCCGGTGATCCGCGTCAACCAGCTTTCAAAATCTTCAAACAGCTCGGTGAACCCCTGAAACACAGAATAGGGATTGGAGGTCACACTGTTGACCGACCAGCGCCCGGGAAAGCGGCTCTGCATATAGAGACCCGGACGGCCTCTCGTTCGACGCTCTACCGCCTTGGCAAAGATGCGATCAATCTTACCGGGGTTCGGCTCTGTTTTCTTCATCGCCCCAGCTCTATCGGTCAAAAAGGCCTGATACAGCCGGTCGGCGCGCGGCCAGATCTTACGTGCAACAAAACAGTCGGATCGCCGTAACAATTGCAGGTGATCGTCATAAAAGATATGCGGTTTGCCCTGAAAGTCGAATTTGGACAGAGTCAGCGAACGGCTCTCGATATTGGTCGAATACTGCCGCGCCAGCGTCTGATAGTAGCTTTCGTCCGGAATCCAGACCTTCTCGAAATAGTTGTCATAGGTCGAGCGCTCAGGATCCTCCAAGATAGCAGACAGGGTTTGTCGCGTCAGGCACCACCATTGGCTACCCATATGGGGCACCAATCCCTCCGGGATACGTCGGCGCATACCAAGTTTGCGTTGCAGATCAACGTAGCGATCAAACAGATAGCGGTGCTTTTTCCAAGAGAACGGGAAACGCAGAGTAAAGCGTTCAAAGTCCAACCCACCCACAATCCAGGGCACATCCGCCGTGGTCGCACTTTCGATAAAATCAGTCCGCGGGCGAGCGGCAAGGTAGTCCACCAGCTCTTCAACCGGGCGCAGCGGCAGGCACGAGCCAGAGGAAAGATAGACATGGCGCACTTGTGAAAACTCCTGCAGCAGCAGCGCCGAAGCCGATTGCGAGGCTGCTACAATGCCCCAGGTGCCCCATTCACACCGATGTCTTTTGCAGAACTTAACCAAAGGATCCTGTGCCAGGCTTTGGCGGAAATTACGGAAAGTCGCCCTGTCGACGTTCTTGTCCACATGCACCACCACCGGGCAACCGCTGGCAGTCCAATGGCGCGCCACCTCAGCGGCACGGTCCAGTGCGGTATGCACCAGCATGATGATACCAACGGTGCTCATGCCCAGTTGCCCTTGGACATCAGACCCAGGATCTCCAGCTGACGCCAGTTGATGTATTTTTCGCTCCACTTGCACCAAAGCTCGGGCTGCTGCTCCAGACCTTCGGCATAGGCTTTATATTCGCGTGAATTGGCATAGTGCTCGCTGCGCGCCAATTCTTCGTTCGCCTTGGCACCCAAAGTGTCGAGGAACTTGGTGTGCAGTAGCGCACCACTGGCCTTTTCACCGCCGTCGGTCTCGTAGACCTGGTTCAGACCGCGCGGCAGCAGCGAGTGCGTCGAGCTGACAAAGGCATAGCGTCGATCCCATTTCACCAATGGTGTCTTGTTCAGAGCCGGCGCCTTTTTGGGCTCATCCGCAAAAAACACCCGAGCGCGCGGCCCGCCCTGGATCCACAAATTACCATACATTAGGTTCTTGCTGATCGTGTAATTGCCACTGTCGAACCAATTCGCGATCTCCAGCGGGTTTTGCCCGGCCTGGTAAGGCACATCGCCGAGACGACCCTTGGGGTAAGTATCAATCAACATCGAAGAGAAACTGCGGATCGCCGAATTGTCCAACCAGTCCGTCAGCGCCTGAATGGGGCGGGTATCGCAGAAAGGATAGATAAAGAACTCATCCGGATCGACCACCAGAACCCAATGCCCATGGGCATATTTGCGCTTGAGGTAATTCATCCAGTCGACGCCGTAGTGGGAGCGCCGATAGCTGGCATATGTCTGCCACAGTGAAACATCGCCCATACCGGCCAGGTACTGCGCGGTGTCATCATCCGATCCATTGTCGACAAAAAGGAAGTGATTTACCCCTAGTTTTCGATAGTAGTCCAGAAAATAAGGCAACCGGATCTGTTCGTTCCGCATGGTTGAGACCAGCAACACATCATCGGGTTTAATCGCACGTGTATTGTCTTGCAGACAGGTCAGCTCGCCCGACTTGCGCAGAGCCCGAACCAGCCTGCGCTTGCGCCGAACGCGCATCCGGTAAGAATCCCAAAGCCCCACACTAACTCCATGCCCGTTTTGCAGAATGCCCTACAGCTGAGGCCGCAGCGAAACTATGGCGCCAGTTCTCTTGGCGCGCTGATCCCAGCCTTAGAGGATAATATGTCACGGAAGAACACTACAAACAACGGATTTAGAAACAGTTACACAGGGTCTGGCCTGTAAAACGCAGTGTATTTCATGCAAATCCCTGCACCAGATCCATCTTCACCATTGAAGCTCGGGCATCAACCCGAGATCACAAAGCTGCGCAGGACCCATATATTGCTGCGAATTTTCGAACCACAAGTCCGGCGCCGCGCTGAGCGCATCATAGTAGTGCTCAAAATCCTGTGGCGTATGAAAGTGTTGTTGCCGCTGTTTTTCAGTTGCCGATTTGGAAACAATCTCAGGCAGGAATTTCGTGTGCAGCAGCACCCCAGCTGGCACATCTCCCCCCGGCCCTTGGTAGATTCCGTTCAGCGCAGGCGGCAACAGAGAATGGGTTGAATTCACGTAGGCATAGCGCCGGTTCCATTTCACCAACGGGATCTTGTTCAGGGTCGGCGACCGCTCTGGCTGCGCAGCAAAAAAAGCCCTTTCACGCGCTCCCCCTTGCAGCCAGAGATTTCCCATAGGGCTTTGGCGGCTGGCGCGGTAGGGGGCCGCGTCAAACCAATTCAACACCTCGCAGGGATCCTGCCCTGGCCTATAGAATTGATTGCCAAGCGCCCCCTTGGGATAAAGATCCAGCATCATGGCACCAAACCCAGCAAGCCCCTGCTCCTGTAGCCGCATCGTCAACTCAGTCAGATCATGCTCTTCCACGCCGTGGTACACCAGAAGCTCATCCGCATCCACTGTCAGGCACCAATGACCGTGGCCGTAGCGTATTTGCAGCCAGGTGCTCCAATCCAGGCCAAAGCGGGCCTCCCTGTAGCCCGCCGAGGTTTGCCAGAGCGAAACATCCGATTGATCCGCCAGAAACTGCGCACTGCCATCCGTGCTGTCGTTATCTACCACCAAAAACTGCGAGACACCCAGGGCACGGTAGTACTGCAGAAAATAGGGCAGCCGAGCGCTTTCATTGCGCAGCACCACAAAGCCCAGAAGGTCATTGGGTTTGATCAGGTCACTGCGATCCACCAGGCAGCGCAGCTGATGGCGCGCGCGTAAGGATCGCCACAGCAGCTGCCGCCGCTTTAGACGCAGCCGGTACCTTTGTCGCCAGCCCGGCGGCGAGACTGCGGCTGCGCGGGCGGTCCCCATATTAGGCCTCGTAATGGCCTGTTTGGTGCCACTTCCAGGCGTCTGCAATCATGGTGTCCAGGTCAGAGCGCTGTGGCGTCCAGCCCAGATCCGTGATCGCACGGGTGGACCCCGAAACCAGTTTGGTACAGTCTCCGGCCCGGCGTGGACCAGTATTGCAAGGCACGGGACGACCGGTGACAGCTGCGCCCCGGTCCATGACCTCGCGCACCGAAAAGCCGGTGCCCGTGCCCAGATTGAAGACCTGGCTGCCCTTGCCCTCCTGCAGCCATTTCAGGCCCAGAACATGTGCATCCACCAGATCACAGACATGCACATAGTCCCGAATGCAGGTGCCATCGGGGGTGTCATAATCGGTGCCAAAAATTGTCAAGGCGTCGCGCTTGCCATCAATGGCATCCAGCACCAACGGCACCAGATGAGTCTCGGGGCGATGAAATTCGCCCACCTCAGCCTCGGGATCGGCGCCAGCCACATTGAAATAGCGAAAAATCACTGACCGCAGCCCATGCGCAGCGCCAAAATCCTTGAGGATATCCTCAACCGCGCGTTTAGACGCCCCATAGGCGTTCAAAGGCAACTGCGGCGTGCTCTCATCAAGCACAACATTGTCATGCTCGCCATAGGTGGCGCAGGTAGAGGAGAACACAAAATCCAGACAGCCCGCAGCCACCGCAGCCTCAATCAAATTAAGCGAACCGCCCGTATTATTGGCCCAATAGCGCCCAGGCTCGCTCATGGCTTCGCCAACCTGGCTAAGGGCCGCAAAATGCATCACTGCAACAGGTTTATGCTTGGCAAAAACGTCATCCAGCCGGGCACGATCCTGTAAATCGCCCTGCTCAAAGGGGCCAAATTTTACTGCATCTTTCCAGCCCGTCACCAGGTTATCAAAGGTCACCGGGATATAGCCCGCAGCCTTTAGCGCCTTACAGGCATGCGAGCCGATATATCCGGCACCGCCGGTCACAAGAACAGTCTTCACGTCAAAAATGCCTTTCAAAGGTCTTTGTAAAAGGTAACCCTGCCCACCCGGCAGGGTCCAGATAAATTACTCTGCGGCCTTGTCGAGCTGTGTGACCTTGTGCAGGTGGGCCATCAGATCGTCGCGCAGCTCGGGGCGGGAGAGGGCAAAGGAGACGGTGGCCTGCAAGAAACCTGCCTTGGAACCGCAGTCATAGCGCTCGCCCTTGAAGCGGAAGCCATGGGTCGGCACCTCTGTGGCGATATCCTCGGCGATGGCATCGGTGAGCTGGATCTCGCCGCCCGCCCCCGATTTCATCTTGTTGAGATTGCGCAGTACTGAGGGCGACAGGATATAGCGGCCGATCACCGCCAGGTTTGAAGGCGCCTCAGCCGGATCGGGCTTTTCCACCATGCCCCGGGCGGCCACCACCGCGCCGGAGGTCTCGGCGCCTGCGCTGGGATCCAGCACCCCGTAAGAGGCGGTCTGCTCGGGGGAGACCTCCATAGTGGCGACCATATTGCCGCCCAGCTCCTCATAGGCTTCGACCATCTGCTGCAGGCAGGGTTTGTCGGCGGCGATGACATCATCGGGCAGGATCACCGCAAAGGGTTCATTGGCGATCAGGCGGCGCGCGCACCAGACCGCATGGCCCAGCCCCAGGGCGCGGCGCTGGCGCAGATAGGCAATAGCACCGCTGTCCATATTGGTGTCCTTGAGGATCTCCAAGAGCGCGTCCTTGCCCTTTTTGCGCAGCTCCTGTTCCAGCACGGGCGAGTGGTCAAAATAATCCTCCAAGGCGCCCTTGCCGCGGGAGGTGACAAAGATGAATTCCTTGATGCCGGCAGCCCGCGCCTCGTCGATGGCATATTGCACCAGCGGGCGGTCCACCAGGGTCATGATTTCCTTGGGCACCGATTTGGTCGCAGGCAGGAACCGGGTGCCAAGACCCGCAACCGGGAAAATCGCTTTTGTTACTTTTTTACGCATCGAATTTCTCACTCATCAACGTCCGAGGCCAAAACCAAGGAAAATTTATTCTTGCGCGAAAACAGCCATCAAAATGTACTGTTCAGCAGCAGAGCCAAGTTAGGGCCCTGCTCAGCGCTGCTCTCATAAAGGCAGGAAATGATCGTGTTCCTGCAATTACTTTACCCACAAATTACGCAGTTTTCATGACCTAGCTCAACTCTGCCCCCCTGATGTTTAGGAAAAGCACGCAGGCAAACAGGGGAATTTTGCCTAAATTTCGCCCATCTTAGTCATCATCGCCTCAATACGCGCCACATCTTCAGGATTGTTCAGCTCCCAGAACTCACGCCCGCGCGCTTCAACCTCTACACAGAGAATCTTGCGGCCATTCTCCAGAAAGCGCAGCTGCTCCAGTCCCTCGAGTTGCTCCAGGGGGCCAACCGGCCAACTGGGGTAGGCGGCCAGCGCATCGGGCCGATAGGCATAGACTCCGACATGATGGAAAACAGGTGTCAGCGCCGCACCGTCAAATCGTTCTGCACAAAAGGGAACCACCTCTTTGGAGAAATAAAGGCCGCTGTGATCCTGGCCAAAAACCGCCGTGGTGCCACCAACGCGGCCTTCTGCGCGATCCTGCAGCAGACTGTTGAGCGTGTCACCATCACATTGCAGAACCGGAGTCGCCAGCCCCATGCCTGGGGCAGCGCGCAATCCCGCCACCAGATCTTCGATAAACCAATGCGGCGTCAAAGGCGCGTCGCCTTGCAGGTTTACTACCACCTCATAAGTCCCGCCCAGCGCGGCATGGGCCTCGGCGCAGCGTTCGGTGCCATTGGCACAGCTTTCAGAGGTCATCACCACCTCGGCACCAAAGCCTTCCGCAGCGAGCCGGATACGATCGTCATCCGTTGCCACAACCACGCGATCAACACCCTGAACTGCGCAGGCCGCGCGCCAGGAGCGTTCAATCAATGTGCGCTTATCCCCCTTGGCCCCTGTGAGTTCCACAAGTGGTTTGCCAGGGTAACGGGTGGAGGCATAGCGGGCAGGAATGACGATCAGGACGGACATCAGGCTTCTTTCAACTCAACATCAGGCGCATAGGCAATAAAGAAGGGATTCGCATAATCTTCTTTGCCGTAAACCAGCGGCGAATGGTCATCAAAACGGACAACTTTGCCACCCGCGCCGGATAAGACCGCATGCCCAGCAGCTGTATCCCATTCCATGGTACGTCCAACGCGAGGGTAGATATCGGCCTCACCGGTGGCCACCAGGCAGAACTTCAAGGAAGAGCCCGCGCTTTTGCTGTCTTTGACACTATACTTGTTGATGTAGTCCTCAGTCGCCTGATCGCGATGCGATTTTGAGGCCACCACCATCAGTGCCGCATTGTCGCTTTTTGCGACGTTGATTGGGCTTGTGTCACCGATCACTACAGGATCAAAAGCGCCGGTTTCTTCCACAGCAGATCCATCAGCCAAAGTGAAGAACATACGGTTCTTGGCCGGTGCATAGACCACACCACGGGTTGGCACGCCTTTTTCAACCAGCGCAATATTCACGGTGAAATCGCCACGGCGGTGAATGAATTCTTTGGTGCCATCCAGAGGATCAACAATCAGGAATGTATCGCCACGTGTCTTATGCGATTCAGACTGCTCTTCGGTGACCAGCATCAGATCCGGAAAGGCGCTGCGCAGACCCGCTGAAATCAGCGCATCCGCGGCTTCATCTGCAGCCGTTACCGGGCTATCATCAGATTTAACCTTCACATCAAAATCGTCAGAATTATAAATTTCCATGATCTTGCCACCGGCTTCGATCGCCAGACGTCGGATCACCGGAATAAGCTCTTCGTAGGTCACGCCAGACACTCCCGCTCAAAAGGGTTAATTGAAAATTTTCCTCTGGCCCCTTATGCTGACTCGCAGGTGGATCATCAAGAAGTCCATTAGGTTATTGGCCAGTTCATTTGGCCTCAGTTCAGATTGCAGGCAAAATGTTTCAGGTCCGCACAGTAGAGACACGGTTTTCCAGCGCCATCTCATTGTCTGAGGTGGTGTTCCACTCCATCGTGCGCAGTGTCCGCTCAAAGCATAATAATGCGCTCATCGCCCTGGCTATGAATATCATGCAGGCGGTGATGTTTGTCGCTGTCTTCTACGCTATGTTTTCTATTCTTGGCATGCGCGGCTCTGCTATTCGCGGCGATTTTCTGCTCTATGTCATGTCCGGGATTTTTCTGTTTCTGACTCATACCAAAACCGTTGGCGCCGTTGCCGGAGCCGAAGGCCCGGCCAGCCCAATGATGCAGCATGCCCCCATGAACACCATGGTTGCGATTCTTTCAGCGGCGCTTGGCTCTCTATATATCCAAACGATTTCCCTGTTCCTGATCCTCTTTGTCTACCATGTGGCCTTCACGCCTCTGGAGATCGAACAGCCCATTCAAGCCTATGGCATGGTCCTTCTGTCCTGGGTCACAGGTGCTGCGGTTGGGCTGGTGTTTTTGGTGCTGAAACCCTGGTCCCCAGGTGTTGTCGGCATCATGACCACAATCTATCAACGTGCCAATATGATTGCCTCAGGCAAGATGTTTCTGGCCAATACCCTGCCGACTTTCATGCTCAAAATGTTTGACTGGAACCCACTGTTTCACTGCATTGATCAGGCGCGCGGCTTTGTCTTCATCAACTACAACCCACACTACAGCAGCTGGCAATATGCCGCCTGGGTAGCGCTGGGGTTGGTGATGATTGGCCTGATGGGAGAATTCTACACCAGACGCCGCGTTTCGATCAGCTGGAATGCACGTCGCTAATCTGTATCTCTTATTAACTGTGCATCGCTCTTTAGGTCACCACCCGCAGCGTCAAGTTAATGCGCCCCCCCTTGGGCAGCAGTCGCGATGATTGGAACCGGATCCGGTCCACCCCGTGATAGGCCAGCCGCGCCGCGCCGCCCATGACCACCACATCGCCAGAGTTGAGCCAGATACTATCCGTTTTACCACCACGCTGGGTGTCGCCCATGCGAAACAGCCCGTCATCGCCCAGGCTGATCGACACCACAGGAAAGGAAAAGTCCGCCTCATCCTTGTCCTGATGCAGCCCCATTTTGGCATCCGGACCAAAATAATTCAGCAGACAAGAATCCGGTTGCCGCTGCAAACCCGTAACCTCGTGCCAAAGCGCCAGCAGGCTGTCAGGGATTGCAGGCCAGCCCATGCCCTTGGGGTGTTTTTCGACGTAGCGGTAGCCGGTCTCATCTGCGATCCAACCGAATTTCCCTGCCGATGTCATACGCACCGACAATTTCCTTCCCCCCGGCGCAGTAGGAGAGAACAGCGGCGCGGTCCGTAAGATTGGCCGCAGGACCTCGATCAGCGCGCGCTGTGAGGCCAGATCCAGATAGCCCTTGTGGATTTCAAATCCACGCAATCGCAACAAGCTCATGGCGATTATTCCATTCTTAACTACATCACATGCAAAAAAGCGCACTGAATCGCATTTCTCGGTGCGTTCTGGCGCTTGCAGGGTCAATTTCTGCTCCCTATATACGCCGTGACGCAGTGAGGTGCAGACCCCGCTGCAACAAAATCGGGGCCTGGATGCCACAACGGGTTCAGGCCGCGGGTAATCGCCTTAGTAAGTAAAGGGATCAAAATGAGCAAAGTTATCGGGATTGACCTCGGAACAACCAACTCCTGTATTGCGATCATGGACGGCTCGCAGCCGCGCGTTGTAGAAAACGCCGAAGGTGCGCGCACCACGCCCTCTATCGTCGCCTTCACCGACGATGAGCGTCTGGTTGGCCAAGCCGCCAAGCGTCAGGCCGTTACCAACCCAGACAACACCATCTTTGGCGTCAAGCGCCTGATCGGTCGCCGGTTTGATGATGCAGACCTGGCAAAAGACAAAAAGAACCTGCCGTTTGAGCTGATCAGCGGTGGCAATGGCGATGCATGGGTCAAAGCTAAGGATGAGAAATACTCTCCTTCGCAGATCTCCGCCTTTATCCTCGGCAAAATGAAAGAAACCGCAGAGTCCTATCTGGGTGAAGATGTCACTCAGGCGGTGATTACGGTTCCTGCCTATTTCAATGACGCCCAGCGTCAGGCCACCAAAGACGCCGGCAAGATCGCCGGTCTCGAAGTGCTGCGCATCATCAACGAGCCAACAGCCGCGGCCCTGGCCTATGGTCTGGACAAAGAAGAAACCCAGACCATCGCGGTATATGACCTTGGTGGTGGTACTTTTGATGTGACCATCCTGGAAATCGACGACGGTCTGTTTGAGGTGAAATCCACCAACGGCGATACCTTCCTCGGCGGTGAAGACTTTGACATGCGAATCGTCAACTACCTGGCGGGCGAGTTCAAAAAAGAACACGGCGTTGATCTGACCAAAGACAAAATGGCCCTGCAGCGTCTGAAAGAAGCCGCTGAGAAAGCCAAGATCGAACTGTCTTCTTCCAGCCAGACCGAAATCAACCAGCCCTTCATCTCGATGGATCCCTCCTCGGGCCAGCCACTGCACATGGTCATCAAAATGACCCGTGCCAAGCTGGAAAGCCTGGTCAACGACCTGATCAAAGCCTCGATGAAGCCCTGTGCTGCGGCACTGAAAGACGCCGGTCTGTCGGCCTCGGACATCGACGAAGTCGTTCTGGTTGGTGGTATGACCCGGATGCCAAAAGTGATCGAAGAGGTCACCAAATTCTTTGGCAAAGAGCCCCACAAGGGTGTGAACCCCGATGAAGTGGTTGCCATGGGTGCCGCCATTCAGGCCGGCGTTCTGCAGGGCGACGTGAAAGACGTTGTTCTGCTCGACGTAACCCCTCTGTCGCTGGGTATTGAAACCCTGGGCGGTGTCTTCACCCGCCTGATCGACCGCAACACCACCATCCCGACCAAAAAGTCTCAGGTCTTCTCGACCGCCGAAGACAACCAGTCGGCTGTGACCATCCGGGTTTTCCAGGGTGAGCGCGAAATGGCGGCGGACAACAAGATGCTGGGCCAGTTCAACCTCGAAGAGATCCCACCAGCGCCACGTGGCCTGCCACAGATCGAAGTGACCTTTGACATCGACGCCAACGGCATCGTCTCGGTTTCGGCCAAGGACAAAGGTACTGGCAAAGAGCAGGTTATCACCATCCAGGCTTCTGGTGGCCTGTCCGACGCTGACATCGACCAGATGGTCAAAGACGCGGAAGACAACGCAGAAGCGGATAAAGAACGTCGCGAGCTGATCGAAGCGCGGAACCAGGCCGAAAGCCTGATCCACTCCACCGAAAAGCACGTGGAAGAGCACGGCGACAAAGTGGATCCTTCCACTGTCGAAGCCATCGAGCTGGCCCTGGCCGCGCTGCGTGACGACCTGGAAGGCGACAATGCCAATGCCGAAAAGATCAAGGCAGGCATTCAGAACGTCACCGAGGCCTCCATGCGTCTGGGTGAAGCCATCTACAAGGCTGCCCAGGAAGAGGCGGGCGATGAGCCTACCGCTGCTGATGAAGGTGCCGCTCCCGGTGACGACGACATCGTCGACGCCGAATTCGAAGATCTGGACGGCGACAAGCGCTAAGGTCTGAACACTTGGCCACGGCGGGCCGGTCCGACCACGGACCGGCTCGTTGTCGTTGAGGCAGCAGGGGTAAACCGATGTCGAAACGTGACTATTACGAGACTCTCGGAGTGGCCAAAGGGGCCAGCGCCGATGAGATTAAAAAGGGCTTTCGCAAGAAGGCCAAAGAACTACATCCAGATCGCAACAGCGACAATCCGGATGCCGAAGCACAGTTCAAAGAGGCCAACGAGGCCTATGAGGTCCTGAAAGACGCTGAGAAAAAGGCGGCCTATGACCGTTTTGGGCATGCCGCTTTTGAAAACGGCATGGGCGGCGGTGGCGGCCAGCGTGGCGGGCATCCCGGTGGTGGCGATTTCTCCTCTGCCTTCTCCGATGTCTTTGACGATCTGTTTGGCGACTTCATGGGCGGACGCAGTCAGGCCGGCGGCGGGCGTCAGCGCGCCTCGCGCGGGGCAGATCTGCGCTACAACCTGCGTGTTTCGCTGGAAGAAGCCTTCTCGGGCCTGCACAAGACCATCAAGGTGCCCACCTCGGTCTCCTGTACCGCCTGTGACGGTTCCGGTGCCGAAGGCGGTGTGGAGCCCACCACCTGTCCGACCTGTTCCGGCATGGGCAAGGTTCGCGCGCAACAGGGTTTCTTTACCGTGGAACGCAGCTGCCCAACCTGTTCCGGTCTGGGTCAGATCATCAAGAACCCGTGTAAGACCTGCCATGGTCATGGCCGGATCGAAAAAGACCGCTCCCTGTCGGTGAATATCCCCGCTGGCGTGGAAACCGGCACCCGTATTCGCCTGGCTGGCGAAGGCGAGGCAGGCCTGCGCGGTGGACCTCCGGGTGATCTCTACATCTTTGTAGAGGTCTCCTCCCACGATCTGTTTGAACGCGACGGCAACAATCTATATTGCCGCGTGCCCGTCTCCATGGCCAAGGCCGCGCTGGGTGGCGCCATTGAGGTGCCCACCATCGACGGTGGCCGTGGCCGCGTGCAGATCCCCGAAGGTAGCCAGTCCGGTCGTCAGATGCGTCTACGCAGCAAGGGCATGCCTGCGCTGCGCGGCGGCGGCGTTGGCGACATGTTCATCGAATTGGCCGTCGAAACTCCGGTCAATCTGACCGCCCGGCAAAAAGAGATCATGCGCGAATTCGAGGACCTGTCGGAAGACAACACCAACCCCGAATCCCGTAGCTTCTTTTCCTCGGTCAAAGGCTTCTGGGACGGCATGAAGGGGTGAGGCGCATCTAGGAAACGATCAAGTGGATCGTTTCAGCGCCGAACGGGCAGAGCCCAGGCAGCTTATGCCCAAAAGAACACGACAGATTAAAAACTAACGGAAGACGCCCTAATTTGGGGCGTCTTCTTGTGTGGGACACCTCCTAATGTCGAAAATCTGTGGCGGCCAGAAGATGGCAATGAAACCTTGATGGAAATCTTGAACAGGGTCTCCTCAAAAAGGGATCCGGCTATTGATCAGGTTTTTGGGGATGGCGGAGCAAAGCCACCATGGGTGATCAATCCAGGCTACGAGCGGGCGTCTATGGGTTGGCGCATGGGAAGTGGTGAGGACTTTATGGTGAGTTTCCGAACATGGTTCTCTCGCCTGTCTCAGGATGAACAGCACAGGTTTGAAAGAGATTTCCCAGAACCTAAAGGCTGGAATGGCTTCTACAATTCGGTTCGACAAAACAGTCGTTAACACGCACAGTCTTTTGTGATCCGGCGCTTGAGTTCGCCTTTGGTCCGCTACCTCAGCACAAAAAAGTTCCAATTTGGGCGCTTTTCTTTTGCCCGCCGCCAATTCCTGTCTAGCCTTCAACCACTCGTACCTTTTGGGAAGAGGCATCAAATGGCACGCAACAAGGCAGGCGCCACCGGTACTCTGCCGCTATTTTCAGACGAAGTTCTAGCGCAGGAGGCACCGCCTTCTGCCGCACTGCGACCTGCGCGCTTGCCTTCATACATCAAGGACCACCGCCTGCGCCTGCGCCAACGCTTTCGTGAGGGCGGGGCAGCCGCGATGCCGGATTACGAACTGCTGGAGCTGGTGCTGTTCCGCTCATTACCGCGGCAGGATGTCAAACCCCTGGCCCATCAGCTGCTGCAACAGTTTGGCGATTTCGCCCGCGTCGTAAGTGCACGCCCCGAACGACTGGCCCAAATCAAAGGCGTCGGTGAGGCGCTGATTACCGATCTCAAGGTACTCGAGGCCGCAGCACAGCGTATGGCGCGGGCAAAGGTGATGCAGCGGCAGGTGATCTCCAGCTGGGACGCGCTGCTGGATTACTGCCACACGGTGATGGCCCATCGCAGCCTGGAACATTTCCGGGTGTTGTTTCTCGACCGCAAGAACTGCCTCATCGCTGATGAGGAACAGGCCCGTGGTACTGTTGATCACGTGCCGGTCTACCCCCGCGAGGTGGCGAAACGGGCGCTGGATCTCAATGCCAGCGCTCTCATCCTGGTGCACAACCATCCTTCAGGCGATCCGACGCCCTCAGCCAGTGACATCGACATGACTGGGCGAATCAATCAGGCGCTTACGCCGCTGGGAGTTACCCTGCATGACCACCTGATCATTGGCAGCGATGCTGAGCTCAGCTTCCGCTCCGAAGGCCTGTTGTAGCTGCCACAGCAGCCAAGGGCGCAACTGCGCCGCGTCAGCGGCGCCAGGCCCAAAGCGCTTTGTCTCATCTGTGATGAGGCCAAAAGCTGCGGGAGCTCCCCCTTAACGGCGTAGCTCAGTGGCCGGGCGACAGACCAAGGGGGCCATAGGCTATTGCACCCAAACCTCAACCCGGCGGTTGACCTGACGGCCCCAATCACTGTCATCGCAGGCCATGGGCAGCGCCTCGCCAAAGGCATCCACCTGGACGTCAACCCGCGCAACACTGCCCGCCTCGGCGGTAGCGAGCACCGCATCGCGGACGCCCTGCGCGCGCTTCAATGCAATTGCCCGGTTCCCCGATGCAGC
Source organism: Roseobacter sp. MED193 (assembly GCF_000152965.1). Classification (GTDB taxonomy): domain Bacteria; phylum Pseudomonadota; class Alphaproteobacteria; order Rhodobacterales; family Rhodobacteraceae; genus Pseudophaeobacter. Next base: position 2,353,305 of record NZ_CH902583.1, on the reverse strand, counting down.
ACCATCCCCATCGGAGAACCCAACAAAATTGAGCACCTTGCCATCATACAGTCCGGTTTCAAGCGCCCGCGCCAATTGCTCGATATTGCTACGCGACTGCGCATCCGGACGGGCAGAGCCTGCCTCAAACCGAAAAGAAGTAGTCAAGCGGCGAAACCCGGTTAACCTTTTGACCAGACGTTGCAATTCTTCCAGTTTCACCTCTGGCCCCGCTGCCAAAATCGCATTGCTCAGCCGATCACCCTGGGCGTTCATCGAGATTCGCTCTGGCGCCTGGTCAACGAACCCGGCGCGACGGATCACGATCTGCGCACCAGGGCCTCGCGCATAGGCGAGAAAATCTCGCGCCACCTTGGCCAGGCGGCGCTGCGGCAGATAAAGAAACATTGGCGCTGTCAGCGGGTAATCCTCGGTCTTGATGCCCCGTCGATTGGCCCGCAGCGAAAACCCACAGCTCCCCGTCAGCGTCAGCATCCGGGCCGTGCCGGTGTTGGAGAAACTGCTGATGCCAATCGCAAAAGGATCTGTTGCCACCCGCCGCACCAAAGTCGTGCCACGTTCATGATAGCGTAAATCCTGGGTCAACTGCTTTCCGGATGCCGCCAGAACGCGATCTGCAAAACCCTGGGTCAAACCGGAGGTCTCCAAAGGCATATGCACAGTGATTGGTGCATCAGGCCCGCCAAGCGCTTGCCAGTTGGTGATTGCGCCAGAAAAGACCCCTGCCAGATCCGGGATCGAGATCCGCGTAACCGGGTTTTCAGGTGAGACCACAGGCACCATGGCGTCCAGCGCTACAATCCGGCTGCGCGTCGCCGCTGTCATATCACCCAAGCCAGCAGCCCTGGCCAAAGTCTGTTCCGTGGCACGGATTTCGCGCCGTGCCATGACAATATCAGCCTGCTGTGCGATCAGATCAGCAAAGCCCACATCGGTTGAACTGACCAGAAAGGAAAACCGTGCGACTGGTCGCCCCTCACCCTGCAACAAGATATACTCAAAGTTGCCCTTCGGCAGGGGATCACGTCGGGTTTTATACCCATTGCGCAGGGCAAAACCCTCGATCAGTGCCGGCAGCAGCACTTCCGCCATATTTGCCGAACCCGAGAGGGTCACCTCGGCAACAAAATCTGACAGGCTAGGACAACCCGGTCCTTCGCAGCTGACCCCTGACCCATCAAGAGTCAATTCGCCGAACTTGGTATCAACCCGATAGAATTCTCCGTCAAACCCCAAGAGATTGCCAGAAATCTCAACCGCACCATCCGGTGAGGACAGGGTGACATCCTGAGCTCGCCCAATAGTCGCGGGGACAAAAAGGAAAAGTGCGGCGCAGATCGCCGCACGAAAATTGACCATTTGAATTCCTGAGTTAACCGCAGATCACTTGGCTGCGATTTTCAGGTTTTCTACCAGATTATTCAACACCAGAAAATCACCTGAGGCGCTGCAATCAGGCATGTTGAGAACCAAATCCCGTGTTTGCACCCGCCCCTGCACAACGCGCAGGCTCTGAGCAGCTATTTCACGGCCACAATTGATCTGCGTAATCTCTGCCTCAACACTGATTTCGATGAGGCCGGCCTCGACCGGAGCGCTACTGACATCCCGTTGAAAGCTGTAGATCTCCGCCAAGCGTGGCGCCAGCTGTTGGGGATCACCGAGCCGCACCAGGTGTCCAACGCTCTTCTGTGCAGGGTCTGCCCCATGCCAGACGTGACCCTGTTCGCCATATTGAGCCCCAAACTCACGGGCATGTATTTCAAAGCCACTATTCCCGCCCCATTGCAGAACCACCCGGTCCACTTGTGCCATATCTGGCACCTTGACCTGGGCTACGGCACCAATCATCGTCTCTGTCAGGGGCGAAAGGCTGACAGGCTCGACAATAAAGGTAGCCGTTTCCGACAGCGCGGGGATAATCAGGTCCAGCTGCCCCTTTGCGTCCAGCGTCTCTGTCACCATCATACCCTGGTGGTGCAGAGTAACCCGTTCCTTGCCCCGACAGGGCGCGGTGACCTGAAGCTGTACCAAAGCCCCCGGCAGAGCCGTTCCTCGCACCTGCATCGCACAGGGTTCAGGGACCAAGGTGGGCTCGACGGAGGCCGCTTCCTGCGCCTCGACGAGGGCAGGTTTAGCCGATGTCAGTGTGATTTTTTCAATGGCAACCGGGCTGGCCAAAGCAGGTTCCTGTGGCAATGCAACCCCGGTCTGTTCAGACAGCTGATCTTCATTCACTGCTGCAGACCCAGTGGCTGAGGGCTGCATAAAGAAACCAATTCCCAAGGCGCAGGCCGCAGTGGCTGCGCTAATCAGAACGATACGTTTATCCAGCATATCTACCCTCCAAGCACCCGTTTCAAAACCTATTTCGGGCTATTACAACTGACGCCCAAAAGGAGGCCGGTTTATGACCACCCCTTGATAAGATTCAGGCATTTATTCTCAATTTGACCGAATGCATCGCAGGTTCCTGCTTTGCCCCGGAGGTGAACTCACGCCAATGGGTAGCCAAAAAGAATTAACCCCGACCAAAGGCCGGGGCTATTTATGCATTGTTTATGTTCTGAACCGCCGTGGGCCCCTGATCAGGCCAATCGTCCGTGACAGTGTTTGAACTTTTTGCCAGAACCGCAGGGGCACTTGTCATTGCGGGATGGGTTTCCCCAGGTCGAAGGATCATCCTCAACGAATCCAGGAGCCGCCTCCTCTGGATTGGCTTGAGGTTCTGCAGGAGTCCCTCCCAGTGCCATCTGCTGCATAGCTGCCTGACGTGCGGCCATTTCCGCAAGCATCTTCTGCTGCTCTTCATCTGTCATCGGACGGACACGGCTCAGTTGCTGGGTCACATCTTCCCGCAGCGAATCGAGCATGGATTCAAACAGCTGGAAACTCTCATTCTTGTACTCGTTCAGCGGATCCCGTTGGGCGTAGCCACGGAAACTCACAACGGAACGCAGATGTTCCAGCGTCAACAGATGCTCGCGCCATTTGGCGTCGATGGTCTGCAAAAGCACCTGCTTTTCGATGTTGCGCATGCTTTCAGGACCAAAGGCCCCGGTCTTTTCTGCCATCATCTGATTGGCAGCCTCGCCCAGACGTTCAGACATCTGCTCATCATCGACGCCCTCTTCCGCGGCCCATTCGGCGACCGGTGCATCCATGCTCAGTTTTTCCAGAACGGCAGCGTGCAAGCCTTCGATGTCCCACTGATCCGCATAGGTTTTGGGCGGCATATACTGGTCAATCAGCTCGTCGATGACCTCGTCGCGCATGTCTCCTACGATTTCAGACAGATCCTCAGCCGCCATAATTTCACGGCGCTGGCCAAAGATCACCTTACGCTGGTCGTTCATCACATCATCAAATTTGAGCACGTTCTTGCGCATGTCAAAGTTGCGACCTTCAACCTTTGCCTGGGCGCGCTCCAGCGATTTATTCACCCAAGGGTGAATGATCGCTTCGCCTTCCTTCATGCCAAGGCTCGACAGAACCTTGTCCAGACGCTCGGAGCCAAAGATCCGCATCAGATCATCTTCGAGGCTGAGATAGAAGCAGGTCCGCCCGGGATCCCCCTGACGACCAGACCGGCCACGTAGCTGGTTATCAATACGGCGGCTCTCATGGCGTTCAGAAGCCATCACGCATAGACCACCGGCCTCGAGAACCTTTTTCTTCTCTTCTGCGTGTTTTGCCTCTTCTTCGGCCCGTAAGGCCACCGGATCAGCGTCGGGGTTCGCCTCAAGCGCGGCCATCACGATCATATCAACATTGCCGCCCAGCTGAATGTCGGTCCCCCGACCCGCCATATTGGTGGCGATGGTGACAGCGCCAAGCCGCCCGGCATCCGCAACGATCTGGGCTTCCTGTTCGTGGTGACGGGCGTTCAGCACGTTGTGCTTGATCCCTTCCTTCTGCAGCATCATGCTCAGCAGTTCAGATTTCTCGATCGAAGTGGTTCCCAGTAGAACCGGCTGCCCCTTGGCATGGGCGATCTTGGCCTCTTCTACCATCGCCTGGAATTTTTCAGCCGCCGTGCGGTAAACCCGGTCATCCTGATCTTCCCGCGCGATGGGTTTGTTTGTGGGGACTTCGACCACGCCGAGACCGTAGATCTCAGCAAATTCCTCAGCCTCGGTTAGGGCGGTCCCGGTCATACCCGAAAGCTTGTCATAGAGACGGAAATAGTTCTGGAAGGTCACAGAGGCCAGGGTGGTGTTTTCTGGCTGGATAGTGACCGCTTCCTTGGCCTCAATCGCCTGATGCAAGCCCTCCGACAGGCGGCGGCCTGCCATCATCCGGCCGGTGAATTCATCAATAAGCACCACCTCACCATCGCGCACGATATAGTCCTTGTCGCGCAAAAAGAGCTTATGCGCCCGCAGAGCTGAGTTCACGTGGTGCACCACTGTGGTGCTTTCGGGATCATATAAGGAGGCCTCTGCCTCCAGCAGACCGTGCTCGCGCAGGGTCTGTTCCAGGAAGTCGTTGCCTTCCTCGGTGAAGGTCACACCACGGGTTTTTTCGTCAATTTCGTAGTGCTCTTCAGACAAAAGAGGAATTATCTTGTCGATGGTGATATAGAGTTCCGAACGATCCTCGGCTGGGCCAGAGATGATCAGCGGTGTCCGCGCTTCGTCGATCAAGATCGAGTCGACCTCATCCACGATGGCAAAGTTGTGTTGCTTTTGGAAAACTTGATCCAGGCTGGGCTTCATGTTGTCGCGCAGATAGTCAAAGCCAAGTTCGTTATTGGTGGCGTAGGTGACATCGCAGCCATAGGCCGCCATCTTTTCATCATCAGGTTGCCCCGACCAGATCACACCTGTTGTCATGCCAAGCGCATCAAAAACCTTGCTCATCCATTCGGAGTCACGTTTGGCCAGGTATTCGTTCACCGTCACAACATGTACGCCGCGTCCAGTCAGCGCATTCAGATAGGCAGGAAAAGTCGCCACAAGGGTTTTCCCCTCGCCCGTCTTCATCTCGGAGATGTTACCCTGGTGCAGGAAGATCCCGCCCATCAACTGGGTGTCAAAGGCCCGCAGCCCCAGGGCGCGGCGTGCGCCTTCGCGCACATTGGCAAAGGCCTCCGGCAGCAGGGCATCGAGGTTTTCCCCCTCCAGCGCCCGCTTGCGCAGCTCAGTTGTTTTCTCTTTGAGACCCTCGTCGCTGAGTTTCTCGAACGTTTCTTCCAGCGCATTGATCTGTGCAACCAATGGCCGTGTCGCCTTGATTTTGCGGTCGTTCGGTGTCCCGAAAACCTTTTTGGCGAGTGTTCCGATACCCAGCATGTGTTCTCCAACGATCCTCTTCGTGGTCCTTGTGATAGGCAGGCTTGCCCGTCGTGTTCGCAACCCATAAACAATGGTGGAAACGACGGTCCTGCTCTGGACCTATTTGGGATGTAAGGGGCAGGAAAATAAGTGTCAACGCCGCGCCCCTTTGCGGCCCGGGAATAGGAAGAATACAATGCGTAAAGGTCTCACTTTTTTGCAAGGTACAGCGCTGGCCGTTTTTATGGCGCTCCCCCTGCCTGCCTTGGCCGCGCCACATGCCAATACCGTGATCGCCACCGTCAACGGAGAAGAGATCACGCTGGGTCACATGATCATGGCCCGCGACAGCCTGCCCGACCAGTATAAGCAGTTGCCTGATGATGTGCTCTACAATGCAATTCTTGATCAATTGGTGCAGCAGACTGCGCTGAAACAAGAGCTTCACGGTGGCGTACCCCATTACGTGAAGCTGGCGGTTGAGAACGAAATGCGTGCTCTGCTGGCCGCCAATGTCATCGAAACGGTGATGAAGTCCGCCAGCGACGAAGAGGCCGTGCGCCAGGCATATGAGGATAAATACTCGGACGGCGACGGTGGTGATGAGTTCAACGCGGCGCATATCCTGGTTGAAACCCAGGAAGATGCGCTGGAAATCAAATCCGAACTAGATACCGGCGCTGATTTCTCCATCATGGCCAAAGAGCGTTCCACGGGCCCCTCTGGCCCCAATGGCGGCGATCTGGGCTGGTTTACCAGGGGCCGGATGGTGCCCGAATTCGAAGCCGCCGTTCTGGACCTGCGGGCTGGAGAAATCTCTGCTCCGGTTGAAACCCAATTTGGCTGGCATCTCATCTTGCTAAAAGAACGTCGTAAAACCGCCGCCCCGGCCTTTGAAGAAGTCCGCGAGACCCTCAGCCAGGAACTTCAAAATGCAGCTGTTGAAGCCCGCGTCAGCGATCTGACCGCCGCCGCTATCATCGAACGTCCTGAAATTGACGATCTCGATCCCGCGATTCTGCGCGATCTAAGCTTGGTAAGGAACTAAAGATGGGCGATAGCCTTCCCCGGTCGCCGTTGGCACCCTCCGCTTTTCCGCAACTGCCGGTGATCAGGGGTCTGCGCCTGTGTGCCGGTGCCGCCGGGGTTAAATACCAGGGCCGCAACGATGTGATGCTCGCTGTTATGGATCCCGGGACCACCGTTGCCGGCACATTCACCCGCTCCAAAACCCGTTCCGCGCCGGTACGCGATTGCCAGGAGAAACTGGGCGGTGACAGCGCGGCTGGCGCCGCCATTCTGGTGAACTCAGGCAATTCCAACGCCTTTACAGGCCATTACGGTCAAACCTCGGTTGCGGAGATTTGCGCCGCCGTCGCTGACATCACCGGACTGCCCCAAGCGCGTATCTTTACAGCCTCTACCGGCGTTATTGGCGAGCCCCTCCCCCATGAGCGCATCATCGCGCAGATCAAAGATCTGAACGCAGGCCTAGAGGCGGGCGCGCTAGAGGCCGCCGCAGAGGCCATCATGACCACAGACACCTTTGCCAAAGGTGCCTCTGCCGAGGTGACAATCGGGGGGGCGACCGTATCCATTGCAGGTATCGCCAAGGGCTCAGGCATGATCGCCCCGGATATGGCCACCATGCTGGTCTATATCTTTACCGATGCAAAGCTGCCGCAAGAAGCCTTGCAGGGAGAACTGAGCCGTCTTTGCAATCGCAGCTTCAACTGTATCACCGTAGACAGCGACACCTCCACCTCAGACAGTCTGATGCTTTGTGCCACAGGTGCTTCGGGCGTGAATGTCTCCGACAGTGCCGAATTCTCTCACGCTTTGGAAGCCGTGATGCTGGACCTGGCGCACCAGGTTGTGCGCGACGGTGAAGGCGCGACTAAGTTTGTCGAGATCCAGATCACCGGCGCAGTGGATGACGCGGAGGCCAAGGTCCACGGGCTCGCCATCGCCAACTCCCCGTTGGTTAAAACAGCGATCGCCGGCGAAGATCCCAATTGGGGCCGTGTCGTGATGGCGATCGGAAAATCCGGAGCCGAAGCTGACCGTGATCTGTTGTCGATTTCCTTTGGCGATGTTTTGGTCGCTGAAATGGGCTGGGTCTCGCCAAAGTACCGCGAAGAGGACGGCGCAGCCCAGATGACTCAGGACGAGATCACACTCAAAGTGGATCTGGGGCTGGGCAGCGGCAGCTGCACAGTCTGGACCTGCGACCTCACCCACCAATACATCACAATCAATGCAGATTACCGCTCATGAAAACCGTATTGGTCTCAGCCGTTGCGCTGATTGATGTTGAAGGGCGTGTGCTGCTGGCGCAACGCCCCGAGGGTAAATCCATGGCCGGACTCTGGGAGTTTCCCGGCGGCAAAATCGAACCAGGTGAAACCCCGGAGGCGGCACTGATCCGCGAGTTGCAGGAAGAACTGGGCATCGACACTTGGTCTTCGTGTCTGGCGCCGCTTACCTTTGCCAGCCACAGCTATGAAGCCTTTCATCTGCTGATGCCCCTGTTCGCCTGCCGAAAATGGGAGGGCATACCCCAAGCCCGGGAGGGGCAGACCCTAAAATGGGTGCGCCCGCAAGACCTGCGCGATTACCCAATGCCTGCGGCCGATATTCCGCTGATCCCAATACTGCGTGACTGGCTGTAGGCCCAACTGAAAATGCGGAACACTAAAAGGATCTCCGGCTTGCAGCTTGAGGTCCTTTTTTGGTTACCAGAAATCTGACAAACGGAAACATCTCAGCCTAAATACTGTTACAATTTGCCCGCTTTTCACCGGGAAAATTTGGGACGCGCGACTAACGCCAAGGCATCCAAAAAATGAGCGCAAAAAGTCGAGATTTTTCTAAAAATGATTCTTTGGCGAATCACTGGAAACCTTTTGTTAACCATTTTGGCAGAAATTGGGCGCAGGCACTATTTGGCCAACCATCACACACTAATACTGGATGGATCTTTTAAACGGCTCCTGTTCTCCCCCGGATGCCGACAGGAGATCCTCGGCAGTTTTATACAGGCAATACCTATCGAGTCAGTCACTGCGCTGCGAACATAAGATCTCAAATGATCACCGCTTGTCGCACTGCACTCGAAAGACCACCACTCACTCGCAGAACCGGGGCAGCCAATGGCTGCCCCACCTGCGTGACTCTTTTGGTTAGCGGTGCCGATACCATCGAGACGAGACAATACCGAGGACAGCACCGGTATCCCAAAGCGTGGCTTTCCCCACGCTGTCGTTCGCGGCAAGATGTAAGTGTAGCATCCACCCCGGCCTGAGAGAGCTGTCCCCCCCTGTGCTATCCGGTGTCGGGATGAACGCTACACGAATCCCCGTCGCGCCCTCTATTGGGGGGCGCAAAACAAAAAGCCCCGGCACAACGACCGGGGCTTTTTTATGGGTTCAGGATCTTACCGGTTAGTCGAGGCTACGCTCAACTTCCTGACGCTCGAAGATCTCGATAACATCGTCGGCGCGGATGTCTTCGTAGTTCTCAAAGGCCATACCGCATTCCTGACCAGATTGAACTTCGGCAACCTCGTCCTTGAAACGCTTCAGGGTCTTCAGCGTACCTTCGTGGATCACCACGTTGTCACGCAGCAAGCGCACACCAGCGGAGCGGCGGGCCACCCCTTCGGTAACCAGACAGCCAGCAACCTTGCCAACATTGGAAACCTTGAAGACATCCTTGATCTGGGCGTAGCCAATAAAGGTCTCTTTGATTTCAGCGCTGAGCAGACCAGAAGCGGCCTTCTTCACATCGTCGACCAGATCGTAGATCACCGAATAATAGCGGATCTCGACGCCCTTTTGGTTGGCTGTGTTACGTGCCGAGGTATTGGCACGCACGTTAAAGCCCATGACAGGTGCGCCGGAGGCTTCTGCCAGCGCGATGTCCGTTTCAGTGATGGCACCAACACCAGAATGCAGAACCCGCACGCGGACTTCTTCGTTGCCGATTTTTTCCATCGCTTGAACGATCGCCTCAGCAGACCCCTGCACATCAGCCTTAACCAGAATAGGCAGCTCAGAGACGGTTTCGTCGTCTTTGGCCTTCTGCATCAGCTGTTCCAGAGTTGTCGCAGCACCAGCGGCAGCACGTTTGTCCTTGGCAGCCTGGGCACGGTATTCGGCGATTTCTCGCGCCTGTGCTTCTGTCTCGGTCACGTTCAACACGTCACCCGCTTCGGGAGTGCCGTTGAGACCCAGAACCTCCACAGGAACCGAAGGACCAGCTTCCTGAACACGTTCGCCTTTGTCGTTGATCAGCGCACGGACCTTACCGTACTGCTCACCCACAACAAAGATATCACCCTGACGCAGTGTCCCGTTCTGAACCAGAACAGTGGCAACGGGGCCGCGGCCCACGTCCAGCTGCGCCTCAATCACGGCACCCTGAGCAGCACGATCAGGGTTGGCTTTCAGTTCCAGAATTTCAGACTGCAGCGCGATGGCTTCCAGAAGTTGATCCAGACCCTGACCGGTGTGGGCAGAAACCTCGACGTCCTGAACTTCACCAGACATGGCTTCCACGATAACTTCGTGTTGCAACAGATCGGTGCGCACCTTCATGGGATCCGCAGCAGGTTTGTCGCATTTGTTGATCGCAACAATCATCGGAACTTCGGCAGCCTTGGCATGCGCAATCGCTTCGATTGTCTGTGGCATCACAGCATCGTCCGCCGCCACAACCAGTACCACGATATCCGTTACCTGGGCACCACGAGAGCGCATGGAGGTAAAGGCCGCGTGGCCAGGGGTGTCGAGGAAGCTCAGCACAGTGCCGCTTTCGGTGGTGACCTGATAGGCACCAATGTGCTGGGTAATACCACCGGCCTCGCCGGCCACAACACGGGCGTTGCGGATCGCATCGAGAATCGAGGTTTTACCGTGGTCAACGTGCCCCATGATGGTGATCACAGGAGGACGGGGTTTCAGATCTTCGTCTTTGTCTTCGACTTCGTTGATCACGTCTTCGACGTCAGCATCGGAAACACGGACAACCTTGTGGCCAAATTCTTCGATGATCAGTTCCGCAGTATCGGCGTCGATGGTCTGGTTCTGAGTGACCATCATACCCATTTGCATCAGCGACTTCACAACTGCGCCAACACGTTCGGACATCCGGTTAGCCAGCTCCGAGACAAGGATCGCCTCTGGCAGCTGTACTTCGCGCAGAACCTTTTCGCGCTCAACCGTGCCACCCATTGCTTTTTGGCGGGCACGCTCTTGCTTACGCTTCATCGAGGCCATGGAGCGGTGACGGTTACCCGCACCACCTGTGGCCTGACCCAGTGTCAGCTTGCCGGAACGACGGTTGTCGTCGCCGGTGCGGGCTTTAGCACTGCGGCCACGTTCTTCGCGCTCACGATCGGATTTGCGAGGTGTTTGCGCTGGTGCCGGTTTAGAGGCTGGGTTGTTGCGTGGCGCGACGGTCTCGGCAGGCGCAGCTTTTTTGGCGGCAGGCTCAGCAGCACGTTTGGCGGCCTCTGCAGCTTCACGCTTCTTGCGCTCTTCCTCTTCGGCCTTTTGACGGGCTTTTTCTTCCGCTTCGCGCTGCTCGCGTTCCTTGGCCTCAGCCTCGGCACGACGACGGGCACGCTCTTCTTCGCGGGCTTTCTCTTCAGCAGCACGCTTTGCCGCGTCTTCGGCCTCACGAGCCTTAGCAGCCTGCAACGCCTTCAGGCGGCGGCTCATCTCTGCATCGGTAATCCCTGCGGGGCGGCGCGAACCGTCAGTTGCAGGCGCGGCATTGCCGCCCTTGTTGCCACCCGGCTTGGGCACCACAACGCGTTTGCGCTTGGTTTCCACCACGACATTCTTGGTCCGCCCGTGGCTAAAGCTCTGTTTTACGTTCCCAGGCCGGGAACCGCCGCCACGCAGACCCAAGGTCTTTTTGCCGTCACTATCGCTCATAAAGCTCTTTATCCTTCTGTGCGGCCGCTGCCGCCCACCATTTCACGCAAACCCTGCAACCGTTGCGCCTCGTCTACAACACGTTTGCTGAGTCCACCAGAGGCGAGCGCCGCATGTATCATAGTTTGACGCCCAAATGCCATCCCCAGCTCATCCGCAGTGAGACATCCGATAAAACTTCCCCGATGCGGGGTACTCAATTTCGATTTGCCGCGCCCTGATCCATCACTTGCTTGAATCAGAACTGTAGCATGTTCTTTACCTAGCCAATCCTTGACTTTCTCATACCCACCAACAGCCTGACCCGATTTGCGGGCCAGACTTAGCAGATCCACCAAACGGCGCAGCGTCTGACGCTCCACCTCATCCGACAGATCCTCAGGCAGGGTCACCGGCGCCTTGAACCCGCGGGCAAAGAGTTTCTTCTTTACCGCCAGATCCAGTGCTTCACGGCTGGCGGTCACATAAACCCCGCGCCCTGGCAATTTGCCAAAGATATCGGGTACCACCTGAGCCTCAGGCCCCATCACAAATCGAATCAGACCCTGCTTTGGCTGGATCTCACCAGTCGCAATACATTTGCGTTCCGGCCCATCGTCGTGATTTTTGCTGGCGCCACCGCGACCCATGCTCACTCTCTCCTACTCGGAAACCCGAGGCTTACGCCTCGGCTTCCTCTTCATCACCTTCGACAGGTTCTTCTGCACCGTCCTCGGCACCAATCAGATCATCAGGATCCACCCAGCCCAGCATAACGCGCGCGGTCATGACCAGTTCTTGGGCCTCTTCGAGGCTCATGCCAAAGGGTTCCAGAATACCGTCATCCTTGATCCGCTCACCATTATCGTTGGTCCAGCCACCAGCCAGTTCCCAATCCGCGCAGGTCGCGAAATCTTCCAGGGTCAGGATTTCATCCTTGGCCAGGGCCTCAACCATCGGCGGTGTCAAGCCATCGAACTGAATCAAGCTATCCTCGGCGCCCAGCGCGCGTGCCGCATCAATGGCGGCCTTTGCCTTGGCTTCAAGGAAATCACGGGCACGGGCCTGCAATTCTTCGGCTGTACCGTCATCAACACCGTCGATGACAGTCAGCTCGTCCAGCTCAACATAGGCAACCTCTTCCAGGTTGGTGAAGCCTTCGGAAACCAGCAGCTGGGCAAAGAACTCGTCCAGATCCAGAGTTTCCATGAACAAGCCTGTGCGCGCTTCGAATTCCTTCTGGCGGCGGGCCGACTCTTCTTCTTCGGTCATGATGTCGATGTCGAGACCGGTCAGTTGCGAGGCCAGGCGCACGTTCTGACCCCGGCGACCAATCGCCAAGCTCAGCTGCTCTTCGGGCACCACAACTTCGATCTTACCGGCTTCTTCATCCAGAACAACTTTTGACACTTCGGCAGGCTGCAGCGCGTTAACCAGGAAGGTTGGCTGATCATCATTCCAAGGAATGATGTCGATCTTTTCACCCTGCAGTTCGTTCACAACAGCCTGAACACGGCTGCCGCGCATACCCACACAGGCGCCAACCGGATCGATCGAGCCGTCATTCGAGATCACGGCAATCTTGGCGCGCGAACCGGGGTCCCGGGCTACGGCCTTGATTTGGATGATACCATCATAGATTTCAGGAACTTCCATCTTGAACAGCTCGGCCATGAACTCTGGCGCGGTCCGGCTGAGGAAGATCTGCGGGCCACGGGGTTCGCGGCGCACATCCTTGATGTAGCAACGGATGCGGTCATTGGGGCGATAGCTTTCACGACCAATTTTCTCGTTGCGACGCAGGATGCCTTCACCAGCGCCTACATCGACGATGACATTGCCGTATTCCTCGCGTTTGACCAATGCGTTGATGATGGTGCCTGCGCGATCCTGGAACTCTTCAAATTGACGATCACGTTCCGCTTCGCGCACCCGCTGCAGGATAACCTGTTTAGCAGATTGTGCCGCGATCCGACCCATTTCCACCGGGGGGACTTCTTCGACAAAGGTGTCACCAACCGCAGGGTTTGCCATATACTGCTTGGCCTGCTCGACGGTCATTTCGGCCTGGTAGTTTTCCAGCGCCTCATCCTCAACAACCGAACGCACACGGGTAAAGGTCGCCTTGCCGGTCTTGCGGTCGATCGACACGCGAATATCCATCTCGCTGCCGTAGCGGCTCTTGGCGGCACGGGCGAGGCTTTCTTCCATCGCATCAACCACCAGACCGGGGTCGATCATCTTTTCGCGCGCCACGGCTTCGGCAGTTTGCAACAGCTCTAGCTGGTTTGCAGAGGTGATAGCCATTACTTGTTCTCCTCTTCGGACCCTTCGGCCTCGATCTCGTCGAATGCGTCTTCGTTTAATGTGCCGGCAGCTTTGCGCTGGCGCAGCATTTCCGTGATCAGATCATCAGTCAAAACCAGCTTGGCATCTGAAAGCCAATCAAATTTCAGACCAATGGTAACAGTCTTGCCCTGATCTTCGATATTGATCAGAACTTCGTCCTCTTCGGTGCCCGCCAGTTCACCCTTAAAGCGGCGGCGGCCACCAACCAACTCATCGGTTTCCAGCTTGGCCTCATAGCCTTCAAACATGTCAAAGTCTTTCAACCGGGTCAGTGGCCGGTCGATACCAGGGCTGGAAACCTCCAGCGTATAGGCATCCAGAATTGGGTCCTCAACATCCAGTGTGGCGCTCACCGCACTGGAGACGACGGCGCAGTCATCAACCTCGATACCGCCCTCAGGCTTATCCGCCATGATCTGCAGCGTCGTGGTCTTGCCGGACATCAGGCGAATGCGCACCAGCTCATAGCCGAGATCCTCAATCACCGGGATAAGGATTTCGGCAAGGCGGCGATCTATCGCGGCTTTGGCAATCAAGTCGTTGGTCATTTAGCTTCCCACAATCGGGTTGGCCACAATCGGGTTGGGCGGTGGATTTGGCGTCCCTTGGGACACAAAAAAACGGGCGCGCGGCCCGTTGAACTAATCCGGAGGTGTCTTGAACCAGAGCCCAACACGCCGCTGTTGAAAAGCCATATACGCCCCTTGTTACGAATCTGCAAGCCTTGTGTTGCCAAGTGTTGCAACGACCCAGGTTGCAGCGCGTCAGTCCTAAATCCGCAGCCAGTCTGCGGGTCCGCCAAGCGCCAGGTCAGCTATGGTCACAGACGCCACCACCGTTCAGCGATACGGCCATCGTCCAGGGCGGATTGTTGTCCCACCACCCGGGGAATGCCCACATCGGATCGGGTGGCCAGGGCCATATCCTCGGCTGAGGGGTGATACAGAAAACCGCCGCGCTTCAACAATTCGGCTGGTTGCGGCAGAGCAGCCACATCGACAAAACCATCGCGCAGGGCCTCAGCCCGCACAGCAGCGTCAGGAATGACAATCACCTCCAGGCTGTCGATCCAACCCGCCTGACCATCCTTGTAGTGGCCGACAACCTTACTGGCGCGAAAATGGCGATCGGTCTGGGCGCGTTCCACCTGATAGCAACCGCTTCCCACCAACGTTGCCAGTGGCAGGTCCACCGCTCCCTGGGGTGCGATCGCATACCCCTGGCTGGCAAGCAAATAGGGTAAATGCGGGTTCGGTTGGGTCAGTTGGATTTCAACCTGATACGGCGCCAGCGAAGTGACCGACATGTGAACATCGCCCGCAACGCAACGCCCCTGTAGCGAAGCCACAACATCTGCGGCCTGCAGGGCCGTACCATCATGGAAGGACACATCCTGGCGTAACTCGAACCGCCAGGTCTGTGCGGCGTCACGGCTTTCCCAGGCAGAGGCCAGCTCCGCACGCAGCAGCCCATCCGGGGCAATCTCGGTCAGGCAATCCAACACTGCTCCCCGCGCGACCAGGTCCAACAACCCGCTTTCCCGCGGCAACGCCAAACGCAGTGCCCCCCCAGCCCGTGGCGAGGCCGAAAGCGAGGTGCCAGTGGCGGCCAGCAGGGCAGCTGCGGCACCAGAGGTAAAAAGCGCGCGTCGGTCGATACGGGTCAAGGCAACAGTTCCCCTGCAATGCGGTCCATGGCCAGCACCAGCTCTGCGCTGATTCCCGGCTCTGACAGAGCATGCCCTGCATTGCGTACCATGATCAATTCCGCATTTGGCCACAACTCATTCAGCTTATAGGCCGAAACGGGCGGGCAAATCATATCATAGCGCCCCTGCACGATGGTGCCGGGAATATGCGAGATACGGCCCATATTGGCCAGAATCTGCCCATCAAAATCGAGAAAGCCGCGATGGGTGAAGTAGTGGTTCTCCAATCGCGCAAAGGCACGGGCGTAATCACCAGGGCCCTCAACCGAGGTTCCATTGGAATGAATCGAGGCCAGCGCATTTTCCCAGGCAGACCAGCTGCGGCCAAGCGCCACCTCTTCGGACCGGTTTCCAGAAAACAACCGCTTGTTATAGGCTGCAATCAGGTCACCACGCTCAGCTTCGGGAATGGGGGCGACGAACTTGGCCCAGGGTTCCGGCCAAAATCGGCCTGCACCACCGCCGTAGAACCAGTCCAGTTCCGCAGCCGTCATCAGAAACACGCCGCGCAAAACGAGCTGCATCGCGCGCTCCGGGTGAGTCTGCGCATAAATCAGCGATAAGGTCGCGCCCCAGCTGCCGCCAAAAACAACCCAGCGGTCAATCTCAAGCTGCCTGCGGATTTCCTCCATATCGGCAACCAGATGCCAGGTGGTGTTGTCCTCGCAGGAGGCATGTGGCTGTGACCTACCACATCCCCGCTGATCAAACAGAATGATCCGGTAGATAAGAGGATCAAAGTAGCGCCGCATCGCCGGGCTGCTGCCGCCGCCTGGCCCCCCATGGCAGACCACCACAGGGATACCGCGCGGATTCCCAGACTGTTCGACATAGATCTTGTGACCCTGCCCCACTTCGAGCATCCGCTGGTCAAAAGTATCAAGCGGGGGATAAAGATAATGCACTGCGCGCTTTTGATCCGTGAATTTGTCCATTACTGACCTAGATGACATCATAGTTTACAAAAGAACATACGGAGACAGGAATGCAAGCGCCTCAATCCACAGTCGACCCGGCGGAAATCGCAAAATTTGAGGCCATGGCCGCCGAATGGTGGGATCCCAATGGCAAGTTCAAGCCGTTGCATATGCTCAATCCCTGCCGTCTGGACTATATTACCAGCCAGATTGCTGCTGAATTCGACCGGGATCTGACACAGCCTGAACCGTTTAAGGGATTGCGTCTGTTGGATATTGGCTGCGGCGGCGGGCTTTTGTGTGAACCCATGTCCCGTCTGGGCGCAGAGGTCACCGGTGCCGATGCCGCTGCGGGCAATCTGCCGGTGGCACGTCTACATGCGGAACAGACCGGCCTTACCATCGACTACCGTCACACCACCGCCGAAGACATGGCCGCCGCAGGCGAGCAGTTTGACGTTGTGTTAAATATGGAGGTGGTGGAACATGTTGCGGATCCACTCAGCTACCTCACCGCAACCCGCCAACTCCTCAAACCTGGCGGGCTGGAGATCTGTTCCACCATCAACCGTAACCCAAAAAGCTATGCCATGGCCATTTTTGGCGCTGAAGTTGTCATGCGTTGGTTGCCGCGCGGCACCCATGAATGGAACAAATTCATCACCCCAGACGAGCTGTTTGATCTGCTGAGCAAAGCTGGCTTAACCCCGGTCGATCGTAAGGGGTTTGTCTTTAACCCTATCAGCTGGAAGTGGTCGATCTCAGACCGCGATCTTTCGGTCAACTACGTCACCGCGAGCATCAAGGAACGCTGAAAGAAAATGATCGCATCCAGGGGCACATAGCGATGATAACGCTCACCTAACCTTTTGGATATGACCGTTATCTTTTGCAACCTTGGGGAGTAGGCAAAAAACGAATATGGTATTTTTAACTTACCTTTTTAGGTCTGTCTGACCCGGGGGCAGGAAGTTCCCCTGGTCATGAAACCCATGTGAACCCTTCCGCCAAGGCCTTTTCGCCTTGGTTCTGCCACCACTCACATCTCGACAGAGGGTTTATTTGGGAAAGGGGGTGCCTAACTTTGGGCACCCCCGCACTGTTTTAGACTGCGACAGTGCGGCAGCGGGAAAACCGGCAAATGGGCGGGCCCTACGTAGAGTTACATTCTCACCCCATAAGGGTTCAGTTGGTTTCTTCGAGCTTTACGCGCAACTCGCGCAGGATGGGCAGAGTCGCGCGGACCCGCTCCCCTCCGAGATCGCGCACGACTTCAGATATCAATGGCACGATACTGGCCAAAGCAGCATCACGCGCCTGCCGCCCGGCCGGGCTGATCGCCACCATTTTACGCCGGGCATCGTCCCAATCTGGGCGGATGTGGATATAGCCCGCAACTTCCAGCTTGTTCAGCGTATTGGTCATGGCGCCGCGCGTCACATGAAAAGCCTTGGCCAATTGCGCCGGGGACCGCTCAACCCCAGTGCGGGTGAGATGGTTCAGAACAGAGAAATGCGACAGCTCCATTCCTTTTGGCAGGGCCTTGCCCAGACGCGAACGTGCAAGCTGGTCCGCCATCAAGATCTCGCTAAACAGCGAGACCGCCAAAGAATGGGATTCTTCCATCAGGGTCCGTTAAACTCTCGATCATGGGTCAGGGCGGGGACGCGCCTGCGTGCTTCTGCCACTTTTTCCCTATCAAGATCAACGTAACTTATCCCAGGTTCTGTGCCTGCATCCGACATAATCTCGCCCCAGGGTGCGACCACAAGAGAATGACCGTAGGTCTTGCGCACCCCGCCCCGGCTGGATTTATGGGTGCCTGTTTGCGCAGGTGCCAGCACATAACAGCCTGTCTCGATGGCGCGCGCCTGAAGCAACGCGTGCCAATGGGCCGCACCTGTGACCGGCGAGAACGCCGCTGGGGCGATTATTATTTCAGCACCTGCCTTGGCCAATGCCCGGTGCAGATGCGCAAAGCGCAGATCATAGCAAATTGTCAGCCCCAGGGTGCCAAAGGGAGTTTCGGCGACTACCGCGCGATTGCCTGGCCGGTAGCCATCGGATTCCCGAAAGGTTTCTTCTGGTGTGACCTCGACATCAAACATATGGATTTTGTCATATCGCGCGATGATCTCACCCTGCGGCGAGATCAGGAACTGGCGATTGGCAAACCGCCCGTCCTCATCATGGGTCTTGACCCCAAAAGAGCCCAGCGACAGCCAGATACCGTGGTCGGCAGCGGTCTGACACAGCGCCTTGAGGCTGGCGTCTTCCTCTTCGTCACACAGCACCTCCTGCTGATGCGCACGGCTCAGCGAGACGCAGTTGCTCACCTCGGGGGTCAGGACAAACCCGGCGCCATTCTCAACCGCCTCAGCGATCAGGCGCTGAAGCAGGTCCAGGTTTTCGCTTGGGGAATCACTCGATGTGATCTGCAACAAGGCGGCGCGCATCTGGGTGTCCCCTTCTGGCAGTGTTTCACAGTTCAGGCCGCGAGCAAGGAATCCAGCTTACCCGCCTGCTCCAATGCATAAAGATCATCGCAGCCGCCCACATGGGTGTCACCAATAAAGATCTGCGGCACGGTATAACCACCGTTGGCGCGCTGGATCATCTCCTGCTTACGTCCCGGATTGGTCAGCACGTTGACCTCGGAAAACTCCACGCCTTTTTGGTTCAGCAGGCGTTTGGCCGCGTGGCAAAAACCACAAAGTGGCGAGGTGTAGATTTCGACCGATTTCATGCGGGTCTCCAATTGTGTGATGTCGATGTTCTGCGCCATATGGGTTCATATTGCAATAATTGCCAGTGGCGGCAGTCGCGGATCACGCCCGTGTGACCCGTGCCAGTACTGCAACCCGGACATCAGCGGCCCCGGCCTCACGGCAGGCATCTGCACAGGCAGTAAGGGTCGCGCCTGAAGTCATCACATCATCTACCAGTAATACGACCCGTCCCTGCATCAAAGCGCGATGGCGGGGATGGGCAACAATGGCCCGGCTTAGCGCCGAAAATCGCTGCGCCCGGGTTTTGCCCTCCAGGCTGGGGGTAACCTTAACCCGTTTCAGCATATCCGGCCAATAATCCAGCCGCGCCTGTCGGGACAGGTGTTCAGCCAAAAGAGCAGACTGATTATACCGACGTTTTAACAGCCGCGACCAATGCAACGGCACTGGGCAAACCAAGGGATTATCACGCAGTAGAGGTGCAGCTGCACGTTCGATCCAGCCCGCGGCCGGTGCAGCAAGATCGGTACGATCACCATGTTTCAGGGCCATTACCAGATTGCGTGCCTTGTCCTTATACAGCATCGCCGCTCGGCCCTGGCTCCAGGGGCGTGACATAGACATGCATTCATCACAGTCTAACCGGTAGCCATCCTCATCCCCAGGTAAAGGCACACCGCAGCCTTCGCAAACGGTACCGCTGATAAAATGCGCCTCCCCCCAGCAGCCGCCGCACAGGCCAAAGTCTTGTTCAACAAATTCATCGCAGCCCAGGCATTTGGGCGGATAAACAAGCGAAACAGCGGTTTGAAACTGCGCGCGCAACATCTAAAAAGCCCCCATGACGCAAGCACCCAAATCACAGCCAGAGCTGTTCGACCGCCAAGCATTGGCAATCCATCGCACCCGCCACCAGCCTGAGGCCTTGTTCCTTCACGACCTGGCACGGGATGAGGTTGAAGATCGCTTAACATTGGTTAACAGGACCTTTACAAAACCTGCGATTGTTTCACCTTTTGCTAACATTTGGCGAAATACCTTCCCTGATGCCCGGATTGTGGCTGATGACGAGGTGTTGGCGCTCACGCCTGGCGCCCATGATCTAGTGATTCACGCGATGGGGCTGCATTGGGCCAATGACCCGGTTGGGCAGCTGATTCAATGTCGGCGCGCCCTCGCCGAGGATGGTCTGCTCTTGGCCATCACGCTCGGCGGTCGCACCCTGCACGAGTTGCGCAGCGCCCTGGCGGAAGCGGAGACTCGTGTCACTGGCGGACTGTCGCCGCGTATCGCCCCAATGGGCGAGGTCCGGGATCTGGGCGGGTTGCTGCAACGCGCGGGCTTTGCCCTGCCGGTCGCCGATGTGGTGCCGCTGACGGCGCAATACCGCGACAGCCTGCATCTGATGCAGGAACTGCGGGCCATGGGCGAGGGAAATGCAATGGCCCAGCGCCTGAAACACCTCAGCCCGCGCGCTCTGTTTGCACAGACCGAAGCCATCTACCGCGCGCATTTTGCACTGAAGAACGGCAAGCTGCCCGCCACCTTTGAGCTGGTCTGCCTCACCGGCTGGTCACCCTCTGAGACCCAGCAGCAGCCCCTGCGCCCCGGCTCGGCCAAGATGCGCCTTTCAGAGGCGTTGAAAGTGCCAGAAACCAAATTGCCAAAATAGACCCGCGACCCCGCCGATAGGAAAAACAAATCACTGCGCCAATATGATCCAATTGGCCTTTGGCCGCGTAACATCTTATCTTATGGCGAAATGTGACCCTCGCCACGACTTTCACAAGCAATGCTTTGCCGCAGATACAGGACCACCGCCCCTATGCTGGATTCTTCCGCCCCCGCCACCTGCCCCGCCCATGCGCCAGCCGATCACCCCAAGATCAAAGGCGAAAAGGTCGGCATTCTGCTGGCGAACCTCGGCACGCCAGATGACTACAGCTATTGGCCGATGCGCCGCTATCTGGGCGAATTCCTGTCGGACAAACGGGTGATCGACTACCCCTCCTGGAAATGGCAGCCACTGCTGCAATTGATTATCCTGACCAAACGCCCATTTTCCTCGGGCGCAGCCTATAAGTCGATCTGGAATCACGACAAGGGCGAAAGCCCGCTAATGACCATAACCAAGGATCAGACCGCCAAGATGGCTGAGGTGATGTCGCAGCGGTATGGCGATCAGGTCATGGTTGATTTCTGTATGCGCTATGGCAATCCGTCGACCAAGTCCAAGGTCCGCGAGATGGTCGAGGCCGGCTGCCAAAAGATCCTGTTTGTGCCGCTCTACCCGCATTACGCCGGCGCCACCTCGGGCACCGCCAATGACCAGTTCTTTCGTGCCCTGATGGAGGAGGTCTGGCAACCAGCCGCGCGCACCATCGCGCCCTATTTTGATCAACCCTCATATATTGAGGCCCTAGCCCGCTCGGTGGAAGAGGCCTACGCCAAGGCCGAGAAACGCCCCGCTATCCTGGTTGTCTCCTACCACGGGATGCCAAAACGCTATCTGATGCAGGGCGATCCCTACCACTGCCAGTGCCAAAAAACGACGCGCCTCTTGAAAGAACGCCTGGGCTGGGACGACACTGAGATCACCACTACCTTCCAGTCAGTCTTTGGCCCCGAGGAATGGCTGAAGCCCTATACCGTTGATCATGTCGCGACCCTGGCCAAAGAGGGTAAAAAGAACATTGCCGTGATGGCACCTGCCTTTTCCGCCGACTGTATCGAGACCTTGGAAGAGATCAACGAGGAGATCAAAGAGAGCTTTGAAGAGGCCGGCGGCGAGGACTTCCTGTATATCCCTTGCCTCAACGACGACGCCGACCATATCGCGGCGCTTGCCGGCGTCATCGAGAATAATCTCAAAGGTTGGCTGGACTAATCTCCCCTCCCCGGTCCAAATAGGATCCAATATTGGACTGCTGGTTTTCGGCAGACGGGGAGACAATTGCAATGAACCTACAGCACTGGGCTGATGCCCTGAATTCCCATTGGGGCCTCACCGCAGATCTGCGCCGCCTGGACGGCGAATATGATCTAAACTTCATAGCAACAGATGCAGACGGCACCGGCTATATACTCAAGGCGATGCGCCCCGGATGCGAGGCCTGGCTGGTCGAGATGCAAGTGCAGGCCTTTCAACATATAGCGGCACAGGCCCCAGAGCTGCCTTGCCCTCGGGTGATCCCTAGCTCAAATGGCGAGGCCATGCTCTCCCTGCCGGATGACAGTGGCGCGGATCGGCTGTGCTGGGTTCTCGAGTGCCTGCCCGGAAAATGCTACGCTAATGCGGCCCCCAAAACAGCTTCGCTGATCCATGAGGTCGGTGCGGCTCTGGGAGGTGTGGGTAAAGCGCTAGCAGATTTTCAGCACCCAAACCTGGCACGGGATTTCAAATGGGATCTGATGCAGGCGGGTTGGGTTGGTTCGGAAATTGATTCTCTTTCTGATCCCTCCAGGCAGTCTCTAATAAAGGAAATAGAGACCACTTTTGCCAATTTGGAGCCTGTATTACAGTCTCTACCGAAACAGGCGATCCACAATGACGCCAACGATTACAACATTATGGTCACGGGTGAGCTGACAGAACCCCGCCGCGTTTCTGGCCTGATTGATCTGGGCGATATATGCGCCGCGCCGCGTGTCTGTGACCTGGCAATTGCCGCCGCCTATATCGTGCTGGACCACCTAGACCCTGAGGCGGCGCTGACCGCATTGGTGGCCGGCTATCACAGCACCTACCCACTGACCGCGCAGGAGGTAGATCTGATCTATCCTTTGCTTCGGATGCGATTGGCCGTGAGCGTGGTGAACTCCACCCTGATGGCGGCGGAAAACCCCGACGACCCCTATGTGACCATATCCCAGGCCCCAGCCTGGCGCTTCCTTGAGGGGCACGATCTGCACCCTGGATTGCTCTCGGCCCGGCTGCGCGCCGCCTGCGGTATGCCGGTGGTCGAAGGTGCGGAACGGGTGATGGACTGGCTGAACTCGGAGCGCGGCAATTTTGCCCCTCTAATGGGCGCAGATCTAAAGGATGCCCCGATGGGATCCTTGTCGGTAGAAAACTCCACATGGCCCCAAAACCCCTTCCACATGCCCCTCCAAGAGGCCGCCCGCGTCGGTGAGGAATTTGAAGACGGCGACAAGATCTGGCTGGGCTACTACCACGAGCCCCGGCTGATCTACACCGAACCCGCCTTTCGCAAAGGTCCCCATAAGGCAAGTAATCGGCGCACCGTACATCTGGCAGTGGATGCCTTTGCGCCGGCCGGCACGCCAATGTTTGCCCCCCTGGCAGGCGAGGTCTTTGTGGTGGAGAATCGCACCGGGCATCTCGACTATGGCGGCGTGATCATCCTGCGCCATGAGACCCCTGCCGGAGATCCGTTTTATACCCTGTACGGTCACCTGGATCCTGAATGCTGCGAGCGCCTGGCCCAAGGTGACCAGATCGAAAAGGGCGCCCAGTTCTGCCGTCTAGGCGATGCCAGCATGAATGGCGGCTGGGCTCCCCATGTGCATTTCCAGCTGGCACTCACCACCCAAGGCATCGAAGCAGACTGGCCTGGCGTTGGCGACCCGGACGAGATGTATATGTGGCGCGCCATCTGTCCCAATCCAGCAGCGCTGCTGAACCTGCCAGATGAAAAATGCAGATATCAGCCCACCAACAAAGACACTATTCGGAAAGGGCGCCAGGATCATTTTGGCGACAACCTCAGCCTGACTTATTCCGATCCGGTGATGCTGCTGCGCGGCTGGAAACACCATCTGTTTGACGAATGGGGCCGCCCCTATCTGGACGCCTATAACAATGTGCCCCATGTCGGCCACGCCCATCCCCGTATTCAAGCGGTAGCGGCGGATCAGCTGAAACGGATGAACTCCAACACCCGCTACCTGCACCCGGCGCAAACCGCCTTTGCCGACAAGATCCTGTCCAAACTTCCGAATCATCTAGAGGTCTGTTTCTTTGTAAACTCCGGCAGTGAGGCAAACGAGCTGGCCCTGCGTCTGGCGCGGGCTCATACCGGGGCCAAAGGCATGGTGACACCAGATCACGGCTATCACGGCAATACCACCGGGGTGATTGATGTCTCTGCCTATAAGTTCAACGCCAAGGGCGGCATCGGCAAATCCGACTGGGTGGAGCTGGTCGAGGTGGCAGATGACTACCGGGGCAGCTTCAAAAGAGACGACGCTGATCGGGCGCAGAAATTCGCGGAGTTGGTCGATCCTGCTATTGAGGCCCTGCAAAAGCGCGGACAGGGTGTGGCCGGGTTTATCGCCGAAACCTTTCCTTCGGTTGGCGGCCAGATTATCCCACCCAGGGGCTACCTGCCTGCAGTTTACAAGAAAATCCGCGCGGCAGGTGGCATTTGCATCGCAGATGAAGTGCAGACAGGGCTGGGTCGTCTCGGCGATTATTACTTTGGCTTTGAACACCAGGGCGCCAGCCCAGATATCGTCGTTATGGGCAAGCCGATCGGCAACGGCCATCCCATCGGCGTGCTTGTCACCACCCGCGCCATCGCCGATAGCTTTGCCAAGGGGCCAGAGTTCTTTTCGACCTTTGGAGGGTCAACGCTGTCCTGCCGCATGGGCAAGGAGGTTCTGGATATCGTGGATGACGAGGATCTGCAGGAAAATGCCCGACTTATGGGTGCAGATCTGATTGCCGGTCTCAAAGCACTGGAAGCTAAACACAGCTGCGTTGGTGATATACGCGGAATGGGACTGTTTCTTGGGGTGGAGCTGATCAATGCGGATGGCTCGGAGGCGACGCAGATCTGTGCTTATGTGAAGAACCGCATGCGGGACCATCGCATTCTGATCGGCAGTGAAGGGCCAAAGGACAATATCCTCAAGATCCGCCCCCCTTTGACCATCGACGCGGAGGGCGTTCAGATGATTCTTACGGTCCTGGATAGCGTCTTGTCCGAAGTCGCGCTGCCCTAGGCAGCCGACAAGCCCCTGCGGGAGCAACAACGGCACAAATAAAAAAGGCGGTGGAAAACCACCGCCTTTTTAAAGTCTTTAAAACAGCAATTAGCTGCTTGCAACAGCCGCGCCAACCAGGACGAGCAGCAGCAGTGGCAGCAGGATGCCGCTGGAAGAGCTGGTTGCAGCTTCTTCGATTACTACGGGCTCAACGATTGGCTCAGCCAGGTTGCCAGCAGAAGCGGTGGATGCAGCGGCGGTCAGAGCGGCTGCGAGTACAAGTTTGTTCATGTTAACCTCCAGAATTAGCGCAGACCGAAAAATGGCCTACGCACCCAAGACTTACCTCGTGATTTTTTCTAACCAGTAAACCCTCGGAATTGCAATTGCTTGTTGATATTTTTCGACCTTCGAAACGCAGTATGTCGTCAAATTAGCAACACTTGAGTCCCCACCTTAGCCACCTCAAACAGTTCCGCGATATGCTCATTGTAGAGACCGATACAGCCATTAGAGGATTTGCGGCCAATCTTGCGGGTATCATGGGTTCCGTGGATCCGATAATACTTCCAGCCAAGGTACAAAGCGTGTGTTCCCAGTGGGTTATCAGGGCCTGGCGGAATATAGGCTGGCCACTCCGGGTTGCGTTTACGCATGTTCGGCGTGGGTGCCCAACCAGGGCCATCAACTTTGCGTGTAATGGAGGTGCGCCCCCTGCGGGTCAGGTCATCCGACAGCGGTACAGATGAGGGGAAAAGTCTGTAGTTATTCCCATCTTCAGACCAATAGTGCAAAGCGCGGCTGTCGATATCGACAAGAATCGCTCCCTTGCGCAGATGATCAAAGTAAGGCTGCCAGCGTTTTGCCCGAAAAGCTGAGATATTCCGCTTTACCGGCGGCTCTGGTTCGGGCGGCGGGCGCAGCGGGTCAAAGGCCTGTTCTTCCTCAGGTTCTGGCGCCACTTGCGACAGGGCAGGCGAGGCAACCAAGGCCGCAGATCCGGCAAGGAACTGTCGGCGGGTGCCGCCGTTTAAAAAGAGTCGTGTCATCTGAAATTTCCTGCGCGATTAAATCCGAGCTGATCTGCATAGTATGGCCGGAAAGCCGCAGTCGCAAATCAAACCATGAATTTTCTGAGCAGATTTCTGCAGGCCTGTTTGCACAGCCCTCAAAGGATAGGGTAAGTGCTTGGACGAACGATAGAGCGAGATTTGAGATGAAGCGTGTATTTTTGATCCTGATGGCCGCCACGCTTGCTTTGGCCGCAGCCTGCACGCCCACATCAGAAACAGGAAGCAGCGGTTCGGCCTATCGCATCCGCAACGCTGACAAAGTCCAACTGCGCATGTTGGATTCCGTCAATGCGCTGCGGCAGGCAGCCGAGGCCCCACAAGTTCAGTTAAACGCCCAGCTGAATGCCGCAGCCGCAACTCATTCCCGTGACATGTCAGTCCAGAACCGCCCCTGGCACTTCGGCTCTGACGGGTCGTCTCCGCTGGATCGGGTTGCACGGACCGGATATGTTGGTGAAGTTCAGGGGGAAAATATCTCTGAAACCTATGAAAACGAGCTTCAGACGCTCACGGCCTGGATGGAAGATGCCAGCACCCGCGCAGTAATACTGGACCCAAAGGCGACCAATATGGGGTTCTCTTGGTTCCAAGAGGCCAATGGGAAAATTTGGTGGACTATGGTGATGGCCAACTAGGTCAGTAGCAACACTCCTAGACCAGCAAAAAGGGGCCTCAGCGGCCCCTTCGTTTTGGTAAGAACGACCTGCGCAGCAGTTCCTACACCCTAGGCGCGCAGGGCAATGGGCGTCCCATCGCGCACCATCGCATAGATCTCTTCGATCTCGTCGTTCTTCACCGCAATACAGCCCGCAGTCCAGTCAGAGACCCGCGCCGCGCGTTTGCGGTCTTTTTCATTGTTAGGCTCGCCATGAATGAATATCTCACCACCAGGGCGTTTGCCCAGCGCGCGGGCATGGGCACGATCCTCAGCGTTTGGATAAGAGATGCCAATCGACAAGTGAAAAGCGCTATTGGGATTGCGCCGATCGATACGATACAGGCCTTCAGGTGTTTTGCCATCGCCTTCGACACGTTTGTGCCCAAGTGGCGCAAAACCCAGATCCATCTTGTATTCGCGCAGGATATCTTCTCCGTGCAACAGATAGACCTTGCGGGCACCCTTGTTGACCACAACGCTGGTCACCTCTGGTCCACCATAGGTCTTAAACCGGCTCACTTGCGGGCCTCTGCCGCAGCCAGCCACTGCCAGGCTGGCAACTGCCGTTAGTCCGAATGCGCGTCTGTCCATGTCTTCTTCCTGTGTGGCCTGCTCGCCTTTTTTAGCGCCATATCCCGAATCGACAAAGTTTCAAAATCACAACTTGCTGTTTGGCACTTCAACCGAAGCGGTTTCGGCGGTTTTAACCTCATGGAGCTGCGCCTCGATGGTCTTCAGACGCTCCAGCACCTCGTCACGGTAGGCATCCGTGCGCTCGCCTTCTTCGGCGGAATGGGCGTCCTGCATTGAGTTCACAATCAGACCCACCAGCAGGTTCACCACCGCAAAGGTGGTCACCATAATAAAGGGCACAAAGAAGGCCCAGGCATAGGGGTAGACCTCCATCACCGGCCGCACGATACCCATGGACCAGCTTTCTAGCGTCATGATCTGAAACAGCGAATACCCCGATTGCCCCAGGGTGCCAAACCATTGTGGGAAGCTATCGCCAAACAGTTTGGTCGCCATGACCGAGCCGATATAGAAAATGATCGCCATCAGCAGAAAGACAGACCCCATGCCCGGCAAGGCAGTGACAAAGCCCTCAACCACCCGGCGCAGGCTGGGGGCGACAGAAATCACCCGCAGCACCCGCAAGATACGCAGTGCCCGGAGTACTGAGAACCCCTGAGCGCCAGGCACCAGGGCCACGCCAACGATCACGAAGTCAAACAGGCTCCAGCCGCTGAGGAAGAATTTGAAACGCCGCACGATGAGCTTAATCGCAATCTCAACGATAAAGACACCCAGGCAGATCTTGTCGATCAAATGGATCAAATTCCCAGCCCGTGCCATCGCGACCTCCGAGGTCTCAAGCCCCAGGGTCACCGCATTGACCATGATCACCGCCAAGATGAAACGGGTAAAACGGGCGTCTTCCAAAAGTCTGTTCAAACGATCAATCACAGTCATCCGGCTCCACTATCGGCGTAAGTTTGGATTAGTCATCCAGTGAAAAACTGGCAACCAGTTCGGTATGGGCAGACCATCTGAACTGGTCAACGACCTGCACCCAATTGAGGCCATAGCCGGCCTCTACCAGAGCCTTTGCATCACGGGCAAAGGTCACGGGGTTACAGGACACATAGGCAATCACCGGCATCCGGGCCTCAGCCAGCTGCGCCACCTGTGCCTCGGCACCGGCACGGGGCGGGTCAATCACAGCTGCCTCATAAAAGGCGCCAAAGGGTTTCAGATCCTCAGGCAGCAGAGGATTGCGGAACAGATCACGCACCTCAGCGGTGACTTTCTTTAGCCCCCTGGCCTGACGCCAGCCATTCTCCAAGGCCTTGATCATTGCAGGCTCACCCTCGAGCGCAAGAACCTCGGCTTGTGCCGCCAGTGGCAACGAGAAGGTGCCGCAGCCCGCAAAGAAGTCGACAATGCGCTTGGCGCCCTTGGTGATCTCCAGAACGCCAGCCAGCAACGCGGCTTCGCCGTCGCGCGTGGCCTGCAAAAAGGATCCAGCAGGCGGGCAGACGCGCGCCAACCCAAAGGCCTGCAGAGGCGGCTGCTCCATCGCCACCTGCTCGTCCTCCCAGGTCAGCCGCGCCACCCCATGCTGTCCGGCTAGGGCGGCAAGGGCACTGCGCAAAGCGCTATCCAATGGTTTGCCCTCGCGCACCATCACATCCAACCCGGTTTCCGAGGTGGTCAGTGTCACCGACAGTGGCGTCTTTCGGCTGGCCCCTGCCATCGCCAGGGCCTCGGCCAGCGGGATGGCGGCGATCAGATCCGGGTCCAGCAGCTGGCAATCCGGGATCGGTGTAATCACCCCTGAGGCACGGCCGTGAAACCCAGCCATAGCGCCCTTTTTGGTGCGCCGCACAGCCAAGGTCGCACGTCGGCGCGACTGGGCAGGCGAGGTATGGATAGGCCGAAATGTAGTCTCCACCCCCTGAGCCTCAAGCGCCTTTTCGACAATCCCCAGTTTCCAGTGGGCGACAAAGTCATTGCTGGCATGCTGCAACTGACAGCCCCCGCAGGATTTGTAATGGCGGCAAGGCGCCGCGATACGGTGCTCCGACGGGGTTTCGATTCGGATATCCGTCAATTGCGTGCCCTCTTGCACACCGCTTACCTGTTCATCCGGCAGGGTACGGGGGGCAAAAAGCGGGCCATGGGCGACTCCGTCGCCTTGGTGGCCAAGGCGGAGGATGGTTGCTGTGGTTCTGGCTACATCTGTCATTCGCGCTAGATAGCGACTGCGGCTCAATGAAAAAAGAACAAAACCCGACAAACGCTGAGAAAGCCGGGTTTCATACGCGCGGACCGGGCTTTTGGCTAGATCACTCTGCGGCGGCAGTGCCTTCCTCGTCCGTGCAGATGAAGCCGCCGGACTGACGCGCCCAGAACTGAGCATAGAGCCCGCCCGAAGCCAATAGTTCCGCATGGCTGCCAACCTCGGCGATCTGCCCCTGCTCCATCACAATGATCCGGTCCATCTCGCTGAGCGTAGACAGGCGGTGGGCGATGGCAAGAACCGTCTTGCCCTGCATCACCCGTTCCAGCGCCGCCTGGATCAGCGCCTCGACCTCGGAATCAAGCGCTGAGGTTGCCTCATCCATGATCAGAATGGGTGCATCCTTGAGGATTGCCCGCGCCAGAGCGATGCGCTGTCTCTGGCCACCGGACAGTTTGACCCCCCGCTCGCCCAGGAAGGCGTCATAGCCCTGCCGCCCCTGCCCGTCTTCGAGATCGAGGATAAACTCATGCGCCTCGGCCTGTTTGGCCGCCGCGATCAGCTCTGCCTCGCTGGCATCTGGCCGCCCGTACAGAATGTTTTCCCGCGCCGAGCGATTGAACATGGCAGTTTCCTGGGTGACCATGCCAATCTGACCGCGCAGAGAATCCTGTGTCACTCGGGAGATATCCTGCCCATCAATCAAGATCCGTCCACCCTCCCCATCATAGAGCCGCAACAAGAGCGAAACGAGGGTAGATTTTCCCGCACCGGAAGCGCCAACGATGCCCAGTTTCTCGCCGGGTTTGATGGTGAGCGTGATATTGCGAATACCGCCCAGATCACGGCCATAAGCAAAGCCAACCGAGTCAAAAGTGATCGCCCCTTCCGTGACCCGCAAAGTCTCTGCGTCTTGCAAATCTTCGACCCTATCTGGGCGGGTCAGGGTCTTCATACCGTTCTCAATCTCGCCCACGTTAGAATAGATCGCCATCAGGGTGAAACTCACCCAGCCAGTCATCTGGGCAATGCGGATCGACACTGCGCCGGCGGCAACGATATCGCCCTCCGTCGCCATGCCACTCCGCCACAGCAACAAGGTCGCGCCGATCAGCAGGACAGGCAACAGACCCGCGAGGGTCATCAGGCAAAAGCGGAAGCTGGCAGCAAGGTAACCAAACTCCAGCGCCATATCGCGGAACTTAGCCATGGCATCCTGGGCACTGCGCTCCTCATGAGAGGCATGGGCAAACAGCTTCACTGTCTTGATGTTGGTAATACTATCCACCACCTGTCCCGACACCATCGCCCGCGCCCCAGCACGCTTTCCAGACCGCTGTCTTACCCGTGGCAGGAAGTATCGGATAAGAGCAAAATAGCCAATCAGCCAGAGACCAAAAATCAAGGTAATGCGAAAATCAATCGCGCCCAGCAGCGCAAGAGAGCCAACCAGAGAAGCCAGAGCGAAGGCCACCACATTGATCATCTCGGTCGCAACCGAGGTCACAGCCGAAGCTGTCTGCATCTGTTTCTGTGCAATACGTCCCGCAAAGTCATCGTCAAAGAAACGCACCGACTGACCCAGGGTCCAGCGATTGAGTCGTGACAGGACCAAGGGGTTCACATTGGGCTGCACCACAATTGCATTGGAGGCAGCCGACAGACCAAAAAGCACCGGCCGCACCAACATGAAAAAGCCCAGCGCGCCCAAGATCACCAAGAGATTGCCACTGGTAAAAAAGGCCTCTGGCCCGCTGGAAAGCGCGGTATCAATCACCAATCCCAAGAAATAGGCAGTCCCCGCCTCCATGGCGCCGGCAAAGCCGGAAATCGCAGATGCCAGGATGAGCATCGGCCAGGCCCCGGCCAACACCCAGCGCAGAAACCCACCCAGGTTCTGCGGCGGCGGGCCCTTGGCGGGCTGAAACGCGTCGATGAGATTGCCTAGCTTCATTCTGCTGCCTCGATATTCAAGAATCCGCCGGACTGGCGCGCCCAGAACTGCGCATAAAGCCCCTGGGCCTGCAATAGCTCTTCATGGCTACCCTGCTCTGCGATCTTACCCTGGTCCAGTACCAGAATGCGGTCCATCCGTGCGATGGTGGACAGGCGATGTGCAATCGCCATCACCGTCTTACCCTCCATCATGCCGTAGAGAGTTTCCTGAATAGCGGCCTCGACCTCGGAATCCAGTGCCGAGGTGGCCTCATCCAACAGAAGGATAGGCGCATCCTTCAGGATCACCCGCGCCAGAGTGATGCGTTGCCGCTGCCCACCTGACAGTTTAACCCCGCGCTCGCCCACATGGGCCTCATAGCCGCGGCGCCCCTGCGGATCCTCGAGATCCAGAATGAAGTCATGCGCCTGCGCCTGTTTGGCGGCGGCAATGATCTCTTCCTCGCTTGCATCAGTACGGCCATAGAGCAGGTTGTCCCGCACCGAGCGATGCAACAGCGCGCTGTCCTGCTGCACCATGCCGATATGGCTGCGCAGGCTGTTCTGCCTCACAGCGCGAATATCCTGGCCATCGATCAGGATTTGCCCCGCATCCGGGTCGTAGAACCGCAAAAGCAGCTTAACCAGGGTCGATTTACCCGCACCCGAGCGCCCGACAAGGCCAATCTTCTCTCCTGGTTTGATCACCAGATTCAGTTGATCCAAACCGCCAGCCTCGCGGCCATAGTGATGCGACAGATCCTTGAGCGTAACTTCGCCCTGTGTCAGCCGCAGCGGTGCCGCATTCGCGACATCCACCAGATCAATAGGTTGGGCGATGGTCTCCATCCCCTCGGCCACCACACCCAACTGGCGAAAGAAGGAGGTCAACGCCCACATGATCCAGCCTGTCATGGCATTGAGCCGCAATGTCAGCGCCGTTGCCGCCGCCACAACCCCGGCCGAAGCCGCGCCAATCATCCAAAGATGCAGCGCCCAGCCGACCACGCCGACAATCAGCAGCCCGTTCAACGAGACAAGAACACCGTCCATCACCGTGAAGATGCGCATTTCCTTCTGAAAGGTCAGCCGCGTGTTCTCAATGGCGTCTTTGGCATAGTCAAGTTCCCGATCATCATGGGCAAACATCTTAACCGAGTGGATATTGGAATAGCTGTCCACCACACGCCCAGTCACCGTAGATCGCGCATCGGAGGCCGCCTGGCTGGCCGGCCCCACCCGCTGAATCGTCCAGCGCACCAAAAACCCATAGAGTACAAACCAGATGAGCAAAGGCAGCATCAAGCGCGCGTCCGCAACCATCAGCATGATCGCCGCGCCCACCAGATAGGCCAGGGAAAAGGTGATGGCGTCAAAGACCTGAAACACCACTTCACCTGCGGCAGGCGGTGTCTGCATGATCCGGTTGGCAATCCGGCCGGCAAAGTCATTCTCAAACCAAGAGACAGACTGCCGCAACACATGTTTATGAGCCCGCCAGCGGATCAGAGTCCCAAAATTCGGCAGAATACTATTGTTCAGCAACAATACATCCGCCAGCTGCAGCAAAGGCCGCAACAGTAGGATGAACAGCGCCACCAGGATCAGCTCGGTTCCGTAGTTCTGCCAAACCTGTTCCGGCGGGTTCGACAGCAGGTCAACCACCCGCCCCATGTAGTAGATCAGGCCGATTTCAATCGCCGCCACTATGACAGACATACAGGCGGTCAAGATGAACACGGCTTTGAACGGCTCAGAATAGGCCTTGAGAAAAGGCCAGAGCCGCGTTGGTGGCTGATCCGTTTCCGGGTAGTCGCAATAAGGATCAATGAGATTTTCAAAAAAACGAAACATGACAGGTGCTCCAGTTACTTGAGCAAATAGGGAATGCAAGAATGCAGACAAGAGGCGGAACCGTGCCCCCCTCCAAAACGGGTGGTACGGCGTTAGCTAAACCAGATCCCGTAGTACATTCGCATTCCTCCCGGCATGATTGTTATGGCTAAGGCAGAATTAGCCATATATTCTACGCCCTGTCACCAGCGTTTTTAAAAACTCTGCGCCAAAGGCCTGGACATGTGGCGCTATTTCAACTTTTGCAGCAGCTCATTCCGGTTCAGGGTAAAGCCCGACTGGATCCAGGCGCTTTCCAGTTTTTTCAGCGCTGCGCCGAGGGCAGAACCTGACAAGTCTGGCATCAGATCCGCTGCCTTGAGGGGAAAGACCGCCTCAGAGCCACGCGCCAGATCAGAGCCTAAATTGGGCGAAACGGGCTCTTCCAACAGCGCCGAGCGCAACACTGAAGCCTGTAATGCTATGTCACGTCCCAATCTATAGCTCAGTTCAGCGGGTAAGATTACGCCAGTGGCAGCCTCTCGCAGATGCACCAAAAGACGCGCCTCAGCCTTGCTTAACCGCAAATTCTCTTGCAGCTCTGAACCGCCCAGCGCCGCCAACCGACAGACCGGATCAAGGGAGATGTCTCTGTCAGGGTGGTGAGCTTGCAGATGAATTAAAGGCGCCAGTGAGCGATCATCCGCCCCAGGGAGGATTTGGTTCAAGACGCCAATCTGGCGCATCGCCGCAATTGCAGGTGCTGGATCTGGGGCTGCCAGGAGTTTCAGGACCTCGCTTGTGACTCTCTCCAGAGACAGCTGCGACAGCCCCTCTAGATTGGCCGCGATCGCCGCCAGAGCTTCGGGGTCAAATCCCGCATCCTTGTCGCCATACCAGGCATGGAATCGAAAATAGCGCAGAGTTCGCAGGTAATCTTCGCGAATGCGGTTTTCTGCGGTTCCGATGAACCGGACCCGCCGCGCCGCCAGATCCGCCATCCCGCCCAGGGGGTCAACGATGCTGCCATCGGGGCGCGCATAGATCGCGTTCATGGTGAAATCGCGTCGCGCAGCATCCTCTGCAATGTCTTTGGAAAAGGCCACTACTGCCCGGCGACCATCGGTCGCCACGTCCTTGCGAAAGGTGGTCACCTCATGCGGGATCTGATCCTTCACCAGTGTTACCGTACCATGCTCAATCCCGGTCGGGATTGCCTTGATCCCGGCAGATTTGGCCAGGGCCAGCACCTCCTGCGGGGATGCATCGGTGGCAATATCAATATCCGAAACCGGCACCCCCATCAGGGCATTGCGCACGCAGCCGCCGACAAACAGAGCCTCAGCTCCCTGTGCTGTCAAAGCGGAGCAAACGTTTTGCGTTGCCGCGTCCCGAATCCAGGTTTCCCCAGCGAGAGCCATCACTGCATCACCCCAGCCAGATTGCGCAGCATTCGCGCTGTCGCACCCCAGATGTAATAGGGGCCAAAGGGCACTGTGTAGTAGTGTCGACGGGTGCCGCGCCAGCTGCGGGATTCGACGATGTAGTTTTTCTCGTCCAACACATGAGCAAGCGGCACCGAAAAGACTTCGGCAACCTCGCCTGCCTCAGGCCTAATCTCAAACCTTTCATTCAGCAAGGCCACCACGGGAGTGACCTGGAAACTGGTCACGGTCTCATGACTCGGCAAAAGACCGATGACCTCTGGCAGCTCAGACGGCAGGCCGATCTCTTCCCAGGCCTCCCGCAGGGCGGCCGCCGTGACATCAGTGTCCCCCTCATCCACCTTGCCACCGGGAAAGGCGATCTGACCAGGGTGATGTTTCAACACGGATGACCGTTTGGTGAGAATGACCCGAGGCACCTCTTCTACCAAAGAAATCGCCACCAGCACTCCAGCGGGGCGCAACCTTCGGTCCTTGGGCACTGCCAGGTCAGGGTTGAGATCAAAATCAGATGATCCCATCCCCTGCTGAGCCAATGCGGCCGTCAGAGTTTGCCGCAGGTCAGTCACCCTCGGCAGTTTCCGCTTCAAAGCCAACCGTCTTTGGATCCAGATCGTAATGCGCGCTACAGAACTGGCAATCAGCTGTCACCCGACCATCCTCGGTTGTCATGGTGGCAATGTCCTTGGCGGAATAGATCGACAGGCTTTGACGCACGCGGTCTTCGGAACAGGTGCAGCCAAAATGAACCGCCTGCGAATCGTAGACCCTTGGTTCTTCCTCGTGGAACAGGCGCAGCAGCAGCTCAGTCGGTGTGACCGAGGGACCAATCAGTTCCAGCTCTTCGACCGTGCTCAGCAAGGTGTTGACGCGATTCCAGTTTTCCTCAGCCTCACCTTCAACAAGGTCCGCAGCCTGAAGCGTGGCACCGCTGCCTTCGCCATCCGCGGCCACAAAAGGGGAGGCCTTGGGCATATGCTGCATCATCACACCGCCAGCGCGCCAGTGTTCGGCTACCCCGGGAGCAGAGGATTTCCCATAGGTCAGGGTAAAGGTCGTGGGCAGCTGCTCAGACTGAGCAAAATATGCACCAGCACAGGCCGCCAATGATTCGCCATCCAGCGCCGCGATCCCCTGGTAGGGTTTGGTGCCCTCGCCTTGGTTGATCATAACGGCAATGTAGCCTTCACCCACCTGATCAAAGGGAGCACCTGACGTCAGGCGATCGGCATCATAGCTGGCATAGGCGCGGATCCGGGCCGGCTCCCCCTCACTCTCGGGCGCGTAGTAGTCCGTGGCAATCATCCGAACCGGGCCTTTGGACTGAACTTGCAATGACAGTTTCCAGCGCAGTTTGATCGTCTGACCAATCATTGCGGTCAATAGGGCCATCTCAGCCACCAGGGCCTCGACCTGGGGCGGATAGTTATGCTGCTTCAGAATACCATCCAGCGCCGAATCAAGCCGCACCACACGGCCCCGCATATCGGAGGCATCAAGCTGAAAAGGCAGGACGGTATCGTCCCATGCGATTTTTGATCCAAGAGTCATTTTTGATCCAACGGTCATGGGGGTTTCATTTAGCGCCGGTGATTGGCATATCGAGCCTATATAGGGTTTTCCACGATAGAGTGAAGGGGGCGCAGATGATCAGGCGATTTGGTGAGGTACCGCGGCAAAATCAACGGTATCGCATGCGCCCTGGCGCCTATGCAATTTTGCCACGTAATGGTCGGCTTTTGCTGACCTGCCAGATGGATCCACATCCGGATATCCAACTCCCAGGCGGCGGCATTGATCCTGGCGAGTCCCCTCTTCCCGCCCTGCACCGCGAGGTCTTTGAAGAGACTGGATGGTCAATCGCGGCCCCCAAGCGACTTGGGGCCTTTCGCCGCTATACCTTTATGCCGGAATACGATCTCTGGGCAGAAAAACTGTGCCATATCTATCTGGCCCGCCCGCTGCGCAAAATCGGACCCCCAGCTGAAGCCGACCACCAAGCACTCTGGCTCCCCCCCAGCGAGGCGATACATCAACTCGGCAATGCGGGGGACCGACATTTTGCCAAACTCTTCGTCTCCCTTACCTAGATCAAAACCCAGCTTCGCCTATCTAGGGCAACCCGCAATACCAATCGCAACCGCAGACCGCCTATGCGGTCTGCCGGGCCCAACAAGAGCGGATTATCTTTGATAATCTGACGATTGGCGGGAGCCCCCCGGAAGCGACCCGTTAAACACCATAAGCTCTGGCGCGCCTTCAACAGATGTCAGGGACCTTCGTATTCAAACAGGGTTGCGGAAACATCATCCTCCAACCCGTGCTCTTGCGACATGATCTGCGTGAGATTCCAATATAGGTCATCCAAAAATTCTTTGCCGCTCTGACGGGCGTCACATTTGCTGATGAGGTCCATCAGGCCCTC
The DNA here is from genome assembly GCF_000152965.1 of Roseobacter sp. MED193. Classification (GTDB taxonomy): domain Bacteria; phylum Pseudomonadota; class Alphaproteobacteria; order Rhodobacterales; family Rhodobacteraceae; genus Pseudophaeobacter. Next base: position 2,316,344 of record NZ_CH902583.1, on the reverse strand, counting down.
AACCTCAAGCATCTCACCATTCTCCAGACGGGCCTCAGTAAAACCATCGGAATAGAGCAACAACCGATCACCTTTTTCAAGAATGACCTCTTCTTGACTATAACTGATGTCCGGCACCAACCCGATGGGAACCCCACCCTTGCCCAGGAACTCTGTCGTGCCATCGCGTCGTAGCAACAGGGGATGAGGATGGCCAGCCTGGACCATCTTCAGCACACCACTACGCAGATCCACGATGCAATACGCCATGGTGAAGTATTCTTCGATACCGGTGTCCGCAATCAGGCGAGCGTTCAACAAACGCGCCACCTCATCCGGTTGGCGCAGCGCGTAAAAGCGTTTGAACCGCTGCTCCATCCCGACATTCTGGTCAAAATAGGTTGAAGACAGGTAGCCCCCCAGACGGGCAGTCATCATTGCCGAGGTAATACCATGGCCTGAGACATCAATCGAATAAAAGCCGATTCGGTTCACGCCTGGGCAGAACATGCCAACCAGATCGCCACCGATATGACCGCAAGGCTTTAGCAACAGGCTGACGGTCGACGACCCGAACTCCTTGGAAAGTTCAGGCACCAAGGATTCCTGAATCTTGCGGGCTTGGATAAGATCCTTGTCGATAGCGTCATAGACGCTCTGCAACTCATCCAGAGTATCTGACACGATCCGGTTTTTCTCGGACAGTTCACGCTGCATTTTAAGGATACGTTCCCCGGCAGAAATTCGCGCGCGCAGCTCATCCGAACTTACAGGTTTGGTCAGAAAATCATCGGCCCCTGCATCCAAGCCTTCTGCGACCTCGTTCTTCTCGCTTTTCGAGGTCAGCAGAATAAAGTATGCGTAGTTGTCTCTGGACTGCTCACGAAAGGCTTGGCAAAATTCCAGACCGTTCATCCCCGGCATCATCCAGTCGCTGAGAATCAAATCGGGCGGATCCTTGCGACATATCTCCATAGCCGCTTCGCCACTTTCCGCCTCAACAACATCAAAGCCCCACTTTTGCAGAGAGGCCACCAGAATACGACGCTGCAAACGGCTATCGTCGACAACCAACACACGGCTGATCGACCCGCTCATAGCGTGTTCCTCTTTGTCCGGTGAACTGTCTGGCAGCACCCTTGGCACCTCTTACAATATGGTCGCTTATCTGCTGTCACTATCAGGGCAGACCTTTAATAGGATATGAATATTGCAAATTGTCTCGCGCCACGTTTTTCACCATAAATTTACTACATACAACCTATGAGTCTCACTCAAACTGAAGGCAAATAGGAACAGGACCATGATTGACTGGCCTCGGGTAAAAGAACTGAAAGACGAAATCGGGCCAGACGACTTCGGCGAAGTTGTGGAACTTTTTCTCGAAGAAGTCGAAGAAATTATTGAAAAGCTTCGTAGCGATGATCGTAGCCAGCTTGAACAGGATCTGCATTTCCTGAAGGGATGCGCGTTGAATCTTGGATTTGATAGCTTCTCCAAGCTTTGCCTCAGTGGGGAACGCCAATCTGCTGAAGGTGGTGCTGCCCAGGTCGATCTTCCCGCCATTCTGGATATGTTCGAAGCCTCCAAAAAGTGTTTCCTCGCAGACCTGCCCAAACTGGACTAAATCCTTCACGATATGAAATAAACATATGTTTTCAATACGCTATATTTCACTTCGTAGATCTCAGATGGTCGTAATATGGCGATAGCCTCATCGATTTACCGGCAAAGACTGCGCTTGGGACATTTCCGTGCGCTGCTGACAAAAATATCAGCCCCAGCCTATCCTTGCCCGCCTTTGCAACAGCCTCACACCTCAGATCAAGAACTGCGCCAGAGTCTCGTCATTGGTGATATCCGTGTAGGCCATGCCTGCAGCATCCAGCCGGGCAAAAAGGTCAGAAAAATTTTCTGGCCGCTTGGTTTCGATGCCTATCAGAACCGAACCGAAGTTGCGCGCTGACTTTTTCAGATACTCAAATCGGGCAATATCATCCTCAGGTCCAAGAATGCCAAGAAACTCCTTCAAGGCACCTGGCCGCTGCGGCAACCGCAACAAAAAATATTTTTTTACGCCAGAATACCGCTGTGCCCGCTCTTTGACCTCAGGTAAGCGTTCGAAATCGAAATTCCCGCCAGAGGTGACGCAGACAACAGTCTTGCCGCGAATCCATGTGCGCAGGTCGCCCAGCGCCTCGACCGCCAAAGCCCCAGCGGGCTCCAGAACGATTCCCTCAACATTCAACATCTCGATCATGGTGGCGCAGACCCGGTCCTCGGGCAGTGCAATCACATCTGGTAATGGCACATCTTTTAGAACCTCAAAAGGGCGCTGCCCCAGTCGCCCAACCGCTGCGCCATCAACAAAGGTATCCACCTTATCCAGGGACACCGGGCGCCCTGCCTTTAGCGCCGCCCGCAAACAGGCCCCACCGGCGGGTTCCACATAAAGACTATGCACCCGATCGCCAAACCAGCTGGTCACCCCGGCAGACATGCCACCACCGCCTACCGGCAGGATGACATGTTCAGGCGCGCGGCCCAACTGGGCCTCGATCTCCACCGCGATAGAGCTTTGTCCCTCGATCACATCAGCATCGTCAAAGGGGGACAGAAAATGCCCGCCCTCGCGGGCGCACCACTCCTGAGCCGCCGCCAGTGTGTCGTCAAAATAGTCGCCTACCAGATGGATCTCGACATTTTCTCCGCCAAAGATCCGCGTTTTCTGGATCTTTTGCTGCGGCGTGGTCACCGGCATAAAGATCACACCTTTGACGCCAATGTGTTTGCACATAAAGGCCACGCCCTGCGCGTGATTGCCCGCCGAAGCACAGACAAACAGCTGCTGATCCTGCTGCTTGCGCATCGCATTGAACGCACCCCGGATCTTGTATGACCGGACCGGGCTCAGATCCTCACGCTTGAGGTAGATATCCGCGCCGAACCGCTCGGATAGGTGGGCGTTTTTCTGTAGCGGCGTGGGCGGAAACACATCGCGCATCGCCGCCTCGGCCGCACGGGCCTGGGTCATGAAATCAGTCATATCCCTTGAGTGGCGCAAGCCTGCCCGCATGGCAAGAGGGCAGGATCAAAGCATACCGAAGAATACCCAAAGCAATCAGATGTTCCGGCCCTCAACGGCGATCCCATAGATCGTGGTCAACACACTGATCCCCACCATGGTATAGGCCCATTGCATCACACCCATAAGGATCACCCCGATCAGAATGTTGACCTGAAACCAGACCAGCATGGCTGCCCCACCACAGAGCAAGGCAAATAGGATCAGCAGCAGGGCCGCACCCAGCACTGCGCCAGAGATGCTGGCGGTTGCCTCCCAGGCCTGTTTCACGCCCATAGACTCCCCCAGGGCCGCAGCCGGAAGAAGCGGCGACAAACGGTAAAAGGCCCAAAGGGTCGCTACGGCAATCGCCAGCATGGCCAAGACAAACAGCGGGGTGATATTGCTGAGCGCAATGCCAGCGATAGCGCCCGCAGCCCCAGCACCCAGCGCCAAGCCAATCATCATCAGCAAAATGACAACAAAATAGGCAAACATACGGCTGCCATGGAAGGTCGGCAGGCTGCCGCCGCGTTCTTCCAGCAGCACAAAACGGTGCCAGGCCACGGCCACCCACAGACCTGCGATAGCGCTCAGAAGTGTCAGCAGCAGATTGGGCCCAGTGTTTTGCGGTGTCCCAGCTTCCAGATTGTCGATCGCCATCGCGCCCCCCAGAAACAGGTTCAGCAGCATGGTGGCAATCAGCGGCGAAGAAATGCGCAGCGCATCGCGCAGGTTGTGGTTCAGCAAAAACACCGAATGAGAGAAGATCTTCCAGCCCATACCAGCTCATAACTCCCTAAAGACAAGCTCAAAATTCCTGGCCACGTTAGGAGAGTGTGCAGAAAAGGAAAACCCCGGTTGTCGTTGGCCAACGACTAAACATTTAAACCCGAATGGACCTAAGAACCAGAAAAACCAAAGAAAGCTCGTCTCTAAACTTCGCGGCCTTCCACGACGACACCGTAGATGGACGTGAGAATGCTGATGCCGATCATTGCCCAGATGCACTGTGCGGCCGCCGTGATCAAACTGCCAAGAAATGAACTCACGGGGACTACCACAACCCCAATGCCATAGCCAAAAGCAAAGTTTAACAGGTAGAACAAAGGCAAGATCATCAAAATCGAGCTTGGAACTTTAGAAGTGGTTCTCCAGGCCTCCGTCAATGTTGTTTTCTGTCCCAGCGCCACAGCTGGAAAAACAGGGGACAGTCTGGAGGTAATCCAGAACATAACAAAGAAAGCAGGGAGGGGTATGAACGATTCCTGAAGGAAAAAATACAGTGAAGGCCCCAGAAAGGCAAAGAGCAGCGAAACAGCTACGACGACAAGCAACCCCAGCATACCGGAGGCAAGGCCGACCAAAAGGAAGGCTCCGAAGTATTCAAGAAAGGGTCGGCCATAGAAACTGGGCAATAGGCTACCCTCTTCTTCCAGCAGAATGTAGCGATGCCAGGCAATGGCCACCCAAATGGAAACAAAAACCTCAGTCAACCAGATGGTCAATCCAAACCAAATCCAACCTGTTGATCCATAGACTAAATCTTCCGCTGGTCTTGCATAGATCAGCAAGGTAACCACAAAGGTTGTTGCGATCATTGGCCAAAAGATACTGGCTGCGGCATTACGGTTCCAGATCAGCAAAAGCACTGAATGGCAAAAAACTCTCCATCCGATCACAGCCAACATCCTCAAATAAGTGCAAAGAATTGCCAGTCTTCCTATACGTGTGCCCCGCGAAGGAAAACCCCAGGAAACCTTGCCCTCACGTCGGAAACCCGCTATCGCCCTGTCGATCTGACTGAGAGGAAATTCTATGTCCGCGCCCAAGAAAGTTGTGCTGGCCTATTCCGGTGGCCTTGATACCTCCATCATCCTGAAGTGGCTGCAGACCGAATACGGCTGCGAAGTTGTCACCTTCACCGCCGATCTCGGCCAGGGTGAAGAGCTGGAGCCCGCCCGCAAGAAGGCTGAGCTGCTCGGCATCAAGCCGGAAAACATCTATATCGAAGACGTCCGCGAAGAGTTCGTACGCGATTTTGTCTTCCCGATGTTCCGCGCCAATGCCGTCTACGAAGGCCTGTATCTGCTGGGCACCTCGATCGCACGTCCGCTGATCTCCAAACGTCTGGTTGAGATCGCCGAAGCCACTGGTGCCGATGCGGTGGCCCATGGCGCCACCGGCAAGGGCAACGATCAGGTTCGTTTTGAACTGGCCGCCTATGCGCTGAACCCCGACATCAAGGTAATCGCGCCCTGGCGTGAGTGGGACCTGACCTCACGCACCCGTCTGTTGGAGTTTGCCGAGCAGAACCAGATCCCGGTCGCCAAGGACAAGCGTGGCGAAGCGCCTTTCTCGGTGGACGCAAACCTGTTGCACACCTCATCAGAGGGCAAAGTTCTGGAAGATCCCGCCGTAGCCGCGCCGGATTATGTCTACCAGCGGACAGTGCATCCCGAAGACGCGCCAAATGAGCCCGAGTTCATCGAAATCGGCTTTGAAAAAGGCGATGCGGTCTCGATCAATGGTGAGGCCATGTCGCCCGCCACTATCCTGACCAAGCTCAACGAATACGGTGGCAAGCACGGTTGCGGTCGTCTTGACCTGGTTGAGGGTCGTTTTGTCGGCATGAAATCACGTGGCATCTACGAGACCCCCGGCGGCACCCTGCTGCTGGAAGCGCACCGCGGCATCGAGTCCATCACCATGGACCGGGGCGCGATGCATCTCAAAGATGAGCTGATGCCAAAATATGCTGAGCTGATCTACAATGGCTTCTGGTATTCCCCTGAGCGCGAAATGCTGCAGGCCGCCATCGACGCCAGCCAGACCCATGTCACCGGCACCGTGCGTCTGAAGCTCTACAAGGGCTCCGCCACCTGCGTTGGTCGCTGGTCGGATCATACGCTCTACTCTGAGGCCCATGTGACCTTTGAAGAAGATGCCGGCGCCTATGACCAGACCGATGCGGCAGGCTTTATCCAACTCAACGCGCTGCGTCTGAAACTTCTGGCCGCCCGCGATCGCCGCCTGAAAAAGTAAGTCGCTTTAGACACTGTTATTTGGAAGGGGCCGCACCGAGGGGTGTGGCCCCTTTTTGCAACAACCGCCGATTGCGACCGATCCAGGACTTGTTATTCCTTTTAATACTTCAACCCTAAGAATATTCATCTTTGGCATTGGTTTTAGGGAGTATTATAATGTCGGCTCAGGAAGATTTTGAATTCCGTGGTACCGCGCGGGAATGGTTCGGTATTTGGATCGTCAATTTGTTGTTGTCGGTCCTCACCCTGGGGATCTATTCCGCCTGGGCCAAGGTGCGCAGCAAGAAGTACTTTTATCAGAACACCTGGGTTGCCGGGCGCAACTTTGAATATCACGCCACCGGTAAGCAAATCCTGATTGGCCGGTTGATCGTGATTGCTGCGCTGTTTGCCTATGGCCTGGCAGCAGCCTTCTCTCCTCCGCTCGCAGTGGTCATCATTTTGGCCATCTTTGTCTGCATGCCGATACTGATTGTGCGCAGCGCCAAGTTCAACGCGCGCAACAGCAGCTGGGGCAATGTGCGGTTCAATTTTGATGGTGAAACCGGGGATGCCTACCGGGTCTACATGGGCATTCCGATCCTTGTCGCGCTCAGCCTTTACACCGCCTTCCCCTTTTGGGAACGCGCAGTCCAGCGTTTTGGTGTCAACGGCCACAGCCTGGGCAAGGCCCGCTTTCACTTCGATAGCACTATTGGCCCATTCTATAAGGTTTTCCTGCTCGCAGCTGTCTTTGGTGTCCTCGGCTTTGTTGGCTATGGTTTCTATGTCATCCCCAGCATAATGGACCTGCAAGGCAATACTGGCCTGGATGCCCAACGCAAAATGATCACCGCCATGACTATCGGCTATGTCTTTCTCTTGGTGATGTTTGTGCTTGGCGGCGTGATCTACACGACCCTGCTGCGTAACATTGTCTATGCCGCAACCACCCTGGGCCCCAATCAACACGGGTTCCGCTCCACCATCTCTGTCGGACCAATGCTCTGGCTGGCCCTTTCGAATGCTCTGGTGGTGATCTGTACGCTTGGTCTGATGTTACCCTGGGCACAGGTGCGTATGCATCGCTATGTGGCACAGAAAACAGCCCTGCTGCCCAATGGCACCCTGGAAGAATTCACCGGTGAGATCATCAGCGACACCAATGCGGTCGGGGATGCCTATTCGGATATCGAAGGGATCGATCTGGGTCTCTCAATTTGACCCACCCACAAGATTCAAAAATCAGGGGTCGGGCCTTTGCGCCCGGCTCCTCTATCTTTGTCACCGCCGAACTCACAGCCACACCAGACACGATCTACCTGATAGATCCGGACACCAACAAGCTTCTGTCCCGGGTGCCTCGCAATGACGTCCGGTTTGATGCCCCGGTCGGCACCGGCCCGCGCAATGTTCATTTCCCAGACCAATGGATGTTTCAAACCGAAGATCCGCAGGTCTCCATCATCCTGCAAGAGCCGCTGAGCAGTCGCCTACTGCGTCATTTCGAGATTTTCAGCCCGCGTCTTGGCCTGGTGATAGCCGGCGCCATTGGCGCCATCTTTATGGTCTGGAAATGGGGCCTGCCCGTACTGGTGGCCCTGGCGGTCTGGATGACCCCTGACAGCATGACCCGCCAGATCGATGCCTCTACCCTGGCCTCACTTGATCTGATCATGGCCAAGGACAGCAAGTTGTCACTGGACCAACGCGCAAACCAGCAAAAGCTGATGCAACAGCTCTTGCCCCATGTGGATCTGCCAGGTCGTGACATTGTTCTCAAATTCCGCAGTGTCCCAGGCGCAGGTCCAAACGCCATGGCCCTGCCCGGGGGCACCCTCATCTTGACCGACGAACTGGTCACGCAATTTGGCGATGACCCCGATCTGATCGCAGGTGTTCTGGCCCATGAAATAGGCCATGTCGCTGAGAACCACAGTCTCAAACAGCTTTATCACTCCCTGTCCATCTACCTACTGATCGCACTGGTTGCCGGCGATGTGGGGCCGATCCTGGACAGTATCGCGCTGGAAGGTCAGACTGTGATCAACCTTTCCTTTTCTCGTCGACATGAGCTGGATGCGGATAGCTATGCGCTGCATCTGATTGACCAGGCCGGTTTTTCCAACACAGGCCTGCAACGCTTTTTCGAGGCGATCAAATCCTATGACGGCAACAGCGATTGGCGTTCCAGCCATCCGCTCAGCCGTGACCGCATTAGAAACATTGAGGAATTCAATCAGCGACTGGCGCAGTAACTCTGCTTGGGCTAGGGTCGGCAAAAGACCAGCGCAGACGGAGTTTAACATGAACGATCAAGAGGATGACCTCTTTGAGGATGACTTTGCGGAAGAGCTGGAGATGTTTGTCGAAGCTCAGGACACCGTCTGGGCAGATGTCCTGGCAGAGTTGAAAGCGGGCAAAAAGACCGGCCATTGGATGTGGTTTGTCTTTCCACAACTGGCAGAACTCGGCCAATCCCATATGGCGCAGCTCTACGGCATCGAAGATCTCTCAGAAGCCAGCGCCTATCTGGGCCATGAGGTGCTGCGCGCCCGCCTCGTTGAGGTCTCTTCGCTGATGCTCACCCATCAAGGGCAAGACCCCGCTGAAATCCTGGGTGCAACAGATGCCAAGAAACTGCGCTCCAGCATGACCCTCTTTGCTGCTGTTCCTGGCGCACCTGATGTCTTTGCAGAGCTCCTCGCCACCTTCTTTGCTGCCACCCCTTGCGATGTAACACTGGAAGCCATCGCCTAGCTGATCGTTTAGGCTCTATTTCAGGGCTTTTCTCGTGGTTTCCGCCTCGTCAGGCTTGCCTGTTTCAAATGGCTTTCCTACCTCTAGGCAGATAGAGAAAGTTTCTGAGGGGCATCCAAATGGCGCTAGAAGACATCGCACAAGGCATATCCGACGGTCTCCAGGACAAGACCTTTGATGGATCCTTGAAGTTCGATTGTGGCTCAGATGGCGTCATAATTTTGGCAGACGGGACTGCGTCGACAGATAATCGCGACACCGATTGCACCATAAGCCTGACCCAGGAAAATCTGGTGAAGCTGCTCACAGGTAAACTGAACCCAATGACCGGAGTCATGATGGGAAAGCTCAAAATCTCAGGTGACATGGCCACTGCAATGAAGTTGGGAAAGCTGATCGGCTAGTCCACACCCCTTGGTTGATCTTTTTCATTGATTCAGGCATCCGTTTTCATATTCGCACAAAAATATGAGGACATTGATGAAACATCTCCTTCTTGGCCTTGCGGTTGCATCTTTGGCAGCTTGTTCCGTAGACCCGCAGCAAGCCGCTGACCGGCGTCAGGCTCTTATTCAGCACGTATTTCCTAATCCCGCTGACCAGCGCGGCCTGCATTTGGTTTTCCCAATAGAATCATTTGGATATTACAATAATATGGAGATCATCTTCTTCCCGGATGAGGTCTCCCAAAACGCCGTTTCGCAGCGTGTCGCGCGCTACTGTGCTCCGCATACCGGAACAACCAAAGCCTATACAAAGAGACCGGCTCAATCCATTTCTGCGACACTGGCAGACGGTAGCAAACGTCCGGCCACCCAGGTTTGGTTCAGCTGCAAGCCTCCCAAGAGCTAACAAACTAGGGCTCTGATTTTTCCAGAGCCCTATTCCCCTAAATCTTGAGTGCTTTCATTGCCTCATAATAGGGCATGGCCGCGTCCAATACTGAGCGCAGATCATCTGGTACCTCCGGCAAAGACCCTTCTGCTCCGGAAAATCCCGTCGAACGCCTCACAGCCCCATACCAAACAGGTGCCCAGATGCCATCGCTCGCATGGCCGCCCCTCGGCCAAGTCAGCATTCTTGACGAGGATGGCAGGCCGATCGCCGCACACAGCTGGTCCAGCTTGGCTTCTGGGTTCTCACGAATATCATGGCTGTCGACGACAACTGGTTTCTGGCCCCAGCTCCGGCAAAGATCAAACAGCTCTGCCTGTTGACGAAAACCGATATCATCTAGCGTTGGGTTTTCACGCTTTGCTGCATAGGAGGCAATGACCCGCGCTGGGTGGCGGATTAGGAATACATTTGTCACCTCACGCATCCACTCCCGTGGCACCCCCTCAATCATATGCTGCGTCATATGCTTTTGGTAGAAGTGTGGCTTTGCGCCGGGAACCGGACCCAATAGGGTCTGACAAACCTCTGCCGCTTCCTGGGATTGGCTCTCCAAAATCTCTGCACGCATCGGGTGCTGCAGACCAGTGAGCGCTAGATAGGCCGCGTAAAAGGGCTCATCCACCACGGTACAGTCACTGCGATTGCCAAAGGCATACATCATCGCCGTCGACAGATTGCGCGGACCGGACCACATCGCAATCCGCATCAGGCACACTCCGCTTCGATCAGGGCCTTGTACAGTCCCCGAATTCGCTCGGTTACTGGCCCCATTTTACCGCTGCCAATCTGCCGCCCGTCAATATCGCCAACCGGGGTCTGAGCGCCAAAGGTTCCGGTTAAAAACGCCTCATCGGCCCCATAGGTATCGACGAGGGAATAGTTGCGCTCGTAGACAGGAATGTCATTGGCGCGGCACAGGTCGATGACTTTTTGCCGAGTAATCCCATTCATGCAGTAATCCCCTGTCGAGGTCCAAACCGCGCCTTTACGCACGATGAAAAAGTTGCAGGCATTGGTGGTGTTCACAAAGCCATTTACATCCAACATGAGCCCCTCATCAGCACCAGCTTTCTCAGCGGCGATACAGGCTAGGATGCAGTTCAATTTGGAATGAGAATTAAGCTTGGGGTCCTGGGTCATCGGCAAGCCCCGCAGATGCGGCACCGTCGCCAGCCGGATAGGGCGAGGCAGGTTCGGCTTGGAATGTTCCATGATGATCACCATGGTTGGCCCCTGCTGCGACAACGAAGGATGCTGAAAGGGGCGTGTCTTGACCCCCCGGGTGATCATAAGCCGCGCATGGGCGTCAGAGGTCATTTCATTGGCTTTTTGTGTCTCTAACAAGGCAGTTTTTACCCCTGCTCGATCCATACCAATATCCAGATCAATTGCCTTTGCGGCCTCGAACAACCGGTCCAGATGTTCATCCGCAAAGGCCCAGGTGCCATTATAAAGTCGCAACCCTTCCCAGACCCCGTCCCCCAGCATAAATCCGCTGTCATAGACACTCACGGTGGCCTCTACCTTAGGAACAATCTTGCCATTGAGGTAGATCAGGATCTCTTCGTTGCGCTGATCCTCTGTGGCCTGATGGGTGCTCATTTTTTCGGACATGCTTAGGCTTTCTGACATGAAGGGTATCTTTTGAGGCACGCTAGAAGGATTGGATCCAATTTCCAAGCGGTAACTTGCGCTCACCTCCGCGTGACATTTGATGTCACTGGGTTGAGCGAGACCCAAAGCCTCTGCAGGGTGAGAAAAACGGAGGTCAACATGCAGATTTTCAAAACCCTGAAACCCGTCGCGCTCACTGTCTTTATGTTGCTTGCCCTGGTGCTACGTGGCGAGGAAGCAAAGGCCCAGACGCAAGAGACGCTCACTGTCGCAGGCGGTTGCTTTTGGTGTGTGGAAAGCGATTTTGAATCAGTGCCCGGCGTGATCGAAGCCATCTCTGGATACACTGGTGGCACAACCAAGAACCCGACATATGGCGAAGTTGGTAAGGGCAGCACTGGTCATCTGGAAGCCGTGCAGATCATCTTTGATCCCACGCAGGTCAGTCGGCAGCACCTGCTGGAACTCTTTATCAGGTCCGTTGATCCCACTGATGCAGGGGGACAGTTCTGCGACCGTGGTGAAGTCTATAGCACGGCGATTTTTGTCTCTAACACACAGGAAAAGGCTCTGGCAGAGCAGGTTCTGGCCCAAGCGCAGGCCGATTTGACCCAACAGGTGGTCACGCCAATCCTTCCAGCCAAGACCTTTTATCGCGCTGAAGACTACCATCAGGACTACTACAAAGGCAGCAAACTGATTTTTACCCGGTTTGGCCCCAAACGTCAGGCTGCGGCCTACAAACGGTATCGCCAGGCCTGTGGCCGGGATGCGCGTGTGGCCGAGCTTTGGGGCGCAGCGGCTCCCTTTGCCAGTAAGCACTAGTAAGATGCGAAAGGGGGCCAGCCCCCTCTTGCGCGAGGCGCAATTCACCCCTGGGATATTTCAGGCCAAATAAAACTGGAACAAAGCCGCGCCAGAACGAGCCGAGTTAAAAATGGGCGTTTTGGACTTCTTTTAGATCAGGGATGACATCAGCGGTGCCATGACGTGTCACCATCAAGGCGGCCGCCCGCGCGGCCAGGCCCATAGCCTGTGGCATGGGAAGTCCGCGGTCCAAACCAGACAGAACATAGCCGGTAAAGGTGTCCCCTGCCCCCGTTGTATCAATGGGAGTGACAGGAAGCGCTGCAACCTCTGAGGCCTCATCAGATGTGCTTGTATAGTGGCGAGCACCTTTGGCGCCCAGGGTTACAATCACATCCGCTACACCAAGAGCATCCGCGGATTTGCCTGTTGCCTGCTGCAGTTGTTTGGCCTCGACTTCATTCAAAAACAGTAGATCGAGGTAGGGCAAAATGAGACGCACGGCCTCTGCCTCAAAGGGAGCAGCGGCATAGGCCACCTTAAGCCCCAGGGCCTGGGCCATTTTTGCGGTCTCGACCTGCATATTGGTCTCGTTTTGGAGCACCACAATATCGCCGGCATGTGCCATGCTGAGAGCCTGACCAACCTGATCTGCTGGGATCGACCGATTGGCGCCGGGAAACAGGATAATCTGATTCTCGCCTGCCTGGTCCACCGCAATGATGGCATGGCCAGTGGGCAGATCCAGTGTGGCGATGTGGCGTGTATCCACTCCATATTCCATCAGCCGCTCAACCGCCCAATCCCCTTCGGGGCCAATGGCACCAATGTGATGCACCACAGAACCCGCGCGGGCGGCGGCGACCGACATATTGGCCCCCTTGCCGCCCAGGAACTGGTCCAATCCATTTGCCGCCAGGGTTTCACCGGCGACTGGCAGATGGGACATGGTGTAAACCATATCGGCATTGATGGAGCCCAGATTCCAAATCGCCATGTTGTTTACCCGATATTGCAGGCTGCCAGAACCGCCATATTCAGAACGTCATTGGCGGTGGAGGTGGTGGAACAGATCTGGATCGGTTTATCGATGCCAGACAGGATTGGGCCAACAACTGTAGCCCCGCCCATTTCCTGCATCAGCTTCACCGAGATCGACGCCGAGTGACGGGCGGGGACAATCAGGATATTGGCAGGGCCGGTCAGGCGCTGGAAGGGGTAGGCCTCTTGCGCAGCAGCATTAAGCGCCACATCCACGGTCATTTCGCCTTCATATTCAAAATCCACGCCACGTTTGTCCAGGACGGCCGGGGCAAGGTGCATTTTCTCCGCACGTTCCGAAACAGGATAGCCAAAAGTCGAAAAGCTGACAAAGGCCACGCGCGGGTCAAGCCCCATATGGCGGGCAACGCCGGCGGCACGTTCAGCAATATTGGCAAGGTCATTTTCATCTGGCCATTCGTGCACCAAAGTATCGCCAATCAATACGATGCGCCCCTTGTGTAGCAAAGCCGTCACCCCGGCAGCACCGTGGCTGTTATCCGCATCAAACACGTGGTTGATCTGATCGAGAACATGCGCCGATTTGCGGGTCGCGCCAGTCACCAAACCATCGCCATGGCCATGGGCCAGCATCAGCGCCGAAAAGACATGGCGATCCCGGCCAACCAGACGATGCACATCCTTACGGTCGAAACCTTTGCGCTGCAGACGCTTGAACAGGAAGTCCTTATAGACATCAAAATGCGTTGTATTGGCCGCATTGACGATCTCCAGCTCGCGCACTGCATCGCTTAGCCCCGCAGCTTCCAATTTCTGTTTGACGTCTTCGGCCCGGCCCACCACCAGCGCCTTGCCAAAGCCAGAACGCTGATAGTTGACGGCGGCACGCAGCACCCGTGGATCATCGCCCTCGGCAAAGATCATGCGACTTTGAGCTGAGCGCGCCCGCGCATTCAGTCCGCGCAGAATTGAAGCCGTCGGATCCATTCGACCTTTGAGGCCAATTTCATAGGCCTCCATATCAATAATCGGACGACGCGCGGCACCGGTATCCATGCCGGCCTTAGCAACGGCAGGAGGGATACGGTGAATAAGGCGCGGGTCAAAAGGTGTCGGGATGATGTAATCGCGGCCAAAGGTAAGCGACTTACCGTAGGCTAGGGCCACCTCATCTGGCACGTCTTCGCGCGCCAAAGCTGCCAAGGCGTGGGCGCAAGCGATTTTCATCTCGTCATTGATAGCACGGGCATGAATATCCAGAGCACCGCGGAAGAGATAAGGGAAACCAAGCACGTTATTGACCTGGTTTGGATAGTCGGAGCGACCTGTGGCAACGATGGCATCAACGCGGACCTCGTGTGCCTCTTCCGGGGTAATCTCGGGATCAGGGTTTGCCATGGCAAAGATCACCGGATTGTCTGCCATCTTGGCAACCATGTCCTGGGTCACCGCACCCTTCACAGACACACCCAGGAAAACATCAGCACCATCCATGGCCTCTTCCAGAGTGCGCAGTTCGGTGGTGACGGCATGGGCCGATTTCCACTGGTTCATGCCTTCGGTGCGACCCTGATAGATCACCCCCTTGGTGTCACAGACGATGCAATTCTCATGCCGCGCGCCCATGCGTTTCAGCAGTTCGATACAGGCGATGCCCGCCGCCCCTGCCCCATTCAGCACGATCCGCACATCTTCGATCTTTTTGCCCGAGATATGCAGCGCATTAATCAACCCAGCTGCACAGATCACCGCGGTGCCGTGCTGGTCATCATGGAAAACCGGGATATCCATTTCTTCCTTGAGCTTCTGCTCAATGATGAAACATTCAGGCGCCTTGATGTCTTCGAGATTGATGCCGCCAAAGGTTGGCCCCATCAGACGCACCGCCTCGATGAATTTGTCCGGATCTTCGGTATCCAGCTCGATATCGATCGAGTTCACATCAGCAAAGCGTTTAAAGAGAACCGACTTGCCCTCCATCACCGGCTTGGAGCCCAGAGCACCCAGATTACCCAGACCCAGAACCGCGGTGCCGTTGGAGATCACCGCGACAAGGTTGCCCTTGTTGGTATAGTCATAGGCAGTCTCTGGATTGGCCGCGATCGCCTCGCAGGGCACTGCAACACCAGGCGAATAAGCCAAGGACAGATCACGCTGCGTCGTCATCGGGACAGTGGCGTTGATCTCCCATTTCCCCGGCGTCGGGTCCAGGTGAAAGGCGAGGGCTTCTTCGTCGGTAATCTTCGCTTTGGGCATCGTATCTGTCGTTCTTTTCTATGGGGCGTTTCTAGGCGGGCTGGAACTTCATAGCCCAGCCGATCAGTTGCCACAACGACTATACGTTTTCACCTTTCGCCGCAGGCCGGCGATTTGTATGGTCCGACAACCAAAATACCGAAATCGCGGAGATCTCCCTTGGCCACAGTCACGCCCATGATGGCGCAATACCTCGACATCAAGGCACAATACCCGGATGCGCTACTGTTCTACCGAATGGGCGATTTCTACGAAATGTTCTTTGACGATGCCATCAACGCCGCCGAGGCACTGGACATCGCCCTGACCAAGCGTGGCAAACATAATGATCAGGACATTCCCATGTGTGGCGTGCCCTTTCATGCTGCCGAGGGCTATCTGCTGACCCTGATCCGCAAGGGCTTTCGCGTTGCTGTGGGAGAACAGCTGGAAACCCCGGCGGAGGCCAAGAAACGTGGTGGTAAATCGGTGGTCAAACGCGACGTGGTGCGACTGGTCACCCCGGGCACCCTAACCGAAGATTCCCTGCTCGAGGCCCGACGCCATAATTTCCTCGTCTCTTATTCCCAATTGCGCGATGATTCCGCCCTGGCCTGGGCCGATATCTCAACCGGTGCCTTTCATGTGATGCCCATCAGCCAGGTGCGCCTGTCACCCGAGCTGGCCCGACTCGCGCCTTCAGAGCTGATCGTTGCGGATGGCCCGATTTTTGAATCCACCTCTTCTTTGGCCCAAGAGTACAAAATTCCGCTGACGCCTCTGGGCAAGGCAAGTTTTGACAGCACCGCAGCCGAAAAACGCATCTGTTCCCTGTTTGGTGTCAACGCTCTGGATGGCTTTGGCAGCTTCAGCCGGGCCGAAGTCTCGGCCATGGGTGCTTTGATCGACTATCTCGAGATCACCCAAAAAGGAAAACTACCTCTTCTGCAAAAACCGGTCCAGGAAGCGGAAGACCGCGTGGTTCAAATCGACGCCTCTACCCGCGCCAGTCTGGAGCTCACCCGCTCACTCTCTGGTGCGCGAGCCGGCTCACTGCTCTCGGTGATAGATCGCACTGTCACTCCCGGCGGTGCCCGCTTGCTGGAGCAGCGTCTGTCCAGCCCTTCGCGCAATCTCGATGTGATCAATGCCCGGCTGGCGGCCCTGGATTTTGTGGTCGAACGCGATCAGCTTTGTGAAGAACTGCGCGACGCCCTGCGCAAAACCCCGGATCTGGACCGGGCGCTGTCCCGTCTGGCACTGGATCGAGGCGGTCCACGGGATCTTGCCGCCATCCGCAACGGGCTGGCCCAGGCTGACGCCATCGCCAGTAGAAACGCCAGCGAAGATCTACCGCCTCTGGTTACCGCAGCGACTGCTGACCTTACCGGTTTTGACGCGCTTCTGGATCTGTTGGATGCGGCTCTCGTGGCCGAGCCACCGCTTTTGGCCCGTGACGGCGGCTTTATCGCCGCTGGTTATGACGAGGAGCTCGACGAGGCCCGCACCCTGCGCGACGAAGGCCGATCCGTTATTGCGGGCATGCAACAGGACTATTCCGCCCATACCGGCATCACCTCGTTGAAAATTAAACACAACAATGTGCTGGGATATTTCATCGAGACGACCGCCACCCATGCCGATAAAATGCTGTCGCCGCCGCTGTCTGAAAAATACATCCACCGCCAAACCACCGCAAATCAGGTGCGTTTCACCACGGTCGAACTCAGCGAGATCGAAACCCGTATTCTGAATTCCGGAAACCGCGCTCTGGAAATCGAAAAGCGGCTCTATTCAGAGCTTTCTGGGGCTATCCTGGACCAGGCCGCACGACTGAACGCCGCAGCCCGAGGTCTGGCAGAGATGGATCTACTGACCGCTCTGGCCGATCTGGCGCGTGGTGAAAACTGGACCCGTCCCCTTGTGGATGCCTCGCGCGCCTTTGCCATCACTGGCGGGCGGCACCCGGTTGTAGAACGGGCGCTGCGACAACAAGGCGGCGAGAGATTTGTCGCCAATGATTGTGACCTCTCCACCAGCAGCGGTGCCGCCATCTGGCTTTTGACTGGTCCCAATATGGCAGGTAAATCGACATTCCTGCGGCAAAATGCACTGATTGCCCTCTTGGCGCAGATGGGCAGCTATGTACCGGCTGAATCCGCTCATATTGGATTGGTCAGCCAGCTGTTCAGCCGGGTTGGCGCCTCGGATGACCTGGCCCGTGGGCGATCAACATTCATGGTCGAAATGGTGGAAACCGCCGCTATTCTCAATCAAGCAGATGATCGCGCCCTGGTCATTCTGGACGAAATCGGCCGCGGCACCGCTACCTATGACGGGCTTTCCATCGCCTGGGCCACCCTGGAACACCTACACGAGGTCAACCAGTCCCGCGCGCTTTTCGCCACCCATTACCACGAGTTGACCCAACTCTCGAACAAGCTCACCGGCGTCGACAATGCAACCGTTTCGGTCAAGGAATGGGAGGGCGAGGTGATCTTTTTGCATGAGGTGAAAAAGGGCGCAGCAGATCGCTCATACGGGGTGCAGGTGGCGCAGCTGGCAGGCCTGCCCGCTTCTGTCGTTGCCCGGGCCCGCGACGTGCTGGACCTGCTGGAACAGGGCAGCCGCGAAGGCTCAGGAGCCAAGATCCAAATCGACGATCTCCCCCTCTTTGCCGCAGCCCCGCCGCCACAGCCCAAGGTCCAGACCGCGCCTTCCCCAGTGGATGAGCTGCTAAAGGATCTGCACCCGGATGAGCTGTCGCCACGTGAAGCGCTTGAGGCACTCTACCGCCTGAAAGAGGCCGGAAAATAGAAGAGAGCGGCTGCTATTCGCGCGCCGCTCTTTCACTTTTCCAAAAATATTCGCGCCGCAGGCAACGGGCCCATCGGCCCGTTCTACCCATGTTCTATCCTAGGCAGGGGTCGAGGACACGCCAACCTGCGCCGGGCGCAGCAACCGGTCATGCAGCATAAAGCCCTCAGCCGAGACCTGAATGATATCACCAGCCTTGGTTCCGGGTACTGGCGCCTCAAACATGGCTTCGTGCACCTGCGGATCAAAGCGATCGCCAACCTGTGGTGACACAATGCGCACGCCGTGTTTTTCAAACACACCCAGCAGCGCACGCATGGTCAGTTCGACACCCTCGATCAGAGCGGCAGAAACTTCCTTCTGCTCTTCGGTAGCCGATTCAACCGCGCGTTTCAGATTGTCAAAGACCGGCAGAATATCGCGCGACAGCTTTGAACCGCCATATTGCTCGGCTTCGCGACGCGCTTTATCGCCACGTTTGCGAGAATTCTCAGCATCGGCCAGGGCGCGCATAAAGCGGTCTTTGTATTCATCCCGCTCCGCCCGCAGCTCGTCCAGCTCAATCGCAGCATCGTCCATTTCAGCCATTTCCGCTGCCAGCTCTTCCGCCTCGACATTTTCGATGTCGTCCAAAAAATCGTCGTTTCTGGGCTCTGCCATTTTTCTCAACCTCTAGCTCCGGTCAGAAAGCAACTTCCCAACCAGTTGCGCCGTGTAATCCACAATCGGCACTATTCGTCCGTAATTCAGGCGAGTCGGGCCAATCACCCCAACCGCGCCAATGATCTTTCGATCCGAGTTCATATAGGGAGAGACCACCAAAGAGGAACCCGAAAGTGAGAAAAGTTTGTTCTCTGAACCGATAAAAATGCGAACACCCTCACCGTCTTCGGTCAGTTCCAGGAATTCTGCGATATCCTGCTTGCGCTCCAGGTCATCAAACAGGCTACGGATGAGGTCCAGCTCCTCGGGTACGCCGCCACCTTCCCCTAAGAGATTTGCCCGGCCGCGCACAATCAGCCGCGCCTTTTCGCTATCGTCTTCCTCCCAGGCCGCCAGCCCGCTTTCGATCATGTCCTGTGCAAGAACGTCTATCTCTTGTCGGCGGGCATCAATCTCCTTTTGCATGTCACGCCGTACACCGCTCAGCGTACGACCCTCGATCAATGCATTCAGAAAATTTGCTGCCTCGCGCATCGAGCTGGGTGTTTGCCCCGGCGGTGGGGTAAACAGACGATTTTCCACATGACCGTCGGAAAACACCAGAACCACCAGCGCCCGATCCTGCGCCAGCGAGACAAATTCTATATGGCGAATTTCGCTTTCCTGTTTCGGTGTCAGCACCAAGGAGGCCCCCTGAGTAACCCCCGACAGAGCCGAGCCTACCCGGTCCAACATGCCACCAACATCGCCTGCGGTTTTGCCCAATGTAGCGTCGATCTTTTCCCGATCCCGCGCTTGCAGATCTTCGACTTCCAGTAGCCCATCGACAAACATTCGCAGGCCCTGTTGCGTTGGTATACGTCCAGCGCTCACATGAGGGCTGTCCAGCAGACCCAGATACTCCAGATCCTGCATCACATTGCGCACTGTCGCCGCACTGACCTTTTCATTCAAAGACCGTGTCAGCGTCCGGCTTCCCACTGGTTCGCCGCTTGCAAGATAGCTTTCTACAACCGTCCGAAACACTTCGCGGGAGCGGTCGTTCATGTCACTGAGTATTTCTTTGGCGTCGGTCATCTACGATTTTACAGTCATTTTCTGGATTGAGGTCACCCCGCGTACCAATTTGCATTAAAGAGCGAATAGGGAAAAGGTCAATCATGCTTGCATCCCCGCACTCCCGGCGGCTATCGGAAGAGCAGCAAAAAAAGGATAGCCCATGCGCCCCTCCAATAGAGAACTAAACGAAATGCGCTCTGTCTCCATTGAGACAGGTTTCACCAAACATGCCGAAGGGTCTTGCCTGATCAAAATGGGCGAAACCCATGTCCTGTGCACCGCCAGCCTGGAACCTCGGGTGCCCTCCTTTATCAAGGGTTCCGGCCTCGGCTGGGTCACCGCAGAATACGGAATGCTGCCCCGTGCCACCAATACCCGGATGCGTCGCGAAGCAGCAGCTGGCAAACAGGGAGGCCGCACCGTTGAAATCCAGCGGTTGATTGGCCGTGCCCTGCGCGCCGGCGTTGACCGCGTCGCCCTGGGTGAGCGTCAGATCACCATCGACTGTGACGTGTTGCAAGCGGATGGCGGCACCCGCTGTGCCGCAATCACCGGTGGCTGGGTGGCCCTGCGTTTGGCTGTGAACAAGCTGATGAAAGCCGGTGAGGTCAAAATCGACCCGCTGATGGATCCGGTCTCTGCCATCTCCTGCGGCATCTACGCCGGCCAGCCTGTTCTGGATCTGGACTATCCCGAAGACTCAGAGGCTGGCGTTGACGGCAACTTCGTAATGACCGGCTCTGGAAAGTTGATCGAAGTGCAGATGTCAGCTGAGGGCTCGGTCTTCTCGCGCGATCAGATGAACCAGTTGATGGATCTCGCCGAAAAAGGCACCCAGGAATTGGCCGCACTGCAAAAGGCAGCCTGCGCATGACCCGCAAATTTGAAGGCGACCAGATCCTGGTCGCCACTCATAACGCAGGAAAGCTGCAAGAGATTACCGAAATCCTCGCACCCTTTGGGGTCAAGGTTGTGGGTGCGGCAGAAATGGATCTGCCGGAACCGGAAGAAACCGAAGACACATTTGTTGGCAATGCCCGGATCAAGGCCCATGCCGCCGCGAAAGCCACAGGCCTCCCTGCCCTGTCTGACGACAGCGGCATCACCATCGATGCTCTGGATGGTGCGCCCGGTGTCTATACAGCCGACTGGGCCGAGACTGGAAATGGCCGAGACTTCATGATGGCGATGACCCGTGCCAATGATGAAATCTCCGCAAAAGGCCCCGATGCCCCGCGCTCCGCACAGTTTCGCTGCACCCTGGTTTTGGCCTGGCCGGATGGGCATGACGAGGTTTTTGAAGGCGTCATGGCCGGCGACCTGGTCTGGCCCATTCGTGGCGAAGGCGGCTTTGGCTATGACCCGATGTTCATGCCCGAAGGCTATGACGTGACCTGTGCCCAGATGGACAAGGCCGAGAAGAACCGCATCAGCCACCGTGGCCGTGCGGTCAGCGCCTTTGTCAAAGGCTGCTTCAGTGGATGATTGGCGTCATGGGGGCTTTGGCCTATACGTTCACTGGCCCTTCTGTCAGGCCAAATGCCCCTATTGCGACTTCAACAGTCACGTCACCGCAAAAATAGACCAAAAGGCCTGGGTCAGAGCCTACTTGAGTGAACTCAAGAGAGTCTCACAGGGAATGGAAGGCCGGGTTTTGAACTCGGTTTTCTTTGGCGGCGGCACACCGTCACTGATGATGCCAGAAACCGTCGCAGCCGTGATCGAAGGCGCACGTGAAATCTGGCCCTTTGCCAATGACATCGAAATCACCCTTGAGGCAAACCCCGGATCGGTCGAAGCTGGCCGTTTTGCAGGCTACCGTGATGCCGGCGTCAATCGGATCTCCATGGGCATCCAGGCGCTGAACGACGTAGATCTGCGTCGCTTGGGCCGTATTCATTCCGTCGCGGAGGCCCGCGCGGCCTTCGACATTGCCCGCAATTGTTTTGACCGGGTCAGCTTTGATCTGATCTATGCCCGCCAAGGTCAGGATCTGGCCCATTGGAAAAGCGAACTCACTGAGGCGCTGACAATGGCGATTGATCATCTGTCGCTCTATCAGCTGACCATCGAAGAAGGCACTGCCTTTGGCGATCGCTATGCCCGTGGCAAACTGCGTGATCTTCCCACGGATGACAGCGCCGCTGATATGTATCAAGCCACCCAAGAGATCTGTGCGGCCCATGGCATGCCTGCCTATGAAATCTCCAACCATGCCCGCCCTGGAGAGGAATCCCGCCACAACCAAATCTACTGGCGCTATGGAGATTATGTCGGCATCGGACCCGGCGCCCATGGCCGTGTGACACTGAATGGCCAACGCTATGCCACCGAGACTCATCGCGCACCTGGTGCCTGGCTCAAAGCCGTCTCAGAGGGCTCCGGTGAAAGCCTATGCCAAGCCCTGCCCCGTGAAGACACGGCAATAGAGTATATGATGATGTCTATGCGCCTGGCCGAGGGAATGGATATCACCCGCTATGCCGCACTATCGGGACAAGAACTCCCCCAGGACCGGATCGCAGACCTTGTTAATCTTGGCATGGTGACTACATCGGATCAGGTGATCCGCGCGACAGATCAAGGTCGTGCTGTCCTGAACGCAGTACTACGCGAGCTTTTGGTTGATTGACCCATTGGAAGTTGGATTAGATAAATGCGATTTCTCTATGCTGCGCTTGGACTGCTATCGCTAGGCCTGGGTGTCATTGGGATCGTTCTTCCGCTTCTGCCAACCGTCCCCTTCTTGCTTCTTGCCGCCTTCTTCTTTGCCAATTCCTCCGAACGCCTGCATTCTTGGCTGATCAGCCATCGTACATTTGGCCCCATGATTCTGGACTGGAACGAACGCGGTGCCATTCGACCAGCCGCAAAAAAGGCGGCGACCCTTTCGATCGCCGCCGTTCTTTTGCTCTCATTTATCTTGGGAGCCCCCTCCCACGTCATCCTGATTCAGATCGTTGTTCTAACAGCTGTCTTGACCTTTATCTGGACGCGCCCTGGAGCCTGATCACTTGCTGAGAATATTGCACAGCTCATCGAGCTGATCCAAAGTCTCATAACTGATCGTGACAGAGCCGCTCTCACCGCCAGTTTTATGATCTATCGAAACTTTCATCCGCAGTATCGCGGAAAGATCGCCCTCTAACGCTTTGGTATCCGCGTCCTTGTCCGTCGGTCGAGGAGATCTGCGCGCGGCCGCGGGGGCCTGGAGACCCGCGGCGTCCTTTTTGACCAGAGCTTCAGTCGCGCGAACAGACAACCCACCTTTGACAATCTTCTGTGCCAGTTCTGAAGCATTGTCAGAAGTGATCAGCGCACGCGCATGTCCTGCTGAAAGCTTGCGGTCATTGACCAATGCCCTCACGTCCTCTGGGAGATGTAGCAAACGCACAAGATTGGCGATGTGACTACGGCTCTTTCCTAGGGCCTCCGCCATCTTTTCCTGGGTATGACCAAAGCGCTCCATCAGCTGCTTATAGCTTTGAGCCTCTTCCATCGCGTTCAGATCCGATCGCTGGATGTTTTCAATGATGGCCACTTCCATCATCTCAACATCCGAATAGTCCCGGATAAGCACAGGAACCTCATGCAGCTGCGCGGCCTGGGCGGCACGCCAGCGGCGTTCGCCCGCAACGATTTCATACATATCGCCATCGCGGGGCCGAACGATCAGGGGCTGCAGAACCCCCTTTTCCTTGATCGAAGCCGTCAGATCGTCCAGATCTTCTTGTAGGAACTGCCGACGTGGCTGATCCGGATTGGCCACAACCTTCTCAATCGGGACCAGAACCTCTGCATTACGCGGAGTCTGTACTTCTGTACTGGTGCTCACTGGCTCTGGGTTCACGTCTGCCATCAAGGCAGACAATCCACGACCCAATCCGCGAGGCTTGTTCTTCGCTTTTTCTGACATTTTGTACTCCGCTCTCACGCCGCGATTGTTTGGTTGTTTGATATCAACTCTTCCGCCAAAGCCCGGTAAGCTCGCGCGCCCAATGAATTGCCATCATAGTTCAGCACCGGCAAGGCATAGGACGGTGCTTCGCTGACCCGGACATTGCGGGGGATCTTAGTCTTGAACACCAACTCTCCCAGATTGTCCCGTGCGTCCTGCTCAACTTGCTGCGACAGGTTATTACGACGGTCAAACATAGTGAGAACGATCCCCTCAATCCGCAAACCAGGGTTGGCCGATTGGCGTACCTCACGAATGGTAAGCAATAATTGTGAGACTCCTTCCAAGGCAAAGAATTCACTTTGCAAAGGGATCAGCACAGAATGAGAGGCCACCATGGCATTCACGGTTAAAAGGTTAAGAGAAGGTGGACAATCGATTAACACATAATCCCAATCGTATTCGTCCATCGCCGTCTGCCGCAGGGCGTCGTGCAGCAAGAAGCTACGTTTTTCATTGGCAAAAAGCTCAATATCAGCTGAGCTCAGATCCACAGTCGCAGGAATAATGCATAGATCCTCGATATCAGTAGTGCGAATCACTTCATTTAGTGGTGCATCGTCAACAAGTAGATCATATGTAGTGGCATCTCTGTCAGTGCTATCTATGCCCAAACCAGTGGAAGCGTTGCCCTGTGGATCCAGATCCACTACCAGAACGCGCAAACCCGTCTCTACCAAAGCTGCTGCAAGGTTAATTGCAGTCGTTGTCTTGCCAACCCCACCCTTTTGATTTGCAACCGCGATAATTCGTGGCCCATCTGGGCGAGATAAGTCAGGCACGAGCAACCCCTTTGATCTTAAGAACAACTGCTTCAGTCTCAGTCAAACTTGTAATCGGTTCAACTTCGAATCGCCATCTCTCTGCAGCTTTATCCACCTCTTTTTTCCAGCTTGCTCCTTTCGGAAACACACCCAAGCCATTCTTGGCAAGATGTCTTTCTGAAAAATATAGCAACGCGTCCAGATCTGCGACAGCACGCGCCGAAAGAACATCTGCATTCTGCGGGTCAGCCTCTTCGATCCGCTGATTCAAAACAGTAACCGGCACACCACATTCGCGGGCTGCGGTCCTCAGGAAAGCCGATTTGCGCTGATCACTCTCGATTAGAGTGACCTTAGTCTTGGGGGCATGTTCTGCTGCCATGATCGCCACGACGATACCGGGAAATCCCCCACCACTGCCAATATCCACCCAAGACACGCCGAGATCTTCGACACAGGTAAAGACCTGAACCGAATCAACGATATGCCTGTTCCAGAGGTCTTGTAGGCTGTTTTTGGAAACCAGATTAATACGGGGGTTCCACTTCAGGAGAACCTCTTCAAACTTCTCCAACCGTTCTATTGTTTCACGTGAAACATTCAGCTGTTCAAGGAGTGCTCTATCGCTCATCCCGCTTTCTCCTGTGAACGGGAGTTCTTCCTTAACCTGGCCAGAACCAAAGCCAATCCAGCCGGTGTCATTCCGTTAATCCGGCTCGCTTTCGCCAGGGTTTCAGGCCGCGTAGTGGATAGTTTTTGCTGCAACTCCGCAGATAGCCCATCAATCGATCCGTAATCGAACTCTGGTGGGATAACATAGCCTTCATCCCGCTTAACCGCTGCTATCTCTTTTTCCTGCCGTGCTATGTAGTGAACATAAAGTGCATCCCGTTCCAATTGCCGTCGGATGTCAGAGCTGGCATGGGCGCATTCAGGAAGTAAGGGAACAAGATCCTCGAAACACACATCAGGAAAGGCCAATACCTCAAACCCCGTCCGTTTGTTCCCATCCTGGTTAACATATATTCCCGCCTCAGAGATCTGCTTTGGCGTAAAGACGCCATCCTCCATCTTGGCCCGAATGTCCGCCAAATGCTCCATCTTAGCGGTAAAGGCGGTTTTTCGCTCTTCCGAAATGCAACCAGCCTCGATGGCCAGGGGCGTGAGCCGCTGATCCGCATTGTCTGCCCGGAGAGATAGCCGGAACTCCGCACGGGATGTAAACATACGATAGGGCTCAGTCACGCCATGCGTTGTCAAGTCGTCGATCATTACACCGATATAGCTGTTTGACCGGCCAAACATCACTGGTTCTTGCTCTCGGCACTTAGCCGCTGCACTTAGACCGGCCACCAATCCCTGGGCAGCAGCTTCCTCATATCCCGTTGTTCCATTGATCTGACCGGCCAAATAGAGGCCAGGAACATCTTTCAACGACAGGTCCAAGGAGAGCGCACGAGGGTCGATATAGTCATATTCAATCGCATAGCCCGGTTGCAAAATCTCTGCTTTTTCCAAACCCACAATTGACCGCACGTAGTCCGCCTGTACATCCACCGGAAGGCTGGTGGAAATACCGTTTGGATAGACCGTATGATCTGTGGCACCTTCCGGTTCCAAAAAGATCTGGTGAGAGGTCTTATCTGCAAATCTGACAATTTTGTCCTCGATTGACGGACAATACCTGGGACCGACGCCATCAATATGCCCACCATACATCGCGGAACGGGACAGGTTATCCCGTATAATCTCATGAGTTTTTTCATTTGTATGGGTTATACCACAAACGACTTGTTTCGCGGACAACTCCTTGGTCATAAAGGAAAAGAACGTTGGATCCTCATCCCCAGGCTGTCCCTCCAAGATATCCCAATTGATCGTTCGACCATCCAAACGCGGCGGGGTACCTGTTTTTAGCCGTCCCATAGGGAGTTTGAAGCTATCCAACCGCTCCGCCAGTTTCACTGAGGGACGATCGCCCATCCGCCCGCCTGGTTTGGACACATCACCAATATGGATGACCCCACGCAAGAAGGTACCCGTGGTCAGGATTACGAACCTGCTTCGGATCTCACTTCCATCAGCGAGAACAACACCCTGAACTGCGGTGCCCTGCATCAAGAAGTCGGTCGCTTCTCCTTCGATGATCTCCAGATTTTCCTGCACGTCAGTCCGTTTCAACATCTCACGGCGGTAGATTCCGCGATCTGATTGGGCACGGGGCCCCTGCACAGCTGGGCCCTTTCGTCGGTTCAGGAGGCGAAACTGAATACCCGCCAGATCGGCAACCTTGCCCATCACGCCGTCCATTGCGTCGATTTCGCGGACCAGGTGTCCTTTTCCCAAGCCACCGATTGCCGGGTTACAGGACATCACGCCAATACCCTCGCGTGTCAAAGTGATAAGAGCGGTCCTGACCCCCATACGTGCTGCCGCATGGGCTGCCTCGGTACCAGCGTGGCCACCACCGATAACAACAACGTCAAAGTCTGAATGTTTCACGTGAAACACTCCCTATTTTCCAAGACAGAAACTGGAGAAGATCTCATCCAAGAGATTTTCAACACCTACGCGCCCAACCAACATTTCCAGAGAACGAACTGCTGACCGAATGTCTTCAGCCGCTATTTCATAGAACTCCGCACCCCGTTGCAAGACCAACTGTGCTTCACTCAGGCTATTCAAAGCAGCCAGCATCATATCCCGATGACGGGCCCGCGTCGCTACACCCACCTGTGTGGACCGATCCTTCAGCGTATCGGAAATATGGGTCACCAGGCGGTCAACCCCCTGCCCTGTTTTCCCTGAAATGGATCCGTCGGAGATCTCTCGCATGTCTGCTTTTGGGCGCAAACGAATGTCTCCAGGTCTCATCTCCAAATCAATTGCTTCGTCTGGCTCAACTAAGAAAACCCGCAGATCTGCTTGTTCTGCGCGCTTGCGCGCCAGCTCAATACCGATACCCTCAACATGATCATCGGTATCCCGTAGGCCGGCGGTATCCAAGAGGGTGACAGGCAAACCAGCCAAATCCATCCGGACCTCAATCACATCACGTGTCGTGCCGGCATATTCTGACGTGATGGCCGCCTCACGGCCTGCAAGCATATTTAGAAGAGTGGATTTTCCCACATTCGGCGCACCAATGATCGCAACTTCAAAACCGTCGCGAATGCGCTCAGCAATTTTGACGCCCTTTGTCTCTGCTTCCAAATCCTGTGCCACAGAGTTCAGAAGGGTTGTCACCTCAGGAGTAACATCAACAGGGACGTCTTCATCAGCAAAATCTATAGTCACCTCAATCAAAGAGGCCGCTCGTATGAGATCCACCCGCCATCTTTCGGCCAACTGCCCCAGACCACCAGACAGAACCACCTGAGCTTGCTTACGTTGAGCTTCAGTTTCCGCATCAATCAGATCAGCCAGAGCTTCAACCTGGGCCAGGTCAAGCTTACCGTTTTCCAATGCCCGCCGGGTGAATTCTCCGGGCTCTGCCAAACGCAGATCAGGGGTTCTAGTCAATCGATCCAGAACTGCTGAAACTACAGCTGTACTGCCATGGACTTGGAATTCGACAATATTTTCGCCGGTAAAACTCGCCGGCGCGGCAAAACTAAGAACCAGAGCTTCATCCAGTTGGCTGCCATCAAAATCAATAAGGCGACGCAGCCCCCGCCCCTTGGCAGGGAGGGGACGATCACAAATCTGATTCGCTACACCAAGTGCATTAGGGCCAGAAATGCGAATGACTGACACCCCAGCCTTCCCCTGTGCGGAGGCCAGTGCAAAGATCGTATCCATCTTGGCCTTCCTCTATTTCTGGCCTTCGGCTGTTAGGTGTTCATTGAGTCAAAGAAATCAGAGTTAGATTTGGTTTGCTTCAATTTGCCCAGGAGGAACTCTACCGCGTCAGTTGTGCCCATCGGGTTGAGGATACGACGCAAGACAAAGGTCTTGGCCAGATCGCCTTTGTCGACCAAAAGCTCCTCTTTCCGGGTGCCGGATTTGAGGATGTCGATAGCAGGATAGACCCGTTTGTCGGCAATTTTGCGATCCAGAACCAGTTCGGAGTTACCGGTACCTTTGAATTCTTCAAAGATAACCTCATCCATGCGGCTGCCAGTATCGATCAACGCGGTGGCGATAATGGTAAGCGAACCGCCTTCTTCAATGTTCCGGGCAGCCCCAAAGAAACGCTTGGGGCGTTGCAGGGCGTTCGCATCTACACCACCGGTCAATACCTTACCAGATGAGGGCACAACTGTGTTGAACGCTCTACCAAGTCTTGTGATCGAATCAAGCAAGATAACAACATCTCGCTTATGTTCGACCAAACGCTTGGCTTTCTCGATCACCATTTCTGACACAGCAACGTGGCGTGTAGCGGGCTCGTCAAAGGTGGAAGAGACAACCTCGCCCTTTACCGAACGCTGCATGTCCGTGACTTCCTCTGGACGTTCGTCGATCAACAAAACAATGAGGTAGCATTCAGGGTGATTCTTCTCAATAGAGTTCGCAATATTCTGCAAAATCATTGTCTTACCCGTACGTGGCGGTGCCACAATCAGGGATCGTTGGCCCTTGCCGATGGGCGCAACCAGGTCGATCACACGGGCTGAACGATCTTTCAGGGTGGGATCCTCGACTTCCATCTTCAAACGCTCATCAGGGTAGAGCGGTGTAAGGTTATCAAAAGCAATCTTGTGGCGCGCCTTTTCAGGATCTTCAAAGTTGATCTTAGTGACGCTGGTCATCGCAAAATAGCGTTCTGCATCCAGGGGGGCCTTGATCTGGCCCTCGATGGTATCACCCGTACGCAGCGAATGCTTACGGATCATTTCTGGCGAAACATAGATATCATCCGGGCCTGGCAGGTAGTTGGCCTCTGGCGAGCGCAGGAAACCGAATCCATCCTGCAGCACTTCCAACACGCCATCGCCGCCGATTTCCCATCCCTCATCTGCGCGCTCGCGCAGGATCTGGAACATCATCTCACCCTTACGCATGGTGGAGGCGTTTTCGATCTCCAGTTCTTCGGCCATAGACAGAAGGTTCTTGGGGCTTTGCGCCTTGAGATCAGAAAGATTGAGGGATTCGACGGTCATCAATATATGGCCTTTTTGCCCCGGCTATTTGGGGAGAGCTGCTATTATCAAGTTCGGAGAACACGAGTGCCCGGACGGGCCTGTTGGACGCCATACATAGGGGGTGAGGAGACTTAAGTCAAATGCCCCTACAGACGCGCTGTATCGCCTTAAATGGCCGCTATGGGGAGCTGTGGTCAGAACTTGAAGATCACTGAAACGACAATCACCACCATCAGCAGCGTGGGGACTTCGTTCATCATCCGATACCTTCGACCGGTGAGACGATTTTTCCCAGCCGCAAAGTCCCGCTGACGCATCAACAGCCAATAGTGGAACCAGCTCATTCCCAAGACCCCCAAAGCCTTGCTCCAGGGCCACACAGAGCTCCAATCGACGATCCCAGGGGTCATCACCATGAACAGCCCTGCACCCCATGTCACCGTCATAGCTGGGCGCATGATCAAACGATGCAGTTTGTCTTCCATGGTAACAAAGATCGACAGGCTTTCAGGAACCTTCTCTGCCTGCTCCACGTGATACACGAACAGCCGCGGGAGATAGAATAAACCCGCCATCCAGCTGAGCACTGCCATGATGTGCAGTGATTTGGCATATGGGTAGAGGGTGAACATCCAGTCTGTCAGGTCCATCGGTCTCTCGCTTAGGCTTAGATGACCCACCCTTATAATAATAAAGAAAGATTTAAAGGATGATGTTTTTGTAGGGACAAGGGTTTCGGTGGATTATTCAGTCTTTCACCGGCTTATCCCCAGTGTGAATGAATAGCTTGCCCCAAAGTTGCCACATTGGTGACACTTTGGTTAACATCTTTGAAAATAAGGGTAATTAACACTTTGTTAACCTAGATTACTCTGGGGATAACCTTTGGAGGAATCGGGGAGATCATAGATATCCCGGTTTGGAGAGTTATCCCAATCCCCGGCGGAGGAATCAGCGGATCCTTTCCTGGAATTTCCACTTTTCCTGTGCACTTGCCAAAAGCGCGGAAAACCATACAAACCATCCTATAAACTTGCGCGTCTTTTCCATGGGGTTTTCCACATGTCTGCCCACATCCTGTTGGCCTCCGGTTCTGAAATCCGTGCGCAGCTGCTGCGTCAGGCCGATGTGCCTTTTGAGGTGCAAATCGCGCGCGTGGATGAGGAGGCGATCAAAGCTTCACTCTTGGCCGAGGGTGCCAATCCCCGTGATATTGCCGATGCACTGGCCGAAGCAAAGGCGCGCAAAGTCAGCATGAAGAATCCAGGACCATTGGTTTTGGGGTGTGACCAGGTGCTGGATTTTGAGGGTGCGCTTCTGTCAAAGCCAAAAAGCGAAGAAGAAGCCCTGGCGCAGCTTAGCGCGATGCGTGGAAAACGACATATGCTATTGTCTGCTGCGGTGATCTACCGCGATGGGGAACCCATCTGGCGTCATGTAGGCCAGGTCCGTTTGCGTATGCGGGAGTGTTCGGATGGCTACCTGTCTTCTTATGTGTCACGCAACTGGCACAGTATTCAGCACGCAGTTGGGGCCTATAAGCTGGAAGAAGAAGGCGTACGCTTGTTTTCTAACATTGAAGGGAGTTACTTTAATGTTCTGGGACTACCTCTGGTGGAACTGCTCAACTATCTGGGACTACAGGGTGTAATTGATCAATGAGCGATAAAAAGATCCCTCTTGCCGGCGTGATCGGCTGTCCGGTGGCGCATTCGAAATCGCCGCAGTTGCAGACACATTGGCTCAAGACCCACGGCATTGCGGGGCATTACGTGCCGATGCATGTGGAGCCAGAGGACCTGGAAACAGTGATCCGGACCCTGCCAAAGGCCGGGTTTGTCGGCGTCAATGTCACGATCCCGCACAAAGAAGCCGTAATGAAGATCGCTGACAAGGTAACGGACCGGGCCAAATTGATGGGCGCGGCCAATACAATTATCTTTCGCAGTGACGGCAGTATCTTGGCGGATAACACGGATGGATACGGTTTTATCACCAACCTGCAGCAGGGTGCTCCGGATTGGGTTCCGACCAGTGGCCCGGCAGCAGTTCTTGGCGCGGGTGGTGCCTGTCGCGCTGTTGTGGCCTCTTTGATCGAGGCCGGGGTGCCGGAGATCCTGTTGACCAACCGCACGCGTGAACGGGCGGAGCAGCTTCATAGCGATTTTGGTAAGCGTATTCAGGTGGTTGATTGGGTTCTGGCTGGCAACATCATTGAAGATGCTGCCCTGGTGGTAAACACCACTTCGCTTGGTATGGTTGGAAAGCCGCGCCTTCGGGTCCCTTTGGATGGGCTAAAGCCAAATATGGTTGTTACTGATCTGATCTATTCCCCGCTCAAAACCAATCTGCTGCAAACCGCCGAGGAGATGGGTTGCACAGTGGTTGATGGGCTCGGCATGTTGTTGCATCAGGCGGTGCCTGGCTTTGAACGTTGGTTCGGCCAGCGGCCCGATGTGGATACTGCGACACGGGCAGCGGCGCTGCGATGACATTTCATCTTGGCCTCACTGGCTCGATTGGTATGGGCAAAAGCACCACGGCCGGTCTGTTTGCACAGATGGGATGTGCAGTCTGGGATGCGGATGCTGCAGTGCACCGGATCTATGCGGCTGGGGGTGCGGCTGTTGTTCCGGTGCAGGTGGCTTTCCCTACTGCAATTGTTGAAGGTGCCGTTAGCCGGGAGGCTTTGAAACGGATCCTTGCCAAGGATCCCGCAGCCTTTGAGCAGCTCGAAGCGATTGTGCATCCCCTGCTGGCGGCAGATCGCAAGGCCTTTCGTGATGCTGCCACCAGCGACATCTTGGTTTTTGACATCCCGCTGCTGTTTGAAACCGGTGGTGAGGTCGCAATGGATGCCGTGGCCTGTGTCCGGGTTGATGCCGAGACGCAGCGCGCTCGGGTATTGGACCGCGGCACCATGAGTGAAGCTCAGTTTGAGCAAATCCTTGCGAAACAAATGCCGATTGATGAAAAATGCGCCCGCTCTGATTTCATTATCGAAACGGATACGCTTGATCATGCTGAGGCGCAGGTGGGCGGTATTCTGGACCAGATCAGAAAGACATTAGCAGATGCGTGAAATTGTGCTCGATACCGAGACCACAGGCTTTGATCCTTTTTCCGGCGACCGCATCGTCGAGATCGGGGCGGTTGAGCTGCTCAATCACATGCCAACCGGTGAAACTTTTCACGTCTATATCAATCCCGAACGCAGCATGCCGCAGGAGGCCTTTGGGGTTCATGGGATTGGCCCGGACCTTCTGGAGCCACCGCAAAAGCCAGAGAAAGGCCAGGTCACCCTGCGTGACAAACCGGTCTTCGCCAAATTTGGGCAGGCTTTTCTGGATTTTGTGCGCGATTCGCGGATGGTGATCCATAATGCCAGCTTTGACATGAAGTTCCTCAACTTTGAGCTGGACCGGATGGGGCTGCGCACTTTGCCGATGGAGCAGGCATTGGATACTCTGGCGATGGCGCGCAAGCGCTTTCCTGGCTCGCCGGCAACGCTGGATGCGCTGTGCCGTCGGTTTCAGATCGACAACAGCAATCGAACGCTGCACGGTGCCCTGCTCGACTCTGAAATTCTTGCAGATGTCTATCTGGAACTTAGCGGCGGGCGTCAGCCGGATTTTGGTCTGTCCACCAATGCCACCGCTGGCGGTGGTCAGGTGGTCGAAGATTGGCGCCCTGCCCCGCGCCATACGCCCCTGCCTTCGCGTCTCACAGCAAAAGAGGCAGAAGCACATGAGGCCTTTGTGGAAAAGATGGGCGAGGATGCGCTGTGGAACCAGATGCAGGGGTGAAACACCCCAGACCCTGAAACAAAAAACGCCGCTGAACGGATCAGCGGCGTTTTTGTTTAGTATGGCAGAGAGCTTACTGCTGGAGCGTGGCCTCGGACTGACGGCGGGCCAGCTCGTTGCGGTAGATCGCAACAAAATCGATGTTGTCGAGGTTCAGCGGTGGGAAACCGCCGTCACGGGTTACATCGGACACGATGCGACGCAGGAATGGAAAGGTCATGCGGGGGCATTCGATCAGCAGGAAAGGATGCAGCTGGTCTTCTGGAACACCTTCGATGTTGAAAACGCCGATATACTCCAGTTCAAGTACAAACAGAACGTCGCCGCCCTCTTTGTTTTTGGACTCGATGTTCAGCTTGGTCATGACCTCATATTGGTTCTCAACCGAGCGTTTCTTGGCATCCAGGTTGACCGACACATTGACGTCAGGCTGAACTTCACCGCCGGCGCCCTTTTGGGCCATGACGTTTTCAAAGGACATGTCACGGATATATTGACCCAGGATATTCATCTGGACCTGGGGCTGCTGTGCGCCCCCGTTTGCGCCATTTTCGGCCATTGAGATACTCCTAAAAAATCAGTTTGACCCGTGCTTAACAGCTTGGTTCCGGTATCTCAACGGCTAGGAAGTCTCGCAAGTCTGCGACAGGTTATTTTGGACCTTCGACCCAACCAGAAGGCTTTTGATTGGGCTTCCTGGGCCTTACCTCTTCGAAGTCACCATCAATGATATCGCCGGGACCAGAAGGCTGGGTGCTTTGCCCTCCCCGCCCGGACATACCGGACCCATGCATGGTGCCGGACCCCATCTGAAACTGCGCCACGGTGACCCGCTTGCTGATGTAGCGATAGACCGCGATCCGCACTGGCGGCATTAGCAGGGCAAAGCCAAAGGCATCGGTGAAAAAGCCGGGCGTCAGCAGCAGCGCGCCGGCAAAGAGGATCATTGCGCCATGTGCCAGTGGCTCAGCCGGGTCAGAGAGGGTTTGAAAGGAATTTCGCATCTGCCCCAGTGCCAATCGACCCTGCGAGCGCACCAGCGAGGTGCCCAGCACCGCAGTCAGCACCACAATGGCCAATGTTGGCCAGAGGCCGATCGCACCGCCCACCTGAATGAACAGGCCAATTTCAATCAAAGGCACCATCAGAAAGGCGAGAAAAAGATACATATGGAGCTTTCCTTAGAACATTCGCTGAACGGTAGACTTGCCACCCTCAAGCCCCTACATAAGGAGTGAACGCCCAGGTTTCAAACCGGGCTCGGAATATCCAGCGAGAGGTTCTTATGGAGTCGCCCTTGATTAGTCTTTTGGTTTTGGCCGGTATTGCGGTGTTTTTAATCCTGCGTCTCAGAAGTGTTCTGGGCACACGCGAGGGTTTTGAAAAACCGCCGGTTGCCCCAACACAAAAGCGCAGCAACGGTCCTGACCTCGAAGTGATCGAGGGCGGTCCTGATCGTGATATCACCGATTATGTCGAAGAAGGATCAGATCAGGCAAAGGCACTGGCCGCGATGAAGCGGGTTGAGCCTTCGTTCCAAGTGGGCGAATTTGTTCAGGGCGCGCGCAGTGCCTATGAAATGATCCTCATGGGATTTGAGAAGGGTGAGCTGGACGATATCCAGGGCTTTCTCGCCGAAGATGTTTTTGACAGTTTTGTCGAGGCCGTTGCACAACGCGAGGATCAAGGTCTGACTATCGAGGCTGAGTTCATCGGTGTACGCGAAACCGCAGTGGTTGACGCCATTTTTGATGAAACCACCGGGGTTGCAGAACTGACTATGCGCTTTATCGGTGAAATGACCTCTGTTGTACGGAACCGTGAAGGTGAGATCGTCGAAGGCGATGCCAAAGCGATCAAGCGCCAAAAAGACATCTGGGTCTTTGCCCGTAGTATGGGTGTTGATGATCCAAACTGGCAGCTGGTCGCCACGGACGGGTGAGTGCAATGCTCCGGGATTTCTTCCGGGCAGCAGCTCTTGCTGGGGCTGCGATGACGGCCAGCGATGCGGCTGCCGAAACCACCTACAAGATGCTGGACTTCTCCCAACTCAAGGGTTGGGAGGATGACAATCACGCTGCAGCTCTGAAGGTTTTTTTGGAAACCTGCCCTGATCTGAAGGACCAGGACTGGCAGAACCTCTGTGCTCTGGCGCAGTCTCAGGCACAGATTCTGTCCCAGCCGGAAGGTAAGACCGGCGCCCGCAGCTTTTTCGAACTGTTCTTTCGGCCTGTATTGATCGAGGATGGGACCCCCGGCCTATTCACTGGTTATTTTGAACCAGAACTCGATGGATCCCGCTACCGTACATCGCGGTTTCGCTACCCGGTTTACCGGATGCCGCCAGAGGCAAAACACAGCAATCCATGGTTGCCGCGTCGCGATATCCTGACCGGTCCGGTGATGCAGGGGCGGGGCTTGGAAATTGCCTGGGTCGATGACCCGGTCGAATTGTTTTTTCTTCAAATTCAAGGATCGGGCCGCATCCGCCTGAACGATGGAAGTACTATCAGGATTGGCTATGGCGGTGCAAATGGTCACCCCTATAGGTCGATCGGCACAGAGATGGTGCGCCGCGGCATCTACAAGGCACATCAAGTCAGTGCGCAAGTAATCAAGGCCTGGGTGCGGCGCAATCCGGTGGCCGGGCGTGAATTACTGCTGCACAATCCATCTTATGTTTTCTTCCGTGAAATTCGTAAGATCCGCCCCTCCAAAGGGCCGGTTGGTGCAATGAACAGGTCTGTGACCACGCTGCGCACGCTGGCGGTTGATCCCAAATACACGCCGCTGGGCGCGCCTGTTTGGATGGAGAAGGATGGCGAGACGCAGATGCGCCGTTTGATGATTGCACAGGACACCGGATCCGCTATCAAAGGCGCGCAGCGCGCTGACGTCTTTTATGGAACCGGCGATAGCGCAGGTCAGGCGGCAGGTCGGCTGCGCGATCCGGGCCGGATGGTGGTTTTGCTGCCAATTCAACGCGCTTTTGCGCTGGTTCCGGATGAGTACTAATGAGCAGGCGCAAACTGACATCTGAAGAGGTAGAGCTTTGGCACCAGGTGGTAGAGCACACTGAGCGCCTGCATCCCGGGAGCCACACGATACCGCCTAGCCTGCCCTTGCCAAAGCCCAAACCGGCCAAGGTGCCTCAGGGTCGGTCTGAAAACCTACTGGAGGCGTTTGAGCTGGGCAGCAAAGCCAAGCCAAAACCACAGCGGCATAGTTTGAAACCGACGCCAGCCAAAGCCTTGGCCTCCAATCCGTTGCAAATGGACGAAAAAGCCTTTCGGCGCATGAAGCGTGGCAAGTTAAAGCCAGAGGGAAAACTCGATCTGCACGGCATGCGGGTTGATAGTGCCCATCCAGCGCTCACCCGGTTTATCCTGTCAGCGCAGGCATCGGGAAAACGGCTGGTCCTGGTGGTCACGGGTAAGGGCAAGGACCGGGATGAGCCAGGGCCAATACCGGTTCCAAGGGGCGTTTTGCGCCATCACGTGCCACAATGGTTGGCCCTTCCACCGCTGGCGCAGGCAGTTCTGCAAGTCACACAATCCCATGTGACCCACGGCGGAGAAGGCGCTTACTACGTCTATTTGCGTCGCACCCGTTAGCGTACTGAGGCTGGTTTAGCGGTCACCGCCGGTAAAGGTCATCATTTGAGCCTCGCCGGCGCTGTCGCGATTGACAACGGTATCTGGCAAGATTTGTCTAAACTCTTCGACGGCCTGAGGCCGGGTCTCAAAGGCACCTTCCGTTGCCTGGGCCTTATTCAGCAATGCAAGGAACGTAGGGGAGGTCGCAGTGACAAAATGACCAGATTCCGCACTATCCGCAAAGGCTGTTGTGTCGACAATATCAATTGGCAGGTCAGAAACGGCTTCGATTGAGCTCAAACTCCCCAAACGTTCCCTGCTATGGGTTCCGCGGATCCGCCGGGATATGTTCAAGATGGTGTCTTTGCTCGATACAAAGACCACAAAGGGTTCAGGTACCGTTTTGAACTGTTGTATCTGGCTGCGAAACACATCCAGATCCAGATCCGGCGACAGAAGGATCACGCCAGCTAGGTTCTGCTCTGACCAATTTGGCGATCTGATCTCGATCTGACGCAGGGCCTCCATCGCCAAAAGCGAACCCATGGAGTGGGCTGCAAGAACGATCCGTCTTGCTCCGGCCTTGTTGAGGTGCCGCAATAGCTGCTCTAACCCATCTCGGGCAAACAAGACACTGTCCCCGTCATAAGCATAGCCCAAAGGGCTGCCCAGGCTTGGCCATGAGTATACGATTGTTGCACCAGGCGTATCCAGATCATGGCTCAGCTGTGCCGCGCGAAACGCGGTTTCGGCCTGGGTGCTATTGAAGCCATGAACAAAGACAAGCACGTCCCGTTCATCAGGAGGAAACTGATTTAGCTCGGCTTGCAGGCGCTTATCAAAGTCTGACTGATGTGGAAACTGATGCCGTGCGGCGAGAGTGAATTGGGTTTCCGGATTTGGGTCTGCATATCCAAACTCCAATTTTCCTGGTGTATGGTTTGGCGGTATCGAGACCGTCAGCTCAAGAAGATGATAGTCTTCGCTCCGCTCTGGTCCAAAGGATCCATCGGGTAATTCATTCCGGTTTGTGGCGACAAAAACGGTTCTTGCCGTACCGACCTCCAGGGCCGAAGGCGTGACCGGAGACAGGCTGCGATCAGTACAGCCCAGGGCAAGCAAAAGGCTGAGGCCAGCAGCCAAACGGAGGAAAATCATAAGAAACCTTTGTTTAATCTTGCCGGAAAATCTGGCCCCAGGCTAGCAAGCCGGGAGCCAGAATAAAACCGATCTCTGCAGGATTACAACAACAGCTCCCGAGGTCTAAAGCACGTAGCGGCTCAGATCGCTTCTGCTTGCCAGCTCGCCCAGGTGCTTGCCCACAAAACTGGCGTTTACAGTGACTTTCTCGCCGCCCCTATCGGGAGCGTTGAACGAGAGTTCCTCAAACACCCGTTCAATCACAGTATAAAGCCGACGCGCGCCGATGTTTTCCACTGAATGGTTTACCTCTGCTGCAATCTTGGCGAGCGCGGCAATACCATCTTCGGTAAAGGTCACTTCAACCTCTTCGGTCTTCATCAAGGCGGTATATTGTAGCGTCAGCGCATTGTCGGTTTCCGTTAGGATACGGACAAAGTCGGTCTCGCTCAGCGAGCGCAGATTGACCCGGATTGGCAAACGGCCCTGCAATTCAGGCAAGAGATCGGAGGGTTTAGCAACATGAAAGGCACCGGAGGCGATGAACAGGATATGATCTGTCTTGATTGGGCCGTGTTTGGTGCTGACCGTGGTGCCTTCGATCAGGGGCAGTAGATCCCTCTGTACGCCTTCACGGCTGACATCCCCCCCGCGGGCGTCTGACCGGGCGCAGACCTTGTCGATTTCATCCAGAAAGACGATGCCGCTTTGCTCTACCGATTCAATAGCAGCGCGGGTGACCACCTCATCATCCAGCAATTTGTCGGCCTCATCACTGATCAAAACTTCATAGCTTTCAGCAACGGTCATCTTTCTGCGCACGGTACGCCCGCCCATGGCCTTGCCCAGGAGATTCCCGATATTGAGAACCCCCATATTGCCGCCACCAGGCTGACCTGGAATATCAAACATATTGCCCATGGGGTTGGAGCTATCGGCGACATCCAATTCGATCAGCGCGTCATCCAGCTGACCTGATTTCAGTTTTTTGCGGAACACTTCACGTGTGATTTCGCGAGCATCTTCGCCAGCCAGCGCGTCGATCACCCTGTCTTCTGCGGCCTTTTGGGCCTTGGTTGTGACGTCTTCACGCATGAATTCACGGGTTTGAACGATGGCACTATCCACCAAATCGCGAATGATTTGTTCAACGTCACGGCCAACATAACCAACTTCGGTGAATTTGGTTGCTTCAACCTTGATGAAGGGCGCACGGGCCAGCTTTGCCAGGCGACGGGAGATTTCGGTTTTCCCGACGCCGGTGGGTCCGATCATCAGGATGTTTTTGGGATAGACCTCGTCGCGCAGGTCATCCGAGAGCTGTTTGCGGCGCCAACGGTTGCGCAACGCTACGGCCACGGCACGTTTTGCCTCGGCCTGTCCGATAATAAAGCGGTCCAGTTCAGAAACGATTTCGCGGGGTGTCAGGTCAGTCATGGGATGTCTCGTTTCAGTGAGAAGGAGGAAGGCGGTGCAGCGGCAGCACACCAGCCAAAGGAGAGAGCAAGGTCGCCCGGATCCGCGCCCAGAAGGCGCCAAGGATCACCAGGAAGAAACCAAGCAGAAGAATGGTCATCGCGGCTCCCTCGCCATCAAAGACGGTGCCAGCCAGGGTCACACTGTAGCCGATGGCAGCAATCAGGAAGGAGCGGCGGTCAATGATGATCGCCACCAGTGCAAAGGCAAAAAGGACAGCAACCAGCGTCAGCTGCGCGCCAGTTGTGCCTTGGTCCAGCAGGCTCAGAGCAATGGTATTAACCAAGGCTGGCGCTGCAACAACATGCAGCCAAAACCCTTGGGCTGCGCGGCGGGTGACGCGATGCGGATCGCTGAGGTCAAACATCATGGCGACCGCAAAGACGGCAATCCCCACAGCCAGCGTTACCCAGGCAAAGGGACCAGAGGCGGAGAATAGGAAGAAATCGCTAATCCCATCTGGCCGGCCAGCCTGTTCTGCGGCCATCATCAGGGTGAGGGCAAAAACCCCAAGCGCAATCAGCGCCATTGCAAATGGTACCCGAAACCGGAACCAAAACAGCGCCACCGCAGCCGTGGTCAGTGCCATAGGCAGGGGTAGGCTGGATAGATCGTTCTGCGCCACCATAAAAGGTTCGGAAAAAAACGCGGTAATCCCCGTACCAGCGTTGGCGGCCCAAAGCAGGGACAGGGCAATGGCTGGGGCGATCATACGGCGACGGCGGATGAAATACTCGGCAAAGATCCAGAGCAAAACAGCCCCCAATGCCGAAGAGCCGATGGTCTTTTCAACATATCCACCTAAGGATCCTGCGATATAGGCTGCGGTGACGGCGGCCCAGCCTGAGGCCAGAATGAGCATGCCAATGACGATAAAAATCTCGTTGAAGCCTTTGAACAGCTCAAAGGGTTCATCGCCAGGTGCCAAGTCCTCGCGCGCGCCACGTCGGCTGTGGGACATTGCCAGTAGAGAGGCGGCTTGCGCCTCGCTTATCAGGCCAGAGCCAACGGCGGCGCGAATGTCATTCTGGTCGATCTGGCTCACATCAGCTCTCCGAAGTGATTTTTGACACATCGCCATCCGCGGCAATGCGTTCTACGGTTAGCCGTCCATTTGTATAGACGCAGATGTCAGCGGCAATCGCCATTGCGTCGCGGGCGACCGCTTCAGCGTCACGATCACTGTCCATCATGCCGCGCGCGGCTGCCAAGGCAAAATTCCCACCCGAGCCAATCGCCGCGACGTTATGCTCGGGCTCCAACACATCCCCTGCCCCGGTAATCACCAAAAGCTCGGTCCCGTCGGTGACAATCAGCATGGCTTCGAGTTTTTGCAGATATTTATCGGTTCGCCAGTCTTTGGCCAGTTCAACACTGGCCCGCGCTAGTTGGCCGGGTGTGGCTTCCAGTTTCGCCTCTAGACGTTCCAACAGGGTAAAAGCATCGGCGGTGGATCCGGCAAACCCTACAATAACGTCAAAACCGCCAGGGGATAGGCGGCGCACCTTGCGGGCCGTACCCTTGATCACCGTCTGCCCAAGAGAGACCTGCCCATCGCCGGCAATGACCACTTCACCCCCCTTTTTGACACCAATGATGGTGGTTCCGTGCCAGCCAGGGAATTGATCATCTGCCATTTTTACCTCCAGTTTTGTTGCCATCTATATGGATCCATCTCTGATGCTGTACAAGGCTCGGCGGGATCCTCAGGGGGGTGCGCCTACCTGTATCTCCTCCGGTGTCTTCTTTCGGCGTTAACAAACTGCCAACTTGCTATGCGCAGAGCGCAAAACGGGACTGTTTAATGGGCAATTGTAGGACTCAGTAAGCTCTCCTACATGAGGCTCACAAGCAGACAACGTGAATACACACGAATTTAAAGGACTAGTGCAATGACGACCGCAAACCTCCATGCGCCGCTGGGCGCAGTCTCCGTTCTTCGTTTGGTAGACGGAATCATGAACTTCAAAACCAACATGGTTGAATGGAATGAATCCCGCCAGACCCGCAAAGCGCTGTCTCAGCTCACCGCGGCACAGTTGGACGACATCGGCCTGTCGCGGGCTGATATCTCCAAACTGTAAGATTTGCAGACCGGGTGCAGAAGCACCAGATGATTTAAGCCGCTCCTGACCAGGGGCGGCTTTGTCTTTTCAGGAGCAGAGCTTGTAAGCAGTTGATTGATCCGGCAACCAGGCCTCAATCGCGGCGGTGGCCACTACATGCATGCCGTCAGACCCTGGATCCACAATGTTCAACCCGCCTTTGACGGCCCTTACAGTCGCGTGCCCACGCGGC
Source organism: Roseobacter sp. MED193 (assembly GCF_000152965.1). GTDB lineage: Bacteria > Pseudomonadota > Alphaproteobacteria > Rhodobacterales > Rhodobacteraceae > Pseudophaeobacter. Next base: position 2,274,296 of record NZ_CH902583.1, on the reverse strand, counting down.
AGATCCTGCGCTACCAGATCACAATCTACCTGCGAAGGGTCTTGCACCGCAATGGTGACTTCCACCCGCATCTCTGTGTGATCAATACCCAGTTTGGAAAACAAGGTGATCGACGAGTGATGCAGGGCGTCCTGCACTGCCCGCCGTGCGGCCTTGGTGTAGTCCTGACCATATAGATCGTTGCCAGTACCCATTTCCAAAATGATGCGTTTGTCGCTCATGACACACTCTCCATATCGAATGAAACAATTACCGCTGCATTTGCAATCACCGTCACGCTTTGCCCCTGGGGTTTTGTCACGTCCAACCCGCCCTCCGTCACCGTGATACTGGGCTGACCATAGGGAAAAATCGCCCTCAAGGCCTCAACATCCACTTTGTCTGGCTTGGCCACCCCAATTTCTGCATCAATGATCATGGCTTCTTTGGGGAAGTCAAACAGCTCTGCAAGGCTGACAGAATTATGCCAAAGCGCGTCCTTGATCGCCCGTTTGGCCGCTTCTGTGTAGTCCTCTCTCCTGAGCGAAGTGCCCATGCCGAACTCCACCAATACCCGTGTTTTTGCCATGCCTGCCTCCCGTTTTTGCTGTTTGCACACTCTGTGCAGCCCAGCCCAAAAGAAAACCCCATATCTTCATTTGGCCAAAAATATCCCAGGGGAGTCGCCTTTGGCGACGGGGGCTGCGCCCCCTCGGGACGATCGTCCAGCGCGAAGCGGCCAGATGAGCGAGGCTACTCAGCCCGTAGCATTTCACGTATTTTTACCGCCTTTTCGAAATGGTCCAGGTGATGCTTTTGGATCCACCAGGATGCCACCTGCATCAGCAGATCAGGATCATCATTGCGATTTTTGAAAAAGGCATAAAAGGAGAGGCCCACGCCCTCGCCTTTCTTGGCAATCTTATCTGTGCAGATGGCAATGGCTTTTTGGCGAAAATCTGGGGTCATAAAGCTAGTCCTTGAAACGAAAAAAACGCCCTCTGTTGAGGGCGTCCTTAAAAATTCTGAGATCCGATTGATCAGATGGACTCGTTGATCCAGCTCTGCAGCGCGGCCTTTGGCGCGGCACCAGCACGGTTGGAAACAACCTGACCGTCCTTAAAGATGAACAAAGCCGGAATACCACGCACACCCATGGCTGCAGCGGAGTTCGGGTTGCTGTCCACATCAACTTTGACGACTTTTACCTTGTCGCCGTATTCCGCCGCCAGCTCTTCCAGAGCGGGGCCGATCTGTTTGCAGGGACCACACCATTCGGCCCAGAAATCCACCACAACGGGGACTGCGGAATTCTTGACTTCGGCGTCAAATGTTTCGTCGGTGACGGCTACGGTGGACATGTTCATGTCTCCTGAGATCTATGGCAACTGGAGTTGGAACCTAGGTAGAGCGTAACAGATCGTCAAGGTTCCAACACCTCCTTGAGCGCATCTGTCACAAGATCGTGCGGCAGGCTCATCAGGCTGGCATTGCGAGTCCATAACAGCGCGGTCTCGATTGGACGATCTGGGTAGATCTGCGCCAGGGCATGGCCATAAGCCCCCATCTGACGCAGCAGTCCCTTGGGGCAGGCGGCGGCAGTATTGGGCACTTCAGCGTTCGATTTGAAGTCCACCGCCAGCACCTTGTCAGGCCTAACAACCAGGCGGTCAATGATACCATACAAGCGTTGGCTGCCAAAATGGGCTGTGACCGGCACCTCCGCCAGGGTATCTGGTGCAAAGATATGCGACAGGCTGGCATTCGACAGGACGGCGCTGGCCTCGGCCAAAAGCGCGGCACGATCTGTGGCCTCAGACAGCAAACGATCCGCCAATAGCGGCCAATCGCTACTTGGATGCCCAGGCAGATGTTCCAGCAGCAGGTGTAGACGGCTACCGCGGGCTTTGGCCTCTTCTTCGTCCAACCCCTGATCGCCAGGCAATGCCTTGGCTCCTCCCAGATCCGAAGGGGTAATCGCAGGTTCTGGTGCCAGATAGGCGGGCGCCAGGTGGGTAAAGATCTCCGGTAATACTGAGCGGTGCTTTGATTGAACCTCTTTTGAGACCAGTTCGAGCCCTTCCCAATCACCATGGGACAGACGCAGACCTTCGCCGCCGGGCAGGTCGCATTTGGTGGCACCGCCTTCGAGCAGTGCTGCCTCGACCCGCTGATACCAACTGTCACCTTCTTTCGACAGCGTTCCGGCGGTGGCCACGATCAGCCATTTCTCGGCCCGCGTCAGCGCGACATATAACAGCCGCAACCGCTCATTTTGTTGTTTTTCTTGCGCCGCTTCGCGGGCAGAGAACAGCAGATCCGGCATCTGATCCTTGGGCAGTTTCCACAGGGGTGTGCCATCCGCCACCATGATTTCGGCGTCACTGGGCGCGTTGCGCTTGGCGGTATCGGGCAGGATCACGATGGGTGCTTCCAAACCTTTGGAGCCATGCACTGACATCACCCGGATCATATCCCCCGAGGCCCCCATCTGCCGCTTAATATCCAGATCATCGGTCTGCATCCAGACCAGAAACCCGGTGAGGCTGGGAATATCTGACCGTTCATATGCCAGGGCCTGGGACAGCAGCGCATTGATACCATCCTCGGCTTCGGCTCCGAGACGTCCCAGTAGTTTTTGCCGCCCCTGATGGCGGGTTAGGATGCGCTCGATCAAATCAAAGGGCCGCAGAAAATCGGTTTGGTCACGCAGGTCATCCAGAACTGCCATGGTTTCGGGAAACTCTTCGCGCCGGTCGCGCAGGGCAGGCCACAGGTGTTTGCTGCTGCGGCGATGGGCCAGGTCAAACAACATCTGTTCGGACCAGCCAAACAGTGGCGATTTCAGCACCTCAGCCAGTGCCAGAGAATCCTCTGGCGTGGCGAGAAAAGACAGGAGAGCGGCGATATCTTTCACTGCCAACTCTGCCCCAACCTTCAGCCGGTCGGCGCCGGCAATGGGCAGGTCGGCATTTTTACAGGCGCGGATGATCTCAGAAAACAGCTCGGACCGGCGTTGCACCAGAATGAGAAAATCCCCGGCATGCACGGGGCGACGCTGAAAGGTGCCTCGTGTGGGGCCATCCTCGGGAATGGTCACCTTGTTGTCGATCATCTCCTTGATCTGACGGGCAATGCGCTCTGCCAGAATAACCGTGTGGTGGCGGCTACCAGGTCGATCTACTGGGTCTGTCCAGTCGCTTTCATCGTCGTCATCGGTCTTTTCCACTGCCGGCCACAGGTCTACCCGCCCGGGCAAGTCGGATTTAAAGGCGCGATGCAGGGCGTCGCTATGAAACCCGGCGCGTGGGCTGTCCTTAAATACCAGATCCACCAGCCGCAGGATCGCCGCAGATGAGCGAAAAGAGAATTCCAAAGCTGCGTTTTGCAGCCCTGATCCGGATTCGGACAGGCGATTGGCAAATTCCACCTGCATCCGATCAAAGGCATCCGGGTCAGCCCCCTGAAAGGAATAGATCGACTGCTTTTTGTCGCCGACCACAAAAATGGTGCGCTCGACATCGGATCGCGCGCCAATCCCGGCGGTGAATTCCTGCGCCAGTTTCTCGATCACATCCCATTGCACCGGGCTGGTGTCCTGGGCCTCATCCACCAGGATATGGTCGATGCCACCGTCCAGGCGGTACAGCACCCAGGCCGCCACCGCCGGATCATTCAGCAGATGGCGCGCGTTGAGGATCAGATCGTCAAAATCGAGCCAACCACGCTGTTGTTTGCGGGCTTCATATTCCGGAAGAAAGGCCTGAGCGAACTGGTGCAGATCCTGGGATTTTCGTGCCGCCATCAGGGCCAATCGTTTGGCTCGAGCGCTCTCCACCCGCAGCATCAGTGGTTCCAGCTGGTCCATCAGGGCAACATTGGCTTCGCGCAGTTTCTTGGTAGGGAATTTCCCCACTTTGGCGGCAAAGGGATCAGCAGCGCTGGCGCCGGTCAAAAAAATACTTTCCAATGTGGCAAGATCAGCCAGTGTCGGCGTGGTGATCCCTGCCAGTTTGGCAGCTGCGCGCTGATCGGTGGTACCGCCTGTCTCCAGCATGGCGCGGGTGCGCGATAGCAATTCCGCCTCGCCGCCCAAAAATACCAGAGCCTCTAGAGCGGGCTGATCAAATTCTTCTGGCAGATCAAACCGGGCCAGTAGCGCAGGCCAGTCCAGCGCTATTTCAAATTCGGCGCGTCGTTGGCAGATCGCGGCGGTCAGATCCTCAAAATCACTGCCACCCACATGGCGCGCCAAGGGTTCTACCAAATGGGCATGATCGCGCTTGGCCATATCCTCGACAATCTCGGCGCGCAACAGGGATGCGGCGCGGTCCTCCATTTCAGAAAACTGTGGGCTGACGCCGGCCTCCAGCGGGAAACGGCGCAGGAGGGACGAACAGAACGAGTGAATGGTCTGGATTTTGAGCCCACCGGGAGTCTCAATGGCACGGGCAAAGAGCGTGCGGGCCTGGGCCAGATCCTCAGAAGCGGTATTGACCTCGCCCAACTCGCCAAGCGCAGCGGTGAGTTCGCTGTCCTGGAGCATGGCCCATTCGCCCAGACGCTGAAACAGCCGGTTCTGCATCTCGCTGGCGGCGGCCTTGGTATAGGTGAGGCAAAGGATGTGCTGAGGCTGCACGCCCTTGAGCAACAACCGCGCCACCCGGTCGGTCAGCACCTTGGTTTTGCCTGATCCGGCATTGGCTGCGAGCCAGGTTGAGGCATCAGGGCGCGCGGCGCGAAACTGCGCTTCGGAGGCGGCATCACGATGTTTCAGAGGGAGGTTGCTCATGTCAGATCCTCGGGCTCGGGCGTGGCACTGCGATCCCATTCACCAAACCGGGCCAAGTGGTCATAGTCCCCTGCAATATCATCGCGATGCACCATGCGGCGGCTGGAATAGCCCTGGTCCTGTTCAAAATAGGCGCCGATCAGCTGTTTCAGTTCCTCCCAGATCTTGGCCGGGGGCTGGTCTGATAGCGGTGCAGGCACATCTTTCAGATTGCTACCCAGGCCGATAAAGGCGGCGCGCGCGACCTCGGCGGGGCCGATTTCCTTGAACGCACCTTCCTCAGCCATGGCGGCTTCGATCAACAACTGTTTTTCAAATTTTTTCTGCTGTGCTTCCGAGGGCGGCGCGCCGGTCTTGTAGTCATAAAGATGCAAAAATCCGCGCTCATCTTGGTCGATACGGTCGGCCCGGCAGGCTATGGTGAAATCCAACGGCTCCAGCCGGGCTTCGCCCATGGCCTCGAGTTTCAGCGGGGTGGCGCGGCTTTGGCGGGATTGCTCAGCCAGGATGAAGTCGCCGGCCAGTCGCTGAATGCGGCTGAGCCATAAAAGGCGCGCCACGGGCCAAGGGACATCCCGTTCCAACAGGGCACGGGCGGTCTCGATCAGGTGATCGGCTGTCAGGCGGCTGGGGTCTTCCAGGCTGTCCCTGATAAAGTCCTCAAAAATCTCATGCACAACAGTGCCGCGCAACAGGGCGTCAGGTTCCTGTACCAGCGGGTTGAGAGGACGCAACCGCAACACATGTTTGGCATAGATCGCATAGGGATCACGGATCAGGCGTGGGATTTCGGTGATGGTCAACCGGCGCGGGCGGCTGGCAACCGGCGGGCGCGGGGAGGGGCGCGGTGCACTCGGCAACTCGGTTGGTTGTTCCAGAGCTTCTGCCCAGTCTAGCCATTCCTGCCCACGTGCCCGCATCGCGTCCAGTGCTGCCTTGCCACCCTGATCGGGCAGGCCGGACAACAGATTGGTCAGGCGATTGAGCCAGCGCGAGGCCACGGTATCGGCCTCATCCGAGCGGGCAGCGCGGGTGAGCCATACCTCAGGCGCCGCCACGGCCTGCTGGAAGTCATGTGCAGACAGGCCAATGCGGCGTTCAGGCAGCAAGAGACCGGCCTGATGGCGCAATTGCCGGTTCAGCCAAGGATCTGGCTTGGCCGCTTCCGGCCAGCTGCCCTCGTTCAACCCGCCCAAGATAACCAAATCGGCACCCTGCACACGGGCCTCCAACGTTCCCCAGATCATGATTGATCCATAGGGGGTGTCGCGGTCGCGCACCTCGCCTTGCGACAGGATGGCCGACAGAAGATCGGCAAAATCGCGGGCTGACATCTCGCCACCGTGTTCGGCCTCAGCCTCCAGATTGGAAAAGATCTTGAGCGCCTCAATGCCAGCTTTCTTTTCCCAGAGCGTGCCGCTTTCCCCCTCTGCTTGGACTTGACTGCCAGCGGCAATCGCCTCGGCGCGGGCGCGTAGCAGCGCGACCCAATCAGTGAGGGGCAGTGGTGTGGTTACCTGCTGGTCGGCAAAGTTTTGCGACAGCCAATCTGTCCAGCCAAGTATCAGATCGCGCTCCATGCCAAAGGCCGCAAAACTCTCAGCATCGGGAAAGGGCGGCCCATTGCGGCGCAGATCGAGCTCATAGTCACGGGTATGGCGCAGATGCTCACCGCGCGCGGCCTCGGCACTGCTGCCATCATTGGTCAGCGGGTGTTTCAGCAGGGTGAGCAGCGCATCCGCTGTCAGTGGTCGGCAAAACAGTTCGGCCACGTGGCGCAGGAACCGCCCGGGAGGGGTTAGCTGCAGGGGAAGGCCGGCGGAATCATCGGGCAGGATACCCCAGCGATCCAGCGCCGCGGACACCAGCCGAGTCAGCATCCGGTCGGGCGAGATCAGCGCGGCTGTTTTGCCCTCCTCGGCAGCCTGGCGCAGGCGCAGCGCAATGGCCAGGGCCTCGCCGCGCGGGTTTGGGGCCTCGACCAGGGTGACATCGGCACAGGCCTTGTCCAACTGGGTCAGTTTTGGCCCTTCGCTCATCCAGGCATGGGTGACAGGTGCCGGGCGCAGGGCCAGCGAGACCAACCGGTTGCGGGCAGGCGAGACCGGCTCATCTGGGCTCCAGCGTCGCACCTCGCGGGGAGTCATGTCGAGGTCGGACAGCAGTTTGGCAAAGCGATACTGCGGGTGATCCTCGGAGGTGAGTGCATCGCGTAGATGGGTCCAGACCTCGGCGGGTTGTTCAAAATCATATCCGGGCAGTACCACGGCGCCCTGGGGCAGGCGGGCGATGGCTTCCATCAGCATATGGGTGGTTCCACGCGAACCCGTGGAGCCGGCCAGGATCACCGGATGCTGGGGCGGCTCTACCTGCCATTTGGCGATGAGGTTCTCGACCATCTGGCGTTGCCGAGCCTGAACATCAACGGTGTCGCTATGCAAATCAATAAACTGATCGACGATTCCGATGAACTGCTGTGCTCGCGCCCAATGTCCGGACATATCTGAGATATCCAGATTTCGGATTACTTCGGTGCTGACGCCTTCGCTTTGCATCTCATCGACCAGATTGGCCAGACTGTCCGAAAGATCATAGAGCGAGGACCGCGCCGCAAGATCCGGCTGTGCATCCAGCAGCTTGGCAATTAGCTGCGACAGTTCCAATCGGCGCCGTAGCGGCGGCAGCGGCGGTGGCAAACCTTGCAGATTGGCCTCGCGCGCTAGATCTGTGAGCAGGCGCATACGTGGCAACAAGAGCGCAGGGCCTTCCTCAAACAGGTTGCGACAACGGCGCATCATTCGAGAGGTGTTGAGGATAAGGTCAACCCGCGCCAAACCCTCTGGGGGCTGGGATGTACTGCGCTCAATAAGTCCCTGCGCCAGGGCGCGGGGAAAATCCACTCCGTTTGGGACGGCAAAAACGCGGGGGCTGTCTTGAGGTTCAAACAATATCATTGGCAATTAGATCCTCGGCGATGGCGATCCCTTCCGGGTGACCCACATCGCACCAGTGACCAGGATATTCTACTGCAAACAACCGTTCTGAATTGGCTATTTTGTTCCACAGAAGATTGAGAGAAAATACCTGATCTTCGATGTTAAGCAGCCCGTCGGTTTTGAGAATTTGCACGCCCCCATAGACCAGGTCCCCTCCGCGGCTGATGCGCCCCGCGCTGTCGCAGCTAAAATCCCCTGCACCTTTGCGGCCCCAGCAACGGGCAATGGGGATACAGACCAGTAGGGCATCCATTTCCATTGGATTCCAGGCGTTCAACGCGATTTCAAATGGGTTCACCCCTTTCCAAATCACATCTGTATTGGCGGTAAAGACAGGCGCAGGTCCCAGCAGGGGAAGGGCTTGTCGCAGCCCGCCGCCGGTATCAAGCACTTGGGGCTGTTCCGGGCTGAGCAAAACGTCCTTCGGCGCGAGATGTGCCTCCAGGATTTGCGGCAAGTAATGCAGATTAGCGACGACCCGGTCTGGCTGGATAGCCTGCGCCAGCTCCAGCGTGTGGTCGATCAGCGGGCGTCCGGCCACGGCAATCATCGGTTTCGGGCAGGTCTGTGTCAGCGCCTTCATACGGGTGCCAAAGCCGGCGGCAAAGAGCATCACGTTGGGAATAGCGCGAGACGTGTCAGAGAGAAGGTCGGTACCCATCAGCGTAGCTTGGCCAGGTTTTCGGGGGTTGGCGCGGGCAGCTCCTTTAACAGCATATCCGCCAGCGGGGCGAGAGCGGGGTGTTCCAGGCCGTTTACTACATGAGCCCACACCCTAGGGATCAGCTCAAGATACTGGGGTTTGCCAAAATCTTGCGACAGCCGGGCAAACACACCCAGAATGCGCAGGTTTCTTTGCACGCCGATCACCGCATAGGCGCTGCGAAATCCAGAGCTGTCCAGCTGGGTACTCGCCAGATAGCGGTCGATCATACGGGCTTCGATACCAGCAGGCACGTCGCGGCGCGCATCCTGTAACAGCGACACCAGATCATAGGCGGGGTGACCGACGCGAGCGTCCTGAAAATCTATCACTCCGACCTGCGCCACCCCATCGCGATCGGGCAGGTACATTAGATTTTGCACATGAAAATCGCGATGAACAAAAACCGTGTCGCCCTTTATGGTCTGACGCAAAATATCCTCAAACTGGTTTTCAAACCGGTTTTGCAGATCAGCAGTCACCGTGCCGTTGATGGCGCCGCAATAGCGATCAATAACCAAGGCGGACATCTCGGCCATGACGCGGGGCCCCAGGGTCTCTAGGTTGGGAAGCCCACCGGATCCTGAGCTCCTATGCAGTTGCAGCAGAAAATCCGTGGCCAGGGAATACAGCCTGCTTTCCTGGGCGGGATCTTGTTTGAGTACCTCATAAAAGCGCTGATCGCCGAGATCTTCGGTCAGCAAAAAGCCGTTTTCAGCATCCTCTGCGATGATGGCAGGGGCGCTGAAGTCGAGGGAGCGCAGGTAGTTGGCGATGCGCACAAAGGGGCGGATTGTTTCACCGCTATTTGGGGGAGAATCCATCAAAACCAAATGACGCCCATCTGGGCTGGTCAGACGTTGATAGCGCCGCGCCGAGGCATCTCCGGCCAGGGGCACAGCGCTCCAGTCGCCGCGGCTGGTTCGCTGCAAAAACGCTGCAATCTGTTCATCACGCTGTGACATTTGCTATCTCATTCATGCGGTTTTGCCATTTGGCATCGCTCCAGGTCAAGGTCAGGTGGCGGCAGTCTTCCTCTGCTGGATCGAGCGAGAGTTCCAGATGTAGCGCATGTGGTGGTGTCAGCTCTGCCAAACGGTCGGGCCATTCAATCAGGCAAATGGCGTCATCAAAGGCTTCAAACAGGCCCAATTCTTCAATCTCTTCGAGTGCAGAAAGACGATAGAGGTCCGCATGCCACAGCTCCCCCCTGGGGACATTATAGGTCTGAACCAGGGTGAAAGTTGGCGAGGGTACATCTTCGGGATGGACCATGAGCGATTGGATCAAACTGCGGGCGAAATGGGTTTTTCCGGCCCCGATTGGTCCCTCCAGCAAGAGACAGTCGCCCGGATTTAACTGCGTAGCCAGGTGACGCGCCAACTCTGCTGTTGCCTCAGCAGAGGTCAGCAGACAGGAAACCGAGCTATCTGCGCCAGATGTGCCGGGAAAGTCAGAAGAGGTTTGATCGCAGGATTTGGTCATGGCTGCACAATGCCTCTGGGCTGCACCGGCTGCAAGCGCGAAGGGCGCAATCCCTTACCTGGTGATCGCGCCCTTCTGGGTCCTTGGGGTTGTCAAAAGGCCTCAAGAGTCAGGCAGAGCCGCCTTGATCCGTAATGGCAAATTTTTGTTGTTCCTTGGGGGGTAATCCTGGTTCTGGCGTTTGAAAGCTGACCATTGTGGCACCGTTCTGGATTGCGGTCACTTTGCACAGCAGCGGTGTACCATCGCGCAGTTGCACCTGGGTCCACCAGGGCGTGCGCCCATCACTGCCTGCCACAAAGTCGCGGATCTCACCCCAGGCCGGGGTCGCCGTGCAGGTGTCTTGCCAAATGCGGGCCGCATCCATGATGGAGACCTTTGCAAAGCTGGCATCGGGGTCCATTTTCCACAGGGCGTGATAGGTCTCATTCGAGAAGGTCATGGTGCCGTCATTGGCAAATACCGCAATTGCTTCGCCCATCTGATCCATGATTGATTGGCCCATTTCCAGCTCAGAGCGGAACTGGCGAGTCAGGGTGACCTCGGCGGTGATATCTTCAAACAGGAAGGCAATAGCCCCATCGGGGTGCGGACGTCCTGACACAGAATAGACCGAGCCCGAAGGTAGAGACCACGTTTCCTGGTAGCGACCTTCGGCAGCGGCCTCAAGCAGGTCTTCAATCTGGTGACGCCAGCTGGAATAGTTCTTGGGCTCTGGCATCATGCGTTGATCGCGCAGGCGGTCAAAGAAGGTCATCAGGGTGGGTCGCGCACTGAGGAAACCAGCTGGCAGCGCGGTCAGGTCAATCAAAACAGGGTTGAACAGGACCAGCTGACGATTGCGGTCAAAGATCGCCAGCCCAATAGAGAGTTGGGCAAAGGTTTTGGCTAGGGTCTGCACAAAGTTGCGCTGGGCGACCTCGGCATCGACGACGGCGTTTACATCCACTGCATGGCACAGCCAGCCGGCCTCGGTTTCGGTGGTTGAGATATTGTACCACAGGCGTTTGGTGGTATCCGGCATCGGGATCGAGATCCGCTCAGCCTTGCCGCTGGATTTTGGCTCATCCAGATTATCGAACAGGGGTTCAGAGAATTCTGCGTCACGACCGCGGAGTTTTTGGCTAAGATCATCGTAGGCAAGGTTGGTCCAGGTCACGGCACCTTCGTCGGATTGCAGCCAGACCGGGTAGGGGGCCTGATGCACTGCTGCGCGCAGGGTGGTGAGCTCTTGGTCCAAAGACTTATTTTGTTCTTCCAGGGTGCTGCGGCGCAGTTGGACACGGGTAATACCATCAATCCATTCGCAGTGGGCCTCGCGGCTTTCGGCAGAAGCGGTTCCAGAAAGAACCAAGGGGCCGACATCTTTGAGAAAGCCGGGACTTTGAGGCAGGCCTGGGTAATTGCGGGCCAATTGGTCCCGCAGCATGTTCCAACTGAAATGCTCTGCATGTTCGCCGATGAACTTGCGTGCCCCCGATGACCAGCCAATCAGATTGGTGTCATCAAAGAGAAAAACCGCATCGGTGCGCCCATCGCCAACCAACAGATCTTGTTCCATGCCTTTGGAACGTTGCTCAGGCGAGAGCCACCAGACGGCGACGGCTGCAGTGGCGCAGCAAAGTGTGGCCAGCATCAACCATTCGATCGAGATGATATTCTGCATTTTGTCCTGCCTCTCGTCAGTACTTGTTTTCCCTATGATGGCTCGAAAATGGTTAACTGTAGTTTAATTGATTACCTAAAAGTGAACAGTTAAATTTCTATCCATTTATTTTCCCCTTTTGGTACGGCGTTCTCTCCTATCAATGCGTCAATTTTGCTGCGGGGCCAAGAGACCTTTACGATGGCACCGCAGCGGTCCTGCGGATGGGGCTGCGGCTTGGTGGCGCCATTGGTGAATGTGAGCTCGGCGCCAGTGCGTTCGAGGAGAGTTTTGGCGATGAACAATCCCAGCCCCATCCCCTGATATTCAGGACGCTGTTTTCGGTCACTTTCGCTGCGCCGCCGTTTCATGAATGGATCGCCAATCCGCCCCAATAGATGGGAGGGAAAGCCGCGCCCGTCATCGCCGATGGTCAGGCAGATCCGCTCATCGTTCCAGGCAGCGTCAATCCAAACTGTCGAGCGGGAGAAATCAACGGCGTTTTGCACGAGGTTGCGCAGCCCGTGAATGATCTCTGGTTTGCGCAGTATGGTTGGATGCTGAAAACTGCCGTGCTCCAGCGGGCCCTCATCAAACTGGATTTCCTTGCCACGATTGAGATGGGGCTCAGCCGCCTCGTGGATCACTGTTGAAAGGGGTGCCTGACGCAGATGAAGATCGTCTTTGCCCGCCCGGCCCATGTCCCGCAGGATATGGCGGCAACGCTCAGCCTGTTCGCGAATAAGCGCCGCATCTTCGCGCAGATCCGGATGGTCTTCCAACTCGTCGATCAACTCTCCGCTGGCAAGTTTTATTGTCGCAAGCGGGGTCCCCAGTTCATGGGCGGCGGCGGCAACCACGCCGCCCAGATCGGTGAGCTTTTGTTCCCGTGACAGGGCCAATTGGGTCGCAGAGACCGCATCGGACATGCGCCGCATTTCAGTGCTGATGCGAAAGGAGTTGGCGCCAATAAACAGGATGGCGATCACAATAGCTGTCCAGTTGCCAAAGATGAACACATCCGGAATGCGCAGAACGAACCCCTGGGCCGTGCGCAACGGCATGTGAAATTCGGCCATCAAGGTCACCAGGATGATGGCAGTGCCCCCAATGATTAGGGTGGAACGAAGTCCCATCATGGCAGCGGAAATGGTCACTGGAGCAAGCACGAGCAGGGCAAAGGGATTATGCAGCCCCCCAGAGAGATAAAGGAGGAACCCCAATTGCAGCAGGTCGAACAGGACCATCAGAAAGTTCTCAAACTCCGACAGGCGCTTGTTTTCCGGGAACACAAAGATCGCCAGCAAGTTACTGATCACTGAAACGCCAATGGCCAATAGGCACAGGCCCAGCTCCAGTTGCAGATTATACAGCTTCTGCGCCACGGTGATGGCAATGAGCTGACCGGCAATGGCAAACCAGCGCAGCATGATCAGGGTTCGCAGGCGAATCCAGTGGCTGCGCTCCTCACCCAGCATTAAGCTAAATTCTGTATCGCGCATGCTAGAGCTCCTGGAGCTTTGGAAGGTTCAAGATGGCTCGCGGATCTGTGACCCTTTGGCCTGCTTGCATTGTCTGTGTTTCTTGATAGGTCTGGCGACGGAAACGATCAACTCTCCTCCTTAAACATAAAGTGTGATCACATGGCTCGCCTCTATTCAATTCTTGCTGTTCTCTTTGTCGCTGCGCTGGCAGGCGGTACCTGGTTGTTAACGCGCGGCGGTGACGCAGACCAGTTTGCCCAGTGTCGCGGCAGTGCTATCGCGAGCGGTGGCGATGCAATTGGCGGCCCGTTCGAGTTGATCAACAGCAAGGGGGAGACTGTTACTGACAAAGACGTCTTTACCGAACCATCCCTAGTGTACTTTGGATATACCTTCTGCCCTGATGTCTGCCCACTGGATGTGTCGCGTAATGCGGAGGCTGTAGATGTGCTCGCGGAACGCGGCATCAGCACCACGCCAGTCTTTATTTCGATCGATCCAGAACGCGACACCCCCGAGGTGGTCGGCGATTTTGCCTACAACATGCATGAAAAGATGATTGGCCTGACCGGATCACTGGAGCAAGTCAAAGCGGCAAGCCGGGCCTATAAGACCTATTTTAAACGCCAACCTGGCGATGAAGACTACTACTTGGTTGATCACTCCACATTTGCCTATCTGGTGCTGCCTGAGATCGGATTTGTTGACTTCTTCCGCCGCGATGAAACCCCTGAACAGGTTGCTGACAAGGTCAGCTGCTTTGTCGAAAACATGTAACAGGGGATGAGCTGTTTGACCTTCTGGGCCGGGTCGCTAGTATCAAATTCAAGAACAAGCGTATAAATATATGCAAAATTGGCGGAGAACCGGGCATGGCCGAGAATGCACTGCAGGAAATTGGACCAGATAAGTCACTCTTGCTTGTCGATGATGACGAGCCCTTTCTGCGACGCTTGGCCAAAGCTATGGAAAAACGTGGTTTTGAGGTGGAAACCGCTGGTTCGGTTGCAGCAGGCAGTGCGATTGCGACAGCGCGCCCGCCGGCCTTTGCCGTAGTGGACCTGCGGCTTGAGGATGGCAATGGGCTGGATGTGGTCGAGGTGCTGCGCGAAAAGCGCCCTGATAGCCGAGTTGTCGTGCTGACTGGATATGGTGCCATTGCTACCGCAGTCGCAGCGGTCAAGATTGGCGCAACGGATTATCTGTCAAAGCCCGCGGATGCGGCGGATATTATGAATGCGTTGCTCAGCGGTGACGACGAGCTGCCGCCGCCCCCTGAAAATCCGATGAGCGCCGACCGGGTCAGATGGGAACACATCCAGCGGATCTATGAGCTGTGTGATCGCAATGTCTCCGAGACCGCGAGGCGACTCAATATGCATCGCCGGACGCTGCAGCGTATTCTGGCAAAGCGCAGCCCTCGGTAGGGACTAAGATGTCAAATAATACAAGCGGACCGGAGTTTGACCCGGACGACCAGCCTTTGCCCACGGGGGGCTGGTCTGAAGAAATGCTAACCCTTGCAGATGCCTGCGTAGTGCCGCCCAAAATCAGCGCTTTGGTGCAGCCGGCGGGGGTTCTCTATTCCGACGGCAGCTACTGCCCAGAGGCGGCGCTCTGGCGCAAGTTTCGCCCGATTTCCATAGAACCGGAACGACCCAGAAAAGTCCGGCAAACCCTGGAGGGTCGTTGGCTTTGGGGTGGGGTGCTATGGGCTCACTTTGGGCATTTCTTAGTTGAAAGCTCTTCGCGCCTTTGGGCCCTGCCCAGCGTGGAAGATGATATTCGAGGCGTCATCTTTATACCCAAACGCCCAAAAGTCGGCAAAGATGTCCGAGGCTATCATCGTGAGTACCTGTCGCTGTTTGGTACGGATCTACCGATAGAGGTGGTGGATCGACCCACCCGCGTCGAGGAACTGGTGGTCCCAGGGCAGGGGTTTGGCCTGGGCAAAATCACGGTAGGGACGCGCAAGTTTCGTCGTACTGTTCATGACAGGTTTGCCACTCATGTTGAGGCGGACGGCCCGGAGAAGATCTACATCTCACGCTCGAAGCTGGGCCTAGGCAAAGGGGGGCTTTTGGGGGAAGAACAGCTGGAAACCCTGCTAGAGGCTGAAGGCTATGAGATATTTCATCCTCAAGAACACAGTCTCACGGTCCAGGTCGCCCGCTACAAGGCGGCCAAGCAGGTCATTGCCGCTGACGGGTCTGCGCTACATCTTTTTGCCATGGTGGGGCGCCCAGAGCAAAGGGTTGCAATGATCCTGCGCCGCAGTTCGGGCGCCAATAACTTGCTCGCAAAGCATGTAGAGAGTTTTTGCAGATGTAATCCGGTGGTGATTGGCGGTCTGCGCGCGGAATGGGTGCCTGAAAAATCCGGTAAATCCAATCGGTTGAGCTTTGGCGAATTGAATCATCAGATCATCGGCGAAACTCTGTCGCGTCTGGGCTTCATTTCGGAAACTGCCGCGTGGCAAGTCCTGTCCGAGGAGGAGCGCAATCAGATTCTGCAAGACAAAGGTCTGGGTGGGCAGAGCGGTTTTGTTGAAGCTAAGCCCAAGCGAAAACGCGAAAAACCCTCCTGATCTGCAGGGCAGCGGCTTCTTTGATATCAAATTCTACTCAGCAGATCCGTATGGCGGGCAACAAAGGCTTGGCGGACCTGAAGAGGCGGGCGTAAATCGATAGCGAGCCCCTCTGTCACTTCGGTTTTGGGCTTGCCAAACAGTTTGTTGGCTTCGGCCTCAGAAAAACCGGCGATCTGCACGGCCTCCATCCAGGCACTGACCTTATCCGCTCGTTTGATCTGGGCTTTGACTGTCTTTGGCAGCTGCGCAGGCAGGCCAAATTTGATGTGGATGGCCGAAGTCAGACGCTGGTCCAGCTCGCTATAGCCTGGCCCCACAGCAGCCTTTACCGGAGAGATCATATCGCCGATGACATATTCAGGGGCGTCATGTAGGAGAGCCGCCAGTTGCCATTTCACAGCGGCCTTGGGATACATGCGCGAAAACAGCTCCTCCACCAGTAGCGAATGCTCTGCCACTGAATAGGCAAAATCCCCGCGCGTTTGACCGTTCCAGCGCGCGACAAAGGCCAAACCGTGGGCGATGTCGCTGATTTCGATATCCATGGGTGTGGGATCCAACAGATCCAGGCGGCGACCCGAGAGCATACGTTGCCAGGCGCGGGCGGGTTTGGCGGGCATAGAAAAAATCCGGTGGTGCGTCGATTGTCTCTGACTAGCGTTTTGCATCTCGTTGGGGAAGCGGTTTTGCCTATGGCGCTTAGCATTTTGAGGGCAAAGGCCTGTCGCCAGCGTCGAGCCAGGGTCCCAAACCCGAGGTTTTCGACATTCAGAGGCAAAATTTTGCGGGGAAATGAGGGCTCCGGACACGGAATGTCCCCATATTCGTTGCTTATAAACTATTGCGATGTTACCTGCGGCGATAAATTGCACTCGTAACCAGAATGGAGCCGACCATGGCCGAGGATTATATCGTAAAAGACATTGCGCTAGCCGGATTTGGCCGCAAGGAATTGGACATCGCAGAAACCGAAATGCCGGGCCTGATGTCATTGCGCGCAGAATACGGCGAAGAAAAACCGCTGAAGGGCGCGCGCATCGTTGGCTCGCTGCACATGACCATTCAGACAGCCGTTCTAATCGAAACACTGGTCGCGTTGGGCGCGGATGTGCGCTGGGCTTCCTGCAACATCTTCTCGACCCAGGACCACGCTGCTGCTGCCATCGCTGAGGCTGGTGTTCCTGTCTTTGCGATCAAGGGCCAGACCCTGGTAGAGCATTGGGATTACCTGGACAAATCCTTCATGTTCCCCGAAGGAGCCAACCTGATCCTCGATGATGGTGGCGATGCAACACTGTACGTTTTGCTGGGTGCCCGTGTTGAGGCCGGCGAGACCGATCTTATCGAAGTGCCCACTTCGGAAGAAGAAGAAGCCATCTTTGCCCAGATCAAGAAGCGTATGGCCGAAACCCCCGGCTGGTTCACCAAGACCCGCGAAGCGATCCTGGGTGTTTCCGAGGAAACCACCACTGGTGTTCACCGTCTGTATGAACTGCAGAAAAACGGCCAGCTGCCTTTCCCTGCGATCAACGTGAACGATTCGGTCACCAAATCGAAGTTCGACAACAAATACGGCTGCAAAGAATCGCTGGTTGACGGTATCCGCCGCGCCACTGACACCATGATGGCCGGCAAAGTTGCCGTTGTTTGTGGTTACGGCGATGTTGGCAAAGGCTCGGCTGCCTCGCTTGCTGGTGCTGGCGCGCGCGTGAAAGTCACCGAAGTCGACCCAATCTGTGCCCTGCAGGCCGCCATGGACGGTTTTGAAGTTGTCCGTCTGGAAGATGTTGTCGACAGCGCTGATGTCTTCATCACCACCACCGGCAACAAGGACGTGATCCGCATCGAGCACATGCGCGAGATGAAGGACATGGCCATCGTTGGCAACATTGGCCACTTTGACAACGAAATCCAGGTTGCAAACCTGAAGAACCACAAATGGACCAACATCAAAGAACAGGTCGACATGATCGAAATGCCCTCGGGCAACCGTCTGATCCTGCTCTCTGAGGGTCGTCTGCTGAACCTCGGCAATGCGACAGGTCACCCGTCGTTTGTGATGTCGGCATCGTTCACCAACCAGGTTCTGGCTCAGATCGAGCTGTGGCTGCGCGGCGATGAATACAAGAACGAAGTATACATCCTGCCTAAGCATCTGGATGAAAAAGTTGCGCGTCTGCACCTGGAACGCATCGGCGTGAAACTGTCTAGCCTGACCTCTGAGCAAGCCGCCTATATCGGTGTGACCCCCGAAGGTCCGTTCAAGCCAGAGCATTACCGCTACTAAGATCTGATCCAGATCTGAAAAATGGCGCCATCCAAGGGAGACCTTGGGTGGCGTCTTTTTTGTAAGACAGGCTTCCAGTTCGTCAGAATTGGGTGCTCGGAACTGTTTTATTGTCTTTTATAGAACTTGCAGTTGCTGGCTGTGAGACGCTGAAGCATCACCTGATCCGGGGGCAAACAGTCCCAATAAAAATTGGAGTTCGGGCCCAGTCTGAAGGTCATCAGGACGTCGTGGTGAACAAGGGCACAGTCAACTTCATGAGGCAGCAGGTCAGTGTCGCTGTGTGAAATTGCCAAGATGTTGCATTGCTGCTCTGCATCTTGAACCATGAGTTTGTACCGATGCTTTTGCCATTGCAGAAAAGCTGCTCCTAGCAAGCCTAAAATCGCAGCAACCAAGAACACCCGCTTCATAGCATCAGACCTTTGTGTCCTGACATGCAAATCCAACTTGAAAACTGTCAGACTGAACCCACCGCGTAAAGATCACGGAATGCCTTGGGGGGAAAAGCTGGCAAAACTTTTCCTTTGTCTCTTGCCGCTCTGGCGTTAGTCTTTCGTTAAGCCTCTGCAATTTCTTGATTTTGGCCGACCACAACACTGTAGCTGGAGAACGTTTATGGGTAAGAGAGACGATCTGATCGCGCAATATGCTGATGATCTGAAAAACAAATGCGGCATGGAACCAGACATGGACCTGCTGACCAAGGTTACCATTGGTTGTGGTCCTGCGATCTATAATGCCGATGCCTCCACCGTGGCCTCAAGCCAGGAGAGCGAGCTGGAAACCGTCAAAGACAACTTCCTGATCAAAAAACTGGGTCTGGCCGATGGTCCGGAGCTGATGGAAGCCATTGGCAAGGTTGTTGAGATCTATGGCAAGTCCGAGCGCAATAAGTATCGCGCGGTTGTCTACTACATGCTGACCAAACATTTTGGCAAAGAATCTGTCTACGGTTAAGCCAGAGGCGAAGCAATATCCTGTCTAAGGTATTGCTTTAGAATATAAATTCTAGCTCTTGAGAGTTAAGCACCCGGCGAAAATCGCTGGGTGCTTTGCATTTGAATGGTATTGTCCGTGCATTGGGTTTGCAAAAACATCCACAAGTGAGCTACCACAAAGGAACCAGCCAGGACGGCTAGGACGGAATTTTCATACGCGTGTGGTGGACTGTGGAGCACGCGGGGTGGAAGGGAAGATCCTACCTGTCGGTTGGATCTTCCCTTTTCTATTTTACCCATAAGAGGGCGTGGCTTTGACAGACAGCTCTGAGTTGCTTTGGCCGGATCTGGTGTTCAGAACAGACAGAGCACCAGGCCAATAGAAGCGCAGGCCAGCGCGGCATAGCCACCATCAATAACAGTCAGTTTCACTGGGCGCCCGGCGTAGAGGTTGTTGAGTGCAATCCAGGGACTGATGAAAAACAACCCAACCCCAAGGCCAGCAATTAAGCCAGCACCCGCTGTGGTGATCCCGGACAGGGCAAAGACATGGCGCATCATGCCGGCCACCAGCAATTGCAACACAAAGCTGAGGGCAAAGATCATCGGGGTCTGGCCGCTCTCTGGTTTGCCATCTGTCCCGCGTTTGATGCCAGCGGCAACCATCCAGGGCTCTGCCAAGATGCCGTAATAAACCGCGCCCAGGGCAAAACCCGCCAGCGCAGCGGCCAAAACATTCAGAATTTCCAAGGTTCATCTCCTCCCAAACACATCCGCTTGATGAAAAGACTGCCAGATCAATCCGCTTCTGTCTGCCCCAAGGCACAGACCGCACGCCATTCGGCTTCTGTCACCGGTTGCACTGACAGGCGCGAGTTGCGCACTAGAATCATCTCTTCCAGCCTAGGATCCGCCTTGATCTGATCCAGGCTTACTGGCTGGGTAAATGCGCGCAGGGCTTTGATATCGACGCAATCCCAGCGGTCATCTTCGGTGGTGCTGTCGGGATGCGATTCGGCGCAGACCTCAACTATACCCACCACCGATTTTTCTTTTTGCGAGTGATAGAAGAAGCCGCGATCGCCAAGGCGCATCTCGCGCATGAAGTTGCGGGCCTGAT
Source organism: Roseobacter sp. MED193 (assembly GCF_000152965.1). Lineage (GTDB taxonomy): Bacteria > Pseudomonadota > Alphaproteobacteria > Rhodobacterales > Rhodobacteraceae > Pseudophaeobacter. The sequence goes on along the minus strand of NZ_CH902583.1, from coordinate 2,254,274 downwards.
AATTGCGCACGCCGTCCCATTCCTCGCCCGTTTCACCTTTGGCGACCTGATCCGGCCATCCCCAGGTGGAGGGTTCCGATTTGAACAGCCAGTAGCGCATCAGCCGATGACCTTCTTCCAGGTGATCAGCTCAACCGCCTCAAACAAACCGGCCTTGTTATAGGGGTCCCCTGCGGCCCAGGCCTCGCCTGCGGCCATGTCTTCGATGTCGAGAATGACCAAAGAGCCGGCCATTTCGCCATCCTGATCCAGCAAAGGGCCGGCCTGGGCAACAACGCCGGTCTCTTCGATATAGGCAAGGTGCGCGGCACGGTTGTCCACGCGAGTTTGCAGGTGGCCGGGCTTGTCGCGGGCGATCAGGGCAATCAGCATTTCATTCCTCTTTCAAAGGGCGTGCCAGCAGTTGAGCGCTGGCGGAAGCAATCGTCAAGTCACCATTCAGTAATCCGACGACGGTCTCGGTCAGGGGCATATCCAGCCCCATGGTTTTGGCCTTGGCTGCGGTGGCGCGCGCAGTGGCGGCCCCTTCCACGGTGACAGTGGGATCAAAACCGTCGCCACGTCCGATGGACAGGCCCAATTGGTAATTGCGCGACAGGGTTGAGCTGCAGGTGAGCGTCAAATCACCAAAGCCGGAGAGGCCGGCCAGGGTTTCTGGCTTTGCCCCACAGGCCAGTGCCATACGCTGCATCTCGGCATAGCCGCGCGTCATGAGCGCCGCACGGGCGCTATCGCCCAGCCCGGCGCCAATCACGGCGCCACAGGCTATGGCGATGACATTTTTCAGCGCCCCGCCCAATTCGGCACCACAGGTATCCGTGGTGCGATACAGCCGAAGATTTGCGGTGGTCAGTTGCTCCTGCAAGCGGCGGCACAGATCCGCATCGGCACAGGCCAGGGTCAACGCCGTGGGCAGACCACGGGCAATATCGGCGGCAAAGCTGGGACCGGTCAGCAAGGCGGATCTGGCACCGGGCAGGACCTCAGAGATCACTGCAATTGGGCCCAGCCCGGTTTTCAGCTCAATGCCTTTGCAGCAGGCCACCAGAACTTTGCTGTCCAATGCTTCGCGGTTGGCCTCCAGAACTGAACGCAGTTTCTGCATAGGCACCGCCAGCAGCAGCACCTCGGCACTGGCAGCCAGGTGGAAATCGCTGGTGGGCGTCAAAGCCTCCGGCAGGGGGATATCCGGCAGTCGGGCGGTATTGCAGCGGCCTTCCCGCATCTTTGCGGCATGCTCGGCGTCTCGGGCCCAAAGTGTGACTGGCGCTTGTTTGGCCAATGAAATCGCCAGAGCGGTGCCAAAGGCGCCGGCGCCAAGCACAGAGAGGCTCATGCCTTGGCTCCCTTGCGTCCTGATCCCAGCATCGCCGGGCTGTTTTGATCCAGGGGCCAGCGGGGGCGGGCAGTCAGATCCATCCCGTCACGGGCCCCAGCCCGGAACCGCTCCATGCCGGCATAGGCGATCATTGCGGCATTATCCGTGCACAGGGCCAGAGGTGGGGCCACAAACTGAGTGTCCAATTCTGCACAAACAGTCTCTAATGCGGATCTAATCGCGGTATTTGCAGCCACACCCCCGGCCACAGCCAGGGTTGGCGTGGCGGGATTTTCAGCCAGATAAATTGCTAGCGCGCGGCGGGTTTTGGAGGCCAGAACATCCGCTACAGCTGCCTGGAACCCGGCGCAAAGATCGGCGCGGTCCTGCCGCGTCAGGCCGGATTTTTCGTCAACGATCTGATCGCGCATTCGCATCAGTGCGGTTTTCAGACCGGAAAAGGACAGGTTGCAATCTTCGCGCTGGATCAACGGTCGGGGAAAGCGGAAACGTTTGGGATCGCCGTTCTCGGCCTCTTTCTGCACCGAAGGGCCACCAGGCTGTGGCAGACCCAGGAGGCGCGCGGTCTTGTCAAATGCCTCACCGGGGGCGTCATCAATGGTGCCGCCCAGGCGGGTGAAATCCTCGGGGCCGCGGGCGATCAGATATTGGCAGTGACCACCAGACACCAGCAGCATCAGATAGGGGTAGGCCACATCATCGGTCAAGCGAGGCGTCAGGGCGTGGCCCGCCAGATGGTTGACGCCAACAAGCGGAAGATCGGTTGCGGCAGCAATGCCCTTGGCACACATCACCCCGGACATTACCCCGCCAATCAATCCCGGCCCGGCGGTGACTGCGATGGCATCGAGATCCTGCAGGGTTACTCCGGCAGCGGCCAGCGCATCCACAACGCAGTGGTCTAGCTTTTCCGCATGGGCGCGGGCGGCGATTTCCGGAACGACACCGCCAAAGGCGCTGTGCAGTTCGGTCTGGCCAAAGACGATTGACGAAAGCACCTCGGCGCGCTGGCCTGGCTCTTGCCGCACCACGGCGGCGGCAGTATCGTCACAGCTGCTTTCCAGCCCCAAAAGTGTCAGGCTTTGTGTCATAGTCTACCCGTTGCATCAGATTGCTGGTGGAGCTAGCACCTATAGGGCAGGCAAACAATCCCAGGAGCCCAAAGCATGACCAACGCCCCGGTTTCTGAACGCCGTGCTGAACCCACCAAGATTGCCCTGTTGATGACGCGCCCACTCGAAGCATCGCAGGGATTTGTGGCGCAGCTGCCGGATGAGCTGCAAGCACATCTGGATGTGATTTACGCCCCCTTAATGCGGATACGGGCGCTTGATGTGCCGGTTGCTTTTGACGGACACAAAGGAGTGGTTTTCTCCTCCAGCAATGGAGTTCTGGCGGCAGGTCAGGCGCCGAACTCCTTGCCAGCCTTTTGTGTTGGGCAGCGTACAACCAGAGCCGCAGAAAAGGCTGGGTGGCGCGCGCAATGTTGCGGAGCCACAGCAGCAGAACTGATTGCGTATCTTAGGGATGCCAGACCAGCCGCACCCCTGTTACATTTGCACGGGCGCCATACCCGTGGCGATATTGCGCGAAACTTGGCGGCCGCTGGTCTGCCCTGCGAGGGGCAGACAATCTATGAGCAGCAGCTTTTGCCGCTAACAGATGAGATTATGCAAAAAATCCGGGCGCAGGACAGAGTCATTACGCCGCTTTTTTCACCACGTACTGCGCGGCATTTTGCCAGTCTGGGGCTGGATCAAGTTAATTTGTCTTTGATTGCGTTAAGTCAGGCCGTGGCAGTTGAGTTGAAGGGCTTGCACTACAAAGACTTGCAGGTAAGTAAGATGCCGGATGCTCGCAATATGGCTGTGATGGTCCGTGATGCCGCAGTTCGGTTGGCGCACCTTGAGGGTGGCAATCCGGCGCAGTAGGGTCAGGGCGTTGTGCTGAGTTTAAGTGATTTGAGAATCAAGGGGAGGCCAGTGTGGCTGACAAGACAACTGCGGATGATGTGATCAAGCCAGAGGCTGACACGCAGGACCTTGGGGCAAAGGATGCGCCATCCTCTGAAATAGAAAGCTCTGCCACAGACGAGCTGACAGAGGAGAAGAGCGCTTCGCAGACGCTTGACCTGGGCGAAGAAGATACAGAGGTCTCCTCTGAGACTGAGACCTCAGACGAACAGAGTGAATCCGAAGAGCCACGAAGCGCGCATCAGCCGGAAATCGAACGTATTATTGAAAAACGTGGTGGATTTGGGTCAGCCTTTCTTGGTGGGGCCGTGGCTGCTGTGCTTGGTTTTGTTGTTGGCCAGGGCGGGTTCCTCAACTCGGTTATGCCTGCCAGCCTTCTGGGCAGTGGCGGCATAGACCAGGCGGCTTATGAGGCCGATATGGCAGCCAATGCCAAGGAACAAGCAGCCTTGAAAGAACAGATTGCCGGACTTCAGGGGCAACTTGGTAGTATTGATCTGCCAGATGTTGCGCCTTTGAATACACGTCTTGATGTGCTCGAAGCTGCCGTATCAGCCCTGCGTGATGCTCCGGCGCCGGGTTCTGCAAGCTCTGCCGAGATCACGGATCTAAATGCCCGGCTGGAACAGATAGAAGCACGCCCCCTGACCGATGCGGCTTCTCCCGAGGCGGTTGCCGCCTTTGAGGGCGAATTGGCCAAGTTGCAGCAAAGCTTGGCAACCCAGCGTTCTGAGGTTGAAGAGATGCTGGCCGAGGCCCGTCTCACGGAGAAGGCCAGCCTGGAAGCGGCGCGCATTGCGGCGGCTCAGTTGGCTTTGGCAAAAATCCGTATTTCGCTGGATACAGGCGGCAGCTTTGCCGAGCCTCTGGCGGAGCTGCACAGCCTGCAGGTTGTTGTTCCTCAGGATCTGTCCGGAAGTGGCGAGGCCGGTGTTGCCACGCTGTCTGGCCTGCAAGCCGGCTATGCGCCGCTCGCGCGTGAGGCATTGGCGCTGGCGCGGCAGGAAACCAAGGGCAGCGGTGGTCTGATGGACTATGTCAATCGTCACCTTGGCGCACGTTCGGTGACACCACAAGAGGGAGACGGCGCTGATGCGGTTTTGTCCCGCGCCGAGGCAGCAGTGCAGTCTGGCGCTATTGCAGATGCGCTTGCAGAGATAGAGACCCTGCCCGAGGCGGCCCAAGCGACTTTTGCCGCTTGGCAGGCCTCCGCCCAAACACGTCTGGCAGCCATTGCGGCTGTTGATCAACTGGCCCAAAGCCTGAACGCCAAATAAGGAAGCTGCCATGCTCTGGTCATTGTTGAAAATTCTGGTTTTTGTTGCCCTGGTGGCGCTGATCGCCTTTGGGGCGGGCATTTTGATGGAAACTGCGGGTGGGGTTCAGATCACCGTGGCGGGCACCGAATATACCCTTGGGGCGCTGCAATCGGTGCTGGCGCTGGGTGTGTTGGTGCTGTCAGTCTGGATCTTCCTCAAGCTGCTGACGCTCTTGGTTGCCACGCTCAAGTTCCTCAACGGCGATGAGACGGCGATGTCTCGCTACTTTGACAAGGGACGCGAGCGCAAGGGCTATCAGGCGCTGTCAGATGGCATGATGGCGCTAGCCTCTGGCGAGGGTCGCTTGGCGCTGACCAAGGCCTCTAAGGCGGCGCGCTATCTTGATAATCCGCAACTCACGGATTTGTTGACAGCGCAGGCCGCAGAGATGGCCGGAGATACCCATAAGGCGGCTGAGGCCTATAAACGCTTGCTGAGCGATCAGACCACCCGCTTTGTTGGCGTGCGTGGCATCATGAAGCAAAAACTCTCAGAAGGGGACAAGGACACGGCGCTGCAACTGGCCGAAAAAGCCTTGGCCCTGCGTCCCAAGCACGAAGAGGTTCAGGACACCCTGTTGCAGCTCCAGGCTCAGGCAGAGGATTGGGCGGGTGCGCGCAAGACCCTGTCGGCCAAGCTGAAATCTGGCTCACTGCCGCGCGATGTCTTTAAGCGACGCGATGCGGTGCTGGCCCTGTCGGCCTCGCGCGAAGTTGCAGATGAGGCAGCCTCCCTTGAGCAGCGCGAACAGGCTATTGAAGCTAACCGACTCTCGCCTGACCTGGTTCCGGCGGCGGCTATGGCCGCGCGCGCTTATCTGGAGCAGGGCAAGAAACGCAATGCCATCAAGGTGCTGAAAAAAGCCTGGGAGGCGCAGCCGCACCCAGACCTTGCCCATGTCTTTGCCGAGGTTGAGCCAGAAGAAACCGCCCCGCAGCGGGTGAAACGCTTTGATCAATTGGCGCGGCTCAAGCCCCAGGATGACGAAACCCGTCTGGTTATGGCTGAACTGCATATCGTTGCCGAGGATTTCCCAGAGGCGCGCCGTGCACTGGGTGATCTGGTCGAACGGGCGCCGGATGCGCGAGTGCTAACCTTGATGGCGGCAATCGAGAAGGGCGAGGGCGCTGATAATGCTGTGACCCAGGCCTGGCTGGCACGGGCGCTGACGGCGCCACGTGGGCCGCAGTGGCTCTGCACCAATTGCAACCATATCCATGCGGAATGGGCACCGGTTTGTGAACATTGCACCAGCTTCGACACCCTGAGCTGGCAGCGGCCAGAAACGCCAGAGGTGGCCAGTGCCACAGGTGTGCATATGCTGCCTTTGATCACGGGGGCGACAGCCGCCGCCGATTCGGCCTCTGACGCCGTGGTGGTGCAGGATATTGTTGATGTCGAAGATATCGAACCTGTTTCGCCAGAGGGCCAGGCTTCCGACAGCGGTGAGCCAAAAGAGGCCGATGCCGCAAAGGCCTAGCAGGCTTAAACCGAGGGATTGCAGGAGCAACACAGAGCTGATTGCGGTCCCTTGGCCTGTGTTTTTTGTGATTGCTTCAAATTACGCTGTGTAAGGGTGGACAGCGCTTGTTGCCTTGGCTCTGCTTAAACCCACAGGGTTTTCGGGGAGGGAAGCAATGCAGTTTGACTATGTGATTGTCGGGGGTGGCTCTGCGGGGTCCACATTGGCTGCACGTTTGAGCGAGGAGTCTTCTGCTACGGTCTGCCTGATTGAGGCCGGCGGCAAGGGCGACAGCATTCTGGTGCGTGCCCCTGCTGCGGTTGTTGCCATGCTGCCTGGGCGCCCCAAGATCAACAACTGGGCTTTTGAAACGGTGCCGCAACCGGGGTTGAACGGCCGCAAAGGCTATCAGCCGCGCGGTAAGGCGCTGGGCGGGTCCAGCGCCATCAATGCCATGCTCTATGTGCGTGGCCACGCCAAGGACTATGACGAATGGGCCGATCTGGGCTGTGACGGTTGGAACTGGGAGGCGGTGCTGCCCTATTTCAAACGGGCCGAAAACAACGAACGCGGCAGTGATGCGGTGCATGGTGACAGCGGGCCTTTGCAGGTCAGTAACCAGAAATCCCCACGCCCTATAACGCGCGCCTTTGTCGAGGCTGGGCAGGCGTTGCAGATCCGCGAGGTTGCGGATTTCAACAGCGGCGACAACGAAGGCATCGGCGAATATCAGGTCACTCAGTTCCACGCCAAGGATAGGAATGGTGAGCGATGCTCGGCAGCGGCAGCCTATCTGCATCCGGTGATGGACTGCCCCAACCTGACGATCTTGACCAAGGCCCATGCCAGCCGGGTGCTGTTTGAGGGAAAGCGCGCCACGGGCGTTGCCTATCGCCGGGGCGGCCAGGAGAAGCAGGTCACAGCAAAGCGTGAGGTGATCCTATGTGGCGGAGCATTTAATTCGCCACAATTGTTGCAACTCTCCGGTGTTGGCCGGGCTGAGGATATCGAGCCCCATGGCATCACGTTGGTGCATGAGCTGCCCGGCGTTGGCCAGAATCTGCAGGACCATTTGGATTTCACCCTGGCCTACAAAAGCAAAGATCGCGACAATTTTGGCATCTCGCTGCCCGGCAGTCTGTCGCTGCTGAAACATATGGCCGATTGGCGCAAATCTGGAACAGGTATGCTTTCTACCCCCTTTGCCGAAGGGGCGGCCTTCCTCAAAACCGAAAGCCACCTAGAACGCGCTGATATCCAGCTGCATTTTGTGATTTCAATTGTCGATGATCATGCGCGCAAATTGCACATGGGCCATGGGTTCAGTTGTCATGTCTGCGTGCTCAGACCAAAATCGCGGGGCTCGGTGGGGCTGAGCTCGGCGGATCCCATGGCACCGCCACGCATTGACCCACAGTTTCTGTCCGATCCCGAAGATCTGGCGGTGCTAATGAAGGGCGCGCGTAAGACGCGACAGCTGATGCAGACTGCACCATTGGCGGGCTTTATTCATAAAGAACTCTTTATCAAAGAAGAGCCGGATGACGCAGCGTTGGAGCAGCACATCCGTTCCCGCTCGGATACGATTTATCATCCGGTGGGGACCTGCAAGATGGGGCAGGATGACATGGCTGTTGTCGATCCGGAATTGAAGGTGCGGGGCCTGGAGGGGCTGCGCGTTGTCGATGCCTCTGTCATGCCACGGCTGATAGGCGGCAATACCAACGCGCCCACCATAATGATTGCTGAAAAGGCTGCGGATATGATCCGTGGCCATGCGGCGCTTGCCGCAGAATAATATGAGGAGACAGGCGAAATGCTTGGTAAAATGATGCACAAACCGCTGACAATCAGTTCTCTGGTTGAACATGCGGGTCGTTACCACGGCGAAACCACAGTGACGTCGGTAGAGACCTCAGGCGAGGTGGTGCATTCCAGCTGGGGTGAGATCGAGGCAAACGCCCGTAAACTGGCCGCCGCTCTGGAGCGTTTGGGTGTGGCCCAGGGGGAGCGTTGCGGTACCATCGCCTGGAACAATCGCCGCCACCTGGAGATCTATTTTGGTGTCGCAGGGGCAGGCATGATCTGCCACACGATCAATCCGCGCCTGAAGCCTGAGCAGCTGATCTATATCATCAATCATGCGGCAGATCAGGTCTTGTTCATTGATGCCACTTTTGTACCTGCTGTGGGCCAGTTGAAAGAACACTTCAAGACCATCAAACATATCGTTCTGATGGGGCCTCGCGATGAGGAGGCTGCCGAGGCGGTGCCGGGTATTCTGTTCTATGACGAGCTGATTGGCGCTGAGGCTGACGACTATAGCTGGCCCGTGCTGGATGAGAATATGCCCTCTAGCCTGTGCTATACCTCGGGCACCACCGGCAATCCAAAGGGCGTTCAGTACACGCACCGGACCACAGTGCTTCATTCGCTGGGTGGCAACCAGCCGGATGGCCTGGCGATTTCGGCGCGTGATACCGTGATGGCAGTGGTCCCGATGTTCCACGTCAATGCCTGGGGCGTGCCCTATATCGCTGCCGGTGTCGGAGCCAAGCTGGTGCTGCCCGGGCCAAATCTGGATGGAGAAAGCCTAGTGCGTCTGATCGACGGTGAAAAGGTGACACTGGCGCTGGGCGTGCCAACCATCTGGATGGGCCTGTTGCAGGCACTGGAGAAAACCGGCAGCAAGGCCGAAAGCCTGACTCGCACCGTTGTGGGCGGCTCGGCGCTGCCAACGGTGATGATCCCGGCCTTCCGTGACAAATACGGGGTGGAGCTGATCCATGCCTGGGGCATGACCGAAACCAGCCCGCTCGGAACGTTGAATCATCTGCTGCAAAAGCACCAGGATCTGTCTGATACCGAAAAAGGTGCCATTCGCGAAGGTCAAGGGCGCCCACCCTATGGCGTTGAGTTGCGCATAGTTGATGAGTCCGGCCATGTGCTGCCCCATGATGGGGAAACCCAGGGTGAACTACAAATTCGTGGCCATTGGATCATCGACACCTATTTTGGCCAGGAGGCCAGCGCTCTGACCATGGATGGCTGGTTTGATACCGGAGATGTGGCCACTATTGATGGCGACGGCTACATGATTATCCGTGACCGCTCCAAAGATATCATCAAATCTGGTGGCGAGTGGATCTCGACTGTGGAACTGGAAGATATCGCCATGTCGCACCCTCAAGTGGCCCAGGCCGCTGCCATTGCGGCGCAGCATCCGAAATGGGATGAACGTCCAGTGGTGATTGCCATTAAGTCCGATAGCGCGCTTACCGAAGAACAACTGTTGACCCACTATGAGGGCAAGGTGGCCAGCTGGCAGATCCCCGACAAAGTGGTCTTTGTGACCGAGCTGCCTCTGGGCGGGACTGGTAAGGTTTTGAAAAATAAACTGCGCGAATCCTTTGGCTCGATTCTGCTCGAAGACAACTAAACCGTTCTGCGCCCCACTGATTTGTAGTTGGGGCGCAAAATGTTCACCCTCTATTTACCACGGCTCGGCCATTCTAGAGCTGATTTTGGCCCGTTACTGGCCGTGGCACAGGTGAAACCCTCTCTTTACATGTCTTAACTGCCGGCAAGTTTAACTGTTAAGGGCCATTTAACACCCCAACTGATATCCCAATAGTGGGTGAAAATTAGTGGTGGTGGATATGAGCGCACAAAACGGACTGGCGCCCATTATCATCAAGAAGAAAAAAGTCAGCGGTGGCGGTGGTCACCACGGGGGCGCCTGGAAGGTGGCCTATGCGGACTTTGTGACAGCCATGATGGCGTTCTTCTTGTTGATGTGGCTGTTGAACGCAACAACTGAGAAACAACGTAAAGGTCTGGCGGATTACTTCTCGCCATCGATCCCGCTGAGCCGGATTTCCGGTGGCGGCAATGGCGCCTTCCAGGGCGACAGCATGTTCACCGAAGACATTCAGCCGCAGTCAGGTACAGGTGCGTCGGACATCAATCCAATGGACGCTCAGAAAGCCCAGGGTGAGACAGGTGTTAGCGACGCTGAGAAGGCTGAGGAAGACAGCAAGTTTCGTGCTATCGAAGAGCAGCTTCAGGGGCGTGGCGGTGAAAGCATGGTTTCGGTGGAGATGTCACGGCACATCATTACCCGCGTCACTGACGAAGGTTTGATTGTTGAGCTGTTTGAGACAGACGGTGTCAGTCTCTTTGAGGCTGGAGGCGCAGAGCCAACGCCTCTGTTCCGGGATCTGGTGCGCATGGTTGCGCGGGTCAGTGCCAGTGTGACCAATGACATTGCCATCAGTGGGCATATCCAGTCGCACCCGGTGGTTCTGGCACAGAACCCAGTGTGGGAAATGTCTCATGCCCGCGCAAACGTCGCACGGACACTGCTCGAATCGGGGGGCATGAAATCCAGCCGAATCCACCGGATTACGGGACATGCAGACCGAAAACTTGCGGTGACAAACCCGATGGCGGTTAGGAATAATCGTGTGGAAATCATCCTTCTCCGCGAGTGATCCCCATATAAATCTACCCTCGGGCGGCGCAGTATAAATTGCATTTTATCTGTTAGCCGCCCGTTAAGTGCTGATGCGCTAGCTGTTGCTCCAAGAACGACTTATTGCAGCAGAAAGGCGCAACATGACCATTTCTTCCGCCCTGAATGCCGGTGTTTCCGGATTGAGTGCAAACGCGAGTTCATTGGCCGCAATTTCGGACAATATCGCGAACTCGTCGACCAGCGGGTACAAGAGAGTAGAGACGGATTTCCAATCCATGGTGGTTGGCTCCTCGGGTGGCAGATATTCTGCAGGCGGTGTGTCTGCCAGCAATATGCGCCTTATTGATCAGCGTGGCCCACTGGTTGGCACCAATAACTCGACTGACCTTGCCGTTAGTGGCCGTGGCATGCTGCCAGTTGCTTCGCTGACCGAGATCGAAGGTGGCAATGGTTCACCAACCATGCTGATGACCACAACCGGGTCGTTCCGGACCAATGCGGATGGTTATCTGACGACAAATTCTGGCCTGGTGTTGCTGGGCTGGCCGGCTAACCCGGATGGAACTGTTTCTGACGGCCCACGCGACACGGCCGAAGGGCTGGAGCCGGTTCAGTACAACATGAACCAGCTGACTGGTGAGCCAACAACCAATGTAGGCCTTGGGGTGAACCTTCCTGCGACCGATACCGAAGCGGGCAGCGCTGGCACCGTGCGCAACATGACGGTTGAATACTATGACAACCTGGGCAGCTCGCAGACACTGGGTATCACCTATACCCCGACAGTGCCTGCAACCGGGACCTCAAACGAATGGACCATGCAGATCACTGACAGCGCCTCTGGTGGCGCAGTGATCGGGGAATATACCATGACCTTCAACGATTCCCGGACCGCTGGGGGCTCCCTGGCCTCAGTGACCGCGGTGTCAGGCGGTGCCTATGATCCGGCAACTGGCAGCGTTGTGGTGAACGTGGATGGCGGCCCGATGGAAATCAATCTGGGCATGATTGGCGAAAGCGATGGTTTCACCCAGCTTTCGGATACCTTTGCTCCGGCCTCTGTGACCAAGGATGGTTCTGAAGTGGGCACCATGGTTGGTGTTGAGGTCGACCCACAGGGTTATGTCCGCGCCAACTACGATTCAGGTGCCAGCCGTGTCATCTTTAAGATCCCGCTGGTGGATGTGCCAAATCTGAACGGCCTGAAATCGCTGGATAACCAAACTTACCTGCCGTCTTCAGACAGTGGATCCTACTTCCTGTGGGATGCGGGAGATGGGCCAACAGGTGAAGTTGCTTCCTATGCGCAGGAAGAATCTGCCACCGATGTGGCGACCGAACTGACGGATATGATCAAGACGCAGCGGGCCTATTCGTCCAATGCCAAAGTGATCCAGACCGTCGATGAGATGCTTCAGGAAACCACGAACATCAAGCGATAATAACCGCTGATACTTTGACTCCGGCTTAGAAAGAGCAGCCTGACATGTCTATCACAAGTGCACTTAACTCCGCGATGACCGGACTGACTGCCAATGCGCGGTTGTCCCAAGTAACTTCGGAGAACCTGGCCAATGCGCTGACGCCTGGCTACTCCTCACAGAAGCTGAACCTGTCCTCCAGCCAATACGCGGCTGGAGTCAGGATTGGCGACGTGGAACGCAATATCGATCCAGCCTTGCAATCTACAACCCGCAAAGCTGAGGCCGAATATGCCAAGGTCGAAGTCTATGCCAATTTCTATTCTCGGATGTCGAACTTCGTCGGCACTGTCGATGATAGTACGTCCATTTCGGCTCAGATTTCGAACTTTGATTCGGCCTTAGTCGAAGCCATATCGCGGCCGGATTCTACCGAACGTCTTCATGATCTTTCGGTAAAGGCAGGTCTGGTGGTTCAATCCATCACTGATGCGGCTGAAGGGTTGAACCAGCAACGGGAAGCCGCTGAATCCTCCATTGATCTGCAGGTCGATCAGCTGAACACTCAGCTGAAAGAGCTGGAGAAACTCAATGCGCGGATCATCGTTTCCCAGGCGACGGGTGCAAATACCACGGCGATGGAAGATCAACGTGATCTCCTGGTGGACGCGGTAAACCAGGCCATTCCGGTCAATGTTGTCCAACGTGATCAGGGTCGGATTGCGCTCTATACCGTTGGCGGCGTTGCCTTGCTGGACGGTAAGGCAGCCGAGTTGAGCTTTGACGTGAACCGCACGATTGAGCCACAGATGACCCAGGCGAATGGGCTTTTGTCGGGTCTGGAAATCAACGGGCTTGCAATGGATACCTCCAGCACTGGACCTTTGCGGGGCGGCACTTTGATTGCGGCCTTTGATATCCGCGACAATGTCACGGTTGAAGCCCAGAACGATCTGGATGCCATGGCGCGAGATTTGGTGGAACGCTTTCAGGATCCCGCCTTGGATGCGACAATTGGGGCAACAGATGCCGGGATCTTTACCGACGGTGGCGGCGCATTTGATCCTTCCGACACAGTTGGCCTGTCGGCGCGACTGGAACTGAACGATCTGGTGGCCATGGATGGTCAGGCAGAGACTTGGCGTCTGCGTGATGGTCTCTACGCGGCCACCGAGGGTGACCCTGGTGATGCAAGCCAGCTTATTGCCTATTCCGAAGCCATCAGCGAGAACCGGACAGTTTCAACGACGAAGCTGGGCCTCATTTCTTCGGATCTCAACACGCTCAGTGCCTCTGTCATGTCGCGTTTTGCCCGCGACAGTGACAGTGCCAACAACATGCTAAGCTATGCTGCCACCAGCTACACCGAACTGGCCCAGGCTGAACTGGCTCTTGGTGTGGATTCGGACGCCGAGCTGCAAAACATGATGCTCATCGAGAACGCATATGCTGCAAATGCAAAAATGCTCTCGGCTATTGATGAGATGATGCAAACTCTTCTGAGGATGTAATGAATGATTGTTGATTTGCGTTGAGAACTGACCCGGTATTTTCACCGAGATTTGACCCACCTTTGTTTATGTATCAGCGGTTATGTTTTGGTCAATGTCGGCGTTTCCTTTCGTGTTTTCTTTGCGGCTTCTGAGCTGGCTTTGAAGCGGTAGCTGTCGTTTCCGGTTTCCAGGATGTGACAGCGGTGTGTGAGGCGATCTAACAGCGCCGTGGTCATCTTTGCATCTCCGAAGACCTGGGCCCATTCTGAGAAGCTGAGGTTGGTGGTTATGATGACGCTGGTGCGTTCATAGAGTTTGCTCAGCAGGTGGAACAGCAGTGCGCCGCCGGATGGACTGAACGGCAAGTAGCCAAGTTCATCCAAAATCACGAGGTCAATTTTGGTCATCATCTCTGCCATCTTTCCGGTCTTGCCGAGCGCCTTTTCCTGTTCTAGCGCGTTGACCAGTTCGACGGTTGAGTAGAAGCGAACCTTGCACCTGTGATGTTCAATGGCCTGAACACCGATTGCGGTCGCGACATGGCTCTTGCCCGTTCCAGGTCCGCCGATGAGCACGACATTCTCAGCGTTCTCCATGAACTCGCACCGATGCAGTTGCTTGACGGTCGCTTCATTGATGTCACTGGATCTAAACTCAAAGCCAGCGAGGTCTTTGTACGACGGAAAGCGGGCCACCTTTGTTTGATATGTGATTGAACGCACTTCCCGTTCGGCAATCTCCGCTTTGAGCAATTGGGACAACATGGGTGTTGCGGCCTCAAAAGCTGGGCCACCTTGGGCAACCAGATCTTCTACCGCATTTGCCATGCCATAGAGCTTGAGACTGCGCAGCATGATCACGATTGAGGCTCCTGCTGGGTCATGACGCATGGTACTTCT